>JAFKKN010000008.1 GCA_017305535.1 Hyphomicrobiales bacterium | reverse complement strand
TATCTGGAGCAGGGCAACGGCGCGGCCGACAGTTTTGCGCTCGGCTATGCGGGACATGACGTCACCGCGACGCGTAGCGAACTCGGCCTGCGGCTCGACCGCACCACGGTGCTGGGCGACACGCTGTTGACGTTGCGCGGCCGTGCCGCCTGGGCGCACAACTTCGACACCGCGCGTAACGCCGCCGCGACCTTCCAGGCGCTGCCGGGCTCCGGCTTCCTGGTCAACGGCGCGGCGACGGCGCCCGACGCCGCGCTCGTCACCGCCGGCGCCGAGGTCGCCTGGCGCAACGGCTTCGCGCTCGCTGCGTCTTTCGAGGGCGAGTTCTCCAACAACGTCACCAGCTACACCGGAAAAGGCACGCTCAGATACGCGTGGTAGGGAAGCGGCGGGCCTTGTGAAGAGGAGACGCGAGCAAACGCCCTGGCGTCAAATCGAGAGCCAGATTGCGTTTCGTCTGTCCGGCTTTTGTGATTAATGGCGGCTCGAAATTAGACTGCTATCTCAATGGTATATGAGTTCGTAGCTTTATTCTGAATGGCGCGCCATCTGGTACTCGTCTGCGCCCCGATTCGGGGTCTCGCTGCGCCAATACCGCTTGTTCCAGTACGTCTTTGCTGCCCCTTATGCGGGTTTGATCGTTGTCGATCCGCGATTGCAGGTAGATGCCGCGCGCTTCGTGAAAGCGCGAGCGTCTTTGCCAGATGCTGCAGGCCTGATCTTTGACCGCGGCGGTCGGTCGGTATCGTTTGGTGTCTGAATTCGTTTAAGCGTCTTTGCCAAGGGCCTTTTCCCGACGGGTTTTGGGGGCAGATGGCTCTAAGAATTTCCGATACCAAGCGCTCGGTAGTGGCGCGTCCGCTCCGCAGTCGGCTCCGCTCCGGGACTATTTGGTCTGTCTCCGCGGCTGGGCACTTTAGCCGATTGTACTTTGATGCGTTCACGCCACACCGTTGAAAACAGCTTGCCGATACGCAGCGGTTTGCCGTCCTTGCCGGTTGCGCCAGCGGTAGCCAGCCCCCTTTCCGTGTCTTGCCATGTTGTTCCGCGCGCAGCGGCCGCGTCAAACCAATCCATGTGATCGGCGACTACCCGGGCCAGTTTCTCCAAGCGCCAGCCGGGAAGACGCTTATCCTCGGTAACCGCCTTTGCCCCAGCCTCAATGTCTTGATTATTCGCCACTCTCAGATCCCAAAACTGCTCAGGATCGGATAGTGACCTCCTCAGAATTCTGCATATCAAATGCATAAAAACGCAGAAAATTGCAGCACTCACACCGTTGCATCCCCCCGGTGCGAAACATCGGTCTGATCACGGGAGCGGACAGTGCAGGTCTTTTCAGCGCGAATGCTTTCGATCGCTCTCGCAGAGTATCCGACCCATGCCACTAGCTGATAACTGGAAAGCCTAGTGCTTCAATCGCACTGGGCATCAGACGCTTCACCTGCGCAGTTATATAGATGGCTCCCAGGGGATCGCCAAACGTTCCTGCGGTCGGCGGTCCGATAATTCGAAGGTTAGGGTTCGCGCGGCCTGTACTGTCCATCGCTTCACATCTGTCTGACACTTGGTATCCCATGCCCGTCCCATGGCGACGCAGAATTTTACGTTGCTCCAGATTCGCCAGAACAGGATTTCTGGACGTTGTATCGTCGGAATCAAATCCAGTGCAGTTGACTACGAAATCGAACTCATGCCGATCCGTCTGTCCTGATCGAACTTCGAGCTCGACCTGAACAGGATTGAGGATTGCGCCAGTTGTGACGCCGATTACTCTCGCCGTGAGGTATTGGACACGACCAAGCTCCTCCGCTTGTCGAACCATGTCGTCATTCATGGGGGGCGTCCGGAAGCGATGAATGTCCCAGAAGACGCGGAGCTTTCGCAGGAAGCGTTGCTGCTCAGCCAGGGGCAATTGTGGCCATAATTTCCACACCACGTCGCGAACCGCATCGAACGGTTCGTACCAACTACCTCCGGCACGAACAACACTAGAAATTTCTCGTCGAAGAGCTCTGCACCAACGTCGTACATTGGCTGGTTCACGCGCAATAAACTCGGGGATCGGGCCGTCGATCTTGTTCAAGATCGGTGTTGGCGGCATACGAGGACTCACGATTCCCCTTATCTCCGGTGATTGTGCATGCGGCCGAAGGCCGCGCCTCGATACGGCGACGAGCTTTCCGATATGTCCCCGGCGCAACAGCGTAGACAATTGATCCAGAGCCGTTAGTCCACTGCCCACGACGAGAACGCGCGCGCCTGCCGGAATTTTATCGAGGCACCCTGCGACCAAAGGGTTCGCGATGATACGGGGATGCAGGGCGTGTTCAGGAGAAAATGGTTTTCTCAGACCCGGAGTCGGATTCCCCGTTGCGAGAATCACCATGTCGGCAATCTGATCGCCACAAAATGAAGTTTTTACCAGAAAGCCGTTTGGTTCTTTCTGAACATCGATCGCTACGTCACGGATATGTTCAATTGTCGAACCGAATCTTTCGTCGTTCGCGTGACGGAAAACTTGATCCGACAGGTATTCTCCAATGACGGATCGCCTGAGAAATACATGTCCGCTGGGAACGTGAGCCTCAAAGTCGTTCTCGATGATGCGTCTTGCCTGACACCATTCCAGAAGTTCGTCGGTGTATTCCGGATCGATGACCATCGAATTGATCGGGCCGTTGAGACGATGGTCAGGATCGGCAGCGGAATAGGCTAGTCCGTGTCCCAGAAACTGCCCCGGTTCAACGATCGATACATGCACGCGAGCTTGTGCGCGTCGAATCAACTGGATGGCGAATGCCACGCCGCTAAAGCCGCCTCCGACAACAACGACTCGTTTCTCGGCACCATCAAAAAAGTCGCTCATTGAAATAACCTGCGTAGCTCAAGTTTGCGTCATGGTGATTTGTGTATGATCTGAAAGAGGATGCATGATTTTCTATTCCGAGAGCAAATCTTCAATCCAATTTTGGCAATAATTGACCGTGGTGATGTCCCACATAACCTTTATAAATTTGATCTCTGCGACGTGGCCATTAGCATGACGCAACTGCCCAGTGTCGCAGCCGGCGTGATGAGGTGGGCGGTCGGGCAGAACATGCGCTGATATGCCCTGCTCGGGGCGTCTCCTTTGGCAGTTAATGTTAGCGCTTCAATCAAATTGGAGGGAGCACGATGGATCAAGGCGGGAAGGGGTTTTCGCGCAGAGGAGTCCTTGCCGGACTTGCGGTTGCGTCGGTTGGATTGAGTGCGCCCCGCAGCGTAGCGGCCGCAACCGGGCAGGCGTTGCCGGTGCGGATCGGCATTCAGCCACAAGCCTCGTGGCTGCTGTACGTTGCCCGCGACCTCAAGCTGTTCGAGAAGATGGGTCTGCAACCGACCTATGTTCGCTTCACTACTGGCACGCAGGCGATTGCGGCTATCGAAAGCAAGAGTCTTGACATCGCATCCCCGGGAATTACGCCATATGTCGCAGGGCTCGCCCAGGGCGTTGATTGGAAAGTCGTCGGAATCGACGCCACAATGGCTGGTGCCGAAGGTATCGTCGCGCGCGCCGACAGCGGAATCACCAAGCTGGAGGATTTGAAAGGCAAATCGATCGGGGTGGCGCGCGGAACGACGGCTTATTATGGCCTGCTGGCCGCCCTTAAGAGCAAAGGCATCAGCAAGAGCGAGGTCAAGCTTCTGTTGATGGGGCCTCCGGAGCAACTGGGCGCTCTGCGAAACAAGGACATCGACGCGGTCGCCGTTTGGGAGCCGTGGATTCAGCGCAATGTCAACGAACTCGGTGGCCGTCTGATCGGAATGGACGCGGATTTTGGTGTTCATTCCACGACTGGTGTGTACGCCGTGCACAGAGAGTATGCCGAGAAGAATCGCGAGACGATCGAGCGATTTTTGACCGGATTGATGTTAGCGTACAAGCATCTACAGAACGACGGACCTGACAGCGCGATTGCAGCTGTATCCGAAGCCATGAACGTGCCTCGCGACGTTATCAAAATCATGTATAAGGAAGCGCCTGTCCCGAATATTCCGCGCTGGACCGATCAAAACTATCGTTACTCCCTGACGAAGGGGGGCGCCTATCACAGGATGGTGGATGAGATGGCGAAATTCCTCGTGGAGGAGGGAATCATCCCGAAGGCCGTCGATCTCTCCAATGCTTTCGATGATTCCTATATTTCGAATGTGCTCCGGAAGACCGAAAAGTAACTGAGTGAATGACCGATAAATCGCAAATGACCCACCGGCGCCGCCGATTGGCAGTTAGCCGGTGGCGCTACCCGTTGATCAGCCTCGTTTCGATAATTGGAATGATCGGCGTCTGGGCGCTCATTACGGGGGCGGAGCTCGTGTCGAGTCGCGTGCTGCCGTCTCCCGGAGACGTGCTTGCGCAAGCTGACCATATGGTGCGCAACGGTTATGCTGGCAATCCTCTTATCGTTCATATTGGATGGAGCCTGTTCCGGGCGGTTAGCGGCTTTCTGCTTGGCATCGCGCTCGCCATTCCGGTTGGCTTGCTGATGAGCTACAGCAAAACGTTCGGTGCGATTACCCAGCCGATTTTCGGCTTTTTTCGCCCGATCCCTCCGATCGCGTTTATCCCTCTGATGATCGTTTGGTTCGGAATTGGAGAAACGAGCAAAGTTCTTCTGATATTTGCCGCATCATTCAACTACACCGTCTTGAACAGCGCTGCGGGTATGCGCTCCGTTCCGGAGCAGCTCGTTCGTGCCGGCGTCAATCTCGGGTTGACGCGGTGGCAGCTCTTTACCAGCGTCATGTTTCCTGCGGCGCTGCCTTCCATTCTTACTGGCGTCAAGACGTCCGCAGCAGTCAGTTGGGCCGTTTTGGTTGCCGCGGAACTCCTTGCCGCTCAGGCGGGGCTAGGCTTTATCATCACGGATGCGGGTACGTTCTTCCGTATCTCGGACGTATTCATCGGCATCCTCATCATCGGCGTAATTGGCTTGAGTATCGAATTTCTGATCACGGCGTTCGAGCGCAGATTGCTCCACTGGCAAAGTAAGGTCTGACCAATGGGCACAATTGTGTTGGATGCCGTCACCAAGATTTATCCGGCGGCCGACGGTCGCTCGGCCGAGGTCGTGGCCGTCAGTGATGTCGGCATGACGATTGCGGATGGCGAGATCATCTGCCTGGTCGGTCCGAGCGGGTGTGGCAAGAGCACTGTTCTGAACATGATCGCCGGCTTCGAATCTCCAAGCAGCGGCCGGATCACGGTCAGCGGCAAGGATATTTTCGGCGCAGGCCCGGATCGTATGGTGGTGTTTCAGAGCCCCGCGCTATTCGGTTGGATGACCGTTTGGGAGAATATTACGTTCGGTCCGAGAAAACGTGGCGTGCCGAAGGCGCAGTACGAAGACGACGCCCACCGCTTTATCAAGGCCGTGGGACTGGAGGATTTTTCGGCTCACTATCCGTATCAGCTATCTGGCGGGATGCGTCAGCGGGTACAGATTGCACGCGCTCTGACAAATCAGCCGGAAATACTCCTGATGGACGAGCCGTTCGGAGCGCTGGATTTCCAGACCCGGCTCCTGATGCAGGAACTGCTGCTCAAGGTCTGGTCGGAATTCAAGCCGACCATCCTGTTCATCACCCATGATGTGGACGAGGCAATCTTTCTCGGCGACAGAGTCTATGTCATGTCTCGCCGCCCAGGTCGTCTCAAGGAGCAGTTCGAGGTGCCGTTCGCAAAGCCACGAAGCATCGAGATGCTGACGGACACGCGCTTCGTGACGCTAAAAGATAAAATTCTGCATTCAATACGAGAAGAGTTGGCTCGTTGAGGATCTGATGGAGGCTCCGGCCAATACCGTTGCCTCCATGAAAACCGGCATTGGACTCAGGAGTTGGCGAAATGGGTCGCGCCGATCTGAGCCAGTTCTTCATCCTGGTCCGGCGTGCCGCCACTGCCGCCTATTGCACCCACGATGGCGCCATCATCACCGCGCAAAACGACCCCACCCCAGATCGGCGTAAACCGCGAATCGCCGAACCACGCCATATCGCGAATCTCCGCGCCGAGTGCGTGATCGAACAGCCGTTTCTTCAACGCCTTGGTATCCTGCGTCCATTTTGCCGACGTATAGGCTTTGTTGACGGCCATCCGTGCTGTCAGCGGACTAGCGCCATCCATACGACCAAAACACAAGAGTTCACCACCGCTATCCACGACTGCGGCTGTGAACCGCAAGTTGCGTTCCGCCGCCGCAGCGAGCATTGCGTCGACGACGGCTCTTGCGGTGTTCGAATTCAGCTTGGGCATGAGGTTCTCCGGAGAAATGTATTGAAACTGCATTTACCGAAACGGCTAGCTCGTCAAACGTCCTAGATGCGCCAACGTGCGCTCCCGTGCCAGTCGGGCCGAGGCCTCATGGTACTGGGAGTAACCTTTTCGGTTGAAGCCATGACCAGCGCCTTCGTAGATCTGTATGGTCATTTGCTTGGAAACAGCGGCACGCTCGGTAATCGGCTTCACCGTTTCCAGAGGAATATGGGCATCGCTCTCAGCAAAGTGAAACAGGATTTGGCATCGCAACTGATCGGCTAGGTCCAGGTGCTCGTGGATCCTGATGCCGTAATAACTCACGGCAGCGTCGATGGAATGTTTGGCCGATGCCAGATAGGCAATGGTACCTCCAATACAGAAGCCCAGAATTCCGACCTTCCCCGTGCAGTCGCTGCGGGCGCGCAACGCGGCGACGATATCCCCCACGTCGATCGCGAACTGTTCAACGTCAAGCGCCGCCCAGAGCAGCCGAGCTCTCCGCAGTCCCTCATCGTCATAGGGAAGATAGGTTTCCGGCTCCTGTCGCCAGTAGAGATCAGGCGCGAGAACAAGAAAACCATCAGCCGCGTAAGAATCCGCCACGGCGCGAATGTGATCGTTGACATTGAAGACTTCGGGAACGAGCACGAGCGCGGCCGCCGGGGTCTGCGCGGGAAGTGCCAGATACGCCGATATCGTTCCTCCGTCAGCGGTAGGGATTTTGATCCACTCGCTCACTACGTCCTCCTTCATGCGACTGCCGGTCGTGGCAACAGTGCCTTGCGATGAGACCGCCATCACAGCGAATGGCGGCCCGTCAATCTCTCGATGATTCCGGCCGCAACCCGGCTGCCCCATGCCGCGATGCTCGCCGTGGGCGGAACGCCGATGCTGCGCGGCATCGCGGCCGCATCCGCCACGAACAATCCGGGATGATTGAAGACTTCGCCCCGTCCGTCGACCACCGCTTCATTTTGATGCCGACCTGCGCAGGCCCCACCCAGCGGATGCACTGTTGCCGGTCGTGCGAAGGCGTATACCCTGCGCCCGGAGCGCTTGGATAACGTCTTGAAGCCTTGCATGATCCGCGCATAGACGGGGCTGTTGTCCGGCTCGAACTCGATATCGAGGCTCTTCTTGTGTAGACGAATGACACCATCCATCGCATCTTCGCCCATGCCGGCAATAACTACGCTGCGTTTCAATCGCCTGCGAACAAAAGCCGGAAAAGGGTAGTGATCGACGCTGGGCACGCTGTTGTTTGACAGCGCTTGGCGCGGCTCATCGCCTTCAAGCAGCTTGATGCTGCCCTGGCTTGGAAGGCCGACCGATAGGTCGGTTCCTTTCTCATTCAGATCCCACAAGCCGCGAACGTCGCCGTTTCCGCTGAAACGCTGTCCGAGAGCCGGCATTTCCCCAAGCGTGTGGGTGCGGTCTCTGCTATGCAGCAGCAATTTCACCGTGTTCATCGTGCCGGCGGCAAGCACGACAATGTCCGCTTGCAGGGAGACGCGCCGGCCGGTGCGATGATCAAGATAGTCGAGCCGGTAGCCAGCATTTCCCTCATGATCCTTTGCTATGGCCAGAACTTCGCACAGGTCGCGCACTTCCAGGCCTGCCTTCATCGCCGGAGCGAGGTATGCAACGTCGAGTGTGGTTTTGGCGCCGGATGGGTCACCGAGAAAGCCGTAATCGCCGGACGTATAATCCACCTCGTAACGTTCAATCCCATGAGGCCCGGTCTTTCTTTCCGGTCTCCCCGGCGTCTCTGGCAGCAGGAAACCGACACGCACCTCAACGCGTGGCTTGGCGATCTCGACGATCCGCGAATCCGCAAAGCGCCTCGACACATGGGAGGGAGGTATTCGCTCCGGCGTCATCGTCGCGGAGCCCATTCGTTCGAAGAATGCAGCGTAGTGCGGCTTCATGATATCTTCGGACAGATCGGGTGAGACGTTGTCCCAATAAGTCAAGTTCGGCGGACGGGCGTGGACCGCAGAGTACACGTGACTGCCGCCGCCGACAGACGACGAGCAGACCACCTCCATATTCTTGGCATAGAACAGCTCGAACAGCCCGCGGCGGTTGAACGTGATTCCTCCGCCTGGCAGATACGGAACGTTCAGCGTTCGCAGGAAACCGGTATATAGCCCCCAGCCACGCGGGAACGGCTGGCGCTCTGGAATATTCATCGCGCGCGTCGGGACGGTGTCGCGCCACGGACCTCTCTCCAGAAGCAAGACCTCGATTCCTGCCTCGGCTATCAGTGCAGCCGCCGCCGATCCGCCAAATCCGCTGCCGACAACGACGACTCTGTGTTTTTCCGAATTTTTCATTGCATCGCTTCCGTTCCGAAGCGCCATGCGAAATATGAGGAAATTAGAGATAGAGATCCTGTCGCGATGATCACTTCGTCGCTTTCCGCGGGTTTGGCCTCAAGCGCTGCCTGTCAGACCGTATTCCTCGATCCAGCGCGTCGTGATCTTTCCATCGCGGAACGCCGCATGAGAAATCGCCTTCAAATGAAACGGGATCGTGGTTTTAATGCCATCGACTTCGAAAATCCGCAAGGAATTCGACAGCTTGTCGATAGCCTCCGCTCGCGTCTCTCCTCCGACGATCAGTTTTGCCAATAAAGAATCGTAAAATGGCACCACCATATCTCCGGCACAACAATGGGTGTCGACCCGGATATCCTCGCCGTGAGGTGATTTCCATGCTTTGATGCGTCCTGGAGATGGAAGAAAGCCCTTGGATGGATCTTCCGCATTGATCCGACATTCAATCACGTGGCCTCGGCATACGATGTCCTCCTGTTCGAGTTCAAGGTTGCCAGTCTCCGCGATCCGGATCTGCTGTTGAACGAGATCGATTCCTGTCAGAATCTCCGTAACCGGGTGTTCGACCTGAATCCGTGTATTCATCTCGAGGAAGAAAAATTCCTGCGTTTCGGAGTCGAACAGAAATTCAACCGTCCCGGCGCCGCGATAATTGACCCTGCGAGCGAGATTCAAGGCAGCCTCAAGCATGGCCCGCCGGACTTCCGTGGTCAGGGCAGGCGAGGGAGCTTCCTCGATCAGTTTCTGGTGACGTCGTTGAGTGGTGCAGTCCCGCTCATACAAGTGCAGGACCTTGCCATTGCCGTCGCCGAGGACCTGCACCTCGATATGCCGCCCGCGACGGACGTAGCGCTCGGCGTAAAGTGCCCCATCGCCAAAAGCCGCCTTCGCTTCGTTCGAAGCTTGATGGTAGGCACTCTCGATGTCCTGCTGGTGCTCGACGATACGCATCCCGCGCCCGCCGCCGCCAGCCCTGGCTTTCAATAGCAGTGGATAGCCGATTGCCGTGCCGATTGCGCGGGCATGATCGACATCGTTCAGAAGATCGCATCCGGGGACAACCGGAACACCGGCTTCCGTTGCGATCGTGCGAGCATTGCTTTTGTCACCCATCGCCTCGATCGAATCCGGCGTCGGCCCGATGAATCGGATGCCGGCTTGCTCGCAATCACGTGCAAAACTCGCACGTTCGGACAAAAATCCATAGCCTGGATGAAGCGCATCGCAGCCGCTTGCCAGACATGCGTGAAGCAGGAGGTCGCTGCGCAGATAGCTGCCGCTGGGGCTGTTGGGGCCAATGCATAACGCGCGATCCGCCAACCGCGCAGCCATTGAATTCCTGTCGGCGGCTGACACCCCAACGATGGTCTCGAGGCCCATCGCTTTGCAGGCGCGGATAATACGAACCGCGATCTCTCCCCGATTGGCAACGAAGACCTTCTTGATAGATGTGGCCGCCATGCTAGTCGACACGAATTGTCACCAGCAGCTGATCGTGCTCTACAAGCGCTCCGTCTTCCGTATGGATTGCCACCACCGTTCCGGCAGTATCCGCCTCGATGGTATTGAACAGCTTCATGACCTCGACCAACCCGAGCGCCTGCCCGATCGTGACATGATCGCCGATCTTAACAAAGGGAGGAGCGCCGGGCGATGGCGCTCGGTAGAAGCTGCCCAACGTCGGGGACCTGATATCCCGAGTGGTCCCGCCAGCATCCGGAGAAGCAACGACCGCCGATGCCTCGGGGGCGATCTGATTCCCAATATCTCGGGCCGGAGGGACACTCGCGCCGCCACTGTTCGGGGTGATCGGCCTCTCTCCGCCCGAGTCCTGAATCGACGCCGCGCTCGAGACGCGAATATACATGTCGTCTAACTTGATTTCGGCTTCCTCAAAGCCGGATTCAGAGAGTGCCCGGATGACGTCGGATATGTCCTTGCTGTAACTCACGCAGTCCTCACATCGATGTAGTCTGGATCGACTGGATAAACGATCTCTCGTCAGGAAATTCCCTTGGCCCGCAGGATTTCACCGAGACTTTCCTTGGCTTGATCGAGAGTGTCGTAGACGTAGTTATCCTTCTGGCGTGTTTTCTTGTAACGCGAACTGACCTTGTCGGGATTCTCGAACGTCTCTTCAAGTGCGCGCCACATCGGCAGTCCGAGAATTCCCATACGCTCGCCGTTGTTCATGACATCTTCGAGCCAGCGTCCGATATCGTGCGGCGCCGTCATCAAGTCCCGGACATACCGCTGCGTTATGGTCATATGGAGATGCAATAGATGGTTCGCATAGTTCAGCATTGTCCAGCCCATGTCTTC
This sequence comes from Hyphomicrobiales bacterium, assembly GCA_017305535.1. GTDB lineage: Bacteria > Pseudomonadota > Alphaproteobacteria > Rhizobiales > Xanthobacteraceae > 62-47. The sequence goes on along the minus strand of JAFKKN010000008.1, from coordinate 295,355 downwards.
GAGCTGGGGAACGGTAGGCATTGCCCGCTTTGGCTGATCCTTTGGTGTAAAAATAAGACCGGCGCTTAGGCTAGCGATCAGCGGCACGCCGAGCTTGCGCATCTCGTGGCCGACCAGCTCCCACTCATCCATCGTCTCCATGCCGTGAGGCATCAGTGATTCCGCGCCGGCTTCGACATACACCCGACATCGCTTCAGAAGCTCATCCATGCCTCCGCCGACAGCCAGCTTGGCATCGCAGCGGGCGGCGATGATGATATCTGGATCCTCGCGCGCGTATCGAACAGCCTTGATCTTGCTGACCATATCCTCGAGGGGAATGATCTCTTTGCCAGGGATATAGCCGCTGAAATGTCCTGTCGGCTGATCTTCGATCTGGATCAGCGCCGCGCCAGTGCGTTCGTACTCCCGGAATGCGCGGATCGTCGCCAGAGTATTTCCACCTTGCGCGATAGAAACCTTCCCCGGAATCAACGTGCATCCGAGAACGCGGTGCGCAACATGAATCATCTCCGTGGTCGTGACCACGCCACATTCCGGCTCCCCGGTCCAGATAGCGGTCGGCGCCGCGCCCGCGACGTTGATGTGCTCGACGCCAGCCTGCTCGAAAATCTTTGCAGTGGTGCAATCGTGAGCCGTCGGAGTGAGAATCGCTTTACCCTCGCTATAACGTTGCGAGACAAGTGACCTTAATCGGGTCGATCGACGCACCGGCTCGGGGTGGGCGGTCCTGCCGAAGGTTTTGACTTCTTGGGTGTTACTCATGGCTTGACGCATTCAATTCTGATGGGTGGTCGATCTCTTTGACGATCCTGTGGAAGCTTTTGCGGTGAACGAAAAGCCGCCACGACGAACTTCGACACGCGATCCGGGCTTGACTGAAAGCCCCCGTATAAAGGCGGTCAGGCTTTCCGTATCGCTCGGCATGCTGGGTGATTGATGCGAGAGGATCGAATCCATCGGGACGCCTTCCAACTGCTCTGGTCGAAACAGAATCCGCAACAGCAAGTCATCGTCGGAGACGCTTGCTCCCAATTTCTTCCGCAGAACCTGGACGGGGTCTTCCTGCTTCGCTTCAGGTCGAGGCGATCCGACACGATCGCGCAACGCGTCATTGATTGGCGCGTCGGGCTTGCCGTAAGCTCCGAGAACATACTTTCTCACTTCACCGGGGATCGATTTGTAGCGCTCCCCCTGCACCACATTGAGGACTGCCTGAACGCAAACGAGCTGAGACACCGGCGTTACCATTACAGGATACCCCATGTCGGCTCGTACATGCACGAACTCCTCGAGCACCTTTGGCAACAAGTGCTCCATCTTGAGGTCCGCAAGCTGCCCGCGAGTAAACGCCACCATATTTCCGGGAAGTTGATGCTGGTATTGAGCGAGGTCAGGGCTTTCGACGGGGACGCCGATGGGTCGGTTCGTCCGCTTCGCCAGATCGAAGAAGTAGTCCTCTTCGTCCTCGATGCGGGAGACGTCGAGAGGGGCCGCCAGCCCTTCGATCGAAAGCCGCTCGTAGACCCGCCTGATGGATGGCACCGAAGCGCCATGCGCAAGCGGCTCGGAAGCAACAAACAACGCATCCACGCCGCTGCGAGCAGCAACGAGGTAACAATCTTCAGCTTGCCCTGTCGTACAGTGCGACTTCAGATAGAACGGCGTATCGCCAATACCGGAACGGATGATTGGAACAAGCTGACTGACACGCTCAGGGGTCAGTAGGCCACTTGGATCCCTCAGGCAAATCGAATCCGCGCCGAGCGCAGCGACTTCGCGTGCTTTGCTTTGATAGAAAGCGTCCGTATGAAACGGGCTGATAGTATAAAAAATGACGAGGCAAACCTCCAGGCCAGCTGCCTTCGCCCGTTGCACGCTAAAACGAAGATTATCGGTATCATGCAGCGCATCGAAAACCATGACCCGGCGAAATCCGGCTGCCGCGATCCGGTCGACCCACAAATTGAAAACAGAATCGGGAACCAGATCGAAGCTCGTCAAACTTCGGCTCCGCAAATGAGTAAACAGCGGACTGCGGCGGGCTGCTTCACATGCCGAGCGAGCGCGGTGCCAGGGATTCTCTTTGAGATTCTTAATGCAGACTTCAAACTGCACGGGAGCCATAAAATCTATGGCTTCATAACCTGCCTGATCAATAGATCGAACGATCGGCAGAACCTGCTTCTCGCCGAGACGACCAGACCAAAGCGCCTGCAAGCCATCTCGCAGAGTAGAGTTGATGAGCTTTACAGCTCTTCTTTCAAGTTGCGGCTTGTTTTGGAAGTTCTCCGTACGGGAAGGGAGCATCGCAAATCTCTGGCTTGTCGTAAACGAGCTAACCTTCGACAAACACGAAGGATACTTTCAGGTTAGGTCGAGCGATGCTACAAAGCCAATTCAGATTTCTAATAAAGGTTATACGCTCAATGAATCTGCGATCAATCGACCTCAACCTCCTGGTTGTCTTCGATGCCGTATTTCAAACGGGAAGCACTTCGATTGCTGCGCGTCAAATCGGAATGAGTCAGCCGGCAGTCAGCAATGCTTTGGCGCGGTTCCGTTCTGTGATCGATGACCCGTTGTTCGTTCGTCATCCTCTGGGCGTTGCACCAACTGAAAAGGCACGTCAGATAGCCCCCGTCATCAGACAGGCATTGTCTATGTTGGAGTCAGCGATAGAGCAGGAAGCTGACTACGACTTTGCCAACTCATCGAGTGATTTTCTGTTGGCGATGGAGGAATGGAGCGGAGTTCTGCTGATACCGAATCTCGTCCAGTGGTTGCGTGACGTCGCGCCCGGCATTCGCGTGAACATCTCCGAAGAAAAGGGTAAAGCTGCGTATGATGCGATGCGCAAAGGTACCCTCGATATGTTTATCAGTTATGATCGAGACGCTATGCCGGGAGATATTTGTTCGCAGCCGCTGTTCGAAGACGGAAGAGTCTGCCTGGTTCGTAACAACCATGGCGTGATCGGTCGTACACTGACTCTTGAAGAGTATTTGAGCTCGCCGCACGTTGCTTTGAATCAGCAGCTACGCGGTATAACCGGGCTCAGTGCATTCCTTGACGAAAAGGGATGGAAACGAAAGATCGCCATGCAGGTCGCAAGCTATCTCTCTGTTCCTCCAGTTCTGATTAATACCGACTTCATCGCCACGCTTCCAAAGAAGATAGCATTATATCTATTGGAATATTATCCCTTGAAGATTGTCGAGTTGCCATTCGAAATCCCACCCTTGGTGTTTTCATTGAGGTGGCATGAATCGAAGACCAGGGAAGCTCGACATGCATGGATGCGAAAATCAATTGTAGCTCTTATCAGGTCTTGATGAGAATCGCTCACTATCGGTATTGCGAGAACTGAGGCCGTATTGCCTTTTGATTAATCTTGAAATGCCCTGTACCGGAGTGTCGGTCGACGGATCAATTCCCTTCGATCACCGGTGCTTTCGCGTCATTTGATAATGGCCGGACTCTCACACCGGCCGGGGAAGGCGTGATGACGGATCGTTCACCCATTTCACGGACGCGCCTCGAAGGGCGCAGTTCTGAAGGTTGTTGTACTATTCGTCAATCCGAGAAACTCGATAGCATTCTGATACAGAATTCGATCCATGTTCTTTGGCCGAATCGGAAGCGATCGAAACCAATCCAGATATCCCTTGATAGGGGCAAATGGAAACGCACTTGCATAGAGAAAACGATCCGCAAGCCAACTATCGGCGGCTTTCAGAAAGTCGTCGCTGCCGGGCATATTGGACAGAAAGTAGTCGGGAGATAGATAGAGATTTTGACGTCGGAACGCGACATGTAGAATTTGGTCGACCCACGGCCAGTTACCATGCGCCGATGCGATACGGAGATCCGGAAAGTCTCCGAGGACACGGTCGAGGCGATCTGGTGACGTATATGAAAGATCGGGACCAGCGTTGCCGCCCGTCATGATGATGAGAGGAACGTTGCGGTCTTCACAATGCGCGTAAATTGGATACAGACGTCGATCGTCCGTGTGCAATGGTGGGGATGAGCCGCCCGGTTCAATATTGACCGCTCGGAAACCTGTCGAGATTGCCATATCGATGTCGAGCGCGGCTTGCTTGCGATCCGATGGATCGACTGATGCGACGGGAATGAAACGGCCTTGGTGAGAGTCGCAGAACTCTTTGACGGTATTGTTGTCGACGGACCCGAGAGCTCCGGAGTTTCTGCCTACGACCACACCGATATCGATACCGGCAAGATCCATCTCTGCAAGCATCATTGGAACGGATTTTTGTTGTGCCGCCGGCGAGGGCTCAAGCTGGATTGAGCTGGTGATTCCGTCGCGTCGCTCAGCCTTGACGTACATCGTCGTATTGAGGAAGCCCTTGTAAGGTGGCCGGATTCGAAAGTCGATAATCGGCATCGGTGTTTTCCCTGTTGCGTTGTCTGCTCGCAGAACAAGGTCATTGTCAAACAAGCGTCAACAGCCTCTCGCTCTCGGAATTTACTTTGATCAGGGACGAGTGTGATCAATCAGCATCGTCCGGTGCGATAGCAAAGCACTGTTGTGTTTGAATGAATTTCATGGTTTTGGACCACGGGTTGTTAGTTGTTATGCGCTTGGGCGACGCGCCTTGCGTTGTCTGAGGCCAGAATGCTGCAATGTCCCGTGCTTGCGCAGGTTTTGAACCTACGAACCTATTTGTCGATCAGAACGATCGCCTAGCATAATTAGATAACTTCGACCGTCTTGTCGTCGGTCTCCCCGTAGCGACGTAGAGTAGCTGGCTGCGTACCTTCGTAAAGAGCCTTGATCCCCGATGCCATTTTTGCATTCTCGCGTTCGAAGAGACTGTTTCCATCCAGATCGCTTTCGACAATGAATGGACCAAATCTTGCGACATCAAGGACCCAGACCGCCTGCGCTAGTCCGAGCTCTTCCATCCAATAGACACCCTCCACGCCCTTGATTCCGCGACCGAGCAGGGCACCGGTACCGTAGCCGACGGTTGTCAGGTAGATCGCATTGTTGGGTACGAAAAGCTCGCGGTATGCCTCGGAAGTCATGCCCCCCTTTCCGATAATGATGTTGCAGCCGGACTGTTTGAACCAGCCATCGAGCCACTTCGCGAATCGAAATGAAGCCGTTGCGGTGACGGCGCCGACATTGTAAGTGCCGTCACCGTTGACAGATGCTGCGGGAGAGCAGTGGAAGTTGACGCTACCCAGCGCTTCACGCGGCGCCGGCATTCCAACGCCATCTTCGATCACTCGTTTGTATACTCCCTCGCGTGCGGTGAAGATGCGTCCAGTGAGATAGACGATGGTTCCGATCTCAAGTTGACGCAACTCTTCAGTCTGCGTGGGCAATACGAGGTCGACGGTTTTCAGACGATTGGCCATGTGAGGTTCTCCTACTCCGCTGCAATCATCTGCGGAGTCTCCCATTCGACGGTGGATCGACGCGAATAGTCGGTGAACCACATTGGATCCGTACGGAATTCCACATGTCCGTCTGCATGAACACGCGCAGAAGCCCGACGCGACGATAGGCAGAACATGTGAACACTCATCGGCATACCCCCTGTATGACAGTAGCCGGTCTCTATGTGGCAATCGACCACCATGGAACTGCCCATGAAGCCCATGGCTCCCATTCCGATGCTGTTGCCGAGCAATTTTAGTTCGTCCTCAAGCGCGGCAATTTTTGGATCTGGGTTGCGACTGCCGACTGTGCGCAAGCAGGACGCCTGCTTTCCTAGCACCATACACGCATCTTTCGAGCCGCCGAGACCAACACCGATAATCGCGGGCTGGCAGGCTAGGCCTCGCCTGCCAAAGCTGATCAACGTGTCGAGAAAGAAGCGCTTGATGCCATCGATGCCATCGCCGGGAAAAAGCATACGATAGTCAGATCCGAACAGGCCGCCTTTGTGAACGGTCGTTAGCTCGATCCAGTCTGCATCGGGATGAAATGCGTATTCGATTTCCGGCGCATTGATGCCGACATTGTTGTTATGATCGGTCCGCCACAACGGGTGAACGCGATTAGGTCGAAGTGGAATGCTGTTTGTCGCATGAGCAGTGGCTCTTCGAAGCGTGGCTTCCAGTCCGATCGGTCCGCCTTCGATCCGTGCTTCATTTCCTATCTTGACGTACCAGCGTGGTACGCCGGTGTCGCCGCACATAGCGCGACGGTCTTCCTTGGCCGCGTCGTAGTTTTCGAGCATAGCTTGAATGACAAACGCGGAGAGATCGCCTTTTTCGGTGTCCGCGCATCGACGCAGGCCGACCAGGTAGTCGTCTGGAATTTCGATGGCTGCTTTCGCCATCAGGTCTTCAGCCGTTTGTTGCAACGACGACAGGACAATCATCTTGAACCTCGACTATTCCTGAATTTCTGATGAATTGAGCAGGGTCTCACCGGGCTTGACGTGGGTGAATTGAACCGGTTCATCGGTGATTTCTAATCGGTCCCCGGCCATTTTTCGTACGACGGTAAAGCGCGATGTCGCGAGATCTCCTGCATCCGGGAAGTCCGACCGATAGTGTGCGCCACGCGAATTCTCACGCTTCGTGGCGGCCAAAGCGATAACGCGGCTCGTTTCACAGAGAGACCGTAAATTCAGCCAGTCATGCCATGTCAGATTGAAGGAGCGCCCGTTGTTTTCGATACCTGTGTTCAGGAGTTCGGCTTCGACGTCGTCAAGACGCGCCAGCCCGCGTTCGAGACCTGCCTTGTCTCGAACGACCCCGACGTCATCCCACATGATGTCGAGCAATTTCTCGCGCAGTCGGTTCAGGTCTCCGGGATTCCGCGTATACGGATGGAGTGATCGGCCGACCTCCGCCGTGAGAATGTCTTCGTCGGGCCTTCGATGTCCCGGATTGGCTGCGATCCAGGCTGGCATCACGTTTCCTGCGATTCCGCCGAATACGGTCGAGTTCGCGACGCCGTTACCGCCAAGACGATTGGCGCCATGCATCCCGCTGGCATCTTCACCCGCGACGAAAAGACCAGGCAGCTCCGTTGCGGTGTCCGCGGCGCAAATCACGCCGCCCATGAAATAGTGGGCAGTGGGAACGACCTCGACCAAGCCGCCAGCCAGATCAAAGCCGCAATCGCGGCAACGATCGACCATGCCTTTGAATTTCTTCGTCACCTCCTTCGGCCCGAGATGGCTCATCTTGATATAGACTCCGCCGTTCGGGCTCGTGCGGCCAGCTTTCATCTCCGCGTAAATTGAGCGGCTGACAACATCGCGCGTGGCGCGTTCAAGCCTTGGATCATAGTCACCCATGAATCTGGTCATCTCACCGTTGAGGAGATGCCCACCGGCGCCGCGAAGTCCCTCTTCCAGCACGGTTCCTGTCATGCGCGTGTCAGGACCGGCGAGCAGTCCCGTGGGATGGAATTGCATCATCTCCATATCGCGCAGCGGCAACCCGATTCTTAGCGCCATCGCGAGGCCGTCCATGCTCTTGTCGCCTGACGGGGTATGGTAACGGTACATTGTTGGCCCGCCCCCGGTCGACAGCAGGACTGCCTTTGCTTCGACGAACAACAAATTGCCCGTTCTGATATCGATGAAAAGCACGCCGGAAAGCGATCGACCTTCCTTGGATGGAATAAGAGCAACGGCGCGATGCTCCTCGAGATGACGTATGCCCGGACGCGCCCAAACCTGCTCCATCAGTCGATTGATGATTTCGATGCCGGTCAGATCACCTTTATGCACCGTGCGGTCGAAGGTTTGGCCTGCGAACGCCTTTCCATGTAGAGTCCCGTCGGCGTTACGATCGAAGAAGCAGCCGACCTCGTTCTCAAGCTCGCGAACCCGTTCGACGGCCTTCGTGACGAGCGTCCAGGCGAGTTCCTGGTTCGGCAGCCATTTTCCGCCTTCGATGGTGTCCATGAAATGGCGTTCAACGGAGTCGCCCGGATTGAGAGCGACGTTATAGCCACCTTGAACCATCCGGGTGCAGCCGCATTTGCCTATCAGGCCCTTTGTGGCGATGGTGACATCCAGATCAGAATTGCTGGCGTGGGCATGGAGCGCCGCGAATAGTCCCGCGCCCCCCGAGCCGAGGATCAGTATATCAGTCTTCGCGCGCTCCAAAGTCATGGTCCGCCCCTCAAAATACGCGCGCAAGAAAAGCGAAGGCGGCGACCACCGAGATGCCGGCTCCGGCTATCGCGAGCTTTGACTGTCCGCCTACCCAATTGCAGTTTTCGATCACGAGAAGCCGAAGGCCGCCGAGAAGGTGCAGCATAAGCAGCAAGACAAGTCCCGTTTCAGCCAGTTTGACGAGCGGCCAATCCGTCCATCGCAGAAAATTTTCGAAACGAGATTCGCCGTCGATGGCAAGCCCAAGCGCAAGAAAGTGAAGGGGAAGGAATATCGCCAGCGCCAGCCCGGAGAGGCGGTGGACGAGAGCCGCGATCCAGAGAATATTCCGACGGCGTGCGACCAGAAGCTTAACCATGCAGCACCACGGCGGCGATCGCCCGGAACCCCAGCACCAGAAGCGCTGCTCCCAAACTGACTGCCAGAAGATTCGCTTGCCTAGTAGAAAGACACAACCACTCGATCAAAATGCTACGAATGCCGATCGCGGAGTGGATCGCTGCGGCCATTACGAAGATGCCGTAGAATGAAGCCCACGCGATGCTTCCGCGCGTTCGCGCAAGGATGTCTTCGGCCTTCAAGCCTTTACCGGTCGCATAGAAAATAAGGGCCAGATGAACAAGGATAAGCGGCAACATGAGAGCTGCCGTCGACCGCTGCCAGATGTAAAGACGGACGTTCATGGTTTGATTTCGCCTTGCAAATAGGCGTGTGTCGCACAGCGCTTAAGGCCGGAGATGGACGCCGTCGGATTGAGCGTCTGGGGGCAAAGTTGCTGGCATGACTGATGTGAGTGGCAGGCGTGGCAGCCTCCATCCGCCGAGATTGCTTTCAGGCGCGCTGTATTTCCTGCGTCTCGGACATCGTTGACGAGCGACCAAGCGCGGTTGAGTGCGGCTGGTCCGAGATAATCCGGATTCCAGCGGACGGTATCACAGGCGGCGTAGCAGACGCCGCAATTGATGCATTCAATGGCTTTGTCCGCGGCGATGCGTGCGGGAGTATCGGGCTTGATTTCCTCGATCGCATCGTCGCGGGTTTTGGAGGGAGAAAAAACGCCCTTGGCTCGCTGCCACTTCTCGAAGAAAGGTCGCATATCCGCCGTGAGATCCTTGATCACGGGCAGGTTTTCGAGCGGTCCGATCTCGAGGCGACCGGCGCTCGCAACTTTTGAGACATGAGTGCGGCATGTCCAGCGTGGGCGACCATTGACCGTCATCGCGCAGGATCCGCACATGCCGACTCGACAAGCAAACCGGTACGACAGCGTTGGATCGAGGTTGCGCTGAATCCACGTCACAACGTCGAGGATCGTCTGGTTCGTGCGCGTCGGCACTTGATATGTTTGGTAAACGCCGTCCTTGCCGCCACGCCACAGGGCAACCGACAATTCGGATTGCGGAGAAACCATGGATTGTTAGCTCCCAAGCGGCTGGCATCAGCGCCCTCGCGGCGCCTGTCATCCTGAGTGTTAACAAACTTACATCTTTATAGAAATCGAATAAGAATGAATACAATATTCAATTAATTTCAATATTTGAGGTGCGCATTCATCGAGGTCGTTTGCGTGTGGCGCGAGATTTCTTCTGTTGTTTAGGGGATGAAAGGACCGAGGCCGAAAGCCCACGCAATTCTGCCAGCAGCGCATCGGCGAGGACAGCATTGGCATCGTCGGACTTCCGAACAAGACCGACAACGCGATACGTGGCCGCTCCGGAGAACGCTATCCGGCGTACCGGAGCAGAGAATGGATCACCGAAGATTCGAGAAGGAACGATTGAAACCCCGAGGCCATAATGAACCATCGTTGTGATTGCTTCGAGCGTATCGAGCGTCATCGAATCGGTGACGCGCAGGCGCCGTCGCTTCAGGAAGTTATCGATGAGTTGACCAACCCAGGCTTGACGATTGTATCGAATGAAGGGATAGCTTGTGATGAGTTCTTCGGCGGTTCTTTGGGGGGCGTTGATCGGGGCGATGAGTACAAGTGGCTCGCGCATGAAAGGTGACCACTGGAGACCTGCTCCACCCTGTATCAGGTCGCTGACGATGGTTGCGTCGAGAGCGCCTTGCCGCACGCGTTCGACCAAGTCCGCCGAAGGACCCATCGCCAGCTTGATGTGCAGGCTTGGAAATTTTGCTCTCAGGGCGACGAGCGCTTGGGGCATGATTCCCGTAATTACGCTCGGTACCACGCCGAGACGGAGTTGCCCTTCGACAACAGCGCTCCCCGAATCCTGAAATAGGCGTTCGTAGGCTTCTACCGCGTTCATGGCCTTGATCGCGAACGCGCGGCCGGCATCGTTGAGTGCGGGTGGCCGTCTGGATCGGTCAAACAGCGCAAAGCCGAGTTCATCTTCGAGCGTTTTCATCTGCACGGTCACCGCGGATTGCGTTCTGCGGACGGCCAGCGCAGCCCCTGCGAACGACCCGCTTTCGATCACGGCAAGAAATGTCTTAAGATCTCGGATCGACATCGCCTTTCCCTTGTTGACATAAAATATTCTGAACTAAATGTTTCTCTTTTTTCATTTTAGATAAAGTAAGGGGGAAGATACGATAGAATCAACACCAGTGAGTTCGGTGGATCTGAGTGGCGGCTCGGAACGCCTTGGACGCTGGTCTTGAATGGCATTCCCGGACGCGCGTTGTGGTGACGTGGCTGCAAGGATGCTGGGATGCTGAGTTCCCTGATGTCATTTTTCAGTTGCTCTGGGTATCCGGATGACGTCGAACTCATTCTCATGATGTCAGCTCCGACAACTTCGAATGAAGTAGAGATGATGAGTTGGCTATTCGACAAGGTTCTCGTGCCGGCCTCGCATTTCAGTGATGTTGTGTTGAACTCGGAGTCTTTGGCATCACGTTCAAATGTTCACTCTTTTGTTCTTGAGGATTTTCCTGACGGGTGGGATTCCGACAATCCTAGCGGTGTGCAAGCGGCACGGTGGTTGGTGCAAGAGACTTCGATAACAATTGCTGTTGAGCAGACGTTTGCCACCGAAATGAAGTCGAGTGTATGGGAACGAAAAGCTGAAGTCGGATACATCGTTTTAGGTGATCGATCGCACGTGAGCGAGGGAGCCCGGCGAGCCGACCTTGCGGCGAATAGCAAGACGTCAGAAGTGATTTCCTCGCGTAGCGGGATCATCTGCAGAGGCTTGCATCAACAGGCGACAATCTGGAATTCAAGGCCGGATTTTGCGATCCTCCGGAATGACAAAACGATCAAAGACGCGATCGTGGGGGCTGTCCGATCAGATATTCACCTTCGTCTTTTTTCGAGGAGTTCCGGGCTAGAATCTTATTAGCCTCAAACTAGGTGGGCGGCCGGACGCCGCAATCCTTTAGGGGGGCGGATCACAATAAGCTTGTGATCGAGCGCTCAACGAGCGAGCGGCGCGTCGGCTCAGCTTTGTGCGGCTGCGTAACGAATATGGGCTGTATTGGGAAGCTGTAGGCGAGGCGCAACCTTTGCGCGCTGTGTACCGAACTTGAGTCCTGGCGCCGTTTAGGCCCTGCGTTTCTTGGTAGGTTCAATTGCCTACCGCATGCGGAATTCCGCTTCTGACTATGTGGAGGCATCGGAAGTAAAGTCCGCCTTTATGATCGCAATCCGTTCGGCAAAAATAATCGCGATATTTCAATAGTATGCAAGTCCGTAGTTTTGTTCCGAATGGCGCGCCAAAACCGCCACCATTCGGAACAAAACTACGGATTCCTTGGAGAACGATGTGGCGACCGGTTACTAGTTCAACCCGAGCCGCCGCATGGCGTCCAGCGTTCGAGAGCAGAATTCCTCGGGCTGCTCGCTCTGAGGAAAGTGTCCCACACCTTCAAATAGAAGGAAGTCCGTCGGAGCCTTCATTAGCGCAATCGCCTGGCGCGCGGGTTCTGGAGGAACGGACCAGTCCTCGTCGCACTCGACCACGACCACTGGGCACACGATGTTGGGCAAGTCGTCAACCAGCCGGTAGGCGGCAAAATTCTCGAGATCGCCGAACGCCACTTCAGGAATGCAACGGCGCGCTTCCGCGACAATCTCGGCACCTCTGGCCGGATCGGTTCGCTTGCCGAGAAGCGTACCGAAATTCACGGAGAACCAGTCGTTCGGATTCACGCGGGCGAGATCTTTTACCACGCTGCTATGGTATCCAGTGGTCTGTGCCGCATTATATGCTGTGCCGTCAACCAGCACTAAGCCGCCGACAAAATCGGGCGCCTGGGCCGCCGCCGAGGTGGCGACGCCGCCGCCCATCGAGTGCCCCATGATAATGGGACGCGAGAGGCCCAACGCCTTGGCGATTTCGATCACGTGGCGTGCATTATGGGCCGTGCTGTCAAGGACACCACGACGGCCATAAAGACTAGATTTCCCATGGCCCGGTAGATCGACAGCGATGATATCGTAGTGCTGTGCAAAAAACGGAATCACATAGCGCCATGACAGGGTGTCTTGCGATGCGCCGTGCACCATGATCAGTGCGCGCCGTCCAAGCTCGCCCGCGCGCTCATAGTAGGTCTGTATACCGTCAATGGAAACATAGGGCATGGATTAGCGCGCCTCTCGAACGGTATTGAAGATTTCAAAAACAAGGAGCCAATTTTGCACGCAATGACGTGCGTCGCCGGAGATGACCATCTTGCCTTGCCGGACCAGCCGGTTGATCGGCATCCCTTCCGTCAGTTCGCGCCATGCGGCGCTGGTAGCCTCAAAGGTAAAGCGTGTATCGGCGCTACCGCTGCCTCCGGATACAGAGGCGGCGTCAACCCGAATCCATCCGGTCTCGGCGGTGTCCGTGTCCTTCAAGCCGAATGTGAGATGCGCCATTGTTGCGTGGGGAGCGATAGCCGAATTCGACGGCGCTCCCGTTAGAACATTGGACAACAAGCCCGAAAGTGGGCCATCGGTCGCGCTCATGCTCAACATCAACGCTATTCCTTTCGCTCGCCGTAGCTTACGGCCAATCCTTCCTGCGGATCGATGGACGATCCGTAAGGGAAGATTGGGTACCGCAGCCCGGCCTTCCTCAGTGCTTTCAATCCCTCGATGCCGCGTTTCAGGTCGGCGGGCGGCAACGCCATCAGCATTTCGTGATCCTGCACGCCGCCGAAACGCCGCTCCGCGTAGCAGGGAATGGAGAGACTCGGCTCGCGCGTTTTCAAGGCCAGTCCCCAGGAGTCCGCGCAGGCGCTTTCGCCCGTGACGCTGAAATCGAAACGCTTGTAATTGCCGTGTTGCAAGCCATTGATGAACAGGATCATCTGCCCCGGCGAGCCGTAAAATAAGACGACGTCCGGCGGATCAAGGCGTGCGCTTCGAAGCGGAGACACGACCAGTCCCTGGTAACGACCCGGCGCAATCCTCGGCATTTGCTCCTGATGCGCCTTGGCTTGCTCACGATCCTTGAACCAGACACCGCCCATTTTCTCGCCACTGAGATATTCGGGGCCGACGGGATTGAGCCCAGGGACAGCGCCGCAATTCCCCCGAGGCAACAGATTGTTGGCGACGATGCCCAGCGTGAAACCTGCGATGCGGGATTGCGTGACTAACTGGCAGGTCCCGAAACGCTTGCCGGCGGTGGGCTTGCGCAAGCCGGGAATTGCATTCATCTCGTCGAGGTTCTCGAACAACTTCATGCCGACCGGCAGCGTCTGAATTCGCAACAGATCGTTGAGGTCTTCCCCCAAAGCCTTGACGTCCTGAGCCGACAGCTTTTCACTCATTTTAACATGTCCTTGAGCTTGAATTTCTGAACTTTCCCGGACGACGATTTGGGTAGTGTGTCCACGACGGTAATCTTTTTCGGAATTTTGAAGCCGGTCAGACGGCCGCGACAGAACTGAAGCAACGCCTCGGTATCGACGCTCCGACCGGGAACCGGCACCACGGCGGCGCGCAATTCTTCTCCCCAGTAATCGTGCGGCGCGCCGTAGGCGGCAGCTTCTGACACATCAGGATGCTCAAGAATGCCGATCTCGACCTCGAGCGCCGAGACGTTCTCGCCGCCGGTCTTCACCATGTCCTTCGCGCGGCCGACAAAATACGCAAATCCGTCCTTGTCGAAGCGGATTAGATCGCCCGTCCGCATCCATCCATCCGGCAGCAGCGTGGATCGCGTGGCTTCCACATCGTTCCAGTAGCCGGCAAAGATCGTCGGCCCTTTGATCTCGAGAGCGCCTTCCGCGAACGGATCCGTGAGAATTTGGCCCTCTTCATCGACCAGCCGATACGAGAAATGAGGCCAACGATAGCCGACGGACCCGGGGTGGCTGAGAATTTCGGCCGTTGTTCTGTTCTTGAAGATTGTGACGCAGGCTTCGGTCAGTCCGAAGCCCCAGCCGAACTCCGCGTTGGGAAATACCTTGCGGATAAGCTCCTGCCGGTATTCGGCCAGCGGTGCTGCGGCGGTCTGGACGTAGCGTACGTCAGGAAAACGCAGATCTCCGAAGCCGGGGTGATCGGTCAGCGAGACCCACATCGGCGAGAGAAGAAAGAGATGCGTCGGCGTGTAGGTGCGCAGGTGCGAGATGATCGCTTCGGATTCGAAGCGCGACAGCATCGAGAGCTGTCCACCGGCTGCGAGAATGGGTCCGTTGATAACGCCGTAGCCGCCGATGTGAAACAGCGGCGCGGCAAGAACAGCTCGGCAATCCTTGTTGATCCCGAGTTCGATCTGGTAATTGATCGAATTCCAGACTAGGCCCGTATGGCGCAGCATCGCCCCCTTGGGCAGCGAGGTGGTGCCGGACGTATAGATGATCAGCGCGACATCGTCGTCATCTACCGATCCGGACTCGACTATTTGCGGATCGAAGTCAGGAATGCTCTCCGCGATTGGAAGGTCTTCAATCGCGATCCACTGGACATCGGCGCCGCAAGCCGCGCGCACCGCTTCAGCACTATGGGCATTTCGCGGATCATAGAGCACAATCTTCGGTTCGCCGTGGCCGATCATCCAGGCGATTTCGCGGGTCGAGAGCCGGACATTGACGGGGACTAAGATGAAACCCGTCAGCGCGGTCGCATGGTAAAGTGCTAGATAGTCCGCTGAATTCTCCAACAACGCGAACACACGATCGCCGCGTTGAATCCCCGCCTGTGTGAGGCATGCGGCATATCTGCGAGCATATTCCGCGAAGGCCGGAAATGTGAATGTCTTATCGCCATCGACGACGGCAATGGCGTCGGGTTGACGAAGAGCATGATAGGTCAGTGACTGATAGATATTCGGCACGTCTACGCCTTTCAGGTTCCGAGATACACATCCTGCAAGCGTTTATCCGCAAGCATATCCTTTGCCGGGCCGCTCATGATCATTCGCCCCGCTTCAAGGAGGAATGCGTCGGACGAGATCGAGAGCGCCAGTCGTGAATTTTGTTCGACGAGAACGATAGTGACGCCCGATTTCGCGACGCGCTCGATCGCATGGGCCATCTCGCTCACAACTTTGGGTGCGAGGCCAAGCGAGGGTTCGTCGAGGAGCAACAGCTTGGGGCGGCTGAGCAGCGCGCGACCGATGGCGCACATCTGCTGTTCACCGCCCGATAGATTGCGTCCGAGACTGGGGCGCCGTTCCTTCAACCGAGGAAACAGGTCGTAGACCATCGTGATATCAGCCGCGATCTGGTCCCGATCGGTTCGGCGGATTGCGCCGGTCATCAGATTTTCAACGACTGTTAGTTCCGGAAACAGTCGCCGTCCCTCGGGCGACAGCGCGATTCCCAATGCATGTCGGGCCTCCGGTGGCTTTCCGACAAGCGCGGTGCCGCTGGCTGTGATCTGTCCAGCGCGGACATTCACAAGCCCGGCAATGGCCTTGAGCAGAGTGGATTTGCCCGCGCCGTTGGCACCGATGATCGCGGTGATGCAGCCCTCTTTCGCGGTGATCGAGACATCGTTCAATGCCTCGACAGCGCCATAGCGAACAGACAACTCGCTGATATCAAGGCGCATGATCCGCTCCAAGATATGCGGTGATAAAAGCCTCGTCGTTGCGAACGATATTAGGTGGACCGTCAGCAATGATCGTGCCGGCATTCAAAGCGATGATTCGGTCGCAAAGCTTCATCACCAGGCGCAGGTCATGTTCGACGAGCAGAACGTCGATGCCGCGGTCGTAACGGATCCGTCGCAGCAGCTCGGTCATTTCGGTGGTCTCGACCGGATTGAGCCCTGCCGCCGGCTCGTCAGCAAGCAGCAGCCGCGGTTGAGTAGCCAGCGCCATGCCGACGCCGAGAATCTTCTGATGTCCATAGGCGAGCGTTGCCGCGTCCCGATCCGCCGCATGACGAAGCTCAAGAAAATCGAGCAACTCTTCAGCTCTGTCGCGCGCAGCCTTCTTGTAGCCCGCTAAACTTCGGCGCTTCAAGAGATCTAACGGTCGACCGATCGCCTTCAGATATCCGGCGCGAACGATATGATCCCGAACCGTGATGTTACGAAAGACCGCCGCCGATTGGAAGCATCGCGCGATGCCGCGCCGCGCGATCGTCGATGCGTTCAGTCCGTTGATTGGCTTGCCTTCGAAAGCGATGGTACCGCTGTTCGGCGCAAGCGAGCCCGCCAGCAGATTGAAGACGGTTGTTTTCCCGGCACCGTTGGGGCCGATCAGGCCGGTGATGTGGTCGGCTGCGAGATCGAAGGAAACGTTGTTGACTGCGATGATGCCTCCGAACGCGCGGCGAAGGTCGCGAACAGATAGTCGGGGAACCGTGTTGCTCATCGGTTATTTCCCCATCTCAGACGTGGAAGAATCAATCCCAAGAATCCCTGCGGCAATCCACGCATCAGCAGAAGCAGCGCCACGCCATAGAGGACGCGTTGATAGTGAACCCATTCGCGGAAGATTTCGGGCAGCGGTGCCAGAAGCAATGCGCCAAGAAATGGACCCATGAGAAACTGTGCGCCGCCGATCACATTCAGAATGAGCGCGTTAACCGTGGTCCAGAAGCCAAATGCCTCGGGCGAAATGAACGATAGATAGTGCGCATAGAGGCTGCCCGACAGCCCGGCGATGAATGCGCTGCCACTGAAAATCAGGCAGCGGTAAGCCAGCGCATTCACCCCGAGCGAGGATTGGAGAGGTTCATTGCGTTCAAGACCTTCGACTACAACGCCGAGATCGCCCGCGAAAGCGACATGGCAGCACAACAGAATGATACTGAGCATAATGACCGTGAGGATCAGAAAGCTGGATGGCGCGATCAACTGCAATCCCAGGATCGAGGCCGGTGGAATCGCAGAGATGCCATTGTTGCCGCCGAATAATGATGTCCACTCCACGAAAGTGAGAACGATAACCTCGCCGAAGGCGAATGTGAGAAGAACAAAATGGACGCCCTTCGTTCTCATCAGAAGGGGGCCAACCGCGCCCGCGATTAGCGCTGGAATCACGCCGGCGAGGAGCAACGCCGCTTCGAAAGGAATACCGACGTCCCGGGTCAATAGCGCCGATGCGTAGGCGCCAATACCCATGAAGCCGGCTTGAGCCAGGGAGAGCTGGCCGATCTTCAGCATTAGATACACGCTGACGGCGAGAATGGCATGGATACCAATCAGAATTGCGAGATGCGTATAGAATATCTGGTTGATCAGTAGCGGTATCAACAGGTAGGCCAGAAGGGTCGCTACGCTGAGAACGAATGACCATCGCCGTATCATGCGCGCCCCCAAAGGCCGGATGGTTTGACAATCAGGATGATGACGACGAGCACAAAGGACACCAGTGTTGCCATTGTCGCGCTGAACCATACCGAGATGACGGCGTCGGTCGTGCCAAGAACGACCGCCGCGATCATGGCTCCCGGCAAGCTTCCGAGGCCGCCGAGCACGACGACAATGAAGGCTTTGAGCAGAGCAGCCTCACCCATGAACGGGTTGACGGCGTAGAGAGGTACGGTGAGGGCGCCTGCGAGCCCCGCGAGAATGCAGCCGATGCCGAAGGCGAGCGGCAAAATCACGGAAGGCGCCATGCCATAAGCTCGCGCGATCTCCGTATCTTGCGCGACAGCGCGAAGCGCCAGCCCCAGGCGAGTGTGATGAACGAGGAAATGAAAGGCGATCACCACGAGAAAGGACGAGCCGGCGACAAAGAGCTGATCGTTCGGAAGATAGATTGATCCGAAGTGCAAAACGCCGGAAATCGGGCGAGGGACGCTCAGCTGATCCACGGTGAAAATAATCATCACCGCGCCTTGCAGGATTATGGCCAACGCCAGAGACGTAATCATTGCTCCGAGTTCATCGCCGAGAAACGGGCGAAAGATCAGCCGTTCAGCAACGACGCCGCAAAGACCGGCAAATAGCCCGGCCACCGGAATTGCGACGAAATAGTTCAGTCCGCACACCACCGTGAGCACATAGACCGCATAAGCACCGAGCATCACGAACTCGCCGTGGGCAAAATTCACGATGCGCATGAGGCCGAATATCAGGGTGAAGCCGAGCGCCAGCAGCATCATGTAGGCGCTTGATGTCGCGGCAATTACCAGAGTCTGAACCAGCATTGGATGTTTCCGACATCGAGAAATCGGCGGAGGATCAAGAGCCAAGCGGCGTCTGATTCAGCCGGAGCCGAACCAGTCGCCTTGGCATCTCTTGTGGCTACGAGGTTACTTGGGTTCGAGTTTTTGGATCACGGTGCCCTTGCCATCCTTGACCTCGACGAGGAATGACGGCGTGTAGAGCTGATGATCGATACCGTAAACCTTCTTTCCACCCCAGAAGGATTTGCCGATCAGCGTATCGAATGGAGATGCCTTTTCGATCGCGTCGCGCACGGCCGTGGTGTCGGTCACAGTTCCGGTTTTGGCGATCGCCTCAAGCAGGAATTTGGTGGCATCATAGAAGAAGAAGGTGAAGTCACCCATGCGATTCTTGTGAATCTTCGCATACTGAGTTTCAAGCCATTCCCACTCCTTGCTGTTCGGATCGGCGCCGAGGTAGCCGAGCAGGCCCTCCGCGTTTTCCTTGCCTGCGGCATCGACGATTTCGCTGACATTCACGCCGCCAAATTTCGTGAACTGTCCCTTATAGCCGAGTTCACGCGCCTGACGAATGATGGGTCCAGCGATCGGTGGTGGTGTGGTGTCAAGTTCGATATTGTCGGGATTGGAGGCCAGAAGCTTAGTCAGGATTGCACGGAAGTCTGTTTGCTTCCGCTCAAACAATTCCTTGGCGACAACATCAAAGCCATTGGCTTTGTAAGCTTCGTCCTGTACCGCCTGACTATCCCATCCGGTCTCGTCGTTCGGAGCAAGAAGAGCGACCCGCTTCAGCGCGGGCCGGTTCTGTTTGAGCCATGCCACGAATGGCGGCACGAATTCGCGCGAGGTCGGCAATACACGGAAGACATATTTGGTGTTCTCGAGCGCCTTCACGGTATAGGTGTTCGAGAGCATCAGCGTCTGTGACCGTTCGGTGATCGGCTTCGCCGCGAGAAGAGAAGCGGCTCCGAGCGGGCCAATGATGAAGCGAACGCCGTCCTGATGAATCAGGCGATTGACGGCGGTGACTGTCTCCGATGCTTTATACTGGTCGTCATAAGTAATGACATCGACCTGATAGGTTTTGCCTGCGACCTTGAGGCCGCCCTTCTCGTTGACCTGGTTTGCGGCAATCCGTGCGCCGGCATCGAGCGCTAAACCCCAGGCGGCGCCTGGGCCCGTCTGCGGCGCGACCACACCAATCTTGAGCGTTTCCGCCCTCAGCGGCGTGGTGAGCACAAGAGCTAGTGCAAGGGCGGATGGAAAGGAAAACTTCATTTAGCCATTCCTCTTTGAGGGATAAAAATTGAGTTTCTGGATGGTGAGTAAAGAGACTTCTTGTGTTCGTCAGGCTTGCTCTTCAGGAGAGGTGGAGGCCTGATAGAGCGCGGCGGCAGATCGGGTTGCTAAGGCATGCAATTCGCGGCCCAGTTTGGTGATTTCATTCCCTTCCAATTGCCCCTGGAAGGCATGTACGCCGACAACCAGTCGCGCTCTGCCGCGGCGGTCTTGCACCGCGGCGGCGACCGAGGTCACACCACGGATCAGATTGCCAATGTCGACTGCAAAACCCATTGAGCGAGCGCGTTTTGCCTCTGCAAGATATGCCTTTGGAGATGGCTGCACCGCCCAACGTATTTGCTTCATGGCGTCGATAATTTCTTTGTCCGAAGCCTGATGCGCCGCGGCGACGACGAGGCCGGTTGCGCCGGCATAAAGCGGTAGCCGCGTCGCGATGCGGAACTCGATACGGATATAACTGTCCGGTGCGATGCGCCCCAAGAGCAGCAGGCGACCGTCATTGAGGACGAGCCAAACACTGGCGGTCGTCTCGAACCGCGTTGCTATCTGATAGAGATCAGGCTCGATCAACTCGAATTCGGATCGGTTGAGGAGCGGCCGAGAAAGTTCGAGCAATCCAATCCCGAGCCGGTAAACCTTCGCGTCACGCGAAAACGAAACGATCCGCTGATTCACCAAGGTGCGGATGATGTTCAGTGTGGTTGACGGACTAACGCCGGCGGCCTTCGCAATGACCGAGAGCGTCGCGCCTTTATGCTGGGAGCCGATCGCGCGCAATATAGCGAGCGCCTGGATGACCGCCGCTACGTCGCGGCCGACATCCATGAAATGTTCGGAATTATCTGAAGCCGGCGTGATGCCCCTCGGCATGGTGCTCTCCCACGTCGAAAGTATATTCACAATGGTGAATTATCGTCAACATTGTGAATTTTTACGAGCGATCATGTCGCACCTCCCACGCGACTCGCATGGGTTGATTGCATCGGGTCGCTTGGAGCAATAATTTATGTAATTATTTCAATTATATAGATGTATATCAACTGGATATGACCGGCATGCGCAATGTCGATCCGGTCGGAATGACGCTGACGGCGGAAGCCGGCTGCATTCTTAAGACGGCGCAGGACGCCGCCGCCGCTGTCGGCCGACTGTTGCCGATCAGTCTGGCTGCGGAAGGATCGGCCCAAATCGGGGGCATCGTCGCGACACAATGCCGGTGGCCTCAACGTGCTGCGCTACGGAATGACGCGGCAACTGGTTCTCGGTCTTGAGGTGGTTCAGCCGGACGGTACGGTCATCAACGCCTTGCGGTCGCTTCGGAAAGACAATGCCGGCTATGACTGGAAACAATTCTATATCGGTACGGAGGGCACTCTCGGTATCATCACGGCGGCCTTCCTCAGGCTCCTGCCTCGCGCCAAACATGTCGTCACCAGTCTGCTGGCGGTCGCCGATTCAGCCGCGGCGTTGCGTCTGCTTAAGCTGATGCAGGACGAACTCGGAGACACCATCAACGCCTTCGAGTTAATCTCGGACTTCTCTTTCGGAATCATTTAGCGGTATTTCGGACAGCAGTTGCCAGTCGCCGGCGGAGGCTGGCTCGTGTTGATGGAGGCATCGGCCAGCTTTGAAGGGCAGCGCGAGGTGATGGAGACAGCCCTGGCGTTGACGATCGATCACGGCATCGCCAGCGATGGAGTAGTCGCGGAATCACAGACGCAGACCGCGCAACTCTGGGCCTTGCGAGAACGCATCGCCGAAGCCGAGCTGAAGGAGGGACGGAGTCTCAAGCACGATGTTTCCGTGCCTATTCCAGCCTTGCCCGCGTTTCTAGACGGGGCAAAGGCCACGGTCACCGCAGCCTTTCCTGGTGCGCGGCTCAATGCCTTCGGCCGTGCAGGCGACGAAAATATTCATTTTAACGTGCTGGTCGGCTCTGATGTCGATGGAGCAGCCCTCAACCAAACGGTTCATGATATTGTTGTGGCACATGGCGGCTCGATCTCGGCTGAGCATGGCATCGGGAGCTACCGTGTTGCCGAGTTGGCATATTATCGGGTGGGGCCTGAGTTAGAGTTGGCTCGTTTGATCAAACGTAGTCTCGATCCTAGAAATCTCATGAACCCGGGCAAGGTCCTCGAGTTATAAGTTGATCGAGCAGAGCGGATCTTAATTTCAGCGTCGGTGCTACTCGAGCCGATCTGCATATGAGACACTTTCGATGATAAATGTGGGCGTCCAACGATAGCGTTGGTCGTTGCACATCCATGCCATCTGGTTCATGCCGTGCAGCTCGTAGCCCCAATGGCATCCGTAATTTCGCGACTTATCTTTAGCGGTGCCCCCACCAAGCGATGTCGTCGAGCATCGCATTGGCGGATTGCACGAGGTACGGAAAGTCGTCGAACGTCTTGCCTTGCTGCATGAGGCCGATGAATTCGACCATCCCGATATGCATGGCGTTATCTACAGTTCGATCGCGATCAGCCGGAATTGTTCGACGGCGTGAGCAACGCCAACGTCGCCACAGCCGACAAATCTTACCGGCTTGCGGATGAATTCCCTGTAGGCGTAATTGAGCGCGTTCCTCAGAGCCGCGCTTGGACCGTGATTGTATTCAGGCGTGACCACGATCAGGCCATCGAACCCGGCAAGCTTCGCCGACTGACGCTGTGCGATAGGATATTTTGCCGGTGCCCATATCGGCGAAGCTGCTTCAATGAACAAAGGCATGGGATAATGCAACTCGACCAGCTCGGAACTGAGATCGAGATGTGACCTTACCAAAGGTATACTTCGATACGCGTGGTGGGAACAAGCGCGCAGGGCAAACCGATTTGTACCGTGGCAGGTTTGTTCCCTGGCATTGCTTCCGGGAAATCCAAGCGTGTTTCGATGACACGTTCCTTTGTCACCGCCATGCGCAGAACAGGTGGAAGTCGCCTTGACTGAGATGGATGCTTTAACGGTCGCGTCGATCAAGCTGGCTCGGCTGTTACTGTATCGCGCTTGTGCCTTTGCTGTAGCTTATGCCGCACTTCGTCAGCGAGAAGCGCGAGCGATCCTTTCATCGTACGCGCACCGATAACGGAGTGCAGAGTGACGACATCGGTGGCAAGCCTGCCCTTGAATGCCTCGCCGCCACAAAGCAGGTCGACCATGCCGAGGCCGTGATCGAACGACCACTGCATATAGCTGAAGATCAGACCCATCCCGGGCGATGCGCGCGCAAAGTCCGGATCATAGGTCGTCACCCAAGCCATCATCGTGTCACGCTGGGCGAAGTTGACCGAGATGGCGACCGGAGTGCCATTCAACTCGATGACGAACAGACGCAATATGCCGGTCCGTGCCAGCACGTCGACCAAGGCCGTCAGAGCCGGCCTTCCGTCGTCGAATAAATCCGATGTCCGTGCGTTCTCCACGAGCCATTTCCGCTTGAGAGCCGCCAGTCGATCGAGCACGGGGCCGAGCGGCTCATCGGCTCCGAGCAGGCGAAACTGCACGGTTCCAGCGTCTTCGAGTATCCGGATGCCTCTACGGAAGTTGTGACGGACCTTTTTGGGATGGCTTGCCAGCCACGCCTCGCCACTTTCCCAGTCGCCGGCGATGCGCGAACTGGTTTCCTTTCGGTGGTTCGGGCGGAGCTTGATCCCATGAGCTTTCCCGGGCTCGAAGACCTGCCACGCCGCTGCATCCGGTAGCAACCGGGTGATAAGGGCCAGGTCGAATCCGCCTGTATCGCAGATCATGGCCCACAACCTGTCCAGCGCCGCGTCGGGGCATTCCGGTGCGCGCAGGAGGTCGCCGTAGTCGCTATAGGCGACGGCTGCCCATTCCAGAAAACGCAGTCCCTTGCGTCGGGTGATCGCCAAGGGGATGACAGCAATCAGCCTGTCGTCGTTCCAGACGAGGCCAATCCGCAGTGCGAAACGCGTCGGGTCATCCAGTGTCCTCCACCAGGCCGAAATCCAGTCATGGTTCTGGAAAATGAGCGCATTGCAGTCGCGCCATAGCCGCGTCCATTGTTCCGCGATCGCGGCGAAGCGTTCGGCGGACTGAACGATCTCCAGACGTTCGGCATGCACGGCACTGACCGACGCGCGCATATTCATGACGAGGATACATCCCGGGTTTGCGTGCCGAGAGTGGCACGATTCCGCTGGAAACGGCTG
The DNA here is from genome assembly GCA_017305535.1 of Hyphomicrobiales bacterium. GTDB lineage: Bacteria > Pseudomonadota > Alphaproteobacteria > Rhizobiales > Xanthobacteraceae > 62-47. The sequence continues at coordinate 271,270 of JAFKKN010000008.1, read as the reverse complement.
GCGACATGACGCCACATCTTCCTGAGCGGCAGGATGTAGAGGCCCGTCAGGGACTGGTAGTCCCTGACATCCCGATCGACGAGCCCGAATTTCAGTTCTTCTCCGGCGGTCGGAACGAATGACGTGCCGAACAACCGATCCCAGAACGAAAACAGCAGGCCAAAATTCTTGTCGTAGTGGCGCGGGTCGATGCTGTGATGAATCTGGTGCCAGTGCGGAGACAGGACGATTTTGTCGAGCGGTCCGAAAGAGATCGGCAGATGGGTGTGCCGCACGAAATCCATCATGAGAATGTTGCGCAGAACATAGACGTTCAAGCCGAAGACCACGACTTCCACCGGGTTGAGTGCGATCACGCTCCAGATGCCGAAACAGATTCCGGGGATGACTCCGTCCCAGATGCGGTTCATGAAATCATCGAGTGGATGTACGCGATCCTTGGTGATGCCGACCATGACTTCGGCGGAGTGATGCACTTTGTGCAATTCCCACAGGAACGGATAGCGATGCTGCGCGACATGATAGAGATAATAGGAAATGTCGTAGGCCAGCAGCATGGTCGCCGTGAAGATCACCAGCGTCATCGGTCCCGCCGGGCCGTCGAGGAGAGGGCCTTCGATGCCGAAGGCCCAGCTTATGGCCCGGTTCGTCGCGTATCCCATCGCGGTCACGAATGTGATGCCAGCCGGAATCAGCAGAAACGGCATCATCAGCCGCTTGGTGATCCAGAACATCACATCGGCGCGCGCCGACGGATGCATGATGATTTCCTCAGGGAACATGAAGCTGAAGAAATCTCTGACCGACTTGTCTTCCACTTTTCGCAAGTAGACGATCAGAGCGGACACGAGTGCCGACCCCAGAATTAGGCCCCAGGTCACATAGTCGATATGATGAAGCTTATCGACTATTTTGTTAAGAATTTCGGAGACCATGGTAACCCTAGCGCGTGTTAAGGATTTGGTTTCGGGACAGGGCTGCGCTACAGCCGATTTTCGATGCGCCGGCAAAAAAAAGCCGCCGCAGGCCAATACCGGGCGCACCTGCAAGGCCGGCGATGAACCGGTACGCAAAGCGATGCAGTTCATCCCAAGCCCACAACAGGCCCTGGTTCATGCACGACGATAAATGAATACGTCGAGACGGCAATCTCTTTACCGTTACGGGGTTAACATCCGATGCCTCGATAGGGAGAAAGCCGAGGCGGTCACGACTGTTGTTTCTTCAGGGTTTATGCATTCGTGATCAAGCAGCTTGTGTCGCGCGCCTAAAAGGCGGCCGGCTTTCATTTTCAGGAATTATCATCCTTTGCTTCTTCGCTCGACACTGATCTACGGCCCGGCCATTCTGTTCACGCGCATTTCCGCGTTGCTTTTGCTTGTCGTGGTCACCCGCCTCATCAATCAGGAGGAATACGGCCTTCTGACACTGGTGGTGACGGTCGGGGAAATGACGGATGCCGCCGTTACCAATTGGCTCCGGATCGCATTGCTCAGACTCGGCGGCAAGGGGGATATCAGCCGCGGCAGCCTCGTTCTGGCTGGCAAGGTTATGTTTTGCACGACGATGCTGGCCCTGGTGATCGCGGCGACCGCCTCGGCTTTCGTCGTGCCTGGGCGTTGGATCGAGTTCTCTGTCGCAGTCTGTACCTACCTGGTTGTCAGCACCATCGGGCGTTTCGCCTTGACCGTGCTTCAGATGCAGCAACGACATTCGACCTATTCGTTGCTCGAATGCTTGCGAGGCGTGCTGCAACTGGCTTTCCCGATCATTGCGATCGAGATTTTTCCAAAATCCTTTCTTGTGGTGTCGCTCGGTTCGAGTGCTGGCATGCTTGCGGCGGGCGTCATCGCCTTTGCCGTCGCATCGCGACAGGTGAGCGAAGGTCCGGCGCGTTTTACCGCGCATGAACTGTTTGCGTTGGGTATTCCACTGGTGGCCGTGGCGCTGGTGGGGTTCGGCATGAACAGCTCCGAACGGCTGTTTCTAAATGCGTTTCACGACGCAGCCGCCGTCGCTATTTTCGCCGCGGCCTATGTGCTCGCCCGCCAGCCCATCGACATCGTCGGGCATGCCATCAATGTCGGTACATTTCCGGAGGTGATGAGCCGGTTCGACGAGGAGGGGGCAGCCGCATCCGGCGAATTGCTCTCGCAAGTCATGGCTCTGATGATGCAGCTTTGTCTTCCGGTCGCGGCGATCCTTATCGCCCTGAGCGGAGAGATCACCCAGCTTTTGCTGCCGCAGAGCTATCATGGGCGCACGGGGCTGCTCTTTCCCGCCATTGCTTTCGCCGTGGTGTGCGCAAATCTGACCAGCGTTGTCTATGCTGCCGTCATCCATGCGCACAAGCGGCCGTGGCTGTTGATCGCCGCCACGCTGGTGGGGTCGGTTGGAACCATTACGCTCTCGGTCGTGCTGATCCCACAGTTGGCCGAGCTTGGCGCCGCGATTGCGTTGGCCGGCGGGTCGTTAATGGCTTTCGTGGCTTGTGCGGTCATCAGCGAGCGGCTGACGCACATTCCGGTCCCGTGGCGCGATATCGCGCTTTCGCTGGCTACCGCGCTTGTAACCGGTGTGGCTACCTGGCTTGCCGCGAGCTTATTTCGCGGTTTGCCGGTCTTGGTTCCCCTCACGATGGGGGGAGCCGCGGGCGCGGTAATGTTGCTGCTGATGACGTCGCTGTTTCGTCCCACCGCGGTACGAAAATTTTCCAGCACGGTACGCCGACATATCGGCGCGGTGCGCGGGTAAAAGGCGAGCGCAGGCAAACTCGCGTTAGTCTGGAAGGCCCGCCTCGCGCACATGCTTTCGCCTCTGAGGCTTGCCGTTCGCCGGCATGTTCCGCTTGCGGTCTTCCCTATCGCCGAACGATGCCGTCAGCGAGCGCGAGGACTCTGCCTGACCACGAGTCGCGGGCTCTTCCGTAAACTTGCGTACCTTGGAATGGTCCCTGCGCTCGATTCATCGAACTTAAAATGTATCCAAGCTGCATTTGGATGACGAATTATGCTGAGCAGGCCGGCCGGTGGCTGATGCTCGAGATTTTGAAATATCCTTATTTTATAGAGTATAATCCGAGTTTCGCGAGTTGAGGAAATAGCGGTCCCTTGGCGTTGTTGGGTCGTGACGGGCATTTTGGATACATTTGTTGACTTCTGGATACAATTAAGCCAACTTTGCCTCACAAATACGATCTGGGGAGGATCGGGTGACCGGCAATTCGGGCGCGCGCGGGCTTAAATTGACGCAGACGACAGCAGTGCTGGCGATGTGTGCGGTGTTGATCGTTGTCTTCGCGATCTTCCTCAAGGGCTTCCTGACGCTCGGTAACTTCTTTGCGCTGGCCCGCAACATTTCCATTCTCGGCATTTTGGCCCTCGGCATGGCGGTTGTCGTGATCGGCCGTGGCCTTGATCTGTCGCAGGTTGCGGCTTTCGCTGCCTCCACCGCAATCGCCGTCATCCTAATGAACTCGGGCTATACGACTCCGGTGGCGCTGCTGATCGGCTTCGCGATGGCCATCGCCATCGGCGTTCTGAATGGATTTCTGATCTCTGTGATCGAGATGCCGCCGTTGTTGACGACGCTGGCGTCGAGTCTTGCGGTCCTGGGCGTCACGCGCACGGCTGCCGTGCAGCACTATGTCGTCTATCTGTCAAAGGGGCATGACGATTTTCTGCGGCTCGGCGGCAACATCTGGGGCGGCGTGCCGATATCTCTTCTTATCTTCGTTGCCACAGCAGTGGTCGTGCATCTGTTTCTTTCGCGCACCGTGACGGGACGCTTTGTCTACGCTCATGGCGACAATCCGGATGCGGCCCGCCTGACAGGCTTGCCCACCCGTCCCTTGACCATGATCGAATACGCGCTGTGCGCGGCCATCGGGTATGTCGGCGGCGTGGTGATGGTGGCGCAGACCGCGTTGATGCATCTCCAGGTCGCGGAATCGACGCTGATCTTCGACGTCATCATGGTGGTCGTGCTCGGTGGTGTCAGTCTCGTCGGCGGCCGCGGCAACGTGATGAGCGTGATCGCCGGAACGCTGCTGATTGGCGTGCTGCTGAATGGCATGACCATCATGGATATGGACGTGCAGACGCAGAATATCGTCAAGGGTGTCGTGTTGCTGATCGCGATCGTGCTCGATTCTCGGCTGCATCCGCGTGACGAAGAAACGTCCAAACAGGGCGATTGATACGCGGCGCGTTTCAACGATCAGCCATGGCAGGCGATCAATTTGAAAACAGGGAGGAGGCTACATATGAAGACTTCAATCCGGGCAAGACTGCTTGCAGGCATGGGCGTCGCGGTCATGGTCGCCGCGACGACGCTGGTAACGACGGCGCCTTCGAACGCGGCGGGTCCGCGTGAGAAATTGCGCGAAGGTTTTGACAAGGCGCTCAAGGGCAAGACGGTCGCCTGGTCGCCGGTCTGGCTCGGCGTGCTGGAGTCCGAATGGACGCGCGAAATGAAAAGCCGTTTCGATGATTACGGCATCAAGCTCATCACGCGTGACCCCAATATGAAGTCTGACGTGCAGCTTCAGACCGTCAGCGATTATATCAATGAAAAGCCCGACGTGATCGTGGTACAGAATCCGAACGTCACGCTGCTGGCGCGTGAACTGAAGCGCGCGATGGATGCGGGCATCTATGTCGTTCAGGTCAATATGGCTTCGAACACCCTGACCGATGCCTATGTCGGCGTCGACGCGCAGGACCTCGGCCGCAAGATCGCTCGCGAGGTCATCAGTCAATGCGGGGGCGGCAAGGGTTCTGGCGAGATCGCGATTCTCGAAGGCGAGGCGACAGCGGCTTATTCGCTCGATATGAAGAACGGCGCGATGGAGGTGTTCAAGACCGATCCGTCGATCAAGGTGGTCTCGTCGCAGCCGACGAGCTGGGATGCCAACAAGGCCGGCGATATCACCACGACGGTGCTCCAGCAGCACCCGAATCTTTGCGGGATATTCAGCGTCTGGGGGCCGCAGACGGCGGGCGCCGCGCAGGCCATCAAGGCAGCCGGCAGGGGCGACAAGGTAAAGGTCTTCGTCGCCAGCGACGGGCAGCCGGCCGATTGCGATCTTCTCGAGCAGGGCGCCTTCACTGCCAATCTGTCCTATCGCGCCGACGTGCAGGGCCAGACCATCGCGGATGCCGTGATTGCGCTGCTACAGAGTGGCGATAAGCCCGGCACCAAGAACATCGCCTATTATACGACGCCGGCCTGGGTGAGGTCGAAGGACGACCGCATGTACTGCTTCACCGTGCCGAAGGGTGCGAAGTAGTTGAAGCAGTTATCGGCTCACGCCGCCCGTTTCTGACGGCGTGGATGTCCGCGTTCGCTTGATGCGACAACGCGTCAGCGCGACACCCTTAAAGTCCCCCACCGTTTCTGAGAAGCGGTGGGGGTGACGCCGCCCGCCAACTCGGCCCGGCCGTTCTTCGTCGGTTTTCTCCAGCCTTTCGGCCGCGTGCGCGCCGGACTCCGGATTTGCTTTGATGAAAAGCCTGCAGCGATTCTGGCATCGAAATTCACCCCAACTCTTTTTGGGCGAACTGCTCGAGAAGCGGTGGATGGAGCCGATCATTCCATTCACGCTGACGATTGCGGTCTTCCTGTTCTTCGCGCTCGCCATCCCCAACTATCTGAGGGCGAGTAGTCTTCAGGAGCTGATGCGAAATTTCGCGGAGCAGGGGATGATCGCAGTGGCGATGGCTTTCTCCATCCTGTCGGGCGGTCTCGATCTTTCCGTCGGCGCGGTGTTCGCGATGGCGAACTTCCTCGCCATCTATCTTTATCTGATCCTCGGCCTTCCGTTGCCGGTGATGGTCGTGCTGGTCATCCTGTTTGGCGCGGCGATGGGCGCGATCAACGGCGGCCTCATCGCTTATGGCAAGACGCGCCCGTTTCTCACCACGCTGGTGGTGCTGATTATCGTCCGTGCCGCCTATAACAAGGTGACGGTGGCCTTCACCAACGAGCTTGCCAGCATCGATCTCGGCTCCTCGGTCTGGGACTTCATGGGATCGGGACGGATTCTCGGCATCCCGGTGAATATGGCCGCGCTGATTGTGTTGGCTGTCAGTACTCATTTCTTTCTGACGCGCGTGAAGCCCGGCGTGCACATCATGGCGGTCGGCTCCAGCCGCAAGGCCGCGCGCCACGCCGGCGTCAACGTCAAGCGCGTGCTGTTCTCGGCCTATGTCATCTCGGGTTCGATCGCGGCGCTGGCCGGCGTTTTCTATGCGGCGCGGCAGAACAGCTCCGGCACCGACACCGGCGTCGGCTGGGAAATCAACGCACTCGCCGCCGTGGTGCTCGGCGGCATCAGCCTCGCCGGCGGACGCGGCACCATCGCGCGCGCGGTAATGGGCGCGGCGATCATCTTCATGTTGATCAGCGGCATGGTGCGGCTTGGCATTTCCGGCAACCTGACCACCGCCGTCATCGGCATCATCCTGCTGGTCGCGGTCGGCTTCAACGTGAAGTGGGTCAAGAACAAGGGCAAGGTGCTACAGAAGGTCTATGTCACGCCGAGCTGGGTCGATTTCGTGCCGCCGCCATCGGTCGAGCGCGGCAGCGGCACGCCGTTCGCTGAAAACGACCGGCTGAAGAATGCCGAAGCCATCGCCCTGAACAAGATCGAGGGGCCGGAGGACATCATCCTCGATCGCAAGGACAACCTCTACACCGTCAACCGCAACGGCTCGATCATCCGTTTTCTCGCGCCGGACTACGAGGTGCGCGAGGAATTCGCCCGTATCGGTGGTCGTCCCCTGGGGCTCGCCTTCGACAGGGATCAAAACCTGCTCGTCTGCATCGCCGGCATGGGCGTCTACGGCGTGAAGCCGGATCGCACCGTCTTCAAGGTTACCGACCGCACCACGCGCACGCGCACGCGTCTCAAGGATGACTCGCGGCTCTACCTCGCCGACGATCTGGACGTCGCGCCGGACGGCAAGATCTATTTCAGCGAAGCCTCCACCCGCTACGAACTCGCCGACTGGGCGCTCGACGGTTTCGAAGGGCGCGGCAATGGACGGCTGATCTGTCACGATCCGGCCACCGGCGTCACCAAAACCGTTCTCAAGAATCTGGCGTTCCCGAACGGCATCTGTCTGTCGCATGACGGCCAATCGGTGCTGTGGGCGAGCACCTGGCTGTGTCAGATCAACCGCTACTGGATCGCGGGGCCGAAAGCCGGCACCAGCGAAGTGCTGATCGATAACCTTCCGGGCTATTGCGACAACATCAATCGCGCCTCGGACGGCAAATACTGGCTCGCTTTCGTCGGCCTGCGCACGCCGGTCTACGATCTCGCGATGCGCAACCCCGGTTTCCGCACCCGCATGGTGAAGCAGATTCCGCCGGACGAATGGCTGTGTCCGGGCATCAACTTCGGTTGCGTCGTCAAATTCGACGACAACGGCACGGTGACGGAATCGCTGTGGGATCCCGGCGGGCAGTCGCATCCGACCATCACGTCGATCCGCGAACACAAGGGCTATCTCTATATCGGCGGTCTCGAGAACAACCGCATCGGCCGCATCCGTCTGGAGGGCGCCGATCCGACCTGGGAAGCTCACAAGTCCTATTGGGGAGGTGCCTGAGATGTCTCTCCTTGGCGATATCATCGATCGCGTGCTGTTTCCGAACCGCGAGATCCACGGCATCCCGGTACTCGACGGCGCCTTCTCGCCGAACCAGCGGCTCGATCAGGCGCGCCGGCTCGGAAGCGACATCGAGCGGCCGGACGACATCGCACTCGGACCGGACGGCGCGCTTTACGTCTCGACCGGAAATCGCATCCTGCGCTGCACGGGCGCGGACTTCGAGATGCGCGAGACATTTGCGACGCTGGGTGACGCGGTCGGCGGGCTCGCCTGCGCGCCGGACGGCAGGCTGCTTGCCTGCGTTTCCGGGGAGGGCCTCGTCGCGCTGTCGCCATCCGGTCAGGTCGTCGGCAAACTCGAAAGCGTCGGCGGCGAAAAGATTGCGTGCCCGTTGTCTGTGACGGTCGCCCAAGATGGCGCGATCTATCTGACCGACGGCTCGCGCAGCAATTCGCCAGAACTCTGGCTGACCGATCTGATGCAGAACCGCGCCCCGACCGGCCGTCTCATTGTCTGCAACGCCGCGCTCGGCGATGCGAAAGTCGTCGCGGACAAGCTCGCATGGCCACTCGGCGTCGTCGTGTCCGGTGATGGCAAGGAGGTGTGGGTCGCCGAGTCGTGGAACCATTGTCTCACCGCATTTGCGCGCGGTGGTGGCGGCAAGCGGGTTATCGTCAAGAATTTCACTGGCTATCCCGGCCGTCTTGCTCGCGGCGCATCCGGCGAGGTCTGGATGTCGTTTCTCGCCCTGCGCACGCAACTCACTGAATTCGTGCTGCGTGAGCGGGCTTTCTGTGAGGAGATGATGCGGACGGTGCCGCCCGACCTGTGGATCGGGCCGGCGCTCGACGGTCGCCTCAATCCGCGCGAACCGACCCAGATCGGCCGCATCAAGAAACTCGGTATCCAAAAGCCCTGGGCCCCGCCGCGTTCCTATGGGCTCGTGGCTCGGCTGGACGCAAAGGGTGAAGCGATGGAGACGTGGCATAGCCGCGTGGATGGTCGGGTCCACGGTGTCACCGCCGTCCGCCCGATCGGCGCGCACGTGATCGCCGTATCCAAAGGTCGCGATTGCCTCGCCGAATTGCCGCTCGCTCGCGGCACGCAAGAAGGATGAACGCCATGTCGATGGGAGAAAGCGCGCAAGCACCGCTGCTTCAGATCATCAACGGCAGCAAGGTCTATGGCGGCCTGCACGCGATCGACGGAGTGAATTTTGAACTGCGTCCGGGCGAGATCCATGCGCTGCTCGGTGAGAACGGCGCGGGAAAATCGACGCTGTGCAAGGCCATCGCCGGGGCGATCGAACTGACCTCGGGGGACTATCTGATCGAAGGCCGCAAGGTCAGCTTTGCTTCGCCGAAGGAGGCGCTCGAAGGCGGTGTCGCGATGGTCTATCAGGAATCGAGCCTGGTGCCGTCGATGACGGTGGCGCAAAATCTCGAACTCGGCATGGAGAAGTGGGTCACCGTCTACAGCAAGATCAACATTGCCGCGACGCAGTCGCTGCAATCGATGAACTTCAACGTCGATCCGCTGGTGCTGGTCGAGAATCTCGGCACCGCCAAGCGGCAGATGGTTGAGATCGTGCGCGCCGTCCGCCACAACGCACAGGTCTTCATCTTCGACGAGCCGACCGCGTCGCTGACGCCGGAAGAGACACAGCATCTGTTTCATCTTCTCAATACGCTGAAGGAAAAAGGTGCCGGCATCATCTTCATTTCGCACGCGCTCGAGGAAGCGTTGAACATCGCCGACCGCATCACCGTCCTGCGCGACGGCAAGCTGGTCGCGACCGTTCCGGCCCGGGAGGTGACGCGGGATTCGCTGGTGCGGATGATGGTCGGCCGCGAGGAGACCGCGGCGCAGTATGCGACCCACGGCGCCGATCCTGGCGCACCGAAGCCGCATGCGCAGCGCGGCGACAAGGTGCTGTCGGTCGAGAACGTGACGATGGGCAGCATCGTCAAGAACATGTCGTTCTCGGTGTTCAACGGCGAGGTCGTCGGCATTTTCGGGCTGGTCGGCGCGGGGCGCTCGGAGATCGCGCAGATTGTCAGCGGCGCGCGCAAGCGCAACTTTCTGCGCGGCGGCATGATCTATCTGCGCGACAAGCCGATCCGCTATCGGGTGCCACGGCAGGCGGTGCGCGATGGCATCGCCTACATCACCGAGGATCGTAAGGTCGATGGCTTCTTCGAAACGATGACGGTTGATCAAAACATCTATCTCGGTTTCCTGTCGTCGCCGCGCGTGAAGCGTTTTCTCTATTCGACCCATGAGATGAAACGTGTCGCCGATCGATGGATCTCGGCGCTCTCCATCTCGGCGCTGAAGCGAACATTGAAAATCGTCGAATACTCCGGCGGGAATCAACAGAAGGTCGTGGTCGGGAAGTCACTTGCCCAGGAACCCACGGTCGTGATCTTCGATGAGCCGACGCGGGGTGTCGACGTCAGCGCCATTCCGCAGATCCACGCCGCGATTCGCGGGCTTGCGGGCGAGAACAAGGCGGTCATTGTTATTTCCTCCTATCTGCCGGAAATCCTGGCTATCGCGGATCGTATTCTTGTCGCTCGCGGTGGCCGAATCGTAGAAGAGATGGCGCGCGCGGATGCGACCGAGGACAAGATCATGTACGCGGCCATCCATTGACCCCAAGAGCCCTTCATGAGTGCTTTTCAGCAGCCTCCTAACTGGAAAGATGTAGCGCGGGACGCCGGCGACGATAGCCCGGAAGACGGCCGACTGATGAGTGAGCGGATCGCAAGCGAGATTCGCAACGCGGTCCTCAGCGGCGAGATGCGGCCGGGAATGCGTATCCGGCAGGAACTGCTTGCGGCTCATTTCGGCGCCAGCCGAATTCCGGTGCGCGAAGCACTGAAGCAACTCGAGAACGAGGGGCTTGTCGTGATGGCGCCGAACCGCGGCGCCTGGATCGCGGACGTCGATTCGGAGGAATCGATCGAGATCTACAAGATCCGCGAGGCTGTGGAGCCGCTCGCTATCGGCGAGAGCGTGCCGAATTTAACTGACAGTGATATCGAGAGCCTCGATCGCATTGTGCGCGAACTCGAAGAGGTCACTTCGCTCGAGGAATACATCCAGCTCGATCGTGAATTTCATCTGCGCACCTACGCGCGGGCCGGGATGCCGCAGCTCCTGGCGATGGTTGAGCGGTTCTGGAACAGCACGCAGCATTTCCGACGGCTGTTCGTGAAGGAAGCCTATGCCAAGGATGGGTTTCCGTTCTCCGACCCGCAGCATCTTTTGTTAATGGATGCGATTCGGGCGCGCGATGTCGAAGCGGCGCAGGTGCTGGTGCGCCTGCATATCCGTCGAACCCGCGTGCTCATCCAGACAACCGAAGGCGGCGCGGCGCAGCCGCCGATCGCAAGCCGTGGGCCGTTGCCACGCGGACGTCGGCCATCGACTTACAGAAAGAAGATTCCCCATGAGTAGCTTCCAAAAGATCGGAGTGGTCGGCGCCGGCATGATGGGCTCGGAGATCGCCCTGATGTTTGCGCTTGCCGGATATCCGACCTTGCTCAGCGATGCCTCGCGAGATGTTGCCGAGCGTGCGATCGAGCGCCTTCACGGCGTACTCGATCGCGGGCTGCCGCGCGGCTTCTGGACCGCGGAAGCGGCCGCGACGGCACGCCACCAGCTTTCGGTGGCGGATGGTCTCGATGCTTATGCCGATCGCGATTTCGTCATTGAGGCGGTATTCGAGGATGAAGCGCTGAAGCGCCAGATGTTCGAGAAGCTGGATGCGATCCTGGCGCCGGGAGCCGGGCTGGCGTCCAACACGTCGTCGATTTCCATCACCACGCTCAGCGCGGCGGTGGCCGAGCCTCGTCGCGCGCGATTCATCGGCACTCATTTCTTCTCGCCTGCATCGCGCATGAAGCTGGTGGAGGTGATCCCCGCCGCCGATACCGATCCGGCATTCGTCGATGCCGTCATGACAACCATGGTCGCGATCGGCAAGACGCCGATTCATGTCAAGGATGTCGTGGGCTTCGCGGTCAACAGATTGCTGCATGCGTTGGTTCTCGAATCCATCCGCCTCGTTGAGGAAGGCGCCTGCTCGCCCGCGGATATCGATGTCGCCTGCAAACTCGGCCTAGGACATCCAATCGGTCCGTTTGAACTGATGGACAACACGCAGAACTCGCTGTCTCTCAGCGTGCATGAGATTCTTTATCAGGCTTACGGCGAGCGGTTCCTGCCGCGCCCGCTGCTGCGCCAGATGGTTGCCGCCGGCTATAACGGCCGCAAGACCGGACGTGGGTGGCACCGCTATGACAGTAGCGGCAAGAAACAATGATGCTTGATCCGGACGTCGCGGCGCGCGCCCAAGCCTATCAGGAAGCCGCGAATCGGGTGCGGGCACGGCTTGCGGACTCATTTCTCGTTGCCCCGGAGCCGGGGAAACTGACGGCGCTCGATTTGTTTCGCGCCGCGCCGCGCGAAGCGCCGGCAGTGTTCTATTTCGATGTAACCTTGACTTATGCCGACATCGATCGTTTCAGCGATCGGCTCGTCGGCCATCTCGCGCAAAAGGGTATAGGGTGCGGCGATCGTGTTGCGATCATTCTTCAGAATGTGCCGCAGTTCGTCATCGCCAGTATCGCGGCCTGGAAACTTGGGGCGGTCGTCGTCAGTCTCAATCCGATGTACCGCACGCCGGAACTTCGAAAGTTGTTCGCGGACTGCGAACCGAAGGCCGTGATCTGCCACGACGATCAATGGGACAATGTGTTTCCGGCCATCGGTTCCATCGATCCTGCACTGGTGTTCTGGACCAGTGCAGAGGAATTCCAGACGCGAAACGATAATCGCGTGTTACCTATGCAAGGTGTTGCGCCGCGGACTCATGCGCTGGCGACAATTTTTGCCAGCGACGCGCCCGCGCCGCAAGCGCCGGTGCTGACCGCTGATGATATCGGTCTTCTGCTTTATACCTCCGGAACGACAGGCGTTCCCAAGGGGGCGATGCTGACGCATCGCAATCTGGTAGCGAACGCGCTGGTCTGCCGCGATCATTTCGAATTGAGCGGCGCGTCGCGCATCTTCGGTGTTGCACCGCTGTTCCACATCACTGGTTTCGAGATCCAGATGATCGCGGCTTTTGTCGCGGGCGGCGCGATGGTGCTGACCTATCGCTTCCAGCCGCAGGTCGCGCTCGATGCTTTCCTCGAATGGCGGCCGACATTCATTGTCGGGGCCATCACGGCATTCATCGCGCTGATGAACCAGCCAAACGCGACGGGCAGTCATTTCGAAAGCTTCGTTCATATCTATTCGGGCGGTGCTCCTATCGCGCCTTCGGTCATCGATGCTTTTGCCGAATGCTTCGGACGCGCGATCCGCAGTTCTTACGGCATGACCGAACTGACCGCGGCGAGCCATCTCGCGCCGAACGAGGGCCGCATTCCTGTCGATCCGCGATCGGGTGCACTATCGATCGGCAAGCCGACGCCAGGCGTCGACGTGATTGTGGTGGATGACGCGCGTCGCCCGCTTGGGCCGGGCGAGCACGGCGAGGTGGTGGTGCGAGGGCCCGGCGTGATGGCGGGCTACTGGCGCAAGCCGACGGAAACCGACGAGGTGTTGACGAGCGGTTGGCTGCACAGCGGGGATGTAGGTTTCTTCGACAACGAGGGCTGGTTCTATCTCGTGGATCGCAAGAAGGACATGATCTCCGCATCCGGCTTCAAGGTCTGGCCCCGCGAAGTCGAGGATGTGATCTATGCCTTTCCGGGTGTGCGAGAGGCCGCCGTGGTCGGTGTCGCCGATTCCTATCGTGGCGAGACGGTGATGGCTTTTGTTTCCGCCCAGCCCGGTGCCGTGATCGATGCCGATGCGCTTAAATGCTTCTGCCGCGAGCGGCTGGCAGCCTACAAGTGCCCGGCCGATATTCGCGTACTTGATGACCTGCCGAAAACTGAATCCGGCAAGATCACTCGCAATACGCTGCGGGATGGCCTCCGCGATCTCTAGCCATGGCTATGGTCCGCGCTTGATTGTGAGGTGAGTGTGGGTGATTTCACGAATGCATGAACAATTTGTAATGTTCGGTTTTGACCGACCGGGCGTTTAATGACCGGAAGGGCTGGGAGGAGGTGCTCTATGTCTGGTACGGCACAAACTTCTGGATGGCGCCGGGAATCCGCGCTTGATGTCTATAGTCTCTGCTTCGCGGCGTTCCTGTTCATATCGCCTTGGCTTTTCTCCTATTCGTACGAGAGAGCCAAAATTGATCTTTGGATAAGCAGTGCGGCTGTCGTGATCATCGCAATCGCGGCCATCGTGGCTTATGCAAACTGGAAGGAATGGTTGAATTCCCTTCTAGGTGCCTGGCTGATCGTTTCGCCATGGATATTGGGTTTTGCCCACACCAAGGCGATGCACGTCAGCATTGCCGTCGGAGTCGGCATTGCATTTGTCTCCTTGATTGAACTTTTGTTGGTTTACGACGCCCCTGCGGAGCATTTGCCGTCACACTAGGTGCAAGGTCGTTCACGGATCGGCGCGATCATAAGAGACGAGCGGACTTCACGTTCAGGTTGCCTGAACATGAAGTCCGCTCGTTGATGTACTCTGTCCGTACCGCACCCAATGTATGGCCGCTTATCCCTTCGGCCGCGACTTTGACGAGGAAGCCATCGAACCTCCGGGGGATGAGTACGGCGGTGATGTTTCTGCCTTGGTCGGACCTGATCACCTGGAAATTGCATGGAATTTCGCGTGTCGGCGCACCATCGGGCCAGTGAATATTTCGCGAACGCTCATGAAATGCGCGCTCCTCCCGAACGAGCCGCCCACTGCATAGCTTTCTTTGCTTCATCCGGAGGCGCGCTTTATAACGGGGCACACATTGTTCGTCCGCGAAAGATCGCCGGTGGTGTTTGGACCCTGCCGATGTCTTCGAGGCCGGCGAAACCGACGATGACATGATTGCGCCCTCCGGTTCGCTTCCCGGGGGGCGCCATTTATGTTGCCTCCAACGTGACAGGACTGGGACACACGAATGCTCACCGCGACCACCGTCATCAATCGTCGTGATCTGGATTTTCTGTTGCAGGACTGGCTCGATCTTGGCGCGCTGCTGAAGCGTCCGCGGTTTCTGGCGCACGACATGGAGACCATTGTTACGACACTCGATCTCGCGGAAAAGATCGCTGAGAACGAGATCGCGCCGTATCTGCGCGCCTCCGATACCGATGAGCCGTTTCTCGATTCCGACGGGCGCGTCGTAGTGCATCCCGACGTCAAACGTGCGGTGCGCCTGATCGCGGAAAGCGGTCTGTTCGGCTCGGTATTCGATGCTGAACTCGGTGGAGCGCAACTCCCCAACGTCGTCCATTTCGCGACCATGGGCATATTGATGAGTGGAGGGGTGGCGGCGGCGTCCTTTATGCTGCTGACCGTTGCGAATGCGCGATTGATCTCGACCTGCGGCAATCGTGCGCAAATCGAGAGCTTTGCTTTATCGAGCATCGCCGGCGAGACGATGGGTACGATGTGCATGTCCGAGCCGGATGCCGGCTCCTCGCTCGGCGATATCAAGACACGCGCGGTCGTCGAGGCGGACGACGAACTCGGACGCCGCTTCCGTTTGCGCGGAGCCAAGATGTGGATTTCGGCCGCCGATCACGACATCACCGATAATATTATCCATCTGGTGCTTGCCAAGACTCCCGACCGCGACGGCCGCCTTCCGGAGGGGACCGGAGGCATCTCGTTGTTCATCGTGCCCAGTGTATTGCCCAATGGCGAGCGTAACGATGTCGCGATCGCTGGGCTCAATCACAAGCTGGGCTATCGCGGAATCCCCAATTGTGCAGTGAATTTTGGAGAGGGAGCGCATCGGCCGCTGGGGAGCGATGGGGCGATCGGCTGGCTGGTCGGTGAGATCGGCCAAGGGCTGCCGCAGATGTTCCAGATGATGAACGAGGCGCGTGTTTCCGTGGGTCTTGGGGCGGCGATGCTTGCTTATCGCGGATATCTCCTCTCGGTGCTTTACGCGTCCGAGCGCAAGCAGGGACGACGTCCGGGTGTTCGCGGCGGACCTCCGGTGGCGATTGTCGAGCACACCGATGTCAAGCGTATGCTGCTTGCGCAGAAGGCTTATGCGGAAGGTGGCCTCGCGCTGGTACTTTATTCGGCGCGCTTGCTCGACGACGAATTGACGGCCGAGGATGAAGCGACCCGCAAGTCCTCCGCGGCCTTGCTCGCGCTTCTCACGCCGATAACCAAGAGCTGGCCGTCCGAGATGACACAGTCCTCACTCGATCTGGCTATTCAGATACACGGCGGCGCTGGATATACGCGGGACTTTCAGGTCGAGCAGCTTTATCGGGATAACCGGCTCAATCCGATCCATGAGGGGACCACTGGCATTCAGGCCAATGACCTGGTCGGAAGAAAGATCCGCCGCGATGGTGGTGCGTCGTTTCGAATTCTGCGCCTGCGGGTGCAGTCGACCATCGAAGAGGCCATTCGTCATGAACGCCTTCAGGCCGACGCTCGAAGCCTTGAGGCGGCCTGGAAGAGCCTGGATCAGGCTGTTGAATTGCTGATGTTGGAGGAGGCCGAGACGCTGGCGACTGCGAACGCCACTCCCTTTCTCTTCGCGTTTGGACATGCGGTTGTCGGCTGGCTTTGGCTTGATATGGCTCTGCTGTGTAACCGACGCCTGACGGCAAGCCCAGGTGATGGCGAGTTGGCATTTTACAGTGGAAAGCTGCAAGCGTGCCGCTACTTCGCCGAATACGAACTGCCGCGCGTCAACGCATGGCTGGCGCCGCTCTTCGCTCGCACCGCCATTTTCGATGAAACGACCGTGGCGCAGTTGTTCGCCACATGACGGCGCGCTGCAAATAGGTTCGGCTGGAAGTGCAATTTGCGGGTGAGTATCAGCCGGTCACTTGGTTGCTGTCGGGATTCCTGCTTTTTGTGAGGCGGTGCTGTCAGGCTATCGATCGGATACGCTTATAACGCCCGTTGGATTGTTAACTGACAGCGTTTCAGTGTCGGCAGAAACTCCGTGCGAAATTGTTGTTCGTCGGCGCGGGCATAGATGCTGATCGCCGCCAGAGCTTTGCCGGAACGATCGATCAGCGGAACGGCGATGGCGCGCAGCCCCTCCTCCAGTTCCTCGTCGCTAAAACTATGTCCTTGCTCGCGTACGTCATTGAGAACGGCGCGCAGCTTGTCCGGATCGGCGATGGTCTTGCTGGTCAGTGCCTTCAATTCCACGGCCGCGAAGTACTCGCTCAGCTCCGCCTCGCTCAAGGTCGCCAGCAGCACGCGGCCTGACGCGGTGGCATAGGCGGGCAACCGCGCGCCAAGCGAGAGATGCGGATAGTTGGTCTGGTCGCTCGCGATGCAGACCACGAACGTAATCATCGTGCCGTCCAGCACCGACACATTGCAGGCCTGGCCCGAGGACCGGGAGGCATCCTCGACGATGGGTTGCGCCACGCGCCACCACGGCAGTGACGCCAGGAACGAGGAGCCGAGACTCAGCACTTTCGGACGCAGCCAGAACAGCCGCCCGTCGGTGGCCAGATGTCCCAGCTTGGTCAGCGTCAGCAGAAAGCGGCGCGCCGTTCCGCGTGACAGGCCGGTGCGCTTCGCGACCTCGGCGAGGGTCATCTGTGCCTTGTCCATTCCAAAACTTTGCAGGACCGCGAACCCGCGTTCCAAGGACTGCACATAATCGCGACTGTCATCGTTCATGCCCGAGACCCCCAGGTGATTTTGTTTCGCCCGTCATAGCTTGACAGCGACCTTCTTTACAAACATAGTTCGTATAATAACTATTTGTCCGCATAACGGACAAATAAAGAGGAGGAATAATGCCGTCCGCAAACGACAATATCGGCCAGTTCGGGATTCGACCATCGGTCGTCTTCGGTCCTGCATCCGAGCCGTTTGGCGGACCCGGCTGATGCTGGCCCAGCAGATTCTCAACGGGATTGTGGTCGGTGCCGTCTATTCGCTGTTCGCGCTCGGCTTCAATCTGATCTTCGGCGTTCATCGAATTCTCAACCTCGCGCACGGCGGCGTGGTGATGGTGGGAGCCTTCGCCGGCCTTTATGCCGTGCTCGCGGGCCTGCCCATCTGGGTTGCGTTTCTTGCCGCGGCGTTGGCCGCCGGCCTGCTCTCTGTCCTGATCGACTTCGTTGCCTTCCGCCCGCTGCGCCAGCGCGGGGAAATGGAATTCGCGGCGCTGGTTTCCAGCATCGGCGTCGACATGGTGCTCACCACGCTGGCGCAGCGCTGGTCCGGCACGCAGGTGATGCGCTTTCCGTTCGATGCGTTCCCGATCTCATCGTTCACGCTGTTCGGGCTGCGGATGACGACGATGCAACTCACCATTCTCGGTGTTGTGCTGGCGGTCAGTGTACTGCTCGTCATTTATCTTTATGGCACCAGCTTCGGCCGGCAAGTGCGTGCCGCCGCTGAAAACGATCGCGCGGCGCGGCTGCTCGGTGTCAATGTCACCGCCGTCTACGTCCAGACCTTCTTTATATCGGGGCTGCTTGCCGGCCTTACCGGCGTGTTGCTCGGCCTTGCTTTCAATAACGTCTACTTCCTCATGGGAGAGCCGTTGTTGCTGAAGGGCTTCGTTGTTCTCATCCTGGGCGGGCTTGGCAGCCTGAAGGGGGCGCTGGTAGCCGGCTTCCTGCTCGGTATCATTCAGGCGATCTGCACTGCGTATCTCCCGAATGGTCTCAGCGATCCGGTTGTCTACGGCCTCTTGTTCGTGATCATCCTGTTGCGTCCGAGCGGTTTGTTCGGCGACACGGTTCGCAACGTGCGGGCGGTGCGGCAATGATGAGTTTTCTCGCGGCCTATCACCCGCTGATCGATCTTCTGCTGCTCAACTGCGGCTGCGCGTTCGGCCAATACATCGTGCTGCGCGCCGGTGCCTTCTCGATCGCCAACGCGGGGTTGACCTCGATCGGTGCCTATACCGCGGCGATCCTGGCGACGCGGTACGGCATCGGTCTCGGTGGGACGCTGCTGTGTTCAACCGCCGTCGGCCTTGTCGTCGCGATCCTGCTGTCGCTGCCGCTGGCGCGGTTGCGCGGCGTCTATCAGGCGATCGCGACACTGGCTTTCGTGCAGATCGTGCTCACGCTTGCACTTTATGCGGAGGGACTGACCGGAGGGGCGCTTGGCCTTAACGCCATTCCCAAACTCGTCGGCACGCCGACGCTGCTGATCTGCGTGCTTGCGGTGTTCTATCTGATGGCGGCGCTGGACCGCACGCGCCTCGGGCAGGCATTCGACGCCATCCGGCAGGATGAAATCGTCGCCGCGACACTCGGGGTACAGATTGCATCGACCCAGGTGGTGGCGTTCGCGCTCAGCGGCGCGATCTCCGGGCTGTTCGGCGGATTGATCGCGCTGCACACCTACAGCATCGATCCGAACCAGTTCGGTTTCCCGATGCTGGTGTCGCTGCTGGCTATGGTGGTGCTCGGCGGACGACGCTCGATCTATGGCCCGATCGTCGGCGCCACCATTCTGACGCTGCTGCCGGAAATCGCGCGTCCTTTGTCGGACAACAGAACGCTGGTCCACGGCATCATGCTGATCCTGATCATCGTGTTTCTGCCGAGAGGTGTGGTCGATAGCCTGCGCGGTTTGTCGTTTCGCAAGCCGCGTCGGTTACAACAGGGAGTCGCCAGCGATGTCCCTTCGGCTTGAGAACGTCAGCAAGCAATTTGGTGGTCTGCGCGCGGTCTCGAACGTGACCTTCTGCGCCGAGCCCGGCCGTATCACCGGCTTGATCGGGCCCAACGGGGCGGGAAAGACCACCCTGGTTAATTTGATCACGGGCATCCTGTCGCTGACCGAAGGCAGCATCGGTTTCGGCGGTGAAGATCTGACGACGATGTCGCCGACCGATGTCGCGCGTCGCGGTGTCGTCCGGACATTTCAGAATGTCCGGCTGTTGCTCGATGAATCGGTGGTCGCCAATGTTGCGCTTGGATTCTACCGGCACGGGCGATCCTCGCTGCTGGCGGACATCGTCGGATTGCCGTCGGCGCGCGCGGAAATCCGCAAGGTGCATGAGCAGGCGCACGGGCTGCTGCACAGGTTCGGCCTCGAACCCTATGCCGATACGCTGGTGCGCAATCTGTCATACGGGCATCAGCGCCGCGTCGAGATGGCGCGTGCGCTCGCGGCAAAACCGTCGCTGTTGCTGCTCGACGAGCCGGTGGCGGGGATGAACGATGTCGAGGCGAACGAACTCGGCACGATCTTCTCCAGCCTTGCAGCCAGCGGAATCGCCGTGTTGCTGGTCGAGCACAACATGCGGCTGGTCTCTTCGATCTGCGAGGATCTGGTGGTGCTCGATACCGGGCGCATGATCGCAAGCGGAAAGCCCGATGCCGTTCTCAGCGACCCTGCGGTCGTTCAGGCTTATCTGGGAGCCTGATGATGCTCGTCATCGACAAGCTTTCGATCTTCTATGGCGGCATCCAGGCCGTTCGCGATGTGAGCCTTGAGGTCGCCGAAGGCGAGATGGTCGCGTTGATCGGTCCCAACGGTGCTGGCAAGTCATCGCTGCTGAACGGTATCAGCGGCGTGGTGCGCAGTAGTTCGGGAACGGTGACGTTGCAGGGCCAGCCGCTGCACGCATCCGCCGCGCACAAGGTCGCGCGCGCAGGTTTGATCCAGGTGCCGGAAGGGCGTCTCGTGCTCGGCGAGCAGACCGTGATGGAAAACCTTCTGCTTGGCGAACTGGCGTTGGGACGACGCCAGCCAACGCAGAGTCTCCAGCAGATATTCGATCTGTTTCCCATCCTGCATGAGCGGCAAAAACAATATGCCGGCTCGCTGAGTGGAGGCCAGCAGCAGATGCTGGCGATCGGCCGCGCGTTGATGGGATCGCCGAAGGTGCTTCTGCTCGACGAGCCGAGCCTCGGTCTCGCGCCGATCGTCATCGAGCAGGTGTTCGGCGCGCTTCAGAAATTGAATCAGGCCGGCATGACCATTCTGCTGGTGGAACAGAATGCCAAGCGGGCGCTGGAAGTCAGCAACCGTGCCTACGTCATCGAGGGCGGGCGCATCGTGCATCAGGGTCTGAGCGCCGCGATGCGCGATGATCCGGTGATGATGGAGCACTATCTCGGCGGGCCCTTGGCGGACAATTCAGGGACGAGGAGGGAGGATCTACATGCGTGAGAAGATGAGGACGGCTGCCGCCTTCGCGGTGATGTCGACGGTGATTTTGGCGGCGCCGGCTCATGCGGACGAGTACCGCATCGGCGTACTGCACGCGCTGACCGGCAACGTCGGTTTTGTCGGGGTGTCCGAAGTGAACGGCACCATCCTCGGCGCCGAGGAGTGGAACAAGAAGCCGAAGAACGCCGACAAGCAGATCAAACTGATCATCGAGGACACCGCCAGCGAGCGCGGTCAGGCGATGACGCTGGTGAGCAAGCTGGCTAACCGCGACAAGGCGCTGGTCATTCTCGGCCCGACGTCGAGCATCGAATCGCTCGCGGCCGCGCCGGTCACGAACCAGGAGGGCGTTGCGCTCTACACGCCGGCGGTGTCGTCCGACATCTTCAAGGCCGGTCCCTGGGCGTTCAAGGCGGTAGCCGATAGCGACGCCTACATGCGGCCGGTCGGAAAATACGCGGTGGAAACGCTGAAAGCCAAGCGCGTCGCCATCGTTTTCGATCGTCAGAACGACTCGACCGTGACGCAGAAGAACAACATCGTTGCCGACCTTAAGAAAGGCGGGGCGACGATCACCTCGGAGAACGGCGTGCTCGGCTCCGATACCGACTTCACCGTGATCGCGACCAAGGTTGTCTCCGAAAATCCCGATGTCGTGTTCGTTTCTGCGCAGGCTCACGTCGGTGCCAACGTCATTATCCAGCTCAAGCAGGCGGGGCTCGCTCAGGACGTGCACGTGCTCGGCTCGATGAACATGTCTACTCCGACCCTGCTCAAGCTCGGCGGCAAGGCGGTTGAAGGCGTGACGCTGGTGGGCGATTTCGCGCCGGACGGCGCTACCGATGAGGCAAAGGCGTTCATCGGGGCTTATCAGAAGCGGTTCAACAATCCGCCCGACAATTTCGCCGCGGTTGGTTACGCGCAGATGCAGGTGCTGAGCGCGATCCTCGAAAAGCTCGGTCCGAATCCCACCCGCGAAGCCGTGCGCGACGCGCTGGCCAATGCGGTCAAGGATATCCCGACCGTCCTCGGGACGGGGTCTTACAGCATCGGAGACAAGCGCGAGGTGCAATACACTCCGGTGCTGCTGCGGGTATCGAACGGTCAGTTCGTCGCTGCGAAGTGATGGGCGGCATGATCGGGCATCATCCAGTCCTGACAAGCCCGCGCGTGGTCGCTACATGATAGGCGAACATGCGCAGCTTTCGCTTCAGGCGTTCGAGCGGCTTGCGCCCGAACTGATCGCATCGTTCGCGGGCGCTTCCACCTGTCAGGTGGTCGATGCGCTTGGCGGCGATGGCGCGCTCGATGCCAGGATCAAGCCGTTGGTCCTCGGCTCTCCGGCGGCGGTCGGCTCCGCGCTCACCGTCGAATGTCATCCGGGCGATATGTTCGGGGTGCTGGCGGCGATGCCCCATGTCAGGCCAGGGGATGTGCTGGTGGTCGCGTCGGGAGGCGCGCAGCAGATCGCGCTGACGGGTGATCTCGTCGCGCTTGCGCTGAAAAGCAAAGGGGCCGCCGGATTCGTAACGGACGGATATGTCCGGGATATCGCCGGCTTGCGCGATTGCGGTCTGCCGGTTTTCGCCGCCGGCCTTGTGCCGCGATCGGCGACAAAGACGGGGCCCGGCAAGATCGGGGGCGTGATCGTCTGCGGTGGCGCCGCGATTTGCTCCGGTGATCTGATCGTCGCGGATGAGGACGGCGTCGTGGTGGTGCCGCGCGCCAGAATTCAGGACGTGTTGAACAATCTTCCAAGCATCGTCGCCGCCGAGCAGCAGGCCGCGCGGGCCATCGCGATCGATGCTGGTTTCTTCGATAATTTCGCTGCTGCCGGGCGTGGCCGGAGCGAGGGTTGATGGTCCGTTGCGTCATCATCGGTGCTGGTCTCGCAGGCCATCGTGCGGCGATCGAATTACGACATCTTTCGCCGGATGCATCGATTGTGTTGCTCGGCGCCGAAGCTGGCTTGCCTTACGACCGGCCGCCGTTGTCGAAAGCATTTCTGTCCGGCGCGGCCTCGGTTCGGGACATTGTTCTCAAGGACACCGAACGCTACGAGGAACTCGGCATCGTTCACCGCCCCTCAACGACGGTGGTTGCGGTCGATCGCGCCGCCCGCCTTGTCAGGACCGAGAGCGGGGAAGCACTCTCCTACGATGCGCTTCTGATCGCCACAGGATCGCGGCCGCGACGGCTTCCGGCCGCGATGGACGCCCCCGGATTGCACTACATCCGCACGCGCGACGATGCCGAACGGCTGGGCCTCGCGTTGAAGCGCGGCGGCGACATGGTTGTCATCGGTGGCGGCTTCATCGGGCTCGAGGTCGCGGCGACGGCGCGGCAGCTCGGCGCGAACGTTACCGTGATCGAAGCGTTACCACGGCTGATGGCGCGCGGGATGCCTGCCTTCGTCGGTGAGCGCGTTCTCGACATGCATCGTCAGCGGGGAGTCGTGTTTGCTCTCGGCACGCCCGTTGAGGCGATCACGCGCCGACCCGACAGCGCCATGGATATCCGGCTGAACGACCGAACATTGACGGCGGAGACGGTGGTCGTCGGCATCGGTATTGTTCCGAATGTTGAGCTGGCCGAGCGTTCAGGGCTGGGCGTGACGGACGGCATCGTCGTCGATCGCGCCTGCCGCACCTCGGACCCGCATATCTTCGCGGCGGGTGAGGTGACGGCACATCCCTCCGGGGCATCCGGTGAGCGCAGGCGGATCGAATCCTGGCGCGCGGCATCGGATCAGCCGCTGGTGGCCGCGCGTTCGATGCTCGGAATTGCTGCCGAGTACAGCGATTTTCCGTGGCTGTGGTCCGATCAATATGATGCCAATCTCCAGACGATCGGCGTTCCGGATGGCGGAGCGCGATACGTCTTGAAGGAACGCGACACCAGCCACTGGACGCTGATTGCGCTGGGTGAGGATGGCTCGGCGTGCGGTGCCGTGGCGCTCAACAACGGTCGGGACATCTCGATGATGCGAAAGCATCTTCGTCTCGGCGGGCCGCTTCCGGCGAGTGTGATGGCGGAGTTTGTCGAGGTGACAGGTCGAGCGCGCGCCTGACGGGCGGCGGCGCGCATGCTTGCGAGCCTTTGCGCGCCGGTCGGACGCGTGCAAATTCTGGTTGTGCTTCGCGCCTTCGTGACGCGAATGATATAGCATCGCGGCGATCAAACAGACGTCGAACGAGAGAAAGAGCGTAACATGACTTTCGACATTCAAGGTGCGGCGCAGGCCTTGGCGCGTGGGCATCGGGAGAACAAGCGTTTCGAGCGGATCGCCGGACTGTCGGATCTGGCCACGGCCTATCAAGTGCAGGGCGCCTATGTGGCCGAGATTGTCGGCGATGATCGCATCGTCGGGTACAAGATCGGTCTGACCTCGAAGCAGATGCAAAGCATGTGCGGTATCGATCACCCGATCGCCGGCGCGGTGTTCGGACGCCGTGTCATGCAAAGCGGTGCACGGCTTCGCTTCGGCGATTACGGCCGGCTCGGTCTGGAGTTCGAAATCTGCGCGCGGCTCGGCCGCGATCTTCCTCCGCGCGCCACGCCCTATACGCGGGCGGAGATCGCCGCAGCGGTCGATGCCGTTTGTGCAGCGGTGGAGCTGGTCGACGATCGTAACGCCGACTACGCGACACTCGATGTCGCATCGCTGGTTGCGGACAATTCGTGGAATGGCGGCATCGTGCTCAGCGAGATGGTGACGCCGCCCGCGGATCTCGCGAAGGTGGAAGCGGTCGTCTATCTCGACGGCGTCGAAGCTGGCCGCGGCGTCGGCGCCGATGCGCTGGGCCATCCCTACGAGCCGCTGGTCTGGCTATCCAATCATCTCGCCGCCGAAGGGCGCGGCATGAAGAAGGGCGATCTGGTGATGACGGGAAGTCTCGTGCGCACCTGCTTCCCCGACAAGGCATTCGCCTATCGTTTCGATGTCGCCGGCATGGGCAGTGTCGAGGTCAGCGGTGCTTGAGACGTTCGAACAGGGGGTAAGCCGATGGATTTCGGGTTGAAGGACAAGGCCGCGCTGGTGCTCGGAGCGTCAAAGGGGCTGGGCCGCGCGGTGGCGCAGGAACTGGTCGCGGAGGGAGCGCGGGTGGCGATCTGCTCTCGCAACCCGGCCACCATCGCGCAGACCGCGCGCGAGATTGGTGCCACGCCGCTGGTCTGCGATCTCGATATACCGGGAGCGGCGACGCAACTGGTGAAGGATGCGACCGCCGTGATCGGCGCGCCGGATATCGTTGTCGTCAACACCGGCGGACCGCCGACCGCGCCGTTCGATCAGATCACCATCGCGCAGTGGCGTGCCGCGTTCGACAGCTTGTTCATGAGCGCGGTCGAGATCGTCAACGCGGTGTTGCCGCCAATGCGCAGCAACGGGTGGGGGCGCATTCTGTTCGTCACCTCGATTGCCGCGAAGGAGCCGATCAATCGCTTCGCACTGTCGAATTCGCTGCGCGCCGGCATTCACGGCCTCATCAATACCTTGAGCAAGGAGGAGGCGGCCAACGGCATCACGGTGAATGCCTTGCTGCCAGGTTATACGATGACGGAGCGGCTGGCCGATGCCAAGCTCGATCTCGAGCAGGTCAGCAAAACCATTCCGGCACGCCGCATCGGACGTCCCGACGAGTTCGCCGCGCTGGCGGCGTTTCTCGCATCCACGCGTGCGTCCTATATCACCGGACAGGCCGTTGCCTGCGACGGCGGCGCGCTCTGGTCGATCTAGTCTTCGGTTGCTTCTTGCGGATCGGTTCGCATCCGATCCGGCCGGCAATCTCGCGGGTGATACTCGTTTCCTGTCGAACTGACGTTCAGCCTCAGGACAGCGTCATTCCGGGATCGCCGTTTGGCGCGGGTCCGGAATGCATACGTCCGGTGGAGGTTATGGACTCCGGGTCCGCCCGCACACTGCTCGCGCCCGGAATTGCCGGGTTGAAGCGGCCCATCTCATCTCTATCGAAATCGCATGAGCGACGGTTGCGCTGAAATAAAAGCGAGCGTCGGCATCTCGCCGCGCGCGCCGTCATGCATCGTGCGCCGTCCATCAGGCGAGCGGGCCCATGCACCTTGTCATCATTGTTGACATGGCCCGCATATCATTTCATAGTTCGCATAATAAACATATGTCCGCATATCGGGCAATAGCTAAGGGAGCCGGCCGTTCGGTCGGTAAGCACATGGACGATCAGGTGCTTCTGGACCGCGCATTCGATGGTTTCACCGAGCTTCCGGTGAAGGGCGCCGTCGATTGCGACGTTCACCCTGCGGTGCCGGGCACCGGCGCGCTTCTGAAATACATGGATGACCATTGGCGCGAGCAGATCGTCGAACGCGGAATCGATGGGCTCGACGCGATGAGCTTTCCGCCGGGCATCGGCGCGCTGGGCCGTGAGGATTGGCGTCTGCCGGCCGGCAAGCCCGGGTCCGATCCGGATCGTACGATCAAGGATGTGCTTGATGGTTTCGATCTCAGCTTCGCGATTCTGAACTGCCTCTATCACGTGCAGGGTGCCTACGATGAAAACATGAGCATCGGTCTTGCGCGCGCCGTGAACAACTGGGTGAAGGCAGAGTGGTTGGATCGCGATCCGCGCTTCCGCGCCTCGATCGTGATTCCAACCGAAAGTCCCGAACTCGCCGTCGATGAAATCGACCGGCTCGCATCGGACAAGCGTTTCGTGCAGATCATGATGCTGGCCGGCGGCGAAATTCCGATGGGCCGGCGATTTCACTGGCCGATCTTCCGCGCGGCTGAAAAACACGGTTTGCCGATTACGGTTCATGCCGGCACCAACTATCGCCACGCACCGACCTCGATCGGGTGGCCGTCGTTCTTCGTCGAAGAATACGTCGGTCATCCGCACATGTTTCAGATGCAGCTCCTCAGCCTGATCACCGAGGGCGTGTTCACGAAGTTTCCAAACCTCAAGTTCGTCTTCGCGGAATCCGGCTTCACGTGGCTTCCGCCCTCGATCTGGCGCGCGAACAAGACATGGAAGGCGATGCGGGTGGAGACGCCGTGGGTGGATCGTCCGCCGGCGGAGATCGTGCGTTCGAATTTCCGCTTCACCTTGCAGCCATCCGATATCGCACTGGATGGCACTGGTCTCGCCAAGACCATCGAGCACATCGGCTCGGACGATGTGATCCTGTTCTCGACCGACTATCCGCACGCGCATTTCGAAGGCAAGCGCGCGCTCCCGCCCGGTCTGAGCGACAGCCAGATCCGAAAAATTTGCATCGACAATCCGCTCGCTACCTATCCCCGACTGAAGGAGGCATCGCGATGAACGTGCAGTTGAAGGACGCTCCGACCGGCACTCAGGTGCGCGGCAATCCCGGCAAGCTCAAGGTCATCGACGGCGACGTTCATCCGATTCCGCGCTCGCTCGACGACTTGCGTCCGTTCCTGAGCAAGGAGTGGGGCGAGCATCTGACCAACTACGGTCTGCGCTACCGCCTGCCATATGCGACGGCACCGGCCTATCCCAAGGCGACGCCGGCGCTGGCGCGCCGCGACGCGTGGCCGCCGGAAGGCGGGCCTCCGGGCTCCAGTCTGCGTTTTATGCAGGAGCAGTTCCTTGACCCCTGCAACATCGAATACGGGATCATGCATTGCCTCTATCCGATCCCGATGATGGAGCGAAACCTCAGCTTCGCCAACGCGCTCTCGAGCGCGGTCAATGATTGGCAATACCACGAGTGGTCGCAGAAGGATCGCCGCATGAAGGCGACCATCAGCCTCTCGGGTGAAGATGCGGCCGGCGCGATCAAGGAGATCGAACGCTGCGCGAAGGTAAGCCGCGATTTCGTGCAGGCGTCGATGCCGGGCCGGATCACCGAACCGCATGGCCGCCAGCGCTACTGGCCGATCTACGAGGTGCTGGAGCGACTTGGCCTGCCGCTGGCGATCCATGTTGGCGGCGAAGGTGGCGTGCCGGGCGGCGCCGGTTGGCCGTCCTATTATCAGGAGACGCACCACAACACGTCCTTCATGAATCGCGAACTGATCACCAGCATGATTTTTGAAGGCGTGTTCGATCGCTTTCCTGATCTGAAACTGGTCCTGGTGGAAAGCGGCTTCGCGTGGATACCGGCGTTGTCCTGGCGGCTCGACCGTCAGTGGTTGCGGATGCGGGACGAGGTCCCGCACGTCAAGCATCCGCCATCGCACTACATCCGGAAAAACATCTATCTCACGACGCAGCCGATGGATGAACCGGAACGGCCGGACGATCTGCGCGACATCATCGAGTGGATCGGTTGGGATCGCCTGATGATGGCGACCGATTACCCGCACTGGGATTTCGACGACCCGGGACTGGCCTTCAAGGTGCGTCTCACCGAAGCCGAGAAGCGGCAACTTTTCTCCGAGAACGCACGCGCGGTTTACCGGCTGGACTGACGATGGCGAAACATATCGTTGCACGCGTCGAGGATATTCCCGTCGGCGAGCGGAAGACCTTTAGCGTCCGTGGACGTGCGATTGTGGTCTTCAATCAGGGTGGGGAATTCTTCGCCATCCTCGACAAGTGCCCGCACTCGGGCGCGCCGCTGAGCAAGGGAACGTTGGTCAGCCTTGTCGAATCCGGTGAGCCCGGCGTCTATCAACGTTCGCGCCCCGGCGAGATGCTCAAGTGCCCATGGCATAGCTGGGAATTCGATATTCGCACCGGGCAGTCTTACTGCGATCCGGCTTCCACCAGGGCGAAGAAATACGCGGTGTCGGTCGAGCCCGGTTGTGCACTGGCGAAAGGGCCGTTCAACGCAGACACATTTCCTGTGTCGCTCGAAGATAACTATGTGATCGTCGAAATGTGACGGTGGGGGCAGATGGCGGACATTGCGATCAAGGATTGGGTGCGGGCGGTGACCCTTGCGGATATTCCCGAAGGGCAGGCGATGGCTGTCGAACTCAATGGCAAACGCATCGCTATCTTCCATGTCGAAGGCGGCGAGGTCTATGCGACCGATGACGGCTGCACGCATGGCGCGGCCTCGCTCTCGGGAGGATTTCTCGATGGGTGCAGCATCGAGTGCCCGCTGCATGCCGGTTGCTTCGACGTTCGCACCGGCGAGGGACTATGCGATCCGATCGAGGAGCCGGTGCAGACCTATTCCGTGCTGATCAAGGAGGGAGATGTCTTCGTTCAGGTGTAGAACGGAGACGG
Organism: Hyphomicrobiales bacterium; assembly: GCA_017305535.1. Classification (GTDB taxonomy): domain Bacteria; phylum Pseudomonadota; class Alphaproteobacteria; order Rhizobiales; family Xanthobacteraceae; genus 62-47. The sequence goes on along the minus strand of JAFKKN010000008.1, from coordinate 242,250 downwards.
CATCGTCCCGCCCGGCCGCTTTGTATCCTGCAAATCTCCAATTTCAATCGAGGGCGTGTTGAACCGCCGATCACGCGGAGGACGCTGATTGATAGACGGTCGCGCTTTCGCTGCCCCAGCCCAGGCGGACCTTCGAGCCGATCGCTAGTGCTGGCGAGTCGTGGCGCACCTGAACAAAGAACCGCGTGCCGTCGGGGGCATCGGCGATGAGCGTTTGGCGATCGCCAAGAAAGGTCATGGCGGCCACTTCAGCATTGATCTCGTTGGGGTACTGACCGACGCGAGCAGTCACGAACACCGATTCCGGGCGCAGAAAGTAATCGCCGACGACCGCCTTCCGAGCGGCCGCGGCCGACGCCAGCTTGAATGCGCCGAGCCTGGTTTCGAACACGCCGTTCGCCGTAATGTTCCCGCGCAGGAATGTTCCTTTACCGATAAAGCCGGCGACGTTGCGGGTGGCCGGACTCAAGTAGAGTTGCTGTGGCGTCGATATCTGCTCGATACGTCCATCGAACATCACGGCGACACGGTCGGACATCGACAGCGCTTCGTCCTGATCGTGGGTCACAAACACCGTGGTGATGTTCAGCCGGCGCAATAGCGATCGGATTTCGATCTGCAACTCCTCGCGCAGCAGGCGGTCGAGCGCGCCGAATGGCTCGTCCAGCAGCACCAGCGCCGGCTTGGTGACCAGCGCGCGTGCAAGTGCAACACGTTGCTGCTGGCCGCCGGAAAGCTGGCGCGGATAGCGGTCGAGCAGGTGATTGACCTTGACCAGCCGCGCGCTGCTTTCGACCTCGGTTCGTGCTTCTGCTTTGCGCACGCCGCGCATCCGCAGTCCGAAGCCGATATTGTCGGCGACGGTGAGATGCGGAAACAGCGCGTAATTCTGGAACACCATGCCGATGTCGCGCTTTTCCGGTGGCAGCGCATCGATGCGGCGGCCGCGGATCAGAATTTCGCCGCCGGACGGGGCCTCGAATCCGGCGATCATCGACAGCGTCGTGGTCTTGCCGCAGCCGCTGGGACCGAGCAGGGAGAGGAATTCGCCTTTCTCCAAGGCGAACGACACGCCGCGCACCACGGTCTGATCGCCGAACTGCTTCTCGACGGTGCGAAGCTCCAGATCGAAACGCTCAGACATCCTAGGACCTTTCGACGCGCCCGACCTTGCGGGCGGCCAACAGAATGATGCCGATCATGGCCACCTGAACCACGGAGATCGCGGCCACCATGGGCTCGAAGTTGTTGACCATGTAATTGAAGATGGCGATCGGCAGGGTGATGTTATCGGCGGTGGTGATGAACAGCGATACTGGAATGTTGGTGAAGGACACCACGAAGGCGAAGGAAATACCGGCGACGAGGCCGGAGCGGATGTAAGGCAGCGTCACCGAAAAGAATGCTTGCCAGGGCGAGGCCCCGCAGATTCGCGCGGCGCGTACCAGATTCGGCGGCATCCCGCGCAGCACCGCGAGCGTCACCCGCAGGATGTAAGGAATGGCTATTACCGTATGGCCGACGATCAACGTGGTGAGTGACAGGTCGAGGCCGGCAGCGCCCCAGAAAAACAGCAGCGCCAGCCCGTACACCAGCCATGGGATCGTGAACGAAGAGAGGAAGAACGGGTAAACGACGCTCTCCATGAAGCGCCCGCCGCGGGCGATCACCAGCGCGGCGGGAACCGCGACCAGCGCGCCGATCAGGCTCGACGTCACCCCGACGATCAGGCTGTTCTTTAGCGCCAGCAGAATGGTCTGGTTCGACCACATCTCGATGTACCAGCGAGGACTGTAGCCACTCACCGGAAAGCGGATGTAATCGCCGGGGTCGAGCGACACCGCCACCACGATCAGCAGCGGGAAGACGAAGACGATTCCCAGAATCGCCGAATAGATGCTGAGATAACGGAGCGACATCAGACGAGCGACTTTTCGCGCATGATGCGCATTTGCAGCAGCATCACTACGATCGAAATGAGGATCAGCGCGACGGAGAGCGTCGCGGCGAATGATTTGTCGAAGGATACGGTGATCTGCTCCCAGATCGCGATCGGCATCAGGGTGAAACCTTGCCCACCGAGCAGGAGCGGCAGCACGAAGGCGCCACACACCTGGAGGAATACGATCAGGAAGCCGGCCGCGATGCCGGGCAGGCTGAGCGGCAACACCACCTCGACGAAGGTTCGGATGGGCCCGGCGCCGAGAATGCGTGCGGCTTTCTCCAGCGACGGATCGATCTGTCGCACCACGGCCTCGATCGGCAGCACCATGAAGGTGAACACCACATGCACCATGGCGACGATAACCGCGCCCCAGCCGTAGAGCAGCTGGAGCGGATCGTTGATGGCGCCAGTCTGTAACAGCAGCGCGTTGATGAAACCGGTCTTGCCGAGAATGATCATCCAGCCCAGCGTGACCATGTTCATGCCGACAGCCAGCGGCGTGAAGGTCAGCACGGCGTACAGGCTGGTGAGCCGGCTGCGCGAGCGCGCCAGATAATAGCCGACGGGAAACGCGAGAATCGCCGTCAGCACCGAGACGACGATTCCAAGAAACAGCGTGTAGCCGACGACGCGCAGATAATAGATGTCGCCGAGCAGGCGCATATAGTGGCTGGTCGTCGCTTCGGACAGCAGCCACTTGCCGGGTATGATGCCGAAGCTCAACGCCAGGAGAACAAGGCTGGGCAGCACATAGCCGACCACCACGATGATCGTAGCGGGCAACAGCAAGACGATACGCGCCAGTTGCCCGAGATCGGTCGATGATCGTGTCACGTCCTGCCCCGCTCGATGGTGATCAGCCGCGAATCTCGCGATTCCAGCGGTCGACGATGCGCGAGGTCACCTTCGCCAGTTCGGGATAAGGCGGCGTGACGCCCTCGCTGAGCGGCATGATATTGGCCTTCATGTTGTCGGGAATGATGACCTTGCTGTTGGTCGGGGTGAAGTTGATCAGCTTATAGTACTGAAGCTGCGGTTCGGGATCGAGCAGCGTATTCACCCATTCGAACGCCAGCTTTTCGTTGCCGCCCTTCACCACTTGCGCCGGCGACAGCGTCACCAGTGAGTTGGGGCCGGGGCGATTGAAAGCGAGCGCCGGATTCTTGTCGCCCATCATCGCGGTGATGCGGCCATCCCACAGATAGCCGATATCGACTTCCTTCGAGATCACCATACGCTCGACTTCCAGCGCGGTGGACCAGAACTTGACGATGTACGGTTTGATCTTCTTGAGCGCCTCGAACGCCGGATCGAGATTATCGACGCTGCCGCCGAGCACGGTGGCGAAGTGCCAGATGATGTGCGGCGCCCACGGATAAGAGATATCGGGCAGGGTGATGGAGCGGCCGAATTCGCCCTTGGCGGCGCGTTCGAAGAATTCCGGCCATGTCTTGGGTTCCTGCGGAATTTTGTCGCGATTACGGAACAGCGCGGAGGTCGAATACTGGTACGACGCGCCGTAGTCATCGAATGGCTTGCGGAACAGGTCGGGGGTGTTGGCGAGGTTGGGTACCTTGTCTGATGTCAGCTTGACTACCAAACCCTTGTCCTTGAGCGCGATCGCCAGCAATTCGCTGTTATCGACCGCGTCCAGCGGCGGACGGTTGGGTTGCGCCTCGATTTGCGCCGACCATTGCGATGGACCGCCCAGCACCACCCGGACCTCGGCACCCGTGCGCTTCTTGAAGAGCGGGATGAAGTGCTCGCGGATGGACTGCTCCCATTTGCCACCGAGGCTGGTGATGGTCACCGAGTTGCCCTGGGCGTGAACCAGCGAGCCACCGCCCCATGCCAGTGCACCTCCCGCTCCAAGCATTTTCAGAACGCTACGCCGCGTGGTCACAATGGTCTCTCCCCTTGGTTGTTTTCGTCCCCAAACTGGATACGATTTATGATGGTTTCGCAACATATTTCTTGCCGAGAAATTGAAATTTCAGGTTTCACCGTTGATTTATATGGATTTTGACGTTAAAAAGTGGATACACTTTAGGGACGAAATGCCGGAGGAGCCGCATGAGCGGGACCGCACAGCAGAACGCCTACGCCTATCTGAAGGAGCAGATTCTTTCGGGTGCGCTCGCCGCGTCGGTGCAGATCCGGCCCGAGCAGGTGGCCAAGGCGATCGGCGTCAGCCGAATGCCGGTACGCGAGGCGTTGCTACAGCTTCACCTTGAGGGCCTGGTGACGTTTGGCGCCAATCGCCGTCCGTTCGTCACCGCGCGCTCGCCGAACGAAATCATCGAGCTGTTCGAAATCCGCGTCGCGCTGGAATGCCTCGCCGTTGCCCGCGCCGTGCCGAATCTGACCGACTCGAATTTCGAGGCGCTCGAAGCGCAACTCAAACGGATGGATCGCGTCACGCGCGACCGGCCGTTATGGCTGGAATTGCACGCCAGGTTTCACGAGATGATTTACGCCGCCGCCAACATGCCGCGGCTTCTCGATGAGATCCGCCGCGCGCAGGCCGCGATCCAACCGTTCCTGATGATGTACATCGATCTCTATCACATCCCGGAAATGCCGGGCGTGGAGCATGCCTCGCTGCTCCAGATCCTGCGCAAGCGCGATCCCGCCCTGGCGGCAACCGCGCTCGCCGACCACATCCGCAGCGCCGCTTCGGGCGTGATCTATTTCATTCTGAGCGGCCGGCATTCCGGCGGCGCGGCGCTCAGTCATCTCGATCCCACGCCGCTCAACATGGAGAAAAGGTAAGTGCCCGCGAACAACCAGCGCCAAGAGATTTCTGTTCCTGGCCTCAATCCGCCGATCAGCCACTACTGCGACGCGGTGCGGTTCGGAAACCTGCTGTTCATCTCCGGCATGGCGCCGCTCGATGCCGATCTCAACGTGATCGGCGGCGATGACGTCGTGGCGCAGGCCGAAGCTGTGTTCGCCGCGCTCGACAAGATTCTGAAGCAGGCCGGCGCATCGTTCGCCGATATTCTCAAGGTCACGGTGCTGCTCACCGACGTCAACGACCGCGCCAAGATCAATCCGGTTCGTCAGAGGTATTTCGGTTCGGCGAAGCCGGCATCGACCTTGTTCGAGGTGAGCCGTCTTGCCGTTCCCGGCATGAAAGTCGAGATCGAGGCGGTCGCCGGTCTGCCGAACGCGTGAAGCGATGGCACGATGATGAGCTGAGGCGTCGGCCGGTCATTCCGTATTGACGGATGATCGGCCGACCGCGCGGCGTTGCCGCTGCATGTTTTACAGCAGATAGTTTGTCGGTACCGCCGTGGTGAACTTGAGTTCTTCCATCGAAATGGAAGAATTGATCTGCGAAAATTCCAGCTTCTCGATCATGGCCTTGTAGACCTGATCGTAAGCAGCGACGTCGGGAACCAGCACTTTGAGGATGTAGTCCACCGTGCCGGTCAACCGATAGGCCTCGACGATCTGGGGAATGCTCTCGATCATCTGGCGGAATTTGACCAGCCACGCCATTTCGTGGCGTGGCGCGGTGACGGAGATGAAGACCGTCATCGGTACGCCGGCTCTCTTGGGATCGACCAGCGTCACGCGCTCGCGAATGACGCCGGCCTCCTCCATTCGACGGATGCGACGCCAGCAGGGTGTTTGCGAAAGCCCGACTTCCTCCGCGATCTCGCCGACAGGGCGATCGCGCTGTTGGAGGAGATCGAGAATCTTCCGGTCGATCTCGTCGAAGCTTGTGGTCATCTCTGGATGAACTCCATGAGCGTGCCGCCGGCGTCGTCGGGGGAGACGAAAACGCTTTTCCCGCCGCGGCCCTTGATGAAGCCGATCGATTTCGATTGCAGGTGGGCTTGCGTCTTCGCGATGTCGTCGACCGCGATCTGAAGCGCGGCGAAGGCTCCGCGCAGGATCTTTTCGGCATCCATCCCGGCGTAGTATTCGGTGATGGCCGCGGGCGTCATGCATATGATCGATGCCGACTTTTCACCGGTCGTCACCGAGAATGTGTTGTCCGCGCCCTGGACGCGGCCCGCCGCGAAGAGACGGGCAAAACCGCGGGCCATCTCTTCCGGTGAAGTGGCCGCGACGACGATCCCCGCCAGCGCGATCGCGCCGTTGGCGTGGGTCATCAGTTCGGGTCGCCACACCATGTCCCGGGTTTTGTGCTGGCACATGAACATTTCGCCCCGGGGCACTTCACGCGGTTCGAAGGTTGTGACGGCGAATGCCGCGGTGCCGGTGCTGCCATCGGGCAGGGGCAGCGGGCGCGAGAAATCCATCACGTCGCTCGTCGCAATTCCCAATTCAGCCAGCGAGGCGCGCGTGGCGTCCGCGTCGCCGATGCGGCAGGCGATCGACGACATGCCCTCGCCGTTCTTGGCCAGTGCTTCCCGCTTGCTGGCGTTGCGGGGCGTTTCCGCGATCATGCCGAGCAATTCGAAATAGTCGTCCTGCAAGATGATCGTGTAATTCGCGCTGCCCATATGCGGGCTGTGCGTGCCGCGCGGTGACAACGTGAAGCCGAGAGCTGCGAAGTGTTTGGCTGAAGTATCGAGGTCGGAAACCAGGAGAACGATGTGGTCGATGCCTTTGACGGGATGGGTCATGTGATACTTCTCAACGAGGGGACGAAGGGTTTGCTTCTGTGATGTAGTTAATTTAACTACGGAATGTCGATTTGACGATATATCATATCTAGTAAATAGCGCAAATGGTGGATTGAAAACGCGATAATAATCTGATTTTGTAGTTTTAATTGACATTTTATGACAGGTGGCGGAGCATTGTCGTATACCGCAGCGCAGCAAGTGCAGCTTGCGGAGTTTTTCAAGTCAGGAGAGGTATGATGCGAGGGATGAGGGGGCGGCTTCTGCTGCTGGGAGGTGCGCTGTGCATGGTCGCGGCGGCGGCACAGGCCGAAGATGTCAAGCGCGGTGGAACCGCGGTCATTCACATGGTTTCAGAGCAGGGTGTGTTGAACCCCGCGCTTCGGGCGTCGACCGGCGTCTATCAGATCAGCGGCAAGTTCATGGAGCCGTTGATCGACAAGAGCTACGACGGTTACGTCGGTGTCCTCGCCACCGAGTGGTCGTCCTCGGCGGACGGCAAAGCGATTACCTTCAAATTGCGTGAAGGCGTGAACTGGCACGACGGCAAGCCGTTCACCTGCGATGACGTCGCCTTCTCGGCGATGAACCTGTGGAAGAAGCTGCTGAATTATTCCACCACGCTGCAAGCGAATCTCGAAGCGGTGGATTGCCCCAATCCGCATACCGCGGTCTTCAAGTATTCGAAGCCGATGCCGCTCGAGCTTCTCGTGGCGGCGATGCCGGATCTCGGCCATCCGGTGCCGAAGCATCTCTATGAAGGCACCGACATCCTCAAGAACCCCTACAACCAGAAGCCGGTTGGCACGGGTCCATTCAAGTTCGTGGAATACAAGCGCGGCGAGTACCTCATCGCCGAGCGCAACAAGGACTACTGGCGCGGCAAACAATATCCGTACCTCGATCGCGTGATCTGGCGTTTCATTCCGGACAAGGCGGCAGCGGCAGCGGCGCTGGAAGCCGGCGAAATCCACGAGTCCGGCTTCAACGGCATTTCCATGGAAGACATGGTCCGCCTGGGCAAGGATCCGCGTTTCGACGTGGGACCGAAGGGGTTCGAGAACAACGTCGCCCACTCCACGGTCGAATTCAATCTTCGCAACCCGATCCTCGCGGATATTCGCGTTCGTCAGGCGATCTATCATGCGCTCGATATCGACTTCGCGCTGAAGACGATCATGCGTGGTTATGGCAAGCCCGGCCGCGGCCCGATCCCCAGTGCGGCCGGTGCCAACTATACCGACGACGTGACGACCTACGCCTATGATCTCGACAAGGCGAAGGCGCTGCTCGACGAAGCCGGCTACAAGCCGGATGCCAACGGCGTCCGCTTCAAGCTCAAGCATCGTCCGGCGCCGTGGGGCGAGTACACCCAGCTGTGGGGCGAGTACTACGCGCAGGCCCTCAAGAAGATCGGCATCAATGTCGAGCTGGTTACCAACGACGCGCCGGGATTCCTGAACGGCGTCTACCGTGACCATGACTTCGACACCGCCAACGGCTGGCATCAGTTCCGCGCCGACCCGGCCGTCTCCACCACGGTTTGGTTGCGCTCCGGTGCGCCGGTCGGCACCGCATGGTCCAATCAGTTCGGCTACAAGTCCGATAAGATGGATAGTTTGATCGATGCGGCGGCAGCCGAACTCGATCCCGCCAAGCGGGCGGATCTCTATCACCAGATCCAGAAGCTGGAGATGACGGACCTGCCGGTGATCTTTGCCATCGAACATCCGTTCCTCGGCATCACCAGCAAGAAGCTCAAGAATCACCACAACACGCCGCGCTGGGATTCGTCGAGCTGGTACGACCTGTGGCTTGATCAATAAGGCGATCGGCCGGGGCGTTTGACGTCCCGGCCGCTTCCAATAGAGCATCGCGACATGAGCCTTCCGGTTCCTCCGCTTCTGACCTACACGGTGCGCCGCGTGGTCCAGGCGATTCCGATCATCATCCTGATCATGGTCGGCAGCTTTCTCCTGATCAAACTCGCGCCCGGCGATACCGTCGACGCGCTCGTCGGCGACATGGGCGGCGCGGACCCGGCCTTCGTCGCCAGGTTGCGCGCCGAATACGGCCTTGATGAATCGGTCATGGTCCAGCTTTGGCGCTACATGCTGAAGCTCGCGCAATTCGATTTCGGCTGGTCCTATGTCTATGAGCAGCCCGTCATCACGGTGTTGATGTCGCGTCTCGGCAACACGATGCTGTTGATGGTCAGCTCGCTGATGGTGGCGTTCACGTTCGGTGTGACGCTCGGCGCGATTGCCGCCAAGCGCGCCTATTCGTGGACCGACAATATGATTTCGACGCTCGGCCTCGTCTTCTATGCCATGCCGTCGTTCTTTCTCAGTCTGCTGTTGATCCTGATTTTCTCCGTGAAGCTCGGCTGGCTTCCGGTCGGCGGCATCCGAACCATCGGCGCCTTCAAGACGGGGTGGGCGGACGTCGCCGATGTCGCGCGCCATTTGGTGATGCCGACCGCCGCGCTGTCGCTGATCTATCTCGCGTTCTACATGCGGCTGATGCGCACCAGCGTGCTGGAGGTGATGGACCTCGATTTCGTCCGGACCGCGCGCGCAAAGGGCGCGGGTGGGGCGCGGCTGATGTTCCATCATGTCATGCGCAACGCGCTGTTGCCGGTGGTGACGCTGCTCGGCCTGCAATTCTCCACCGTGCTTGGCGGTTCGGTCATCATCGAAACGATCTTTTCGCTGCCGGGGATCGGACAGCTTGCCTACACCTCGGTCGTGAAGCGCGACCTCAACACGCTGATGGGGATCATCGCGATCAGCTCGATCATCGTCGTGATCGTCAATGTGGTGACCGATCTCGTCTATGCCTGGCTCGACCCACGGATCGAACTGAAATGACCATTCCGGACACCAGTGTCGCCTCCGATTCCTTGCCGGACATCAATCTGATGCCGGCGCGTAGCCTCGTACTCTGGCGCCGCTTCCGCCGGAACCGGGCGGCTCTTCTCGGTCTCGTTCTGTTCGTCATCGTCGTGTTGATGGCGGCCCTTGCCGACGTGGTGACGCCGGGCGATCCGCTGCGCAATGCCGGACCGCCGCTGACGGCGCCGCTGGTTCTCGCCGCCAATCCGCTGGGGACCGACCAACTCGGCCGCGACATCATGGCGGGCATCTTCCACGGCGCGCGCATCTCACTGATCATCGGCGTGGTTGCCACGCTGATCTCGATCGCCATCGGTGTGGTAATCGGCGCGGTCGCCGGTTACTTCGGCGGCAAGGTCGACGGGGCGCTGATGCGCGTCACCGAAGCCTTTCAGACCATTCCGAGCTTCGTCCTCTTGCTCACGCTGGTCGCCATTTTCGGTTCGAGCATCCAGAACATCGTGATCGCGATCGGCATCGTGTCGTGGACCGCGCCGGCGCGCATGGTGCGGGCCGAGTTCATGTCGCTGCGCAAGCGCGAGTTCGTTGATGCCGCGCGCAATCTCGGCGTCAGCGACGTTGCGATCATCTTTCGCGAGATTTTGCCGAACGCGCTGCCGCCGGTGATCGTTTTCGCATCGGTCGTCATGGCGACATCCATCCTGATGGAAAGCGCGCTGGCCTTTCTCGGGCTTGGCGATCCGAACTACGCGAGCTGGGGCAACATGATCGGTCAGGGCCGCTCGGTGCTGCGCACGGCATGGTTCTGTTCGGTCATTCCGGGCGTGGCGATCCTTCTCACGGTGCTGTCCTTCAGTCTGATGGGCGAAGGCCTCAACGATGCGCTCAATCCGAGGCAGAAGAAATGACCGGCGACCGCAAGACGATCCTCGATATTCGTGGCCTTGAGATCGTGCTGCCGTCCGGTGCCGATCGTCCCCGTGCCTTGTGGGATTTCAACCTGACCGTCGGCGAGGGCGAGATCGTTTGCCTCGTCGGCGAGAGCGGCTCCGGGAAATCCCTGGCGGCCAACGCGGTGATGCGGCTTCTGCCCGAGCCGCATGTCCGCGTTTCGCAAGGAACGATCGGTCTTGACGGGCAAGACCTGCTGTCGCTGTCGGAAACGGAGATGCGTGCTATCCGCGGTAACCGGATGGCGATGATCTTTCAGGAACCGATGACGGCGCTTAACCCGCAGAAGACCGTGGGCTGGCAGATCGACGAGGTGCTGAAGCTGCACACCAAGCTGAGCAAGGCCGAGCGCAAGGCGCGGGCGCTCGAAATTCTCGGCGACGTGCATATTCCCGATCCGGCGTCGACCTACAATGCCTATCCGCATCAGATTTCCGGCGGACAACGCCAGCGTGTCATGATCGCGATGGCGCTCGTGCTCAAACCTCAGTTGATCATCGCCGACGAGCCGACGACGGCGCTCGATGTCACCACGCAGAAGCAGATCCTGAAGCTGATCAAGGATCTGCAACAGGCGCACGGAACGGGCATCCTGTTCATCACCCACGACTTCGGCGTGGTGGCGGAAATCGCCGATCGCATCGCGGTGCTCCGTCTCGGAGAACTGGTGGAGCAGGGACCGGCCAAACAGATTCTTCTGAATCCGCAGCACCCCTACACGCGGAAGCTCATTGCCGCCGTGCCGGCGCTGACGCCGCCTCCCGAGAAACCGATGTCGAACGAACCGGTGGTGCTTGAAGCAAAGGACCTGCGCAAGACATTCGCGGCGCGCGGCGGGTTCCTGTCCGGCAAGCGCAAGCCGGTGATGGCGGTGAAGGATCTTTCCTTCCAGCTTCGCCGTGGCGAAACGTTGGGTGTGGTCGGCGAAAGCGGCTCCGGCAAAACCACCGTGTCGCGCATCGTGACGCGGCTTCTGGAATCCGACAGCGGCGAGGTTCGTGTCGATGGACGCGATCTGCTTTCCGCGTCGCGTGCCGAGTTGCGCGGGTTGCGCAAGGATATCCAGATGGTGTTTCAGGATCCGATGGCGTCACTCAATCCGCGTCGGCGGGTGGTGGAGTTGATCGCACAGGGGCCGATCGTTCAGGGCGTTGCCAAGGATATCGCGCATGCCCGCGCTCGTGAATTGTTGTCGCTGGTCGAGCTTCCGCCGATGGCAGCCGAACGCTATCCGCACGAATTTTCGGGCGGTCAGCGCCAGCGCATTGGCATCGCCCGCGCACTGGCGATGGAGCCGCGCGTGATCGTCGCCGATGAACCGGTGTCCGCGCTCGACGTCTCGGTGCAGGCGCAGGTTCTCAAGCTCCTTGCCGATCTTCGCGACCGTCTGCATCTGTCGCTGCTGTTCGTCACGCATGACCTGCGGGTCGCGGCGCAGCTTTGCGACAAGGTGATCGTGATGTCGAAGGGCGAGATCGTCGAAGCCGGCCCGACCGCGCGGGTCTTCGCCAATCCGGAACACCCCTACACGCGCTCTCTGTTGGATTCCATTCCCGGCCGTGACTGGGAGCCGCCCGTTCGCAGCGTGGCGTGACGATAATTGGTTTTAAGGATCGAATGCAGATGACCTCGACAACGCCGACCGCTGTTTTCCCAAAGTCGATTTGGGCCGAGACGGCGCCGCCCCGGACCCAGACGCAGCCGCTGAAAGGGGCATTGGAGGCAGACACCGTGATCGTCGGTGGCGGTCTCAGCGGCCTGTCCGCCGCGCTTCATCTCGCGCGGCGCGGACAGAAGGTGGTGCTTCTCGAGGCGATGGCGGTGGGATGGGGCGCGTCTGGACGTAACAACGGCCAGGTCATTCCCACCATGACCGCGGCCGAGCCGGACCTCATAGCCAAACGCTATGGCGAAGCTGGCGAACGCTTCGCGCGGTTGATCGGCAATAGCGCCAGCGTGCTGTTCGATCTCGTGCGGGAAGAAGGCATGGCGGCTGAGGCAGAGCAGGCCGGCTGGTTTCAGCCGGCGCATTCGCCGGGGCGGATGCGGCTTTCGAAAATGCGGGTCGACGCCTGGAAGCGATTTGGTTTTCCGGCGCGGCTGCTCGATCGGGATGAAGCCCGCGCGCTGCTGGGTTCGGATTTCTGGTACGGCGGAATGTTCAATCCCACCGGCGGTCACGTCAATCCGCTGGCGCTCGCCCGAGGGTTTGCCGCAGCGGCGGAAAAGCATGGTGCGATCATTCACGAAGGCAGCCCGGCGACGGGCTGGCGGCGCGAGGCCAACGGCTGGGTCGTGACGACGGCAGCAGGATCGGTGAAGGCGAAGAACTTCCTGCTCTGCACCAATGCGTATACCGGCGAGATCGTGCCGAGCCTTGCCAGCCGTCTGGCACGCACCGTTGTGCCGGTGCTGGCCTGGCAGGTCGCGACCATGCCTGTCTCCGACAATCTTCGCGGCACGATCCTGCCGGGCCGGCAGGCCGTCTCCGACACGCGCGGCGATCTGCGCTTCTTCCGTTACGATGCGCGCAACCGGTTGATCACCGGCGGCAACGTCATCGGATCGCATGATGTTGCTCGCCGTGTTTCGCAAAAGGCGGCAGGGAGCCTGGCCGAAGCCTTCCCGGAGCTGGGCGTGCCGGAGATCACACACGTCTGGAGCGGTTACATCGGAATGACCTGGGATCGCTTCCCGCGCGTTCACAATCTCGGCCCCGATGGCTGGGCGTGGATCGGCTGCAACGGTCGCGGCGTGGCGCTTGGCGTTTCGCTCGGCCGCGAGATGGCGCGTGCCGTTTCAGGCGACGCGATCTCGACGTTGGCCTTGCCGGTGTCCGAACCGCATCCGCTGCCCTTCCACCGCATCGCCCGGCGTATCGCGCCGAGCTATCTGGCGTGGCTGCGCCGCAAAGACAAAGTCGAAATGAAGGCCTGAACGGAGGGATCACCCGATGAAAGATATGCCAATTCTCGAACGCCGACGCATCGAGGCGCAAATCCTCAAGCACGTTCACGACGTCATCGCGGCGCGGTCCGGGACCGAGGAAGCCGATGCCGTGATCGGCACGGCGGTCAGTCGCTCGGCCATTGATCAGGGGCGCGATTTCGCGACCGCATTGGGACATACGCCCAGCTTGCAGGATTTCGCTGACATCATGCCGCTGTGGGAGAAAGAGGACGCGCTCCGGGTCGAAATGGTGGATGCGTCGTCCGAGAAGCTCGAATTCAACATCGTGCGCTGCCGTTACGCCGAGATGTACCGCGAGATGGGCCTCGGCCGCATCGGCCATCTGTTGTCCTGCAATCGCGATGGCGATTTCTGCGTCGGCTACAATCCGCAGATGAAGCTGACGCGCACGCAAACCATCATGAGCGGCGCAAGCCATTGCGATTTCCGCTATCGCCTCGAACCGGATGCCGACAAGGCCGGCAACTCGCAATAAACGGAGAACAAGAAAATGCCTGTCGACAATTGGGTATCTGGCTGTTTGGACGAACTGGTCGCCTTCCGCCGCGATCTGCATAGCAACCCGGAACTTCTCTACGATCTGCCGCGTACGTCGGCGCAGGTCGCCAGCGCGTTGCGCAAGGCCGGCTGCGATGAAGTCGTCGAAGGCATCGGCAAGACCGGCGTGGTTGCGGTCATTCACGGCAAAAGCAACACGTCAGGACGCGCCATCGGTCTGCGATCCGATATGGACGCGCTGCCGATCCTGGAAGCGACCGGAAAGCCGTGGGCCTCGCAGACGCCCGGCAAGATGCACGCTTGCGGCCACGACGGCCACACCGCGATGCTGCTCGGCGCTGCGATGGGGCTTGTGCAGAGCCGCGCATTCGACGGCACGGCGGTGCTGATTTTCCAGCCCGCCGAGGAAGGCGGCGCCGGTGCGCGCGCGATGATCGAGGATGGCCTGTTCCGTCGCTGGCCGGTCAGTGAGGTCTACGGGATGCATAACCGGCCGAACCTGCCGATCGGCGAGTTCACCATCGCGCCCGGTTCGATCATGGGATCGGTGGATATGATCGACGTCGAGATCGAAGGCGTCGGCGGTCATGCGGCGATGCCGCACCAGACCGTCGATCCCGCTCCGGTCATCGCGGCTCTGATTCAAGCTGTGCAGACCATCACCGCGCGCACCATCAATCCAATGGATTCAGCCGTGATTTCGATCACCACGATTCACGGCGGCGATGCGTTCAACGTGATTCCGCAAACGATCCGCATGACGGGAACGGTGCGGACGTTGAAGGATAGCGTTCGCGATCATGTCGAGGCGCGGCTTAACCAGGCGGTAACCGGTATCGCCGCGGCTTACGGCGCCAAGGGCAAGCTGGATTACTCCCGTCATTATCCGGTGACGGTCAATCATGCGCAGGAAACCGAATTGGCTGCGGTCGCCGCCGAGGCGGTCGCCGGCGTCGGCCGCGTCACCCGCGATATGCCAGCGACGCTTGGCGGAGAAGACTTCGCCTTCATGCTCAACGAAGTTCCGGGTGCGATGATCAATATCGGCAACGGACCGAGCGCCGGCCTGCATCATCCCGCCTACGACTTCAATGACGACGCGATTGCCTGGGGTTGCTCCTATTGGTGTGAACTGGTGCGGCAACGTTTGCCGCTCTGAGTCCAGCGGTTCACGCGAAGTGCCACGTGATGGCGGGAGATAATTGACTATGCAGCAGCCAATCATGACAATCGAGGCTGGCGCGTGCCCGGCGCCGGTCCCTTTGCCGGATTGCGCCGAAAGGGAATGGACGCGCATCGCTATCGCCCGCCTTCAGGACGATGGCCGTCGCTCGGCCGATACCCATTTGCTCAAGCCGCTGTTTCGCGGCTTGAAGGGAATTTCGGTTTATCTCAAGGACGAGAGCACTCATCCGACCGGAAGCCTGAAACATCGTTTGGGACGGTCGCTTTTCCTCTATGGCATCTGTAACGGAAAGATTCGCCAGAACACGACGCTGGTTGAAGCGTCTTCAGGGTCCACGGCGGTCAGCGAAGCTTATTTCGCCCAGCTTCTCGGCTTGCGCTTCATTGCCGTGATGCCGCATTCCACCAGCCGACAGAAGATCGAAGCGATCCAGAGCTTCGGTGGGGAATGCCATTTCGTCGATCGCGCGAACGACGTCTACGATGTGGCGATCCGCATCGCCAGGGAAACCGGCGGGCATTATCTCGATCAGTTCACCAACGCAGAGCGGGCAACCGACTGGCGCGGCAACAACAACATTGCCGAGAGCATCTTTCATCAGATGGAAGGGGAGGAGTTTCCCATTCCCGAGTGGTTGGTGATGAGCGCCGGAACGGGCGGCACGTCCGCAACGCTCGGCCGCTACATTCGCTACAAGAATCTCGAGACGCGGCTTTGCGTGGTCGACGTCGAAAATTCCGCGTTTTACGACGCATGGCGCACTGGTGATCTTCAGGTCACGGCATCGGGATCGCGTATCGAAGGCATCGGGCGTCCGCGTGTCGAGCCGTCCTTTGTGCCCGGCGTGATCGACCACATGATCCGCGTGCCGGATGCAGCCTCGATCGCCGCCGCGCACGTTCTGTCCGAGCGCTTGTTCCGGCAGATCGGTGGTTCAACCGGGACAAACTTCTTCGGTCTTTGCTGGATCGCTGCCAACATGATGAAGGCGGGTCGGCAGGGTTCGATTGTCACGCTCATTTGTGACGGCGGTCATCGCTATACCGAGACCTTTTATAATCCTGACTGGCTGCGTGAGAATGGCATCGACATCGATCCCTATCGCCGGATGCTCGACCGTTTTCTCGACCATGGCGAATTCCTGCCGCCGGTTTGATCGCGCGACCTGGCCTCCGGCTCGGCAACTGACTGATATCAACCCATACCAAATGAGTTCTCCATGAAATCCGTGTCCACGAACGAGGCGCCTGCCGCCATCGGCCCCTATTCGCAGGCGATCATCGCAAACGGTCTTGTTTTCGTATCCGGTCAACTTCCGATCGACCCTGCCACTGGAGAATTCGTTTCGAATGATCCGGTCGATCAGTGCAGGCAGTCGCTGCGCAACATCGAGGCGATCGCCAAGTCCGTCGGTGCCGATCTGTCGCACGTGGTCAGGACGACGGTTCTGCTGAAGGATCTGTCGTCTTTCGCCGCGGTGAACGCCGCCTACGCGGAATTTTTCCCGGGCGTCGCGCCGGCCCGTACCACCTTTGAGGCCTCCGCTCTTCCGAAGGGCGCGCTGGTGGAGATCGATGCCATCATCGTTCTGGATAAAAAGTCCGACGTCTGAGGCCGATCGCTCGGATACGCAGCGATCGCTCGCCGAAGCTGCCGGCCCTATTTTTCCGGCAGCCCCGCGGCGATCATCAACTTGATGATGCGGTCGCTTCCCGCGAGATAGCGTGGGCTTTCGTTCTTCGTGCGCAACGGCACATTGGTCGCATTCGATTGCGGACGAATCTTCAGTGCCTCTTTCATGGCTTCCTTGGCTTTCTCGTGTTGGCCGAGCGCCTCGTAAGCAGTCGCGATCAACATTGATGTGCGGCCGGTGCCGGGCGTGATCGCGAGCGAGCGATAGAGCCAACTCAGCGCTTCTTCATTGCGATCGAGGTGAACGAGGGCTACGCCGGCACCGAGCAGCCAGGTCCAGCGTGACACCGCTGGCATGTCGAAAGCATCGGCCTGCTTGAACGATGCGAGTGCGTCTTCGACGCGGCCGAGTTGCAGTTGTGATATGCCCATATGGAAAAGAGTTGCGCCGTCCCATGGTTGCAGAAGCAAGACCTTCTGGCAGGCGACGAGGGATTCGACAAAGTGGTTGGTTGTCATCAGCAAGCGGCAATAGGCTTGTAGCACCGGGACATAATCGGGTTCGTATTCGAGGGCACTTTCAAGGAGATTGCGCGCGCGAGACTCCGCTGCTGACGCCCCTTCCGGAGTGAGCCATTCCATCTGCACCTCGCGGATCAGATGGGCGGCGAGCGCCGCTTGAAGATCGACATCGTTCGGATGCTTGGCGAGGGCCTTTTCCAACATGCCGCGCGCGGCGGCGAGCCGTTCCGGTGTCGTCTGGCTGTTGTAGGCGTTGGCCTGATCGATCACGATCTTGGAATCGGCGGAGCGCTGTACGGAATGAGACAGCGCATTGATGAAAAGCGCCAGCGGATAACCGACACCAGCGGTCAGACGGGATTGTTGAATCGCGGGATCTAGAGAAAGCGGTATGCTTGCGCTGCTCGACCAGCGGACCTGTCCCGTCGTTCCCTCGACAAGACGTGCCTGAATGACCCACCTGTCCGCGTCGCGCTGGAGGTCGCCGCGTAGAATGAAATCGGTGGGTGGTGATGAGGATGCCGCACGTGGCGCAATGACCCGGATGTTGCCGATCGTCGAGAGCCCATCGGTCAGGTGATCGGCGATGTTCGCGGCCATGGCCGTTGTCATCGCATCGGGCGATCGTGCTTCAAGCGGTGTAATCGCTATGGAGTATGCGCCGACCTCGGCTGGGCGATGTATCACCGATAGTGCATACAGGGCGGCCGCGACGCAAACGATCAGCATCGCAGCGAGAAGCCACCATTGTCTGGTGCGTCGTCGTTGCCGAGGGACTGGAGCCGGTTCCAGGATGTTATCGGCCGCCGTCGTCGGGGCGTCCATTGGAGGGGGAACGGGAGCGATGTCGCCGGCAGAGGACTCGCACACGTCGGCATTGAAAAGGTAGCCTCGCCCCGAGACCGACTTGATCAGTTGGCGGCTCTCGTCGTGGAGCGCGGTGCGGATTTCCCGAATGCATTGAAACAGGCTGTCTTCGCCGACGTGAATATTCGGCCAGATCGCCGTCATCAATTCCTGTTTGCTGAGAACGCGGCCGGGATTTATCGCGAATAGATGTAACAACGCCAATGTCTTGGGACGAAGCTTGATGGCTTCGCCATCGAGCTTCCGCAGTTCAGCCCGATCAAAATCGAGCTCAAAACCCGCGAACCGCAGCACTCCGCCCCCGAATTACAATGTAAATCCCCTTCGGAGCGGCCGAATATCAGAAATCCTACTGAAAGTCACCGCCACCGCGTCAGGACTTTGGATGCCGCGTCTGACACCTGTGATGCTTTCCAATCAGTCGTCCAATAGATCTGGCTTGGGTCAGGCTGACGACCGGGGCAAGGGAAGCCCCGGTGGACTCGCTTGGCCGGCCATCTGAAGCCGGAACGCGCATTCGGATCGAACGATCCTTCTGGCTTGTTTGTCGACTCTGCCTCTCTCGGTGCTTTCGTGGCACCATAATGGTGCGCGTCGTTGCCGGCCGCAGTCCGGATGTCGAGCCGGGCGCAAGGTTGAATGCCAGTTCGGCGTAGGGGATGGTGGAGGTTGCCTTCTCCGGCGACGGGCGAGACCGTCCGGGCCACAGCCACGAACGATCTCGCCCGATTTATTGTGCAGGGGTTGGACGAAAATCGTGCCGCTTTCACATATTGGTCGCGTCCGTGCCGAAAATGTTAAGCTAAAACGCGGCTCGTCCGCATTTTTTCATTTGTGGGAATGCATGAACCTGCCTAGAGCTTCTTCGCTTCTGACGGATTCGGAGGCACGGCTTTGGCTTCCGGTCCCGGCCCGTCCTCAAGGCACCACTGGTTAACGCCTTGCCCTGAAGATGAAGAGGATCAACCCGGCGGGCTCGGATGCATTGCCGCCAACATGACGTGATCTGATGCTGTCAGGTTTCGCAAAGTCTTTTCAATGGGTTACCCAGCGCAAGCGGGTCCTGTGGGGCGTCATCGCGGTGCTCGTGGCGGGCTCTGCCGCCGCTGTGCTTCTGCGCGGCGGCGAAGAGCCGCGCGGCAGTTCGGAAATGTCGAGCCAGTCGCGCCGCAGTGGTCCACGCTACATTCCGAGTCAGGCCGAATGGGCTGCTCTCACGGTCGCTCCGGTGTCGGATTATACCTTTCGCACCGAACGCATCACCGAGGGAAAAATCGCGGTCGATGAAGATCGCGCGACTCCGGTCTTTTCGCCTTATGCCGGTCGGGTGATCAAGCTGCTGGCGCGGCCCGGCGATCATGTCGCGCAAGGCCAACCGCTGTTCGTCATCGAGGCCGCAGATACCGTGCAGGCGCAGAACGACTTCATTGCCGCGGCGGCGGGGCTTAACAAGGCCAAGTCGCAGCTTGAACTGGCAAGGATTCAGGAGACCCGCGCCCACGATCTGTTCGATGGCAAGGCCATTCCGCTGAAGGATTTCCAGCAGGCGCAGGCGACGCTGGTATCGGCCGAGAACGATCAGCGCGCAGCGCAGACCGCGCTGGAAGCTGCCCGCAATCGGTTGCGCATTCTCGGCCTCAGCGAGCAGGCCATTGCCGATTTTCAGCAGAAGGGTCGGATCGATCCTGAAACGACGATCGTGGCACCGATCGCGGGCACAGTGGTTCAGCGCAAGATCGGCCCCGGTCAGTATGTCAACGCCGGTGCCAGCGATCCGGTGTTTGTGATCGGGGATCTTTCCACGGTTTGGCTCACCGCTTTCGTTCGCGAAAGCGACGCCTCGATGGTCGCCGTCGGGCAGGACATTTCATTCAAGGTGCTGGCGCTGCCGGATCGCGATCTGCGCGCCCGTATCGATTATGTTTCCGCCGCCATCGATCCCGCGACCCGGCGGCTGATGGTGCGCGCCACTGTGAACAATGCCGACGGACTCCTGAAACCTGAGATGTTCGCCAACGTCACCATTTTCGCCGCCGCCAATCACGCGGCGGTGGGCGTGCCGAAGCGGGCGTTGATCTATGAGGGCGATGAGGTCCGCGTCTGGGTGGCACATGACGACAAGTCGATCGAATTGCGCAAGATCAAGACCGGCCTGACCAACGGCGACCTGGTGGAAGTGCTGGGCGACCTTCATGCCGGCGAGCGCATCGTCACCAAGGGCAATCTTTTCATCGACCGGGCAGCCTCGGGAAGCTGACCCTCCCGGCTCTGAAAGTATCGGCCATCCATGCAACGTCTCGCCGCTTTTGCCGTCCATCGGAAAATATTGATGGTGGGGCTGTTCGTCGCCGTGCTGATCGGCGGTGTCATCGCTTTCACCAAACTTAACATCGAGGCTTATCCCGATCCGACCCCGCCGATGGTCGATATCGTGACGCAAAGCCCAGGCCTCTCGTCGGAAGAGATCGAACGCTACATCACGATCCCGATCGAGACCCAGGTTGCCGGCATCAAGAACCTGCGTACCATCCGCACGGTGTCGCTCTACGGCCTGTCTGACGTCAAACTGCAATTTTCATTCGACTATACCTACGACGAGGCCTTGCAGCAGGTGCTTAACCGGCTGTCGCAACTGTCGCCGTTGCCGAACAACGTGCAGCCGCAGATCTCTCCGTTGAGCGCGGTAGGCGAAATCTATCGCTACCGTCTGGTGGGACCGCCGAACTATAGCGTGCTCGATCTCAAGACGTTGCAGGACTGGGTGTTGCAGCGCCGTTTCCGCGCCGTGCCCGGCGTCATCGACGTCACCGGATGGGGTGGCAAGACCAAGACTTACGAAGTGCAGGTCGACTTCAACAAGCTGGTGGCTTACGGGCTGACATTGCCGCAGGTGCTTCAGGCGATCGGCAACGCCAACATCAATGTCGGTGGCAACACTGTCGATATCGGCGCGCAGTCCGCGGTGGTGCGCGGCGTCGGCCTGATCCGCTCGATCGACGATCTTGCCACCACGATGATCGCGCAGAGCGGTGGAAACCCGGTGCTGGTGCGCGACATCGCGACCGTCGGCGTCGGCGAGAAGCCGCGGCTCGGCATCGCCGGCATGAACGACGTCGACGATATCGTTCAAGGCATCGTGCTGATGCGGCGCGGCGAGCAGAGCACGCCGACGCTGGCACGGGTCGAGGAGGTGGTGAAAACCATCAACGCTTCCGGCGTGCTGCCGCCCGGCGTGCGGATCGAACGCATCTACGACCGCAAGGATCTCATCGACGTCACGACCCACACGGTGCTGCACAACATGATCGTGGGCATCCTTCTGATCGTGCTGTTGCAATGGATGTTCCTCGGCGACCTGCGCAGCGCCCTGATTGTCGGCGCGACGATTCCGTTCGCGCTGTTCTTCGCCGTGATCATCATGGTGCTGCGCGGTGAATCCGCCAATCTGCTTTCGGTCGGCGCCATCGATTTCGGCCTGATCGTCGACGGCACCGTCATCATGGTCGAGGCGATCTTCCGCCGGCTGTCGCAGACTGCTGTGCTCTCGGAGGAGGAGCAGAGCCGCCTGCCGCCGGGCGCCGCGACGGAGATGAAGAACCACGCCATCCTCAGCGCTTCGACGGACGTGGCACGCTCGATTTTCTTCGCGGCGGCGATCATCATCGCCGCGTTCCTGCCGCTGTTCACCTTGAGCGGCGTCGAGGGCAACATCTTCGGGCCGATGGCGCGCACCTATGCCTATGCGCTGGCCGGTGGCCTGCTGGCGACCTTCACGGTGACGCCCGCCCTGAGCGCTATCATTCTGCCGTCGCATCTCCAGGAGACCGAAACGCGGCTGGTGCGCTGGCTGCATGGCCTTTACATGCCGGTGCTGCGCTGGGCGGTGGACAGCTACAAGCTGGTGCTGGCCGGCGCCGCCGGTCTCATCGTGATGACCTTTGTTGCCGGCCATTTTCTTGGACTCGAATTCCTGCCCAAGCTCGAGGAGGGCAATCTCTGGATTCGCGCGACGTTGCCATCGACCATCTCGCTGAAGGAGGGCAACGGCTACGTCAACGAGATGCGGCGGCTGATCCGTGCGCGGCCCGAAGTCGAGGCGGTGGTGTCGCAGCAGGGCCGCCCCGACGACGGCACCGACGCCGCCGGCCTGTTCAACGCCGAATTCTTCGCGCCGCTCAAGCCGATGAAGGATTGGCCCGGCGTCAAGGATAAGGATGCGCTGACCGCCGAGTTGCTGGCGCAACTGCAAGCGAAGTTTCCCGGCGTCGAATTCAACTTCTCGCAGTACTTGCAGGACAACGTTGCGGAAGCCGTGTCCGGCGTGAAGGGCGAGAACTCGGTGAAGCTGTTCGGCAACGATCTCGCCGCGCTCTCCGAGACGGCGGACAAGATCAAGTCGGTGCTCGCTACCGTTCCGGGCATCGTCGATCTGTCGGTGTTCACCTCGCTCGGGCAGCCGACGATCCAGATCGACGTCGATCGCGCGCGGGCGGCACGTTATGGGCTCGCGCCCGGCGACATTAATTCCACCATCCGCGTCGCCATCGGCGGGGATAGCGCCGGCGATCTCTATGAGCCCGGCTCGGATCGCCACTTCCCCATCATCATCCGGCTGGCGCCGGAATATCGCAAAAGCGCCGAGGCGATCCAGAACCTGCGGATCGGTGCGCAGGGGCCGAATGGCGGCATCACGCAGATTCCGCTCAGCGAGGTGGCCACGATCAAGCTGGTGTCCGGCGCGGCCTATATCTATCGCGAGCAGCAGGAACGTTATCTGCCGATCAAGTTCTCGGTGCGCGGCCGCGATCTCGGCAGCACCATTAAGGAAGCGCAGGACAAGGTCGCCGAGCAGGTTCAGCTTCCGGCCGGCTCACGACTCGAATGGGTCGGCGAGTTCGGCAATTTGCAGGATGCTATCCGCCGGTTGTCGATCGTGGTCCCGATCAGCCTTGCGCTGATCGCGATGCTGCTGTGGTTCAATTTCGGTTCGTTGGCAGACACGTTGCTGGCGATGAGCGTGATTCCGATGGCGATCTTCGGCGGCGTGGTCGGACTGGTGGTGTTCGGCATTCCGTTCAGCGTGTCGGCGGCGATCGGCTTCATCGCGCTGTTCGGCATCGCCGTGATGGATGGGATCATCATCCTGTCGCAGTACAATCAGTTGATCGACGACGGACTGGACCGGATGAAGGCGGTGATCCGCACCGGCGAACTGCAATTCCGCCCGGTGCTGATGACCTGTGCGGTTGCCGGCATTGGGCTGTTGCCGGCGGCGCTGTCGTCCGGCATCGGCTCGCAGGTGCAGAAGCCGCTGGCGGTGGTGGTGGTTGCCGGGATGTTGATCGCGCCGCTGGTGATCCTGGTGACGTTGCCGGTGCTGATCTCGCGCTTCTCGCGCGGACGATAAAGATTTTTCAGCCTTTGACTGAAACACTCATCGTCATGCGCGGACTTGATCCGCGCATCCATCTTCTAGAAAAATGATGGATTGCCGAGTCAAGCTTGGCGACGACGCCTTGGCGTTTCCATCCAGGTAATGAAACGCTCTAGAAATATCTGCGGCCTATTTTCCCGAAGGCGTGCGCAGGCCGTGCCAGGCGTCGCGCACCTGATGATAGTGTACTTCCGGCAGGTAGTCCGGCGTGTGCAGGCCAAGCGTTTTCACGTCGAGGCTGCCGACCGCGCCGAGTAGTGTGTAGGAGGCGATCACGCGGTCGCGTTGCGCACCGATCAGTCGCGCCTTGGCCGCCACCAGATCCTGCTGCGCGTTGAGCACGTCGACCGTGGTGCGCTGGCCGCCCTGTGCTTCCTTGCGGACGCCATCGAGCGCAACCGTGGCGGCGCGCACTTCGGATTCCGCCGCGCCGACGGCAATCCGCGCCCCTTCATAGGAAACCCACGCGGCAATGGCGGCAGTCCGCGCCTGATTGCGAACCTGTTCCAGCACCAGACGGCTTTGTGAAGCGAGTTCCTTGGCCTGCCGGGTCTGCGAGGCGGCGGTGCCGCCGTCGTAGATCGGCGCGGTGATCTGGCCGAGCACAAAGGCCTCGTCGGTTCCATTGGTGCCGAGCGTGGTGTCGGTCTGGCGCGATCGGCTGGCGCCGCCCTGCACAGTGACCGTCGGATAGAGGCTGCTTTCGGCGACGTTGATGGTCTTTTCGGCCATGTCGGCATCGAAGCCTGCCGCCAGCACGGCGGGATTGGCCCGGAAGGCCAGCGTGGTCGCCTCGTCGCGGCTGCGCGGCACCAGCCGCACCACCGGCTCGGCCGGGCTGAGCCGGCCCGGCGCCATGCCGATGACCTGCGTATAGGTGGCCTGACTGACGGCGAGCGCCACTTCGGCCGCGTTCTGGTCCGCCAGGCCGCGATTGAGCCGCGCTTCTGCTTGTGCCGTATCGGTCGGCGTCACGTCGCCGGCGTTAAGTCGCCGCTGCGCCACGTTCAGCGTTTCCCGAAGCGAGGTGACGTTGGCGCGCTGGGCGTCCACCAGCGACTGGTTGGCGAGCACGTTGGTATAGGCGGTCACGGCATCCAGCAGCACGCCTTGCCCGACGTTGCGCAGCGCCTCGCGGCCGGATTTGACCTGAAGTTCGGCGACGCGCACGCTATTGGCAGTCTTGAAGCCGTTGAACAGTGTCTGCGTGACGGTCACTCCGATCATCCACGGCTTTTGCGTCGCGGTCTGGATCGAGTTGTCAGGCAAGAGGTTGCGCACCGCCTGCATGCCGCCGCTCAGGCTGGCGATGATCTGCGGCCGATAGCCGGCCAGCGCCTGCGGCACGTTCTCGTCGGTGGCGCGCTGGCGGGCACGCTCGGCATTGAGTTGCGGGTTGGTCTGGTAGGCTTTCACCAGCGCGTCGGCGATGGTCTCGGCGTGGCCGGGTATCGGGACCAGCCAGACACACAACGGAATCGCGAACAGAATAGCCGAACGCCGCGGCCGTGACGCCGCGTCAACTCTCGACGCCTGCCGTGCCATGTGTTCCGCCGTGATCCGAAAAAACGCCAGATGGTTTGTCCTGTTTAGTCGGCCCGGCCGCCGGAGACAAATGGTTGCGCCGCAATGTCTGTGGTTTATTGGGCCGGCGGATCACAATCGTATGACGGAGACGGCTATCCGCCGACCGGCCAGTCTCCCGAAGGACGCGCTGGAGGCTGCCGATCAGGCGCGGCAGCCCCACCTGACACCGCGTGGCGCCGGCCGCGATCCCGATACCGTCTTTATGCGCCCTTTATGCGTCGCCCCCGCATTCCCAATCGTTTCCTGATTTGGATCGGCCTATCTGCATCGAAGGCCCCAAACGATCGGGAGATGCTTCGATGCTTGATGTTGTGATGATTGTGTTGGGTCTGGCCCTTTTTGCGGTCACGGCTGCCTACACCTTTGCCTGCGATCGGCTCTGAGGAGGCGGCGATGGCGTTCGATTACACCTTAGCCGCCGCCGTGACCGTCGGTCTTCTGATCTATCTCACCTACGCCCTGCTGCGGCCCGAGCGCTTTTAGGAGAACCTCCATGACCGTCGCCGGCTGGATGCAAATACTGCTGTTCTGTGCGCTCGTGCTTGCGCTTGTCGTACCTTTGGGCGCGTACATGACGCGTGTCTTCAACAGCGAGCGGACGTTTCTGTCCCCGATCCTGCAGCCGTGCGAGCGATTATTATACCGTATCGCGGGCGTCGACGCGAAACGCGAGCAGCACTGGGTATCCTATACGCTGTCGATGCTGCTGTTCCACGTTGGCGGCTTCGCGGTGCTTTATGTAGTGTTGCGCGCGCAAGCCATTCTGCCGCTCAACCCGATGTCGCAATCCGCCGTCGCGCCTGACCTGGCGTTCAATACCACGGTAAGTTTTCTCACCAACACCAACTGGCAGAACTACGGCGGCGAGAGCACGTTGTCCTATCTCAGCCAGATGCTCGGTCTGACGGTTCAGAATTTTCTCTCGGCGGCGACCGGCATCGTGCTGGCGGTAGCGCTGATCCGCGGTTTTGCCCGCAGGTCGGTCCAGACTATCGGCAATTTCTGGGTCGATGTCACCCGCTGCACGCTTTATGTGCTGCTGCCGATCTGCGTGGTGTTCACGCTGTTTCTGGTCTGGCAGGGCATGCCGCAGACATTGGGGCCGTCCGTCGAGGCGACCGGACTTGAAGGCGCGCGCCAGACCATCGCGATCGGCCCGGTGGCGTCACAGGTCGCCATCAAGATGCTCGGCACCAACGGCGGTGGCTTCTTCAATGCCAACGGCGCGCATCCGTTCGAAAATCCCACGGCGTTGTCGAATCTGTTGCAGATGTTGGCGATCTTCGCGCTCGGTGCCGCCCTGACCAACGTGTTCGGCCGCATGGTCGGCAATCAGCGTCAGGGCTGGGCGATCCTGGCGGCGATGGGCATCCTCTTCATTGCCGGTGTCACCGTTTGTTATTGGGCCGAGGCGAACGGCTCGGCCCTTCTGAATGCACAGGGACTTGTCGGCGGCAACATGGAAGGCAAGGAGGTGCGGTTCGGCATCGTCGCCTCCGCCTTGTTCGCCGTCGTCACGACCGCGGCGTCATGCGGCGCGGTCAACGCCATGCACGACTCGTTTACGGCGCTCGGCGGCATGATTCCGCTGATCAACATGGAGCTTGGCGAGATCGTGGTCGGCGGTGTCGGTGCGGGCCTCTACGGCATGCTGCTGTTCGTCATCGTCACAGTATTCGTGGCCGGGTTGATGGTTGGACGCACGCCGGAGTATGTCGGCAAGAAGATCGAGGCACGCGAAGTCAAGATGGCGATGCTGGCGATCCTCGTCCTGCCGCTGATGATGTTGGGATGGAGCGCCATTGCGATGGCCTATCCGCCGGCGGTGGCCGCGATGGGGAATGCGGGACCGCACGGCTTCAGCGAGGTGCTGTACGCCTTCACGTCGCAGACCGCGAACAACGGATCGGCCTTTGCCGGACTGAGCGGCAACACGCTCTTCTACAATCTCGCGGGGGCGGTTGCGATGTTCATCGGACGGTTCTGGATGATCGTACCGGCAATGGCGATCGCGGGTTCGCTCGCGGCCAAGAAAACCGTTGCAGTATCGTCCGGCACCTTCCCCACGACGGGCGGCCTGTTCGTCGGCTTGCTGGTCGGCGTCATCGTCATCGTCGGCGGTCTCACGTTCTTTCCTGCGCTGGCTCTCGGGCCGATCGCCGAACATCTGGCGATGGGCACCGGCGGCTTGTTCTGACCTACGCGGAGTTTGACTATGGAAACCCACAAGATGCGCAAGCGCACGGCCTCGGTGGCGATGTTCGATCCGGCGATTGTATTCCCGGCCATCGGCGAAGCGGTGGTGAAACTCGATCCGCGAACGCTCGCCAAAAATCCGGTGATGTTCGTGCTGGAAGTCGTTTCCGCGCTCACCACGGTGCTTCTGATCCGCGATATCATGACGGGCGCGCAAACAATTCTGTTTGAGGTGCAGATCGTCATCTGGCTGTGGTTCACGGTGCTGTTCGCGAATTTTGCGGAAGCCGTGGCCGAGGGGCGCGGCAAGGCGCAGGCCGACACGTTGCGGACTATGCGCACGCAGACGCCAGCAAAGCGGCTGTTGATACCCGACAATCGCGAACTCTATGAAGGTGTCGCGGCCGACGAACTCGAGGCCGGCGATCTCGTGGTGTGCGAAGCCGGCGACATCATTCCGGGTGATGGCGATGTGATCGAGGGTATCGCATCGGTGAACGAGGCAGCCGTGACCGGCGAGTCCGCACCGGTGATCCGCGAATCCGGCGGCGACCGCTCGGCGGTCACCGGCGGCACGACGGTGATTTCCGACCGGATCGTGGTTCGCATCACTTCGTCGCCGGGGTCGTCATTTCTCGACCGCATGATCAAGCTGGTGGAGGGCGCGGCGCGGCAGAAGACGCCGAATGAGATCGCGCTCAATATCATGCTTGTCGGCCTCACCATCATCTTCGTGTTCGCGACCGCGACGATTCCGAGCTTCGTCGCCTATGCCGGCGGGACCATCTCCATCATCGTTCTCGTCGCGCTGTTCGTGACGCTGATTCCGACCACCATCGGCGCGTTGCTGTCGGCGATCGGCATTGCCGGCATGGATCGTCTGGTCCGCTTCAACGTGCTGGCGATGTCGGGCCGCGCCGTCGAAGCCGCCGGCGATGTCGACACGCTGTTGCTCGACAAGACCGGTACCATCACCTTCGGCAACCGTCTCGCGACAGAAATTATCCCGGTGCCGGGAGTGACCGAGCAGGAGGCGGCACGCGCGGCGCTGCTGGCCAGCGACGCGGACGAGACCGCGGAAGGCCGTTCCATCATCACGCTGGCGCAGGAGCATTACGGCATCGCCCGCGAGCCTGCCGCCGGTGAAGCGCGGTTCGTCCCGTTCTCGGCGGTGACGCGGCTGTCGGGCGTGGATCTCGGCGCGCGCAAGCTGCGCAAGGGTGCGATCGAGTCGGTCCTCAAGTTCGCGCGGGAGCAGGCCGGTCGCGATATCGCGGAGCCGCCGGCGTTCCGTGCGGCCGTCGACAAGATCGCCCGCGCCGGCGGCACGCCGCTCGGTCTGGTGGAGGGAAGCCGCATCCTTGGCGTCATCCATCTGAAGGACGTGGTGAAGCCGGACGTCAAGGAGCGCTTCGCCGCGTTGCGTCGGATGGGCATCAAGACCGTGATGATCACCGGCGACAATCCTGTGACGGCGGCATCGATCGCCTCCGAGGCGGGTGTCGACGACTTCATTGCCGAGGCGACGCCCGAGGACAAGCTGCGCTACATCCGCAGTGAGCAGGCCAACGGTCGCCTGATCGCGATGTGCGGCGACGGCACCAACGACGCGCCGGCGTTGGCGCAGGCCGATGTCGGTGTGGCGATGCAGAGCGGCACACAGGCCGCCCGCGAAGCCGGCAATATGGTCGATCTGGATTCCGATCCGACCAAGCTGATCGAGGTGGTCGAGATTGGCAAACAACTCCTGATGACGCGCGGCGCGCTGACGACCTTCTCCATCGCCAACGACGTCGCGAAGTATTTTGCCATCATTCCCGCGATCTTCATCACCTTCTATCCGCAACTCGGCGTCCTGAACATCATGCAACTGTCGACGCCGCAAAGTGCGATCCTGTCGGCGATCATTTTCAACGCTCTCATCATTATCGCCCTTATTCCGCTGGCGCTGAAGGGCGTGAAATACCGCGCGGTCGGCGCGGCCGCATTGTTGAAGCGAAATCTGCTGATCTATGCGCTCGGCGGAATCGTGCTGCCGTTCATCGGCATCAAGGCGATCGACCTCGCGGTCACCGCGCTGCATCTGGCTTGAAAGGTATCGTCATGTTGAAGGAAATCCGTCCCGCTATCGTGACCCTGTTGGCGCTTACCGTGATCACGGGGCTGGTCTATCCATTGACGATGACCGGTCTTGCGCAGGTGCTGTTTCCCGATCAGGCACGCGGCAGCCTGATCGAACGCGACGGTAAAGTGATTGGCTCGTCGTTGATCGGCCAATCGTTTACCGAGGCGAAGTACTTCCATGGCCGCCCTTCAGCAACGACGGCGCCGGATCCGCAGGACGCATCGAAAACCGTTGCCGCGCCCTACAATGCGTCGAACTCGACGGGATCGAATCTGGGGCCGACCAGCAAGGCGTTGGCTGAGCGCGTCGGGCAGGATGTTGCGGTGTTGAAGAAAGAGAACCCGTCCGCGCGGGTGCCGGTCGATCTGGTCACCGCCTCGGGCAGCGGTCTCGATCCCGACATTTCGCCGGAAGCGGCGCTGTTCCAGGCGCCGCGGGTCGCAGCGGCCCGCGGGTTGCCGGAAGCTCAGGTCACGGCCTTGATCGGGCGACAGATCGAGGGGCGCGGCTTTGGAATATTGGGCGAGCCGCGCGTAAACGTGCTGAAGCTCAATCTCGCCCTCGACCAGGGCGGCGGGCACTAGAGCCGATGCATGTCGCTGCCGGTGGTGACATGTCAGCATGCGGATTCTGCTCGGGATGCCGATGGCGACCTGGTGCAGGACTGGCTGTTTCTGGTGTTGCGCTATGCGATTTCCCGCGAGGCGCGGGACCAGGACGCGGTCTTGGACTTGGCCAGGAAGATGGATACGTTGGACAGGGAGAGAGAACGGGAGGCGTTTCGATTCTTCCGAAGCCACAGCGAGCGACTGTGCGCCGCAATTGCCGCGCCGGATACGCCGGGGCGCCGCGAGACGCTGATGGCGCATGCGCGCCGGATCGGGCAGTCTCCGCTACAGCAGGCGTTCCTTCTGATATGCCGCCTCGAAACGCGGGTGATTTCGGGGACCGCTCGGACCAATAATCGTTCTGAGTTGTGGAAGGGATTGCAAAGGCGATAATGACATCGGCGCGGAACGAAGATGGCCGAATCGGACAGATTGAGAGCATCACCTGATGCGCTGTTGAGCTTCGCGAACAAGGAGGGGCGCGGGCGGCTGAAGATTTTTCTCGGCGCCGCGCCGGGCGTCGGCAAGACGTATGCGATGCTGTCCGCTGCGCGGAGTGAACTGGCCGGCGGCCGCGATGTTGTGATCGGTCTGGCGGAAACGCACGGCCGGCTTGAAACCGAGCAGTTGCTGAACGGTTTTGAGGTGCTGCCGCGAAAGCCGATCGTCTATCGCAATCAGGTGATGCGGGAATTCGATATCGACGCGGCGCTGGCGCGCAGGCCGGCTCTGCTGCTGGTCGACGAATATGCCCACACCAATATTCCCGGTAGCCGCCATCCCAAGCGCTGGCAGGATATCGACGAATTGCTGCTCGCGGGCATCGATGTCTGGACGACGCTGAATATTCAGCATCTCGAAAGCCTCAACGATGTCGTGCAGAAGATCACCAAGGTGCGGGTGCGTGAAACCGTACCCGACAAGGCTTTCGACAAGGCCGATGAAGTCATCCTGGTCGACTTTCCGCCGGACGAATTGTTGAAGCGGCTCGCGGAGGGCAAGGTCTACGTTCAGGACACGGCCGCCCGCGCGGTCGAACACTTTTTCAAGCCGCAGAACCTCACCGCGCTTCGCGAGCTTGCCTTGCGGCGTGCGGCGGAACGCGTCGATGCCGCGTTGGTCGAACGGATGCAGGCCCATGCCATCGAGGGGCCATGGGCCGCGGGCGAGCGCATCCTGGCCTGCATTGGACCGGACCCGGTATCTCCGATGGTGGTACGAACGGCCAAGCGCCTCGCCAGCCTGATGGATGCGCCATGGATCGCCGTCACCGTGGAGCGGCCCGGCATCGCGCTTGGTGATGCGGCCCGTCGGCAGGTCGATGCGGCGATCAAGCTGGCGGAAAGTCTTGGAGCCGAAACGCAAACGCTGACGGGAACGGACATTCCCGAAGAACTGCTGCGCTTCGCCAAATTCGAGAACGTGACGCAGATCGTGATCGGCCACTCGCGTGGCGGCGTGCTGTCGGAATGGCTGCGCCGATCCTTGCCCTACGAACTGGTGCGCCGAACACAGGATATCGAGATTCATCTCGTCACGCGCCAGGGCGAGACGACGGAAGCGATGGAGGATAAATCCGCTCGCCGTCGATGGTCGCTTCGGCCGGCTCAGTTCGCATATGCGACGCTGGCCGTCAGCGTGGCGCTTGCGGTGGGCGAGGTCCTCGTTCAACTGACGCCGGTGCCGAACCTGTCGATCGTGTTTCTGATGGCGGTGCTGTTCAGCGCGATCAATTTCGGAATCTGGCCGGCGATCTATGCCTCGGTTCTGGCTTTTTTCGTTCACAATTTCTTTTTCATCCCGCCGATCTACGCCTTCACCATCGCGGAGCCGTATGAGCTTCTCGCGCTGGTGATCTTCCTGCTGGTGGCGATCGTCAGTTCCGCGATGGCCGGTCGCGTTCGCGAACAGGCGCGAGTGTCGGCAGGGCGTGTGCGCGCGATGCGACGCCTGTATCAGTTCACGCGGCGTCTGTCGGGCCTGGCAACGCCGGATGGCATCGCCGAAGGCGCGGTGGGGGAAATTCACGCCAGCCTTGCGCGCCCCGCCATCGTTTTGCTGCCGCAGAATGAAGACCTTGTGCTGGCGGCGGCATGGCCGCCGGAGGATCAACTCGATCCGGCTTCGGCGATGGCGGCGCGATGGGCGCACACGCATGCCGAGCCGGCCGGGGCCGATACCGGAACGTTGCCGACCATCGCCTGGTATTTCGTGCCGTTGCGGATGGGCGACAAGGCGCTTGGCGTGATCGGCGTGGCAAAGGAGAAAGACGAGGCGCCGCTCGATTCCGAAACGCTGGCGTTGCTCGATACGCTGGCGGGGCAGGCGGCGGCGGCGTTCGAACGCGCCGCGCTGTCCAGCGAAATGGTGAACGCCAAAACGGCCACGGAGACCGAGCGGGTGCGCAACACATTGCTCGCCTCGATCTCTCACGACTTCCGCACCCCGCTGTCATCGATCCTCGGCGCTGCCACCGGTCTCATCAACTATGGCGACAAGCTCGATGCTCCCGCCAAGGCCGATCTGCTCGGCCAGATCAAGGACGAGGCCGAGGGGCTCGACGAAATGGTGAAGAACCTGCTCGCGATCACGCGGATTGATGCCGGCGCGCTGGAGTTGCGGCGCGACTGGATTGATCTCCGCGAAATCGCCGATCGCATCGCTGGCGCGGCACGCCGTCGCGGCGCATCCCAGGCGATCCGCGTCGCGCTTCCGAACGATCTGCCGATGGTTCGCGCCGATGCCACCCTGATCGAACAGGCCATCGGCAATGTGGTCGCGAATGCGATCCAGCATACGCCGCCGGAGACGCGGATTGTCATCGATGCGAATGTGCGCGAGTCTCGCGTGGTGCTGCGCGTGACCGACGACGGGCCGGGGATCGATCCCGATATGCTGTCGAAAATCTTCGACCGATTCGCGGTCGGGGCGCCGAAAGGCGGGACACGGGACGGTGGTGAAAGCACGGGTCTCGGCCTTGCGATCGCCAAGGGAATCGTGGAAGCGCATGGCGGCTCGATCGCGGCGGAAAGCCCGGTCAATGACCGTGGCGGCGTCCGGTTCAGTCTGGCGTTTCCGCGCGAGGACGTGACATCATGACAGGAAGAGCCCGCGCCCTGGTGGTCGATGACGAGGCGGCCATTCTCCGGTTCCTCAAGCCGGCGCTGGAAGCCAATAACTATGAGATGATCGGCGCGGCGACGGTGGCCGAGGCCGTCAAGCACATCGCCTCGGAAGCGCCAGACATCGTGTTGCTCGACCTCGGGTTGCCGGATGGCGACGGCAAGGATGTCATCCGGCGCGTGCGCGAATGGTCGGACGTGCCCATCGTGGTGCTGTCGGCGCGGGATCGCGAGATCGAAAAGATCGAGTCGCTCGATCTGGGAGCCGACGATTACGTCAACAAGCCATTCAATGTCGGAGAATTGATGGCGCGGATGCGCACGGCGTTGCGGCATCGGATGCAGCGCAAGGCCGAAACGCCGATCCTGCGCGTGGGCGACATCGAGGTCGACGCGGTGCGCCATCGCGTGACGCGCGCGGGAAAGGAATTGAAGCTGACGCCGAAGGAGTTCGATCTCCTGTCGTTTCTTGCCCGCAACGCCGGCCGTGTCGTGACGCACAAGCAGATTCTCGCGGCGGTGTGGGGCGTCGCGCATACCGAGGACACGCAGTATCTCCGTGTCTATATCGGGCAGTTGCGTCAGAAGATCGAGGATCAGGTGACCGAGCCGCGCATCATCCTCACCGAACCCGGCATCGGATACCGTATCGGCGAGAACTGAAGAATACCGGCCGCGGATATTGCAGGTGAGGCTCATGGGGGCTTCCGGTGCCAACCGGATCGTGTTTCAATCGGGTCCTATCGAACGGATCCCACGATGAACGCGAGCCTGCCATCCACGGTGTCACAGCCGGTCGTTGCCAAATTGACGAAGGCGGCGATTTTTCTCGTCCTGACGCTCAATTCCGGGAAAGACAGTGAGACCACGGTGCGCGCGCTGTGCGGCGATCTCTCTTCGCTGCTGCGCGCGGTGGGTTTTCGCGACCTCGAGGGGCGGTTGTCATGCGTGATGGCGTTTGGCTCCGAGGCATGGGATCGGCTGTTCGGTGCGCCGAGGCCGAAGGACCTGCATCCCTTTCGTGAAATTCGCGGCGTGCATCATGCGGTTTCGACGCCGGGCGATATCATGCTTCATATCCGTGCGACCCGTATGGATTTATGCTTTGAGCTGGCGACCCACATCATGACGCGGCTCGATGGCGCGGCCGCGGTGGCGGATGAAGTGCACGGCTTCAGCTATTTCGACGATCGCGATCTGTTCGGCTTTGTCGACGGCACCGAGAATCCGGTGGATCAGGCTGCCATCGACGCCGCGATCATCGGCGATGAGGACGGTACCTTCGCCGGCAGTAGCTATGTCATCGTGCAGAAATACCTGCATGACATGAAGGGCTGGAATGCACTGCCGGTCGAGCAGCAGGAGAACATCATCGGGCGGCACAAGCTGTCCGATATCGAGCAACTCGATTCCGAGAAGAAGCCCTATGCACACAATGTTCTGACCTCGATCGAGGAGAACGGACAACAGCTTCAGATCGTGCGCGACAACATGCCGTTCGGCGAGATCGGGAAGGGCGAGTTCGGCACATATTTCATAGGTTATGCGCGCTCCCCCGACAGGATCGAGCAGATGCTGGAGAACATGTTCGTCGGCAAGCCGCCGGGCAATTATGATCGGCTGCTTGATTTCAGCCGCGCGGCCACCGGCTGCCTGTTTTTCGTGCCGTCAGCCAGCTTTCTCGATGATGTGGTGGCGGACGCGGCGCCGCCACCAACCGGGGATGACACTGAGGCAACGGCCGCGCCGCAGCGCGCATCCGTGGGCGACGGATCGCTCGGTATCGGTTCCCTGAAGAAAGAGGCAGGACATGAATAATCTCCATCGCGAACTGGCGCCGATCTCCGATGCTGCGTGGGCTCAGATCGAGGAGGAGGCGTCCCGCACGCTCAAGCGCCATCTGGCGGCGCGGCGGGTGGTGGATGTCCCGGCGCCGAAGGGCCTCGGCCTCGCGGCCGTCGGCACCGGGCACCTGCATCAGATCCAGTCGCCCGGCGACAGCATCCTGGCCGCGCAGCGCGAGGCGAAGGCGATCGTCGAACTGCGCGTCCCGTTCGAGCTGACGCGGCAGGCGATCGATGACGTGGAGCGTGGGGCAGACGATTCCGACTGGTCGCCGTTGAAGGAGGCGGCGCGCAAGATCGCCTTCGCCGAGGATCGCGCGGTGTTTGACGGCTACGCCGCCGCCGGCATTCAGGGCATTCGCGCCGGTGCCAGCAACCCCGGCGTGGTGCTGCCGTCGAATGTGCGCGGCTATCCGGCAGCGGTCGCGCAGGCAGTGAGTCAGTTGCGGCTCGCTGGCTGCGAAGGTCCCTACGCGCTGGTGCTTGGCGCCGACGCCTACACCGCGATCAGCGGCGGCAGCGACGAGGGCTATCCGGTCTATCACCATATCGAGCGCATCGTCGAAGGCGGCATCATCTGGGCGCCGGCCATCACCGGCGGCTTCGTGCTGACGACGCGCGGCGGCGACTTCGAACTCGATATCGGTCAGGATGTCTCGATCGGCTATGCCAGCCACTCCGCCAGTTCGGTGGAACTGTACTTTTTCGAGACCTTCACATTCCGGCTGCTGACGACCGAGGCGGCTGTCGTTCTCGCCCCCGCGCAGAAATAGACGCAGGACTTTTGGCAGCGGTCGGCACCCTGAACCACAGGAGCGATGCCATGACCAGGCGGTTCAGAATCGGCGATCACGTCAGTTGGAATTCCGAGGCCGGGCAGGTGTCGGGGACGATCATCGCGGTGCATAGGCGGGATTTCGATTACAAGGGGCATACGCACCACGCATCGGACGATGATCCTCAATATGAAATCAAGAGCGACAAGACCGATCACATCGCAGCCCATAAGGGCGGTGCCCTTCAACGTAAGCCCGGATGAGTGCGGCGTTGAAGTTGCCGTTTTTTACGATCGGCCATTCCAATAGGACGCTTGAGGCGTTCGTCGGTCTCCTGACCGGTGCCGGTATTCAACGTCTCGTGGATGTCCGCACGATTCCAAAGTCGCGAACCAATCCGCAGTTCAACAGGGATACGCTTCCGGAGTCGCTCGCGGCCTTCAATATCGCCTACGAGCATATGGCCGCGCTCGGCGGGCTTCGCGGTAAGGCACGGGGCGTGCCCGCCGACATCAATGGTTTCTGGACCAATGAGAGTTTTCACAACTACGCCGACTACGCGCTGTCCGAGCCATTCCATGCTGGTCTCATGCATCTCATTGAAGAGGGGCATCAGCGGCGCAGCGCGATCATGTGCTCGGAAGCAGTTTGGTGGCGGTGCCATCGCCGCATCGTGACCGATTACCTGATCGCCAACGGCGAGATCGTTGTGCATATCATGGATGGCGGGCGGCAGGAGACGGCCCGCCTGACGCCCGATGCGGTCATCCAGCCTGACAGGACGGTCACCTATCCGGCCGCGCCACGTCTGGATCTGTGAAACGCAACGCGCCTTTGACGCCCCGCTGGTGGCGCGGTATTCACCTCGTATGAAATTCTGAAATAACAGCACGAAACGAGGGAGCGTTGGTGCGGACCAAGTTGGCGGACGTGGCGCGATTGGCTGGTGTTGACGTATCCACTGCGTCGCGCGTACTGCGCGGCGAGGCGACTCAGCGCATCCGCGAGGAAACCCGCGAACGTGTGCTGCAAAGCGCCCGCACTCTGAACTATGCGCCGAACCAGCTTGCGCGCGGCCTGCGCATGGCGCGCTCGGCAACCTTCGGCATCGTAGTGCCGCAACTCGACAACCCGGTATTCGCCTCGGCCATCTTCGGCGCCGAGAAGGCGACCTTGCGCCATGGCTATTCGCTGCTGATCGCGCATCGCGGATCGGACGCAACCGATTCCGTCTATCAGCGGATGTCGCATGGCAACCGCGTCGATGGCCTGCTGGTCGCCAGTCTCGATGACGACAAGCTGCTGCGTGATGAACTGGAAGCCGCGCAGGTGCCGTTCGTGTTGCTCAATCGGCAGCTGGCCGGTGCGCCGCACGCGGTGGTGCTGGACAGCCGCGCCGCGACTGAAATCGCCGTCGATCATCTGGTCGGGCTCGGCCATCGCCGTATCGCGCATCTCGCCGGCCGTCCCGGCGGTTTCAATGCCGGCGAACGTCTCGCTGGTTATCGCGGCGCGCTGAAGCGTCACGGCATTGCGTTTGATCCGGCGCTGGTCGCGGTTGCGGGCTACACCGCGGAGGGCGGTGCGGCGGCAATGCGGCAACTCTTGGCGATGCGTCCCACCGCCGTGCTCGGCGCGACGCTGGTGACGGCGGCCGGCGCGATGGCGGTGTTGCATGAAGCGGGCTTGCAGATTCCGCAGGATGTCTCGGTCGTCGGTCTGCACGACGCGCCGGTCGCCACCATGCTCTATCCGCAACTGACGACGGTGCGGATGCCGACCGAGCGCATGGGCGAACTCGCCGCCGATCTGTTGATCGCATTGGTCGAGGGCCGCACGCCCGACGCCATCGCGCCGCTGCCGCCGGACGGCATGGTGATCCGGTCGTCCACCGGCCCCGCACCCATCTGAAAATTAGGGATTGACGCCATGGCCGGTTTCGGTCACTTTTTGAACAAACGATTGCTCAAGGAGGTTTGCCGGCGGATTGTCGCTGGCGATCGCCGGGCTGCGTTGTGTCACTGGAATCAATTTGCGGAGAACGGCCTTGGAAGCGAGCACTATCGCGGCGGTACGCCAGCGCGACCGGATTGACGCGGACATCGCCAAGGCGTTCGCCGCCATCGTCGGCGACGGTCATGTCCTGACATCGTTCGACGAGCGGCTCGCTTACGCGCGCGACCGCCTGCCGTTCGCGGTGTTCGAGGAGCGCGCCGGCGAGATCGCGGGCGACGTGCCGCGCCTGATCGTGCGCCCCGGTAACGCCGATGAAGTCGCCAAGGTCGTCGCGCATGCGCACGGCGCCGGCATTCCGATCATTCCTTACGGCAACGGCTCCGGCGTGCTCGGCGGTGCCATTCCGCTCGGCGGCGAAATCACCGTCGACCTGCGGCGTCTCGACAAGATCGTTGCCGTCAATCCGACTGACGCCACGGTGACGGTGCAGGCCGGCATGAACGGCGCGGTATTCGAGCAGGAGCTCAACGCGCAGGGCTTCACCACCGGCCACTATCCGCAATCGATTGAGATTTCGACGATCGGCGGCTGGGCCGCGTGTCGCGGTGGCGGTCAGGCCAGCAGCCGTTACGGCAAGATCGAGGATATCGTCGTCGGCCTCAAGGCTGTGATGCCGGACGGCACGCCGCTCGAAGTGCGCCCGGTGGCGCGGCGCGCGGTCGGTCCGTCGGTGCGCGATCTGATGGTCGGCAGCGAGGGCGCGTTCGGCATCATCACTGAAGTGACCTTGCGCATCTGGAAGAAGCCGGAGGTCGAGCGTGGCGTAGTGCTGGCGTTCCCGACGTTGCAGGCATCGTGGGATTGCGCGCGCGCTATCATGCAGGCGGAAATCCGCCCGCAGATCGTGCGCCTCTACGATCGCGCCGAAAGCGACGATCGCACCAAGGACATTCCGTTGTTCCGCACCAAGCCGATCCTCGCGGTGCTGGCGTTCTGCGGCAGCGAGCCGATGGTGAGCGTCGAGCAGGAGATGGCGCTGAAGATCGCGGCGTCGTTCGGCGGCGAGGTCGCGCCGGACGGGCCGTATCATCACTGGAAGCAGAACCGTTACGTTGCCTATTCGCAGATGTGGCACGACAAGGGCTACTTCAACGACACCATCGAGGTGACGGCGAACTGGTCGAAGATTCCGGCGCTCTACGACGCCATCGCCAAGGCGGTGCGCGCCGTGCATCCGGAAGTGCATTTCGGTGCGCACTGGTCGCACGTCTATCCCGAGGGCGCGTGCCAGTACATGACCGTGCGGCTGCCGCCGATGCCGGAAGCGCAGGCATTGCCGCTGCACGCGAAATTGTGGGATACGGTGGAGGGCTTGACGCTCGATCACGGTGGATCGATCGCGCATCATCACGGTGCGGGCCTGTTCCGCGGGCGCTGGATGGCGCGCGAACTGGGTGCAGGGCTTGAGGTCCTGCAGAAAATCAAGGACGCGCTCGATCCCGACAATCTGCTCAACCCCGGCAAGCTCGGTCTGCGCGCGCGGCCCGGCGCCAGGGACATTCACGCCAAAGGTGCGCGTGGTGGCTAAGCCGGCCGCTCGCAACAACACGGAGGCCGGTCATGGCGGCTGATCCATTGCTGGTCGGCATCGATCTCGGCGCGGGTTCGCTCAAGGTGAGCGTGATCCGTGCCGATGGTTCGCTCGTCGCGGAAGCCTCCGAAGCGGTCCCGACCACCTCGAAGCATCCGGGTTGGAGCGAGCAGGACCCGCACGACTGGTGGAGCGCTGCGTGCAAGGCGCTGCCGCGCGTGCTGGCGCTGACGAAACGGCCCGCGACCGATATCGCCGCGATCGCATTCTCTGCCGGTGCGCACACGCAGGTGCTGACCGATGCTGATGGCAAGGTGATCCGCCCGGCGATTCTGTGGAATGACCAGCGCAGCCACGCCGAAGTCGCGGCGCTGCGCAAGCAGGCGGATGCACGCATTCTCGAGATCGGCGCCAATCGCGCCAACGCCACCTGGACGCTGCCGCAGATGCTGTGGCTGCGCAATCACGAACCGGAAGCGCACGCGCGCGTCAAGCGGCTCTACGTCGCCAAGGACTGGCTGCGCGCGCAGTTCACCGGCACCTGGGAAACCGACACCATCGATGCGCTCGGCACCCTGATGCTCGACGCCAAGAGCGGTCAGTGGTCGAAAGAACTCTGCGACATGATCGGTTGGCCGCTCGACACGCTGCCGCCGATCGTTGCGCCGACGGCGCTGGTCGGCAAGGTGACGGCGGAGGCGGCGCGCGCGACCGGATTGGCCGAAGGCACGCCGGTGGTATGCGGCACCTCCGACACTGCGGCGGAAACCTACGGCGCCGGCATGGTGCGCGAAGGGCTCGGCGTGGTGAAGCTCGCCACCGCCGCGACGGTCAACGTGTTGTCGCCGACCTCGCGACCTGATTTCGAACTGATCAACTATTATCACGTGGTGCCGAAGCACTGGTACATCATCACGGCGACCAACTCCTGCGCATCGGCGCATAAGTGGCTGCGCGACACGTTCTTCCGCCGCGAGGGCGATGATGGCCGCGCCGTGTTCGACGCCATGGACCGCATGGCGGCGGCGGTCGCGCCGGGTGCGGAAGGTCTGTTCTTCCATCCGTATCTGAACGGCGAGCGCAGTCCGTATTGGGACCCGCTGCTGCGCGCCGATTTCGTCGGCGCCGGTTTCAATCATGGCCCCGGTCATTTTGTCCGCGCGCTGTATGAAGGCGTCGCCTATTCGCTGCGCGATTGCCGCGATGTGCTGCGCGCCAAGGGCTTGAGCTTCGCGACCGCGCGCCTCACCGGCGGCGGCTCCACCAGCGCGCTGTGGCGACAGATCGTTGCCGATGTGCTCAATGTCGAGGTCGAATTGCCGGCGGTGGCCGATGCTTCGTTCGGCGCGGCGCTGCTCGCCGGCGTCGGCGTCGGCGTCTATGCCGACGAACGCGCGGCGGCGCAGGTGATTCAAATCGTCTCGCGCGCGACCCCCGACCCGGTTCGCGCGGCGGTCTACGATCGCGGCTTTCCGATCTATCGCGACATTCAGGCGGCGCTGGTGCCGCTCAATCATCGCATCCACGATTTTGTCAGAGGCGGGTCGTGATGCCGGCACGCGCAGGGAGCAGGGTGGCTCATGGCTGAAATCCGCCTTGAACAGGTCCGCAAGGCCTATGGCGGCGTCGTGGCGGTGCACGGCGTCGATCTCACCATTCGCGACGGCGAGTTCGTGGTGTTTCTCGGGCCGTCCGGTTGCGGCAAGTCCACCACGCTGCGGATGATCGCGGGGCTGGAGGAGGTGACGTCCGGCACCATCCGCATCGGCGCGCGCGATGTCACCGAACTGGAGCCGAAGGATCGCAATATCGCGATGGTGTTCCAGAACTACGCGCTCTATCCGCACAAGACCATCTACGACAATCTCGCCTTCGGTCTGCGGATGCGCAAGATGGACCCGGCGGAGATCGACGTGCGGGTGAAGAAAGCCGCGCGCATGCTGGGGCTGGAAGATTTTCTCGCCCGCAAGCCGAAGCAGCTCTCCGGCGGCCAGATGCAGCGCGTCGCGCTCGGCCGCGCGCTGGTGCGCGAACCGGACGTGTTCCTGCTCGACGAGCCACTGTCGAATCTTGACGCCAAGCTACGCGTGCGGATGCGCGAGGAGATCGCGCGCCTGCATCAGGACGTCGGCACCAGCATGGTCTACGTCACGCACGATCAGGTCGAGGCGATGACGCTGGCCAACCGCATCGTCATCATGCGCGACGGTCACGTGCAGCAGATCGGCGCGCCGCTGGAAGTCTACGACCGGCCCGCCAATCTGTTCGTCGCCGGCTTCATCGGCTCACCGGAAATGAACCTGATCGAGGGGCGTATCGAGGGCGCTGACTTCGTTGCCGGTAACCTGCGCGTCGCGCTGCCGCCGGGTGTGCAGGCAAGCGGCGAAGTCGTGCTCGGCATCCGTCCCGAGCATCTGGCGCTGACCACCGAGGCCGACGGCGTTGCCTTCACGGTGCGGGTGATCGAGCAACTCGGCGCGCAGACGCTGTGCGTCGGCGAGGCGGGTGGCGAACGCATGCGCATTCTCGTCGATCGCGTCGATAGCTGGTCGCCGGGCCAAAGCGTCGGCGTTCGTTTCCCCGCCGCCAAGCTGCACCTGTTTGCCAAATCGAGCGGTCAACGCGTCGAGACCGCCAAGCCATGACCAATCATAACGGGAGGAAGGCCATGACCAACGACAAGACCATGACGAAGCCGGGCGGCGTCAGCCGCCGCACGCTGATCAAGTCCGCCGGTGCGCTCGGCACCGCGCTCGCCGCCGGCACCCTCGGCGCGCCCGCCGTGTGGGGACAGGGCAAGAAGACCATCCGCTTTCTCAACACCGAAACCTCGATCGACAGCATCCGCGCGCTGAAGGTCGCCTGCGCCGAATACGAGAAGCAGTTCGGCACGCAGGTCATCGTCGACTCAGTTCCGCTCGATGACGCCTTCACCAAGGTGACGACCTCGCTGCGCGGCGGCCAGCCCTATGACATCGCGACCTTCGCCTTCGTCGGCCACGTGCTGCTGCTGCAGGCCGAGGGGCAGTTGATGCCGCTCACCGAACTCACCAGCAAGCACAAGTGGGGTCCGAAGATCCTCTTCCCGGTGAAGGATGAGGTTTACTGGTATCCCTACGATTACAATCTGGCGTGGATCTATTATCGCAAGGACCTCTACGAGAAGCACGGCCTGAGCGCGCCCAAGAGCTACGCCGAGATGCTCAAGAATTCGCAGACGCTTACCGGCGACGGTCGCTTCGGTTCGCTGTTCCCGATCGGGAGCAACGGCGCGACCAACTGGCTGGCGCCGGGCTTCATGTGGGCGGAAGGCGTCAAGCTGTTCGACGACAAGTGGAACGTCGCGCTCGACAATGCCGAGATGGCGCCACGCGTGACGCGCTACCTCGATTTCTTCGCGGAGCTTTACAAGACCATGCCGTCCGGTGCGAGCCAGGCGAGCTTCGGCGAAGTGCTGAGCAACTTCTCGTCCGACAAGGTCGGCCACGCCGCCTATGCCGGCCGCATCATCGAGGCGCTTGAGCGCAACGCGCCGAAGCTTTCGACCCAGTACGGCATCACGCCCTACATGGACTCGACCGGCAAGGCCAAGGCCGTCAACCACGGTTATGACGGCTGGGTGGTGCTGAAGACGCCGAACTCCGACGAGTCGATGAAGTTCATGGCATGGTTCACCGAGAACCAGTACATCAACTTCCTGCACACCGCGCCGCTGCACTTCCAGCCGCCGCGCCTCGACGTCTACGACGATCCGCGCTGGCGCGCGCATCCGCTGATCGAGAAGCACAAGGATGCGGTGGAGACGATGCGCGGCTTCATCACCGACAAGTCGATCATCCTCACCTCGATCGACACCGAGGGCCCGGCGCCGGACCTGCGCCCCGGCAAGGTGTTCGAAGGCTTCGTCATCCCCGAAATGCTTCAGAACAAGATCCTGAAGAACATGTCGTCGGCGGAATGCATCAAGACCGCCGCCGACAAGATGCGCAAGCTGATCGCCTGATCGGCTCTCTCACTCGAAATGACCCGGCCGGATCGTTCCGGCCGGGTCGCCATGCGAGGCGCCTGCCGTGAGTTCGAAAGCGACGATCTACGGGTTTCTGTTTGTGGGCCTGGCGGTGACGCTGGCGCTGATCGTCGCGCCTGCGGTGTACGCAGTCAGCCTCAGCTTCTACCAGATGGATTCCTTCGTCGGCGCGCCGAAGTGGGTCGGCTTCGCCAACTACGTGGCGGTGCTGCAAGCGCCGGAGTTCTGGCGCGCGCTGCTCAACGGCGCGATCTACGCGCTCGGCTCGATCGTCTTTCAGGTCATCCTCGGCATCGGCTTCGCGCTGGTGCTCAACGAAGCCTTTCCCGGCCGCAATCTGGTGCGCGGCCTCTCGATCCTGCCGTATCTGCTGCCGACGGTGGTAGTGATCCTCACCTTCAAGTGGATGGTGGATGGCGGCATCGGCATCGTCACCAAGGCGGTGGAGGCGATGGGCCTGCCGCCGATCAACTGGTTCGAAAGCCCCGGCGC
Source organism: Hyphomicrobiales bacterium (assembly GCA_017305535.1). Classification (GTDB taxonomy): domain Bacteria; phylum Pseudomonadota; class Alphaproteobacteria; order Rhizobiales; family Xanthobacteraceae; genus 62-47. The sequence continues at coordinate 198,465 of JAFKKN010000008.1, read as the reverse complement.
GGCGATGGCCTCGACCATTCTGGTCAGCGTGTGGATGTGGACGCCGTTCGTCACCACCTGCTTCCTCGCCGCGTTGCAGACCGTGCCGCAATCGCTCTACGAGGCCGCGCGCGTCGACGGCACCACGGCGGTGCAGCGCTTCTTCCACATCACGCTGCCGATGCTGAAGCCGATCCTGACCGTGGTGGTGCTGCTGCGCGCGATCTGGATGTTCAACAAATTCGATGTCATCTGGCTGCTGACGCGCGGCGGCCCGGTGGGCGCGACGGAAAACCTCGCCATTCTGTCCTATCGCCACGCCTTCAACCTGTTCGACATCGGCGGCGGCGCGGCCATCGCCACCATTTCCTTCGCGCTGCTGTCGGTTGCGGTGCTGATCTACTTCTGGGTATTCCCGCTGGAGGACGACTGATGGGTCGCGCCAAAACGCTGCCGCGCCGTCTCGGCCTCTATATCGCTGCGCTGGTGATCTCGGTCTATTCGGCGTTCCCGATCTACTGGATGGTGGTGTCGAGTCTGCGCGAGCCGACCGAACTCCTGACCAACGTGTCGCTGATCCCCAACGTCCTGTCGCTGGAATCCTATCGCAACCTGCTCGAACTCACCGATTATCCGCGCCACTTCATGAACAGCGTCATCGTTGCTGTCGTCGCGGTGTTGGTGACGATGGTGTTCTCGGTGATGATCGCCTATGCGGTGACGCGCCAGCGCATCCGCGGCAAGAAGGTGATCGTCGGGGCGATGCTGTACGCCTATATGTTCCCGCCGCTCTTGATCGCGATCCCGATCTTCACCATTTTCGCGCGGCTCGGCCTCAGCGATACGCTGACCGGCTTGATTGCCTCGCACCTGACGCTCACCTTGCCGCTCGGCGTCTGGTTCCTGTGGGGCTTCTTCAAGAGCATGCCGTTCGAACTGGAAGAGGCGGCGATGGTCGATGGCTGCACCCGGCTCGGCGCGTTCCTGCGCGTGGTCCTGCCGTTGGCATTGCCCGGCCTGATCACGGTCGCGATCTTCTCGTTCCTGCTGTCGTGGACCGACTACACCTTCGCGCTGGTGATGATCGGCAGCGACGCCAACAAGACATTGCCAGTCGGTCTTGCCTCGATGGTCGGTTCGTTCGACCTGCGCTGGGGCGAGATCATGGCCGGCTCGACCTTGATCGCGCTGCCGCTGTTCGCGGCCTTCGCATTGATGTCGCAATATTTCATTCAGGGCCTCGGCGCCGGTGCGGTGAAAGGCTGAAGGAGACGAGATGGACTTAGGGATTGCAGGCAAGACCGCACTGGTGACGGGCGCGGCGCGGGGCATCGGCAAGGCGGAAGCGACCGCGCTGGCCGCCGAGGGCGTCGCGATCGCCATCAACGACATTGACGCGGCCGCTGCGGAAGCGACCGCCGCCGAGTTGCGTGCCAGTGGCGCGAAAGCCGTCGTCTGTATCGGCGACGTCTCGGACGAGGCGAGCGCGGAGCGCGTGGTACGCGAAGCGGCCGAGGGGCTGGGCGGGCTCAACATACTGGTCAACAACGCCGGTGCGGGCGGAAAATATCTCGGCCGTCATGCCGCCGACATGTCGGTGTCCGACTGGGACATCATCATGAATACGCATCTGCGCAGCACCTTCCTGTGCAGCAAGTTTGCGGTGCCGTTCCTGCGCAAGACCGGCTACGGCCGCATCGTCAATACCTCGTCGATGAACGTCACCGGCGGCGGTCGTCCCGGCGTTACCAACTATTCCGCCGCCAAGGCCGGCGTGATCGGTTTCACCCGCACCATGGCCAAGGAAGTCGGCGGCTTTGGTATCACCGTCAACGCCATCGCGCCGGGTTACGTCGAGACCGAACTGATCGCCGGTTTCTCGGACGCCAAGCGCGAGGTGATCGCCGGGCAGAATCCGCTCAAGCGTTTTTGTCAGCCGAGCGAAGTCGGCGCGCTGATCGCCTATCTCTGCTCGGTGCAGGCATCCTTCATCAACGGCGCGCTGATTTGCATGGATGGCGGCCGCCGCGATTTTGTCTGGGGTGACACATGACGATGCGCGTTTTCGGCGGTCCGCACCGCTACGTTCAAGGCCCCGGCGCACTGGCCGAACTGGCTCCATTGGTGGCGCTGTACGGCCATCGCCCGTTCGTCATTGTCGATGCGGCAGTGATGGACCTGATCCGGGCAAAGCTGGAAGCGGTGTTCGCGGGGGCCGACACAACGCCGACGTTCGCGGCGTTCAGCGGCGAATGCACGGCGGAAAAGATCGACGCGATGGCCGCGCAGGCGGAAGCCGCGAAGAGCGATGTCATCATCGGCGTCGGTGGCGGCAAGACCATCGACAATGCTAAGGGCGTGCGCATCGTGCGCGGCGGCGCGCTTCTGATCGTGCCGACGGTCGCCTCCAACGACGCGCCGACCAGCCGCCTCGTGGTGCTCTATCGCGAGGATCATTCGCTCAGCGAAGTGCGGCTGATGACGACCAATCCCGATGCGGTGGTGGTCGACACCGCCCTGATCGCCGGCGCGCCGCGCCGCTTCTTCGTCGCTGGTGTCGGCGATGCCTTGAGCAAGAAATTCGAGGTCGAGCAATGCGCCCGCGCCGGCGGCCTCAACTTCTACAAGGGGCGCTCGACCTCGCTGGCGCTGATGATCGCCGATCAATGCTATCGCACCGTGCGTGAAGATACGCTCGCTGCGCTCGAAGCCGTCACCGCGAAGACGCCGAACGAAGCATTCGAGCGCGTCGTCGAGGCCACCATCCTGTCGAGCGGGCTCGGCTTCGAGAGCGGCGGCCTGTCGATCTCGCATGCGCTGACGCGCGGCTTCTCGGCCATTCCGGCGCTGAGCGGCGCGCTGCATGGCGAGCAGGTGGCGTTCGGGCTGCTGGCGCAACTGTGCCTCGAAGGCCGCTCCGACGATGTGCTGTCCGACATGAAGGCGTTCTATCGCGCGGTCGGCCTGCCGGTGTCGCTGGCCGATCTCGGCCTGCGCGACGGTGCGGCGGCGGCGATCGAGACCATCGCCGCGCGCACGCTGGCGGATGCGCCCTACGTCCAGAATTTCCAGTCTGAAGTGACCCAGGCCAACCTGACCGCAGCCCTGGCGCGCGCCAACGCGGCGTGACGAATCGACGCCGGACGGTCCGGTCCGGCGTGCGCCGGAGCCCGTGATCCGGCGGTATATTTTGCGTTATCGAAAATGCCTGCCATGAGGGCGGCAGGCCGGGCGTTGTCCCGGCCTCGCCGGCGCAAAGCTGTTGCCCCAACCGGCCGTTTGGTGTCAGATTCCGAGATCAGAGCCCGTTCCGGAAGAATCGGAGCGGGACTCTCGATTTTCGTTTTGACGCGTTTTCTTCACGCGAATCGGTATCCACTTCGCTTGAAAACGCTCTAGATTGAACCCGTTCAATCGCCGGAAAGGCCTGTCCTCTCATCACCTCCATTGCCCCGTCACAAATTCTCCGCATAAGTCCAGAGCCGAAGCATCCCCTCGCATCCGGCCCCTCGCACGCCAAGAAAGCCCGCGCATGAGCACGACATCTCCCACCATCATCTACACGTTGACCGACGAGGCCCCGGCGCTGGCGACGGCCGCGTTCCTGCCCATCGTGCGCGCCTTCACCGCGCCGGCCGGTATCGATGTGACGACCAGCGACATCTCGGTGGCCGCCCGCATCCTTGGCGAATTTCCGGAGTTCCTCACCGAGGCGCAGCGCGTGCCCGACAATCTCGCCGAACTCGGCCGGCTGACGCTGCTGCCCGATACCAACATCATCAAGCTGCCGAATATCAGCGCCTCGGTGGCGCAACTGATGGCGGCGATCAAGGAATTGCAGGGTAAGGGCTACAAAATCCCGGACTATCCCGAAAATCCGAAATCGGACGAGGAAAAGGCGATCCGCGCGCGCTACGCAAAGTGCATTGGCAGCGCGGTGAACCCGGTGCTGCGCGAGGGCAATTCCGATCGCCGCGCGCCGCTGGCGGTGAAGAACTACGCGCGCAAGAATCCGCACAGCATGGCGGACTGGAGCCAGGCCTCGCGCTCGCACGTCTCGCACATGCATCACGGCGATTTCTATCACGGCGAGAAGTCGATGACGCTGGACAAGGCGCGCGACGTCAAGATGGAGCTGCTCACCAAGAGCGGCAAGACCATCGTGCTCAAGCCCAAGGTAGCGTTGCAGGATCGCGAAGTCATCGATTCGATGTTCATGAGCAAGAAGGCATTGCTCGACTTCTACGAGCGCGAAATCGAGGACGCCTACAACACCGGCGTGATGTTCTCACTGCACGTCAAGGCCACCATGATGAAGGTGTCGCACCCCATCGTGTTCGGCCATTGCGTCAAGATATTCTATCGCGACGCGTTCGAGAAACACGGCGCGCTGTTCGACGAACTGGGCATCAACGTCAACAACGGCATGGTCGATCTCTACACCAAGATCGCCACCCTGCCGCAAAGCATGCAGGACGAAATCCGGCGCGACCTGCACGCTTGCCACGAGCATCGTCCCGAACTGGCGATGGTGGATTCGGCCAAGGGCATCACCAATTTCCATTCGCCGAATGACATCATCGTCGACGCCTCGATGCCGGCGATGATCCGCAATGGCGGCAAGATGTGGGGTGCCGACGGCCGCCTCAAGGACGTCAAGGCGGTGATGCCGGAAAGCACCTTCGCCCGCATCTATCAGGAGATGATCAATTTCTGTAAGTGGCACGGCGCGTTCGATCCGAAGACCATGGGTACGGTGCCGAATGTCGGCCTGATGGCGCAGCAGGCCGAGGAATACGGCTCGCACGACAAGACCTTCGAGATTCCCGAGGACGGCATCGCCAACATCACCGACCTCGCCACCGGTGAGGTGCTGCTGAGCCAGAACGTCGAGAAGGGCGATCTCTGGCGCATGTGCCAGGTGAAGGATGCCGCCATCCGCGACTGGGTCAAGCTCGCCGTCACCCGCGCGCGCCATTCGGGGATGCCGGTGCTGTTCTGGCTCGATCCGTATCGGCCGCACGAGGCGCAACTCGTCACCAAGGTCAAGATGTACCTGCACGAGCACGACACCACCGGCCTCGATATCCAGATCATGAGCCAGGTGCGTGCGATGCGTTACACGCTGGAGCGGGTGGTGCGCGGGCTCGACACCATCAGCGCCACCGGCAACATCCTGCGCGATTATCTCACCGACCTGTTCCCGATCATGGAGCTGGGCACCTCGGCGAAAATGCTGTCGATCGTGCCGCTGATGGCCGGCGGTGGCATGTACGAGACCGGCGCCGGCGGGTCGGCGCCCAAGCACGTGCAGCAACTGGTCGAGGAAAACCACCTGCGCTGGGATTCGCTCGGCGAATTCCTCGCGCTCGCGGTTTCGCTGGAAGACCTCGGCCTCAAGACAAACAATGCGAAAGCCAAGCTGCTGGCGAAGACGCTGGACGCCGCCACTGGAAAACTGCTGGACAACCGGAAGTCGCCGTCGCCGCGCACCGGCGAACTCGACAACCGCGGCAGCCAGTTCTACCTCGCGATGTACTGGGCGCAGGAACTGGCCACGCAGACCGAGGATGCCGAACTGGCGGCGAAGTTCAAGCCGCTGGCCGAAACGCTTGCTCGCGACGAAGAGAAGATCGTCGCTGAACTCGGCGCCGTGCAGGGCGCGCCGGCGGACATCGGCGGCTACTATCTTCCCGATGCGAAGAAGTGCGCCGCCGTGATGCGTCCGAGCGCCACGCTCAACGCGGCGCTTGCGAAAGGGGCGTGAGGGACGCGGCGACGAGTTGAGGTTGAATCAACGTCGTTGTCATGCACAGCTTGTCATGGCCGGGCTTGTCCCGGCCATCCACGTTTGAGTTCATCGCGCTTTCAAGGCGTGGATGCCCGGCATAAAGCCGGGCATGACGGGTAGGATCGAATGCATCGCGATCCAACCATCTTCGTAGTAGCGCATACATGCGCGGCCGGATTGGAATTCAACTCAACTCAACTCAACGCCATCAGGCTGGCGTTGCCGCCGGCGGCGGTGGTGTTGATCGAGGTCGAGACTTCCTCCAGCAATCGGTCGAGACAATAGGCGTCGGAATCGGTAGCGAGGTCGTGGGATGAGGCCGCTTGAACCGGGACCAATGGCCCCGGTAACCGCGCGATCCGCGTGTTGATGGCCGCGACGCGCTCGGCATCGCCTTCGATCAACGCGCCGGCGAACGGGCCATCGGTCTCCCAATCCGTGCGCCATGCGATGCGCTTGGCGATGTGTGTCGGCAGAACGCGCAATAGCGGTTCGAGATCGGAGGTGGCCGCGATGGTCGCGGTGTTCCCGGTCGTCAGTACCGCACCGAGTTGATGATAAAGTCCCGCGGCGGTCTGCGGCATCAGCAGCAGCTTGCCGCGCGGATGCAGCGTGTAGAGATTGCGTTCGCCGACCGGGCCTTTCAACTCGGCGGTGAAGCCGAGCGCTGCGCGGGGACCGAGGTCGCGCGCGATATTAGCCTCGCGCGTGAGGCTTTGTGCATTGAGCCATGCGATGTACTCAATCAGCGTTGGATTGGCCGCCGTCTCCAGCGTCGTCGCGGGTGCGCGCTCGACCAGTCGCCCGAGATAGAGCGGCCCGCCGGCTTTCGGGCCGGTGCCGGAGAGGCCGCGTCCGCCGAACGGTTGCACGCCGACCACCGCGCCGATGACGTTGCGGTTGACGTAGATGTTGCCGGCCTGAATGCGTTCCGTGACATGGGCGATGGTCTCATCCAGCCGGGTGTGTAACCCGAAGGTCAGGCCGTAGCCGGTCGCGTTGATCGCATCGATCAGGCGGTCGAGATCGCGGCGGCGATAGCGGATGACGTGCAGCACAGGGCCGAACACCTCGCGGTCGAGATCGGTCATCGATTGCAGCTCGATGATGGTCGGCGCGATGAACGTTCCGGCTGCCGCCTCGACCGGCAACGCCAGTCGTTCGACCTCGCGGCCGAGCGCGCGCATCTTTGCGATGTGCCGCTCGATATTGTCTTTCGCCTCTGCCGTAATCACCGGGCCGATATCGATATTCAATCGCTCGGTATTGCCGACATTGAGTTCAGCCATCGCGCCCTTGAGCATTGTCAGCACGCGATCGGCGATGTCTTCTTGCAGACACAGCACGCGCAACGCGGAGCAGCGTTGCCCGGCGCTGTCGAACGCCGACACCAGCACATCGCCGACAACCTGTTCGGCGAGCGCGGAGGAATCGACGATCATGGCATTCTGGCCGCCGGTTTCCGCGATCAGCGGGATCGGTTTCCCGTTTGCCGAAAGACGTTGCGCGAGTTGTTGCTGGATCAGGCGGGCCACCTCGGTGGAACCGGTGAACATCACGCCGGAAGTCTGTGGTGCCGCCACCAGCGCCGCGCCGATGCGGCCATCGCCCGGCAGCAGTTGCAGCGCGGTGCGCGGTACGCCGGCCTCATGCAGGAGATCGACGGCGGCAGCGGCGACGAGCGGCGTCTCCTCGGCGGGTTTGGCGAGCACCGGGTTGCCCGCGACCAGCGCGGCGCAAATCTGCCCGGTAAAGATCGCCAGCGGAAAATTCCACGGGCTGATGCAGACGACGGGGCCGAGCGGCGTCTGCGCCGCGCCCAGCGTGCCGCGTGCCTGTTGCGCATAGTAGCGCAGGAAGTCGATCGCCTCGCGTACCTCCGCGATCGCGTTGGCCGCCGATTTTCCGGCCTCGCGCATGATGACGCCCATCAGCGTTTCCATCCGCGCCTGCATCAGCTCGGCGGCGCGTTCTATGATCGCCGCGCGGGCAGCGGGTGTGATTGCGGCCCATGTCGTCGCGTGTGCCGCCGCAAGTTCCGCCGCTGTTCGCGCTTCGGCTTCGGTGGCTTCGACCACGCGGCCGACGATATCGCTATGGTCGGCGGGATTGCGCACCGGCCGCGATGCGCCGTTGTCGTTCGATCCATCGGCAAGCCTAGGCGCGGCGCGCCATGCGATACGCGCAGTGTCCATCAAGTTGCGTGAGAGACGCGCCAGCGTTGCTTCATCGGAGAGATCGAGGCCGGCGGAATTCTTGCGGGCATCTCCATAGAGCGCCGTTGGGAGGGCGATGCGCGGATGCGGGCTGCCCATCGATGGCATCGCGCGCGCCGCCTCTGCCGGATCGGCGACAAGATCATCGACCGACATAGAAGGGTCGGCGATGCGATGCACGAAGGACGAGTTCGCGCCGTTCTCCAAGAGACGTCGCACCAGATAGGCCAGCAGCGTCTCGTGCGTGCCCACCGGCGCGTAGATGCGGCAGGGCCGGTTCAGTTTGTCGGTGCCGACGACTTCATCATAGAGCGGCTCGCCCATGCCGTGCAGGCATTGGAATTCGTAATCGCCGGGATGGAAGTCCGGCCCGGCCATCTCGAAAATGGTCGCGAGCGTCTGCGCGTTGTGGGTGGCGAATTGCGGAAAGACCGCGTCACGCGCCGCAAGCAGTTGTCGCGCGCAGGCGATGTAGGAGACGTCGGTGTGAATTTTCCGCGTGAAGACGGGAAAGTCCGCGAGACCGTCGACTTGCGCGCGCTTGATCTCGGCGTCCCAGTAGGCTCCCTTGACCAGCCGCACCGCGATGCGGCGATGAGTGCGGCGCGCGAGATCGATGAGGAAATCAATGACGAAAGGACAACGCTTGCCATAGGCCTGCACCACGAAGCCGATGCCGCTCCATCCCGCGAGCGAGGGATCGTTGCAAAGCGCTTCCAGCAGATCGAGCGACAGTTCGAGGCGGTCGGCTTCTTCGGCATCGATATTGACGCCGATGTCGTAGCGCTTGGCGAGTTCGCACAGCGCCGTCACCCTCGGCAGCAGTTCGCGCATCACGCGCGCCGCCTGCGCGCGGCCGTAGCGCGGATGCAGCGCCGATAGCTTGATCGAGATTCCCGGCCCGGCATAGATGCCGCGTCCGCCCGACGCCGCGCCGATGGCATGGATGGCGGCTTCGTAGTCGCGGTAGTAACGCGTGGCGTCGGCCGCGGTCATCGCGGCTTCGCCCAGCATGTCGTAGGAATAGCGGAAGCCGCGCGCTTCCTGCGGGCGGGCGCGCCGCAGCGCCTCGTCGATGGTCTCGCCCTTGACGAACTGTTCGCCCATCATCCGCATCGCGGTGTCGACGCCGCGCCGGATCACCGGCTCGCCGCAGCGCGCGATCAGCCGTGTCAAAGTGGCGCCGAGGCTGCCGTCGTTCACCGTCGCGGTGAGTTTGCCGGTGACGACAAGGCCCCAGGTCGCGGCGTTGACGAACAGCGAGCGGCGGTGGCCGAGATGCGAGGCCCAATCGCCTTCGGCAATCTTGTCGCGGATCAGCGCGTCGCGGGTCTCGGTGTCGGGAATGCGCAGCAGCGCTTCGGCGAGGCACATCAGCGCCACGCCTTCCTGGCTCGAGAGCGAATATTCCTGCACCAGCCCCTCGACGCCGGAGCCGGTATCTTTATTGCGCAGCGCTTCGATCAGGTCGCGGGCGGTTGCCGCGATGCGGGCCTGTGCTGCGTTGCCGAGCGCGGCGGCCTCCACCAGCGGCGGCAGGCATTCGGTTTCCGGCCGGCGACAGGCGGCGGTGATCGCCGCGCGGAGCGGCGTGCGCGGGGTAATCGGCGGAGCAAAGGACGAAAACGGCAGCGCGGTGGTCTGCGGCATCGGCAGCGATGTCATCGGCGATCCCTCAAGGCGAGAGGCAGGAAGAAGACATAGGAGAGGCGATCGAAAATAGCAGGAGCCAGAGAATCGATTTGACTTTGTTCGGAGTGATTGGCATCCAAATGGTCTTAAATATCGATCGATTTCGGGATTTATAGCCAGTATGACGGATGATTTTGGTGAAATAGACCAATTCGACCGCAAAATCCTTGAAGCGGTGGCCGCCGATGGCCGCATCTCCATCACCGACCTGTCGGAGCGAGTCGGACTGTCGAAAACGCCCTGCAAGGCGCGGCTGCAACGGCTGATGGCGGAGGGCTATATCTCCGGGTTCCGCGCGGTGCTGAACCCGGCGAAGCTCGGGCTCGATCACGTCGCCTTTGCCGAGGTCAAGCTGACCGACACCCGCGATGCCGCGTTGCGGAGCTTCAACGAGGCGGTGATGAAGATCCGCGAGGTCGAGGAATGCCACATGATCGCGGGGCGCTTCGACTATCTGTTGAAGATCCGCACCCCGGATATTCGACGCTATCGGCTGGTGCTCGGCGAGAAGATTTCCAGCCTGCCGTTCGTCGCCAGCACGTCGACCAACGTGGTGATGGAGTCGGTCAAGGAGACCTGACGCAGCCTTCGGAGTGCTGAATCGGGGAGGGGCGAGACGCCGCAAACAGCTTTATCCAAGCGGTTTGCCGACACCCGGCACCGCAGAAAGGCCGTTTACCCCTTAAAAATAGCGATTCCAGCAAACAAAGCTGTGCAAAGGCGCAGGATATCCCGCTTTTCGCAGGGCCATTCCAATATGGTTCGCGTGATAACGAGGGCGAATCAGAGGAGATACAATGCCCACCCAGATGTCGAAAGCGCAGTTGATCGAACGGATTGCGACGCAGACCGAATTGTCGAAGCGGGACGTCAAGGGCGTGATGGACACGCTCGTTGAGGTCGGCCACAAGGAACTCAAGAAGAATGGTCTCTTCCTGGTTCCGGGGTTCGCGAAGTTCGTCGTCATCAAGAAGCCGGCCACCAAGGCGCGTAAGGGCACCAACCCCTTCACCGGCGAAGCCATGACCTTCAAGGCCAAGCCGGCCCGCAAGATCGTGCGCGCGCGCCCGGTCAAGGCCGCCAAGGACGCGGTGTAAGAACGATCCGGGTTTCGGCCGCTCAGCCGAAACCCGGTCCGTTGCTTCTTCATCGTCCATCAGAGTGATATTGGGCCGCATCATGTGCGGCCCAAGTCATGTTTGGAGCTTGCAACTTTCGTCATTGCGAGCGCAGCGAAGCAATCCAGTCTTTCTTGTTTGGTCTGGATTGCTTCGTCGCTTCGCTCCTCGCAATGACGGAATCGAGCCTTGATCCCATAAGTCGTCTTTCGAATTAGACGCTCACGACGCCCGCCTGCGCCGCGCCGGGGTTTTCGCGGTTTTGCGACGTGCCGTCGATGTGCTTCGGCCTGACGCCGGCTTCTTCCGCCCGAGGCTGGCGCGGAGTGCGCCCATCAGGTCGACGACGTTGTCGGGCCTGGCCTCCGGCTCCGGCGCCTTGATCACCTTGCCGGATGCCTTGCGCTTCACCAGCGCCTTCAGGGCTGTCTCGTATTTGTCCTTGAACGTGCTCGGATCGAACTTCGCCGACTTGGTGTCGAGGATGTGCGCGGCAAGGTCTACCATGTCCTTCGAGATGCGCGGCGAGGGGATGTCGTCGAAGTAATCGTCTTCGTCGCGCAATTCGTATGGATAGCGCAGCGTGGTGCCAAGCAGCCCCTTGTCGAGCGGCCGCAGCGCGATGACGTGCTCGCGGTTGGTCAGCACGATGCGGGCCAGCGCCGCCTTGTCCTGCCGCTTCATGGCGTCGCGGATCACGGCGAAGGCGTCGATGCCGGTCTTGCCGTCGGGTGCGATGAAATACGGCTTTTCGAAATAGCGTTCGTCGATCTCCTCGCGCGGCACGAAGGCGTCGATCTCGATGGTGTGGCTGCTCTCGATTTGCACGGCGTCGAGGTCGGCCTGGTCGATCTCGACATACTTGCCTTTCGACAGTTCATAGCCGCGGCCCTTCTCGTCCTTCTCGACCACGTCGCCGGTTTCGGCATCGACCATCTGCTGGCGCAACCGATGGCCGGTCTCCTTGTTGATCTGGTGGAAGTGTGTCCGTTCCGATGCCGTCGTCGCCGGGTAAAGCACGACTGGGCAGGACACCAGCGACAGTTTCAGCAAGCCTTTCCAATACGCACGCGGCGGCATGGCGATCCCTTTCGTGGAGCTGGAACTTTAACGGCGATGGGAACTTTTCGTTCCGGACCCGGAGCGGCGCATGGCCAGGAAGATCACCAAGAAGAAGATCACCACCAAGAAGATCACCACCAAGAAGAAGCCCGCCAAGAAGCAACTCGCCAGATACCGGGCGAAACGGGATTTCGAGGTGACGGCCGAGCCGAGCGGTACGGCGGCGGTGAAAGCCAGCAAGCGGCGGCGCTTCGTCATCCAGAAGCACGCCGCCACCCGGCTGCATTACGACCTGCGGCTCGAACTCGACGGCGTGTTCAAGTCGTGGGCGGTGACGCGCGGCCCCTCGCTCGATCCCGCCGACAAGCGCCTCGCGGTGGAGGTGGAGGATCATCCGCTCGATTACGGCGATTTCGAAGGCACCATTCCGAAAGGCCAGTATGGCGGCGGCACGGTGATGATCTGGGATCGCGGTTACTGGACCAGCGACGATCCCGAGCGAGGACTGAAAAAGGGCGACCTGAAATTCACGCTGGACGGCGAGAAACTGCATGGCGAATGGGTGCTGGTGCGGATGCGTCACGACCGCACCGGCGGCAAACGCACCAACTGGCTGCTGATCAAGCATCGCGACGCTGCCGCGCGCGAAGGCAAGGCCAACGACATTCTCGAGCAAAAGGATTCCGTCGCCTCCGGCCGCAGCATGGACGAGATCGCAGCCGGCAAGGGCAAAGGGCCGAAGCCATTCATGACGGCAAGGCGTGCCCGCGCATCGGCTAGCGCCGAATGGGATTCCAATAAAGGCGCGGCCGCGAAAGCGCGAACGGCGTCGAAGCGCTCGGCCGCCAAAGCCAAGACCATGAAGCCTGCGGCGATGCCGGACTTCATCGGCCCGCAACTCTGCACCGCGCGCGAGCGCCCACCTGCGGGCGCGGGCTGGGGTCACGAGATCAAGTTCGACGGCTATCGCATTCAGTTGCGGGTGGCGGATGGCGACGTCGCTTTGCGCACGCGCAAGGGCCTCGACTGGACCGCGAAATTCCCTGCGATCGCCGCCACTGCGAAGAAGCTGCCGGACTGCATCATCGATGGCGAGATTGTTGCGCTCGATGAGAAAGGCGCGCCGGATTTCGCCGGCCTGCAAGCGGCGTTGAGCGACGGCAAGACCGACGATCTGATCTTCTTCGCGTTCGACCTATTGTTCGCCGCAGGTCACGACTGGCGCGATCAACCGCTGGCGGAACGCAAGCTCGCCTTGGCCGAACTGTTGGAGAACAGCATCAAGGGCACCGCGCACGGCGATATCCGTTACGTCGAACACTTCGAGACCGGCGGCGATGCGGTGCTGCGTTCGGCGTGCCGGATGTCACTGGAAGGCATCATCTCCAAGCGGCTCGATGCGCCGTATCGTTCGGAGCGCACCATGGACTGGATCAAGTCGAAATGCCGCGCCGGGCACGAGGTGGTGCTGGGCGGCTGGCAGAGCAACGGCGGCAAATTCCGCTCGCTGATGGCCGGCGTCCATCGCGGCGATCATCTGATCTATGTCGGCAATGTCGGCACCGGTTTCGGGCGGGATGTGGTCAAGCGGCTGATGCCGAAGTTGAAGGCCAGTGCCGCGAACAAGAGTCCGTTCGGCGGCAACAACGCGCCGACCAAGAAAGCCGACGTGCACTGGCTGCGTCCCGACCTCGTAGCCGAGATCGAATTCGCCGGCTGGACCGGCGCGGGCAACATCCGGCAGGCGGCGTTCAAGGGGCTGCGTCAGGACAAGCCGGCCGACGAGGTGGTCGCCGAACGCCCGGCACCGGCAAAGGAGACGCGGGTGGCGACACCAGCGCCGAAGGCATCGCGGACCAAAAGCAACACGGTTCGTCGCGCCGCAGCCGCGCGCTCGTCGGAAGGCTCGATCGTGATGGGCGTGCCGATCAGCCATCCCGACAAGGCGCTCTGGCCCGACGATGGCGAGGGCGCGCCGATCACCAAGCTTGATCTCGCGACGTATTTCGAGGCGGTCGGTGACTGGCTGATGCCGCACATCAAGGGGCGGCCGTGTTCGATCGTCCGCGCGCCGGACGGTATCGAGGGCGAGACATTTTTCCAGCGCCACGCCATGAAAGGCTCGTCGAACCTGCTCGAGACGGTGAAGGTCACCGGCGACCGGCAAGCCTATCTCCAGATCGACCGCGTCGAGGGGCTGGCCGCGGTCGCGCAGATGGGCGGCATCGAACTGCACGCCTGGAACAACGCGCCGGACGATCCCGCGACGCCGGGGCGGCTGGTGTTCGATCTCGACCCAGCACCCGATGTCGGCTTCGACAAGGTAATCGACGCGGCGCAGACCATGCGGGAACGATTGGACGATCTCGGTCTGGTGTCGTTCTGCAAGACCACCGGCGGCAAGGGTCTGCATGTGGTGACGCCGTTGGCGGTGAAAAAATCCGACAAGCTGACGTGGCCCGATGCCAAGGCGTTCGCCAAGGAGGTCTGCCGTCGTCTCGCCGAAGACGAACCCGAACGCTATCTGATCACGATGGCGAAGGCGCAGCGCAACGGAAAGATCTTCCTCGATTACTTGCGCAATGACCGGATGGCGACGGCGGTGGCACCGTTGTCGCCGCGCGCGCGGCCGCTGGCAACGGTGTCGATGCCGCTGACCTGGACCCAGGTGCGCGCCGGGCTCGACCCGAAGCGTTTCACGCTACGCACGGTGCCGAAGCTGCTGAGGACCTCGAAAGCGTGGCGCGACTACGACGACGGCGCGCGGCCGCTGAGTGAGGCGGTCCGTCGATTGAAATGAAGTTGAACCGTCATTGCGAGCGAAGCAGTCCAGAAAGCTGCAAAGCAAGGACTGGATTGCTTCGTCGCTGCGCTCCTCGCAATGACGAAGTGCTCTGATGCTTTCTTGAATACTACTTCTTCTCCGCGCCTTTCGTATAAAACGTCTTCGCATCGGCAGTAAACGCGTTGCGTGAGGGCGCGTGGGTGTAGAGCATGTGGCCGCCGCGATAGACCTTGAAGCTCACGCGATCGGTCAGCGTGTCCGGCAGATGGTCGACGACGTATTTGCTGGCGGCATAGGGCGTGACGAGGTCGCTGTAGCCGCCCGCGATCATCACCCGGAATGCGGGATTGACGGCCAGTAACTGACGGAGATCGTCGGTGACGTTGGCCATGGCGCGTCCGCCCGAGCCCCAGTCCCAGCGGCCGTTCACGCCGTCCGCGAGCAGCGTGTAGGTCATCTCCGTCTTGAAGCCCAGCTCGTTGCGGGCGTAGCTGGCGAAAGCGCCGCCATAGGCGCGGACGAAGCCGTCGAGCACCGGATCGCCGCTATGCGCGCTGTCGGACTCCGGAGAGGGATCGGGCGCCGCCAGCGTGACGTCGTAGTGGCTGACCAACGCATGCTCGCCGCCGCGCAGATGTTTGACATAAGCGTCACGAATGAAGCCGCGCCGCTTCCTGATCACGTCGAGCGGCAGGCCGGTGATGTCGGCAACGTGCTGGTAGAACGCATCCGCGTTCGGTCCAGTCGGTGCTGGCCCGGCCAGCATCGTCAGATAGTCCGTCAGGGCGAAGTGCTCCGCGGCTTGCTGGTCCTTCAGCGAAAAAGCGTTGCGGCGTTCGAGTTCGGCGGCGGCGAGCGACGGCAGTTGCAGCGCCGCGCCAAGTGCGAGACGATTGCCGCCGAAGGTCAGCGCGCCGTCGAGCAGCGGCGACAGCATCACGATGCCGGAGACGATGATGCCCTGTTCGTCGCTCAAGGCGGTCGCGACCTTGGCGGCGCGGAATCCGCCATAACTCTCGCCGAAAAGATATGTCGGCGAACCGGTGCGTCCTCGGTGCGACAAATAGAGCGCGATCGCCTTGGCAATGGATTGCGCGTCCTGCCGCACGCCGTAGAATTTCTTGGCGTCGTCGGCTTTCGCGGTGCGGCTCCAGCCGGTGCCGATGGGATCGATCAGCACGAGGTCGGTGAAGGCGAGCCAGCTCTGCGGATTGTCGACGAGTTTGGCATTGGCGCCGTCGCGCTCGGTCGGCCCGAAGTCGAGCCGGCGCGGCCCCACCAACCCGAGATTCAGAAACGCGGACGCGGCACCCGGACCGCCGTTGAAGACGAAGGTGATCGGGCGGTCCGCATTCCGATCCTTGGCGACATAGCTGGTGTAGAACACCGCCGCAGAGCGCTGGCCGTTCTGGTCGTAGAGATTCAGCGTGCCGGCCGTCGCGGTATAGGCGAGCTTGCGCCCGTCGAGGTCGAGCGTGTGATCGGAGACCGCATCGGCCGGCAGCAGATCCAGTACGCCACCGCCACGGTCGCCTTTCGTGTGCGGCGAATCCTGATGGGATGCGTCCTGATGCTGCGCGGATGTTGAGGAACGGGCCGCATCTTGCGCCCACGCGGATGAAGGCAACGCGATCAGCGCGAGGGCGATCGCGCAATTGCATAAGATGTGTTTCATAACCGGCATTGTCGCGGAAGCGGCGCGCGCATTCCAGCAACGATGATGTGATGCTGGCTTCACGTGATAACCCCTCAACGTATCGACGGCTGAAGCAGATTTCATCTGCACGACATCGAAGACTCATCATGCCCGGCACGAGGCCGGGCATGATGAGCTTTGATGGTTTCGTCTAAGACGAAGCGCTTCAGCGATAATAATCGCGCCAATTGCGCTGGCGCGGCTGGCGGGTCAGCAACACGCCGAGTGTGAAGCCGATGGCGCCGGCGGCGAGCAACGCGGTCATCGGCTGCTCCTTGATCTTCGCGGCGACGGCGCGATGGCCATCGCGGTAATAATCACTGCCGGCATCGAGCGCGTCCTGCGCGTAACCGCTCGCGGTCTCGCCGAAGTCGCGCATGGCATCCTTGGCCTGGCCGAATACATTCTGCGCGGTGCCCGCGGCTTCGCGTGCGCGTCCTGAGATTTCCGTCTCGGTGTCGTCCGTCACTTTGCCAAACGCACTCTCCGCCTTGCCGGCGATCTCCTTCGCCGCGCCTGCGATTCGATCCTTGTCCATACGATTGATCTCCGTGGCGAACCTGTCGCCGTTGTCAGCGTCGCTCAACAACGCGTCGCGGCGGGGCACGGTTCCGTGAACGATGAGGAATTGCTGACCAGATGCAACTGGTGGCCAGCTCGATTGTTGTGAAGGGCATGGGTTGCGAGGGCCAAGCAACAGGAGCAGCAGGATGATGGATGTTGCGAAGATCAAGGAACACATGGATGTGCTCGACTCCGCCGGCAAGAAAATCGGGCAGGTCGATCACATGGAAGGAAGCGACAAGATCAAACTGACCAAGACCGGTTCGCCCGACGGCAAGCACCATCTGGTGCCGTTGAGCTGGGTCGATCACGTCGACAGTCATGTCCATCTCAACAAGCCGGTGAATGACATCAGCGCCTTGCAGAAGGCATCGTAAGTATCGTTTCGCGATAGCTTGACGAAAGTTGAGATCGAAAAAAAGCCCGCCGGTGAGGCGGGCTTTTTGAGGTGCTACATAACCGGGGCTGTCACGACGAGCGGAGCGAGACAATCAGCTTTCACTGAAGGAGTTCTGGATTGCTCCGTCGCTGATGGTCCTCGCCACGACGAAACGAATTCATCGGCCGGAGGTGCGGCCGCCGAAGTTGCCGCGAATCCAGTCGATGACAAAGCGCGGCAGCGGACTCGGGGTTGTGTAGTAGAGGTAATATAGTTCGCTCATGGCGGACTCCATTTGGTTCCCGCCCGAGATAATTGCCTCGGTGGCTGCCGCCAATGCTGAGCCCGGCTTGGGAGTCATGCGTCGAGTGCATGACTCCCTGAGCTGATTTTTAGCCGTGCAGTTTTACCGCCGTCTCCGCGATGGTCCGGCCCTGATAACGCGCGCCGGCGAGTTCATTGGCGCTGGGCAGGCGGCTGCCGTCACCATCGGTGATGGTGGTCGCACCGTAGGGCGCGCCGCCGGTCACTTCCTTGACGCCCATCTGGCCGGCGAAGCCGTAGTTCAGACCGACGATGACCATGCCGAAGTGCAGCAGGTTGGTGATGATGGAGAACAGCGTGGTCTCCTGGCCGCCGTGCTGGGTCGCGCTCGACGAGAAGGCGCCGCCGACTTTGCCGTGCAGCGCGCCCTTGGCCCACAGCCCGCCGGCCTGATCGAGGAAGTTCGCCATTTGCGACGACATGCGGCCGAAGCGCGTGCCGGTGCCGACAATGATGGCATCGTAATTGGCGAGGTCGTTGATGTTGGCGATCGGCGCGGCCTGATCGAGCTTGTAATGCGCGGCCTTGGCGACATCAGGCGGCACCAGTTCCGGCACGCGCTTGATGTCCACGGTGGCGCCAGCCTCGCGCGCGCCCTCGGCGACGGCATTGGCCATCGCTTCGATGTGACCATAGGCGGAATAATAAAGGACGAGAACTTTTGCCATGTCGAATCTCCGATTGTCTGGCTGAGATGTGATTTGTCGGGGGAGGACGTGTCATGCCCGTGACGGGCACGGGCATGACGGTGAGTGGTCGGGTTATGCGGCGTCGACGAGAACCAGTTCCGAATCCGCGAGCGCGGTGATCGTCAGGCTGCTCTCGTTGCTGATCGCGATGCCGTCGCGGGCGTTGGCGCGCACGCCGTTGACCTCGATCGCGCCGGTGGCCGGCACCAGATAGCCGTTGCGGCCCGCTGCGAGATCGTAGCTGACGCTTTCACCGGCCTTCACCGTGGCCGCCACCACCCGCGCGTCGGCGCGGATCGGCAGCGCGTCGGCGTCGCCCTTGATGCCGCTGGCGAGCGTCACGAACTTGCCGGAGCGGTCGCCCTTCGGGAACGGCTTGGCGCCCCAGCAGGGTTGGCCGCCCTCTTGCGTCGGCTCGATCCAGATCTGGAAGATCCGCGTCGTCACCGGTTCGAGGTTGTATTCGGCGTGGCGGATGCCGGAGCCCGCGCTCATCACCTGCACGTCGCCGGCCTCGGTGCGGCCCTTGTTGCCGAGTGAGTCCTGATGGGTGATGGCGCCTTCACGGACATAGGTGATGATCTCCATGTTGGCGTGCGGGTGCGGCGGGAAGCCGGAATTGGGCGCGATCTCGTCGTCGTTCCAGACCCGCAGGCTGCCGTGGTTCATGCGCTTGGGGTCGTAATAGCTGGCGAACGCGAAGTGGTGCTTAGCATTGAGCCAGCCGTGGTTGGCGGCGCCGAGGCTGTCGAAGGGGCGAAGTTCAATCATCGGATAACTCCTTTCGAACGGGGGTTCGAACTCTGTTGGAGACTAGATACGTCGGCCCGATCAGCGTATAAATAGAAACTATCGAAACTCATTGTTTCTAAAATTGAGATGTCAAAACTTCCGGATTTCGAGGCGCTGGCGATCTTCGCCAAGGTGGTGGAACTGCGCTCCTTCGCGGCGGCGGCGACCGAACTGGCATTGTCCAAGGCGACCGTTTCCAAGGCCGTGGGGCGCCTGGAGGAGCGGCTCGGCGCGCGGCTGTTCAACCGCACCTCGCGCCGGCTGGCGCTCACCGACGCCGGGCGGACGCTGGCGGTGCGCGCGGCGCAACTGCTGGCGGACGGCGAGGCGGCGGAGAGCGAGGCGCTGGCGCAATCCGCCGCGCCGCGCGGGCTGGTGCGGCTCGCGGTGCCGATGACATTCGGCATCAAGGTGCTGTCGCCGCTGCTGCCGGATTTTCTGGCGCAGTATCCGGACGTCGCCGTGGACATGCACCTGAGCGACGCCATGGTCGATCTGATCGGCGAGGGTTTCGATATCGGCGTGCGCATCGCCAGCCTGCCGGATTCGTCGCTGGTGGCGCGACGATTGTGCGCGATGCCGCGCCATACCGTGGCCGCGCCGAGCTATCTCGAAAAATACGGTCGCCCGACGCATCCGATGCATCTGGCGCAGCATCGCTGCTTCGCCTACGCCTACCTCTCGACGCCGAATGTCTGGCACTTCACCAATGCCGCCGGCGACGAGGCGACCGTGCGGCCGTCGGGGCAGTTGCGCGTCAACAACGGCGAGGCGGTGCTCCCGGCCTTGATTGCCGGCCTCGGCATCGCCGACCTGCCGGACTTCATCGTCGGCGACGCTATCGCGGCGGGGCAGGTCGAGGTCATTCTGAAAGACTGGAAACAGACCGAGGGCGCGGTGCATCTGGTGATGCCGTCGGGCGGCCCGCGCCCCGCGCGCGTCGAGGCGCTGATCGAATTTCTTGCCGACCGCCTCGCGCCAGCGCGGCACCGATAGGATACCCGTGCGGGTTTCAAGCGTGTTGCGGTTCGGCCTATAATGCGGGAAATGATTTGCAGCATCCGGGGACGATCGTTCGCATGACACAGGCTGTTGATTTCAACGCGCGGTTGCGCGCTCGCGGCAAGGCGACGGCATGAGTCTCGACGCGATGTTCGACAAGGCGGCGGCCAATGCCGCGCCGGTCGCCTCCATCACCATTCGCCGGCCGGACGATTGGCACGTGCATCTGCGCGACGGCACGATGCTCAACGCCGTGCTGCCGTTCACCGCCGCGCAATTCGCGCGCGGCATCATCATGCCGAACCTGGTGCCGCCGGTGACGACGGTCGAAGCAGCGGCCGCCTATCGCGACCGCATTCTCGCGGCGCGCCCGCAAGGCTCCGACTTCCAACCGCTGATGACCTGCTATCTCACCGACATGACCTCGCCTGATGAGATCGAGCGCGGCCACGCCGAGGGCGTATGGGTCGCGGCGAAGCTCTATCCCGCCGGCGCCACCACCAACGCGCATCATGGCGTCACCAATATTCCGGCGCTGGCGCCGGTGCTGGAGCGCATGGAAAAGATCGGCATGCCGGTGTTGATCCACGGCGAGTCCACCGATCCCGAAATCGACATCTTCGATCGCGAAGCGGCATTCATGGAGCACAGCTTGTTGCCGCTGCTCGCACGCCATCCCGGCCTCAAGGTGGTGATCGAGCACGCCACCACGGCGGAGACGCTGGATATCGTCCGCGCCCATGCCACGCGCGCGGCGGCGACGATCACACCGCATCATCTCGTCATCAATCGCACCTCGATTTTCCAGGGCGGATTGCAGCCGCATCTGTATTGCCTGCCGGTGGCGAAGCGCGAACGGCATCGGCTGGCGTTGCGCAAGGCGGCGACGTCGGGCGAAAGCTGCTTCTTCATCGGCACCGACACCGCGCCGCATCTGCGCACCCGCAAGGAAGCCGAATGCTGTTCGGCCGGCATCTTCGGCGGCGCGACCGCGTTGCAGACCTACGTGCAGGTGTTCGACGAGGAGAATGCGCTGGATCGTTTCGAGACATTTGCCTCGCTCAACGGCGCGCGCTTCTATGGCATGGCGCCGAACAGCGGCACCATCACGCTGGAGCGCCGCGAGAGCCGCGTAATGGCGGCGGTCGGCGTCGACGACAGCGAAGTGGTGGTGTTTCGTGGCGGCGTCACGCTGCCATGGTCGATTGTGACCTCTTGATTTCATCGAGGGATGAAAAGCGGACACACGGTACGGTCGCTCGATGATTCCGTTCACTGGAACGCGCCACGATTGACTTGACCTGACGCGGAATTGGTCTTTTGTTGGTGCCCCCCGTTTGGATATGCCGCCGAACGGTGGCATGCGGCTATCGGCATTGTGAAGTTGTGTTCGGGACGCGCGCGGCGTGGCACTGACACATCGGGGGGATGATCGTGTCGGAAGAAGACCAGGCCAATCTGCGCGCGTCCGCGCTGCGCTTTCACGAGTTTCCTAAACCGGGAAAGATCGAGCTGACGCCGACCAAGCCGCTGTCCAACACGCGCGATCTGTCGCTGGCCTATTCGCCGGGCGTTGCCGCGCCGTGCGAAGAAATCGCCGCTGATCCGGAGCAGGCTTATCGCTACACCGCGAAGGGTAATCTCGTCGCCGTCATCTCCAACGGCACCGCGGTGCTCGGGCTCGGCAACATCGGCGCCGCGGCGTCGAAGCCGGTGATGGAAGGCAAGGCGGTTCTGTTCAAGAAATTCGCCGGCATCGACGGTATCGACATCGAGATCGCGGAAAACGATCCGGCCAAGCTGATCGAAATCATCGCGC
This sequence comes from Hyphomicrobiales bacterium, assembly GCA_017305535.1. Lineage (GTDB taxonomy): Bacteria > Pseudomonadota > Alphaproteobacteria > Rhizobiales > Xanthobacteraceae > 62-47. The sequence continues at coordinate 176,557 of JAFKKN010000008.1, read as the reverse complement.
CGCTGGAGCCGAGCTTCGGCGGTATCAATCTGGAAGATATCAAAGCGCCGGATTGTTTTCTGGTCGAGGAAACGCTGCGCGAGCGCATGAAGATTCCGGTTTTCCACGACGATCAGCACGGCACCGCGATCATCGTCGCAGCCGCCGTGCTCAACGCGATGCAACTGGTCGGCAAGGATATCGGTAGCGTCAAGATCTGCACGTCGGGTGCCGGCGCCGCGGCCATCGCCTGCATGGACATGTTGATCGCGGTCGGCGCCAAACGCGAGAACATCTTCATTGCTGACAGCAAGGGTCTCGTCACCGCCAAGCGCGGCAATTCCGTTGATCGCTGGCGCGGCGCATTCGCGCAGGAAACGGACGCGACCGAACTCGCGGACGTGATGGCCGGCGCCGACATTTATGTCGGCCTGTCGCAGGCCGGTGCGTTGAAACCGGAAATGATCCGTGACATGGCGGCGAATCCGGTGATTCTCGCGCTGTCCAATCCGGTGCCGGAGATCATGCCGGAAATCGCCATCGCCGCGCGACCGGATGCGCTGATCTGCACCGGGCGCTCCGATTATCCGAACCAGGTCAACAACGTCCTGTGCTTCCCCTTCATCTTCCGTGGCGCGCTGGATTCCGGCGCGACCGTGATCAACGAGGACATGAAGCGCGCTGCCGCCTATGCCATTGCGCAACTGGCGCATGAGCCGGCAATGGATGTCACTGCCAGCGGCGCGCCGGCGACGTTCGGGCGCGATTATCTGATTCCGTCGCCGTTCGATCAGCGCCTGATCCTGCGCATCGCGCCGGCGGTGGCGCAGGCGGCGATGAACAGCGGCGTGGCGCGGCGGCCGATCGCCGACATGGCGGCGTATCAGGACAGTCTCAAGCGTTTCGTGTTCCGCTCCGGTCTGGTGATGAAGCCGATGATCGAGCAGACGCTGAACAAGAACATTCGCGTCGCCTTCGCCGACGGAGAGGACGAGCGGGTGTTGCGCGCCGCGCATGTGCTGATGGTGGAGTCGATCGCGCGGCCGATCCTGATCGGGCGGCCGACGGTGATCGAGCAGCGTTTCGAGCGATTGGGATTGCCGCTGCGCGCCGGCGATATCGAGATCATCAATCCCGAGGACGATCCGCGCTATCGTGATTACGTCGCGCTCTATCATTCCTTGCAGGAGCGCAACGGCGTGACGCTGGACGGCGCACGCGCCATCGTGCGTACCAACACCACGGCGATCGGCGCGCTGGCGGTGCGTCGTGGCGAGGCCGACGCGCTATTGTGCGGGCTGGAAGGCGATTTCCCGCGCCACGCGCAGGAGGTGCAATCGATCCTCGGTCTTGCCGATGGCGTCTCGCATCTGTCGACGCTGTCGGTGCTGATCATGCCGCGCGGTACGTTCTTCCTCGCGGACACCTACGTCAACGTCGATCCTGACGCCGACGAACTGGTGAAGATCACCTTGCAGGCGCGCGATCACATGAGCCGCTTCGCGATCAAGGCGAAGGTGGCGCTGCTCAGCCATTCGGCGTTCGGCTCGCGCGATGCCGCCTCCGCCGCCAAGATGCGTGAGGTCTATCGCAAGCTGAAGGCGATCGCGCCCGATCTGCTGGTGGAAGGCGAAATGCCGGGCGATCTCGCCGTCAACGAGACCCTGCGCAAGGACTATATTTCCAATCCGGCGTTTTCGGGCGAAGCCAATCTGCTGATCTTCCCCAATCTGGAAGCGGCCAACCTGTCGTTGACCTTGCTCGCGGAAATCAACAACGGCCTTCCCATCGGCCCCATCCTGATGGGCACCGGCAAGGCCGCGCATGTGCTGGCGCCGACGGTGACCAGCCGCGGCATCATCAACATGGCCGCGATCGCGGCCGCCGAGGCGGTGAAGGGCTGAAGCGGACGTCGGCGGTCTATCGATGTGCGTCATGGCCGGGCATAGCCGTTCGAAGAACGGCGTCGCTTTGCTCGCCTATGTCCCGGCCATCCACGTCTGTTCTTCGCTGAGGTACAGTTAAGACGTAGATGGCCGGGACAAGCCCGGCCATGACGACTGATAGGATCGATATCAACGGTACGGGTCAGGAATTATCCCGCACTCCTCATGCCCAGGGGCGCGCTTCGTGGGCTTTCGCCTCGTAGCTCGTGATCGAGGCCTTCTTCTCCATCGTCAGGCCGATGTCGTCGAGGCCGTTGAGCAGGCAGTGCTTGCGGAAGGCGTCGATCTCGAACTTGACCTTGCCGCCGTCGGGGCCACGGATTTCCTGATTGGCGAGGTCGACGGTCAGCGTCGAGTTGGCGCCGCGCTCGGCGTCGTCGAACAGCTTGTCGAGGTCTTCCTGCGAGACGCGGATCGGCAGAATGCCGTTCTTGAAGCAGTTGTTGTAGAAGATGTCGCCGAATGAGGTCGAGATCACGCAACGGATGCCGAAGTCCAGCAGCGCCCACGGTGCGTGCTCGCGGCTCGAACCGCAGCCGAAGTTGTCGCCTGCCACGAGAATTTTGGTGTTTTTGTAGGCCGGCTTGTTCAGCACGAAATCCGGGTTGTCGCTGCCGTCGTCCTTGTAGCGCTGTTCGGAGAACAGGCCCTTGCCGAGGCCGGTGCGCTTGATGGTCTTCAGGTACTGCTTCGGAATGATCATGTCGGTGTCGACATTGATGATCTTCAGCGGCGCCGCGACGCCTTCGAGCGTGGTGAATTTGTCCATAACCGGTCCCGGGTTCCAGAAATGCGCCGATGGGGCGCAAAGTGCGGTGGTTTTAGCCAAATATAGCCGCTGGTCCAAGGCCCATTTGCGCAGGGCTCGTCCGCGAGGCTAGTCCGCGACGCTGGCCTCGATCGCCTCCATGTCGTCGTCCGAGAGCCCGAGATGATGGCCGATTTCGTGGACCAGCACGTGGCGGACGATGAATCCGAGCGTTTCGTCGTGGCTGGCCCAATATTCCAGGATCGGGCGGCGATAGAGCCAGATCATGTTGGGCAACGGCGCGATCTCTTCCTGACTGCGAAACGGAAGCCCGATGCCTTGAAACAGCCCGAGAATGTCGAATTCGCTCTCGGCGTCGAGTTCGTCCAGTACCTCGTCGGTGGCGAAGTCGTCGACCTGGATCACCACGCCGGTACAGACATCGCGAAACACCTGGGGCAGCGTCGCCAGTTGCTCGCGGGCCATGGCCTCCAGTTCGGCGAGGGAGGGGGCTTTCGCGCCTGTCCAGATCGCTACGCCCTCGCCTGACGGGGTGCTCTCGGTTGGTTCTGGCATGGGCATTCCGCTGCGAAAATCACTGTCTGATGCTGGTGTTGGCGGACCCTACCAAATATAAGCAGCGGGTGTCTTCGAGCCCATGGTCGCGGGATATCCCCGGGGTGGGACGTCGGACGGTTGACGCCGGCGCGGCAATCGGGGACCGTATCGGCAATAATTGGAAGACTGGCGGGGCGTCATGAAGCAGATGGGGAAAGCGATGCTGGGAGCGGCGGTCGCCGTGGCTCTTCTGGGCATCGGATTTGGCGGTGATGCCGCGGCCGCTGCTGAAGCGACCGCGTCGCACGTCAGCTCTGCGGGGCAGAATACGGCGCGGATGGCCACCGATTTCTCGGCCCAGCGTCGCACACATCGCCGGCCGCCGACCCGTATCCGCGTGTATCCGCGCTACCAGCGGCTTGGTCCCAATGCAGTACGCGATTGCACCGCGACCTATGTGCAGGAATTCCGGCCGAGCGGCACGGTGATCGTGCCGCGCATGCATTGCTTCTGGCGGCAGGGTTGAGCTTCTCTCGGAAGAGCTAAGTACGCATTACACGTTTATGTCCGCGCGGAACAATTCCCGCGGGCGCGCGTTCCTATGGTTCGGCATTCGGGCGTTGCGGTTTGATGCGCGGAATGTCGCAGGGGCATTCATTTTGCGTTCACCTGTTGAATTCTAGCCTGCATTCCGACATCGGCCGGAAACCGATGCTGGTCTTTCACACGACACCTGAGGGAGAACATTGATGTTCGTCAGAAAACTTCTCGGCCTGCTCGCGGTCGGTGGACTGCTCGTTGTCGCGGCTCCGACACCGCAAGCGCAAGCCGCATCCCCGCTCACCCCGGGCGTCACCACTGCGGTTCAGCAGGGCTCGGCCGGCATGGTGACGCAGGTTCAGCACCGGCGACATCATCATCGTCACTATCATCCGCGGCCTCGCTATCATCACCACCACCGCCATCACTATGTGCCGCGCGTCTATGTCCCGCGCCATCACCACCACCGCTATCACCACCATCATCACCGTCGTTGGTGATCGGCGGGACCGATCGATATAAACAGGCTCGCTTCGGCGGGCCTGTTTTTTGCGAGCTGCTGCGCGCGCAACGGTGTTTAAGCTTAAGACAATCGAAAGTCGCTCTCGGTAGCTTCATCCGTCCGCTATCCGTGATCTCCGACATGGCGGCTGCGGATCGCGGATCGCAAGCAGGATGTCCGGCGACGTGGAACCGAATTGTTGCCGGCGTTTTTGTTTCAGTTCTTTCAGTGGCCGCAGGAGCTCCTGCCATGGGGTGGGATAACCGCAAGAATGCGCGGGTGAATTTCGAGGATGGCGTCACCGTTCAAATGATGGCGATCGATGGCACATGGCGTCGTGATTGCATCATGAAGGATGCGTCCGACAGCGGTGCCAGGTTAATCGTCAGCGATTCGCTCGAGGGACTTGAGCTGAAGGAATTTTTCGTCCTGTTGTCGTCGACCGGTCTGGTCTATCGGCGTTGCCGTCTGGTGCGATTACAGGGCGACGAGATCGGGGTGGAATTCCTCAAGACGGTCGCGGCGAAACCGAAGGGACGCGGTGCGGGAAGGCTGTCCGGCAAGGCCTGAGAGCCTGCGCTGTGGTCCCGAAAATGTTCAGTTTGAAATGTCGGAATCCGGGTGGCGCGGCGCCCGCGATCGCGACATGATGAGCCATCCTAGGCAGGACATTTGCCATGACCGCTCATCTCTTCGCCATGTTCGACACCGCGATCGGCGCCTGCGGCATCGTCTGGGGCGCGCACGGCATCGTCGGCGTGCAACTGCCGATGTCGAGCGCCGAGAAAACCCGGCTACGCTTGCAGCAGCGTTACGGCGACCTTGTCGAAACCTCGCCGCCGGCGGACGTGCGACACGCCATCGACGGCATGATCGAATTGCTCGACGGCAAGCCGAACGACCTCGCCGATATCGCGCTGGATCTCTCGGAAGTGCCGGAATTCCACCAACAGGTCTACGCGATCGCCCGCACCATCGTGCCCGGCAAGACGCTGACCTATGGCGATATCGCCAAACGTCTCGGTGGCGTCGAACTGTCGCGCGATGTCGGGCAGGCGCTCGGTCGCAATCCGTGTCCGATCGTGGTGCCGTGTCATCGCGTGCTGGCGGCCGGCGGCAAGCCCGGCGGCTTCTCAGCCAATGGCGGCGTCGCCACCAAGCTGAAGATGCTGGAGATCGAAGGCGCCTACGTCAATCACACGCCGTCGCTGTTCGATTAGAGCGATTTGCGTTTTGACGGAAGCATCCGTCGTCATGCGCGGACTTGATCCGCGCATCTATTTTTTTGAATGGATGGATTGCCGGGTCATAGGCGAGCGAAGCGACGCCGTTCCTCGAACGGCTAATCCGGCAATGACGTTTCCGTCAAAACATGAAACGCTTGAGGACTCTATGCCGTCGACGGCACCGAAATCTTTACTGACGGCCGCTTCATCATGGTCTTGTTGAAGGTCGCGAGTTTCGGAAACGCCTTGCGCCAGTCCTGATCGGGGAAGCGGAAGTCGGAATAGCCGAGCGCGCAGGCCAGCGCGATCTGGGTGATGTCGAGCGGCCGCGCCAGAACGTCCGGCGACGCGTTGAAACGCGCGAAGCCTTGCCAGGCGCGATCCCACTGATCGTCGTACCAGAGGTCCCACGCCTTGCTCTTGGGGCGCAGCAGCTTCTCGTAGCGGCACAGCAGCATGGCGTCGAGCATGCCTTGCAGCAGCGAGTGTTCGGTCCTGACCTTCCAGCGATCAAGGCCGCTTACCGGCATCAGCTTGCCGCCGCCGGCGAGATCGTCGAGATATTCGCAGATCACCAGCGAGTCCGCGATGACGCTGCCGTCGTCGAGAATCAGCACCGGCAGCTTGCGCAGCGGATTGATGTCGTGGGCGTATTGCGTGTTCGGCGTGCCCGGCGCGACGGCGGTGGGCACCAGTTCGATGCGGTCGATCAGTCCGAGTTCGATGGCGCAGATGCGAACCTTGCGGGCGAACGGCGATGCCGGAGAAAATGTCAGCTTCATCTGAAATGCCCTTGACGCAATAGCCGGGAAATCTTTGTGGAGTTGCGCGACGCATCGCCGCGCAACTCCGTTATCGCGATCAGGCCGCGACGATCTTCTGCTTCTGCTCACCGAGCTTGGCGATGCCGAGCGTCATGACGTCGCCGACGTTGAGAAACTGCGGCTGCGGCTTCATGCCCATGCCGACGCCCGGAGGCGTGCCGGTGGTGATGACGTCGCCCGGCATCAAGGTCATCATGCCGGAGAGGTAGGAGACGATCTGCGCCACGTTGAAGATCATGGTCGCGGTCGAGCCGGTCTGGCGGCGCTGGCCGTTGACGTCGAGCCACATGTCGAGCTTCTGCACGTCGCCGACCTCGTCGGCGGTCACGAGCCACGGGCCGAGCGGTCCGAAGGTGTCGTGCGACTTGCCCTTGGTCCAGTTGCCGCCGCGCTCGATCTGGAAGTTGCGCTCGGAGACGTCGTTGCACACCGCGTAGCCGGCGACATGCTTGAGCGCATCGGCCTCGCTGACGTATTTCGCGCGCGTGCCGATCACCAGCGCAAGCTCGACTTCCCAGTCGAGCTTGGTCGAGCCGCGCGGCTTCTCGACGTCGTCATTGGGGCCGCACAGCGAATTGTTGGCCTTCATGAAGACGATCGGCTCGGTTGGGATCGGCAGGTTGGATTCCGCCGCGTGGTCGGCGAAGTTGAGGCCGATGGCGATGAACTTCGGGCTGCCGCCGACCGGCGATCCGAGGCGCGGTGAGCCGCTGACGGCGGGGAGCTTCGCGGCATCGAGCGCGGCGAGCTTCGCCAGCCCGGCTGGCGAGAAGGCGTCGCCGGCGAGATCGCCGATCTGGCCCGAAAGGTCGCGCAACTGGCCGGATGCATCGATCAAGCCCGGCTTTTCGCTGCCGATGGCGCCATATCTCACAAGTTTCATCGTGGTCTCCCTGCGGTCTCGTTGGTCGGTATCTCTTGAAGGTATCTCTTGGAGCAACGCGCGGCCGAATTCAACCGCGCCGGTGGAAACGGTGATGCGGCACGCTGTTACACGTCGAGGCGGAAGGCATCGCCGTCGCGCTTGATGTGGCCCGGATTGTAGTGCCCGCCGATCACCAGCGTCGGAGTGTCGGCGAAGCGCGAGAACAATTCGCGACGTGAGACGATGGATCGCACCGGATCGGAATCGGCGGTGGACGACCAGTCGAGATGCGCCATCTGGCACGGATGATGGGCGACGTCGCCGGTGAGCAGCGCTTCCTGGCCGTCGGAGCGGATCAGGATGCTCATGTGGCCGGGGCTGTGGCCCGGCGTCGAAATCAGCGACACCTCGTCGGACAGTTTTGCGTCGCTGGCGACCAGATCGGCGCGCCCGGCATCGACGATGGGCTTCACCGAGTCGTCGAACACCGCGCGATGCTCGGCGCTGTCGCTGTGGGCAGCCCAATAATCGTATTCGGTCTTGCCGAATACATAGCGCGCCTTCGGGAAAGTCGGCACCCACTGGCCGTCCTTGAGCCGCGTATTCCAGCCGACGTGATCGACATGCAGATGGGTGCACAGCACCATGTCGATCGACTCCAGCGGATAGCCCGCATCAGTCATCGTTTGCAGGAACGGCGTGTTGAGGTTGTTCCAGGTCGGCACGCCGCGCCCCTGCTTGTCGTTGCCGATGCAAGTGTCCACCACGATGCGCTGCGACGGCGTCTCGATCACCAGCGAATGCACGCTCATCCGCAGCCGCCCTTCGTCGTTGGCGAAGTGCGGTATCAGCCAGGGCATCTGCTGAATTTTCTCGGGGGTCGCCTGCGGCAGGATGAACCGGGTGTGCCCCACGGTCTCCATCTCGACGACTTTCGTGATTTTGACCCGGCCGACGGTCCAACTCATCCGGCATTCCTCTCGTCTCGTGTCTTGTTCAAGGATGAAACTTTCGTGTGTTCCGCGCAATGAGTTCGATCGGACGAGCAACACGAACATCGTCGTCCCCGCGCAGGCGGGGACCCATTACCCCTGACGGTCGTGATGATAACGATCGCCCATCACACATCGGGAGCGTCTCCCGCATCACAAGCGACACGGAGTCTGGGTCCCCGCCTGCGCGGGGACGACGCTGAAAATGTTGTGACGACGAGCACACCACGCCGGCCGAGTTGCGTTGACGCCTACATAGTGCCGGGAAATGCGCCGCCGTCGAGCAGCAGGTTCTGTCCGGTGATGAAGCCGGATTTGGCGCCGCAGAGAAACGCGCAGGCGAGGCCGAATTCTTCCGCGTCGCCGAAGCGCCCGGCGGGGTTCTCGCTGGCGCGCTGTTTCATGATCTCCTCGGTGGAGACGCCGGCTGCCTTGGCCTGACCGGCCGAGACGTTGCGGATGCGGTCGGTGTCGAACGGTCCCGGCAGCAGATTGTTGATGGTGACATTGTGGCGCACCGTCTTGCGCGACAGGCCGGCGATGAAGCCGGTGAGGCCGCTGCGCGCGCCGTTCGACAGCGCCAGCACGTCGATCGGGGCCTTCACAGCCGCAGAGGTGATGTTGACGATGCGGCCGAACTTGCGCGTGATCATGCCATCCACCGTCGCCTTGATCAGTTCGATCGGCGTCAGCATGTTGGCGTCGAGCGCCTTGATCCAGTCCTCACGGGTGAAGGTGCGGAAATCGCCCGGCGGCGGGCCACCAGCGTTGTTGACCAGAATATCGGGATCGGGACAGGCCTCCAGCGCGGCGGCACGGCCTTCCGGCGTAGTGATATCGCCGGCGACCTCGTTGACTTCAATGCCGGGGAAGGCTTTTCGGATTTCGGCGGCGGTTTTGGTCAGTGCTTCCGCACCGCGCGCGGTGAGGGTGAGATTGACGCCCTCGGCGGCCAGCGCCATGGCGCAACCGCGTCCCAAGCCCTTGCTGGATGCGCAGACCAGTGCGCGGCGGCCCTTAATTCCCAGATCCACGGCTCACTCCCCGTTTTCTTGATGGTTGTCGATGATAGGGGACCTTAGCCAAAGCGCGCAGCCATGATAAGCCCGCAAGCTACCTTGAAACGCATATCTGGCCCTTATGGCCGGATGGGGCGTCAGAGGTGATACTGGCGCTTCAGTCGGTCGATATAGGCCGTGATGTCCGGCGGCAGCGACTTGATGCCTTGGGACGCGGCCCATGACAGCATGGGGCGTAGCGAGGACTGGCTGAGAAAAGCCGGCTGGCGGTTCGCGGGCATCAATTGATCGAAAATCAATACCAGCGTGACAGCCACAAGAAACAGTCGCACCGCGCTTAATAGCGCGCCGGCGAGACGGTCGAGCAGGCCGACATCGGTGCCGGTGATTTCGTCCACCACCATGCGCAGCAGTTTGCCGAATACGATGCCGGCCACGAGGAAGACGATAAACAGCAGCGAGGGGCCTTCCAGCAATGATGTCTCGGCCGAGCGTGGTTGCGGCGCGATCAGTCCGGTGATCCAGACCGCGATCGGCATCGCGATCAGATAGCCCACAATGGTTGCGGCGCTCCGCAGCAAGCCGACATGAAAGCCGCCCACCACCGCGATCAGTAATCCGGCACAGATCGCGATATCGAAGATGTTCATTCTGAAAAGCGCCTAAACGACCTCAAAGTCTTTCTCACATCGCCGAGGGATGAATTCATTTTCGTCATGACCGGGCTTGTCCCGGCCATCCACGTCTTTCTTGCTGCATATAGGTTAAGACGTGGATGGCCGGAATAAATCCGGCCCTGACGAACTGCAACGAATGGCGTCTCAATTTGCGAGATGTCATTTGACGCTCGAATTGTTGGATCGCCAACTATCCCGCCCGCATCTCGGCCTTGATCATATCGGCGGCTTTTTCGCCGATCATGATGGTCGGCGCGTTGGTGTTGCCGCCGATCAAGGTCGGCATGATCGATGCATCGACGACGCGCAGGCCCTCGAGGCCGTGCACCTTCAGCGCCGGGTCCACCACCGCCATCGGGTCATTCACGCCCATTTTGCAGGTGCCGACCGGGTGATAGACAGTGTCGACGCGTTGCCGCAGCACTTGGCGGATCGCGTCGTCGCTCTCGATCCCTGAGGTGAACACGTCGGAAGTCCGGATCGCCTTCAGCGCCGGGGCATCGAGCAGCCGCTTCGTCACCTTGAAGCCCGCCACCATGGCATCGAGGTCAGCTTCATCGCCGAAGAAGTTCGGATCGATCGCCGGCGCGCGCATCGGATCGGCATCCTGAAGCCAGACACTGCCGCGGCTCTGCGGCCGCAACAGGCAAACATGGCACGAGAAGCCGACGCGATTCCACGCCGGCTTGCGGCCGTGGTCGTCGATCATGCCGGTGCAGAAATGAAGCTGCACGTCGGGCACCTCGAGATCGGGTCGCGTTTTCAGGAAGCCACCGCATTCGGCGACATTCGAGGTCATCGGGCCGCGCCGCTCGCGGCGATACTGCATGATGCCCTTGAAGATGCGCGAGAGGCCGGGAAACGACAGGCCGGCGAAGTAGGGTGCGTCGGAGGTGAAGCCGAACACGAAGTCCGGGTGATCCTGCAAGTTCTGTCCGACGCCGGGCAGATGATGCGTTGACGCAATGCCAAGTTTCGCGAGTGCCGCCGCGTCGCCGATGCCGGACAGCATCAAGAGTTGCGGCGTCTGGAACGCGCCGAGGCTGAGAATGACCTCGCGGCGCGCGCGGATTTCGAACGTGTTCTTGCCGCGCCGGTATTTCACGCCGACCGCGCGTTGGCCGTCGAAGATGATGCTGGTGGCGTGCGCGCCGGTTTCGACTTTAAGATTCGGCCGGTTCGTCATGAACGGATGGATGTAGCCGCGCGCCGCGCTCCAGCGTTCGCCGTTCTTCTGCGTCACCTGATAGACGCCGAGTCCTTCCTGCTCCGCGCCGTTGAAATCGTCGCGGATGCGGAATTGCGCCTCGCGTGCGGCTTGCAGGAAGATGTCGTGAACCGGATTGTCCGATTGCAGGTTGGAAACACTGAGCGGGCCGCCCTTGCCGTGATACTCGTCCGAGATCGTGGCGTTGTCTTCCGAGCGCTTGAAGTAGGGCAGCACGTCGGCATAGGACCAGCCGGTGTTGCCGAGCGCCGCCCAGTGATCGTAATCGGCGCGATGGCCGCGAATATAGACCATGGCGTTGATGGCGGAGGAGCCGCCGAGCGCCCTGCCGCGCGGCTGATAGCCGATGCGGTTGTTGAGCCCGGCCTGCGGCACGGTGTCGAAGGCCCAGTTGTTGACCTTGCCCGACACCATCAGCACCAGCGCGCCCGGCGTGTTGACGACCCAGTTGTCGCCCTTGCCGCCGGCCTCCAGCAGCGCCACCGAGACGCCGGGGTCTTCCGACAGGCGGCCCGCCACCGCGCAGCCACCCGATCCGCCTCCCACGACGACAAAATCAAATGTGTCGGTCACTGTTTACTCCCTTGGAATTTTTCTTGGAATGGTCTTGAGCCCGGCGGTTGCTCCGCCGTGTCGCTACGACAGGAATCGCAGCAATTTTTCCATACGCGCCATTTTCGCGCCATAGGGCGGATAGAGATCGGCAAAGCGATTAAGGGGCGAGCGATAGAACACCGGCTTCAGCTTGCTGAAGGTGCGAAAGCCCCATTCGCCATGATAAGCGCCGATCCCCGACGCACCGACGCCGCCCATCGGCTGGTTGATTTGCGTGAAATGAAACAGGCAGTCGTTGACGGTGACGCCGCCGGACACGGTGCGCGTCAGCACCTCGTCGCGCGCGGCATCGTCGGCGCCGAACCAGTACAGCGCCAGCGGTCGGTCGCGTTCGTTGATGAAGGCGATGGCCTCCTTGGTCCCGGCGCAATCCACCACCGGCAGAATGGGGCCGAAGATTTCCTCCTGCATCACCTTCATCTCCGGTGTCGCGCCGAGAATGACGGTGGGCGGAAACTTGCGCACCGTCTGCCAGGCCGGATCATCGGCGGCCGCGGACTGGATGACGCGCGCGCCTTTCGCCGCCGCATCGCTCACCAGCCCTTCGAGGCGGGCATAGTGCTGGCCGGAGACGATGGAGGTGTAGTCCGGATTGCCGGGCGAGGTGCCGTACATCCGCCGCATGTTCGCCGCAACTTTCCCGGCGAAGTTTTCGGCGGATTCTTTCGCCACCAGTGCGTAGTCCGGCGCGATGCAGGTCTGCCCGGCGTTGAGCAATTTGCCGTAAGCGATGCGCTCCGATGCCTGATCGAGATTCGCGGAAGCATCGATGATCGCCGGCGACTTGCCGCCGAGTTCGAGCGTGATCGGTGTGAGATTTCGTCCCGCCGCTTCCGCGACCAGCCGCCCAACCCGCGTCGAGCCCGTGAACATCAGATGATCGAATGGCAACGCCGCGAAGATCTCCGCGATGTTGCCGTCGATGCCAGTGACCGTGACGTCGGTTTCGTCAAACGTATCGGCGATCACCTGCTTCAGTAGTGCCGAGAAGCGCGGCACGAGCTCGCTCGGCTTGATCATCACGCTGTTGCCGGCGGCAATCGCCGCGACCGTCGGCGCGAGCGTGAGTTGCAGTGGATAATTCCATGGCGCGATGATGCCGACCACGCCGATCGGCTGTGGCAGCAGGCGATTCTTTGCCGGCCAGAATTGCGCCTGCGTCGCCACGCGCTGCGATGCCATCCACGATTTGAGATGCTTGCGCGCGTGCTTGATCTCGCCTTGCACCAGCAACGTCTCCGCCATCGTGGTTTCGATCGCGGCGCGATGGCCGAAGTCCGCCGAGATGGCTTCCTGGAAACGCGCTTCGTTCGCCGCGAGCATCGCGCCCAGACGAGCGAGACGGTCGCGCCGCTCATCCAGCGTCGGTGATGGTTGCTGGCGCGACAGCGCGACCATGCGACGAAAGCCAGCTTCGAGAGCGTTGCTGCCCGGCGGTGTGACGGATTGATCCATGAGGTCCTCGAAGCTAGCCTGACGGCCGCAATGCTGTGCTTTTACGGGCCGGGGAGCAAGCCGATCGAACACCGTGTCGCGAAATAAGCGAAGGATCGAGCGCGATCCACACCGGCCCGTCAGTCGTGTCTGAAAACGCAGGTGTTGCGCCGCATGGAAGCGGTAAGATCAATCCGGTTCCGGGCTGTCATAAAATGTTGAAAAGAATGGCCGTGGCCTCTTCCCAAAGGGAGCGAGCATTGATACATACCCATCGCGCCGTCGGCATTCGCCGTGGTTGCCTTCTCAGGAAGTCTTCGATCGGGATCAATCGACGCCCCAGGGCGTTGAGTTGGCCTCGTTTCCCCTGTTAAGGCGTGCATTGATTTGTCGCGGGGTGGAGCAGCCCGGTAGCTCGTCAGGCTCATAACCTGAAGGTCATAGGTTCAAATCCTATCCCCGCAACCAAATCTGATAGAAATATCAATGAAATAGCCCGCCTTTGGCGGGCTATTTCATTTGTCGCGGGTTGCGCTGGCGGTTGATCCGCGGGGGTTCTTTCGGCGGCGGGGCGGCCCGTTAGTCGCAGGGCAGACCCATCTCGCGCGCGATGGCGCGGAGCTGGATCTCCCAGCTTCCGACTGTCACCGGCGCGACCAGCGCATCGAGCGCGAGGCGCATCGCCGGAAGCTCTTCCGTCAGCCCCCAGCCTCCGCCGATATGCAGCGCGGCCTGCGTGACGCGCACCACCGCCTGCGTCGCGAGCAGCTTCGCCGAGGAGACGTCGAGGATCACATCCTTGAGCGGAATATCGGAATCGTAACGTTCAGCGGCGTGATAGGTGAGGTGCCGCGTCGCTTCGACATCGACGTGCGCTTGCGCCAGCGCGAAGGCGATCGACTGGTTGGCGCCGATCGGACGGCCGAACTGCTGTCGCGTGGTGGCGTAATCCCGCGCCCAATTCAATGAAGCTTGCATGTGGCCGAGCCAGCGCGCGGCGACCATGATGCGCTCGCGATTGAACCCGGTCATGATTTCCTTGAAGCCGGCATCGAGCCGCCGGCTTTCCGGCACGCGGACGTTGTCGAACTGAACGCGATAGGTCGGCGCCGGACGATTGACGTAGGTTTCGATCTGACTGCACGTCACGCCGGGGCTGCGGCGATCGATGGCGAAGAAGTGCATCCCATGGCGGCCGCGACTCGCATCGGTTTGCGCGAGCGTCACCAGCACATCGCTGTCGCCGCCCAGCGTGATAAACGATTTCAACCCGTCGACGATCCAGTCATCGCCGTCGCGCCGCGCATGTGTCTTGACGTTCTGCACATCGTTGCCGGCCTCGGGCTCGGTCACCGTGATCGCGACCAGACAATTGCCGGCGATCACTTCGCGCGCGATATCGCGCTGCGCCGGCGAACCGTAGTCGTAGAGAATCGAGCCCGCAACGTTTTGAACCAGTACGGAGACGGCAAGGTTCGGATTGATCTTCGACATCTCTTCCATCGCGATCGCTTCTTCGTAAGCGCCGAGTTCGGAGCCGCCGACATCTTCCGGCGCGGTGATGCCGATCAATCCCGCCTTCGCGGCAGCGACATAGAAATCCCGCGGAAAGATCTTGTCGCGATCCGCCGCGCGCCAGCGAGGGCCGATCTCCGCGGCGGCAAAGCGCGCGCACATATCGCGAAACTGCGTTCGGTCGACGCTCTTCTGCGGACAACGTGTTTTCTTGTGGTTCATCTGCTCCATCCTGCGATCATGGCCGGCATGCGGGTTTTCACCGCGCCGACATGCGCGACGATGTTGACATGGCGACGGCCCATCGCCTATGACTATTTTCAAAGGAGAATATAATTCTCCATATAGAATTATAAATGATGGCCCGAGATTGAATTCCGGTTCGGTCGATGCGGTCGGCAGCGCAAGCTGGGAAGGAAGGGCTCGATGGACTTCCAGTTCACGCCTCAGCAGGAGCAGGTGCGGGAGACGATTGCCCGCTTCGTGGCTCAGGATATCGCGCCCCTCGTCACGGAAGCGGAGGAAAGTGAGGTGTTCCCACGCGAGCTGTTTCGCAAGTGGGGCGAGCTTGGCTTGCTCGGCGTGCGTTATCCGGAAGCCGACGGCGGCACCGGCTTCGACAAGGTCAGCGATTGCATCGTGCGCGAGGAGATGAGCCGGGTTTGCCAGGCCTTCGCGTCGTCGTGGTCGGCACATACGCATCTTGCGATCTGGCCGATCTGGCGCGCCGGCACCGAGGCTCAGAAGGAGCGCTTCTTCAAACCTGGATTGTCCGGCGACAAAGTCGGCGGCTTCGGTCTGTCGGAGCCCGATGGCGGTTCCGATGTCCGCAGCATGAAGACGCGCGCCGAGAAGGTCGACGGTGGATGGCGGCTCAACGGTTCGAAGCTGTACATCACTAACGCGCCGATGGCGGATTTCCTGACGGTGGCCGCGCGGACGAAGTCCGAACATACGTCGGATGCAATCAGTCTCTTTCTGGTCGAGTTGCCGAATCCCGGCTTTGCCATCAGCAAGCTGAAGAAGGAAGGAATCCGATCGTCGGAAACCGGGCTGATCTACATCGAGAACGCATTCGTGCCGGATGATTGCCTGCTCGGCGGCGAGACCGGCACGTATAACATTGTGTTGGACTCGCTTTCGGAAAACCGCATCGGCGTCTCGGCCAATTGCATCGGCATGGCCCGCGGGGCTTTCGACGCCGCGCTCGATTTCGCCAAGACACGGATCGTTCGAGGCAAGCCGATCATCGAATATCAGGCGATCGCGCACAAGCTGGCCGACATGGCGGCGGATATCGATGCGGCCAAATGGTTTGTCTACTACGGCGCGTGGCGCGTCGATCAGGGGACCATCGACAGCGCAACGGCGGCGCGGGTGAAGCTGGTTGCGTCGGAGATGGCGGTTCGTGTCACCGAGGCCGCGATCCGCATTCTCGGCGGCGCCGGCATCATGCGCGAGTACCCGGTTGGCCGCTTCCATCGCGACGCGCTCGTCTATGTGATCGGCGAGGGGACGTCGGAAATCCAGCGCAATATCATCGCGCGCCAGCTGAGGTCCGCATCATGACGTTCAAGGTCATCCGCTTCACCATCGAAGATGAAATTGCGAGGCTTGTCCTGAACAGGCCGGACCAGCGCAACGCACTCGATCTCGACATGCGTCAGGAGATCGAGCATGTGGTGCGCGAATTGCGTGCGAATGGCGGCGCCAGGGCGCTGGTGATTGCGGGCGAGGGTGGCGCATTCTGCGCGGGCGGTGACCTGCGCGCGCTGTCGGAGGGGCGACGCCCGACCACTGCCAATCGCGAACGCATCCGTCGGCTGCATATCTGGTTCAGCGAGCTGCTTGATCTGGAAATTCCCGTCGTGGCCGTGGTGGATGGGCCGGCCTTCGGCGCGGGATTCAATCTGGCGCTGGCGGCCGACTTCATTCTGGCGACGCCGCGCGCGCAGATGTGCGCTGTGTTCGTTCGTATCGGTCTGGTGCCGGATCTGGGCGGTCTGCAACTGTTGCCGCGCATCGTCGGGCTGCAGCGCGCCAAGGAGATCATCTTCTCCGGCCGTGTGCTCGGGATGGAGGAAGCGCATCGGCTCGGCATCGTGCATGAGATCATACCGCAGGAGGATCCGCTGGCGACCGGCGTGGCCTTCGCGCAGCGCTTCCGCCATGCGCCGACCGACGCCATCGGGATGGCCAAGACGATTCTAAACCAATCTTTCAATCTCGATCGGCACGCGCTCGCCGAGATGGAATCCTATGCGCAGGCGGTAGCGCTCGAGACGCCTTATCATCATGAGGCCGTCGCCGGCTTCCTGGCGAAGAAGCCGCTCGAGTTCGTCTGGGAGCGGTTCGGCCGCAAGACCAAGGATAAATAGGCATGGCAGCGAAGGCGGTTATCACCGGCGTCGCCGACACGGCGGTCGGCAAGGTCGAGGGCTCGACGTCGCTCGGATTGCAGGCGGAGGCCGCGGCGGCCGCGGTCGCTGACGCAGGCTTGTCGCTCGGCGATATCGACGGGGTGTTGTGCGCGTATTCGTTCACGGAGCCACACCTGATGCTGTCGTCGGTGGTGAGCGAGTTCCTCGGCATCATGCCGTCTTACTCGATCGCCGTACAGGCGGGCGGAGCCACTGCCTGCGCCCAGGTAATGCAGGCGGCTGCGCTGGTGGAGGCCGGAATCTGCCGGCACGTTCTCGCGGTCTGTGGCGACAACCGATTGACCGGCATGTCGCGCGACAAGGCGGTGGCGGCATTGTCGGAGGTGGGGCACGCCCAGTTCGAGCGGCCCTACGGCATCAGCGTGCCGTCGGCTTATGCGTTGGTGGCGCAGCGCTATATGCACGACTACGGCGTGACGCTGGAGCACCTTGCCGGTGTCGCGGTCGCCCATCGCAAGCACGCGATGCGCAATCCGAAGGCCCAGATGCGGCAACCGATCACGCTGGAGGATGTGGCGAAGTCGAAACCGATCTCGACGCCGCTTCGCCTGCTCGACTGTTGTTTGATCTCGGACGGCGGCGCGGCTGTCGTCGTCAGCGCCGCCGATGCTGCGCGGGATACGCGCAAGCGTGGTATCGAGGTTCTTGGCACCGGCCAGATGAATACCCACGAGCATATCATCGCATCGCCGTCGCTGACCGATTTCGGTTGCAAGCAGTCGTCCGCTCAGGCGTTTCGTCGCGCGGGCGTCACGCCTGCCGATATCGATGTCGCCGAAATCTACGACAGCTTCACGATCACCTTGCTGGCGGAACTGGAATCCATCGGCTTCTTCGCGCGCGGCGAGGCGGGTCCCGCGATTCTCGGCGGCGCGCTCGATCTCGATGGCCGGTTGCCATGCAACACGCACGGCGGGCTGCTGTCTTACGCGCATTCCGGTGCGGCCGGCGGCATGTTCCATGTGGTCGAAGCGGTGCGTCAGTTGCGCGGCGAGGCCGAGGGCCGTCAGGTCGTGTCGCCCGAGTTGGCGTTCGTGCATGGCGATGGCGGCATCCTGTCCGCGCATTGTTCGCTCGTGCTGGGGAGGAACTGAGCGATGTCGAAGCCGCTTCCGCAACCCAACGTCGTGACGCAGCGCTTCTGGTCGAGCTGCAAAGACGGTCGGTTCGAATTTCAGCACTGCAAGACGTGCGGCCACAGTCAGTTTCCGCCGCGCTTGACATGCACCGCATGCCACGGCGCGGATCTCGACTGGCTGCCGTCGAGCGGGCGCGGCACGGTCTATTCGTTCACGGTGGTTCACCGCGCGCCGCTGGAATCCTTCAAGGCCGATGTGCCGTATGTCATCGCGATCGTTGCGCTGGAAGAAGGCGTGCGCGCGATGGTCAACCTTCGTGACGTCGATCCGGAGACGGTCGGCATCGGCATGCCGATCGAGGTGTTCTTCGAGCCGACCGAGGGCGAGTATCCGTTGCCACAAGCGAGGCCGCGCTAGATGTTTGTGTTTGAAACCTTCGAGCCCGGCAAGTTGATCGGTCGCAGGACTCTGGTGCTCGGTCGCGACCTCGTGGAGCGGTGGCTGACGTTGTTTCCTGAGGACCGCGACGGCGACACCATGCCGCCGGGAATGATGGCCTCGGTCTACATTCGCGCCTACTCCGATATTCTGGTGCCGCGGCCGCCCGGCAATGTCCACGGCCAGCAACTGTTCACGGTGAGCAGGATGCCGAAGATCGGGGATGAACTGGTCACCGAATTGAGTTGCGAAGGCAAGGAATTGAAGGGTGATCGCCGCTGGGTCCGGTTCGGGTCGGAAACGCGTCGGGCCGACGGGGAATTGATGTTCTCCGGCCTGATGACGACGTTGTGGGCGAAATGATCATGTCCGAGTACACGCAAGCCGAACTCGCGCGCGTCAGCAAGGTCGTGGATCGTCCGGCCATCCGCCTCTATGCGGAAATCACCGACGACTTCAATCCGATTCATGTCGATCCGGAATTCGCGGCGACGACGCCAATGCGCGGCATTATCGCTCACGGGATGCTGTCGCTGAATCTGGTCTGGCAATCGCTGCGGGCAACCTATGGTTCGCAGGCGCAGGACGGCGCGAAACTGGATGTGCGCTTCACGCGTCCCGTTCGTGAAAACGATACGGTGTCGGCGCGCGGACGGCTTCGCGACGGCGCGAATGGAATCTACGATATCGCAATTGAAAATCAGCACGGCGAGCCGGTGATCTCCGGCACGCTGACCTTGGCTGTCTAGAGCCTTCACACGACCGGGATGGCAAATCCCGGCATGAACAAACGGAGGATGCCTGATGAGCAGATTATCGCGGTTGGCGGCAGTTGGGGCACTGGCGCTCATGACCGGCGTGATGTCGGTCGCTCCCAGTTTCGCCAAGGACGTCAAGATCGGCGTGCTGATGCCGCGCACCGGACGCTATGCGGAGACCGGCCTGAGCGTGGTGCGCGGGATCGAGATGGTGGTGAACAACACCAATGCGGCGGGAGGCATCAAGAGCCTCGGCGGCGGCAAGATCAACCTTGTGATCGCGGACAACGGCTCCGATCCCACCAAGACATCGCTCGAAGCGCGCCGTCTGATGTCGGAGGAGAAAGTCTCCTTTATTCTCGGGCCGTATTCGACGCCGGAAGCGCAGGCCTTCATGCCGGTGGCGGATCGCTATCAGGTCGGCGGCGTCGGTCTCCAGACCACGGTGATTCCGACCACGCCGTACTTCTCCACGATTTCGATCAGCGCCGAGGGTTTCGGCAAGGCCTATGCCGACGCGGTGAAATGGCTGATCTCGAAGGGCGCCAAGATCAACACCGTCGCCATCACCTACGCCAATAACGATTACGGCCAGGTGGTGTCCAAGACGGCGGCGGCGGCGCTGGCGGCGCAGGGCGTCAAGGTTCTCGAATCGATCGCGGTCGAGCCGTCGGTGAAGGACATGACGCCGATCGTGCTGCGGGTGAAGAGCCTGGCGCCCGATGCCGTCATCTCCGTGGTTTATTTCCAGGACGGCGTGTTGCTGCATAAGGCGCGCTTCAATCTCGGTTACACCTCGCCGATCTGGCTCGGCGGCTCGGCGGGCTTCAGCGACGACAAGCTGTGGGGGACGCTGGGCAAGGAAGTTGCCGAGAAGACGCTGACCAGTTCGTTCGGGTTGGCGTTCTATTCGGCAGACGGCAAGCTGCCCGGCCTGAAGGATGCGTTGCAGAAGGGCACCGCCGCCTATCCGGACAAGGTGCTGGATCAGAGCTTCATGTTCGGCGTGCAGGCCGCACGCTTCCTGGTGCAGGCGCTGGAGAATGCCGGCACCGACGATCCAGTGAAGGTCAATGCGGCGTTCCGTGGCCTGAAGTTCAAGGCCGGCGATCCCGCCATCGTGTTGCCGATTATTCCGGGCGACGTCCACTATGCCGAAGATGGCACGTTGGCGGGCACCAGCGCGATCTTCGTGCAGTGGAAGGACGGCGCGAAGCACACCGTCTATCCGGAAGCGGTGGCGTCGGCCAAACCGATCATCGAAGGCGTGAAGTAACAACCGCCCTTCATGCGTAACGAGACCTGACGCAGGCTGACGAACACATGAGCAAAAGCGACGCGTCTGCGACCGGAAGCGACAGCGGCGAGATACTCCTCTCCGCTGTCGATATCTCGGTCCAGTTTGGTGGCCTCAAGGCTGTCGACCACGTCTCGCTGGATGTGAGGCGTGGCGAGATCGTCGGTCTGATCGGCCCCAACGGGGCGGGAAAGACCACGTTCTTCCAGGCGATATCGGGCTTCGTGCGCAGAACCAGCGGCGAGGTGCGGTTTCGCGGCGAGCGGATCGACGGTGTGGCGCCTGAGGAGATCTGCCGGCGCGGATTGACGCGCACGTTCCAGATCATGGAGGTGTTTCCCAGCCTGACGGTTCGCGAAACGCTGACGGCGGCCGCGTTGGTTCGATTGTCGATGGCCGAGGCGCGCAAGGTCGCGATCTCGATCGCCGAACTGGTGCGTCTCGACGGCAAGCTCGACCTGACCTGTCGTCATCTGACCTTGCCGGATCAGAAGGCGCTCGAGATCGGCAAGGCCATGGCGACCCAGCCGCAGATGATCCTGCTGGATGAGGTCATGGCCGGGTTGCGACCTGCTGAAACGCAGGATGTCGTACGCATGATCCAGAACCTGCGCGATCGCGGCGTCACCTTCCTCGTGGTCGAGCATAATATGGACGTCATCATGAGCCTGAGCGACCGGATCGTAGTCATGGGCACCGGTCGCAAGATCATCGAAGGCGCGCCGGAGGATGTGGTGCGCGATCCCAAGGTGATCGAGATCTATCTCGGCGAGGAGTTGGAGCTTGCTTGAGATTTCGGGGCTCGTATCGGGTTACGGCCGCATCAGCATTCTGCACGGCATCGACCTGCGCGTCGAAAAGGGCGAGCTTGTCGCGCTGGTCGGCGTCAATGGCGCCGGCAAGACCACGCTGATGAAAACCATCGCCGGCCTCATTCGCCCGACCGCCGGACGCATCGCGTTCGAGGGATCGGAGATCGCGGGCGAGGGCGCGGAGCGCGCGGTGGCGGCAGGTATCGCGCTGGTGCCGGAAGGGCGGATGGTGTTCCCGCGCATGACGGTGTGGGAAAACCTGATGCTTGGCGGCGTGCATCCCCGCGCGCGGCCGTATCGTGAGGCCACGCTGGAGCGGATCTTCGATCTTTTTCCTCGGCTCGCCGAGCGACGCGACCAGAAGGCGGCGACCATGTCCGGCGGCGAGCAGCAGATGCTGGTGATCGGGCGCGGGCTGATGGCGCAGCCGAAGCTGCTGATCCTCGACGAGCCGTCGCTGGGCCTGTCGCCGCTGCTGGTGCAGGAAACCTACGGCGCATTGCGCAAGCTGAACGCGGACGGGCTGACCATTCTGCTCGCGGAGCAGAATGTGAAGCTGTCGCTCGCGGTGTCGAACCGCGGCTACGTCATCGAAAACGGCAAGATCGTTCTGACCGGCGCTTCCAGCGATCTGGCGCGCGATCCGGCCACCCGCAAAGCCTATCTCGGACGCTTGTGAGGATCTGATGTCAGCTGAGGTTCTGTTGCAGGCGACGGTGCAAGGATTGCAGATGGGGGCGATCTACGCCCTGATCGCGCTGTCGATGACGCTGATCTTCAGCGTCGGCGGGCTTCTGAATTTTGCACATGGCGACTTCATGGCGCTCGCCATGTACGGCGCGCTGGCGCTCTATCAATCTTTCGCGCTTGATGCCTATGCCGCTGCGCCGCTGCTGTTCTTTGGCTTCTTCCTGCTCGGCTTTCTGATGTTTCGCCGTCTGGTGCAGCCGGTGCTGGCTGCCGGTGTCCTTGCCGGTGCGCAGCTCACGCTCGGGCTGGTGTTCGTTCAGGAGAACTTTCTGCTGATGGTGTTCGGTGGCGACTACCTCAGCGTGCCGACGGTTCTCTCCAACAAAAATCTGGTCATCCCGCCGTTGACTATGCCGTGGCCGCTGCTGGTCGGTTCGCTGCTTGCGGTGGTGCTGGCCGCAATTCTTTACGTCGTGCTGATGCGGACCGATTTTGGCCGACAGGTGCGCGCGATCACGCAGAACAGCGACGCCGCCGCCCTGATGGGTATTCGCATCGATCGGGTTCAGGCCATCGCCTTCGGTATCGGTATTGGATTGCTCGGCCTGACGGGAGCGATCATCGTCGCGCAGTTCACGCTGACCCCCGCGATGGGTCTCGATTTCACGCTGATCGCGCTGATCGTCATGGTGATCGGAGGGCTCGGCAGCTTCGCCGGGTCGATGATCGCCGGGGCGATCATCGGGGTCTCTGAAAGCCTCGGCAGTCTGCTCTACGGCGGCACGGTCGGCGCGATGATTCCCTATGCGATTCTGGTTCTGGTGCTGCTGTTCCGTCCGCACGGCCTGATGGGAGAGCACTGATGCACGATTCACGCCTCCTGTCGTCGACAACCCTGCCATGGATTGCCTTCCTCGCGGTCGCCCTCGCGCCGCTGGCGATGTCCTCGAGCTGGACCAACATGGCGATCCTGACGCTATTGTTCGTTCACCTCTGCATCGCCTGGAATCTGGTTGGCGGCATCGCCGGGCAATTTTGCATTGGCCACAGCCTGTTCCTTGCGGCCGGGGCCTATACCTCGACGCTGCTTTCGATCCATCTCGGTATTACGCCGTGGATCGGGATGTTCGCGGGCGCGGCACTGGCCGCGCTAATTGGCGTCTTCATCGCGTGGCTGTCGTTTCGTTACGAACTGCCGCCGTTGTCCTTCGCGCTCGTGACCATCGCGCTGGCGATGCTGGGTTATCTCGCGATCTCGTCGATCGATTTCCTCGGCGCCAGCCGTGGCCTCACGCTGCCGGTGCGGGGTACGCCCGCGATGTATCAATTCAGGTCGGACACGACCTACTATGTGGTGATCCTGATTCAGGTGATCATCGCACTCGCGCTGTCGATGTGGCTGTATCACACCAAGATCGGTCTTTATCTTCGCGCCGTGCGCGACAACGAGCGCGCGGCGCACGCCATCGGCGTGCCGGTCCTCAAGTACAAGATGCTGGCGATGGCGATCAGCGCGGCGCTGACGGCGTTCGGCGGCACCTTCTATGCGCAGTATCTGCAATACGTCGAGCCGCACACCTTCG
The DNA here is from genome assembly GCA_017305535.1 of Hyphomicrobiales bacterium. Classification (GTDB taxonomy): domain Bacteria; phylum Pseudomonadota; class Alphaproteobacteria; order Rhizobiales; family Xanthobacteraceae; genus 62-47. The sequence goes on along the minus strand of JAFKKN010000008.1, from coordinate 152,791 downwards.
CCGGTATCAATATCGTTATCCAGATCATTCTGCTGACGGTGGTGGGCGGCACTGGAACGGTCTGGGGGCCGGTGGTCGGTCCGATGCTGCTGGTGCCGGCGGGAGAGTGGCTGCGGCATTCGCTCGGCGGATCGCTCCCCGGCGTGCACCTGCTGGTCTTCGGCGTGCTGCTGGTGGTCGTGATCCGCTTCGCGCCTGACGGCCTGATCGGCGCGTTCGGGCGTGCGCGGCAGGCGTGGCGTTTTCGTCGTGGCGCGACGGAGGTTGTAACCCGATGACGGCAAACACGCGCGAGAAGATCACCAAGCTGATGGCCGCGACCCGGGTCGCGGTGGTCGGCGCTTCCAGCGATCCCGGAAAGCTGACCGGGCGTCCCATTGCTTACATGCTGGAACGCGGGTTCAAGGGCGAGATCATCCCGATCAACCCATCGCGCACTGAGATTCAGGGGTTGCGGGCGTATCCCTCGCTCGCGGCGGTCGACCGGCCGATTGATCTGGCGCTGATCGGCACCGCAGCCGAACAGGTCGAACCGGTCGTCGTGGAGGGCATCGCCGCGGGGGTGAGGTCATTCGTTGTCTTGAGTTCCGGCTTTTCCGAACACAATGCGGAAGGGGCGCGATTGCAGGCCCGGCTGACGGAGCTGGCGCGACAGCATGACGTTGCCATCGTCGGGCCGAACTGCCTTGGCGTGATTAACGCGGAGACGGGGCTGATCGCGTCGTTCACCACGGCGATGGAGGAGAACGCACTGACACCGGGCGGCTTCGGCTTCGCCACCCAGAGCGGCGCGCTCGGCGCGTACTGGCTCGATCTGGTGCTTCAGGGTGGCCTCGGCGTCAGCCGTTGGATTTCCACCGGCAACGAATGCGATATCGATCTCGCCGCCGCGATCGGCATGCTGGCCGACGATCCCATGACCAAGGTGATTGGTGCTTATGTCGAGGACGTCAAGGACGGCCCGGCGTTCCGCGCGGCCTTGCGTGATGCCGCGCGTGCCAACAAGCCTGTTTTCATCATCAAGGCAGGGCGGTCCGCCGCAGGAGCGGCGGCCGCCGCCTCGCATACCGGGGCGATGGCCGGCGAGGACCGGGTCTATCAGGCTTGCTTCGACCAATATGGCGCGATCCGTGTCGCGTCGGTGAGCGAGATGATCGATGCGGCAAAGCTGGTGTTGCATGACGCGGTGCCCACCGCCGGCAAGATCGGCGTGCTGTCGGTTTCCGGCGGCGCTGGCGTGTTGCTCGCGGATGCCATCGAGACCGCAGGGCTCAGCCTGCCGGCTTTCACCGAGCGCACCGCCGCGGCGTTGGCGAAGGCGTTGCCGGGCTTTTCCAAGCCGCAGAACCCGGTCGATCTGACCGCGAATGTCATCGCCAAGACCGAGCTGTTTCGTGAGACGCTCGCGGTCGTCAGCGCGGCGCCTGAACTCGATGCAACGATCCTGTTCATCGGCCTGATGCATTCGATTTCCGATGTGTTCACCGAGTCGATCCTTGCGGCGCGCGCGAAAAGCGGTCGCCCGTTCATCGTGGTCTGGATCGGCGCGCGCCCGGCCATCGTCGCGCAGTTGAACGCGGCCGGGATACCGGTCTATCCCGACATCCCGCAGGCTATTACGGCGCTCGCCTATGTCTGCGAGGGGCGCTTGCGGCGGCTTCGCGCGGCGAAGCTCGGTGATGCACCCGAGGGTGGTCGCGCCACGGCGCGGTCCGTCACCTTGTCCGAATGGCAGAGCAAGGCGCGGCTTCGCGAGATGGGCGGCGTGACGTTGCCGGCCGGGGTCCTGGTGGGCTCGGCGGAGGGGGGCGCAACCGTGATGGCCGGATTGACGGGACCCTTCGTCGCCAAGCTGCAATCGGCCGAGATGCCGCACAAGAGTGAACACGGCGGCGTCGTGCTCGGACTTCGCGATACAGCTTCCGTCACGGAGGCGGTGCGGAAGCTCGCGCGGATCGGCCAGGAGCGCGGGATTTCGTGCGAGGGCGTTCTGATCGAGGAGATGGTCGGCTTTGACATCGAACTGATCGTCGGGTTTCGCCGCGATCCCGTGTTCGGGCCCCTCCTGATGGTGGGGCGCGGCGGTGTCGAGGTCGAGCTTGATCCGGATTTCGCGATCGCCCTTTTGCCGCTGTCGCCGGCGGACATTGTCGCGATGCTGAAGTCGCTGCGCAGCGCGCGGCTGTTCGATGGTTTTCGCGGACGTCCCCCCGTTGATCTTGACGCGATCGCGGAAGCCCTGGCGCGCATCGGTGTCCGTTTCGCCGCCGATCCGGGCCAGGACGAAATCGAAATCAACCCGCTGGTGGCGCGGGGAGACCGCGTCGTCGCGCTCGACGCCTTGATCAAGGTCGCCGCGACATGACCGGGCAGTTCATCCGTTGGCAGGACCGCGACGGCATCCGGTCCGTCACCATCGATCGCGCTGAAAAGGCCAACGCGCTGACGGCGGACATGATGTTCGCGATTGCCGATGCGGTGCGTGCGGCCGGCGATGTCAAATTGATTTTGATCGAAGGTCGCGGAACCGCCGGCTTCTCCGCCGGAGCGGACATCGCGGAATTCCTGCAAGGCGGCGCGTATCTCGAGCGGCAGGAAGAGGGGCTGAAGGCGATTGTCGCCAGTCTGGCAAGCTCGTCACGGCCGGTGGTTGCCGCGATCCATGGGCGCACGATGGGCGCAGGCGTTTTGATCACCTCGTTGTGCGATCTGGCAATTGCCGCTGACAATCTCGCCTTCGGTCTCCCGGAAATCAGGTTCAATATGTATCCGGTGATGGTGCAGGCGGCGCTGGAGGAGAAAGTCTCCGAGGTCGTCGCATTTCAGCTTTGCGCCACCGGCCGCCTGCTCGATGCCACGGAGGCGCGCGCGCTGGGACTTATTTCGGATATCGTTCCGGCCGCCTCTTTCGAAGCCGGCGTCGCGGAGCGCGTGGCGTTCTATCGCGATCGGATCGAGGCGCTTCAGATCGGGCGGAAGGCCAAGGCCATGCGCGAGGGATCGGATGTCCAGGCACGGATTGCCCGGCTCGCGCCGCTGATGCATGAGAATTTCAATCGTCCCGGCGTGCGTGAGACGATCGCGCGTTATCTCAAGGCGCGGTAGTCGTCCGTTGTTTGCGGAGCGCTGTCTTGCGACGGCCGGCTTGCACTGCTTTCGTCGTGGTTGACGATCCGCTGTAGCCGAGCGCGTTCGAAGCTTCCCCGGTGACGCGTTTCAGATCCGCCGCAAGGCGGAGCATTCGCGGCCGGTCGAGATCCCCGGAGAACGTGATGGCGGATATCGCCATGGTTGCCTCGCCGTTGCCCGCCAGGATCGGCGCGGCCACGGTGGTGAAGTTACGATTATAGCGGCCGATATCGACGGCGTAGCCGCTCCGTCGCGCGTCCTCGACGTCGGACCAGTACTGCTCGAAGGTGGGTGCGTTCTGCCACCGCAGTTCCTTGAACATCACCTTGATATCGGCTTTCGACAGGTTCAGGTGCCCGGCAAAGCAGCGTCCGAGCGCGCCGATCAGCGACGGCAGCCGTTGTCCCACGGTGAACTGCACGCGCAATGGTGTCGACGCCTCCGCGAGATCGACCACCATTGCCCGGTCGGGCGACGTCAGTTGCCAAAGCATCACCGTGACCTTATGCGCGTTGGCGATCTGTTCGAGCTGCGGGTGAAGCAGCTGAATGTGGCCGTCCTGCTTGAGGGCGGCGTGCGCCAGCGCGAGCACGCCGAGCCCGGGAGAGTACTTTTTCGTCGCGGGATCGAAGATCGCCAGACGTTCGTGAACGAGGGTGCGCAACAGGTTGAAGCAGGTCGAGGCGTTGATTTTCAGGTCGCGGGCGATCTGCACCACGCCGACCGGCTCGCCTTGCGAGTCGAGGTAGCGAAGGATGGCGATGCCGCGCGAAAGCGCGTTCACCTGCTTGGCCGGTTTCTCGGAAGTGTTCATTCTCTATACAGTATGGTATTCTCGGTAGCGAATTTTAACAAAGATAACGGACTTGCTGTGCGGTGACAAGCCGCGTGGTGATGGTGTTCCCGCTCACCGCCGGTGCCATCGATCTGCTCTACAGGGCCAACGCGTGATCTCCGGCGCGGAGATGGGGTGCCAGGGCGAGGTCGGCGTCGCGTGCGCGATGGCGGCCAGGTCGCTCGCGGCGGTACTCGGCGCCAGCGTCGCCCGGGTCGAGAACGCCGAAATCGGCATGGAGCACAATCTCGGTTTGACCTGCGATCCGGTGGGCGGCATGATTCGGATCCCGTGCACTGAGCGCAATGTGATGGCGCGGTCAAGGCCATCAACGCGGCGCGCATGGCGCAAAGAGGGGGCGGCAATCACTATGTCTCGCTCGATGCGGTCATCAAGCCGATGCTACAAACCAGCGAAGACATGAAATTGAGAGACAAGGAGACCTCGCTCGGCGGCCTCATGCTGAATGTCACCGAGTGTTGAGGTGGTGCGGTCGCGAAGTGCTATGCGCTGACCCGCCATGCGTGACTTGAAAAGTATTGGCGCCGCGTATTTGTACTGATCGTGTCTAGCATATCCGAGGGAAGATCATGTCGTCCGCGCCGAAAAGCCATTCTCCTGATACGGCGAACCTTTCGTTCGAGATGGGTGGTGCGAGGATCGGCCCCGAAGACATCGTGGCCGCAGCGGCAACGCTGCGCGGTTCGGTTTTCGTCACGGATTGCAGCCAAAGCCAAACGTTGAGCGAGATTTGCGGCTGCAATCTCTGGCTCAAGTTCGAGAATCTCCAGTTCACCGCGACCTTCAAGGAACGCGGCGCGCTGAATCGGCTGTCCGCGTTGTCGGCTGAGGAGCGTAGACGCGGCGTGATCGCGATGTCGGCGGGCAATCATGCGCAAGGCGTCGCCTATCACGCCAAGCGGCTGGGAATCCCCGCGACGATCGTGATGCCTGTCGGCACGCCGATGGTGAAGGTGGAAAATACACGACGGCACGGCGCAGAGGTGATCATCACCGGGCAGACCCTCGAGGAAGCCGGCAAGTTCGTGCTCGATCATGGCGAGGTCCACGGCCTGACGTTGATCCACCCCTATGACGATCCGTTGATCATCGCGGGGCAGGGCACGATCGCCTCCGAAATGCTGCAAGCTGTCCCGCAACTTGAAGTGCTGGTTGTCCCCATCGGCGGCGGCGGGCTCATTTCCGGCATCGCGATCGCCGCCAAGGCTATCAACCCGCGCATCCGCATCATCGGCGTCCAGGCAAAACTCTATCCGTCGATGTACAATGTCATCAAGGGCACCGACTTGCCGAGCCGCGGCGATACCCTGGCGGAGGGCATCGCGGTCAAGTCGCCGGGCCACATCACCCGGGAGATCATTCGCCGATTGGTCGACGACATCGTTCTGGTGTCGGACGACGATATCGAGCGCGCTGTCGCGATGTTGATCTCGGTCGAGAAAACGGTAGCGGAGGGCGCGGGCGCCGCCGGCCTCGCCGCCGTGCTGGCCATGCCGGAACGCTTTCTGGGGATGAATGTCGGTTTGATCCTCACCGGCGGCAACATCGACACGCGGCTGATCGCCTCAGTACTGACTCGCGACCTTGCGCGCGAAGGCAGGCTCACGCAGCTGGCGATCGATATCGTCGATCGTCCCGGTCAACTGGCGCTGGTCTGCAATCTGCTGGCGGAAGCGGGCGCGAACATCATCGAAGTCTCGCATCAGCGGACGTTTTCGGATCTGCCGGCCAAGGCAGCGCTGCTCCAGCTCGTCATCGAAACCCGTGACAGGGCGCATCTGGATGAGGTGCTGGCGCAACTGGCCGCGCGGGGCCTTGGCGTTCGGACGTGACGTAAAGCGCCTATTCGCCTTCGCCGAACTTGCTGCCGACAAGATTGGCGATGGCGGTGATCGCTTCGGCCGCATCCGCGCCCGTTGCCGAAACGGTGATGGTGGTGCCCGGACCCGCCGAGAGCATCATCAGGCCCATGATTGAAGAGCCGCCCACCGTCTCGCCGTTGCGTGTCACCGTCACGTCGGCGTTGAAGCGCTCGACCAGTTGCACGAATTTCGCCGAGGCGCGGGCGTGCAGGCCGCGTTTGTTGGTGATGGGTAATTCACGAACGACAGTTCCGGACGACGATGCGTCGGCGGTACTGCCGTTACTTGAGAGCGGAAGATCGTCGGGCGGTGGGCTCATTTTCCAGCGAGGACGCGACTGGCGATGGTGACATACTTGCGACCGGCTTCCTGCGCGGCCGCAATCGCCTCCGGCAATGGCAGATCGTTGCGTACCTTGGCGAGTTTCACCAGCATAGGCAAATTGATGCCGGCGAGAACCTCGACCTTCGGCCTGCTCATGCATGAGATCGCAAGGTTCGACGGTGTGCCGCCGAACATGTCGGTGAGGATGGCGACGCCATTACCGCTATCGACGCGGTTGACGGCTTCAATGATATCGCTTCGACACAAATCGGCATCGTCCTCGGCGCCGATCGTGATCGCCTCGATTTGCTTTTGCGGACCCATCACATGTTCGAGCGCTGCCCTGAATTCGTCGGCAAGGCGCCCATGGGTCACAAGAACCAGACCAATCATCGAAAACTCCTCGCGGGTGCTTTGGTGCACCGCACGAACGGGCCACTTTGACCATCCGGCGCTCCCGCGCAAGGGGGGAGCATCACGATTTTCCCTAAATTTCGCCACAAGGCGGGAACTGGGGTGGCTCTAATCGGTGGCAACAGTGGGACCTATATGGTGATAAATTTCGCCTGGACAATCTTCCTTTGCTGAAGCAGGCGGTGAGGGGAGCGGACGTGTGGTAAGCGCGGCAACGATCAAAGGCAGCGCCGAAAAGCCGACCTGGACCGGAATTCGCGGCAATTCGATACCGAAAAGCGTCGTTGCTAGGCTTTCCGGGGCCGGAAGGCGAGTTCCATCGGTGGCTCCGAGATCGACCACCCATCCGATTGGTGCCTCGGACACAAAGTCGCAGCGCCGGATGCCAAGACCGCGAATTTCGATCAACCCCGCGAGCCGGGTCGCAGGCCGTGCCAGGAGCTGGTTGTTGCGAGCCTCCAGATGAATTCGATCGTCGCCGACCAAAACCGCTGCGGGAATCTGTCCGCCGCGTCCGGCCATGATCAATTCGAAGGCCAGCCGGCTTTTACCGGAGCCCGAAGGGCCGCGAATCAGGACGGCCCTGTCGCCGACGAGCACGGCGGACGCGTGGACGCTCGGGCGGCCCGGAAGACATTCACGGGGACCGATCGGTGAGGCTGTCATGTCGGTAGCCGCACCACGAAGCGCGCGCCGGCAACCGTCGGCTGGCCATCGTCGTCGGCGGGACCCTCGCGGTTTTCGGCCCAGATGCGGCCGCGATGGGCTTCGATGATCTGTTTCGAAATTGAGAGGCCGAGCCCGGAATTTTGGCCGAAGCCTTGATGCGGCCGGTCGGTATAAAAGCGCTCGAAGATGCGTTCGAGCGCGTCGTCGCGAATGCCGGGGCCATTGTCGTCGACCACGATTTCGATTTCCGATTTGACGCGGCGACAGGTGACGCGAACCTTGCCGCCGGGTTGCGAGAACGACTGCGCGTTCACCACCAGATTGGAGATCACCTGACCGAGCCGCGAATCGTGGCCGGGAATGGAGAAGGCATCCGCGGGGCCACCCTCGAAGCGGGTCTCGACCGCGACGTCGTGGCCGAGCCGCGTTTCATTGGCGACCGAGGTGAGCGTTGTGAGCAGCCGGCGCAACTCAACCGGCGCCACGTCCTGCCGCTGCAATTCGGCATCGAGCCGGCTGGCGTCGGAAATGTCGGAGATCAGGCGATCGAGTCGGCGCACGTCGTGCTCGATGACTTCGAGCAGGCGGGCGCGGCTGTTTTCAGTTTTGGCGAGTGGCAGCGTCTCCACCGCCGAACGCAGCGAGGTCAGCGGATTTTTCAATTCGTGCGCAACGTCGGCGGCGAACATCTCGATCGCCTCGATGCGGTTGTAGAGCGCCTCCGTCATGTCGCGCAGCGCGCCGGACAAATGGCCGATCTCATCGCGGCGGCGGGTAAAGTCGGGAATTTCCACGCGGGTCTTGATGCGATGGCGCACGCGTTCCGCGCTGGCCGCAAGCCGACGCACCGGGCCCGCGATGGTGCTGGCCAAGAGCAGTGACAGTACGATCATCACCACGACGGCGACGCCGAACACTTTCAGAATTGCCAGCCGTTCAGCCGTCACCATCTGGTCGATATCGTCGCCTTGCGTCGACAGCATCAGCGCGCCGTGGATGGCGCGGAAGCGTTGCACCGGCACCGCGACCGAGACGATGATCTCGCCGCGATCGTTGATGCGCACCATGCTGGACTTGTCGCCCTTGAGCGACTCCGCGACTTCCTCGTAGCCCTTGCCGTTCTCCGGTCCCAACTCGCGGTAGAGCGGAAGGTCGCCACGATTGAGCCAGGTGCGGACCGCGATCATCGCGCGCTCCATCAGGCCGGGCTTCTCGTTGGCGGGTGGCGACAGCTCGAAACGCATGACGTCGCCGCGGCCATAAAGACTGCGGCTGTCGAGGATCAACACGCCGTCACGATCGTAGATGCGCGCGCGAGTCTTGGTCGGCGAGATCAGCCGACGCAACACCGGCGCGACCCGTTCCGGATTGATCGGGAAATCCAGCGTCGCGAGCTCATCGGGTGCGGCATAGGTTTCGCCGGGTTTGAGATCGAGCAGTCGATCCGGGTCGATGGTGATCGTGTTGGTTTCCACCGTCGCCGAGGCGGCGATGGCGCCGGCGATGATCTCGCCCTGCACCAGAAGACTTTGCGCGCGTGCGTCGATCAGGCCGGCGCGGAACTGCGACAGGTAGAGAATGCTGGCGACCAGCGCGATCAGACCGGCAAGATTAAGCGAGACGATCCGCCGCGTCAGGCTCGAAAAGCTGACGGTGAAAAAGAACTGCCCGGCGCGCTGCAGCCAGCCCAGCGGTCGCCGCCAGGCCGGGGCCGCGTCTGGTGCGGCGATGGAGGAGGCTCTGGCCGCCGAGACGACGTCGTCCATGGTCTCTCGATCAGGCTGTATTCGATCCAGCAATGGCTAAATCCGCCCGGTTGTTTCAGTTCTGCGCTTGCGGCGGCGCCAGCATAGACCACGGTTGCAGGCTCGTCAGGTCACAAAGCGCGAAACCGTGCGCGTCGACTGGGCGCACGCACGGCTCCTCTCAGGCACTTCGATCAGCTTTCCTTGAAGCGATAGCCGACGCCGTACAGGGTTTCGATCATCTCGAAATCGTCGTCGACCACCTTGAACTTCTTGCGCAGCCGTTTGATGTGACTGTCGATGGTGCGATCGTCGACATAGACTTGGTCGTCGTAGGCGGCATCCATTAGCGCGTTGCGGCTCTTTACCACGCCCGGACGCGTCGCCAAGGCCTGAAGGATCAGGAATTCGGTGACGGTCAAGGTCACCGGCTCGTTCTTCCAAGTGCAGGTGTGGCGTTCGGGGTCCATGCGCAGCAGCCCGCGGTCCAGTGCCTTGGCATCGGTTTCCTTCGGAACAGCGGCGGGATCCTTCGGCGCCGAGCGGCGCAGCACCGCCTTGACGCGCTCGACCAGAAGCCGCTGCGAGAATGGCTTCCGGATAAAATCGTCGGCGCCCATCTTGAGCCCGAACAGTTCGTCGATCTCCTCGTCCTTCGAGGTGAGGAAGATCACCGGCAAATCCGATTTTTGGCGCAGGCGGCGCAGCGTCTCCATGCCGTCCATGCGCGGCATCTTGATATCCAGCACCGCGAGGTCGGGCGGGCTGGTGCGGAAACCGTCCAGCGCTGACGCGCCGTCGGTGTAGGTCATGATGCGATAGCCTTCGGCCTCCAATGCAATGGACACCGAAGTGAGAATGTTGCGGTCATCATCGACCAGAGCGATTGTGGGCATGAGCCTGCTTTCCGAAGCGGAGTGCCTTGTACGTCGACCTGTCCGATACCTTGTCGTATCAGGCGGGCATGAGAACCTGGTGGCGTGGATTTGACATTCGTAACCGGCATTACCGCGAACCGACCGAGCGAATGCCGAAACCGGACCACGCGCCAACGAGCAATGCAAGCTGGGCTGAAGTGTGGCCGAGTTCCAAACGTTCAAAACGACGGCGAGTTCCTGCTGTTGCCGTCAAAGAGGCTATATAACGGCCGAAATTGCGGAGAAAAGGCCCAAAGGCGGAAATTCGCGAGATTTAACAATGCGCCCTGATCCCGAATTCGATCCTCAAGTCCTGACCCGGAGCCTGCTGCGTCGGCGCCGACAGGGGGCTCTCGCCACGCTGATGGCAGAAGGTGGCGCCCCCTATTGTTCGCTGGTTAATGTCGCCAGCGATGTCGATGGCGCGCCGATTCTGTTGATTTCCCGGCTCGCCGTGCATACCCGGAACATCCTGGCGGACCCGCGCGTGTCGCTGATGCTGGACGAGCGGGCGGCCGGCGATCCGCTGGAGGGGGCCCGGATCATGGTGGCCGGTGAAGCGCGGGAAATAACGGGAGATGCGTTGCCGGGTCTGAGGCGGCGGTATCTGAGTGCCCATCCCGATGCCGAAGGTTTCGTTGATTTCCCCGATTTCGGATTTTTCCGGATTCAAATCGATGGTGTCCACTTGGTGGCAGGGTTCGGGCGCATTGTCGATCTCGCTCCGGAGCGGGTTTTAACCGATCTGACGGACTGCGCGGCCCTGATCGAGGCGGAACCGGACATCATCGCGCACATGAATGCCGAACATTTGGACGCGATGAAACTTTATGCAGCGAAGCTGGCCGGGGCGACCGTGGGCGATGAAAACTGGCGCTGCACCGGCTGCGATCCAGATGGAATCGACCTCGCAAACGGCGCCGGGGTGGTGCGGATTACCTTTCCGGAGCGGGTGTGCGAGCCGTTGGCTCTACGTGCAGTTCTGCGCAGGCTCGCGGACCAGGCGCGAGGGCACGGCCGTTAAGGCGACCTATCCTTTATAGATACCATCAAGTTTCCCTTGCGACCGGGGATCGGCTTGGCAAGGTCCGCGTTCGTGAGTATTAGATCGCAGACCTTGGCCTGGACGAGACGGTCTCCGCGTTGATGACGCGTCTGGATGACCGCGCGGGTTCGGCGACGGATTTCGAGGAGGAATTTTCGTGAAAGAACTGGGTGTACGTAACGGTGCCTTCGGTGCCGACAAATTCGGCTTAAAAAATCTCAAGGAAGTGCGGTGGAATCTCGGAGCGCCGCAACTCTATGAATACTCGCTGCAAGCCGGCGAGGCCGAAGTCACCGCCGACGGCGCGTTGTGCGCCGAGACCGGAATCTTCACCGGACGCAGCCCCAAGGACAAGTTCACCGTCCGCGACGCCTCCACCGACAAGAACATGTGGTGGGAAGGCAACCAGTCGATCACCTCCGATCAATTCCAGGCCCTCTACGAAGATTTCCTCAAGCATGCCGAAGGCATGTCGCTGTTTGCGCAAGACCTCTACGGTGGCGCTGATCCAGCATTCCAGATCAAGACTCGTGTTTATACCGAACTGGCCTGGCATTCGCTGTTCATCCGCACCCTGCTGCGTCGCCCGGAAGCTTCCGAACTGGCATCGTTCGTCCCCGAACTGACGATCATCGACCTGCCGAGTTTCAAAGCCGATCCGAAACGCCATGGTGTGCGTTCCGAAAACGTCGTGGCCATCGATTTCGCCCGCAAGATCGTCCTGATCGGCGGGTCTTATTATGCCGGCGAGATGAAGAAGTCGGTCTTCACCACGCTGAACTACTATCTGCCCGAGAAGGGCGTGATGCCGATGCACTGCTCGGCCAATGTCGGTCCGAACGGCGACACCGCGATCTTCTTCGGCCTGTCCGGCACCGGCAAGACCACGCTGTCGGCCGATCCGAAGCGCACCCTGATCGGCGACGACGAGCATGGCTGGGGCAAGGACGGCGTCTTCAATTTCGAAGGCGGCTGCTACGCGAAGTGCATCAAGCTCTCCGCCGAGGCCGAGCCCGAGATCTTCGCCGCCAGCACCCGCTTCGGTACCGTCCTCGAAAACGTCGTTCTCGATCCGATGACCCGTGTAGCGGACTTCGATGACGGCTCGAAGACGGAGAACACCCGTTCGGCTTATCCGCTCGATTTCATTCCCAACGCCTCGCACACCGGTCGCGCGCCGCAGCCGAAGAATCTGGTGATGCTCGCCGCCGACGCCTTTGGTGTGCTGCCGCCGATCGCCAAGCTGACCCCGGCACAGGCGATGTATCACTTCCTCTCCGGCTACACCGCGAAGGTCGCGGGCACCGAACGTGGTCTCGGCAACGAGCCGAAGCCGGAATTCTCGGCCTGCTTCGGTTCGCCGTTCCTGCCGCGTCATCCGGCCGAGTACGGCAACCTGCTGCGCGACCTGATCGCCAAGCACAACGTCGATTGCTGGCTGGTCAACACCGGCTGGACCGGCGGCAAGTATGGCGTCGGCAGCCGCATGCCGATCAAGGTGACCCGCGCGCTGCTCACCGCGGCCCTCGACGGTTCGCTGCGCAACGTCGAATTCCGCACCGACAAGTACTTTGGTTTCGCGGTGCCGACCGCGCTGCCGGGCGTGCCGAGCGAAATCCTCGATCCGGTCAACACCTGGAAGGACAAGGCTGAATTCGACAAGACCGCGCGAAACCTCGTAGCGATGTTCCAGAAGAACTTCGCCGAGTTCGAAAGCCACGTCGACGCCGACGTGCTGGCGGCCGCGCCCGAGGTCAAGCTCGCGGCGGAGTAATATTGCGCGAGAACGTCGCTGAAATTACGAAAGCCCGGCGCTGGGACAATCAGCGTCGGGTTTTTGCTTTGCGTTCGCGCCTTCGGTGATGAAACAGTCGGAGTGCGACGTCACGCCTTGAAGTAGGCGATCTGCTGCGTGGTCGCCAACAGTCTGCCGTTCGGGGACCACAGGGCTCCGACCTGGTCGCCGTAGCTCTTGTGAAAAACGTTGCCGTCCGCGGTCGCGAGCACCTGGCGGGCGTCCTCGGCGATAAGGTCTTCGGCATCCGCGTGGAAATAGGTGGTGAGCGAGACCGTGCCGAACGGGACCAGTTCGTTGCGGATATGGAAGATGCGGGCGAAGAACGCATCGGACATCGACACAAGCGACAACGCATCGAGGCGTCGCGGCACTGTGTCGCCGATCCATAGCTTGGAGAAGGGACTTCCGAACTCGCCTTGCGCGGCGACGCCGAACAGCGGTTGCCCCTCGACGAAGCGGAAATCGTACTGATGAATCCACGTCATCTTGAGCCCGCTCTTGGGATAGCGTTTCGTATCCTCGAACGGCGTTGCCTCGGGGCGCGCGACCGGACGATGCGACCACGATGGCCGCCGCACCGCGAACACGGCAGTCGCGAACGCGGCGGTCTCGCCGCTCTGCGTGAGTTCAACCGACCAGTGCTGGGTCGAGCGATTGGCCTTGATCAGCCGCACGTCGAGATCGAACGGCCCCGCCGCGATCGGCGCGCAGTAGTTCACCGTCAACGACAGCGGATCGCCCTCGCGCTGCGAATGCTCGATGACGGCGCGCAGCATGGTCGCGGCGGTGATGCCGCCAAAAGGACCGATGAACGCCCAGTAGTCCTCGCTGGTGTGGCCGCTCCATTGACTGTCGCCAGCGCTAACGCGCGTGGCTTTATCGAACACGTGTTCGGCGGTCTCAAGCAGGCTGGTCATGGAGCGCTCCGATTATAGCAAGGCAAGGCGGAGCAGGATCGGACGGCACTCCACGCCAAAGGGAATGGCGCAACCGGCGGCGGAATTCAATGACGTTGCAGGTCATTGGCCCATGCGCATTTGTCGCGCAGTCCGATCAGTCCCAAGCCGGTGCGAAGGCGGGATTCACATAGCGAAGGTCCTTCGGCAGGGCGGCAATGGCGCGGCGGTCCTCGGCGTCGAGGGAGACTTGCAGCGCTGCGAGATTGGCAGCTTGCCGCTCCGGATGCCGGGCTTTCGGAATGGCGGCAACGCCCTGCTGATCGAGCAGCCATTTCAAGGCCACTTGCGCGGGTGTTGCCTGATGCTTGCGGGCGATAGCGAGCAGCTCGGGGCGCTCCGCCAGTTGGCCCTTGGCGAGCGGGCAATAGGCGACCAGCGGAATGGCTTTCGATTGCAGATAGCCGAGCAGGGGACTTTGATCGAGCAACACGTGATACTCGACCTGATTGCAGGCGATCGGCGCGCGAATCTCCTCAACCGTCTGACGCAGCAGCGGAACGGTGAAATTGGCGACACCGATGGCACGGGTCCGGCCCTCTTCGCGCAATCGCATCAGCGTCTCGAAAATCTCGGCAAGATTCATTGCGGGCGCCGGCCAGTGCACGAGGTAGAGATCGACGTGATCGAGACCAAGGCGCGCAAGGCTGGCATCGAATGCACGGCGGATGCCATCGCTGGTCAAATGATCGTGCCAGACCTTCGTGGTAAGATGAACATCCTCGCGCTTGATTCCGGAGGCCGCGAACGCCGCGCCGACAGCCTGCTCGTTGCCGTACATCTCGGCGGTATCGATGTGGCGATATCCCAACGCGAGCGCACTCTCGACCGCGCTTTGGCATTCGGCGCCTTGCATGGCGAAGGTGCCGAAGCCGAGGGCGGGAAAGCTGATGCCCTGGGTTGTCAGTGTCTGCATCGATCAACCTCTCGTTCGTCACGGTAAGCTTTAATCCGGCCGCGGGGCGTCCTGCGAAGGAGGCCCGCGCTCCGCATAACTAAATGGTGAAGTCGAGAAATCGTAACCCGGATCGATGGTGCCGGAATAGAGGCGCGTTAGCCGTGTCCGCGCTGATTGCGTGCGGGTTGCGACGGCGCGGCGATCGCCGGCACGTCCCAGATATCCTCGGCATATTCACGGATGGTGCGATCCGAGGAGAACCACGCCATGCGCGCCGTGTTCAGGATGCTGGCGCGGGTCCAGGCCGAGCCCGCGCGCCAACGGCTGTCGATCGCGCGCTGGGCATCGTAATAGGCATCGAAATCGGCGCTGACCATATAGTGGTCGATGTGGCGCAAGGCATGGCCGATGGTATGGAATCGCGCTGGATCGTCCGGCGAGAACGCTCCGGATTCGATGGCGTGGATCGCGCGCGCAAGTCGCTCCGAGCGCGCGATGACATCGCTGGCATCGAGGCCGTGCGCGCGTCGCGCCATCACTTCCTCGGCGGTCATGCCGAAGATCGCAATGTTCTCCGCGCCGACATGATCGCGAATTTCGATATTGGCGCCGTCGAGCGTGCCGATGGTCAGTGCGCCGTTCAGCGCGAGCTTCATGTTGCCGGTGCCGGAGGCTTCCATGCCGGCCGTCGAGATTTGCTCGGAGAGATCGGCGGCCGGAATGATGACCTCGGCGAGGCTGACGTTGTAATCGGGCAGGAACACGATCTTGAGCCGATTGCCGATGGCGGGATCGTTGTTCACGATCTTCGCGACATCGTTGATCAGCTTGATGATCAGCTTGGCATAGCGATAACTCGCGGCGGCTTTGCCGGCGAAAATCTTGACGCGCGGTACCCAGTCGCGCTGCGGGTCGTCGCGCATTGCCTGATAGAGCGCGATGGCTTCCAGAATGTTGAGGAGCTGCCGCTTGTATTCGTGGATGCGCTTGATCTGCACATCGAACAGCGCATCCGCTTCCGTCTCGATGCCGAGACGCTCGTAGATCAATTTTGCCAGCGCCGTCTTGTTGTGATGCTTGACGTGGCTGAAGCGCTGCTGAAACGCGGCGTCCCCGGCGTAGCGCTCAAGCTGCGTCAGCCGGGTGGGATCGTCGAGCAACGCGTCGCCGCAGACCTCGCGCAACAGATCGGTCAAGCCGGGATTGGCCAGCATCAGCCAACGGCGGAAGGTGATGCCGTTGGTCTTGTTGGTGATGCGGTCCGGATAAAGCCGATGCAGATCGCGGAACACCGTTTCCTTCATCAGTTCGGAATGCATCGCTGAGACGCCGTTGATGCGGTGCGAGCCGACGAAGGCCAGATAGCCCATGCGGACGCGGCGGCCGGCTTTCTCGTCGATGATCGAGACCGAGGCGAGGAAGTCGTTATCATCCGGGCGGACGGCGCTGGCTCGGTCGAGATGCGTGGTGTTGATGCGATAGATGATATCGAGGTGCCGCGGCAGCATTCGCTCGAACAGCTCGACCGACCACACTTCGAGCGCCTCGGGCAACAAGGTGTGGTTGGTATAGGACAATGTCTTCGTCGTGATCTGCCACGCCGTGTCCCATGCCACGGCATGATGATCGACGAGAATGCGCATCAGTTCGGCGACCGCGAGGCTTGGATGCGTATCGTTCAGCTGGACGGCGGCCTTGGTGGCCAGCGCGTTCAACGAGCCGTCGGCGTGCAGGTGGCGGTTGACCAAATCCTGCAACGAGGCCGAGACGAAGAAGTATTCCTGCCGCAGCCGCAGTTCGCGTCCCGCTGCGGTCTCGTCATTGGGATAAAGGAACTTGCAGATCGCTTCGGCGCGGGCCTGCATCGACATCGCGCCGAGATGATCGCCGGTGTTGAACACGTCGAGCCTCAGCGGATCGGGCGCGCGCGCCGACCACAGCCGCAGCGCATTCACATGCGCGCCGCGCCAGCCGACGATGGGCGTATCGAAGGCCACCGCTTGCACTGTTTCGGCGGGATGCCAGACGTAGCGTTCGTGCCCCTTGTCGTCAGCGATCCGTTCGACATGGCCGCCGAAATGCACGTCATAGACTAGTTCACGCCGCGCGAACTCCCACGGGTTGCCGAACGACAGCCATTCGTCGGGATATTCCTGCTGGCGGCCGTCGGCGATGATCTGGCGGAACAGGCCGAAATCATAGCGGATGCCGTAACCGATGGCGGGGACGGCGAGCGTTGCCATGCTCTCCATGAAGCACGCCGCGAGCCGGCCGAGGCCGCCATTACCGAGCGCCGCATCCGGTTCGCATTTACGTAACTCATTGAGATCGACACCGAGATCGCCCAGCGCCGCGGCAAACAGCGGCAGCAACCCCATGTTGTTGAGCGCATCGGTGAACAGGCGGCCGATCAGGAACTCGAGCGAGAGATAATAGACCCGCTTACGGCCGGCGTCGTAATTGTCCTTCTCGGTTAGGAGCCAGCGATGGACGATGCGGTCGCGCAAGGCCAGCGCGGCGGCCTTGTACCAATCGTGCGTTGTCGCGATGCCGGCATCCTTGCCGATCGCGAGCGTCAGCTTGCCGAGGATCGCGCTCTTGATGTCCGCAAGCGCCAACTCGTCGACCGGCTGGCGAGACTGCGGAACATTGTCTGCGAAGGAATCATGCGGCAAATGATCAATCCTGAAAAGACTGTCGACGGGACCATAGCCCCATCGTGCGGGACCGAAAACCCGGTGGAATGCGTTGTCACGGGGATGCGAACACTTCGAACTTATTGGTGATCGGCCACGTTCCGGATCACCAGCCGCGAGAGTTGCACGACAAGTCCGCGAAGCCGGTCGTTTTCTTCGAGCACGGCCTCGATATCGATGTTGTCGCCGTGACGCGAAACCTTGGAGCGCTTGATCTCGTTTGTGCGCTGGGGTGAGGGCGTGGTTGTCATCGTTGGCCTCTCTTCAGCGGAACTCATCGACATCATTCAATTGTCCTGACTCGGCGATCAAAACTATGACCGGCATAAGGAGAAATTGGGATCGGGGAACCACGGACCTTCGCGCGACACGCGGAACCAATGCACGTCGTTTGATCCGTTTGGAGCGGAAGGATGCATTCGGCAGTGAATGAACGAAATACCGTTGGAACGGTTCCGATGAGCTTTGCGCCAAATCCCTTCCTTGATGTCGGAACAAATTAAGAACAAAATAATAACCTATTGATATATCGTTGTGATTCGCTGTTGTGGATGCACAACATCTAGGGTCTGTCACACCATTTGAGGGCTATATGTCCACGATTGCCAGTCATCAGTTCGCGCTCACCCGTATCGCGGATTTCGCGCGCTCGCTGTCGCGGCTGCATCAGATGTCGCGCCGGCATCCGGTGGACGACGATCAGATCGATCGTGAGTTCAACGCCGTGTGCATGTCGATATGGGGCTACACCACCGACGACTTCAGCGACGATCTGTTATCGATCGAAGATCACGCCTGGCTCGATACGCTTGATGAAGCCCACGCGCGTATCTTCGCCGCCGAGCACGGTTACGATCTCGTTGACGACACCGGGATGCTGGCGGACTGGTGGGGGTACTGCTGGATGATCCTCGCCGAGAACCGCGGTCTGCTGACGGCGGAAAATCGCGCGGCGGCGCGCGCCGCGATCGAGGAAAAATATCTCGCGGCGCCGAACGTCATCGGGGTTATCGTCGGTCGCTGATTTCCATCTTCAATTGACGATGGTGTGTTTCGCCTTCGGCGTCGTTGCCGCCTGTACAGCGTTGTCCGGTGCGGCCCTCGCGGCGGACGTGGCTGCTTCGCTCAGCATGTCGGCGCTGGCGGGCGCGACCTTCATCTCGCCGAGCTTGGCGCGCACGCTCGCGGTGAGTCCCGGATAGTCGGCGACCGGTGCGAAGTCCGGAGCCTGATCGGCGCCGAGGCGGACGCCGGTATAGGCGACGAGGCCGTCGGCGGTCGCGACCACGTCGCCCGAACGCAGTGACGGGTCCTGGGACAGATCGACCTGCGCGAGGCCGGCGGGATCGCGGCCGTTACAAGTGCAATCGGCTTTCAGCGCCTTGCGATAGGCGAAGGCATTCGGGCTGTCGGCATAACGTTCGCCGTTGCTGGCGACGGCCCCGTCAATGGTGCTGCCGGAATAGATCTTGGTTTGCGCTGCCGGGCAGAACGCCTGGCACATCCGCGCCGGGGTAGCACCGCTCTTGACCGAGAGCGGAAAATACTTGCCGTCACAGGTGCGCACGCAGAACGTGCCGCCACGTCCGCCCGACGCGGTGGCGACGGGACGCGGTGGCGCGGCATTCTGCTGCTGGTTCAGCCCGAAGGGGTCGGCGAAGAAATTCGCCGCGCTGGCGGGAGCGGATTTTTGTTGCTGCTTCGGGGCATCGCCGAACAGGAAATCGAACAGGCCTTGGGCGGATGCGGATGGCGCAACGGTCGATGACGCCATCGCTACGACGGCTGCGGCAAGGATCACGCGGCCACGCTGGGTCTTTGAACGCAAGTCTGTACGCAACGCGAACTCCAGCGGCTTCCATCGGCGCGGCACGTTTCGCGCCGGCTCGATGGGCTGGACTTTATCGCGGGATGGTAAATGAGCCGTAAGCGGCCGGTCAGATGCCGATCAGCGACAGTACGATGAAAACCGGCAGCAGCACCGCCAGCGACCACAGCATGTAGCCGAAGAAACTCGGCATCCTGATGCCGCGCTCGGTGGCGATGGCATAGACCATGAAGTTCGGCGCGTTGCCGATATAGGTCATCGCCCCCATGAACACCGCGCCGAGCGAGATTGCGGCCAACACCGGTGCCAGATCGGTCATCAGGTGAGTGGCATCGCCGCCGGCCATCTGGAAGAACACCAGATAGGTCGGCGCGTTGTCGAGGAACGACGAGAGAATGCCGGTCAGCCAGAAATAGGCCATCGGATTCGGGCTACCGTCACCGCGGGTCACCATGCTCAGTACCGAACTGAACGCGCCGTGCGACCCAGCCTGTAGCATCGCCATCACCGGGACGATGCAGATGAAGATTCCCGCGAACAGGATCGCGACTTCCCTGATCGGTCCCCAGCTGAAACCGTTGGCGGCGCGGTCTTCCTTGCGGGTCAGCGCGACGGACGCGATGGCGACCAGCACGAAGATGGCGTCGCGCACCAGGTCCTGCAATTCGAGATGGACGCCCGCGACGGTGAAGCTGATGCCGGGCCGCCATTGCGCGCTCATCAGGATGGCGCCGATGATAACGGCGATCAGCGCGAAATTGATACCACCATGCAGCTTGAGCGGCGTGTCCGGCGTGGGATCGATCGGATGCGGCTTCCGGTCGTCGCGGCGATGGAAATAGATGTCGATCACAGCGAAGATCGCCAGCACCACGGCGCTCACGACCAATGTTTCCGGCCACAGGTGCTGCGCGGTCCAGAAGAAGTCGACGCCCTTGAGGAAACCGATGAACAGGGGTGGATCGCCGAGCGGCGTCAGCGACCCGCCGATGTTGCAGACCAGGAAGATGAAGAATACGAAGACGTGGGCGTTATATCTGCGATCGTCGTTGGCCCGGATCAGCGGCCGGATCAGGATCATCGCCGCGCCGGTGGTGCCGACAAGGCTGGCGATCGCGGTGCCGATGGCAAGCAGGGCGGTGTTGGTGAAGACGCTGTCGTGCAGGTTGCCTTCGAGATAGATGCCGCCGGCGACCGTGAACAGCGCCAGCAGCAACAGGATGAACGGCATGTATTCGAGCAGCGCGGTGTGCGCCAGCGTCGTCGTTACTGTGTGCAGATCGGTGGTGATGAGCAACGGTACCACGACCAGCGCCGACCAGAAGGCCGTGAACTTGCCGAAGTGATGTTCCCAGACGTGCGGATAGAACACAGGGCCGGTGGCGATACAGAGCAGGATGCCGATGAACGGCAGCGCCCAAGGCCAGTTCAACTTCGCGCCGTCCAACCCTTCAGCGGCCAGCGCAGGCTCCGGCCACATCGCGAGAGCCAGAAGTGCGATGAGCGCGAGCGGGGCGTAGGGACGAAACGGCAAGGTCATTGACTGGAGCTACCGGGCATTGATCGCCGAGGCAATGAGGCGATCGGTCGCCTCTATCTATTGAGGAATTCGGAGGCTTTGAACAGAGAGCGAAAGACGAGGCCGGCTTCGGCGAATGTTTCGGCGGCGCCTTCGTCGCGGTCGACCATGGTGAACACCAGCGCCACCTCGGCCCCGGCATCGCGAACTGCCTCCACGGCCTTGATCGCCGAACCGCCGGTGGTGGTGACGTCCTCGACGATCACCACGCGCTTGCCGCGCAGGCTTTCCGTCTTGGTCAGGCCCTCGACCGCCAGCCGCGCGCCATGTTCCTTGGGCTTCTTGCGAACGAAGAACGCGGCGATCGGCGCTTTCTTGAGCCACGAGAGCTGTGCGATGGCGCCGGCAAGCGGCACGGCGCCCATCTCGAGACCGCCGACATAATCGAGCTTATCGTCCTTCAGTGCCTCGAAAGTCAGTTCCGCCAGCAATGCCGCGCCCTCGGGATCGAGCATGGTCGGTTTGAGGTTGAAGTAGAAATCGCTCTTCCGCCCCGATGCCAGGGTGATTTCGCCGCGCCCGAAGGAGCGGGTGAAGATGATGTCGGCAAGGCGGGCGCGCGAGGCGGAATTGGGCACGGCAGGGACTTTCAGGTCGGAGGGATCGCCGGACCCTAACGGCCATGGCTCCGCCTTTCCAGTGCGGATGGCGCTTCGTCAACAGCGCATCCGGGCGTGCCCGGATGCCAAAACCGCCGGTTACCCGCCGCGCACCGGCCCCATCAGGGTGTCCGGCAGCCAGGTCGCGATCTCTGGAAAGATGCAGAGGATCACGATCGCCAGCATCATGCACAGCACGTAGGGGATGGTGCCGTACATGATCTTGGTCACCGGCACGTCCGGCGCGATTGAGTTGACGATGTAGAGGTTCAGTCCGACCGGCGGATGGATCAGACCGATCTCCATGTTGATGGTGATGATGACGCCGAACCAGATCGGGTCGAAGCCGGCGGCGGTGATGATCGGCAGCAGGATCGGCGCGGTCATCAGGATGATCGCCGCCGGGGGAATGAAGAAGCCGCACACCAGCAGGAAGATGTTGATGAGGAACATCAGCACCCAGCGGTTGACGTGCATGTCGGCGATGGCCTGCGCCAGCGTCTGGGTCAGGTACAGCGAGGTCAGCATGTAACCGAACAGCACGGCGGCCGCGATGATCATCAGGATCATCACGGATTCCCGCGTGGTGTCGTAGAGGATCAGCCACCATTTGTCCGGCGACCACATTCGGTAGATCACCACCGCGAGCACGACGCACAGCGCCGCGCCGACGCCGGCCGCTTCCGACGGCGTCGCGACACCGCCATAGAGCGTGTACATGACGCCGAGGATCACCAGCACGAATGGCAGGATTTTCGGGATCGACTGAAATTTCTCGCGCCACGAGTAACGGAAGTCGAGTGCGTGGGAGCGGAAGCCGCGCTTCCACAGGATGAACATCGTCCACAGGATGAACAGTGCCGTCAGCAGCACGCCCGGCAGCACGCCGGCGAGGAACAGTCGGCCGATCGAGCTTTCGGTGGCGATGCCGTAGAGGATGAAGGTGATCGACGGCGGAATCAGGATGCCGAGCGTGCCGCCCGCGCAGATCGCGCCGGTGGCGACGTCGTCCGGATAGCCGCGCCGCCGCATCTCCGGAATACCCATCTTGCCGATAGCGGCGCAACACGCCGGCGACGAACCGGTCAGCGCGGCGAAGATCGAGCACGCGCCGATGTTGGAGATCACGAGCCCGCCGGGCACGCGATAAAGCCAGCGGTCGAGCGCCTCGTACAGATCCTTGCCCGCTGGTGACGAACCGATAGCCGCGCCCATCATCACGAACATCGGGATCGAGACCAGCGTGAAGTCGTGCAGGCTGCCGTAGAAGGTTTCGGCGGCCACTTGAAGCGCATCGACGCCCTGGAAGATGACGAGGAAGCTGATGGCGATCGCGCCGAGTGCGAAGGCCACCGGCGCGCCGGACAGCAGAATGACCAGCGTGACGACGAGAACGAGGGTGCCTTGGACTGCCGGGCTCATGCGGCCTCCTTCGGAGTCAGGCCGAAGGGCGGCTCGCGGCCGGTAATCAGATTATAGAGGCTGGCGATATATTGCAGCGACAGGATGCCAAGGCCGATCGGCATCGCGGCGTAGGGAATCCACAGCCGCACGCGCCACATGGTATCGGAGGCCCAGTTGTTGCTCCACGCCTCGTACCAGAACTGTGCACCGAGCACCGTCATCGTCACGCAGAACGCGAATGACATCAGCCCCGCAGCCAGCGCCAGCCAGAACCGCGCGGTCTGGCCGAGATACAGCGGCAGCACGTCGACGTTGACGTGACCGCGATTCAGCAACAGGAACGGTGCGCCGATGAAGGTGGCGGCGATCAGGCTGTAGGTGGTGAAGTCGGTTTGCCAGATCGTGTTCTGGTTCAGCACGCTGCGAACGAACACCATGTGGCAGACCACAACGACCGCCGCCGCAATCAGCAGCGCTGCGACGATGCCGCATAGTTTCGAAATCAGCGTGATGGCGCGAATATAAAGGTCCATCGGAGAGGTTCCGGCACAAGAGGCAACAGCCCGGCGCCGGCTTGCGGCGATGTCATCGCCTTCAAGCAGCGCCGGGTGGATCGGTTGATGGTGCGCGGCACGAAATGCGCCTGATTATTTGACGGCCAGCGCTTCGTCGATCAGCTTCTTGCCGTCCGGAACTTCCTTGGCGAAGGAGGCGTAGGAACTCTTTTGCGCCACCTTGATCCAGGCGTCGTATTCCTCGGGCGTCAGCGTCACCACTTCGACGTTGTGCTCCTTGAAGGTCTTGACCAGCTTGTCGTCGAGACCCTTGCTCTCCTTGACGAAGTAGTCCTGCGCCTTCTTGCTTGCGGCCAGCAGCGCCTCCTGCTGTGGTTTGGTCAGCTTGTCGAAGGTCTTCTTCGAGATCAGCACCGGCTCGTACATGAACCACAGCGCGTTATCGCCAGGCGCGGTGATGCATTTCACCTGCTCGTAGAGCCGGAACGACATGAAGCTGCCGGCGCTGGTGTCGGTCGCTTCGGCGACGCCGGTTTGCAGCGCGTTGTAGACTTCGTTGCTCGGGATCGAGACGATCGATGCGCCGGCTTCCTGCCACATCGCGGCGAAGGTCGGGCCGGCCGAACGCACCTTCAGGCCCTTGATGTCGTCGGGCTTGCGGATGCACTTGTCCTTGGAAGCGACGGCGCCGGCGAGCCACGCATCCGCCAGCACGAGCACGCCCGCCTTCTCGATATGCGCCTTGATGTCCTTCATGAACTGGGAGTCGTTGAGGCGAGCGGCGCGCTCATGGTTGCGCACCAGCCCCGGCATCAGCGTCGCGCCGAAGGCGCGGACCTTACCGCTGGCGTAATCGAGCGGGAACGAGGAAATGTCGAGCTGGCCGCGCGTCATCGCGTTCCACTGCTCGTTCGGTTTGAATAATGAAGCGCCCGGATAGACCTGGATCTCGAGGCCGACATTGGCGGCCTTCACGTCGCGGGCGATGATCTGCACCATTTCGTCGCGCGGATCGCCCTTGCCGCCGGGGAACTGATGCGACGCCTTGAGCACCGTCTGTGCCTGGGCCGCCATGCTGAAGGCGGCAATGGTGGCCGCTCCCGCCAGAACGGTGATCAGTTTCTTCATGGTCATCCTCCCGTTGTGTATTTTTGTTTGGCGGTATTAGAGCGGGCATGAATGCGGACTGTCAATTGATCGTCTGGTGAAAGCCGGGATATTGGCGTTGCTTCGTGGTCTTGCGATGCAAGATGAGCGCTGTTCCCGGTGCATCCTCGAATGTGTGCGGTGCACAGACCTCGCACGAATCTAGGCTATACTCGGCGCATGATGAATCACCGCCTGATTCTCGTGTGTCTCCTGCTGTCGGGTGTTGCTGCCGGCGCGACATTGTTCATGCCCGCTGCAACGCGCGCGCAGGAGAAAGGCACGCTGCATCCGAAGCCGTTGCCGGTGCTGGCCCATCCCGACGATCCGAGTTTGCCCGCGAAACAGTTGTTCGGCCGCAAGACCAAGCCTAGCGCTCAAGCGCCGCAGGCGATCGGTTTCTATGCCAAGGGCTGCCTTGCGGGCGGCGCGGAACTTCCGATCAACGGGCCGACCTGGCAGGTGATGCGGCTGTCGCGCAACCGCAACTGGGCGCATCCGGACATGGTGGCGCTGGTCGAGAAGCTGTCAGCGAAAGTGCATCGCAGCGCCGGGTGGCCCGGCCTGCTGATCGGCGATATGGCGCAGCCGCGCGGCGGCCCGATGATCACCGGTCACGCCAGCCACCAGATCGGGCTCGATGCCGACATCTGGCTGACGCCGATGCCGAACCGGATGCTGTCGCGCAACGAGCGCGAGGAGATGTCGGCGGTCGACATGGTGCGCACCGACCGGCTCGATATCGATCCGCGCGTCTGGACGCCGCATCATCTCGAAGTGATCCGCGCGGCGGCGCTGGAACCGCGCGTCGAACGCATCTTCGTCAACGCTGCGATCAAGAAGGCGCTGTGCCGCGAGGCGCGAGGCAACCGGAGCTGGCTTTCCAAGGTGCGGCCGATGTACGGCCACAACTATCATTTCCATGTCCGCATCACCTGCCCGGCGGGCAACAGCGAATGTACGCCGCAGGCGCCGCCGTCGGATAGCGAGGGCTGCGCCGCCTCCGATCTCGCTTACTGGTTCAGCGACGCGGTGCTGCATCCGAAGCCGCCGCCGAAGCCTCCGAAACCACCGCATCAGATCACGCTGTCGGAATTGCCCCCTGCATGTCGCTTGGTGCTCAAGGCACCGTAAGGCCGTAACGCGATTATCGGTTGTTGAGGTCGGGGCAGGGGACTTTACGAGCGTTGTCAGCCTGTTATTGTTGGGCGTGCGATATCCGAGGGGCCGTAAGCCCTTCGGCCTGCCGGAACGGCGCTTCCGCTTGTCGCCACATCACCCTTCACGAATTTGGCTCGCCGCCGGGCGCGTTGCGTCGGGGCGTTGGATTTGGAGCGCCATCATGCGTCGTCTTGCCGGCTTTCTGTTCGCTGCCGCGATTCTTTGCGGATCATTCCATCAACCGGCGCAGGCCCAGGACAAAAGCCTCACCGTCTTCGCCGCGGCTTCGATGAAGAACGCGCTGGACGAGGCCGATGCGGCCTATTCCGCGAAGTCCGGCGTGAAGATCAGCGTCAGCTACGCCGCGAGTTCGGCGCTCGCCAAGCAGATCGAGCAGGGCGCGCCGGCGGATATCTTCATCTCGGCCGACACCGCGTGGATGGATTATTCCATCAAGAACAAGTCGATCAATGAAGCGACCCGCGTCGACCTGCTCGGCAACGCCATCGTGCTGATCGCGCCGAAGGACTCCAAGATCGAGAACGTCTCGATCGGACCGGGCTTTGATCTCGCCAAGCTCGCCGGCGACGGCCGCATCACCACCGGCGACGTCAAGGCGGTGCCGGTCGGCAAGTACGCCAAGGCCGCGCTCGAAAAGCTCGGCTCGTGGCAGGCGGCCGAACCGAAGTTCGCGATGGCGGAGAACGTCCGCGCCGCACTGGCGCTGGTGGCGCGCGGGGAGGCTGCGCTTGGCATCGTCTATTCGACCGATGCCAAGGTCGAGCCCGGCGTGAAGATCGTCGGCACCTTCCCGGCCGACTCGCATCCGCCGATCGTCTATCCGGTCGCCGCCACCGCGAACGCCAAGGCCGACGCGGCCGATTATCTCGCGTTCCTGAAAAGCGCGCAGGCCAAGGCGATCTTCGAGAAGTACGGCTTCTCCTACCTGATCAAGCCGACGTCCTGAGCCGTGTTCGATATCTCGCCCGCCGAATGGACGGCGGTTCTGCTGTCGCTGAAGGTCGGGCTGGTGGCAACGCTGGTTGCCACCCCATTCGGCATTGCGATCGCGTGGCTTTTGGCGCGGTATCACTTCTGGGGCAAATCGGTGGTCGATGCGGCGATCTATCTGCCGCTGGTGCTGCCGCCGGTGGTCACGGGCTATCTGCTGCTCCTCACGTTCGGGCGAAAGGGATTGATCGGCGGCTGGCTCGCCGATCATCTTGGTCTGGTTTTTGCGTTCCGCTGGACCGGCGCGGCGCTGGCTTGCGGGATCATGTCGTTCCCGCTCTTGGTTCGACCGATCCGGCTGTCGATCGAAGCCGTGGATCGCCGTCTTGAACAGGCGGCGAGCACGCTCGGCGCGGCGCCGTGGAAGGTATTCCTCACCGTGACATTGCCGCTGGCGCTGCCGGGCGTGCTTGCCGGCATGGTGCTCGGCTTCGCCAAGGCGATCGGCGAGTTCGGCGCCACCATCACCTTCGTCTCCAATATTCCCGGCGAGACCCAGACCATCTCGGCGGCGATCTACACGCTGACGCAGGTGCCGGACGGCGATGCCGCCGCGCTGCGGCTGGTCGGCGTCTCCATCGTGATCTCGATGATCGCGCTGGTGACCTCGGAATGGTTCGCGCGCCGCGCGACGCAGCGTATGCACGGGACCTGACCATGCTGCGCGTCGATGTGTTCAAGAAACTGGGCGATTTCACCGTTGAGGTGAAGTTCACGGGCGAGGGCCGGGTGACCGGGCTGTTCGGCTCGTCCGGCGCCGGCAAGACTTCGCTGGTCAACATGATCGCCGGCCTGCTCAAGCCGGACCGCGGCTTCATCGCTGTCGGCAACGATGTGCTCGACGATACGCTCGCCGGCATCCACGTCCCGCCGTATCGCCGCCGTATCGGCTACGTGTTTCAGGATGCGCGG
This sequence comes from Hyphomicrobiales bacterium, assembly GCA_017305535.1. GTDB lineage: Bacteria > Pseudomonadota > Alphaproteobacteria > Rhizobiales > Xanthobacteraceae > 62-47. The sequence goes on along the minus strand of JAFKKN010000008.1, from coordinate 125,327 downwards.
CTGTTTCCGCACCTGAGCGTCTCGCAAAATCTCAACTATGGACGTCGCATGAATGGCGTCGCCTACGATCATGCCCATCAGGATCGCGTGGTCGATCTGCTCGATATCGGCAAGCTGTTGGCGCGCAGGACCGGTCAACTCTCCGGCGGCGAGCGCCAGCGCGTGGCGCTCGGGCGCGCGCTGTTGATGCAGCCGCGGCTGTTGCTGCTCGACGAACCGTTGGGGTCGCTCGACAGCGCGCGCAAGGCGGAAATCCTGCCTTACCTGATCCGGCTGCGCGACGAGTCCGGCGTGCCGATGGTTTACGTCAGCCACGATCCGAATGAATTGCGCCGGCTTGCCGCGCAGGTGGTGGTGATCAAGCGCGGCCGCGTGGCGGCGTTCGGCGATGCCGAAAGTGCGCTGGCGGATGTCACGCCGCAATTCGCCGACTGAACAACTCCGATCAGAATCCGGCGACCGACGCCCAGACGTTCGTCAGCCGCCGCTTCAGCCAGTCGATGCGGGTCGGTGGTGCTTGCGGCGCGCTTTCGTCGTCGGGCAGCCGGAGGCCGACGATGCTGACCCGTCCGCCACTGATGCTGCGCGCCACCAGCGTCAACATATCCAGCGGCAAGGTCGCACCGACTTTCGGCGCGCGATCGAGGTGGATATCGAAATAGTCGGCCAGCGTTAGCTTGCCCTGGTGGCCGTCGATCTTGACGTCGTAGAGTTCGGCGAGCGTGCTGAGCGGCGTGTCGCCCAGCACCACGAAGTCGCCCAGCGCGCTGGGGTCGGGTGCGGCGGCGGGCGGCAGATCGACGAAGAAGCGGTCGAGCGCGTCGGCCTTCTCCGGTGGCGCCAGCAGATAGATGTAGTCGCCGGCGGCGACGGGTGCGGCTTCCGCCGGCGTCAGGATCTTCTCGTCGCGGATCACCAGCGTCGGCTTCGACCACGACGGCAATAGCCCGCGTTTCAGGTAGAGGCTCTTGGGCCGCACCGCATAGCCGACCAGTTGCTGCTCCAATTGGCCGGGCAGGTCGAGTTCGACGCGACGTGGCGCGCGGTCGGTGCGCGGCAGTGCGATGTTGAGCTTCCGCGCGGCGAAGCCGAGCGTCCAGCCCTGCATCAGGAGCGAAATGACGACCACCACGAAGGCGACGTCGAAATACAGGTAGGCCTTGTTTTGCCCGACCAGCAGCGGGATCGAGGCAAGGAAGATCGCCACCGCGCCGCGCAGGCCGACCCACGAGACGAACGCCTTCTCCCGCCAGGTGAACTTGAACGGGGCGAGGCAGAGAAAGACGGCGGCGGGGCGGGCGACTAGCATCAGTACCAGCGCTACGACGATGGCCGGAACCACGCTGTCGACGAGCCGTTGCGGCGACACCAAAAGACCGAGCAGCACGAACATCACGATCTGCGCCAGCCAGGTCGCGGCATCGAGAAACGTCGCCACCGAATTCTGTGCCCGCGTCGGGCGGTTGCCGATCAGGATGCCGGCGAGATAGACCGCGAGGAATCCCGAGGCATGGGAAATCTGCGCCAGCCCGAAGATCATCAGCGCGGCGGTGGTGACGAACGGGGCATGCAGGCCCTGCGGCAGGTCGACCCGGTTGAGCGCGATCACCACCAGCCAGCCGCCGACGAGGCCGAGGATGGAGCCGAGCACCGCCTCCTGAAAGAACTCCGCCAGCACATGGGTGAAGGAACTGTCGCCGAGCGAGATCAGTTCGACCAGCATTAGCGTCAGGAACACCGCGAACGGGTCGTTGGTGCCGGATTCGACCTCCAGCATCGCGCCGATCCGCGGCCGCAGCCGCAACCCTTGCGAATGGATCAGCAGAAACACCGCGGCTGCGTCGGTCGAGGCCACCACGGCGCTGGCCAGCAGCGCCTCGCTCCAGTTGAGGTCGAGCGCGAATTTCGCCACCGGCGCGGTGATGAGGGCGGTTAGCAACACTCCAAGGGTTGCCAGTGACACCGACGGCGCCAGCACCGTACGGATGCTTTGAAAGCGCGTCTTCAGGCCGCCGTCGAACAGGATCAGCGCCAGCGCCACGGAGCCGACCAGATAGGTGGCGTGGACGTCGCTGAAATTGAGGCCACCCGGCCCGCTGTCGCCGGCCAGCACGCCGATCAGCAGGAACACCAGCAGCAACGGCGCGCCGAAGCGCAGCGCCAGCAGGCTTGACAGGATGCCGGCCATGACCAGCACCGCGCCAAGGAGAATGGCCAGGCTGACGGAGTCCAGCGACGTCATGAGCGGGGCGTGTCCAAAACTGCTTGCACTTGCATCAATATCGTCGCCGTTGCGGATCGCCAACCGATTTCTGTCGAATGGTTGCAATCACTTACACGCGGTGCCGTCGATGGCGTGGATGACCCGGCCATCACGCGATCGACCGGTGGCGCCGATACGTGGCTTGTGGGATTCTGTCGGCGTTTCGAATCGATTTTATGAACGCGCCTTGCGTGCCTTGAACATCGGAAACTCTCGATGCCGTTCGATCACGTCCGCCAATGGTTGCTGTCGGCAAGGGAGGTGATCGGCGCCGCCGTGGTGTCGCCCGATTTCTACCTGCAACTCGGGTTGATCGCGCTGTGCGCTCTCGTCGCCTGGGCCAGCCGGGCCTTGTTCCGCGCGCGCTTCGACGTCAGCAGCATGGCGATGGGCTGGCCGGGCCGGTTGCGGCGGTTCATGCGCGTTCTGGTCGGCAGCGCGCCGATCGCGGTGTTCGCTGCGCTGGTGTTCCTGCTCGGCATCCTGATCCGTGGGACGGAGTTGGGCGGTTCGGCTTGGCTATTGCTCGCGGCCGCGCAACTGGCGCTGACATGGCTGGCGATCCGTCTGGTAACCAGCGCGATCCGTGATCCGCTGCTGGTCAGCCTGGTGTCGGTGCTGGCGTGGTGTGTCGCGGTGCTGGGCATCGTCGGACAGTTGCAGACGGTGAGCGCGGCGCTGGATTCCGTCGCCATCGTGCTCGGCGATCTGCGGTTGTCGCCGCTGCTGGTGATCAAGCTGGTGGTGCTGCTGGCGCTGGCGCTGTGGGCCTCCAAGCTGCTCAGCCAGTTCCTCGAGAGCCGCATCAGCCACGCCAGCGATCTGACGCCGTCGATGCAGGTGCTGCTGATCAAGCTCACCCATGTGGTGCTGATGGTGCTCGCGGTGGTGCTGGTGCTCAGCGCCGTCGGCATCAACCTGTCGGCGCTGGCGATTTTTTCCGGCGCGGTGGGTGTCGGCATCGGCCTCGGCTTGCAGAAGATCGTCTCCAACTTCATCAGCGGCGTCATCCTGCTGGTCGACAAGTCGGTGAAGCCGGGTGATCTGGTGTCTATCGGCGACAGCACCGGGCGGATCAGCGCCATGAACACGCGCTACATCTCCATTGCCGCGGGCGATGGTCGGGCGATTCTGGTCCCCAACGAGGATCTGGTGACGCAGAAGGTCGTGAACTGGACCTACAGCGACACCAACGCGCTGGTGAAGGTGAAATTCGGTGCCGCCTACGACTCCGACCCGCGTCGGGTCTGCCAGCTGGCGATCGATGTCGCGGCCGCATCGGAGCGTGTCAGCACGGCGAAGTCGCCGGGTTGCCTGCTGGCCGAATTCGGCGAATCCGGAATGCAGTTCGGACTCACGTTCTGGGTCACCGATCCGAGTGGCATGGATAGCGCTCGCAGCGAGGTGCTGATGGCCTTGTGGGATGCGTTCAAGCGCGAGGATATCCGGATGCCGTATCCCGTGCGCGACATTCGCATGGCTACGCCGCCGGCGGCTGACGCTCCAGCCGGCGGATCGCGATAGCCGATGCGGTTTTCATCCGAACTGGTTCCGGCCACGCTGCTGCGTCGCTACAAGCGGTTCCTCGCTGACGTCGAGCTGCCTGACGGTAGCCTGACGACGGTGCATGTCGCCAACCCGGGCGGCATGATTGGCTTGCAGGCCCCTGGCAGCCGGGTGTGGCTGTCGCGTTCGCCCAACGCCAAGCGCAAGTTGCCGTATTCGTGGGAACAGGTGGAGGTCGATTTCGGCGGCGGCGTCGAACTGGTCGGCGTCAACACTGGGCATCCCAATACGCTGGTGGCCGAGGCGCTTGCCGCCGGGGTGATCCCCGAACTGACCGGCTACGCCAGCATTCGCCGAGAGGTCGGCTATGGCGACGGCGCGTTCGGCGGCGCCTCCCGGATCGATTTCCTGCTGGAGAGCGCGGATCGTCCGCCGTGCTATCTCGAAATCAAGAACGTGCACCTGATGCGCCGGCAGGGCTTGGCCGAATTTCCGGATTCGGTGACCGCGCGGGGCGCGCGGCATCTCGACGAACTGGCGGCGATGGCGGCCGCCGGTGCCCGCGCCGTGATGCTGTACGTGGTGCAGATCGGCTCGGCCGAGACATTCAGCCTGTCGCGGGACATCGATCCGGCCTATGGCCGCGCCTTCGACCGCGCGCGGGCGGCGAATGTCGAGGCGCTGGCCTGGCGCTGCCGGCTGACGCCGCAGGGCATCGATTTGGCGCAACCCATTCCGGTTACAGGATGAATTGCGAATGGCGGCCATGTCCTTGCTTCGACAGCCATATCCATTAAATTGGGGGCTCACTCGAAATCAGGGCTTATTCGCGCCCGACTGATCGAAATCAGAACAGCCAAAATCAGAACAACCATGAGTTACGTCGACGCCTCCGAAGCCTCCCTCCGCAAGACCGGACAGATCAAGCTGCACGGCCCCGCCGCTTTCGCGGGTATGCGCAAGGCGGGCGCGCTGGTGTCGCGCTGCCTCGACGACCTGACCGATCTCGTCAAGGTGGGGCTGCCGACATCGGAGATCGACGACTTCGTGCGCGACTTCGCGTTCCGCCACAACGCCTATCCGGCGACGTTGATGTATCGCGGCTACCGCTATTCGACCTGCACGTCGCTCAATCACGTGGTCTGCCACGGCATGCCCGGCGATCGCCCGCTCAAGGACGGCGACATCGTCAACGTCGACGTTACCTTTATTGTCGACGGCTGGTACGGCGACTCCAGCCGCATGTATGCGGTCGGGCCGATCGCGCGGAAGGCGGAACGTCTGATCGAGGTGACCTACGAATCGATGATGCGCGGCATCGCGGCGGTAAAGCCCGGCGCCACCACCGGCGATATCGGCCACGCGATCCAGAGCTTCGTCGAGCCGCAGCACATGAGCGTGGTGCGGGATTTCTGCGGCCACGGCCTCGGCCGCGTCTTCCACGACGAACCCAACATCATCCATGTCGGCCGGCCCGGCGAAGGCGTGGTGCTGCGTCCCGGCATGTTCTTCACCATCGAGCCGATGATCAACCTCGGCAAGCCGCACGTCAAAATCCTTTCGGACGGCTGGACCGCCGTGACGCGCGATCGCTCGCTCTCCGCGCAGTTCGAGCATTCCGTCGGCGTGACCAAGACCGGCGTCGAGGTCTTCACCCTCTCGGCGCGGCACGGCGAGCAGGCGCCTGCCGCCGGCTAATCTGCGTCCGTATAGTCCCTCCTTTTTGCGATAGCCGAATACCGATTGATGTTGCAAATGCCGCAAGGCGCGGCATGGTTGCAATATCCTTGGGAATCGTGGGCGTGTCGGCGTCGATGGCTGGTGATGAAAAAGAGTCTCGCAAATCTTCCGGCAATAAGTCGTCCGGCATCGAGCCGTCCGGTTTCGCCGAAGCGCCGCCGCATTATCACGGCCATCGCGAACGGTTGCGCGATCGCTTTCGCGGCGTCGGCGCCGACGCGCTGAGTGATTATGAACTGCTGGAGCTGGTGCTGTTTCGCGCGCTGCCGCGCCGCGACGTGAAACCGCTGGCGAAGACCCTGATCGGCAAGTTCGGCTCGTTCGCCGAAACGGTGCACGCGCCCGCCGCGCGCTTGCGCGAAGTCGAAGGGCTCGGCGAAGCGGCGATCACCGAGATCAAGCTGATCGCTGCCGCCGCGAGCCGCGTCGCCAAGGGGCAACTGAAGCAGCGCACGGTGCTGTCGTCATGGTCCGCCGTGATCGACTACTGCCGCGCCGCGATGGCATTCGCCGACAAGGAGCAATTCCGCATCCTGTTTCTCGACAAGCGCAATCAGTTGATCGCGGACGAGTTACAACAGGTCGGCACCATCGACCACACGCCGGTCTATCCGCGCGAGGTGGTGAAGCGCGCGCTCGAATTGTCCGCGACCGCCATCATCATGGTCCACAACCATCCCTCCGGCGATCCGACGCCGTCCACCGCTGATATCCAGATGACCAAATCGATCATCGACATCGCCAACCCGCTCGGCATCTCGGTGCACGATCACATCATCGTCGGCAAGAACGGTCATGCCAGCCTGAAAGGGCTGCGGTTGATGTGAATGCGATTCTACAATTGAAGATGCCTCGTTTGTTCTCGTCATGGCCGGCATAGCCGTTCGAAGAACGGCGTCGCTTCGCTCGCCCGTGTCCCGGCATCCAGGTCTTTCTGTCTCTGTCTCGCCGCGAAGACGTGGATGGCCGGAATAAATCCGGCCATGACGAGTCATCGTCAATTCGCCAGCGTGATTCCTATAATGTCACGCAATCGATTTTGTGATCGCTCACTGTCCTCGCCAGATCGATCACGTGGCGATGGTGCGTGAACAGGATGATCTGGCGGTGCGCGCCACCCGCCGCGAGCAGCCGCAATGTCGCCAGTGTGCGGGCTTCGTCGAAACTGGTGAGCAGGTCGTCGCCGATGAACGGCATCGGTTCGGCAGCGCGCTGTTCCAGTAACGCCAGGCGCAGCGCGAGGAAAAGCTGGTCGCGCGTGCCTTCGCTCAGTCCCGCGATGCCGACCCGCTCGTCGTTGCTCCTGCGCGCCTTCAGTTCGGGCTGATCGTCGTTGCCATAATCGATGGCAAGGCCGGCGCAAGTGGCATCGGTGGCGGCCGCGAACAATTCACCGGCGCGCGCGATGATCGGGTCCTGCATTCGTGCGCGGTGCCGTTCGATGGCGCGGCCCGCAAGCCGGGCGGCGGCGGCGCGCAGCAGCCAGCTTTCCGCGATCGAGAGCAGTTCCGCATTGGCCTGTGCGCGTTCGCTGGCGGCAGTGTTGGCATCGCGACCTTGTAGCAAGCCGTCGCGTGCGGTGCGTTTTTGCTGAAGCGCGGCGGAAGCGGCGGCGACGTCCTGTAACAATTGCGTTTGCCGTAACTGCTCGCGTTCGATCTCGGTGGACAGCAGATCAAGATCGAGGCCTTCGCGTTCCGCGCGCAACGCGGCTTCATCGAGACCATCGCCGGTCTCGTGCAGGTCGCGCCGCAATGTGGCGCGTTCGGCTTCTAGCTGTTGGCGCGCTGCCAGGCGGTCGAGCGCCGCGGCAAGCGCGTCGGGATCAGCGCTATGCAAGGCCTCGCGGGCGTGATCGAGCAGCAAGGCGTTTGCCGCGCGCTTCGCCGTCAGCGTTTGCCGGGTGATGACGCGCTGCGCTGCTGTTTCGCGAAGCCGCTTGCGGATATCGCTGGCGCGGCGCGTCGCATCGAGGTGGCGCCACAAGTGCGCCAGCGTTTCCAGCGACGTGTCGGCTTTGAGATGCGGTGCGATCCGCGTTGCCATGTCGCGTACGTCGCGATCAAACGCGGCGATGTCGGCCTCCATGGTCGACGCGCTGCGGCTCTCGCGCTCGAAACTCGCTTTCGGCACCGCGATGCCTTGCCACATCGCGAGTGTCGCATCAGCCTCTGCCGGTGTCGCCGCCTCCGCAAGGGCAATGCCGGCCATCGCATCGGGCCATGCCTGCATCAAGGTTGTGAGTGTATCGCAGGCCGCCGCGCGCGCGGCCTCGGCTTCGCGCAGGTCGCGTTCGATGCGTTGGCGGCTCACCGCGCGCGTTTTGGCATCGGCCCATGCCGCGCGCAGTTCGTCGAGCCGGGTTTTCGCCTCGCGATACAGGATATCGGCGGCCAATGTACGATCCGGGGCGCGGCCGGCGCTTGTGAGAAACGCAATCGTTGCGTCCTTGCCGGCATCGAGGCTGGCCGTCAACGTGGCGATCCCGGCGCGTTGCGCGTCGAGCTTGGCGAGGCGTTGCAGGATGTCGTCGAGGCGGTCGCGCCAGCGCTGCATTTCGGCCGGGCTACGTGGTGAGAGCCCTGCCGCTGCCCAGGCCTGCGCCCAGCTTTGTTCGAAAGTGGTGCGTTGCGTTTGTGCGTCGGCCAGGGCCTCCGCAAGGCGTTCGCGTTCGCTGAACCGGACCGTCAGACGTCGCTCGGCATCCTCGCGGCGGGTCGCGCGCTGACTATCGCTGAGCAGGAGATCGGTGATGCTGTCGATGCCTTGCGACGATTGAACGACTTCGGCAAATCTCTGATCGCGGGCCGCATGGTCGCCGTGGAGCACGTCGCGCAGCTTCGTGAAATGATCGTCGCGTTGCCGCCGTGCCTCGATGAGATCGCCGTGACTCGGCATGGCGCCGAGGCCGGCGAGCTGCGCGAGTTCGGCTTTCGTCGCGGTGATCGCTTCGTCGCAGGTGACGAGCGACGATTTCAGTTGCCTCGCGTTGTCGTCATGCTGTGCGGCGTCCCGCGCGAACTGGCCGATCAGCGCGCTATCCGGCAGCACCAGCGTGCGCAGGGTTTCCAGCGGGCCGGGTGCGGGATCGAGCACGCGGGCGGCGGATGCAAGCGCGTTGGCTTCGATATCCAGCACCGACGTTTCGCGTCGCAGCCGGTCCGCCTGCGCGGCGATGTCGCCGAGCGCGTCAAAGCGTTGCCGCAATTGTTCGGGGTCGACGACGGCAGGTATGTCGGTGAACTCGGCGGCGAAATCGTCAAGCTCGCGTTGCAAGCGCGCATGGCGCGCATCGGCGTCCGCGATCGCCTGTTCGGCTTGCTTGCGCCGCGCGATCAAATCACGCGCCTGCGCCAGTGCCGCATCGGTCGGCAGTTTTTCCAACAGCGCCGCGTGGGACGACAGCGCGAGCCGGCGCGCGCTGTCGTCAAGCGCTGCCCGTGCTGCATCGCGCGCCTGTCGGCGGCGCGGCAGATCGTCGAAATCCTTGCGGATCGCCCCCATGCGATCGCGCAGCATTTCGATGTTGGCGGCTTGCGCCAGCGTCGTTTCGTCGATGGCCAGCGCGGCGATCTCTGTTGCGTCCGCCGCATCGGCGGCATCGAGCTTTGCCAACTCCCGCGTGATCTCGGCTTCCGCCAACACCGCTTCGCGCCATTCGGCCAGCATCGCGGGTGATATAGCGGGAAGGTCGGCGAGGACGGCCAGTTCGTTCGTGATCTGGTCGAGCCGCGTCAGCCGGGAGCGCACGCGCAGCGTGCGTTGCCAGCGCGCCAGCACCTTGCCGCTTTCGCCATGCGCCTTGTTCAACGTTGCGAGTTGTACTTCGGCGTCGCGCACTGCGTCGTCCGCCTGTTGCAGGACATCGCGGGTGACGATGCTGTCGCGTAAGGTGCGTTCGGCGTCATCGCGGCGGTCGGCCGCGATGTAGAACGCCTTGCCGCCGGCGCGACGCGACGTGAACAGCGCGTCCGCCTCGCCTTGCAGGCGGTCCTTGAGTTGCGTCAGCGCGCTCAGGCCCGCCGAACTTGCCGCGAGCGTTTCCGCCAGCCGACCGCCGGCCTTGAGCAGATCGTCGCCGCCGCGCCGCAGCGCCTCCGCCGTCAGGCCGAACTCGCGATCGAAGGTGTCGCGCGCGATGCCGCCGAGCCATGGCGCCAGCGTGTCATCCGGCAGCGCCTGGTCGGATGCATCGAGAAGTGTGTTCTTGGTGCCTTTGCGGCGGCGGATCGCGAGTTGCCGGCCGTCGGAATGAAGCAGCGTTCCACCGATCCGGAGCGCGTTGTTGTCATGCTTGAAGTTGTAGGTCGTGCGCGTACCGAAGCCGAACAGCAGATCGCCGATGGCCGACAGCGTCGAAGTCTTGCCGGTCTCGTTGGCGCCATGGACGATGTGCAGCGCGGCCTCGGGATCGAACGTCAGTACGCGATCGGTGAAGGCGCCGTAGCGCTCGAGGGCTAGCCGCGCAAGTTTCAAGGTAGCGCTCCGGCGAGCAACGCGCGGGCGTCTTCACCGAGCGAGGCGAGCGCATCAGTCCTGCGAAATTCATCGCGCAGGTCCTTCGGCAGCTTGTCCTCGATCTCCTTGATCAGCCGTTCGCGCGTTGCGGCGAAGTCCGGATCGGCGGAGGCCTCGCGCAGCATGGCGTCGATATCGAGCGTTTCAGTATCCGGCGAGATCGTCGTCACGGATGGCGGCGCGGTGGTCCTGATCCTGAGTTGTTCGATCCAGAAATCCTCGGCGATGCGGAAGCCGCTGGCGCGAAGCTCGTCCTGAAACTCCTCGCGCCGTGCGATCAGACGGTTGTGCAGCGGTGTCGCGCCGCGCAACGTGATGCGCGCCGCGACCGGACGGTTTTCGGCCGACCCGTGCTCCTCCATCAATGCCGCGTCGATGCGGGCGACGATGTCGGTCTCGCTATCAAGGCCGCCGACGTCGATGTCGAGATGTGCCCAGCGCGCGGCATCGAGCACCAGCGGCGTCACCTCGACAACGCGGCCGTCCTCCACAGTGACGCGCATCGCGCCCTTGGCGCCGGTCTCGCGCACGCTGCGGCCTTGCAGGTTGCCGGGGAACACGATCCACGGATCGCGGCTGACGATCTCGGCGGCGTGGATATGGCCCAGCGCCCAGTAGTCGTAGCCGAAGCGCTTGAGGTCATCGACCGAACACGGCGCATATCCCTCGTGGCCGGGGCGGCCGTCGAGCGAGGTATGCAGCACGCCGATATTGAGCCAGCCGTCGCGCCGTGCCGGATAGGTCTGAACGAAGTCGCCGGTCAGCCGATGCGGAAAGCTGCGACCGTGCAGGATGACGCGCAGCGCCTCAAGTTCCAGCGTCGCCGCCTTGTTCGACGGGAAGACGTGCACCGTGTCGGGATAGGGCAGGTCGCGCGACATCACGCTTTCGGCGTCGTGATTGCCTTTGACGATATAGACCGGGATGCCGGCGCGATGCAGCGCGCCGATGGCGCGGACGAAGAACAGCCCGGTGCCCACGTCCTTCCAGTCGCCGTCGAACACGTCACCGGCGATGATCAGGAACGCCGCCTCGCTGGCGATGGTTTCCTTAACCAGCGCCTCGACCGCGCGGCGGCCGGCGCGCGCGAACCGCTCCGCCACCGCCTTGTCCTTCAGGCCGAGGCCGGCGAGCGGGCTGTCGATGTGCAGGTCGGCGGCGTGAATGAAGCTGAAGCGCATGATGCCCCGTTGTAACCGATTATGGCGGCGCTGTAAGGCCGTTGTCCGCGCGGGATCCGGTTGCTTTCGCCGCGCGATGCCGTCACAAGTGCGGCATGAATTATCGCCATGCCTTTCACGCCGGCAATTTCGCCGACGTCATCAAGCATCTCGTGCTGGTCCGGATATTGACCTATCTGCACGAGAAGCCGGCGGCGTTCCGGGTCATCGACAGCCACGCCGGCGCCGGCCGTTACGACCTTACCGGCGAGGAGGCGACGCGCGGCGGCGAATGGCTCACCGGCATCGCACGGGTGATGCAGGCGCGGTTTTCGCAAGACGCGGGCGCATTGATCGCGCCCTATCTCGATATCGTCCGCGCCTTCAATCCGCCGGGGAAACTGGAAGCCTATCCGGGATCGCCGTTGATCGCGCGCGCCTTGCTGCGGCCGCAGGACCGCATGGTGGTCTGCGAAGTCGCCCCAGCACCGCGCAAGCAGTTGATCGACGCGCTGCGCCGCGACGAGCAGGCGCGGGTGGTCGATCTCGACGGCTGGACCGCGCTGCCGGCTTTCGTGCCGCCGAACGAGCGGCGCGGGCTGGTGCTGATCGATCCGCCGTTCGAGCAGCCTGACGAGTTCGACCGGTTGGCGCGGGTATTCGCGGAGAGTTTTGCGAAGTGGCCGACCGGCATCTTCATGCTGTGGTATCCGGTGAAAAACCGTCGCGCCACTGATGCGCTGGCGCGACAGGTCGCGACGGCTTCGGCCGCGAAAGGCGCCGGCGACAAGTGCCTGCGGCTGGAGTTCAGCGTTGCGCCCGCCGCCGAAGGGCAGGGACTGGTGTCGAGCGGCTTGTTGATCGTCAATCCGCCGTGGACGCTGGCGGCCGAACTGAGGACCGTGCTGCCGGAGTTGCAAAAGCCGCTCGGGCAGGGTGGCGCGGGGCGTTTCCGGCTTGAGGTCGCGAAGCCGTAAGCGTCATTCGCATCGTTATTGCGAGCGAAGCGCCTGCCCGGTGACGACGGTAAAGTGTTGAGTATCGACCTCTCCACCGTCATGGCCGGATTTGTTCCGGCCATCCACATCTTTGCGATAATGCGAGAAGAAAGACGTAGATGCCCGGGACATAGGCGAGCGAAAGCGACGCCGTTCTTCGAATGGCTATGCCCGGGCATGACGAAGCACGCGATGGCCGCTTACCTAAGGCAAAAAAATCCCGGCCGCGAAGGGCCGGGAGTTGGTCACTCGAAGTTCTTTTTGCTTCGATCAGAAACGGTAATTCAGGCCGACGCGCACCATGCTGGTCGAATAGGCGTTGGGCATGCCGGTGATGTCGAAGCGGCTGCTCGACAAGTCGACATAGAGATATTCGACCTTGGCGCTGATGTTCTGGGTCAGGCCGAATTCGGCGCCGACGCCGACGGTCCAGCCGGCCGAGGTGTGGCTTTCGCGCTGGGTCGCCGTCTCGCCGCTCAGCGTACCGAAGGCGAGGCCGCCGGTGCCATAGATCAGGATATTGTTCATGGCGTAGCCGACGCGCCCGCGCACGGTGCCGAACCACGGATTGCTGAACTTCCAGCCGGCGAAGCGGTTGTCCGCACCGTTGAGTTGCAGGTCGCCCTCGAGGCCGATCACCAGCGGGCCTGACTGCACGTTGTAGCCGACCTGAACGCCGCCCATGAAACCGGACGGGCGGGTCGGGTTGTTGGAAACGGAACCCCAATTGTAGCCAAGGTTGCCGCCGAGATACGGGCCGGCCCAGCTATAGGCGTTGAGCGGCTGATTGACGGTGTAGGGACCGCGCGCGCCATACGACCAGTCCGCAGCCTGGGCCTGCGTGGCAAGGGCTAACGTTGCAACCACGGCTGCGGTGGCGGCCCACGTTGTCCTGATCATCATACGCTCCTCAATACTCTCGCCGTCGCCGTTCGGTTCGCCGCGGTGGCCAGATATCGGCCAGTGGGCGTGTCCGTTACGGTTACGGAATTCGCAACAAATTCGCTAAGATTTATCGAGAGTCCGCCGTTAATCGGTTCTTAACGCGGGCCTCGCGCACCGGATCGTCGTTAACGGAGTGTTACCGGGCGATGACCCGCTGTGGCTGGCGGGTTGAGGGCGCAGCGCTTAATTTGGGCCCATGGCGACCGATTCCTCCAACACTCCGAAACTTCGCGATGGGCACCAGCGGCCGGAAACCCCGCCGGCCGATGCCCCGACCGCACCCGGCCTCGACCCCGCCATGCAGGACATCGATCCGGCAAGCGCCGGCGGCAATGGCGAGGACGACGAGGAACAGCTTCCGGAATCGATCGACGAGGGTTCCGAGGCGGTGGCGGAGGGGCCGTTCGCGGTCGGGCGGGCGGCGATCGAGCGCGCGGTGCGCCTCGCGCCGACTTCGCCCGGCGTCTACCGGATGCTGAACGCGGCCAACGACGTGCTCTATGTCGGCAAGGCCAAGAATGTCCGCAAGCGGCTGTCGTCTTATGCGCGGCCGACCGGCCATGTCGCCCGCATCGCCCGAATGATCGCGGCGACGGTGATGGTGGAGATCGTCTCCACCGCGACCGAAACCGAAGCCTTGCTGCTCGAGGCCAACCTCATCAAGCAGCTCCGGCCACGCTTCAACGTGCTGCTGCGCGACGACAAGTCGTTCCCGTATATCCTGATTACCGGCGACCATTGGGCGCCGCAGATGCTCAAGCACCGCGGCGCGCAGTCGCGGCCGGGGCGTTACTTCGGGCCGTTCGCCTCGGTCGGCGCGGTCAATCGCACCATCACCGCCTTGCAGCGCGCGTTTCTGGTGCGCTCCTGCACGGATTCGTTTTTCGAAAGCCGGACGCGGCCGTGCCTGCTGTATCAAATCCGCCGCTGCGCCGCGCCGTGCACCGGAGAGATCGATTTCCCCGGCTATACCGCGCTGGTGCGCGAGGCGACTGATTTCCTGTCCGGCCGCTCGCGCGCGGTGAAGGAAGACCTCGCGCGCGAGATGGAGAAGGCGTCGGACGATCTCGCCTTCGAGCGCGCGGCCATTTATCGCGACCGTCTGGCGGCGCTGTCCGCGATTCAGTCGACGCAGGGCATCAACCCGCGCACCGTCGAGGAAGCCGACGTGTTCGCCGTGCATCAGGAAGGCGGCTACTTCTGTATCGAGGTGTTCTTCTTCCGCACCGGGCAGAACTGGGGCAATCGCGCCTATTTCCCCCGCGCCGAGAAGTCATTCACCTGCGAGGAGGTGCTGGGCTCGTTCCTCGCGCAGTTCTATGACGACAAGCCGCCGCCGAAACTGGTGCTGCTCTCGCACGCGATCGACGAGCGCGAGTTGCTGGCGAGCGCGCTTGCCGTCAAGGCCGGTTTCAAGGTCGAGGTGACGACACCGCAACGGGGTGAAAAGAAGGACCTCGTCGCCCACGCGCTGACCAACGCGCGCGAGGCGCTCGGCCGCAAGCTCGCCGACACCGCGACACAGGCGCGGCTGTTACAGGGGCTCGCGACCATCCTCGCGCTGTCGAAGGTGCCGAACCGGGTCGAGGTCTACGACAACAGCCACATTCAGGGCACCAATGCGGTCGGCGCCATGATCGTGGCCGGACCGGACGGCTTTTTGAAGAACCAGTATCGCAAGTTCAACATCCGCTCCGAGGGCCTGACGCCGGGCGACGACTACGCCATGATGCGCGAGGTACTGGAGCGGCGCTTCAAGCGGTTGCTGACGCAGGGCCTCGATCCTACGCGGCCGGCCGAGGCCAGCGACGACACGCCGCAGCAGTGGCCGGATCTGGTCATCATCGACGGCGGACGCGGACAACTCAACGCCGCGCAGGCGGTATTCGACGAACTTGGCCTCACGCAGGTCTCGTTGATGGCGGTGGCGAAGGGGCCGGATCGCGATGCCGGCCGCGAAACCCTGTTCATGGCGGGCCGCGAGCCTCTGAAGCTGGAGCCGCGCGACCCGGTTCTCTATTTCATCCAGCGGCTGCGTGACGAGGCGCACCGTTTCGTGATCGGCTCGCACCGAAAATTGCGCAAGAAGGACCTCCGCGAGGCCGGGTTGCAGGAAATCCCCGGCATCGGCCCCTCGCGCAAGCGGGCGCTGCTGCATCACTTCGGCACGCTGAAGGAAATCGAACGGGCCTCCATCGCCGATCTCGGCAAGGTACCGGGGATCAGCGCTGAAAGCGCCCGGCGGATCTTCGAGTTTTTCCATGCGCAACCGGGCTGAGGCGGCAATAGGCGCGAAATTGACACGGGGATAGTTGACCTTCGCGTAACGGCAGTATTGGTAGAACGGATGGATACAACGACCACCAGAGGCTCCGCGCGGAACGGGTTATCGATCCCGAATATCCTGACCTTTGCCCGGATCGCGGCGATTCCGGTGGTGGTCGGCTGCGTCTACGCGCAATCCATCCTGGAGGGGCCGCTGTGGTTGCGCTGGGTGGCGCTGGCGGTGTTCATCGCCGCCGCCATCACCGATTTCCTTGACGGTTACTACGCCCGCATCTGGGATCAGCAGTCGGCGCTCGGCCGGATGCTCGACCCGATCGCGGACAAGCTGCTGGTCGCGTCCTGTCTGCTGATGCTGGCGGCCGACGGCATCATCCACGGCTGGACCCTGTGGGCCGCCATTGTCATCCTCTGCCGCGAAATCCTGGTGTCGGGCCTGCGCGAATATCTCGCGGCGCTGCGGGTCAGCGTGCCGGTGACCAAGCTCGCCAAGTGGAAGACCACCGCGCAACTGGTGGCGATCGGCTTCCTGCTCGCGGGCGAGGCGGGCGACCGGGTCTTTCCGTTCGTGACCCAGCTTGGGCTGTTGCTGCTCTGGCTGTCGGCGCTTCTCACGATCTATACCGGCTGGGATTATTTCCGCGCCGGTATCCATCACCTCATCGAGGCCGACTCATGAAGGTGGTTTATTTCGCATGGGTGCGCGAACGCATCGGCAAGGCGGAAGAAACCGTCGAACCGCCGGCCGAGGTGCGCACGGTGGGTGACCTGATCGGCTGGCTGGCCGGGCGCGGCGAGACCTACGCCCATGCCTTCGAGACGCCGCGCGTGATCCGCGCCGCGATCGACCACACCCACGTGCCGCCGGAGACGGTGATCGCCGGCGCGCGCGAGATCGCGTTCTTTCCGCCGATGACCGGTGGCTAACATTTAGTGATGACCGTTCCTGTTACCATCCGCCTGCAAGAGGCCGACTTCGACACCGCACGCGAGATCGCGGCAATGACCGCCGGTCGCACCGATGTCGGCGCGGTGGTGTCGTTCGGCGGCGTCTGTCGTGGCGGGACCGATGGCGATGCCATCGACGCGCTGACACTCGAACACTATCCCGGCATGGCCGAAGCCGAGATCGGCCGCCATGTCGAGGAGGCGCGGACGCGCTGGCCGCTGCTCGGCGTCACCGTCATCCACCGCCACGGCCGCATCGTACCGGGCGAGAACATCGTGCTGGTGGTCACGGCGTCGTCGCATCGGCAGGCGGCGTTCGAGGCAGCGGAGTTTCTGATGGACTACCTGAAGACGCGCGCGCCGTTCTGGAAGCGCGAGGAAAGCGCCGCCGGCACGAACTGGGTCGATGCCGCCGCGCACGACGACGATGCGGCCGCGCGCTGGATCAAATCCTGATGGCGAAGAAAACAGTCTCCAAGCAAACACGCTCCAAAGAAATACGTGCCAAGGCGAAGAAGGCCGCGCCGCCGCCTGCGCCGAAGGCCGCGAAGATCGTTCGGCCCGCGCGCGGCGAATTGCTGACGCTGCTCGACTTCGTGCGTTACGCCGTCAGCCGCTTCATCGAGGCGGAACTGGCGTTCGCGCACGGCACCACCGATCCGGTGGCGGATGCCGCGTTCCTGATTTGCGAGGCGCTGCATCTGCATCCCGACCAGTTCGAGATGTTCGCGACGGCGCGTGTTACGACGACCGAAAGCGCGAGGCTGCTCGACCTGATCGAGCGACGGGTGCAAAGCCGCGAGCCCACCGCGTATCTCGTTAACAAGGTCTACATGCGCGGGTTGCCGTTCTATGTCGACAAGCGCGTGATCGTGCCGCGCTCGTTCATCGGCGAATTGCTTGAGTCGCATTTCACCGGCGCGGAGGAGGCGGATGGCGCCGGCCTGATCGCCGATCCCGGCGCGGTGGACAGTGTACTCGACCTCTGCACTGGCTCAGGCTGTCTCGCGATTCTGGCGAGTCGTTATTTTCCCAACGCGCGGATCGATGCCGTCGATCTGTCGAAGGACGCGCTGGCGGTCGCCAAACGCAACGTCGCCGACTACGGGCTTGAGGATCGCGTCACACTCCACAACGGCGACCTGTTCGCGCCGCTGGGCGACGCGCGTTACGATCTCATCATCAGCAATCCGCCCTATGTCGACGCGCAGGGGATGGCGGACTTGCCGCGCGAGTGCCGGCACGAGCCGAAGATGGCGTTCGATGGCGGTAATGACGGGCTCGATATCGTGCATCGCATCTTGCGCGAATCCGCGTGGCATCTCACGCCGGAAGGCGGGCTGCTGTGTGAAATCGGGCGCGGGCGCGATGTGCTGGAAGCCGCCTATCCGGACTTGCCGCTGCTCTGGCTCGACACCGAGGAGTCCGAGGGCGAAGTGTTCTGGACCGACGCCGCAACGCTCGCGCGTTTCTCCTGAAAACCGGACGGCAATAGTGCACGCCGGAAATGCGTGCACCCGGATCGCGCGAAACGCCGATCCGGGTGCTTGCAATGATGGGTGCGGATTGGTGGGGCTCTAGCCCTTCTTGCGCAGCATCGCGTCGAGGCTGATCGGGCCGCCGCCTGTCGTCGCGAGATAGAGGCAGGTGAAGCAGAGCGCGATCGCCAGCGTGCCGCCGTTCAGCAGCGGCAGGAAAACCGGATTCGCGGCCTTGAACATGTGGCCGAGGAAATAGGCGAAAGCCATCTGGCCCGAAAGGATGAACGCCACAGGCCGCGTGAACAGTCCGACCAACAGCAGCGCGCCGCCGATCAGCTCGATGGTGCCGGCCACCACGATCAGGGGCGGGATGTTAGCGAAGTAAGGCAGCACCGGGAATTTGAAGATCTTCGCGATGCCGTACTGCAGCAGCAGTAGTCCGATGATGAAACGAAGAAGGCTCAAGGCCACCGGCTGAAACTTGGAAAATGTTTGATCCATGTCTTACCCCCTGTTGTGCGGAATGATCCGCGCATCGTGCAGAAACGGAGAACTGATTGCTGTTGGACGAGTCGCGAACCTTTTACGTGGGCCTGTCCCACGATCAAATCACAAGGCCGTTGCGTCCCGAATGTCGCGTCCCCCTTGCCGCGACCACATCCGACGGAAGCTAACAATCGATCCCGCCGAATATTCCGATTCGTCAGCATTGATTCGCGGTGAATGGTCCGTCAAGGCGCAAAAAAGCCGCGACATGCGCGGCTTCTCCTTGACACTAGTTTGGGGAACGGGCGCTCAGCGCCACTCCACCTTGGCGATCTCGTAGGCCTTCGCGCCGCCTGGCGCCATCACCTCGACCGAGGAGCCCTTGGTCTTGCCGATCAGCGCGCGCGCGAGCGGCGAGGTGATCGAGATGCGGCCCTTCTTGGCATCGGCCTCGGTTTCGCCGACGATCTGCCACACGGCCTTCTTCTCGGTATCCTCGTCGATCAGCGTCACGGTGGCGCCGAACTTGATGGTGTCGCCGGACAGTTTGGTGACGTCGATCACTTCGGCGCGCGCCAGCTTATCCTCGAGCTCGGCGATGCGGCCCTCGTTGTGCGACTGCTCTTCCTTGGCGGCGTGGTACTCGGCGTTTTCCGACAGGTCGCCATGCGAGCGCGCCTCCGCGATCAGTTCGATGATGCGCGGCCGATCCACTGACTGGCGTTGCTTCAATTCGACCTCAAGCGCGGTATGACCACCGGGGGTCATCGGAACCTTGTCCACCATTTACCCTCGTCCTTGGATTTCCATATCGACCGCCGCGGCGGTTCTGGAAATCAGTTATAAAACGGCTTGATACCCTTCACGCCAAGTTGGGTTAGCCAAGCCGCGTCACCCAAGTTGTGTCACTCAAGTCGCGGCCATCAACAGGCGCAGCTTAAAACGGAACATTCCCGAGAGCGGCAGGTTCCGTTACGTCGTCCCGATCCGCAGTCGCGGATCGCGGCCGAAGATCAGTGTCCGGGAAAGTAACTCTGCAACGTGCGGACCTCAAGGTCCCCGCCCAGATAGGCACGAATGCCCTGCGCGGCCGCCACAGCGCCGGATAGAGTGGTGTAGTACGGCACTTTATGCAAGAGGGCAGCGCGCCGCAGCGAACGGCTGTCGGCCAGAGCCTGCGGACCTTCGGTGGTGTTGAACACCAGTTGCACCTCGCCATTGGTAATCGCGTCGACGATATGCGGACGGCCTTCCAGCACCTTGTTGATCTTCTCGGTCGGCACGCCGTTATCGGACAGATAACGTTGCGTTCCGGAGGTCGCGATCACGCGGAAGCCGAGTGACGACAACAGCCGCACCGCTTCAAGAATGCGTGTCTTGTCGTCTTCTCGTACCGAGACGAACACCGTGCCCTTGCGTGGCACGCGGGTGCCGCCGCCGAGCTGGCTCTTGGCGAAGGCGACCGCGAAGTTGCGATCGAGGCCCATGACTTCGCCGGTCGAACGCATCTCCGGGCCGAGTACGGTGTCGACGCCGGGGAAACGCGCGAACGGGAAGACGGATTCCTTGACGCCGACATGCTTGAGCTGCTGCGGCTTCAGCTTGAAGTCTGCGAGCTTCTCGCCGGCCATGATGCGCGCGGCGATCTTCGCCACCGGCGTGCCGATTACCTTGGCGACGAACGGCACCGTGCGCGACGCGCGCGGATTCACTTCCAGCACATAGATGGTACCGTCCTTGATGGCGTATTGCACGTTCATCAGGCCGACCACATCAAGGCCGAGCGCAAGCTCGCGGGTCTGGCGTTCGAGTTCGGCGATGGTCGCGGCGTCGAGCGAACGCGGCGGAAGCGAACAGGCCGAGTCGCCTGAATGAATGCCGGCCTCTTCGATGTGCTCCATGATGCCGACGACGAACGTATCCTTGCCGTCGCACAGGCAATCGACGTCGATCTCGATGGCGTCCGACAGATAGCGATCGAACAGCAGCGGATTCTTGCCGAGCACGGTGTTGATCTGCCCGGTCTTGTCGTTCGGATAGCGCGCCTTGACGTCGGCGGGCACCAGCTCGGGCAGCGTTTCCAAGAGATAGTCGCCGAGTTGCGCATCGTCGCGAATGATCTGCATCGCGCGGCCGCCGAGCACATAGGACGGACGCACCACCAGCGGGTAATCGAGATCGGCGGCGACAAGCCGCGCCTGCTCCACCGAATAGGCGATGCCGTTCTTCGGCTGCGTCAGCCGCAGCCGGTCGAGCACGCGCTTGAAACGGTCGCGATCTTCCGCAAGGTCGATGGCGTCGGGCGAGGTGCCGAGGATCGGCACGTTGGCGGCTTCGAGCGCGCGCGCGAGCTTCAGCGGGGTCTGGCCGCCGAACTGCACGATGACGCCATGCAGCGTACCGTTGGTGCGCTCGCGGTCGATGATCTCGAGCACGTCTTCCTGCGTCAGCGGTTCGAAGTAGAGCCGGTCGGCGGTATCGTAGTCGGTCGAGACCGTCTCCGGATTGCAGTTGACCATGATAGTCTCATAGCCGGCATCCGATAGCGCGAAGCAGGCATGACAGCAGCAATAGTCGAATTCGATACCCTGGCCGATGCGGTTCGGGCCGCCGCCGAGGATCACCACCTTCTTGCGGTCGGATGGCTCGCTTTCGTCGGCTGGCGCGCCCGCGAACGGCGGCTCGTAGCTCGAATACATGTAGGCGGTGGGGGAGGCGAACTCGGCCGCGCAGGTATCGATGCGCTTGTAGACCGGGCGCACGCCAAGCGACTGCCGCAACGTGCGGATGTCCGCTTCGGTGGTGTTGGCGAGCACCGCGAGGCGCGCGTCGGAGAAGCCCATTGCCTTAAGCGTGCGCATGCCGAAGGCGTGCGGCGGCAGGCCGTCGGCTTTGATCTTGCCTTCCATCTCGACGATGCCGCGCAGTTCGGCGAGGAACCACGGATCGATCTTGCAGGACGCGAAGATGTCCTCGTTGCTCCAGCCGAGCCGCATCGCCTGCGCCACTTGCAGGATGCGGTTGGGTGTCGGCGTGCCAAGCGCGGCGCGGATCGCGTTCTTGTCGTCGCCCTTGCCGAGGCCGTCGATCTCGATCTCGTCGAGGCCGGTGAGGCCGGTTTCCAGGCCGCGCATCGCCTTTTGCAGTGACTCCTGGAAGGTGCGACCGATCGCCATCACCTCGCCTACCGACTTCATCGAGGTGGTCAGCGTGTTGGAGGCGCCGGGGAATTTCTCGAAGGCGAAGCGCGGCACCTTGGTGACGACGTAATCGATCGTTGGCTCGAATGAGGCCGGCGTCGCGCCGCCGGTGATGTCGTTGGCGATCTCGTCCAGCGTGTAGCCGACCGCGAGCTTGGCCGCGACCTTGGCGATCGGGAAGCCGGTGGCCTTCGAGGCCAGTGCCGAGGAGCGCGACACGCGCGGATTCATCTCGATCACCACCATGCGGCCGTCGGCGGGGTTGACGCCGAACTGCACGTTGGAGCCGCCGGTCTCGACGCCGATCTCGCGCAGCACCGCAAGCGATGCGTCGCGCATGATCTGGTATTCCTTGTCGGTGAGCGTCAGCGCCGGCGCGACAGTGATCGAGTCGCCGGTGTGCACGCCCATCGGATCGAGGTTTTCGATCGAGCAGACAATGATGCAGTTGTCCTTCTTGTCGCGGACGACTTCCATCTCGTACTCTTTCCACCCGAGCACCGACTCTTCGATCAGCACTTCGTTGGTCGGCGAGGCGTCGAGGCCGCGCTCGATGATGTCGAGATATTCTTCCTTGTTGTAGGCAATGCCGCCGCCGGTGCCGCCCATCGTGAACGACGGACGGATGATCGCGGGCAGGCCGATCTCGGACAGCGCCATCAGGGCTTCGCCGAGTGCCGCTTCCTGATAGCGCTTGCGGCGCTCGTTCTCGCCGAGCACCCATTGCCGCTCGTGCTCCGCCAGCGCCTCGCCGGTGAGCTTGGCTTTTTCCGCGAGATACTTGTCGCGAAACTGCTTCTTCAGCGCCGAGGCGTTGGCGAGCCGCGACTTCGGCGTCTCGAGCCCGATCTTGGTCATCGCCTCGCGGAAAAGCTGGCGGTCTTCCGCCTTGTCGATGGCGTCGGCGGTGGCGCCGATCATCTCGACGTCGAAATCGTCCAGCGTGCCCTGGCGGCGCAGCGACAGCGCGCAGTTGAGCGCGGTCTGGCCGCCCATAGTCGGCAGCAGCGCGAAGCCGCCGGGGATGACGTGGCGTTCCTTCTCGATGATCTTGCCGACGATTTCCGGGGTGATCGGCTCGATGTAGGTCGCGTCCGCCAGTTCCGGATCGGTCATGATGGTGGCCGGATTGGAATTGACCAGCACCACCCGGTAGCCTTCCTCCTTCAACGCCTTCACCGCCTGGGTGCCGGAATAGTCGAACTCGCAGGCCTGGCCGATGACGATCGGGCCGGCGCCGATGATGAGGATGGTCGAGATGTCTGTGCGTTTAGGCATTGCGGCTCACGGGCTGGAAACCAGGCATAAAAAAGGACGCGCGGCGCGCGTCCCTCGAGGTCCGTGATCGCGATTCGCCCGATCCGGGCAAGGTCATGCGATCACTCAGCAATCCAGAGCGCGACAGGACGCAAAACCGCATTCCATGGGTGCTGATCGCGCCCAGGACGGTTCCTGCGCGCGAGGTGTGTTTAGACCAGATTGCCTTGGTGGGAAAGGGCTTTGAACCGCGCCATCAACCGGCGAATGGAGGCCCAGCCTGGACTCGAACCAGGATAAGGAGCGATGCATCACCCCTGCGTGTACACTTCCGCCACCGGGCCAAGGGTATCCTGACCGATCACGTCGGCGTGCGCGACGTTAACTTCGGATTAACCCTAATGCGCGGGGTAATTGTCGGGCGGGCAGTGGATAACCTGATGCGATCGTCGCTCGGCCAGGATCAGCTCATTCGCCGCGCCACGAAGGTCATCCGCGCGGCGTTGTGGCCGATGTTCTTCGGTGCGCGCTCGGCGGAAAATCCCGCCGACGCCAGTCGCTCGATCATCTCGTCTTCAGTATAGCGCTGAAGGCCGATCTTGGTTCGTAATTGACGGTAATCAGATAGGGCGGTGCGAACCAGCCCGACCAGGGCGTCCTTGAGGAAACCGTGCTTGGCCCCGAATTGCAGCAGCGCGGCGACATCGCGGGCCATCCCGACCTTGGGATGAAGGATATCGCCGACCACGAGGCGACCGGCCGGCTTCAGCAGCCAGTGCAGGGTGTCGAATGCCCAGTCGAGTTGGGCGGGGGTCATGTACTGCGCCGCCGAATTCATGATTGCGAGGTCGACGGAGGCTTCTTCCATGCCGCGCAGTTCATCGAGGGAGCGGACCCGGATTCGGGTGTTGGGCGCGAAGCGGGCGATCAGCCGCCCGCGCACGCCGGGCGCGGGCTCCGCCAGAATCAGCTTGCCGCAAGCCTCGGCGACCCTGGGGGCCGACAGCGCCTCGCCGCAGGCATAGTCCAGCACCACGGCATCGCGCGAGGGTATATAGCCGATGATGTCCGCAGCGATGGTTTCGAAATGCACGTCGCGGTGCCGCTTGCTGGCGTAAATCGTGTGGGTCGAATCGTAGTAGTCGATCCAGTCATCCATGAGTGCAGGCCAGCTTTGATTGTCGTTCCGTGCGAGGAACCAAGTTCTTACGACGACGTTGGGACGGGGTCCAAAACTTTTGTTTGGTAAGCCAGACTTTCATTTGGCGAAAATGGCGCCGTCGAAATCCCGATTCTATCAGAGTGGCGGTCGAATGTAGCGACCCGAAAACGCTTCGACGGCGATTTTCGTCGAGTCCCAGCATGGAAAGGACTTCCGTCGTGACCAAAGCCAAGACCGCATCCGGTAAAGTCGCCGCCAATCTCGATACGCCCACCGATCTGCCACAGGACGGCGTCGACAAGATATCGGCGGCGATGAACACTATCCTCGCCGATACGTTCGCGCTCTACCTCAAGACCAAGAACTTCCACTGGCACGTCTCGGGCCGTCATTTCCGTGATTATCATCTGCTGCTGGACGAACAATCCGAGCAGATTTTCGCCTCTACCGACGAGATTGCCGAGCGGGTGCGCAAGATCGGTGGCACCACGCTGCGTTCGATCGGCCAGATCGCCAAGTTGCAAACGCTCGCGGACAACGACGAAAACTACGTGCCGCCGCGCGAGATGCTGCGTGAACTGATGAACGACAACAAGAAGGTGGTGGCGTCGATGCGCAAGGCGCACGACATCGCCGACAAATACGAGGATGTTGCGACCGCCAGTCTGCTCGAGAATTTCATCGATGCCACCGAGCGGCGAACCTGGTTCCTGTTCGAGGCCAGCCGTCAGGAGGGTGGCAACGAACAGTAGTTCGTCGAGCCAATGAGTTCGAGTAGCTCGTCATGGCCGGAATAAATCCGGCCATGACGGCGATATATGTATATATTCGATATATTCGAACTGGCTCTCTGTTCAGTTCACCGTCTTCCAAAGCCGCATCAGTGCCCCCTGCGTACCCTGCACCGGATCGATGACGGGACGCGGCACGATCGGAATTGTCTTCAGCGCCTTGCGGTAGTTGTCCGGCGTCGGCTTGGTGATCTGCATTTTTTCGCCCGGCGGATAGGCGCCGACCACGCTGAAATCGTCGCTGGCGGAGAGGCATTGATGGCCGGTGCCGGCGGGCAGGATCACGACGTCACCGGCAACAAGTTCGAGCGTTGTGCCGCGGTCGCCGCCCAGCCGGACCTTGGCATGGCCGCGCGCGATGCCGAGCGCTTCGTGTACCGTGGCGTGATAGTGCAGATAATCGAAGATGCCGTTGTGCCACAGGTCGACCCAGCCGTTGGCGGCGAACAGGTTCTCAAGGATGCGTTCCGGCTCGTTGCCTGCCACATCGACCGCCAGCCGGTAGCGCAGCACGGGCAGGCGATTGTTCGGCACCAGCCCGTCATCGCCGAAAACAAATGTCTGCGGTTCGACCAGACCGTGCGTGTCGGCCATGCTTGATCTCCGGGCGCATTGCGACGTTGGTTTTAACCGCGATCGCGACGGGCCGTTCCATCACGCCGGCTTGGGAGCCTCGAAAACGAGGCAAGTGGTGGTGCCGTGCGCCAGCAGCCGGCCCTTGTCGTCGAGCAACTGGCCCTCGGCGGTGCCGACGCGGCGGCCGACATTGAGCGCACGGCCCTCCGCGCGCACCTCGCCGGTATCGCGGGTGATCGCCCGGATCAGCGAGATTTTGAATTCCAGCGAGGTGTAGACGGTGCCGGCGGGCAGCATCGACTGCACCGCGCAGCCCATCGCGGAATCGAGCAGCGTCGCCGCGAAGCCGCCGTGCACGGTGCCGATCGGGTTATAGTGGTGCGGCCCTGGCACCGCGCGGAAAATCACGTGCCCCTGCTCGGCGCTGCCGCCGACGAGGCCGACCTGCTGCATCATCGTGGCGTGCGGCAGTTCACCGGCGAACATCTTTTGCAGGAAATCGAGCCCGCTCATCGACGCCAACACCTCCGGCGGCGTCAGGCCGAAGGAGATGGGTTGATCGGCTTTGTCATGCATGAGCGTTTCCCGGTGGCACTGTCGTCATCGAAGGCGTCTCAACAACCTCGGCGTCGTTCCCGCGCAGGCGGGGACCCAGAACTCCTAACGCTGGTTATGATAGAATAACTTCGCCCTGATGATAGCGCCGAAACGCTGCGGCGTATGGGTCCCCGCCTGCGCGGGGACGACGTGTTTCGTGCTGAAAGTCTCGCCCATGATTTCCGGGCAGGTTCTTTGAGCTACGCCCGCTTCTTCTCGCGCATCAGGTCGGAGAAACGGCGGAACAGGTAGTGCGAGTCGCGCGGGCCGGGCGAGGCTTCCGGGTGATACTGCACCGAGAACACCGGCTTGTCTTTCAGCGCAATGCCGCAATTGGAATCGTCGAACAGCGACACGTGGGTCTGCTCGACGTTGTCCGGCAGCGTGGTCTTGTCGACCGCGAAGCCATGATTCATCGAGGTGATCTCCACCTTGCCGGTGGTCATGTCCTTGACCGGATGATTGGCGCCGTGATGGCCCTGATGCATCTTCACGGTCTTGCCGCCCATGGCGAGGCCGAGCATCTGGTGCCCGAGGCAGATGCCGAAGGTCGGAATGCCGGACTGGACGATCTTCTGGATCACCGGCACCGCATATTTGCCGGTTTCCGCCGGATCGCCGGGACCGTTGGACAGGAAGATGCCGTCCGGCTTCAGCGCAAGGATGTCTTCGGCTGACGTCGTGGCAGGCACGACAGTCACCTTGCAGCCTTCGCCGGCGAGCAGGCGCAGGATGTTGCGCTTGATGCCGTAATCGACGGCGACGACGTTGAACTCGGGATTCTCCTGTCGGCCGAAACCCTTGTCCCACACCCACGGCGTCTCGTC
This sequence comes from Hyphomicrobiales bacterium, assembly GCA_017305535.1. GTDB lineage: Bacteria > Pseudomonadota > Alphaproteobacteria > Rhizobiales > Xanthobacteraceae > 62-47. Next base: position 98,589 of record JAFKKN010000008.1, on the reverse strand, counting down.
CCAGGTGAAGCGCTGGCCGCTGGTGACCATCGGCACCAGATCCATGCCCTCGAGGCCGGGCCACGCGCGCGCTTCCTTCTTGAGCGCATCGAGATCGAACTTGCCGTCGCGCGAATGCGCGATCACCGCATTGGGCATGCCCTTGCTGCGGATCAGCGCCGTGAGTGCGCGGGTATCGATGCCGGACAGGCCGATGATGCCGCGCGCCTTCAGCCATTGGTCGAGATGGCGCGAGGCGCGGTAGTTCGACGGCTCGGTGATCGCCGCGCGCAGGATCGCGCCGCGCGCGCCGAGCGTCGACGCCATGTTCACCGTCTCGATGTCCTGATCGTTGGTGCCGACGTTGCCGATGTGCGGGAAGGTGAAGGTGATGAGCTGGCCGGCATAGGACGGATCGGTGAGGATCTCCTCGTAGCCGGTCATCGCGGTGTTGAAGCAGACCTCGCCCACGGCGTGGCCTTCTGCGCCGAGCCCGAAGCCTTCGAACACCGTGCCGTCGGCAAGAACCAACAGCGCGGTCGGCTTGAGGTCCGGCCAGGCGGGAGAATTTTCTGATGTGGTCATAAAGGGACTACATAGTCCCGCTGTTGCGCCGCGTCAAAGCCGCAGAATGGATTCCACACCGATGATTGCGGACATTTGACAACAAGATGCAGGCAGCTAGCCTCGAAGGCTTACGGAACGCACCGGTGAAGGCGGAATGTCCGAAGAAAATCAGGTAGATGGGGGCTTAATGAAGGCGGTGGTGGTGGAGCAGTATGGTCCGGTGGACGGGCAGCGGCTGGCCGAGGCGCCGATGCCGCAGCCGGGCGAGGGCGAGGTCCGCCTCCGCGTTGCGGCCGCCGCCATCGGCTTCGTCGACGGGCTGAAAATCCAGGGGCTGTATCAGACCAAGGACCCGCTGCCCTTCATCCCAGGCATGGAATTCTCCGGCGTCGTCGACGCGCTGGGCAGCGGCGTCACGGCGTTGCAGGTAGGCGATCGTGTGCTCGGGCTCGGCCTACGCGGCGCGCTGGCGGAATTCGCCGTCTATCCGGCCGCTAATCTGTACGTCGTGCCCGACACCGTCGATCTCGTGCAGGCATCCGGCCTGCTCGCCAACTACACCACGGCGCTTTACGCGTTGAGCGAGACCGCGCAACTGCGCGCCGGTGAGCAGTTGCTGGTGCTTGGCGCCTCGGGCGGCACCGGTTCGGCCGCTGTCAGCCTTGGTAAATTGCTTGGTGCCCGGGTGATCGCCGCCGCCTCGACGGAAGCCAAGCGGCAGTTCGCGCTGTCGCAGGGGGCCGACGCGGTGCTGGACTACACGCAGCCCGATTGGCGCGACACCTTGAAGGGCATCACCGGCGGCAAGGGCGTCGATGTGATTTTCGACGGTGTCGGCGGCGAGCTCTCGCCGCTGGCGTTTCGCGCGCTGGCCTGGCGCGGCCGCCATCTCGTGGTCGGTTTCGCCGCCGGGAAAATTCCCGCGCTGCCTTTCAATATCGCACTTCTGAAAGGCGCGTCGCTGATGGGCGTCGATCTGGCGCAGGTCCGTACCCGAGAGCCGGAAATTCACGCGCGTCTGGTGCGGGCGCTGCTGGGCTGGTTCGCCAGCGGTCATCTGAAGCCGCCGGCCGTCGAGGTGTTCCCGTTCGAAGAGTTTCGCGCCGCGTTCGCGGCAATGACGACGCGCAACGCGATCGGCAAGATGGTGGTGCGGATTGCACCGGATGTCGCGTGATGCGACTTTGCAGAAGCGCGCAACGAGTCGAGCAACGAACCTTGGGGATGTAAATGCTGAATTCGATGCCGATCCTGCTGGTTCCGGGCCTTGGCGGCTCGCCGCGTATCTATGCTCCGGTGGCCGACTCCTTGTGGCGCTACGGGCCGGTGACCGTCGCCAATCACGTCCGTGACGACAATATCGCGGTGATTGCCCGCCGCATCCTCGCTGAAGCGCCGCCGCGTTTCGCGCTGGCCGGCCATTCGATGGGCGGCTACATCGCCTTCGAGATTATGCGGCAGGCGCCGGATCGGGTGGCAAAGCTGGCGCTGATCAACACGCAGGCGCGGCCGGATTCCGACGAGGCCAAGGCGCGTCGCCGCGCCCTGATCGCGCGGGTCGAAGAGGGCGAGTTTCACGCGGTGCTCGACGATCTGTTTCCCGGTTTCGTGCATCCCTCTCGTCATGGCGACACGGCGCTGCGGCAACTGGTACACGACATGGGTGACGACGTTACCGCCGAGGGTTTCGTCCGCCAGCTCACCGCGATCGTCGCGCGGCCGGATTCACGCCCGACACTGGCGAAGATCCGCTGCCCGACGCTGGTGCTGACCAGCGATACCGACAACACGCTGTCGAACACCTTGTCGAAGGAAATGGCCGACGGCATCAACGGCGCCAAGCTGGTGATCATCCCCGATTGCGGGCACCTGCCGCAGCCGGAGAAGCCGCGCGAAACGGCAGCGGCGCTCACCGCGTGGCTGCGTGACGAATAGATCCGTGCAGTCCGCCGTCAGAACCATGATCGTCATGGATGCGGGATCGTCCCGCTTCCAGTTTCGGGCCGGCGCGCTGATATGGTGCAACGGGCATCTGTTGATCCATCGCGCCGTCGCTGATCCGTCCTGGTCGCTGCCCGGCGGCCGCGTCGAGTTTCACGAAGCCGGAGCCGAAACGCTGGCGCGCGAAATCGCGGAAGAGATAGGCTGCGCCGCAACCATCGGGCCGCTGCGGTTCGTTATCGAGAATTTCTTCGAACTGGGCGGGCGAAAGGCTCATGAGATCGGCTTCTACTACCAGGCGGAGTTGGCCCGGCCGCTGCCGTTTCATGAGACTGACATCGTGCATCGCAGCCGCGACGGCGACACCGATCTGGAGTTTCGATGGGCTTTGCCGCGGAGCATCGCGTCGGGGGCCGTCGATCTCAAGCCGGCGCCGCTGGTGGATCTGATCAACGCCCCCGCCGAAGGCATCGTGCATGTGGTGCATCGGGATTGATCGGTCCTGATCGCCGCGGTTGCTGCGCGGGAAGGGGCCAATGTCGGGCGCTAACCGCATCGGGTGGCAATTAGTTTGTTCAACAAACTCATGCACGGTTAAGAGTTTGGTGCTATGAGACCGCAGCAAGCCGTCCCGCGCTTGCTGGCGATCGGCGCAACCCGCTTTGTGCGCCATTCAGACGCAAGATGCCTCCATCAATCGATTTCTTTCTCGCCTCCAAGGCGGCTCGTTCCGACGCGGCGCCAGCACCCTGGCGCCGGCCCTTCCTGGCATGGCTCGATGGCATCGAGCGGGGCTGGGGCATTCCGCTGCTGATCTTCGCTTTCGCGGCGATCTGGTGGTTGTTTCTGGTTGTCGCCTATACCGGCGCCGATCTGCATTCCGACGTGCTGGAGACCTGGTCGATCGGGCGTGTTTTTGCCTGGGGTAACCCCAAGCATCCGCCATTGATGGGGTGGGTCTCGCACCTTTGGGGCACGGTGTTTCCGTTGACCGACTGGTCGTTCCAGATGCTCGCGATGGCGAACGCCGCGCTGGCGCTATGGGCGGTCGACCTGATCGCGCGGCGCTTCGTCAGCGGCGACAAGCGCGCGCTGGTACTGCTGTTGGCGATGCTGATGCCGGTCTATCAATTCCACGCCCAACGCTTCAACGCCAACTCGGTGCAGCTCGCGATCTGGCCGTTGGCGGTCTACTTTTTCCTGCGGTCGTTCGAGTCGCGGCACCTGGTGTGGGCGGTTCTCACCGGGGTGTTCTGCGCGCTGGCGATGCTCGGCAAATACTATTCGATCTTTCTGGTCGCGAGCCTGGTATTCGCCGCGATCTGTCATCCGCAGCGCCTGCGCTATCTGAAGTCGCCAGCGCCGTGGGTGTCGACCGTGGTCGGCTTCGCGGTGCTGGCGCCGCACATCTACTGGCTGGCGACAACGGGCGCGCAGCCGTTCGCTTATGCCATGCAGATCCATAGTGGGATGGCGTTCGAACGCTCGCTCGAGGAAATCTGCATGTTCGTGCTCGGGCTCGCGGCAGCGGTGGCCTTGCCGGCCCTGGTGTGGGTGGTGGCCGCGGGACGGCAGCTCCGTTGTTTTCCGGCTGATTTCCGCAACCTCGATCCGAAACTATGGCTGCTGTTTTTGATCCTCATCGGCACCATTGTCTTCCCGTCGATCGTGACGGTGGCGGTTGGCACCAGCATGCCCTCAATGTGGGCCTTGCAAGGGCTTTTCCTGATTCCGGTGCTGATCGTCTGTGGCGCCAGTTTCCCGATCGCGCGCTTCTACACGGTGAATACCGCCATTCTCGCGGCCGTCATTGCCGTGGTCGCGGTCGGCGTCGCCGCGCCGCTACACGCAATCGAACGCAACGCGCATCGCAGCAACGACCGCGCGTTCTATCGGCTGGCGGCGCTCGAACTGACCCGGCTGTGGCATCAGTCGGCATCCGGGCCGCTGCAAGCGGTGAGTGGCGACGACGGGTTGGCATTCGCGACCGCGTTCTACAGTCCGGACCATCCGCACTACCGGCGCCCGTTCCAATATCAGTACACATGGGGCATGCCGCGCGTGACGACGCTCGAGCAGGGATGGACGGCCCTTTGCTTCGCCGAGGACAACGACTGCCTGAAGTGGATGGATCGCGTTGCCGGACGCGCGCCGCGCGCATTTCGCAGTGAATTCGTCGTCCAGCCGGTTTTGTGGGGCCGTGCCGGGGCGTCGGCCCGCGTCGTCGCCTTGATTGCTCCGCCGGCGGTCGTGGATCGTGGCGTTGAACAGCCGATGGCGGAGGATTTCAGCGCGAGCAGCCGCGAGCATTGAACGCGCATGCCGGGAACCGTGCGAATTCGGTTTCGCTACGGTTGTGCGAGCGAACCAAAAGTCCTAGATCGTTCATCTCATCAATCGATCCGGTGCGGCGGCGTCCGCTGCATCATGCGGAGGCCGTTATGCTGCGCGATGCCATCAACACTGCCGTCAAGGAGGCCATGAAGGCCAAGAACGAGCGGGCGTTGTCGACGCTGCGCATGGTCAACTCGACCATCAAGAACGCCGACATCGAGGCGCGTGGGCAAGGCAAGCCGCCGCTCTCCGATGCCGACCTGCTCAGTCTCTTGCAGAAGATGATCAAGCAGCGGCAGGAATCGGTGGAGCTCTACGACAAGGGTGGCCGCGCCGAACTCGCCGCGCAGGAGCGCGAAGAGATCGCCATTATCTCCGCCTATCTTCCCAAGCAGATGTCCGACGACGAGGTGAAAGCCGCCGTCGCCGCGATTATTTCCGAAACCAACGCTGCCGGCATCAAGGACATGGGTAAGGTGATCGGCGCGCTGAAAGCCAAATATGCCGGGCAGATGGATTTCGCCAAGGCCAGCGGCGTGGTGAAGGCCGCGCTGACGGGATAGGCGCACGCGGCATCATGGCCGGTAGGCGTTGGACAACATGCATCTTCTCGTCATGCCCGGCCTTGTGCCGGGCATCCACGTCTTTAAACTGACGGTGACGTAAGACGTGGACGACCGGGACCATGGGCGAGCGAAGCGACGCCGTTCTTCGAATGGCTGTGCCCGGCCGTGACCTGGCAATAAATGCCATCCGAGAACGATGCCGTCATGCTCACCGAAACCTCCGACTACGATCAACTCTATCGCGACTTCCGCTGGGAGGTGCCGGCGCGCTTCAACATCGCCACTGCCGCCTGCGACCGCCATGCCGATGGTTCCGGCAAGCTGGCGCTGATCTATCGCGACGAGGACGGCAGCCACACCGACACTTCGTTCGATGAACTCGCCGATTTCTCTCGCCGCTTCGCCAATGTGCTGAAGGCGGATGGTTTGCAGCGCGGCGATCGCGTCGGCGTGTTTCTGTCGCAGTCGCTGGAATTGCCGATCGCGCATCTCGCGGCGTTTCGTTCCGGCCTGGTTTCGGTGCCGCTGTTCACGCTGTTTGGCGAGGACGCGCTGGAGTTTCGACTGGCCAATTCCGGCGCCAAGGCCATCGTCACCGACCAGACCGGCTGGGAAAAACTGTCGCGCATTCGCGAGCGGTTGCCCCACCTGCAGGACATCTACATCGTCGGCGGCGACATCCATGCTGGGGCGAAGTCGTTCTGGCAGGCGATCGAGGATGCATCGGGTGATTTCGCCGGCGTCGAGACCGCGGCCGATGATCCGGCGATCATCATCTACACCTCGGGCACCACCGGCAATCCGAAGGGTGCGCTGCATGCTCATCGCGTGTTGCTCGGTCACCTGCCGAACATCGAGATGGCGCACGATTTCTTCCCGAAGCCGGGCGATGTGATGTGGACGCCGGCGGACTGGGCATGGATCGGCGGACTGTTCGATGTGCTGTTCGCGGCCTGGTATTACGGCGTCCCGGTGGTGGGCTATCGCGCGAAAAAATTCGAGCCGCACGAGGCCATGCGATTGATGGCCGATCACAAGGTGCGCAACGTGTTCCTGCCGCCGACCGCGCTGAAGCTGATGCGGCAGGCCGACGTGAAGCATGACGGCGTGAACCTGCGCAGCATTTTTTCCGGTGGCGAGTCGCTCGGCAGCGGGTTGCTGGATTGGGTGCGTACGACGTTCGGCGTCGAGGCGCACGAGATTTACGGCCAGACCGAATGCAATCTCGTGGTCGGCAACAATTCAAAGCTGTTCCCGATCTTGCCGGGTTCGATGGGCAAGGCGACGCCGGGCTTCGATGTGCGGATCGTTGACGACAAAGGCAATGTGCTGTCGAACGGCGAGACCGGCATCATCGGTGTGCGCAAGCCAAACCCGTGCATGATGCTGGAATACTGGGCCAACCCGGACGCCACCACGAAGAAGTATGCCGGCGATTTCCTGCTCACCGGCGATCTCGGCAAGCGCGATGACAATGATTACTTCTGGTACGTGAGCCGTGAGGATGACGTCATCACATCGGCGGGTTACCGCATCGGTCCGGCCGAGATCGAGGACACGCTGATCAAGCATCCGGCGGTAGCGCTCGCCGCCGTGGTCGGCGTGCCGGACCCGATCCGCACCGAATCCGTGAAGGCATGGATCGTGCTGCGGCCGGGTTTTACGGCGAGCGATGCGCTGGCGCGCGAGATTCAGGATTTCGTGAAAGTGAAGCTCGCCGCGCACGAGTATCCGCGCATCGTCGCCTTTGCCGACAGCCTGCCGATGACCGCGACCGGCAAGGTGCTCCGCCGCGAATTGCGGAAGCTGGGCTAGGATCTTCCCGACTTTGAATGTCGATCGTCCCCGCCTGCGCGGGGACGGCATTGTGATTGGTGTCGCGTGCCTGTGACGGCCATTGGTCACCCCGGCAGCTTGATTCCCAAACGCTTCAGCGCCGCGAGCATCTTCGCCGGCGGCTCCATTTTGATGGCAGGCGCCGAGCCGGTTTCCAGCAGGCTCTTGAGGCTGGACAGAATGGCAGGCCAGCCGGCCGCGCCGCCGGAGCGGATGTCTTCGTCGATCGGGCGCTCGCCGGATTCCGTCATCGTCAGCCGCACCGCGTCGCCGGCTGGTTCGATCTCGTAAGTCACCAACGTCTGGCCCAGCGCTTCGACGAGGCCCGGCCAGTTCACGTTGAACGTCACGCTCAGCCGCTTCGGCCGTTCGCAGACCAGCACCTCGCCGCCGATGTGTTCGGAGCCGTCCGGTGCAAGCAACACGAAGCGCCCGCCGATCCGTTCCTCCACCTCGACGGCGAAGCCGGAAAAATATTTTCGGCTGAACTCCGCGGAGGTCAATGCCCGCCACACCTGCTCCGGCGTGGCGACGATGTAGATCGTATACACCGTGTGCGGCGTGAACTTGCTGATATCCATATCCGTCAACCTCGCACGTGGGCCGTTTCCGTTGCGGCAACGACCGGAACTTCGAGCGGAAGCGTGTGGCCGGTTTCCAGGATGCTCTTCAGGTTCGACAACACCATCGGCCATCCGAAGGAAATGCTCGGCAATGTCGTGCTGCCGTCGGCGAAGTTCTCGTGCGTCACGGTGAGCTTCACTGTCTTGCCTTGCGGCTCCAGCACGTAGGTCACACGCGATGGCTTTTCTTTTCTCATCTCGGGATCGAACACCGAATGCCAGCTATAGGACATCCGTCGCGGCGGATCGGATTCCAGGATCACGCATTCGTTCTTGAGTTCGCCGTAGCGCTCCATGGTCATGCGCGAGCCGACCTTCCAGTCCGATGTCAGGATGCAGTCCATCCAGTATTTCTGGATGAAGTCGCGATCGGTGAGGGCATGCCACAGTTTCTCGGCGGTGGTCTCGATGTAGGTAACATAGATAAATTCGGGTCTGCTCATCGTACACTCCACTTGTTACTTCAGCGGCCGGCGCTCGCGCGCCATCGGCATGGCGCTGCCGGTTTCCAGCATGGTTTTGAGGTTCGACAGCACGGCGGGCCAACCGGTCGAAATCGCGTTGAGCATCTCCGGATAGGTTTCATCATGTGTGACGGTGAGGCGGACTTCATGCTCCAGCGGGTGAAGATCGAACGTCACGCGCGAAACCTTGGAAGGGTCCGATGCCTTGTCGGGATTGGCCCAACTGAGGACCATGCGGCGCGGCGGATCGCTTTCGATCACGGTGCCGACGATGTCGATATGATTTGGATCGTCGTAGTTCTCATGGCTCCACGCCGAGCCTTGCTTCCAGTCGGAGCGGTTGCGGTGTCGCCACCAGTATTCCTTGGTCATCTCCGGATCGATGAGGGCGTTCCAGAGTTTTTCCGGCGTGGTCTGAATGTAGATCACATAGACGAAATCGGGCTTACGCATCACGGGACTCCAATCGTCGTTTGAGGTCGCTGAGCGCGGCGAGCTTGTCGCGCTCGAACTTCTTGATCCACCGTTCGCCGATCTGATGGATCGGCACCGGGTTGAGGTAGTGCAGCTTCTCGCGACCATGCCTGATGGTGGCGACGAGGTTGGCCGCTTCGAGAATCGCAAGGTGCTTCGTGACGGCCTGCCGCGTCATGTCGAGGCCGTCGCACAGTTCGCTCAGGGTTTGGCCGTTGCGGCTGTGAAGCCTGTCCAGCAATGCCCGCCGCGAAGCGTCCGCCAGTGCTTTGAAGACCTCATCCATGGTGGTGATAATAGGCAACCAAATGGTTGCATGTCAAGCGTGAGCTTTTGGACATGCCCCGCTGGATCGCTGTGTTTCCAACACATCGGGGACGTCGCGTTGAGAAGCGTCGAACGCAATCGATGTGATTGAACCGAGCACGCTTATGCCGCGCGTCGTAAACTCACGGCGCGATGATGCTGACCTCGTCCGCAATGAGCGGCTATTGCAGCGGCATTGGCGGTCGGGGAACGCTGCTGTCGCCGGGCGGGGGCGGAAGCCGCGCGGGCGCGGGTGGCGGAATGTAAGCTTCACGCTGCGCGGGAGCTTGCGGAGAGATCTGCCGCTGCGATGGTGATTGTGGCGGCGGAGTGGATGCAAGGGTGTGCGACGCCGCGGGGGTCCGCGATGCCGCGGCCGGCGTTGATGAATGCCGCGGTCGTGGCCGTGACGCTGGTTTGGGTTGCTCGGTGAGCTTGTGGCGCGCCGCCTGCTCGCTGAGTTTCGCGACATCGTTGCTGAGTTGCTGCTGGCTGGCGCGCAATTGCTCGACCGTTTGCTTCAACGACGCAATTTCCTGCACCATGGTGTCCAGCGACTGCGCTACTTCAGGCGGCAGCGCCGCCTGTGTCGGAGCGGGCTCCGCCACAGGCGCAGCAGGAGTCGGCGCAGCCGGTGCTGGCGCCTCCGATGTAACGTTGCTGTTCTCCTGCGCGAGCGCAGGTGCTGGCGTCTCAGTAGCCGGTTGAGATGCCGTGACTTGTGAGGTCGCGACTGGTGGCTCGGCGGCGTTGGCGCTTTGCGTGGGCGCCGGCGCATTTGCGAACAACTGCGGCAGCAGGGACGAGAATTTCTGCTTCGCCTGATCGCCATAGGCATGCCAGGCCATCGTCGCGGCAATGCCTGCGCAGATGGCGAGGAAGACGACCTTTCGACCGGATCGCGCACGCGATCTCAGAATGCGCATATCGCCGGTATTGTCGTTCAATGGCGTGGCGCGGAGCGGCGGCTCGCTTGCCGGCTCCGGCGACGCCGCGGGCGTGACGTCGGATCCGGGCGGATCGCTGGCGTGGGATGTCGACAAGGCGCGCAACTGCGCGGCTATGGCGTCGTGCGGGTCGGCCTGGTGCAATTGCATCGTCGCTCCGTGGTCATGCGGATGCGATGCGCGCGAAGAGTCCGATCGCTGCGCATGCGGGAAGATGGATGCATTCGCGCTTTGACAACAGGAAGGCGGGACCGTGAAAAGGATGGGGCGGAGGAACCGGTCTTGACGGAACATGGTCTCCGCAAGGGAGAGGAGACTTCGCCATCGTTCCCGTGCATAGTCGTCGTCATCAAACGCCTTCGGACGACACTCATGTCCCTGCAACTCTATCTTGCCTTCGTGGCCGCCTGCCTCGTGCTGGCCATCGTGCCCGGGCCGATCGTGACGCTGCTGGTCGCCAATGGTCTGCGCCATGGCACGCGGGCGGCGCTGATCAACATCGCCGGCGCGCAAGTCGGGCTTGCGATCTCGATCGGCATCGTCGCGGTCGGACTGACCTCGATGATGGCGACGATGGGCTACTGGTTCGATTGGGTGCGCTTCGCCGGCGCCGCCTATCTGGTGTGGATCGGCCTCAAGATGGTGCGTTCACCGGGCCTCGACGTCACGAAGGGCGATGCGCCGCCGCCGCCGAAGGGCGGGTTCTTCCTGCAAGGGCTGGTGGTGCTCTTGAGCAATCCGAAGATGCTGATCTTCTTCGGCGCGTTCATTCCGCAATTCGTTGATCTGGACAAGCCGCACTTTCCGCAGGTGATCCTGCTCGGCGTCACCTTCATGGTGATCGCGGGCGCGACGGACGCGATCTACGCGCTCTTGGCGGGCCGGGCGCGGACGCTGCTGTCGACGCGTCGCACGCGGCTGGTCTCGCGTCTGTCAGGGCTGTGCATGATCGGCGGCGGCGTCTGGCTGGCGCTGACCCGGGCGCGCTGACGTCGGATCATCCTCGCTTTGCTGTGAACCGGCGGCGCGGTTGCGGAGTCTCACCGGAAGACCTTCCGCCGTGAGACCTCCATGCTGCCCGATATTCCCTGGATTGTTTACGCGATGTTCCTGGCCCCGGCGGGGCTCATCGTGTTCGCCGCGATCTACAAGTATGTCGAGGTCCGCGCCGCGAGCCGCTGGCCCAGCGTGCAGGGCCGGGTGGTGCAATCCGGGACGGAGGTGCGGAAAGTCAAAGTGATGGACAGCGACGGCGAAGCCGACGATCGCTATGAGAAGCGCAACTTCGCCAACGTCGTCTACGCATACGTCGTGGCCGGGAAGACTTATCGCAACAACCGCGTCAGTCTCGGTGAAGATCTCGGCAATTTCGAAGTCGCGGAAACGCTGGCGCGCTATCCGGTTGGCAAGGAGGTCACGGTCTATTACCACCCGCGGCGCCGCAACGAGGCGGTGCTGGAGCGGGACATGCCAAAAGGCATCTGGGGCTGCCTTGCGTGGATGGTGGGAATCTCGGTTGCGCTGGTGTTCGGCGGGGCGATTGGCTTCAACAAGCTGTCGGAGTTCGCGTCGACGCGTGTCGCTCATGCGCCGATGGTGGTGGCGTTGATCGCCTTCGGTGCGGTGGCGGGGCTGATCGGCTGGGCGATCCAGCGTCAGGCCAATCTGGCGAAGGGCTGGCCGGTCGCGAAAGGCCGCATCGTCACCTCCAGCCTTGAGGAGTTTCGCGCGGCATCGGACGACGGGCGCCGCGGGTCGATGATGTACAAGGGCGAGACGAGTTACGCTTATGCGTTCAACGGCGTGAACTATACCGGCACCGTCGTTTCGCCGGGCAGTGAGATGTCGTCTTCCTCGCGCGGCGCCGCGCGCCGCTGGATGAAGCCTTACAGCGACGGTCAGGCCGTTGATGTCCACGTCAATCCCGCGAATCCGGCCGAGTCGGTATTGCGGCCACGGGCGCAGGGACTGTGGGTGATCTGGATTTCCGTTGCGGGTATTTGGGCACTCGCCGCCTTCATCGCGACGCGCGGATAGGTTTGCGACCCTGTATCAGGCCAGCAATTCTGGCTCCAGCTTTCGCAGGATGCGCGCAAGCCGCTCGGCCCATTCGCGCTGGCCGCTCTCGTCGGTGATCAAGTCCTGACGGATCTCGATGCCGGTGTTGATCAAGCCGCGTTTCTCGCCATGCACCGGGATGGTGTAGTCGGTGGTGTCGCTGACGGCATAAGGCTGGTTGTCGCCGACCACCAGCGCGGGTTCGGCCCGCAGTTCGCGCAGCATCAGGTGCGGCAGGCGATGATCGCGATTGTAGAGCATGCCGATGTGCCAAGGTCGCGCCACGCCGGCATAGATCGGCGTGAAGCTGTGCAGCGAAACGAGGATGGTTGGTCGTTGTGGCTGTGCGCGGCGATCCAGCGCCTCGGTGATGGCGCGATGATATGGCGCGAAGATGCGCTGCTGGCGCTCAAGCGCCGCTTGCTGCGTGAGGCCCTGATTGCCGGGAATGGTCGTCGCTTCGCTGATCGGCGGAATTGAAGTCACGGCAGACAGCGGCCGGTTGCAGTCGATGACGAGCCGTGAATAGCGCTGCGCGATCAGGTGCGCACCGAGTGCGTCCGACACCGCTTCCGCGACGCCGGCGATACCGATGTCCCAGGCGATATGGCGCCGGCGTTCGTGCTCGTCGATGCCGAGATCGCCCAGCGCGCGCGGGATCATGCGTCCGTAGTGATCGCAAGTGAGGAAAAACGGCGAGGCGCCGCCGGCGTTGCGCACGATGACAGGCGCAGGTTCGTCGGCGGCGAGCAGGGGCGTTGATGGTGACGTGAGGTCCAAGACGGTCTCTTGCTCAGGCGGTCTGCTGCGGCAGCAGGGCTGCGGTGTCCTTCACCACGATGGCGAAGCGGTCGGCGAGTTCGGAGAGCGCAGTGCGATGCACGACGCTGGCCGGGATCATGCCGCCGAGCGGATCGGGCAGGTCGCGCGTCGCGGTGGCGTTGGCGACGACGGTGGAGCGGTATTTCAGGTCGAGCGCGGCGCGGGCGCTGGCGGAGACGCACATATGCGTCATGAAACCGGCGAAGATGATCTCGCTCTTGCCGGTGCTCTTGATCAGGTCGTTGAGGTCGGTGCCGGCGAAGGCATTCGGCAGCGTCTTGCGCAGCACGATCTCGCCGGCGGCAGGGTTCAGTTGCGGCACGATGGCCGCGTAAGGTCCGTCCTCGGCGAACAGCGGTCGCCCGGCGGGCGCGTGCTGCACGATATGAAACACTGGCATCGCGATCTTGCGCGCCACCGCCAGCAGCAGTGCCGCCTCGCGGATCGCCGCGTCGACGCCTTGCAGCGGCAGGCCGCCTTTGACGTATTCGAGCTGCGCGTCGATGATCACCAGCACGGAAGCGTTGAGCGGGCTCGGATTGAGCGGCGCGCCGGCGATCTGCAACAGCGATTTCGGGGCAGGGGCCATGGATTGCTTTCAGGCGGGTGAAAAATTTGCTGGAACTCGACCGGTGACCTTACATAGGCCCTGTGGATAGCCGGGACAATCCGGCGCGGCTTGGGTCAGCGGTGCGCCGCCCCTATATTGATGGCCGGTTGGCGAAGGTTTATCGGCAAAAATGCGTTTCACCCCGCAATTCCTTGAAGAGCTGCGTGCGCGGCTTCCGGTGTCGGAAGTCGTGGGCAAGCGCGTCAAGTTGAAGAAGGCGGGGCGGGAGTGGAAGGGGCTGTCGCCGTTCCAGCAGGAAAAAACGCCGTCCTTCACGGTGAACGACCAGAAGCAATTTTATCACGACTTCTCCACCGGCAAGCACGGCAACATCTTCGATTTTCTGATGGAGACCGAAGGGCTGACCTTCGTCGAGGCGGTGGAGCGCTGCGCCAATATCGCCGGCCTGCCAGTTCCAGCGGCGACGCCGGACGCGGCGCGCCACGAGCAGCGCCGCAAGTCGCTCTACGACGTCATGGAACTGGCGGCGAAGTTCTTCACCGAGACCCTGGCATCGCGCGGCGGCGCGAAAGCGCGCGGCTATCTCGCGGATCGCGGATTGACGTCGCAGACGCAATTGCAGTTTCGTCTTGGCTACGCGCCGGGTGAGCGCTTCGCGTTGAAGGAATATCTCGGCGCGCAGGGCGTGCCGGTCGGCGACATGGTCGAGGCCGGGCTTCTGATCGGCGGCGACGACATTCCGGTGCCCTACGATCGCTTCCGCGATCGCGTGATGTTTCCGATCACCGATCTGCGCGGACGCATCATCGCCTTCGGCGGCCGTGCGCTGGAGAAGAACGTCCCGGCGAAGTACCTGAACTCGCCGGAAACGCCGCTGTTTCACAAGGGCTCCAACCTCTACAACGGCGCCGCCGCGCGCAAGGCCGCGCATGACGGCGCGCCGGTGGTGGTGGTCGAGGGTTACGTTGATGTCATCGCCATGGTCGGTGCCGGTTTTCCCGGTGCGGTCGCGCCGCTCGGCACCGCGCTGACCGAGGATCAGCTTGGCCTGTTGTGGAAGATGGTCGACGAGCCGATCCTGTGCTTTGACGGCGACCGCGCCGGGCAAAAGGCGGCGTGGCGCGCCGCCGATCTGGCGTTGCCACATCTCGAGCCCGGCAAGAGCCTGCGCTTCGCCATGCTGCCGGAGGGACAGGACCCCGACGATCTGGCGCGTTCCGGCGGCCGTGGCGCGGTCGAGGAAGTGATCGGCGCGGCACGCGGCCTCGTCGAGGTGATCTGGTCGCGTGAGGTCACCGGCGGCAACTTCGCCACGCCCGAGCGCCGCGCGGCGCTGGAAGCCCGCATCGGCGAATTGACCAGCGGCATCCGCAACGAGGTGGTCCGTCGCTATTATCGGCAGGACCTCGCCGAGCGGCTGCGGCTGGCGTTCGCGCCTGCTGGTTTTGGCGCAGGTGGCGGTTATGGACGCGGCGGGTATGGCGGCGCGGGCCGAGGGCGCGAATCAGGCGGGGCGCGCGCGGGCGGATTTTCCTTCGGAGGAGCCGCGCGGTCGGGCGGGCCGGCCCGCCGTCCACAGGGGAATGGGACAGCTCCCGGCCTCGGCCGTGGCCCTTATCAGGTGGCCAGTCCGCACCTCGCCAACAGCCCGATCATGCGCGGCCAGCGCAGCGCCCTGTCGCGGCGCGAGGCCTTGATCCTGCAATGCCTGCTCAACCACCCCTGGCTGCTCCATGACCGCCTCGAGCAGGTGGCGGCGCTGGAGTTCGCCCACCCGGATGCGCACCGCCTGCGCGCCGGGATCATCGGCTCGTTTGCCGACGACAGTCACGCCGAGGAGCCGGCGGCGGATAGTGCCCGGCTCCGGGCCTGGCTGGAGAAATCCGGATATTCAAAGCAAATTCAATCGGTTGAGAACGCGCTGACGACCCGCAGCGTCTGGGGCGCCGAGCCGGAGGCCGCCGAGGAGGATGTTCTTTCGACATGGCATCAATTGGTTACCTTGCATCGCAAGGAGCACTCCTTACTTAGGGAATTGAAGGATGCCGAGTTGGCGCTGAGCGAGGCCCAGACCGACGCGAATTTTGCCTGGCTGAAGGACGTCAGTGCCCGGCTGGAATCGGTGGAGGGCACCGAAGCGCTGATCGAGGGCTTCGGCGAATCCTCGGGCCGCATCCGGACGACGACGTAACGAGATATTGACGACCGGCGGGCGTGATGCGGAGGAACCGCGAAAAGACTCGCCAAGACGGGAATTTGGCTGCAAATACAGGGTTAAGCGAGACTTAACGGCTTTGGCGCATGGTCCGGCCAAAGTTCACAATCGGCAAAGCTGATGCGGGGGTGGCGAGAGGTGCGCCGCCTTTTCCGCGTCTGGATGGAAGATTTTGGGGCGGGCGACGTCGCCCCGGCGCAGGCGCGTTTCAGGAGCATTGAATGGCCACCAAGGCAAAGACGCTGCAAGTCAAGGACAAGGAAAAAGACGAGAAGGTGGCGGAGACGCCGGAGAAGGACACCGCTGACGCGCCGTCCCCCTTGCTCGACCTGTCCGATGCGGCGGTCAAGAAGATGATCAAGCAGGCGAAGAAGCGCGGCTTCGTCACCTTCGATCAGCTCAATGAAGTGCTGCCGTCAGACCAGACCTCGCCCGAACAGATCGAAGACATCATGGCGATGCTCTCCGACATGGGTATCAACGTCTCCGAAACCGACGAGGATACCGAGGAAGAGAACAAGGACGACGACGCCGAGGAGACCGACAACGAGCTGGTCGAGGTCACCTCCAAGGCCGTCACCGAAACCAAGAAGTCCGAGCCGGGCGAGCGCACCGATGATCCGGTGCGCATGTATCTGCGCGAGATGGGCACGGTGGAGTTGCTGTCGCGCGAGGGCGAAATCGCCATCGCCAAGCGCATCGAGGCTGGCCGCGAAGCGATGATCGCCGGGCTGTGCGAGAGCCCGCTGACCTTCCAGGCTATCATCATCTGGCGCGACGAACTCAACGAAGGCAAGATCTTCCTGCGCGATATCATCGATCTGGAAGCGACCTACGCCGGGCCGGATGCCAAGAACAACATGATCGCCGCGCCGACCGGCGAAGGTGAAGGTGGCGATGTTTCCGCCGCTGCACCCGCGCATGTCGCGCCGCCCGCCGCGCCGCCGTCGCCGACTCCGTTCCGTCCCGCGCCCGCTGCCGGCGGCAGCGAAGGCGGAGCCGACGCCAATGGCGAAGGCGATATGGACGACGACGAGTTCGAGAACCAGATGTCGCTCGCCGCCATCGAGGCCGAACTCAAGCCGAAGGTGGTCGAGATCTTCGACAAGATCGCCGACGCGTCGAAGAAACTGCGCAAGCTGCAAGAGCAGGACATTTCCAACCAGCTTCAGAACGAAACGCTCTCGCCGTCGCAGGAGCGCAAGTACAAGAAGCTGAAGGACGACATCATCGTCGAGGTGAAGTCGCTGCGGCTCAATCAGGCCCGCATCGATTCACTGGTCGAGCAGCTTTACGACATCAACAAGCGTCTCGTCTCGTTCGAGGGCCGCCTGCTGCGGCTCGGCGACAGCCACGGCGTCGCGCGCGAGGATTTCCTGCGCAATTATCAGGGCTCCGAGCTTGATCCGCGCTGGCTCAACCGCGTGTCGAAACTCTCCGCCAAGGGCTGGAAGAATTTCGTCCATCACGAGAAGGATCGCATCAAGGAACTGCGTAGCGAGATTCAGCAGCTCGCGGCGCTGACCGGCCTCGAGATCGGCGAATTCCGCAAGATCGTGCATTCGGTGCAGAAGGGCGAGCGCGAGGCGCGCCAGGCTAAGAAGGAAATGGTCGAGGCCAACCTGCGTCTCGTCATCTCCATCGCCAAGAAGTACACCAACCGTGGCCTGCAATTCCTCGATCTGATTCAGGAAGGCAACATCGGTCTGATGAAGGCGGTCGATAAGTTTGAATATCGCCGCGGCTACAAGTTCTCGACCTACGCGACGTGGTGGATTCGTCAGGCGATCACGCGCTCGATCGCGGATCAGGCGCGCACCATCCGCATTCCGGTGCACATGATCGAGACCATCAACAAGATCGTGCGGACCTCACGCCAGATGCTCAACGAGATCGGCCGCGAGCCGACGCCGGAAGAGCTGGCCGAGAAGCTCGGCATGCCGCTGGAGAAGGTTCGGAAAGTTCTCAAGATCGCCAAGGAGCCGCTGTCGCTCGAAACCCCGGTGGGCGACGAGGAAGATTCGCACCTCGGCGATTTCATCGAGGACAAGAACGCGGTGCTGCCGATCGATGCCGCGATCCAGTCCAACCTGCGCGAAACCACGACGCGCGTTCTGGCCTCGCTGACGCCTCGTGAAGAGCGCGTGCTGCGCATGCGCTTCGGTATCGGCATGAACACCGACCACACGCTGGAAGAAGTCGGCCAGCAGTTCTCGGTGACGCGCGAACGCATCCGCCAGATCGAAGCCAAGGCGCTGCGGAAGCTGAAGCACCCGTCAAGGTCGCGGAAGCTGCGCTCGTTCCTGGATAACTAAATCCTACAGCTAATATCGGCTGTCATTGCCGGACTTGATCCGGCAACCCATCGAAACAAAACGGCGGCCGCAACGGCCGCCGTTTTTGTTTGAGCTGTTTCGTTTGGATCGTGCCAACCACTCGTCATGGCCGGGCATAGCCGTTCGAAGAACGGCGTCGCTTCGCTCGCCTATGTCCCGGCCATCCACGCCTTGCTTGCTGACTCTCCGTGAAGACGTGGATGCCCGGCACAAGGCCGGGCATGACGGCTTGGGCGAGGTCAATTGAGGAGCTTCTGTTGCTTCTGACCGCGTCGCAGGAATGTCGTCCGGCTGGCTTCTTCCTCTTGCAGCCTCATCTTGACTCTCATCAGGTCCTTCCAGCCAAGATAGCCGACAAGCGTCTGGTCGTGACGCGAAACAACCGGCAGGTGCGCGACATTCGCTTCCGTCAACCGGTCGGCGACGCTCTCAAGGTATTCGTCGGGATAGGCGATCTTGGGGCGGCTGGATGACAGAAGCTCGGCAAGGCTTGTGTTCCGATGCTTTCCCGCGCGCCGCAGGCGGATCACCAAGGGTGGATCGACGATGCCGAGCACCTTGCCATGGCCATCGACGACGGGAAAACTCGGATGCCGGCGCTCCGGAGCCATCAGGAAACGCGCCGCCTCGTGCAGGCTCATGGATGCCGAAACGGTCTCCACGTTGCTGGTCATCACGTCGGAAACCCGGCTGAGTGCAAAAGGATCGATACGGTATTCGCGTGCGATATGGTGGCCGCGCCGCGCGATCTTCTCGGTGAGGATCGAGCGTTTCATGAGCAGCACCGTCACCGTGTGGGCCGTCACGCAGGCCGCGATCAGCGGCACCAGGACGTGGGTATTTCCCGTCAACTCGACGGCAAAGAAAGTGGCGGTCAGCGGCGCGCGCATCGTGCCGCCCATGGTCGCGGCCATCGCGATCAACGGCCAGAAACCGGGCGAGGCCGCGGGCAGGATTCCGGAGAGCACGGCGCCCATTGCGCCACCCATGATCAGGAGCGGCGCGAGCACGCCGCCGGACGTGCCCGATCCCAGCGCGACAGCCCAAATGATTGCCTTGACGACAAGCAGCACGATCGCGGCCTTCGCGATGATCTCTCCGTCAAGCATGTGCGCGATGTTGTGATAGCCGACGCCGAGGGCGTTCGGCTCGATCAGGCCGCCGATGCCGATGACGACGCCGCCGATCATCGGCCACCACATCCAGTGGATCGGCAGTTTGAGAAAGCCGTCTTCGCACGCATAGACCAGTTGCGTGAGCGCGCTCGACAGAAGCGCGGCGGCGATGCCGATCACGATCCAGCCACCGAGGCCGAGCGCCGTGATGTTGGCGTCGCCATGGAACGGAAACAGCGGCGACGGCATATGCAGCGCCGTGCGCGCGACCTCCGCGACGATGGCGGCGACAGCGACGGGAATGAAGCTCCTCGGGCTCCACTCGAACAGCAGCAACTCGACCGCCAGCATGATCGCCGCGATCGGAGTGCCGAATACCGTGGTCATGCCGGCCGCCGCGCCCGCGACCAGCAATGTCTTGCGCTCGCTGTCGCTCACCGGCAGCGCCTGGGCGATCAGGGAGCCGATCGCGCCGCCGGTCATGATGATCGGGCCTTCCGCGCCGAACGGCCCGCCGCTGCCGATCGCGATCGCCGACGACAGCGGCTTCAGAACGGCCACCTTGGCGTCGAGCCGCGAGCGGCCGAGCAGGATCGCCTCGATCGCCTCCGGAATGCCATGGCCGCGAATCTTCTCGCTGCCGAACCGCGCCATCAGGCCGACGATGAGCGCGCCGGCGACCGGGATGAACACCGTCGCAACGCCGAGATGGGCCGTCGTCAGATCCGCCTCGGCAAATGAGAAGCGCCTGAAATAGGCGATATTCGTCACAAGCCGGATCAGGTCGAGCAGCGCGATGCCGGCCAGCACGCTGGCGATGGCGACGACGACGGCAACCGCTGCGATGACGAGCACGCGCGGGTTGGTGGTGAAATCGCCGAGGCGGCGGTGATCGTCATGGCGGGATGCCATCGTGGATATCCTGGCTCGTCATGCTGAAGGCGCCGGATTGCGCATCGGGCGGTCGTATCGCATTACGATATAATAAAATCAAGCAATCCGCCGGGCAATATGGAAGAACATGGGCCGGTTGAAAGGAGCATGCGAATTGGCACGATCCCGATTGTCCCAGGCCGACTACACCGCGCTCGCCGAGTTTCGCTATCTCATCCGCTGCTTTCTGGAATTCAGCGAGGACGAAGCGAAGCGGCACGGCCTGACGCCGCGGCATCACCAAGCTCTTCTCGTCATCAAGGGCTACAAGGGCGGCCGCCCGATCACCGTCGGCGATCTGGCCGAGCGGTTGAGGCTGCGCCACAACACGGCGGTCGAGCTTGCCAATCGCCTGGCGGAAGGCGGTCTCGTCGAGCGCGTTCAGGACGACTCGGACCAGCGCCGCGTGCTTCTGTGTCTGACCGCCGCGGCCGAGCGGCATCTTGCCGAACTCTCCGGCGCGCATCTCGATGAACTGTCGCGCATCAAGCCTCTGCTGGAACAGGTCCTGCAACGCTATTCATGACGAGCCGAAGCAATGCTGCTCTGACGGCGCTGGGCTTCGCGACCACCGGCTGGCGGCATTTTCGAACCGCCGCGCGGGCGCGGCGCAATCGTAAGTATCGAAGGCGTCATGGCCGGGCTTGTCCCGGCCATCCACGTCTTTCTTCTTGCAGGGCTGCCAAGACGTGGATGGCCGGAATAAATCCGGCCATGACGACAGAACCGTTGTGCTGCATCCAGAGCATGATTTCCGAGGCTGAATCGGGGGTCGTCACCCTGAGGTGCTGGCGCGTAGCGACAGCCATAGCAAGTTGGTGAGCCAACTTGCGTTCCTTCAACCCCATCTCGGGTAAACCCGAGATGGGTGGACGACGTCAGCGATCCTTCGAGGCTCGCTTCGCTCGCACCTCAGGATGACGGCGCATGCTTTAATTCAAACCGATGACGCTCTAACACCTCAATCCATCAACTCGCCCGGCGGATGGCGCGGGTCGTAGGCGCGCGGGCGGTTGTTTTCCGCGACCTTCCAGAACGGCCAGACGAAGCCGATGCCGGCGGCCAGCACGCCGAGCACGCGCCAGTCGCGCACGATGAACAGCAGCACCAGCGGCGTGCCGACGAAGAACAGCGCGGCGATGACGAGGATCGCTACCATGCCGGTGTGGCGGCTTTCCGAAAAGCCGGCGGTGAAGCGGATGGTGCCTTGCGGCGCGGCCGCGAGGCGGCGATGCAGCGCGCGGACGAAATCGCGATAGGACGCCGTGCGGTCGTGATCGACCTGGCCGGAAGGGCCGGCGTCGGTGACGGTGAGCGTGCGGGCGTCGCGAAAGCGGATCAGGCAGGCGTTGACGACATCCTTGCCGTCGGAGCCCGACGACATGTTGACGGCGGTGATATCGGTCCAGAGCTGCCGCCCCGCTTCCCCCGCATCGTTGCGCCAGACGATCGCGGAGGCCCGCCCGGCATCGAACAGCGTCACGCCATGGTTCGGATTGCGCCAGAAGAAGCGCTTGCCGTTCTGCAAGTAATAAAGGTCATAGGCCGTCGAGGCCGTGGCAGGCGCGGGATCGGTCATGCGGGGAGATTAGCGGAATTTGGCGGGGCGTCGAGGGTGAGAGTGTATCGTTACCGCGGATGGTGCTGGAATTATAGATTGGCAAGTACAGTTACTCGAAGCACCCTTCGTCTTCCGTTTGCTGGGCAGAGGGCTAAGTATAGTCACTAGCTGGATTCGAGTGCTCGCTGGAAAATGGCTTCGTCGGGATTCTTAAGTGCTGAAACGATATTTTCAGCAACCTTGTCGATCAGTTTTTCTCCCCAGAATGGATCGCTTACATCGTAGTAGATTACACGTATATGCTTAAGGTCAAAGGGAACGTCTGCTTCATTCGATGAAACAAGGACGACCGGTTTTTGAAGGGCGTGAGCTAGGCCCAGCTCATAAAACACGTTTGCATTTCTTGTCGTCATCTCAGCTACGAGCACTCGTGCCGAGTTTATTCCTGACCAAATCTGGTCGATAATTTTCCCAGTCCCGAAGATGTCTGCGTCCGCTCTAACTGGACGCAAACCAGCTTTTCTGATTGCGGGTTCATAGATTTTGCTAAAATATCCTCCGATAGGCTCTGCGAAAGGCATCACGACAAAGCATGTTTCGTTGCTATCGATCTTTGCATCTCTGGCGGCCTTTTTAAGGCTCGGGTTTGCAGCGGTGCGTTCGCTGCTATCAGTAATGTCGAGGACTCTTTGTTTGTCTCCTTGAGGCTCTAAGAGATGAGCTGTTTTTAGTGAACTGAGAAAGATGTCCGTAAATTTTGGCACCTCAGCAGCCGGAATGCCAAACTTGTCGACAAGTGCATTCTCAAAGAATGTGCCATCGGGTAGGTTTTCCCCGCGATAGTGTTTGTAAACTTCTGAGATATCGGGAGCGTCCAGAATTGCTTGGCGGAATGCATCTATTTCGTCGCCAAGTTTTTGTGGTCGGATAGCCTGACGAGCTCGATCGGTAACGGTCACATGTCCAGGGGTTTGTCGTGTAAGAAATCCATATTTAAGCGCAGAACTGAGTTCGACTTTGTATGGTCCGTTGAAACCTACGCCCGCAAATCGAGCGGAATCCCGATCTGAACATTCTTTTCCAGCATTTTGCTCAATGATGGCTCGAGGGATACGCAGGGCTTTTTCAATGGAGTGTCGTGGATATCGGGCGGATGAACCATTGCCATTGTTGGCCTTTTTCTTGCGAGCCTTTTTTGCCATGCTGATTTCTCCTCGCTTGCAGACTAGGCTGTAAATCCGCTCAACTTCAAGTTGCTTTGCAGGTTGTTGACATCAAGTGTGAATGAGATTATATTCCTATTTATCCCGCTCCGATGAGAGGGGCGTTTCGCGATCGTCACGATTCGCGGGGCGGGATGCGGTGGACGCGGCAGCGTCGGGCCGGAACGAAGGTCGCAGGGCGCAAGCCCGGAGCGCGAGCGTGCGCCTTGTACAAAGGGCGCGTTCAAGGGCCGGAGGCGCGTGAGGGATTTTCGTTGCGGCGGACGACGGCGCTGCGCGGTGCGGCCGGGATGGAGATGCATCCCACCGACACCGCCTTTGCGCGCCGGCCCAAGTCGTGTGGTCCTGCGAAATCCGGACTGCTCTTCGCGCGCCTGCAACCGCAGGCCCGAAGTACCGCGGAGACGACGGTGACAGCCTGCGGGCGTTCCCGGGGAGAGCACGAAGCAAGCCGGAAGCCCACCGCGTGCGGAACGCCGGATGTATCCGGTGCTTTCGTGGTGGCTAACTCGTGCGCTTGTTTTTTATGCGCATGAGGCTACGGACGCACCGTGCGTCCGGCGTTCCGCGCGCCCTCTTCTCAACGAGGGCGATGACGCGAACCAAACCTCGGGCGCATCGCGCCGCGAGATCGCGAAGCCGTATCCGCACGCATTGCCGACGATTTCGATGAGCTGTTTGACATGCGAATCCGATGTTAGGTGCGATCCCACCACGACATCAGAGTCGTCCCCGCGAAGGCGGGGACCCAGAACCCCTAGCGCGAGCGGTGATGGTGCCGACTTTCCAATCAACGTCGAACCCGTGTTGATGGTGCGAAGTGAGCGAGATCAACGCTTCCACCAATTTCGGACGACACGGCGTCTGGGTCCCCGCCTTCGCGGGGACGACGTGGGGAGAGGTGGTGCGCGACGCCATCCGCACACATCGCGGGGCGACCGCTCGGATGGCGCGGCCGAGCCCCGCCCACCGCACGCCGCTGTTATCATCGCGCCGCCATAGTCGTGCTATAACCACGGCCGATTCATCAAAAGGGGTCGCAATGAAACTCCGCCTCGCCGCCGTTCTCGCCGCTTCGCTCGCCGCCGTTTCCCTCACCGCCACCGCCGCTTCCGCCGCCCAGTGCGGCGGCGATTTCAACCGCTTCGTCGACAGTTTTTCGCGGGAGGCGCAGGCCGCCGGCATTTCGTCCGGCGTGATCTCGCAGGCGCTCGGCGGCGTCACCCAGGATCAGGCGGTGCTCGCCTTCGATCGCCGCCAGCGCGGCACCTTCAACAAGACCTTCGAGCAATACGTCGCCACCCGCGTCGGCGCCGGCCGCATCAAGACCGGCCGCGCCATGCTGCAACGAAACGCCTCGCTGCTGTCGCGCATCGAGCGGCAGTTCGGCGTGCCGCCGGAAATCCTGGTGGCGATCTGGGGGCTCGAAACCGATTTCGGCAAGGGCGACATGGGCAAGCTGCCGGTGTTCCGCGTGCTCGCCACCATGGCGCACGATTGCCGCCGCACCGAACTGTTTCAGGGCGAGTTGCTCGCGGCGCTGAAGATCGTGCAGCGCGGCGACCTGCGCCTCAACGACATGATCGGCGCTTACGCCGGCGAGATCGGCCAGACGCAATTTCTGCCGTCGTCCTACATCAAGTACGGCGTCGATTACGACGGCAACGGCCATGTCGATCTGCGCCATAGCGTGCCGGACGTGCTCGCCTCCACCGCCAACCTGTTGAAGACCGCGGGCTGGAAGGCCGGCGGTGATTACCACGAGGGCTCGGCGAATTTCGACGCCATGCGCGAGTGGAATCGCGCGACGATCTATCGCAAGACCATTGGTTACTTCGCCGACAAGCTCGCCGGCCGCTGAGCCGCGAGCCGCAACTCATACCATCAGGAGACGACGATGCCCGCCGCGCTGACGACGGATTTCCTACCCGTGCCGCTGCCCGATTACGTCGAGCGGCCGCAGCAGGACATGCAGGCGCGGGCCGACGCGTTTTATGACGGCATCCGTCGCCGTCACACCGTGCGCGAGTTTTCCAATCGCCCGGTGCCGCGCCAACTGATCGAGACGTGCCTCAAGGCCGCCGGCACCGCGCCGAGCGGGGCCAATCATCAGCCGTGGCATTTCTCGGTGATCGGTAGCGCGGCGATGAAGGCGCGCATCCGCGTTGCCGCCGAGGAGGAGGAGCGCGCGTTCTATGCCGGCCGCGCGGGCGCGGAATGGCTCGCGGCGCTGAAGCCGCTCGGCACCGATCCGGACAAGCCGTTTCTCGAGATCGCGCCGTGGCTGATCTGCGTGTTCGGCGCCCGCAAGAGCCGCAGCGCCGACGGCGTCATGCGCAAGAATTACTACGTGCCGGAATCGGTCGCCATCGCCACCGGCTTTCTGATCGCGGCGCTGCATCACGCCGGCCTCGCGACCCTGACGCATACGCCGGCGCCGATGAGCTTCCTCAACGAGATCTGCGGACGACCCGAGGCAGAGAAGCCGTACATCCTGCTGGTCACCGGCTATCCGGCGGAGAACGCCCACATCCCGCGTCACGCCACCGAGAAGAAATCGCTGTCGGAGATCGCGACCTTCTTCGAATAAGTGCGCGTCGCTCACCCGCATGGTTAACGAAGTCTGCATGCCGTTTCATAATGTGGCGGTATGCAGGTCTTCATCAATTCACAACCACGCTGGGGATTGTTCCATTCCGGTCAGACTCCGTTAAGTGCCGTGCGGGCACCCTGAGCCGAATTCGGGGAGAGTCATGGGTAAGGCAATGTCCAGCACGGGGAGGCGGCCATCGCGGGGCCGGCGCGTGCGATGTTGAGCATGCCGACACTATGGGTGGTCCTGGTCGCCAACTTCATGGCGCTCGGTCTGATCTGGACCTACGTGATACGCAGCTATCCCAACTTTGCGGCGGCGCGATACTGGACCGCGTCCGCGTTCTGCATCGCCGTCGGTGCCTGCATCGGGATGTTTCGGCTGGTGATGCCGCCGCTGTTGCCGCTGATGACCGGCGCCATGCTGCTGGTGATCGGTACCGGACTCGCGTCCATGGGCGTCGAGCGGTTTTTCGGCCGTCCCGTGTCGTGGCGATTCAATATCGCCGTCGCCATCGCCAGCTTCGTGGCGTTGAACTATTTCGTGCTTGTCTATCCCAGCACGTCGATGCGGATTTTCGTCTATTCGATCGCGCAGTCGATTCCGGTCGGCCTGATGCTGACCCACCTGTTCTCGCACGCTACCCGTTCGAACAATCCGGGCGCGCGGCTCGCGGGGGCGGTTGCGCTGCTGATCATTCTCGTGAACGCGGTGCGCGCGATTACGAGTCTGTTCGACATCGGCGGCGTCGCGTCGATGGTTGATTTCAACCAGGTGCAGGCGGCGCTGGTGCTGGTGCTGGTGTTCCTGTCGATGGCGTGGAATTTCGGTTTTCTGCTGATGGCGATCGATCGGTTGCGCGGCGAGGTGGCGAATCTGGCGCTGTTCGATGAACTCACCGGCGTCGCCAATCGGCGGATGCTGTTGCAGCGTCTGCCGGAGGCGTGCGCGGTCGCGAAACGGACCAGCGAGCCGTTCGTGTTGCTGGCGATCGACCTCGACAGCTTCAAAGCGATCAACGACGGGCACGGACATGTTGTCGGCGACGAATGCCTGCGGCTGTTCGCGCGAACGGTGCAGTCACAATTGCGCCCGGACGACCTCCTGGCACGTTCGGGCGGCGATGAGTTCTGCGCGGTTTTGCCGGTCACGACATTGCGCGAGGGCGCGATGGTCGCGCGGCATATCGTTGAGGCTTGTCGCGCGAAGCTGTCGCCGGAGCAAGGCGTGCCGTTCCGCCTCGCGGCCAGCATCGGCGTCGCGCAATGGACGCCGCAGATCGGACTACAGCCGGACCGTTTGATCGCGGCGGCCGATCAGGCCCTTTACGTTGCGAAGAACGAGGGCAGGGATCGCTACGCGGTCTATCAGCCACCGACACCGGCACAGCCGACACCGCAGATCGAATTACGTCGCACAGCGTAACCGTTGGGCCGGATTGCCGGCCAATGGGAGAGCGGGTGCTGCGGCCGCGCGACACGCTTGCGCCGGAGCGCGATGCTCCCCATGTTGCGCGCATGACAAGCAGCGCATCTCGTTCCGGAACAGCCCGGCAATATCGTCCGATGCCGAACGATGGCCCGGTCATCGATCAGGAAGGCCGGATCGTTGAACCGCAGGCGACCGGGCAGGGACCGTTCGGATTCGAGGGGTTCGAGTTCCGAACGTCGAGCGCGAATCCGTTCGGCGAACTGACGCGCGAGCAGCGTATCGCGCGTCTCGAAGTGATCGCCAAGCTTCTGGACGTTGCCTTTGTCGTGCCCGGCACCAAGATCCGCTATGGGATCGACGGTCTTATCGGTCTCATTCCGATCGTGGGGGATATTATCACGACGGCGATATCGCTCTGGCTGGTGCGCGAGGCGCGTGCGCTCGGTGCGCCGTGGCATCTCACAGCACGAATGCTGGGCAACGTCGCGGTCGATGGCGTCGTTGGACTTGTTCCGCTGGCAGGCGACGCATTCGATGTGATGTTTCGCGCCAACATTCGTAACGTGCGTATGTTGCAGCGATGGATGGAAAAGCAGCCGCGATAACGACAGTTACTTACGCGGCGTCGGCGGTCGCTTCGTGATCGGATTTCGCCGTGCGCCGCTCCAGCGGAAAGTCCGGGCTTTCATACAGCGCGCGAATGCCGTTCTGATCGAAGCGTGCTTCGTCGACCTGCAGATAGGCTCCATTCAACAAATCCGCCGGTAATTCCTCCATCGCAAAACGCACCGCTTCGGCGGCGCTGTTGAAGCGGCGATAGGCAAAGCCCGTGCGCTTCTTCTTGCGGATTGCGGCGGGAAATAACTCGGCGGCGGTGTCGTAACTGAAGGTCATAATGCGGAACCTCGACGAAACAGATGATAACAACGAAGCCGCACCAATGTGCGTCCTCAACGGGCGGGAGCGATCATTTCCAGATGACCTGAATATAGGAACGATTGCCGAAATTGCGACCCTTGCGCCATTCCGCCTTGGTGGAACGGGTCAATCCCGTAGATGCTTCATGTTTTCAACGTGATAGGCGGGTTTTGACAGTTGGGGGATATCCTTTCGGGCAAGCCCAGCACGGTCAAGGCTTCACCCGTACGACCAAGCCTGTCGTGCGGGCAATTTCGATTGATGGGACCGACCAGATTTATTTCGGTTGCAGTTTCAGCGCCGCGGAATTGATGCAATAGCGCAGACCTGTCGGCCCAGGTCCATCGTCGAAGACGTGGCCCAGATGGCCATTGCATTTCGAGCACAACACCTCGGTGCGGATCATCCCGTGAGACATGTCGCGTTCCTCATCGATATGACTTTCGGTCGCCGCCCGGGTAAAACTCGGCCAGCCGCAGCCGGAGTCGAATTTCGCGTCGGACTCGAATAGCGTCTGTCCGCAACCGGCGCAAACATAGGTGCCGGGCGTGTGAGTGTATTCATACTCACCGGAGAACGGCCGTTCGGTCGCCTTCTCGCGCAGCACCGCATATTGCATCGGCGTCAATTCCTGACGCCACTCACTTTCTGTCTTCTGAATTTTCCCGGGCTTGGCTACGGCGTCGGACATGGGGCCTCCTTGTTATGGATGCGAACGAGATGGCGGACCAGCCCGTTCGCGAAAGTCATGGTCTGCGAGTCTGCCGTCAGTTGGTGGCCTTTGCGGCGCTCACCAGCGTCGGCTTTTCGATGTAATTGTCGGCGAAGATCTTCTTCAGATTCTCGATCTTCGGGAGGTCGTTGTAGACAATATAGGGTTGGCGGGGATGCAGCGTCAGGTAGTCCTGATGATAGTCTTCCGCCGGATAAAATCCCTTGAGCGGGCCGATCGTAGTGACGATTGGCCTGTTGAACACCTTCGCCGCATTCAGTTGGGCGATGTAAGCGTCGGCGACCTTTTTCTGTTCGTCGTTGGTGACGAAGATGGCGGATCGATATTGCGTGCCGACGTCCGGCCCCTGGCGGTTTAACTGGGTCGGGTCGTGGGCGACCGAGAAGAAGATTTGCAGGATCTTGCCGTAGCTGATCTTGCTCGGATCATACTTGATTTCGACGGACTCGGCATGCCCGGTCGTGCCGGTGCCGACGATGTCATACATCGCAGTGCTCTTGTCGCCGCCCGCATAGCCGGAAACGGCATTCAGCACGCCGGCGGTATGCTGGAAAACACCCTGCACCCCCCAGAAGCAACCGCCCGCGATCACGGCCGTCTGCGTGCCGGTGGCGGGGAGGTCCATCTTGGGAGCGGGGATCACGGTCGCTTGCTCCGCGCCCAGCGAGGGAGATGCGAAAGAGACAGCAAGTGCAAGAGCGGCAAGGAGACTGGAAAGCGGTTGACTTGGATGGCGCGGGCGCATGGCGTCCTCTCAATGGTTCCTGACACGGATCGATCCGGCGGACGCACTCATTCTCACTGTGCGGCCTGGATGCTCAAGATACGCCGGGCCGCCCGCCGCGTTACAATGTCATGGACACGACTGCGTGAGCGATATTCCCCCGATCACGAGCAGAAATCAAAAAAGCCGCAGGATATTCATCCTGCGGCTTCGGCTCCCGAGCGGGAATTGAGGGATTTACTGGCAGGGATAGCGGTTGCCATCCCGAGACAGGAAGGTGTTGGAGGCCGGATCATACGACCGATAGCGCTGGGCGCAGTAGGCCTGATGCTGCTGCGCAGCCGCATTGGCCTGACCGGCCGCGATCGCGCCGCCGATAATGGCGCCAGCGGCAAGGCCGCCGATCAGCGCGCCGGCACCACCGCCGCCGCCATGATAGTGATGACGGTGGTGATAATATTGCACATTGTCGACCGACGACGGCGCGGCAACGGACATTGCGCTTTGAGCGGTCACGAGCGGCGCAGAGTTAGCCGGCATCGCGAATGCCAGCGCGGTCGAACCCGCGAGCAGAGCTACGCCAAACGTTTTCGCAAATCGCATGTTCATTTCTCCTATTGGCCAGTAGAACATAACCAGTCCGGGATACAAAGGTTCCGTGAGACGCCATTTTCCCCATGTGGCGGATTGGCGCAATAGGTCCCCTGCATGTCTGTCGCCCATGGTGACGAAAGGTTCAATGTGCGGCCAAAAATTTGCCGCGTCAAACCACGACGCTGAGCCGCTTCGCCGCGCGGGTGATGCCGGTATAAAGCCAGCGAGCGCGACTGTCCTGGAAGGCAAAGCTTTCGTCGAACAGCACCACGTCGTCCCATTGCGAACCTTGCGACTTATGGACGGTCAGCACATAACCATAGTCGAATTCGTCGTAGGGACGGCGCTGCTCCCATGGGATGTCCTCGATACCGCCGGCAAAGCAGTCGGCGCGCACCGACACCTTGGTGACCCGCGAACCGAAATCCTCGTCTGGCGACAGTCGCATGCTGAGGATCGTGGACTTTGACTTGGTGCGCGATTTGACACGCCAGAGACCGCCATTGAACAGCGCCTTCTTGCGATTGTTGCGCAGACAGACCAGCTTGTCGCCCGCCACCGGCAGAGGGTCTTCGATATTCTGCCGCTGACGCACACGCATATTGTAAGCGCGCCGCGTGTTGTTGCGGCCGACCAGCACCTGATCGGCCTTCATGACACGGTCGGGATCGAGTTGGTCACGGCGCACCACCTGGCTTTCGCCGAATTCGCCGATCTCGAGCGGGCGACCTTCGCGTACGGCCATCGACATGCGTACGATCGGATCGTGCTCAGCCTGGCGATGCACCTCGGTCAGCATTGCGTCCGGCTCGCAATCGGTGAAGAAGCCGCCGCCCTGTATCGGCGGCAACTGGGCGGGATCACCCAGCACCAAAAGCGGGCAGTCGAACGACATCAGATCGCGGCCAAGTTCCGCATCCACCATCGAGCATTCGTCGATGACGATCAGCTTTGCCTTCGATGCCGGAGCGTCGTCCCACAACTCGAAGCTGGGTTGCTCCTCGCCGGATTCACGCGCGCGATAGATCAGAGAATGAATCGTCGAGGCGTTGTCGCAGCCCTTGTTGCGCATCACCAGCGCGGCCTTGCCGGTGAAGGCGGCGAATTTCACTTCGCCGTCGACGCCGTCGGCGATATATCGCGCCAGCGTGGTCTTGCCGGTGCCGGCATAGCCGAAGAGCCGGAATATCGGCGGGGTGCCGTTCCGGCCGGGTTTGGCTTTCAGCCAATCGGCGACCGCTTTCAGCGCGGCATCCTGATGGGGAGTGAAGGTCGGCATCGGTGTTCGGGTGGAAACGGCAGCCGAAATGGCGGCAATGATTCGATCGGCTCAAGCTAGAGCATGATCCCGGAAAGTGGAAACCGGTTTTCGGATCGGGTCATGCTCTGACAGGCTGTTCGCCGTGCGGACGCAAGCTTGGTGTGAGAAGGAAAGGAACCGGTATGATTCGTGCGCGGTTGCCCGTGTCTGCTATCGTATCATATAGAGCCGCATGAAACGGATATTTGTCTGGTTGTTCTACGTGATTGGTGCGCTGTCGGTGGCCTATCTGCTGGCCTATGTCTATCTCGCGTTGACGGCGCCGCGGATCACGCCCGGCGATCCGATCGAGATTTATCGCGACCCGGATGCGCCGAACTATTCGATGAACGCGCCGCTCGCCCGTGCTTGAGGTGTGATCGAAGCGAAGCGTTATCGTCCGCGAAGGCGGACGATCCAGTCATCCGTGCGAGCGTTTGGGACATTTGAGCTGCCGGGCGTACTGGATACCCCGCTTTTGCGGACTATGACGGCTTATCCTGTGGCGTATCTGTCCAGCAGATGAATTTCCGATCAAACGTCGATGTCAGGCAGTGGCGGGCAAGGCGCGATAGTCGCCGCCGCCCAACCCGGCCGGCGTGATCGGCAGGCCGCCATCGGCATACTCGTTCAGCTTGTTGCGCAGCGTGCGGATCGAGATGCCGAGAATGTTCGCGGCATGGGTGCGATTGCCGAGGCAGTGCTTGAGCGTCTCGAGAATAAGATCGCGCTCGACGTCGGCAACGGTCCGGCCGACCAGCGCGCGTGTCACCTGTTCTGCCGCGAGTGTCGCATGCGCCACGGCAGGAGCGGACTTCGCGAGATCGAGGCGGTCGCCGTCCGGCGTGAGAATGGCGTCGGCGCCGATGTCGTCCCCTTGTGCCATCAGCACGGCGCGATGAATGGTGTTTTCCAGTTCGCGGACGTTGCCCTGCCAACGGTTGCTGGCGAGTACCTGCCGCGCTTCGTTTGAAATTGGGCGGACAGGAACTCCGTTGGCGTTGGCGTATTTCTTGGCGAAATGCTGCGCCAGTTCCATGATGTCCGCCGGCCGCTCGCGCAGTGGGGGCAGCTTCAGGTTGACGACATTGAGTCGGAACAGCAGGTCCTCGCGGAAAGTGCCATCGCGCACCGCATCCGCAAGGTTGCGGTTCGAGGTGGCGATGATGCGGATATCGACCGGCACCGGGCGAGTGCCTCCGACACGATCGATGACGCGTTCCTGAATCGCGCGCAGCAGTTTGGATTGCAGCCGCACGTCCATCTCGGAAATTTCGTCGAGCAACAGCGTACCG
Organism: Hyphomicrobiales bacterium; assembly: GCA_017305535.1. Lineage (GTDB taxonomy): Bacteria > Pseudomonadota > Alphaproteobacteria > Rhizobiales > Xanthobacteraceae > 62-47. The sequence continues at coordinate 66,130 of JAFKKN010000008.1, read as the reverse complement.
CCGCTGGCCTCTTCGAATTTGCCGATGCGCCGCGCGATGGCTCCGGTAAAGGCGCCTTTCTCATGGCCGAACAATTCGCTTTCGAGCAGGTGTTCAGGAATAGCCGCGCAATTGACCGAGATAAACGGCCGCTTGGCGCGCTGCGAGCGACCGTGGACATAGCGCGCCAGCACCTCCTTGCCGGTGCCGGACTCGCCTGTGATCATGATCGAGGCATCGGAGCCGGCGATCTGCTGCGCCAGCTTGATGACCTTGGCCATGGTCTCGTCGCGATAGATCAGATCGCGGGAATCGTTGGCGACCGCCGCCAGCACCGCCGCGATCAGTTCCGGATCGGGCGGCAGCGGGATGTATTCCTTGGCGCCGGCGTGGATGGCGGCGACCGCCGCGCGGGCATCGCTGGCGATACCGCAGGCAACGATCGGCACGTGAATGTGTTCGGCTTCCAGCCGCATCACCAGGTCGCGAATGTCGAGCGCGACATCGACCAACAGAAGGTCCGCGCCCTTGCCGCCGCGCAGCACCCGCATCGCCAGTTCGCTGTCCTCGGCGTGGGTCACCGATGCACCGTTGTCCATGGCGATCTTGGTTGCGGTGGTCAGTTGCCCCTTCAGGGTGCCGACGATGAGAAGCCGCATGGTTTGCTCCTATTCTAGTCCGTGCGTTGCGTGCCGGATGTTGTCCGCGCGTCAGGCGCGCTCGGCCTTGATGATTTCGGTCATGGTGACGCCGAGCTTGTCCTCGACGAGGACGACCTCGCCGCGCGCCACCAGCCGGTTGTTGACGTAGATATCGATCGCCTCGCCGACGCGGCGGTCGAGCTCGAGAACGGTGCCGGGGCCGAGCTTGAGCAGTTCGCCGACATCCATTTTGGAGCGGCCAAGCACGGCTGAAACCTGCACCGGCACGTCGAAAACGGCTTCGAGATCGGCGGCGACCCGAGCGCTCTGTTCGTAATCGCCGTTGTTGTCATCCGCCATCGGTGGCGCGTCGGCGGCATTGAGGTCTTGCAGCGGGACTTTCCCGTCGGTGTCGCTCATGGTGTCGTCCTCGTGGCGTTGCGATGGCGCGATGCGACGTAGCGCTCGACCAGTTCAGTAATCTTGGCGTCGATGGCGGCAGCTTCGCGCACGACGCCGCCGTCCGCCCACTCGATCTTGCAGTCGCCGACCGCGAGTTCGGGCTCGGCGAGTACGATCAGGCGGCCCGCGAAGCCGCTTTGCTTTGCCATGCGCTCGAAAGCGTCGCGCGCCTGCTCATACAGTCCGTCATTGATCCGGATCACCAGATGCGGCGTCGATACCAGATGCTTGAAGCAATCGCCGACCAGTTCAGTGATCTCGGCAAGCGGTTCGGCTTCGATCAACGCACCGCTCAATTTGCGAGCGGTGGCGACGGCGACATCAACCGCTTCGGTTTGCAATCGGCTTTCGATTTCGGCGAATTGAGCTGCAATGGCGGCGATGCTGTTGCCGATCTGCTGGAAGGACGCCGCGATTCGCCGCTCGCTCTCGGCGTGGCTTTCGCGCTGCCCCGCATCGAAACCGTTGCGATAGGCCTGCGCTTCCGCCTGTGCCACGCGCGCCGCGATCTCGGCAGATGTCGCGGCGCGTTCGCGCGACTTGTCGGGCGCCGAGAAGTCGACATCGAACAGGAATTTTGCCGGGGCCGCCATCAGTACACCAACTCGTCGTCGGCGCGATTCTTCGACAACATGATTTCACCCTTGGCGGCAAGATCCTTGGCGAGATTGACGAGAAGCGCCTGCGCCTCGTCGACGTCGCGCAGACGCACCGGGCCGAGCGCGGCCATGTCGTCCAGCAGCATCTTGCCGGCGCGCGAGGACATGTTGCCGAGAAAGAAGCCACGAACCTCTTCGTTGGCGCTTTTCAGCGCGATGCCGAGCTTGTCCTTGTCGACATGGCGCATCAGGGTTTGCGCCGAGGCCGAGTCCAGTTTGACCAGATCGTCGAAGGTGAACATCAGCGCCTTGATCCGCTCTGCGGATTCGCGGTTTTCCTCTTCCAGCGAGGTGATGAAGCGGGTCTCGGTCTGCCGGTCGAAATTGTTGAAGATTTCAGCCATCACTTCGTGGGCGTCGCGGCGGCGGGTCTGCGACAGGTTCGACATGAACTCGCTGCGCAACGTCTGCTCGACGCGCTCGATGACCTCTTTCTGCACGGCCTCCATCTTCAGCATCCGGCCGACGACGTCGAGCGCCATGTCTTCCGGAAGAATCGCCAGAACGCGGGCGGCGTGCTCCGGCTTCAGTTTCGACAGCACCACGGCGATGGTCTGCGGATATTCGTTTTTCAGGTAATTCGCGAGAACTTCTTCCTGAACGTTGGAGAGCTTCTCCCACATGTTGCGGCCGGCAGGCCCGCGAATTTCATCCATGATGCCGGTGACGCGGTCAGACGGCAGATACTGTTGCAGCAAGCGTTCGGTGGCGTCGAAGTTGCCCATCAGCGCCCCGGATGCCGACATCCGCGAGACGAATTCGAGCAGAAGGTCCTCGACGACGTCGGCCTCGATGGTGCCAAGCGACGACATCACGACCGAGAGTTCACGAACTTCTTCATCGTCCAGCATGGACCAGACCTTGCCGCCATATTGCTCCCCCAGCGCCAGCATCAGGATGGCGGCGCGTTGCGGCCCAGACATCGGCTTGCTTTTGGCGCGGGTGCTTTGACGCGCGGCGAGGGTGGCGACGACACTGGCGATATCGTTGTTGGATTGGGCGACGGTTTGCGGAACGGCCATGATCAAGCGGGCTCCGAAAGCCATTGACGAATGATGGAGACGGTTTCGGACGGATTGCGGTCGGCCAGTTCACCGACGCGATGCACCGATTGCGCGTGAACCTGACCTTGAACCTGAGCGACGTCGATCATCTGTGACGTGGCGTTGCTGGGTACGAGGTTCTGGCCTGCGGGCGGCTGCGTGGCATCGGCCAAGGCAGGGACCGGGGCGGGAGCAGGAGCGGCGGCCGGATCGGGACTGAGAATCCGCTTCACCAGCGGGCGAACCACCATGAACACCACCACGAGGCCGAGCAACAGCACGACTACCATCTCGATCAGGTTCATGACGTCGTCCTTGGTGAACGACAGCATGCCGAGCATTCCGGTCGGCTCGCTGATCGGCTGAACGGTCGGCGGTTCGGCGAACTTGAGATTGACGACTTCTACCTGATCGCCGCGCTTCTGGTCGAAACCGATCGCCGAGCGCACCAGCGCGGCGATCCGATCAAGCTGCTCCTTGTCGCGCGCCTGATAGACCATCTCGCCCTTGTCGTTCTTGGCATAGGTACCGTCGACCAGCACCGCGACGGAGATACGGTTGACGCGACCGGCTTCGGTCACCTCCGTCTTGGTGGTGCGGGAGATTTCGTAGTTGTTGGTTTCTTCGCTCTTCTTGCTCTGGTCGCGGGCGGTGGGTGCCGTGTCTTGCCGCTGATTGCCCGGCAGTTCGTTGTTCACCGTCACTTGGCCGTCGCGATTGTCGGCGGTGAGGGAGGATTCTTCGCGGGTCTGGCTGGAGCGGAGCACGCGGCCTTCCGGATCGAACTTGTCGGAAGTCTGTGTCACCTTGTTGTAGTCGAAGTCCGCCGAGAGCTGCACGCGGGCGCGGCCCGAGCCGACCACTGACGAGACGATCGATTCGATTTCGCCGCGCAGTCGCTTTTCGTAGTTGATTCGACGCTCGTCGCTGGTCGCGCCGCCGTTCGCGGGATCGCCTGCGGCACCGTCCGCCAGTAGTTGACCGGCCTCGTCGACGATGGAGACGCGTTGCGGCTTCAGACCATTGACGGCAGAGGCGACCAGATGCCGGATGGCGCGGACCTGCTGTTGTTCCAGCGCGCCACGGACGCGCAACACGATGGAGGCGGATGGTTCGGGCGCTTCCCGCGAGAACAGCGGGCGTTCCGGAAGGACCAGATGAACGCGGGCGGCCTGAATCCGGTCGATGGCGCGGATGGTGCGCGCCAGTTCGCCTTCCAGTGCCCGCAAATGATTGATGTTCTGGACGAAACTGGTGGAGCCGAGGGTGTCGGACTTGTCGAAGATCTCGTAGCCGACGCCGCCACCCTTGGGCAGGCCGCCTTCGGCGAGCTTCATGCGCAGCCGGGTCACCTTGTCCTTCGGCACCATCAGGATGGCGCCATCGTTACGCATCTCGTACGGGATCGCCTGCCGCTCGAGCTCCTTGATGATGCTGGAGGAGTCCTCGACGCTGAGATCGGTGAACAGCGTCGTCATCTGCGGCGTTGTGACGCGCATAATGACGAAACCGAAGAACCCGATCAGCGCCAGCGTCACCGCGGCCATCGCGGCCAGTCGCGATGCACCCAAGCCTTTAAGGAATGCGGACAAGCCCTGCACGAACCAACCCCTGAGATTCGGCATGGAACGCCGACTGGGCAAAATTTGCCCATGGGATGGTTTCCATATGGTTAACGGCGGTTAACTCCGGTGACGAAATCTGGAAACGACTAAAAATCGGCTCCCGGGTAGGAGCCGATTTTTAGACAATTCGCGATTTTAGGAGGGCTTACTGGCGATATTGCTGGATGCGGGTCGTGCGCAAGCCGGCAAGACCATGCTGGTCGATGGAAAACTGCCAGGACAGGAACTCGTCCACGGTCAGCGTATAGCGGCTACAGGCCTCTTCGAGGGACAATAGCCCGCCGCGCACCGCGGCAACGACTTCGGCCTTGCGGCGGATGACCCACCGCTTGGTTCCGGGCGCGGGAAGGTCCGCGATTGTTAACGGACTTCCGTCGGGCCCGATGACGTATTTCACCCTCGGGCGATGGGGTTCGGTCATGGCATACTCACAAACACTAACCACTGAACTCACCATCGCAAGGTACTCGGGTCGGCTTAAAATTTGCCTAAGCATACCGCTGCAATCCGAATGGCTTTGGAACCTGACCTTGGAATGGGCATAAAAAAGCCCGCCTGAGGGCGGGCTGAAGCAGGATCGAGCGTGGGAGGGAGAGACGGTAGGTGCTCACGAGGAGGTGCGGGCGATCACCTTCTTGATCTTGTCGACCGTGAAACTTTGATCGCCAATCGAAAGCATCGGCGGGTCCTGACTTAAATCCGCCGCCTGCACGACGCCCTGGATTTCGGTGGAGACCGCGACCGTCTGGCCGGACGCATCCTTGGCGGTGGCGGTCAAGGTGTAGTTGCCGTCGGGCCACTGTGAGCCATCGCTACCACGGCCGTCCCACTGAAACGCCTGATGATCGCCCGCGTTCATCGAGAAATTGCCCGAATAGACCGCCTGACCGGTGGAATTGCTGATCGTGACGGTGACGCTCGATGGTTTGCTGACGCCGAGTGCCCACGTTGCCTTGCCGTCGCTCAAGCTTGCTGTACTGCCATCCACCACGGCAGTGGAGCCGACGAAGTTCAACGCCTGGGTCGATTGCGCTGTCTTCTGCAAAGCCACCAGCGAGGTGAGTTGATCGTTGGTCTTGAGTTGCTGCTCGACGCCGGCGAACTGCACCAGTTGCTGGGTGAACTGATTGGTATCGAGCGGGTCGAGTGGGTTCTGGTTCTGCAATTGCGTTGTCAGCAGCGTCAGGAACGTCTGGAAATTGTCGGCGATGCCTGACGTCTTGCTCGTCGACGTCGAGCCGGTTGATGTCGCCGGGTTCGCTGGCGCCGAGACAATGGTATTTGGAAGCGATGCTTCGACGCCCATGGCGATCTCCTAAACTCTGATATCGAGGCCGCGGCTGGCGCCGGCGGCGTATGAATATGTGGTGCTCGCGGCGACCACCGGTGCGGCGGTGGTCTCGCTGATCATGAGGCGTTGCGGCTGGCGTTCCGCTTGTCCGTTATTATTGTTTTGTTGGCCCGAGGATTGATCACGCAGGCTGAATTGCAGGCCGTTCTGCCCGGTCTTCAATCCGGCATCTTCCAGGGCGCGCTGAAGCTGCGGAGCGTCCTGCCGCAACATCGCCAGCGTTTCAGGTTTTTCCACCGTGAGGTGCGACGAGACGTGCCCGTGCCGATCGACGTCGAGCCGAACGTCGATGCGGCCGAGCTCGGCCGGATCGAGACGGATTTCAAATCGGCTGTTGCCGGCGCGTGCGCTGGCGGCGATCTGCACGGCAAGACCGCTGACGGGGACCGCGAGATTGGTTACGGGAGTTGCCGTCAGTTGCGCTGCGGAAATTGCTGTGGTGGCCGCCGTTTGCGGTGCCATCACGCTTGCGCCGAGTTGGGACATGGCATCCACGGTGGTCGGCTGCGAAGCGATGTTCGGGGTGTGATGCCCGCCTTGCGGCGGGGCGGTCGCGGCATCGCTGGCCGAACGATCAATGTCGGAAGGTGCCGATGCGGTCGTTGTGTCGGCGCTGGCATTGCTGGCGAGATGCGGGTTCGCCTGAGTTGCGCCGGGCTGCGCGGCGGATGACGGCAGGGTCGATGACGCAGGCGGTTGAGCCGCGTTATCGGATGATGTTGCACCGGCGGTTGCTTCCGCGTGTGTTGCCGGCAATTTGTCACCTGATTTGATCACTTTGGAAGCTGCGGACGCGACGGCCGATGCCAGTTGAGGGGCGGCGGTCGGCTGTGCCTCTGCTTTTGTCTCGGTCGCCGGCACGGGTGTCGTGGCGATTGTCTTGGCTATGGTGAAATTGGTTGCATTCACTTCGCTTGCCGCGCCGGCGACGGCTTCAACGATCGCCGAGGTATCACCGCTGGAGGCGGTCGGCATTGCCGATGCTTGCGCCGAGGTCGCGATCGCTGCTGCCGCGATGCTCAACGGGGCGGTGTTGGCCGATCCCGAGCCTTGCTGCGGAGACGTCGGGACCGGTGCTGTGAGTGAAACTGTGGTGGCTACGACGGCAATGGCCGTCGGGTCCAATGTCATATCGGGGGCGGATGCGATCGCTGCGTCAGCTTCGGTGGTTCGTCCGGAACTGGCATTCGCTGAATCGTCGGCCGCCTTCACGGACTTCGTGTGTTTCGATGACTTGCCGGTCTCGTGCCGAGAGTGCTCGCTGGCTGCCGTGCTCTCGGTGTTCCGAGAGGGGGTGGACGAGGCGGCTACCGGCTCCGTGGTGGTTTCGCGCGATGGGTTGCGGTCCTGGGAGGGCATGCGGGAAGAGGCTTGCGGGGTGTCATGGCGATCGGGCGCAGTGGGCCGCGCGGGTTCCGCTGTCGCATTAGCGTCGACCAGTGCCCCGAAACCGTTCGATTGCGGCAGCGCGTCCGGGGCCAGAGTGCGTGGCGGCTCCGGTCGGATGGGGGTAGTTGCGCTGGATTCGGATGTGACGCTGAACACGGGAACCTCGGCTCATGAAACCGAGACTTACCCAGCAAAGAACAGGCCAGTTCTTATGACGATTAAAATCGTTATATATCAATGATATGAACAATATTCGAGAACGGTATGGGAGCGCGCGGGGGAGCCGGTTTCTGCCCGGCGGCAAGATTTGCCGCCAAATCTGGCGATGACGCCGTGATTGCCTCTCCGGGACACCAACGTTATGTAGATAAGATAAGATAAGAAGTGATGCCTCGATCGGCGGAACGTGAGACGCTTCTGCCGCCTGGCATGGAACCTGACGATCGCGAAACATCTTGCGTGATCGCGAGCAAGACCGGTCAATGCTGAACAGTCTGGATATCGAAGGCCGCCCGCAGGACACCCGTGTTGTCGTGGCGATGTCCGGTGGCGTCGATTCGTCGGCGACCGCGGCATTATTGAAATCCGAGGGCTATGACGTCGTCGGGATTACCTTGCAGCTTTACGATCATGGCGCCGCCACGCATCGTAAGGGGGCTTGTTGCGCCGGGCAGGACATCCATGATGCCCGCGATGTCGCGGAACGGCTCGGCATCCCGCACTACGTTCTGGATTATGAAAGCCGCTTCCGTGAATCGGTGATCAACAGTTTCGCCGAAAGCTACGCGCTGGGTGAAACGCCGGTGCCGTGCATCGAATGCAATCGCTCGGTGAAGTTCCGCGATTTGTTGGCGACTGCGCGCGAGCTCGGCGCCGCCGCGCTGGCGACGGGACATTACGTTGCATCGCGGCGGCTGGCGGACGGGTCGCGCGGGCTGGTCTGCGCCGCCGATGCCGACCGCGATCAAAGTTATTTTCTGTTTGCGACCACGCGCGAGCAACTTACCCATCTGCGTTTCCCGCTTGGCGACATGACCAAGCCACAGGTGCGCGAACTGGCGCGACGCTTCGAATTGCCGGTGGCGGAGAAGCACGACAGCCAGGACATCTGCTTCGTGCCGACCGGGCGCTACACCGACATCGTCGAACGGCTGAAGCCGAATGCGATGGAGCCGGGCGATATCGTTGATCTGTCCGGGCGTATTCTCGGTCGTCATCACGGCATCGCGCATTTCACCGTCGGACAAAGGCGTGGTCTCGGTATTGCCGCAAGTGCGCCGCTCTACGTGGTGAGGCTCGATGTCGCCCAGCGGCGTGTCGTGGTCGGCCCGCGCGAAGCGTTGCGGATGCATCGCATTCGTCTGCGTGACATCAATTGGATCGGCGATGGCACGCTCGATCAGGCAGCCGCGCAAGGCCGCGAGATTTTCGTGAGGGTGCGTTCGACGCGTGCGCCACAGGCGGCATGGCTGCGGACAGTCGATGGCGAGTATGAAGTCGAATTGGTCGCGGGTGAGGAAGGCGTATCGGCGGGCCAGGCTTGTGTCTTCTACGATGCACCGGCGGGGCAGGCGCGGGTGCTTGGCGGCGGCTTCATCAAGAGCGCCACGGCGCGCCATGACGGTGCTCTCCCGGCGGCTTCGGAAAGCCCGGTGCGCGAGGCCGATGTTCAATTCGCTGCCGCCACGGCGCGTGGCTGATCGCGGGACGGGGCATGGCTAACGATATCGACCGCGCCGGCGTGGCCAAGGCGTATGGGCGCTGGGCACCGATTTACGATCTGGTGTTCGGCAAGGTGTTTGATCACGGGCGTCAGTCCACGATCGCGGAGGCCGACCGGATCGGTGGCCGAATCCTCGATGTCGGTGTCGGCACAGGTCTTTCGCTGTCGGATTATGCACGGACCACGCGACTGTGCGGCGTTGATATTTCCGAACCCATGCTGCGCAAGGCGCAGGAGCGGGTCAAGGCGCTGAAGCTCGACAATGTCGAAACGCTGGCAGTGATGGACGCCAAGAATCTTGCGTTCGCAGATGCCTCCTTCGATGCGGTGGTGGCGCAATACGTCATTACGGCGGTGCCGGACCCCGAGGCGACGCTGGACGATTTTGTCCGTGTCCTGAAGCCCGGCGGCGAACTCATTCTGGTCAATCACATCGGTGCCGAGACCGGCCCACGCCGGGTCTTTGAACTGGCGTTCTCGCCGTTGGCGCGGCGGCTCGGCTGGCGTCCCGAATTCCCCTGGGCGCGGCTGGTCGATTGGGCGGCGCGGCACGGCGGCGTCAGTCTGGCGGAGCGGCGGCCGATGCCGCCAATGGGGCACTTCTCATTGATCCGCTATCGTAAAGTTTAGCGCCGGAGGCGATAGCGGAGCCGGCGCCGGGTGGCGGCATTATTCCGGTTTTAGTCAGATAATCGCTCCTTTTCGGAGCGGCGGTGCTATGACCATGTTTTCCCGGGTGCTTTGCTCCCAGACCATGGCTTGCCCGATTTCCGTATTGCCTCGCAAGAATTCTGCAATGCAAAGATTATTGACGCGCCTCGGCCTGCGCTTCGAAGACGCTGACGAAGAGCGGCGCTTTATCGACCAATACGTGCGCGGCAGCATTGGCTGGACGCAAGTCGCGATGCTGCTCGGCGTGGTGACATACGCCGGATATACGTTTTGGGATTGGGTGCTTTATCCCGAGGTGGTGCCGATCACGTTCGCGATCCGTGGAGGAACCGCCTTCCTCGTCTTGTTGCCGCTCACAGCGCTGCTTTCCCTGCCGGTCAAGGCAAGGGCCGAGGCAATCTACCTCGTCTATTGCGTGGTGCCGGGCTGCGTGTTGCCGAGCGTCTACCTCGTCTTGCCGTCCGGCTTTACCTACGCCGCGGCCGGCATGATCATGGTCATTCTGTTCGTTTCGACCATGCTGCCGTTGCGGGTCGGATCGCTCGCGGTTTTCTGTGTGTCGACGTGGATCGCCCTGGTCGTGGCGGAATCTTTCGCGCCGGAGTTGCCGGGCGGCCTGCGGTTCATCAATCATTTCCTAGTTGGCAATGCCTACGCCCTTTCGCTCTACGGCGTCGGGGCGCGCGAGTATCAAGCGCGGAAACAATTTCGGACAGCCGAGGCCCTGCAACGCGAGAAGCTGCGCTCGGAAGCCTCACTGGAAGAATTGCGCGAGACACAGGCGCGCCTCGTGCAAGCGGAAAAGCTTGCATCGCTCGGTCAGCTCGTCGCCGGTGTCGCGCATGAAGTCAGCACGCCGCTCGGACTCGCGTTGACGACATCCACAGCGATGGAGAGCGACCTCAAGGCGATGGAGCGTGCCCTCAACGGCAGCCCCGTCCGGCGATCGGATCTGACCAGGAGCATGGGACGGTTCGGGGAGGGGCTTCGGATGACCTTCGATAACCTCAATCGTGCGTCGGACATGCTCTATAGTTTCAAGCAGGTCGCGATCGATCATGCCGACGAGGATCGCAGTACGTTCGAGTTGAGCGATTGGCTCTTGGAGCTTATTGCGAAGCGCAAAGTGATGCTGTCCCGCCTCGGATTGACCGTCGAGATTGTTTCGCCAACCGGTATTGCGGTGAACAGTTACCCGGGCGCACTCGCTCAAGTCATTAGCAACCTCGCGCTCAACGCTGCGGTTCATGCCTATCCTGATGGCAAGGGCGGCGTTTTCAGGGTGACGGTGACACAGCCCGATCCGAAGACGGTGCGGATCGTTTGCGCCGATAGCGGCGTCGGCATTCCCGATGAACTCAAGGCGAACGTATTCGATCCGTTTTTCACCACGCGACGAGACAAGGGACATACGGGTTTGGGCCTGCATGTCGTGTTCAATGCTGTCATGTCGACGCTGCGCGGGCGTATCGAACTGGAGAGTGAGCCAAATTCTGGCACGCAGGTTTCAATCGAAATCCCGACATAACGTGCGGGCGCGATGGCCGTGCAGATCGATCGAACGCCGTGAGAAAGACGCCCTCGCGGCGTTCGCCGTCTTCAGTCGCGCGGGGTGATCGATAAACTCCACCAAAGGCTATAGTTCGGGAAGTTGAGTTAAGCTCATGAAACTTTCGCGGTCTTGTTCTGGAAGGCGGCGATGCGATCCGCCATGTCGGGACCTCGCCCGCGGCTGCGCGCGATCTCGTAGCTGAGGCCCGTGGCGAGCGGCAGGCCGTCGGTTTCCACCAGCAACGCCTTGTTGGCGCGATGACTGAACCATGAATTGGCGAGGATGGTCTTCGCCAGCTTCTCCAACTCGGCATCGAAGTCGGCGTCCGGCACGCAGATGTTGGCGAGGCTCATGGCTTCGGCCTCGCGTCCGGAATAGGTGCGGCAGGTGAACATCATTTCGCGCGCTTTCGGCAGGCCGACGCGGCGCGGCAGGCGTTGACTCATGCCCCACACCGGCGTCAGCGCCCAGCGCGCGTGGGTGTCGGCGAACCTAGCTCCCTCCGAGCAGATCAACAGGTCGCCCGCCAACGCCAATTCGAGAGCGCCGGTGTAGCAATGGCCGTGCACGGCGGTGATCACCGGTTGCGGCAGGTTGGCCAGCTTCTCGATGATGCTGGCCTGGAAGTTTGGACGCGGCGGCTTCTCGCCGGCGGAAATGTCGTTGAGGTCATGCCCGGCCGAGAAGCACTTGCCGGCGCCGCGCACCATCACCAGCCCGATGCGATCGGTCTCGCTCGCGATGGCGTCGACATGCGCGTCAAGCTCGGCGAACAGTGCGACGTTGAGCGAGTTCAGCTTGTCGGGACGGTTGAGTGTCAGGACGGCGCAGCCATCCTTGTCGGTCCTCAGCACCAGCGCGGTCATGGCTTCTTCCTTAAGATAGAGAGGCCGGTCGCTTGTCCGCGACCGGCGATTGCGGCTCGCTTACTTGACGATGAAGTTCGTCAGGCGCTGCTGGATGATGTTCTCGGCATCCGCGACGATGCGGGTGATCAGTTCGGCGCAGGTCGGAATGTCGTGGATCAGGCCCTGAATCAACCCTGCGGACCAGATGCCGTAGTTCTGATCGCCGCTCTCATAGACCACCTTGCCGCGCGCGCCGATCACGAGGTGCCGCACGTCCTCGAACTTCGCGCCTTCCTTCTCCAGACGCACGACTTCCTGGCTGACGTCGTTGCGCGAGACGCGCGAGGTGTTGCGCATGGTGCGGAAGATCAGATCGGTGGCGCGCTCGTCGTTGGCGACGATCTGCTCCTTGATCTTCTGATGGATCGGTGCCTCCATCGTTGCGAGGAAGCGGGTGCCCATGTTGATGCCCTCGGCGCCCAGTGCCAGCGCGGCGGCAAGGCCACGGCCGTCGCCGAATCCGCCGGACGCGATCATCGGAATGGTAATTTTCTCGGCGGCGGCCGGAATCAGGATCAGGCCTGGAATGTCATCCTCGCCGGGATGGCCAGCACATTCGAAGCCGTCGATGGAGATGGCGTCGGCGCCCATGCGTTGGGCCGACACCGCGTGACGGACGGCGGTGCATTTGTGAATGACTTTGATGCCATGCTTCTGGAATTCGGCAATGTGTTCTTCCGGCTTGTAGCCGGCGGTCTCGACGGCCTTGATGCCGGACTCGATGATGGCCGCGCGATACTCCGCATACGGCGGCGGTTTGACGGCCGGCAGAATGGTGAGGTTGACGCCGAACGGCTGGTCGGTGAGTTCGCGTGTACGCTTGATTTCCTTCGCCAAATCTTCCGGCGTCGGCTGGGTCAGCGCAGTGATGAAGCCGAGGCCGCCGGCGTTCGCCACGGCGGACACCAGCTCGGCCTTGCCGACCCACTGCATGCCGCCCTGAGCGATCGGATGCTTGACGCCGAACATCTCGGTGAAACGAGTCTTGATCATCTGAAGCTCTCTGGATGGTTACAATCGACCGAAGGAATTTCCGCGAGGCAGAAAGATATTAAGCGAAACCAACAATTGGACCGCCATCTGCAATCTGGCACACGTGCAGCTTCCCCTAAACCGCTGGGGCCTTGTGACGAACACATGCTTACCTGTCCGATGGGTGTTGGCCAAGACCTTGCCGGCCGATTTTCCCTTTCTTGGCGTCAGCGTCGAGGCGTGATGCATGACGACACGAACGATCTCGATCGGCATGACGGCGGGTGTACCTTGGAACGCATAGGGGACGCTGGCGCCAGAGATACACGGGAGCGCTGCTCTGATGCCAAATACGATTATCCTGATCGCGTCAGAGGCAATACACGGTGTTCGGTTGTGGTCGTTCGCCCCATGCCGGATAGCAAGTTCGACAGTTTGTCGAGGTAAAGATAAATCACGGGAGTTGTGAAGAGCGTCAGCATCTGGCTGACTAGCAACCCGCCGACCATCGCATAGCCGAGCGGTTGGCGAATCTCCGATCCCGTTCCGGTGCCGAGCATCAATGGCACGCCGCCCAGGGCGGCCGCCATTGTTGTCATCATGATGGGGCGAAAGCGGATCAGCGCCGCCTTGCGGATCGCGGCCTCCGACGAGAGGTGCTCGTCTCGCTCGGCGACGATGGCGAAATCGACCATCATGATTCCGTTTTTCTTGACGATGCCGATCAAGAGGACGATGCCGATCAGCGCGATGAGGCTGAAGTCGTAGCCGAACAACATCAATGTCGCCAACGCGCCGACGCCAGCCGAAGGCAGAGTGGATATGATGGTGAGCGGATGAATGTAGCTCTCATACAGGATGCCGAGAATGAGATAGACCACCACCAGCGCTGCGAGGATCAGGAGCGGTACCGTGCCGAGCGATTGCTGGAAGGCCTGCGCGGTTCCTTGAAAGCTACCGCTGAGGGTTTCAGGAGCCCCCAATTCCGAGACCGCCCGCGTAATGGCTTGCGTTGCCTGACCGAGTGCAACGCCCTGCGCGAGGTTGAAACTAATGGTTGTTGCCGGGAATTGCCCTTGATGGCTGATGGAGAGCGGGCGGATCGGCACCGTGGTCCATTTGGCAAATACCGACAAAGGAATCTGATCGCCGGTGGTCGGCGACTTGATGTAGATTTTATTTAGCGTGTCGAGCTTGCCCTGCAAGGCGGGTAGAATCTCCAACACCACGTGGTAGCTGTTGACCTGAGTGAAATACTGCGCGACCTGCCGCTGACCGAAGGCATCATTCAACGTATCGTCGATCAATTGCGGTTGAATGCCGTAGCGCGACGCCGTATCGCGATCGATCGTCAGCGTCAGCGTCGTCCCCTCGGTCTGCTGGTCCGTGGCGACGTCGCGCAGTTCCGGCAGGGTTTTCAGCTTTGCGAGAATCTTTGGCGCCCACGAATTCAACGCATCGAGATCGGCATCCTGCAAGGTGTATTCGAACTGTGTTCGTGTGGCGCGTCCGCCGAGGCGAACGTCCTGCGCGGCCTGCATGTAAACCCGAACGCCCTGTAGCTTGTCGAATTGAGTCCGCAACCGCGCGATGATCTGTTGCGCGTTGGCCTTGCGCTCGTCTCTAGGCTTCAGAGTCACATACATGCGCCCGGTGTTGAGTGCGCTTCCTCCTCCGCCGATCGCCATGGCGACACCGGCGACGTCCGGATCCGCAAGCATGATTTCGCCGGCCTGTTCCTGAAGATGTTTCATTTCAGCAAATGAAACATCCTGGCCTGCTTCGGTGACCGCCGTGAGCAGCCCGGTATCCTGCTGAGGGAAAAAGCCCTTTGGAATGACGGCAAACAGATATACCGACAGCGCGACGGTGGCGAAAAAGACGCACAGTGTCGTCCGTCGCCATCGTAACACCAGGTTGAGGCCGCGTTCATAGGCGCGAAGCAGAGAATCGAAACCACGCTCACTGAGTTGATAAATACGGCCGTGCCGGTTTTGCTCGCTATGCGCTTTCAGAAAGCGAGAGGCCAGCATCGGCGTCAAGGTCAGCGAGACCACCATGGACACCAGAATCGTCATGGCGAGGGTCACCGCGAACTCCCGGAATAACCTCCCGATGATTCCTCCCATCAAGAGTAGGGGAATAAGCACGGCGATCAGCGAGATGCTGATCGAAACGATGGTGAAAGCGATTTCACCGGCGCCTTTCAACGCCGCGGCAAAAGGCATTTCGCCATGCTCGACATAGCGAGTGATATTTTCAAGCATGACGATGGCGTCGTCGACCACAAATCCGACCGAAATGGTCAGCGCCATCAACGACAGATTGTCCAGTGTGTAACCGAACGCCCACATCAGCGCACAGGCGCCGAGCAACGCCAAGGGGACCGTGACGCTGGGAATCACGGTGGCCCAAATGTTGCGCAGGAATAGGAAGATGACCATGACGACGAGAAAGATCGTCAGAAGCAACGTATATTGAACGTCCTGCACTGCGGCGCGGATGGTTTGGGTGCGATCGCTCAAGATCGAGACATGAATGGCAGGCGGGAACGCCGCGATCATTTGCGGCAGTCGTGCCTTGATCTTGTCGACAGTGTCAATGACGTTGGCGCCCGGCTGCTTGAAGACCACGAGGAATACGCCGCGTTTGCCATTCGCCCAGGCCGCCTGCTTGACGTCTTCGGGACCGGCAACGGCCTCGCCGATGTCGCGAATGCGAAGCGGCCCGCCGTTGCGATAGGCGATGATGACGTTGTTCCACTCCTTGGCGCTCAACAACTGGTCGTTGGCGTAGATAGTATAGCTCCGCGTCTGGCCATCGACGTTGCCCTTCGGACTATCGACCGTGGCAATGCCGATCTGGTTGCGAACGTCTTCGAGCGCCAATCCCTTGGCGACCAGTTTCGCGGGATCGATCTGAATTCGGATGGCCGGCTTTTGCTGACCGCCGATGGTGACTTGGGCCACCCCTGAAATCTGGCTGATCTGCTGCGCCATCCGTGTGTCAGCGTAGTCGTCAACCTCGGTCAATGGCAATGTATCGGAGGTGACCGACAACAGCAGGATCGGCGAATCCGCGGGATTGACCTTGCGATAGGTAGGCGGCGAAGGAAGGTTCTTGGGTAACTGACCGCCGGCGGCGTTGATGCCGCCCAGCACGTCGTTAGTGGCGGCATCGATATTGCGATTAAGATCGAACTGAATGGTGATGGCGGTCGACCCCAGGGAGCTTGTCGACGTCATCTGCGAGATGCCGGGAATCTGCGCGAACTGTCGTTCGAGCGGTTGGGCGACCGACGATGCCATGGTTTCAGGACTGGCGCCGGGGAGGGACGCGGAGACCTGAATGGTCGGAAAATCGACCTGCGGCAGGGGGGCCACCGGCAAGAGCGGATAAGCAACCAGGCCGACGAACAGCACGCCCGCCATCAACAGTGATGTGGCAATCGGGTAACGAATGAAGGGCGCTGATATGCTCACGCTCATATCTATTCGGCCTTGGCCGGGGTTTGTCCGGCGTCCGCAACAGTCGTTGTAAGGACGGTCCCGGGCTGCACCCTGTACTGCCCGGATACGATCACGTTCTGCCCAGGCGTCAGGCCTTTCTCGATGATCGTTTGCCCGTCGGTGGAGGCGCCGATCGCGATCTGATGCAGCTCTGCCTTGTTGTCCGGGCCGACCACATAGGCATAAAGGCCGTTGGCGCCGTGTTGAACCACATCATCCGGCACCACCACCGCATCTTTCACGGTATTGAGGAGCAGGCGCGTTGAGACGGATTGACCGGGCCATAGCGCGTGATCAGCATTGTCAAACACCGCCTTCAGGCGAATTGTTCCACTGGTCGTATCGACTTGATTGTTGATGAGCGAGAGCGTTCCCTCGGACAGTATTTTTTTGCCATCTGTCGACAATGCGATCACCTTGCAAGCGTGCGAGGCCATGGCGGTTTTGATGTCCGGAAGCCTTTCTTCCGGGGCCGTGAAAATCACCGCGATCGGCTCGACTTGCGCGATGGTGACAATGCCCGTCTGGGTCGAGGCATTGACGATGTTGCCCTGGTCGACCTGACGAAACCCAGTGACGCCGGCGATAGGCGCGCGGATCGTGGTGTAGTCCAGTTGCGTCTGGGCATTGGCGATTGCGGCAGTATCGGCTTCGACTTGCGCGGTCCCTTGGCGAACGGTGGCGCGTTGCGTATCGAGCTGCTGCCGGGTCGCAAATTCGCCAAGTTCGGTGTAACGCTTCAAATCAAGATTGGCGTTGGCGAGGCTCGCTTCGTCCTGATCTTTTTTCGCCTTGGCCTGATCGAGCGTGGCTTGGAACGGCCGGGGATCGATCTGGGCAATCAGGTCGCCCTGTTTGACGAGTTGCCCTTCCTTGAAAGCAATCTTGTCCACCTGTCCATCGACACGTGTCCGCACCACGACCGTGTTGAAGCCCTGAACGGTGCCCAGCCCCTGAAGATAAACCGGAAGGTCTGTTGTTTTCACCGTCGTCACGGTGACGGGGATGCCGATGCCGTCTCCTGATGATGAAGTCGCAATATTGCGGGGCTCTGCATGGAAATACCGCCAGCCCAGATAGCCGCCGCAAAGCAAGCCGACGATCAGCAGAATCCAGCGGAAGGTCCGTGTGCCAGCCATGGCTTGAGCCTGAAAATTACGCTGCCGGAAAGCTCGCGTTTCCCAGCTTGGCTCTATTTAGTATCCGTCGATTTGAGGCGTAAACACACTATAACTTGAAAGGGCCCCCTTTTCAGAGATCCGGTGTATAAGCCGATCTACATGATCCAGAGGAGGCGAGCCAGGACTTAGCCGAATAGAGTGTCGGCTGGGCGGTGCGCCGGCATGTGGAATGTTCCTGTCGGCGCGTTCAAGGCGTTACGCCTTCAATCGTGCATAGAGCTGAATCATTCGCTCCGGCAGCGTTTCGATGCGTGGCACCCGAAACGCGTATTTGCTGCCGACAATTCGGTCAAGTGCGCGAAACGATCCCTGGCCCAGGCCGAAAGCCAGCACGTCGGTGCCTGAGCGGCGCAGCGCCTGCGCGGCGTGTCGCGCGTCTTCGACAAGATATGCCGGGTCTTGCACGTCGATGTCGGAAGGTTCGCCATCAGTCAGGACCACCAGCACGTGGCGGAAGGCGCGCTGCCGTTGCAGATAGGTGCCGGCGTGGCGTAACGCGGCGCCCAGCCGGGTCGAATGCTCGCTGGCAATCGCGGCGAGGCGTCGACGGGTAATGACGTCCATGGGATCGATGAAACTCTTGAGTTGAACGTAGCGTACCTTCTCGCGCCCATCCGAATTGAACGCGTGAATTGCCAGCGCATCCCCGGCGGCCTCGAAAGCCGCCCCGAGAATCGATGCGGCGTCTTTTTCGACGGCCAGCAATGATCGTCCATCGCGGCCTATGTCTGCGGTTGATTGCGACATGTCCAGCAGCAACAGCAGCGCCAGATCGCGCGGCCCCGGATTTTCCCGTTGAAAGACCCGATCTTCGGGAGGCTGTCCGCCGCGCCGCGCGACGGCCGCAGCAATGCAGGCGTCGAGATCGAGGATCTCTCCCTCGTTTTGCCGCTTTTCGCGAATCCGCCGGCCGATCGCGGTGCCACGCGCAATCGCCATGATGCGTTGTGCGATAACATTCGTGCCAGCGGGCATCGGTTCAGACGGTTGGGACATGATGCCGGATTCACTTTCCCGCACAGTCACCCAGTTGCCGCGAAGGCGGCCCAGTGCATGATCCCATTCCGGATAGCGGGCGACCAGAACGCCTTCCGCCTCCACGGTTTGCCGAGGCCGTGCGCGCGGGCTCGTCTCATTGATCTGCTCATTCGGTTTACCGTCGTCGCGCTCCTTCTGCTCGATGCGGACCGACTCGGCGCCAACCTCGATCTCTTCGGCGAGTTCGCCGTGCTGATCGCCGAAATCCCACAGGCCCATATTGTCATCACGATAGGGCGGCTCGATGATATAGGCACGCGGATTGAACTGCAGCCGCATTTGCCCGATGTCATTGCCGAGCAGACCTCCGATGTGGCGACTGATTGCCGGATCGTGCCAATCCGTCTTGGCGGTGGCGAACAATTCCCGCCCTTTCTCGATCCAGCCGTGGTCGTCGTGATAGGACGGATCGATCAACGCGCGTGACAATCGCGCCAGAAGGTCCGCTGCGGTAGCGTGACCGGATGCCTGCGCCACATGGTAGGGACGCCATAGTCGGGCCAGCCCCGGCATCTGCTGCATTGCCAGTTGCTCGACGCGGGCATCCTCGACCAGCGATATGAGTGCGACCTGGAGTGGCTTGAGTTTTCCGATCGGAAACGGTGGACCCGAGAAAGCGAAATGCGCACCGGCATGGGTCATCGCGGCCCAATACAATCGATCGGATGCATCGCCGGACGTGCCCAGAAAGGATCCCGGCAAGCCGATGACCCCACCGACAAGGCTGGATCGCCGCGCTTTTGTCGGACGCAATATCGGGCGCTGATTCCAAAGTGCCGCGATGCCTATCGTCAGCCGCCGCTCGACCCTTGAGAACTCGTCGATTGCGGATGGCGAGGATAGCGGATCATCGATCGCGAAATATTCGCGCCGCTTCCGTGGGTTCGCGCGGTGAGCTCGTAGTCCGGCGGTTAGCCATGTCTCGAAGCCGATCGCATCAAGATGTTCGAGAAGCGGATTCAATCTTGCCGCTACAAGGACGACGGATTCCGGTGCTTGTTCGGCAAGTTGGGTCAGCGTGTTGAGTATCCGGCCGAGATCGGATGAACGCGGGATTCTGCGTAAGGATGTCGGCAGCGCATCAAGGAGGGCTTGTGTAGCGCTGCTGCCTGCCTCTCGCCCGATCCGGTGCAACGACCGGCCGATAGCAATTAGATCGACGAGCGGTCGCGTGTGTGGCCAGCGCTCCGACAAACCAAGGAACGCGCGGAGTGTGGCCGCGCCGAGATTGAGTTCCAGCAGATCGATAATGGACTCGCACCAGGCTTTTGTATCGGTAGACGAGGCATGATTGTCGATCACTCGACATGCCGCAGCAAACGCCGGTTCCAGATCGTCATATGCATTGAGAAGAGCGTGCAACCGCCGCTCGACACGAAAGCTGGTGAGTGAGGCAACTTGCGCGGCAGTCAACGTTTCACCTGCAAGAGTATTTCTTAAGTGAGTTGCGGTTTGCGTGAAGCAAACACGCTGGAACTAAGGAACGCATGCGACGATTGCGTCACGCAGAACCCTTCGAACGTCGTCGTCATCCGTCAAAGGCGTCACCAGAGTGATTTCACATGCCTCGTCGAGCATGATGCCCTGTCCGACAAGACGGCCCGCGTTGATCAACATGCGGGTCGATGCACCCTCGTCCAGTCCCTGTCCCTTGAGGTGCCGGCTATGCTTTGCGATCTTGACCAGAAATTCAGCGACATCCGCTTTGATCCGTGCCTCGCGCCGAACAATCTCCGTCTCGACTGACATTTCCGGGTAGCCGAAGTCGAGCGAAGCGAAGCGTTGTTTAGTGGATTCTTTCAGGTCCTTGATCGCGCTCTGGTAACCGGGATTGTATGAGATCACGAGCTGGAAATCGGGATGCGCGTGGACGAGTTCGCCGCGCTTTTCCAGGGGGAGAATTCTGCGATCGTCGGTCAGAGGATGGATGACCACCGTCGTATCCTGCCGTGCCTCGACAATCTCGTCGAGGTAGCAGATCGCACCATCGCGAACGGCAGTCGTCAACGGTCCATCGCGCCAGACTGTTCCTTCGGCATCAAGCAGCCAGCGACCGACAAGATCCGACGCCGTCATGTCCTCATGACATGCTACCGTGACCAGCGGTTTGCCAAGCCGCCAGGCCATGTGCTCAATGAAGCGGGTCTTGCCACAGCCGGTCGGCCCCTTGAGCATGACTGGCATCCGGCTGGCATAGGCGGCCGAGAAGAGATCGATCTCTCGTCCGACGGCCCGATAATAAGGTTCGTCGAGAAGACGATATTGGTCGAGAGCGGTCGCTTCGTCAGGCATCATAGACATCCAAATTTCGGAACGAGGCTGGGCGGGGTGTCTGCCCAGCCTCCCGCAATAGAGATCAGCGATGCGCCGTCTTCTGGTTCGGCAGGCCCTCGATCGGGCACTCCTCGGTGCCGACGGTGGGGCGCGTCATGGCTTCGACCATCTCGCGTGTACCGTCCGGATCGGCGATCCACTTTTTATAGAAGTCATACGGACATGCCGCCACGCCGCGCGCCCCGTCGCCGGAATTGATCATGCCGGTGTAGCCGCGGTGCACCAGCTTGAACAGGTGGTTGTTGGATTGTCCGGTGCGTCGGGCATCGCGGATCAGCGAGGTCGAGAGTTGCGCGAACTGGATGCCGTTTTCCTCGGTGCCGCATTCGCCGAGGGTTCGGCCGTCGAAGCCGACGATCGATGAATGGCCGAAGTAGGAATACACGCCGTCGAATCCGGACGCGTTCGCTACCGCGACGTAACAGTTGTTGGCCCAGGCCATCGCCTTTGCCATCAAGATCTGTTGTTCCTTGGCGGGATACATGTAGCCCTGGCAACGCACGATCAATTCCGCGCCGCGCATCGCGCAATCGCGCCAGATCTCAGGGTAATTTCCATCGTCGCAGATGATCAGGCTGATCTTGAGTCCTTTTGGGCCTTCGGAGACGTAAGTGCAATTTCCCGGATACCAGCCCTCGATCGGCACCCAGGGCATGATCTTGCGATACTTCTGCACGATCTCGCCCTTGTCGTTCATCAGGATCAGAGTGTTGTAGGGGGCTTTGTTAGGGTGCTCCTCGTGTCGTTCGCCTGTCAGCGAGAACACGCCCCATGTCTTCGCCTTCCGGCAGGCATCGGCGAAGATCTGGGTTTCTTCGCCGGGAACGCTGGAGGCAGTTTCGTACATCTCCTTGGAGTCGTACATGATGCCGTGCGTCGAATATTCCGGGAAAATGACGAGGTCCATGCCGGGCAGGCCGACCTTCATTCCCTCGACCATCGACGCGATGTTCCGCGCGTTCGCCAGCACCTCAGCTTTGGTATGCAGGCGCGGCATCTTGTAGTTGACCACAGCAACGCCGACTGTGTCCTTGCTGCTTGAAATATCCCCGTGCAACATCTTCAGGCTCCTTGGGTTCGGTGAGAGATGAGGTGATCGCGCGGCATTTGATCAAACCGCCATGTGCCGCTGAACGAGGTCGTCTGAAAGCTCGGAGATCACTCCGTTCGCGACGACGCGTCCTTTCTCGAGAAACGTGAAGCGGGTCGCGGCCCTTCTTGCAAAGGCAACGTTCTGTTCCACCAGGATCACGGTGATGCCGCGCTCCCGATTCAGGCGAATGATGACATCCTCGATTTGCTCGACGATGTTGGGTTGAATGCCTTCCGTCGGCTCGTCGAGCAGAATGACCTTTGGTCGCGCCAGCAATGCCCGCGCAATCGCGAGTTGCTGTTGCTGACCGCCTGACAGGTTGCCGCCGTGCCGCTGCATGAATTCCTTCAGCATTGGAAACAGATCGATCACCCATCCTTCGAGATCATCGTCGCTATCGTTCGCGGCGAAGGTGCCGAGGGTGAGATTCTCTCGAACGGTGAAGCGCGGCAATATTCCGCGACCTTGCGGGACATAGGCTACCCCCGCCTTGGCACGGCGGTGCGTCGGAAGCCGCGAAATATCGCTCCCATCGAGGACGATGTCGCCAGTGGAACGATCCATGAGTCCGAGGATCGTCCGCATCAGCGTGGTCTTGCCGACCCCATTGCGGCCCAGCACGGCGAGAAACTCGCCTGCGCCCACCGCGAGGTTGATGCCTTGCAGAGCGCGGCTGTTGCCATAGAAGGCATCGACGTGAGACATCTCAAGCATGGGTGATGCCTCCTCTGCCCAGATAGGCTTTGCGTACGGCAGGGTTTGACTCGATCTCGCTCGCCGAGCCCTCCGCCAGCAGCCGTCCGAGGTGCATTACCGAAATCACATCGCCGATGGCCTTGACGAAACCCATGTCATGCTCGACGACGATCAGCGTATGGCGGCCCTTGAGACGCAGAAACAGATCGGCGGTCTTACGCGTTTCCTGCGCGGTCATGCCCGCGGTCGGCTCATCCATCAAAATCAGCGCGGCGTTCTGGGCGACAAGCATCCCGATTTCGAGCCATTGGGTCTGGCCGTGCGACAGGAACGCCGCGGGCTTCCTGAGCTGGTCGGTGAGCCCGACAAGTTCGGCGAGCCGCTCCACCGCCTCATCATCGGCTCGGCGATGGCCCGGACGGAGATTGCTGAGGACGCCGGGATGGTGCGCGCAGGCGACACGCAGATTGTCGCTGACCGTCAACTCACGAAAAACACTTGGCACCTGGAATTTGCGTCCAATCCCGGCGCGCGCGATCCGATACTCTTCGAGACCGTCGAGAGCCGTACCGTTGAAGGCAATCGAGCCGGCGGATTGTTTGATTTTGCCGCAGATAAGATCGAGCGCCGTCGTCTTCCCGGCGCCATTAGGGCCGATCAGGCAGCGTAGTTCGCCTTTGCTCACGTCGAGATTGAGATCGTTCAGTGCGAGAAAGCCGTTGAAGCTCACTGTTACGTTGCTCAATTGCAGATACGGATTCATGCGCCGCCCTCCGTCTGTCCAATGCGGTGCAGGCTGCGAAACGGACGGAACGAACGCTGCCGGGCCAGGGTCCACAGCGATGATACGAGCCCGGCCAAACCCTTCGGCAGGAACAGCACGATGAGGACGAACAGCCCACCCATCACGAGTGTCCATGTTTCGAGGAATGTCGCGGATTCAGACAGCGCGCCCTGGACACCGGCGACGAGGATGGCGCCGAGCAGGGCGCCAAGCAGGCTCTGACGGCCGCCGACCGCGCACCACACCACAACGGAGAGACTGAGCTGCACGCCGAGAAATGTCGGTGAGGCGAACTCCATCACGATGGTGTAGAGCATGCCGGCAAGCCCGGCGATCGCAGCGGACAATGCGAACGCGGCAATCTGGTACGCGCCGACATCGTAGCCGAAGTATCGCACCCGGCTTTCATGGTCGCGGATCGCTTGAATGATCAGTCCGGCTTTGGTTCGCGTGAAAGCATAGGCGCCGAGTAGCGCACCGGTCATGCAGATTGCGACGAGATAGTAGGTCGAACGGCCATAGGCATCGAACGCGATTCCGAATAGTTCGAGTTGCGCAAGATCGGTGATGCCGTTGAAGCCGCCAGTGTATTGCTGTTGATCGATAATGACGAGATTGAGCACGACCATTGCCGCCAGCGTAATGATCGCGACATAGACGCCGGTGATGCGTCCGCGAAACATGAACCAGCCGAGTGCGGCCGCAACCGCCGCGGGGATCGCCATGCCGGCAAAGATGGCGAACGTTTGCGATTCGAACGGCCACCAGAACCACGGCAGTTGAGTGACGTTGTTCCAGACCATGAAGTCCGGCAGTCCCTGCGGGCCGGTATGGACGGGCACAGTCTTCAGCTTCAGCGTCATGGCCATGGCGTAGGAGCCAAGGCCAAAACTCATCGCCTGACCGAGATTGAGAATTCCTGCATAACCCCAGGACAACGATAGTGACATCGCCAGCATCCCGAGCACGAGATAGCGCGCCACCTTGTTGAGCAGGTAGTCGTTGTTGAGCAGAACCGGCGCCACGATGACGAGAGCGCAGACGAGGAGGATGGCGACAAGCTCTGCGCTCGGGCGATGACGAGAGATAGGATCGATGGACTTCGGCTGCATCATGATTTTTGAATCATCCCATTAGGCGCGGACGCGTGTTGCAAACATGCCCTGGGGCCTGAACCGGATGAGCACGACGATCGCAAGAAGGACGATCGCCTTGGCGACCGTATCGTTCTGCAGGAATGCGATGACGCCCGAAAGCTCACCGAGAATGAAGGCGCTTGCCACGGTGCCGACGAGGCTCTGTACGCCGCCGAGAACCACCACCATGAACGCATCGATCACGTAACCGGTGCCCATTTCAGGCGAGACGCTTTTAAGCGGAGACACCAGCGCGCCGGCGAGGCCAGCGAGCCCTGCGCCGTAGGCGAATGTGAGGCCGTAGATCCGCCGGGCATTGACTCCGAACGATGCGGCGACTGATCGATCCTGAATGATGGCGCGCAGTTTCATGCCGACGGTGGTTCGGTTCATCAGCAGCCATGTCGCGGCAAAAAGAACGAGCGAGGCGACCAGCAGAAAAACCCGATAGAGCGAAATCTGAACGCCTAAAATGTCCGTGCTATTCGAAAGTGCCTCGGGCATCTTGACGTACCGCAGCTCGCCGCCGGCGGTCAGGCGCACCGCTTGCTGCAACATGATGCCGACGCCCCAGGTCGCGAGGATGGTGTCGAGCGGGCGGTTGTTCAGGAAACTCAGAACGAAGCGTTCAATCAGCCATCCGAAGGCGGCCACCAGAAGGAAGATCGGTACCAGGCTGGTCAGCAGCCCCATTCCGAACTGAACTTGTAGGAACCAGGCCGCGTAGGCGCCCAACATGACGAATTCGCCGTGCGCGAGATTGATGATCCCCATCGCGCCGTAGATGATCGATAGGCCGATCGCCACAAGAAGCAGAATCGATCCGATGCTGAGGCCGGTCAGAAACTGCTGGATGAATTGATCCATTCGTCGATGCTCCGCATGGCGTGACAGGCCGGACGCGCGATCGGCGCACGCGTCCGGCACCGCATCAGTTTTGAACGACGAGACCTTTTTCGCTGCACACCTGCCCGGGATAGGCTGCGTAAGGCAGTGGCTTGAGCCAGTTCTTCGCCTGCACGAGAATCTTGAACTGCCCGTCCGATTGCGCCTGTGCGATCTTGGGCCAGAGCCACGTGTGCAGGTTTTCCGGCTCGATGCGGACCTTGCCTTGAGGGGCCAATGTCTCCTGGCCCTTTACCGCGTCGCGAATGTTCGGCGGCGTGATGTCGCTGACGGCGAGCTTCTCGACCGCCTGCTTGAACAGATGGATCTGGAAGTAGCAGGCCTCGGAGACGAAGTGGGTCACCTTGTCGGCGCCCCAGCGCTTCTTGTAGGCGGCGACGAACTTCTCGTTTTCCGGCGACTGGAAGACCATGAAATAGGGCGCGGACGTGAAGTGACCGGCGGCGGCTTCGCCACCCATGGCCGCGATCTCGTTCTCCGACGTCGTCAGACTCGCCATCGGCATTTTCTCGGGATCGAGACCGGCGGCGTGATACTGCCGATGCAGCGCAACCACGGAATCACCGACCACCGTGGAGAAGATGACGTTGGGTTGCGTCGACTTGAACTTGTTGATGACGGACGAGAATTCGGAATGCCCGAGCGGTACATACTCTTCCGCGACGACTTCGCCGCCATGCTTCTGCAAAAGCTTCTTGCAATAGTTGTTCTCTTCCTTCGGATAGATGTAGTTCGATCCGATCAGATAGAACTTCTTGCCGAATTTATTGATCAGCCAGGGGATGAATTCGTCCTGCTGCTGATTGGGCACAGCACCGGTGTAGATCACGTTCTTCGAACACTCGCGCCCTTCGTAAAGCGTCGGATACCAATAGAGATTGTTCTGGCGTTCGAAGACCGGCAGCACTGCCTTGCGGCTGGCGGACGTGTAGGAGCCGAACACGCTGACGCATTTGTCGCCGACGACCAGCTTGCGCGCCTTGTCCGCGAAGGTCGCGGGGTCTGACGCGGGGTCCTCGACAACAGGAACGATCTTCATGCCCTTGATGCCGCCAGCCGCGTTGATCTCCTCGATCGCCAGAAGCGTCGCTTTGTTGAGGGATTCTTCGATGATTGCCGTGGTGCCGGTGAGCGAAAACAGCACGCCAACCTTGATCTCTCCGGCCGCGGCCGAAGCGAGATCTGCATTCTTGATCCAGATGTGCGGAAAGCCCGTGCTCGCGAAAGCGCCGAATGCTGCGGTATTTCTGAGGAGTTGTCGCCGCGTCAGTTTCATTTCCATCCCCTGTTCAAAAACAAAAAAGCCCTCCCGATGCGCGCGATCCGCGAGCATTGGGAGGGCTTTGTTGCCGATGTTAAAGTTGACGGCAGTGTCGCCGCCGATCCCCTCTATTGGGGATTAGTGTTGCTGATCGTAGCCAAGCAATTCGAATGAGTCAACTATTGCCGCGGCGACGACGCTTGTCGACACGCGGCGATCCATCGCTTGTCGTCGGATGAAACTGTAAGCTTCGTTCTCCGCCATGCGTCTTGTCGTCATCAGAATGGCTTTCGCGCGCTCGACGGTGCGCATCGATCTGAGATTCTCATCAAGCCGTTCGATCTTGGTGCGCAGACGTTGCTCATAACGAAACTGGCTTCGCGCAAGTACAAGACTTGCAACCACGGCGTTGCCGCTGAAAGGCCGCGACAGGACGGCGTCCGGTGTCGCGTGCGCAAGGGCTTCAACCTGAATCGGATCGCCATTCGGAAGAATAACGACCAGTGCTGAACGTGCATCGCCGGGAATCCACGGCAACCGTCGCGCCAGATCGGATGCGTATTCGCAATAGACGACGTCGGCGTCACCCGGAATTGTCTCGGGCATTGGCCAGGTTTGCCGCGCGCGTATTCGCAAACGTTGCAGTTCGCGAACCAGAAAAGCAATCTGATCGTCGAGGGGGGCGACGACGACAACTGTTAATCCGTTCAGTTCCTGGACGACGGATTTGTGATCACCAACAACGCTTTCGATCTTCACCTTCGGCTTGCTGAGATCGTTCATCGTCATGACTCCACACCGGCCATTGCGCGTCCATATCCGATAAGGAAAGGGTCCGGATGAACTGGTGATACGGACTGATCGAGAATTTCAAACTGTCCGCGTCGATCGGCACGTCCGATTCGGGTCCAGAGATCGGTATGCCCCGATAACGGATCAACCGTTACCTGCCCTTGAGGTGCGTCGAAGGTTGCTCCCAACACCATGGCGCGCAAGACGTCGGTATCAAGCGTGTTCGCGTGCTCGAGCGCTTTCGCGAACAGATGCAACTGGAAATAGGATGACTCGACGCACATGTTCGTCGAGCAATCATCTCCAAACCGCTTCTTGAATTTGGCGACGAACGCGGCATTGGCATCTCCGGCGACGCCTTCGAAATAGGGCGCGGCGGTGATGTGTCCCTCACCGACGTCGAATCCCATCGCGCGGATTTCGGCCTCGGTCGTGGTGAGGCTCGCAATCGGCATGGTGCGCGGATCAAGCCCGGATTCGGTGTAAGCTTGGTAGAGGAAAACCGTTCCGTCGCCCACGACAGTCGAGAAAATGACATCGGGTTGCAGGCGTCGAATCTCATTCACGATCGGCAGAAAATCCTGCCGTCGAGCGCGAATGTTCAGATATCGCTCGCCGACGACCGAGCCTCCGTTTTCCTTGAGTATCTCTCGCATCACGCGGTTGGACTCGCGTGGATAGATGTAATCCGATCCGATGAAATAGAAACGATTGCCGTAGGTTCGCATCAGAAACCGGCACAGGGCGAGACTGTTCTGATTGGGTGCCGCGCCGGTATAGATGACGTTGGGCGAGGCCTCGAAGCCCTCATACAGGGTTGGGTACCACAATAACCCGTTGAGGCGCTCCACCACCGGCAGGACCGCCTTGCGACTCGATGACGTGTAGCAGCCGAAGATGGTGCTGACATTGTCTTCGATCATCAGTCGCTTCGCAAAATGGCCGAAAGCCATTGCTTCGGAGCCGGGATCATAAATAACGGGGATCAACTCGCGGCCATTGATGCCGCCAGCCGCGTTGATCTCCTCGATGGCGAACATGGTCCCGTGATACTGGGTCTCCTCGATCACTGACATGAAGCCGGTGCGGGAAAACAACACCCCGATGCGCCAAGGGGCGAGGGTCTTGCGAGACGAGCTCAGCATGGAGTGCTCCTGTCGGTGAGCAACAAACCCGAGAGCAGCGCTTCTATAACAAAAATCGAAATTGCGAAAGATTTTCGAAAAGATCGATATCGCATTGCAGCGAAATTGCTCGAATCCCTGTTCAATCCGGGATCGGCCCGCGCAACGTCATGTGAAAATTATCGAGGCTTACCAAGGGGCTGATAAGACAACGGTGCTTCGAACAGCGAGAAGGAGAGAGGTGATGAGTGCTCTTTCGTTGTCCAATGGACACCGCTGGTCGTTGCCTTGCGGAGACGTGCTCAGGCACATGGCAAGTGTCGTCGATAACGGCCGCGAACGATATTGCTTCCGCTTGATCGGACGAAGGAGAGGTGAGGCGGATAGATCGAAACCTACCCGACCTGCCTGTCGCGATCAGCCAAACATCGCGTCGATATCGTCCTGCGAGGCGTGATCGGTGTCGCCGTCGAGCTTCGGCCCGTTGAGCAGGCGAGCGTCGCCGACGCGATCATCGATAACCGCCGGCGCATGCGCCTTGATGGCGTCGACGCCGCCCCAGATGTCCATCATGACGTTGATGTGATGTTCGATGAACTTCATCGTGTTCATCACCTTGCTGATGCGCTGCCCGGTCAGATCCTGGAAATTACAGGCCTCGAAGATCGCGACGACCCGGTCCTGGATTTCCTCGCTGAGCCGATGTTGCTGATCGGCCGAGGTGCCGCCGGCGAGCGCGGAAGCGGACTGGTCGATCGCTTCGGCCGCTTCCAGGATCTGCTGCGTGGCTTCCTCGGTGCCGCCGACGACTGCGCCAAGTTCGCCAGTGACCTTCGCCATCTCCGCGCCGTTGAAGCTCTTGCCGTGCAGCACGGCGATTTCCTGCTTCGTGCGGTTGATGGCGTCGTAAATCAGGTCGAGTTCGACCTTCAGCTTCTCGCACTGTTCAATCTGCGCGCGATAGGTCTGGAGCAGGTTGTGAGCCTCGATAACCTGAGGTGACGCATCGTCGTCGTGCACGACATCGATCCGGCCCGGCGTGGCCATCTGATCCCGGATCGCTCGCAGCTCCGCCATGATCTGGCGATGCGTCGGCACCGCGTCGTTATTTATCTCTTGTTCCGGAGCCGGCGCGCTGCCGACAGTATCCTCAATGCGAAAGCGTTTGCGCTGAACCATCGCCCCATCCCCGCCAATCAATTCTGACGGTTGTAGAACATCGGCCTTTAACGCGAGGTTCACAGCGGGAACTTTATCGCAGGGATTTTGCGATAATCATCGGTTAACCATCGCGTGTCGGCGTTGACGGAAAATAAACGCTGTCCGCAAGAACGCGGCTTTCGTCGAGCGTGGTGAATCCGCGAGCCCGTTCTGTTTACCAAACCGACGCGGTTTTGAACTTTATTAGTTCCATGGGCCGCCTCGCGGCAATTCACGACGAAACAGTGCAGAGTACGTCGATGCTGAAGAAATTTTCCCTGGTGATGTGCGTTGGTGCGGCTGGTTTTGGCGCGGGGCTCTGTCCCGCCACCGCCTTCGAGAGATCGTATCCCGTTACGTCGTCGACCGTAGTCTACGCGGGTCAGCCCGCGCCGACGCAAGTTGCCTATGCGCAGCGCTCAAACATGGGCGGTGGCTTCATCGAATTCCTGTTCGGCGACGAACAGGCGCAGCCGCGCGGCTATCACGCGCAACCATCCTACGATCGCCGGCCGATCTATCCGCCGTCACCCGAGCAGATGGCACCGGAGCCCGTGCCGCAACAGACGATGTATCGCCAGGGTGGTCCGATGGAAGCGGCGCGCCCGGGCTTCGATCCGAAATACGAGAAGCAGCTCGTCGAATATCACGGCAAGGAGCATCCCGGCACCATCGTGGTCGATACGCCCAACAAATTTCTCTATCTGGTGCAACCAGGCGGCGCGGCGTTGCGTTACGGTATCGGCGTCGGCCGCCCCGGCTTCACATGGTCGGGTGTAAAGTCGATTACCGCGAAGAAGGAATGGCCGTCATGGACGCCGCCGGCGGATATGCTCAGGCGTCGTCCCGATTTGCCGCGCTTCATGGAGGGCGGGCCGGAAAATCCGCTTGGCGCGCGCGCGATGTATCTCGGCTCCTCGCTCTACCGCATCCATGGCTCGAACGAACCATGGACCATCGGCACCAACGTGTCCTCCGGCTGCATCCGTATGCGCAATGAGGATGTTATCGATCTCTATGGACGCGTCCACGTCGGCGCTCGCGTCGTCGTTATTTAGTTTATGTAACCTTGGACGCAAAACGGCCGCTCATTCGAGCGGCCGTTTTCATTTAGGACGTCAGAGCCATTAAGCGAAATCGCTGTCGTCGTCGCCGTCATATCCGTCGTCGTTGTCGGCGAAATTGTCCTCGTCGTCCTGGTCTTGATCCTGGTCCTGATCGGCATCGGCCTGGGCCTGATCGAATTGATCCTGTCGGCTGCTGCCGCGTCCGCCGGAGCCGATGTCATTCACACCAGCGTCGCGGGCGAGGTTGCCGCCGGATTGATCGGAACTCCACGGGCTGCCGCCACCCCGGCTGCCGAAGGCCGATGCGTCGCCGAAGCCCTGATGACCGCCGCCCATCATCGAGCGGAAGCTGTTCAGCAACAACGAACCGCCAACAACGCCTGCCGCCGCAGCTGCCGCCGTTCCGAGAAACGATCCGCCACCGCCGCCTGCTGCTTGTGGTTGCTGCTGCGGCGGATAGGGTTCAGGCCCACCCTGGCCGAGGACCTGTCCGGTGTTCCATGCGGGACGGTTGGGGGGAGCATTGCCGGGCGGAGGAACATTGGGCACTGATCCACGCCCTTGACCTTGTCCGAATAGATTATCGCGCATGGAATCGAGGAAGCCGCCGGCCGGCTTTTGCTCGGGGGCTCCACGAGCCTCAAGCGCCTCGATGCGTTCATGCGCCCGCTTCAACGCTTCGTCCTGGACGAGCACGGTCTGCACCAGCGCATAGGATGCGTTAGGTGCGCGCTGCCACGCCCGGGCGATCGCGTCCTCGGCTTCCGGGTCGCGCGCAACACTTTCGACGCGGGCCAGCCGGTCGAAGAGGTCATCGATCATCTGGCGTTCTTGCGGTGTCATGGCATTCTCCAATGCGAAACCGGGAGAAGATGTAGGCGCGCTTTGTGTCGCAATAAGTAGCGGCCAAAAATATTTCGTTCACCGCGTGGCGGATTACATTTCGGCAATGTCAGCGCAGTTCGGCCTGCGTTGAGGTTAGCAAGGCCGGGAAGTCGTCGCTCGCGAGATAGGCGTATTCCCGCTCGCGCTGATCGGTGAGGGGATCGAGTTCGCGCAATGTGTCGTCGACGAATCCGGGGTGGCACATGATCAGCCCGCCGTCGGGAAGGCCGTCGAGAAACTGGCGCATCAGAGCACCGAAATCGCCGCCCTCCGAAAAGTCGTAGGCCCCGGCGAAACCGGGATTGAACAGGAGCCCGGCCTGAGCGGTCTTGCGGCGGAATTGCCGGCTCAGTCCGTCGAGCAGCAGCGCCTTGGGTGAACCGAGACCGTGTCGGAATGGTTGCGCGCGGCCGCACTGGCGGACCCACGCGCCAGGTGCGCCGGTTTTCGCCGCGTCGAGAAAGGCATCGCAGACTTGCGGAAACAATTGCACATGCTGATGGCCGTCGAGATAGTCAGGCGCGCGTCCGAACAGCTCGATGAACTTGGCGACCTGCGCGCTTAGTTCGGTGCGGATGATTTCGCTGTCGAGGCGACGCAGCAGGCTGACCCGCAGCATTTTCGACAACGGCAGGAATTGGCCGCCGGCGAGCGGCTTGAAATGCATCGTCAGCGGATCAAACGGCGCGGTCAGCACTGCGTGCAGCCCGATTGCGCAATGTGCACTGGCCGCAACTGCTGTCTGCAACGCGGTCACTTCGTCGCGGTTGACCGCCGGCCCCACCACCATCACCGATGTCGCGTTGAGACGCTTGCGTTCGATTAAGTCACGAATGCCGCGATTGACGCCGGGGCTGATGCCGTAGTCATCGGCGCACAGCCAGATGCGACGCGGCGGTGGGGCGCTCATTCAGAGGTGACCCGCTCGATGGTCGTGGTGTCGATGCGATGCGGGGACCGCTTGATGTCGTGCTCGGCGACGAAATAGATCGGCCGCGCCTTCAACTCGGACAGAATCTTTCCGATGTATTCGCCGACGATGCCGATCATGATCAGTTGCACGCCGCCGATGGTCATCAGGCCGACGATCAGCGACGGATAACCGGGGACGCTCTCGCCCTTGACCAGCGTTTCCCACAGGATCGACAGTCCGAACAGGAAGGCGACGAATGCCAGCAGCAATCCCAGCAGGCTGGCGAAGCGAAGCGGCGCGACCGAGAACGAAGTGAGCCCTTCGATCGACAACCCGAGCAGCCGTGCCGGGCTGAAGCTGGTGACTCCGTGCGCGCGCGGCGCAGGTTCGTAGTCGACGCGGATCTGGCGAAAGCCGATCCAGCTCGCGAGGCCCTTGAAGAAGCGGTTGCGTTCGGGCAGGCGGCGCAGCGCCGCGACGGCGCGCGGCGACAGCAGGCGGAAGTCTCCCGCGTCTTCGGGGATTTTCTGCCGCGCGCCCCAATTGATCAGCGCGTAGAAGCCGTGCACCGCGAAGCGGCGCAACGCGGACTCGTTGTTGCGATGCGCCTTGGCGGTATAGACCACATCGTAGCCGTCATCGATCCAGTGGCTTACCAATTTTTCGACGAGGTCCGGCGGGTGCTGGCCGTCGCCGTCCATGAACAGGATGGCACCGTCTCCGGCGTGATCGAGGCCCGCCATCAGGGCGGCCTCCTTGCCGAAGTTACGCGACAGCGACACCACCTGCATATCGAGCAGATCAGCCGGGAGACCGCGGGCGATCGACAGTGTCGCGTCCTTGCTGCCGTCGTCGACATAGATCACTTCGCAAGTGATCGCATAGCGCTGGTGCAGCTTCTCGGCGAGGCGGGTGAGCCGCTCGTGCAGCAAAGCAAGCCCGGCCGCTTCGTTGTAGACCGGCACCACAATCGAAAGCCGATGGCCGTTACCGCCGGCAACCTCAATGGACGCGCCTGTGATGTGCTTGTCGTCCGCCATCGATTGAATATCCGCCACCGTTATTCTCGTCCCGATCAATAATATGAGGCCGAGGAATAAATTCGACAATGAGTCCTATCGGTGAAATTACGATTACGCGGGCGGAAGGAATGCCGCCAGCTTGGCGAACAGCGGGTTCTCGCGGTCCAGCACGTAGTCGAGCGACGCGACGGACACGGTGTCGGCGCCGTGATCGCGCAGGAAGCTGCCGAGCGCGTAGATCTGCGCGGGTGGGCAGTGCAGCGTCACCATGCCGGACGAGGTCGGGCCGCCGAACGGCGAAACCACGCCGAAGCGATTGTGCGCCTCCGCGAGAAGTTCGGCGTTGCAGCCTTTGAACCGGGTGCGGACTTCCTTGTATTTGCTGGCGCGCGCGCGGGCGGCGATGTGGTCGAGGATGACGCGTGCGGTCTCACGCGCGTCGGCGGACCAGTCGGCATTGCGCGAGGCGACGAGATTGGCCTGGCTGCGCAGCATCACGCCGTCGTCCAGCACCTTTAGTCCGTTAGCGGCGAGCGTCGCTCCGGTGGTGGTGATGTCGACGATCATCTCGGCGGTGCCCGTCGCGGGCGCGCCCTCGGTGGCACCGGCGCTTTCGACGATGCGATAATCGATGATGCCTTGCGCCGCAAAAAACATGCGCGTCAGGTTGATGTACTTGGTGGCGACGCGCATGCGACGATTGTGCTGCGCGCGAAATTCCGTGGTGACGTCGTCGAGATCGGCCATGGTGCGGACATCGATCCATGCCTGCGGTACCGCGACGACGACGTTGGCGTAACCGAAGCCGAGCGGATTGATCAGCGCGACGCGACGATCCGCGTCGAGAATGCTCTCGCGGATCAGATCTTCGCCGGTGATGCCGAGATGCACGCTGCCGCGCGCCAGTTGCGATGCGATCTCGCTCGCGGAGAGGTAGGCGATTTCGACATTGTCCAATCCGGCGATGGTGCCGCGATAGTCGCGCGCGCCGCCGGGCTTCGACAATGTGAGGCCGGCGCGGCTGAAGAATGCCTCGGCATTTTCCTGCAAGCGGCCCTTGGAGGGGACCGCGAGAACGAATGGCGTGGTCATGAATTGGCCCCGGGGATTCTTGCGGCAATCTGGTGACGAAGTTGTGTCAGCGCTTCGACCCAGATCGAGAAGCCGACAGCGGGGATAGGCGTGGCCGCGCCGAGCTGGGTGAGCAGTCCGTCGTAGCGTCCGCCCGCCACCAGCGGGTCGTCGCCGTTGCCCTTGCGGTGCAGTTCGAACTCGAAGCCGGTGTAGTAGTCGACGCCGCGACCGAAGGCGGTCGCGAAACGAACCGTGTTAAGGTCGATGCCGCGCGTTTTCATGAATTGCGTGCGGCTTTCGAACTGGTCGATGGCGGCATCGATGTCGAGCCTGGCGTCGGCGGCAAGCGCGCGCAACTGACGCAGCGCTTCGTCGGGCGTACCGGCGATGGTGAGGAAACGATTGATCGTCTGCAAGGCGTCGCGCGGCAAGGCGCCGCCCTTCAAGGTCGATTGTTCGAGAAAGCGGTCGGCGATCTCGGCCACGGTGCGGCCACCGACATTGGTGGTGCCGGCGATCGTCATCAGGTCGGTGACCAGCGCCAGCGCGGCCTTGCGGTCGGAGCCGGCCAGCGCCGCCAGTACGCCTTCGTATTCGTTATGGGTCGGGCTGGCCGCGAGCGTCAGTTGCTCGATATCCTTGGCGAGGCTGATCTTGCGGTTGAAATCCTTGATCAGGCGGCGGCGCCAGACTGGATAGAGCTTCAGCGCGTCGATCAATGCAATGAACAGCGCGACGTCGCCGGTCTTGATATCGACATCAGTGACGCCGAAGGCGGCGGTCGCTTCACAGCCGAGGGCCAGCATTTCGGCGTCGGCGGCGGCGCGGTCCTGTCGGCCGAAGGATTCGACGCCGGCCTGAAGGAATTCGCTCGGCTTGCCGCCGCGATAGCGGAACACCGGGCCGAGGTAGCAGAACCCGGCGGGCTGGCCGCTGCGGCGGGAGGCAAGATAGTCGCGCGCCACCGGGATGGTGAGGTCGGGGCGCAGGCACAGTTCCTCGCCGCCCGGATCGCTGGTCAGGTACAGGCTGCGGCGGATGCCTTCGCCGGAAAGATCGAGGAACGGCTCGGCCGGTTGCAGGATAGGTGGCTCGGCGCGGATGTAGCCGGCCTGCGCGAATGACGACAGCAGGGCCGCCGCCCAAGCGGCGGTTCCGGTCGCCTCTGGGGCTTGGGTGTCGGTCATCGGGATCGTCCAAGGTATCGTCGAGGCGTCGCGCGCCTTCTCCGGATGGCGTCGCGCGATTGCCTAACATATTGACATTAATCGAATATCGACGGAGTGGCGCGATCGCCGCGCCGCCGGGCGCATTCGCTGCGGAAGCCCTTAGCACGGCAGAGAACGAGTTTCGACCTCGTTCCTCGTCTCGTTTGACGGAAAGGTTGATAGCGGCCGAAGGCTCCTGCCGCAGATCAGAACTTCATCGAGGCGAACAGGCGGATATTGCGGCCGGGCTGAAGCACTTCGTCCTTCTTATAGGACTGGTGAAAGCGGATGTCGGCGTTCAGCAGGTTTTCGCCTTTGAGCCCGACGGTGAGCGCCACCGGCCAATTGCCGTTCGGCAATGTCGTGGTGTGGCTCACCTCGGCGTTGAGCAGGTTGAAGTCAGGCGTCGGCGTTTCGAACGCGCCGAGGTTGGTCTGGGCGAAGGCGTGGAGCAGATTGACGCGCGCCGTCCAGTTGGCGTCGCGATAGTAGAGGCCGCCGCCGAGCCGCTGCGGCGGAATCTTCGGCACGAAACCGCCATCGGCGAAGGTCGCGTGGACGATGTCGTATTGCGCCTCGACGCCGAACACGCCGTTCCAGATACGTGCCACGTCATGCTCGATCTGAATTTCGCCGCCGACGAACCGGGCGTCGCGCTGCGAATAGATGATCTGGTCGTAAGTCGCCCCGGGTGCGCCGCAGGATGCAAAGTTTTCGTTGCAGCGGATGCCGGTGAAGTTCTTGAAGATGAAGTTCTGATAGCGCGAGTAGTAGATCGATGCCTCGAAGCGGGTGTCGCCCCGCGCGCGCTTCAAACCAAGTTCGACCGTATCGGCTTTCTCCAACGTCATGGCGGGATCGCCGATCTCGAATGTGCGAGGCGTGTCGTGCGGTCCTTTGTAGAACATTTCGATCGGATCGGGCGCGCGCTCGACATGCTGCACCGTGACGCGTGCGACGATGTCGTGCGGCAAGTCATAGAGCAGTCCCGCGCTGGCGCTGACCGGGAGGAAGCGTCGCTCCACCGGGAAAATCGTCGGCTGATCCGGTGGCGGCAGGAAGGTTGCGGGAAAGCGGGCGCCGGTGCCGTTGGTGTTGGTTTGTTCGATGCGTAGCGCGGCCTGCGCACGCAGGCGTGGCGTCATCCGCAATTCCTCGAACAGAAAGGTCGCGAGATTGCTGGTTTGC
This sequence comes from Hyphomicrobiales bacterium, assembly GCA_017305535.1. Lineage (GTDB taxonomy): Bacteria > Pseudomonadota > Alphaproteobacteria > Rhizobiales > Xanthobacteraceae > 62-47. Next base: position 28,743 of record JAFKKN010000008.1, on the reverse strand, counting down.
GTCGGCGCCAGCAGGGCCTCCGTCGCGCCCGCGACCGACAGATCGCGCTGACCCCACTGTAGCCCGGCGGAGCCGCGCAACTCTCCGAGTCCGGTTGCGAATGGCAGATGCGCGACCTCGACGCGTGATTCGAGTTCGCGGTTCTTGAAACGCGAACCGATCTCCGCGTCCGCGCCGACGCCGTTGATCTCGTTGTGGTGATAGTCGGTGTAGCCGAGCCAATAGCGCACGGTATCGATACCGCTTTCACCAACGCGCAACTCGCCGCGACTTGTCCATTTTTTCTGATGCAGGTCGATGTGGTTCTTCACCTTCGCGGAATCGATGCCGGGGATGAAGTAGGTCATCGCCGTGTTCTGAAACGACATGCCGATAAAACCGCGCTCGAAGATGTAGGAGCCGCCGACGGCATGGCCTTCGGCGCGATAGCTCGAATTGGCCTGCACCCCGCCGGGGATGCGATAGTTCCCCGCCTGCCGCCGGTAGGCGTCGGCATGGATCGCGACATTGCCGCCGCCGGCATCGAGCAGCACCGCGCCGTCGGCGCCGTTACTGACGCTGTTGAGCCCGCCGCGCGCCTCGAACGCGATGCCGTTCCTCGGGATCGTGGTGGGAATGCGGTTGTTGCTGGCGCTGACCACGCCGCCTGTCGCCTGCGAGCCGTAGCGTAACGTGCCGGGGCCGCGAATGACCTCGACTTGGCCGGCCACCAGCGGATCGATGCTCACCGCGTGGTCCTCGCCAAGATTGGCCATGTCAGCGGTGCCGATGCCGTCCTCCTGAGTCCGGATGCGAAAGCCCCCGAGACCCCGGATCACGGGGCGGCTCGCGACCGGTGAGAATGAGGTGGCGGACACGCCGGGCGTGGTGCCGAGCGTGTCGCCGAGAGAAGCCGCGCCGCGGGCGAGGACATGTTCGGCCGTCAGCCGGCTTTCGGAGGCGAGCGGTGCATCCATGCGCAGTTCTTCCGGAGCGGTGGATGGCGGCAAGGCCGGGGTTGGCGCCGGAGCGGCAGGACGGACGGCGACGCGGGCCCGGCGCTTGGCTGGTTTTGGCGCCCTGACGGTGATTTCCGGCAGTTCCTCCTGGGCGCGGACTTCGGAAGAAGACGGCGTGCCGACCAGACACGCCAGCCCCGCGACCCATACCGCCCGTTTCATCAAGCTCTCCTGCAACTAATTCGCAAGAGCACTAAAGATGCATATGCAAGTCATTTGCAATAAGAAAGTGGAACTTGCGACCGGTCAATATTGTCGCGGGCGGAGCGGGAAGGGCGGTGCCCGTCTGCCTGGCGGGACGAGCTTATGGAATATTGCTCGGCCGGAGAGAGGCGAAGCGGTCCGCTGTCAGGGCATGGACGCCGCGCGCCAGTCTCCCAGCGTCGCCTGAACCAGCGTCAGCGCCGCCACGGCGGCGGTGTCGGCGCGAAGGATGCGCGGCCCCAATGACAGCCGCAGCACCTTGGGCTGTTTCAGCAGTGTGGTCCGTTCAGCCTCGGCAAATCCGCCTTCAGGGCCGATCAGGATATCGACGCCGGCGTTGTGCGCTCCGCTCAGCGCGGCGACGGGGGAGGCGACCTCGGCTCCCTCGTCACAAAATACCAGCAGGCGCTGCGACCCACGCGCGGCGAGATAACGGTCCAGTGCGAGCGGCTGCTCCACCGCTGCGATACTGAGGATGCCGCATTGTTCCGCGGCCTCGATGACATTGGCGCGCATCCGCTCGCCGTTGATGCGGCTCACCTGGGTATGCTGCGTCACGACCGGTTGCAGCGTTGCCGCGCCCATTTCGACCGCCTTCTGCACCATATAGTCGAGGCGAGCGTGTTTCAGCGGCGCGAAGACGTAAGCGAGATCGGGAAGAGTGTCCTGTGGCCGGGTCAGATCGAGGATGTCGAGACGATCCGGCCGCTTGCCGCCGCCAATCGCCGCGCGCCATTCACCGTCGCGGCCGTTGAAGACGAGAATGGTGCTGCCGGCGTTAAGCCGCAGCACGTTACCGAGATAGTTGGCTTGCCCGCGTTCCAGCGCGACCTGAGCGCCCGCGGACAGCGGCGCATCGACGAACAGGCGAGGACTGCGGAAATCGGCGAGGGACATGTTCGAAAATCCAATGATCGGAACGTTTTAGGCATGTCATCTTGTGAATGCCAGCTTGTCGCGGCCTCGCGCCGCGCTCTTGCCCCATTCGACGGGTTGTTATGCGGGCGCGGGAATCGTAAAAGGTTTGAAACCGCAAATCGCATCGTATTCGAGAACCTTGCCGACCGTCGTATTTGCCGGAGGGGAAACCGTGAGCATTCGCAGCCTGATCGTGCCGTTGACAGTCGCCGCCCTGCTGGGAGTGGCTGGTCCGGTTTGCGCGCAAGGCGCATTTCCCGCGCCGTTGCCGGCGGGCGTGACGCCGGCTCAAAAGTCGTCGCCGTTCCCGTCCGTCAATAACAGCGGTGGTGTGATTAAGAACGATCCCGCGTTTCCGCCGGTGAACGCCGCGGCTAATTCGCCGTTCCCGCCGGTCAATGGTGCGCCCAGCGCATCGATGGGAGGACCGAGTCCGTTCCCCTCGAATGGTGCTCCGCCTGTCGCCGGTGGCGGCGCGTTCTCCGCGCCGCAAGGCGGACCGCCGCCCGGTGGAGAAGACTGCATGAAAGACTTCATGCCGTTGCGCAAGGAAGCGGAACGGCGCGGCAAGCTGATCAAGGCTGCCAGCGAGCGCCACGCGCCCGCGGCCGAAGCCTGCAAGCTGATCGGCAATTTCTCGCAGGCCGAAGTGAAGATGATCAAATACGTCCAGTCGAACCAGCACAAATGCGGAATCCCGTCGCAGGTGACCGACCAGCTCAAGGACGGGCACAAGAACACCGAGAAGATGCTGAAGCAGGTCTGCAACGTGGCGCATCAGCAGGCGCAGCAGCCGCGTGGACCCGCTGGCCCGAGCCTGTCCGATGTGCTCGGCTCCTCGGCCTCGGCATCGGAGCCGACGAGAGGCAAGAAGGGCGGCAGCACCTTCGATACGCTCAGCGGCAACGTGCTGACGCGATGAGATCGGCCCGCGCCATCGCGGTGCGGCCATGAGCGGCGCGACCGCCCGCGTCGCCGATTCCACCGGCAACTGGGTCGACAATCGCGCGCCGCTGTGGACGCGGCCTTATCTGCGCCTCGCGCGTTATGACCGCCCGATCGGATCGTGGCTGTTGCTGATGCCGTGCTGGTGGTCGGCAGCGCTCGCCGCCGGCGTTGCCCATGACGTCAGCGACCTGCCGCGCACCGTGCTTTTGTTCTTCATCGGCGCGTTCGTGATGCGCGGTGCGGGCTGCACCTGGAACGACATCACCGATCGCAACCTCGACACCAAGGTGGAGCGCACCCGCTCGCGGCCGATCCCGGCCGGGCAGGTGAGCGTGACGCAGGCGCTGGTGTTCCTGGTGTTGCAGGCGCTGGTCGGTCTCGTCGTGTTGTTGCAGTTCAATCGCTTCGCGATCTGGACCGGCATTGCCTCGCTCGCGATCGTCGCGGTCTATCCGTTCATGAAGCGCATTACCTACTGGCCGCAGATCACGCTCGGTCTTGCGTTCTCGTGGGGCGCGCTGATGGGCTTCGCGGTGATCCTCGGGCGGCTGGAGCCGGCAGCGCTGGTGCTCTACGCCGGTTCGATCTGCTGGGTGATCGCCTACGACACAATCTACGCGCATCAGGACACCGAGGACGACGTGCTGGTCGGCATCAAGTCGACGGCGCTGTTGTTCGGCGACAAGACCAAACTGGCGCTGACGATCTTCTATTCCGCGGCTGTTGTATTGATCGGCACCGCGCTGTGGCTTGCCGGCGCGGGCTGGCCGGCGGCGCTCGGGCTCGCGGCTTTCGCCGCGCATCTGGCGTGGCAGGTGCGCCGATTGGATATTTCGGATTCCGCGCTGTGCCTGCGCATCTTCAAATCCAACCGCGACGCCGGACTGTTGCTGTTCGCGATGCTGGTGATCGACGCGGTGTTGCGGGCGGCCTAGCTGGTCGTCCCTGCGCAGGCAGGGATTATTACATCGTCGATGACAGCATCAGCCATCGTCATGGCCGGACTTGTTACGGCCATCCACGTCTTCATTGCTGCGATGTTGCCAGGACGTAGATGCCCGGGACATAGGCAAGCGAAGTGACGCCGTTCTTCAAACGGCTATGCCCGGGCATGACGAGTGGTTGGCGCTTTGCGTCACGCAACGACGAAGTAATCAATCCCGCGCGATGATCTCGTGCTCGCCGCGATGGATCGTCGGCGCATCGGACATCTGCCCGGCGCGGCGGCGGGCGAGGAAGCGCGGGCGGCGTTTGGCGACCGCGTTGCGACGGCGGCGACGCTGTGCCGGCTGGCGCTTGAACTCGACGAGTTGCGGCAGCGCGAACAATTCACTCCACGATTGCCAGGTGTCGTTGATCGCTTCCGGATCGTCGATCTCGCACAGCGGCACCGACAGCGAAGGATCGCGATGCATCAGCACCAGCATCTGCGTCTCGCCACGGTCGCGGATCGCGACGCCGAGGAAATCGCGCACCTGTACGTTGATCGCCATACGCATGCCGTGAACGGCGCGGCGTAGCACGATGTGTTCGCGATGCATTTCGATGTGCCGGACGTTGCCGTCGGCGCGCGTGTCGTGCGCCTCGAAGCTGACCGGGAGTGAGTGGGGGTCGAGCCGCGCGATGCGGCCCGACCCTGCGGGATTGATCCCGCCTGTCGCTGTTTGACGTCTCAAGGTCTTGTCTCCCCGCCGGGATTATGTTCCCGATCGATGCGTGAGACTGTGCCAGAGCCGCGTCCGGATTCGCTTAAGAAGGCTGGTTAATCGAAAGTCACTTGCCCTGGTTTCGCGGGCATGATTGACAAGTCCTTGGCGGGGATGATTGACGAGTCGTTGCCAAGGTCCCGACAAGGCCGGACGATTTGCCGTGAAAGCGCCGCCCCGCGCTTGAATTCCGCGCAAATCGGGCACATCTGCGCCTGATGGGCCTCTCGTTCGCTTCTTTGGGATTTTGTTCGTGATTGCTTCACCAAACAATTCGACCGCAGAAAAAACGCGCTCCACCGATGCCGGACTGCTCGATCAGTCGGCGCTCAGCGATCTCGCGCAGCGCCTCGTCGAGGCCGCGCGGCGCGCCGGCGCGGATGCTGCCGACGCGGTTGCGGTACGTGGCGTCTCGCAGGGTGTCGAAGTGCGTGACGGACGCGTCGAGGAATCCGAGCGCTCCGAAGGCGACGATGTCGGCTTGCGCGTGCTGGTCGGCAAGCGGCAGGCGGTTGTGTCCACCAACGACGTCGGCGGCGACGGCATCGCGAAGCTCGCCGAGCGCGCGGTGGCGATGGCGCGCGTCGCGCCCGACGACGAATATGTTGGCCTCGCCGATCCGGCGTTGCTGGCGCGCGAGTTTCCAAATCTCGATCTGCTCGATCCCTCGATGCCGTCGACCGCTGAACTCGAACGTCGCGCGCTGGAAGCCGAAGCGGCGGGCATCGCGGTGAAGGGCGTCACCAAGTCCGGCGGCGCATCGGCGTCGAGCGGTATCGGCGGCATGGTGCTGGTGACGTCGACCGGTTTTCACGGCGCTTACTTGCGTTCGAGCCAGGGCATCTCGATGACCGCGATTTCCGGCACGGGCACCGGAATGGAGCGCGACTATGATTTCAGCTCGGCGCTGCACGGCTCTGATCTGGCATCGCCCGAAAGCATCGGCCGTAGCGCCGGCGACCGTGCGGTGGCGCGCGCCAATCCGCGCAAGGCGGAAACCTGCAAGGCGCCCGTGATCTTCGATCCGCGCGTCGCGGGTTCAATCGTTGGACATGTCGTGGGCGCGGCGAACGGCGCGTCGATCGCGCGCAAGACAAGCTTCTTGAAGGATCGCCTCGGACAACAGTTGTTCGCCAGCGGCATCCGCATCATCGACGATCCGCGCCGCGTGCGCGGCCTGCGCTCACAGTCGTTCGATGCCGAGGGCGTTGCGACGAAGCAACTCGCCATCATCGACGACGGCGTCTTGACCTCGTGGCTGCTGGATTCTGCCACCGCGCGCGAACTGTGCATGACCACGACGGGTCATGCACATCGCGGCGTATCGTCGTCGCCGATGCCGGGCGCATATAATTTGCATATGGAAGCAGGCGAGGTGACGCCGGCCGAACTGATGGCCGACATCAAGCAAGGCTTTTATGTCACCGACCTGATCGGCTCCGGTGTCAACGGCGTCACTGGCGACTACAGCCGCGGCGCGTCGGGCTTCTGGATCGAGAACGGCAAGCCGACCTATGCGGTGAGCGAAATGACCATCGCCGGGCATCTGTTCGATATTTTCAAGTCGCTGCGTCCCGCCAACGATCTCGAATTCCGCTACGGCGTCAACGCGCCGACCTTGCGCATCGAAGGGTTGACGATTGCCGGACGCTGATCCCGCGCTGGCCACCGAGCACGCCGGGCGCGATGGCGCGCTGCTGGCGGCGACGGTGCGCGAGGCGGGCGCCTTGGCGCTGTCGAAGTTTCAGACCGATCTGAAGACTTGGACCAAGGGTGCATCGTCGCCGGTGTCGGAAGCCGACATCGCGGTCAACAACCTGATCGAGCAGCGGTTGCGGCAGGCGACGCCGGATTACGGCTGGCTGTCGGAAGAGAGCGCCGACGACAAGGCGCGGCTGTCGCAGAAGAAGGTGTGGATCGTCGATCCGATCGACGGCACCCGTAGCTATCTCGCCGGCCGCGAGGACTGGTGCGTCAGTGTGGCGCTGGTCGAGGACGACGCGCCGGTGCTGGCGGCCGTATTCGCACCGGTCACCGATGAATTCTTCTTCGCCGTGCGGGGCAGTGGCGCGACGCTGCACGAGGCGTCAATTCACGCCACTGCCGGGACAGCATTGGACTTTAGCAGGGTGGCGGGTCCCAAGCCGATCGTCGAACGGCTCGGTCTGCCGCGCGACGGTGCGGCAATTCATCCGCGAATAGGCTCCTTGGCGCTGCGGTTGTGCCGGATCGGCGACGGGACGCTGGATATCGCCTTCGCCGGTGGGCAAAGCCGCGACTGGGACCTTGCGGCGGCGGATTTGATCGTGCACGAAGCGGGTGGTAGAATGACGATGCTTTCGGGCGAGCCGATCGGCTATAATCGCCCGGACGTAAGACATGGTGTGCTGGTTGCCGCGGGGCGTGAACGTCATGCCTCCGTGATCACGCATTTCCACAACCACCCACTTCCGTGGTCGTGAGTCGCGCCATACATCCACAGGCATTCTATTCACGGCTATTCGGCACGGCCAACTAACATTCGTTGATGAGGACAGGACGTCGATGACGGAGCCCGCGCGGCAGTTGCTCCATCTGGTGATCGGTGGAGAACTGACGAACCTCGATAATGTCACCTTCAAGGATCTCGACAAGGTCGATATCGTCGGCGTGTATCCCAATTACGCGACGGCATTGACGGCGTGGAAAGCCAAGGCGCAGCAGACGGTGGACAACGCGCATATGCGTTACTTCATCGTGCACCTGCATCGGCTGCTCGATCCGGGCCAGACCCAAGACACGATCCAAGACACGAAGCCCGCCAATTGAAATCGTTCTTTCGCAATGCCTTGCGCTCGCCCTGGTTTCAGCGCGCCGCCGGCGTCGCGGCGGCCGAATACCTGCGGCTGGTCTGGCTGACCAACCGCTTCAGCTTCGATCCCGTCGATGTCTACGACATCGTCGAGCCGGAGATGCCGGTGATCCTGGCGTTCTGGCACGGCCAGCATTTCATGACGCCCTTCATCCGCAGGGACGGCCATCGCGGCAAGGTGCTGATCTCGCGCCATCGCGACGGCGAGATCAACGCCATCACCGCGGCGCGGCTGAAAATCGGCGCGGTGCGCGGGTCCGGCGATCACGGCTCGGCCTTCCATCGCAAGGGCGGCGTCGGCGCGTTCCGCGAAATGGTCCGGGCGCTTGAGGAAAACTACAACATGGCGCTCACCGCCGACGTGCCGAAGCGGTCGCGCGTCGCCGGGATGGGGATTATCATGCTGGCGCGCGAGTCGGGGCGGCCGATCATGCCGTTCGCGATGGCCACCAGTCGTTACGTGCGTTTGAACAACTGGGACCGCACCACCATCAATCTGCCGTTCGGCCGGGGCGCGCTGGTCGGCGGCGAGGTGATCACGGTTCCGCCGGATGCGGATGCTGCCACGATGGAAGCCCTGCGGGCGCAACTGGAAGCGACATTGAACGACGCCACCCGGCGCGCCTATGTCGCGGTCGGCCGCGAGGGCGGCGATGCCTGATCCGTTGCCGCCACTGTTGCGCGCCTATCGCGCGATGTCCTCGGCGGCGCCGCCGATCACAAGGCTTCTCGCCAAGCGCCGCATCAAGCAGGGCAAGGAAGACCCCGTGCGCGTCAGCGAACGTCGCGGCATCGCCAGCAAGCCGCGCCCGAGCGGCCCGCTGGTGTGGATTCACGGCGCCAGCGTCGGCGAGGTGCTGGCGGCGGCGGCGCTGATCGAGCGGCTGCGCACACGCGGTTTCCACGTGTTGGTGACGTCAGGCACCGTCACTTCGGCGGCCATCGTGGCCAAGCGTTTTCCAGCCGACGTGCTGCACCAGTACCTGCCTTACGACGCGCCGAAATTCGTCGCGCGGTTTCTCGATCACTGGCAGCCGTCGCTGGCGCTGTTCATCGAATCCGATCTGTGGCCGAATCTCATTCTGGCCTGTTCGTCGCGGCGCTTGCCGATGGTCTTGATCAACGGCCGCATGTCGCCGCGTTCGTTTCCGCGCTGGCAGCGCGCGGCGCAGACCATCGCCGCGCTGCTCGGCCGCTTCGATATCTGCCTCGCGCAATCGCAGGCCGATGCCGAACGCTTCGCGGCACTGGGCGCCGAAAGCGTTGCCGTCACTGGCAACCTGAAATGGGATGTCGAAGCGCCACCCGCCGACAATGTGCGGTTGGAGCGGCTAATGGCGCTAACGCGCGGTCGCCAGGTGGTGGTCGCCGCCTCGACCCATCCCGGCGAGGAGGAAGTCATCCTCGCCGCGCACAAGAAACTGGCCTCGTATTTCCCGGGCCTGCTCACCGTGATCGTGCCGCGCCATCCGCAGCGCGGCGAGGCGGTGGCGAAACTGGTATCGGAGGCGGGGCTCGAGGTGGCGCTGCGTTCGCACGAGGAGTTGCCCGGCGTGCGCACCGGCGTCTATGTCGCCGATACCATGGGCGAACTCGGCCTGTTTTATCGCCTCGCGCCGATCGTGTTCATGGGCGGCTCGCTGGTGCCGCACGGTGGACAGAATCCGATCGAGCCGGCGAAGCTTGGTGCCGCCATCGTGCACGGGCCGCACGTCTTCAACTTCACCGAAGTCTATGACGCGTTCGATCGCGCCGGCGGCGCGCGGATCGCGGCCGGCGAAAAGGAACTGGTGCAGGAGCTCGGTCGTCTGCTCAAGGACACGCGCGAGCGGCAGGCGTCGATCGCCGCGGCCGAGCAGGTGCTCGGAGAACTTGGCGGCGCGCTCGACCGCACGCTGGATTCGCTGCGGCCTTATCTCCTGCAACTGCGGTTCGATCGGGGCGCCGCCGATGCATGAGCCTGCCTTCTGGCACCGGCCATCATCGCTGACCTCGCGACTTCTGACGCCGTTCGCGGCTCTCTACGGAGCCATCGCCGCGCGGCGGATGGCGCGGCCGGGCGCGAACGCCGGCGTGCCGGTGATCTGCGTCGGCAACTATCACACTGGCGGCGCCGGCAAGACGCCGACCGTGCTGGCGCTGGTGACTATGCTGCATGAACTGGGCGAAATGCCGTTCGTGCTCAGTCGCGGTTACGGCGGATCGGTGGTGGGGCCGATCCGCGTCGATGTCGCGCGGCACGCTGCGGCGGAAGTGGGCGACGAACCGCTGATGATGGCGGCGCATGCGCCGGTGGTGATCGCGCGTGATCGCGTCGCCGGTGCAACACTTGCGCGCGGCGAGGGCGCGAGCGTCATCGTGATGGACGATGGTTTCCAGAACCCGGCGCTGCGCAAGGATTTTTCGCTGATCGTCGTGGGTGGTGGGCGAGGGCTGGGTAATGGCAGCGTGTTTCCGGCCGGACCGCTTCGCGCGCCGCTTGCACCGCAACTCGTGCGCACCGATGCGCTGCTGGTGATCGGCGAGGGCGATGCCGCCGCGGATGTGGAACATACGTTGGCTGCGCGCGGCGTGCCGGTGTTTCACGCGCACGTCACGCCCGATGCGGAGGTTGTCGCGACGCTGCGTGGCCAACGCGTGCTGGCCTTCGCCGGCATCGGCGATCCCGGCCGTTTCTTCGACACGTTGCGTGCGCACGGCATCGAGGTGGCGGCGGAGCGGACGTTCCCCGATCATCATCGCTTCACGAAGGACGAGGTGTGGGCGTTGCGCGCAGAGGCCGCGCGTGACGGACTTGCACTGGTGACGACGGAGAAGGATTTCGCACGACTGAGCGGCGGCGATCTCGCGTCGCTCGCGGAGGGGATCACGCCGCTGCCCGTGACGCTGCGGTTCGACGACGGAGCGCGGCTGCGCGAGTTAATCGCGTCAAGGTTGCGTAACGTGGGCCGGTTGTCTTGAGAGTCCAATCGTCAGTGGCTTTGGACGCGCCGACGCGCAACACGAACATCGTCGTCCCCGCGCAGGCGGGGACCCATAACCCCTAACGGTTATGGTTCGTGTGATGGTCGGTCAAAGATCACGAACGCTGCTTGTCTCACCGGCGCTGCGGAGTCTGGGTCCCCGCCTTCGCGGGGACGACGGTGAAGTGTTTTATCCGTTCAGCGCTTCTGGAAAATGCCGCTTCAAGACCGCCTCGGGGGTCGCATAGGCTTCCTGGCGGTCGACGCTCCAGTATTTCAGTTCGTCGATCGGGATGTGGGTGCCGCTGACGGCGCAGATCACGTAGGCGCCCGGCGAGATGACGCGGAAGTCGCCGTCGAGATATTCCAGCTTGGCTTCGCCATGGCTCGACGGCCCGAATTTGTTCAGCACGGTCAGTCTCCTCGCGGTCGTCTCAAGGGCAGGCCGCGCAATCGGTCGATGGGATGCTGTCGTTTAGCACAGAACGGCGGGCGCGACATACCGGATAGATAGGGCAGGTTCGCGGTGTTTGCAGGGGAACCAGTGATGGGGCCCGACGCGAAGTGCGCCTCTGTCAGATCGGAGGACGGCCCACCGTGTCTCGTCATGGCCGGATTTATTCCGGCCATCCACGTTTTGTCTTGGCCGCTAGTCAGCAACAAGGACGTGGATGGCCGGGACGAGCCCGGCCATGACGTCGGATAGTCATCGTCATAACGGCTGAAAGGAAGGTCTTTAAAACAGATCGCCCTGATCCGACGGTTTTGGGGAGCGCTTCGTCGCCGGTTTCGCGGCAACTTTCGACGGCTCGCGTCGGGGAGGCGATGCAGGCGGATCGCCATCGGCAACCGCCGCAACGCGACCGTCGGCGAATTCGAGGTCGAGCCGCATTCCGGGGGCGACCGCTGCCGCGTTGCGCAGCGCGTGGCCGGCTTCGTCACGCACCAGCGCGAAGCCGCGCGCCAGCACGCTTTTGTAGGAAAGGGCCGCCAGCAATTGTCCCGCGTGGTCGGCACGGGCGTGCTGGCGTTGCAGCAGCGTCGAGAGCGCGCGTCGAGCGCGTTCCGCAAGGCGTTGCGTGCGCTCGCCATCGCGCGCAATCGCAACGCGATGGGCCTGTGCGCTCGCGGATCGCGCCGCTTTCAATCGCAGTGCCAATCCCTCGAAGCGGTCGCGGCGTTGCCGTGTCACGGCCCGCGCGCAATGCGCGAGGCGAATGCCGCCGGTCGTCACCTGCTGGCGCGCCTGCGCGACCTGCGCGCGCAGCACGTTGAGTGTCAGTTCTCCGGCGACGCGCGTGAAGCGGCGGTGATGCAGTTGCGTGTTCACCGTGAGTGCACGGGGCAGGGCGCTTGTGGCGGCATCGAGGCGCTGGCGCGGAATCGCCAGCACGTCGGACGCGGAAGGCAGCGCCCGCGCGAGACCGCGCAACGCGCTACGGCGATGCTCCTGCTCACGCTGCCAGCACAGGATGGCGCGGCGTCCGTAATTGGCGATTTCGGCGAACAATTCGGCGCGCACCGGCACCGCCATCTCGGCGGCGGCGGTTGGCGTCGGCGCGCGCTTGTCGGAGACGTAATCGATCAGCGTCACGTCGGTTTCATGCCCCACCGCCGAGATCAGCGGGATCATGCTCTCCGCCGCCGCGCGCACCACGATCTCCTCGTTGAACGACCACAGGTCTTCCAGCGAGCCGCCGCCGCGCGCGACGATGAGCAGATCAGGCTTGGGAATTTTACCGCCGTCTTCCAGCGCGTTGAAGCCGTTGATCGCGGCGGCGATCTGTTCCGCCGAGCCTTCGCCCTGCACCCGCACCGGCCACACCACGACATGGCGCGGGAAACGATCGTCGAGGCGATGCAGGATGTCGCGGATCACCGCGCCGGTCGGCGAGGTGACGACGCCGATCACCTCGGGCAGGTAGGGCAGAAGCTGCTTGCGCGCCTCGTCGAACAGGCCTTCGGCGGCGAGCTTCTTCTTGCGCTCCTCCATCAGCGCCATGAGGGCGCCGACGCCGGCAGGCTCCAGCGCGTCGATCACGATCTGGTATTTCGAGGAGCCGGGATAGGTGGTCAGCTTGCCGGTGGCGACGACCTCGAGCCCTTCCTGCGGCTTGAACCGCATCCGGCCGTAGGCTCCCCGCCAGATCACCGCCTCGATCTTGGCCTTGTCGTCCTTCAACGCGAAATAGCAGTGGCCGGAGGCGTGGACCCCTCGAAAGCCGGAAATCTCGCCGCGCACCCGGACATGGCCGAACGCGTCCTCCACCGTCCGCTTGAGGTCGGAAGACAGCTCCGAGACGGTGTATTCGGGTGAATTCGGGCGTGCTGTCGGGGTTTCAGACATTCGAATCGATACGTTCAGGAAAGCTGCCGGTTCGGAGCATGATGCATTCAACCCGATCCGTCATGCCCGGCTTTATACCGTACATCCACGTCTTGAAAGCATTGCCGGTTCAAAGACGTGGATGGCCGGGACATCGGCGGAGCGAAGCGACGCCGTTCTGCGCATAGGCAAGCGAAGCGACGCCGCTGTTTAAATGGCTATTTGGCTGTGCCCGGCCAGGACCAAGAGGGTGATTCACCCTGACTCCGTCCTGCTCTGGTTGCGCGCCGTGTCCGCGCCGACCGCGCGGGGCAGACGAGTTGCCATTGACTCTGTTGTATAGAGTACTCTATATTGGAATTTATGAGATGTTCGGCGGGAGGCCGGCGATGACGCGCATGTTGTTTCGAGTCTTTCGGAGAGTTTTTGTGTGGGGACTGGCGGCCGTCGGCCTGGTCGCGGTGGTGCTCGTGGGCCTGATCGCGCAACCGCTTTCGCGACCCGCGCCACTGGTGTCGATTTCACAGACGGTCCGATCGGTCGATCGGTCGGACATGCCGCCGCTTGAGCATTTTCAGGCGAGGGATGGGACCTTCCTCGCGTTCCGTCATTATCCCGCTCGCGTGGCCGGCGTCGAAACCGTCGCCGTCCTCGTGCACGGGTCGGCCGGATCGAGCACAGCGGTTCATCAGCTTGCCAAGGCGCTGGCCCAGCATGGCGTCGAAACCTTTGCGCCCGATATTCGTGGGCACGGCGCCTCTGGGACGCGCGGCGATATTGGCTATGGTGGCCAATTGCAGGACGACCTCGCGGACCTGGTGGCGACGGTCCGTCTGACCCATCCGACGGCGCCGTTGGTTCTGCTCGGCCACTCGGCGGGAGGCGGTTTCGCCCTGCGCATGGCCGGATCGTCGATCCAGCAACTGTTCACGCGCACGATTCTGCTCGCGCCGTATCTTGGTTATAAGGAAACGACCAACCGGCCCAATGGCGGCGGATGGGCGGCTCCGGACTATCCGCGCATCGTCGGGCTGATCGCCTTGCGGCGAATGCATATCGCGTGCTGTGAATCGCTTCCCGTCATCGCCTTCGCCGTGCCGCCGCACTCCGCGATGGCCGCGGCATCGCATTATTCCTACCGGCTTCTGTTCGATTTCGGGGCGGGGCTGGATTTTCGCGAGAGTCTGGCGGCGGCGACGCGCCCGGTCTCGATCTATTCCGGCACGGATGACGAGTTGATGCGGTCCGACAACTATCAGGCTACGGTCGGAGACAAGGTGAAAGTCACGCTTCTTCCGGGCGTCAATCACATGGGGATCGTCAGCGATCCGGCGGCGACGGCGCGCATCGCCGAGGACATCGCGCATTCGGACGTGAAGTCATGACCAATATCGACGCGCGGCAGGCGGCTTCGGCGCTTTCGGATATCGACGATATCTCACGGCGGGTCCGGCAATCGAGGGTCTACAATCTCGCCAGCCTGATGCTGGTGCTATGGGGTGCGCTGACCTTCGCCGGATATATCGCGGGTTACGTCTTTCCCCGTCAGGCGCAGTGGACGTGGATCGCGATCTACGTCATCGGGATCGCGGGATCGCTGCTGATCGGCTCGCGCGAGCACAGGCGATCCGGCGTTCGCTCGTTCGACGGGCGAATGCTTCTGGGGCTGCTGTTGTTCTTTGCGTTCGGGTTCCTGTGGTCGGTCGGAATCGCGCATCTCACGCCACGTCAGGCGTGCGCGTTCTGGCCGACCTATTTCATGATGGTCTATACCATCGTCGGTCTGTGGGTCGGGCCGGCCTTCGTCGCCATCGGCCTTGGAATCACCGGGCTGACCCTGATCGGATATGTCTTCGTCGGTGCGTGGTACGACCTGTGGATGGCGCTTTTCAACGGCGGCGGCCTCGTGCTCGGCGGGCTCTGGATGCGCCGGGGCTGACGGATGGCCGAACTCGACGACATCATCCATCAGCCGTTGCGGCTGAAAATCATGGCGGCGCTGAACGCCCTGCCGAATGGCACCGGGCTGGAATTCGCCCGGCTGAAGAAGCTGACCGGGGCAACCGACGGCAATCTCGGGGCCCATATCGAGACCCTGGCCCGGACCGGCTATGTCGGCGTGGAAAAGGCGTTCGTCGGCAAAAAGCCGCAGACCACGGTGAAGGCCACGGCCGACGGCCGGGCCGCCTTCGCGCGGCACGTCGCGCTGCTACGGCAAATCATCGAGTCCGCCGGATAGATGTGTTGCCGCCTCTTGTCTCGCCGGGGCTGAGCCGCTAACCGGACGGTTCAGGAGATGGATATGAATATTCTCGTGCTTGGTTCCGGCGGCCGCGAACATGCGCTGTGCTGGAAGATCGCGGCGTCGCCGCTCTTGACGAAGCTGTGGTGCGCGCCGGGCAATGCCGGCATTGCGCAGGACGCCGAATGCGTCGGCCTCGACGTCACTGATCATGCGGCGGTGATCGCGTTCTGTCGCGAAAACAAGATGGATCTGGTGGTGGTCGGGCCGGACGCGCTGATCGCGGCGGGGATCGTCGACGACCTCACCGCCGCCGGTTTCAAGACGTTTGGGCCGACGCAGGCAGCGGGGAAGCTGGAAAGCTCGAAGAGCTTCACCAAAGAGCTCTGCCGCGACAACGACATTCCGACCGCCGCTTATGCGCATTTCACCGACGCGGTGGCCGCGAAGGATTACGTGCGCCAGCAGGGCGCGCCGATCGTGGTGAAGGCCGACGGGCTCGCGGCCGGCAAGGGCGTTGTGGTGGCGACGACGATTGATGAGGCCCTCGAAGCCATCGACATGATGTTCGGCGGCGGGTTTGGCGAGGCCGGCGCGGAAGTCGTGATCGAGGAATTCATGGAGGGCGAGGAAGCATCCTTCTTCGCACTGTGCGACGGCGACACCGCGCTGCCGCTCGCCACCGCGCAGGATCACAAGCGCGCCTTCGACGGCGACGTCGGACCCAATACCGGCGGCATGGGCGCTTATTCGCCGGCGCCGGTGATGACTGACGCGATGAACAAGCGCGTGATGGACGAGATGGTGATGCCGACGCTGCACGCGTTGAAGGCGATGGGGACGCCGTACAAGGGTGTGCTCTATGCCGGCGTGATGATCACCAAGGACGGGCCGAAGCTGGTTGAATACAACGCGCGCTTCGGCGATCCGGAATGTCAGGTGCTGATGATCCGCATGATGTCGGACATCGTGCCGGCGCTGCTGGCGTCGGTCGATGGCGAGTTGAAGCATTTCGATCTGCGCTGGTATCCCGAGCCCGCGCTCACCGTGATCATGGCGACCAAGGGTTATCCGGGCGATGCGCCGAAGGGTTCGCGCATCGAGGGGCTTGAAGACGCCGCGAAGGTCGAGGGCGTCGAGATTTTCCATGCCGGCACCAAGCGCATCGACGGCCACATCGTCGCCAATGGCGGCCGCGTGCTGAACATCTGCGCCTCCGGCAAGACGGTGAAGGAGGCGCAGGCGCGCGCTTATCAGGCCGTCGATCTGATCAAGTGGCCGGAAGGCTTCTGCCGCCGCGACATCGGCTGGCGCGCGGTGGAGCGGGAACAAACAACCTAGTTCCGCGTCGTCCCCGCGAAAGCGGGGACCCATACGCCGTGTCGTCGATCGTTGGAAAAGATCGTTCGTTGTTGTTTCTTTGATCACAACGAAGCGCAGGGGTCATGGGTCCCTGCCTTCGCAGGGACGACGAAGGAGATTGTCATTCATGCCCGATCTCGCCGACCTGTTTCCCGGCTACAAATCCGAATGGATATCGACCAGCGGCGGGCGCATTTTTGCGCGCGTCGGCGGCAAGGGGCCGCCGCTGTTGTTGCTGCACGGATTTCCGCAGACCCATGTGATGTGGCACAAGGTGGCGCCGCAACTGGCCGAGCGTTTCACCGTGATCATCGCCGATCTGCCGGGTTACGGCTGGTCCGACATGCCTTCGAGCGATGCCGACCACACGCCCTACACCAAGCGCGCGATGGCGAAGACGCTGGTGGAGGCGATGGAGCAACTCGGCCACGTGCATTTCGCGCTGGCCGGGCATGATCGCGGCGCGCGGGTATCGTATCGGCTGGCGCTGGATCATCCCGGTCGGCTGTCGCAACTCGCGGTGCTCGATATCCTGCCGACCTACGAATACTGGGCGCGGATGAACCGCGCTTATGCGCTGAAGATCTATCACTGGGCGTTTCTGGCGCAGCCGAATCCGTTGCCGGAGAAGTTGATCCTCGGCGATAGCGACGCTTACTTCCGCCACACGCTGGCAAGTTGGACCGCGACCAATACGCTCGATGCGTTCGATCCGCGCGCGCTCCTGCACTATCTCACGGCGGGGCGCGATCCCTCGCGCGTGCAGGCGATGTGCGAGGATTATCGCGCCGGCGCCTACGCCGATTTCGAGCAGGACAAGGCGGACCATGAGGCGGGCACCAGGATCACCGTGCCGATGCTGGCGCTGTGGGGCAATGCCGGGGTAGCTGCCGCCGCCGCGACGCCGCTCGATACCTGGAAGACCTGGGCGAGCAACGTAACCGGTGCGCCGATTGCCAGCGGCCACTTCATGCCGGAGGAAAATCCCGACGCGACCGCCAAGGCGCTGCTGGGATTTTTCGCGGGTTGAGGAAACGATAAATGCTCGTCATGGCCGGATTTATTCCGGCCATCCACGTCTTCTTCCTCACCGAGAGATCGCCAGGACGTGGATGGCCGGGACAAGCCCGGCCATGACGTGTGGTGAGGTGAGTGTCTCATTGTCTCCATTTCCTACCGAGCAATTCTCAGCGCGGACCCTTCACCGCCGCGCCTTGAAAAATTCCCGCAGCAGTGTCGCCGCGCGGGTTTCACCGACGGCGGGATAGACTTCCGGCGCGTGGTGGCAGGTGGGCGAGGCGAAGAAGCGCACGCCGGAGTCCACCGCGCCGCCCTTGGGGTCGAGCGCGCCGAAATAGAGCCGCCGGACGCGAGCGAACGAGATCGCGGCCGCGCACATGGTGCAGGGCTCCAAGGTCACATAGAGGTCGCAATCGGTCAGTCGCTCGGTGCCGAGCGCGCGGGCGGCTTGGCGCAGCGCCAGAACCTCGGCGTGGGCGGTGGGGTCGCGGTCGGTCAGGGTGCGGTTGCCGGCGCGGGCGATCACCGCGCCGTCGCGGACGATGACGCAGCCGATCGGCACTTCGCCAGCTTTTTCGGCGTTTTCGGCCTGTTCCAGCGCCAAATCCATGAAAGTTGCCGCGCTCATACCGCGTTTCTCGCCTCGTTTCTCGCAAAGAACTCTGTTATGAGGGCGCCTTCAGCACGTGGATGCCGGTTTTTGCCTGAGACAGCGCCCTAGAGACGGGGGCGCTTGAACCTGCTCCCGTCGCTCCACCCGCGATTTCGACGCACACCAGACGAGAGCATTCATGCCCCGCGATAACGACAAAAACAACGCCCCGCCGCGCGGCCGGCGTGACCGGCAGACCGGCGGCAATGGGCGCTCCGCCGACAAGGGCCGCTCCGGCGCCAAGCGCGGACCAGAGAAGAAATTCGCCAAGCGGGCGGCTGGGGCTAAGCCCGACGGCGAGCGGCGCGCCTACGCGGGCAAGTCCGAAGGTGGCAGATCGTTCGGCGACAAGCCGTTCGGCAAGAAGCCCTATGCCGGCAAGCGTGACGGCGATGCGCCGCGCCGCAGCTATGGTGACGGGCCACGGCGGGATCGTGATGATGCGCGTCCGGCGCGCTTCAATCGCGACGATCGCCCGGCGCGTGGCGGCGATCGGCCCGAGCGCGGGCCGCGCAAGGATTTTCGGCCGCGCGAGGATCGTGATGGCGAGAAGCGTCCGTATACGCCGCGTGGCGAGCGTGGTGACGCGCGCCCCGCGGGCCGTTTCGGCGACAAGAAATTTGGCGAGAAGCGTCCCTACACCCCGCGCGGCGAAGGTGGTTTCCGCAAGGATGGCCCGCGCAAGGACTTTGGCTCCCGCGATGGCGAACGCAAATTCGACCGGCCGCGCGACGGCGGATTTCGCCGCGACGACGACCGCCCGAAATTTTCGCGCGGTCCGCGCAAGGACTTCGGCGAGGGACGGGATCGCAGCAACGAGAAGCCGTGGGAGAATCGCGAGCGCCGCGACAGCCGTGGACGCGACGACGCGCGCAAGTTCGACAAGCCGCGCTTCGATCGCTCGCGTGACGATCGCGGCGGCGAGGAGCGTCCACGTTTCTCGCGGTCACGCGACGAGGGTTCGGAGCGTGGGGCGCGCTCGTTCGACAAGCCGAAGTTCGATCGGCCTCGCGGAGATCGTCCGCGTTTCGATCGACCGAGGGAAGGGAGGGAGGATCGCGAGGATCGTCCGACCTTCCGTCGTCCGCGCGAGGATCGCGGCGGATCGCGCGACTGGCAGGAGCATCCGCGCAGTGAGGGCCGCGGCGAGCGTTTCGGCGATCGTCCGCGCCGCGACAACGAGGACGACAGCAAGGTGTTCGCCAAGCGTCCGGCGTTCGGTGGGCGCGGCGCCTACCGCGAGCGCAAGCTCGATCCCAACAAGCGCATCTCGCGTCCGGAGCCGGCGCCAAAGAAAGCCGGCGAGCGCATTGCCAAGCTGATGTCGCGCGCGGGGCTCGCATCGCGCCGCGATGCCGAGGAATGGGTGACGCAGGGGCGTGTCACCGTCAACGGCCGCATCATCAATTCGCCCGCGCTCGATGTGACCGAGAATGACGTGGTGTTGGTGGACGGCAAGCCGTTGCCGGAGCGCGAGCGCACGCGGTTGTTCCTCTATCACAAGCCACGCGGGCTGATGACGACGCATTCCGATCCGGAAGGGCGGCCGACGGTGTTCGAACATCTGCCGGAAGGTCTGCCGCGGCTCATCAGCATCGGTCGGCTGGATTTCAACACCGAGGGACTGCTGCTGCTGACCAACGACGGCGGCCTCGCGCGCGTGCTCGAATTGCCGGACACCGGCTGGCTGCGGCGTTATCGCGCGCGGGCCCACGGCGAGATCACGCAAGCGCAGCTCGATGCGCTGCGCGACGGCATCGAGGTCGATGGCGTCAAATACGGATCGGTGGAAGCGACACTTGAGCACGACCAGGGCAGCAACGTCTGGATCACCATTGCCATCCGCGAAGGCAAGAATCGCGAAGTGCGCAACATCCTCGGGGCGCTTGGTCTCGAGGTGAACCGGCTGATCCGTATCTCCTACGGACCGTTCCAGTTGGGCGAGGTCGCGGAAGGCGAGGTCGAGGAGGTCAAGACCCGCGTGCTGCGCGAACAACTCGGCGACAGGGTGGTGAAAAAGGCCGGCGCGGAGTTCGGCAAAACAGCGGAGCCCGATGCCACGCCCAAGCTCGGCCGCGACGGCACGCCGCTGCGCTCAAAGAAGGCCAATAAGCTGCGCCCCAAGACCTCCAAGATCGAGGATCGCAAGGGCCGCACCGTGAAGGTGCAGCGCACCGGCAGCGACGAAGCACGCGCCCATAACGAAGCGATCGCGCGCGGCCACCAACAGCGCCCGAAGCGCGGCTATCACGGCAAACGCGATCTCACGCCGCGGGATTGAGCGATGCGGCGTGTTGATTGGAGCGATTCCGGTGTCGTCGTCCCCGCGCAGGCGGGGACCCATACGCCGTGTCGCTCATGATGCGGGCGACGTTCATGATCCTTGACGATCATCGTAACCATGATCGTCAGGGGTTATGGGTCCCCGTCTGTGCGGGGACGACGATTTTCGTGTTGCAACTCCGCGGCAAGGCCACTTTCCGGTCAGGCATTCGGGATGACGGAGGCACGCACTGATGCGCGTGGTCGGGGGACGGCTGCGGGGCCGCAACATTGTCGCGCCGGCGTCGCGCGATATTCGGCCGACGGCGGATCGGCTGCGCGAGTCGGTGTTTAACATCCTGATGCACGCTTACGGCAATCCCATCGAGGGCGCGCGGGTGCTCGATCTGTTTGCCGGCACCGGCGCGCTCGGCATCGAGGCGGTGTCGCGCGGCGCGAAGTTCACGCTGTTCGTCGATAACGGCGCGGAATCCCGGGCGCTGCTGCGTAACAACGTCGAGGCGCTCGGGCTCGGCGGTGTCACAAAAGTCTATCGGCGCGATGCGACCCATCTCGGCCCGGCCTATCCGGTCGAGCCGTTCGCGCTGGTGTTTCTCGATCCGCCTTACGGCATGGGACTTGCAGAGAAAGCGCTGGCCTCGCTGCACGACGGTGGCTGGCTGATGCCCGATGCGCTGCTGATCGTGGAAGAATCCAAGGCGGCGGCCTTCGCCGCGCCGGACGACTTCGAGGAACTGGAACGCCGCGCCTATGACGACACCGAGTTCGTATTCCTGCGCGCAAAAGGATCATGAATCGCAAAACAGCATAGGGAGCGCAACAAGATGGCCGATGCAAAGCCGCAACTGAAATGGGATCACGCTCACATCCGCACGCCGGACCCCGAGGCGACCGCGCGGTGGTTCGCCGAAATGCTTGGCGCGGAGATCGTGCCGTCACCGGCGCGTATCGATGTGCGGCTCGGCGGAAACAGCATCTTCTTGACTCCGGTGAGCGAGGGAGACGGCATCAATCCGGCACCGGTGACGCCGTATCAGGGGCTCGATCACTTCGGACTGGCGGTGCAAGGGCTCGACGCGCTGGTGGCCGACTTGAAAGCGAAAGGCGTGCAGTTCAGCGAGGAGGTGCGCCAAGTGCGCCCCGGCCTGCGCGTCTGCTTCATTCGTGGCCCGCACGGCATTTCGATTGAGTTGCTCGAGCGGAGTTAATCTCTCCGCGATTGCCAGCCTCAATTGGATGAACTGATATTACAATAATCGTCGTCCCCGCGAAGGCGGGGACGATTCTATCGTGTTGCGAATTTGCAAAACGAATGTGCGATCGGGCGTTCGGAATGATGGCGACGCTTTCCTCCGTCAGCCGAACGTAAACGCATAAGCCCGCACGCCGGGATCGAGGAATTCGATCGCGAAGGTGTGGTCCGCGATGTCGCCTTTCTGGCGGATGAGTTGATACAGCCGCTCGCCGGTGACGGTGCCGTTGCCGTCGGCGTCGGTATCCATGCCGTGATCGTCGCCCGGCGGTTTGCCGTCGATGGTGACGCGGAAGCGCACCGGCTTGCCGTCGCTGCCGGGGCCCAACACCAGATGCAGGTCGCGCGCGTGGAAGCGATAGACGATGCCGCCGCCGGGCGCATCCAGCGAGGCGCGCTCGTTGGCGATGGTCCAGTCTCCCGTCAGCCCCCAGGCATTCAACTCGTCGACGCTGGCCTGATAGGTATGGCGCATGTCGCGCACCGCGCCGCCGGGCGAGACGAAATTCTCCGCGCGCTCGTAGCCGAGATAGGTTTCCGGCGACTTGACGCGGTTCATATCCGCCGCGGCTTCGGCACCGGTTGCGCTGACATTGACGAGGTCCGCGCTTTTCAGCTTGTGGCCGGCCTGCGACAGCAACAGTTGAATGATGCGCTCGGATTCGTCGTAGTCGCCTTCGCCGAAATGATGATGGCGGATGCGGCCCTCGGCATCGATGAAGTAATGCGCCGGCCAGTAGTTGTTATTGAACGCGCGCCAGATCTTGTAGTTGTTGTCGATCGCCACCGGATAATCGACCTTGAGATCGGTCACCGCTTTCTTGACGTTGCCGATGATTTTTTCGAAGGCGAATTCCGGCGCGTGCACGCCGATCACCACAAGACCCTGATCCTTGTACTTGTCGGCCCATGCGCGCACGTAAGGTAGCGCGCGCAGGCAGTTGATGCAGGAATAGGTCCAGAAATCGACCAGCACGACCTTGCCTTTAAGTTGCTCCGCCGTCAGCGGCGGCGAGTTCAGCCAATCCACCGCGCCGTCGAGCGAGGGCATGGTGCCTTCGACCGGCAGCATGTCGGCCATCGCGTCGGCTTCGGGCTTGGCGGCAGTGCTCGTCATGGCGGTGTTGGTCATCGCCGTATCGGTTTTGGTCGTCGCATTGCCGGATGCCGCGCGAAACTTGTCGAGCAGGCCCTGTTCGATGCGGTTGGTGCCGGCGAGCGAGACTTGCGTGAGGATGCCGGTATCGAGCCCGAGCGCGATGGCGCCGACCGCGACCAGCACCAGCGCTCCGAGCCCGCGCCGCACCCATTCGCCGACGCCGAGCGAGCGCTTCATCGCCGCGAACAATTTGCCGCCGACCAATAGCGCCAGCGCCAGCGACGTCGCGGCGCCTGCGGCATAAGCGGCGAGCAGCAGCGAGGTGCCGACGCTCGCGCCTTGCAGCGCCGCGCCGGTCAGGATCAGCCCGAGGATCGGTCCGGCGCAGGGCGCCCACAGCAGGCCGGTGGCGACGCCGAGCAGCAGCGACGATCCGACGTGGCCGCGCGCGTCCCGGCTTGCATCGGAGGCCGAGTCGGACAGTTTCGCGCCCAGCGTCACCAACGGCGCGGTGATCCGTTCCGCCAGCGAGGGGAACAGCAGCGCGACGCCGAACACCGCGAGCAGCGCGATGGCGGCGAAGCGCGCATACTGGTTGGCGGCCACCGCCCAGCCGCCGGCGACCGAGGCCAATGTCGCCACCAGCGCGAAGGTCAGCGCCATGCCAATCAGCATCGGCAGCCCGTTGCGCAGGAACGGGCGATCCGCGCGGGCGAACACGAATGGCAGCACCGGGAGGATGCAGGGGCTGAGGATGGTGAGGACGCCGCCGAGATAGGCGAGCAGAAACAGGATCATCGGAAAAGTCTCCGTGGCAACAACGCCATTTGGGGCGTTCGCATACAAGGACGAGTGCCCGTTCCCTTTCGTTTCGCGCGCGGCAGGCCATTCACAGGAATGTGCGAAGGGCGTTATCGGCGCGGATCTTAGCACGCAGCGGATGGTTAGGGGTGTTCCGGTGTCTTAACGGCTTGACAGTGCGGAGCTCCCCACTATCGTCCCGGCGAAATGGCGCCCGGTCGCCCGAATTCAATGCATTTTCGAGAGCCTGCCCGATGGACGATGTAATCCGCCCTATCCTGACGCCGCCCGGCGGCGAGAAGAAGGTGCTGCTGCATTCGTGCTGCGCGCCGTGCTCCGGCGAGGTGATGGAAGCGATGCTGGCCTCCGGCGTCGACTACACCATCTTCTTCTACAATCCGAACATCCATCCGGAGAAGGAGTATCTGCTTCGCAAGGACGAGAACGTGCGCTTCGCCGAGAAGCACAACGTGCCGTTCGTCGATGCGGATTACGACAAGGACAACTGGTTCGCCCGCGCCAAGGGCATGGAGTGGGAGCCGGAACGCGGCGCGCGCTGCACCATGTGCTTCGACATGCGCTTCGAGCGCACCGCGCTGTACGCCCACGAGCATGGCTTTCCGGTGATGACGTCGTCGCTCGGCATCTCGCGCTGGAAGAACATGGCGCAGATCAACGATTGCGGAAAGCGCGCCGCCGGCCGTTACGATGGCCTGAGCTACTGGGACTACAACTGGCGCAAGGGCGGCGGCGCGGCGCGGATGATCGAGATCAGCAAGCGCGAGGAGTTTTATCAGCAGGAATATTGCGGCTGCGTCTATTCCTTGCGCGACACCAATGCGCATCGCCGCGCCATGGGCCGTGCGCCGATCGAACTCGGCGTGCAGTATTACGGCCGGGCTCCTGCGGAAAAGGACGGGGCGGACTGAGCCGCCCGCATAAAGTTCGATTACTTGAGGTTGCTCAAAGAGCAGCCGGGCCTGTCCGGTAGACTTGCGGCATCGACCGAGGGGAGATGTCCATGCAGACCGGCCAGATCATGACGCGGAACGTCATCACCGTTTTGCCCGAAACACCGGTGGCCGACGCCGCCAAGACAATGCTCGACAATCATATCAGCGGCCTGCCGGTGGTTGAGAATGGCAGGCTGGTCGGTATCGTCACCGAAGGCGATTTCCTGCGCCGCGCCGAGATCGGCACCGAACGCAGGCGTCCGAAATGGTTGCAGTTCATTCTCGGCAGCGGCCGTGAGGCGATGGATTACGTGCAGGCGCATGGCCGCAAGGTCGCGGACGTCATGACGCGCGATCCATTCACGGCGAGCGAGGAAACGTCGTTGCAGGACCTCGTCGCCGCGATGGAGGCGCATCACGTCAAGCGTCTGCCGGTAACGCGGGCGGGGCGTCTCGTCGGCATCATCACCCGCGCCAACCTGCTGCGCGCGGTATCCGGACTGGCACGGGAGGTGACCGGCCCGGCCGCGACAGACGAGACCATTCGTGCGCGTCTGGTCGAAACGCTGATGGCCGCCGATTGGCGTCCGGCCGGCTTGCAGGTCACGGTGCGTGACGGCGTGGCGGACCTCCACGGTATTATCATCGACGAACGAGCGCGGCAGGCGGCGATCGTCGCGGCGGAGAACACCACCGGCGTCAAGGCGGTGCACGACCATTTGCTGCTGATCGACAACTGGTCAGGATTTTATGCCGAACCGCTCGCGGCCGATGATCCCGCGCCCCGCGCCGGCTGATCAAGGCTAGGCGAACGAAGCCACGCCCTCGATCTCGATCAGCATTTTCGGATCGGGCAGGGCCTGTACCACGCAGGTGGTGCGCGCGGGATAAGGCGCGGGGCCGAATGCGTCGGCATAAAGCCTGTTCATGGTGGCGACGTCGGATGCGCGGGTCAGCAGCACGTTGAGCTTGAGCAGATGGCGCGTGGTGGCGCCGGCCTCGCTCAGCACGCGCGTGAAATTGGTGACGACGTTGGCGAACTGCGCCTCGAAGCTCTCCGGCAGCGCGCCGTTGGCATCGAAGCCGGGAATGCCGGAGACGAACAGCATATCGCCGACGCGGGTGGCGAAGGACAGTGGCGGCGCCTTGATGCCGGGCGGTGAAGCAAAGTGGGTGATGGGCATGGGTGCATCCTCGTGTTGATCGTCGCACTATAACGCGGCGTTTCAGCCGGTGCAGCCCATGCCGTGTCGCGGCCTCACTTGCGGCCTGCATCCTTCCAGCACACTTCATGCGCCGGCGGATAGGTCCGCTCCAGTGCCGTGATGTTCTCGAACGGTTCGTTGTTGTCCACGATCTCCCGCATGCAGGTGCAGTATTTGCGCAGCTTGGCGGCTTTCTCCTTGCTCGACTGACGCTGCGCGATGCAGGTGTCGATCCACGTGCGACCGGCGGCCTCAAGTTTCGCGGCGAATGCGTTCTGGGCCGCGACGGTGGCGGCAAGCAGGAGCATCGCGATGAACGACAGACGCGCGTGGCCGTGCCGGCCGCAGGCGGCAATGAAGGATGTCATGGATCGTCCGTCGTTCGATGAGGGACGGTCGATGTGAAATCGACCGCGACCGGTTCAGATCTTGACGCCGCGATTGTAGCTGTCGATGAGCTGGTTATAGTCGCGCATCAGCCGGGGCGGCGAGCCTTCGACCATCCAGCCGCCACCGCTGTTGCCGAGCATCATTTTCTCCCCGCTGCTGTAGGGCGTTTTGTCGCGAATGCGGCGCATCAGTTGCTTGGCCGTGGTCAGATAGGATTTGGCGTTGTTGGTGAAGAACGAGCCGAGCTTGGTGTCGCCGTCCTTGCCGGATGCATCCTCGATCGCCTTGACCGACGTTTCGTAATCGCCCAGTGCCTGGGTGATCGCGGCGATATCGGGCTTGTCGGCGGTTTCCGCGCGCAGCACGCGCTTGGCGTGGATCATCAACGCCGCGACGTGGTAGTTCACCTTGCGGCCTTCCTTGCTCTCGATCTCGGCGAGGCGCGCCTCGGCGCGCTTGTCGTTGATCGTCTCGATGCCGGCGCGCAGCTTCTTGTCGGCGGCCCCGAACGCATCCCATGCCGCGACCAGCTTCGGGTGCATGGCCTTGCCCTTGGCCATCTTGTCGTCCTTGTAGTTCTGCTGGGTGTAGTAGTCGTCAGCCTCCTTCAGCAGCGGCTCCAGTTTCGAGACGGCATCGGCATAGGCGGACGCGGCGGCCTCGAGTTCGGCGTCGCGCGGTTCCAGCGCGTTGGCGGCTTCGACATTCTTGCGGCAGTCGGAGGTGTCGTAAATGGTGTAGGTGCCGTAGATGATGCGTTCCTTGCCGGTCGGCCCGCTGGGCTTGGCCCAGCTGAAATAGCGGCTGCGGGAATCGTAGGAACGCTCCGACAACCGGTTGATGCAACCGACATAGGCGTTGATCTTTTCGACACCCGTCGAGGTTTCAGCGATCGCGGACGCGGAGAGCATGGGGACGCCGAGCGCAAGCGTGGCGGCGGCGAAAACGAATGTCCGGATATGTCTCACGAGAGTCTCCCAGCTTGGCCCGTCATAAGTCGATCCAATGGAGGAAAAGGTTCACCCGTGCAACCCGTAGCGCTCATAAGGCCGGTGTTTGTGACAGAATGGTCTGTAGTTGGTCCGCGGGCGCGATCGCGTATGGCCCGGCGGCCGTATTAGCGGCCGCTTTTCTGCAATTGAGGTTCTGAACATGGCGAGCGTAATGACGCGTATTCTCAAATTGCGGAAAAATGGCGTAGTGCATGACGTGGCGGTCCGCATCTTCTGGCCAATCGCAAGCGACGCTGCCTGGGATTGCCGATGGGAGATTGATTGGCCTGAGCAACCGCGCTCGAATTCGGGTCGGGGAGTTGACGCGATACAGGCGCTGTTTAACGCGCTGACGACGGTCGGTGCCGAGCTCTATTGCAGCGATGCACACAAAGCGGGGCAATTGATGTGGGATCAGGAATGGCGCGGCTACGGCTTTCCCGTCTCGCCAAACCTGCGGGACATGCTTGTCGGCGAGGATAAACGGTTCTTGTAGTTTTCAAAATAAATGCCCGGGGCAAGCCCCAGGCATTTATCTTGTCGCGCGTCACAAAGCGCCGGACGTGATTACAGCGCCTTGTTGCTTTCTTTCACGGCGTCGGCTTCGACATAGACGTCGCCGCCCATGTCGAGAAACTTTTTCGACATCTGCGCCATGCCGTCCTCGACCACGCCCTTGATCGACATGCCGACGTTGGCCGGGCCGCCGAGGTTGAGCGCGGCCTTCTCGTTGTCGCCGAGCGTGGCCGCGTAGTCGCGGACGTCCTGCGTGATCTTCATCGAGCAGAATTTCGGGCCGCACATCGAGCAGAAATGCGCCACCTTGTGTGCGTCCTTCGGCAGCGTCTCGTCGTGGAACGCCATCGCGGTGTCGGGATCGAGGCCGAGGTTGAACTGATCCTGCCAGCGGAAATCGAATCGCGCGCGCGACAATGCGTCGTCGCGCAGTTGCGCCGCCGGGTGGCCCTTGGCGAGATCGGCGGCGTGGGCCGCGATCTTGTAGGTGATGACGCCGACCTTGACGTCGTCGCGGTTCGGCAGACCGAGGTGCTCCTTCGGCGTCACGTAACACAGCATCGCGCAACCGAACCAGCCGATCATCGCGGCGCCGATGCCGCTCGTGATGTGATCGTAGCCCGGCGCGATGTCGGTGGTCAGCGGGCCTAACGTATAGAACGGTGCTTCGCCGCATTCCTTGAGTTGCTTGTCCATATTGATTTTGATCTTGTGCATCGGCACATGGCCGGGGCCTTCGATCATCACCTGACAGCCCTTCTTCCAGGCGATCTGCGTCAGTTCGCCGAGCGTCTCAAGCTCCGCGAATTGCGCGCGGTCGTTGGCATCCGCAATGGAGCCGGGGCGCAGGCCGTCGCCCAGCGAGAACGACACGTCGTATTTGCGCATCAGGTCGCAGATTTCTTCGAAGTGCGTGTAGAGGAAGCTCTCCTTGTGATGCGCGAGGCACCACTTCGCCATGATCGAGCCGCCGCGCGAGACGATGCCGGTGACGCGGTTGGCGGTGAGGTGGATGTAGGGCAGGCGCACGCCGGCGTGGATGGTGAAGTAATCGACGCCCTG
>JAFKKN010000007.1 GCA_017305535.1 Hyphomicrobiales bacterium | reverse complement strand
CAACCAAAGCAAGACATACGGCGACACCCTTACATTCACCGGCAGCGAGTTTTCATCGACGGGCCTGCAGAACGGCGAAAGCATCGGCCTTGTCACGCTGACCAGCAGCGGCCAGGCAGCCACCGCTGACGTCGCCGGTGGGCCCTACACGATTACGGCCAGCGGCGCGACCGGCGGCACGTTCAACATTGCGAACTACAGTGTCCTTTATAATGACGGACGCCTGACGGTGACCCCTGCCCCGATCTTCGTCAGCGCTCTCGGCGGCTCTTCGGTCTATGGCTCCTCATCGACCAACCCCGGCCTGTCCGCCACCGGGCTGAAGAATGGCCAGGACGTATCGGTGCTGACCGGTCTGTCGAACAGCTTTGGCATCGACAGACAGACCAACGCCGGCACCTACACGCTCGCCGTCGACGGCACGCTGGCCAATCCGAATTATTCGATTAGCGGTACGACGCCAGGAACGTGGACCGTCACGCCAGCACCGATCACGGTCACCGCCAACAGCGGCACTTCGGTCTACGGCTCCGTGTCGTCTGATCCCGGCCTGTCGGCAACCGGGTTGCGGAACGGCCAGGATGTCAGTGTCCTCACCGGGCTCTCCAACTCGTTTGGTATCGACCCGACCACCAACGTCGCCGGCAGTCCTTATACGCTGAGCGTGCTCGGCACTTTGACGAATGCAAACTACGCCATCACCACACGCAACACCGGAACATGGACCGTCACCCCAGCGCCGATCACGGTCACCGCCAACAGCGGTACCTCGGTCTACGGTTCCGCGTCGTCTGATCCCGGCCTGTCGGCCACCGGATTGCGGAACGGTCAGGATGTCAGCGTCCTCACCGGGCTCTCCAACTCGTTCGGTATCGACCCGACCACCAACGTCGCCGGCAGTCCCTATACGCTGAGCGTGCTCGGCACTTTGACGAATGCAAACTACGCCATCACCACACGCAACACCGGAACCTGGACCGTCACCCCAGCGCCGATCACGGTCACCGCCAACAGCGGTACCTCGGTCTATGGTTCCGCGTCGTCTGATCCCGGCCTGTCGGCCACCGGATTGCGAAACGGTCAGGATGTCAGCGTCCTCACCGGGCTCTCCAACTCGTTCGGCATCGACCCAAACACCAACGTCGCCGGCAGCCCTTATACGCTGAGCGTGCTCGGCACTTTGACGAATGCAAACTACGCCATCACCACCCGCAACACCGGAACCTGGACCGTCACCCCGGCGCCGATCACGGTCACCGCCAACAGCGGTACCTCGGTCTACGGCTCCGCGTCGTCTGATCCCGGCCTGTCGGCCACCGGATTGCGGAACGGTCAGGATGTCGGCGTCCTCACCGGGCTCTCCAACTCGTTCGGTATCGACCCGACCACCGACGTCGCTGGCAGTCCCTATATGTTGAGCGTCCTCGGCAGTCTCACCAACGCAAACTACGCCATCACCACGCGCAACACCGGAACGTGGACCGTTACCCCGGCGCCGCTGACAATCACCGCCAACAACCAAAGCAAGACATACGGCGACACACGCGCATTCGCCGGCAGCGAATTCTCATCGACCGGCCTGAAGAATGGTGAAAGCGTCGGCCTTGTCACGCTGATTAGCGACGGCCAGACGGCCGCCGCGACGGTCGCTGGCGGCCCTTACCCGATCGTCGTCAGCGGCGCGACCGGCGGCACCTTCAACATCACGAATTACAACGTGACCTACGTGAACGGCAGCCTCGCCGTGATCCCGGCGGGCATCATCGTCACCGCCATCGGCGGAAGCTCGACCTACGGAACATCGCCCGCCAATCTCGGCCTCTCGGCCACGGGATTGAGAAATGGTGAAGACGTGTCCGTCCTCAGCGGACTGTCGAACAGCTTTGGCATCGATCGCTTCAGTCACGCGGGCAGCCATCCCCTCGCTGTGCTGGGAACGCTTGCCAATCCCAACTACGTTATCAGCGGACGGGAGATGGGGATCTGGGTCGTCGATCCGGCACAACTGACCTATGTGGCGAACTCGGCAAAGCGTTACTACGGTGATAGCAATCCGCCTTTCAGCGGCATGGTCACCGGCTTCGTCAATGGCGAGACGCCGGCAACCGCCACCACCGGCACGTTGGACTTCACATCACTGGCCACGAAAGACTCGATCCTTGGTACCTATGCCATCAACGGATCGGGTTTGAACGCCGCCAATTATATTTTCGTGCAGGCACCTGAGAATGCCACCGCCCTTGTGATCACTGCGCCGCCGACAATAGCGGCCAGCCAATTCGGGCCTCCCGTCAACAACCCGCCACCGACCACTGTCAATATAACCTTCGAGAGCACAGGCAGCGGATCTGAGCCGGCTTGGGTTTCATTCGCACCGCGGATCGCAACAAGCGCCGATGGCGACATTCCGACCGCTTCGTTGCCCAGGAACGCCGACCTTGGCAGCAATAATGGATACGCTTTCCCACCGATCAGCGAGTTCGACCCCACCCAATACACGCAACTCAAGCTGCCCGATTACGCGGCGCAGGCGAGCCAGGCCACGGTCTTCACCATGATCGCGCGCGCGGCGCTATCCAAGCAGGCAGCGAACATAATGATCGATACGTTCTGGAACGAAACGGCATCAGATTTGAACGGCACGACCGGCAACAATCCGGTGGCAGGGAGGGTGACATTTTCCGATGGCGCCGGCCACGGCGTAACGCCGGGTGTCGGCAACGCCTTCACGATCGAGCCGGGTAAAACCAGTTTCATCGAATTGCTCAGGAGCGGCCCGGTCATCATCGGCGGCATGTCCGGACATACGCCCGCGCAGTGGCTCCTGGCGACAGGTCTGTCACCCGACGGCAAATCAATTCTGTGCAACGATCCGGTTACCGGCAGAGTGGTGGCGCTGTCTCTCGACTCGGCGACAGGCGCCATCGGCCCAATTGTCGGCTTCTACGATCTGAAATCAAAGGGCATTGCCCAACTCGCCGATAATAGTGGAACGCTGCCGGCCGGCTCCAGCATTGAGGCGATCAAGGACTTCGTGCCATCGACATTCTTCGCGGTCAAAATTCAATAAACCGTACTTGCAGGCTTCCAGTAACGCCTTCGACACGCTCCAACGCACCGCGACAGCGAAACCTCCGCGATGACATAGCGCGGAGATACTCTCCTCGCCGCGCAAGCCCGCCAGTACGGTACCGATATTCGCTCCCGCCCCTTCTTTCCAAGATATTGCCGCCAACGCGCGCGCAAGCTTCGCAGGAGAGACGCGCAGTGAGTGCGAGACTGAGCGCTGCACGAGGCCCGGGGAATTTGTGCCGGGACACTAAAATCAGCGCCGGAACAGAGCACGTACATCAAGGAAGCCGACATTTTATCGGCTTCCCGCACTTGACGTGCATTTGGGGTGAATGGCGATCCCGGGAAGACTCGAACTTCCGACCTACGGTTTAGGAAACCGTCGCTCTATCCGGCTGAGCTACGGGACCACGGCCTGCACGATATCGCGAAGGCTGAGGCCCTTCCTATCAGACCATCCCGCATTTCGCCAGTCAGCGCGATACATCGCGTGCGCTCGATCGTGATCCGGGATACCTTGAGCCGGCAGGGTTAATCGGTTAAGCGAACAGGCGCGTGATTCATTCCGCGATGCCCTTCACCCACCGCGTCATCCCGATTGCCACGGTCCCGTAATGAAGTTCATCATATCCCTCTTGATCGCGTTGGCTGTGGCAACGCCCGCCTTTGCGTCCGACGCCCGCTTTCTCGCCAGCCTGAGCAAGCTCGATCCAGTGACGCGACTCGAGCAAATCTGCGATCTCCACGCGATGAAACAGATCGCACGGGACGCCAATCCCTATCATCCGGATCGCGCCAAGACCGACGTGGTGTCGCATCCGCGGCATTCCGGAAACACCGTCACGGGAACCGGGGGCGCATTTCGCAGCGGCGGCCGCTGGTATCAGTTCTCGTTTTCCTGCACCGGGTCGCCCGATGGCATGAAGGTCATCGCCTTCAGCTATCGATTGGGCCAACCCATCCCGGAAGCGAAATGGGCCAGTTACGGCCTGTGGCGCTAGGCCCGGATTTGAGCAGGCGACAGCCCCGGCGAGCCCTTCCCGTCCTGTTCGGCTGCTTTCACCAGATCGACGATCCGGCGGGTGAGCGGCACATCAATCCGATGCCGTTCAGCCAGCGCGACGATGACGCCTTGTAAATAATCGATCTCGGTGCGGCGGCCGTGCTGTAGATCCTCCCACATCGACGAGCGCGCCATCGGATCAATCTGCATCGTCCGCCGCGCCAGCATCTGGAACAGCGCATCGGGCAATCGCAACAGATGAGGCGTCAGCGCCGGCGGCACGCCAGTCGACGCCACCGGTGATATTCCGTCGGCCTTCATCGTTCGCAGCGCTTCGCTCATGTGGTCGGCAAGCAACCGTCGCCATGGCCGCTGCGCCAATTGCTCCCGCAGCGGCAGGCCGGACAGCGCATTGAGCGCGTTGTTCAGATTCAACAGCAGTTTGCCCCATTGCACGCCCGGCATGTTGTCGGTGGCACGCATCATGAGGCCGTCGACCGATAGCTGCGCGGCGGTGCCGGCCTGATCCGGCTCGATCGCGATATCGCCCGAGGTGGCGCGATGATATCGGCCTTCGCCGAGCGCGATCACATTGAACGGCACCATGCCGCTCAACACCTGCCGGCCTTGCAGGCGTTCACGCAGAACAGCGACGTTGCCGACGCCGTTTTGCAGGCTGACGACAACCGCATCGGCCGGCGCATGACGGGCGATGTCATCGGCCATCGCGGCGGTATCCGCACTCTTCACCGTCACCAGCACGATGGCCGCTCCAGCAAGCACCGTGGCATGGGTTGCCAGGATCAACCGGTTGGCCGGAATACGACGATCGGCACCTTCGAAGCTGCTGACCCGCAAGTCATAGCGTTCGATATCCGCGACGACACGCGGGCGCGCCAGCAAGCCGACAGGACGACCGCCACCGGCCAGCATTCCACCAACAAAACAGCCGATACTGCCGGCTCCCGCTACAATTATCGGTCTGGGGGAAACCATTTTGCGGGTCCGTCGTTGTTGTGCGTTGGTGCGCCATCTCGATAGCAGGATACCGGCGCCATTCCTACGGCAGCTGGTCCTTTCGGCAGGGGCCGGAGGTTGTCTTGTAACGGTGATGGCCGATCACTATTGTTCGGCTGGGCCGGGTTTCGAAAGGTATGACAGGAGACGGATCGATGGGTTTGCTCGATATTCTCAATGGTATGCAGAACGGGCCACGCGGCCCAAGCGATCCCACGGCCAAGGGCGAAGGCATGTCGCCGATGACCATGGCTATATTGGCAATGCTGGCCTACAAGGCCGTCAAGCATCTGACCGCGGGGCAGTCCCAAAGCGCACCCGCGAATAACACGCCTTCTGCCCCGGCACCGGGCGGCACCATCAATGCCAGCCTGCCCGGCGGACTTGGCGGCGCATTGGGTGGCGGCGGCATCGGTGACCTGCTCAAGGGCGGCCTCGGGGGCTTGCTCGCCGGCGGTGCGGCCGGCAGCATTCTCAGCGGCGGCATCGGCGACCTGCTCAAGCAATTCCAGCAGAACGGCCACGGCGACACCGCCAACTCTTGGGTGGGCTCCGGTCCCAACAAGCAGATTTCCCCGGGCGATCTCGCCAACGCACTCGGCGCCGACAACATCAACGCACTGACCTCAAAGACCGGGATGTCGCGCGACGAATTGCTGGGCGAACTTTCGCGCTATCTGCCGGAAGTGGTCAACGAGTTTACCCCGAACGGCCGCGTGCCAAGCGAAAGCGAAGCCGCAAGCAAGTTCTAAGGGTCCGCATCTTGCGATCGAACCGACATCCCCGCCGGTTCGATCACTCGACAAGATCAGTTCCTACCGCGCTATCATCAACGATCATTCCCACATCGGCTGCGATCGCAGCTTGCTGAAAGGACAGCACTCATGGGCGGGCTTATCTGGATCATCGTCGTCGGCTTCGTCGCCGGCATCATCGCGCGCCTGCTATCGCCCGGCCCCAACAACCCGAGCGGATTCATCCTGACCACGGTGCTGGGCATCGCCGGCGCCTTCCTCGCCACCTTTATCGGTCAGGCGATCGGGCACTACGGCCCCAACCAAGGCGCGGGATTCATCACCGCCACCATCGGCGCACTGGTGGTGCTGTTCATCTGGAATCGTCTGGTGGCGCGCCGCGTCATTTCCGATCCGGGCAATCGATTGGACGGACGCTAGACCTCGTCGCACGTGCTGCCGTTTGAAAATCCGGCTCGCATGCGAGCCGGATTTTCGTATCTCCTATAGGTGGAAACCTGCGTCGACACGCACCAGTTCGCCGGTCATGTTGGACGACTGTGGCCCCGCAAGGAAGCACACCACGCCGGCGATGTCCTCGGGGCTCGACGCGATCTTCAGCGGCACCTTGGCTTTCACCATATCGCGCACCTGCTTCGCGCCCTCGACGCCGCGCCCCTTCTCGAACCACGGCGTATCGATATAGCCGGGACACACTGCGTTGACCCGGATCAGCGGTGCCAGCGCGCGGGCAAGCGACAAGGTCATCGCGTTGAGGCCGCCCTTGCTGGCGACATAGGCCACCGACGACCCGATCCCGCTCAGGCCCGCGATCGATGACACGTTGACCACCGCCGACGCACGGCCGGACGCCTTCGCGCCAGCCTCGAGCAATGAGCGCGCCGCACGGACCATCTGAAACGGGCCAATGGTATTGACCCCATAGAGCCGTTGAAAATCCTCGGCTGAGAGGCCGTCGAGATTCTCATGAACCATGTGCTTGGTGGTGCCTGCGTTGTTGATCAGGGCATCGAGACGACCCCACGAAGCGGCCGCGGCGACGATGCGCTTGCAGTCTTCGTCACGCGACACGTCACCCTGCACGACAACGACATCGCCACCGGCGGAGCGGCACAGGTCGGCGGTCTGCTCCGCTTCCTTCTTGCTCGACGCATAATTGATGACGATGCGCGCGCCGTCCTTGGCCAGCATCGCAGCCGTGGCAGCGCCGAGACCGGACGCCGACCCGGTGATGATCGCACACATGCCCTCTTTTGCCATTCTTCCGCATTCCTGTAATTGTCGTGAGACTGTTCGTCGTGGTGCCGCTCACCATATCGCTTGATCGGCCCGAGGCAAGGCGCCGGAAATCCGCAACATGGAATAAACGACATCACAACGAAGGCGTGCATGACGTCCCCGCAGATCGCTTTGCCCATATCGCGGCTTGTCAGAGCGTGGGGTTTTCCGCATCATTCCAGCACAGACCACCAGAGCGCCCCTGCCAGTCCGTTTGGGACCGTGCAATCAAGAGTGCTTGCGTCAACGAGGAGCGCCGTGGCGGATAACGACAACATCGTAGTAGCGACGGCGGAGCGTATCTTCGCCGATCTGGCCGACCCGCAAACCATTACGCACAGCACGGATGCAAGCTGGCGTACACCACTGTTGCACGCACTCAGCGATGCTGGATTACCGCTGTCGTGGGTACCTGAAAGCTGCAACGGGTCCGGCGCAAGCCTTGCCGATGGCTTTGGCGTGCTCAGCGCCGCCGGCCGCGCCGGCCTTTCGGTACCTCTGGCGGAAACCATGCTGGCGGGCTGGCTGTTGGCGCAAGCCGACATTGCCTCACCATCCGACGCGATGACGATCGCACCAACTCTGCCGAAGGATCGCATTGCGCTGAACGATGACGGCACGCTATCCGGCGGCGCGCGCGGCGTTCCTTTCGCCAGCGAAGCGCGACACATCGCAGTGCTGGCCAGCGGCGCGAAAGGGTTGGCAATCGCTCTCGTCAGCACAGCGGACTGCCGGATCACGGCAGGACTGAACATCGCCAGCGATTCCAGCGATACCATAACCTTGGACAAAGTGCGGCCGATCGTCGTGAAAGACGCGCCACCCGGCATCGATATCACAACGCTTCTGTTGATGGGGGGTGTGGCGCGCAGCCTGCAAATCGCGGGCGCACTGGAAACAATGCTGGAGATCACCGTCGCTTACGCCAACGAACGCGTCGCGTTCGAAAAGAAAATCGCGAAATTCCAGGCCGTGCAGCACAACCTCGCCAAGCTGGCCGGTGAAGCCGCAGCGGCGCTCGCGGCCGCGAGTTCAGCGGCCGACGCCATCGCTAATGCGACGCGGTTCGACGACGCGATTTTCCTCGAAGCCGTCAGCGCGAAAATCCGTTGCGCCGAAGCGGCGGAGAAAGGTGCCGCCATCGCGCATCAGGTGCACGGTGCGATCGGCTTCACCAGCGAGCACATCCTGCATCGCTATACACTGCGGGCCCTGGCGTGGCGTGACGACTTCGGTAATGAGAGCCATTGGGCGGTCGAACTCGGCAAGCGTGTTGCCACGCGCGGTGCTGACGAGTTATGGCCGCTGGTGGCGGCGCGTTAAGGTTGGCCTTGCTTCAGGACGAAATCACATGAGCGCAGTCCTCCGTTTCGATCCGATCCGCCTGCCGCCGGAATGCGACGCGCTTCGCAAGGACGTGCGGGCCTTTCTCGCCGAGGAAGTCGCCGCCGGCACCTTCGACCCGCACCGCCCGCATCGCGAGGGCAAAGACACGCGGGGATTCAGCCGTCGCGTCGGCGCGCGCGGCTGGCTCGGCATGACCTGGCCGAAAAAATACGGCGGCCACGAGCGCAGTTTTCTCGAACGCTACGTTGTCACCGAAGAAATGCGCGTCGCCAACGCGCCGACGCGGCATTTTTTCGTCGCCGACCGCCAGAGTGGCCCTGTATTGCTGAAATACGCACCCGAGCACATCAAGATGAACATCCTGCCGCGCATTTGTCGCGGCGAGCTGTGCTTTGCCATTGGGATGAGCGAGCCGAATTCAGGCTCCGACCTGTTCGCGGCGAAGACCAAGGCCACCAAAACCGACGGCGGGTGGTTGATCAACGGCAGCAAGATCTGGACCTCATCGGCACACGTCGCCGACTACATGATCGCGATCTTCCGCACTTCGCCGTCAACCAAGGAAAATCGCCGCCACGGCCTGACCCAATTCCTCGTCGATATGAAAACGCCGGGCATCGTTGTCAATCCGATCCGGCAGATGACCGGACAAACCGAGTTCAACGAGGTGGTGTTCACCGACGCCTTCGTACCGGATGATCATGTGCTGGGCGAAATCGACGGCGCGTGGAAACAGGCAACCAGCGAACTTGCTTACGAGCGCAGCGGACCGGAGCGCTTCCTCGAAACCTACTATGTACTGACCGAATTGGTACGCGCCGTCGGCCCCAACCCGGATACGCGCGCCGCCGAAGGCATCGGCCGCCTGGTGGCACAACTGCACACCATGCGACGGATGTCAGTCTCGGTTGCCGGCATGTTGCAAGCCGGCAAGGAGCCGGTGGTCGAAGCCTCGATCGTCAAGGACATCGGCACGGTGTGGGAACAACAACTGCCACACCGTGTGCGCGATCTTGCGGCATTCGTCGATGTCGACCCCTCCAATCATGCAACGCTGGCCGACCAACTGGCCTTTGCCACCAAAGTCGCGCCGAAACTCACCATTCAAGGCGGCACCACCGAAGTGCTGCGCGGCATCATCGCGCGCGGGCTCGGATTGCGCTAAACGACATCACCATCATCTCGCAACCCACACCATCAAGGATCGTTATGAGCAAGTTCACCGATATCGGCCTCACCAAAAGCGGCCACGTCGCCACCATCGAGATCCAGCGGCCGCCGTTCAACTTCTTCGACATCTCGCTGATCAATCAGATTGCCGATGCGCTGACCGATATCGACAACGACCTGGAAATGCGCGCCACGGTGCTGGCGGCGCAGGGCAAGGCGTTTTGCGCCGGCGCCAACTTCAACGATCCGAATCGACAGGAGAGCGGACCGAGCAGCGGCGACCCGGCCGACAGCCTTGGCCCCATCAGCCATCTCTACATGCAGGCAGTGCGCGTGTTCCGTGCCAAGAAGCCGATCATCGCTGCCGTGCAAGGTGCCGCGATCGGCGGCGGTCTCGGGCTCGCGGTGTCGGCCGATTTCCGCGTCACCTGTCCGGAGGCGCGCTTCGCCGCGAATTTCACCAAGCTCGGCTTCCATCCCGGCTTCGGCCTTACGGTGACGCTGCCGGAACTGATCGGCAAGAACAATGCCGAGTTGATGTTCTACACCAGCCGCCGCGTCACCGGAGAAGATGCGTTGAAGATGGGGCTTGCCAACCTCTGCGTGCCACAGAGTGAAGTGCGCGCGGCCGCAACGAAGCTCGCCAGCGAAATCGCCGAATGCGCGCCGCTCGCCCTGGTCTCAACGCGTGCGACAATGCGCGCGGGCCTCGCCGACCGCGTGCTGGCCGCGACCAATCACGAGCTCGCCGAACAAACCCGGCTTCGCGCCACGGAAGACTTCAAGGAAGGCGTCAAGGCGACCGAGGAACGCCGCGTTCCCAACTTCAAGGGACGCTAGACCATTTCATCTTTTGACGACGTTATTGCCGGGCATAGCCGTTCGAAGAACGGCGTCGCTTCGCTCGCCCATGACCCGGCAATCCATCATTTTCTTGAAAAAGATGGATGCGCGGATCGAGCCCACGCATGACGGCGGATGACTCAGTCAAAAGCGTGAACCTCTAGATCTTGTCTTTCACGACCGGCACCACCAGCGCATCGACGATGGTGGTGCCTTCGCCGTCCGGATGTACCTGCACCGGATTGATCTCGATTTCCGCAATGAAATCGCGATGCAGCGCGGCAAGCTGCGAGATTTCCGCGATCAAGGTTGCTAGCGCTCCGATATCGGCCTTGGGCGCTCCACGAAAGCCATAAAGCAGCGGTGCGGCCTTCAATTCGGTCAGCAT
Source organism: Hyphomicrobiales bacterium (assembly GCA_017305535.1). Classification (GTDB taxonomy): domain Bacteria; phylum Pseudomonadota; class Alphaproteobacteria; order Rhizobiales; family Xanthobacteraceae; genus 62-47. The sequence continues at coordinate 323,701 of JAFKKN010000007.1, read as the reverse complement.
TGTCACCGCTTCACCCGCATCGACCGGCGCGGGACGGTAGATCACATCCTTGAACAATTCGGTGGTGACGCCGCCGAAACCGACCATAATCATCGGGCCGAAAGTTGCATCCTGCATGGTGCCGACAATGATCTCGACACCTCGCCTCGCCATCGGCGTGAGCAGAACGCCTTGAATTTCTGCATCAGGCCGTTGCGCATTGGCGTGTATCAGCAAGTCATCATACGCTCGCACCGCGTCCTGTTCGGTCGCGATGTTGAGGCGAACACCGCCGACCTCGCTCTTGTGCGGAATGTCGGCGGACTGGATCTTCATCGCCAGCGGCAGGCCCACGCGCGCCACCGCATCGCGAAGACCTTCACGATGCGAAACCAAAACTTCGTTCGGCACCGAGACGCCCGCCGCGGCCAGCAGGCGCTTGCTGTCATGCTCCGACAGCTTGTGCCTGGTCAGGTGCTGCGTCAGATCGAGCCGTTTCATCGCCCTGTCATCCGGTGGCGCGGCGAGCCTGAATCGCGCGCGCTCAACGGCACGACGCATCGCAACGCCGACATGTGAGAGACCGGACAGCACGACGACACCGGCCTTGGCCAATTCCGTTCGCGCGAAGTGTGACGGCAGCGTGTAGGTGTAAAATACTATCGGCTTGCGCCGGGCATCGACCAACGGCTTCAACTCGTCGATCTTGAACGGAATCCGAGTCTCGTTCGACAGTGATATCACGACGAGAATCGCGTCGATCTCGTCGCCTTGCGCCAGCAATTCGATCGTCTTCTGCAAGCCGCCGCCATGCACCGCCTGCGCGGTGATATCGATCGGGTTACGTGGTGAACCATAGGACGGAATCATGCCGCGAATGGCCGCCTGCGTTGACGGCGACAGCTCGGGCACTTGAAGCCCTTGAGATGAGACGACATCCGCGCCCCAGATGCCGGCGCCGCCGGACACGGTGACCACCGCGACTCGATCGCCTTTCGGCAACGGCGAAGCGGTCAGCACCGCGGCGATCGCCACCGCTTCGTCAAGATCGTTGGAAACGATGAAGCCGTACTTCGCGAACACCGCATCATAGGCCGCCGACCATCCGGCCATGCTGGCGGTGTGCGAGGCCGCGGCGCGGCCACCGGCGCCCGAACGCCCGACCTTGACGACAATTACCGGCTTGCCCGTTTCAGCCGCGCGCGCGGCAGCACCAAGAAACGTTTCTGTATCGCGGATGCCTTCAAGAAACAGCAAAATCACGTCGGTGGACGCATCGCGGACCATGTAGTCGAAGAACGCACCGGCACCGAGGTCGGCTTCGTTACCGGCACTGACGACGTAGCTCAGCGCGATTCCCAATGCACGCGCGCGATTGTAAATGGCGAAGCCGATGCCACCGCTTTGGGCAACGATGCCGATCCGCCTTTGCGTTGCGAGAAGACGCGGCGCATCCGGCTTGACGTCCACGGTCGGGCTGAACGTCGCCGCAACCTGGCCGAGTTCGTTGTAAAATCCTTCAGCATTGGGCCCGGAAACCCGCATTCCTGTCGTGCGGGCGAGATCGGCGATGGCATCCTGCATCGCCGCGCTGTCGCCACCCTCTTCGGCAAAGCCGGACGAAATGATGATGGCGTTCTTCACGCCGACTGCCGCGCACTCCTTGAGAGCGTCCAGCACCGCACGCGCGGGAATGATGACTATGGCGAGATCGATCGGCTGCTTGATGTCGGAGACAGACGCATAGCACGCGAGCCCGTCGATATTCGGATAGTTCGGATTGACCGGATAAATCCAGCCGGGAAATCCGTTGCGGCGCAAGAACGTCAGCAGCAGGCCGGGAATTTTCAATGCATCGCGCGATGCGCCGATGATCGCGATGCTGGCGGGCGCGAAGAAACTGTCCAGCGGATGGGTGCGGCTGATCATCGGCGCGTCAGTCATGTTCGCTTGATCCTGAGATATGGCGGCAGTTGCAGTGTTCGCTCCGATCAGTTCGTCAATCGGAACGCGACACCACCCAATAGAAACGAGTTGCCGTCGACGGCGTGGCCCTTAGCCTTCGCAGCGGAAAGAATGGCATCGACGTCGCGGACCTGCATCATCACGCCGGCCATCAATTCGTCCGGGCCTTTGACGAAACGGATGCGGCCATTCACCAGCACGACCTCGGGATCGCCGTTGTCAGCCACACTGACCGGCGCGCCGATGATGGCGCTCCAGTGCCGCGCCAGCCCTGCTGGATCGGGGCTTTGCAATTCGACGCCAAGCAGCGCTCGCGTCACCTCGGTGCGGATCGAGGCCTGCCAGTCGGGACCGGCCGGTGGGTAAGGACCGCGAATGTTATCGCTGCCCTCGGTGTGGTTGAACTCGATAAAGGCCGCGCGGCAATCGCGCGGATGCAATTGCACGCCATGATAGGGTGGATGATCGATCACATTGGCGGTACGCACGCCGAGCGTCGCGGCGTGGCGGCCGCGTTCGTCGGGATCGTCGCAGGCGAAGATCGCCATGTAGCCGCCGCGATTGCCGGTGCGTTGCAGGAAACGTCCCGCCGCCGTGCCATCCTGGAACGGTGCGACCACTTCAAGCAACGTCGTGTCGACCGGCAGCAGCGCGTTCTCGAGCCCGTACTTGCCGACATGCGGATCGCGATAGCACACGTCCAAGCCGAAGATCGCAGCGAGATCGCTCACGACCGGCTCGAGATGCGGCGCAACCAGACAGACCTGCCGTAGCCGCATATAGCCTGTCATCTCAATGCCCCTTGAAAACCGGTGTTCGCTTGGCGACGAACGCCGCCGCGGCTTCCTTGTGATCCGCTGTGTCGCTGCAACGGGAATGATGCAACGCCTCGCCGTCGAAGCAGGCTTCGAGCGACAGGCTCTCAGCGTTGTTGATGTTTTTCTTGATGTAACCGAGCGTCACTGTTGGTCCTTGCGCGAGCGACATCGCCAGATCGCGCGCCGCCGTCTCGATATCGGCATCGGGCACCACCCGCGTCACCATGCCGATTGCATGAGCTTCCTGCGCCGACAACACCGGCGACAGCAGATAGAGTTCGCGCGCCTTGGCGCTACCGAGCATCTGGGTCAGAAAGAATGTGCCACCGTAGTCGCCGGAATATCCGACCTTGGCGAATGCGGTCGTGATCTTGACCGAAGCACTGGCGACGCGGAGATCGCAAGCCAACGCCATCGACAGGCCCGCACCCGCAGCCGCGCCGTCGAGTTGCGCCACCACCGGCTTCTGCATCTGATGCAGGATGCGCGATACTTCCATGCCCCGCCGTAGCGTGGTCACTTTCTCTTCGAGCGGCGGCGGCACCTTGACCGCCGCCATCGCCTTGACGTCGCCGCCGACGCAGAACGTGCCGCCGGCGCCTTTCAGCAACACGGCGCGCACCTCACGATCATCGGCGGCACGGCGCGCCGCCTCGATCAACCCCGACACCATTTCAGCGTTCAACGCGTTGCGGCGATCGGGCCGGTTCATGGTGATCGTCAACAGACCCTGATCGAGATCCTGCAACACGATATCGCTCATCTGGCGGCTCCTTTGTTTGTGTTGTTGACGCCAATACGCTGGTTCGATCACGAACCAGCGCGGCGCGGCGTACTACTTCTTCACTAGCGGACAGCGCGACTCCGACAACGGCTGGAATGCCTGGTCGCCGGGTACCGTGGCAAGAAGTTTATAGTCGTCCCAACGGCCTTTGGATTCGGCCGGCGACTTCACCTCGAACAAATACATGTCGTGCACCATGCGGCCATCCTCACGGATCTTGCCGTTCTTGGCGAACATGTCGTTGATCGGGGTATCCTTCATGATCTTCATCACGGCGGCTGCGTCGGTGGTGCCAGCCTGCTTCACCGCCTTCAGATAATGCAGCACGGACGAATAGACGCCGGCCTGCGCCGACGTCGGCGCGCGCTTCACGCGTTCCATGAATCGTTTCGAGAACGCGCGCGTCTCATCGTTCATATCCCAATAGAATGCTTCAGCCAGAATCAGACCCTGTGCTGTCTGCAAGCCGATGCTGTCGATGTCGGTGATGAAGGCAAGCAGCGGCGAAACCTTTTGACCGCCCTTCATCACGCCGAACTCGGCGGCCTGTTTGATCGCATTGATAGTGTCACCGCCGGCGTTGGCCAGTCCGATGACTTTGGCTTTCGAGGCTTGCGCCTGTAGCAGGAAGGATGAAAAGTCCGACGTATTGAGCGCATGGCGGACGCTTCCCAACACCTTGCCGCCGGATTTAGTGACGACGTTCGCCGTGTCTTTCTCAAGGTCGTGGCCGAAAGCATAGTCCGCTGTCAGGAAGAACCAGGTGTCCAGTCCCGTTTTCACCGCGGCAAGGCCGGTGACATTAGCCTGAGCGTAGGTATCGAACACATAGTGCACCGTGTACGGACCGCAGGCTTCATTGGAGAGCCGGATCGAACCCGGCCCGTTGAACATGATGATCTTGTTGCGCGCCTTGGCAACTTCCGCAGCCGCGAGTGCCGTTGCCGACGCCGCGACGTCAATAATGGCTTCGACGCCCTGGTTGTCGAGCATGTCGCGCGCGATGGAAGCCGAAAGGTCCGCCTTGTTGAGATGATCGGCCGCGATGATTTCGATCTTGCGGCCGAGCACTTCGCCGCCGAAATCTTCCGCCGCCATTTTCGCGGCGGTCTCGCTGCCGACACCGGTGATATCGGCATAGAGGCCCGACATGTCGAGAATCGCACCGAGCTTCAACGGTGGCTTGGTCTGCGCCAGCGCGGCATTCGCCGTGAGCGCCAGTAACGACGCCATAACCCCCGATAAAATCGTCCTCACGTGATCCTCCCGATGTATTTATATTCCACGGCATTGTTGCCGCTTGGGAAATAATCATGGCGCAACGCTCTGTGTGCGGCAAGCCGCCGGTCGTCCGTTATGCGCTTCGATTCCGACGTCGATGCATGGGGGCAATCATTTTTTCCATCGAACGGAATGAACGGAACATCGCGGTACGCTTGAAGGACAACTTGATACCGATGTTGGCGATGCTCGCGTGCGTACTGATATTCGGTCTCATCGAGATCGCCGCCGCAGCCGCTACCGGCTGCGGTACCGTGCTGCTGGAGCAAGGTCGCGTCACCCAAGTGATCGATGCGCGCACGCTGCGCCTGAACGATGACCGCGAGATCCGGCTTGCCGGCATCACGCCTCCGTCGAACACCGCTCCCGCAAAGGCACTGTTGACCGCGCTGGTCGCAAACCGGGATGTCGTGCTGCGAAGCGACAACGAAACGCCGGACCGTTACGGCCGGCAACAGGCCTTCGTCACTCCTGCCGATGGCGATATTTCGGTTCAAGCCGCGCTGCTCCGGGCCGGCGCGGCGATCCTGACGGGGACCTTGCCCGCTGGGGAGTGCGTGACGGAACTGGCGGCAGCCGAAGCCGTCGCGCTCCAGGCCGGACAAGGCGTCTGGAGCACTCCGAGTGTCATAAAAAATGCCGAAAACCCCGACGATATTCTGGCAATGCTAGGGCAGTTCGCCCTGATCAAGGGCAAAGTGCTGTCCGTCCGCCAATCGGGCGCAACATTCTACCTCAATTTCGGCAGGCGCTGGGTCAGAGACTTTGCTGTGATTATACCGAGGCAGATGATAGGATCGCTAACGAGGGACGGCATCGATATCAGGGCGCTGGCGGGCCGATGGGTCCGGGTCCGAGGCTGGATCGAGCAACGGGGCGGGCCACGGATTCGATTGCGTGGAACCGGGCAGATCGAGGTTCTGGATCGCCAATCGAGCGTTTTCCGGTACAAGAGGATCAGCTTCACGTGATGAAAACGCGGCACTATCGCTATCCGGGGCTTGGCTTCTGATTCAATTATCAGCCAAAAGGTCCTAGAATGACCTGCCACGACAGCAAGAGACGCACTGCCGAGGCGCGGGGGCGGCGCTGTATTGAGGACGGAGGTAGCCGCATCTTGGGATGCGACGGATAGCGACTGTGACGAAGCAAGCGGGACACAAACACGGCACGAGTTCGCGTCGCCGCCATCTGGTGGCGGTCGTTGGCGTTTGCGCGTTACTCGCTCTGTCCGGCTGTGCCGATATGGGACGATTGCATACCGCATCGCCGGCTACCGAAATGTCGGCGAAGCCGGCGCGGCTCGCAGCTCAGCAATCGCCGACCGAGCGCGAGCACGAGCGCATCCTGGCGTCCTATGGCGGCGCGTATGACGACCCGAGACTGGAAAACCTGATCACCAAGACGGTAAACCGCTTGGTGGCAGCCTCCGACCGTCCCGATCTCTCCTACAAGGTGACGATTCTCAATTCCGGCGCCGTCAACGCATTCGCGCTACCGACCGGACAGCTCTACGTTACGCGCGGGTTGATCGCGCTCGCCAGCGACACCTCCGAACTGTCCTCCGTGCTATCGCACGAGATGGCGCACGTGCTGGCGAAGCACGCCGCGATCCGCGAGGATCAGGCCAAGCGTGCCGCCCTCGTGACGCGCGTGGTCAAGGAGATGGGTAACGATCCCGACATCACCGCGCTGGCGCTGGCCAAGACCAAGCTGACGATGGCCAGTTTCTCGCGCTCGCAGGAATTCGAGGCCGACGGCATCGGCGTCGGTATTTCGGCTCGCGCGCATTTCGATCCGTTCGGCGCGGCGCGGTTTCTCACGGCGATGGAACGCAACGCGGCTTTGAAGGCGGGACGCACGTCGATCGATCCGCGGTCGCAGGACTTCCTGTCGTCGCACCCGGCGACGCCGGAGCGGGTGCAGAACGCGCAGGCCATCGCGCGGCAATTCAGTTCGCCGCAAAACAGCGAGCGCGATCACGATGCCTATCTCGCCGCGATCGATAACCTCGTCTACGGCGAGGACCCGAGCGAAGGCTTCGTCCGCGGCCGGCGTTTCCTGCATCCAAAGCTCGGCTTCACCTTCCAGGCGCCCAATGGCTATACGCTCGACAATACCGCGCAGGCGGTGATCGGCGTCCGCAACGGCGGCGACCAGGCGATGCGCTTCGATGTGGTGCGGGTGCCGGCGGAGCAGTCGCTGGGCGACTATCTCAATTCCGGCTGGATGGAGAACGTCGACAAGGCGTCCACCGAACAGCTCACCATCAACGGCTTCCCCGCCGCATCGGTGACGGCGCGCGGCGACCAGTGGCAATTCCGCGTCTATGCGTTGCGCTTCGGCAGCGACGTCTATCGCTTCATCTTCGCATCCCGGCAGAAGAATCTCGAGAGCGAGCAAAACGCCAAGGACACCATCAAATCGTTCCGCCGCCTGACGCTGGAAGAAATTCAGGCGGCGCGGCCGCTGCGCATCAAGATCGTCGCGGTTCAATCCGGCGACACCGTCGAATCGCTCTCGCGACGGATGGGCGGCGTCGATCACCCCGAGCAGCGTTTCCGCATGCTCAACGGCCTTGACGCAACCGGCAAGGTGAAGCCGGGAGAGCAGGTCAAGATCGTGGTGGATTGACGGTCGGCATTCAGCAAACCGGCATCGACGGATTCCCGAACAACCCCTTCGCAAACCAAAAGCCCGGCCTCACGGCCGGGCTTCGATGTTCCAATAAGGCTTTCGCGAACGAAGGCGATCAAGCAGCCGCGTCGGTGACGGCGCTGTCGTCGTCTTCCGCGTCGATATCCGAATCACCGTCCGCATCGGTTTCGGTTTCCGCCTTGGCACCGCGGCGCGGGCTCTTGGCGAGCTGGCCTTCGATCTCCTTGACCGCTTCGGTCTCGGTGACGTGTTGAACCACTGCGATCTCGCGCGCCAACCGGTCGAGCGCCGCTTCGTAAAGCTGCCGCTCGCTGTAGGACTGCTCGGGCTGCGATTCCGAACGGTAGAGATCACGAACCACTTCGGCGATCGCGACGATGTCGCCCGAATTGATCTTCGCTTCGTACTCCTGCGCGCGACGCGACCACATCGTCCGCTTGACGCGCGCACGCCCCTTCAGGGTCTCCAATGCACGCTTGACCAGCGCCGGCTCCGACAGCTTGCGCATGCCGACATTGGCGACCTTCGCCGTCGGCACCCGCAGGGTCATCTTGTCCTTCATGAAGTTGATGACGAACAGTTCGAGCTTGGCGCCCGCGATTTCCTGCTCCTCGATGGCCAGGATCTGGCCGACACCGTGAGCCGGATAGACGACGAATTCGTTGGTCTTGAAGCCCTGGCGCTGGGTCAGCGCCTTCTTCGGCTCCTCGACGCGGACCGGGGCGACCGGCGCCTTCACGACCTTGGCGGCCACTGCGGGCTTGCTTGGCGCCGGCTTGACGGCGGCGGCCGGCTTGGCAGGAGCCTTGGGCGCCGGCTTGGGAGCGGTCGCCTTCGCGGGTGCGGGCTTGGAAGCAACGGTCTTCTCGGCGGCTTTCGCAGTCTTTTTCAGCATTTCACTTCTTTTGTTCTTGGAGGATTTCGCCGCCGATGGCTTGGCGGTCGAAGATTTGGCGTTGGACGACTTGGCGGTCGACGGCTTCGCGGCAGCCGACTTGGCGGTTGAGGTCTTGACGCTCGACGATTTGACCGAACCCCGCGCCGTCTTGACGGACCCACGTGCGTGGTTCTTGGGTGTGCTGCGGCTGGCCGCAGTCGCTTTTCCCGCACCCTTCGAGATACTCTTTTTACGCGTTTTCTGTGACACAGCCTGTGCGCGAAAAACGCTCGCGCCCCTATTCAAGGTTTTTGCATGAGAACCCATCAGGGCCAAAACGGCGGCGCGAACAGGGTCCGGCTTGCTGGATGTGTCTTACAATAGCACATTTCCTGCAAAAATCAATGATTTATGCCCGGACAACGACTTCGTTGCCGGGTTCCACAGGCCAACCTTCGCAATAAGGTTAAGTTTAAACCCTTATCGACCGCGCAGGCTCTTAAAGCAAGCCCGGCCGATCCTCAAATCATCTCAATCGCCGGTTCCGGGCTCCGAGGAGAAATACTTATCGAACTTGCCCTCCATGCCATCGAAATCCTTGGCATCGGGCGGCGATTCTTTCTTTTGCGTGATATTCGGCCAGTTCTTGGCGTGCGCCGCGTTGACCTCAAGCCATTTCTCGAGGTTCGGCTCGCTATCGGGCTTGATCGCGTCGGCGGGACACTCCGGCTCGCACACGCCGCAATCGATGCACTCGTCCGGGTGGATCACCAGCATGTTCTCGCCCTCGTAGAAGCAATCGACGGGGCAGACCTCTACGCAGTCGGTGTATTTGCACTTGATACAATTTTCAGTGACGACGTAGGTCATCCATAGCTCCGGAAGCGATCGAATTTTGAGTGTTGGCGTAGCGCAGTCGGCCCCAAGCCGCAAGGGAAGCGTTGACCTTCATAGCGGTCGAACCGAGGGAGCCGGTCATTCCGACCCGGCGTGCACATCGACGTAAAGTCGCCTCCCGGCTTCGGCATTGCCGCGCCGTTCGGAAAAGGCCGTGACTTTCAGCACCTTCACGCCTTGATCGAGGGCGATCGTAACGACATCACCCAACTTGATGCCATGCCCGGGCGCGTTCTGACGGCTGCCGTTGACGCGGACCCGACCGCCTTCGACCAATGCCGCCGCGCTGGCGCGAGCTTTGACGATCCGCGCGTGCCACAGCCATTTGTCGAGGCGCTGACGCTCCACGCCGTCTCCCGGGTGCGCGCTAATTGGCATCCTTGCGATTGGCGGCAAGCTGCTCCTTCAGCGCCGCCAGCTTGGCGAACGGCGAGTTCGGATCGGCGGGACGATCGCGTTCCCGCTCGCGCGGCGCGCTGCTGGCGAACGGCCGGTGCGACGGACCGCCGCCCTCCGGACGCCGATCACGACCACCCTTGCCCTGAAACTTGCCCTTGTCCCGGCCCTTGCCGAAATCCTTGCGAGAGTCCTTGCCATGGCCGCGCTCGCGCGGCGGGCGATTTTCGCCTTGCGCTCCCTCGGGCGCAGCACCTGCCTCGCTGGCAGGACGGTTCGGGCGCTTGAAGTCGAACGAGCGGTCGCGGCGGCCGTGGCCATGCCGCTGCCGCTTGTCACCTTCCGCCACCTCGCCTTCAGCCGGGGCACCTTGTGCACCTTGCTGCGGGCGATTCGGCTGACGATGGCGATGCCGATCATGACGCGGCCGTCGCTCTTCGGAACGACCGCCGGGTCGCCATACCTCGACCATTGCGGGCGCGGCCACTTCCGCGGCAGCGGCTTCAGTCGACATCGCATCAGCGGTTGCGGCTTCTTCAACAACCGTCTCGGTCAATGCAGCTTCAGCAACAGAATCCGCGGATGTGACCGATGACGCATCGATTGCAGCATCGTTCGCGACAGGCTCGCTTGCGATCGCTGGAGTAGCCTCGACCACGGGCGACATGTCGGAAGGCACTTCGCTTGGCGTGTCGTCGGACTGAACCGGTTCGCTTGCCTGCGCCTCGATGGCTGGCGATAGGTCTTGCGACGGAGATGCATCAGACAGTGCATCAACCGCAGGCTCTTCAGTGGATGCACTGTCGGTCGACGAGACTTCCGACGCCGTGTTCTCGGTTGTCGCGGATGCATCGGCAGCAACCGCCGGATCAACGGCAACCGTTTCAGGTGTCGGCGCAGGTGCGGGCCGCAACTCCATGCGATAGCCGAGCGCACGCAAGATGGATGCGAAGTCCTCGCCGGCCGAACCGGTGAGCGACGTCATAGCCTGCGTCACCACGAAGCCGCGTCCGTCGAACGCGCCGGGCGGCTTCGGCAATGTCGAAGCTTCGCGCCACGCCAGCGCCGGACGAATCAGGTCCGCCAATCGTTCGAGAATATCGACACGCACGGCGCGCTCGCCGCATTGCCGATAACCCAGCATGCGATAGGCATCGCGATCCAGCACCTTGTCGACCGGAAACGATGTGCGACCGCTGCCTGCCAGATGCTGCGCGCCGAGCAGCGCGCCGAGATCGACATTGTCCTGCTTGTGAGCCCACAGTTGCGAGGCAAGCGCACGCGCCGCCGGCTTCAGCAGCCCCGGCACATAAAGATGGTAAGCGCCGAACCGCACGCCGTATTTGCGCAAGGTCGCGCGCGAGGCCTGATCGAGATCCTTCACCTCGTTGGCAATCTTCGATCGCTCCAGCACGCCCAGCGCTTCGGTCAACTGAAACGCGATGCCGCGCGCGATACCGGTGATGTCCTCGGCCTTCACCAGTTCAAACAGCGGGCCGAGCAGTTTCTCGATATGCGTCTTGAGCCAGAGGTCGAGCCGCGCCTGCACCGCATCGCGCGGCGCGCCGCTCAAGCGCTCGTCGGCGACGATGCGGATGCGCGGATGCAGTGCGTCGTCACCCGCCACCAGCTTGGCGACGGCATCACCGGTCCAGCGGATGGTGCCGTCGGAGGCCAACACGAATTGATCGTCCGGCGCCTGCGACAATTTTTCCGCGCGCGCGTCGATCTCGCCGGCCAGCGCCTTTTGCGCCGTGGCCTGCAATGCCTTGGCTTCGGAGCCTGCTTCCGCCGCATCTGGCGCAAACATGAATCCGTCGAGGCGGCCAATCACATGGCCCTCCACGATCACTTCGCCGGTCTTTCCAATCTCAGTATTCAGCATGGTGTTTTCCCGCAAGCGGCGCATCAATACACTGGTCCGGCGATCAACGAAACGCTGAGTTAGCCGTTCATGCAGGGCATCGGACAATTTATTCTCAAGTTCGTGCGAAATTCCCTGCCAATGGAGCGGATCAGCCAGCCAATCCGGGCGATTTGCCACGAAGGTCCAGGTGCGGATGTGGGCAATCCGCCCGGATAACGTGTCGATATCGCCATCGATCCGGTCCGCCTGGGCAATTTGCGCCGCGAACCAGGCATCCGGAATGCGGCCCCGGCGCATCAGGAAGGTATAAAGCGTCGTCACCAGTTCGGCGTGGGCCGCCGGCGACAGTTTGCGATAATCCGGAACCTGGCACGCCTCCCACAGCCGCTCGACCGCCACCTTGCCTTGCGCCATCTCGCGGACATCGGCATCGCGTGCGGCGTGGTCCAGCACGCGCAAATCCTCGGCAATCGGCGCGCGGGTCAGCGCGGGGTGATCGGGCGTATGCGCCAGCGACACCTGAAGCGCGTCGAGCGAGCGGAAATCGAGCTGCGCGTTGCGCCATTGCAGCGTCTTGACGTTGTCGAAGGTGTGGTTCTGCAACGCGTTGACGAGTTCGGGTTCGAACGGCGCGCAGCGCCCGGTGGTGCCGAAGGTGCCGTTGCGTGTCGCGCGGCCGGCGCGGCCGGCGATCTGCGCGAACTCCGCCGGGGTGAGACGGCGAAACTGATAGCCGTCGAACTTGCGATCCGATGCGAAAGCAACGTGATCGACATCGAGATTGAGGCCCATGCCGATGGCGTCGGTGGCGACGAGATAATCGACGTCGCCGGATTCAAACAGCGCCACCTGCGCGTTGCGCGTGCGCGGCGACAATGAGCCCAACACCACCGCCGCACCGCCATGTTGACGACGGATCAATTCGGCGATGGCGTAAACTTCATCGGCGGAAAACGCGACAATCGCCGTGCGGCGCGGTTGCCGCGTGATCTTGCGATCGCCGGCGAATTCAAGCTGCGACAAACGCGGCCGCGTCAGAATATTCGCGCCGGGCAGCAGTTTCTCGATCACCGGCCGCATTGTCGCCGCGCCAAGTAACAGCGTCTCGTCGCGGCCGCGACGGTTCAAAATGCGATCGGTAAAGACGTGGCCACGTTCGAGATCGGCGGCGATCTGGATTTCATCGACGGCGAGAAACGACACGTCGATATCGCGTGGCATCGCTTCCACCGTCGAGACCCAGAAGCGTGGTTTCGATGGTTTGATCTTCTCTTCGCCGGTGATCAGCGCGACAGCTTCGGGGCCCACGCGCGCGGCGATCTTGTTGTAGACCTCGCGCGCGAGCAGACGCAGCGGCAAACCGATGATGCCGGACGAATGCGCGAGCATGCGCTCGATGGCGAGATGCGTCTTGCCGGTGTTGGTGGGGCCGAGCACCGCGGTGACGCCACTACCGGGCGCGCGCTCGGGATCGGGCGATGAAAACGGCGAAGCAGAAGAAACAACCATATTTTTCAGGGCTTCCGAAACGACAAGGCTGGGTGACCACGATCCAGCCTGTTTCACAATGCGACGCTGTTCGCGCCGCGACTTAAGCTTTGGAACGAGTCCGGAACGAATCGCGCCCGAATCGCTGACTCGCGCCGCCCCTCGCGGAGCAACCGCAACATCTCGCGGCGCGCGGCGGCCTGGATCACTACATCAAGAGGATTCCTGTCGCAGGAGAGATAGGAATGCGGCGCAATCATTAACACCCATGCCGTACAGGATCGCGTCAAGAGTCAACGAGATTCTTGCGGCGGGATTCTTGCGGCAAACCGGTGGCGAGATTGCGCCGATTCCGTCACAAGATTTTCCACGCGCCCAACACGGGCCCTTTAGCGTGTCGCGGCCCGGGGCGGGACAGCGGTGGCGTTGAACTGGGTCGCGATCAGCACGCCGTGGCCGAGCGGCGTCGGAATCGACAGCTTGAACGGAACCAGGACGCGAGTGCCGGCGATCGGCACCAGCCAGACCTCCATCGCCTTCTGCGCGGCGAGATATTTGATGGCGGCGCGATCCGGCACGTAGCCGGATACCGGGGTGAAATAGATCCCGCAGACCACGGCCGGGCCGCGATAGCCCTTCTCGGCCTTGACGGTATCCATTCGCTTGTATTCGAGCCGTAAATCGTAACGCATCCGGCCGTCGAAGATCGCAGCCGCGGATTTGCATGCCTCGGGGCCTACTGGATCGCCGGCGCCGGGGACCCGGATCATGCTGCCGGTCATCGGATCAAGCACGCCGCGCCGATGGGCCTCGGTGACGGGAATGCGGGCGTCGTCCACCGGCGGTTCCGGGGTGATGGTGGATTCGGTGACGTTGCCGCCGTTCAGGGCAATGCGGATGGTCTCGGCTTTCTTGGAGGTTTCGCTGGTCGCGGTGTAATTCACCGGCGCGAACTGACCGTTGACGACGCGCCCCTGCGCCGCGCCGTTACCATGGCCGCCGGAAATCGCCTTGAGCAGGCCGACGGTGGCCCCGGACACCGTGGCGCTGTAATGATCCTCGGCGATCTCGATGGTCCAGGCGCCGCGCCCGACCGGAATACCGGCCAGCGTCACCTCATAGCGAGCGTCGAGCCTGCCCTGCGCCGAGGCTGGCATGGCCGAAAGCGACCCCAGCGCGATGCCGAGAACGGCACAAAAGCCTACGAGCGGCGCCGGCCGGATAGGTCGGAACGGGATTTCAGCCCACCTGTTCACAAATCGGTATCTTGTCACGGGCAACTTCGTCCCTCGCACGCGTTGCGGCGGACATATCCGAAAATCCATCCCGTCACCATGTCGGAACCGAATGCGACCTTTATATGGTTGAGATCGAAGGCAAAATCGGCCACGATCACCGCGGTGCCCCGGCTGATCCCGCTCCCCGGCCGCGCAGCGTTCCGCTTGACCTTATGCGCCCTCGCCTCTATACGTGCGGCCATCCTGAAATGGACGCGATTTTTGACCCCCGCGGCCGCGCAGCGTGCTTGCAGTGTGCCTTGGGGAAGTGAGAGGAATTTTCCAATGTCCCGCCGCTGCGAACTGACCGCGAAGGGTCCCCAGGTCGGTCACCGGGTGAGCCACTCGAACATCAAGACCAAGCGGCGCTTCCTGCCCAACCTGGTCAACGTCACCTTCCTGTCGGATGCGCTGGGCCGTTCGGTGCGGCTGCGCGTCTCGACCAACGCGCTGAAGAGCGTCGACCACAATGGCGGTCTCGATGCCTTCCTGCTCAAGGCCAACATCGACAACCTGTCGCTGAAGGCCGCCGAGCTGAAGCGCCAGATCGAGAAGAAGAAGGCCGAAACCGCGAGCGCCGCGGCCTGATCGCCTTTTTATAAAAGTTCATCGCTGCAAGACAGAAACGGCCGGGTCGCAAGACCCGGCTGTTTTTGTTTGGAGATGGGCTCGGGGTAGCCCGACAGTCGAGTACCGGAATGCGGCGATCGTCCACGGCCCCGATCCGTCCGGCGAACAGCCTGCGGGGGCTCCGCGCGATCGAGCGGCCTTTCGGTCGATGTCACACGCGGATGCGCGCTATGGCTCCGGCAACGATCTGCATCGCCACGCCGATCACCCATCCCTGCATGATGGCGTAGGTCCAGAAGATATGCAGATTTTCGCGAAAGACGATGACCGACACCGCCACGAACGCCACCAACGTTGCGAAAAATGTGCCCACCGCGCTGAGAAACTCCGCGGTATCGATCCGCCCGCCAAAACCCTTCTCCGAAGGCTCGCCGGCGACTGGAAGGAACGGCCGTTGCGGCGTGTCGATCCCGAGATAGAACCCGATCGCGCCACTCAACATCATGACGATGATGAAGCCTTCGGACGCGAGCGGAAAAACGATCGACCCGACCTGAGCCGCAACAAACAGGCCGCTCGCCGCACCGGCCATCGCGAGCCCCGTGCGCTCCAGGATATGGGCGAACTTTCTGACGCGAGTTCGCATGGTCATCACTCACCGACCGCGATGCCAGGCTAGGACGCTTTTGCGGCGCGCGAAAGGCAGAGTTACGCCGCTTAAACCTGGGCCGGCGCGAACCTTGCCATCGCGTTGCGGTTGTAGCCGATCGAGTCGATCAACATTCGCCGCGCAACGACTTGCTCAGCCTCGCAACGATCGGATCGAAAACCTTCGCCTGATCCTTGTCGTATTCGAGACGAAAATACGCGGCGGCACCGCGGCACGCGGCGATACCGCGTTGGTAGACGATGCGGTTGCCCTTGACGCCCGACCACGCTGCCCACTTCGCCTGGTGCTTCTGATAGGTGATATCCCAGCCGGCAGCGCGCGCTTGTCCGATGCGCCATTGCATCTCGGCCGCGAAACTCCGGTCGACAAGGAAGCTGCCCCAGACCATCAATTTCGCGCGACCATCGGGCGTCGCGGAGACCCCGCCGTCGCCGTTGTCCGATTCCGCGACGCTGGGAAAGCCCGGTGGAATATCGATTCCATATTGGAATCGCGCATTCCCATAGCGGCTCCATTCCGACGCCATCGCAAACGACGCCCATGCCATCAGCGCGATCGCCATCAGACCCGACCAGCCCAGCTTCCGCACCTCGCACTCCTGCTCGAATCCTGAACCATCGACGACACGCCGATGTGCAGTCACCGCCTCATCGCGCACCAACATCATAGCTTGGACGAGCCGTCATACGCGGAGGTTCATCGCGACGTGGCGAATCGCGGTGCATCAGGCGCTTCTATTGAAACGCGACCTCGAGCAGGGCGTCGCGGCGTGCCGTTACCTTGCAGAGGCGATGCACCTGATCGGCAAGAATGCCGAGCTTGAATTCCTCGGGAACGTTAGCGGTGGACATTACATGCAGCAGCGCGCCGGCGTCCGACAATTCGCGCACCGTGCAGTCGATGATGGAATGGCCGCCATTGAACGCGATCCGCGCGCCTTTCAGCACGCGGCGGCGCACGCCGGCGAAGCCGTCGCCGGCTTCCGGCCGCCACGCGCGGCAGACATTTCGTCCTGCCTCCTTCGCCGCGTAGAGCGCCTTGTCGGCGCGGCGCAGCAGTTCGTCGATGTCCGGCGCCGTCGCGTCCAGCGCCGCGATGCCGAAGCTCGCGGTGGGCCGCACCGTGCCGCTCTCGCCTTGCACATAGGCCCGCGCCAGCGCGGCACGCAATTTCTCGGCGACCGCCATCGCCGCCGGCAAGCCGGTATGCGGCAGCAGAATCGCGAATTCCTCACCGCCGACGCGGCCGACCGCATCGGCCGCGCGCAATTCCTCGCGACAGACATCAGCGGTGGCGCGCAATACAAGATCGCCGACGCCGTGGCCATGCGTGTCGTTGACTGCCTTGAAGTGATCGAGATCGAACAGCACGCAGCTCAAATCGTGCTTGTGGCGCCTGGCCAGGTCGATGGTGCGCGCCGCCTCGTTGCGGAAAGCCCGGCGCGACAGCACGCCGGTCAGGCTGTCACTCATCGCGAAGGCGCGCAGCTCCGCCTCGTGCATGACGATCCGGCCGAGATCGACCAATGTCGCCAGATCCTCGTCGCCGAACGCACGCGGCTTGTCGTCCATCGCGCAGAGCGTGCCGATCGCGTGGCCATCCGCCGTCCGCAACTGCACACCGGCATAAAAGCGGATGAAGGGCGCGCCGACCACAAACGGATTGGTCGCGAACCGAGGATCGGCCAATGTGTCGTGAACGATCAGCGGCGACAGCTCATTGATGGCGGCGTTGCACAACGCCGGGCCACGCTCCGTCTCCGCATCCGCCATGCCTTGGCGCGACTTGAACCACTGGCGGTGGCCGTCGATCAGCGTGACCGTCGACATGCCGACGGTGAAAACGCGGCGCGTCAATCGCGTCACGCGATCGAAGGACTCTTCCGGCGGCGTATCGAGCAGGTCGTAACGATCGAGCGCGGCAAGGCGCGCCTGTTCCTGCGCGGGGGCATCCGGCATCGTGTTGCCGGAACGGGGATTGAGGTTCGCTTCCATCCGGCGACGGTAGGGACCGATCGTTGCGAAACTGTTGCGGATCGTCCCCAACGAAACGTTAGGACGCCGGATCGGATTGTATCGGTTGACTGAAACCGGCGACGGCGAATGCAAAAAATCTCGGTGCCGGCCTCGCGAAAGCGGGGACCCATAACTCCTGGCGTTGATTATTACTAGGGCGGGCAAAATTTAGGTGGAATCAACAACTCGTCATGGCCGGGCTCGTCCCGGCCATGACGGATTGGATGTTTCCGTCAAAACGCAAATCGCTCTACAATTCGCCTCGATTCAGGAGCCGAACCGCCGCGGCGCATGGGTCCCTGCCCGCGCAGGGACGACTCATTCTGTGCGGCTCACTGCTCCTTGAAGTCGTCAGTCAGGATCGGCCCGAACAGAACCCAGCGATGGCCGTCGAACTTCATCATCTGGAACTGCTTGTTGATGCGCCAGTCGTCGGGCTCGGTGGAGACCGTCATGCCGGGCAGCGCGAGATCGACGACAAACGGCTGGATGTTGGTGGCTTGCTTCATGACATTGGCGCGCGTCAGGTTGTCGCCGCACTGCTTGAGAATCTGCACCAGTAACGCCGCAGTCGAATAACCATAGGTCGCGATGCCGCTGTTTGCGTCCTCACTCGGCGCATACTTCGCCATGAAGGCCTTGTAGCGCTTCATGCCTTCGTCGTCGGCCCATTGCGGATCGAGCGGGTCCTTGCCGTAGTTGACCGAGATGATGCCCTTGGCGTTTTCGAGTCCGGCCGGAACGAGCGTCTGGCTCACCGGCGACGCGTTGATGTCGAGAATCTGCACCGGATGCCAGTCAAGTTCGGCCGCCTTCTTGATCGCCTGCGCGCCGAATTTCGGCGTCGTCATGTTGTAGAACAGATCGGCGCCGGACGCTTTCAGCGTCACCATCTGCGAGTCGACCGTGGGGTCCGACAGTTCGTAGGATTTTTCGGCGACGATCATGCTCGCGGCCTTGGCGCCGAGGCCGTCCTTCAGCCCCTTCACGTAGTCCTTTCCGAGGTCGTCGTTCTGATAAAGGATACCGATCTTCGCGTTGGGATGATTGGCGAGGATATACTTCGCGTAGATGTGCGCTTCCGCCTGGTAATTCGGGTTGTACGCGATCGTCCACGGGAAATGCTTCGGATCGGTGAAACGTGTTGCGCCGGTGGAGGCCAAAAGCTGCGGCACCTTCTTGTCGTTCAGGTATTTCTGCACGGCGGCGTTGGGTGGCGTACCGATAATCTGGAACGTCGTGAGAACCTCGTCGCTTTCGACAAGCTTGCGCACCTGCTCGACTGTCTTCGGCGGACTGTAGGCATCGTCGTACTGAATGAGGTTGATCTTGCGGCCGTTGACGCCGCCCTGCTCGTTGATCATGCGGATATAGGCGGCCTGCACCTTGCCGATGCCGCCATAAGCCGATGCCGGCCCGCTCAACGGAATAGTCTGACCGACCTTGATCTCGGTATCGGTTGCGCCGGTGTCGTATTTCTTCTGCGCGCGAGCGGGGGTTGCGAGTGCGATGCCGAGTGCCAGCACGAGGGCAGTCGCGGGCCGGAAAAAAATCATGCCTCTCTCCCTGTTTTGCGGTCGCGGTGCATAGCCGCGGCCGTCGGCCGGCAGCCTATACCGAAAGCAAGCGCGGGGAGAAGCGGGATGATGCCAGCGCGGCCAATCCCGCTACGCCGGTGCCAACCTCGCGGTCGCGTCGCGATTGCGGCCGATCATCAGCGACAACACCGCCGCCACAAGCCCGGTGAGGCCAGCGATGACGAAGGCGCCGAGATAATCGCCCTGCGCGGTGCGCATCGCGCCGGCGAAGAACGCCGCCGAGGCGGCGCCGAGTTGATGCCCGGCGACGATCCAGCCGAAGACCACCGGCGCCTTGCGGTCGCCGAAGGCCTCGTTGGCGAGCCGCATGGTCGGCGGCACGGTGGCAATCCAGTCGAGACCGTAGAACACGGCGAAGACGGTCAGGCTCCACAACGAGAAGCCGGAATACGGCAGATAGATCAGCGACAGCCCGCGCAGCCCGTAATACACGAACAACAGCTTGCGCGGATCGAAGCGGTCGGTGAGCCAGCCCGACAGCGTAGTACCCACCAGATCGAAGATGCCCATCAGCGCCAACAGGCTCGCCGCCTGCACCTGCGCGATACCGTAATCACCGCAGAACGCGATCAGATGCGTGCCGACAAGGCCGTTGGTGGTGAACCCGCAGATGAAGAACGTCGCGAACAGATACCAAAAGGTGCGCGTCCTCGCCGCCTCGACGAGATGCGCGATGGCCGCGACGAATGGATTCTGCCCCGTTGCGGGCGGCGGCACGTCGTCGACATCGCTGCCGTACGCGCGCTGGCCGATCGAGGCCGGACGCTCCGGCACCAAGAAATAGATCAGCGGCACCAGCGCCGCGCAGCACGCGGCGATGATCAGCACCACCGGCTGCCAGCCGCCGCGCTCGACCACCATCGAAAGGCCGGGCATGAATATCAGCGTGCCGGTGGCGGTGGCCGCGGTGAGCAGGCCCATCACCGTGCCGCGATTCTTGACGAACCAGCGATTGACGATCACCGCGCCGAGCACGTTGGCGACCGCGCCGGAACCGATGCCGGTGAGCAGGCCCCAGGTCAGGAACAGGTGCCACGGCTTCGTCATGAAATAACTGGCGGCGGTAGCGGCCGACATCAGCAGCAACGCGCCCATTACAGTGCGGCGAATGCCGAACTGGTTCATCACCGCGGCGGCGAACGGACCGGCGAGGCCATAGAGGAAGATGCCGACGGCGGCGGACACCGAAATGACGTCAATGCTCCAGCCGAAGGTCTGCTGCAACGGCAGGATCAGCACGCCCGGCGTGGCGCGCAGGCCAGCGGCGGAGAGCAGCGCGACGAAGATCACCGCGACGACGACGAAGGCGTAGTTCTGGCCGAACGGGCGGCGTGAAACGGCGGGGCTTGAAACGGAAGGCTGCTGCATGTTACTAACCGGTACGTCTGATCGGGCGTGGACCATACGTACCGATCGGTAACATTGTCAAGCCGTCATTCGTGCCGAGCAGGATATCGTGAGCCGAACCACGCCGAACCGGAACACCAGCAAGCCGGACGCCCCGGCGCAGCCGCCGCGCGCGGCGGAGCGGATTCGGGCTTCCGCCCGCGAGCTGTTTTACCGCGAGGGCATCCGCGCCGTCGGCGTCGACGAAATCGTCAACCGCGCCGGCGTCACCAAGCCGAGCCTGTATCGCGCTTTCCCCTCCAAGGACGATCTCGCCGCCGCGTACCTCTTCGACTACGACCGCGAGTTCTGGCCGCGCTTCGAGAAGCCCGGCGGCAAGAGCCCACCCGACGCGCGGACGCATGTGCTGGCCTACATTCGTGAACTGGCGAACCGCGCGGTGAAGGACGGCTATCGCGGCTGTGGCTTGTCTAACGCTGCCGTCGAATATCCCGGCCACACGCACCCTGCGCGCTTGGTGGCGGAAACGCACAAGAAGGCGTTACGGCAACGGCTGCGCGAACTCGCAACTGAGATGGGCGCGCGCGATCCGCGCATGCTCGGCGACGGCCTGATGCTGCTGATCGAGGGTGTCTACGTCACCGGCCAGCAATCGGCCTCCGGCCCCGCGCAATCGGCGCTTGCCGCCGCCACCGCGCTGATCGACGCCTGCGTGGCGAAGCCGACGCGGAAACGGTAGGGGCGTGCAATACGAAAGCCGTCGTCCCCGCGCAGGCGGGGACCCATAACCCCTGGCGGTCGTGGTGCGCATGACGCTCGATTAAAGGGTCATGAGCGCTGCCCACATCGTCAGCGACACGGAGTCTGGGTCCCCGCCTGCGCGGGGACGACGCTGAACAAGGACGACGCTGAGTCAGTTGGCGAGACTCGGAGTGACACTCACCCCAACCGGATATCCAGCCACCCAAGCTCATTCACCCGGGCGCGGTCGCCGTCGTTGAGCACCACCGTCGTGGTTTCGGCTTCGACGATGGCCGGGCCTTCGAGCGTGTGGCTGGGCGCGAGCCGGTCCATCGCGTAGACCGGCACCTCGCGCCAGGCGCCGAAGAACGCCTTGCGTTTCGATTTCGGTTGAGGCGGCGCGGTGGCGGGGGCCGGTTTCACGTCGTCATTGCCGCGCGTCACCGCGCCGACGGCGGCGACGCGTGCGTTGACGAACACCACTTCCTGATCCGGCGAAGCGTAGGTGTAGAGATCTTCGTGGCGGCAATGGAAACGTTCCTCGATCCGCGCGGCGAGCGCGGGATCGTCCATGTCGAGTCCGTCGAGCGGCACGTCGATCTCGAAAATCTGTTCGCCGTAGCGCATCTCCGCCGAGCGCTGGATCGTCATCGGTCCGTCGAACCATGATCGCAATCGCCCCGCCGCCTGCGCTTCCAATTCCGCGAACAGCGCCCGCACCTCGGACGACTGAATGCGCTTGCCGGAATCGAGATAGGTGCGGCTGACCTCGTAGCGCAGGTCGCTGGTCAGCATGCCCCATGCCGAGAGCACCGACGCGGCGGTCGGCACCACGATGCGCTTGATCTCGAGTTCGCGCGCGACCTCCACGCAATGCAGCCCCGCCGCGCCACCAAACGACAGCAGCGTGAAGCGTCGCGGATCGACGCCGCGCCGCAACGTGGTGAGGCGGATGCCGTCCGCCATCTTCAGGTTGATCATGCGATAGACGCCCGCCGCCGCCGCATCGCGCGACAGGCCGAGTTTCGCCGCGAGGCGATCCATCGCGGCGTCGGACGCCGCGCGGTCGAGCGGCCGTTGGCCACCCATGAAGGCGTCGGCGTCGAGATAACCGAGCACGACATTGGCGTCGGTGACGGCCACGTCGGTGCCGCCGTTGCCGTAGCACGCCGGGCCCGGCACCGATCCGGCGCTTTCCGGGCCGACGTGAAAAGTGCCGCCGGCATCGACATCGGCGATAGAACCGCCGCCCGCCGCGATGCTGGTGATATCGAGGCTGCGCAACGCGATGCGCTGGCCCGCCAGCGCACCCGCCGCCGACAACGCGGCGCGGCCGTCGGAGATCAGCGAGATGTCAGTCGAGGTGCCGCCCATGTCGAACGGCACCAGATCGGGAATGCCGAGCAACTCCGCGCAGCGCTGGCAACCGGAGATGCCGCCGGCGGGGCCGGACAGCACGGTGCCGGCGGCGAGCCTTGCCGCTTCCTCGATCGGCGCCATACCGCCATGGGAGAGAATGATGAAGACGCTCGATTTAAGCCCCGCCTCGCGCAGCCGCGCTTCGAGGCTGGTAAGATAACGCCGCACCGGCGGCGCGACATAGGCGTTCACCACCGTGGTGGAGAAGCGTTCGAATTCGAGAATCTGCGGCAGCACGTCGCTGGAGCGCGAGACGTTCACGTCCGGCAGTTCGCGCGCGATGCGCTCGGCCATCGCGATTTCGTGCGCCGGATTGCGATAGGCGTGCAGGAAACAGATCGCCACCGATTGCGCGCCGGATGCGCGGATCGCGGCGATCACTTCATTCGCGGAGACCTCGTCGAGCGGGATCAGCACATCGCCGTTGGCCTTGATGCGCTCGCGCACCGTGAGGCGCCGTTCGCGCGGCACCAGCGGCTCCGGCGGCGGCGAGCGCAGATCGTAACGATTGTCCTTCAAGCCTTCGCGCATCTCGATGATATCGCGATGGCCTTCGGTGGTGACCAGCGCCACCTTCGCGCCCTTGCGCTCCAGGAGCGCGTTGGTCGCGACTGTAGTACCGTGCACGAGGCGCGTCGCCGCCGCCAGCATGTCGGCGCGGCTCAGGCCGAGCCGCCGCGCCAGTTCCTCGAGTCCCGCCATCACGCCGATGGATTGATCCGCCGGAGTCGAGGGCGATTTCGCGAAGATCGTATGCCCACGCTCGTCAATGGCGACGAGGTCCGTGTAGGTGCCGCCAACGTCAACGCCAATCGTATACATCGTCACGCACCCGCCTTCGTCGTGTTGTCGCTCACCAGTCCCTGCTCCGCGTCGCGCGCGCGCGCGGCTTGCGAGCGCTCCGCCGGATCGCCCCAGCCGCCGCCGCCGGACGAGCGTATCTCGAACCAATCGCCGGGATGAATTTCAATGCCGACTTCCTTGGTGCGCAGCACGCGCGGCTCGCGCCCTTCCGAGATCAGCCGATAGCGATGCGGTTCGCCGTCACTGCCACCGAGCATTCCGGTGGCGCGATGCCGCGTGCCTTCACCGGCGGTGTTGGCGAGCGCGACTGTCTGCGTCTCCATCACCAGATCGAGCGCGACGCCGAGACCGCCGCGATGTTTGCCGTCGCCGCCGGAATCCGCGAGGAATTCGTGATGGCGGAAGTGCAGCGGAAAGCGCACCTCCGCGACTTCGAGACTGCCGAACTTGATGCCGCCGACGGTGTGCCACTCGCCGATCGACGACCAGCCGTCGCCTTGCGACGACGCGCCGCCACCGGGCCGCGCCTGAAACATGTGCCAGATGAAGTTGCGGCCGGTGCGTGGGTCCTCGCCCTGAATGGCGATGCGGAAGCGGCGGCTCCAGCCGGCCATCGCGCGCTCCGGGCATGATGCCGACAACGCCTTGACGATGGCTTCGACGATTTCGTTCGACGGATGACTGGTGCAGAGCGTTACCGGTCGGCCGGGATCGGCCCAGACGATAGTGCCTTGCTTCGCGATCACCTTCAGCGCGCGCAGGCAGCCATCGTTCTTCGGAATGTCGGGATCGATCAGATAGGCGAAAGCCATCGCCACCGCAGCCTGCATGTTGGCGTGGGACGAATTCACGAAGCGCGTCGATTGCGGATCGGAGTCGGAGAGATCGACTTCCACCTCGCCGCCGCGCTTGGTCACCTTGGCACTGATGCGGATGTTCTCGCGGCCGCCGGAGCCGTCGTCGTCGAGAAAGGCTTCGCCGTGAAACACGCCGTCCTTCCAGGTCGACACCACCGCGCGGGTCTGCTGCTCGGCGGCGTCGAGAATGGCATCCACCGCGCGCTCCACCGTCGCGCCGCCGAATTCATCGAACAGCCGCAGCAGGCGACGTTCGCCCAGCCGCGCCGCGCCGACCATGGCGGCGAGATCGCCGCGGAAGTCGCGCGAGTTACGCACGTTGAGCGCCAGCATGTCGAGAATGTCATCGCGCAGCTTGCCCGCCTCATAGAGGAAGATCGGCGGGACGCGCAGGCCTTCCTGATAAATCTCGGAGGCCGTCGGATTGTAGCCGCCATGGGTCGCGCCGCCGATGTCGCTCTGGTGCGCGCGTACGATGGCCCAATACATCCGCCGTTCGCCATCGAACACCGGCACGAACGCGGTGAGATCGGGCAGATGGCTGCCGCCGTGATAGGGATCGTTGAGCAGCAGCACGTCGCCGGGCTTGAAGTTGCTGAAGCGCTCCTCGATGGCGCGCGCCGCCCACGGCAGCGCGCCGACATGCACCGGGATGTGATCGGCCTGCGCGATCAGCCGGCCCTTGGTGTCGCAGATCGCCAGCGAGAAATCGCGGCTCGAATTGAGAATCTGCGAATAGGACGTGCGCAGCATCGCCTCGCCCATTTCGGCAACGATCGAACTCAGCCGATGCTGAACAACGGAGCGCGTGATCGGATCGATGGTCGCGGACATGATGTGCCTCGCTCGCTTGCGGGGATTGGTTCGTTGAGATGAAGGGACGCGCGGCGGATCAAGCCCGAGCGGCAACGTCCGCCATCGCTGCGTCGGCGGCGCTGACGATGGCCTCGACGTCCGCATCGCTCATCGGCGTCGACAGCGCCATCAACCCGTAGCCGGCGCAGAGGATGCCGCGATCGAGCAGCCCGGTGTTGAACACCGCCTGCCGCTTCGCTTCCTGCTCGTTCAGATAGGCTGAGCGATAGTCGCGGATGTCGTGCTCGGCGAAGTGTATCTTCAGCAGCGAACCGCGCCCCACCGTGCGCCCCGGCACACCGTGCTTGCGGAAGGCGGCGTCGATGCCGCCGCGCACCGCGTCGCCGATGGCCTCGAGCCGCTTGAACATCGCTTCGTCCAGCAATTGCATCGCCGCGAGCCCGGCGCGCATCGTCACCGGATTGGCGGAGAAGGTGCCACCGTGCGGCAGCGCCGGCTTGCCGTGGCGCGGATCGAACACCGCCATCACGTCCGTGCGGCCGCCGATGGCGCCGACCGGAAAACCGCCGCCCATGATCTTGCCGAGCGCGGTGAGATCGGGATCGGCATCCCACAGCCCTTGCGCGCCATGATAGCCGAGGCGGAACGAGATCACTTCGTCGAAAATCAACAACGCGCCGACCTCGCGCGTCACCGCGCGCAGCGCTTCGATGTAGGCCTTGTCGGCCGGCACGAGGCCAGCGCGGTTCGGCATCGGATCGACCAGCACGCAGGCGAGTTCGGGACCGTGCTCGCGGATCAAGGACACCGCCGCTTCCGGATCGTTGAACGGAATCGTCAGCACGTCGGCCAGCACATTCTCCGGCGTGCCCTTTGCATAGGCCACCGACACCGGCGCGTTGCGGCCCCACGCCTCCGGCGTCGGATCGAGGCTGACCTCGGCGTAGTCGTAGGAGCCGTGATAGGCACCTTCGCATTTGGCGATCTTCGGCCGGCCGGTGAACGCACGCGCCGCCTTCAGCGCCATCATCACCGCCTCGGTGCCGGAATTGGCGAAGCGCACCTGATCGACCGAGGCAAGACGCGACGTCAGCAACTCCGCGAGATCGACCTCGGCTTCGGTCGGGAGGCCAAAGGCGGAGCCGAGCATCATCTGATCGGTCGCGGCCTTCACCAGTTTCGGATGAGCGTGGCCGTGAATCAGCGACGCGAAATTGTTGATGCAGTCGATGAAGACGTTGCCGTCGAGATCGGTGACGCGGCAGCCCTCGCCGCGCGCGGCGTAGATCGGATACGGCTTCATGAACACCGTGGTGCGCGAGTTGCCACCGGGCAAGCTGCCGAGCGCGCGGTTGTAGAGCGCCTGCGATTTCGAATTCGGGTCCGGGTACATCTCGCGCCTCCCGATCGCGCCGCGCTTCATCGAGGGGCGGGATCATTTTTGTTCCGAAATTCGGAATTGCATTCAGGATATCGAAACGATATAAAGCAAGCTTTCCGGAGTCAAGGCTGACTCGACGGCAACCGCGCAGGACCATGACGACAGACGATGCATCGCCGGGACCGCTCGGCCGCTACATGGACGTGCTGGAACTGGTGGCCGCTTTTCCCGGCGCGCTGACGCTCGGCGACGTCTCGTCGATGCTGGCGCTGCCGAAAACCACCGCGCATCGCTTGCTGAAAGGTCTGGTGAAAGCCGGCCTCGCGCGCGAAGCCGTCGGCGGTCGCGCTTACGATCTCGGCGAACGGCTGACGCGACTGGTGCACGCCACCGTCGACGACGACTGGCTGGCGACACTGAGCGGGCCGCATCTGCGGCAGATCATCGAAGACTGGGGCGAGACCTGTTACCTGACGCGGCTCGCCGGCGGGCGCATCGTCGTCGCGGTGTCGCAATCACCGGACGTACGCTGGCGCGGCTATGTGCAGCCCGGCATCGAAATGCCGGTCAACGCGGCGGCGTCGGCGAAAGCCATCATGGCCTATCAGGACGATGCGACCTTGGCGCAGGCGCTGGCGCAACCGTTGCCGATCGTCACCGCCAATACCCGTAACGATCTGGCCTGGGTGGAATCGGAGTTGCAAACCGTGCGCGAACGCGGCTACGCGACCTGCATCGGCGAGATCGACGAGGGCCTCGCTGCAATCGCCGTTCCGGTCACGCTGCCGGACGGCATGGTGCTGCACGCGCTGGCGATGACGGGGCCGTTGCAGCGGATCATGAACGAACGGCTGCCGGAACGCATCGATGCGCTCGTCGCGACCAGCGCGGTGCTTTCGAAAGCACTGGCGCTCGGCGCGAAGATCCGCGAGCGGGGAACAGCGTAAGTTTCTCCGTTCGTCTTATAATTTGACGATCGATGTTCTTCGTCATGCCCGGGCTTGTCCCGGGCATCCACGTCTCTCTTGCTGCGTATCTGTAAAGACGTGGATGGCCGGGACGAGCCCGGCCATGACGGACTAGACCGATGCGCTCACTATCTGTTGGCTGCTTTTATCCGCGACCCGCCCCATCGCATCATTGCGGCCGCCTAGCGCGTGAGTCAGCCGCAGCGCGCCCTGCAACACTTGCGCGGTCATGGCCGCAATCGTATCGGGCGTGAAGCGCGGCTTCGGGCCGGACACCGACAGTGCACCGACCAGCCGGCCATCGGCGCCGAACACCGGCGCAGCGATGCCGGCACAATCGGGGTCGCGCTCGCCGAACGACAGCGCCACGAAAGTATCACGAATGCTGTCGAAGGTTTCACCCTTAGTGCCGTCGAACGCGAGGATCACCTTTCCTGCCGCGCCGCGATCCAGCGGCAGCAGCGCGCCGGCCTCGACACGATCCAGCGTCGAATGCTGGGAATCGACGCGAAACACGCACAGCCTCTGCTTGGCGTCATGCCTCACATGGAACGACGGGCTTTCAGTACCCGCCGCCACGAGCTGGCGCAGCACCGGCATCACATGATCGTAGAGATGATTGGCGCGCTGATAGACCGCGCCGAGCCGGAACGGCGTCGGCCCGAGATGATAACGGCCGTCGGGCAATTGCAGCACATAGCCGTGCGCCTGCAACGACGCGATCAGACGCAGCAGCGTGCTTTTGTAGAAGCCGGTCCGGCGCGACAACGCCGCCAGCGTCAACGCATTTGGTTCGCCATCGAACGCGGACAGGATCGTCAGCGCGCGATCGACAGCGGCGACGCCCGGCGAGGCCATGGGCTACTCCTTGGTCGATGTGTCCGGCGCATCGACCAGCTTCGATATCACCGGAAAGTAATTGTCGCCCGTGCCGGCATCGATTGCCTCGCGGAAGATGTCGCCCACCAGCGCCGCGCCGCGCGGATTGACGCCGACCTGCGAGGCGAGATCGAGCGCGTAGGACAGATCCTTCAGCGCGTATTCGGTGGAGAAAGCGCGCAACGGAAATTCACCCGGCACGATCGCCTTCATGCCGTGGTTACGCAGCGCGAAACTGTCGGCCGAGCCCTTCGATAATGTTTCGAGCAACAGCTTCGGTGCGACGCCGCTGCGCCGCGCGATGGCGGCGGCTTCCGCGAGTGCGTTGACGGTTTCGAACAGCACCATGTTGTTGAGGATCTTCGTCACCTGCCCCGCGCCGGTGCCGCCGCACAGCGTCACGTCCGTCGCGAAGTGGCGGATCAGCGGCTCGACCTGCGCGAATTGCGCGTCCGTTGCGCCGACCATGACGCTCAGCGTGCCGTCCTGTGCCGCCTGCCGGGTGCGCGCGATCGGCGCGTCGATCCACGTTGCGCCCTTCGCCGCGAGCCGCTTGGCGAAATCGCGCGTCACGTCCACCGCCGAGGTGCCGAGATCGACCACGACTTGGCCGCCGCCGATGGAGGCAATCAATCCGCCGTCGCTCTCGACCACATTGCGCACGTGCTTGGCACTGGGCAGGCAGAGGAAAATCACCTCGCTGCCCTTCACTGCATCGGCCACCGACGTCGCGATGGCACCGCCGTCGGCGGCGATGCGCTGCAACGGCTCGCTGGCGAGATCGAACGCCTTCACCGTGCGGTCGCTCTTGCGCACCAGATTGCGGCAGATCGGCTCGCCCATGACGCCGAGCCCGATAAATCCCAATGTGTCTGCCATGATGTTACTTTCCTGTTTCAGTCAGATGCGCTCAATGATGAAAGTTGGCCTGCCAACTCGGCGCCGTCCCCGCGAAGGCGGGGACCCAGACCCCCTGGCGTCGGTCGTTATAAAATGACCTCGCCGTAAGTGATGGAGCCGAACAGCTGCGGAGTCTGGGTCCCCGCCTTCGCGGGGACGACTCTTTTCGTGTTGATAATCGGTCCACGAACACATGAAGCAGGTGCCATCTTTACGCACCGTTCCGTGCGCGGATGTCGTCGAGCACCGGTGCGATGTAACGGCGGAATTGCGCGGGATTTTCGCTCATCGGAAAATGCCCGAGCGCTTCCATCACCGTTGCTTCCGCGCCCTTGATGCCCGCCGCCGTGCGCAGCGTATCCTCCGGCGTGCACGAAAAATCGTACTCGCCGGTGAGCAGATAGAGCGGACACTCGCGCACGTCGATCGATGCGGTGCGGCCGCGCAGATCACCGTCGACGCGATAGAAATAAAGGTCGCCCTTGAAGATGCCGGGACCACCCTGCTTGTAGCCCCATAGCGTCTCGTTGCGCGCGACCTGCGGGCCTTGCGGTGCGATCAGCC
Source organism: Hyphomicrobiales bacterium (assembly GCA_017305535.1). Taxonomy (GTDB): domain Bacteria; phylum Pseudomonadota; class Alphaproteobacteria; order Rhizobiales; family Xanthobacteraceae; genus 62-47. The sequence goes on along the minus strand of JAFKKN010000007.1, from coordinate 293,885 downwards.
CCGACACCAGCGCGGCGCAGACTTCGCCGCCGTGCACGTCGGGCCGGTTCAGCCACGCGGTGTCGTACCACGGCTGCTGGAAGTCGGCCGCTTCAAGCCCGATCAGCGCGCGAAACTCCTTGGCGTGATCGATGGCGAGGTTGAGCACGATGCGGCCGCCGATCGAGCAACCCATCACCACCGGCCTGTCGAGATCGAGCGCCTTGCAGAAGGCGCGGATCGTCGCGGTGTAGCTCGCGGTGGTGAGCTTGTATTCGGTGCCGTAACCGCTGTCCGGCGGATTCGACTTGCCGTGCCACGGCATGTCGAAGGCGATGACGCGGAAGTGCTTGGTGAACTCTTTGTCGGTCAGCAGATGCCGCCACTGCCGCGCGTCGGAGCCGGCGGTGTGCAGGCACACCAGCGGAATGCCGCTGCCGTTCTCCTCGAAGTAAATGCGGTTGGTCTCGCCGTCGATCTCGACATGAACGTAGCGGCCGACGATCGGCTCGATGAACGCGGTCATGCCGCACCTCCGAAACCATGCCGCCGCGGCAGCGCCAGAACGTCCTTGAAATATTGCAGATGCGCGATGAAGGGATGCAGATCGCCAGACAGCGTGGCCTCGCCACGTTTGGTCAGTGACAGCAGATCGTGCCAGCCGGCCTTCGGCATCGGCTGCCAGTACGCGGCCCACGCCTGGGGCGAGGCGAGGTAAGAGAAGCGCGACGAACGCATCAGCACCGGCGCAGGCGTGATATCGACGATGGCGCCGGCACGGATGGAAACATGGAACGGCTGCACCGTCGGCCCGAGCAGGCAATCGACGTCAAGCAGGCGGCCCCGCGCCATCAGCGCCGCGTCGCGCGCGAGATAGTCCGGAATGTGGCGGAAGGCGTCGATCACCGCCGCGTCGGTGAAACTCACCGGCGGCCCCTTGCTGCGCTGTTCAGCGGATACGCTCATGATGTCCTCTCCGATCTAGCTTGCGGCCTCGAGATTCCAGTACAGGCTCTTGACCTGCTGATAGAGCCGCATGCCGCCGATGCCCTTTTCGCGGCCGATGCCGCTGTTCTTGAAGCCGCCGAACGGCGTCGCGATGCTGAGCTGCTTGTAGGTGTTGATCCACACCGTGCCGGCGTCGATGGCGCGGCCGACACGCCATGCCTTGTTGTAGTCGGCGGTCCAGATACCGGCGGCGAGGCCGTAGACGGTGTCGTTGGCCTGCGCGATCAGGTCGTCCTCGTCGTCGAACGGCAGCGCGCACAAGACCGGGCCAAAAATCTCCTCGCGGCAGATGGTCGCCGTCATGTCGAGGCCGGTGAAGATGGTGGGTGAATAGAACGCGCCACTCTTCAGCCGCGCATCCGACGGCCGCTCGCCGCCGAGGATCACCTCACCGTTTTCGGCGCGGCCCTGCGCCACCAGCGCCTCGACGCGGTCGCGATGGGTGAACGAGGCGATCGGCCCGATCTGCGCGCCCTGCGCGTCGGGCAGATCGACGCGCAACGCCTTCGCCTTCTCGGTAAGCTTCTTGAGGAACGCATCGCGGATGCTGCGCTGGACGAACAGTCGCGAACCGGCGACGCAGGATTGCCCGCCGGAGATGAAGATGCCGCCGATGATCTGCGCCACCGCCTTGTCGAGATCGGCATCCGCGAACACGATGTGCGGCGACTTGCCGCCGAGTTCGAGCGCCACCGGGATCAGCCGCTCGGCGGCGATGCCGGCGATGGCGCGGCCGGTCATGGTGCCGCCGGTGAACGACACCATGCGCACGCCGGGATGCTTCACCAGCGGCACACCGACATCGCGGCCGGTGCCGGTGACGACGTTGACGATGCCCGGCGGCAACCCGGCTTCGAGGCAGATACGGCCGAGATCGAGCGCGGGCGAGGACGTCACCTCCGACGGCTTCAGCACCACGGCGTTGCCGGCGGCGAGCGCCGGCGCCAGCTTCTGCGCTTCCATGGTGAGGGGCGAATTCCACGGCGTGATCGCCGCCACCACACCCATCGGCTCGTACACCGTCATCGACAGGTAATCGCCGCGTGACGGCGTCACCGCCGATTCCGCCGTCTCGCACACGGCCGCGTAGTAGCGAAACGTCGCGGCGGCACTGGCGACCTGACCGCGACATTCCGCGATCACCTTGCCGTTTTCGAGCATCTGCTTTTGCGCGAGGCCTTCGGCGTTGTCGTCGATGCCTTGCGCGATTTTGTTGAGGAGGCGCGCGCGCTCGTGCGGCTTCATGTTGCGCCAGGCCGGCTTGTGCTGCGCGGCCTCAGCCGTCCGCACCGCATGATCGACATCGGCGGCGGAGGCCGTACCGATCTCGCAATTCACCTGCCCGTTGGCAGGATTGATCGACGTCAGCGGCGCGCCGTTGCCCTTGATCCACTCGTCGCCAATGAGAAACGGCTGCACGCTCATACCCATCACGCTTTCATCCTTGATCCGCGGAACCTGCCGGTATTCGGCCCGACCCGCCGCCAATGACGGGCGGGTCCTTGTCAAATCCGCTTGTTCTATCTGACAGAACATCATTCTATTTTTGATAGATCATCTATCATGCACGCGGCGGCGAACTCAAGTCCTCGATGTGATGGTCATGGTGATGGTGAGCGGAGCCGCGCGCAGCCATTGGCTCGCGATGAACCGAGATCTATCCGAAGCCGTCACCCCGAGCGCCCGTCTCGAAATGCTCATCGCAGGATCAAACACTTCAGCGTCGCTCCCGCGCAGGCAGGGACGACGGGTGTCTGCGGCGGTCGGTCGATAACGACGGCCGCCCTATCCTCCAGAGCGTTTCATCTTGCGACGGACACATCCAAGTCCGTCATGCCCGGCCTTGTGCCGGGCATCCACGTTCTAAAACGTTGCAAAACAGAAGACGTGGATGGCCGGGACGAGCCCGGTCATGACCAGTCTTCGATGCTGCCTGAGCGAAACCTGCTCTAAGACGACGCGGTCGCGTCGGCCTGATCTCACCCCGCCTTACGCGACGGCCTGGCTGACGAACTTGGTGTTCTGGAACGCGGCCAATCCCTCGATGCCGCCTTCGGAGCCGACGCCGCTGTCCTTGTAGCCGCCGAACGGCGTTTCCGGCAGCGACACCTGCCAGTGATTGACCACGACGTTGCCGCTTTCGATCGCACCCGAAATCGCCCGCGCACGCGACAGATCGTTGGTCATCGCGTAAGCTGCAAGGCCGAACGGCAGGCGGTTCGCCAGCGCGACCACATCGTCGAACGTCGAAAACGGCGTCGTCATCGCCAGCGGACCGAACGGCTCGACGTTGGCCGCCATGCTGTCGTTGCCGACATTCTCCAGCAGCGTCGGACGATAGAAGAAGCCGCGATTGCCGGCGCGCTCGCCGCCGGCGGCGATGCGGATGTTGCGCGTGCGCGCGTCGGCGACGAATGCTTCCATCGCCTCGACGCGGCGCGCATTGGCCAGCGGCCCCATCACGGTCGCGGCGTCGAAGCCGTCGCCGACCGCGATGGAATTGGCGTGCGCCGCGAACGTTGCGACGAAACGGTCGTGAATCGATTCATGCACATAGAAGCGCGTCGGCGAGGTGCAGACCTGACCACCGTTGCGATACTTCGCGCTGGCCGCCGCCTTCGCCACCGCATCGACGTTGACGTCGTCGAACACCACCACCGGCGCATGGCCGCCGAGCTCCAGCGTCATCCGCTTCATGCCCTGCACCGCCATGCCGGCAAGCAGCTTGCCGACATTGGTGGAGCCGGTGAAGGTGATGCCGCGAATGATCGGCGACTCGATGAGTTGCCGCGAGATCGCCACCGGATCGCCGAACACGATGCTGAGCACGCCTTCAGGCAGGCCCGCCTCCAGCAACATGCCGCCGATGGCAAGCGCGGTGGCCGGGGTTTCCTCCGACGGCTTGATGATCACCGAGCAGCCCGCCGCCAGCGCGCCGCTGATCTTGCGCGACGGCGTGATGGTCGGCGCATTCCACGGCGAGAACGCGGCGATGGGACCGACCGGCTCCTTCACCATCATCTGCTGGATGTTTTCCGCACGCGCGGGAATGACGCGGCCATAGGCGCGCTTGCCCTCCTCCGCGTTCCACTCGAACATGCCGGCGGCCTGCTCGACCTCGAGCCGCGCCTCCGCGATCGGCTTGCCGAGTTCGAGCGTGATCAGGTGCGCGAGATATTCGCGGCGCTCGCGCATCAGGTCCGCGGTGCGCTTGAGAATCTTCGCGCGCTCCTGCGCCGGCTTGCGCCGCCACACCTGAAAGCCTTTCGCGGCGGCGGCCAGCGCCTCGTCGATATCGGCGGGCGTCGCGTGCGGTAATTCCGCCAGCACCGCCTCGGTGGACGGATTGAGCACCGGCTCGGTCTTGCGGCCTTCCGCGCCGACCCAGCGCCCGGCGATCAAAAGCTGCAAGTTCGGATAATCGAACGACATGATATCACTCCGTGAGATGTACGGGACGGCGCGCCGCGATTACGTCGCGGGCAATGCCGCGAGGTCGAGCAGCACCGATACTTCTGGGGTGCTTTCGATATGCCGAAGCGCGACGAGCAGCCGCTCGGCGGTGTCCCGGCCACGCACCGGCGCGACCAGATCGGTGAACTTGCGCGCGAGGCCGTCATCGTCGAGCGGCAGATCGCGCGAGCCGATGGCCTCATGCGCCTCGCGGGAAAATTCGCCTTTGGTGGTGACAAGTTTCACGCGCGCCGGCCGTCGCGACGGATACATCGCATCGAGATCGGCGGCGGTGCGGACATGCACCAGCTTGCACGCCTCGGCGAGCCCGGCATCGGCGCGGATATCGTCCTCGAAATGTTTCAGATCGATGCGGCCATAGCGCAAGCCGAGCGCCATGATGAACGGAAAGCTCAGTTGCGCGCTGGCGAAGTCGCCCCAACCGGTTTCGGCGTGCGATGTTGCAATCGCGTAGGTCTCGACGTCGATGCGCTGGATATCCTGTTCGACAAGGCCATGATCGCGGCACAGCGTCATCATCGCTTCCACCGCCGGCTGCAAGTGGCGGCAGCAGGCGTAGGGCTTGAAGTAACAATCGACCACGCCGAACGATGCATCGGGCGGCAGCTTGAAGTTCGCCGCCACGCGCTCCGCGTCACCGGGAAATGCCTGGAAGAATCCGTCCGGCCCCTCAAGCACGTCGGGTGGTCCCTCGACACCGCCACGCGCCAGGAGCGCTGCGGTCAGGCCTTCGCGCGCGGCGTGTCCGGCATGAAGCCGCTTGACGTCACCGCCGCCAGCGAGAAATGCGAATAGTCCCGCCGATGCGCTGGCGGCAAGGCCGAGGGCATTGGCCGCCTGCGCACGCGGCAGATCGAGCAGCCGTGCCGTGGCCAGCGCCGCGCCGAGCGACCCGACGATCCCGGTGGGATGAAAACCGCGCTGCCGCGCCATCGGATGGCCCGCGCGCGCAATGGCGGTGACGGCTTCGTAGCCGGCAACCATCGCTTCAAGCAGCCGCTCTCCGGAAATCTTTTCGCCATATGCAACCGAGAGCAGCGCCGGCACCACCGCGACGCCCGGATGCACCGACCCTTCGCGATAGCCGTCGTCAAGTTCGATGCCATGCGCGCCGGTGCCGCCGAGCCATGCGGCGTCGAGCCGATCGACCCGACGCGCACGACCCGGCACCGGCACCGCGCCACCTGCGGGCCGGATCGTGGTCAGCACCGTATCCGCTTTCGACGCGACATCGCCGGCGCCGCCGGCGATCATCACGCCGAGCGTATCGAGCAGATGCCGCTTGGCCTCATGACGCACCTCGGTATCGAGATCGCGCCAGCGCAGCCGATGCGCGAAATCGAGCAGCGCCGCGGTCGGCCCCGCGCCGCGCGCGATTGTCCGCTGATGCGCCGCGCCCGCCATCGCGCTACTTCGCGTTCGCCGCGATGAGATTGATCATCGCGGGATAGTAGTTCTGGCTGTAGCCGGCGTCCGCCGTCTTCTTCAGAAGATTGGCGGTGAGGGTCGCGGAGGCGGCGTCGATGTCGCCCTGTTGCGCCAGCTCGAGCGCGAGGCTGATGTCCTTGATCGCGTAAGTGGTGGGGAAGGTGTTTTCCGGGAATTTGCCCGGCACCAGCGCCTTCTGTCCCGGCGTGCGCAGCGCGAAGCTGTCGGCCGACCCCTTCGACATCACGTCGAACAAGAGCGCGCCGTCGACACCGGCGCTGCGGCCGATCGCCAGCGCTTCCGCCAGCGCGTTGACGGTCATGAACACCACCATGTTGTTGAGCACCTTCACCACCTGCCCGGTGCCGGTGTCGCCGCAATGGGTGATCTCGGTGCCCATGGTGCCGAGGAACGGCTCGACCATGCGGAAATTCTCGTCATTGCCGCCGACCATGATGCTGAGCGTGCCGTCGATGGCGGCCTGCCGCATCCGCGCCACCGGCGCATCGATCAGCGTCACACCCTTTTCGGCGAGCTTGGCGGCGAGTTCGCGCGTGCCCTTCACCGAGCTGGTGCTCATGTCGACGATGGTGTGCACGCGGCCCTTGGCCGACGCGATGCCACCCGCGCCGAGACACACCTCGGTGACTTCGGCAATGCTCGGCAGCGACAGGAAAATGATATCGGCGCCTTGCGCCACTTCGGCGATGGAGGCCACGGCCTTCGCGCCTGCCTTGGCAACCTGCTCGCGCGGCTCCGCGCGGCTGTCAGTGGCGACGACGGGCAATCCCGATTTCCGCACAAGATTGCTGCACATCGGCGCGCCCATCACGCCCAAACCGATGAACCCCAGCGTTTCAACCCGCTTCGCCATTCCGTCTGCCTTCCTTGATCTTTCGTTGGGAGACTCCGGCCCCGAGAGGGCCGCAATCGTCGCGGCGTTTTCGAGCGAAGCGGAATCCGGTTCGCGTGAAAAAAACGCGTCAAAACAAGAAACTGGTGTCCCGTTCCGATGACTCGGAACGGGACACAGCAACTCACGTCAGTTCTTCTTGACCAGCGGGCATTCGCTTTCCGACAGCGGACGGAAGGCTTCATTACCCGGGATCTTGGCGAGAACTTCATAGTAGTCGTAGGGCTTCTTCGACTGCTCCGGCGACTTCACCTTCACCAGATACATGTCGTGCAGCACGCGGCCGTCGGGGCGGATCTCGACATCCTTGTTGTAGACGTCGTTGACGCGCATCTCGTGCATCTTCTTGGCCACCACTTCGCTATCGGTGGTGCCGGCTTCCTTCACCGCGCGCAGGAAGTGCGTGACGCCGCTGTAAACGCCCATGTTCACCATGGTCGGCATCCGGCCGCCCATCTGCTTGCCGAACTTCTCGGAGAACGCACGGGTCTGATCGTTGAGGTCCCAGTAGTAGGACGTGGTCAGGATCAGGCCCTGCGCCACCTTGAGGCCGAGCGCATGCACGTCGCTGATAAACACCAGCAGGCCAGCGAAGTTCTGCCCGCCCTGCACGATGCCGAACTCGGCGCCCTGCTTCAGCGAGTTGACAGTGTCGGTGCCGGCATTAGCGAGGCCGATGATCTTGGCCTTCGAGGCCTGCGCCTGCAGCAGGAACGACGAGAAGTCCGAGCTGTTGAGCGGATGCTTGACCGAACCCACCACCTTGCCGCCGGCCTCCTCGACGAAACGCGAGACGTCGCGTTGCAGGCTGTGACCGAAGGCATAGTCGGCGGTCAAGAAGAACCAGCTGTCGCCGCCCTGCTTCACGATCGCCTTGCCGGTGCCGTTGGCCAGCGCGTAGGTGTCGTAGTTGAAGTGGAACGTGGTCGGCGAGCACGCCGCGCCGGTGAAGTTGGTCGCCGCCGGACCGGACACGACGAAGATCTTCTTCGCGGCCTTGGCGACTTCGTTCATGGCGAGACCGGCCGCCGACGACGCACCGTCCGCCAGCAGGTCGACCTTGTCGACCTCGATCAGCTTGCGGGTCAGCGACGCCGCGATATCAGCCTTGTTCTGGTGATCGAGCACAATCACCTCGATCTTGCGGCCCAGCACTTCGCCGCCGAACGCCTCGGCCGCGAGCTTCGCGGCGACGCCGGAGCCCGGCCCGCCGGCTTCCATGTAAACGCCGCCCTGATCGTTAACGACCGCGATCTTGATCGGCGGTTTTTCCTGAGCCTGAGCAACCGAGCCCAGGACAGCTATTGTCATTGCGGCGATCGATAGTGATTTCAGCATCGTCCTCTCTCCCTCCCAGCCACGTTCGGTGGCGTTGAAAACGTCACGTCGTCTGTCGCTGCTGCGCGATCGCATCGATCTTTTGCAGCACCGGTTTCAGGTAATTGATGAATGTTTGCGGATCCTCACTCATCGGGAAATGACCGAGTCCCTTCATGATGGTGGCTTCTGACCCCGCGACCGACTTCGCCACCGCCAGCGTTTCTTCCGGCGTGCACGAATAATCGTATTCGCCCGACAGCAGGAACAGCGGACAGCGTGTCGTGTCGATCCGCGCCACGCGATCGCGGATATCACCATCGATCTTGTAGAAATAGAGATCGCCCTTGAACACGCCAGGGCCGCCTTGCATGTAATGCCACAGCGTTTCCCAGCGCTCCTTCTCCGGCGTGCGCGGGCCGACCAGGCCCGACACGATCGCCGCGCAGACTTCGCCGCCATGCACATCGGCGCGATGCAGGAAATTCAGATCGTAATACGGATCGACATGCGCGCCGGCTTGCAGGCCGACGATGCCGCGAAACCGCTCGGGATGCTCCAGCGCCAGATGCAGCACGATGCGGCCGCCGATCGAACAACCCATCACGATGGGGCGATCGAGTTCCAGCGCATCCATCACCGCGAGGATCATCGCGGTGTAATCCTGCGAGGTGAGCCTGTATTCCTCGTCATGCCAGCCGGCCGGCGGCGACGACTTGCCGTGCCACGGCATATCGAAGGCGATGACGCGATGGTTCGCGGTGATGTCCGGATCGTTCATCAGACCGCGATACTGGCGACCGTCGGCGCCGGCGGTGTGCAGGCACAATAGCGGCACGCCCTGCCCGGCTTCCTCGACATAAAGCCGATGCGGCTTGCCGAGCAGCGTCAGGTTCAGATAACGGCCGATGACGGGTTCGAACGCGGCGCTCATGCTGCCACCTCTTGCGCGCGCAACTTGGCCAGCACGTCCTTAAAGTAACGCAAGTAAGCCATGAAGACCTGCAGATCGCCCTCTGCCTTGAGCGCGCGGCGTTTGATCAGCGCCATCAGGTCGTGATGGCCGGGCGGCGGATTGGCGCTCCAGAAGGTTTGCCACTCGCTATCCGATGCGCGCAACGCGAATGACCACGACGGCATCACGAACGGCCCGCGCTCGACGGAGACGATCTTTCCGTCCTGCACGCCGATCAGCCACTGCGTGTCGCCGACCTCGAGCAGGAAACGCGTCGTGAGAAAACGGCCTCGCCGCACCAGCGGTGCGTCGGCGTTCACGCGGTCCGGCAATTGTTCGATCGCAGCCATAGTCATGTCACGCGAGCCTCACCAATGCATCGAGCGCCACCACGCCCTCGCCCTCACGCCGCACCAGCAGCGGATTGATCTCGGCGTCGGCGACGTCGTGCTCCTCGTCGAGCGCGAGCCGCGACAGCGCGACGATGGCGTGCGCGACACCTTCGAGATCGCCCTTCGGTCGGCCGCGAAAGCCTTGCAGCGCTTTCACGATCGCCAGTTCGGAAATCATCTCCCGCGCGGTTTCCAGCGTCACCGGCGCCAGACGGATGCTGCGGTCGCGATAGATCTCGGTGTAGATGCCGCCGGCGGCGAGCAACACCACCGGGCCGGCATCGGCATCCTTGCGATAGCCCAGCAACAACTCGCCAAGCCCCGACATCATCGGCTGCACGATGACTTGAGACGCATCGGCGTCCGGCGATGCCTTACGCACCGACGCGGCAATCGACGTCATCGCGGCCTTGACGCCCGCGGCATCGCGAACATTCAACACCACGCCACCGACATCGCTCTTGTGTGCAATCGTCTCGGACAACAGCTTCACCACCACCGGGCACTCGAACGGCAGATCAATCGTCGTCGCATCGACAGGCAGCACCACCGATGCTGCGTGCGGCACGCCGACGCGCGCGAACAGAGCATAGGCGTCGCGCTCGTTCAACTGCGCTGATTTGTTGCGCCTGACAGAACGCGAAACATCGATCGGCGCAACTGCTACGCGACGCGCGAAAGCCGCGGCGATCGCATCGGCGCAGGCTTCCGGCGTTCTGAAATTCGGAACGTTCGCTTGCGATAACATCGCCAGCGCCTCCGGCGCGTCGGGCGCGAGAAACGAGACCAGCGGCTTGTTAGTTGAGGCGCTTTCGACCACCGGCTTCACCGCGAGCTCGGGGCGGAAGCGCGCCGATGAACCGGTGACTGCGACGACCAGATCGAACTCCGGTGCCGACAGCATCACGTCGAGCGCGGCTTTCATCACATCGGGCCGCGTTCCGGCCATGGTGAGATCGACCAGCACGCCGCGCTCGACGCTGACGCCGGCGTTCTGCAACCGCGCGAACGTGTCATCGCTCGGGCACGTCACATCGACGCCACGCAATGCGAGGCCATCCACCACCATCGCCGCGCCGCCGCCGGTGGTGGTCACCACGCCGACGCGCGGCGCGCGACCGCGCACCGTGCCCGCCGGAATACGGCCGAGCAACGGCAGGGTTTCCAGCAACGCTTCGAAATTTTCGACGCGCGCGATGCCGCAATCAGACAGGAAGGCGCCCGCGATGTCGTCCTCGCCGGCGAGCGCGCCGGTGTGCGACAGCGCCAGTTCCGCGCCCTGCTGCGAGCGGCCGAGCTTGTAGGCAACCACCGGCTTGCCGCGTTCCGCCGCCGCCACCGCGAAGCGGCGCAGGTCGTCGGCGTGGCGCAAGCTTTCGAGGAACAGCATGTAGCCGGTCACCGCCGGATCATCGAGCGTCATCGCGCAGATTTCGCCGAGCGTCAGATCGATCTCGTTGCCCACGGAAACCAAGCCGGCGAAGCCGACCGACCGCGCCTTGCCGCGCGACACCAGCGCGCCAAGCATGCTGCCGCTGTGCGAGGCGACGAACACGCCGCCGCTCGGCAGGTTCGGCTCGGCAAACGCGGCGTTAGCCGTCAACAAGGCTTTCGCATGAAAATTGACGACGCCGATGCTGGACGGCCCGAGAATGCGAATGCCGGTCTCGGAAACGATTTTCTTCAACGCATCGACGCGCTGCAAGCCTTCGTAGCCAGCCTCGGCGAAACCCGTCGCCAGAATGGTGGCGACCTTGACGCCGCGCGCCGCGCATTCGCGCACCGCATCGAGCACGCCGTCGGCACCGGCGAGAATGAAGGCATGATCCGGCGCCTCCGGCAACGCATCGAGCGACGGCCACGCGCGCTCGCCGAGCACGGTGTCGCGTCGCGCATTGATCGGATAGATCGTACCGGCATAGCCGGCCTGCCGCAGATATTGCAGCGGCCGCGCCGCCACCTTCGAGGGATCGGCCGACGCGCCGACGATCGCAATGCTCTTCGGCGCGAGCAACGCCCGCGACAGCATCGGCGACGGCGCCAGCGTTCTACTCTGCGGCACGGGCCACGGCCTTTCGTTGATCGAACCGCCGCTCGAAAACGTGTTCGGCGATGCGGTTCTTGAGAATTTCGGTCGAGCCGCCGGCGATCATCCAGCCGCGCGTCCGGCGCATGCAATATTCCGCCAGCGACTCCTGGCTGTAGCCGGTGCCGCCCATGACCTGAACGGCCTCATTGGCAACGTCAAAGCCGGCCTGATTGCAGGCCAGTTTCGCCAGCGCGGTATCGAACGCGGTCGGCAGGCCATCGGTGACGCTCGCCGCGCGATACAGCAAAAGCTGCGCGGATTCTAGCTTCAGCGCCATGTCCGCGAACTTCCACTGCAAGCCCTGGAACTCGCACAGCGGCCGCCCGAACTGCTGGCGCACCAGCGCGTGCTCGCGCGCGAGATTGAAAGCGTAGCGGCCGAGCGCCAGCGCGCGCGACGAATTGCCGAGCCGCTCGACGTTGAAACCGGCGATCTGTTTCTTGAAGCCGCCGATGCCGAGCAGCACGTTCGCCGCCGGAATCCGGCAGTTCTCGAAATAAAGCTGGCACCATTCCTCGCCGCTCATGAACGGCGACGGCTTGCCGATGGTGAAGCCGGGCGTGCCGCGCTCGATCAGCACCGAGCCGATGCCGTTCACGCCGGACGCGAAACGCACGTAAACCAGGAACACCGACGCATCGGGGCTGTGGGTGCCAAACACCTTGGTGCCGTTGATAACGTAATGATCGCCGTCCTGCCGCGCCGAGGTTTTCAGTTCGGTGACCGCGGAGCCGGCGTCGGGCTCGCTCATGCCGAGGCTGATGACGCTGCGCCCCGCCAGCAGATCCGGCAGGAAACGCTGCTTCTGGTCGTCGCTGGCGTATTCCACGAACGTGCGGATCGGTCCGAAGTTGCCGGCCTGCACCACGTCGGCGCTGCGCGGGCACACCGAGGCGATAGCCTGAATGGCGATCACCGCATCCATCAGGGTGCCGCCCTGCCCGCCGTCCTTCTCGTCGAAGGTGATGCCAAGCAGGCCCTGCTTCGCCAGCTTTTCCGCGACGTCGAACGGGAAACGCGGATCGTGCGCGCGCGCCAGCGCGCCGGCCGCCAGATGCGCTTCCGCGAACCGCCGAACCGACTCGGCAAACGCGCGCTGTTCCTCGCTCAAATCGTCGATCATTGCCGGGCCGTCCATGCTTGAAGTTTCGCAAGCCTTGTCTCGCGAAGCGGGTTTGACGCGCAACTACAGAAAGATTATTCGTCTATAAGTTTTTGTAATGGAGACTCCCGATGCGCGAAGCGATGCCGCCCTTGAATCCGCTTCATGTTTTCGAGATCACCGCGCGCCTTGGCAGCTTCACCAAGGCGGCGCAGAAGCTGCGCGTGACCCAGCCGGCGGTGAGCCGGCAAATCCAGACGCTGGAAAACTATCTCGGCGTCCGGTTGTTCGAGCGCGACAAGCAGGGCATCCGCCTCACCTCGGTCGGCGAGCAGTTTCACCGGCAAATTTCTCCGGCGTTCCAGATCATCGCCAGCGCCTCCGCCAACCTCACGGCGACGCGGAAAATCGAGCCGCTCAACGTGCGTACCTACACCACCTTCGCGTCGAAGTGGCTGATCCACCGGCTGCCGTCGTTCTACGTCACCTATCCCAACATCAAGCTCAACATCAGCAACGTCGTCGCGCCGGTCGATTTCGAAAAGGACAATGTCGATCTCGCCATCCAGTTCGGCAACGGCCAGTGGCGTGGCGCCGAAACGGAACTGCTGTTCAAGGATCTGATCCAGCCGGTATGCAGCCCAAAGCTGCTGGCGAAATCGCGACTCGTGGAACTCGACGATTTGAAAAAGGTGCCAATGCTGCATTCGCATTATCGCCGCACCGACTGGCACGACTGGCTCGCCGCCGTGCATCGCACCGATCTGCTGTCGGAAGACGGCATCAGCTTCTCCACCTCGATCCTGACCTATCAGGCGGCCGTGGAAGGCGTCGGCGTCGCGATGGGGCAAATCCATCTGCTCCAGAACGAACTGCGCGACGGAACCCTGGTGCCGCTGTTCAACGCGCCGTTCGAGCGGCGGCTGGCGCATTACGTGGTGTGGCCGAAGAACCGGCCGCTCAACCGCAAGGGCCGCAGCTTCCTGAGCTGGCTGCGCAAGAGCGCCGCCGAATTCGCCAAAACGGTTTGAGGAAGATCGGCGGATTCCCACGATCCGCGCACCACCCATTACAAAACATTATCGACGAATGACTTTCTGTTAGTTGAAACCATCCGCGTCATTCCGTTGGGTGGGATGACACAAACAGCCAGAATGGAAGGACCCGCAATGCTGAGCAAGGTGGACGCTCCGGCGGAGCAGCAGGCGCGAACTTGGGTCGCGGCCTTCAACCAGTCGCTCGGCAACGGAGACAAAGCGGCGCTCGCGGCGCTGTTCGCAACCGATTGCCACTGGCGCAACCTCTGCGGGCTGTCGTGGGACATCTTCACCCAAAGCGGCCGCGACACGATCTGCGACACCTTGCTGCGCGATGCCGGTGAGGCCAAGGCGCGGGACTTCGGCGTCGCCGACGACCTTCTGGCACCGCGCCGCGCCACCGTCGCCGGGCACGAGGTGGTCGAGGCGATTTTCCGCTTCGTCTCCGCGAACGGCGCCGGGCTCGGCGTCGTCCGGCTGCTGCCGGGCGATCATCCGCAAGCCTGGACGATCTCCACGCTGCTCGACATGGACGGCATCTGCGCCGCGCGTCGTCGCGACAACGAACCGGTGTCGCACGCGCGCGATTTTGCCGAGGCAAGCTGGCTCGATGAACGCGCGCAGCAGCTCGCCTACGAAGACCGTGAGCCTGACGTACTAATCGTCGGCGGCGGCCATGCCGGCATCTCGGCGGCGGTCGAACTGAAGCGGCTCGGCTTCGACGCGCTGATCGTCGACAAGGAGGAGCGCGTCGGCGACAACTGGCGGCTGCGCTACAACGGCCTCAAGCTGCACAACAAGACACCGGTGAATCACCTCCGCTACATGCCGTTCCCGGTGACGTGGCCGGATTACATTCCGAAGGACAAGATCGCCAACTGGCTCGAAACCTATGTCGAGAGCATGGATCTCGATTTCTGGACCCGTACCACCTTCGAAGGCGCGACCTATGACGACGCCAGCGCGACGTGGCAAGCCACGGTGCGCCGCGAGGGCCAGGCGCCGCGCACGCTGCGCCCGAAGCATATCGTGCTCGCCACCAGCGTCAGCAGCGTGCCGAACATTCCGACGATTCCGACCATCGAGAATTTCAAGGGCACGGTGCTGCATTCCAGCGGGTTCACCAAGGGTGCGGACTGGACCGGCAAATCCGCACTGGTGCTCGGCACCGGCACCAGCGCGCACGACATCGCGCAGGAACTGCAGGCCAACGGCGTCAATGTCACCATGGTGCAGCGCAGCCCGACCATGGTGATCAACGTCGATCCCAGCGCGCAGCTTTACGACAAGACCTATCTCGGCGACGGCCCACCCATCGAGGTGCGCGACACGCTCAATTCATCGGTGCCACTGGCGGTGATGAAGGTCGCCCACAAGATCATCACCGACGAGGTGCGCAAGCTGGACGCGCCGTTGCTGCAACGGCTGGAGAAGGCCGGCTTTCGCCTCGAATTCGGCGAAGGCGGCACCGGCTGGCCGCTGAAATTCCGCCAGCGTGGCGGCGGCTATTACTTCAACGTCGGCTGCTCGGAACTGATCGCGGACGGCAAGATCGGTCTCGTTCAGGCCGCCGACATCAAGCAGTTCGTCGCCGGCGGCGTCGAGATGACCGACGGCACGGTGCGTAACGCCGACCTCGTGGTGCTCGCCACCGGCTACAAAGGCCAGGGCCACATGGTCGGCACGCTGTTCGGCAATGAAGTCGCCGAACGGGTCGGCCGCATCTGGGGTTTTGAAGAGACGACGCAGGAGCTACGCAACATGTGGGTGCGCACGAAACAGCCAGGCCTGTGGTTCACCGGCGGTGCGTTCTCGCAATGCCGCATCTACAGCCGCTACATGGCGTTGCAGATCGAGGCCATCGACGCCGGACGGCTGGCGAAAGCCGCATAAAGCTCCTCCCGAAGGAGACCAACCTGCCTCGCTTCCGGCACGACCGGCGGCGGGGCATTTTTTTGACCGGGACGATGCCTCGTCATGCCCGGGCTTGTCCCGGGCATCCACGTCTTCAAGCCAACGCAAATCCAAAGACATGGATGGCCGGGACAAGCCCGGCCATGACGACGACGCTGATTCAATTCATCCCGCAGCCTACGGAATGATCTTCTGCGCGCGGAAATCGCCGATGATGTCCTTCATCATCTGCTCGCTGTCGATCATCTCGGTGAAGCCGTACTGATAGGCCTTCACCATGCTGATCATGTTGTCCCACTTGCGGCGGAACACGGTGTCGGCATAGCTCCACGGCACCAGGCGGAACAGATCGGTCTGGCGCAGACCGTTGCCGGCGACGATCTCGCTCCAAAGGCCTTTCTTGTCGGCCATGAATTCGGTCAGGCGCATGGTCTTCACCGGGCCCGGCTCGAGATCGAACATCGCGGCAAGGCGCGGCCACATGTATTTCCAGCGGAAGGAATCGCCGTTGCCGATGTTGAAGGCCTGATTGGCCGCACGCGGATCGGTCGACGCCCACAGCATCGCGCGGTTGAGGATGCGCACGTCCGACGCGAAGGTGATGGCGTTGTAGGTGTCGTCGTCGCCGGGGAAATAGAATGGCTGCTTCAGCGCCTTCATAATGGTGCCGTAGACCGCGAGCACCGTCATCAGGTTGATGCGCGCGCCATTGCCATAGCCGCACACCGCGCCGGGGCGCGTGGTGGACCAGGTCCACGATTTGCCTTGTTGCAGCTTCAGGACGTGGTCGTGCTGCGCCTCGTAGAAGTAGGCCGGCACGCACGGCGGATCGTCCTCACGCGCCGGCGTCTTGTAGGCGCCGAGGTGATAGCCGTACCACTTCACACCTTCGAGTACATGCACGTGCTGCAAGTCCGATGCGTGCGGCACCGCGCCGTCGAGGAAGTTCGCGGCCATGCGGCTGTTGAGGTCATTCTCCTCGTCGAAGGTGCGACCGTTGAGCAGCGCGGTGTAGAAAATATGAGTGACGCCCTTCACCTCGGCGAGCGCCTTCAGCGTTGCCTCGCGGTCAAGCAGGTCGACCGGAATATGACGCACCCAGTCGCCAAGCTCAGGATCGCCGCGCGACACGCCGATCACGTCCCATTCGCCGGTATCGTGCAGCATGCGCGCCATGTTGCCACCGCACATTCCGCCGACGCCGGCAATCAAAGCCACTTTCTTCATGGGCATCCCCCTCCCGATGGATCGTTATTCAACCGAAGCGACCACGGGCCAAAGCGCGAATGCGCCAGCCGGTCCGGCTTCGAAGCAAGGCACGGCCGTCCGCGGCCATCGCGCGTCAACTAGACGGTTGAGGACGAGCTATTTCAACTGCAATGAAGTTATGTAGCCATAACATTTCTTGTGACGGCATTTTGGGACCATGCCCGTCGCGGGACGACAGCCGCGCACGGCTGGCTGTCGTCACTTCGCGGGGAACCGCCTTCCGGGGTTGCGCCCGGACGTGGCTTTAACCGTCTCTTTACCATACCGCGCGATTGTCCCTGGTGGCACAACGCAAGGGTTGGCTCTCAAGGTCTCCCTCCCAGGGATGAGATTCCATGGCACAGGTCAACAGCAACGTCCGTCGCGCGTCTTTCGATAGTCTTGGTGACGCAAGGTCGCGTGCCGCAAGTGCCGCCAATGTTCTGACGTTTCCCCCGCAATCCGCGCACGATGGCAGCGCGACGGCGATCGACCTGATCTATCAGGCCGCCGAGATGTTCACGGGTATCGAAAGCCGCGCCCGTGACATCGAAGCCAATGCCCGCGCGATGTGCCAGTCCGCGGTGGACAAGCTGGTCGATGCCGAGCGCCGGGTGCAGACCGCCGAACGCGCGCGGCGCGACGTCATCGCGGATGTCGATCGCAGATTGCAGGAGGTCGCGCTGGCTCTGAGCGACGCGCAGGCGCGGGTCTACGCCGCCGACGCCCGCGCTGCTGCGGCGGAGAAACGCGCGACCGCCGCCGAAGCCGAAGCGCAGACCGCGCGCCGCCTGCTCACCCAGGTCGAGGATGCGATCCGCAGCCGGCTGCTGGGCGAAGACATTGACGTGCATCCGCTGCGCCGCGCCAGGGCGTGAAATCGGCGGAAAGACCAGCGCTTGCTAGCGTCGCACGCGTACCTTCGAGAATTTGACGCTTTTGCCATCCGCCATGCGAGTCGCGGTGAAACCGGCCTCCATGATGGCCTCGCGCTGCGGCATCCGCTCCTCCGCCGCATGGGTGACGTCCCACCACGCCGCGCGATGCGCCGCGCGTGGCAGCGCGTCGTCGATGATCTCCTCGATCTCCTCGAAGGTCAGCACGAAGTCGGCGCGGGTTTCCGCCGCCAGATGATCGCGAAGCAGGGTGTAGTCGTTGGCCATGGCTGTCGTCATAGCTGGGGAAGGCCGCCGATTCTATCGAAAATGTCGATGACGGCTGCAAGTGGCGCGAAGCATCCTTTAACGCGTCATGGCCGGGCTCGTCCCGGCCATGACGACGACAAGTACCATGCTTTACGAAGTTCGGCGCTCGCTGTCAGCCGCGCCTACTTCATCAGTTCCTTCGCCAGCGCGTAGAACGCCGGCAGTGTCACCGGATCGTTGGCCGGATTGCCGGCATAGGGATGCGAGGCATAGCGCACGATCACCATCTCGGCCTTCGGATCGATATAGATCGCCTGACCGTAAATGCCGCGCGCCTCGAACGCGCCGTGCTCGTTTTCGGTGTGCCACCACATGTCGTGATAGGACCAGCCCGGCAATGTCTTGTAGCCGGAGAACTTCGATTTATCGCCGCCCTTCGCGATCGCCACGGCCGCGGCCTCCGGAATCACCTGCTGGCCGTTGAATTTGCCCTTGTTGCGGATCATCTCGCCGAAGCGCGCCAGATCGCGCAGCGTGGTGTTCAACCCGCCGCCGCCGGATTCGGTGCCGATCGAATCCACCATGAAGTAGGCGTCGTTCTCGGTGCCGAGTTTCTGCCAGATTTCCTTCGAGAGCAGATCGGCCATCGACTCGCCGGACGCGCGCTTGACAATCCACGCCAGCACCTCGGCGTTGGAGGTCTTGTAGGCGAACGCCTTGCCGTGCTCGCCTTCCTTTTGCAGCTTGACGAGAAATTCGTAGAACGTCCGCGGACCGCTGTAGTTGGGCGGCAGCGGCATCATGCCGCCGGCGCGCGCGTAGTCGAACACCTCGGCCTTCGGATCGGAATAGTTCTCCGAATATTTGACGCCGATGGTCATGTCCATCACCTCACGCACGGTGGCGTCGCTGTAGGCGGAGTCCTTCAGCTCCGGCACGTACTTCACCACCTGCGCGGCGGGATCGAGCTTGCCCTGCGCAACCAGCACCGCCGCCAACGTGCCGACGAAGGACTTCGTCACCGAGAAAGCGATGTGCGGTTTGTGGGCCTCGCCGGCGCCGAAATACTTTTCGTAGATCACCTTGCCCTTGTGCATGACGAGCAGACCGTCGGCATAAGTCAGCGCCGGCACATCACCGAAAGTGATGGCCTTGCCATCCATGGTGGTGACGGGGATTTTATCGATGTCGCGTTCGGCGCGCGGCAGCGGCACGATCGCACCTTCGCCGCGCCAGACATTGGCGGTCGGCACCAACTCGCGGATATGGCTGAAGGCCCAACGCGTGCCAGGGAATTTGCTGCTTGAGCCGTCATAGAAGCGCACCGTCTTGTCCGGCGGCGGCGGGAAGCCCTGCATCACCTTGCCTGCGACCGGATCGGTCTGCGCGGCGGTCGGCAGCTTCGGCGGATCGTCGGCGCGCGCGGCGGACGCGAGAGCGATCAGGCTGGCGCCGGCGAGAGCGATAAAGCGGGTCATGGGGTTTCCTCCTCAATGTACGATCGAGAGGTCGCCATGAAACAGCATCGCTGTCCAGTCGAAAACGTCATCGCAAGCGAACGGCGCAACCCAGAAAAACGGGAAGCAAGAACTTGAATCGCTTCGTCACGACACTTCGCGCAACAACGGAGACAGATAACATACTTGCGACGCGGCACAGACTGCTCTCTCCCCCCTTGTGGGGGAGAGGTGGAGAGGGGGGTCTCACATGCGAAAGCGGTTGCGGCTCACCCCCCTCCCTGACCCTCCCCCACAAGGGGGGAGGGAACAAGAAACGGAGCGCCATCCAAAGCGTGAGGCGTTTTCACGCCGAGCCTCGAAGGGTGACAGCGCCACACCCCTCACAAATACTTCTTCATCTCCGCGAGCAGGCCGTCGCGCAGGTCGGGCCGTGCCATGCCATAGGCGATGTTGGCGCGGAGGAAGCCGGCGCGGGAGCCGCAGTCATGCCGTTCACCCTCGAATTCGAGGCCGTAGAATTTCTGCGACTCCGACAGCTTCTTCATGCCGTCGGTGAGCTGGATCTCGCCGCCCGCGCCCTTTTCCTGCGTCTCGAGAATCTTGAAGATTTCTGGTTGCAGGATGTAACGCCCGGTGATCGAGAGGTTCGACGGCGCGGTGCCCTTCGGCGGCTTCTCCACCATGCCGTCGACGGCGAATACCTTGCCGGAACGCTCACCGACGCCGACCACGCCGTATTGATGCGTCATGTCTTCCGGCACGGCTTCCACCGCGAGCAGGTTGGCCTTGTCGCCGAGCGCCTCGGCGGCGGCAATCATCTGCTTCAGCACGCCCGGCGTGTTGAGCACCAGTTCGTCCGGCAACACGACGGCAAAAGGTTCATCGCCGACGATGTCACGCGCGCACCACACCGCATGACCGAGACCGAGCGGCGCCTGCTGGCGGGTGAAGCTCATCGCGCCGGCCTCCGGCTGGAATTGCGCCAGCAACTCCTGCTCCGCCTTCTTGCCGCGCGCGGCCAGCGTGGTATCGAGCTCGAACATCTTGTCGAAGTGATCTTCGATCACGCCCTTGTTGCGCCCGGTGACGAAGATGAAGTGCTCGATGCCGGCTTCCTTGGCCTCGTCCACCACGTACTGGATCAGCGGCCGGTCGACGATGGTCAGCATCTCCTTCGGCATCGCCTTGGTGGCGGGGAGGACGCGGGTGCCAAGACCGGCAACCGGAAACACAGCTTTGCGAATTTTCATGAGCGCTCTTCGTTTAACGTCGGGAGGATGCCGGAACCGGCACATCGAGTGATATCCCGTTTGCAGCCAACAACAAAGGCGGATGTGTGGTGGCCGTGGCCCGTCCCATCCGAGAGAATGGCGGGAGGGTTAAGGCAACGCTGCCTTACTTGGCGTGCGCGGTGCCGGAGGCGGTACAATCCGCCATCAGCCGGTCGATATGCATGCGGATGTGGGCGGCTTCCGCCGTGGTGCCGGCGAGCGCGATGGCCTGATCGAAGGCGCAGCGCGCCTCAGTGGCCCGGCCGAGTTGCAGCAGCAACGCGCCGCGTACGCCGTGGAAATTGAAGTACCCGGCCAGCCGCTTGGCCAAGGGCTCGATCAGATCGAGCGCCGCCTGCGGCCCCTGCACCTTCGACACCGCCACCGCGCGGTTGAGCGTCACCACCGGCGATGGCTGCTGCATCTCCAAAGTTCGATAGAGCAGTTCGATCTGGGTCCAGTCGGTCTCGCTCGGATGCGTCGCGCCGGAATGCAGCGCCGCGATCGCCGCCTGCACCTGATACGGCCCGGAGCGACGATGCCGCATCGCCTTATCGATCAGCGCCATGCCTTCCGCGATCATCGGTTTATTCCAGCGGCCACGATCCTGATCGTCGAGCAGCACGATGCCGCCGTCCGCGTCGTAGCGCGCACCCGCGCGGGCGTGCTGCAACAACAGCAGCGAGAGCAGCCCCATGATTTCCGGCTCGGCCGGAAACAGCCGCAGCAGCAGCCGCGCGAGGCGGATCGCCTCATCGCATAGCGGTGCGCGTTCCTTGATGGAATCGCCGCTCGCGGAGTAGCCTTCGTTGAAGACGAGATAGATCATCGCCGCCACCGCCGCGAGGCGCTCGCTGCGCTCCACCGCGCCCGGCGCCTCGAACGGCACGTCCGCTTTCGCCACCGCTGTTTTCGCGCGCGTGATGCGCTGCTCCATCGCCGCTTCAGTAACGAGAAAGGCGCGCGCAATCTGCTTCACGGTCAGGCCGGAGACGATGCGCAGCGCCAGCGCGATCTGCTGCGTCGCCGGTAATTGCGGATGGCAGCAGATGAACAGCAGCCGCAGGATATCGTCGCGATAATGCGAGCCGTCGAGCCGCTCGGCGATTTCGCCTTCGGCATCATCGGTGTCGGAGATGACGTCTTCCGGCGGCAGCTCCGCGAGCTTGTTGCGGCGGCGCGCGTCGTCAATGCCGGAATTGCGGCCGACCATGATCAGCCACGCGGTGGCGTCGCGCGGCGGGCCGTTCTGCGGCCAGGTTTTCAGCGCGCGCAGGCAGGCGTTCTGAAACGCCTCCTCGGCGAGATCGAGATCGCGAAAATAACGCAGCAGCGCGCCGACCGCCTGCGGCCGCGCAGAGATCAGCGCGGCATCAATCCAGGCAAGATCGGACGCGATGTTGCTCACGATGCGACGCTCCCGGGGTGGAACACGCCGACGGGACGGATTTCATACGAGCCGCCGGGATTGGCGCGGCCGAGATCGCGCGCCACCTCCAGCGCATCATCGAGGTCCTTGGCCTCGATGATGTAGAAGCCGAGCAACTGCTCCTTGGTTTCCGCGAATGGGCCATCGAGCACCAGTGGCGGATCACCCTCCTTGCGCAGCGTGGTCGCCGCCGTGGTCGGCAACAGCCGCGCCACCGGGCCGAGCCGGCCTTGCTTGGCCAGATTGTCCTGCACCACCGCGAGCTTTTCCATCACCGCGTCGTCGTGATCCTTGCTCCAGGACCCGACCATGGCTTCGTCGTGATAGCAGAGGATGGCATAGAGCATGTGCAGGTTCCTGTGTGGTGACCGAAAGGCGCGAGTATGCCGGGCGACGGTAGGATGGCTCAACCGGTTTTACACACAACCTCCGACGTCACGACGTCATCCTGAGGTGCGAGCCAACGGGTCCGCGCAAAGCGCGGCCCGATGACAGGCTCCGCGAGCCTCGAAGGATGATCGCGCCGTCGCCCTTCGAGGCCATTGCTTCGCAATGGCACCTCAGGGTGACGGCAACACCGAAAACTTCACCCGTTCGCCGCCGCCTCCACCTTGGCGATGTCGATTTTCGTCATCGTCATCATTGCCGCCATCGCGCGCTGGGCGCGGGCGGGATCGGGGTCTTGCAGCAATTCGATCACCCGCGCCGGCGCGGTCTGCCACGACACGCCGAACTTGTCCTTGAGCCAGCCGCACTGGCTCGGCTGGCCGCCATCGGCCGTCAGCGCGTCCCAGTAATAATCAACCTCGTCCTGCGACTGGCAGTCGATGCTGAGCGAAATCGCCTCGTTGAATTTGAAATGCGGCCCGCCATTCAGCGCAATGAAACTGACGCCCTCGATCTCGAACGTCGCGGTCAACACCGTACCCGCCGGCATCGGCGCGCCCTCGCCGTAACGCAGGATTTCGCCGGCCTTGCCGTTCTTGAACACCGACAGGTAGAAATTCATCGCCTGTTCGGCTTCCCTGTCGAACCACAGGCAGGGCGAAATTTTCTGCAAGATTTTGGGCATTGCGGAACTCCCGTGTTGCACGTCCTCGCCGCGCACGGGTGTCTCGCGCGGTCAGACTTCCTCTCTAAGACGTACAAGGACAGGACGATCCGACATCGAGCGAAAGATTTTTCATCCAGGTCGTCCCCGCGAAGGCGGGGACCCATACGCCGCAGCAGTCGTGATCAAGGGAACGCGCGTTGTCTCTGGCGCCTGCGATAACCGTAAGACAGGGGTTCTGGGTCCCCGCCTTCGCGGGGACGACTTAAAGCCCAGTGCTCTTGAGGAAGCGCGCCTACCGCTTCTCCGCCCCGCACATCAGGTCGATGGCGCCGCGCACGATTGCTTCCAGATCCTTGCGTGGGGTCCGGGCGCGGGAGCGGATGGCGATGGTGTGGATGGTGGCCGAGGCCATCTGCGCCAGCAGCTGCGGATCGGCCGACGGCGGCAGTTCGCCTTTCTCCTGCGCGCCGCGGAAGCAGATCGCAAACGCCTTGTCGAGTTCATTGAACCCGTTCAGCACCATGGCGCGGATGTCGGGATCGGCCACCGCTTCGGACGCCGCCGTCATCACCGTGAAGCAGCCGCGCGGGCCCTCCTCACCCGACAGATAAATGTCGAGTGCGATCGCATAGATGCGTTGCAGCCGCTTGCGCAGCGGCAGATCACCCTTGAACGCCTCCTGCATCGCGGCGCGCGCATCGGCGCGATACCGCTCGTAAGTCTTGATGTAGAGCGCACGCTTGTCGCCGAACGCACCGTAAAGACTCGGCCGGTTCATACCGGTGGCGGCGCTGAGGTCATCCAGCGAGGTGCCGGCGAAACCGTCCTTGCGAAACAGATCGAGTGCCTTGGCCAGCGCGACCTCCGGCTCATAGGCGCGCGGCCGGCCGCGCCGCTTCGTCGGCGCGGTTTCCGCGGACGAAGGCGACGGCGCGGCGGATTTTCTTTTTTGTACCATTTCGCAAATCAATCCTTGACCACGGATATATTATGCGAGACGGTATAAAAATCAACGCGCGTTGGTTGCCCCATCCCTATCCCCGAGTGCAAGGAGCCATTTCCATGGATCTCTATTTCTCGCCGCTTGCCTGCTCGATGGCGACCCGTATCGCGTTCTATGAGGCTGGCGCGAATGCCAGCTATCTCGAAGTCGATCCCAAATCCAAACGCGTACGGCACGACGATTCGGATTTTCTTGCGATCAATCCGCTCGGCCTGGTGCCGACGTTGCGAACCGACGACGGTGTGATCCTGACGGAGAACGCCGCGATCCTGCAATACGTCGCCGACCGCCTGCCCGATGCCGGCATCTCCGCCCGCAATGCCGTCGAGCGTTCACGCCTGCAGCAGTGGCTGTGCTTCATCGGCACCGAACTGCACAAGGCGCTGTTCGTGCCGCTGCTCGACAAGAAGTCGTCGGCTGAGGTGAAGGCTTACGCCGTCGAGAAAGGCCTGTCGCGGCTCGATTACCTCAACGCCTATCTCGAAGGGCGCGACACGCTGCTCGATCACTTCAGCGTCGCCGATACCTATCTCGTCACCATCATCAACTGGACGATGGCGACGCCACCGATCGATCTCGCCAGGTGGCCGAACATCAAGGCTTACTACGAGCGACATCGCGCGCGGCCCAGCGTGGCGAAAGCCATCAACGAGGAGTTCGCGCTCTACAAGGCCGAGCAGGCTCGCCACAAGGCGGCGGCGTAACCCTCCCGCAACGAACAACATTCGTAACGACGTCATGGCCGGGCTTGTCCCGGCCATCCACGTCTTTCTTCTTGTAACGCTGCTAAGACGTGGATGGCCGGAATAAATCCGGCCATGGCGACTGGGATAATCGCTTTCGTCCCACGTTATCGATGCCGTCATTGCGAGCGAAGCGAAGCAATCCGGATATTTTAATCTTCAGCGAGGACTGGATTGGTTCGTCGCCAACGCTCCTCGCAATGAGGAAAGACTACCCCTGATCCGCCTTCATCGCGACACGCAGTGCCTTGGGGATCGGGCGGGCGCGGCCGCCGGAGACGAAAGCGACTTTCACGTCGGCTTCCAGCAGCAGGATCGCGCCGCGTTTGATTTCCTGATGCAGCGTGATAGAGGCGCCGCGTACTTCGAGCGGCCGGGTGACGACGTCGAGCAGGTCGTCCATATGCGCGGGTCGGATGAATTCGAGCTTCATCGCCCGCACCACGAAGGCGAAGCCGGGCGCCTCGGTTTCAGCCTCCGCGAACAGCGCGCGCTGATCGGCACCGAGCAGCCGCAGATAATTGGTGCGCCCGCGCTCCATGAAGCGCAGATAGTTAGCATGATAGACGATGCCGGAAAAATCGGTGTCTTCGTAATAGACCCGCACCTGCATGTGATGGCGGCCGTCGCGGATTTCGCCGTCGAGATGTCCGGTGATCAGCGCGTGTTCCGGCGCAGTCATTGCTCGTCATCCTTGCCGAACAGGCCGAACTGCGACGCATCGCGCGAGGGCTCGGCGAGGCCGAGGTGCTTGAACGCGTGCGAGGTGAGCAGGCGCCCGCGCGGCGTGCGTTGCAGGTAGCCGCACTGGATCAGATACGGCTCGATGATGTCCTCGATGGCATCGCGCGGCTCCGACAACGCCGCCGCCATCGTCTCGACCCCCACGGGGCCGCCGCCGTAGTTCAGCGCGATGGTGGTAAGATAACGGCGGTCCATCGCGTCGAGGCCGGCGGCATCGACCTCGAGCGCGCCGAGCGCGTGGTCTGCGATCTTGCGATCGACCGCAGCCGCATCGGCGGCTTCAGCGAAGTCGCGCACCCGGCGCAGCAGGCGGCCGGCGATACGCGGCGTGCCGCGCGCGCGCCGCGCAATCTCGTTGGCGCCATCCGCCGTCATGCCCATGCCGAGCACCCGCGCGCCGCGACGGACGATGTGTTCCAGTTCGGCGACGGTATAGAAATTCAGCCGCACCGGAATGCCGAAGCGGTCGCGCAGCGGATTGGTCAAGAGGCCCGCGCGCGTGGTGGCGCCGACCAGCGTGAATTTCGCGAGATCAATCTTCACCGAACGCGCCGCCGGGCCTTCGCCGATGATGAGATCGAGCTGAAAGTCCTCCATCGCCGGATAAAGCACCTCCTCCACCGCCGGATTGAGGCGATGGATCTCGTCGATGAACAGCACGTCGCGCTCTTCGAGGTTGGTCAGCAGCGCCGCGAGATCGCCGGCCTTGGCGATCACCGGGCCGGAGGTGGCGCGAAAGCCGACGCCGAGTTCCCGCGCCACGATCTGCGCCAGCGTGGTCTTGCCGAGGCCCGGAGGACCAACGAACAAGACATGGTCCAGTGCCTCCTTGCGCTTGCGCGCGGCATCGATGAACACCTGCAAATTGGCGCGCGCCTGCGCCTGCCCGACGAAGTCGGCCAACAGTTGCGGACGCAGCGAGGTGTCGCCGATATCATCGGCGCGACGCTCGGGCGTGACGAGGCGGGAAGGATCGGTCATGCGACTGCCTTCTCGCAAAACTTCGATACAACCGCAAACGCGATTTGGCCTTGATGTTCCCTCCCCCCATAGCCCGTCGAAGACGGGCGTAAACGCCCTTTCGGTGGGGGAGGGTCAGGGAGGGGGGTAAACCACAACCGCTGACTTCGAAACATACCCCCCTCTCCACCTCTCCCCCACAAGGGGGGAGAGAGCAGACTCTGCCTCTCCGCAACCGCATCACAACTGTTGGCAGTGCGATCACTCACCGCGACAACTCCTTCAACCCCAGCCGAATGAGCTGCGCGGTTTCGGCTGCCTCGCCGGCGTCGCGCGAGGCGGCGGCGATGGCGGCGGCGGCTTGCGGCTGGCCGTAGCCGAGATTCACCAGCGCCGAGATTGCATCCGCCACCGCGCGCGGCGCGCGGGCGTCGTCGATGGCGCCGGACAATTTCACCACCGCCGGATCGACATCGGCGAAGGCCGGGGCCTTATCCTTCAATTCGGTGACGATGCGCTCGGCGACCTTTGCGCCGACGCCGGGCGTGCGCGCCACCGCCGCCTTGTCGCGCAGCGCAATCGCGTTGGCGAGATCAGATGGCGACAAGGTGCTGAGCACCGCCAGCGCAACCTTCGCGCCGACACCCTGCACCGTCTGCAACAGCCGAAACCATTCGCGTTCGATATCGCTGCGGAAACCGAACAGCTTGATCTGATCCTCACGTACGTAGGTTTCGATCGACAGCACCGCCGCTTCGCCGGATGACGGCAACGCCTGCAAAGTGCGCGAGGCACAATGCACCTGATAGCCGACGCCCTGCACGTCGAGGATCACATAATCCTCGCCGTAGGAATCGATGAGGCCTTTGAGTTTGCCGATCATGCGTTTATCCCGCCACCCTGACCTTCAACGCCGTACTCTGCCGGTGGTGCGCGTGGGTAATGGCGATGGCGAGGGCATCGGCGGCGTCGGGTGTACTTGGTGTGGCCTTCGGCAGCAGGATCTTCAGCATCACCTGGATCTGGGTTTTGTCGGCATGACCGGCGCCCACCACGGTCTTCTTGACCTTGTTGGGCGCATATTCCGCCACCGGAATGCCGAACATCGCCGGCACCAGCATCGCGATGCCGCGCGCCTGCCCCAGTTTCAGCGTGGCGACGCCGTCCTTGTTGACGAAAGTCTGCTCCACCGCCGCCTCGACCGGCTTGAGATCGCCGAGCACCCGCGCGAGGCCGTCATGGATCGCCAGCAGGCGGCGCGCCAGCTCCATGTCCTCGCGCGTCTCCACCGAACCGCAACCGACATAGATCAGCCGGTTGCCCTCGATGTCGATCACGCCCCAGCCGGTGCGGCGCAGCCCCGGGTCGATGCCCACAATGCGAATCGGTGTCGATGCCATAACCCATGTTATCGCAACCGGCCGTGCGCGTCCGCCCGGGCGCGACGGGTTAAAGGATCAGCCCGCCGTCCACCACCAGCGTCTGGCCGGTGACGTAGCCTGCCAGCGGCGACGCCAGGAACAGCGCCGCGCCGGCCATGTCCGCCGGCGTGCCGAGCCGCTTCAGCGGGATGCTCTCGATGGTCGCTTCGCGGCGTTTGGGGTTCTCGGTCGTCACCTTGGTCATCTTGGTGTCGACCAGCCCCGGCGCGATGCCGTTGACGCGAATGCCGTCTTCGGCCCACGCCTGCGCCAAAGTGCGTGTCAGCCCGTAGGCCCCGGTCTTGGAGGCGTTGTAAGCCGGGTTACCCTTGGTGGAATGAAACGCCGCCACCGAACTGATGATGATCACCGCCCCCTTGTTCGCCTTCAGCATCGCGTGGAATTTCGTGGCGCAGGCCATCAGGCTCATCAGGTTGACTTCCATCACCTTGCGGAAGCCATCCATGGCGAACTCGCCGCGGCTGTAGATCACCGCGCCCTGCGCCAGCACCAAAATGTCGAGGCTGTCGAAATTCGGCTTGAAGTTGTCCACCGCATGTGGATCGCTGACGTCGAGCTGCGCGTAGTCGAGGCCATCGAGATCGGAGCCCTCGACGCCGATATAGCCCGCCGAAGTCGGCTTGGTGCCGCAAATGTGCACTTTCGCGCCACGGGCGCGATAAGCCTGCGCGATTCCGTTGCCGATGCCGCTGGAGCCGCCGACGATCAACGCACGCTTGCCGCTGAAATCCAGTTCGTTCATGGGTGTGGTTCACTCCTATTGCCGCATTGCGCGGGCGTTTGACCTTTGCCGGGAACGATGCAAGCCTTGAAGCATCGCGCTTGTCAAATCCGCCGCGCGGAAAGCACATCTGCCACATCCATTTCCGGAGACCGCGTCCCATGACCGATTTCAAACAGCTCAGCCGCTCGGTGCGCGGGCTCACCGTACTCGTCACCGGCGCCGCCAGCGGCATGGGCCGCGCCACCGCGCGGGTGTTCGCCGCCGAGGGCGCGAATGTCGCGGTCACCGATTATGACGGTCCCGGCGCGCAAGCGGTGGCGGACGCGATCGTTGCGAGCGGCGGCAGCGCCAAGGCATGGCAATTCGACGTCGCGGACGCAGCAGCGGTGACGCGCGTGGTGAACGAAGTGGCGCAGCATTTCGGCGGGCTCGATATCGTCGTCAACAATGCCGGCATCTCCACCGTCAGCGCCATCGACGGCGACGGTTACGACGCGTTGTGGGATCGCGGCATCGCGGTGCTGCTCACCGCGCAGCAGCGCATCATCCGCGCCGCGTTGCCATACCTGCGCAAATCGAAGTGCCCGCGCATCGTCAACATCGCTTCCACCGAGGCGCTCGGCGCGACCGCGCTGCACAGCCCGTATTCGGCGGCGAAGGCCGGCGTTACCGGGCTGACACGCTCGCTGGCGGTTGAACTCGGGCGCGAAGGCATCACCGTCAACTGCATCTGTCCGGGGCCGATCACCACCGGCATGACCGACCGGATTTCAGCCGAGCACAAGGCGATCTACGCCAAGCGCCGCACCGCGCTCAATCGCTACGGCGATCCGGAGGAGGTCGCGCACATGACGCTGAGCCTGTGCCTGCCGGCGGCCTCGTTCCTCACCGGCGCGGTGATTCCGGTGGACGGCGGACTGATGGCGCGCAACGCGTAAGGCATGCTGACGCGACGACCAGAGACGCCGCGTCAGCGCATGGCGCCCTGACATCAGCGTCGATTGACATCGAAGACGCGCGGCGTAGCCTTTCCTCGAAGCAAGAATGACAACGAGGAACCGCGCCATGGCCATCAGCATCCGCCCGCTTCATCCGCATTTCGTCGGCGAGGTGTCCGGCATCGACCTCACCCGGCCGCTGACGCCGGATCAGGCATTCGAGATCGAGGCCGGCATGGACAAGTACGCCGTGCTGGTGTTCCACGATCAGGACATCACCGACGAACAGCAACTCGCCTTCGCGGAAAATTTCGGACCGCGGGAAAATCGCAAGGGCGGCAGCGTCACCAAGAAGGACGACTATCGGCTTTCGTCAGGGCTCGCCGATGTCGGCAATCTCGACAAGAGCGGCAAGCCGCTGCCGCGCGACCATCGCACCCACCTGTTCAATCTCGGCAACTGCCTGTGGCATTCCGACAGTTCGTTCCGGCCGATCCCGGCGAAATTCTCGCTACTGTCGGCGCGCGTGGTCAACCCGAAAGGCGGCAACACCGAATTCGCCGATATGCGCGCGGCCTATGACGCGCTCGACGACGAGACCAAGGCCGAGATCGAAGACATGATCTGCGAACACTCGCTGATGTATTCGCGCGGCAGCCTCGGCTTCCTCGACTACAGCGAGGAAGAAAAGCAGATGTTCAAGCCGGTGCTGCAACGGCTGGTGCGCACGCATCCGGTGCACGGCCGCAAGTCGCTGTATCTCTCATCCCACGCCGGCGCGATTCAGGGCATGAGCATGCCGGAAGCGCGCGTGCTGCTGCGCGATCTCACCGAACACGCGACCCAGCCGGAATTCGTCTACGTCCATAAATGGAAACTGCATGACCTGGTGATGTGGGACAATCGCCAGACCGTGCATCGCGTGCGACGTTACGATCAGTCGCAGCCGCGCGACATGCGCCGCGCCACCGTCGCGGGCGATACGCCGACCGTCGCGCAACAGGCGGCGGAGTAATCGTTCCCATTTATCTGGTCTTGCCGGACTCACCGTCGGCGAAAGGTTCCCTGCTCGACGATAATATCGTCAGGAACGAATGCTGTTGGCTTCGGGTTGAACCATACGCTTCGGAAAGCCGGAGGAGGTTCAACCATGAGGAAGTTTGCATTGATCGCAGCGGCGACCGCCGCGATGGCAGTGATAAGTTCAGGCGCGATGGCACAGTCGGTCGACATCGGTGTCGGCCCGGGCGGCGCAGGCGTTTATGTCGACCACGGCCACCATCACGGCTGGCGCGAACGCGAGTATCGGCACAGCCGCGCGGACTACCGCGATTATCGCCGTCACGAATGGGAACATCGCGATTGGCGCCATCGTCATCACGACCGCGTTTATATTGAACGCTACTAACCAGAACACATAAGAAAAGCCGCCGGTCTGCGCGACCGGCGGCTTTTCAATGTCGCGTTCGTCGTGCTCAGCGCGGCAGGTTGGTCGAGCCCATCAGGAAGGTATCGACCGCGCGGGCGCACAGACGTCCCTCACGGATCGCCCAGACCACCAGCGATTGGCCGCGGCGCATGTCGCCGGCGGTGAACACCTTCGGCAGCGAGGTCTCGTAGTCCGCCGTGTTGGCGCGGACGTTGCCGCGCTGGTCGAGTTCGACGCCGAGCGTCTTCAGCAGGCCCTCGTGAACCGGATGCACGAAGCCCATCGCCAGCAACACCAGATCGGCGTCGAGCGAAAACTCGCTGCCGGGGATCGGCTGGAATTTCTCGTCGACGCGGACGCAATGCAGCTTGGTGACCTTGCCGTCCTTGCCTTCGAACTTTTGCGTCAGCACGGCGAAATCGCGCGCCGCGCCCTCCGCCTGGCTCGACGAGGTGCGCATCTTCAGCGGCCAGTTCGGCCAGGTCAGCGCCTTGTTCTCATGCTCCGGCGGCGCCGGCATGATTTCGAGTTGCGTCACCGACAGCGCGCCCTGCCGCAACGAGGTGCCGATGCAGTCGGAGCCGGTGTCGCCGCCGCCGATCACCACGACATGTTTGCCGCCCGCCAAAATCTCCTTCACCTCGCCGAGCGGCTCGTTGCCGACGCGGCGATTCTGTTGCGGCAGGAAATCCATCGCGAAGTGGATGCCGTCGAGATCGCGGCCGGGAATCGGCAGATCGCGCGGCGCTTCCGCACCGCCGGTCAAGGCCACCGCCTCATAATCCTTCAGCAACTGCTGCGGATCGAGCGCGCCCTTGTCGGAGCCGCCAACCGGCGCATTGTAGTGGAAGGTGACGCCCTCGGCCTCCATCTGCTTCACGCGACGGTCGATGACATCCTTCTCCATCTTGAAGTCAGGAATGCCGTAACGCAGCAGGCCGCCGGCCTTGGCATTCTTCTCGTAGAGATGCACGTCGTGTCCGGCGCGGGCGAGTTGTTGCGCGCAGGCCATGCCGGCGGGGCCGGAGCCGACCACCGCGACCTTCCTGCCGGTCTTGTGCGCGGCGATCTCCGGCTTGAGCCAGCCGTTCTCCCACGCGCGCTCGACGATGGCGTGCTCGATGGTCTTGATGGTCACCGGCGTCTCGGTGATGTTGAGCGTGCACGACGCCTCGCACGGCGCCGGGCAGATGCGACCGGTGAAGTCCGGGAAGTTGTTGGTCGAGTGCAGGTTGCGCGAAGCCTCTTCCCAGTTGCCCTGATAGACCAGATCGTTCCAGTCCGGGATCTGGTTGTTGACCGGGCAGCCCGGCGTGCCGGGCGCGACCGAGCCGGTGCCGTGGCAATACGGCACGCCGCAGTTCATGCAGCGCGCGGCCTGATCGCGGAGGTCTTTCTCCTCCAGCGGAATGACGAACTCGCGATAGTTCTTCAGCCGCTCGGCGACCGGCGCGTACTTGCGGTCGTTGCGGTCGATTTCAAGAAAACCTGTGATCTTGCCCATCGCTCAAGCTCCAATCGCGATCTGCGGCTCGACGGCCTCGGCCGCCTGCAATTCCTTCAGCGCGCGGCGGTATTCCACCGGCATCACCTTTCGGAACTTCGGCAACCAGGTTTTCCAGTTCGCCAGGATTTCAGCGGCGCGCTTCGAGCCGGTCAGCCGGGCGTGTCGCGAGATCAGCACGTGCAGTCGCTTGATGTCCTCGCCGAGCAGGTTGGAGAACACGTCGACCTGACCGTGCGCCTCGAGATCGCCGGACTGATGATAGACCTCTTCGTTGACCGTTTCCTCGGAGAGGAGCGGTTCGAGTTCGACCATCGCAAGGTTACACAGCTTCGGGAAATCGCCGTCTTCGTCCAGCACATAGGCGATGCCGCCCGACATGCCGGCCGCGAAGTTGCGCCCGGTCTTGCCGAGCACAACGACGATGCCGCCAGTCATGTATTCGCAGCAGTGATCGCCCGCGCCCTCGACTACCGCGACGGCGCCCGAGTTGCGCACGGCGAAGCGTTCGCCGGCGACGCCACGGAAGTAGCAGTCGCCTTCGATCGCGCCGTACATCACCGTGTTGCCGACGATGATCGACTCTTCCGGCACGATCCCGGAATTGGCCGGCGGCTTGACGATGATGCGGCCGCCGGACAAACCCTTGCCGACATAGTCGTTGGCTTCGCCTTCGAGTTCGAAGGTGATACCGCGCGCCAGCCACGCGCCGAACGCTTGCCCCGCCGTCCCCTTGAGGTTGACGTGGATGGTGTCGGCTGGCAATCCGGCATGGCCGTATTGCTTGGCGACGACGCCGGACAACATTGCACCGGCGCTGCGGTCAGTGTTGCCGATCTCGGCGTCGATGATCACTTTGGCACCGCGATCGATCGCCGGCTGCGCTTGCGCGATCAGCTTGCGGTCGAGCACGTTGTCGAGGTGATGGTTCTGCTCCTCGCACTGGTAGATTTTCTGGCCGGGCTGCTCCGGTTGCTTGACGAACAGCTTGGAGAAGTCGAGGCCCTTGGCCTTCCAGTGCGCGACGAGACGGGTCTGGTCCAGCATCTGGGTCTGGCCGACCATCTCGTTGAAGCTGCGGTAGCCCAGCTCCGCCATGATCTCCCGCACTTCCTCGGCGACGAAGAAGAAGAAGTTGATGACGTGTTCTGGCTGGCCGGTGAAGCGCTTGCGCAGCACCGGGTCCTGCGTCGCGACGCCGACAGGACAGGTGTTGAGATGACACTTGCGCATCATGATGCAGCCGGCCGCGATCAGCGGCGCGGTGGCGAAGCCGAACTCATCGGCGCCCAAGAGCGCGCCAATGACGACATCGCGACCGGTGCGGAAGCCGCCGTCCACCTGCACGACGATACGGGAGCGCAGCCGCTCACGCACCAGCGTCTGATGAGTTTCGGCAAGGCCGACTTCCCATGGCGAACCGGCATGCTTGATCGAGGTCAGCGGGCTCGCGCCGGTGCCGCCCTCGAAGCCGGAAATGGTGACGTGATCGGCACGTGCCTTGGCGACACCCGCGGCCACCGTGCCGACACCGATTTCCGACACCAGCTTCACCGACACCTGCCCCGCCGGATTGACGTTCTTCAGGTCGTAGATGAGCTGCGCGAGGTCTTCGATCGAGTAGATGTCGTGATGCGGCGGCGGCGAGATCAGGCCGACGCCCGGCGTCGAGTGACGCACCTTGGCGATGGTGGCGTCCACCTTGAAGCCGGGCAACTGACCGCCCTCGCCGGGCTTCGCGCCCTGCGCCATCTTGATCTGCATCATGTCGGAGTTGACGAGATACTCCGTGGTGACGCCGAAGCGGCCGGAGGCCACTTGCTTGATCGCCGAGCGCATCGAATCGCCGTTCGGCAGCGGCTGGAAGCGGTCGGCCTCCTCGCCGCCCTCGCCGGTGTTCGACTTGCCGCCGATCCGGTTCATCGCAATCGCCAGCGTGGTGTGCGCTTCACGCGAGATGGAGCCGAACGACATCGCACCGGTGGCGAAGCGCTTGACGATCTCCTTCGCCGGCTCGACTTCATCGAGCGGGATCGGCTTGCGGCCATCGTCCTCGGCGCTCCGAACCTTGAACAGGCCGCGCAGCGTCAGCAGTCGCTCCGACTGCTCGTTGAGCATCTTGGCGAAGGCGCGATAGCGGTCCTGCGAATTGCCGCGCACCGCGTGCTGAAGCGCCGCGACCGATTCCGAGGTCCAGGCGTGATCCTCGCCGCGCGCGCGGAAATTGTATTCGCCGCCGACATCGAGCGCATTCTTCAGCGCCGGCTTGTCGCCGAACGCGTCGGCATGGCGGCGCACCGCCTCCTCCGCGATCTCCTCCAGCCCAACGCCCTCGATGCGGGTGTGGGTGCCGGTGAAGTACTTGGCGACGAAGTCCGCCTTGAGCCCGATGGCGTCAAAAATCTGCGCGCCGCAATAGGACTCGTAGGTGGAGATGCCCATCTTCGACATCACCTTGAGCAGACCCTTGCCGATCGCCTTGATGTAATGCTTGACCAGCACCTTGTCCTCGAGCGCCACCGGCAGGCGGCCCTTCATGGCGATGATGGTCTCGAAGGCGAGATACGGGTTGATCG
Source organism: Hyphomicrobiales bacterium (assembly GCA_017305535.1). GTDB lineage: Bacteria > Pseudomonadota > Alphaproteobacteria > Rhizobiales > Xanthobacteraceae > 62-47. The sequence continues at coordinate 258,607 of JAFKKN010000007.1, read as the reverse complement.
CTTCCGCGCCATAGCCCGCGAGACAGGCGAAGTGATGCACCTCGCGCGGCTCGCCGGATTCGATCACAAGACCGACCGACGTGCGCAGGCCGACGCGGATCAGGTGATGATGCACGGCGGCGCAGGCAAGCAGCGCGGGGATCGGCACGCGGTCGCTGCCGGTCATGCGATCCGACAGGATGATGATGTTGACGCCCTCGCGCACCGCGGCTTCGGCGCGGCCGCAGAGCTCGTCGAGCACCTGTTCCAGTCCGGCGGCCCCGAGGCCGCTATGGAACGTGGTGTCGAGCGTGCGCGACTGGAAATGCGATTCCGCGATGTCGGAGATCGCACGGATCTTTTCCAGATCGCTGTTGGTCAGGATCGGCTGACGCACTTCAAGCCGCTTGGTACGCGACAGGCCTTCGAGGTCGAACAGGTTCGGCCGCGGGCCGATGATCGACTGCAGGCTCATCACCAGTTCTTCGCGGATCGGATCGATCGGCGGATTGGTGACCTGCGCGAAGTTCTGCTTGAAGTAGGTGAACAGCAGCTTCGAGTGATCCGACAGCGCCGAAATCGGCGTATCGGTGCCCATCGAGCCGGCCGCTTCCTCGCCGACCGCCGCCATCGGCGTCAGCAGGATGTTGATATCCTCCTGCGTATAGCCGAACGCCTGCTGGCGATCGAGCAGCGACAGGTTGGAGCGCGGGCCGCCAGCCGGCGCATCCGGCAATTCTTCCAGCACGATCTGCGTGCGGTCGAGCCAGTTGCGATAGGGATGGCTCTTGGCCAGCTTCGCCTTGATTTCGTCGTCGGGAATGAGACGGCCCTGATCGAGATCGACCAGCAGCATCTTGCCCGGTTGCAGACGCCACTTGGCGACGATCTGGTCTTCCGGAATCTTGATGACGCCCATTTCGGAGGCCATCACGATGCGGTCGTCCTTGGTGACGAAGTAACGCGCCGGACGCAGACCGTTGCGGTCCAGCGTCGCGCCGATCTGGCGGCCGTCGGTGAAGGCGATGGCGGCGGGGCCGTCCCACGGCTCCATCAGCGCGGTGTGATACTCGTAGAACGCGCGGCGTTCGTCATCCATCAGCGGGTTACCCGACCACGCCTCCGGAATCATCATCATCACCGCGTGCGGCAGCGAGTAGCCGCCCTGCACCAGGAATTCGAGCGCGTTGTCGAAGCAGGCGGTGTCCGACTGGCCTTCGTAGGAAATCGGCCACAGCCGCGAGATGTCCTTGCCGAAACGGTCGGACGACACCGACGCCTGACGCGCCGCCATCCAGTTGACGTTGCCGCGCAGCGTGTTGATCTCGCCGTTGTGCGCGATCATGCGATAGGGATGCGCCAGCGACCAGGTCGGGAAGGTGTTGGTCGAGAAGCGCTGATGTACCAGCGCCAGCGCGCTCTCGAAATCGTCCTCGTGCAGATCAGGATAGTAGCTGCCGAGTTGGTCGGCGAGGAACATGCCCTTGTAGATCACGGTGCGGCACGACAGCGACACCGGATAATAGCCGGCGAGGCCGCGATCGCGGCGCTGATAAATCGCGTTCGAGATCGACTTGCGCAGGATGTAGAGCGTGCGCTCGAAGCCGTCATCGGTGGCCTGATCGCCACGGCCGATGAACACCTGCATGTGGCGCGGTTCGGTCGGCTTCACGGTGACGCCGAGCGAGGAGTTGTCGGTCGGCACGTCGCGCCAGCCGAGCAGCGTCAGGCCCTCGGCCTTGATCTGGTCGGCGAAGATGCCCTGAATGACGCCACGCCACGCATCCTCGCGCGGCATGAACAGGCTGCCGACGGCATAGTGCCCCGGACGCGGCAGGGTGAAGCCAAGCTCCTTCGCCTTGCGCGAGAAGAAGGCGTGCGGAATCTGCACCAGAATGCCGGCGCCGTCACCGGCGCGCGGATCGGCGCCGACAGCACCGCGATGCTCGAGATTGCAGAGGATCGACAGCGCGTCCTCAACGATCTGGTGCGACTTGCGGCCCTTGATGTTGGCGATGAAGGAAACGCCGCAGGCATCCTTTTCCTGCGAGAGGTCGTACATGCCTTCCGCCGGCGGGCGCCACGTATGCTCAGGCGCGGCGGCGATCGGTTCGGTGTGGCTGTGTTTGCTGCGATCCGTGGCGGGATTCGAAAAGTGTGCGGAAGTCTCGCGTGCCGGAACGGTGGGTTCCGAAGTCACTGCGAACGGTTGCTGCGCAAATCCTGCCCGGTTCGTGCTCACATTCTTATCCTCGATGGTATTTGCGGGCCTTCATTCCAGAGCTGGAACCCCGGCCCTCTCTCCTTTTTGTGCGGCTCCATCCGGATGGATGAAACCGGCGTCGACGTCGCTTGAACGTTTCACCGCCGTCGATGCTCCCACTCGCTGACATCAGGGCTCACGAAGCCCTTGCAGGCACCCTGTTAGGCGCCCAGCGGCGAAAGTCCACCAAACCTCAGTTATAGATCGCGCGGCTCACCACCGTCACGGCAGGCGAGCGCCCTTTTCTTTCCGCACGCTCTCAGTCTCCATTGTACCGGAGCGACTTCGCGCGCGAAATTCCGTTCGAAATTAGGACAGCATTGCTGCCCTAGATTGAGATTGCCAAACTTTTTTTCAACATACAAGCGTCTGGACCCATTCTAACGCAATTTTTTACGGGATCGTGGCAGCGATACGACCGAATATTACCGAATGTTACAAACGGGATACCCGGTGTGGTTGGTTCAGAAGTTCGCTTCCGTATTGCCGCGAGTCCGTCAAGCGAACTTCTGAACCCAAACCACACTCAAATTTTAAGTAGCTAGTGTCCTATCGAATCTGAAGTTCGCGTTGGAGGTGCCGCTCGATAGGGCGAACTTCAGATTCGGGACACTAGCCACAGCAAAACGCCCCGGAGACCGGGGCGTTCGCTTGTCAGTCAGCTTGCGAAAAAGCGACGACGCCCGAAATCAGGCGGCGGCTTTTTCCCCGCTGTTCTCGATCACCGGTTGCGCCGGGGCTACGCCATTGATCGGAATCTGGCGCGGCTTCTTGGCCTCGGGAATCTCGCGGACCAGATCGACGTGCAGCAGGCCGTTCTCCAGCGAGGCGTTCTTCACAAGCACGAAATCGGCAAGCTGGAAGACACGCTCAAAGGCACGTGCCGCGATGCCGCGATACAGCACCTCGGCCTTTTTCTCGGTGTTGTCGTTGGAAACCTTCTCGCCCTTGATCGTCAGGGTGTTTTCCTTGGCGACGATCGAGAGTTCGTCTTGCGCGAAGCCGGAAACGGCGACGCTGATACGGTAAGCGTTCTCACCGGTGCGCTCGATGTTATAGGGCGGATAGCCTGCGGCGGCATCGCCGGGCGCCTGGTCGAGCAGCGAAAACAGACGGTCGAAACCGACGGTGGAACGATAAAACGGGGTGAGATCGAACGTACGCATAGTTAGTCCTCCATTGAGCGACATATGTAAAACCCGCCCGCCAATCGGGCCGGGCTGTCTTCTGAATGCAGCCTGTAGAGCGGCCTGCACGAAGGTGATATGGGAGGGTTGCAACCGGCTTCAAGAGTTTGCGCCGGCACTCTTTCGTCTCCTTCGCCGCCTTGATTTCCGGCACTTTCTCCCTAACCGGTTCCTGCATGTCCCTGGTTTCGATTCCCGCCAATCCGGTTCCCGACGGCGCCGTGAGCGGCACCATCACCACGCCGGACGGCGTCAGCCTGCGCTATGCGCGCTTCGCGCCGCCGCCGGGCCGCAAGGGCACCGTCTGCGTCTTCACTGGACGCGGCGAACAGATTGAAAAGTATTTCGAGACGGTGCGCGATCTTCAGGATCGCGGTTTCGCGGTGGCGACGCTGGACTGGCGCGGACAGGGCGGCTCCGCGCGGAGCCTGAGCGATGCGCGTAAAGGCTATGTGCGCGACTTCGCCGACTTCGAGATCGACGTCGAGACGTTCTATCGTCAGGTGGTGCTGCCGGATTGCCCGCCGCCCTACTTCGCGCTGGCGCATTCGATGGGCGGCGCGGTGATGCTGCGTGTCGCGCATGCCGGCCGCCGCTGGTTCGACCGCATCGTACTGTCGGCGCCGATGATCGACCTGCCCGGCCGCACCACATCGTGGCCGCTGCGCACGCTGCTGCGCGCGATGCGGTACGTCGGCATGGGCGGCAACTACGTGCCCGGCGGCAATGACGTACTGGTGGGCGAAGCGCCGTTCGCCGACAATCCGCTGACCAGCGATCCGGTGCGCTACGCCCGCAACGCCGCGATCCTCGCGGAAAACCCGAGCGTCGGCATCGCCTCACCGACGGTGGCCTGGGCCGACACTGCCTTCCGCACCATGCACGGCTTCCGCGCCACGCATTATCCGTCGCAGATCCGCCAGCCGATCCTGATGATGGCGGCGGGCGCCGACACCATCGTCTCGACATCGGCGATCGAGGAATTCGCCTATCACTTGCGCGGCAGTTCGCATCTGGTGATCCCGGGCTCGCGCCACGAGATCCTGCAAGAGCAGAACCGCTACCGCGCACAGTTCTGGGCGGCGTTCGATGCATTCGTGCCGGGCTCGACGGCGAGATGAAGTAATACGATACATATGTAGCGTCGTCCCCGCGAAGGCGGGGGCCCATAACCCCTGGCCTTGATTGTCGCCGCAGGCGCGCGCAACAAGCGCCTTCCGCATCCCCACCGTTGCGGAGTCTGGATCCCCGCCTTCGCGGGGATGACAATGGAGAGGATGAACGACCACGATGCTCGGCATTCACGATCTCTGGCTGTTTATCGTCTCGGGCTTGTTGCTCAACATCACGCCGGGGCCGGACAACGCCTACATCACCGGCCGCAGCCTGCAACTCGGCTGGCGCGGCGGCGCGGTGGCGGCCATCGGCATCGGCTGCGGCTGTCTCGTGCACGTCTTCGCCGCCGCGGTCGGACTGTCGGCGCTGCTTGCGGCATCCTCCACCGCGTTCATGGCGGTGAAGCTGATCGGCGGCGCCTATCTCTGCTACATCGGCATCCGCATGCTGCTCACGCGCGACGGTGGCTCCCATGGCGAACAGGCCGTCGCCAAGCCGGTGACGCTATGGCAGGTGTTCTGGCAGGGCGCGCTGACCAACATTCTCAATCCGAAAATCGCGTTGTTCTTCCTCGCCTTCCTGCCGCAATTCGTCGATGCCGGCGCGCCGCATCTGTCGCTGGCGCTGTTGGTGCTCGGCGTCATCTTCGTCGCCAACGGCACGCTATGGTGTCTCGGCGTCGCCGCATTCGCCGCCATCGCCGCGCGAAAAATGCGGCAATCAGGAGCCCTGATGCGCTGGATCAATCGCAGCATCGGCGCGCTGTTCGTTTATCTCGGCATTCGCGTCGCGCTGATGGACGCGCGCTAGATTCCCAGCGCAATTTTCCGGATCGCCTCGATGCCGAGATAGATACCGAGCCCGATCATCGCGATCAGGAACCAATGGCGGAACGCGTCCGGATGCATCCGGGTGCGGATGGTCTGGCCGATGAACATGCCGGCGAATCCCGCCGCCAGCGCCGTCAATCCCGGTATCGCGACCGACACAGTCAGCAGCCCGGCATCCGCGAGGCCGAGCAGCAGACCTAGCGTGGCCGTGGTGAAGAACACCCCGAGCCCCTGCACCAGTTCGTCCTTCTCGAGCCCGATCGCCTGCATGAACGGCATCGACGGAATCACCTGCACGCCGGTCGCCGCCGACACCACGCCGGTGACGACGCCGACCACACCGCCGATCCACTTCTCTTTCGTCGGCGGGACATGGAAGCGCACCTTCCGCAGGCCGATGATGCCGTAGATGATCAGGAGCACGCCGAGGATCAGCGTGCCATAGCGCGCGTAAGGCCCGACCATCAGCCCCGAACCGCACCAGATGCCGAACAGCAGCCCGACCAGCATCGGCCACAAGCGACGCACGAGACCATAGAAGTAAGGTCCGACAAAGGTCTGCCAGATATTGGTGGTGATCGCCGGCACGATGACGATGGCCAGCGCATGCGCCGGCGCCATCCGCGTCGCGAGCAAGCCCATCGCGACCGTCGGCAGGCCAAGGCCGATGACGCCCTTGACGAATCCGGCAAGCAGAAACACGGCGACGATGAGGGTGAGACTGGGTTCCGACATGAAGGCATGATTGACCGAACCGTGCGACGGACGCAATCTGGAGGTTCCGGAAATAGGCTTCGGAATATCCGAAGACAGATCGGAGACGTCATGCGGTTCGATCTCGTCGATCTTCAGGTGTTCGTCGCGGTGGCGGAAGCGCGCAGCATCACCCGTGGCGCGGCGCGCGCCAATCTGGCATTGGCCTCCGCGAGTGAGCGCATCAAGACGCTGGAAGCCGCGCTCGACGTCGTGCTGCTGCGGCGCGGACGCCATGGCGTGACGTTAACGGACGCCGGCGAAAGCCTGCTCGATCACGCCCGCGTGGTGCTGGCCGCCGCCGACCATCTGCGTGGCGATCTCGCCGGCTACGCGCGCGGAATCAAGACCAGCATTCACGTGCTGGCGAATACATCGAGCCTGTCCGAGCACCTGCCGCACGCATTGGCGAGCTTCTTGCGAGATCATCCGCAGGTGAATATCGATGCGGAAGAACTGGAAAGCATCGGCATCGCCGAAGCCATCGCGGCGGGCCGCGCCGATATCGGGATCGCGGTGGAGCAGACCCTGCCGCCCGGCATCGAACGCTTTGCGTTTCGCGACGACCGGCTGGTGCTGGCCGTCTCCGCGCAAGACGATCTCGCCCGTCGCCGCGTCGTCGATTTCGGCGCGGTGGCAACTCGCGATTTCGTCGGGCTCGCGACAGCCAGCGCATTGCAAACCCATCTCGCGACGCAGGCCGCGCGGCTGGGCGCGCGCCTGCGATTTCGCGCACGGCTGCGCGATTTCGATGCAGTGTGCCGTTTGGTCGCCGCTGGTGTCGGCATCGCCGTCGTACCGGAAGCGGCGGCGAAACGTTGCGCGCGCGTGATGGCGATCAGGCCGGTGCGGATTCGCGATACATGGGCAACGCGGCGACTCGCGATCTGCGTGCGCAACCTGAAAGCGCTGCCGCGGCCGGCGCAACAACTGGTGGCGCATCTGCGCGGCGGCGAATAGCTAGCGTGACACATATAGAAGCGGCCGCTTTCGCCATCGCGAGCAAAGCGACGCCATCGCGTCTTTCGTTGAGAGGCTGGATTGCTCCGTCGCCTTGCTCTTCGCAATGACGTGGAGGCTTAGCCGTTCAGCACTTTCAGCGCCTGCTCATGCACGCGCGGGTCGCCGGCGGCGACGATCCGGCCGCCCTGCTGCGCCGGCTTGCCTTCCCAGGTGGTGATGATGCCGCCCGCGCCGGTGATGATCGGGATCAGCGCCGCGATGTCGTAGGGCTTCAACTCCGTCTCGATCACCAGATCGACGTGACCCGCCGCCAGCATGCAGTAAGAATAGCAGTCGCCGCCGAAGCGAGCGAGCCGGGCCTGATCCTGCACCCGCGTAAAGGCGGCGCGGTCGGACTCGTTCATCAGCAGCGGGCTGGTGGTGAACAAGGTAGCGTCGCTCAATGTCTCGCAGCGCCGCACCGTCAACTTGCGCTGACCGCCGGCGCCGCGATAGGTGGCGGAGCCGTTATCGCCGGTGAACCGTTCGCCGATATAGGGCTGATGCATCATGCCATAGACCGGCAGACCGCGATGCATCAGCGCGATCAACGTGCCCCAGATCGGAAAGCCCGAGATGAACGACTTGGTGCCGTCGATCGGATCGAGCACCCAGACGTAATCGGCATCCTCGCGCTCGTTGCCGAATTCCTCACCGACAATGCCGTGCTGGGGAAAGCTGGCCTTGATCATCCGCCGCATCACCGCCTCGGCGCCGCGATCGGCTTCCGTGACGGGGTCGAAACCCTGTTTGGATTTCTTGTCCTCGATCCCCAGCGAGGTGCGGAAGAACGGCAGAATGGTTTCGCCGGAGGCAGTCGCCAGGCGGTCAATGAAAGCGGTAAAATCAACGACCGTCACCCGACGTCTCCCTCGATTGCGCGCATCCGAACTGCTTAACGTCTCGGACCAAGAAAACCAATCTGCCATGACAACGGCACGTCGGTCCGATGCGATTTATCGATCGCCACCCGCCTGGCTGACGAGACTTCCCATGTCGTTCCCGCATGGATGAAACAATCCGAACCTTCGCTTCGACAATCGCGAAGCGTGCTGGCGCGCTGCGAAGGCTACCGATTTACCTCTGAGAAGCGCACGGCACCGCGGACGCGGGCGTGATCTCGCAGGCACCAGCCGCGTTCGTGAAAAATCGAATCGTCCGGCGGCCATCCGGGCGATAAAACCAGGCTTCCGCTCATAGAATTGAACAGAGATTCGCTATATGACATCTCCACAGTTTCGCCACATATCTATAAGCCATTGTAAAATATAATAAATCTAAAAATTGGAATGCATCGTTCACAGGAACAGATATGCAAAATCCGCATGCGAAAACGACGAAAAAACCTTGCGTTTTGTGCGCTGCGGCCGCATATTGATGCGGTGCGGTAACGCCTCGCGTTATCGCTGCCCTCCTTGGGCGTTTCCTCCCTAGACTTGGGCCGCTTGCCTTCGCGAGCGGCCCTTTTTCTTTGCCTGCGCATTGCCGCGCGATCCCTCGGGCGGGATGCGGCGATATTCCGACGCCCCGGCCGGCTACTCGGCGGCGGCGACGAACGGCCCGAGATCGCCGAACGGCAGCGCGGCCAACGCTTCGGCCAGCCGACCGAAATCCTCGGCGACGGCGGCGAACCGTGGCCGGCGCTCGCGGCGGCGCTCGTCCATATAGATCGCGCGGTTTAATTCGATCTGAACGGCGTGCAATCCGCTGGCCGGATTGCCGTAATGCTCGGTGATGAAGCCGCCGGCATACGGCTTGTTGCAGCCGACCGAATAACCCAGCGCCGCGAAGGTCTGCTCGACGCGGTCGCGCAGCGTCGCCGCGCAACTGGTGCCGTAACGGTCGCCAAGCACGACGTCCGGACGTGGCGGCTCCTCGCGGGAGACGCCCACCGAGGGCATCGAGTGGCAATCCACCAGGATCGCGGTGCCGAAGGCGAGATGCGCCTTGGAAATCAAGCGGCGCAACGCCCGATGGTAAGGTTTGTAGAGCGCCTCGATGCGGCCCAGCGCATCATCGACATCGAGACGTTCGCGGTAGATTTCCTGGCCATCGCCAACAACGCGCGGAATGGTGCCGAGACCACCCGCCACCCGCATCGAACGGGTGTTGGCGAAGCTCGGCAGCCGCCCGGTGTACATCCGTGGATCGAGTTCGTAGGGCTCGCGATTGACGTCGACATAAGAGCGCGGGAAGTGGACGCTGACCACCGGAAAGCCCTGCGCGCTGAGCCCCGCGATCAACTCGTCGACGAAGGAATCCTCGGAACGGCGCAACGCCGCGACATCGACCCGCGACGCCGCCAGAAAGGACTGCGGATAAACCGAGCCGGAATGCGGCGAATTGAAAATGATCGGAGCCCGCCAGACCGCCGGCTCGACGATGGTGAACGGAGACGACAGTTCGCCGTCAAACTGGGTCATTGGCGCGCTGTCCTGAAAATGATCCCGGCAGAGAATGGCCGGGCGTCAAGGCTGGCCCGAACGATCATTGTCGGGATTTGCCATCAGCCTGCCAAGTGAAAAAACTGCGATCCCGTCATTTCGTCTGGAATAGCTCCAACCGCCGGTTTTCGAAGTCGCGGGCTGGTTGCGGCGATTGTCGACACGGCGAAAACCGAAGGGTATTGGATTGCTGCAATGGGCCGCATCCTTCACCCGAAATTTACCAAACCTCTGGCTAAGTGAAGGCCATAAGTTTCTCTCACCGGATTCGACATTCACCGCCATGCACAAGATCCTTCTCGCCGAAGACGACAACGACATGCGCAGGTTCCTGGTCAAGGCGCTGGAAAACGCCGGTTATCAGGTGTCCTCGTATGACAACGGCCTCTCCGCCTATCAGAGGCTGCGCGAGGAGCCGTTCGAGATGCTGCTGACCGATATCGTGATGCCGGAAATGGACGGCATCGAACTGGCGCGGCGCGCCTCGGAACTCGATCCGGACATCAAGATCATGTTCATCACCGGTTTCGCGGCGGTGGCGCTGAATTCGGATTCGGCGGCACCAAAGAACGCCAAGGTGCTGGCCAAGCCGGTGCACCTGCGCGAACTGGTCAGCGAAGTGAACAAACTGCTGGCCGCCTGAGCGCCCAAGGCTCCGACACACCTCCCCGGATCTGGTCCGGGGATCGCTAAATGCGGATCAGGATCACCGCGACCACCAGAAGTCCGCAACCGATCAGGCGCGGCAAGTCGACGGCATACTGCGGCACGCCAAGAATGCCATAGTGATCGAGCATCACCGACATCACCATCTGTCCGGCCACGAACAGTGCCAGCAGCGTCGTCGCGCCGAGCTTCGGCAACAACAGAATCGCCGCCACCACGTAGATCGCGCCGAACAGGCCACCGGTCCACGACAGCCATGAGGTCCTGGCGAGGTCGGCGGCGACCGGCCATGGCGACCGGCTGAGAACGACAAACACCACCATCGCCAGCGCCCCGCCAGTATAGCTGACCAGCGCCGCCCACGACGCCGAGTTCAGCGCGGCCCGCAGGTCGGCATTGATCGCCGCCTGGAACACGACCGCCGCGCCGCTGATCACCGCGAACGCCGCCAGTCCAAGGAATTCCGCCAGTCCCATCCCCAAGCCCCTGTCGCACGCTCGCGCCATTCCGGCGGTCACGATGACTGGATCGAATCGATCCCGATCATGAGGGTATTCGATTCGAGCGACCTGGGGCGGGACCCAGGCAGAAATGCTGCCATGCAGTTTTCTTCAACGCGTGCGGGGCACGGGCGGCCTTCAGCCGACTTATCGCCTCCATGGCAGGCAACTTTCAGGACATCTTGGCTTGCACCGCTCAAGGGGAGCCGATATAGGGAAGCCGACCCAACCGGCGTGCGCAAACACGCCGGAATTTGTTTCGGATGCGCCGAGAGGCCTCCGGGACACCAGGCTGGAGCCCCCGGATCGATATGACCGAACGGGTTCAAGCGGGCGCGTAGCTCAGCGGGAGAGCACTACCTTGACATGGTAGGGGTCACAGGTTCGATCCCTGTCGCGCCCACCACCCAGCATGCAGGGATCAAACCTCGCACCCCTGATCACGATTTCGCCTGCAAATTGCGGGCCTTTTGTATCACCTCCTGTCTCTAGTCGCGTTTTGGCCAAAAAAACCGCGCCAAAGGCCGCTCCGTCTCTGCACCGAAAATTTCCGTTCCTCACGGAGGGAGCGAGATAGGTTCGCTGACTGAGTGGGGTCAGCCAGCTTGATCCCTACTAAGATCACCATCCAGTCGCGGCAAACCCCACATCCGTGCTGCCCCCTGGAGTTGGCCGCTTTTCACGAGCCTTTCCGGGCTGTCTTTTTAAAGGCTGCGTCTTTGCCGGCCATCATCTGTAGATTTCAACGATTTTGGGTAGCCAGTTTCTGCGGCACGAATTCCCGTTCCTGACCGATTTGTCAGGGGCCCGCTCATCTCATTTTCAGACGATGGAAGAACCGGCGAATACAGCCCCACCGATATGCGACTTTCAAGACAGCCTGCGCATTTTTTGGTCGCGCCCGAGGCTATAGTCCAGGACGACAGGATCGACCGTGCCATCAGTGACGACGGTTTGGTCCGCGGAATGATGGCGGTGAAATTATCTCCAGCAGTCTCCTCCTCCGCCGTGCTGTGCTTAGCTGCACGGCGGGCTGGTTTTGCATACTTCGATCCGTTCGATGATTTTGCTGGCCAATACACTATCAATAAGCGCTGCGCTTTTTGTTAGAAACCGTGGTTGCAGTATGGCGGCACCGATCCGCTTATCAACCTCATGATCCGGGACATGAGAGACAGAGCCAATGTTGGCAAACACCAACGGCGGCGAGGCGTAGTAACTGTAGCCCCGACCATTCTTTTAAGCTCGCGTGGGAGTCACATGGTAACAGGCATCATCGAAGATCAGGCCGGTCAGAAGATGCGTGAAGGACATTCTGGTTGAATGCCGCCACTGCTCTGAAAGGGTCCGCTGAACACGGCCGAACAGTTCACGATGGAGGATGACCAACTGCTCGCCTGGATAAATCTCCCCCTTGTAGTTGGCCTGTCCGATATAGAAGCGATCGCGCAGCAAATAGAACCAGGCGCCGCGGCCGAAGGATCTACCAAGCAAACCTTGCCGCAAACGGCATTTGCTGACGATGCGTCTCTCGGCATCTTCGCACAATCTTTGCGACGCAACCGCCGTCAAGCTGTTTGCGCCGATCATGTGGATTTTGTCCTCCTATCCAGCTAGAAAGCGACCAGTGATCGTGATCGTCTGCTATGCGGCGATCACGATCACTGGCCTGTTTGTTACCGACACGCTTCCTATAAACGGGATCAATGTCCGGAGCCTTTTCACGAAGATGATTTCCGTTCCTCCCTTGGACTCCAAGTCACGACCGTATCGAATATGGCTGACGGAAGATGATGAGCCAGTCCGTGAACGGTTGGCTTCGCTCTTGCGGAATTGGGATGGGGGCACATTGATCGGGATCTGCGCCACACTGGGGGATGCCATCACCGGCATTAAAGCCAACGAGATCGATCTTCTGATTACCGATCTCAAGCTGCCGGATGGAAATGGCATTGAGGCCATAAGGACGTTGCGCCTACAGCAACCCTCCGCCGAAGCAATGGTCATCTCGGTCCTCGCTGACGAAACGACGGTGCTCAATGCGATCGAAGCGGGCGCCTCCGGTTATCTCTACAAGGATGCCGATTCAGTCGACTTGATTGACGCGGTTAATGAGCTGATGGCGGGGCGGTCTCCGATTTCCCCACGAATAGCCCGCATTCTGGTCCGCCGACTGGGAGAGCGCAGACAGGACAACGAACCTCCGGAAGCGCGTCCGGCCAATCTAACGCCACGCGAAATGGATATTCTCTGGGGCATCGCCAAGGGCTTCACCTACGGAGAACTTGCAGGACAATTGAATATCTCGCGGCAGACGGTGCCGGTCCATGTCAGAAATATCTATCGAAAGCTCGAGGCCTCCAACCGATCCGAAGCGGTCTACGAGGCGATCCGTCTGGGATTGATCCGATTGTGAGAAGTTGGTTCACCCGTATGACGGCGGGACGGCTGGCCGTTCTCATCGTTACAGCGCTGATCACTCTTGCTCCGAATTTCATCGATTCTCCCACGCCGGAGAAGGCCATTGTGCTGGACGAGGCGCAGCTGAGTTTCAACGGCGGGGCGATGGAGGCGGTCCGTCTGCCTCACACCTGGCGGCAAGATCAATCCTATGGTGCGGCACGCGCTACCTACAGTATCCGGCTCCCGGCCTCCGCGATGACGCCCTCGAAAATGCTCGTCATTCCTGCGGTGCGCCAGCCTCTTGTCGCGCGCCTGAACGGCGAACGGCTTGATGGCAACGGCACACGTCCATGGAGCCGGCTGGCGACAGGAGCCGCTTATTTCCTGACGCTGCCGGGCAACTCGCCGTCAACCGCGGATGGTCGCCTGGAAATCACACTAGAGCGGCGTGACGGAGCCGTACCCGGCCATCTCTCGCCGATCTATATCGCGGATCAGGACGCAATCGACGGCAACTGGCTTTGGACGCTCGGTGGTGAAAGTATCTGGATCACGGTCTTCGTCATCCAGATACTGGTCACCGTCGGCATCACCATGGTGTGGATGGCGCGTCGGCACGATCGGGTGTTCGGCTGGCTGTTCCTGATCGCCTTCGGAAGTCTGATCCGCACCTTGCCGGGTCTGCCGGGTGAAGCGCCGACATTGGTCGACGTCCAGCTTTATTTCATGTTCCTGATGTCAGGCCTCGGACTGACAGGGATCGGACTGGCGCTGGCGATTATCGGCTCTCCGCGGCCGATCTGGCTGAAGATTACCATCGTCGCTGCTCCTTTGGTGCTGGCCGCAGGCGTGGCGAGCGGGATATTGCCGACACTTCCAGCTATATTGCTGAGCGCATTGATTGCGACCGGCGGCAATATTGTGGCTGCGCTGGTTCTTCTGCGCGGCTCACTGCGGCAGGCCTGCTGGGAGCGTCTGCTTCTTGCGGTGCCGTTCTTCTTGATGGGATGGTTCGGTCTTCGAGACCTCGGTGTTGTTGTCGGCGCGATCGATGGCGTTTTCCTGCTTACGGACTACGTCCGCGCCATCACGATTACCGCGATCTTCGCGATGTTGATGTGGCGTCTGGCTACGAGCCTGAACGCGCTCGATCAGGCCAATGATGTCTTGCGTCAAAAGCTGATGGAACAACAGGCCGAATTGACCCAGCTTCACGGACGGGAGACAGCCCGCGCATCCAATGTGGCGCGCGAAGAGGAGCGTCAACGCCTGATGCGGGATTTGCATGACGGGCTGAGCGGTCACCTTGTCTCCATCATCGCGCTCTCAGAGAAAGAAGCGGCCGATCGGACTGCGATCGAAAGAACCGCGCGTGAAGCGCTCGACGACTTACGTATGGTGATCAACTCCCTCGACCTCGGAGACGGAGACCTGTTGTTTGCTCTGGCCGAATTTCGCGAGCGTATCGGTCCCCAGCTGCGTCGCATGGGGATCACGTTTGAATGGTCGGTCGAGAATCTGCCGCAGATCAGTGGGATGACTCCCGGAAATGCTCTCTCGATACTTCGCATCCTTCAGGAAGCGGTGACCAATGCGATCAAGCACGGACCCGCGCGCTCCATTCAAATCATCAACTCGGGGGGCGAGAATGGGGCAGCCGTGATCACCGTGAGGAATGACAGCGCGGGAATGCGGGAAGGTATCAATGGACGTGGCTTGAACAACATGCAGCGGCGCGCCCGTGCGCTTGGTGGCCGCATTCATCTTGACCATTCCGATCGTCACACCGTGCTGACGCTGGTTTTGCCGGCATGTCTTGCCGAAGGTTGACTTAAAGGCTCTATCCAGACGTCAGCCCGCCTGCGCCTCAAACAGCGCAACCGGGCCTTTCATTTCGATCCGCACGTGCTGAAACCGCTGCTCTAGCGCTTCGCTGAGGTCGGCGAGCGTGTCTTGCGCGTTGGAGAAGAAACCCATTCGGTTATAGAAATTCATCAGAGCCTGTGAAGGACGCCATCGGGGCAATCCGGCATTCAGAATGGTTGCGCCGAACACGCGTGCGCCAGACGACAACAGCGGGCGCAGATAATCGAAAGCGACGGCTTTCTCCGGAATCGCACCCGGAATGCAGTGAAACAGATAGCCGAACCCGGCAGAATCGAACGGACCCAGCCTCGGGAGCGGTTCGAGGATATTGGCGACTACCGTGCGTGGAGCGAAGCGGCGGATACGACGTGCCGTGAAATCGAGACAGTGCGGGTTGAGGTCGAGCAGGGTGATGTCCGGATGCGCGACCGGCCAGCGCACCTTGTCAAGAAAGTAGCCGGTTCCGACGCCGATATCGAGATGATGCGCTCTGACGTTGCGATCATACAGCGCGCGCAAGGCCGCGGTCGGGCAATGCCAGACGACATGATTGATCAGGCCGTGGACGAACGGATCGTAAATCCACAGAAAGGCGGGTGAGTAGACCGCATGTCCCGCCTCGATGTCTCCGGCCTGCGCCATCGAATGTCTCGCTGAAAGCATGAAGGATTAAACGAATCGAGCCGAGCGACGCTAGCCCTGCGGCTCTTGGCCGGCTTTACCCCCTTTATGGTATTCCGAAATCGTCCCGTCGCGACGAGCCTGTCCGGACAGACATCTGATTCGCCGGGGATTGCCTGTGCAGGGCAATCCGAAAGAGCGATCGATTGAATCCTGGAGGACGAGACCGTGCCGGATGGACCTTCAACGCTGGCGGATATTCTCGTCGCGCGCGCGGCGAAACATCCCGAGCGGATCGCCTATGGCCAGGTGACGGGCGTCGATCTCGATGCACGCACGATGACCTACGGCGAGTTGCTCCGCGAGGTGCGATCCAAATGCGCAAGCTTTGCCGCGCTCGGCGCCCAAGGTGGCGAGCGCGCGGTTTTGCTCTATCCGTCCGGTGTCGATTTCATCACCAGCTTCCTGGCCTGCATCATGGCCGGCGTTATCCCGGTGCCGGCTTATCCGCCGCAACGGGATATCGAGCCGTTGCGGCGGATCTGTGAGGACTGCGCGCCGAGCTGGGTTCTGTGCGCGCCCGATATTCGCGATCGCATCACGAGCAAGTTTGACGGTGTTCTTTCGGCCCCGCTCATGGTGCTGCCGACCGATACGGAGGCCGACGAAAAATCGTCGGCAACGGCCGGACACGCGCGAACCGACATCGCGATGCTGCAATATACCTCGGGATCGACAGGACACCCGAAGGGCGTCGTGATCACGCATGCGAATCTTCTCAGCAATCTCGCGGCAATCGAGCGCAGCTTCGAGGTCGATGAAGGCAGCGTCGGCTTTAGCTGGCTGCCGATGTATCACGACATGGGTTTGGTCGGAAAAATTCTGATTGCCGTCTATACCGGCTCGACGCTGTACTTCATGACTCCCGCCATGTTCATCCAGAAGCCGGTTCTCTGGCTTCAGGCGATCGAAAAATTCGGCGCGGCCTTCAGCGGTGCACCGAATTTCGCCTATCAGCTTTGCGTGGATCGAATCGGCCGAGACGATCTTGATGATCTCGACCTGTCCTGCTGGCGGGTCGCCTTCAACGGAGCTGAACCAATCCGGAGTGCCGTGCTGGAGGCTTTTGCCGAAAAGTTTTCAGCCTGCGGATTCAAGCGAAAGGCTTTCCTGCCGTGTTACGGCATGGCGGAAGCTTCGCTGCTCGTGTCCGGTGTTGCGCCAAGCCGCGCCCCGACGGTTCGCTATCTCGATAAACGCGGGCTTGTGGCCGGACATGCCTTCGGGCTTGCCCGCACCGATGCGAACGCGGTGCCGATCGTCAGTTGCGGCCGGGTGATCGCCGGGCATGAGGTCATCATTGTCGATCCAATGGTGTTGGAGACTTTGCCGGAAGACCTGATCGGCGAAATCTGGCTGCGCGGGCCGAGCATCACTTCTGGTTATTGGTCGACCGAACATCGGGGATGTCTCCCTTCCGCGATGTCCCCCATCGACCGCGGCGGTGACATGAAATACCTGCGAACCGGCGATCTCGGCTTCTTTCGCGATGATGAACTCTACATCGTCGGCCGGATCAAGGATCTGCTGATTATTCGTGGCCGCAATCATTCGCCGCAGGATGTCGAGGATGTCGCATCGCGGTCTCATGACGCGCTGTCGCCGCTTGGCGCGGTTGCATTTCAGGCGCAGATCGACGGTCAGGATCGTGTGGTCATTTTGCACGAGGTGCGCCGGTCGTACCTGCGCAGCTTCGATTCGCAGGCGACGGCGGACGCCATTCGCGGAGCGATCTCACAAGCCTTCCAGATCCAGGTCGATACGGTGGGCTTCGTCGCGCAACAACATTTGCCGAGAACGAGCAGTGGGAAGTTGCAGCGCAGCCGCGCCCGCGATCTGTATATGCAGAAAGAATTTTCCCTCCTGCATCTCAGTGAAATCACACACAACGAATCCGAGGCCATTGACCTGCACCCGGACGAATGGCCGGCGAACCCGCTGGAGCAGGAGTTGCGCCAGGTCGTCAGCGAGCGATTACAGGTCTCACCGATCATCGTGAGTTGCAGCCGGCCGGTGATCGACCTTGGGCTGGATTCGCTGTCGCAACTGGAACTGACGCATGTTCTGGCCAATGGCTATGGCGTTGAGATGACGGCGGAGCAGTATTTCGACGGTGTCAGCATCCGCGACATCGCGAAATTGATTCAGCTACGCACGCAGGAAGGAGCCGCAGGTGCAGATCAGCTTGATGTTCTTTGCCAGTGACGGCGACGGCAGCGTTGGGGGGCGCTACGAACTTCTGCTGCAGAGTTGTCGCTATGCGGACACGGCCGGATTCACCGCGGTATGGCTGCCCGAGCGGCATTTCCACCGCTTCGGCGGCCTGTTCCCGAATCCGGCGATTCCGGCCGCCGCGGTTGCGATAGCCACGCGGCGGCTGCGGATTCGCGCCGGCAGCGTCATCATTCCACTCAGCGATCCGATCCGGGTAGCGGAGGAATGGAGCGTCGTTGACAATCTTTCCGATGGGCGCGTTGATCTCGGTTTTGGGCAGGGATGGAATCCGAATGACTTTGTGTTGCGCCCGCAGAATTTCGAGGCGCGGCTGGCGTTGCTCTATCAGGGTATCGCGGATGTACGAGCCCTGTGGTCGGGCCGGCATCTGACGCGGACCAACGGCGTTGGGCAGTCGACAGACATCACGATCTATCCGAAGCCCGTGCAACCGGGCTTCGAAACCTGGGTCACCTGCACCGGCTCCGACCAGCGTTTCGACGAGGCCGGACGGATGGGCGCCAATGTGCTGACCGCGTTGCTGTTTCAGGATGTCATCGAACTGAAACAGAAGATCACCATCTATCGTCGCGCCCGCGCGCAGGCGGGCCATGCCGGATGCGGTCATGTCACGCTGATGCTGCATACTTTCGTCGGCGTCGATTCCGCCGAGGTACGAAACATCGTCCGAGAACCGTTCATGCGATATCTTTCCGACTCGGTAGATCTGTGGAAGCAGAATTATCCGTTGTTCGATCAGCTTTCGCCCGACGATCGCAAATCGGTTCTCGAATTCGCCTGCGAGAAATATCTGCGCACGCATTCGCTGTGCGGTTCCGTCGAGGAGTGCAAGCGGCGTACGGGCGATTTGATCGCTGCCGGCGTCGATGAGATCGCTTGCCTGATCGATTTTGGCGTTGCGCGCGACGATGTCCTTGCCTCGCTGCGGCATCTCGACCAACTGCGCCTCTCGCTTGCGGAAAAGTCAAATCAAACCAGGCGGAATGCGCATGTATGATCGCCTCCATAATGTTCGTGCGCACATCGTCGCTTCCGCTGCCTCGCTGCCGGAGCGATACTATCCGCAGCGTCATCTCGCCGAAACCGTCGCGGAATTCATCACAGCGAACAAGCTGCGCTTTCCTGTCGATCTGATTCATCAGCTCTTCGAGAACGTCCGCATCACCGGGCGGCATTTCGAATTTCCTGTCGAGGGATTCTGCGCTTCGCCGCCGCCGATCGCCAATTCCGCGGCTGTCGCTATCGACGCCTGCGTGCGTCACTCCGAAATCAATGTCCGGCGCATCCTGTCTGAAACCGGGTTGCGCGCGCGCGATATCTCGATGCTGGCTTCCGTGACGTTGACGCCGGCGGTGCCGAGCATCGATGCGCGTTTGATGAATCGCATCGCCTTTCGCTCCGATATCCGCCGTTTGCCGCTGGCCGGCCTTGGATGCATGGCCGGCGTTGCCGGCATCACCCGTGTCGCCGATTATCTTGACGGCCGCCCCGATGAAGCTGCGCTGCTGATTTCCTGCGAATTGTCATCCGGATTATGGCAAGGCTCGGTTCAGAACGATCTCCGGCAGATGATAGGCCGGCTCGATCAGGAGCCGCATCTGCATGGCGACATCGTCATGGCGATCGTCACCGCTGCGCTGTTCGGCGACGGCTCGGGCGCCCTGCTGATGGTCGGCCGCGATCATCCGCTGGCCCGAAATAGTACGGTACGTATCGTCGATAGCCGCAGCAACTGGGTGCCCGACACCGAGCACATCATGGGGCTGGACTACGTCGATGCGGGAATGCGAAACATCCTGCGCCCCGAGGTCAAGACATTCGTCGCGGAGGCTCTCGGTGACGTGATCTTGCCGATGCTGGCGGCTCATCAGCTCGAAGCGTCGGCGATCGGACACTGGACGCTCCATCCCGGCGGACCACGCATCATGGATGCCGCTGAGGAGGCCTTCGATCTTTCCGCCACGATGATGCGCCCGAGCCGCGAAGCGCTCATTGATGTCGGCAACATCTCGTCCGCCACCGTCCTTTACATGCTCGACCGGATATTGCGCGGCGAGCGCCCTCCGGCGGAAACGACGGGCCTCGTCGTCGCGATGGGTCCCGGCTTTTCGCAGGAAGCCGCCCTGGTCGTGTGGAGTTAATCGTGGAATCAAACCATTGGTTTCTGCTCGTCGTCATGGCGATGGCGCTCCAGCTTCTGGCTCTCGCCGCGATCAGCGCCCGCAATGTCGCGCGCCAGATCGCCAAGGGCGCGGTTGTTATCGACGACAGCGGGATCGGGCGTCTCAATATTGCTTTGCGCTGCGGGTGGCTGCTGGCGATGATTGCGGAGGTCGATTTGCTTCAACGCGCGGTTTCCTGGCCCATCTTCGCAGTGGCGGCGATCGTCACCGTTCTTGCATTCTTGCTGCGGGCAGCCTCGATGTGGCAACTCGGCGAACGTTGGACGCTACCGACCGTTGTTACGCCGGGAGCTCGGCCGGAGGACGGCGGCATCTATCACTATCTGCGCCACCCGAACTGGCTTGGTGTCGTGATGGAAATTGTCGGCATACCGATGCTTCACGGCGCATGGCTGACTGCAACCATCTTTTTGGTGCTCGAATTGATGTTGCTGCGGTATCGCGCTGGCATAGAGACCGATGCGCTGCTCGCTGCAACACGGGACGCGGTTCATTTGCCGCTCCGGCGAAGGCCGTGATCAATGCAGCGCGTCGTGGTCACCGGATTGGGAACCGTCAGTCCGCTTGCTGTCGGCAGTGAAGCGACATGGGAACGCTTGCAGGCCGGAGTTTCGGGCATCAGACGCCTGCCCGATGCTGTCGTCGACAACCTCGATGTCAAAGTCGGCGGTATTGTCCCAACGCGGGTTGAAAACGCCCAGGCAGGCCTCGATCTCGACGCGTTCGTTTCGCCCAAGGACCAACGTCGAATGGATCGTTTCATTCTGCTGGGACTCGTCGCAGCGGGTGAAGCGATCGCGCAAGCTGGATGGAGCCCCTCAAGCATTCGCGACCAACAACGGACGGCAACGATCATTGCATCCGCGATCGGCGGCTTTCTCGCCATTACCGATGCGGTCCGGACTGCGGATGGGAGGGGCGTGCGGCGGCTTTCGCCCTTCACGGTGCCATCGTTTCTGGCGAATCTTGCCGCGGGGCAAATTTCGATCCGTTACGGTTTGAAGGGGCCGATCGGTGCGCCGGTCACGGCTTGCGCAGCCGGTGTTCAGGCGATCGGCGACGCGGCCCGCCTGATCCGCGCAGGAGAAGCCGATGTCGCCATCTGCGGTGGAACGGAAGCCTGCATCAATACGCTGAGCCTCGGCGCATTCTCGGTGGCGCGCACGCTGTCGACGCGCTTCAACGATACACCCGAGCAGGCTTCCAGGCCGTTCGATATAAAACGGGACGGCTTTGTGATGAGCGAAGGCGCGGGCATTCTGGTGATCGAAGCGCTCGATCATGCTCTTGCACGCGGTGCTCGGCCAATCGCAGAGATTGTCGGTTACGGTACGTCCGCCGATGCCCACCACATCACGTCCGGCCCGGAGGATGGCAGTGGAGCGCGCCGGGCGATGGAGGCGGCTCTGGCTCAGGCCGGTATTCCAGCCAACGCTGTGCAACATCTCAATGCCCATGCCACCTCGACGCCAATCGGCGATCGCGGCGAAATTCAAGCAATCAAAGCGATCTTCGGTTCGGAGGGAGGAATTGCCGTCAGCGCAACCAAATCAGCCACCGGCCATCTGCTGGGAGCGGCAGGAGGGCTGGAAGCGATCTTTGCGGCTCTGGCACTTCGCGATCAGATCGCTCCGCCGACCCTGAATCTTGGCGCGGCCGATCCGTCGGCGAACGGAATCGATATTGTTTCGCACAAGGCCAGACCGATGAGCATGGAGTACGCTGTTTCGAACGGTTTCGGATTTGGCGGCGTGAATGCCAGCGTCGTCTTGCGCCGCTGGAGCTAATTTATCAGCGGCACTTTCGAGGTTAATCGTCTTTCACTTACCACTGCTTTTATTTTCACGTATTTCCTTTCGTCGGTGAGATGAGAAGCATTGCATTGAGAAGATGGCCGTAATTTTGCATCTACCTTCGAGCTCTATGCTGCCATTGCAGCCCATTCCATGCGTTGATCAGATTCGACGATGCGCCGATCGTTACGGCGAGCAGCTTCGTTGAGTGAAATGTCGGCTAATGACCGGGGGCGGACACCTGCAAAATATAGCAAGAGTTCGAATCTCCCAGAGAGCGACAAAGTAACCAAAGATGAGAGCTGGCGGGTTCGCATTTTGGGTGGGTGTCCGTGAAGCTTTGGTGCACTTCTTACCACGCGTAGCGGAGCGTTTCCTTTCCGGTGTAGCTGGTGACGTTGTTGGAGAACTGGCCTTCGAAAGCGGCGGCGAGCGAGAGGCCGTTGCGCCAGCCGATCTCGGCGCCGGCGGAGACCAGCGCCGCGTCGGGCGCCATCACCGCGCCGTTGACGAGGAAGTCCGTACCCGGTAACGCCTGGAACGTTGCGGCGGCATTGCGCGCGGTGTCGAAGTTATGCGCCCATGCCGCACGGCCACGCCATGTCAGCAACATGTCACCTGGCACCGTGGTGCGATCGAGCCGGAGGCCAAGTTCGCTGCGCGTCGCGGTGACATCGCGGCCGGCATAGGCCAGCGCGAAGCTGTCAGCCGCGCCGTTGCCCTGTCCGAGATAGGACGACATCCCGTAGCTGATCGCCTGCGCCACCGCATAAGTCGTCACACCGGCCCATGCCATGTCGATGCGCCAGCCAGCCTCAAGACGGCCCGATAGCACGCCGGCCTTGCAAGCGCCATGCAACCGCTCGCCGGTCGGCACGGTGCGGTCGGTGTTCACGTCGTGCCAGCCATAGGCAAACGCGCCGTGGAGATAACCACCGCGGGCGAAGCCGTGATGCGCGAACACGCCAGCCTGGAACAGATCGGAGCGGCCGGAGCCCATGCCGGCGAAGAGACTGAACGAGGTACCGCCGCCGCCTAAGGCGAAGCCGAGTTGCGTTGCCGGCGACAGCGCATAAGACGTCCCCGCCCATCGCGCCGTATACCCGGCTGGTGGCGTCGTGTTCCTCGTTGATTTGTTGGCTCAACCTAGCGGGTATGCGGGAACCGGAGCAACCACTCGGCAACGCGAATGCTCCGCAGTTCTCATCTTTGTCTGCAGAGCGTCCCAAAACTTACGCTTTTCCAAGCATCAAAAATATCGGCGCGCCAGAATTCATCACCGGCGGCCATTCTGACGCCCGCGAACCATTTCAGCCCGACGGATGACAAGAATTCCCGATACCAAGGATCTTGAGGGACGTTATCCGGCGAAACGCAATCGAAGTCGTCGATCGCGTCCTCCCT
Organism: Hyphomicrobiales bacterium; assembly: GCA_017305535.1. Lineage (GTDB taxonomy): Bacteria > Pseudomonadota > Alphaproteobacteria > Rhizobiales > Xanthobacteraceae > 62-47. The sequence continues at coordinate 235,302 of JAFKKN010000007.1, read as the reverse complement.
GATTCACTTCGGCAGCGAGACGCGGTAATGAATATCGTGCCAGTGCCACTCATTACGCAGGTAGACTTCGGCGGCTTTTGCAAGCCGATCTCCGAATGCCACGTTTGGAATCAACCTCCCGGAGACGGCCATGACAATCGCACCCCGGCCAGGGTTTGGCTGGCAACGCAATCCAGCGCCCGGACTCGAACGCGGCGACAGTCAGCTTCTCGCCAATGAGGTCACGATTCCAGTTTCCATGGCCTACCCTCCAGGCCACCGATTTCATCACCGCGTAATCGGCAGCTACTTCTCCTTGGCGAGCGCAGCCAAGGCCTGGGAAAGGCCACGGAACGACACCGGTATGGCCGCATCTTGATTGGCCGCGTTCTTGAACACGATCCGACCCGGCTCCGTCTGTGCGGAAAGGTCGCCGACCGCTGCGTTCGAAACAACAGCCGAAGCAAGGCAGGCACCCGGCAAACAGCGCTGCCATGTTAATTCGATCGGCGCGGCACTGGCCTTGGCCAACACGATCTGCGGGGTTACACCGATCGTGATATTCGGCGGAACAACGATCGTCAGTCGCTCGTCCTCGTTTGGCGCTCCCCTTCCGATCGCGACCTGCGCGATCGGCGTCGTCTGCCCTGGCACCACGACCATGTGAGCCACTTCGCAGACCCGCCTCAATATGCCGGTCACGCTCTCGCAGCGCATGACCCAATCGCCAAAACTGGCGGTCGTCCGTTCAGGCGCCGCAGGTACCGCGGCTGTCGAGGGCTTCGCGGCCGGACTGTTTGGGCTTGAGCCCTTGGGTGCTTGCGCCGAAGCAGGCAACGGCGAAAGGCAAAAAGCCAAGACGAGAAGCAAATCGGGCAGGCGACGCATCGGATGTGATCCCATGTTGAAACGGTCTTCTTTCATCTCGTGTCCGGGAGAGCGAGTGCGGGAGCATGGTCGTGCTCCCACGTTGAGCGAGCAGATCGGCGGTCGCTATGAACGCGCCGCGAAGCAGACCTGAGCGATCCCGTTGCCGCCGCCGAAGCACACGTATGCTTGCTCGAAGCGAGGATCGGCATAGAGCTCACCGATACCCAGCGAGGTGATAACATTCGGCGCCCCAAACACCGGGCGGGCGTTGTCCGGCAGGGCGATCGGCTTGAAACCATCGAAGAAAATTCGGCTTGCCCACGCCCCGACGTCAATCACCGGCGTGGGGTTGGTTTCGGGAAGGATCGTCAGCAACGCGCCCCGATAGGTGAGAGCGTAGTTGGCGGAGACGCCGAGCGTCCCCTGCGTGATCGGATAAGCGCCGGGCGATGAGGCGGTCGTCGCCTCGGTGGCAAGGCTGCCATGGATCGCATCATTATTGAACAACGTGCCGTCGACGCGATAGGTGAGCGGCGGATTGGCGGCCCCCTCGACGCGGCTCTGCGTGTCCGCCGTAATCGTCAGCGCCGCCGGCGTCACCGTCAGATGACCGCTGGCATAGCTGATCGTGTAGTTCGTCGCATCGAAACTGCCGCCGCTGGCACTGCTCGCGGTGATGGCGTAGGGCGAACCGGCGACATCGGCGCTCGCCGCAGCCCCGAGGCTGGTCAACGTCACCGAGCCGATACTCTCGCCGTTCTGCAATCCGCTGGTCGTGAATTCAGTACCGGTGAAGGTCACCGTCTGGCCGTAGCTCTTGGAAACGTTATTCGCCGTGATCGTCAGCGCCGCCGGATTCACCGTCAGGTGGCCATCGACGTAGCTGATCGTGTAGTTCGCCGCATCGAAGCTGCCGCCGCTGGCACTGCTCGCCGCGATCGCGTAGGGCGAACCGACGACACTGGCGCTCGACGCAGCTCCGAGGCTGGTCAACGTCACCGAACCGATACTCTCGCCGTTTTGCAATCCGCTGGTCGTGAATTCAGTACCGGTGAAGGTCACCGTCTGGCCGTAGCTCTTGGAAACATCATTCGCCGTGATCGTCAGCGCCGCCGGCGTCACCGTCAGGTGGCCATCGACGTAGGTGATCGTGTAGTTGGCCGCATCGAAGCTGCCGCCGCTCGCTCCGCTCGCCGCGATCGCGTAGGGCGAACCGGCGACACCGGCGCTCGCCGCAGCCCCGAGACTGGTCAACGTCACCGAACCGATACTCTCGCCGTTCTGCAATCCGCTGGTCGTGAACTCAGTACCGGTGAAGGTCACCGTCTGGCCGTAGCTCTTGGAAACGTTATTCGCCGTGATCGTCAGCGCCGCCGGATTCACCATCAGGTGGCCATCGACGTAGGTGATGGCGTAGTTGGCCGCGTTGAACGTACCGCTCGCGTGGCTCGGGGTGATGGCGTAGGGCGAACTGACGACATTCGCCGTAGGCAGTATCCCAAGGCTCGACAGCGTCAACGAATCGACCGTCTCCTGATTCTGCAACCCGCTTACGGTGAAACCGGTCAGAATCGCCATCGCGCCATATTCCTTGCTGGCGTCGCTCGCCGTGATCGTCAGCGCTGCCGGCGTCACCGTCAGTTTGCCGCTACTGACGAATTGAAAACCGTAGCCGATCGCGGAGGTCAGGCCGTTGTCGGCGATGGCGACGGTATAGGGACTTCCGGCGACGCCCGCGGTCGGGGCGACCCCGGCCGAACTCAACAGCGGGGCGCCTGAATAGGCCGCCGCCGCAGTATCGCCAAGATAGGCGCCGGTGACGCCGGACATCAGCCCGCTGACCGTATAGGTCAGCACGCCGGTCGCGCCGTAAGTCTTGCTCACATTGTCCGAACTAAAGGTCAGCATCGGCTGATGGGCGAACACATAGCGGTTGCCGCTATCGGCGACGGGAGCGAACGCGGCGGTGTTCCAGATCGCGGTGTTCTGGCTGTCGAGGCCGCCGAAGTTATGGCCCGCCGTCGGATTGTCGAGATAGACGAGCCAGCGCGCCTGAGCGGGATCGACGACAAGCGCATTCAGCAGAGGATCGCTTGGGTCCGGCACCGTCTGATTGTCGAACTTGCCGCCGACGGCGATCCGGATCGCGTCGCCGGTCCCGTACGCCGCCAGATGGGTGTCGGGAGCCATGGTGAAATCGCCGCCGGCACGGACGCGGATGGTCTCGCCGAACATCTGGACAAGATTGTTGGGCGCGCCGCCCAGGCTGATATTGCCGTCGACGTCCGCGTCGATGCCGCCCGCCAGCGCGAACAGCGTGGCATCCGCGCCGACCGTCAGATCGCCCTTGACCGTCATCGCCACTGAACCGCCGCCGCCGATGCCGGAGTTCGGTTCGAGAGTCAGGTTACCGTCGACAACCATCGTCACCTTGCCGCCGCCGCCATTGAGATCATCCGCGCCGATGCCGTTGTTGCTGGCCACCACGACATTTCCCGCAGCCAGGATAGTCGCGTTCAACGGCGGTAGATTGGGGTCGAAGCTGCCGTCCCAGGTCAGCAGCGGCGCGCTGGCCTGAAGCCGCACACTGGCTTGGGCCTGCGAGCCGGGAACACCGGGATGGAAGGCGACGCTGAGGCTCGCGCCGCAACCGCAGATCGAGGTGTCGTACAGCAGGACGTCGAGGTCCGGCACCTGAGCAAAAAGCGGCGCGCGGGTGCCGTCGCCATACAGGCCGCGGTCCATCATGGCGGCGATGTCGGTGAATGTCGGCAACGCGGTCTTGATGTTGACGGTGTCGGCATAGAGGTCGAGGCCGCTTGCCATGCCCTGGGCGAAGCCGGATGCCGGCATTTCGCCGACGGCATTGGCGCGGCTCGCGGTGGTGCCGCCGGTGAAGCGCTCGCCGGTCAGCCAGGTGACGGCCGAACTGCCCGCCGCCGCTGGATCAACCATGAAATTGTAAGTGCCGTTGGCGCCGGTATGGCCGTAGGCAACGACGGTGCCGTTGACGCCCAGCCCGACGCCGAGCCCACCATTGCCGCCGGCAATGTTGACGGCGGCGCCCGAAACGATGCTCGGGCCGTTGGCGAAGCGCCATTTGAGGTAGGGATAGGAAATGCCGGGCAGGATGCCCCACACGGTCGGATCGAAATTGGCCTGCAGCGCGGCCTGCAATTGCACTGTGGTGAGGCCGCCGGCGCCGCTCTGCCCCGTGGTCTCGCTGTCGAAATAACTGTCGGTGACGGTGCCGCTCGCGGCCCCGATCAGCCCGCCCACGAAGTTGGCGCCCGTCACCACCCCGGTGGCGTAACTCGTCTTGACGGTGCCGCTTGTACTCTGCAAGCCGACCAGCCCGCCGACCATATAGCTGAGTGTGTGGTCGCCCCTTACCGAACCCGACGCGTAGCTGTCTTCGATAAGTCCCGAACTCTGCGAGCCGACCAGACCGCCGACATAGTTGGCGCTGGCGACGACGGCGCCGGTGGCGTAACTCCGCGCAATGACGCCCCCGTCCAAGTCTCCGACCAGTCCGCCGACGCTGAAGCCGCCTAACACGGAACCGGTGGCGTAGCTCTCTTCGATGCTGCCGGCGGCCTGAACGCCGACCAACCCGCCGACATAGTTGCCGCTCGCACCCGTACCGCTGCCCGTTACCGTGCCGGTGTTGAAGACCCGCGTGATGCTGCCGCCGTTCTGAGTGCCGACCAGACCGCCAACTCTGAAGCCGCCCTTGACCGAGCCGCCGACCAGACCGAGGTCGCTGATATCGCCGCTCGAATAGCCGAACAGGCCGGCATAACCAGCCGTGCCGATATTCACGATGAGGTTGCTGATGGTGTGGCCGAGGCCGGAGAAATTGCCGGTGAAGTTGTTGCTGACGGTGCCGAGCGGCACGAAGCCGCCGTTCCACATGCCGGCGCTCTGCGCCGCCGAAGGGCTCGTCACGTCCGCCCGGCCGAACTCCCCGGCGAGATCGATGTTGCGCACCAGCGAGTAGCTGGCGGCGAGGTCCATGTTGACGAGTTGCAACTGGTGAGCGTTGGAAATCGCCTGCGAATATTCCCACGCGCCGAACGGCCGGGTTTGGCCGTCGACCATGAACCAGCCGCTGCCGCCGGGCGTTGCGGTGAAAGTCAGATTGCCGTAGGCGGATTGCTTGTAGGCATAGTTCGCCGCGCCGAATTGGGCTGGATCGCTGGTGATATCAGTAACACTGGTAACCGCGCCTCCGGCGAATCCCACAGGGATACTTTGCCCAGTCGAATAACTGTCGAAATAGCTGGAACTGATACTACCGCCATTCTGAACCCCTATTAGGCCGCCGACCTTATTGTTACTCCCCGATACAGCTCCGGTCGCATAGGTTTGAGTAATGCTGCCGTCATTCTGATACCCGACCAGCCCGCCGATATTGTCACCAGCACCTGTAACTGCGCCTGTAGCGTAGGCTTGGTCGATGCTGCCGCTATTAAGCCAGCTCTGCCCCCCAACCAACCCACCGACATTATTACCAGCCCCTGTCACAGCCCCGGTTGCATAGGTTTGGCTGATGTTGCCGTATTGTGACCCCACCAACCCACCAACATTATCGCCACTTCCGGTGACCGCCCCGGTGGCGTAGGCTTGGCTAATATCCCCGCCAGCACCGACCAGCCCGCCGACATAGGTAACGCCCTGCACCGCCCCGGAGGCGTGCACTTGGATGAAGCCGCTATTTTCTCCCATTCCGACCAGCCCACCAACAAAGTAGCGGCCCGTCACCGAACCGGCGGCAAATGCCTGGGAGATGTTGCCGCCGTAAAGCTGCCCGACCAGCCCACCGACATTGTCGCTACCCGTCACCGCTCCAGTGGCATAGGCTTGGGTAATGCTGCCACCGACCTGAACGCCGACCAGCCCGCCGACTCCGCTCGAACCGCTTACCGAGCCACCGAGCAAGCCGATGTCGGAGATGGCGCCGCTCGAATAGCCAAACAGCCCGACATAGTTGCTGCCGGAATTTACCGTTAGGTTGGAGATGGTGTTGCCAAGACCGACGAAGCGGCCGGTGAAGCCGCCGTTCAACACGATACCCGCTCCGTCAGTGCCGAGCGGCTTCCAACCGGTGACACCGGTAGCATCGAGCGATCTGGCCAGCGCAGAATTGCCGGTAAGGTCATTGTTGATGTTCTGCACGCCGGTCATATCGTAGAGCAGCGTGTAGGGCTGGTTGTTGATGATGAGCGACTGGCCTGAGTTCGGCGTGCCGGTGTATTGCACGCCGCCGGCGAAGGAGAGCGTGCCACCGCTGCCGCCGCCCTGATTGGTCAGGAGCACCAACCCGCCCGCCCCGGAGATCGTCAAGGGCGCGTTTATGACGATGGAATGGTAGGCGTCGAAGGTGAGAGTCGCGCCGGTGCTCCAGGTGATCGGGGCGGCGACGGTGATGTCGCCTGGCCCTATGGACGTGACATAACCGTTGAGACCGCCAACACTGGAGTCCCGCGTGAAAAACGTAGCGTTGGTGCCGTTGTTGAGTATGCTTTCCGCCGTCTCGGCAGCTGCTTTGCCAATAAGAAGATCGACAGGATCGATCAGCCACGTTCCCGCCAGCCCGTTTTGCGCCGATGCGTCAATGCGCGCGTCCGTGAAATCGATCGTATGACCCGACGTCTCTATCGTGCCGCCATCGCCCGTTGCCCCGCCTTTGGCAGTGATCTGCCCCTTCACCGTGGTCGCGCCGTCCGACCACACCACGACGTCGCCGCCGTTGCCGCTGCCTGTGGCGTCGGCCTTGATGGTGGTCGTCGCATCGACGGTCGTGGTGGCGGCGCGTTGCAGCTCGCCCTTGCCCTGCCAGTCACCGCCGATCCTGACGCTGCCGCCGCCGGTTTTGCCGGCGGCATTGATCGTTGCGCCGCTGAGCGCGATGTCGCGGCCGGTCACGGTGACATGGCCGCCCTTGTGCTTGCGGCTCGCGACGTTCAGCTTGCCGCTGATCCTGACCCTGCCGCCGGCCCCGCCGCCGATGGTGATCGAACCGGAGTGCCCGGAGATCGAACGCGCCTGCACATGGCCCGACAGGTTGATGGCGTTGCGCGCGGCTTCCCGCGCCGTCGCCGCGCTGATGACGACGCTGCCGCCGTCGGCCTTGATGCGGCCGGAGTGCTTGATCAGAGCATCGTTGCCGCCGGATTTGGTCGGCGCCGCCACTTGCAGGAAGCCGTCACCAGAGAAGTCCAGCGTCGCCCGTTCGCCGGAGCCGAGGCCGACCTTGCCGAGCGGCACCTCGATCGACCCGCTGTTGTCCACCGTGCCGCCGATCAGGGCTGCGTAGCCGCCGCGTCCGACCCGGATCGTGCCGGCATTACTTATCGCGGCGGAGGCGCCGTTGCCGGTGAAGGTCCGCTTGCCGCTCATGAAGTCGGAATCGGAGATGCCCAGCGTCGAGGCGACGAAGCCGCCGCCGACATTCACCGTGCCGCTCGGTGTGATCGCAATGCCGTTGGGGTTGACCAGATAGACTTGGCCGTTGGCAGTCAACGATCCGGCAATGGTGGACGGCGTATCGCCGGTGACGCGGTTGAGCAGCGCCGCGTTGACTGAGGGCTGCTGAATATTGACGGCGTGGCCGGCGCCGACCGAGAACGTGTTGTAGTTGACCACCGCGCTTGAGCTCGACTGTGTGATCGTCATCTGCGTGACGGACGGCTGCGCGATACTCACCTGGCCAGCCGCGACGCTGGCGCCGGTCGGCAGGTTTTGCGCGAGTGCCGGAAGAGTCAGGAAAGGGGCGGTTAGTGCGGTGGTCGCCAAAAGCTTCGTCGCATAACCCAACGACAGAGCCACGCTCGCGGAATGCCGCACCTGTGTAATCATCACACTCTCCCAACGAACTGCGGCCCGATGTGACCCCATTTTACGGGGCTTCTTTGCCTCATCGGCGCGGCATCAATTCAATCGTTACAGTTCGAAACCAATATTCGCGTTGTCGTGCACTTTTGTTGTGTTCGACCTCTTCTTAAAATCTGAACGCCGAGACCACGGTGATGCGGTCGCTGCCGCCGCCGTCGCTGCGATGGGCGCGGCCGTATTCGACCGCTAGGGTCGCATTCGCCAGCGATCCCGCCTTCGCACCGCCGATCCGAACGCCGCCACCATAGGACGTGGCCCGCACCGAGCCCGCCTCCAGCGCGGTCGGCTGATACAGCCGGACTTCGCCGTAAGCCCCGAACAGATACGGCGTCGCCACCGCGCCGATGCCATCAAGCATCGACGGCAACGCCCAAGGTGACTGCACCTCGCCGCGCATCACGTAACCGGCGTCGCCGATCACTGTACCGGCATCGAAGGCCGAGACGCCGGACGTATTGGCGATGCCGATCTGCTCGCTGCGCAACAGCGGCTTCTCGAACGAGGTCTGCGCCCGCGCGGTGACGCTCAGCGTGAGATGTTCGATCACCGGCTGGATGTAGCCCAGCGCCACGTCGAGCTTGGTGAAGTCAGCATCCGCCCCCTGCCGCGATAGCGGCAACAACGGCGTTGCGTCCGCGGCCGTCCGCGCACCTAATCCGTCAAGTCCGAACGATGCGGTGAGCCGGCCCGACAGCGTCGCGCCCCATGGCGTCAGCACGTCGCCGTCATTGGCAAAGCGCAACACCCGCAAGCGGTCCTGCGACAATGGCACCGGCACGCCGCCGACCATCAGATGAAGCGCCTCGTCCTGCACGTCGAGCGCCAGTTCGCTGTTGAAGTTGGCGCTGCGCCCGCGCAGCCACGCATAGCGCAGCCGCAGGCTCAACCGCTCGAACGCGCTCTGGCTGCGCAAGCCGCCCGCCAACTCCGGCATGGTGCGCGCGTCGGCGTATTCGATGTTGAAGCTCAATCCCTCGATCCACAACGGGACATTGACGCCCGCCGCCAGCGTCCGGTTGCGCGGATCGTCATTGAAGAAGCTGCCGTCCGGATAGCCCGAGGCACGCAGGTAGATCAGTTCGCCAAACCCCATCACGCTATTGAGGTCGAGCCCGACGCCGAGCGTCGGCTGCCCCAGCGCCCGCGACAGCGTGTTATCGATGGTGATCAGTCCGCTCACCGGCTGATACGCCGCCTCCAGCACCAGCACCGTGCCGCCATCCCGCGTGCCCGGCGACAGCGTTGAGCGCAACAGCACGCCGGGCGTATCCCCTGCCAGCAGCACTCGCCGCTCCAGTTCGCGCAGGCTCAAGCCGCGCTGTCCGGTCAGCGGCGTGACCAGTTGCTCGATGCGAGCACGCACCCGTTCCGGCAGGTTCTTGGTCTCAACACGTTCGATGAAGCCGTCCACCACCTCGAGCCGCAGCCGGCTGCCGTTCACCAAATGCTGCGGCGGCAAAATCACCCGCACCAGCACGAAGCCGGCCTGCGCGTAGGCCGCTTCCAGTTCGCGCGCGGCGGCGAAGATCTCCGCGCCGGTGATCCGTCGCCCCGACAACCGCGCCTTCAATGCTTCGGTTGCTTCCGCAAGCTGCGACAATCCGCCGCTGACACTCACACCCGACAGCCTGACGTTCAGCTTCTCCGCGCCCGCCGGCGTCGCCAGTCCCGCGCCGCCGGGCACCACGACGCCACCGCCATGCGACACCTCGGGCCGAAAACTCGGCGGGGTAATCTGCGAGGCGGTCTGTGCGAAAACGGGCAGGCTCGAAAAAGCAAGCAAGCCAAAAGAGACGATCAACCTGCCTGCTGCAAAGCCCTGTCGCGACGAGCCGGCACACGTTCGTTCTGTAAAACCCCGGTCGGCAGACCTATCCATTATAAAAACCGTCCCCCTCCCCCGAACGCTGTGCCGCGTCCTCACCTCTCGAAAACATGCAAAATACGTAATTCTTTTAGCTAACATCGCCGTGTGCCGCAACGCTCACCGGCAACAGACCTTGTTGAGGATCGATATGCTGACTCCCCCGCCATCGCGACTCTAGGACCTCCGCAGGAGGACGACCAAGAACGTCAAACGGCCAAATACGAACCTGCAATTTCCCCTCAGGCAAGCGGAAGGGGGATCGCGTCTCAACCGAGCGAGAAACGCCTATCCCTCGCGACGTCGCCGGCAAACGAGGCGACGAGACTAGCGCGGCCACGCTGGATCCATGGAGGAAGTCCCGCCTCAGCCTTGCGCCGGATCATCAAGTGGAATTCGGCGATGATTTCTCGTGCCTCGGCCAGAGTTGGTACGCCAGCACAACAAAGAACTCAGGCACTATCATGAGACCACGTCACGGTGCCAAACAGCGCAGCAACTCCGGGTCATGTCGAACTGCGTTCGATTCACCTGACAGGGCTACGCGGCCTCGATCAAGCACATAAGCATGGCTCGCAACTCCGAGCGCCAGGTCGAGATGCTGTTCGACGATCACGATCGCGATCTGTTGCGCCAATTGCCTTAGACGATCGATGATCTCGTCGATAACACCGATCCAGACACCCTCAGTCGGTTCATCAAGCAATAGCAGACGCGGATTCGGCAATAGCGCACGTGCAACGGCAAGCATCTTTCTCTCGCCACCGGACAGCGTCCCCGCCGCCTGATCGAGACGCGCCCCAAGCTTCGGGAAAATCTGGAGTACACGGTCGATCGCACCGTCATCACGGTTCGTAAGCGCGCCGATCGCAAGATTGTCCCGCACCGACAGCCGCGCGAATACGGAGTGTTCCTGCGGGACATAACCAAGACCGAGCCGAACACGCTTTTCGGTCGGCATCCGGGCAATGTCGATGCCATCGAAGCGCAGACCGCCGCCACGGACCTCCAGTTCACCCATGATCGTCTTCATGAGCGTCGTTTTCCCCGCGCCATTGCGCCCCAGGATCGCGACGGCGCCCTGCTTGGGAATGACGATATCGACGCCGAACAGGATCTGGCTTCCGCCATAGCCCGTATCCAGCTTGTCGATCTGAAGAAAAGATTGTTCAGGCACGACGCAGATAAACCTCCTGAACCTTCGGATTGGCCTGGATGTCGGCAACGGACCCAGTGGCCAACACCTGCCCCTGATCGAGGACCGTCAAGCGATCGCAGATGTCGCGAATGAAATCCAGATCGTGCTCGACAATCACCAGTGAACAATGTGATTTGATCGGCTGTAGCAATTCACCTGTTACACGCCGTTCCTCCAGGCTCATGCCGCCAGTGGGCTCGTCCAACAGCAACAGGCGCGGCCGCGCCGCCAAAGCCATCGCAATTTCCAACCATTGCTGCTGACCATGCGACAACGTCCCGGCAGCCTCATGAGCCCTGTCTACCAACCGGAATTGCTCCAGCATGGTCATCACCTGATCGTGCAGCGCACCGCGTGATCGCGATAGTATCAATCCGAACAGCGACGTATCGGCTTGGAGCGACAGCAGAATGTTGTCGTAGAGTGTCAGAGCCGGGAAGACACTGGTGATCTGGAATTTCAAACTCATTCCGGCGCGAGCGCGATCGGCCGGAGACAGACCGGTAATATCGTTTCCCGCGAAGCGAATCGCTCCGACCGTCGGAGTTTCGGCACCAGCCACGCACTTCATCAGCGTGCTCTTGCCCGAACCATTAGGACCAATCAATCCGTGAAACTCATTCTCGGACACGACAAGACCCGCATCGTTCAACGCCGTCAACTTGCCAAAGCTCTTAACGATTCCGGTCGCCTCAAGGAGAGCCACGATGCCCTCCCTTCGACGGGCGACCAAAGCTTCCGACCCGCTCACGCTCGCCAAGCAAAAGACTTACCAGCCCAGACGGCCGGAACAGGATGACGAGCAGCAACAACCCGCCGAGAATAATCGGCCAGACTTCGCGATAGTTATCCGAAAGCCAGAAACTGACACCTTCGATGACGACGGCGCCAATGACGGCGCCGATCAACGTTCCCGAGCCACCGAACAAGACGTAAAGCACCACCTGCGTCGAGATGACGACACCAAGAATGTTCGGCCAAACGAACCCTTCGTGGAAAGCATAGAGGCTGCCGCCGAGCCCCGCGATGGCGCCGCCCAACGCAAATATGATCAGTTTAAGGTGCTGAACCTTGTAGCCGAAGAAGGCAATGCGCTGCTCGTTCTCGCGCAGCCCGGCCAATGCCAGACCGAATTGCGATCGCACCAGGAAGCGACACCCAATGTAGGTCACGACGAGAATCGCGAGGACGAAGTAATAGAAAGCCGGTCCTTCGGTGAAATCGTACGAGCCCAATGACATTGGAGGAATCGAAGGAATTCCGTTCTGGCCGCCAAGATAATACCACCCTCGCGCCAGCCGATCGGCCGCATAGGCACCAGTCAGCGTGCCGAGGGCGACGAAGATGACACTGGCCGGATGGCGACCCAGCAGCAGAAAACCGCCGACAAGAAGCGCGAACACCAGACCGATGACAATGCCAGCCGGCAGGACCAGCAGCACGGATACGACGTCGAGGTCTCGCGCCAGCAGCGCGACACCATAACCGCCGGCACCAAAGAACAACGCCTGACCAAAACTCATGATCCCGGCATAACCCCAGACGAGATCGAACGAGAGCGCGAAGATCGCAAGGATCAGAACTCGCGTCGCGAAAACTGTCAGGTAATCCTGAAGCACCAGCGGCAGGATGAACGCCACGATAAGCGCCCCGATTTCCAGAAACGGCAGCACCGCCCAGCGCTGTGCCCCTGCCGCTTTGGCAGGGGCTGTCGGCGCGATTTCCGTCATCGAGTTATCCTGCGCGAAAGAACGGCAACCACCATCAGCATTCCTTGGGATCCACGAGACCGCTGCTCCGCGCGACGATTTCGTAGTTACCCGCCTTCGCGACGGCCGTGTACATGTTCATCTTGCAATGGCGCTTGCCCGGCACCATCTCCGCCGGACCACCCGGCGCCTCGGAGATTTTGGCGTGATCCAGCGCCGCGGCAACCGCTTCACGATCCAGCTTGCCGGCTTCCTTAACAGCGGCTTCCCAGAGCTTCAGACCGCGATAGGTTCCGGTCGCCGCGCTGCCCGCGGCCAGCAGGAATTTGCCGGGAAATTGCTTGTCGTATTCGGCCTGGATACGGCCACTGACTGGATCGTCTTTGGAGAGAACCTTGAAATAATCGAGGCAACTTGCCAGCCCCTCGATTTCTTCCGGCTGATTGATGTTCAGGGTGTTCTCGTCGTAGTAGACACAGGCGAGCCGCCCCCCATTTTTCAGGAAACCAGCTTCTGAGAGCTGCTTGAAGAACGGACCAACTCCCGGCGGGATAATGGTGTTGAAGACCACATCCACCTTGTTCGAAATGACTTTATTGACGCTCGCACTGAATTCCACCTGATCCAGCGGGTAGTATTCCTCGAAGATCACTTCACCGCCATTAGCCTCGATCAGTTTCCGCGCGTAGGTATTGAGCGTGTGCGGCCAGACATAATTCGAGCTGGGCAGCGCAAACCGCTTTCCGCCATTCTTGATGAGCCACGGAATGAACTCGTCGCACTGCTGCGCCGGCGTCGGGCCGGTACAGAAAAGATACGGCGTACATTCCTTGCCTTCGTAAAGCTGAGGATAGATGTAGAGGGTCTTCCCCCGTGTCACGATCGGATCTTTGATCGCATTCCGCATCGAGCTGGTGACGCCACCCAACACCATATCGACCTTGTCGCGCTGCACTAGCTTACGTACGTTGCCGACGGCCACTGCTTCGTTCGACGCGGTATCCTCAATATGCAGTTCGATCGGACGGCCGAGCAACCCGCCCTTGTCGTTGATATCCTTGATGACCATGCGGGCGACATTCGCATCCGCGTTGCCGGCGTAGGCCATGGCCCCGGTGATGTCCGTTCCGATGCCGACCTTGATCGGTCCAGCGGCGGCATTCGCCCAATCCGCCGGGATGACCCAACTTCCCACGCCGGTTGCGATCGCACCGGTCGTAAAGGCAAAATTGCTCAGAAATCGGCGTCGGCTCAGCTTGTATGGCTCGTTGAACATCGTCACACCCCTTTTCCCGACAGAAGGCCTTGCGGCCGAAATTTGATGAAGACAATCGCCAGCACGAATACCAGGACGTCGGCGACGACCGGTGCCATCACCCATGGCAGTGCCGCGCTCAGAATGCCGATGATCCCGGCGCCCGCCACCGGACCTGCGAACGACCCAATGCCGCCCACCATCACCGCCACAAAACCCTGGATAAGAAACCTGATGCCGAGATCGGCGAACAACGTGAACACCGGGACGACCAGCGCACCTGCAAGACCGGCCAGCGCTGCACCGAAAGCGAATGTCGAGCCGTAGATCGCCGATGTATTGATTCCCGACGCGCGCGCGAGCGCTGGATTTTCCAGGGTTGCACGGATCTTCAGCCCGAAAGTCGTTCGTGCCAACAGCAAGTAACTGCCGATCATCACAAGCGCTGTTATGACGATAATGACGAAGCGCCACATCGAAACGTGAATGTCGCCGAAATCCAGCGACCCACCCAAGGGCTCCGTTACAGAGATATAGCGACCGCCGATCAGGCCGCGCACGGCTTCACGAATGATCAGGCCGATCGCGTAGGTGCCAAGCATGGCGACAATCGGCGCGAGATAGAATCGCCGTATGATCAGCCGCTCCAGTACGAAACCGAACAGACCAACGATGAACGGCGCCGCCAGCATGCCGACCCAAACCGGCAATCCCGCCGTCGCCGCAAGATAGGTGACATAAGCCCCGAGCAGGACAAACTCGCCCTGCGCGAAATTGAAGATCCCCATCATGCTGGCGATGATTCCGAGGCCGAGCGTCACCAGTACGATGATCGCTCCGAAGCTCAGAATCTCGAATGCAGCAATGAACGCGCTATCCATGCGCCAGACTTCCTGATCGCTGTACGCGATGAACTACATCTTCTTCCAGTCGCCGGCTTGCTCGAAAGCATGCGCGGCCCGATAGATCGTCATCTCATCGAAATGACGACCGACCAGCATCAATCCGACGGGTAGCCCCTCTGACATCCCACAGGGGACCGACATCGCCGGATGGTGCGTGACGTCAAAGGGCGCGGTGTTGGTAATCATCTCAAACGCCCGCTGTACATATTCCTCACGACTTGCATCAGGCCCTGGCAGTGGCGTTGCCTTCATCGGCGTCGTCGGCATCAGAAGCAGATCGTAATCCGCGAGTACCTTGTCGTAGGCTGCGGTGTATCGCCTGCTGAGATTGATGGCCTTTCCATAGTACTTCGGACCGTAGGTGTTGTTGATGTAGGTCCCGAGCATCAACATAAGCTTGGTGGTCTCCGACAGGGCATCTGCCTGCCGCCGCCAGCCGCGATGGAAATCCATCATGGCGTTGGAATACAGATCGAGACGACTGAGACCATAGCCATCGCCGAACATCATCGTCTGCGTCATGCCTTCGGCACCGATCGGTGTCCAGATCGGCAGACCGGACAGATGCATCGGAAGCGAGACGTTATCAACGGTGGCGCCAAGGCTCCGCAGCCGTTTCGCCGCCTCACGCACGCTCTCATTGACATCGGCTTCCGCGCCCGGCTGCTGAAAACCTTCCTCAATGACTGCGATCTTCAGCCCCTTGACGCCCTTGCCGAGCGCCTTGCTATATTCGTGCACCTTGGGCGCCTTGATCCGGGGATCATAACCGTCGTCACCCGCGATAACCTCCAGCAGCAATGCGTTGTCGGCGACATTCGCGGTCATCGGACCGGTATGATCGATAACGATCTCGATCGGCATGATCCCGGTATATGGCACCAACCCCCAGGTCGGCTTCATGCCGTAAGTCCCGCTAAATGAAGACGGCATGCGAATCGATCCGCCCTGGTCGCCGCCGATTGCCATATCGGCCTCGCCAAGAGCGACGACCACGGCGCTGCCGGACGACGATCCACCCGCCGAATAGCCCATCTTGTGCGGATTATGGACCGGACCAATCGCGTTCGTATGGCTTCCACCGGACATGCAGAAATTTTCGCAGTGGGTTTTGCCGACGATCTCCGCTCCGGCATCGAGCATGCGCGTGACGATCGTTGCATCGAAATCCGGCACGAAGCCTTCCAATGTCGCCGAACCGTTCATCATCGGCACGCCGGCCAACATGATGTTGTCTTTCAACGCGACGGTCCGACCCTTGAGTTTGCCCTTCGACGCTCCCTTGATGCTGGTCTTGCGATACCAGGCATTCCGCGGATTCTCGTCGGGTGTCGGTGCATATCCGGGGGTCCGCGGGTAATTCACCGCAGGCAGTTCATCGGACATCGACGCGACAACGTTGTAGGCGTCGATCGAACCACGCATCAGGCCGAGAAAGGATGTGACGTCCTCCGACGTCAGCGACAGACCGCACTGCGCCGCGACTGCGCGCAGCTGGTCGGAAGTGGGAAGCGACACAGACATGATCCCTCCACGACAATCATTCGATCGTTCAACCGAATTGGATCGCTTGCATTCGATGCCGTCATCGAACACCGCACCGGAGCGGTGCGAGCAGGATCATTAGATACGGAAATATTTTCCTTTTCAAGTATTATCTGAATCGTCAGAACTGATGCATGATCTTGAAATCGATACCATCGGATTCAGCAAGGAAGATGGGCATGGTGGCACGCCCCTTGCGCACTGATACGGGGCCGCGGACGCTGTTGTAGACGATGTTGTTCGCTGCCGCGAGCAGCGCACGCGAACTCGCCGAGCCGGCTTGCCGGACGAGGGTTTCGAGGAAATGCAGTCCTTCGTAATTTGATTCTCCAACCGATCCTACCGGCGGCGCGCAGGTACCGAATGCCGAACGGTAACGCTCCAGAAAGGCTTCGTTCTCGGTTGACCGGATGCAATTGAAATAGCCGGAGGCACAGAAGAGATTCTCGGTATTTTCGGCGCCAATCCCTAACAGCACAGTTTCGTCCATGGCTCCGGCAAGGCGCAGTATCTTGCCGCCCAGGCCCGCCTCGCCGAAAGAGCGGTTGAAAGCGATACTGTCCGCACCGATCAACGAGATCACGACAACATCAGGCTTGGCGGTACGAATCCGCGCAAGATGAACGTCGTGGTTATCGACTCCGAGTGGGACGAACTCTTCCCCAATGACACGTCCACCGGACTCGACGATGTAATTCTTCAGCGCCCGATGCGAGAGCCATGGCCACACGTAGTCGCTGCCGATGAGATACCAGCGGCTCGCTCGCTTGGCGTTTGCAAGCCAATGAATCGCCGGCCTGCTATGGCTGCGCGGTGTCTCGCCGATCGCCAGTACGCCCGGTGTACGCTCGCCTCCTTCATAGACAGGCGTGTAGATGTAGGGGACGCGTCCGGCAATCGCCTTCCTAAGCGCGAGGCGCACCGCGCTGATATGCGAGCCCATAACCAGATCGATCTCATCGAATTCGATCGCATCTTTGACATGGCGCGCCACGTCCTCGATCGCCCCTCCAGCCTCGCACAGCACGATCTCGATCTCACGACCAAGAATCCCTCCGCGGCGATTGATCTCCGATGCGGCAAGCAGGGTGGCGTTGGTTGTGGCCGGCCCCCAGATGCCAGGCGAACCGGTCGACGTGACGAAATTGGCAATGCGAAACTTGCGCCGTGCCCGCCTCGAGTCCGGAAGATCGTCGTGTGTCAGGCGAAACGAGCTCGGGAGGCTCTGCTGCGGCAACTTCAACAGTGCATAGGGCGGCACCTTCGGAATCGGCATTCCGCAATTGATGGATAGCTGCAAGCCCTCCTCCTAACCGATCCTGCTTCAAGCCGTTTAATTTGCCGACCTCTGGACCGTTCTTGAAAATATTTTACGGGAAAATGTTGAATTTTCAACTGTTGACGGGCATATGATGCTTCTCAGGTAAGCAATAAGTGCTGATCCTTCGGTCAACTGCGCAAGGCAAAGTCATTACCGTGGCCAAAACTCCTACCCGGAAACCCGTCATTGGCGATCACCTCGCGTACCTTCTTGCCCAGGCCAATCGGGAAATAAATCGGCACCTCGAAACCAGGCTCCGTAAAGAAGGGGTCCCCGTCGAGCAGTGGCGCGTCCTGATGATTCTCGCCGATGGCAAAGGCCATTCGATGGGCGACCTTGCCAACGCTGTTCTTCTCAACCACCCGACCCTGACCAAGATGGTCGATCGGATGGTTTCCGACGCGCTCGTCTATCGGGTGCAAGATCCCACCGACCGGCGACGGGTGCTGATGCATCTGTCCGATCGCGGCAAGGTCCTTGCGAAACGCCTTAGCTCGCTTGCCAGTCGGCAGGAAGCCGACATCATTCAAAGCTACGGCGACAAATCGACCAACGAACTGAAGCGACTTCTGGAAAGCCTGATCGACAGCGCCAGCTAACGGCAGTTTGTTGCAACACTTCGATACGGGACGGCTGACAGATTCGAAATTCACGAGCCGCCTATATCAGCAATTGCGCGCGGACGTGCTCGGCGTCGATCTCGCCTTGTGACAAGGTCGCGGCTATTCGACCCTTCTCCATAACATAGCAGCGCTCCGCGATCGCAAGGATGGTGTCGAGATTCTGCTCGACAAATACGATCGTGGTTCCTATCTCGCTCCGGATCGACTTCAGAGCCTCGCAGATCAACTGCACGATCGACGGTTGAACGCCTTCGGATGGCTCATCGAGCAGGATCAACGCCGGGTTTCCAATCAGCGCTCGCCCGATAGCCAGCTGTTGCTGTTCGCCACCCGACATCGTTCCGGCGATTTGCCGCCGTCGCTCCTTGAGACGTGGAAAATAGTTGTAGACGAGATCCGGCAGCTTGCGCGCATCGGGGCCGCCGATCAGTCTGCCGACCTCGAGATTTTCTTCCACTGTCATCTGCGGGAACACATCACGTCCCTGCGGGATGTAGCCGATGCCTTCCCGCGCACGCGCGTCGGCGGTCAACGCCGTGATATCCCTGCCCTGAAACGCGATCGAGCCGCGCGTGGCGCGGATCAGGCCGATCAGGCACCGCATCAGCGTTGTCTTGCCGGCACCGTTGCGACCGATCACACCGACGATCTCTCCTCTATTGATCGTCATCTCGACGCCTTGCAGGATCGGCGTCGCACCATAAGCGGCCCAAAGACCGTGAGTTGCAAGAACGGTCTCAGACATGATGCGCCTTCCCGAGATAGATCTCCTCGACCCGAGGATCGCTGACCACCTGCTCAAGCGTACCGTCCGCGAAGATCTGTCCGAGATGCAGCACCGTGACGCGCTGGGCGATCTGCCGGATGAATGCCATATCGTGCTCGACCACGATCACGGTCATGCCGTCGCGATTGAGCGACTTGATCAATTCGCCCGTGCGATGGGTTTCCTCCGGCGACATGCCTGCCGTCGGTTCGTCGAGCAGCAGCAGCCGCGGACGAAGCGCCAACGCCATGCCGATCTCGAGCCATTGCTGCTGGCCATGGGCCAATGCGCCAGCCAGCTTATCATCATGCACTGCAAGATCGAGCAATTCGAGCAGGCGCTGCCGCTCCATGACCAAATCATCACCGCTTCGCTGCTGTTGAAGGGCGATGTCGAGATTCTGCCACACCGGAAGTTCCTTGAAGACGCTCGGCGCCTGCATCTTGATACTCATGCCGCGCTGGACGCGCGCATAGGGCCGCTCTCTGGTGATATCGGCATTATCGAACAGAATCGTACCGGCGCTCGGTTCATAGACTCCGATGATCAGCTTGAATAACGTGCTTTTGCCGGCGCCGTTCGGCCCGATCAGGCAGTGGATCTCGCCTTGGTCAATGCTGAGATTGACATGGGAGACCGCAGCCAGACCGCCGAATCTCCTTGAGACGTCTTTGATATCGATCAATGGCATGGTCAGGTCTCGCCATCCCGCAGCGGACCGTCACCGGCGCTGTCGCGGCCCGCGAGACGTCGCCAGCGGCGGCTGGCGATCTGCGCAACGCCAAAAATAAACCCTTGCGGCATTACCATCACCGTGCCGAGCAGCAGTGCGCCCATCAGCACCAGCGCGGCCTGCTGGCTGTAGATCGTGATAGTCTGGAAACCGAACAGCAGCAGAAAAGAGCCAACGAGCGTCGCCGTCAGATCGCTCCGGCCGGAGAACGCCACCCAAATGATCGGCATCGCCGCCGCAGGCAGGCCGATGCTGGACGGCGTGATGAACTGCCCCCACGAGGTATAGAGCGCACCGCTCAATCCGGCGAGTCCACTACCGATGCAGAACGTCAGAAGCTGATACTTGCGGACGTCGTATCCTAGCATTTCGGCGCGCTGCGGATCCTCGCGGATGGCAACGATCACATTCCCGATCCGTGAATTCACCAGCATGCGCAGACCGAGATAGACGGCCACGATCAACGCTATCAGAACATAATAGAGAATGGTTCCCTCGATATAGATATCGCCGACGGTTAGCGGATCCATGCCCTTCATGCCGTTGAAGCCATTCAAGCGTGCCTCGCCGATGTGCCATTCAGGACCAGCCGTTTGCCCCAGGAAGAAAGCGAGAGACAGCGTCGCGGCCAGCGTCACGATGCCGAAGAACATGCCGCTGATGCGGCCCCAGATCATGAAGTAGCCGAGCACGGCGGCGGCGAGCACGGCCACCAGCACCGACAGGATCAGCGCCGCAATAGTTGTTGTACTGCCGCCCAAGACGATCGCCAGCACGCCGTAGCCATAACCGGCGATGCCGAAAAAGAATGTCTGTCCGAATGTCAGCATTCCGCCGTAGCCCCAGATCAGACTGAGACCGAGCGCCATGAATATCCAGATCAGAAAGTAGGAGAAGTTGCCGACGTCGTAGGAGTCGGCAAAGACCGGATAGATCAATGCCACCGTCAAAACGGCCAGAAACGCCAGCCAGAATCCGCGGCCGTTACCGCTGGTCTGCGGCCCATTGACGAGGCTTAGCATGAGAATTCCTTGAAACGCAGCATATCAACGTCCCCGCCGCGCCAGAATGCTGGAGAGTCCTTCCGGCAGAATGCGGATGATGGCGATCACGGCAAACAGCATCCCGATCTGTCCGATAATCTGCCCGTAGGATGCGTTGAGAGCCATGCGCACCAGCGCCAGCAGCATCGCCGCCGGTGCGGTCCCGAGCAGAACGTTTGCTCCGCCGACGACCACCGTAACGAAACTCTCCACGATGAACGTCGCGCCCATGGTCGGGATCAAGGTCATGGTCGGCGCGTAGAGTGCTCCACACAATCCGGCGAGTCCTGCCCCGATGCCGAAGCTGATAGCGTAGATACGCCCGGTGCGCGCGCCCAGCGCCTGCGCCATGCCGGCATTCTGCATGGTCGCTCGCGCGATGACGCCAAAGCGGGTCCGCATGAAAAGAATATAGATGCCAACCAGCACCGCCAGCGCGCAGGCGAATAGGATAATCCGATATGTCGAGAACGTGTAGTCGCCGACGGCGAAACTGCCCTCCGGAGTGCCAATGCCTCGGATCGAGGAACCAACGACAATCAGCATCCCCTGTGTCACGATCAGACTGAGCCCCCAGGTGGCCAGCAGCGAATCGAGCGGACGCTTGTAGAACTTCCGCACCACGAGGATTTCGATCACCACACCGATCAACCCGGCCGTGAAGGCTGCTGCGATCTGCGCCAGCGGCAGCGGCACGCCGAGATTGACGAGGCCAACCGTGACGTAGGCCCCGCACATGATGAATTCACCATGCGCCATGTTGATGACGCCCATCATCCCGAACACGATTGCCAATCCCGCCGAAGCGAGAATGAGGAACGCGAAGACGTCGGCAAACTGATAGAACAGTGAAAACAGTTCGGGGAGCACGAGATCCTCCGGAGCCGAACCGGACGCAACTATTCAGCCGCGCCCGGTTGGTGGACAGCGCACCTAGGCACGCCCCTCCAGCGTTGGTCGGTTACTTCTTCGGCAGGTGGCTTGGCGTATATTGATCCTTGTCGTTTTTCTTGGTCAGATCACACCCGATCTCGCTCAGCCAGTACGGCTGAATCGTGCCATAGTCCTTATCGACGCTGATCTCGTGCTTCGGGCCGACCGAAACGAGCCGCATGCGGTGCGATGTGTGCTGGCTTTTGGGGTCGATACAGACCTGGCCTTCCGCCGCATCGATACAGGCTTTACCCGTCGCGATCACCTTTCGAAGGTCGTCAAGATGAGTCGACTTCGCCTGTTCGACCAGCATCTTGTACATATAGATCGCATGATAGGCGTTATACCCCATGTCATTGATATAGATTTCGTCGGGGAACTTGGCGTGCCACCGCTTCTTGAACGCGTTGGCTTCCGGAGTATCGATCTCCTCGAACCAGTTCGCCGTGACATGCATGTTGTTCAGAGCCGGCGGCGCGAACCGCTTGTGCTCGAATCCCAGCATGACTTTGATTGACGAGCCCATCGGCAGATTCAGCTTCGCCGCTGCTGCCTGCTCGAAGAAGGAGTCCTGCGCCGCGCCGACATTGATCGTCAAAATCCAGTCCGGCTTGGCCTTCTGGATATTCTGGATGGTCTGCGCGAACTGCGAGACACCGAGCGGGATGAACTCCTCTCCGACCACGGTGCCGCCGAGATCCTTGAGGATCTTGCGATTCCATTCCGCCGAGATCTGCCCGAAGTTATAGTCGGCGGCGACGACGTAAACCTTCTTGCCGAACTTCTCGACCATCCACGGAATTAGTGTCGAGAACTGCTGTTCGGGGACCGCGCCCATGCTGATCATGTTGGCGTCACAGACGCCGCCTTCGTACTGGTTGGTGTAGAAGTACGGTGTTTTGGTCCGGTTGACGATGGGCCGCACCGCCTCACGGGAGGCCGAAGTGATGCCGCCAATCAGAACATCCACTTTGTCGCGATTCAACAGGCGGCGGGTGAATTCCTGATAGCGGGCATTGTCGCCTTGCGGATCGAGATGGATCAGCTCGATCTGCCGGCCGAGAATGCCGCCGGTCTTGTTGATTTCCTCCACCGCGAGCTGCGAGCCATGCAGCTTCGGCATCCCCATGAAAGCAAGGTCGCCCGAGACATCCTCCATCAAGCCAATCTTGAGCGGGTCGGCGGCCTGGACACCGGTGGCCGCGCAGGTCAGCAGGACAAGCGTGCTGGCTGCGGCCAAAATGTTTCTGAATGCACTCATAGCTGTATCTCCCGTTGAAACTTCGGCTTTATCGAAACGAAGAGCTTCGCCGCGGCTTACGCGCCGAGATACTTTTTGAGGATGGATGCGCCCATCGTGTACTTGGGGTCGACCATGTTTCCGAGTCGCATGCGTCCGGCCTGGCTCAACAGCATGTAGGCATCGATCTCGTCGAAGCCGTAATCCGCACTCATCCATCGAACCAGTTCGCGATAGGCAATCCGCGCGGCATCCTCCAGCGGCCGCGCGCTGCCGATCGTCATAATGAAGTCGCGCGTCTCCAGTCGCGGCCAGGCAAAACTCCAGTTCTTGATGACGTCGATCTGCAACGTCACCGTCGCGCGCTGCTCCATGGCGACGCCAGACAGTTCGCCGTCGCCCTGCGTTGCATGGCAATCGCCGACGTAGAGCAGGCCGCCCGCGGCATGGACCGGCAGATAAAGCACCGCGCCCGGCGCGACGTCCGGTAAATCCATGTTGCCGCCGTGATAGTCCGGCTGTAGCGACGAGATGGCCTCAATCTCGGGCGAGACGCCGATCGTTCCGATGAACGGTTCGTATGGCAAGACGATCTTGTCGCTCCAGCGCACGCCATCCTTGTCGACGTGCACCTTGCGCACGCGCTCCGGCAGCGGCGGGTTCAGCATCGCGGTCGAACCAGTGCTCACGAGACCGCCGAACTCCGGCATAATGCAGGTGGTGCCGGCAGGCTGCTCGCCGCGGGTTTCGACGGCGTGAATGTAAACCGCCAGGCAATCACCCTTCTGCGCGCCCTCAACTGCGATCGGACCACACTGCGGATTGAGATAGGGAAAGTTGAGCTTTTCGGTCGGCTTGTCGGACTCGCTGGTAATCACGCCGCCGAACGCATCCTCCGTCTCAACGACGACGAGATCGCCGGGCTGAATTTTCAAACTTGGCTTGGCATACGGTCCGTAAACGTAGTGAAAATTGCCCTGTTGCTCGATGGTCAGGCTGTGGCTCTGACCGGGCTTGCCGGCGGCCCAACCGCGCTTCGACATGATCGACGACGAAAGCCAGCTCGAATCGATCATTGCATCCTCCTTTGTCGGACCGACCACGACCGCCGTAGCCGGAGACTCTGTTCAACCGTCTTGATCTTCCGATCAACGCGAATTGGAGACGATCCGCTTCCGGCCGAGCCGGAAGCGGATTTTGGCTCTAGAGCGAGGGATGCTGCTTGTGCCAATCGGTAACGCGCTGGAACGCGTCACCCGCGACGACAAGGCGAGCCTCGTCAAAATGACGACCGACGAACTGAAAGCCGATGCGACCACCGTTAGCGGTCACACCCGCGGGAACGGTGATCGTTGGGCTTCCGGTCATGTCGAACGGGCAGGTAAAATGAAGAAGGCCATTGAGCAGATCCGCATCCTCGCCGAACGTCGCCATTTTCGCCAATGTCGGCGCTGCAACGGCCTGCGCCGGAATGACGAAGAGATCGATTGTCTCAAGCAACGCGCGAAGCTTGCCCCGGAACGCCTCGCGCCGCAGGACGATCTTCTGGTAATCCATGCCGGACAGTTGCCGCCCGAGTTCGATCACCCCGGCAAGGCCGGGGCCGTATTCATCCTTACGCGACGGATAAGTCGCTTCGTGCGCAACTGCCGTCTCCGCGCCACACAGCGGGAACCAGTCGTTCACGACATCCGTCGGGTCCGGGAAATTGACGTCCTTGATGCTTGCGCCAAGTTCGGCCACGACCTTCAGTGCTTCCTCGAATGCCTTCTTCGTATCGGCATCGGAGCTATGGTTGACCAGCTTACGATCCACGCCGATCGTCATACCGCGCAGACTGCCGCTCAAGTTAGCTAGATAATCCGGCACCGGAACCGGGACCGCGGTAGGGTCCTTTGGGTCAGCACCAGCAATCGCGCCCAGCATCGCGCCGCAATCAATCGCGCTGCGCGTCATCGGGCCGATATGATCGAGGGTCGCGGCCAATTCGAACGCACCGTAGCGGCTGACACGTCCCCACGTCGGCTTCAGGCCGGTGACGCCGTTGGCAGCGGACGGGAAGCGGATGGACCCGCCAGTGTCCGTACCGATGGAGCCGTAGCAAAGTCCCGCCGCCGTTGCGACGCCCGAGCCGCTCGAAGAAACGCCGGTCCAGAGATCGGCATTCCAGGGATTCTTCGGCGGGTCGATCCTCGGATGATGATCGGCATAAGCGCCTTCGGTCTGTTGTAGTTTGCCGAGAATAATGGCGCCGGCTTCGCGGAGCCTGGCAACAACCGTGCCGTCCTCCTTCGGCTTGTTGTCGCACAGAATCGTCATGCCATGCGAAGTCGGCGTGTCCTTCATCCAGCACAGGTCCTTCACCGCGACCGGGACGCCGTGCAACGGGCCGCGAACCTTGCCGCTCGCGATTTCCTTCTCCGCAGCGTGAGCCTGCGCCAGCGCGGCATCGCCGACCACCGTGGAATAACTCTTCAGCGCGCCATCAAGTCGTGCAATACGATCGAGTTCGGCCTGCGTGACTTCAACGGGCGAAAGCTTCCGCGACTGGATGAGTTTTCCGACCTCGACCAGACCGAGATAATGCAGATTGGCGTTCGTCATTTTTCTTCGCTTCCTCTCGCGGTTTGCGCATGATCAGGCAGCCGGAAGCCGCCCGCGCTTCGGGTAGACATAAGTCATGGATTTGCCGGTAAGCTCGCGAGGCGAGCCGGATATGATGGCCGTGCCCTGATCGGCGAACATCGCACTTACTGAGTGCCGTGTGCCGAAGCTAGCCCTCTTCATCTCACTTGATCATCATCCGCCCCTGTACAACGACAAAACAAAAGCCACCCGTGGTCCAAACGGACCGCGAATGGCTTCCATGCCGATTTCTATCGTTTAATCCGGAAGGCGTGGCGAAGAAGACAATTCATTTGCCCGGGCAGCATTGGCCAAGCAAATAATCTCCGCGACTGCGCGCTTCGTGACCGACATACTGCTTTAGTGGTACGATCCGTGTCAATGCCGTCTCGCACGTATTTCTATCACGCATCGCACAATTAGTTCGCAGCGGTCCGCGACAATACTTTTTGTGTCTGGCTTCCATCTCGCACGCGAGCATGCTTTGCTGATCGCAACAGGTTCTGTCATGAGCAAATCACGCGTTCCCATCGGTCTCATCTTCTCGCGCTCCGGTCCGTATCAAATGATGGCCGGCGAGATGCTGAAAAGCGCGCAGATGGCTATCGACGAAATCAACGGCGACGATCAGTTCGATTTTCAACTCGTACCGCATCTGCGCGATCCCGGTGGAGTCGTAGCCGCCTATCATACCGCCTGCGAAGATCTGATCCGCGATATCGGTGTCGACCATATCGTCGGCTGCTATACATCCGCGTCGCGCAAACAGGTGTTGCCGATCATCGAACGCACCGATCGGCTGCTGTGGCATCCCGCTCGCTACGAAGGTTTCGAGTGCAGCGACAACGTCATTTATGTCGGCGCGGCTCCCAACCACGCTGTCGTACCGTTGATCCGCTACATGCTCGATCATCTGGCCCACGATGTGTTCTGCGTCGGCTCCAACTACGTCTGGACCTGGGAAACCAATCGCGTCACGCGCGAACTCGTAAGCGGCGCCGGCGGCCGAATTCTGGCCGAGCGTCTTCTCGATCTCGGCGAGCTGAATGTCGCGCATATCGTGGAAGAGATCATCAGCCGCCGGCCTCCGGTCGTTCTCAATACGCTGGTGGGAGCATCAAGTTACACTTTCATGCGCGCGCTATCCGCTGCGACAATTCGCGCCGGTGTCACCACCACTGTTCTCAGTTGCAGCCTGTGCGAACCTGAACTCAAATTGATCGGTGACGTGGCTGCCGCGGGATGCATCACCTCGTCGGCTTACTTTGAGAGCATCGGCCTCATGGAGAACCGCGCATTCGTATCGCGATGGAAAGATCGTTACGGCACGGACAGCAGCCCGTCGGTGGATGGTCAGTCGACTTATGTATCGATCATGCTGTTGGCACGCGCTATCAAGCGGGCTGGCTCAACAGGCGTCAACGCGGTTCGAAGTGCGGCCGCAAATCATCGCTTTGAATCGCCGCAGGGCCCGGTTTGGGTCGATCCCGACAACAATCACTGTTTTCTTACCCCTCGCCTCGCGCGGTCCACCACCGCAGGACAATTCGATATCTTCTGGGAAGCGGATACACCGCAGAAGCCGGACCCCTATCTCTCCGCGCTTGATGCCACACCATCGGTTCGTCCGCACGATGTCAGCATCTTGAGCTCTTTGCATCAACAGCGCATACGGCGGATGAATTGACTCAGCAATCACCTCTCTCTGTTCGCGGACGTACAGCGCTGAGCATGGTGCGGGATGAGCGCGAATTGTCTACGATTTGCCGCCAGCTCAAACGCCTCGGCGTTCACATTGCACCTTGGGAAAGCAATTCGCCCGATACGAATGTGGACGTCGTCCTGCTCGATGCTGATTTGTTTCTCATTGAATCGACACCGGCGCTGCCGATCGATCCGGCAATCCCTATCGTCGCCCTGATCGGCATCGAAACGCCGAGTCGGCTGAAATGGCTTCTTGACCTGAAGCCGGCCTCGTTCCTGATCAAGCCCATACGCTCCGCGGGACTATACAGCGCACTGGTGATGGCGTTTGGAATCGCTCAACAGCGCACGCAAGTGGCCGAGCGCATCAAGGATCTGGAAACCCGTGTCCGATCGCGACGGCTGGTGATCGCGGCGATTCTCCATCTGATGGAGAATCGCAAACTGACTGAGTCAGCGGCATTCACGTTGATTCGCCGCACCGCTATGCAACGCCGTACGACAATCGAAGAGTTGAGCGCCGAGATCGTCGCCAGCGGCGGTCAAGCACCGCTGGCGATCCATACCATTTGAAGACGATGAGCCCCCGTGACATCCACTGCTCGCCTAAGCTCGTTAAACCGCGCGCGTCAGCGCGCCATCAATAATGAGATTGGTTCCGGAAATGCGACTGGCCACCGGGCTCGCAAGGAAAACCACACCGGCCGCAACTTCCTGTGGCGTTCCCATCCGGCCCGTAGGATTCAGCGACATTGCCGATTTGTAGAGGTCGGGTGATCCCTGCTCGATATTCTGCCAAATTCCACCTTCGAAATAGGTATTGCCTGGCGAAACGGCATTAACACGAATTCCTTTCGCCGCTAGCTGGTTGCCTAGTCCCTTGGCGTAATGGATGAGGGCCGCTTTGAAAGCCCCGTAAGATCCGGCGGCGAAATCTATTTCGAAGCCGGACACGCTCGATACAATCGTGATTGACGCTGAGTCCGACTTCTCGAGATACGGCATCGCCGCTGCAACGGCGTTCACAGTATGCATCATATCAACCCGGAAGGATCGTTCCCAGGTTTCGGATGTGTCGCCGACTGCCAACGCGCTCACGTTACAGACCAGCGCATCAACACCGCCAAACTTAGTTGCAGCGTCTTCAACCCAACCTTTCAATTTCGCAGAGTCGGCCACATCAATTGCCTGTCCGAAACTCTTGACGCCCCGCGATACCAAAACCGCGGTAGCAGCTGCGACCTCATCTGCGCCTCGTGCACAAATTGCGACGTTTGCCCCCTCGGCAGCAAATAGTTCAGCAATCGCAAATCCGATTCCCTTACTTCCACCAGTGATGAGTGCATTCCTTTTGGCTAATTTCAGATCCATCGATTCAGCTCCCGACAATTGGCCACTGCCTAATATCAAAGCAGCAATAGCCAACTTTGTCGAACAGCTTTCTGCGCTTCGATGGAAACAGGCAGGCATGACGATCACGCAAACACGATATCCAAATGTCCCGCGTCGTAAGCTCGACGTATTTCTCGCCTCCAAACGCCCAGGAGTGACAAAGCGGCCGGTCAATAGCCAAACTCTACGCCAACTATCCCGAGCTCAATCGCCGCAAGCTTATGACGCCGGAAGATTAGTCCTGATCGAATTGCATTCGGACTATTTGGGTGATCTGCTGTCTTTTGCGTCAATAACATTGGAAGGGCACAAGCCGGCGGCGACGCTCTGATCGGAATGATAGATCATATCGATGCAAGGCGTCTAGCGAAGCAAGGGCAGCTCGGCCGGCGATCAATGATACGCGCAGGCCTTAGCGCGTTAAAGACCATGCCAGCGGCGAGATCGTCGAACGACAATAGCCGGACAAAGTGGTCATACACCGCCGCGTACTAGAATGACCAACTTGTGTCATTCACGATTCTTTTAGCTTCTGAGCGATGTCTGCTTGCGGAAAACAGACCAACTAGGGTTCGCTGCTTCATTCCAGAGTCTATCGGCACGCGGGTCGAGCACTATTCTCCGAGACCGGCGTATGAATGCTGATTGAACTTCGCCCCCTCAATCAGACCATACATAAACTCAAAGCTCTGATTCTATTGATGCGGGGGCGGAAACCCCGGCAACGATCGGCGTCCAGGCTCCGCCAAAGTAGCGCAGCTGGATCTCCTATTCATCAGATAACTTCTCGTGGCAGTTAGTTTCTCATCTGCGCGTTGTACCAATCGAGGATCTCGGCTCCTGTCCACATCATAACGTCCTGGTGTCCGAGGATATAATCATACAGCGCTTCGAGATACTTGATCCGGTGCGGCACGCCGGTGAGATACGGGTGGATGGAGATCGCCATCACGCGCGGAATGTCCGCTCCCTCCTGATAGAGCCGATCGAACTGGTCGCGGCCGCGGCGGAAGATTTCGTCGGTGGGTGCTTGCTGAATCGCCGTCATCACCACGTCGTTGATCTCGACGGTGTAAGGCACCGAGACGATGCTGCCGGCACGTGTGCGTAAGGTCACCGGCTGATCGTCGAGCACCCAGTCCGCGACATATTCGATGCCCGCTTCAGCAAGCAGGTCGAGTGTTTCGTCGGTTTCGGTCAGTCCCGGGCTTTCCCAACCGCGCGGGGGGTGGCCGGTGAATTTCGTGATCGCCGCGATCGTTTCCGCGATCGCCGTCTTCTGGTCGGGCGTCTTGTGCATGGGCTGTTGCACGAAACCGTGCCCCATGAAATCCCATCCCGCATCCAGCGCCGCCTGACACGCCTGCGGATAAAGCTCGCAGCAACTGCCATTGAGGGCGAACGTGGCTTTCAATCCACGTGACGACAGTGCTTGATGAAAACGCCAGAATCCGACGCGCATTCCGTATTCATGCCAGGCCCAGTTCGGCACGTCCGGCAGCATCGGCTGGCCCATCGGCGGCGGCAGCACGGTGCGCGGCATTGCGCGGGTCGGCTGCCAGTTCTCGATGTTGACGATGGTCCAGACCGCAACCCGCGCCCCACCCGGTAGCTTTAACGCCGGACGCTGATGGATCGGCTGATAGTCGAGCCGGCCGCGAAGAGACGTGCCCGTGATGTCGTCCGCCATGTTTTGCTCCTATTCTTATTCTTGCAGCAACGCGCGCGCCGTGCCGGCCGTGACTTGCGCTCGCTGAGCCGCGGTCAGCCCCGGAGCATCGGCAAGAGTTTGCAGCGGCGTTTCATCGCCCATGTCGAACGGTGCATCGGTACCGAGAAAAACACGCTCCGCGCCGACGAGATCGACCAGAAAGCCGAGCGCCTGCGGCTCGAACACTACGCTGTCGAAGTAGAAGCGTCGGAGCAGATCGAGCGGCGACGATGCGGATTTAGCGCGCGTCTCACCGCGCACCTTATGGCCATGAACAAGACGACCGATCTGGTAAGGCACAAAGCCGCCGCCATGCGCCAATCCGATTTTCAAATCGGGAAGCTCGTCAAGCGTACCGCTGAACATCAGATCGGCCACCATCAGCGCGGTTTCCAGTGGATTGCCGATCAGGTTGGTCAGATAGTAATCCTCGAGCCCGCTCTTGTTGCCCACGTAATAAGGATGGGCAAAGACGAACACGCCGAGGTCCTGAGCGCGGCGTAGCAGCGGGCGAAAACGCGGCTCCGACAACTTTGCGCCTTCGATCCCAGTACCGATCTCGATGGCGCGAAAACCGTACAGCTTGACGATCCGCTCCAGTTCCTCGACCGCCGCGTCCGGATGCTGCATAGGAACGATTCCCATGCCGCGCAGCCGATCAGGCCGCGCCGCCACCATCCCGGCGACGCCGTCATTGACCAGCCGGTTGACATCGACCGCGACATCGCGGTCCGCCCAATAGGTGAAAGTCGGCGGTGCCGGTGACAACACCGAAATATCGATCCCTTTGCGATCCATCGCCGCCAGTTTGGCGCCGACATCGATGAATTCGGGGAACAGCGGATAGACGTAACCCTGATCGTGTACGACGCGACGCGTTGCGTCCTGCCCCTCGATGCGCGCCGCAATCCGCACGGGGTCGGCTTCGATCGCCGATACGAATGTCTGGGGGATGACGTGACTGTGGAAATCGATATTCATCAGCTTCAACTGTAGCGCTTGGGGGTGCCGTCGTCGGCGTACCAGTCGAACACCGTGTCCGAGAGGTTGACGATGATGTTCTGGATCTGAGTGTATTCCTCGTAGGCGACGAGCCCATTTTCACGGCCGATGCCGCTCATCTTGAATCCACCCCAAGGCGATGCCGGATCGATGCGATGATGATCATTGATCCAGGTGATGCCACATTGCAGCGCATGCGCGACGCGATGTCCCCGCGCGATGTCGCGGGTCCAGATGCTGGTGGCGAGACCGAACGGCGTACCGTTGGCGATCGCCACGGCTTCCTCCTCGGTGTCGAACGGAATAACGCAGACCACCGGCCCAAAGATTTCTTCCTGCGCGATGCGCATCTCCGGCGAGACGTTGGTGAAGATGGTCGGTTGCAGGTAATAACCCTTCGCGAACGCTTCGCCTTCGGGGCGTCGGCCACCATAGGCGAGACGCGCCCCCTCCTCCACACCGATGCGCACGTAACGTTCGACCAGATCGCGCTGCTTGGCGGAGACCATCGGTCCCATCTGTGTCTCAGCGGATTGCGGATCGCCGATGCGGATATCGGCGGCGCGACGCACGAGCTCGGCTACGACATCATCATGAATCGATCGATGCACCAGAAGACGCGAACCCTGCACGCAGGTCTGCCCGCTGGCGATAAAGGATGCGAACAATGTCGCTGCGACGGCCTGCGGCACAGGCGTATCCGGAAACACGATCACCGCTGCTTTGCCGCCCAACTCCGCCGCGACCTTCACGAGGTTCTTGCCGGCGATCGCCGCGACCGCCTTGCCGGTTTCAGTGCCGCCGGTCAAATCGAGTTTGCGGATGCGCGGATGCGACGACAGCGCGAGACCGGCGGTCGCGCCGAAACCGGGCACGACGTTGTAGACACCGTCCGGTACGCCGGCCTCTTTCAGAATCTCGCCGAGCAGCATTGGCGTGATCGGCGCCAGTTCAGACGGCTTCACCACCATGGCATTGCCGGCGGCGAGCGACGGCGCGACTTTCTTAGTCAGAATCAGCAGCGGATGATTCCACGGCGTCACGTGACCGACGACACCAAGCGGTACGCGCCTGGTATAATTGAGATAGCTTCCAGCGAAAGGCGGCACCGTGTCTTCGTGAGTGCGCGCCACCGCACCGAAATAGCTAAACCACTCCGGCAGCCGCGCCAATTGCGCCGCCATTTCGCGGCGCGGGCGACCAATCTGTTCGATCTCGATCGATACAACGTCCGGCAGGCGGCGTTTCATAATCTCGGCTGCGCGCTGCATGATATCGCCGCGCTCCGCGCCGCTCAGAGCCGACCATATCGGAAAGGCGCGCTCGGCTGCCGCGATAGCCTGCTCGATATCCGCCGCACCACCTTCCGCGACATCGGCAACAATAGCGCCGTTACTTGGATTTTCGACCTGGAACGTTCGGCCAGAGACGGCGGGACGATAGTCCCCGTCGATAAACAAACCCCACGTCTTCGCCATCATCACACTGCCAACGTCGTTACGATCTAGTGGACTCCGAGATATCGCATGAGCGAGGACTGATCGTTTCGCACGCTCTCCGCACTCGCTTCATGCACCACCTTGCCGGTTTCCAACACGTAGAGGCGATCAGCGACCGCCAGCGCGCTGTAAAGATTCTGCTCGACCAGCAAAATCCCGAGACCCGTCTTCCCAAGATCGGCAATGATGGTTTCGAGATGCTGCACCATCACGGGCGCCAATCCTTCGGATGGTTCGTCCATCAGGATCAATTCCGGATCGATCATCAGCGCGCGACCCACCGCCAGCATCTGCCGTTCCCCACCCGACAGTTGATTGCCGTTGTGGCCCTTGCGCTCAGCGAGGCGTGGAAACATCGAGAACACACGATCGACGGTCCAGCCCTCCTGAGCTTTCGCCGGCTTGAGCATGGTGAGATGCTCGAGCACGGTCAGCGATGCGAACAACCGACGCCCCTGCGGCACCAATGCGATGCGGCGCGCCGCCACCTCATGCGGGGTCAGCGGGCGCAGGTCCTGGCCCTTCCAGGTCAGCGTGCCTTTGCGCACCTGCGGTTGTGCCAGCCGCATGATGGAGCGGATCAGCGTCGATTTACCCATGCCGTTGCGGCCGAGCAGCGCGACGACTTCTCCTGGCTTCACCGTCAGCGAAGCGCCATGCAACACATGGGCGTCACCGTAAAAACTGTGCAGGTCTCGGACCTCAAGCATCAGCGCGCCTTTCCGAGATAGACGTCTTGCACGAGCTGGTTGCTGCGGATTTCATTCGGCGTCCCTTCGGCCAGCATCTGACCGTTGTTCAGGCAGGTCACCCGCTCGACGAGGTTGAGCACCAGTTCCATATCGTGCTCGATCAGAACCATCGTGAGATCGTGCGAGAGCGACCGGATGATCTCCGCAACAATGATGCGCTCCGCTGGCGAAAGGCCGGCTGCAGGTTCGTCGAGCAGCAGCAGCTTCGGCTGCGCGACCAGAGCCATCGCCATTTCGAGTTGCCGCTGCTCGCCGTAGGACAGCTCGCTGACGATCACCGCGCCGCGCGTATCGAGCCGCGAGATCGACAGCGCCGCTGACGCGCGTTCCGCCTGCCCGGCGTTGAGCTCGGCCGCGCCGAACATCGAAAATTTTCCGTCTCCGTTGCCGCGCACCGCGAGTTGCATGTTCTCGTCGACGGTGAGGCTCGGAAACAGGTTGGTGATCTGGAAGGTGCGACTGATCCCCATTCGTGCGCGGCCCTGCACCGACCGGCGCGTGATGTCCTGCCCCTGAAACACCACCCGCCCGGCAGTCGGCGGCGTCACGCCGGTGATGGCATTGAACAGCGTCGTCTTGCCGGCTCCGTTAGGACCAATGATGGCGTGCCGCTCGCCGCTCCGCACGGCGATCGACACGTTATCGACCGCTTTCAGAGCCCCGAAAGCGACGACGATATTTTCCAGAACCAGCGCGGACGCGTCAGACACCGGATACTCTTTCCTTCATGAACGGGACACGGCGGCAACATCGGCCGCCGCCGCATTCCCTGTTTCCGTGCTACTTCTTGATGCCCTGGTTATCCCGCGAGAACGGCGGGTTCTTGAGATAATCCTCGGGCTTGTAGGTCCAGAACTGCGACACCGCCGGATAGGTCTCGATCGGCACGTTCCAGTATTTGCCATCCTTGTTCTTCACCACCTTGCGGATATAGACGTCATAGATCGGGTTGCCGTAGTCATCGAACCGCACCGGGCGCCCCAGCGGTGAATTGGTGAGTTGGCTTTTCAGCACCGCGTCGATGAACACGTCGCGATTGGAAATGTCGCCCTTGAGTTGCTCGATCACCTGATCGACCCACATCGCGCCCGAATAGTGCGAGAAGCCGTAGAGTGACGGCATCTTGCCGTACTTCGCCGAGTAGGCCTTGACGAACTTCTGCGTCTCCGGATTGTCCGAGCCCTCCGCGAAATGCGCCGAGGAAATGATGCCGTCGCATTCCTCACCTAGCGTGCGGATCACCGACTGGTCGGTGAAATTCTGAGCGCCAAGCAGTGGGATTCGTCCCTTCAGGCCGAAATCGGAATACTGCTTCATGAAGCGCGATGCGTCGGCGCCCAGCTCCATGGCGAACACCGCATCGATCTTGAGATCGCCAAGCTGGCCGATATAGGGGCTGAAGTCCGCGGTGTTCAGCGGATTCCAGAGCTGGGCCACGATCTGGCCACCGCCTTCGGTGAACACCTGCGCGAAGCCGGCGCACTGCTCATGGCCGAAGGTGTAATCCTGCGAAATCGTGGCGATGCGTTTGTAGCCTTGCTTCAAGGCCCAGTCCGCCAGTGGACGCGGCATTTGGCTGGCCGTGTAGCCGGCGACGCGAATGACGTTCTTGATGCGGTTGCGCTGCGTGAGATCGTCCGCCGCGATCACCGGAATGAAGTACGGAACGCCGTTGCCCTTCACGTAGCTGGCGACGGCAAGACCGGTATTGGCGAGCAGGTTCCCGAACAGGAAGTCGACTTTCGCCTGCTCGACCAACCGTCGCGCCTTCTGCAAGGCGGTATCAGGATTGCCGGCATCATCCTCGACGATGACCTCGACAGCACGGCCCGCAGCCTTCTTGCCGCGCTCTTCCCAATACATGTTGAAGCCTTCAACGATCTCGCGACCGCCGGCGGCAACAACACCGCTGAGCGGCGCCATCAGGCCGATACGGATCGGTTCGGCGGCGCGCAGGATCTGCGGCGCGGCAAAGGTGCCAGCGGCGGAGGCCGCAACTGTGAGGCCAGTTGTTTTCAGAAACTGTCGGCGATCCATTCTGTTTCTCCCTGTCATATTATTGCGATTGACCCGAGATTGCCGTGACGATTACCGCTTGCGGATCAGCAACATTCGGAGCGTTCCGAGAATGCCCTGAGGCGCAAAGATCATGGTGACGATGAACATGACGCCCAGCACCATCTGCCAGCGCGCGGTGTATGCACTGACGAAATTCTCAAGCATGATGATCGCAGCCGCACCGATGAACGAGCCGAACAACGTGCCGATGCCGCCGATGATGGCCATCAGCAGGCCCTCCACCGATTGCGACAGTTGCACGGTCGAAGGACTGACGAAGTTATTGAACAACGCATAAAGCGCGCCCGCCACACCGGCAAAGAAGCCGGTGACGGTGAAGGCGACAAACATATGCGCCGAAGTGCCGTAACCGAGGCTTCGCATCCGGCTTTCGCTGTCGCGAATGCCGCGCAACGTCAGGCCAAATGGCGAGCGCACGAAGCGCCATATCAGGAACGTCATGAGCAACACGACGGCGAGCGTCGCATAGTAGAATGCCGTCGGGCTCGCGATCAGGTCCGGCCGGCCGACGCCACGAATACCGTTTTCACCACCGGTGATACTGGTCCAGCGCAGGCAGACGCCCCAGACAATCATGCCAAGCGCAAGTGTCAGCAGCAGGAAATAGACCCCGCTGACTCGCACAGCGAATGCCGCGAAGATGGCTGCCACGAGCGTCGCCACTACGACCCCGAGCAGACAGCCGACCCACGCCGATCCGCCATACACCGAGGTCCAGTAGATCACGACATAGGTCGAGATGCCGAACAGCGCACCATGGCCGAGCGAGGTCCGTCCCGCATAACCGGCAAGCACATCGATCGACATCGCCAACAGCGCGAAAATCAGAATCTCGTTGGCAATACTCATCTGATAAGATGACACCACCAGCGGCAATGTACCGAAGATGACGAGGACAAGGACGAAGCCCAGGGCCGAACGCTGGATAGCGGAAACGGTGCTACTCATCACGCTCTCCCGAACAGTCCAAGCGGACGGAAGGCGAGAATTGCAGCCATGGGTCCGAAGATGACGAAATAGGCCAGCTCAGGAAACATGACCTGACCGATAGTATTCAGCATGCCGACCAGCAGCGCGCCCACCGCCGCGCCCACCAGGCTGCCGCTGCCGCCGATGATGACGATCGCCAGCGAGAAGACGAGAATTTCCGAATCCGCTGTCGGGTACAGGGTGAGGAAAGCACCTCCGATCGTGCCGCCGAGCCCCGCGAGCGAGGCGCCGAGCATCGAAGTGGCGAGAAAGACCCGGCGGATGTTGATACCCATGGCCTCAACCATCTCGGCATCATCGACGCCGGCGCGGATCAGCGCGCCGAGGCGGGTGCGGTTGAGTAATAGCCACAATGCGATGAAAACAAGAATCCCGAGACCCAGCACGAACAAGCGATAGGTCGGATAGTAGATTCCTGCAAAGCGCACGGCACCGCGCAGCATCGCCGGAATCTGCACCGAGAATGTATCGCCGCCCCAGATCACCAGTGCGATATCGTTCAATACAAAGGCGACACCGAGGGTGAGCAGTACCTCGCGCAACACGAAACCGCGCACAAAGCGCAGCAGACCCTGGTCGATTATCAGCCCCAGAAATGCAACGAACAGCATCGACGCAACAAGGCCCAGAACGAAGTTGCCGGTGCCGAGCGTGACCGAATAGCCGATGTAACCGCCGAACAAATACAGTGCGCCGTGCGCCAGATTGACGATGCGCAACAAGCCGAAAATCAACGTGAAACCGGACGCCACGATGAAAAGCAGCGCCGCCAACGTCAGCCCGTTCAATATCTGGACGAGGTTGAGACTCGCCACGAACTAACCCCCGCCCGTCAAAGCATCCGGGCGCTCGCTCAGATACCAGTCGTAAATCTGCTCACCGGTCCAAAACGCAACATCGGGCAAGCGGCTGATTTTCTCGAGAATGCGCCGGAAGTGCTTGGCGCGATGCGGCGCGCCCATAATGTAAGGATGGACCACCAGCGCCATCACGCGCGCCGAATTGGCACTATCGTGATAGATCTGTTCAAACTGATCCATCGCCCGGTCATGATACTCGCTGGCCTTGTGATGTTGGATCAGCATCATGGCGACGTCGTTACATTCCTGCGTGTAGGGAATGTTGACGATGGGTTTTGAGCGCGTCTTCAGCACGACCGGCTGGTCGTCCAGCACCCAGTCGCACACATAGGAAAACCCTTCCTCTACCAGAAGGTCCGGCGTCTCCCAGGTCTCGGTGAGGCCAGGACCAAGCCACCCGCGCGGTGCCTTGCCGGTGAACTGCTTGATCACTTGCGCGGTCTTACGAATGTCCTCGCGCTCGTCGGCGACCTTCTGCATATTCTTCTGGCCGAAGCCATGACCCATGAATTCCCATCCGCGATCCAGCGCCGCGCGCGAGATCGCTTCATACGTCTCCACAGCCTTGCCGTTGATCGCCAGCACCGCCTTGATGCCGTGGTTGTCCAGCGCCTCGAGCAAGCGCCAGAAACCGACGCGATTGCCATATTCATGCCAGGCCCAGTTTGGAATATCCGGCAGCGGCGCACCACCTGCGGGCGGCGTCAACACGGTGCGCGGCATCGTCTCGCGCGGATCCCACTCCTCGATATTGACGATCACCCACACCGCCATACGGGCATTGCCGGGGAGCTTCAGCGGCTTACGATCAACTATCGCCGAATACGAAATTCGTTCCTGAGGCAGCACGATCAGAACTCCTTTCCGGCGATGGAGAACGCCAGCGGCGCGAGCCCTTCCACCGAAACAACCAGCCGGTCCCCCGGAACGATAGGCCCGACGCCAGCCGGTGTGCCGGTCATGATCAGATCGCCGGCCTGCAGCCGATAAGACTTCGAAAGGTTTGAGATGATTTCCGGCACATTCCAGATCATTTGGCCGAGATCGCCGCGCTGGCGCTCGACGCCATTGACCGAGAGCGAAATCTCGCCGCTCAGCCGGTGCCCCACGTTGGCGACGGGATGAATGGCACCGCATGGCGCAGAACAATCGAATGCCTTGCCAACTTCCCAAGGCAACCCAGTCTTGAACGACTCGCGCTGCCGGTCTCGCCGCGTCAGATCAACACCCACCGCGTATCCGAACACGACATCCAGCGCCCGTTCGACCGGGATATCGACGGCCTCGCCACCGATGGCGACAACAAGCTCCGCTTCGAACTGAAAATCTTCGGTCTGCGGCGGATAAGGGACGTCCGCACCACCCGCCACCACGGCATCCGCGGGCTTCTGGAAAAAGAATGGCGGATCGCGCTCGTCGCCTTCCTTCATCTCACGGATATGCGCGACGTAGTTACGCCCCACACAATAAACACGCCGGACAGGAAATTGATCTTCCCGCCTGACGATGGGTAGCGCAGCAATCCGCGGACTGAAAGCAAACATGGACGCAACCTGCCGGACTTAAATGACGGCAAACGTCAGATCGCACCGCGGCGATCAGCGTCCACCTCTCTTTCCGACAATCAAATTATACAATCACCTTTCTGTCAACCAAAGATGCATACATTTTGACAAGGAGAGGGAATTCCGTCCTGTTGCCGCAGTGTCATCCGGCCGAGCTTTCTGGTTCACCCGGACAAACTCCACCTTTTCATTTGGTGCGAGAATATGCCATTAATTTCGACTCGACCCTGAACGGAGAGCCCGCCGATGGCGCCCCGCCCCCGACGATCCATCTCGTCACCTGAGGACGAAGTCCTCACGCGAAGTGTATCCATAACGGATACGCTCCGCTCGTCCATCCTCGCTGGCGAATTCAAACCGGGCGAGCGGATCTATGAAGTCAATCTGTCGGAACAGCTTGACGTTTCGCGAACGCCGATCCGTGAAGCGCTCAAGGTGCTCGCTGGCGAAGGCCTGTTGGACTACATCCCGAACCGCGGCTATCACGTCCGGGAATATTCCGTCGACGACATCGTGCAGGCTTATGAGATTCGCGCCGCGCTCGAGGGGCTTGCTGCCAAACGTGCAGCGCAACTCGGTATGTCCGCGGAGGAGCGCGCGATCGTGGAAGCGGCGCTTCGCGATGGCGAGGCACTTTTGAACAAGAGCCGGCTCTCCTCCGAAGATCGCAATCAATATGGTATCATCAACACTGCAATTCATAGTGCGATTCACGCGGCAGGACAGTCACGCATGCTGCGCGACATGTTGCGCCAATCCCAGCAGATCGCACCGTCGTCGCATCGCAACGTCATTGCCTTCGAGCTGTCGGACGTTCGCCGTCGCCATGATGACCATCACCGCATCTATGAGGCTATCCTTTGCCGCGACGGCGGTCGTGCCGAATTGCTAATGCGGGATCACGTCGAGAGCATCAAGATTTCACTGCTGCGCTCGATCTCGCGGGACCTCCTGCCTCGCTAATTCTGGCCATCCTGTTAGATATG
The DNA here is from genome assembly GCA_017305535.1 of Hyphomicrobiales bacterium. Lineage (GTDB taxonomy): Bacteria > Pseudomonadota > Alphaproteobacteria > Rhizobiales > Xanthobacteraceae > 62-47. The sequence continues at coordinate 195,256 of JAFKKN010000007.1, read as the reverse complement.
ACCTGCCCCCGCACCGCAAACATCGGCACCGACATCGCTGCGTCTCGATCGGAGCGCAGCGATGCGGTAGTCTCCATCCCGCTGGTCTAAAATATCCGTCAGGTCAGGCCTTCCTCACCGATCAGCCTGGGCGCCAGTTGAACGATGAGATGCGCACGTTCTGAGAAATCGTAGTACTCGTACCCGTCTCAAGGCCGTAGATCGATGCGTCGAAGGCGTCGATCATCCAACAACTGTACAGTCCCGCGCCGCTCGGCCGATGCACGGTCAAATTCACGGATAGCGCCACGGATTGGCGCGCCGTCTGCGAACTTCACACGGGAAGTCTTGCTGTCAGACAGCTGCACAAATCGCCCGTGCAAGTCGCCAAGCGATCCGGCACCGATCAAGACCGGTCCCGGCGCCCGTCCTTTTTGAGCACGGCAATTCGGCCGCATGAATCGTCGTCACGATCGTTTCCGCTGCGTCCGCCACCATTCATCTAACTTCCCTTTTGCACCGGGAAGCGCAATTCACCGGCTGCTAGACCGATATGTGGTATCCTCCGTCGACGGCGATGTGCTGGCCTGTGATGTAGGAGGCCGCGTCGGAAAGCAGGAAGCAGACCGGCTTGGCGACTTCTTCCGGTGTGGCCCAGCGGCCCATCGGAATCCGCGCCAAGACGCCATCACGAAATTTATCGCCCCTGATTGTTTCGGTCATCGGCGTTTCAACAACACCGAAGCAGACGGAATTTGTGCGAACGCCGAACTTCGACCATTCCTTCGCAGTCGACATCGTCATGCCCAGCAAACCACTCTTCGCCGCGGCATAATTGATTTGGCCAATGGAGCCGGCCCTTCCGGCGTCCGACGAGATGTTCACGATCGCGCCTGGATTTTCGCGCCCCGCTTTTCCCTGAGCCAACATGATGCGGCCGACAGCTTGCGTCCACAGGAACGCGCCGGTCAGATGCACCGAAATGACTTCGCTCCATTGTTGCAAGGTCATTTTCTCGATCATGGCCGGCCTCGTGATGCCGGCGTTATTGACGAGACCGTCAATGGCGCCAACGCTCGCCGCGACATGGCGGACGGTAGCCTCCGTGAAATCCGGATCTGCCACGTTGCCGACATAAGGCAGCAGCCGGCCATTCGTTGTCGCGGCAAACGCATGGAGCTTGTCTCCGTTGAGATCGACAGCGACCACCCGCCCGCCCAAAGCAATAGCCAGGTTCGCGACGGCCTGCCCTATTCCCTGGGCCGCGCCAGTTACAACAATCGTTTTCCCTTCCAGAGACATCACTTCCTGCATGGCAACCTTCCTGATCTCGTCGACTCGGGTAACGGCTTCTACCCGGAGAGTTATAGCGTCTCCAGATCGGCCATCGCCGTTGTTATTCGTTGAATCATCATCAGCGTGGTTTCTTCCGACTGCATGTCCGGCAGCAGTGGAGAATGACACAAAGTGATCGTCCACATTAGGAGCGCGTGCACCATCTGCTCCCTGTAGTGCCGGAAGCTCTCGTCGAAATCCAGCCTGGCGCCCGTTAGCTGCGAAAATCGGTCGAGGTAGCGGGCCAGCAGATCCCTCTCCCATTTCCGCCGGTCGTCCGGCGTCAGCGCCGCGGCAATGGCGTAAGCAACGTCTCGCGACCAGTGGCCGCGCGACAGGCATTGCCAGTCGCACAGACCCATGTTGTCTGTCGCAGTCCGATACCAGTTCCCGATATGCACGTCGGAATGGATCAGTCCCTGTCCCTCGCGTTCGTGGACCGCGAGAGCCGCCATCGCCGCCGGCCAAATGGCGTCGCGTTGCGCCAGAACCTTCTCCGGAATGACCTGAGACGCAACATCGAGCGCTTTTCGCGTATAGTGTTCCAGGCTCATCTTTTCAGCGCCAAGGGTAAACCATCGCGGATAGCTCGCGAGCCATCGATACCGCGTCGCGAGTTCGCGATCGCCGAAAAAGCGGGCATGCAGCGAGGCCAGCAGATCGACCATTCCTTCCGCCATCGGGCGTGAGACATAGGTGCGGCAATCGCAGAAGCTCGCTGATTTCGTCGCGACTAGGTCCTCCAGCAACAGGATCGACGCGAAAGTCCGGCGGTCGAACGCGGCGTGATAACCGATGGGCGCCTCGATATCGAGTTGCGGCCTGAGCTGCGTAAAAAACCGGCCTTCAACCCGTGCCGTGCCGTTGAATCCCCCGATCATGCGGGTAACCACGCTCGGCAGCGATTTGGCGAAAATCGAGACCGGCAGGCCGGCTTGGCGGCCCGCTTCATTATAAGTCAGAACCAGCCGGTGACGCTCATGCGTGCCGGAGCTCGCCGGCATTACCTCAACGTGCGTCACGACGGCTTCCGGGATCTGGCTACAGAGAACGGCCGTGAGCCACTGCGGCGTGATGGCGTTTGGCGAGCACGGTACATCCTCGCGCCGCCTCGCTTGCGGCCGGATCAGGCGTTCGAAGGCGACATGCCCTCCGATTTTCAGCGCCGCCAGAACCGTCGTGCTCGCCCCACCCATGTTGTCTCCTATCGACCGCCGCCCGCGAACCTCGCCGGTACCGGCGTGCGAGCCATTAATACGCTTGATTACTATTTTGGCACAGCCCTGCATTTCAAGGATTTCAAACTGAGCGGCGTGCTTCTTTCATTCGCAGCGGTTATTGCTCTTGCCCTTCCGGCCAAAGGCAGGTGTGCGATCTTGTTATTTTCGTTTTATAATATATGGTATACTAGCGTACATATACATCAAAAACAATATCAGGAGGGAAGCGTGAAGATTTTAACGCTGATCGTTGGATCAATGCTGCTGATTGGCACCATCGACGCCACGGCCAATGAAAAACAATATGGCCCGGGCGTGACGGATCATGAGATCAAGATCGGGCAGACCGTTCCTTACAGCGGACCGGCCTCGGCCTTTGCCAGCTATGGCCGGGTCATGACCGGCTATTTCCAGATGCTGAACGAGAAAGGCGGGATCAACGGCCGGAAAATCAATCTGATTTCGCTCGACAACGCCTTCAGTCCGCCCAAGGCCATCGAACAGACCCGCAAGCTCGTCGACGACGACGGCGTTCTCGCCGAGGTTGGCACTGTCGGCACGACACCGAATGTCGCGATTCAGAAATATCTGAACGGCGCCAAGGTGCCACACGTTTTCATCTCCGCGGGCGGCCGTCGCTTCAATGACCCGCAGAACTTCCGCTGGACGGTGCCGTTCTATCCGCCATTTGAAATGGAGGGCGCCACATTCGCCAGGTTCATCGCCAAAAAGATGCCGAACGCGAAGATCGCGGTTCTTTACCAGAATGACGATTACGGAAAGGACTATCTGGCCGGCTTCAAGAAGGCCCTGGGCGATGGCAGCGTCGCCAGGATTGTCGCGGAGGCTCCTTACGAACTGAGTCAACCGACGGTGGATTCGGAGATCATTCGCCTCAAGGCATCCGGCGCGGACGCGCTGATATACTTCGCGACCCCGAAATTTACGGCGCAGGCAATCCGAAAAATTCACGAACTGAACTGGAAACCAACGCAGTTTCTGGCCAGTCCTGTAAATTCTGTTCAAGGCGTACTTGCGCCCGCGGGACTTGAGAAAGTCCAGGGCGCCTATACGACGCAGTTCACCAAACAAGCTGGCGACCCCGCATGGGCCAACGATTCCGAGGTGACCGAATACGTCGCTTTCCTGAAAAAGTGGGCTCCGAATGACAGCCCGAACGATTTCATCGCGCTGACGGGTTACATCACGGCACAGGCCATCGCGCGCGGGTTGGAACGTTGTGGCGACAAGCTGACGCGAGAGAATCTGCTCGTCCAGGCAACCAGCTTCCACAAGGAAAGGGTCGGCATGTTGCTCCCGGGAATCGAGCTCAGCAATTCAAAGGACGACTATGCGCCGTATCACACGCTGCGCATGGCCATCTTTGAGAATGCCTCCTGGAAACTGCTCGAAGACTGACCGGACGCGCCGGGGATCGAACAGAAAACAACGGTAGCGTTCAAGCCGTCTCGCGGCGCGACGCTACCGTTTTTCACGCCGGCCAGATCCGCGCCCCTGTCATTGCCGCAGTTCTGCGAATTGACGACAACACGTCAGCCGATGACCTTGTCGCGACGCAATTCGGCGATACCTGTCGCGGACAGACCCATCTCCTTCAGGACTTCATCGGTATGCTGTCCCAACATGGGCGGCGGCAAACCCGGGCTGCGTTCTTCCCCGAGAAACGTCACGGGGTGACCGACGCAGTTGAGCCGGCCGGCCTCGGCGTGATCGTACTGCATGATGACCTTGCTTGCCTTGGTGTGCGGATGCCCGAGAAGCTGAGCGAGCGTATTGATCGGCGAACAGGGGATGCCAACTTCGGTCAATGCCGTATTCCACTGCTCGACCGTTCTGGTTGCGAGCGCCGATTGCACATAGCCGAGCGTTTCCGCACGATGAGCGACGCGATCCGCGTTGGTTCGGAACCGGGCATCGTCCACGATCGACTGAAGCCCCGCGACCGCGCAGAACTTGCGCCAGAGATTGTCATTGGCCACGCCGATCATGATCGGTCCATCGGCCGCCTCGAATGCCTGATAGGGACAAAGCGATTCATGGCTGGAGCCGCACTTGGCGGGCTGCACGCCGCGCTCCCAGAAGGTCTGCAAATTGTACCCCAGAAGCCCGAGGGCCGTGTCGAATAGCGAGACCTGAATGGAAGCGCCCTTGCCCGATTTTTCCCGCGCCAGGAGGCCGGCCAGAATGCCGCTGAACGCATGAACGCCGGTCATCTGATCGATCGGCGAAATGGGACTGCGGATATAGCCGCCGCTCTCGTCGCCCGTCATCGACATGATGCCGCCGAAAGCTTGGAGAATGACGTCGTAGCCCGGCGCCTGCTTCAACGGCCCCGAACGGCCGAAGCCGGAGATACTGCAATGAATCAAACGATCGTTGAGCGCACGAAGACTGTCGGCGTCGATGGCCAGCCGCTCGGCGACGCCAGTGCCGAAACTCTCGATCGCGACGTCGACGGATCGCGCCAACTCGTGCACGAGCGCCCGGCCCTTCTCCGATTTCATGTCGATCGCGATGCTTCGCTTGTTGCGGTTCGCGCTCAGAAACACCGTACCTAGTCCGGGCGCTGGAAAGGGCGGCCAGCCGCGCGTCTCATCGCCCTGCCCGACGGCCTCGACCTTAATGACCTCCGCACCAAGATCGCCGAGATACTGGGCGCAGAGCGGACCAGCCAGCACTTTGGAAAGATCGAGAACCCTGATGCCATCGAGAGGTTTCGCCATGTTGTCTCCTCTCCCTTTCACTAACCCAAGCCGGCGGCAAACAGCCCGCCGAGATAGGCTGGGAAACCTTCCTTGGTGACCAGCAGATAGTCGGCCGCGCGACGTTCAGTTTCATCAAGCCGGGATCGCCAGCCGGCCGCGGTGACTTCCGCGTCGTCAAGCCGCGCGCGCAATAGCCGCTTCCCCTGCTCTTTCGGTTCGTCATCGAACCAATAGGCCGCGCCAGAGATCCGGCCATCGAAGGATGGCTTTCGCGAACTCTCGACGCGGAATCCGGCACGCTCGAAGGATCGACAGAGTTCAGCGTCACGCTCGGATTGAACAGCCAGCACGCGCGAGACCGCATCGACAGCTTGGGCGACGCTGGGATTCATGCCGTTCTTCTTCAGCCGCTCGTGGTCAAGCCGCCCGAGAAACAGCGTGCGGATCATGTTGCGCGGTTCCCGTCTCTGGATCAGCTTTGTGAAAATGGTCATCTCGGTGCGAATCGCGGCATCGAAGTCCTGCGGCAGCCCCTTTCCGACACAGTCGAGAATAGCGAGCGGCGCCGGATAGTGCCCGAGCGTCTCAGCCAGAACCTCGGCGCGGCGTCGGGCGATCAGCGTGGCGACGTCGTCCGCGTCCCTTGAACGCCAGCCGGGTCGGTCCCACGGTTGCATCGTCGGCCCCTGCGACAGCACCCAGCGTTCGGCAGCAGCCACTTCCTCGCCGGACTTCACAAGCTGGTCAGCCAGTCCGGTTGCGATAGCGGAGGCCCCGCCGATCCTCGCGCCGTCGAGCAACAGCGGCAATGCGGCGTCAACGCTGATCAGTCGCGGAAGGCGTTGCGTGCCTCCGCCGCCCGGTAACAATCCCACCAACGACTCTGGCAAGCCGAAAGCGCTCTGCGGCTGATCGGTGATGACCCTGTGATGCGCCGCCAGCGCGAACTCCGCGCCTCCGCCCAACGCCAGTCCGGCGATCGCGACAGCAACAGGCTTGCCCGCCGTCTCGAGTTTGCGCAGTCCCTGACTCAACTTGAAAAAGTGATCGAACGCCAAGCGATCCCGCGCGGCAAGTGGTGCCGCCATGATCATGTCATAGGCCGCCTCCAACTCGGCGAGATCGGCGCCCGCGCAGAACGCCGACGGCTTGCCCGAGCGGATCACGACGCCCGCCGCGTCGCTGTCCGGCAACCAATCGGCAAACCTGCCCAATTCCTCGATCGCCGCGTTCGAGAACACGTTCATCGATCTTCCGGGCATGTCGAAGACGAGATGCAGGACGCCGCTTCCAGATTGCTCGATCCGAAATTGCTTCAGTTCCGGCATTCCCAGCATCACGGCCCCCGTTCTGTCTACCGTTCGTTGACGTACGATTGATCTTGCGCTTCATCACAGTCGCGTTGTATACGTGAATCTAGTATAGTACACTAGCACACTAAATCAGACGGAAGGCGTTTTGACAATGATCGAGCGCGCGATCTTTCGCGAAGAACACGAAATCTTCCGGCAAACGGTTCGTCGCTTCGTCGAGACGGAAATCGTTCCGTTCCATGCCAAGTGGGAAGAGGATGGCATCGTCCCGCGAGAGCTTTGGCTCAAAGCGGGCGCGGCCGGCCTGCTCTGTTGCACCGTGCCGGAAGAATACGGCGGGATGGGTCTGGACTATCTTTTCGACGTTGTCGTCTTCGAGGAACTGTGGCGATCCGGCGCCAGCGGGCCGGGCTTTCTCATCCATACCGATCTGGTCGCGACTTATCTGCTATCCTTCGGCACTGACGCACAGAAGCGAAAGTGGCTACCCAAGATGGTGTCGGGAGAAGCCATCGGTTCACTCGGAATGACAGAACCGCACGCCGGAAGCGACCTGAAAGCCATCCGGACACGCGCTGTCCGCGACGGCGACGATTTCGTCATCAACGGCCAGAAAGTCTTCATCTCGAACGGCCAGCTTTGCGATCTGGTGGTGCTGGCAACGAAGACGGATAGCCATGCCGGCGCGAAGGGGGTCACGCTGTTCATCGTCGAGAGCGATCGGCCGGGCTTCAAGCGCGGCCGCAATCTCGAGAAGCTCGGCATGCGAGCGCAGGACACATCGGAACTGTTTTTCGACAACGTCCGCATCCCCGCCAGCAACATGCTTGGCGCGGAAGGCAAGGGTTTCGCGCTGATGATGACCAAGCTGTCGCAGGAACGTCTGGCGCAGGCCATTCGTTCGGCGACAGTGGTCGAAACGGTCATCGACTGGACGCTGCAATACACCGCCGAGCGCAGCGTGTTCGACCAGAAGCTCGCCGACTTCCAGAACACTCAGTTCAAGCTCGCGGCTCTCAAGACCAAGGCAACCGTCGCGCGCGTCTTTACCGACAAATGCATCTCGCTGTTCATGGAAGGAAAACTCGACCCCGTCGATGCGGCGATGGCGAAGATGTTCACGTCCGAGCTTCATTGCGAAACCGTCGACGAGTGCCTCCAGCTATTCGGCGGCTGGGGTTACATGTGGGAATACCCGATCGCCCGCGCCTACGCGGATGCGCGGATCGTCAAGATCGCCGGCGGTTCGATCGAGATCATGAAGACGATCATCGCACGACAAATGTATTCGCAGCACGGGTTTTCCTTGCGGAAGGACAAGGCGGCTTCGTGAACGAAACCGCCGCGTTTCGACGTGTCGGAACGCGGTCGCGTCTGCATGACAGCAACGACATTCGCAAAGGAGACGAGCGTTGAAAGGCCTATCTGGAAAAGTCGCCATCGTGACCGGTGGAGGACAGGGAATCGGACGCGGGCTGACGCTGCGTCTGGCGCAGGAAGGTTGCAAGGTGGCGATCTTCGACATCAACCCGAAAGCTGGCGAAGAAACCGCTGAACTCGCACCTCACGCGCATATCAAAAGCTACGCGGTTGACGTCGGAGACGCGGCCTCCGTCAATGACGCGGTGGCCAGGGTTGAATCCGAGCTCGGCCCGATCTGGCTGCTGGTCAACAACGCGGGATGGGATCGACCGACGCCGTTCCTGAAGACCGACAAGGAGCTTTGGGACAAGATCATCCGCATCAATCTCTATGGTCCGCTCAATACGCACAAGGCGGTTGCGCCGTTGATGGCCGAGCGTGGCGGCGGAAGGATCGTCAACATCGCCTCCGATGCCGCGCGCGTCGGCACAAGTGATGAGGCAGTCTACTCGGCCTGCAAGGGTGGGTTGATCTCCTTCACCAAATCGCTGGCGCGCGAACTGGCGCGCAAGAATGTCCTGCTGAATGCCGTCTGCCCTGGGCCGACCAACACGCCGATGATGGCCGCCGTCCTTGGCGAAGGCGAGCACGCCATGAAGTGGAAGGACGCGATGGTGCGCGGAATTCCGCTACGCCGCATGGGCGAACCCGAAGACTACGGCGGGATCGTCGCCATGCTGGCCTCGGACGACGGCAAATACATTACCGGACAGACCATCTCGGTCTCCGGTGGAATGAACATGATCTAGGCTACGGAAGGAAGCGCCATGACAGACCCGAAACAGTTCACCGACGTCATCTACGAAGTCCGCGATCGCGCAGCGTGGATCATCATCAACCGGCCGAAAGTCTACAACGCTTTCCGCGGGCAAACGCTGGAGGAATTGATTCAAGCCTTTCAGCTTGCGGCGAACAATCGGCAGGTCGCCAGCATCGTGTTGACCGGCGCCGGCGACAAGGCGTTCTGCACGGGCGGCGACCAGTCGGCGCACGAAGGTCAGTACGACGGCCGCGGCGTGGTGGGTCTTCCGATCGACGAACTGCAAAGTTTGATCCGCGATGCTCCGAAACCGGTCATCGCGCGCGTCAATGGATTTGCCATCGGCGGCGGCAATGTGCTGGCGACGCTCTGCGACCTCACGATTGCCGCCGATACCGCGCAGTTCGGTCAGGTCGGCCCCAAGGTCGGCTCCGTCGATCCCGGGTGGGGCACCGCCTTGCTGGCGCGCCATGTCGGCGACAAGAAAGCGCGTGAGATCTGGTTTCTCAACGAGCGTTACACCGCGGAACAGGCGCGCGAAATGGGCCTCGTCAACAAGGTCGTTCCCGCCGCGCAGCTCGACGCCGCCGTGAAGGACTGGACCGATAAACTCGGGCAGCGGTCGCCGACGGCCATCGCGCTTGCGAAGCGTTCCTTCAACGCCGACTCCGACAGCATTCGCGGCATCAGCAGTTTCGGCCTCTACGCCGTCAAGCTGTTTTACGAGACTGCCGAGTCGAAGGAAGGCGTTGCGGCGTTCAACGAGAAGCGCGATCCCGACTTCCACAAATTCGCGACCTGAGAGCGGGTCATCATACGATGACATCGAACTGAAGGGCGGCGACACCGCCGTCCTCCACTCCAACGCAACGGCTCGAAAAACATGCTGCAAAACCGCCCGGTCTTTGACGAAGAACATGCGCTGCTGCGCGAAAGTGTTCGGCGCTTTGCTGACACCCGGATACGGCCGCATTTCGCGGACTGGGAGAAAGCCGGGATCATCGACCGGGCGCTGTGGCCGGCCGCCGGTCAGGCCGGCCTGCTCTGCCCACAGGTGCCCGAGGCGTACGGCGGAATCGGCGGCGACTTCCGCCACAACGCGGTCATCATCGAAGAACTGTCCTATTCGGGATTTGCAGGTCCGGCGACGGATTTCTCCGTGCACAACGACGTCTGCTGCGGCTATCTCCTCAGCTACGGCACAGAAGAGCAGAAGAAGACCTGGCTGCCCCGCATGATTGCCGGCGAAGCGGTCTGCGCAATCGCGATGACCGAGCCCGGCACCGGCAGCGATCTTCAGGGCATCCGGACACGCGCGGTTCGTGAGGGCGATGAATTCGTGATCTCCGGCCAGAAGACATTCATCTCGAACGGCCAGATGTGCGATCTCGTGATCGTGGTGACGCGCACGAATGCGGACGGCGGATCGCGCGGCATGAGTCTGGTCCTGGTCGAGACCAACCGCCCGGGTTTCCGGCATGGCCGCAACCTCGACAAGCTCGGCCATCTGTCGTCCGATACGTCGGAACTGTTTTTCGATCAGGTTCGCGTCCCCGTCGGCAACCTTCTCGGCGCGGAGGGCGGCGCGATGGCGGCACTGATGAGCGAATTGCCTCAGGAGCGGCTGACCATCGCGCTGCACTCCATCGCCGCCGCGCAGAAGGCCTTCGATATCACCAAGGCATACGTCGAGGAGCGCAAGGCGTTCGGGCAACCGATCGGCTCATTCCAGAACACGCGCTTCAAGCTCGCCGATCTGAAATCCGACCTGATGGTCGGATGGGCCTATGTCGATCAATGTCTCGCCCAGCACATTCGCGGCGAACTCACGACCTATGCGGCATCGACCGCCAAGCTCTGGACCACTGAAATGCACGGACGGCTGGTCGATCAGTGCCTGCAATTCTTCGGCGGCTATGGCTTCATGCGCGAATACGAGATCTGCCGGCTGTTCGCGGATGCTCGCGTGCTGCGCATCTACGGTGGTACCTCGGAGATCATGCGCGAATTGATTTCACGCAATCTCTGACGCGCGGATCGTTCGTCGCGTCACGCGGCCTCAATAGCTTTTCGGCAGTTCGAGCACTTTCTCCGCGATGAAACTCAGCATCAGTTGCTCGGTGATGGGAGCAAGCCGGGTGATTGACACTTCGCGGAACAGTCGTTCGACGTGATACTCCTTGGCATAGCCAAACCCGCCATGGGTCATGATCGCCTGCCACGCGGCATCATGGCCGGCACGAGCCCCGAGAAACTTTGCGCTGTTGGCTTCGGCGCCGCAGGGCCTGCCGTTGTCGTACAGCCAGGCCGCACGCATCGCCATCAGCCACGCGGATTCAAGATACATCCACTTCTCGGCCAGCGGGTGCTGAATGCCCTGGTTCTGGCCGATGGGCCGATCGAACACCACGCGCTCCCGGGCATAGCGCGTCGCACGGCGCAAGGCATCCTGCCCGATCCCGATGGCCTCGACCGCGATCAGAATTCGCTCGGGATTGAGGCTGTGCAGGATGTAGGAGAAGCCCTTCCCTTCCTCACCGATCCGGTCCTTGTCCGGAATGAACAGGCCGTCGATGAAGATCGCGTTGGAATCCACCGCCTTGCGGCCCATCTTGGGAATGCGCCGGACTTCGATCTTCGAACGATCGAGATCCGTATAGAAGATGGTGATCCCGTCGGTCGGTCGCCGGCAATCCTCGAACTTCGTGGTTCGCGTCAGCAGCATGATCTTGTTGGCGATCTGCGCCGTCGACGTCCAGACCTTCTGTCCGTGAACGCGATAGCCGCCCGGCACTTTCTCGGCAAAGGTCTTGATGCGTGTCGTGTTCAAGCCGGCATCCGGCTCGGTGAAACCGAAGCAGCATTGGTCCTCGCCGGAGACAAGCCGCGGAATCCAGCGTCGCTTCTGGTCGTCGGTTCCTTTCACGACGATCGGATGCGGCCCGAACAGATTGATATGGACGGCGGACGACGACGCCATGCCGCCGCCATGGCTCGCCACCTCATGCATCATCACCGCCGCTTCGGTGACGCCGAGACCTGCGCCGCCATATTGTTCAGGCATGGTGATGCCAAGCCAGCCGGCATCCGCCATCGCGCGATGGAACGCGCGGGGAAACTCGCCATCGTCGTCGCGCGCCAGCCAGTAGTCGTCGTCGAAGCGCGTGACCACCGCGCGAACACCCTCTCTGATTGCGGCATGATCGTCCGACACGTCGGGCTGGTTGGAAAACGATCTATCCATGGGTTGCTCCCTCTCCGACCGACGCAAGGGTTCTTCGGGCCGCAACCAGATGCGGAATGTCATACATCTTGCCGTCGATGCCGACCGTGCCGACATCCGGTTGCGCGTCGAATGCCGCGACGACGCGGCGTGCATGCGCGATGTCGTCATCCGACGGCGTGAAGCACGCGTTGATGGTTGCGACCTGATCGGGGTGGATCGCGATGCGGCCGACGAATCCATCCCGCCGCGCAAGCTTGCAGCTTTCCGCCAGCCCCTCTTGATCCTTGAAATCCACGTAGAGCGTTTCAAGCGCCGCCGCACTGGCAGCGCCGGCCGCAAACAGGCACTGGGCGCGTGCGACTTGATAGGGGAAAGTCCAGCTACCATCCGCCTCGCGCGGCGTGATGGCCCCAAGCGCGGCGCTCAGATCTTCCGCGCCCCATGTCATCGCCACCAGCCGCCTGTTCTTGCGGGCGTATCCGCTGAAGCCGATCATGGCGGCAGGTGTTTCGGTTGCCACGACCACCAGTTTGACGTGACCGGGTGCGATACCCGCCGCGACTTCCAGCGCGTCGACATAATGCGAGATAAGATCGACGTCTTCAATTCCATCGACCTTTGGAATCAGGATGCCGTCGAGGCCCGGACGTACCACGGCCGCCAGATCTTCCAGCGTCAGGCCGGTGCCGAATGGATTGATCCGGACCAGAAACGACCAATCCCTCGTTTCGCCGTTCAGCAATTGCCTGACGACATCACGCGCAAATGCCTTGCGGCCCGGCGCGACGGAATCCTCGAGGTCGAGGATCAAGGCATCGGCGCTGACGGTCGCAGCCCTGGCGAACTTGCGCTCGCTATCGGCCGGCACGAAGAGAAGCGAGCGAAGCCTCATGCCGGTTGCCTCATCATCAGCGCGTTGCGGCGGCAGTACACCACCTCTTCGTCACGCTGGTTGAAGCCGCGATGCTCGAATGTCACGATGCCCTGCGTCGGGCGCGACTTACTTTCCCTGACGGCGACGACGCTCGTTTCGGCACGGAGCGTATCACCGCCGAACACGGGGCGCGGAAATCTCGTGTCTTCCATTCCCAGATTGCCGACGGTCGTACCGAGCGTCGTATCCTGAACCGACAGACCGATGATGAGACCGAGCGAAAAGATCGAATTCATCAGCGGCTTTCCGAACTCGGTGCTCTTGGAATATTCGTGATCAATATGGACCGCCGCCGGATTGTAGGTCAGTGATGAAAACAGGATATTGTCCATGTCCGTTACGGTTCGTCGGATCTCATGGACAAACCTCTGTCCGACAGCGAACTGCTCGAAATAGAGTCCTGCCATTGTACCGCCTCTCGCTGAACGTCAGGAAGGATCGATGCAAGCGCCGGCTCGTCGACCGCCTTGTCATCCGATCGGATTCTAGCGTATCTTTAATTCGTACACAAGCGTACTAATCTGAGGAGCCTCTCATGCAAGCCCGAACCAATCGTCAGGTGCTGCTCGTGAAACGGCCGCAAGGCATTCCTCAACCGGAGCATTTCGCGCTTGTAACGGAGCCCGCGCCCTCTCCCGGTCCCGACCAGATTCTGGTCAGGAATCGCTATCTTTCAGTCGATCCGGCACAGCGCGGATGGGCCAATGACGAAGGCAACTACAGCGCGCCCGTCCCGCTCGATATGCCGATGCGGGCGCTTGCCGTCGGCGAAGTCATCGAAAGCAATGCGCCCGGGTTCAAGGCGGGTGAATTCCTTTACGGCTGGTTCGGCTGGCAGACCTACTGCGTTGCCGCGCCGGACGCCGTTCTGCGTCGGGTCGATCCTTCCGCGTTGCCGCTCAGCGCGAATTTGAGCCTGCTCGGCATCAACGGTCTCACCGCCTACCTCGCTTTCCACGGACTCGGCGATCCGAAACAGGGCGAACACGTTCTGGTGTCCACCGCCGCCGGCAGCGTCGGAAGTTTTGTCGGGCAGCTTGCCAGCATCGCGGGCTGCCGTGCTGTCGGCCTGACCAGCTCGGCCGAGAAAGCTGCGCTGGCACGGACGCGCTACGGTTATCAAGGCATGATCAATTACCGGGAGACCAAGGATATCGCCGCCGCGATCCGCGAGGCATGCCCGCAGGGAAACGATATCTACTTCGACAACACCGGCGGCGCGATCGCCGATGCCGCCATCAGATCAATGCGCGTGCGCGGACGCATCATTCAGTGTGGCACCGCCGCGAATGCATCCTGGACACCGGTTCCGACGGGACCTCGGCCCGAGCGGGAGGTGCTGACCAAGCGCCTGCGCTGGTCCGGCTTCGTCGTCCTCGATCATGTCGCTGAATATGACACGGCCGCGGATCGTCTGACCCGGCTCGCGCTTGAGAGCAAGATCGTCTACGACGAGGAAATTCTGTCGGGGCTCGAACATGCGCCCGGCGCGATTGCCCGGCTCTATCGCGGTGAAAACTATGGCAAGCTGATCATCGCGATGGACTAGACGATCAACCGCTACACGCTGGCTTTCCGCCTCATCATGTCCGGCAACGTGGCGCGATGGAATCCCTCGAACGGCACGCTGCGGCTGTGTGGCTCCAGCTTCCAGGTGGTCCGCGCGTTCGGCGTTCCGCCATCAACGCGCAGGCAAGAGCCAGTGATATAGGCGGCCGCCGGTGAAAGCAGATAGGTGATGGCGGCCGATATTTCCGCTTCGGTGCCGAAGCGCTGGAGTGGCACGCGTTCGGTAAAATCCAGCAGCTTCTTCTGCATTTCCGGCGTGTAGGTATCGAAACCGCTCGACACGACTCCACCCGGCGCCACCGCATTCACACGCACGCCGGATGACGACCACTCGCAGGCCGCCGTTTCCGTCAGGGTCAGCATGCCGCCGCGCGCCGCCGCCGAGTGGCCGAACTCAGGCCAGCCGTGCCAGATGTCAGCGATGATGTTCACGATCGCCCCGCCGTTCGCCTCCATCCAGCGATTGTAGGCTTCGCGCATGAAGATGAAGCCGCCGGTCAGGTTATTGCGCACCACCGCCTCGAATCCCTTCGTGGAGATTGTCTTCAGGGGCGCGCGGAATTGACCGCCGGCGTTGTTGACGAGACCGTCGATGCGTCCGAATCTGACAAGCACCGCCTCGATTGCGGCGACCACCATGGCCTCATCACGAATGTCGCAGGCCTGGCTCATCACCCGACCGCCATCGGCTTCGATCTCTCGTCGTACTTCCTCGAGTTTCTCCATTGTCCTGCCGACGATCGCGACATTCGCACCGAGAGCGGCCAGCTCATGGGCCGTGCAACGTCCGATGCCACTGCCGCCGCCGGTCACAATGATCGTCTGCCCTTTGAACAGATCCGGCCTGAACACGGATTGATATGACATCTCGAAATCTCCCGACATCGGCGGCACGTTTCGCGTTGCCTCCAGATATAGTACACTATATTACTATAAATTCAAATGACAACGAGCGAATGGAGGTCCGCACGTGACACAGCCCACGACGATTACCGTTGAATCTCGCGGCGCCATCGACATCCTGTCGTTGAACCGGCCCGCCAAGCTGAACGCCGTGTCGCCGGACATGATCGGCGAACTGACTGAGTACTTCTCGGGACTTCACGATCGGCCGGCGACGCGCGTGGTCATCCTGCGTGGCCACGGTTCTGAATTCTCGGCCGGCGCCGAACTCGGATCGGATGCGTTTGCCGCGCCCGGCGGAGGCCGTCCTCAGCGCCAGCTCAAGATGCAACAAAACTATTCCGGCGTCATCCGGCTGATGCGTTCCTGCCCGCAGCCGATCATCGGCCTCGTGCACGGCGCTGCGTGCGGCGCGGGTTTCTCCTTCCTGCTGGCTTGCGACATTCGCTTCGCAACTCCGGATGCGCGAATGAATGCGGCCTATATCCGCATCGGTGTCGGCGGTTGCGACATGGGTTCGGGCTACCTGTTGCCGCGACTGGTCGGCCTTTCCGTCACCTCCGAACTTCTCATGACGGGCCGTTTCCTGAAGGCCGACCGCGCCAAGGCGATCGGCCTCATCAGCGATATCGTGCCGGGCGACGAATTACTCGCGAAGGGAATCGAGTTTGCAACGGACATGTTGAATGTGTCTCCAATGGGCCTGCGATTGACGAAACAGGCCCTCAACATGCTCGTGGACGCTCCGAGTCTCGACGCCGCACTGATGATGGAGGATCGTCAGCAAGTCATTCTTCTCGAGACGAACGACCATGCTGAAGCCGTGGCCGCGTTTCGGGAACGACGCGCACCCTCTTATGGTGATCAGTAAGGAAAGTGGATGAAGCTTCGCAGCTAAGTCACATCAGCGAACGTCGCGGCGATCTCCTTCAATCGGAACTTCTGAATCTTGCCGCTGGCGGTGCGAGGAAGCTCGGCGACGATCTCAACGCGCTCCGGCCAGAACTGCTTGGCCATTCTGGCGTCGCGCAGATAGTCTTGTACCGAAGCAAGATCGATCTCCGTTCCGGGACGGGGAACAACAAATGCGCAGCCCCGCTCACCGAGCCGCGCGTCCGGGTAGCCGACCACGGCAACCGCGGCGACGGACGGATGCTTGTAGAGCAGGTTTTCGATCTCGGCGACGGGAACGTTCTCGCCGCCACGGATCAGGATGTCCTTCACCCGGCCAGAAATGCGGATGTAACCGTCCGCGTCCATGTAGGCGAGGTCGCCGGAATCAAACCATCCTTCGCCATCGAACGTCGGCAAGTCGGGTCGCTTGTAATACCCCTTGAACATCTGGCTGCCCCGGACAAGCAGCCTGCCCGATTCTCCCGCGGGAAGCGGCTGGCCATCGAAATCAACGATGTTGACCTCCATCCCGTCCTGAGGCCTGCCGTCAGTGCTGGCGGACTTTTCCGCGACACGCGACGGTTCGGTCAATGTGCCGGAAAGAACTTCCGTCATTCCCCAGAGCGAGCATACCTTCAGGTCCAGTTCCTTGGCCGCCCGCTCGATCAACACCGAAGGAATCGGCGCGCCGCCGCACAGAAACGAGCGCAGCGATTGCGGACGGGGCGCGCCCGCCTTCACCGCCTCGCAAATGTCGCTGAGGAATGGTGTCGATGCGGCGGTATAGGTCACGCCTTCCTGTGACATCAGGTCGACGCCGTGCTTTGCGTCCCAGACATCCTGAAGAACCATCGTGCCGCCAAGGTAAACCGCAAGCAGGACGATCGCGGCATAGCCCGTCATGTGCCCGACCGGTGAGGCGACCAGCAGAACGTCACTTGAATCGAGACCGAACCGGGTCGTCAGTGCCTTGGAGCAGGCAATCAACGAGTTCGATGTGTGAATGACACCTTTCGGCTCACCGGTCGTCCCCGAGGTGAACATCAGGACCGACATGTCGTCCGGGCTCGCACGCGACGGAAGCGGCCCTGGCTCGGTCGCCAGCAGCATGCGCTCGAAACTGGAGTCGCCCTCGCCATCCACGACGATGATCTGCTTGAGATCCGGCAGATCGCCGCGCATGCCGTGCGCCATCGCGGCGTAGTCGAAACCACGATAGGTCTTCGGAACGATGAAGACTTTCGTGTTGCAGAAATTCAGGATGTAGGTCAGCTCCCGCTCCCGGAGGATCGGCATCACCGGATTCATCACCGCGCCAATCTTGGCGCAGGCGAAAGCGGCGACGACAAACTCCCACCAGTTCGGTAACTGCACCGTCACGACGTCACCACGACCGATGCCAAGACGGAGCAGCGACGTGGCCGCGCGGTCAGCGAGGTTATCCAACTCTTTGTAAGTCAGGCGGCGGGACTGCGTACGGTCTGCGCGATCCGCGACGATCGATATTTTGTCCGGCGTCCTGGCAACCGCTTCGGCGAGGAGCTGATCGACGGTCTTATCCAGCCAGTATCCGGCTTCCCGAAAGCTGGCATGGGATATATTGTGTTCGACGGCCGTGGCAATCATCTATCCCTCCCGAGACACTCGGTTCCGATCCAACCGCAGTGGATCAGCCTCTTTGCTTGTCTTGTTGTTGGAGCGTGATCTTTTCCGAAAGCCGGTTTCCACTTGTCGGGATCATGCTCTCGCCTTCCGAATTCTGCGTCCGGATTAGTTTACTAGTGTACCTTATTGTAGATTACGACAGCTTGCAACTGCGCAAGTTTGTCGCGTCCGCGGGCGCGGCCGCGTGCGGATCACCGCCCGACGAATGCGGGTTTTCGCTTGTCCACGAACGCCTTGACGCCTTCACGTGCGTCCGCCGTCCTGGAAATAGCGGCCAGCGTCTCCGCCTCCTCCTCTAATTGGCTTTCGAATGAGCGATCACCCGTCTGAGCAAACAGCTTTTTGATCGCGCCATAGGCCTCGGTGGGCCCATCGGCAAATTCCCGCGCTATTCGTTCGGCCTCTTCCTGCACGACATCGTCCGCCACTACCCTGTCGACGAGGCCAAGCGACAGAGCGGTCTCGGCATCCAGCGTCTCGGCCAGCAGAAAAAACCGCTTCGCCCGCGCCACCCCTATCCGACGCGTGAGGGTCGTTGTCGAACCGCTATCCGGACTGAAGCCGATTTTGGGAAAGGCGGCGGAGATGCGCGCCGATTCCGCCATGACAACAATATCCGCGGCAGCCATCAGCGACACACTGCCGCCGGCGACATTACCATGAACGGCCGCGACCACCGGCGCCCGCATGCGAACCATGCGGGCGATCGCCACATGAAGGTCCGCCGTCCACGCCTTGATCGTTCTCGGCAATGCATCGCCCTGCCTCACCAGGGACGACAGATCTCCGCCGACGCTGAACAGCCTACCGCGCGCGGAGATCAGAACCGAACGCACGTCGTTCCGCTCGCCAAGCTCGGCCATGCAGACATTGAACTCGCGGCAGAAATCACCGTCGATCGGGTTCCCACGATCGGGTCGATTCAACACGATATGGGCAAGACCGTGATCAACGGCGCAATCAAACGTTTCAGTCGTCGTCGCGAGGTTCATTAGCGGTCCCTTGCTGTTGGCTGTGCACGGAGGTCCGGCGAATTGCGCGTCCGTCAGATCGAGCGGGCCTGCTTTTCTTTGTCCACCGATGCCTGAATGGCTTCGCGCGCGCGTTGCCAATCGGCGGGCGACAACTTCGCCAGGCCCGCGAAAGTGCTGGGCGCCGCCAGATGATGGCCCCCATCAATGCTGATCGTGTCGCCCGTGATGTAGCTGCTGCCATCCGACATCAGAAAAATCAGAAGGTTGCGCAGTTCGTCCATCTTGCCGAAGCGGCGCAGCGGCACCTCGTCCGCTTGTGTCGCGCCGACACCGGTTTCCGCCAGCGGATTGAGCTTGTCCCACGCCCCTTCGGTCGGGAACGGGCCGGGCGCGATCGCATTGACGCGAATGCCCTTGGGACCCCACTCGACCGCGAGAGACATGGTCATCGCATGCACGGCCGCCTTCGCCATCGCGGACGGCACCACATAGGCCGATCCGGTCCAGACCCAGGTGACGAGATTGCTGATAATGACGCCGGGCAGTCCCGCGGCAATCCAACGTTTGCCGCAGGCGAGCGAGGCATAAAAGGAGCCGTCCATGACGGTCGAACGAACGGCCTCATAGCCGCGCGGCGACAGGCTCTCGGTCGGCGCCAGAAAGTTGGCCGCCGCATTGTTGACAAGGCCGGTCAGCGGACCATCAGCCCAGATCGCGGTCATCATGGCATCGATGCTTTCGGCGTCGCGCACGTTCGCGATCAGGGCATCCGCCCGCCCGCCGGATCGTTCGCGGATCTCCCGCGTCGCCTGATCCAGCACCTCCCGACGGCGGCCGCAGATGTAGACATGCGCGCCGTGCGCCGCAAATCCGACGGCCATTTCCTTGCCGAGCCCGGTGCCCCCACCGGTGATCAGAATGCGTTTGCCTTGCAGCAGGGCAGCATCAAACATCGGCGGCATGTCCTTCCTTGCGACCGCGCGCGCCAGTCGGCATCGCGGCTTCGAAACAGATACTTATAGATATCATACATTAGCGTACGTATTTTGTAAATTGGCTGCTCCCCGCTGGCATCGGGATCCACACTCGTGAAATCGGCGCCCATCCTTTAAAATACGCTAATGTATGGTATGAGTTGATAAATTACCCCGACTCGCCTGAAGGAAAGCATGAATGGTCGATCAAACCGATTGGGATCTGCGGCTAGGATACCTCATCCACGATGTGTCGCGGCTAAGACGGATGATGTTTGATCGCGCATTATCGCCGCTGGGGATTACACGCTCGCAGTGGTGGGTGCTCGCATTCATCTCGCGCAAGGACGGCCTGCCTCAGACCCAACTCGCCAACGAACTGGATGTCGGCAAGGTTGCGGTCGGAGCACTGATCGACCGCCTGGAATCGTCCGGCTTCGTGATCCGCCAGGCCGATCCTGTCGACCGGCGCATCAAGCGCGTCTACGTCACCAAGCAGGCGAAGGGCTTCCTGGAAAAGCTTCGCAAGGAGACCGACAAGTTCAACGCCAAAATCGTCGACGGGATCGATCGGGAGCAGTTGGACAGTGCCTCGCATGCGCTCCTGGCGATGAAACACAACCTGCTTGCCATGTCCGACGGCAAGCTACCCAAGGGCGAGACGCAGAACGACAGCGACGTGACGCCACGTTCAAAGCCTAAAAAGCGCCGCCGGGCAGCCTGAGAATTCTGGTCACGGAGCGCATCTTTCGATCTTGCAAGCCGCGTCCATCCAGCAAGGAAGCGAGGGGAAACGGCTTCATCTTGGATCGCTCGCACTTGAGGATCAGAACGTTCCAGGATACGCGCCGCCATCCACCAGAATATTCTGACCGGTCATATAGCCGGCTTGGACTGAACATAAAAACGCGCAGACGGCGCCGAACTCGTCCGGATGACCAAAACGTCGGGTTGGGTTCGCATCACGAATTTCGTCGGTGACGGCGGCAACGTCACGCGCGGTGTTCTTTGCAAGCGCCGTGAGATTCGACTTCAGCCTGTCGGTATCGAACGTTCCCGGCAAGATGTTGTTGATGGTGACATTGCGCGCCGCCGTGGTGCGCGCCAGCCCCGCTATAAACCCGGTGAGACCGGTTCTGGCGCCATTGGACAAAGCCAGCATCGCGACCGGCGCCTTGACGGCGTGTGACGTGACATTGACGATGCGTCCAAATCCGCGTGCCATCATGCCGTCGACCGTGGCCTTGATCAGCTCGATCGGAGCGATCATGTTGGCATCCAGCGCCTTGATCCAGTCGTCTCGTCCGAAGTTGCGAAAATCCCCCGCCGGCGGACCACCGGCATTATTAATCAGGATATCGGGATTGGGGCATGCGCTGATGATCGCCCCGCGACCGTCTGGCGTCGTCACATCGGCCACCACAGTCATCGGACGCACCCCGGTCTGTGCCGCGATATCATCGGCCGCTTGCGCGAGAATCTCGCGTCGACGCGCGACGATGACGAGCTCGGCACCCTCTTTGCCGAGGGCAATCGCCGATGCCTTGCCCAAACCCATGCTGGCTGCGCAGACAATGGCCTTGCGCCCCTTCAGTCCGAAATCCATGTTTCAACCTTTGCCCTGATTTACCTGCCGCTGGCGGGACAACTTCACCCGTTGCTGTCCGGCAATGCCATGCCGGCCGGTCGCGCGCCCCACATGCAGAGGCTCGAGGGCTCAAAACCGAACTGACGCGGCCGATGCGTGGCCTCGTCCTCGATCTCATCAACGCCAACGGAATATTCGAAGATCATATCGTCCGGTCCCTTGAAGTAGAGAAACCGGGCGCCGGAGGTGGGATGCCGACCGGGACCAAATACAATCGGGACACGTTTTCCATTGAGGAAGTAATAGGAACGCAAAACGTCGTCGTTGCTCTCGACCTGATGATTGATATGCTGAATGCCGGCTGTTGGCGCGCGGACCAGCGCAATGGTGTGATGGATTGCATTCACGCGCATCAAGGGAATGTCGCCGATCCGATCGCTGACACGCGCATTGCAGACCCGAGTCCAGAACCGTTCGTCGCGAACAGGATCGGTCGAATTCAACCCGATGTGGCTGAAGCCCGTGATCCCGGCGTCGCGTGTCGCGAAATAACGCCGCCCGCGCCGCTCGGGGCGCACGACAAGTTCGATATGATTACCTGTCGGGTCACGGAAACCGATGAAAGCCTTGACCTTCCGCTGCTCGGCGCCCTCCGCGGTTCCGGCATCAACCTGATGACCGAGTGCTTCCAGCGTCGCGGCTGCCATCTGGAGATCGTCTTCGTCCTCGACCTCGAAGCCGACCGTCTGTTGCCGTGGATCGCCTTCGGAATAGCACAACGTGTGCGCCCGATCGTCGGACCGAAGGTACAGCGTCTTCTTCCCACGCTCCGCAATCTCAAGGCCCAAACAACCGGTTGCGAAGGTCTCCGCCGTCTCCAGGTTGGATGAACCGAGACGAACGTAGCTTACATCTTTCAACTGGATCATGGCACCCTCCCAAGTGGGTCAAACAGAATCGGCCGCTATATCCGACTGTCGGCAGCTTTGAACTCCGGAACGTCGGTGCTCACACTCCCCCAGTTGCAAAGCGATTCATTCGTGAAAGGAAACTGACGTGGACGCCGTGGCTTTTCACCCAGCACCGCCATGCCGCTGACATAGGTGAAGATGCTGTCATCCGGCCCCTGGAGATGCAGGAAGATTTGTTGGGAAGCGGATTCGCGTCCCGGTCCTTGCAGTATCTTGATCTGCCGCTCCTGCATGAAGTAGCTGTTCTGCATGATCTGATCGAGCCCCTCGACCTCGAAGGCCGAATAGAGCAAACCGCCTCGCCCGGCGGGATAAAGCGCAACGCGGTGGTGCAGCTCATCGATCTGTAGGTAGGCGATGTCGCCCACCCAGTCACTCACCCGAGCACCGAGAATCTTCCAGAACATCAGGTCGCGCGTGGAATCGATTGTGCGCAGGCCAACACCGTGAAGCCGAACGATACCGGCATCCCGCGATGGGAAATAGCGACGGCCGCTCTGGCGCGGGCGAACAATGAGATCGATGCTGTTGCCGGAAGAATCCTTTGCAAGCCAGGCCGCCTCGACATATCTGCGCTCGCATTCGTGCCGATCCGCGTGCCGCACCGAAAATCCGGCATCAGCGAGTTGGCCGGCGACCCGCTCGAGCGCGGGCTCATCCCACATCTCCACTCCGACGGAGCCATCGTCCACCGCGGCCGAGACAAGGCTGACAGTCCTGAAGCGTTCGTCGGATCGAAAGGCGATATCCCCATCCTGCCCCGCGACACGCTGCAAACCAAACGTGTCCGAAGCGAACCGCGCACCTGCGTCGAGATCGCGAACCGCGAGGCGGACGTAACAGATCGAGGTTGTCGGTGAGGCAAGCGCGGACGACATACTCAACGGCTCCGGATCATGCGCCGCGTCCGGCCTGCTGATGCGCTTCCAGAAACACCTTGATCATGCGCTTCCACAAGCCAAATAACTCATCGAACCATTTGGGGTCGTTGTCCCAAAGCGTGCGAAGCGCCATGCCGCGAACGAGGCTGAGTGTCAGCGCGACGATATCGGACGAGAGCGCCGCCGGGACCCCGCTCGCCACCAGCGCCTCGGTCCAGGCAGTCTCGACCGGCCGCCGCGCCTTCCGGGAAATCTCGAAGATCTGCTTGCGGACCGCCTGATCGGTTGATGTCGATAGAACGATATCGATCGCGACCATGAAGTGCTCGCTGAAAAAGAACTCGCGTGCGTCAGCGATAACAGCGTCTATCAGGTCACGCGGCCGATTCACCGCCGATGCGCGCTTACGACTGAGTTCTTGCGCCTGCTTGAATACGAATTCCAGCGTTGCCACCACCAGGGAATCCTTGGTGGGAAAGTGATGCAGTTGCGCGCCACGCGAAAGGCCGGCTTCCGCCGAAACCTCGGCGGTTCGAAACCGGGCATAGCCGCGTTTGCGAATAAGATGAGAGGCCGCCTTCAGAATGCGCGTGCGCGTTTCCTCGCTGCGTTCCGCCTGCGTTCGGCGCCGCCCCCCTGCCGACGCGGATCGGCGCGAAGCAGCGGTTGCGGAGGCATTGCCTGTACGTGGTGCCATTTCAAATCTCGATCTGTACTTGTCCATCAACGATCGTCACAGGAAATGTCTTGAGCGGAATCTCACACGGCATGCCTGTCGCCGCGCCCGTCGTCACATCGAACGTGCCGAAATGAAACGTACACTCAACGATCTTCCCGCAGATCACACCTTCCTCGGACAAGGAAACGTCCTCGTGGGTGCACTTGTCGGCGGTTGCATAGATTTCCCCGTCGACGCGGTAAAGCGCGACGAAAGTGCCGTCGGGCAGTGGAGCCTGACGGATCTCGCCCTCGATAACTTCATCGGATCGGCAAAGAGTAAGTGTCTGTCCCATCGCCATCACCTAAAGCATGGTGCTGCCGCCATTGACACTGATCACCTGTCCCGTCACGAACGAGGCCTCAGCGCTGGCAAGATAGCTTACCATCGACGCAACTTCTTCCATTTCCGCGGGGCGTCCCACTGGAATCACGTTAACAAATTTGGCCGCCAGCGCCGGATCGCGCCGGGTGATCTCTACCATCTGCGGTGTATTTACCGCGCACGGCGCCACCGTATTGACCGTAATGCCATCGCGCGCAAACTCACGCGCCATCCCGGTTGTCAGGCCGTGGACGCCTCCCTTCGCGGCATTGTAGGCGGCGTGATCCCACAAGCCGTTACGAACGGAATCCGCGCCGATGTTGACGATGCGGCCATACGCCTGCGCCCGCATGATCGGAGCAACGTACCACGAGCACCATAGAACCGTCCAAAGATTGCGATCGATGGTGGCCTTCAATGTCTCGGGGGTCTGATCGACGAATGGCTTGATGATGCCGCCGCCAGCGTTGTTCACCAGAATATCGATACCACCGAAACGCTCCAATGCCAGATCGATGACCGCCTTGGCGACTGCCTGATCCGACAGATCACCGGCCAGACTGCCGACGTCCTGACCAAACCGGGCGCTTAGCTTCACCGCGGCCTCCTCGAGGGCCGCTCCATCGAGATCGGCAATGACAAGTTGCGCGCCGTCTCGCGCGAGGCGCTCGGCGATCGCGAGGCCGATGCCCTTCGCGGCGCCGGTCACGATGGCGATGTTGTTCTGCCGTCTGGTCGCCATTGTTTCTCCGAACTAAAGAATGATACTGACGCGGCCCTGCATACGCAGGCCCTCGCTATCCAGCAAACAACGCTTGTCGCGAATGCGCAGATTTCCATCGACCTGCACCAGTCTGTACCTGTTGCTGCCGAAGTAGGTATCGGTCACGCCGTCCTTGGTTCTGAACGTGATGAAGGCCGAACTGACCTCCAGTTCGGCTTCGGCTCGCGATCGAATGCGAACATTGCTCACCACGTGGCGCGTACGCGAATGCGGAAATTCGGCATGGGCGGTTCGCTTCATCAACCGCTTGACGCGCTCGCTCAGGCGGAAACGATCATCCGCGACATAGAACAGACTATTGTCGGGCGACGCGTTCGCCGGCACGTCGGTCGCGGGAACGGAATAGGTGGCGTCGTCGGTGAACAGCTCCAGCCATTCCGGCAAACGCCACTCGTCGAGAAGATCAGCTTCGGCGAAGAGAAACTCCTCGACGTCGGCGCGCGGGATATCCTGCATCGTGAACATCCTCATGCCCGTTCCTGGAACACGCATTTGTTCCAGTTGGACCAGAAGGCACGCATCTGGAGTTCGTCGTCATAGTCAGGAACGGGTTTTCCCATACCCTTGGAGATATCGTTCCATTGCGCTTCCGCGGAATTGCGGAAGCCGCGCTGGCACTGCTCCAGGGCCTCGACGTCGTCCGGCGTCGCAAAGCCGCCAGGCCCAA
Source organism: Hyphomicrobiales bacterium (assembly GCA_017305535.1). Taxonomy (GTDB): domain Bacteria; phylum Pseudomonadota; class Alphaproteobacteria; order Rhizobiales; family Xanthobacteraceae; genus 62-47. Next base: position 169,429 of record JAFKKN010000007.1, on the reverse strand, counting down.
GAAATTCAAGAAAGTTATACAGGCGGTACTTGCGGGCCCACTCCGTCTCTTCCTTCGGCGCCAGCGCCCAAGCGCTGATATTCATGAAATCCGGCGCGGTCGGGTAGTAGGTGCGAATCGTCACGGCCATGATGTCGTTGACGACGAGATTTGGGAAAATGAAAAGGTTGCGGTTGTAGAGCGCGATACGCTCGGCTCGCTCCTCACCAAATCGCTCGACCAGATTCTGATACAGCCGATCGATTTCCTTCTTTCCTTCCTCGCCCCAGGCCGGAATCCATTGCGCAACCGGGCGCCCCCACGGCGCCTTGTACTCGAGCACCGCGTGCCCATTGCCGAGATCGCGCGCGGAGCCCTTGAGCGGGACAGGCGCCAGACCGCCGTTGGTCGCCTTCAGGTAATCGAAGTAGGTCGCGTGGGTCGTGACTGCGTGATAGCCGTCAATGCTGTTTTCGGTCAGCAGTTTCCAATTCGCGCGCATCGAATATTCTTGCGTGCCTCCGACAATCGTCATGCCGGATTCCGCTTGATCGCAGATCACGTCGAGATATTCCCTGGCCGGCCCGAGATAGTCGGACAAGCTCTGCACATTCGGATCAAAGCAGACGAAATTGAAATCGCGATAACTTTCGAAGCGCGGCACCTGCTGCATGTTGGAAGTGCCGCGCTCCTTGAAATCCTCTGCGTAGGAGGCTTCGCCCGGCTGACTGCGCAACGCGCCGTCAAGTCCGAACACCCATCCATGATAGAAACACTGAAAGGATTTTGCCGTTCCGCTGCGTTCGCGACAGACCTGCGCCCCACGATGCGGACAGGTATTAAGCATGGCGCGCAGTTCACCCTTGGCGTCGCGCGCGAACAGAATGTTGCGGCCACCGACCTGTCGCGTCACAAAACTTCCAGGTTTCGGCAATTCGGCGCTGTGACCGAGATAAAGCCAGGACCGATCGAAAATCCGGGCGCGCTCGGCTTCGAGAATCGCGGGATCGACAAACGCCTGACGCGAAACCTTGAAGACCTTTCGATCCTCATCGACCATGATGCCGCTGTTTAATACCGGATAGCTCGCCATCGATACCCTCCCCCTCGACCTGATTATTTCAAAGCACGGCGAAGATCGTATTGCGGCGACTCGAGATCGCCCGGCGTCACGCGCGCTTGCTGGGCCACGAGGCGCCGCAACATCGCCATGTCCTTTGCGGCATTGATGCAGATCGCACCAACCAGGTTGCCATCACGCATCGCCATCACCGAGAAACGACGATCGTCGGGCCGGCCGCGCTGAATGAGATCGGCATCCCGCAAATCGCCCACCACCTGAATGTTCAGGTCGTACTGGTCGCTCCAGAACCACGGTGGATCGACATAGTCCACGCCTTGACCGACCATGCTTTTCGCGACGTTGATCGCCTGGTTCTGAGCGTTGGCCCACGTCTCGACCCGGATCGCCCGATCGTGACAGCGACTCCACTGGAGAGCCGCGTCCCCGGCGCAATACACATCGGGGGCCGCGGTCTGCCCGCGCGCGTCGACGGCAATGCCACCGTCGACGGATAGACCGATCTGCCGGGCGATCGCATCGGCCGGCTCGACACCGATCCCGACAAGAACCTCATCGGCCGGAATTTCCCGGCCACTGCCGAGCCGGACGAATGACCCACCGCTCCCCACAACCGTTGCACCAAAGATGAACTCGACGCCACGGTCGCGATGCGCCGCGGCAACGACATCGCTGACAATGGCAGGAAAGGCGCGCGTAAGCAGACGTTGCTCGGCTTCGATCACGGTCACGATGCAGCCGTGCTTGACTGCCGCGCAGGCCGCTTCAAGGCCAATCACGCCGCCGCCAATAATCACGATCCTGGCTTGCGGTTGCAAACGCTGCCGAAACCGAACGGCATCCTCGATATTTCGCAGGTAATGCCTCGGAGGACCATCGTCCCCGAGAACAGCAAGACATCGCGGGCGAGTTCCCGTCGCGAGCAGTAGGCGCTCGTAGGCAAAGTCGCGCCCATCCGCCGTTGTCACGATCCTGCGGTCGGCATCACAGGCAACCGCCGAGGTTGCGGTTACAAGATTCACGTCCAGGGACTGGCGCCAGTCTTCGGACGGACGCAGGTAGGTCGCCGCCGCATCACGCGTCGCAAGCATCGCCTTGGAGAGCTGCGGGCGCTCATAGGGAGGATGCGGTTCATCGCCGATTACCGTAATTGCGCCGGCGAAGCCATTGGCCCGCAGCGCTTCGGCTGCACGACCACCTGCCTGCCCGGCACCGACAATCACGATCTTTTCAGACGGAAACGGCAATCGTATCTCGCTCCTGAACAGCGTCATCCACCCAAGGCTTCGCTTACCGGCTCCGGCAAAATCGCGCCGGAGAGCGTGTCGGTTGCGAATTCGATTGCGTCCAATTTAAAAACAGTCCAACCTGCTTGTAAAGTGATATTGTCGAACTCGCCTTCGGGCTCGGTCGAAAATCATCAGCAAACACGCTACGGGAAACGCTCTTGGTTCACGCAATCGACGTTCATACCCATTTCGTTCCACGAACGATCGTCGGAGCACCCGCGCGGAACCCGCTCTGGCCTTCGATCGAACATGGGTCTGACGGTGATGCCGCCGTGATGGTTGGTGGCAAGGTCTTCCGCAAGATCGACTCGCGATGCTGGGATTCCGAACGGCGCCTCGAGGACATGGCTGCCGACGGCGTCCACACTCATGTCGTATCCCCGATGCCAGAATTGCTGTCGCACTGGTTTCCGGCAGCCGATGCAGATGCTCTTTCGCGAAACATCAATGAGGAGACCGCCAGATTTTGCGCGGCCGCACCGGACCGCTTCGTGGGGATCGGAATGGTTCCGATGCAAGATCCGGAGCGAGCGGTCAGATGCCTCGAGAGCGTCAAGTCACTTGGGCTGCGAGGCATCGAGATTGGAACGCATATCAATGGCGTTCCGCTGGGACATGAGAGTCTCCATGATATTTACGCAGCGGCCGAGAACGCCGATCTTCTGATCATGATTCATCCGCTACATCCGGCCGGGATGGAGCGGATCGGCGGTCGCCCCGAGCTCGCGGCCGTCGCCGCATTCCCGCTGGAGACCGCGCTCGCTGCGACCTCTCTGCTCACCAGCGGCGTGATGGAGCGTTTTCCGAGGCTTCGCTTCCTGCTCAGTCATGGCGGCGGCGCATTGCCATGGATTCTTCCACGGCTACATCATGCCTGGAATCTTGGACCGCCGCTGCAAGGTCTTTTCCCACGCGATCCCGCCGAAATGGCGCGACGCTTCTACTACGACACGATCCTCTATGATCGCGACGCGTTGGCTTTTCTGACCAACCGCGTGGGCGAAAGTCAGATTGTGGTCGGATCGGACTATCCGTTCACGATCAAACAGGACCGGCCGGCCGACTTCACCGCGCGGGCGACATCAATTCCGCCGGCAACGCTCGATGCGAACGCCCGCCGCCTCGTGGGCGAGATATCCGCATGATCCGCAACTTCGAGAGATGATGGAGAGCATTCTTGGACGCTTGCCATTCCCATCCGCAATATTGCTCCTTGGGACCGCTTCCGCCGCGTACGCCGGCACGACCGGACCCGCAGGTCCCCGGCAATGAGAAACTTGGCCCCTGCCGCTACGGCAAGATCGGCTCGGTCTATTTTTATGACGCGGCATCGCGCCAGGACCCACTGTTCGGACTTGTCGAGATCGAACTGTCGATCCAGCGCCTCGCCGAGGACGTGCTGCGGCTGGAACTCTATTGCATCGCCGACGGCTATCAAAGCGCCTGCGGCAACGGCAGTAAATTCCCGCTCAAGATCGCGGCGATGGCTGGTGAGAAGGTGATCGCCACGGCGGAGTGGGCATATCCTCCGATCATCTGCGGTCATGCCGACCCGATGACTTTCGCCATTGACCTTCCCGTCGATGCGTCGGCATTCGCCGCGGTCGATCGCATCGAGATTCAGAAAACGACCGGCGAAGCGCGCCTTTGCGGCTGACAATCGCCACGCCGGGGCCGGCGGGAACACCGATCACACGAACCTCAGAGACCCTGCGCTGCACAACCAAACCATCACGATCAATCATAGCGGCGATCAATAGCCGATCGAACGACAAGGAGGAGACATGAATACCGGATTGAAATTCCTGGCCTGCGCTTTCGCGGTTGGATTGATCGGGAGCGCGTCAGCGGCCGAGAAGAAATACGGCCCCGGCGTCAGCGACACGGAGATCAAGCTCGGCCAGACCGTGCCATATAGCGGACCGGCTTCGGCCTTTGGAAGTTATGGCCGCACAATGGTCGGCTACTTCAACATGCTCAACGAGCAGGGCGGGATCAACGGCCGGAAAATTCAGCTCATCTCACTCGACAACGCATTCAGCCCACCGAAGGCCCTCGAGCAAACTCGCAAGCTCGTCGAAAGCGATAATGTGCTTGCGGACGTCGGCACTGTCGGTACGACGCCGAATGTCGCCATTCAAAAGTATCTCAATCAGAACAAGGTGCCCCATATCTTCATTTCCGCCGGCGGCAAGCGCTTCGTCGATCCGAAGAACTTTCCCTGGAGCGTTCCGATGTATCCGGGATTCGAAATGGAGGGCAGAACCTTCGGCGAGTACATCGTCAAAACCAAACCTGACGCAAAAATTGCCGTCCTCTATCAGAACGACGACTACGGCAAGGACTTCCTGACTGGACTGAAATCCACGCTGAACGGCGGAAAGGCAAAAATCGTCTCGGAGCTGGCGTATGAAATTACACAGCCGACAGTCGATTCCGAAATCGTCCGTCTCAAAGACAGCGGCGCCGATGTTTTGATGTACTTCTCGACGCCGAAATTCACGGCGCAAGGCCTGCGCAAGGTGAAAGAGATGAGCTGGGCCCCGTTGCAGTTCCTGGTCAGCCCGACCAATTCCATTCAGACCGTTCTCAAGCCGGCGGGCTTCGAGAACGCTCAAGGCATCCTCACCACGCAGTTCAGCAAGCAGGCCGGCGATCCGGCCTGGGCCGATGACTCCGAGGTGAAGGACTACGTCGCATTCATGAAGAAGTGGGTTCCGAACGACAATCCCGGCGACTTCATTGCACTGTCTGGTTACATCATGGCTCAAGGAGTCGCGGAAGCCGTCCGCGCCGCAGGCGATGACCTGACTCGCGAGAACCTGCTCAAGCAAGCATCCAACCTGAAAGGCAAGCGCTTCAAGATGATGCTGCCAGGCATCGAGCTGAACAGCACGCCGACCGACTACACACCCTACAAATCGCTTCGGATGGCGCGATTCGAGGGCGAATCCTGGAAGCTGATCGACGAAACCGCAGGCCCGACAGCTGCCAAGTGACGTTTCCCGCCTCCTCCACCTGTGCCGGATCGCACCAGTCAAGCAAGCGTCGCATCCGACACCGTTGGTATTCGTCAATCGCAATTCCGCGAACCAGGCCCGACGGCAGCCATGCCGACGGGCTCGGTCGTAAAATGTAAACAGAGCATAACGATGACTCAGGTTCTTATCGTGGGTGCGGGTCCTGTCGGATTGATGACCGCGCTCGGCCTCGCCCGCGAGAATATCGACGTCTGCCTCATCGAGGCGGAGGACAGGATCGTCTACACGCCGCGCGCGATCTCATACGCGTGGCCGATCTTCGCTCCGCTGGAAGCGTTCGGAGTCTTGGATGATATGATGGCGGCCGGCCACACCGTTGACGCACGAACCTGGCGCGTCTTCAAGACCGGCGAAACCATCGTCTATAATCACGACGCCGTTCGCGACATCACTGACCGTCCCTACAGCCTGACACTGGGACAGGATCGGCTGGCGGAGGTCATCCTCAAGCACCTTCAGCGTTATCCCAATGTCGCCATTCACTGGGGGACGAGGTTCACCAGCCTAACTCAATCCGACCGGGAGGTGACGGTTCTCGCGGATCGACAGGGTGAGACGGTAGAGTTCAAGGCCGACTGGGTGGTGGCAGGTGACGGCGGACGGAGCGTCGTACGAAAATCGGTAGGCATCCCGCTCGACGGATTCACATGGCCACAGCGCTTCGTGGCGACCAATATCCGCTTCGATTTCGAGAAACATGGCTGGAATTCCGGCTACCTGATCGATCCGATCTACGGTGCCGTGATCTATCGAATCGATGAAAAGAATCTTTGGCGATTCACCTTTGCTGAAAACGCCAGCCTTCCGATCGAAGGCGTCCTGCCACGTATCATGTCATTCGCCAACGCGGTTCTGCCCGGCGACAAGAAGTTCGATCTGGTCCTGCATTCAGCCTACAATATGCACCAGCGCTCCGCCCGCTCCTACCGCGCCGGCCGCGTGCTATTAGCCGGCGATGCCGCGCACCTGACCAATCCAACCAGCGGCTTCGGATTGATGGGCGGGCTCTATGATTCATTCCTGCTGAGCGAGACGCTCGCCGCCGTCGTGAAGGGCGCCGCCGCCGACGGGATTCTCGATCAATATTCCGAGGAACGACGCAAAGTTTTCGATCAAGTGACGTCGCCGGTTTCCACCGAGAGCTTTCGTCTTGTCTTCAATTCCGACGATGAGGACCGGTTTGCCAGTGACCTGAAGCGATTGAAGGAGCGGACAGCCAATTTGGACGAGATGCGGAAATTTGCATCCGTTCCGGCAATGCTGGAGACTCGCTCATTGATGACCGGGCGCACATTTTCCGAATCCGCATCGCTTCGACGCGGCTGATCGCTGGCTCGATCAAGTCCATCCTGCCCCGAATCGGCGCGAGCGACCAGAACGAACCTGGCGCGCCGAGAGGGTGGAAGAACACATCATGGATCACAATCGCGGTGAAGCTGCTATGAAGGGTCTTCCCTGATTCTTCTCGCCGACGCCGATGACCGCCCCTGCTCTCGAAATCCTCAAGACCGTCTATGGCTACGATGCGTTCAGGGGACCGCAGGCGCGCATCGTCGCGCATGTGATCGGCGGCAACAATGCCTTCGTGCTGATGCCGACGGGCGGCGGAAAGTCGCTCTGCTATCAAATTCCCGCCATCGTGCGGCCCGGCATGGGGCTTGTCGTGTCGCCGCTGCTGGCGCTGATGGCCGATCAGGTCGCGGCCTTGCGGCAGGCGGGCGTGAGGGCGGCCGCCCTCAACTCGGACCTGCCGCCCGACGAACGGCGCGCGCTGTGGCGCGACATCTATGCCGGCAATCTCGATCTGCTTTATGTCGCGCCCGAGACGCTGCTGCGCGAGGCGGTGCTTGAGCGGCTCGGCCGGGCGCGACTGTCGCTGATCGCCATCGACGAGGCGCATTGCCTGTCGCAATGGGGACACGACTTCCGCCCTTCCTATCGCCAGCTCGACGCGCTTGTCCGCCAGTTTCCCGATATTCCGCGCATGGCGCTGACGGCGACGGCGGATGAGCCGACGCGCGCCGAAATCCTGTCGCATCTCGACATCGCCGACAACTGTGCCTTCATCGCCGGCTTCGACCGTCCCAATATCCGCTACGCGATCGAGGAAAAGGACAATCCGCGCGCGCAGCTCAAGGATTTTCTCAAGCGACACGAGGGCGAGAGCGGCATCGTCTATTGTCTCTCGAAACGGAAGACGGACGAAACCGCCGCATGGCTGCGCGAACAAGGTTATGACGCGCTGGCCTATCACGCCGGAATGGACAAGGCCGCGCGAGAAGCCAACCAGATGCATTTCCAGCGTGGCGAGGCGGTCGTCATGGTCGCGACCATCGCCTTCGGCATGGGCATCGACAAACCGGACGTGCGCTTCGTCGCGCATATCGACCTGCCGGGCAGCATCGAAGCTTATTATCAGGAAACCGGTCGCGCCGGACGTGACGGCCTGCCGTCGGACACGCTGATGCTTTACGGCTCCGAGGATATCGCGCTGCGCAGTCGCTTTATCGAACAATCCGACGCGCCCGACCAGCGTAAGCGCATGGAGCGCCAGAAGCTCGACGCGCTGCTGGGCTTGGCCGAGACCGCGGGCTGCCGCCGCCAGGTGCTGCTGTCCTACTTCGGCGACCATAGCGAGCCGTGCGGCAATTGCGACACCTGCGCCGAACCGCCAAGCCTGTTCGACGGCACTATCGCCGCGCAGAAGGCGCTATCGTGCATCTACCGCACCGGCGAGCGCTTCGGGCAGGCTTATATCGTCGACGTGCTGCTCGGCGTCGAGAACGAGCGTATCGCGCAGTTCGGTCACGACCGCCTTTCCACTTTCGGCATCGGCGCCGAGCATGACAACCGCGTGTGGCGCGCAATCCTGCGCCAGCTGATCGCGTTGCGCCTTGTCGATGTTGATCTCGCCGGCCACGGCGGCCTGTCGATCGCGCCCGCCGGCCGCGACTTCCTGCGCGACAAACCGACGCTGATGCTGCGCGTGCCGGCGCCCACGCGCGCACGACGCCGAAAGGCCGCGCCCGGCGTGACGCCATCCGCCGTCACCGAAACGGATCGCGACCTGTTCGAAGCGCTGCGACGCAAGCGGATGGAACTGGCGCGCGCGCAGAGCGTGCCGCCTTATGTGATCTTCCACGACAAGACGCTGATCGAACTGGCCGCCCTGCGGCCAGCATCGCGCACCGAGATGGCCAAGGTGCCCGGCGTCGGCGAAGCCAAGCTCGACCGCTACGGCGCAGCCTTCCTTGCGGTGATCTCCGAACACGCGTGACGAGGCCCGAGCCATCCGAGCGGTCACCACAGTGACGGCCGGCGCTCTTTCAATCGAAGTCCTGGCGTAACCAGCGTCTCTTCGGGTCGGATTCAATCACTCCAACTCCGTCGTTCCGAGGCGCGAACCCCTTTGCGAGCGAGCCCGGAATCCATAACCACCGGACGCATGGGTTCCGGGCCAGCGCGAAAGACCATGCATCCGCGATGATGAATGTGCCCGGGAGACATCCATTTACATACCGACCGGTCGGGTTGTATGCTGAGAGCCGTCGATAACCCCAAGCACCGGGAAAGGACTGCGAGCGTGACATCTGAACCCTCGAAGCTCGTTGAGAAAGTCATCAACTACACCATCAACAATCCCTACGAGCGAGACTATTGGGAGAAAGCCCCCGCTCTTACCGGCGTTCTGGCATGGGGCCGCGACGATTCCGTTGCCGCCATCCAGAAATGGATGGACCGTGCCGTCCAAACCCAGACGTCGGAGGGCTGCCTCAATTACAGCGAGCGGCTCGATCTTCCAGCCGGTCACGTCTCGACCTTCACGCCGACGGCAAGCCTCTCGGCAAGCCTGGGCTATCCCCTGCTCGGCTTCTACGAACGCACCAAGCATCAGGGTTACATGGACGCCGCCAAGCTCCAAATGCAAGCGCTTCTCGCTGCGCCGCGGACATCGGAAGGCGGCATCTGCGCACGCGCTGAAGCACCTGAGTTGTGGGTCGATTTCCTCTACATGATGTGCCCGTTCATGATCCGCTATGGAAAACTGACCGGCGAACAGAGCTATATCGACGAGGCATTCCGCCAGTTCGAAATCCACATTAAGTATCTGGTTGACGCTCACGTTCATCTGTCGCGGCACGCCTGGTGCGAACGCCCGAACCATTATCCGCAATCAACGCTTTGGGCGCGCGGCAACGGCTGGCTGGTGGCCTGCTCGATCGATATGCTGGCCATGGCTCCCGACCACCCCAAGGCAAAAATTGTCGCCGAGACGTGCCGCCGCGCGCTTGAGGCAATGCGCGCGCATCAGGACCGCTCGGGCTTCTTCCATCACATCCTCGACGATCGCTATTCGAAGTTCGAGGCATCCGCGACGTTGATGTACGCCTACGCTGCCCGGGCGGCGGTGAGCCAGAAGATCGTTGGCGACGACTACATCGCCGGCGCCCTGAAGGCTTGGCAGGTCGTCGCCGGGTCTGTGCTGGAGGATGGTGCGGTCCCCGGCGTCGCAGTGCCGCCGGGTGGCCCAGGCGTTCCATTCGGCACAACGCTGTTTGGCCAGGGCTTCTTTCTGCTGGCCGCTCACGCGCTTCGTGGCGAACTCAACATCCGATAAAATGAAAGTGGCTCCGCCTGCGAAGGCGGAGCCACACGTTTTTGCCGCGAGCCTGATGGCGCGGAAACCCCTATTGTTCCGGAATGCTCTCGGCATCCCGCACCGCGAGAGCGTTCAACATCGACGTCCGCAGTGCCTGAACAAGCTCGATGCCCTTTTGCGGCTTGCGGCCACCTCGATACCATTCGAGCATCATGCCGTCGTGGGCCGCGACATAGAACGCGCCGATCTGCCGCGATGACAGCGGGCTGGAGAATATGCCGAGCTGCTTGCCCTCCTCGATGATCTTGGCAATCGCATCCGACATATCCGCATAAATGCTGTCGATCTTCAGCTTGGTATCGCTTTTGGTATCCTTGAACTCGACCGACATCAGGATCATCAGCAACAGATTGGTCGGTCGCTCGATAGCCCATTTGGCCTGGGTGTGCAGAAACTTGACGAGCTTCTCCCGTGGCCCGTTGCCCTCGGGAATGCCGCATGGATATTCGTTTCTCACCCGCTGAACAATTTCGTCGAGCAAATCCGCCTTGCTGTGGAAATAGTAGTAGACCGCCCCCTTGGTGAGGCGAACACGACGCGCGATTTCATCGATCGTCGTTGCGCGATAGCCTTTCTTCACGAACAGCTGGAGCGCGGCGTCGCATATGCGGTCGACGGTGGCTTCCTGCGAGACCTGTGTCCGACTCTTGTTCACCATCGATGCGAGGCGCACGGGCGGACGAGCATTGACGTCCGCTTTAATGAACAGCGGACGCTTGTCCTGTGCGTGGACTTTTTCCTTCACTCAGCAGCTACCTTGAGGAGGGACGGATTCTTGAACTTGGCGATCAGGTCGGCCTCGAGCTTGCGTGCCGTCTCCACGTTGCGCTCCTTGATATGGCCGAAGCCCTTGATCGTCTGCGGCAGGCTCGCAAGTTCGACGGCCACCGCATAGTTCTCCGGCGTCAGCTCCGCGATCAACCGCTCAAGCAGATTCTGATAATCAATCAGAAGCTGGCGTTCCATTCGACGTTCGGCCGTATATCCAAAGAGATCGAATCTGCCGCCACGCAGCCCTCGCAGCTTCGCCAGCAGGCCGAACGCTCTGAACATCCATGGACCGAAGGAACGCTTCTTGAGATGACCGGTCGCCGGATCGCGTTCGGAGAGCAGCGGCGGCGCCAGATGAAATTCGAGATGGTAATCACCCTCGAACTGCCGCTTGAGATCCTTGAGGAACGAACCGTCGGTATAAAGCCGGGCCACCTCGTACTCGTCCTTGATCGCCATCAGCTTGAACAGGCTCAGCGCGGCGGCCTCCCACAGATCGGAACGCCCCGCGACGCAGCTCGCCTCGGCCTCGCGGACACGTGCGACGAGGTTGGTGTAGCGCGCGGCATAGGCCGCGTCCTGATAACGGGTGAGATACTCGGCCCGGAAACCGACTCGCGCGTCCACCGACTTCGGCAACTCCAACGGCACGACGGTCGGCCCGAGTGCGGTTTCGACCTGCGCCAGATCGTGGGCCGCAAGACGCCCCCAGGCGAAGGTCTGCTTGTTGGCCTCCACCGCCGCGCCGTTGATCTCGATCGCTCGTTCCAACGCCGCAAGGCTGACCGGCACCAGTCCCTTCTGGAAGGCAAAGCCCAGCATGAACAGGTTGGTCGCGATCGAATCTCCCATCAGCGCGGTGGCGATCCGGGTCCCGTCGATCAGATCGAGCCCCTTGGGGCCAATGGCGGCGCGAAGCGTGTTGAGAATCTGCCGCTCCTCGAAATCGACGTTGCCGTCCATGACGAAACTTGCCGTCGGCACCAGCGCGGTGTTGATCACGGCGCGCGACACGCCGTTCTCGAGGCGCGAGAGGCCCTGCGCACCTGCCGCGACCACCATGTCGCAGCCGATCAAAAGATCGGCACCGCCCACCGGAATGCGGGTCACCGACAGATCCTCGGGCTTCGGCGCGATCCGCAGATGGCTCATCACCGCGCCGTTCTTCTGCGCCAGCCCGGTGAAATCGAGCGCCGTGCAGCCCTTGCCTTCGAGATGCGCCGCCATTCCCAGAATCGCACCCAGCGTAATGACGCCGGTACCGCCGATGCCGGTGACGAGCACGTTGTACGGCTCGTTGAGCGGCGGCAGCGTCGGCTCGGGAAGAGCCGCGAACGGATCGCGCCCGACCTTGCCACCCCGTTTCTCGGCCTTGCGGAGCTGTCCGCCATGCACGGTGACGAAGCTCGGGCAGAAGCCGTTAAGGCACGAATAGTCCTTGTTGCAATTAGACTGATCGATCAAACGCTTGCGACCGAGTTCGGTCTCCAGCGGACGCACCGACACGCAGTTGGACTTCACCGAGCAGTCGCCGCATCCCTCGCAAACGAGATGATTGATGAACAGACGCTTCTGCGGGTCCGGGAATTGTCCACGCTTGCGGCGGCGACGCTTCTCGGCCGCACAGGTCTGGTCGTAAATCAGGATGGTCAGGCCGGAGATGTCGCGGAGTTCGCGCTGGACCGCATCCAGGTCCGTGCGGTCGTGCACTGTCGTGCGCGGCGGGAAACCGGCAACGCCGGCATATTTGCCCGGCTCGTCGGACACAATGGCGATGCGCGCCGCGCCTTCGGCCGCGACTTGCGCCGCGATCTGGTGCACCGTGAAGCCGCCTTCCGCCGACTGGCCGCCGGTCATGGCCACGGCATCGTTGTAGAGAATCTTGTAGGTGATATTGACCTTGGCGACGGCGGCGGCGCGGATGGCCAATAGGCCGCTATGCGTGTAGGTCCCGTCGCCGAGGTTCTGGAAGACGTGTTTCTCGCGCGTGAACGGCGCCTGACCGATCCAGTTGGTGCCTTCCGCACCCATGTGGGTGATCATCTCGGTCCGGCGGACCGGCATCCACATCGCCATGCTGTGACAGCCGATACCGGCCATCGCACGGCTCCCCTCCGGAACAACCGTCGAACTGTTGTGCGGACAGCCGGAGCAGAAGAACGGCGAACGCACCGATTTGATCTGTGGCGTGGTCGCGACCAGTTCAAAACTCTCGAGCCGCGCGACGCGCTGGGCCAGCGCCGCGTTCCCCGCGCCGAGACGCTCCAGCCGGGATACGATCGCGCGCGCCACCAGCGTCGGAGACAATTCACCCTTGCTCGGCAGCAGCGATGCGCCGCGCTCGTCGCATTTGCCGACGACACTCGGCCGATACGACGCATCCATGTTGTAGAGCGCCTGCGTGAACTGCTGCTCGATGAAACCGTGCTTCTCCTCGACGACCAGCACGTCGGTCAGTCCCCTGGCAAACGCCTTGGCGCCTTCGGTCTCGAGCGGCCAGGTCAGGCCGACCTTGTAGATGCGTAGCCCCAGTTCCTTGCAGCGCTCGTCGTTCAGTCCGAGATCGGCCAGTGCCTGGCGGACGTCGAGATAGGCTTTGCCGGTGGTCAGGATGCCGAACCGCGCCTTCGGCGAATCGAGAACGAGGCGATCAATCGGATTGGCCCGCGCGAATGCCGACACCGCCAGCATCTTCGGTCCATGCAGCCGCGCTTCCGCCTCCAGCGGCGGATCGGGCCAGCGGATGTGCACACCGCCGGGAGGCATCTCGAAATCAGACGGCGTCACGAACTGAAGCCGGTTCGGGTCCACCTCGATGGAGGCCGAGCTTTCCGCGGTTTCCGAGATCGCCTTGAAGCCGATCCAGCACCCCGAGAAACGCGACAGCGCGAAGCCGTAAAGGCCGAAGTCGAGATACTCCTGCACGGTCGATGGATTCAGGATCGGAATCATCGATGCCTGAAACACCTGCTCGCTCTGATGCGCCAGCGTGGAGGACTGGCAACCATGATCGTCACCGGCGATGGCAAGGACGCCGCCATAGCGTGACGTGCCGGCGGCGTTGGCATGCTTGAGCGCATCGACGGAACGGTCGACGCCCGGCCCCTTGCCGTACCAGATGCCGAATGCACCCTGCACCTCGGCACCCGGGAAAAGCCCGACTTGCTGACTGCCCCACACCGCGGTCGCGGCGAGGTCTTCGTTGAGACCCGGCTCGAAGCGGATGTTCTCAGCCTCGAGATGAGGGCGAGCGCGCCATAGCGCGCTGTCGTAGTTACCGAGTGGCGAACCCCGATAACCGGAGATGAAGCCACCGGTATTCAGGCCCGCGCTCCGGTCGCGCGCGCGTTGCATCAACGGCAACCGCACCAGCGCCTGCACGCCTGAGAGATAAATGCGCCCCCGCTCGAGCGTGTACTTGTCATCGAGCGAAACGTTGGGGAGGGTTGCTTCCTGGAGCATCACCAATCCTTCTTGTTCTTGTGTGATCGACAGCCGAAGCGCCGACCCGTGCTGATTACGACCTCACGCCTGCCGGGCGGCAGAGCGAACCGACGCGACGACATCCTTCAATACTATACCAGCCTGCTTGCGATCCCAGGTCTCCGGCGTGGCGCCGCGCTGCCGCAACTCGGCTTTTTTCACCTTGTTGGTCGGGGTGCGCGGCAACGCCGGCATGAATTCGATATAGCGAGGCACCATGTAGTGCGGCAGCGTCGCCGCCAGGTGGCGAAGCATATCCTCCTCCGCAACCGTGGCATCGGGTTTGAGGACCAGACAGATCTTGATCTCGTCGTCAGCCTCGAACTCGGATGCGACGCCGACCGCGGCGGCTTCGGCCACCGCCGGATGCGCGCCCGCCGCCGCCTCGATATCGTAGCTGGAGATATTCTCCGCACGACGGCGTATCCGGTCGCCGAGGCGGTCAACGAAATAGCAATAGCCTTCGCCATCAAGATAACCAATGTCGCCGGTATGGAACCAGAGATTGCGCCAGGCTTCCAGCGTTTTTTCCGGCATGCCGATATAGCCGCTCATGAACACGAACGGCTTCTTCGGCCGGATCACCAGTTCGCCAGCCTCACCGATCGGCAATTCCTCGTCGGTTTGCGGATCGACCACCCGCAGTTCGACCCATTCCTCGCTGATCCGTCCGCACGATCCCAGCCGCAACGGCTCGTCATAAGGACGCCAGGTCCCGATATTGATCTCCGTCATGCCCCAGACCTCGATGCCGCGCAGATTGAACCGCGCCTCGAACGCCTCGGCGATCGCCTTCGGGAACGGCGCCGACAGCAGTCGCCGCACGCGATGATCGCTGTCCTCGCGGCGATCAGGCTGCGCGTAGATCATCTCGATCATCGGTCCGTGCGCAAGCCCCACGGTCGCGCCGTACTCGCGGACACGATCAACCCACAGTTCGGCCTTGAAGGTCCGATCGAGAATGATACGGCCGCCGGCCATCAGCGTGGCGAACACCGCCATGAATTTTCCCGCCATATGGAACAGCGGATGGAAGCAGTAGAACGCGTCGTCCTCTTCGAGACGCAGCCCGTCGATGGATTGTTCGGCGAGACCGCAGACTTGCGCGTGCGGCATCATGATGCCCTTCGCCGGTCCGGTCGTTCCCGACGTGTAGATGACGGAGGCGATATCGGACATCCGTACCGTCGGCAGAGCCATCTCCGGGGGATGGGCCAGTATCTCGCCGAGTGGTAATAGGCGAATCCGTGCAAAGGACGGAGGTTCCGTTGACGCCGGCACGCCGGCTGGATCGAAAACGATGATCTGCTCGAGCTTCGGCAGCGCGTCCTCGCTCTCACGCAAGACCGGCAGGAATTCGGCGGCCGCGATCACCAGCCGCGCGCCGGAAATGTTGATGGCATGCTCGAGCAGCTTGGCGCGATAGGCCGTATTGATGGTGACCTCGGTGGCGCCGGCAAGGTTGATGCCGAACCACGCGTGAATCGAGGTAAGGCAGTTCGGCGCCATCACAACGACAGTGTCGTGCTGGCGTACGCCCGCGGCCATCAGACCGCGGGCCAGTTGCAATGACGCGTCGAAACATTCGGCATAGGTCTCGCGCCCCTCGCCGACCATGTCGATCGCAACCCGATCAGGAAACGCCGCCGCGCGCGCGCGAATGCATTCACCGACGGTCGTTTCGTATGGCTTGGTCATGGGTGCCTTCCGTTTCCTAGGCCGCGTTCAGGTCGCGCCTCACTTGAGGTTCTTGAACTTTCCGTCGCGGATTTCCGCCGAGACGAGCAGTTCGCCGGTCCAGCCATCGTGAACATCGGCCGAGAAACACATTTTCCCTTCCGAATAGGTCTTGATACCGCACAGCTTCTCGATCGCATCGCGGATGCCGCGTCCCGTCACGTCGCCCTTGATGGTCTTGACCGCTTCGGTGATCGCGAACAACGCGTTCGATCCAATCACTTCGCCGAAACCTTGCGGGGGTTTTCCGGCGGCATTCAGGAGTTTGCCGAATTCCTGAAGACCGGCGCCGGGATCATCCCAATTCGCCACCAGCACGATGCGGACGCCGTTCCCCGCCTCACCGCTCGCATCGATGAACGACTTCTGGCCAAGGCCGACCGGAGCCCACATCGGCGCCTCGAGCCCGACCTGACGCG
Organism: Hyphomicrobiales bacterium; assembly: GCA_017305535.1. Classification (GTDB taxonomy): domain Bacteria; phylum Pseudomonadota; class Alphaproteobacteria; order Rhizobiales; family Xanthobacteraceae; genus 62-47. The sequence continues at coordinate 152,969 of JAFKKN010000007.1, read as the reverse complement.
CGGCGCGCACGAAAGCGGCGCCGAGCGTCGGCGCCGATGCCTGGATCAACACCACGTCCGGTTTGGCGTTGCGGATCTTGGTCGCCTGCGAGGTCAGATCCAGCGCCTTCAGCGGCGCGGTCGCGGTTTCGACCAGTTCGACATTGGCTTTCTTGGCGAGTTCGGCGATGTAGTCCGCGGTGTTCTTGCCGTAGGCGTCTTCCTGATAGAACAGGCCGACCTTCTTGGCACCGCCGGCGACGGCGCGCTCGAACATCACGGCCGTGTTCGTGAGATCGCCGGATAGCGAACGAAACACCCACGGATAGAATTTGTTCTCTTTGAGGGTCACGGCCAGCGTCCCGTTGGGCGCAACCATCGGCACTTCGTAGCGCATCGCCACCGGCGCACCCGCCAGCGTTCCGCTGCCGGTGGTCGAACCGATGATGGCGACGACCTTGTTCTGCTGAATCAAATGCGTCGCGCCGCGCGCCGACTCGGTGGGATTGGTGGCGTCATCATAGACCGACAGCTCGATCTTGCGGCCGTCGATGCCACCCTCGTCGTTCATCTTCTTGACCAGCACCTCGACAGCGTCACGCTCCGGAATGCCGAACGGCGCCGCCGGTCCGGTCAAGCTCAGCAGAAGCCCGATCCGCAGCGGCTCCGCCGCCATCGCCGTCTGGACATGTAGTCCGCCCGCGAGCGCGATCGCGCCCAATGCGAGAATAACCGATCGTCTCTTCATGATGTTTACTCCTCCCTCATACCGATTTCACACTCAGAGTCTTGCTAGCGGAAGTCAGCCGAACGTCCCCGCCTGACGATATTGAGCGATTTCACCCTCGGCGAACCCGAACGACCGCAGAACGTCATCGACGTCGGCGCCAAGCCGCGGCGGTCCTTGCCTGATGCTTGCGGGCGTGCGCGAAAACTGAAGCGGATTACCAACAACCTCCGCGCGATGGCCTTCCGGCATCGGCACTTCGACGACCATGCCGTTGTGACGGACCTGCGGATGATCGAGCGCCTCTGCAAGCGACAAGAGCGGCGAACACAGGATGTCCTGCTTGACGAGCCGCGCGAGCGCGTCCTCCGTCGTCAATTGCAGAAACTGTGGACGGAGCAGTTCGTAAATCTCATCCTTGCGCGCGAGTTGCGCGGCCGCGGTGCCCAGTCCTTCGCGCACGCTCAGATCCTCGATCGCAAGGGCCTGACAGAGCAGCTGAAGCGGATTGACGCGAAAGAAACCGAGAACCGTGATCCAGCCGTCTTTGGTCTGGAAGATGAAGTTGAGGCTCTTGTTGATCCACCGCGTCTCGTAGCCGTAAACGAGTTGCGATCCCGCTTCGAGGCTTTGCATCGCGATTGCCGCGTTGAGCAGCGACGTCTGGACCTTCTGCCCCTGTCCCGAACGCTCTCGCTCCAGCAGCGCCAGCACGACGCCCTGCGCGAGGATCATGCCCGCCGCGAAATCCACTACCGGCGTATTCACCAGAGCGGGCGAGCCATCCGGTCTGGCATTGCCCATCGCGATGCCGCTGAGCGACTGGATCGCCATATCCTGTCCGGGATTTTTCGATAGCGGTCCGGTTTCGCCATAACCGCTGGATTCCGCGTAGATCAGCCGGGGATTGCTGGTCTTCAACTGATCGTAGCCGAGGCCGAGACGGTCCATCACGCCGGGACGATAGTTGTGCAGAAACACGTCGGCGCGGGCCGCGAGGCGCGCGACCACGGCAACGCCGGCTTCGGTCTTGAGGTCGACCGTGAGCGAGCTCTTGTTGCGGTTGACCGCGGCGAAATAGCTGCTCATCGTGCCCTGCGCGGTCGCATGACTGTCGTAGCCGCGCAGAATTTCGCCCGAACCCGGCCGCTCGATCTTGACGACCGTTGCACCAAAATCGCCCAGCACCTGCGCCGCCAGCGGAGCCTGATAGACTTCGCTGAGATCCAGCACCACCGTTCCGTTCAGGATCGACATCGCTCAGTCCGCGTAGACGCTTTTGGCGATAATCAGCCGCTGAATCTGATTGGTGCCTTCATAGATCTGCGTGATCTTGGCATCCCGCATCATGCGCTCGACGGGATAATCCTCGAGATAGCCGTAGCCGCCATGCAACTGCACCGCATCGGTCGCTACCTGCATCGCGGTGTCGCTGCACAACATCTTGGCCATCGACGCCAGCGTGCGACCGTTGGTGGGATTCTCCTCGATCGCCTCGACCGCGCGATACAGCAGGCTGCGCGAGGCTTCGACCTTGACCGCCATCTCGGCGATCATGCCCCGGACCATCTGGAAGCGCGACACCGACTGACCGAACTGCTTGCGATCGCGGGTGTAGAGCACCGCTTCGTCAAGCGCGCCCTGCGCGATCCCCAGTGCCTGCGCGCCGATCAGCGGTCGCGAGATCGTCAGGGACACGGTCATGTACTCGTAGCCCTTGGTGGTATCGCCGATCGCCCGGCTCGCCGGAATCCGGCAGTTTTCGAAGATCACATCGGCGGTCGGACTGCCGCGCAAACCCATCTTGCTCTCGAGCTTGCCGAACGACAGGCCCGGATCGTTCCGATGCACCATGAAGATGCCGTAGGCTTTCTCGCCGGTGCGCGCGAGCACGAGATACCATTCGGCCCACGAAGCGTTGGTGATGAAACGCTTGGTACCGTTGATGACCCATTCGTCGCCTTCACGCACCGCGCGGGTCTTCAAGGCCGGCAGATCGGAACCGCCCTGCGGTTCGGTCAGACACCAGCCCGCGATGGTCTTGCCCTCGGCAACGGACGGCACGATCTGGCCGATCAGCTCTTTCGCACCGAAGCGGATCAGCGGATCGAGCGCCGCCCAACCGGTCATCAACGTGAGACCGGTGGTGGCGCAGACGCGCGCAGTTTCCTCGACCGCGATCACCTGCGAGAGCAGATCACCGCTCTGGCCACCGAACTCCTCGGGGAAACCCAGGCCGACGATGCCCGCTTCGCTCAGCCCGGCATGGGATTTCACCGGCGGCTGCTTGGTGCGATCCACTTCGGCGGCATGCGGCGCGACCTTGTTGACGGCGAGACGTCGCATGGTGTCGCGAAACGATTCGTAAGCCTGCTTGTCCATTGCTTGCATGGTTCTTGTCCTTATTGAGAAGCGATTTCGGCGTTGCGAAGAACGGGCGGCCAGGACAGCCCTTCGACGGCGGAAGCGGGATTGGACGGCACGGCCTGCGCGATATCGGCATTCGACATCGCGACCGACTTCAGCACTTCGCAGCTTCGATCACTGCGATCCAGCTTGCGCGCCAGCGACGGCGTGCGGCTGAAGCGCGGGATGGCAGGCACCTGCGCATGCGATGCATCCGGGTGGCGCGCCTTGTTATGCGGCTCCTGCCAGACTTCATCCGGCGACAGCACGGGTGCGACGCAGGCATCGGTGCCAGAGAACAGATCGGACCAGTAGCTGCGCGGTTGCGTGCGAAACGTGTTCTCGAGCGTTCGCTCGATGAACGGCCACGTCGCCTTGTCCATGTGATCGGGGATGTCGCCGAGATCGAGAACGGTCCATAGCGCGCGGAAGAACGCCAGCTCCAGCGCCCCCACCGACACCTGCTGTCCGTCGGCGCAGAAGTAACAACGATAGAATGGCGCATTTCCGGTGATCAGCCCGTCGCCACGCCCCGGCATCACCGGCGTATTCCATGACGGATAATGCATCGCCATCATCGACATGCAGCCGTCTACCATGGCGGCGTCGACGTGCTGACCACGCCCCGAGGCGCGCGTCTCGAATAACGCGGTCACGACACCGAATGCGGCCAGCAATCCTCCGGCGCCGAAATCCGCGAGCAGGTTCAGCGGCGGATACGACACCTCGTCTTTCGGGCCGACCGCGCCGAGCAGACCGCTGAGCGCGAGATAGTTGATGTCATGGCCGGCTTCCTGCGACCGCGGGCCACTTTGGCCATAGCCGGTCATCGAACAATAGACGAGGCGCGGATTGATCGCCGAGAGTTCGGCATATCCGGCGCCGATGCGATCGGCGACACCCGGCCGGAATCCCTCGATCAGAACGTCGGCGGTCTTGACCAGACGATGCAAGGCATCCTTGCCGGCGGCGCTCTTGAGGTCGAGCGAGATGAATGTCTTGCCGCGCGACAGTTCAGTTACAGGCAGCCCCGACCGGCCACCACCCACCACGATCACCTCCGCGCCGAGATCGGCAAGCAGCATGGTGCAGTACGGTCCCGGAGCAAGCCGCGACAGATCGATGACGCGAACGCCGGCGAGAGGTCCGGACGAACGTTGTCCCGGATCGGAAACTTCTGACATTAACAACAGGCCTTATTGAACGTTGGAAGGTCGGGTGGTGCCGGACACGCTCTCTTCGCTGCCGAGAAACGCGGCGAGGATCGTGTCGTACTTCTGCAATTGATCATGACCGCCGCTGAGCACGACCTGCCCATCGGACAACATGATGAAACGGTCGGCGACACTGGCGGCGAAGGGGACGTTCTGTTCGGCGACGACGATGGCAAGACCGTCCTCGCGAAATTTCGCGAATGTCGCGCGCAAGATGTCATACACCGCCGGTGCGAGCCCCTGCGTCGGCTCGTCGAGGATCAGCACACGCGGGCGCCGCGCCACCGCCATGCCGACGGCCAACATCTGTTGCTCACCGCCACTCAGCATTCCGGCGGGCGCGTCGAGCCGCTCCTTGAGGATCGGAAACAGTTCCAATATGCGCTGGAGCGCGGCATCGCGGTCGTCGTCGATCATCCGCAATCCAAGCCCGAGATTCTCTTGAACGGAGAGCGCCGGACAAATGTTGCCGCGAATTTCGGGAACGAATGCGAGGCCGTGCTTGGCACGGAGAAAGGCCGGCATTTGACCGATCGCTCGATCACCAACGATCACCTCGCCGTCGCCCTGCACCAGACCTGCGATCGATCCAAGGAAGCTGCTCTTGCCGGCGCCATTCGGCCCCAGCACAGCGACGACTTCTCCGGCGGACACCGCGAGGTCGACACCGTGACAAACCCCGATCCGGCCATAGCGCGCGGTGATGTTCCGGCAGGTCAGAATGGATTGCCCTCGCGACGCGGCGCTGGAGTTATTCGAAACAATGGAAAGCACCCCGGTCATGACGGTCCCTTCACTGCACGCTGGTGCCAAGATAGGCGGTGACGAATTCGGGACGCTTGCTCACCTCGTCGGCGGTGCCGCGCAGGAGAACCTTGCCGCGGTCGAGCACGATCACCCGGTCGGCGAGGCGGCGAATGAGGCCGAAGTTATGTTCGACGAGCAACACGCCGACGCCTTGCTTGGCGAGTTGCCTCACCTGCTGGATCAATACGTTCTGTTCGGTCTTCGAAAGACCCGCCGCCGGCTCGTCCAGCAGCAGATAGTTCGGTTCCGCCGCCATGGCCCGCGCGATATCGACCATCCGCACGATACCCATCGGCAACTCGCCCATCTGCTGTTCGGCGAAGCCGAGAAGATCGAGCTGTTCCAGGACGCGGGTGCGACGCCGCCGCAACTCCGCTTCCGTTCGTGACATCGCCGGCGGTCGCAGCAGCCCCTCCCAGAAGCTGATCCGCGCGTGAGGATGAAATCCGCACAGCACCGAATCTTCCACGGTGGCGGCCGGATTGATCCGCGGAGTCTGGAAGGTGCGGGAAATGCCGCTGGCGATCCGGCTTGCCGCGGGAATGCCCGCCATGTCCTTGCCGTCCACCGCGACGCTTCCCGACGCGATGTCGACAAATCCGGTGATCGCGTTGAATAGCGTGCTCTTGCCCGAGCCGTTCGGTCCAATAACGGCGAGAACCTCGCCACGCTGCAATGTGAGGCCGACATCCTGCAGCGCCGTCACACCGCCGAAACGGACGTCGATTTTCTCGACCTCGATGCTCATGACGCCCTCCTCGCCGCGGAGACGCCGGTGGCGACGTTGGCCGTAGCCCGTTCCCTCTTCGTCGCGGATGATTTCATCCACCGTCCGATAACGGTGCGAAGCCCCATCAGACCGTTCGGCGTCAGCACCAGCACGGCAATCAGCGCGCCGCCATAGAACATGCCCTGCACTTCCTGACTGGGAATGAACTTGAACAGCAAAGTCAGCAGCGCGGCGCCGATGATCGGACCAAGCACGGTTTGCGCACCGCCGACCACCGCCATGAGCAGAACGGAGAGAGAGACCGAGGGGCCGAGAGAGTCGGGGCCGATATAGGCGATGTGATGCGCATAGAGCCAGCCGCCGAGACCCGCGACCGACGCAGAAAATGCAAGAATCGCGCTGCGAACATGCGGCACGTTCACACCGTCGGCCACGGCCCGCAGCGTATCCGAACGCAGCGTGTTCGTTGCACGGCCGAACGGCGAATCGATGAGATTGCTGAGCAGCACCGCGACAATCAGCACCGCTCCCCAGGCGACGAAATGAAACTGGAGCAGACCGGATGCGAACGGCAGCGGCGGAATGCCGGACAAGCCGATATAACCGCCGGTGAAATCGCCGCCTTCGCGCAGGATGATGTCGAAGGCCTGACCGAAGACCAGCGTGGCGATCGCCAGCGACAGCGCATTGAGCCGCGTCACCAGTCGCGCCAGCGGATAGGCAATGAGCGGCGGAAGCAGCAGCGCCAGCACCAGGCCCACTGCCGCCGGAAGATCGTAACGCGCGGTCACGATGGCGGTCGCGTAGGCGCCGACCGAAGCAAACGCCGCCTGGGCGACCGAGAGAATACCGGCCTGACCGTAGCTGATACCGACGGAGAGCGCGATCAGCGAATAGATCGCAATCACCACGGATGTATCGAGCCACACTGTATTGGCGCGGATCAGCATCGTGACCACGGTCAGGACAACGATGAGCACGAGCACCGAACGATAGCGCATCAGCAGGGAATTCATGCCCGAACTCCCGCCGGACCCTGACGGCCGCCGCGCCCCAGCGTCAGCACCAGGAAGATGAAGAGAAGCGGCACGAGACTCGCAAGGCCGCCATTGGCGTAACCGGCACTGATGGTCTCGACGACACCGATGGCGAGACCGCCGAAGAATCCGCGCAGCGGACCGTGCAAACCGAAGACGATCGCCGCGCCGAAGCCGGCCAGCGTCAGATGCATACCCGACGCGAAGTCCATGCCGGAGGTGTACAACACCAGGACGCCGGCGATTCCCGCCAGCAATCCCGCGAGCATGAAAGCCGAGAACCGCAACGCCCGCACCGGAATGCCAGCAAGCAACGCCGCCCGCTCGTTGTTGGCGCTGGCGCGCACATCGCGCCCCCAGGAGGTCCGATACAGCAGAACGTACACTGCGGCGATCAACAACAGACCGACCACCACATTGACGCCGGCCTGCGGGCTGATGCGGATACCGCCGATATTCCAGAAGTAAGTGAAGGGTTGACGGATGAACGGATCTTTTCCGAACAACGTCAGGACGACGGATTCGAGGAAGATGGCGAAACCGAAGCTCGCCAGCACCAACACGAGCGGATCACCCTTCTGCCGGCGACCGAGCATCAGCGAGATCGAACCGATCGCCGCCGACGCCAGCACGCCAACCAGAATGCCGGTGAGGATGCCGACCGCCGGATTGACGCTTCCGCCGACAAACATCGCGACCGCGCCCGCCAGAACCGCGTAGGCGCCCACCGCGAGATCGACGGTATCCGTCGCGATGAAGAGCAGACTGATCGGAAACGCGAGCAATCCGTAAGTCACGCCGAGAAGAACCCCGCGCGAGGAAAACTCAAGCAACTCGTACATCCACTCTCCCCGATGAAATGATTTGCATCCGCCGGCCGTTCAACTCGCGGCAGATTAAAAACCAACCAGTTGGTATCTGATACCGTACAGAAGGATTGTTCTTTGTCAAGAACGCTTCCAAGCGCGCGCCGCACTGCTCTATTCGTGCCGAAAAACGGAAACATACGGGCGCGGGGCCGCGGCGCCACGGCGGCGCGGCAGCCCCGAAATCACCGTCCGGTGGACGTCACTGAACGCGCTTGAACGCGCCGTCGCGGATTTCCACGGTGGTCAGTGCGTCGGTGCTCCAGCCGTCATGGTCGTCCTTCGAATAGCAAAGCTCGCCATCCGAATACGTCGTCACCTTGCACAGCTTCTCGAGTTCATCGCGAAGCGCAGGGCCGGTGATATCGCCCTTGATCTTGCGCGCGGCTTCGACGATCGCCAGCAGACCATTGGTCGAAATCAGTTCGGCGAAACCCTGAGGCGATTTTCCGCCGGCCTTCATCACATCCGCGAGCTTGGCCTGGCGCGGCGACGGATCGTCCCAGTTGCCGAACACGACGAGCCGAACACCATTTCCGGCGGCGCCGGAGCTTTCGATGAACGACTTCTGGCCGAGTCCCATCGACCCCCAGATCGGCACATCGAGGCCCACCTGCTTGGCTGCGCGCACGAAGGCTCCGCCGAGCGCCGGCGCCGTCACCTGCATGATGACCGCGTCGGGCGAACTGCCACGAAGCTTCACGGCCTGCGCCGCGACTTCAATCGACTTCAGCGGCGCTGACGCCATGTCGACGATCGGCGCGCCGCGCTCCTCAGCAAGCTTCTTGACGTAAGTGGCGGAGTCCTTGCCATAGGCGTCCTCTTGATAAAAGATCGCGACCTTCTTGGCGCCGCCTGCGATCGCCGCCTCATAAAGCTGCTTGGTGTTGACGAGATCGTTCGACATCGTCCGGAACACATACGGATACGACTGGCTTTCGCGTGCCGTGACCGAGATCGTCGCATTCGGAGCCAGCATCGGGATCTTCTCACGCGCGGCGATCGGGGCCGCCGCCAGCGTGCCGCTGCCGGTGCTGGCACCGACGATGGCCACGACGCCGTCCTCGCGAATGAGCTTGGTCGCACCGCGCGCTGCCTCGGTCGGATTGGTGGTGTCGTCGTAAATCGCCAGTTCGACTTTTCGACCGTCAACGCCGCCCTGCGAATTGAGGCCCGCGACGATCAATTCGGCGGCGTCGCGTTCGGGAATGCCGAACGACGCCGCAGGACCGCTGAGACTCAGCAGAAGCCCGATCTTGAGCGGCTTGGCATTCTGCGCGATCGCGGACGATGCCGCGAACGACACGGTCGCCAGCAACGCGGCGACCAGTAGCTTCCTTCCAGATATCATGTCTCGCTCCCTCCTCGTGATGTCGGTGTCCGGTGGACGCCGCTAACTGCCCGCAGGCCGCAGCCGGCGATCGGCGTCCGAAGGACGCCGGCCGAGCCGCCGGGACAGAAGTTGAAAATTCGGCGCTATTCGGCTGCGCTTGCCGTCGGCTCCGCCGCCGCGACGATGGACGGCGAGAGATACGCCCCCTGCCGGAGCAATTCGCGCTGGATCGCCCGCGGCTCGACGCGACGCGGCGCGATGCCGGCGTTGGCGGCAAGCGCGCCGGCGACGCCGGCGGCCTGCCCGGTCATCCAGCATTGCGGCACCTCGCGCAGGAAGGTGTGCGAACTGGCATCACAGGCAACATGACGCCCGGCGCCGAGCGCGCCTTCCAGCCCCGAGGGCAGCAACGAGCCATAGGGGACCGAAATGTTCTTCCACTTCGGCGCGAGCGAGGTCGAGACGCCGACCTCGTCGTCCCAGACCGTGCCTTCGTCCCATTGCTTGCGCGTCACCATGCGCTCCGCCGCGAAACGACGGCTGTGACGCACGCCGACTTGCGGCGCGCCCAGCAACAGGAAGGCATTCTCGAAGCCGGGCGCCTCAGTCCGGTAGATTTCGAGATGCTTGACGGCAAGTTGCCGCGACTTCAGTTCGACTTCAGTGAGATCCTCGACGTCGATGGCGCTGTATCCCGACAGGCGCGGCCCCATGAACAGACCGATATCGGAGCGCCAGGAGAAGAACGGCTTCTCGAAGAATTTCAGCCGGTCGCGTCCGCGCTTCATGAAATCGGCGAAGCCGGCGCTGTTGGTGCGACGGAATTCAGTCCAGCGCTCCATGTCGACGCCGCCCAGCATGAAGGCGGTGTTGATGCAGTGATGGATGTCGCTGGTGTCGATGTCGGAGTCGGACTTCGCGCCCGCGCGCGCCAGCATATCTGCGTCACCCGTGGTGTCGATCACCACCTTCGCGCGAATTGCCTGACGCCCCTCCTTGCTCTCGAAGATCGCCCCCGTCATTACGTTGCCGTCCATGATCGGCTCGACCGCCAACGCATGAAGAACGAGCCGAATCTTGTTTTCGACCATCATCTGCATCGACAGCGTCTTCAACGCCTCCGGATCGATGGTCGGCGACCAGGTGACGACACCCTGGAATGCCGCGGAACGATAGGACCAGTAATCGGTGATCGCGGCGTCCTTCGAACCCCATTCACTGCGCGGCGGACCCAGGACGGCCTCTTTCGGCAACCGATCGAACACGTCGCGCGCAAACCCGGAGATGACCTGGGTGCCGCTCCAGTCACTCATGCGGTCGATCCAGATCACCAGCCCGCCGGTCGACAGGCCACCGAGATGATTGTAGCGCTCGACCAGCGTGACATCCGCGCCGAGCTTGGCCGCCGCGACCGCCGCCGAGGTGCCCGAGGGGCCGCCGCCGATCACCAGCACGTCGGTTTCGGAAAAGACCGGAATTTCACGCGCGGCTTCGCGATGGGTCAGCGCGGGGCGAGGCCGCCGCTGACGGCCCTGCGCGCCGTCGAATATCTCGAGGCCCATGCCTTCCGAGACGCTGTTGATCGATGGTTGATCCGTCATATTGCTTCCTCGCCTTGCCGCCGGGACGGTGAATTGGGCCACGAAAACGCGGCGCTCCCAGAGCTGCCCGCGCATCCATCCGGGGAACGAGATTGACGACCTCGGCGCAATATTACAAATATGAATTTTGCAAACTCATATTTCGAAATCCTAATATGCTGACACTGAAACAAATCCGCTATTTCGTCGCCGCCGCCGAGACGGAGAAGGTTTCCGCCGCGGCCACGAGCCTAGGCATCTCGCAGTCGGCGGTCACGGTGGCGATCAAGGAACTGGAGGCGCAACTCGGCATATCGTTGATCCGCCGTCGCGTCGGCGGAATCGAACTGACCCAGGACGGTCACAAATTCCTTCACCACGCGCGGAACATCGAGGCGAACATCGTCGATGCGATGAACTCGATGACGAACAAGGAAGCACAGACCACCGGCAGCATTCGTCTCGGCGTGACCTATACCGGCGTCGGCTATTACCTGTTGCCCAATCTGGCGCGCTTCCGCCGCGCCTATCCCAATGTCGTCTTCAACCTGATCGAAATGGAGCGCTCCGAACTGGAAGAAGCGCTTCACGGTGGTGGTATCGACCTCGCACTGGTCATCGTTTCCAATCTCTCGCGCAGGCATAACCTGCGTTACCGGATGCTGATGCGCTCGCCACGCACGCTGTGGCTTTCCAGCGGGCATCGCTTGAATCGCCTATCGAAGATTTCGTTACAGGACCTGCGCGACGAAACCTATGTGCAATTCGCGTCAGACGAAGCCCCTGTCGCGGCGCGGGGCTATTTGAAGGTGAAGCCGAAAGTCGTCCTCAGTACATCCTCGATGGAAGCCGTGCGCGGCATCGTCGCTACCGGCGAAGCCGTCACGATTCTCGCGCATCTGGTCTATCGCCCGTGGTCACTCGATGGCGGCCGTGTCGAATCGCGCGCGCTCGCGGACAAGCTCCCTTCTCTCGATCTCGGCCTCGCCTGGACGCCCGGCAAGACACTCTCCGAGGCCGAGCGGAAATTCATCGACTACCTGCAAAAAGAAGGCAGCAACGCCTCCGTCTAGCTTAAACCGCGACGAGCGCTTGAGGCGACGAACGGAAACGATGGCGGTCCGCGTGAAGAGCGGGCATCAAACAAAAAATCCGGATTCCTTCGCCTCGCCGATGAACGACGAAAGCCCTAGGACAGCACGCCCAGGAAAGCCTCGCGGAAAACTCGCACCAGCTCCGGGCCGTCAATCTGCGCCGCGCGACGATACCATTCCAGCATCATTCCGTCGTGGGTCGCGACGTAAAACGACGCGGCCGCGTAGGGATGCAGCTTCGTCTTGAAAACCTTGTTGGCCAGCCCTTCCTCGATCGTCTGCACAACGAACTTGCGCATCCGCTCATAGATCACATCGATCTTCTTCGTGAGCATATCGTCGCTTTTCGAGAACTCGACGGAGGACATGACGAGCAACATGACCTCCTCCGGGCACTCCAGCGCAAACGACACCTGCGAATGCATGAACGCCACCAGACGCTCCTGCGCCGTCAGCTTCCTGGCCTCAATCTCGGCAATCACCGCATCGATGTAACGACCGGCGATTTCATCGAGCATCTGTGCCATCAGATGCTCCTTCTTCGAAATGTAAAAGTAGACGCCACCCTTGGTCAGCCCGGCTCCCGCCGCGATTTGATCGATCGATGTCGAACGATATCCCTGCTGAACAAACAACCGCAGCGCCGAATGGTAGATGCGGTCGACACTATCCTCACGGCTCTCACGATTGGTGCGCGGCTTGGGTTTCTGAGCGACCGAGCGCTGCGACTTTGCCTTGGCGGCCTTCTTTGGGGTGAGAGTTTTGGATAGATCATTTCGGGGACTGCGCATAAGCACCTGAATTGTTGCAGAATCACATCCTCATCTTGAAGACTGAGGATGTCACCGGGTCAACTGCACCGACGTTATCTGGAACTATAGAATATAAATACGTTAAACTTTTCTGCGCCGCGAAGGACAACAAACCTATCATCAGGCTGCCGTGGATCGACAAGGCTGCCCCGGCTTCCTCGCAAAGGCCAGCCTTGCCGGGGTACCTTCTTCGACGACGCCCTCGACTCGCCTCACGGGACTGACGAGGAGGAAACCGTCGCATTCTTCAGTCCAAACGTCAGGTAGGACAGAATGACGTCGACGATATGCGCCTTGCGGCGTTCGAGGGTGTCGGGCCGCATGAGATCCCGATCGAAGAGCAGCGACAGCGTATACCGATTGGACAGGTAGAAGTAACCGAGCGAGGAAATCGAGATATAGAGGTCGATCGGATCGATATCGTCGCGGAAAACGCCACGCTTGACGCCCTGCTGCAAGATATTGTTCAGCAGCACACCGAGATCGTTATAGAGCGGGAAAATCGTGTGCGATTTCGTGATGTATTTGCCGCGATGGAGGTTCTCGGTGTTCAACATCGAGATGACCGTCGGATCGTCGATGAAGGTCTGAAACGTGCTCTCGCACAACAGGCGCATGGCTTCGATCGGATCAAGACCAACCAGAGAGACTTCGTTCTGTCGCCGCCTCAACGTCGCATAGGTCCGTTCGAGCGCCCGAATGTAGAGCTCCTCCTTCGAACGAAAATAATGATAGAGCAGGTTCTTGCTGACTTTCGCACGATTGGCGATGGCATCGACACGCGCGCCTTCATAGCCCTTGCGCGCGAATTCCGCGTGCGCGGCGGCAAGAATTTTGTCTTGGGTCTGCCGCGCATTGCGTATCCGTGGCTTCGCGCTCGGAGACTTGGACATATCTGCGAAGCAATCCTTTCTCGAAAAATCGGCCCCACCGAATCGCCATCGGGGGTGGCACAAGTCAGTCTATAATCTTTTCATAGTCCATGGAATTCGCGATCAAGCTCATCGCAACGCCCGATCCGGGAATTTTCGACGGTCTGCTTACTTATGACGACCGACGCGCCCGATGACGAAGGCATCGAAAAGCAAAACCATACCCAGCGGATATGGTGGATCGCCTCAGAGCCGGACGCTCAACCAATCACGCGCGAACAGCCGCCACGGTCGGTGAATCCTGGCCAACACGGCGCGCGACCAGCGGTGCGCACCGCTCGACGCAGACCCGAACAGTTTCGTCGCCACCGCGCTGCCACCAATCCAGCTTGGAAAAGATCTCGATCTCGATCGGTCCATCGTAACCGATCCGGTCCAGCAGGTCGCGGTAATAGGCATGGTCGATCACGCCGTCGCCCACCATTCCGCGATCCTGATAAACATCGCGGGTCGGCGTCAGCCAGTCCGACAGGTGAAAGGTCAGCAATCGCTCCGCCCCGGCGGCAACGAGTCCTTGCGGGAATTCGGGATCCCACCAGCAATGATAGACATCCGCCACCAGTCCCGTCCCCTCGCCGAGACGCTCGCACAAATCGAGACACTGAGCGAAGGTGTTGAGGCACGAGCGATCACCGGCGAACATCGGATGCAGCGGCTCGAGACCGACCTTCACACCAGCGGCAAGCGCATAAGGCAACAGTTCGGCCAGCGCGTCCTCGACCCGCCGCCGCGCGGCGACAAGATCACGCTCGCCCGTCGCCAGACTGCCGGGCACGATCACCAGCGTCGGCGCTCCAATCGCGGCAGCGGCGTCAAGCCGCCGTCGATTTTCTTCCAGAGCGGCACGATAGGCCGAGGGATCGGTCAGGTTGACCCAGGCGCTGGTGCAAAGGCACGGCACGAACAGCCCGGCATCGCGAATCCGCTTGGCTCCGGCCGCGATGCCAGCGGCGTCGAGATAATCCATCCATACGCCAATGCCGCCGACGCCATGCCGCGCATAGGTTTCCACCGCTGTTTCGAGCGACAGAGTCTTGGTGGTGATCTGATTGATGGCGAAGCGCGACAGATCGCTCATGCCGGCGCTCCCACGTGCTCGGCACGCAGCCGCGCGGTCGCCTGTTCATCGACGGCGCCGTCGCGAACCACGACGCCGAAACCGCTGCGGGCATAGGGAACTGAAATTTTTCCATCCAGCACGTCGGCAAGCACGGCGGCGGCCGGACGCGTCATCGGATCGCCATAGCCTCCCCCGCCGGCTTGCTCGTGACGGATCACGGTGTCGCGATGCACCGTTCGCGTGACCTTGCTTGGTAACAGTTCGAAGTTGCCGCCCGTACTGAGCAGGTTGCGTGAGGGTGCGGCTTCACCACCGCCGAACAAACCATAAGGCCGGTGCTCATAACGATCGGAGCGCAATTGCAGAATGGCTTCGTCGGCAAGGAACCGATATTGCCGGATAATTCCGAGCCCGCCGCGTTGCCGGCCTGCCCCGCAGGAATCCTCGCGCAGCGAATATTCCTCGATCAGCAGCGGATAGGTTGCCTCAAGAATTTCCACCGGCATATTCGACATGTTCTGCGACGGGTTGGTGATCGCATCGATGCCGTCCCTGGTGGCGCGCGCGCCGAGCGCGCCGTTGATCATGTCGACCAGAATGAACGGTTCGCGCGTGGTCTTGTCATATCCACCAAGGCAAACCACGGAATTGCCGCCCTCTCCGGCCGCCACCGCGCGCTCCGGCACGATGCGCGAGAGCGCGCCGAGGACCGTATCGGCAACCCGGTAACCAGTCAGCGCACGCGCGGCGACGGGCGCCGGAAATTCGGGATTGAGCACCGACCCCTTGGGGGCCGAGACGTCAATGCAACGATAGACACCGGCATTGTTCGGGACATCGCTATCGAGCACGCAACGCACCGCGAGATAGGTCGCGGATTTGGTGAAAGACAGCGTCGAATTGATCGCACCGCGCACCTGCGGCGATGAACCCTCGAAATCGACCTTGATGTGGTCGCCCATCACGGTGATGGCGACCTCGATCGGAATGGCGGATTCGTCGAAACCATCGCCGTCGATATAATCGGTGAAGCGATAGGTGCCATCCGGCCATGCCGCGAAGGCTTTGCGCGTCAGCCGCTCGCCGTAGTCGAGCAGATCCACGATAAAGCCCTCGAGAACGTCGACACCGTATTTGCCGACCAGCCGCACGAACTCGCGTTCGCCGAGCGCGCAGGTCGCAAGCTGCGCCTCGAGGTCGCCGATCACCAGATCGGGCAGGCGCACGTTCTTGGCGATGATGTCGAACAGGGTCTTGTTGCGAACGCCGCGGTCGAACAGCTTGAGCGGCGGAATCCGCAAGCCTTCCTGGAAAATCTCGGTCGAGTCGCTGGCGTTCGATCCCGGCACGCGACCGCCGACATCGCAGTGGTGGCAGATCACCACGGCAAAGCCCAGCAGATGAGGCCCGGCGAAAATCGGTTTGAACATGAAAATGTCCGGCAGATGCATTCCGCCGTCATAGGGGTCATTAAAAATAATGACGTCGCCGGGATGCAAGTCATTGCCGTAATGACGCTGAAGCGCTTCCATCGCATCGGGTACGGCGCCGAGATGCAACGCAACTGTCTTCGCCTGCGCCAGAATTCGTCCCTTTGCGTCGCACATGGTCGTAGAGTAGTCGAGCACGTCCCGAACGATGGGAGAGCGCGCCGTGCGCATCACTGTATAGGCCATGTCATCGACGATGGATTCGAATGCACTCTTGAGCACCGCGAAGGTCACGGGATCGAGCTTGGATTGGTGCTGCGAGTTATTGGACTGGGTCATGACGGCAACGTCTCATCGGAAGGGGTGTCAACGAGGTGGATCAGCACGTTGAGGCTGGCATCGACGGTCGCGACCGTCTCCGGCGGAATGACCACGGTGGCGTCGGCGCCTTCGAGAATCGCCGGCCCCACGAGGCGCGGCGGCAGCGCCAGACGATCATAGATCGGAGTTTCGACATGGCCGTGAGTGCCGCCGAAATAGACCGTGCGTCGCGACTTCGGTTTGGCGTCCGCGGCCTGATGACGGATGGCGCGGAAGTCCAGCTTCCCTTGCCGGATTCCCTGGCCGATCACCCGCAGGCTGACGGTTTCCACTGTATCCGACGATGAGTAACTGTAGACGGCCTGATAGGCAGCAAGAAACGCGTCGCGCAGTTTTTCGATGCCGCCGTCGGCGGTGAACGGAATAGCGAGCGACAACTCCTGACCGCGGAAGCGCATATCGATTTCCGGCGTGATCACCATCTCGGCATCGGCGATGCCCTCGGCGCGGAGCGCATCGCGCGCGTCGGACTCGAGTTCAGTCAAGATCGTCCTGGCTGCGTCGAGATCGAGCGCCTCCAGGGGGCCAACAAAGGCGCGAATGAAGTAACGCTCGACGTCACCCGCCAGCATTCCCATCGCGGTGAACACCCCCGGGGACGCCGGAACCAGAATGCGCGGCATCGACAGCAATCGCGCGATATCGACGGCGTGGGCGGGGCCCGAACCGCCGATGGCAACCAGCGTGAACTCCCGAGGATCAACGCCACGCTCCACCGTAACGGCGCGGATGGTGCGGGCCATGTTGGCGTTCACCACTTCACGGATGCCGAAGGCGGCAAGTTCAGCAGACAGGCCGAGCGAACCGCCGAAGGCGCGATCGATCGCACGCCTCGCCGATTCCACATCCAGGGTTCGGGAGCCGCCAGCCAGCACCGGCGGCAAATAGCCGAGCAGCAGATTGGCGTCGGTAACGGTGGGCTTGTCGCCACCGCTGCCGTAGCAGGCCGGGCCGGGATCGGCGCCGGCGGAGATCGGGCCGACCCGCATCAACCCTCCGCCATCCACGTAAGCGATCGAACCCGCGCCGGAGCCCACTTCCGCGACATCGACCGCGGGAACGCTCATCATGTAGCCGCCGGCCTTGATGAAGCGACTTGGCGTCGAGATTCCGGCACGGAATTCATATTCGCTGACGCGGATCAACTCGCCGTCCTGAACGAGCGACGCCGACGCCGTTGTGCCGCCCATGTCGAACACCACAAGATTGCGCGTATCGACGGAATCGCCCAGCCGGGCACCGCCGACCACACCCGCAGCTCGCCCCGACGAGATGAAGAACACCGGCTTCTCACGCGCGGTCTGCGACGAGGCAAGCGCGCCGTTGGAATTGCAAACCAGCAGCGGCGCATCGACGCCGATGCGCGCGAGACCGCTTTCCAACCGCGACAAATACTGTTCGAGCACCGGGCGGACATAAGCGTTGACCACCGTGGTGCTGGTCCGCTCGTATTCCTTGGCTTCCGGCAACACCGAAACGGAACTCGTCACCTTGATCTCGGGATACCACGTCGCGATCAATTCTTCCGCGCGACGCTCATGCACGGGATTGCGATAGCTATTGAGGAAACAGATCGCGATCGAGGCCACATCGGCGGCGGCAAGCTGATCGACGGCGGCGCGCAGATCGTCTTCGTCAAGCGGCGTCAACACGCTGCCGTCGAAGCGCATACGTTCCGTGACTTCGAGCCGGAGCCTGCGCGGCACCAGCGCTTCCGGCTTCTCCCACTGCAAGTCGAACATGCCCGGCGTGCGCAGGCGCCCGATCTCAAGCACGTCGCGAAACCCGCGCGTGGTGATCAGACCGGTCGCGGCACCAACCTTTTGCAGCAACGTATTCGAACCGACCGTCGTGCCATGGACGACCTCGACGATGTCGGCCGCGGCCAGCCCCGCATCGGCGATGATGGCGGTCACACCTTCAAGCACAGCCGCCTCCGGCGCGGCCGGACTTGATGAAATCTTGCGGTGAACAACGCGCCCCGAATGATCGATCAATGCGAGGTCGGTGAAGGTGCCGCCAATATCGACACCGATGCGCGCGCCACGCGAAGAGGCTGCGGAAACAGGGGCTTTCACCACATTCTCCCAAAATTCTTATTGTACTAATTGGTTAGTACATAGCTTCCTCCTCGTCAAGAATGCATTCATTCGGCTTGAAAATAGGAGATTGCGAAAAAAATCTTGCAACCCGTATTGGACTGTATAGTCTATCAAATAGAAAATAAGGGGGAGGATGAAATGTTCGCGGGTCGCATAAGCGGAATCGGGCCGGGACGCGGCTTGTTGCTGGCACTGACGCTCCTGGGAGGCGCGTGGCTGTCCGCTCCGGCGCATGCCCAGCAGGAAAAGCTGTCGGTTCGCCTTGATTTCTCGCCCTGGGGCGTACAGGCCGCGCTGCATCTGGCGCAGGACAAGGGATGGTTCAAGGAAGCCGGCCTTGATGTCGATATTCAGGATGGCCGTGGCTCCGGCAATACCCTGCAACTCGTCAACGCCAAACAGGTCGATGTCGGACAGGTTCAGCTCGGGTTGCTACCGCAAGCGCGAGCGAACGGCGCGACGGTCAAGGGTATCGCCGGATGGGGGCGTCGCACGGACCTCTCGGTGCTGGTCGACCGCGACTCTCCAATCGCGAAGGTGCAGGACTTCAAGGGCAAGACCCTTGTCGTGTTTGCCGCCAGCCCCTGGGCTCCGTTCATCGACTACTGGCTGGAACAGGGCGGGCTCGACCGCAAGACCGCGAACATCCTGTTCGTCGACCCGGCCGCGCTATGGGGTACTTATACGACGAAGCGCGCGGACGGCCTGATGTCCACGGATCCGTCGGCATTGCCGGTCGCGGAGGCCTCGCGCCCATCCAAGTCGGTGCTCGCCGAGGATGCAGGCGTGTTCTTTCCGAGCTACGGACTGATTGTTCGCGACGATACGCTGGAGGCCCGCAAGGGCGCCCTGAAGAAGCTGGTGAACATCCAGCAGAAGGCATGGGCTTACTTGCGCGACGGCCACGAGGCCGAGGGCGCGGACGCCATGATCCATCAGCGTCCCGGCGCCAAGCTGGACCGCAATGTGCTGATCGAGCAGATCAAGCTGACCATCAAATTCTTCGATACGCCAGCCACCAAGGGTAAGCCGATCGGCTGGCAAGCCGAGGAAGATTGGAACAAGGCGCTGAAGGTGATGGAGAAAGCCAAGGTGATTCAACCAGGATGGAAAGCCTCGGATTATTTCACCAATGCTTTCATCGATTGACGCGGCGGATGGCGCAATGACAACGAACGGGATGGCTGCGGGGCCGGACCGGCCCCCTCACCCGATCGCGGAAGCTGCCTACGTCGCAATCCGCCAGGTTGGAAAATCATACGGCTCGCTGAAGGGCGCCGTGCACGCCCTCGAAGGAATCGATCTCGACATTCGCGGAGGCGAATTCATTTCGATCCTCGGCCCCAGCGGCTGTGGCAAGTCCACCCTGCTCAAGTGCATCGCGGGGCTTGAGAAGCCGACGTCGGGACAGATTCAGGTTCAGGGCAAGCCCTTGAGCGGACCACCGGATCGTCTCGGCATGGTGTTTCAGCGCGACGTTCTGCTGGACTGGCGGACGGTGCTCGACAACGTGTTGATCACCGCGGAATTCGCTCACATCCCCACGGCATCGGTACGCGAACGCGCGTTGCAGCTGTTGTGGCGCTTCGGCTTGAAGGGATACGAGGATCGCCATCCGTGGGAACTGTCAGGCGGAATGCGGCAGCGCGCCGCGATCTGCCGCGCTCTGTTGTGCGACCCCGACCTGCTGCTGATGGACGAACCGTTCGGCGCCCTCGATGCCATGACCCGCGACGATCTGAATCTGGAACTGGCCCGCATCTGGCAGGACACGCGCAAGACCGTGGCGTTCGTCACCCATGGCATCGCCGAAGCCATCTTCCTGTCCGACCGGGTGGTGATGATGGACCGCAATCCCGGCAGGATCATCGAGGTGATCGATATCGATCTGCCGCGACCGCGACATCTCGCGGTCCGTGAAACAGCCGAGTTCGCCCATTATGTCGGGCATATCCGACACCTCTTCACCAGTCTCGGCCTGCTGAAGGACGGCTAACGCATGATGCGCAGATTGCAGTCGCTGTACGAAAGCGGCATGGTTCTCATAGTGCTGATCGGAACGCTGCTGCTTTGGGAAGCAGCGGTGTTTGTACTGCGGCCACCGCCGATCATTCTCCCGGCGCCGAGCCAGATCTGGCGTGAATTCCTGATCACGCCGGGCTACTTCCTGCAACAGTCGTTCTCGACGCTCTACACAACGGTGGCCGGCTTCGTGCTTGCGGTCGCGATAGGCCTCGCACTTGCCGTCGGCATCGTTCATTCGAAGTTTCTGGAGCGAACCGTCTATACCTTGCTGGTGGCCCTCAACAGCGTGCCGAAGGTGGCACTGGCGCCGCTGTTCGTACTGTGGATGGGCACCGGGATCGAGCCGAAGATTGCCATCGCGCTGATGCTGGCATTGTTCTCCGTGGTGATCGATGCGGTGCTGGGGTTGCGCTCGGTCGATCCCGACATGATCAACCTCGCACGCGCCAGCCGCGCCTCGTCCTTCGCCATTCTGCGCAAGATTCGCTTGCCCAATGCGCTGCCGAGCATCTTCGCGGGCCTGAAGGTGGCGATCTCCTTCGCGCTGGTCGGCACCATCGTCGGCGAGTTCGTCGCCGGCTCGGAGGGGCTCGGCTTTGCCATTCTGACCGCACAAGGCCAGTTCGATACGCCGCGTGTGTTCGTCTGCCTCATCCTGCTTGGGCTGTTGGGCACCATCCTGTTCTACATCGTCGAGTTCATGGAACGGCTTGCTCTGCCCTGGCACGTTTCACAACGCACCGGTCACGCCGCGGCGCCCTGACGATCGCTCCGACCGACCGCGGGCAGCCGGAAGCCGAGTACCCATGATGGCCGACGCCGATGATCACAATCCGCGTGTCGCCGCCTCCCCGCCATCGCAGGCGTCATCCACGGTCGCGGCCGTCATAGCGCTGACCGCAACCGCGATGTTGTGGGGCAGCAACTATGTTGTGGCCCGGGCCGTTCACACCGATATTCCGTTACCGACCGTGGTGTTGTGGCGCTGGGTGCTGTCGCTCGTGGTGTTGACGCCGCTGGCGTGGCCGACGCTGCGGAAGGACTGGCCCAACATTCGAGCCAACCTGTTCTTCCTGATATGCCTTGGCATGATCGGCGTCGGCCTGTTCTCCATCTTCCTGCTGGCGGGCGCCTATCACAGCACGGCACTGGAGGTCGGCCTGCTCAACTCCACCACGCCGATATGGGTCGTGTTCCTATCCTATGCCCTCGGCATGGCGCGCTCGGTATGGCTGCGCAACATCGGCGTCGTCACGGCGCTGGCCGGAACGTGCCTCATCCTCTTCAAGGGAACGCTGGGCAATGTCTTCGGGCTGCAATTTCAGCTCGGTAACGTCTGGTCGCTGATCGCCGCGATCCTGTTCGCCTGGTATACCGTCGCGCTGAAATTCCGCACCCTCAATATCTCGGTGCTCAGTCTGACCACGATCGCGGCATGGTCCGGCGTCATCGGAGCCATGGTGCCGTTCTATCTGCATTTCCTCGCGACCGGCGGCATCGATCCGTTTCTCAGCGGCGAGGCCGCGCCCAATACCATCATCGCGATGCTGTACCTGGCGCTGGGGCCGACTTTGATTGCGAACCTGTTGTGGATTTTCGGAGCGACACGTCTCGGCGCCGCGCGTGCGGGACCGTTTCTGTATTTGTCGCCCATCACCTCCACCGTACTGGCCGCGCTGTTTCTCGGCGAGCAAATCGCCTGGTTTCACCTGGTCGGATTTGCGCTGATCCTTCTCGGGCTCTACCTCACCAATCGCGCGGCGGATGCACCGCAGCCATCCTAGCGCGCCGCTGACGGCTCGTGCCTCTCAGGCTCTCGCGCGTCGCGTCTGGCGCGTGCTCGTAGCGCCACGCGACCGTTGCGACGGCACGGTCTCTTGTCGCGCATCGGCCGCGCGACGTTCAAGCGCCAGCAGATGATCCGCCAGCCGCCTGCCCTCGGTGAGATTGTGCTGCTCCGACAACGCGCCCGCCTTATCAGGATCGCCGGCAAGAATCGCGGCGACGATCGGCTTGTGCTGGGCGACGACCATACCGGGGTTCGGAAGCAAGGCATCGCTGGAGCGGATATAGACGCGGATCTGCTGCTCGAGCAGCGCATATTGCTCGGTCAGACGCCGATGACCGGCCAACGCGATGATGGTCTGATGCAGACCGAAATCGGCCTCGGCGATCCGAGCCGCATGGCCACGCTTGCACGCGCTGACCAGTTGCTCGTATGCCTCGCGAAGACGATCCGCTTTCCCCGCATCATTGATGGCAGCAGCCACCAGTTGCGCTGCCAGTCGCTCGATGGCCGAACGCAAGGTGTAAAGCTCCCACGCATCCTGCGCGCTCAACGACATCACCGTCCATCCGGTGTAGGGCACCAGCGTCAGCAGCCCCTCGCGCGCAAGCTGATGCAGCGCGGCGCGAACGGTGGCGCGCGACAATCCCATCTGTCCGGCGATTTCGATCTCGGTGATGCGTTGCCCGGCGGGAATATCACCCGCCACGATCGATGCCCGCAACGCCGTCGCGGCCTGGGTCTCGATCGGAGTTTTGACGAGCCGCGGAATGCTGAGCGAAGCCATCTCGAAATTCTCCAGGCATTTGCCGGGCCCTACCGGCACCGGAGCGTATCTGCCCACCATTATTGCCGATTGTCGCCAATCGTCAATCATGGCATAAAGCCGGCTACTCCTGCCGTCGGACCCATCGTTCGGTCGACGATGGCGGACGGCGGATCAGAACCTCACAAGGAGCGCGAGCCGATATGGTGTTGCCGGAGCACTCAGTCATCAGTCAGGGCGGACTCGCGACGAGCTACGCGCTGATGCCGGAGGCCGAGGCGCTCGAACTGGCACGGCGTCATTACGGCCTCACCGGGCGGATCGACCGGCTCGCGACCGAGAAGGACGACACCTTCCGAATCCAGAACGAGCATGGACAACGCTTCATCCTGAAAGTCGCCAATCCGTCCGAGGATGCCGTCGAAATTTCCTGCCAGCTCGGGGTGCTCCAGCATCTTGCGGCCCGCGATCCGAGCCTGCCCGTGCCGCGCGTGGTTGCCGACAATAGCGGCAACGAGCAGTTCGCCTATCATGACGGCGCCGGGCAGCATCGTCAGGTGCGGCTGTTGTCCTATCTCGAAGGAACGCCGCTCAGCGAATTTGTCGTGACACCAGCCGAGCGTGAACGGATCGGCGAGACCCTCGGCCGTCTCCGGCTGGCGCTGGCCGACTTTGCCCATCCGGCCGACGGGCGGGTGTTGGCATGGGACGTCAAGCACGTGCTGCAACTCAACAGCCTGCTCGACGCCATCGAGGATCGCGAGCAGCGCGCGGTGCTGGCGCACGCTCTGGAACGTTTCGCCGAACTTTCGCCGCGCCTCAACGACTGCCGCACTCAGGTCGTGCACAACGATTTCAGCAAATCCAACATCGTCGTGGACCGCGCCAATGCCGACTTCATCACCGGGATCATCGATTTCGGCGACGCGGTTCGTACCTTGATCGCCATCGACGTCTCGACCGCGCTGCTGAATCAGTTGCCGGCGCAACCGGCCGACGATCTGTTCGCCGACGCCCGCGATCTGTTGCGCGGCTATCTGCGCGTCGCCGACCTGAGCGAGAACGAACTGCGACTGATTCCCCATCTGGTGATGGCGCGCGCAGTGACGCGAGCGCTGCTGTCGATCTGGCGGGCCACGCTATTGCCGGAGAAGTCAGCCTATCTGCTGCGCAATACGGCGCAGGGCTGGGCGCAACTCGCGTGGTTCATGCACCGCTCGGTCGAACAAGTATCCGATACGCTTCTTGAGTTTGCCAATTCTTGAGTTTGCCGATTCTCGCGTCCGCCAAGGCAAGCCGCATCCCTTCGGCCTGACAGGCCGCGCAGCAGGAGACCAACCCGATGTCCAACACAGCTTCGTCCTCGCGCGGCAAGATGGTGAACTCGTTCAATCCGGCGGCAGCAAACAATCTGGACGCCCACACGCGCAAACTGGTCGAGCGACGAACTCAATTACTCGGACCCGCCTACCGGCTGTTCTACAGCAATCCGGTTGAGGTCAAGCGCGGCAAGGGAACCCTGCTCTTCGACAGCGCCGGCAACGAATATCTCGACGCCTACAACAACGTCGTCTCCGTGGGCCACTGTCACCCGCGTGTCGCCGAAGCCGTATCGGCGCAGATGCAGACATTGTGCACGCATACGCGCTACATCCAGGAAGGCATCCTGAATTACGCCGAAGCGTTGCTGGCAACGCTCGGCGCGCCGCTGCAACACGTCATGTTCACATGCACCGGCTCGGAAGCCAACGATCTCGCATTGCGGATCGCCAAGCATTGTTCGGGCCATCGCGGCATCATCATCACCGAGGAGGCCTACCACGGCAATTCGGAGCTGACGTCGAGCTTCTCACCTTCACTGGGTGAGTTCTCACCGCTCGGCACCTGGGTGCGTCGAGTGCCGGCGCCGGATTCTTACCGCGTCCCCGCCGCGCAAATGGGAGAATGGATGGCGGCGCAAGTCGCCGCGCAGATCAAGAACCTGCAACGACACGGCGAAGGCCTGGCGGCCTTCATCTGCGATTCGGCATTCTCCTCCGACGGCATCTTCACCCACCCCTCGGACGTTCTTGCGCCGGTCGCCAAGGTCGTGCGCGAGGCCGGAGGCTTGTTCATCGCTGACGAAGTCCAGTCGGGATTTGGACGCACCGGCGACAAGCTCTGGGGCTTTCAGCGCCATGGCGTGAAACCGGATATCGTGACGATGGGCAAGCCGATGGGCAATGGATTCCCGATTGCGGCAACGGTGCTGACGCCCGAAGCCGTCGAGCGCTTCGGTCGCGACACGCGCTACTTCAACACGTTTGGCGGTAACAGCGTTGCCATCGCCGCAGCGCAGGCGACCCTTGACGTCATTCAGGACGAAAAGCTGATGGAGAATGCCGCGCAGGTCGGAAAGATCATTCGCGACGGGTTCGCGGATCTGGCGCAACGCTACGTGTGTATCGGCGACGTTCGCGGGTCCGGTCTCTATATCGGCGTTGAACTGGTGACGGATCGCAACACCAAGTCTCCCGATGCCCACGCAGCCTCCACCGTGGTCAACGGACTGCGCGAACGCCGGGTGCTGATCTCGGCGACGGGACCAAACGCCAATGTGCTGAAAATCCGGCCGCCGCTGGTGTTCTCGGCGGCGGATGCCGACCGATTGCTGACCGAGGCCTCCGCGGTGTTCGCGGAACTCACGAACTAATCGCCAAGCGGCCTCTGCATCGCATCGTCACTCCGCGCTCATGAGAGCCTTTCGGGGCGGCGATCGCCGTGCGTCGATGAAGGCGCGGAGATAGCGCTGGGGCTCACCGGAAGCGTATGCCTCCGCGAACAGCGGGATCGTTCCGGAAATCTTCTCCGCGATATCTTCGCCTTCCCAGCGACGCAGCAGCCACTTCTGTTCGCGGATGCTGTTCGGGCCGCAGGCAAGAATCGCGGCGACGGCCGCATCGATCGTGCGGTCGAGCTGCTCCTTGGCGACGACGCGGGTGGCAAGGCCGCAGCGTAACGCTTCCTCGGTGCCGATCTGTTCGCCTGTCAGCAACAGCCATTTCGCCTCCGCCCATCCGGCAAGCCGCGGCAGCAACGCCGCGTGAATGATGGACGCCATGCCGACGCGCACCTCCGGCATTCCGAACTTCGTACCCTCCGCCGCGAGGCGGATATCGCAGGATGCCGCCAGTTGCAGGCCGCCGCCGAGGCAGTATCCGCACAACCGCGCGATGACCGGGACCGGACAGTCCCGCACCGATTCACAGAGATCGTAAAGCCCGGTGATGAATGCCGTCGCACCGGGACCATCGAGATCGACCATCTCGTGCACGTCGGCGCCGGCAATGAAGGCTGCCTCGCCCTCGCCGCGCAGGATGAGAACACGCAGGCGCGGATCGGCGCTCACATGCGTGATGGCCCGGCGCATATCTTCCATCACCGCCGACGACAGAATGTTGAGCGGTCCGGAATTGCGGATCGCCACGGTTGCGACCTCGCCGTTCCGCCATGTGATGCAAGCGTGGTGAAATTCCGGCGCCTCAGCGATCGTGGTCAATGCTACATTCCTTGTTATTGTTTGCTCAGCAACTGATCGCGCAGCTTGTGCTTCTCGACCTTTCCCGATGGGGTTCGGGGCAGCGCATCGACGATGCGGACGTGCTGCGGCACCTTGTAGGCGGCGAGGTGTTCCCGGCATGCCGTGCGCAGCCGATCGGGCTCGATCGTCATTCCCGCCTTCGGGACCACGATGGCAAGACCGACCTCGCCCCAGCGCGAATCCGGCACGCCGATCACAGCGGCTTCGGCAATATCGGGAAGATCATAGAGAAAATTCTCCACTTCCGCCGGATAGACGTTCTCGCCGCCGGAGATGAACATGTCCTTGAGGCGGTCGACGATGAAAATGTCGCCATCGTCGTCGCGAACGGCGACATCGCCGGTGTTGAGCCATCCGTCCTTGATCGCATCGCGCGTCGCCGCAAGCCTGTTCCAGTAGCCCGGCGTCACCACGGGCCCCGCGAGTTGAAGCTCTCCGCGACCCGCCCCGCGAATCTCGTGACCATCGCGATCGACCAGACGGATCAGCGCGGCCCCGACCGGCTTGCCGACGCTCAGCGGCTTGCGCGCCGCCGTCTCCGGATCGGACGCGAAGATCGTCGGCCCCGCTTCCGTCATGCCGTAACTCGGCGCCACGACGAGTCCCTTGGCGGCGAATGCTTCGCCAATCGCGGGCGGGATCGGCGCGCCGCCCACCGACAGATTGCGCAGTCGAGGAAAATGCGCGGCGGCGAAATCCGGATGATTGGCGAGCGTCAAATAAATCGCCGGCACCGCGAACATCGAGACCACGTCCTGCGACAGACGCGCCAGCGTCACCGCGGGATCGAAACGCCGCTCGATGATGACGGTGCCGCCGGTCATCAGAACCGGCAGCGTGTAGAGATTGAGGCCGCCGGTATGAAAGAACGGCAGCACATTGAGGAAGACGTCGCCGGCCAGCACCTTGCCCGAGATGAATGTGTTCACCGCGTTGACATAGACCATACCGAAGGTCTGCATCACGCCTTTCGGCTGCCCGGTGGTGCCCGACGTATAGAGCAGCATCCAGAGATCATCGTCCCGACGCGGCGTCATGACCGCGATCGCTCCGGCGGCATCGGCCTCCATGGCCTCATAGCCCTGCGGATCGCCGAGCGTCATCGAGACGCAATCGATCCCGTCCACCGCCGAGATTGCAGCGGCGGAGAAATCTGGTTCATGGACCAGCAGCGACGGCCGACAATCATGGACGATCTGCCGAAGCTCGGCGGCCGCGAGACGCCAGTTCAGCGGCACCAGGATCAGTTCCGCCCGCGCGCAAGCGAACAGCAATTCGAGATGGGCAAAGCAGTTCTGCGCCAGGATGGCAATGCGATCGCCGGGCTGGAAGCGCTCGCGCAAGCTCCACGCAATCCGCCCGACGCGCCGATCGAACGCGGCATAGCTCAGCCGCTCGCCGGTCGCGATGTCTTCCATCGCGATGCGCTCCGGAGAATGATCCGCCGCGCGCTGCAACCAATCGGTGATCAGCATCACGTCCCCCGCGCGCGATCCCTGAGGCTGCCCACCACCCCTTGCGGGAAATAGTAGATGCTCAGGACGAACAGCAGACCGAGCCACAACAGCCAGCGATCCGGGTGGGCCAGAGTGGCGACCAGCGGGATATGCTCGCTCGCCTTGCTGACGAGCACCATGACGTCTTGCAGATAGGTCTGTGCGATCATGAACACCACGGACCCGACGATCGCACCGTAGAGCGTCCCCATGCCGCCGATCACGGTGATCAGCAGGATATCGACCATGATCTCGAGTGAGAGCGTCGTATCCGGCCCATTGTAACGCAGCCAGATCGCCATGAGGACGCCCGCGAGCGTGGCGAACACCGCCGATATCACGCTGGCGATGGTGCGATAGAAAACGGTGCGATAGCCGATCGCTTCGGTCCGGAACGGATTCTCGCGAATCGCCTGAAGCACGCGTCCGAACGGCGAGTTGGCGATCCGCAGCATCAGCAGGAACAGCACCACGACCGCGATCAGGATGGCGTAGTACGACAGAATGCGTCCGTTGATGACGATCCCCAGGACGGGCTCTTCGAACAGGCGGTACGCCGGCTGAAAGATCGTCGGCATCTTGAAGGTGATGCCATCCTCGCCGCCGGTCCATTCCGACAATTGCGACATCAAGGTCGAAAACGCGGTGGCCACCGCAAGTGTGATCATGGCGAAGAACACCGCGCGGACCCGCAGCGAGAACAGGCCGATCACTGTCGCCAGAATAACGGAGAGCAGAATGGCGCACGACGTGCCCACCGCCAATGCCGTCCAGCCCGGCTCCATCCGGGTCGACGCAATGGCGATGCCATAGGCGCCGATCCCGAAAAACATCGTATGGGCGAACGACACGATGCCGGTGTAGCCGAGCAGCAGATCGTAGCTCGCCACCAGCGCGATGAAGATCAGGATTTTCGCGGAGGTGTTGAGGCTCCGTGCGCCCGGAACGAGGAACGGCGCGACGACAAGACCGACGACGATGGCGATCAGGATGACGGTCAGGATCCGGCTGCGGGGCAGGTCTCCCGACAGCAGGCGACGGATGAAACTCGGTGCCGGAGCGTGCGTGGTCATCGGTCCACCACCCGGTAGAGGCCCTGGGGCCGCCAGAGCAAAATCAGAAGCATCAGGAGAATGTTCGAGAACAGCGCTATCTTGGGAGCGGCGAAACCGACGTAGTTGCTCGTCAGCCCCACCAGCAGCGCGCCGATCAGGCAGCCGGTGGTCGAGCCGAGGCCGCCGATGATGATCACGATGAAGATCAGCACGTTGATCTGCGCGCCGATCGATGCGGTGAAGTTCTGAAGGTAGAGCCCCCACATCACGCCGCCGAGGCCGGCCAGCATCGCGCCGACCACGAACACGCCGACGAAAAGATGCCGGGTGCGATAACCCATCGCTTCCAGCATTTCACGATTCTCGACACCGGCCCGGATCATCAGTCCGATCCGTGTGCGGGTCAGAACCAGAAGAAGCCCGAGAAAGACGGCACTGCCGATGCCGAGCGCCACGATGCGGTACCGTTCGACGGCAGCTTCGCCCAACAGCCACGATCCGCGCAGGCTGGCTGGCAGATTGAACGAGACCGTCTCCGCGCCCCAGATCGCACGGATCAACTGTTCGACGATGATCAGGCCGCCGGTCGTCATCAGAATCTGCTTGAGGTGGTTGCCGTAAACCGGCTGGATCAGCAACCGGTCGAACACGAAACCGACCACGCCGGCAACGATGACGCCGGCACACAATGCCAGCGCAAAAACGGCGGAGTTCAACAGCACCGACGTGGCCTCGACCCACGGCGTGAGCGGTATCAGAACCGCCAGCCCGACATAGGCGCCGAGCGCGATGAAGGCGCCGTGGCCGAAGTTGAGAACGTCCATCAGGCCGAACACCAGCATCAGGCCGGAGGACACGGTGAAGATGATCATGCCCATGGCAAGCCCGGCGATGGTCAGCGTCAGCCACGTCCAGGGATTGCCGACCAACGGAAAAGCGGCAACAGCGACGATGAGCGGCAATGCCACCGGCAGCCAGTCCACTGGCTGGCGCGGGATATCGGCGGTGACAGGTGCGGTCACAGGCTTGGACATGCGCTCATCCTCACTGATGCGCTGACATGGACAGGCCGAGCAGCCGGCGCTGCAAGGCATCATCATCCGCGAGCTCGGCCATGCCGCCGTGATGCACGATGCGGCCATCTTCCATCACGGCCACGGTGTCGCCGATCGCGCGCGCCAGCGCGAAATTCTGCTCGATCATCAGGATGGTCACGCCGGTTGCCTTCAGGTCACGGAACACGCCGATCATGTTGGCGATGATGGCCGGTGCCAGCCCCTTGGTCGGCTCGTCGATGATCAGGAGGCGGCGCGGCTCGACGATGGCGCGCGCGATCGACAGCATCTGTTTTTGTCCGCCCGACAAGGTTCCGGCGCGGCCGAGCCAGAAGCGCTTCATCGCGGGGAAGGCATTGAAGATCACCTCGAGCCGCTTCGGATCGAGCTGTCCGGAGATCGCCGCGAGCCGCAAATTCTCCGCGACCGTCAGATCGCTGAAGATACCCATATTCTCGGGAACGTAGCCGACACCGAGACGAGCAATGGTCGGCGCATCCTCCCGCGTGATATCACGGCCGCCGAAAGTGACAGTGCCGGCGCTGGCACGCCACAGCGCCATCACGGTGCGCGCCGTGGTGGTTTTGCCGGCGCCGTTGCGGCCGAGCAGCATGGTGGCTCCGCCTTCCGGCACGACCAAGTCGACGCCATGAAGAATGTGATAAGGCCCGATCCGGGTTTCCACCTTGTCCAGCGCGAGAAGCGGTGCTCCCTTGTCAATCATGGGCCACCTGCTCGATTGCCGCCGCTTCTTTCGCCGACATGCCGAGATAGGCTTCGTGAACGATCGGCGATTCCATCACCGTCGCCGGATCGCCATCGGCCAGCAACGTGCCGTTGTGCAGCACGATGATCCGGTCGGCGAGCGAGCGCACCACGTCCATCTTGTGTTCGACAAGCAGCACCGTCTTGGACGAATCCGTTTTGATCTCGCGGATCAGGTCGAGGATCACCGGAACCTCGTCGATGCTCATGCCGGCCGTCGGTTCGTCGAACAGGAAGACATCGGGATTGAGCGCGATCAGCAGCGCCACTTCCAGCTTGCGCTGATCGCCGTGAGGCAGCGATGCCGCCGTCGCATCGCGCCGATGCTGTAACGAAACGCGCTCGAGACACGTCTCCGCTTCCGCGATGGCGTCGCGATGCGAGGTCCAGAGCGACAGCAGCGAAAAGCCGAAGCCGCGTCGCGCCTGAACCACGAGCCGGATATTCTCCAGCACGCTGAGCTGCGGAAACAGATTGGTGAGCTGGAAGGCCCGGCCGAGCCCGGCCAATGCCCGGGCCGAGGTCGGCATCGCGGTGATATCGCGCCCCTGCAACAGGATTGATCCTTCGCTGGGACGCAACTGGCCGGAAATCAGATTGAAGTAGGTCGTTTTGCCGGCACCGTTCGGTCCCACGATGCAGGTGAGTTCGCCCGGTCGAAATGCGCATGACACGGCGTTCACCGCGACATGTCCGCCGAAGCGGATTCCGAGGCCACGCGTCTCCAGTGAGACGCGCGGCTCCGATGCATTGACGCTCCCCTCCATCATGACGCGTGCGATCAGCGCTTGTTCTGGATCGGAACGTTCATGTCCTCGGGTTTCAGTTCGCGAACCAATTCCGGCACGCCCCAGGCCAGGTTCGGATCGGCCGCGATGCGGAAATGATACATCGACTGCATCGCCTGATGATCTTCTGGACGGAACGTCATCTTGCCCTTCGGGGTGTCGAACGACATTCCTTCCATCGCCTTGATCAGGGTTTCGGTGTCGGTCTTGCCGCCGGTCTTCTTGATGGCTTCAACGATCGCGATGCCAGCGGCCATGCCGCCCGCGGTGAAGAAGTCAGGCGGGGAGTTGAAGCGCTTCTGATGCTCCGCGACCAGCCAGTCGTTGATCGGATTCTTCGGAATGCCGTAATAGTAATAGGTGGCGCCTTCCATCCCGACGAGTTGCTTGTAAGGCACCATGGCCGGCAGGATATTGCCCTGAGCCGCGATTTCGATGCCGTAACGCTTCGGATCGAGATCGGCGATCTTGAACGGGTTGCCCGAGCCCGCCCACAGAATGAAGATGATCTTGCGGCCGGGCTTGTCCTTCAGGGAATCGAACAGCCGCTGCGCTCCGGCGGTGAAGTCCGCCGTATTGATCGGCAGATATTCCTCGTGGACGATCTTCGCATGCTTCATCGCGGTCTTGAACGCCTTGATGCCGTCGCGCCCGAACGCATAATCCTGCGCCAGCGTCGCGACGGAGACGCCTTCCTTGTCGAGCGCCACAGCATTGGCGATCGCGTCCTGCGACGAATTGCGGCCGGTGCGGAAGATGTAGCGATTCCATTTGTCGCCGGTGATCGAGTCGGCCACCGCCGGCTCCACCAGCAGGATCTTGCGATATTCCTCGGCGACCGGAAGCATCGCCAGCGCGTTATTGGAGGCCGTCGGCCCCACCGCAATATCGGCGTTGTCGTCGCTATAGGCGGCGGCGAGCTGCGCCTTGGCGACGTCGGGCTTGCCCTGATTGTCGCGCTCGATGACCACCAGCTTGTCATTGCCGATCGTCATCGTCCCCTTGGTGGCATATTCGAGCCCGAGCAGCAGACCGTTCTGCGTCTGCTTGGCATAGGCCTCGAGCGTTCCGGTCTTGTCGTAGACGTGCGCGATCTTGATCTCGCGCGCGTCGACGCCATGCGTCATGCCGAGACCCAGCGCCAACGCCAGACCCCATCCTGTCAATCGTGCCGACATTGAAGAACTCCCCCTGCTATATCCCGCATGTTGCGGGTAAAAGATAATTCGCGATCAACTCGTTCCGGCCGCCCGAACGACAGGCCGCCGCAAAACCTCAAGATTGCATCCGCCGCCGCGCCTTCACCTCAATGTCCCGCGGCCACACCGGAGCGGCGCGCGCTCTGGCGCAAGGGCCGCCCGCGCCCTTCCGGAGCCAGTCCGAAGGCGATGAAATCCGCGGCGGTCTCGACGACGGCGTCGTGCTTCGGCTTCCGCAATCCGGCGCGCGAATAGCGCATCCCCAGGAAATTGCTGATGGCGATCAGACACCAGGCCTGAATATCGGGATCACCCTCGACGATCTGCTTGTTCTTTTGCGCCGCTTTCAGCCGCTTCGCATAACTCGCGGCAATGCCTTCGAAATAGGCGAAATAAATATCCGAATCGACGATGTAGGATTCCTGCAATATCCTGAAAATCTTCGGCCGCTCGCAGGCAAACACCAGAAAGTCGCTCAGGCCCTGCCGCTCGCGCAACAGGCGATCTTCCGCGTCGGAATTTCGCAGATGCTGGCGCAGCTCGGCCTGAATATGGTCGACGACCGCGCGGAACACGTCGAGCTTGTCCGTGAAGTACAGATAGAACGTGCCGATCGCCATTCCCGCTTCGTCGGTGATGTCGCTCACCGAGACAGCGTGAAATCCCTTGTCGCCAAAGCATCGTTCGGCGGCCCGCAGCAGGGCGGCACGCGTTCGGACCCCCCTTTGGGTCTTGGGCGCAGGCTTGGACATGATCGCTCGACCGGTGCTCATTGCAAACATGATGCATGCTTCATGTTTGCTGTCAACTCGCCGCGCCTTCCATCCCGAACCGGAAAACAACCCGTCCTGTCAGTGGTGTGACACGACAATGACCGCCCACGGCAAACGGACGGTCATTGTCCGGAAGTGTTCGACCTAGCTGATTGCAGACGTGTACAGCGACGGATCAAAATACTTCGCGGCCGGCGTGAAATCCTTGACGTTGGCATTGGTCATGAAGAAGTCGGTCACCTGCTGCAACCATTTGGTGACGGTGCCGTCGGCATAGAGCTTCTTCCACTCCTGCGACGTGAACATCTTCTGCGCCTTGAACGACTCCTCGATATCCGACATCGGGGTCTGGCTGTAGTGGTTCTTCTGCAACGCCTTCAACGCCTCCTCGCTGTTGGCGATGAAGTAGTCGTTGGCCTCGGCCCAGCCCTTGATCAGCTTCGACAGCGTTTCCTTGTTGCCGTCGAAATAATCGTTGCGCGCGGCCCACCCGCCGACGATGGCGGCCTGTGGGTAGTAAGCCGAAGCATCGGCCAGCTTGATCGCGCCCGGCACCTTGTCGCGCACCGAGACGTTGAACGGCACCCACAGCGCCACCGCCGGCACCGCGCCGGAGATGAACGAGGTCACCACCGCCGGCATCGCCTGATTCAACAGTTCGACCTCGGACGGCTTGACGTTGTTGGCACGCAGCGCGGTGTCGAGGAACACATGCGCGGTGGTACCCGTCGTGGTCGCGATCCGCTTGCCCTTGAGATCGGCGAACGTCTTGATGCCCTGATCGCCGCGCACCCAAAGCTGCGCGGTGGCCACCTCGACGTCATTGATGAGGAACACCTTGCCCTGCCCGCGTGCCGGAAAATTCGACAGCACCGCGCCGGTTGCCAGCACGTCAAGACTGCCACCGACCAGCGCCTGGAAAATCTCGAGCCCGGTGTTGAACTGCCGCAATTCGAGATCGATTCCCTGCTTGGCGAAGGAGCCGCGATCCATGCCGGTCCAGATTTGCCCGTCCACCGCCACCGTGTGCAGGTAGCCGGCCCGCACCTTGGTCTTGGCCTGCGCGATCGCAGGTGCAGCGAGTGTGGCACTC
Source organism: Hyphomicrobiales bacterium (assembly GCA_017305535.1). Taxonomy (GTDB): domain Bacteria; phylum Pseudomonadota; class Alphaproteobacteria; order Rhizobiales; family Xanthobacteraceae; genus 62-47. Next base: position 118,098 of record JAFKKN010000007.1, on the reverse strand, counting down.
AGGGCCATGCCTGCCGTCGTCGTCAGAAATTCACGCCTGTTCATGCCTTCCTCCCTCTCTTTGTGATGTTATTCTGAAAAAGACGACTGCGCCTGCTGCGCGCGATATTCGTTCATCACCAGTTCGCGGATGTAACTGCGCAACTGGCCGAACTCCGGCCGCTCGTGAATCGATTCATCGCGCGGATAGGGGAACGGCACCTCGATGATTTCCTTGATGCGCGCCGGCCGCGCGGTGACCACCACGATGCGCGAGGCGAGATAGATCGCCTCTTCCACCGAATGGGTGATCAGCATCACCGTCTTGCCTTCGGCGGCCAGCACTTGCAGCAGCAGGTTCTGCATGTTGGCGCGCGTCTGCGCATCCAGCGCGCCGAACGGCTCGTCCATCAGCAGGAACTGCGGCTTCACCGCGTAGGCGCGCGCGATCGCCAGCCGCTGCCGCATCCCGCCCGACAGATGCTTGGGGAACGAGTTGGCGAAATCCGATAGTCCCATCAGCGACAGATAATGATCACAGATCGCCTCGCGCTCGCCGGGCGCCACGCGATTGGCATGCAGCGTCAGTCCGAACGCGATGTTCTGACGCACCGTCAGCCACGGAAACACGCCATATTCCTGAAAGATCACACCGCGCTCGGGACCCGGCCCCTGCACCGGCGCGTTGTCGAACAGCACACGCCCGCCGGTCGGCTTCTGGAAACCCGCCAGCATGTTCATCATCGTGGTCTTGCCGCAGCCCGATGGGCCGATCACCGCGATGAAATCGCCATCACTGATGGAATAATTCACGTCATCGACGATCTGCAGCTTGCCCCTTGGCGTGTCGAAAGCCAGCGAGACGTGCTCGAACTGCGCGCGAGCATTTTTGTTGGCGTCATTCGTCATGCGACCGCGCGCTCCTGCCAGACCAGAAGGCGCTTGCTGATCGCGCGCAGGATCATGTCCATGACCAGCGCGACAAAGCCGATGCAGATGATGCCGACATAGATGACGTCGAGCAGGAAATAGGTCGAGGCGTTCTGGATCAATGCGCCAAGGCCGCGCTGCGCGGCGATCAGCTCGGACGCCACCAGCGTCGCCCACGCCACGCCGAGCGCGACCCGCAACGCGGTAAGGATGTGCGGCACGGTGAGCGGGATGATGACCTTGCGGAAGATTTCCAGCTCGCTGGCACCGAGCGTCTGTGCCACGCGAATATAGAGCGGCGTGATCTGCGACACGCCCTCGTACATCACGATGACGCCGGAGAAGAACGCCGCGTAGAACAGCACCACCAGCTTGGCCATTTCGTCGACGCCGAAATAGACGATCACCAGCGGGATCAGCGCGATCGGCGGCAACGCGCGGAAGAAATTGATCATCGGATCGGCGAACGTCCGCGCCGGACGATACCAGCCGAGCAGAAAACCGACCGGCACCGCGGCGGCAATACCCAGCAGCACGCCGAGCGTTACACGCTGGGTCGACGCCCAGACATCGACCAGCAAGCCCTCGTGCAGCAGCAACTCGACGAATTTCATCGCCACCGCATGCGGCGCGGGGATCAGCGACGGATTGACGATGCCGCTCCAGCGCACGACATACCACAGCGCGATCGCGCCCAGCCACGGAATGGCTCCGAGCAGAATTCGCTTCACGCCGTCCGCCTTCATCCGCAGCCGCTCCGCCGGTTGCTCTTTCGCCAAGTTGTATTATAGATAATACAAGCGTACAAGAGACGAGAGATCGCGCGCCGTGTCAAGGTGTCCCGCATGACCAGTTCCGTGGCGATCCGCAGCCTCCGCGCCTTCTGCTATCGCTACCCGCTGCAAACGCCGGTCGAGACATCGTTCGGCCGCATGCTGGATCGCCCCGCGGTGTTCATCCGCATCGAGGACGAGGACGGCCATGTCGGCTGGGGCGAAGCGTGGTCGAATTTTCCTTCCGTCGGCGCGGAACATCGCGCCCGCATCGTCAACGAGATCATCGCGCCAGCGGCAACCGGTTTCGTCGCAAAGGCGCCGCGCGATCTGTTCGATCATCTCGCCGAAAAGTATGCCGTGCTGGCCTTGCAGACCGGGGAACACGGTCCGTTCGCGCAATGCATCGCCGGCGTCGATATCGCGATGTGGGATCTCGCCGCGCAACGGCAGGCGCAGCCGTTGTGGCGTCTGCTCGGCGGCGACGCTCCGCGCGTCAAGGTCTATGCCAGCGGTATCAATCCCACCGGCGCGGCGCAAACGGCGGAAGCCGCGCTGCGCGCTGGCCATCGCGCATTGAAGCTGAAGATCGGTTTTGGCGCGGGGCGCGACCTCGCCAACCTCACCGCATTGCGCGCGTTGGCCGGTGACGGCCTGCTCGCCGCCGACGCCAATCAAGGCTGGTCGCTGGAGCAGGCGCTTGCCTTCGCACCCGAACTCGATGGCTTTTCGCTCGGTTGGCTGGAAGAACCATTGCGCGTGGATCAGCCATGGCCGGCGTGGCTCGAACTGAAGACGCGCATCCGCACGCCACTTGCCGGCGGCGAGAACCTTGCCAGCGAGACGGCGTTCGCCGACGCCTTCGCGGCCGGCGCGCTCGATGTGATCCAGCCAGACATCGCCAAGTGGGGCGGTTTCTCGCAATGCGTTTCGGTCAGCCGCGCGGCCCGCGCCGCCGGCAAGACGTTATGTCCGCATTATCTTGGCGGCGGCATCGGACTTCTCGCCTCGGCGCACCTGCTTGCCGCGGTTGGCGGCAACGGCTTGCTCGAGGTCGATTTCAATCCAAACCCGTTGCGCGATGCGCTGTGCGGCCCCGTCAGCGATGTCCGCGACGGACATATCACCCTGACCGATGCGCCGGGGCTCGGGTTCACGCCCGACCTCTCGGCATTCAAAGCCTATCGGACGGCGTGAACCATGGCCGCATCCGCCACCGCTCAAGGTTACGACTACATCATCGTCGGCGCGGGCTCGGCCGGCTGCATCGTCGCCAACCGGCTGTCGAAGGACCCCGCCTGCCGTGTGCTGCTGCTGGAGGCCGGCGGATCGGATCGTAATTTCTGGATCAAGCTGCCGGTCGGCTATTATCGCTCGATCTTCGACAATCGCTTCTCGCGGCTGTTCAAGACCGAGCCGAACGACAAGCTTGGCGGCCGCGTCATCGATTGGCCGCGCGGTCGCGTCATCGGCGGCTCGTCGTCGATCAACGGCCTGATCTTCATCCGCGGCCAGCACGAGGATTTCGACGACTGGGAAAAACTCGGCGCGACCGGCTGGAGCTATCGCGACACCCTGCCCTATTTCCGCCGTTACGAGCGCTATCGCGGCGGCGACAGCCAGTATCACGGTGCACTCGGCGAATTCGACGTCTCCGACCTGCGCGTCGCCAATCCGGCCTCCGCCGCATGGGTGAAGGCAGGCATGGAGTATGGCCTGCCGTTCAACGCGGATTTCAACGGTGCAACGACGTTCGGCGTCGGCAGCTATCAACTCGGCATCGGGTCGCGCTGGCGCAGCAGTTCGGCGTCTGCGTTCCTGCATCCGGTGGCCGACCGGCCGAACCTGACGATTATCGCCAATGCGCAGGCTAAACGCGTGACGTTTTCCGGCAGCACCGCGACCGGCATCGAATGGATCGCGGGCGGTGAAACTCATCGCGCGACCGCCGACCGCGAGGTGATCCTCTGCGCCGGCACACTGCAATCGCCGCAACTACTGCAACTGTCGGGTATCGGTCCCGCCTCATTGCTGCGTTCGCTCGATATCCCGGTGATCGTTGACGCGCCGGAGGTCGGCCGCAATCTACAGGACCACTATCAGGCGCGCGTCATCGTGCGGCTGAAGCGGCCGATCTCCTTGAACGATCAGGTCCGCAACCCCATCGAACTGGCGAAGATGGGACTGCAATGGGCGTTGCAGGGCAACGGCCCGCTCACCGCCGGGGCCGGTCAGGTCGGCGGCGCGGCCTGCACGCAGTATGCCGTTGGCGGCCGTCCCGATGTACAGTTCAACGTCATGCCGCTATCGGTGGATCGTCCCGGCGAACCATTGCATCGCTACTCCGGCTTCACCGCGTCGGTGTGGCAATGCCATGCCGAATCGCGCGGGCGTCTCGCGATCAACTCCACCGATCCGTTCGCCGCGCCGATCATCCACGCGAATTACTTTGACGTCGAGATCGACCGCAAGACGCTTCTCGCCGGAATGAAAATCCTGCGCGAGATTTTCCAGCAGCCGTCGTTCCGCCCGTTGTGGGATATCGAAATCAAACCGGGGCTCGATGCCGAGAGCGACGACGCGCTGTGGGAGTTCGCACGCAGCACCGGCGGCACCGTGTTTCATCAAGTCGGCACCTGCCGCATGGGCCGCGACGACGGCGCGGTGGTCGACCCGCAGTTGCGCGTCAACGGCGCCGAGCGTTTGCGCGTCATCGATGCGTCGGTTATGCCGCTCATCACCTCGGCCAACACCAACGCGACCAGCCTGATGATCGGTGAGAAAGGAGCCGCCGCTGTCCTCTCTTGAGTGATGGCGCAGACACCATGATCCTCGACGCGGAAAGCCATATTCCGAAATACGCGCAGATCGCCGAGACGCTGCGGCAGCGCATCGCACGCGGCGTGTGGCCGCATGGTGCGCGGCTCCCCGGCAACGAGACGCTCGCTGCGGAATTCAGCGTCTCCCGCGTCACCATCCGCCAGGCTGTCGATCTTCTGACCCGCGAGGGCATCCTCGAGGCGCATCAGGGTCGCGGAACCTTCATCACCGGCGGCGTGGCGCAGGATCGCTGGCTGCGGGTGGAGACGACGCTCACCGATCTCGCCAAGGTCTACAAGACGACGTCGCCGAAGATCATCAACATCTCGGAAAGCCGCTGCGAAGCCCCGCTGCGTCCGGAGGACGGCCGACCGGCCGCGAACTACGTGTTCATGCGCCGCGTCCACTCCCGCAAACGCCAGCCTTATTGCGTGATTTCCATCTATCTCGACGAGACCATCTTCCGCAAAGCGCCGAAGCGGTTTCGCGGCGAGACGGTGATCCCGATCCTGATGGAAATGCCCGGCCACCCGATTGCCACCGCACGACAACGCATGACCATCGGCACCGCCGACCTCGAAGTGTCGCGGCTGCTGCGCATCCCGCTCAATTCGCCAGTGGCCGAGGTGCGCCGCGTTTTCACCGCGCGCGACGGCACCGTGATCTATCTCGGCGAAGTCACCTATCGCGGCGACTTCATCAGCATCGATATGGATCTGCGACCGTAGATCGCGATGCATTAAATCTAATTCGTCATGCCCGGCTTTATGCCGGGTATCCACGTCTTGACAGCCACGCAAGTTCAAAGACGTGGATGGCCGGGACAAGCCCGGCCATGACGATGACGTTGATTAACCGGCATCCCGTCGGAAGTCCGATCGGCAACCCGGACTGACGCTGTCAAGGCGGCTGCGGCATGACAGCGCAAGCGGCGCACTTCCCGTGTAAAATCCAATTATCCCTCGAATATGTCTATTCATGTCCCTCCAGGCCGTCGCTAGCGTTCGAGTCGGCCGATAAAGCGACGAGCAACAGTCGCACGGCAGGTCGCCAACGCGCCGCATCAGCGGCACCCATCGTGGGGAGGAGATTCCATGACGAACACAAGCCGCAGGCGTGCGCTGAAGACGCTGAGCCTGTCCGCCATCCTGCTCTGCACCACCGCCGGCTTTTCCGCCATCGCGCAAGAGCGCACCTCGGTGAAGATCGGTTACGTGGTGTCGAAGACCGGCCCCAATGCCGGCGGCGCCGGCATCACCACCATTCCCAACTACGTGCTGTGGGCCAAGGAGGTGAAGGACGCCGGCGGCCTCGAACTGCCGGGCGGCAAGCGCCTGCCGATCGAGGTGATCGAATACGACGACCGCTCCTCCGCCGAGGAAGTGGTGCGCGCCACCGAACGCCTCGCCACGCAGGACAAGGTGGACTTCATCCTCGCGCCATGGGGCACCGGCTTCAATCTTGCCGTCGCGCCGCTGTTCGACCGCTTCGGCTATCCGCAGCTCGCGGTCTCCGCCGTCACCGACAAGGCGCCGCAATTCGTCAAGCGCTGGAAGAAGAGCTTCTGGATGCTCGGCGGCGGCCATGATTACACCGAGGCGCTGGCCGGCGTGCTGACCAAGGCGAAGGCGGCAGGCACCATCAACGGCAAGATCGCGATGATCTCGGTGGCCGACGGCTTCGGCATCGATCTCGTCACCGCGGCGCGACCATCGTTCAAGAAGGCGGGGCTCGACGTCACCTACGACGTCACCTATCCGGCCGGCACCACCGACTTCACGCCGATGATCAACGAAGCCGCCAAGGGCGGCGCCGACACCTTCGTCGCGTTCTCCTATCCGCCGGAAACCTTCGCCATCACCCAGCAGGCGCAAGTGGCGAAGTTCAATCCGAAGGTGATGTATCTCGGCGTCGGCACCGGCTTCCCGGTCTACGGCAAGAATAACGGCCCGAACGCCGAAGGCATCATGAGTCTCGGTGGCATCGATCCGAAGAACGAGGCCAACGCCGCCTATCGCAAGCGCCACGAGGACGTCACCGGCAAGGCGCCGGACCTGTGGGGCAGCGTGATCACCTATGCCAGCCTGCAAATGTTGCAGGAGGCGATCAAGCGCAAGGGAATCGACCGCGAGGCGGTCTCGAACGAACTGTCCACCGGCAGTTTCAAGACGGTACTCGGCGACACTAAAATGGAAGACAACCAGCTTCGCACGCTGTGGTTCGGCGGCCAGTGGCAGAACGGCCAGTTCGTCGCCATCGCGCCGGTCGATCGGCCGGGCGCGACGAAGCCGGTGCTGCCGAAGCCCGCCTGGCAGGCGAAGTAACGCTAAGCGACAACGCGCGCGATGTTCGTCACCACGCTGATCGCGGGCCTCGTGCTCGGTGGGACCTACGCCCTGGTGGCGATGGGTCTCACCCTGCAATACGGCATCTCCCGCATCATGAACCTCGCCTACGGCGAGACGATCATCGCCGCGTCGTTTCTGGCCTATGCGCTGAGCAGCTCGTTCAACATCAATCCGCTGATCAGCCTCGTTCTCGCCGCACCGCTCGGTTTCGTCTTCAGCTACCTGATCTACGGCCTGATGCTGCGGCCTCTGGTGGCGCGCTCGAAGACCGCGATGGCGCTTGAGATCGATTCCATCCTCGCCACCTTCGGCCTGCTGTTCGTCATTCAGGGCGTGATGCTGTTGATGTTCGGCGGCAATTACATCAGCTACTCCTACATGAATTTCGGCGTCGACATTTTCGGCGCCAGCGTCGCTGCCAACCGGTTGCTGGCTTTGGTGCTGGCGCTCGCGCTCGGCGGCGGGCTTTATCTCTTGCTGACGCGCACGCTGTGGGGCACCGCGCTGCGCGCCGTCGCGGTCGCGCCATCCTCTGCGCCATTGGTCGGCATCGACGCCAATCGTGCGGTGCGGCTTGCCTTCGCGCTCGGTGGCGCTCTGGCCGCTTGCGGCGGCGTCGTCATCTCGATGTACCAGACCTTCACGGCCACCACCGGCGTCGTCTTCACCATGAAGGCGCTGATCGTCGTCATCATGGGCGGTGTCGGCAATCTGCTCGGCGCGCTCAGCGCCGGGCTGATCCTCGGTCTCGTCGAAACATTCGTCGCAACGTATGTCAGCCCCGGCCTGACATTGGCCGCCGTCTATCTGATCTTCCTTGGCATCCTGTTGTGGCGGCCGTCCGGCCTGTTCGGAAAGGCGCGGCGATGAAACGGATCGCCACCGCCGCCGGGCTGATCACGCTGGTCGCCGCGCTCGCGTCCGCGCCGTTCTTTCTCGACGCTTACGGGCTCGGCCTGATGATGGGCCTCGCCGGTTACGTCACGCTCGCCACGGCATGGGCGCTGTTCTCCGGGCCGACCGGTTACGTCTCGCTGGCGACGGTGGCGTTCGTCGGCATCGGCGCGTACTGCGTCGCCGCGCTTAGCGAGGTGCTGCCCTATCCGCTGGTGCTGCTGATCGCCGCCGGCATCGGACTTGCGGTGGCGCTGGTCGTCGGCCTGTCAACACTACGGCTCTCCGGCGTCTACTTCGTGATCTTCACGTTTGGCCTTGCGGAGTTGATCCGCCAGCTCGTCACCTTCTACGAGATCAACGTCACCGGCACGCTGGGCCGCTACATCTTCCTCGGCATCACCCCGGAGCAGATCTATTGGCAACTGCTGGCGCTCGGCATCGTCACCATGCTGTTGCGCTGGTGGATCGGCCGCTCGCGCATTGGGTTGGCGCTGAAAGTCATCGGCGACGACGAGGTGGTGGCGTCCCATGTCGGCATCGACATCGCGCGCACCAAGCTGGCGCTGTTCGCCATCAGCGCGACGATCATGACCTTAGTAGGGGCGATTCAGGCGCCGCGCTGGACCTACGTCGAGCCCGCTATCGTCTTCAATCCCACGGTGTCGTTCCTCACCCTGATCATGGCGTTGCTTGGCGGCGCGACGCGGTTGTGGGGACCGCTGCTCGGCGCGGTGCCGCTGTTCTTGTTGTTCGAATGGCTGTCGGCGAATTTCCCCAACCACTATTCGATCCTGCTCGGTCTGTTGTTCATCCTGATCGTGTTCGCGCTGCCCAAGGGCGTGCTGTCGTTCATCGAACAGATGTGGGGCAAGGCGCACCGCACCGATGACAGCGGAGCGCGCTCATGACGGCGCTGCTCGACATCGCCGGGCTGACGCGCCGCTTCGGCGGGCTTGTCGCCGTCAACGGCGTGTCGTTCAGCGTCGCGCGCGGCGAGGTGGTCGGCCTGCTCGGGCCGAACGGCTCCGGCAAGACCACCGTGCTCAACATGATCTCCGGCAGCCTGAAGCCAAGCGGCGGCGATATCCGACTCAACGGCGAAAGGGTGTCGGGATGGCCAGCGCACCGCATCGCCCGCAAGGGCATCGCTCGCACCTTCCAGCTCGTGCGCATCCTGCCGTCGCTGAGCGTCGCCGAGAACATCGTCACCGCGCTGGCGTTCCGCCGCGCGCCGCTGTGGGGCGCGGATGCCGATGCCGCCGCCCGCGACCTGCTGGCAAAGGTCGGGCTCGGCGGACGCGGCGACGAGGCGGCCGAGAATCTCACTTACATCGACCAGAAGCGGATGGAGCTGGCCCGCGCGCTGGCCGCCGATCCGCAACTGCTGCTGCTCGACGAATGGCTCGCCGGCCTCAACCCGACCGAACTGCGCGTCGGCATCGACCTCATCGCCTCGCTGCGCGACAGCGGCATCACCATCGTCCTGGTGGAGCATGTGATGGAAGCGGTGCGCGCGCTGTGCGGCCGCTGCATCGTCATGACCGCCGGCAGCAAGATCGCCGATGGGGCAACCGCCGACGTGCTGCGCGATCCGGAAGTGATCCGCGCCTACCTCGGAACCGGCCATGCTTGAGGTGCGCAATCTCTCGGTGCGTTACGGCAAGCACGCGGCGCTGCACGGCGTCTCGCTGTCGGTCGCGGAAGGCGAAACCGTCGTCATTCTCGGCGCCAACGGCGCGGGCAAGTCCTCGCTGTTGCGTGCCATCGCCGGCCTCGTCGCGCCGGAGCCGGGCGGCGACGTCAAGCTCGACGGCCGCTCGCTGAATGCTACCCCCGCGCATCTGGTGCTAGAAGCCGGCATCGCGCTGGTGCCGGAAGGGCGCGGCATCTTCGCCGACCTCACCGTCATCGAAAACCTGCGGCTCGGCGCTTACGCCCAGCGTGCGCGCAAGGCCGCGACGGAAAACCTCGCGCGCGTGTTCGACATCTTCCCGCGCCTGCGCGAACGGCAACGCCAGACAGTTGCCACCATGTCCGGCGGCGAGCAGCAGATGGTGGCGATCGGCCGCGCGCTGATGTCGTCGCCGCGCCTGTTGATGCTGGACGAGCCAAGCCTCGGCCTCGCACCGATCCTCGTGCACGAACTGTTCGAGGTGCTGGCGCAGGTCCGCAAAAGTGGCGTCAGCCTGTTGATCGTCGAGCAGAACGTGCGCGCCAGCCTCGCGATCGCCGATCGCGGCTATCTGCTGGAGGCCGGCCGCATCGTCGGCGAAGGCAGTGCCGCAAGCCTGATCGACGATCCGGCGGTGCAACGCGCTTTTCTTGGAACAAGTTCGAATGTGTGAAGAATGGAGACGGCCATGAGTGCATTGGGATTGATGATCGCCGGCGAGGAGCGGGCCGCGTCGAACGGAGCCACCTTCGAGCGGCGCAACCCGCTCTCTGGCGAGATCGCGACCACGGCTGCGGCGGCCACCACCGACGACGCGATTGCCGCCGTCGATGCGGCCGCGGCCGCCTTCGCCACCTGGTCCGTCACCTCGCCGCGCGAGCGCCGCGCCATCCTGTCGAAAGCGGCCGACGTGCTGCAAGCGAAGGCGAACGATTTCGTCGCGGCCATGGGCGCGGAAATCGGCGCGACCGCCGGCTGGGCGATGTTCAATGTCGGCCTCGCATCCGACATGTTGCGCGAAGCGGCGGCGCTGACCACGCAGATCGCCGGCGAGGTCATCCCGTCGAACCGGCCCGGCTCGCTGGCGATGGCGGTGCGTCAGCCCGCCGGCGTGGTGCTGTCGATCGCGCCATGGAATGCGCCGGTCATTCTCGGCGTGCGCTCGCTGGCAACGCCGCTCGCCTGCGGCAACACCGTGGTGATGAAGACATCGGAAATCTGCCCGCGTACCCATCGCCTGATCGTCGAGGCGCTCAACGAAGCCGGGTTGCCGAAGGGTGCGCTCAACGCCGTCTCCAACGCGCCGGAGACGGCCGCCGAGATCGTCGAAACCCTGATCGCGCAACCCGCCGTGCGTCGCGTCAACTTCACCGGATCGACGCGCGTCGGCCGCATCATCGCCGAATCCGCCGGGCATCATCTCAAGCCGGCATTGATGGAATTGGGCGGCAAGGCGCCGTTCGTCGTGCTCGACGATGCGGATATCGACGCCGCCGTCGCCGCTGCCGCGTTCGGCGCCTACATGAATCAGGGCCAGATCTGCATGTCGACGGAGCGCATCGTGGTCGACGACAAGATTGCCGATGCCTTCGTCGCAAAACTCGCCGAGAAGGCCAAGAGCCTGAAAGCGGGCGATCCGGTCGCCGGCAAGACGCCGCTCGGCTGCGTGGTCGATCCGACCGCCGCGAACCGCATCGGACAACTGGTGAAGGACGCCGTCGACAAGGGCGCGGTGATGACCGCCGGTGGCGCGATCAACGGCACCATCGTGCAGGCCACGGTGCTCGACCGCGTGCGCAGTTCGATGCGGATCTATGCCGAGGAATCCTTCGGCCCGGTGGTGACGGTGGTGCGCGTTGGCAGTGTCGACGAAGCGGTACGGGTCGCCAACGATACCGAGTATGGCCTGTCGGCGGCGGTGTTCGGCCGCGACGTCAACCGTGCACTGGCGGTGGCGCGGCGGATCGAATCCGGCATCTGCCACGTCAACGGGCCGACGGTGCATGACGAGGCGCAGATGCCGTTCGGCGGCGTCAAAGCATCGGGCTATGGCCGCTTCGGCGGCAAGGCCGGCATCGCCGAATTCACCGACCTGCGCTGGATCACCATTCAGGACGGGCCGATCCACTACCCGATCTGATGGACATCCGCGTGAGAAAATTGAACGGCAAGACCTGCATCGTCACCGGTGGAGCGGGAAATCTCGGCCATGCAGCCGCGCGGCTGTTCCTCGATCACGGCGCGCGCGTGCTGCTGGTCGATCGCGATGCCGACGCGCTGGCGCGGGTGGCGAGCGACCTGCCGCCGGATCGCGTCGCGACGATGCGCGCCGATGTCGCCGACGCCGGACAAACGCGAGCCTATGTCGATGCCGCTTTGAAGCGCTTCGGCAAGATCGACGTGCTTTTTTCCAACGCCGGAAACTTCGGCGTGGTGGCGCCGATCGCGGACTATCCGGACGAGACGTTTGACAGCGTGATGGCGGTGCATGTGCGCGGCGCCTATCTCGCGACGAAGCACACAGTGCCGCACATGAACGACGGCGGCGCGATTGTCATCACGTCCAGCGTCGCCGGTGTGCGTGGCGATGCCGGCGTCTATGCCTACATCACCGCGAAGCACGCGCAGGTCGGGCTGATGCGCTGCCTCGCCAAGGAACTGGCGCCGCGCCGCATCCGCGTCAACACCATTCATCCCGGCCCGATCGACAACGGCTTTCAGCTTGCCGTGGAACAGGGGCTCGGCACCGCGCTCGGCGTCGACGGCACCGCGTTCTTCAACGACATGATTCCCCTGGGCCGCCACGGCGCCGCCGAGGAGATCGCCCGCTCGGTGCTTTACCTCGCGAGCGACGATTCCAGTTTCACCACCGGCACCACGCTGATGGTGGACGGCGGCATGAGCGTGTGATGTTGCCCGTGCCTCATTGCCCACAATCGAAGCACTTGCTCCGTCATCCTGAGGTGGCCGCACTCTTGTGCGGCCCTCGAAGGATGACGACATCGAGTTGTATCGTTTACGCCTGCGTCAGCGAAACAGCGTATCGACATAGGCCGCGCCGATGCCGATCTTCTCATAGTGCTCGCGGCACATCGCGATGTAGTTGTGCACGTCGAAATAGCCGTCCGGCTCGCCGGACTCGTCGAGCCAGATCAACGGCCCCTTGACCTGGAAGAACACCTTCATCGGCTGCTCATGATCGTAAGCCACCAGCGTATGCCCCTCGCCCGGCGTCTCGTAGACGAAGTCGCCGGCGGTCGCGGTCCAGTCGTGTTCCAGATAGCCCCACTTGCCGGAGATGGTGTAGGCGAACACCTCGTGCGGATGATAGTGGCGGTTCACCAGCCCCGCCTTCTTCGCCATCAGGATGTCGCACCACTTGTTCTGCGACGGCGAGATCCACAACGGGCGCGACGACACCGTCTCGGTGAATGGCACATAATAACGTTCGTCGTCGGTCGGCGCATTGCTGAGATAAACCTCGGGCTTCGCGTCCGGCTGAAACACCTTCGCGATCGGCTTCAGGTCGCGCCAGAATTCGGTTTTCGCGGTTTCGGGCATCGTGATCCTCCTGATCTTTGCATTCAGGATAGAGAGAAGGACGCGCGGCAAAAATGGACAATCGCGAAAAAGAATTGCACTTTACGTGACGCAATCGCGTAGGCGTGGGAGCAGCATATGGCCGCAAAAGCGTTGGATACGTCCGCCCGATCCCTGCCGGAGGTCGAGGTCCAGATTCTCCGCAGCGAACTGACCAGCGGCGAATGGACGCTGCGGGATGCACGCTATCACGGCTTCGTCGTGCAGGCGGGCTCCGGCCGGTTTTGGCTCGACGGCAAGGAACTGGCGATGACGCCGCCCTGCCTGTTGTGGTTTCCCGCTCACGCCAAGGCGACGCTGCGCTTCGAAGCCGGCTCGCGGGGCATGACGGTCGCGGTGTCGGAGATCGGCTTCGCGCGGGTGCTCTCGGGCAGCCCTAACGCCAATCAGGTGCGTGCCGCGCTGTCGCCGCCGGTGATCCGCGCCAGGCTCGATCACACCCAGGCACGCCGCCTCGCGGAATCGCTCGACGTGCTGCTCGACGAGGCGCTGCACGAGCGGCCCGGCGCGCAGGAGGCGATGCGGCATCAGCTCGCGCTGTTCCTGCTGGCGGCGTGGCGATTGTCGGGACCGGTGCTGCGCGAGTCGCAGCCGCTGCCGCGCACCATCGTGCACAAATTCCTTCACGCCGTCGAAGTGCATCTGCGCGATCACTGGAGCATCGCGCGTTATGCGGCCGAGGTCGGCGTTACCGCCGATCGGTTGAACGCAACGGTGCGCCGCGCCACTGGCCGCTCGCCGCTCTCCATCGTGCACGAGCGGATCATTGCGGAAGCCGATACGCTGCTGGACGATTCAAGTCTCAAGATCGCGGAGGTGGCGGAGTTGCTCGGCTTCCACGATCCGGCCTATTTCAGCCGCTTCTACAAACGCGAAACGGGCCGGCCGCCGAACAAGCAGCGCCTCGACGTCACCGCGCGCCAGGCCAGACAGACCAGCTCGTTCGCGGCGTGGCCGTGAGTTAGTTCGCCCGCGTTACTTGATCACCTTGACGCCGTTCCATTTGCCGGTGGACGCAAGGTTGAGCAGCACGGTGCGGCACAGCGCCTCGATCGATGACACCGCGCGCGTCACAGGGCGATCCGCCGGGCAGACCAGATTGACGCTGCGCTGCAATTTCGGCTTCCCGATCCGCCATGCCAGCAGCCGCCCGCTCTGCACCTCGCGCGCGATGGAATTGAACGGCAGGATCGAATAGCCCGCGCCGATCTCCACCATGCTTTTGATGTTGGCGTAGGAATCCACCTCGAACACCGTGTTGAGTTGCAGCGCGTGGTCGGCGGCTTCCTTTTCCAGCAGCGCGCGCAGGCCGTGCGTGCTGCTCGGCAACACCAGCGGCAATTTGCTGACCTGCTGATAGGAGCATTGCCCGGCGCCCGGCGGCTCGACACCGGCGGGTGCTTTCATCGGCCCCAGCAGCCACAATTCCTCGGACAGCACCGGCAGCGAGGTCAGCGTGCGGTCCGACACCGAGGTGTAGAGCACCGCGAGATCGACCCGCGCCTCGCGGATCCATTCCAGCACAAAGCCGCTCATCGCCTCCGCGATCCGCAATTTCACCTTCGGAAACTGCCGCTGCGCCTCGAGGATCAGCGGCACCGCCAGAATCTGGCTGATGGTGCCGGGCAGACCCAGGCGCACCTCGCCGGACGGCTCCGCCTCGTGCTCCTGGATTTGCTGCCGGGTGACCGAGAACTGATCGATGATGATGCGCGCGTTGCGCACCAGGATCTGGCCGGCTTCGGTCGCGACCACGCCTTGCGGGCTGCGAAACAGCAGCGCGCAACCCAACTCCGACTCCAGATTGCGGACATGCAGGCTCAGCGCGGGCTGCGCGACATTGAGAAATTCAGCGGCCTTGGAAAACGAACCTTGCTCCACAATCGCAATGAAGTATCGGAGCTGCCTGAGATCCATATAGATCCAACATGATGTGATCGCCCGAAAAGCGCTGCCGCACTTTAAGGCATGAAGCCGCAAAGTGCGAAACGGTTTGCGCCTCCGGCCCATGAGACCGGGTCGAATCGCGTACTAAGTGACTGGAATTGATCATGTTCGCAAATCCGGATCAATTTGATCCGGATGCATCGCAGGCAAGCCCGCCGCGCATCTCGATACCGTGTGGCCATCAGGCCGGACGGATTTGGCCTTTACGCGCCGACGTTCGCCCCTTTCGGCGCGAATTCCCGGCGCAGCGCCTCGCTGTGTTCGCCCGCGGCCGGCACGCGCCCGGCGGTCAGCGTCTCGCCATCCACCTTGACGCCGGGAGCCAGCAGGCGCACCGGGCCGGACGGCGTTTCAACATCGAGGTAGCGATTCTGCGGATGCACCGCGAGATCGTCCAGCGAACTCACCCGGCCATAGGCGAGACGCGCCGCGCTCAGCACCTCGATCGCCTGCTCCCGCGTCATGCCGAGGAAAATCGGCACGATCTCCGCGTCGAGCGCCTCGCGGTTCCTGACGCGGTTATCGTTGTTGCTGAACCGCTGATCGGTAATCAGGTCGGGTCGCCCGAGAACGTCGCGGCACAGGATCACCCATTCGCGCTCGTTCTGGATCGCGATCAGCACCGGTCGGCCGCCGCTGCATGTGAAGGCGCCGTAGGGCGCGATGGTCGGATGATGCAGGCCGAATCTGCCCGGCGTGATGCCGCCATAGGTGAACTGCAAATACGGCACGTTCATCCAGTCCGCCAGCGAATGGAACAGCGACACCGCGATATGCCGGCCATGGCCGGTTTTTTCGCGCGCGTAGAGCGCCTGAAACACCGCCTGCGTCGCCGTCATCCCCGCCGAGATATCGCCGACCGACACGCCGACGCGCACCGAGCCGAATTCGTTGCCGGTGGTGCTGGCAAGGCCGCTCTCGGCCTGCACCAGAAGATCGTAGGCCTTCAACTCGCGCAGCGGTCCTTCGTCGCCATAACCGGTAATCGAGCAGGTGATCAGGCGCGGATGTTGCTCCCGCAGCTTCGTCATCGAGAAGCCGAGCCGCTCGATGGCGCCGGGCGCGAGGTTCTGAATGAAGATGTCCGCCCGCGCGATCATCTCCGACAGAATGGCGCGCTCGCCTTCCTGCTTCAGGTCAAGGCAGATCGATTCCTTGCCGCGATTGAGCCAGACGAAGTAGGCGCTCTCGCCGTGCACCAGATGATCGTAGTGCCGGGCGAAATCGCCCTCCGGCCGCTCGATCTTGATGACCCGCGCCCCGGCATCCGCGAGCTTGCACGAGAGATAGGTCGGGGCGACGGCCTGCTCGATGGACACAACCAGCAATCCAGCAAGATCCGACGCCATTTACTTGTTACCTTCCGTCACAGCCATCCCGCATCTCGTCAAACGGCGCCTTCACATTCGGTCGACCCGCGCGTTTTCCAATTAACACCATGACGGACGGGATATAGCAGCCCCATCCGCAGATGCGACACCCTGTCGCGATCGCGTCCCTGTATCGATGCGTGGACGCCCCTTTCATTCCCATTGCTCCATCACGGCCGCGCCGAAGCAGTGCCTGTCCGCTATCGCATCACGAACGGATTGGGCACGTCCTTGCCGTAGGACATCCAGACGCACTTGGTTTCGAGATATTCGTTGATCGCTTCCTGGCCGCTTTCCCGGCCGAGCCCGGAATTCTTGAAGCCGCCGAACGGCGCCATGTAGCTTACCGCGCGATAGGTGTTGGTCCAGATCGATCCGGCCCGCAGCCGCTTCGCCGCCGTGAAGATGCGGCGCTGATCGTTGGTCCACACGCCGGCCGCGAGGCCGTAGGCGGTGTCGTTGGCCATCGCATAGGCTTCGTCGTCCTCGCGAAAACGGATCACCGACAGCACCGGGCCGAACACCTCCTCCTGCGCGATGCGCATCGAGTTGGAGACATTGGCGAACACCGTCGGCTCGATGAACCAGCCGTCGCCGCATTCCGGCCGGTCGGCGGGCTTGCCGCCCATCACACATTCCGCGCCTTCGTTGCGCGCCATCTCGATGCAGGACAGCACGCGCTGATACTGCGGCTGCGTGGTGACCGGCCCCACCTGCGTCGCCATGTCCATCGGGTCGCCCATCCGCGCGGTCTTCGCCAGCGCGACGAACTTGTCGAGGAACTCGTTGTGGATGCTTTCATGAACCAGCAATCGCGAACCGGCGATGCAGGTCTGCCCGGTGGCGGCGAAGATGCCGGAGACGACACCCTTCACCGCATTGTCGATGTCGGTATCCGGAAACACCAGTTGCGCCGACTTGCCACCGAGTTCGAGCGTCAGCCGCTTGAAGGTCTGCGCGGCGTTGCGGGCGATGTGGCGGCCAGAGTTCTCGCCGCCGGTGAAGGCGATCTTGTCGACGCCGGGATGCGTCGTCAACGCTTCGCCGACATCGGCGCCGAAGCCAGTGATGACGTTGAAGACGCCCGCCGGGAAACCGGCTTCCTCGACAAGGCGCGCGAATTCCAGCGTCGAGGCCGAGGTGAATTCCGACGGCTTGGCCACGATGGTACAGCCCGCCGCCAGCGCGGCCGCCAGCTTCCACGTCAACAGCAAGAGCGGCGAATTCCACGCCGTGATCGCGGCGACCACCCCCACCGGTTCGTGGCGGGTGTAGGTGAACATGTCGGCCTTGTCGATCGGCACCACCGCGCCCTCGATCTTGTCGGCAAGGCCGCCGAAGTAATAGTACCACTGCGGGATGTAGCCGACCTGGCCGCGCATCTCGGCATAGAGCTTGCCGTTATCCTGCACCTCCGTCGCGGCGAGATGATCGGCATCGCGCGTGATCAGATCGCCGAGCTTGCGCAGAAGCTGCCCGCGCTGCGAAGGATGCATGTCCGCCCACGCACCGCTCTCCAGCGCCTTGCGCGCGGCGGAGACCGCCTGATCGACATCGCGCTGATCGCACTTCGGAATCCGCGCCCATGTCTTCGCGAGAAACGGATCGACGGACTCAAAGGTTTCACCGGATTCCGCGGACTTCCACTTGCCGCCGATGAAACACTGATAGTCCTTGATGCCCTGCACGCGAGTCATGATGTCTTCCTTCCGGCGCGTTTGTCTTAGTTGAACTCGATCACCTGACGAATGGCGCTGCCATCGTGCAGGCGGTCGAATCCCGCGTTGATGTCGTCGAGCTTGATGCGGTGGGTGAGCAATTTTTCAACCGGCAGCTTGCCGCGCATGTAGAGGCCGAGAAACCGCGGGATATCCCGTGACGGCACGCCGGAACCGAGATAGCTGCCCTTGATGGTGCGCTCCTCGGCCACCAGCGACACCGCCGGCAAGGTCAGCATCGCTTTCGGATTCGGCAGCCCCGCCGTCACCGTGGTGCCGCCGCGCCGTGTGATGGCGTAGCTCGCTTCCAGTGCCTTCACCGAGCCCGCGAATTCCAGCGCGGCATCGACGCCGCCGGCCGTCGCCTCCTTCACCTTGCCGACCAGATCGGGATCGTCGGCCTTGAAGGTGTGGGTCGCGCCGAGATCGCGCGCGAGGTCGAGCTTCTGTTCCAGCCGATCGATGGCAATGATGGTTTCCGCGCCGTTGGCCGCCGCACCCAGCACCGCCGCGAGCCCGACGCCGCCGAGCCCCACAATCGCGGCCGTGCGACCGGGGCCGACATCTCCGCCGTTGAACACCGCGCCCGCGCCGGTCAGCACCGCGCAGCCCATCAGCGCCACGATATGCAGCGGCACGTCCTTGCGCACCTTCACCAGCGAGCGGCGCGACACCGTGGCGTATTCCGCGAAGCATGACACGCCGCAGTGATGATGAATGCGATTGCCGTTGCGATGCAGGCGGAACTCGCCGCCGAGCAGATCGCCCTTACCGTTGTGCTCGGCGCCCGGCTCGCACAAGGCGGGCCGCCCCTGCGAGCACGGATTGCAGTGGCCGCAGCTCGGCACGAACACGCAGACCACATGATCGCCGCGCACCAGATCGTCGACGCCATCGCCAACTTCTTCCACCACGCCGGCCGCCTCGTGGCCCAGCACCATCGGCACCGGACGCGGCCGGTCGCCGTTGATCACCGACAGGTCGGAATGGCAAAGCCCCGCCGCCGCGATCCTGATCAGCACCTCGCCGCGACCGGGGCCGTCGAGATCAATCTCCTGCACCCTCAAGGGCAGCGATTGCGCATAAGGCGCCGTGTTATTCATCTCCTCGAGAACGGCGGCCCTGATCTTCATCAATTGCTCCCATCTTCAGGCACGCGACCACGCATCCCGCGAACAGGCGGGCGCGCTATCGGCGAAAGTGATCAATATGTGTAGCGCGGCCGCTCAGTGAACCGCCGCGTACATGATCTTTTCTTCGGTCGCTTCTTCCATCGCGAATTCCTCGACCACGCGTCCCTGCCGCGAGACCAGGACGCGATCCGCGAGGTTCATGACTTCGGGCAGGTAGGACGAGATCACCACGACGGCGAGGCCGGCATCCGCCAGCGAATTGATCACCTGATGCAACTCGGCGATGGCGCCGACGTCGACGCCACGCGTCGGCTCGTCGAAGATCACCAGCTTCGGCTTCTGCACCAGCGCGCGGGCGATCACCACCTTCTGCTGATTGCCGCCGGACAGTTCGACCACGCGCGCATCGCTGTTGATCGCCTTGACGTTCAGCTTCCCGGTCCACTCCCGCGCCAGGTCCATCATCTCGGAATAACTGACGACCACGCCGGTCTTGTTGAGGTCCGCCGAGAGCAGGTTGAGATAGATGTTCTCGGCGATCGATTTGGTTTCGAAGAAGCCCTCGATCTTGCGGTCCTCGGTGACGTAGACGATGCCGTCCTTCACCGCCTTGCGCGGCACGCGGTAACGCACCGAGCGGCCTTCCAGCTTGACCTCGCCGCCGTGGAAGAAGTCGCGCTTCACCACGCCGGAAATGATCTTCGCGGTCTCGGTGCGGCCCGAGCCGATCAGGCCGAAGATGCCGGTGATCTGCCCGCTGTACACCGAGAACGAGGTGTTGCGGACCATACGACCCATCGACAAGTTCTGCACGCTGAGGATCTTCTGCCCGTACGGGCGCGGCGTGCGCTTGCGCGCGTCCTTGCCGTAGAGTTCGCCGGACAGCGCGCGGCCGACCATGGCGTTGATGATCTTGTCGCGGTCGAAATTCTTCGCGAGATCGGTGATGACATGCTGGCCGTCGCGCAGCACGGTGATGCGGTCGGAGATCGCCAGCGCTTCTTCCAGCGCGTGCGAGATGAAGATGATGGAAACGCCATCCTTTTTCAGCCGGCGGATCAGCGCGAAGAAGTGATGCTTTTCCTCCGGCGTCAAGGTCGCGGTCGGTTCGTCGAAGATGATGACCTTGGCCTTGTGATGCACGGCGCGGGCGATTTCCACCATCTGCTTCTGCGCCGCGCCGAGCTGCGATACGAACATGGTAGGATCGACGCCGAAGTTCAGCGATTGCAGAAACTGCTGCGCCGAGATGTAGATGCCGCGCAGGCGGTTGAGAAACTTCTCATTGCCGAGATAGAGGTTCTGCGCCACCGTCAGCGACGGCACCAGGCTGGTTTCCTGAAACACCATGGCGATGCCCTTTTGCAGGGCTTCGGCCGGCGTCTTGAACGATTGCGGTTCGCCGTCGATGACGAGTTGACCGGCGGTCACCTCGTAGACGCCCGCCATGATCTTGGTCAGCGTGGATTTTCCCGCGCCGTTCTCACCGAGCAGCGCGTGCACCTCGCCCGGCGCGAGATCGAAGGACACGTCCCGGAGCGCGGCGACGCCGTGAAACTCCTTGGTGACGTTTTTCATTTCGACGATCGGTCGCATCATTCCATTCGCATCTGCTAGAGATTGATCGTGACGACTTCGTCGCCGCCCTTGCTGGTCAGCCACAGGCGCCCGCCGGATTCCACCGCCGAGGTGATGCCGTGGCGGCGTCCACCGGCGCGGCTGTGCAGGCTGCGGATCGGCACAAAGTTCTCGTTCACTTCGACGACGAGGCCATAGGAACGCGTCGGCGCCCACGGCTTGAGGATGCCCATCTGCTTCAGCGCACCGCCCTGCATCGGCTCGTGAAACGATTGTCCGCTCCGCAACGCCGGGGCGATCCAGTTCTCGGGGGCAACCTCCGCCATCATGGCGCGGCGATATTTCGGCTCACGCAGCACGAATTCGATCAGCGGCGAGCGTGGCGCGAAGACGGTCAGCCAATAGCCGCCGCGTGCCGCGCGCGCGAGGCGCGCCGGATAGCCCGGCAGGTCCTCGATCAGTTGCGCGCTCATCCGCCCGTCCGACCCGAGCCGGATCAACCGCGTCGCCCAGCTTTCGCTGACGATGATGCTGCCGTCCTTGTCCGCGAGCACGCCGTTCGGAAAGGCGAGCTTGTTCGCGAGTAGCTTGACCTCACCGCTTTTCAGATCGATCCGCAGCAATTGTCCGGCGCGATGCTGCTCCAGCAGATCGCGCTGCCACGCCGATAGCGGATTGTCGGTCGAACCGATGCAGACCAGCAACGTATCGTTGTTGGCGAACGCGAGCGCGGTAACGCAGGTGTATTTCCCGCCATCGCGCAGCGCGGTGATCGCCGGCTTGCCGTCGCGATCGAGAATCGCAATGCCGTGCTTCTCGCACGCCACCGCGATCAGCCCCGCATCGGAGCAGGCCAGCGCGGTGACATCGCTTTGCAGCGTCGCGAACGGCGATGGCTTGTCGCCATTGAGCTTCAGCAGTTGCGCGCCGCTCGACCACACCGGCGCGCCGTCGAGCAGCGCGAGGTTGTCCGGCGCAGCCACCGTGAAGCCGGGCGGCGCTTCTTCGAGATAGCTGTTCGGCTTCAACGCGCCGTCGAGCGGCGGCACCGTCACCGACGCGGTGCCGCGGCCGAGGAATCGCTCGAGCCAGCCTCCCATCGCGATGGTCATGAGCGCGCTCCCCAGTAGCTGCGGTAACCGCTCCAGGTCTTGTCCGCCCAGTCGCCAAGCCTGATGCGGCCGATGCGGTTATTGGTGATGCCGCCGAGATAGAGCCAGCCCTTGTGCTCGCGCATCGAGGTGATCATCGGGTGGTTGCTGGCGCCCTTGTCCCACATCGATTCGACGATCTCGCCCTTGTCGTTGAAGCGGATGACGCAGCCGATGTTGAGGTTCGGATAGAGCCACTGATCGGGCGCGATGCGCCGCGCCATGCGGCGGCGGAAGCTGGGCATCCGCAACGCCACGTCGAGCGCCGGCGAACGCATCCCCATGATCGCGCACCAATAGGTACCGTCGGAGGCGCGGTTGATGTTGTCGGGATAGCCCGGAAGCTGATCGACCATCCGCTCCACCGTTCCGGCCTTCGGCCCGGCGATCCAGTAGCGGTTGATGCGGCAGCCCCAGCTTTCCGCGAACAGGATCGCCTGCCCGTCATGCGACAGACACACGCCGTTCGGGAACACCAGCTTGCGCACCGCCGTATGGGTCTTACCGGTGTTGGGATCGTAGCAGATGATGCGGCCGTTGCCGCGGCTTTCCAGCGCGTCCACCGGCCAGTCGTGCATTTCGTAGCGGATCGTGGCTTCGCTGAAATAGACCTTGCCGTCCGGCGCGATGTCGAGGTCGTCGGCGAGCCGCAGACGCGAGTCGTCCACCACCGAGAACGCCGAGCGATTGGTTTCGTCCGTCACCTTGATGACGTTGCGGTCGCGGTCGATCTTGTAGAGGCCCATGCCACCGACGCACACCAGGAGGTCGCCGGCCTTGTCGAACGCCATGCCGAGCGGCGAGCCGCCGATATGAGCGTAGACTTCCCACTCCTTGTAGTGCGGCGGCGAGAAGCGGACGATGTCGCCGTGACGGGTGCCGCAGTAGAGATAGTCGTTCTCGTCGAGAATGACGTCTTCCGGTGATTCCACCTCGTCGAGGCCGATGATCTCGACTTCCCTCAACCGGTCGTTCAACGCCAGCGCCCCGCCCTTCTCGGCATCGGTCGGGCGCGGCGTCGGCAGTTCAACCAGCGTCGGCGAGACGTAGACCTTCGACAACAGCTTGTCGCGGTTCTTCAGCCAGCGCACGTCGATGAATACCGCGAGCAACAGCGTGAGGCCCAGCACCATCGGGCCGGAGCCGCTGTTCATGCCGATGCGCAACACGCCGTTGGTCATCACCTGCACGATCACCGCGCCGATCAGCGCCTTGACCACCGAGCCGCGCCCGCCGCCGAGACTGTTGCCGCCGAGCACCGCCGCCGTCAGCGCCGCGATCTCGAGGCCCATGCCGGTATCGGTGCCGGCGCCGCCGAGCCGCGCCGCATAGAGCACGCCGGACAGGCCGCACAGCATGCCGGAGATGGTGTAGGCGGCGCAGACGGTGCCGCGCACTGACAGGCCGATGTTATGCGCGGAGCGGCGCGAGCCGCCGATCGCCATCGCGCGCCAGCCGGGGCGGCTGCGCGTCAACAGGATGTGGCCGATCAGCGCGACGACAACCAGAATGATGAAACTCGACGGCACGCCGCCGACGCCGCCGAGGCCGATCAGATCCCAGACCGTGGAGTCGTAGAAACTCACCGACATCGCCTTGGAGTATTTCAGCAGCAGCATGTCGACGATGGCGCGCACGATGATCAGCGTCACCAGCGTGGTGAGGAATGCGCGCAGGCGGAGATAGCCGATCAGGAAGCCGTTGATGAAACCGACGCCGCCGCAGATCAGCACCACCGCCGGGATCGCCAGCCACACCGGCCAGCCGGCGAGATTGAGCAGCGCCAGCGTCATGAAGTTGCCGAGCGCAAAATTCGAGCCGACGCTGAGATCGAGCCCGCCGACCACGATGACAAGCATCATCGCCATGCAGACCAGACCGAACTCGCCGAGTTCGCGCGCCTGAATGGCGAGGTTGGAGCCCGAGAAGAAATTCGGAATCAGGCTTCCGAACAGGCTGACGACACAGAGCAGCACCAGGAACGGGATCGCGTTATCGATCCATTTCTTGGACAGCAATTCGCCAATCACATGATCGGGGACAAAGCGATATCGCAGCTTTGCAAGGGTGCTCGTCGTCGCCAAGGGGAAGCCTCGTATGCGGCGCGGTTCGCCGACAGAAAAAACGGAGAGAAGCGTGACCGCGACGGATCGCGGTCACGCGCGCAACATCAGCGCAGCAGCTTGGCGTACTGCTCGGGGTCCCAGCAGGTGCCGGCCTTGACGTCGGCCTTGGTCATCAGCCGCAACGGCGAATAGATCTGGGTCTTGATCGCGCCGGCCTTCTGCTTGTTCTGCAGATAGGTCATGATCGCGGTCCAGGCATCGCGGCCCATGCCCGGCGCATCGTAGTTGATGACCGCCGAGAAGGTGCCGTCGGTGAGACGATCGCAGGTTGCTTGCGCGCCGCCGCCGGAGGTGACGAAATAAACCTGGCCCTGCTTGCCGGCCTGCTTGATCGCGGCGCCGGTGCCGACAGCCTGACCATCCCAGACGTCAATGACGCCGCACAGATCGGGATTCTGCTGAATAACGGTCTCGGTGATGGCGCGCGCCTTGCTGGCGTCCCAGTCGGCCGCCTGGCTCGACACCACCTTGATCTCGGGATGCTCGGCGAACACCTTCTTGATGCCCTCGATCTGATAGAAGCTGACGCCGCCGGTCGGCACGCCCTCGACCAGCGAGACCTTGTGCGACGTCTGCGTGTCCTTGCCGCACTTCGCCACGACCATCTTGGCGGCCTGCTCGCCGAGCGCTACGAAATCGGGGCCGACATAGGCGTCGGTCTGCACCGCGCCCTGCATGTTCATCTGGATCACGGCGATGCCGGCGGCGTTAGCCTGCTTGAGAAGGCGCGCCAGCGACTGCACGTCGGGGTTCTGCGTGACGATGACGTCCGGCTTTTCCGCGATCAGCGAGGTCATGCCTTGCGCCATCGCCGAGGTCACCCAGTTCGGGTCCTGCGCCTTGAAGTTGATGCCGTAGCGCTGCGCTTCGGTCTTGACCACGCCGCCCCACGCCTGCGCCAGATCGAAACCGAGCGAAATCGGCAGATAGGCGATGGTCTTGCCCTTCAGCGAGGCCAGCGCCGGTCCACGGAACGCATCGGTGCTGTCTTCGGCCCGCGTCGCCACGGACCCGATCGTCAAGGCGGCAAGCGCCGTCGCGGCGACCGCCAGTTGAGTCATTTTTTTCACGAACGTTCCTCCTGTTGAAATGTTTGAATGGAATGTTTGCCGGCCTTAGATGTCACCCTGCTGGCCAGTCTGTTCGTCGCGCGGGTTGAGAATGCTGTCGACGACGATGGCGAGCAGCAGGATCAGACTCTTGATGACGTTCTGAACGGTGTACTGGATGTCCATGATGGTCATGCCGTTCATCAGCACGCCGATCAGCAAGGTGCCGACGATGACGTTGCGGACGTTGCCGCGACCACCGCTGAGGCCGACGCCGCCGAGCACCACCACCAGAATCACGTCGTAGATCATGTTGGAATTGACGACGCGGGTGTTCATCGCCTGCGCCGAGGTCGAG
Organism: Hyphomicrobiales bacterium; assembly: GCA_017305535.1. Classification (GTDB taxonomy): domain Bacteria; phylum Pseudomonadota; class Alphaproteobacteria; order Rhizobiales; family Xanthobacteraceae; genus 62-47. Next base: position 92,650 of record JAFKKN010000007.1, on the reverse strand, counting down.
GTGACGATGCCGGCGATGAAGGCGATGCCGCCGGCCAGCACATACTGCATCACTAGGATCGGCCGCACCGGAACGCCGCCGGTGCGCGCGGTGAAGAAGTTGTCGCCCATCGCATAGATGAAACGTCCGGGCTTGGTGTAGCGCAGGAAAAGGAACACGATCAGCGCCAGCCCCGCCGCAACGATGATCGGCATCGGAATGCCGGCGACATGACCCTGCCCGAGTTGCGCCAGCCAGCCGATATTCGGCGGCAGATAGACCACGTCGGTGCCGGTGATCAGATGCGCGCGGCCGAAGCCGTAAACGAACGTCGCCATCGCCAGCGTCGCGAACAACGACGGGATTTCCGCATAGGCGATGAGAACGCCGGTGATCAGGCTCATGCCGACGGCGAACGCGAGGCCGACGGTCATGGCGGAGGCGACCGACATGCCGTTGCTCATGAGCTGCAGGCTCCACGCCACCGAGATCGCCATGGTGGCGACCAGCGACAGGTCGATGCCGCGTCCGAGTACGACGATCAGCATGCCGAGCCCGAGAATGCCGAGCACCGCCACGCTGCGGATCAGCGACAGGATGTTGTTCGCCGCGAGAAAATTCGGAAGGATGATTGAGAACAGGATGAAGAGAACGATCGTCAGGATGAAGACGATTTTTTCCTGGTTGAGATGTCGCAAAACAGATTGCGGTTTGCTGCGATCATCCATCCCCAGTTTCCCCCAAGCCGCAACGAAGCTGTCGATCGCGACGATGATCGCGATCGCAACAATGAAATCTCGTCGTCGGCGTCAACACGGCGCGTCGATTGTTGGGGCGAACTATACAAACCGATATCGACACGCAAATTATCAAATTGCGTTATCGGATATAGTTTCCGGTTATAGCCGGTGAGAGGGGCGGCCTTCGCCCCGCCGGCCTCGCACGGCAGAACCCGTCCAGAAGAACTCTTCGAAACAAAGCATTTCCGATTTTGGCTCGTCATGGCCGGATTCATTCCGGTCATGACGGAAATGGTTTCATCTCCATGCAGTTGGCTCACTCCGAAAATTCAAATGAATTTCCGGTCGAGCACTGAGGTGTGAACACATGAAAGGATGCCGTCGCGCAAAGCTCGACGATCGTGTTTCGGCGACGCCGACGAGACGGCACGCGCCCGCGCGCTTTACTTAAGCAGGAAATAGAAGTTCTCGCCCGGCAGCGAGCCGTAGACGAACGGCTCCTGCTGGCGGTTTGTCATCTGCCGCACGTCGTCGCGCACCAAGCGGAACAACATGCCGATCTCAAGATTCGGAATCACCAGATGCTTGAGCAGCGAACTGACGAACGGGCTGTGTGCGCCGTCGCCGTCGAGCGCGGTCTGTCCGTCGCGCGCGGCATAGGCCACCAGCGTACCGACGTCCGGCTCGATCGCGGTCAAACCGCGCGTCACCGACCGTGATGCCACCGAGCGGCGCATCTTGTTGGCGAACGGATTGTCACGGCAGGCGTCGAGGATCACCATGCGCAGCTTCTTGGCGCCCTCGGTCGCGGCCAACATGCGGTCAAGCGGCACCGCCTCGTCCTCGACGTCGCGATCCGATTCCATCCTGGCATCGACGGGAATAAGATAATTGGTACCGTTCAGGCCGATGCCGTGACCGGCGAAATAGATCACGCCCCAATTGGCGCGGTCGGCTTCGTCGCGGAATTTCCGCAGCACGCGCACCATTTGACTGCGCGTCAGATTGTCCTCGACCTGAACGCTGTCGAACCCGATCTGACGAAACGCTTCGCCGATCGCCTCGGCATCGCGCACCGGGTTGGCCAGTTGCGGCACGTTCTGATAGCCGGAATTACCGATGATCAGCGCCACGCGGCGGCCCTGATCGATTTTGGGTGGCGCAAGCGCGGCGACCGACTGCAATTGCTTGGCCTGCTCGCGCTCGGCGGCGGCCTGACGCTCCTTCTCCTGCTGTTCTTCCTTGCGCTTGGCAACTTCCGCCGCCTGCAACGTGGCGAGACGCTGGGCTTCGGCCTTGGCACGCTCGGCCAGCGCGGCCAGTTGAACCTTCGCCAGCGCGCGCGCCTCGCGCGCCATCGACGGGTCCGGGTCCTTTTCTGGCACCATCTTCTGCGCCTTCTCGAAATCCGCCTTGGCCTTGTCGTGCTGGCCGGACTGCTCAAAGGCCATGCCGCGGCCGGTGAAGGCGCACACCGCATTGGCGGTGATCTTGATCGCGACGCCGAATTCGGCCACGGCGTGCTCCAGTTCGCCGCGGTCGCGATAGACATCGGCGCGGCGGCAATGGTTCATCGCCGAATTGGGAAACAGCGCGATGGCCTTGTCGATGTCGGCGAGCGCGCGGCTGAGATCGCCGTCGAGCCGCAGGACCTCGGCGCGATTGCTCAGCGCCCGCGTCTCCTTCGGGTTGATCAGCAGCGCCTCGGTGTAGTCGGAAATCGAGTCCGAATAGCGCTTCTTGTCCTTGAGCGCGATGGCGCGGTTGATCAGCGCGTCGGTGTTCTGCGGCCCAAGTTCAACGGCCTTGTTATGGCTCGCCAGCGCGGCGTCGAGATCACCCTTGAGGCGCAACGCCTCGCCGCGGCCGCTATAGGCGCGCCAGTCCTTGGGATCGAGTTCGATCGACTTGTTGTAGTTCTGGATGGCACGCTCGTAGTCGCCCTTGTCGATATGGACCTGCGCCCGCTCCGAATAGGCCGTGGGGTTTTTCCCATCGATCTTGATCGCGGCGTCGAAATCGCGAATGGCGCGGTCGAATTCGCGCTTGCCGTACCAGGCATCGCCGCGATGAACGAAGGCAGCGTAGTAATCGTGCTTCAGCGCGATGGCGCGATCGAAATCCTTGATCGCGCCCTCGAACTCACCTTTGCGAAACAGCGCGAAGCCGCGCAGATAGAACGCGAACGAGGATTTCGGATCGAGCGCGATGGCCTGCGTGAGGTCGGCGACAGCCCGGTCGAACTCGTCCTGGCGCAGCAGCACGAAACCGCGATTGCGGAAAGCGTCGACGAACGCCGGATTGCGCTCGATGGCGGCGGTGTAGTCGTCGATCGCCGACGAGTTGAGCCCCTTGTGAAACCAGGCATTACCGCGGTTGTTGTAGGCCGCCTCGAGATTGGGAATCTGGTTGCCGCTGATGATGCGGGTGCAGGCCGGAATGCCGATGTCCGGGTCCTTGGCCGCATTGTCGCAGAGCTGTGGGTCGTCCGCCGCGACCGCCGATCCCGCCAGCGTCACGAGGATCGACAGAACGATCCCGAAAGTTTTCAGACCGCGCATCGGAACTCTCGCGTTCGAACCGACCGTTAGAAATAGCCGGTTCAACCCCAATACGAAACATCGAAGGCTTCTGTTATTCAGATCACACTCAATCGGTCCGTGAAACGAAAGACCCTCGGGCTAGCCCGAGGGTCTGTAACGTTGCAAGCCCGTCCGGTTCGACGGAGTGACGATCTTCAGAACTGGTAGCGTACGCCGGCGCGGCCGCCTGCGCCGAACAGGCCCTCGCCGCCACGCACCTCGCCCTGGACGAAGGTGGAGAAGCCGTTGCCGTAGTCGAAGTTGACGCGAGCGATGCCCTGGCCACGCACCTTGCCCTGATCGCTCGGCAGCACCGCGGTGCCGGCGAACGCGCCGCCGGTGGCGCCGTTCGTGATTACGCCGCCAGTAACGCTAACGTCGCTATACGCTAAGCCAGTCAATACCGTCGTCACGCGGGTAGCGTTCCACATGCTCTCGAAACCGACCCGAAGGCCTCCCTGGAGCCGCCAGGCCTCCCCATTATCCAAGCCGAGCGCTGCCGCACTCGCCGCATACTGCGAGTTCGTATAGCGAAAACCAGCAGTCGGCTCGAGCCAGATCGTACTCGACACGGGAAAGCGATACTGGAAGTTCGACGCCACTACGTAATTATTGACGTCGGCTGCACCCGCACCAGCGACCTGCTGATTGCCGTAACCGAAACTGAACGCATAGACTTCGTTGAAATTCTCGCGGATCGATAGGAAATCGACCTTGAAGGTGGTGTCGTTCGAGAAGCCACCGTTGAAATAGGTGTAATAGATACCCGCCGATGGCCCCGCGATGCGGACCTTGCCGCTGGCGAAGCCGAGGCCCACCGTGGCATCCACGATCGGCGCCGTCGGCTTCACGTTGGTGGAAAACGAAATATCGCTTTCGAGATATCCTCCCAACGCACCGACGATCAAACCATCGCCAGCGCCCAGCACATTGCGGAAGGTCAGATCAACACCGCCAATCATGCCACCAGTACGCGCAGTCTGCTGCAAATCCACACTCAGGCCCTGCCCGCTCGGTGCTGTCATCGTTGCGGTCGACGTCTGAACGGTGTTGTCTCGACGCTCATAATCACCGAAACCATGGGCCCACACGCCCCAGCGCGGGCCGGCATCATAGACTGGTACCGGCGCGACGGCCTTCAACGGCCGAACTGATTCAACACGATGTGCCGCACCGCGGCGCTGCGCGGTCCGACGGGATGCGCTTTGACGTCCAGGCTCAAGCTCGCTGGCACGCTGTTGCGGCGCCGGATCACGCCGGTTAGCCTCTTCGGCACGACGGGCAGAAATGGCATCCATCGTCGCGGATGTCGCCTGCTGGGTGGTGGACTGCTGAACGTCGCCGATGGCTTGGCTTGCGAGCGCCGCCGACGAGAACGCGCCGCCGTGGATGGTGTCCGTGCAGAGATTTGAGATTTGACCAAATCCGACGTTTCCGCCGACATTGATCGGACAGAATATCGTGCTCTGTCCGATATTCGGAGCCTGCGCTAACGACGGCGACGAAACCGCTACTCCGCCCCCAAGTGCCAAGAAAAAGAAAACAGCATGAGTCGTGCCGGCGGCGCGCTGGAAAAACATTTGCTTAAAATTCCTCAAAATCGAATAAGGGTAGAATAACAAGCCGACTCTCACGCGTCTGTGATTTTCCGAACACAGTTTGGCCCGATTTGAGGAACCGCGGCGGCAGCGGCATTGGCCAATTCGATAAAGGCGACCTATCCTACGAGAAATATTCAAGAATTCATTTGCGAGCACGATCTATATGCGTCAACGTGTCACATTACGGGACATTTGGTCGGTCATTGCGGCTCTGTGGATTTTACTGGCCGGCGGTACCCCGACAGGCGCGCAACAGTCTTCTCAGAATGCCGTTGGCATGTTTCGCGAATCCGATCTGCGGCAGGGCTTCTTCCGCCTCGCCTTCGGTTCCGACATGCAGACCTTCAACGAGTCGACGCTGCGGCTGCACAAATTCGACCGGCCGGTCGGTGTCTATATTTCGGCCGATCCGCCGGACAACCCCGCCGCGAAGGTCTATCGCTGGGCGATCAACGACTTCATCCGCCAGATGCCGGAGCTACAGGCGCGGATCATCGACGAGACCGCCGCGCCCGATATTCTTGTCCGCCTCGTACCGCCGGAGAAATTCAAGGAGGTGCTGGTGGCCTCGCTCGGCGAAGCGCTGGCGCGGCCGTTCATCCGGCTGACCAATCCGCGCTGCACCACGCGGCTGCGGATTCGCGACGACGGCGTGATCATGCGTGCAGATATCTTCATTCCGGCTAGTCGCGATCTCGGCGTCATTCTCGACTGCGCCTATCACGAATCGTTGCACGCCTTCGGCCTGATGAATCACGCCAACGATCTGCGCTGGACGTCGCTCAACCAGACCAGGCGATCATCGGCGCTGTCGAATTACGACAAGGCCCTGCTGCAACTCCTCTATGACCCGCTTCTCAGGGCCGGCATGACCACCGACGACGTCGAGCGGCTGTGGCCACGGATCGCGCAGCCATCGAGGTAAGCGCTAACGCAGGACACGGCCTCCGTGCGCGACGTTCGAACAGCAGAATGCCGAAGTCACCTTCCGGAGTTGCGATGCGACCCGGTTCGCACGTCCACAATCATGCGAACCGCCGCGCGAACGCCACGCAGATGACGATCAATCCGGTCGCGGCAATCATCGTCCATGCCACCGGCTCTCCCAGCAGCAGACCGGCAAGAGCGAGGCCGAAGAATGGTTGCAGCAACTGTAACTGGCCGACGCCGGCGATGCCTCCGAGCGCAAGCCCGCGATACCAGAACACGAAGCCGACCAGCATGGAGAAGACCGAGACATAAGCGAGGCTGATCCACGCCGGCGCGCCGATTCCGCTTTGCGATGCCGGAAGGGTGACCGCCGCCAGCGCCAGCATCAATGGCGCCGAGAGAACCAGCGACCACGAGATGACCTGCCAACCGCCAAGCCGGCGCGACAGCTTGGCGCCTTCGGCATATCCGAGACCGCAGAGAACAACGGCCGCGACCATCAGCAGATCGCCGGTCGCCGAAACCGATCCGCCCTCGGATAGCGCGAAGGCAACCACGGTGGCGCTGCCGAAACACGAGAACAGCCAGAACGGCATCCTCGGCCGCTCACCGCCGCGCAATACGCCGAAGATGGCGGTCGCGAGCGGCAGAAGGCCGATGAACACGATCGAATGCGCCGACGTGATGTGTTGCAGCGCCAGCGCGGTCAGCAACGGAAAACCGATCACGACGCCGAGGGCGACGATGACCAGCGACAGGATGTCTTCGCGTTTCGGACGCGCCTGCCTCAGCAGCACGAGCAATCCGGCCCCCAGCGCCGCGGCGATCACGGCCCGCACGGAAGTCAGGAACAGCGGCGGGAAATCCGCGACTGCCACCCGCGTCGCCGGCAGCGAGCCGCTGAAAATGATGACGCCGAGCAGGCCACTGCCCCAGCCTTCAACCGATCTTGTCTGGTCCATCGCTCCTCGCTTCCGGTGTCAGGGATATGCGATTTGGGCTGGCGCGATCAGCTACGGATCAATACAATTTGGAAAAACTGTATTGGCATAATGGACCATACACTTGAGCATCGGATGGCCCGCAGACAGCGGGAGCGCAACGCGGACCGTCGCGGTCATGACGGCGATCCGCGCCAGGATCACGAGCCGCGCCCTTGGCCCCGGCGATCGCCTGCCTTCGATCCGTGCTTTCGCCAGATCGATGGGCGTCTCGCCGTCCACGGTGGTCGAAGCCTATGACCGGCTGGCGGCGGAAGGGCTGATCCGGGCCAGGGCCGGGTCGGGCTTCTACGTGTCCGCGTCCGCGCTGCCGCCCCTGGCTTTGGCGCGAGACCTGCCTCAGACCGAACGTGCTGTCGATCCGTTCTGGGTGTCCCGCCAGTCGCTGGACGCCGATCCGATGGCTTTGAAGCCCGGCTGCGGCTGGCTGCCACCCGACTGGATGCCGCACGAGGCGCTGCGCCGGGCGCTGCGCAGCGCCTCGCGGGCGGACGATGTCATGCTGTCGGATTACGGCAGCACGCGTGGCTCGCCCGCCCTGCGCCGCATCCTGCTGGGCCGATGTGCCGAAGAGGGAATCGACATTTCACCCGACCAGCTTCTGCTCACCGTCTCGGGCACGCAGGCGGTCGATCTGATCTGCCGCTTCCTGCTTCGTCCCGGCGACACGGTTCTGGTGGACGATCCGTGCTACTTCAATTTCCGGGCGCTGCTGCGCGCCCATCAAGCAAACCTCGTCTGCGTGCCCTATACGCCCTCCGGGCCGGACATGGCGTCGTTCGAAGCGCTGCTCGCCACTGAGCGTCCGCGCCTCTACCTCACCAATTCCGCGCTTCATAATCCCACGGGCGCGACGCTCCCGGCGCAGACGGCGCACCGCCTGCTGAATGTCGCCGCGGCCCATGACCTGACGATCGTGGAAGACGACATCTTCGCTGATTTCGAACCCGAACCCTCCATTCGTCTGGCAACGCTCGACGGGCTCAACCGCGTCATCCGGATCGGGAGCTTCTCCAAGACACTCTCCGCGTCGGTCCGCTGCGGCTACATCGCCGCCCGCCCCGACTGGATCGCCGATCTCGTGGACCTTCAGGTCGCCACCTGCTTCGGCGGGCCGAGTCCGCTCGCGACCGAACTGATCGCCGGCGTGTTGGCCGGTGGCACCTACCGCAAGCACATGGAGGAGCTGCGCCGCCGGCTTGCACGCGCGCGCCGGGAGACCGCCGGACAACTGCGGCGCATCGGCATCGAACCGTGGCTGGAGCCGCGCGGCGGATTCTATCTCTGGTGCCGGCTGCCGGACGACCGTGATTCCGCCGACGTGGCGCGCGCCGCGCTCGCCGAGAACGTCGTGCTCGCGCCCGGCAACGTCTTCAGCGCATCGCAATCCGCTGCCGGCTTCATGCGCTTCAACGTCGCCCAGTGCGGCGACCCGAAGCTGATGCCGGTCCTGCAACGCGCTCTCGGCCGGTAGACCCGACCATCCCGCGATCCGTTCGCCGCACGGCCGAGCCCTCCCTCTGGAATTGACAACTTCCTCAAATCGGATTATATTCCTATTGCTTCGTTCGTGAGGGGCGCTTCCGGAGGCGTACTTGAAGCGGAACGAGGCCGGCGCCCGCGCGGTTCGTGACGCACACGGCCACTCGGGAGGCAGAGGTCGACCCGCCCGCTCCCACTACGGGGAGATGCCGCTTGCGGCGTAGGGCGGAGCGGAAGAAGGCGCGCGAAAGCGTGCCGGACGGCGGCGGTCGCGCACCGATGGGGCAACCCGGCGGTTCGCGTTTGGCGCAAGGGCGAAAGCCCGTCGCGCACGGAGCTTGAAGGGCGGCGGTGGTCTTGCTTGCAAGGTCATCAGGCAGCGCACCGGGGCCAATAACCCCACCGCGCCGCCAGCGCGGCGCGGGGTGGTTTCGCCCTCCGCATCACGCTCACCCCTCCCGCGTCCCGCTCCAATCTTGCGCGGCTCCTCATGCCTTAAGACGCCGAGCGGATGGCAAGCGCGGTTTTCCGCGCAATGCATGTCCGCGCGCCGCGGGTGCAAGTTACAGCACTTGCCCAAGGCGTTGGTGGAGCGCCGCAAGGCGATGCGCGCGCCGGCTCCATGATCTTCGCACGGTCATGCGGCGCGCGATTACACAAAAGATGTCGCGCCCTGCGGCGCTCCATCTCCCCTCGCCACGCGAGGGACCAACGCGACAACCGACGACGCACCGGTGGGCGCGGCCATGGCAAAGCCGTGCGCGAAAACGTGCAGCCGAACGCACGGGTTGACACATTTTGCCGCAGAGAGCCTCATGCCGCCAAATCAAACCGGCTGACGATCTTCCCGCGCGGCCGCGAACCTATCCCGAGGAAACACCCGATGCCTTCACGCCTTGCCACCCTGATCTCCGTTGCGTCCGCCGCGCCGCTCGCGCTGGCGCTGCTCGTGCTGCCCGCGATGCTGACGCTGTCGGCAACGCCCGCGCAGGCGCAGACCAAGGTGAAGATCATGGTCGGCGGCGTCGACAAGCAGATCTACCTGCCGGCGAAGCTCGCCGAGCAGCTCGGCTTCTACAAGGAACAGGGCCTCGACGTGGAGCTTTACAACACCACATCCGGTCAGGCCGCCGCGACCGCACTGCTGGCGCGCGAAGTCGCCGGCGTGGTCGGCTTCTACGATCACACCATCGACCTGCAAGCCAAGGGCAAGTTCATCACCAGCGTGGTGCAGTTCGCCGTCGCGCCGGGCGAGACCATTCTGGTGAAGGCGGATGTCGCCGACAAATACAGCGATCCCGCGCACTGGAAGGGCCAGCCGCTCGGCGTCACCGGCCTCGGCTCGGCCACCGATTTTCTCACCCGTTATCTGGCCTCTCGCGCCGGTCTGCAAAATCAGGATTACTCGCTGATCCCGGTCGGCGCCGGCGATACATTTCTCGCCGCGATCCAGCAGGGCAAGATCGTCTCCGGCATGACCACCGAACCGACGGTGCAACGCGCGCTGTCGCGCGGCCTTGCCAAAGTATCGATCGACCTGCGCACGCCGGAGAAGACCCGCGCCGCGCTCGGCGGCGATTATCCCGCCGCCTGCCTCTACATGGATCGCGGCTACATGGAGGCCAACAAGGAGACCGCGCAGAAGTTGGTCAACGCACTGGTGAAGACGCTGAAGTGGATGCACGACCACTCGGCGGAAGAGATCGCCGACAAGATGCCGAAGGACTACATGGCCGGCGACAAGGCGCTCTATGTGAAGGGCCTCACCGAGGGCAAGCCGCAATACTCGCCGGACGGCTTGATGCCGGCCGGTGCGCCGGAATCGGTGCTGCGGGTGCTGGCGACGTTCTCGCCCAACGTGAAGGGCAAGACCATCGACCTCAGCAAGACCTTCACCACCGAATTCGTCACCAAGGCCAACGCGGCGCATTGAGATGGCTGCCGCATCCGCTGTCGCCTTGAAGAATGTCGCGCGCCGCTTCGTCACGCCGAGCGGCGACGTGCTGTCCGCGCTCGAAGGCTTCGACCTGACCGTCGCGCCCGGCGAATTCTGCGCCATCGTGGGGCCGACCGGCTGCGGCAAGTCGACGACGCTAGGGCTCGTCTCCGGCCTCGCGCAACCGCAGGGCGGCACCGTGACGCTGTTCGACGCGCCGGTCACCGGCGTCGATCGCCGCGTCGGCTTCGTATTTCAGCAGGACGCAGTGTTTCCGTGGCGCGACGTGCTCGGCAACGTGATGGCCGGACCGCTGTTTCGCGGCGTGCCACGCGCAAAGGCGGAAGCGGAGGCGCGCGACTGGATCGCCCGCGTCGGGTTGACCGGTTTCGAGCAGCACCATCCGCATCAGCTCTCAGGCGGCATGCGCAAGCGCGTGGCGCTGGCACAAACCTTCATCAACAAGCCGGAGGTGCTGCTGATGGACGAGCCATTCTCCGCGCTCGACGTGCAGACCCGCGAATTGATGCAGGAGGAATTGCTGTCGCTGTGGGCACAATCCGGCGCGGCGGTGCTGTTCGTCACCCACGATCTCGATGAGGCAATCCTGCTCGCCGACCGCGTCGCGGTGCTGACCACGCGCCCGGCGCGGGTGAAGTCCGTGCACACCATTGATTTGCCGCGCCCGCGCAACATCGCCACGCTGCGCTATGACGAGCGCTTCGTCGCCATCGCCCGTCGCCTCTCCGACGACCTGCGCGACGAAGTGTTGCGCGCACGGCGTGAGGCCACGGCATGACCGACGCCACCGCACCGCTCGCCACCGAAGGGCGCATCGAATCCCTCGCGGAACGGCAACGCCGCCGCTGGCGCATCGTTGTCGCGCTGCGGATTATCGTCTTCGTGCTGTTGGTCGGCGGCTGGGAATTGGGCGTCCGCGCGGGCTGGCTCGATTCATTCTTCTTCGGGCAACCGAGCGCGATCGTCGACAAGCTGATCGACTGGATTCACAACGGTACCGCCATCGGACCGCTGTGGAAGCAGGTATGGGTGACGATCTACGAGGCCGGCGCCGGCTTCCTGATCGGCGCCGCGCTGGGCGTCCTGTTCGGCATCACGCTTGGCCGCAATCAACTGTTGTCGGACGTGTTCTCGATCTACATCAAGATCGCCAATTCGATTCCCCGCATCGTAATGGGATCGATCTTCATCGTCGCGCTCGGCCTCGGCTCGCCGTCGAAGATCGCGCTCGCCGTGGTAATGGTGTTCTTCGTGGTGTTCGGCAATGCCTTCCAGGGCGTGCGCGAGGCCGACAAAAACCTGATCGCCAATGCGCGTATCCTTGGCGCCAGCAACTGGCAGGTGACGCGCGCGGTGATCCTGCCCTCGGCGCTGTCGTGGATTCTTGCCAGCCTGCATGTCTCGTTCGGCTTCGCGCTGATCGGCGCCATCGTCGGCGAATTTCTCGGCGCACGCGAGGGCATGGGCCTGCTGATCGCCAGTGCGCAGGGGTCGTTCGATTCCAATGGCGTGTTCGCCGCCATGATCGTGATCGCGGTGGTGGCACTGTGCGCGGAATGGATTCTGACGACGATCGAGAAGCGACTCTTGACCTGGCGACCGGAAGTCTCCTCCGCCGGCGAATGATCCTCGCGCGCGGATCAGTTTTGAACGCGCACGCCGAGCATCATCACGGTCGAGGCGCTGCTCATGCCGGGAACGCTGGATTCCAGCCAGTCGCGGCGCAGCGTACCCTTCACCCAGAGATTGCGGTTGAGCTTGTAGATCAGATCGCCGGACACCGAGTAGATGGTGTCGAGCCGGTTGCCGTTCTGGTAGTCGAGCGTGCCGTAGGTGAACTTGCCGATGCCGGTGAGCCAGCGGCGGAAGTCATGATCGACCTCGGCGGTGTAGGTGCGCGTCAAGATGCCGGCAACGCCGGGCACGGTGGTTTCGTCCACCGTAGTATTAGCGATGAACTTCACGGTTGTGAGCGGCGATGCCGACCAGACCAGCGAACCGCTGGTCAAGAGTCCGGTCAGCTGGGTCAGCCGCGGATCCTGATAGCTGCGCATCGCGTAGCCGATCGAGAGCTCGCCTGTAAGCAGCCGCGTCAGCTCGAACGTGGTGCCGACCTTGGCGTAGCCGCCGTTGGAATCGCGCTGATAGCCGTTGCGGTCGACCTTCACCTCGTGAACGCGCGTGTCGCCCTGCACTTCGGCAAATGGCTTCAGCCCCGGTGTCACTTCGTAGCTGACACGGCCGACGCCGCCGAACGCGTTGAAGTTGCGGTCGTCGTTGCTGTAGGTGGTGCCGTCGGTGAGCTTGGAGTCCTGATAGGCGGTGTGGTCGGCGGTGGCGCTGGCGGTGATTTGCAGGCGGTTGAAATTCTGCTCGATGCCGAGCGACCCGCCGGTGGTGGTGAAGATCGGATACTTCGAGAGGCCGGCCTGAATATTCGGGCTGCCGGGATTATCGGTGCCGACACGCAGCCGCAATTCGCCAAGGAAGGCGGTGTCGCGGTTGACATCGAACCGCCCCTTGACCGTGCCGGTGAAATCCGGCCGATCCAGCACGGTCGGCACCGAGGACGCGACGCCGGGCGCCGACGGGAATGTCTTGTCGTACCCGGTGAACGAACCGCGCAAATCCGCGACGATGGAATGGCGTTCCCAGTCGGTGGCAACCAACAGTTCGGGCGCGATGCGATAGAACGCCGAGCCGCGTTCCTTGTCGTTGAAGCGGCCGGGATTGCTGTCATAGCCACCGCCGATTTCGACCGCGCCCTTCACCAGGAAGCTGCCGACATAATCGCCGACCGCGCCGAACGGATCGAGGTCCGGCTTCAGCGACTTGCGATAGGGCTGGCCGACCACCGCACCGGTCATCGCCGGCGGCAGCGGCGTCTTGTTCGCGCTCTGCGACGGCGGAGGACTGATGCGCGGCAGCGGCTTCATGCTGGCATAGGGATCGGGAGCGACCGCCCCTTTCAGCAACGGCTTGGGCGCACCGGGATAAGGCTTCGGCTTCTTTCGCTTGCGACCAAGCGAATCGAAACCGTCATCGGAGGCGCCCGAGGCGGCGGGGATGCCATAGGTCGGGATCTGGCCGATCCGCGACGGCGCCTTGATGTCCCGATCCGGTGCGGGGGTGCCGGTCTGACGAAACAGGTCGGTCCGATCGGACCTGCGCAGCGGCCCGTCCGGTATCTGCGCGAACTGACCGGGATTCGGGCTGAGCAGGTCCGACAACATCTGGGCCTGGGACGGCGCGATGCCGATGGCCATGGCCGCCCCGCAGGCGAGCGCCAGCCGCGCGCGTTGCACGCGACGCCGACAACCGCTCCTCCGACCTCGCGTCACGACCTTCAAACTCCAATAAATCCAGCCACTTGCAGGCACACGGGCAACACGCGACGCGGCCGGCGAGAAACGTCGTTAAAGGAGTTAAAACAATTATGGTTAACGAGGCGTTGAGGGGGCCTGTTTCCGGCGTCGCCTTGGCCAGCCCGTCCGTGGTAAGACCCCGCCATCTTCACCGGACCGGCGCATGACCCAATCGCAATCAAGGACTCCCATGTCTTCCACCGCCAACCCGGCCGACGCGGCGCTGCAATCCGCCTTACGGACCCTCGATACCGAGGCGAGCGGCGTCACCGCGCTGGCTGCCGCCCTTCAGGGCGGGCTCGGCACGGCCTTCACGCGCGCGATCGACCTGATGCTCCATGCCAAGGGGCGGGTCATCATCACCGGCCTCGGCAAGTCCGGCCATATCGGCCGCAAGATCGCCGCGACCTTCGCTTCCACCGGCACGCCGGCGTTCTTCGTCCATGCCGCCGAGGCCAGCCACGGCGATCTCGGCATGATCACCGCCGAGGACATTGTGCTGGCGATCTCATGGTCCGGCGAGCAGCCGGAGATGAAGAACCTCATCACCTATGCCAAGCGTTTCCGCATCCGGCTGATCGCGATGACGGCGGAAAGCGAGTCCACGCTGGCGCAGGCCGCCGATATCGCACTGACGCTGCCAAAGGCGCGCGAGGCGTGCCCGCACAACCTCGCGCCGACGACCTCGTCGGTGCTGCAACTCGCGCTCGGCGACGCACTCGCCATCGCGCTGCTGGAAGGCCGCGGCTTCACCTCGGTGGATTTCAGCGTGCTGCATCCCGGCGGCAAGCTCGGCGCAATGCTGAAATATGTCCGCGACCTGATGCACACCGGCGCGGCAATTCCGTTGAAGCCGTCAGGCGCTCGAATGTCTGACGCGCTGGTGGAAATGTCGTCGAAGGGGTTCGGCTGCGTCGGCATCGTCGACGATCACGGCCATCTCACCGGCATCGTGACCGACGGCGACCTGCGCCGTCACATGCGCCCGGATCTGATGACCGCGCGCGTTGACGAGGTGATGACGAAAAATCCGAAGACCATCGGCGCCAATCTGCTCGCGGGCGAGGCACTCGAAATTCTCAACACCTCGAAGATCACCGCGCTGGTCGTCACCGACGGCAAGAAGCCGGTCGGCATCCTGCATCTCCACGACCTGCTGCGCGCGGGCGTGGCCTGACCGCCGGTTCGTTCACGCCGCGCTGCGCGGAAATCGCGCGGCATTCGTCTCCAGCGGCAGGCTCAGCCCGTTCGCCAGATACGCGACCGTACGATAGAATCCGCAGAGCAGGATGACCTCGAAGATCTTCGCATCGTCATAATGCATTCTCAATGCCGCGAATTCGTCGGCGCTCAGCGTCGCGCGGTGATGAAGCGCATCAACGGCGGCGATCAGCGCCTGCTCTTCAACGGACCAGCAGGCATCGTCCGCACCGCCCAGCACCGTTGCACGCACCTGCTCGTCGGTCAGGCCCGCCGTGCGTGCGAAGGTCACGACATGGACGCCCCATTCATATTCGCAGCGCGTCAGCGCACAGGTCCGGTCGATGACGATCTCACGCTCACGCAGCGACAGGACCCGCCCGTCGAGCAGACTGCCGCCTCGGAATTTCTCCCAGACCCGCGCGTTGCCAGCGACGACCCGAAACAACATCAACGGCGGAGCACCGCGCATGATCCGATCGAACTGCTGCTGAATTTCAATATCGTAAGGCGGCTCAAGCGGCGCGATCCGTGACATCACCGGACTCCCTTGCTACAATAATCGTAGCATAATGCTACATTTTATGTAGCGAAACAAGAGGGACCGATGGCAAAGACGCCACGACGAACGGCTACGGCAAATCCGGCGCAGGGTCACAAGCGGAACACCCGATCGGCGAAGCCGCCGTTCGTGCGTGGCTCCAAAACCGGCCGACCGGTCATGGCGCTGCTTGATCTGCTGGGCCGGCGCTGGACCTTGCGAATTCTCTGGGAGTTGCGCGAACGGTCGCTGACCTCTCGAGCGCTGCGTGAAGCGTGCGATGACGCATCGCCCACGATCATTCAGACGCGGGTCGCCGAACTGCGCGCCGCCGATCTGCTCGACTTGAATCCATCGAGCGGATACGGGCTAACGGCAGCAGGTCAGGAATTGCTTGAAATGCTCCTGCCATTGCATCAGTTCGCGGAGCGTTGGAGCAAGCAGTAACCCGTTGCTCGCCCGACGAGAGCGGGCTCCGGCCTACTCGGCAGCAACCGTCAGCGTCGCACCGTCGGCCTTGACGATACGTATGCGGCTGCCTGCGGGCGCATCAGGCCCGGTGACGCGCCAGATGGTATCGTCGATCCGCACCGTGCCGCTGCCGTCCTGAATCGGTTTTTCCAGTGTAAAGACACGACCGACCAGCGCATCGTTGCGCCGGTTCAGGAACGGGTTCGAGGTCTCGCTCTTACCGCGCCGCGCAAGGCTTCGCCAGATCGGCACCGCCGCCGCCGCGAATATCGCGAACAGCAGCACCTGCATCTGCCAATCCATGTCGATCACGAACGACAACAGACCGACCAGCAACGCGGCAAGGCCGAGCCACAGCATGAACACACCCGGCGCCAGCACTTCGACGCCGATTAGCACGAGGCCGAGGATCAACCAATTCCAGCTTCCGAGCGTGACGAACATCGACGTCATCGTGCATCGTCCTCAACGTTGCGGCGGATTTGGCGGAGTCGGCGGCACCGACGAACGGCGCGCAGCAGCAGTGGCCGATGCGGCGCTCTCGCCGAACGTCGCCTTGGCAATCTCGCCGATGCCGGCCAGAGAACTCAGCATGCTGGTCGCCTCCAGCGGCAGCATGATCACCTTCTGGTTCGGCGACTCGGCCAATTGCCCGAACGCCTTGATATATTTGTCGGCGATGAAGTAATTCAACGCCGCGACATCGCCCTTGCCGATCGCGTCGCTGACCATCTGCGTCGCCTTGGCTTCCGCCTCGGCAGCACGCTCGCGCGCTTCGGCATCTCGGAACGCGGCCTCGCGGCGTCCTTCGGCTTGCAGGATCTGGCTCTGCTTGGCGCCCTCGGCGCGCAGAATTTCCGACTGCCGCTGGCCTTCGGCTTGCAGAATGTCGGCACGCTTGACCCGCTCGGCCTTCATCTGGCGGCCCATGGCTTCCACCAGATCGGCCGGCGGCACGATGTCCTTGATCTCGATGCGGTTGACTTTCAAGCCCCATGGCGACACTGCGGCGTCGACCACGCGCAACAGCCGCTCGTTGATCTCGTCACGATGCGATAGCACCTGATCGAGATCCATCGCTCCCATTACCGAGCGAATGTTGGTCATGGTTAGCGTAACGATCGCTTGATTCAGATTGGCGACCTCATAGCTGGCCTTGGCGGCGTCGAACACCTGATAGAACGCGACGCCGTCCACGGACACCGTGGCGTTATCGCGCGTGATGACCTCCTGGCCGGGAATGTCGATCACCTGCTCCATCATGTTGATCTTGCGGCCGACGCGGTCGAAGTACGGAATGATCAGATTCAATCCCGGCGAGAGGGTACGGGTGAATTTGCCGAACCGCTCGATGGTCCAGTCATAGCCTTGCGGCACCGTCTTCACACCGGCGAACAGCGTGATGACGACGAGCAGCACCACGGCAATGGCGAAAATATCGAATCCGGACATCAGCTTCTCCCAACCCAATGGCAACACGGGTCATGCAGCCATGCCGAACCGGCTTCCGCAACCCCTTGTTTGGTCGCAACCGTGGCCGATCGGGTTCGAAACCGCTGAAATCGCACCAAATCAGGTCACGAAACCCCGCTGTCAGAGCCAGCCTTGCAGTTCGCGCAGCACAAGCTGGCGAATAACATCCATGCCGCCGTCACTGTCGTTCAGACATGGAATGAAGGCAAACTGCTCGCCGCCGTTGTGACGGAAGATCTCGGCGTTTTCCTGCGCGATCTCTTCCAACGTCTCCAGGCAATCGGCGGAAAACCCCGGCGTCACAATGGCAAGCCGTCGCACGCCGTCCTTCGCGAATTTCTCGACCGTCTTATCGGTGTAGGGCTGCAGCCACGGATCGAAGCCGAAGCGCGACTGGAACGTCAGCATCAGCTTGCCGGCATCAGATCCCAATCGTGTCCGCAACGCCTCGGTGGTGGCGACGCACTGGTTGTAATATGGATCGCCCTTGTCGATATACTTTTGCGGCATGCCGTGGAACGACGCGAGGATCATCTCCGGTTCGAACGACAATGTCGCCAGATGTGCCTTGATCGAGGCGGCCAGCGCGTCGATGTAAACCGGATCGTCGTAATACGGCGGTGACACCCGCAAGGTCGGCTGCGCGCGCAAGGCGCGGAGCACGCGGAACGCCTCGTCGCACACCGTCGCGGACGTTGCGGCGGAGTATTGCGGATAGAGCGGCACGACCAGAATGCGGTCACAGCCTTGCGCGATCAGCGCCTCGATCCGCGACTGCATCGACGGATTGCCGTAGCGCATCGCCCAATCGATCACGACGCGATCAGAATTGTCGAGCGCCGCCGCGAGTTTGTCCGACTGACTGCGCGAGATGGTCTTCAACGGCGACTCGTTCTGCGCGGTGTTCCAGATCTTCAGATAGTCCTTCGCCTTCCGCGACGGCCGGGTGCGCAGGATGATGCCGTTGAGCACCAGCTTCCAGATGAAGCCCTGATCCTCGATCACACGCGGGTCGGACAGGAACTCCTTGAGATAGACCCGCACGCCTTTCGCATCGGCGGTATCCGGCGTGCCGAGGTTGACCAGCAGCACGCCGATCCGGCTTAGCGCCGCGGCAACGGGTGGTGACGAGGGTTTATCGGTGAGGGTCATGACGTCGTTGGCTTGGCGTCCCGGCCGCGGCTTGTCAAGGCGACGGGCTTCACGGCTCTGGCACTACGATCAGAAACACGTCACGCGCTCGGCAGCGACATAGCCCAGCAGCAGGCCGGCGCCGAGCAGCAGCACCAGGCCGGCGGCAGCGAACTCCATGCCACGCATTATCACCGCGCCGCCGCCGTCGCGGCCGGCGGCCAGCCGCCGTGCGACGCTCTTAGCCGATACGGCAAGGGTGGCGATGGCAGCTACGGTGATCGCGGTGCCGAGCCCCATCACGAAAGTCGCGGCGGCGCCCGCCCAGAACAGCCCCTGCGCCAGGGCGAAAACCAGCACAAGGATCGCGCCGGAACAGGGCCGGACACCAACCGCAAGCACCGCAGCGAGGCCCCGCTTCCAGCCGCCCGGCCCGGCCAACTCGCTCGGCTCTGGACCGTGGGCATGCCCGCAGTGATCGCAGTGGCCATCATGATGGTGGTGGTCGTGGCTGTGATGAGGATGAGCATCGTGATGATGCACCGTGCGCGCATGCAGGTGCGCGACGCCATCGTAATCGTGCGCGGCCGCCTGATGGTGCGCGGCCTTCGTCGCCAGCGCCGGCGCAAGCTGCGCGTGAGATGCCCGCGAGGCCGACAATGCGCGAAAGAATCCGCCGCCCTTGAGCCAGACCAGCCGCGCGCCAAACGCCGCGATCAGTCCGTAGCTTGCAATCTCGATGACCCGCTCGGCGCCGCACATGGTTTTCGCGGTGACATTCAGCAACCACGCGCCGATGCCGACGATCACCACCGCGACCAGCGCCTGCGCCAAGGCGGACGCGAACGACAGCACGATGCCGCGCCGCGCGGTTTCCTCGTTGGCGACGAGATACGACGAGATCACCGCCTTGCCGTGACCCGGCCCGGCCGCGTGAAAAATGCCGTAGGCGAACGAGATGCCGAGCAAGGTCCACACCGCGCTGCCGTCGTTCTTGGCGGCGCGAATGGTCGACGACATGGCGCGATAGAATTGGGATTGCTTCGCCAGAATCCAGCCGATGATGCCGCCGACCTGCTGGTCCGGCACCGCGCGCGACCCGCCGAAAGGATTTTGTGCAAGGGCAGCGTGCAAGACGCCATCGACCGAAATCGCTGCAGCGACCAAAAGGATCGACCACACCGCCATCCTGCGAATGGCATCATTGCTTCGCAGCATCATGGGCAGTTCACCGTCACCTTGTTGGCGAACATCGCGCCGAAGTTGGCGTTGCTGCCGTCGAGGAAATTGTCCTCGCCCAGCTTCTTCGCCGCCGCGGAGCCGTCGGTCGGTCGCTCGATCGCCATGGTGCAGGCGGCCGGCGCGTTCACCAGCTTGATAGGGTCCTTGTCCTGTAACTGGAAGTCCACGAAGTAGGACGGATCGAATATCTCAAGCTGCATCTGCCGGGATTTGAACGGCGTCCTGAACGGCAGCACGAAATGCAGCACCAGCGCCGCGTCCTTGTATTCGAGATAGTAGTCGGTCGGCTCATTGAATTTCTGCTTCTTGCCGTCGGCCTTGGCGAAACTGAAGAAGCCGAATTCCTTCAGCGAATCGACATTGGTCTGTGCCAGCGGCGCCAATTCCTCACGGGTGTAGACGCCTTTGGTCTTGGTTTCGATGCCTTGCAACGCGTAGGTCGAGAACATGTCGTCGAAGGTCCAGGTGTGCCGCACGCCGGTGACGGTGCCGTCCGGCGCATAAATTAACTCACTTGCGGCCTTGACCCAGACATGCGGATGCGCAGATGCCACGAGCGGCGCGACCAGCAGCGCCGCCATCAGCGTTAACAAGCCGATCCCATAACGGAGTGAGGACATCACGTCAGGCCGCTTCCGGCGTATCGAGCAGCCCGCGCCCGCGCAGCAAGGCATCGGGTTCAGGCTTGCGGCCACGGAAGGCGATGTAGGCCTCATCGGGTTCGCGCGACCCACCGGACGAATAGATATCGTCGTGCAGCCGCTTGGCGACAGCCGGGTCAAAGATATCACCCGCTTCCTCGAAGGCACCGAAGGCATCGGCATCCATCACTTCCGACCACATGTAGCTGTAGTAACCCGAGGCGTAATGATCTCCGGAAAAGATGTGGCCAAACTGCGTCGGACGATGCCGCAGAACAATCTCCGCCGGCATGCCGATCTTTTCCAGTTCGCGCTGCTCGAAAGCGCGGACGTCGCGGCTGGCCTCCGCCGGCTGGCTGTGGAACTCGAGATCGAGCAGAGCCGACGACACGAATTCCACCGTCGCAAAGCCCTGACCGAATTTGCGCGCGGCGAGGAAACGTTGCAGCAGATCGTCGGGCAGCGGCTCACCGGTCTGATAATGACGCGCGAACTGGCGGAGCACCTGCGGCTGCTCCTGCCAATGCTCGTAGAGTTGCGACGGCAGTTCGACGAAGTCGGTGAACACACTGGTACCGGACAGCGACGGATAGGTGACGTTCGACAGCATGCCGTGGAGCGCGTGACCGAACTCGTGGAACAGGGTCCGCGCGTCGTCAGGCGACAGAAGCGCAGGCTGCCCCTCGGCGCCCTTGGAGAAATTCATCACGTTGATGATGAGCGGCGCCACATCACCGTCGAGTGTCTGCTGGTCGCGCAGCGATGTCATCCATGCGCCGGAGCGCTTCGACGGCCGCGCGAAGTAGTCGCCATAGAACAGCGCCTTGTGCTTGCCGTCCGCGTCCTTCACCTCCCAGACGCGCACGTCGGGATGCCAGACCGGAATATCCTTGCGTTCGCTGAAGGTGATGCCGAACAGCCGGGTGGCGCAGTCGAAGGCGGCGGCGATCATGTTGTCGAGCGCCAGATATGGCTTGATCGCGGCGTCGTCGAAATCGGCGCGCCGCTGCCGCAGCTTCTCGGCGTAATAGCGCCAGTCCCAAGGGGCCAGCGCGAAGTTGCCGCCCTCCTCGGCCACCAGTGCCTGCAGTGCGTCGCGATCGGCCAGCGTGTGCGCGAGTGCCGGTCGCCACACCCGCTCCAGCAAGTCGCGCACCGCCTGCGGCGTCCGCGCCATGGAGTCCTCGAGCCGATAGGCGGCGTAGGTCGGATAGCCGAGCAGCCTGGCACTTTCCTCGCGCAGCGCCAGGATTTCCACGATCGTCGCGTTGTTGTCGTTATCGTTGCCGTTGTCGCCGCGCGCGATAAAGGCCTTGAACACTTTTTCGCGGAGGTCGCGGCGGCTGGATTCCTTCAGGAACGGCTCGACCGACGAGCGCGACAGCGTGACGACTGCCTTGCCCGGCAGGCCGCGCTCGGCGGCGGCCGCCTCGGCGGCGGCGATGAAGCTCTCCGGCAAGCCGTCGCGGTCAGCCTCGCCGAGTTCGAGGGACCACGCCTGCTCGTCGCCGAGAAGATGGTGGCTGAACATGGTGCCGAGCTGGGCCAGCCGCTCGTTGATCGCCGCCATGCGCGTTTTCGCCGCGTCGTCGAGACCGGCGCCGGCGCGGTGAAACCGGGTGTAGGTCCGCTCCAGCAGACGCATCTGCTCCGGCGTCAGCTTGAGTTCGGCGCGACGCTGGTACAGCAGGGCGATGCGGCCGAACAGCACCGCATTCATCAGGATCGGATTCCAGTGCCGCGCCTGCCGCAGCGAGACCTCGCTATCGATGGCGAGCAGCTCCGGGCTCGAATGCGCGGAGACCAGATCGTAGAACACCGCCGCGACCTTGCTCAGCAGCTTCCCGGAGCGCTCCAGCGCGACGATGGTGTTGGCGAAATCCGGCGTCGCCGGATCATGGGTAATGGCGGCGACCTCGGCGGCATGGTCGGCGAACGCCTGCTCGAACGCCGGCAGGAAATACTCGGGCCGGATGGCATTGAACGGCGGCGTCTCGTGCGGCGTCAGCCACGCCTGCAATAATGGGTTCTCGGTGGTCGGGGCAACCGCGGTCATGTTCTACGATCTCGAAGTTATGATTTGCGTCGTCTTGGTTCCGCCAAATCATAGCACGCGATGCGGCTTTTTTGGGCCTTTAAGATTTTGATTTGACGCGATTTCTTCGCAAAACTGGATTACCGCCTCGCCCGGAAATGCCATCGCGCTTGATACCGGACGGGTTTTCGGAGAGATTGCGCCCGCAACAGGACCCGACCATGACCGATCAGACCTCCAACGAACGCCGCGAAATCGCCTGGCCCAGCGTCATCACCGTCATCTCGGCGGCGATCCTGATCGGCGCCGAGGTGTTCGGCGCCGCCTTCGCCGGCGGCTGGGCGCTGGCGATCCTGTTCGGGCTGGACACCCTCGGCGCCCACATCCTTCAGGCGATCCTGTTCGTCATCGGCGTCGCCATCATGATCAGCTTCATCCGCGGTGCCCGTCGCGTCGAGCCGTTCACCCGACGCGTCTGATCGAGCATCGCCCCCGTCTCGCCTTAACAGCGATTAACAAGCGTTCATAATTCGGCGGCGTTTTTCGCCACGAAAGCGCTCGTGCGATCACAGGGTGGGGAAATTTGTCGCGCACCTGAAAAAAATGTTGCGCGGCGAATTCAAAAGACTTATTTCCCGGCTTGCCCAATTTCGCACGTGCCTGTGGTCGTGTGTCGGTCGGTGGGTATCCGGACAAGAGGCCGGACAGCCGCCAAGGAAATGGGACCCAGCATCTCTCTCAAGGGATGCGTCACTTGAAGGGTCTTGTTGACTTGCAACCGTGACCGGCAGCCGGAGGCGAACCGGCGCACCCCGCTCTCAACGGGGGACGCGACTTAAAGCAACGACGGAGCGGGCTTTTTTGGTCTCTACCGGCAGTCCAACGCCGGCGCGGGCTACTGAAAAGGCTTGTCCTTCATTGCCAGGTGAGCGGGCGGGAATTTCCCAACCAATCCACGGCAGCACAGTTCGGATACGAGTCCGAGGCTTTGTCGCACCTCCATCGTGCGGCCGGGCCGAAGCGCTCACATCCGAAGAACGGTTTTTCAACGGTCCGTCGCTGGGCCGATTGGGAGAGTGCGATGACCGAACGTATCCAGGAATTCCTCCGCAACCGCCGTCGCGAAGGTCTCGACACCGAGCCGTGCCTCGTCGTCGACCTCGAGGTCGTGCGCGACAACTATCAGACCTTCGCCAAGGCGCTGCCGGACTCGCGCGTGTTCTACGCCGTGAAGGCGAACCCGGCGCCGGAAGTGCTGTCGCTGCTGGCTTCGCTCGGCTCGTGCTTCGACACCGCGACCGTCGCCGAGATCGAAATGGCGCTGGCCGCCGGCGCGACGCCGGACCGCATCTCCTTCGGCAACACCATCAAGAAGGAGCGCGACATCGCGCGTGCCTTCGCGCTGGGCATCCGCCTGTTCGCGGTGGACTGCACCGCCGAGGTCGAGAAGGTCGCCCGTGCCGCTCCCGGCGCCAAGGTGTTCTGCCGCATTCTGTACGACTGCGCCGGCGCCGAGTGGCCGCTGTCCCGCAAGTTCGGCTGCGATCCGGAGATGGCGGTCGACGTGATCGAGCATGCCAAGCGTGTCGGCCTCGAGCCGTACGGCATCTCGTTCCATGTCGGCTCGCAGCAGCGCAAGGTGAAGGCGTGGGACCGTGCGCTGGCGATGGCCTCGCAGGTGTTCCGTGACTGCGCCGAGCGCGGCATCAGCCTCTCCATGGTCAACATGGGCGGCGGCTTCCCGACCCGTTACCTGAAGGACGTGCCGCCGGTGGTGCAGTACGGCCGCTCGATCTTCCGCGCGCTGCGCAAGCACTTCGGCAACCGCATCCCGGAAACCATCATCGAGCCGGGCCGCGGCATGGTCGGCAACGCGGGCATCATCGAGACGGAAGTGGTGCTGATCTCGAAGAAGAGCGACGACGACGAGAGCCGCTGGGTCTATCTCGACATCGGCAAGTTCGGCGGCCTCGCCGAGACGATGGACGAGTCGATCCGCTACGCCATCAAGACGCCGCACGACGGCGCGGAGATGGCGCCGTGCATCCTCGCCGGCCCGACCTGCGATTCGGCCGACGTACTGTACGAGAAGGTGCCGTATCCGCTGCCCGTCACGCTCGAGATCGGCGACAAGCTGCTGATCGAAGGCACCGGGGCGTATACCTCGACCTACTCGTCGGTGGCCTTCAACGGCATCCCGCCGCTGAAGACCTACCACATCTGATCGGGCTGCATCCGAGCGCACGCCTCGGACCTTGGACCATCGGAAGCCGGTGCGCCGGCTTCCACCCTGTCACAACGCTTTTGCTGACAACACGCGACGGTTTTCGAATCCGTTGGCGTGGGGACTGACGTGCCATGACCGTTGTTTGGAAGTCGATCACCGCCGCCTTTTCCGATGCCGCTCCGTTCGCGATCCGCGCGGAGCGTGCCTCGGACGTTCGCGCGCGTGAAGCGTTGCTGGATGCGAGCTTCGGCGAAGGCCGCCACGCGCGTACCTGCCAGCGCCTGCGCGACGGACGCGTTCCTGCCGAAGGTCTCGCCTTCGCGGCGGAGCACGACGGCCGCGTGGTCGGCACCGTGCGGCTCTGGCACGTCAGCGCCGCCGGCGTTCCGGCGCTGGTGCTCGGCCCGCTCGCGGTCGATTCGTCGTGCCGCAAGCTAGGCATCGGCGCGGCGCTGATGCGTCATGCGCTCAAGGAAGCGGCGGCGCGCGGCCACGGCGCGGTGATCCTGCGCGGCGATCCGGACTACTATGCGCGCTTCGGCTTCAGCGCCGCGAAGACCGGCGATCTGGCGCTGCCCGGTCCGTTCGAACGCGAACGGCTGCTGGCTGTTGAACTGCGCATCGGCGCGCTCGATGAGGCGTCCGGCATGATCGTCGCGACCGGCGCCAAGGCGCGGCGTCCGCGCGCGCGCCGCAATATCGCCGCCGCACTCGCGGCTTGATTTGACCGGAGAGGCGCGGCATTCCCAGAGCCTCTCGACGTCATGCCCGGGCTTGTTCCGGCCATGACGACTTCTACATCACCCTCAGACTTAGGGATCGCATATGGCCCGCCAGTTGATTTCCACCGGATCGCCGTTTGAAAAGACCGCCGGTTACAGCCGCGCCGTTGTTGACGGTGATTTCATGTTCGTGTCCGGCACCACCGGCTACGACTACACGACGATGACGCTTCCGGAAGACGTCACCGCGCAGGCGACCAATTGCTTCAAGACGATCGGCGGCGTTCTCGAAGGCGCGGGCTTCGCGATGGCCGACATCGTGCGCGCGACCTATTACATCGTCGACCCAGCCGACGCCGACGCGGTATTCGCGGTCTGCGGTCAGCATCTTGGCGAGATTCGCCCTGCCGCAACGCTGCTGGTCGTCGCTGCGCTGCTCAAGCCCGAGATGAAGATCGAGATCGAAGTCACGGCGAAACGCCGAAGCTGACTTTTAGACGCGCGAATAGCCGACAAACCTCTGATTCAGGATATTCGCGCCAAAATGTCGCGCCAAAGGCGTTGACTTATCGCAAGTAAGACCTACCTTTATTTCATTATGTCGAACACGCGCCCAACCCGACTGTTGCTTCGCGCCGGCCACCTGATCGCAGGAAGGTAGCCCGGGCGGACGCGCGTATGCGCCGTCCCGGGACAGGCCATTCGACTTCATTCTCCTCTTACATCGCTGCACTCCAACCACCCACACGTCATACGTGATGTGTATCTCTCACTGCGTATGAGTACGGCTTCCGGCCCTCCGACCGGCAACCCCACGACCAATCAATGGTGAAGGACATGGATCAAGATCTGCATACGCGGCTCCCGAGCATCGCCATCAGCGCGCGGGATGTCGAACGTCTTCGAAACATCGCCGATGCCGCCGCGGAAAAATATCCCGCGACGGCGGAGTTTCTCGCGCGCGAAATCGACCGCGCGGAAATCCGCGAGGCCGATCAGCCGATGAGCGGCGTGGTCACCATGCAATCCGAGGTGACATTCCGCGACGACGTCGGTGGGCAGACGCGAACGGTGACGCTGGTGTTCCCGGAAGAGGCTAACGTCGACAGCGGCAAGATCTCGATCCTGACGCCGATCGGTGCGGCGCTGATCGGCCTGTCGGCCGGGCAGACCATCGAGTTCCAGACGCCGGCCGGCGGCTGGCGCGCACTCACCGTCATCAGCGTGAACTGATTACTCAGCCGAAGCCACACCGAACTTCGACGAAGCGACTTTCGCGCCTCGCGACCACTTGGCCGCGAGGCCTATTTATGAAGGCGATATGACATCGTCCTTCATTTCAACCACGGCATTTGGCCTTGATTTTCGCGGCCATTTGTCGTTTTCAACAGCCTGAGCAGAGCCGTCCGAACGGCTTTTCGCATAACTTGATCACACTTTGATCTCCTGGAGTTCTGGTAAATGCCGTCACCCGCTTCGCCCGTGCACGCGCGCATCACTGGCCCGATCGTCATGGTCGGCTTCGGATCGATCGGCAAGGGATTGCTGCCGATGATCGAACGGCATTTCGATTACGACAAATCGCGCATCACGGTGATCGATCCCAAGGACGAAGGCCGCAAGGCGCATTGCGAGAAGCACAATGTGCGCTTCATTCAGCAGGGCCTGACCAAGGACAATTACCGCGAACTGCTGACCCCGCTCTTGACCGAAGGCGGCGGACAAGGTTTTTGCGTCAACGTCTCGGTCGACACCGGCTCCACCGACATCATGGAGCTTTGCAACGAGATCGGCGCGCTCTACATCGACACCGTCAACGAGCCTTGGCTCGGCTTCTATTTCGATGCGTCGAAGGGACCGGAAGCGCGCTCCAACTACGCGCTGCGCGAAAACACGCTGGCCGCCAAAAAGGCCCGCCCCGCAGGCTCGACGACAGCCGTGTCGTGCTGCGGCGCCAACCCCGGCATGGTCTCGTTCTTCGTCAAGCAGGCATTGATGGATGTCGCCGCCGGCCTCAAGCTCAATGCGCCGAAGCCGAAGAGCCGCGCGGAATGGGCCGACCTGATGCGTCAGGCCGGGATCAAGGGCATTCACATCGCCGAACGCGACACCCAGCGCGCGAAGAAGCCGAAGGAGCCGGACGTTTTCGTCAACACCTGGTCGGTGGAAGGCTTCATATCCGAAGGCGTACAGCCATCCGAACTCGGCTGGGGCACCCACGAAAAGTGGATGCCTGCAAACGCGCACACCCACGAGACCGGCTGCGGCGCGGCGATCTATCTGATGCAGCCCGGCGCCGATACGCGCGTGCGCACCTGGTGCCCGACCCGCGGCGCGCAATACGGCTACCTCGTCACCCATAACGAATCGATTTCGATCTCCGATTACTTCACGGTGTTCGACGCGTCGGGCAAGGCGATCTATCGGCCGACCTGTCACTATGCCTATCACCCTGCGGACGACGCGGTGCTCTCGCTACACGAAATGTTCGGCCGCGCCGCCAAGGCGCAGGAGAAGCATCACATCCTTGATGAAAACGAGATCGTCGACGGCATCGACGAACTCGGCGTGCTGCTGTTCGGCCACGACAACAATGCCTACTGGTACGGTTCTCAGCTCTCCATCGAAGAGACTCGGAAACTCGCGCCCTATCAGAACGCCACCGGCCTGCAGGTGACGTCGGCGCTGGTCGCGGGCATGGTGTGGGCACTGGAAAACCCGAACGAAGGCATCGTCGAAACCGACGAGATGGATTTCGACCGCTTGCTGGAAATCCAGATGCCGTATCTCGGGCCAGTGAAGGGGTACTATACCGACTGGACGCCGCTGACGGATCGTCCGGGCCTTTTCCCGGAAGATATCGATACTAGCGATCCGTGGCAGTTCAAGAACGTCCTGGTGCGCTGACGCCACATAACAGTTGCAACAATAAGATCGCCCGGCCTCATCTGCGTGAGCGTCGGGCGATCTCACCTTACGCTCAATGAAACTCGCCGGTTATTTCGCGTCGACCGACGGCGCGAATTTTTCCGCAGGAGCCGGTGGCAATGCCGGCTTGGCGCCTTTTTTCTGCGCGTTGGCATCAGGTCGCGCCGGCTGCGGTGATGGCGTAGTCGGACGCGCATCGCCCGGCTTCGATTCGGCAGGCGCAGTTGTCTCGCCACTTTGATCGGGCTGCGTCGTTTGGGCTTGCGCGAAGCGCTGCGGCTCGGTCCACAACGTCAGTTGCAACAAAGAGGCGCCCGTCACCGTCAGGCCGGCGACAATCGCCATTGCCGCGAGGACGAAATCGCGACGCGCGACACGTTTTCTTTCGTTCGATGTCATCGGTCCATTCCGCTGCCCGGTCCTGCGAAGACCAACCTGCGAATTCAGCGAATGTTCCCACACGGCATCGTGGGTAGAACGTCACCGGCGGCGGAAACCAGCAACCTCAATCCTTGGTGCTGACGTCCCACGTCGCATGACGCACACCTGGCAGCCGGGCGAGATCGACCGTCACGGAATCCAGCTCCTTTGCCTCGACCGCCGTGCTGACCAGCGTGGCTACGATCTCGCTGACATCTTCCGTGCGATCGATCACCTCCACATCGCCGACCGGATAGTGCGCGACTTCGAGTCGCGCCACCAGATCGTCGCGAAGCTTGCTCATCGCGGCTGCGTCAACAGTCAGCATCACCTCATAGGTCGCTTCCGACGCGCGTTCGTCGAGCGGGCGTCGATTGATGGCATTGACCAACGGCCGCAGCAGCGTGTTACCCGCGAGAACAAACACCGTGAGCGCTGCCGCCTGCGCGATCAAGTCCGCGCCCGCGCAGCTTCCGACCGCCGCCGAACCCCACAACGTCGCGGCGGTGTTGAGGCCACGTACGTTCATGCCTTCCTTCATGATCACGCCGGCACCGAGGAAGCCGATACCTGACACGACATAGGCAATGATGCGGACCGCACCATCGGCGCCACTAAGATGCATGCCGATATCGACGAAAGCGGCTGCACTTACCGCGACCAGCACATTGGTGCGCAGCCCCGCGGTACGTAACCGATATTGCCGTTCCGCGCCGATCAGAGTCGCAAGCACGAACGCCGCCGTCAGGCTGACGACCGTATCGAGAAAATCATAAGCCTGAAACGTTGCGAGAAAGCGCATCACATACCGTTACAACGTGAACAGTCCTGCATTGCCGTCGGCGGCGGCGAACGCCAGCACACTGCCTTTGGCATTCCAGCCCAGTGCGGTAATCGCCTGCTCGGTTTTCCGCCGTACCAGAATTTCGGCGCCATCCGCGATGCGGACCATCAGCACGGTGCCGTCGGAGTAACCGACCGCGATAATCTCCTGCTTCGGATGGCACGCCACCATCGAGACACGCGACGGCATCGGCGCGAGGATTCCCGGCTCCTTGCCCATCGGACCATCCTTGCTGGCGAACGGCCACAAGATGACGGTGTCAGCACCCGACGTCGCGAGAGACTTGCCGTCCGCGCTCCAGGACACAGATTTCACACGTGTCGGATAGCCGGTCATCCGCATGTGACGCGCATCGGCGAGACGCCAGCCGTGCAGTGCCGGCTCATGCATCGACGTCACCAGGAATTTGTTGTCGGGACTAAAGACGACCCCCAGATGCGAGCCGGCCCAGTCGAGCACCTCCGGCGTCGCCGTCATGTTGGGAAACCACAACGTCACGCCGTTGTAATGCGAGATCGCCAGCCGCAAGCCTTTCGGCGCGAAGGCCAACCCGCCGACCGTGGAGATCACGTCGCGGGATTTTTCCTCGCCTTTCGTATTTCGGACGAACGCCGTCTTTCCGGCGGACCATGCGACAGTGCCATCGGGATGCAGCGCGACGTTGTCGATCCAGCGCCGCTTGGCGTCGGTGGCGAGCGTCGCGACGCTGCCGTCGGCCTTGATCTCGATCACCTTGCCGTCGTCGCCGCCGGAGACGATCCGCTTGCCGTCCGAGGCGGTGCCGAGAATGGCGCCGTCGTGGATCGGCAGCCGTGCCGCCTCACCGCTGCCGGTCACGAAAGTGAGCGCTTCCTCGTCGCCGACAAACACTGCCGCCTCGCCGAGAAAATGCACGGCGCTGACCGGGACACCGATCTCGACTTGGCGAACGCGATCAGTCACCGAAACGATGGAGTCCGAATTTGCGGAGGGTTCAAACGCCTTGCTCACGCCGCGATGCACCGTTCAAAACCGTCGCGAATGGTTTGCTCGGGCAGTTCACGCCCGATGAACACCAGCCGGCTTTGGCGCGGCTCACCCTCTTTCCATGCACGCTGGTGATCGCCCTCGAGCATCATGTGCACGCCCTGGAACACGTAACGATCGTCGTCGCCGCTGAAAGCAAGGATGCCCTTGGAGCGCAGGATTTTCTGGCCCTCGGTTGCGACGAGTTGCTGCAACCATGGCATGAACTTGTTCGGATCCAGCGGCTTGTCGCTATGCAGCGACAGCGATTGCATGTCCTCATCGTGATAATGCTTCATGCCGTGACCATGGCCGTGGTCGTGATGGTGGTGATGATCGTGGTCGTGATGATGATGATGCTCGTGGGTGCAGTTCTCGTCGTGACAATGCTCGTGATCATGATCATCCGCCGCGAGGAATTCCGGCTCCAGTTCGAGAATGCGGTCGAGATCGAACGCACCGCGCTCCAGCACATCCGATAGCGCCACCTGACAGCGCTGGGTGCGATGCAGCTTGGCGTAAGGGTTGATCGCGCGGATGCGGCCTTCGACTTCCGCCAATTCGTCCGGCGACACCAGATCGGTCTTGTTCAGCACGATGACGTCGGCGAAGGCGATCTGATTCTTGGCTTCCGGAGCGTCCTTCAGACGGTCGCTCAACCATTTGGCGTCGGCCACCGTCACCACCGCGTCAAGCCGCGCGTTA
This sequence comes from Hyphomicrobiales bacterium, assembly GCA_017305535.1. Classification (GTDB taxonomy): domain Bacteria; phylum Pseudomonadota; class Alphaproteobacteria; order Rhizobiales; family Xanthobacteraceae; genus 62-47. The sequence continues at coordinate 61,428 of JAFKKN010000007.1, read as the reverse complement.
TTCTGAACGTCCTCATCGACAAAGAAGGTCTGGGCGACAGGGGCCGGATCGGCCAGGCCGGTGGTCTCGACGATGATCGCGTCGAACTTGCCCTTGCGCTTCATCAAACCGTCAAGAATGCGCACGAGATCGCCGCGCACGGTGCAGCAGATGCAACCGTTGTTCATCTCGAACACTTCTTCATCGGCACCGATGATCAGGTCGTTGTCGATGCCGATTTCCCCGAACTCGTTGACGATCACGGCGTACTTCTTGCCGTGGTTCTCGGACAGGATCCGATTGAGCAAAGTGGTCTTGCCGGCGCCGAGATAGCCGGTCAACACGGTCACGGGGATTTTTTCAGCGGTGGTTTCGGACATGATCACTCCGGCGGGATGGGACGCAGACCGGCACGACAGGGAGGGCCTGCCTACTTATCCAGCGCGTCTTGCAACGTCTTAATATTGTGCCTGACCATGTCAATGTAAGTGGGGGCTTCGCCCTTTTCGTCTGTCAGACTGTCTGAATACAGCGTCCCGCCGATTTTCGCCCCTGTCTCGGCGGCGACACGCCGGATCAGCCGTGGATCGCTGATATTTTCCAGAAAAATAGCCGGAATTTTTTCCTTGCGAATCTGCGCGATAATGCTCGCGAGATCGCGGGCGCTCGGTTCGGAGTCCGTCGAAACGCCGAGCGGCGCGACGAAGGCCACACCGTAAGCGGCAGCGAAATAGCCGAAGGCTCCGTGGGTCGATATCACCTTGCGACGAGATTCCGGAATTTGCGCTACTGTCGCGCGGACATCGCGATCCAACACATCGAGTTGGACGACATAACGCGCCGCATTGGCGCGATAGCTTTCGGCGGATGATGGATCGACCTCGGCCAGCGCCCGCCCGATATTCTCGACATAGATTTTCGCATTCGGAACCGCCTGCCACGCATGCGGATCGACGCTGTGATGGCCGCCCGGGGTGTCTTTCAGCGGTACGATTCCCTCAGTGGCCACCACGATCCGCGCGTTGCTGCCACTGGATTTGACCAGACGCGGCAGCCAGCCCTCAAAGCCGAGCCCGTTAACCACCACAAGTTTTGCGGCGGCGATCGTCTTCGCGTCCGCTGGCGACGGGGTGTAGACATGCGCATCGGCATTCGGACCAACCAACGCGACGACGTCAACGTGATCGCCACCGATATTACGGACAAAATCGGCAAGAATGGTAAAGCTCGCCACCACCTTGACGCGCTCGTCCGCGCGAACCGATCCTTGCGCAAGGATACCGGCGAGCAGGACCGACACAGCAAAGGCGATACGCGATAACCGCATTTCAAGCCTCAAGGTGGCGGCCGGGAAACCACTGCCGCAGCAAACCGCCGACATTCCCGAACAGAACCGAGACGACGTAGAGTCCAGCGGCAACCAGAATAATCGCAGGTCCCGACGGCACGCCAGCGTGATACGACAGCACCAGCCCGACATAACCTGACAGCGCGGCACTCACCACCGCAACCGTGATCATGCCGGTGATGTCGCGCGACCAGAATCGCGCGATGCCAGCGGGCAGGATCATCAGGCCGACCGCCAGCAGTGTGCCGAGCGCATGAAAGCCGTTGACGAGATTGATGACGACCAGCGCCATGAAGACGAGGTGCGTCGGCGCGCCGGCGCGGCTCACGGTGCGCAGAAACACCGGATCGACGCATTCCACCACCAGCGGGCGATAGATCACTGCCATCGCCAGCAGCGTGATGGTGGCGTTGAACGCGATCACCAGCAGCGTCTGGTCGTCGAGAGCGAGAATGTTGCCGAACAGCACGTGCAGAAGATCGATATTGGTGCCGCGCATGGACACGATGGTGACGCCGAGCGCCAGCGATGCCAGATAGAACGTCGCAAGCGCCGCGTCCTCTTTCAGTTCGGTATTGCGCGCGACCACGCCGGACAGGATCGCCACGACGAAGCCCGCGATCAACCCGCCGAAGGTCATCGCGAACAGGTTGAGGCCGGAGATCAGGAATCCGATCGCCGCGCCGGGCAGGATCGCGTGCGCCATCGCATCGCCAACCAGACTCATCCGCCGCAGCATCAGGAATACGCCGATCGGCGCGCCGGCGAGCGACAGCGCCACCACGCCGGCCAGCGCACGGCGCATGAACTCGAACTCGGTGAACGGCGCGATCAGCAGATCATGGATCATGCGTCAGGCCGCCCGCGCCGATGCGGTTTCCGCCGCGCACGCTGCCGCATCGTCGTCGAAAGCCTCACACATCTGACGGGCAGCAACGAGATTGTCCGGTGTCAACACCTGCGCCGTGTCGCCCCATGCTACACTGCCGCGCGCCAACAATAAGGTCTGCGGGAAATGGTTGCGCACAAGATCCATGTCGTGCAGCGCCGCCAGCACCGTGCGCCCCTCGGCATGCCAATGCTCGACGAGATGCAGCAGGTCGGCCGACGTCTTGGCATCGACGGCATTGAACGGCTCGTCGAGCACGATCAGCCGCGCATCCTGTAACATCAGCCGCGCGAACAGCATGCGCTGCATCTGCCCGCCCGACAGCGTACCGATGGCACGCCGCTCGAAGCCGGTCAGGCCCACGGCGGCCAACGCCTGCTGAACGCGCTCGCGTCGCCGCCCGCGAATGCCACCGAACGCACCGGCATCGCGCCACAGGCCTAGCGCGACGAAATCGAACACCGAGATCGGAAAGCTACGGTCGATGTCGGCGCTTTGCGGCAGGAAAGCTACATCGCGAATGCCGAGGCCGCCCCGCTCGATACTGCCCGACAGCGGCTTGAGCAACCCGACGATGCCGCGAAACAACGTCGACTTGCCGGCGCCGTTCGGTCCGACCACCGCCAGCAGTGCGCCTTTCGCCACTTCGCCCGCAAGATGATGCACGGCGGGATGCCGGTCATAGCCGAGAGTGACGTTGCGGAATTGCAGTTGCGCGCTCATGCCGGCCTCATCGCCAGCCAGACCAGGCCCCAGAGACCGATGCTGAGAAGAATAGCTAGACCCAACCGCTCCGGCAGCGTCATCCGCAGCAGCGACACCGTCGCCCGCTGCGCCGGATGGGGTGCTTCCGGCGCATGATGGTGCGCACCGGCTGCGCCGTGACTATGTGCGTGCGAATGGCTCATCGATCGAATGTCTCGCTTGGGCGAACGCTGTTGCCATATGCGACGTTTCGCGCGTGACGCGTCCCACCAGCTAGAGAGGGGTCTAGATCCGCTGTATATATGTTATACTATAACATAACAATATTTACACGACATAATCCCGGAAATAAACTTCAGATCAAGGCCTTATACACTTCTCGGTCAAGCGATTGGACCAATCCATCGCCGGCAACACCGCCCACGCAAATCTGCCAAAAAGAAAAAAGGAGGGCGACCCAAAGGCCGCCCTCCCAATATCGGAACGATATATCAAACCTCGCCGCGATCACGCCTTGCCGAGCAGGTCGTCAACATATTCCCAGTTCACGAGATGATCGACGAACGCCTTCAGATAGTCGGGGCGGCGGTTCCGGTAGTCGATGTAGTAGGAGTGCTCCCAGACGTCGACGCCAAGGATCGGGGTCGCGCCGTGCACCAGCGGATTCTCGCCGTTCGGGGTCTTGGAGACTTCGAGCTTGCCGTTCTTGACCGACAGCCACGCCCAGCCCGAACCGAACTGGCCGGCTCCGGCAGCGGCGAAGTCCGCCTTGAACTTCTCGAGGCCGCCGAGGTCCTCGTTGATCTTCTTTTCCAGGCGGCCGGGCAGCTTGCTGCCGCCGCCATTCGGCTTCATCCAATTCCAGAAATGAAGGTGGTTGTAGTGCTGGCCGGCGTTGTTGAACAACGCGGCGTTCTTGCCGTAGGAGCCCTTGACGATCTCTTCCAGCGACTTGTTCTCGAATTCCGTGCCCTTCAGCAGGTTGTTGCCGTTGGTGACATAGGCCTGATGATGCTTGTCGTGGTGAAACTCCAGCGTTTCCTTGGACATGTGAGGAGCGAGCGCATCATAAGCGTAAGGCAAATCGGGAAGTTTGAAGGTCATGATTTTTGTCCGGAGTGGTGGAGATACAGAACTAACGGTTCCCCTTATATAAGGTTCCATCGGCAAGAAATATAGCGTCTTATCCCAACCGGCGAAGGCCTGCGCCGGGCGCGGCAGTTGCCGGATAGAGCGTGATCGATTTAGATCGAGCCATTCACGACCCAGTATTATTTGATGAATCTATTTCTTCGGAGACCGTCATGAAATTTCCGCTCCTCGTCGCCACCGTGCTCTTGGTCGCACCGCCAACCTTCGCGTCACCCGCACTGGCGCAGAAGGCCGGCGATATGCACATCGATGTCGACACCGAGCTGCGGGTGAACTGCAATCGGCCGCTGTCGGCCCAGGATTTTCCAGTCCGCATCCGTGGAAAGAACACCATCGCGGCCGACGGCTCCGCGGCGGCCCGGTGGCAGATCACATCGGTCTTCACCCAGGATCTGAATTTCTCCGGGAAACTGGGCGGACATCCGGTGCCGATTCCTGGCGGGCAGGCCCAACTGCGCGTCAGCGGCAGGAACGGACTGCTCTTGACCACGACAAGCCCTCAACACATCACCTACGCGCGTGTCACAATCAGAGGGCAGTCCTGTCAGGTCCGCTTTGATGCCAAGCTCAAACCTGGCTTCAAGGAATACACACTCTGGAGCGGGTCGCGTTTTTACTATTGCGATCGTCCGCGCGTCGTGCAGACGACCTGCCGCATCTATTGACAACGCAAGCAGGGCGTTCCGTACCTATTCGCAGTAGCGTCGGCCATTGAAGGCGACGCATTTGCCCTGCTTCGGGGATTTGGCGGAACTTGCCCTGCGGTGCTGTGGTGAACCCGCGGCAGGAGCAGGCTTCGCCTTGCTGGATTCCGCGCGACAGTTACCGGCGTCGTCTGGCCCAAATCCGGCGTCACAGGTCACTTTCACACAATGATCGCCCTCCAGTCGATCACCGCGCTTGCATTCCAACGGACATACCCGGCCCGACTTGGCCCTGACGCCCTGAAGCGCATCCAGGCTGGCAACCTTGATCTCAAATGAAGTGCCTGCATGCTTATTGAACGAGGCCAGCGCCCGCCGTGCCCCCGCCCCCCATCGTCCTTCGATCGCACTGCCGGCGCATCCGACGCGCTGGAGTTCGATCTGGAGGAGGCGCGGAATATCACCCTTCGCAATGGCAGCGGTCTTTGCCGGCGCATCAACGGCATCGTCCTGTCGCGGCAGCGTCGCCAATTTCTGGCCCACCGCCTTGTCGACAGCGCCGCCGCTCACAATTCGCGCGGGATTGGTCGCGTCGTTCTCGGATAAGGATGTCGCGACTTTCGCCGCCACCCCGACATCGCGCCTTGCGTCAACGGTCAGCTTGTTGCGCTGAGCGCGAGCGAGGTCGGCGAAATAGCCGCTCGCGTGAATTCGCAGGAAGGAATCCCAGGCCTCTGTCGTCCCCACGCGCTCGGCCAATTCGTAATCGCGCCTCACGTCATTTCTAGCGTCCGTCGTGGCAGGTGCGGTCGGCTGCGGCGGGGATGGGAGTGGAACGAGAACGACATCGGTTCCCCCCAGCGAACCATAGACGAACGGCTCCTGCCGATTGCCGGTCGCTCGGATGACCTCATCACGGACGGCGCCCAACGCCCGACGGACATCGAGACCGGGCACGGTCAGATGCTTGAGCAGTGCCGCCGTAAATGGGCTATGTGCCGAAGCGCCGTCTTCAGCGGTCGACCCACCCTTCGCGGCGAATGCCACCAGCGTATTGGGACGTGTCGGCTCGACGCCGACGAGGCCGCGTTGGATCGCGCGCGAGGCCAGGGTTCGCGTCATGGCGCGCGCGAACGGATTGTCGCGGCACGCATCAAGGATGACCAGCCGAAGCTGCCGGGCCGTTTCGACGGATTGAAGAACCCGATCGAGCGGAATCGCCTCGTCGTATACGTCCCTGTCACGCTTCAACATCGCATCGACAGGGACGAGATAATTCACCCCATCCACCTCGATGCCATGGCCTGCGTAATAGACAACGGCAATGTCGGCATCCGTCGTGACATCGAAGAACGCGTTGAGCGCCCTTCGCAAATCGACGTTCTTCACATCCTGCTTGAATTCGACCACATCGAAACCGGCCTTGCGGAACATCTCCGCAACGGCCGTCGCATCGCGAACCGGATTCGCGAGCGGCACCACTGCCTGATAAGCCGAATTTCCAATGACCAGAGCGACGCGCTTACCGGCTGTCGCTTCCAACGGGAAACCGCATATCGCTATAAGAAATAAAAAAAATAGAGTGAGTCTGCGCACGATGGCCCCCAAAGCCAACGCGCCCAACATAACATTAACCGACCCGACCACAAGCGAATCCCCTTCGGGGGATTCGCCTCGAATGCTGTTGTTAGAGCAGAATCGGCGACAGCGTATGCTGCGGGCCTCAAGCCGCGCGCGGTACTGCGGTATCGAGCGAGGGCCGTGCCGCCGGGGGCCGCACGTTCATCAGCATCTGGAACGCGCCGGCAACGAGCCCGATCACCACCGCCGCACGCCACGCCATGTCGTAGCTGCCGAGGTGGTCGTAGATCATGCCGCCGCCCCATGCGCCCAGGAACGAACCCGCTTGATGACTGAGGAAGGCGATGCCAGTCAGCGTGGTCATGAAGCGCAGGCCGAAGAGTTGCGACACCAGCCCGTTGACCAGCGGCACCACGCCCAACCACAGAGCGCCCATGACGGCCGCGAAGATCAGCGTCGATGCCGGCGTCGCTGGCAGAGCAAAATAGATCGCGATCGCCAGCGAGCGGGCGATATAGATGCCGCCAAGCAATATTTGCTTGGGATAGCGGCCACCAAGCCAGCCGAACGCATAAGAGCCGATAACGTTGAACAGCCCGATCATCGCCAGCGCCTCGGCGCTCAGCGACGCATCAAGCCCGCAGATTTCGAGATAGTTCGGCAAATGCGTGGTGAGAAACACCAGTTGCAGGCCGCAGACAAAGAACGCGATCGACATCACCATGAATCCGGAATGGCCGAGGGCCGATTGCACCACGGCGCTGACGCGCTGTCCGGTATCGTCTGATTTGTCGATTTCGACCGCATCGCTGCGACCGGCGAAAAGCGCCGCCGGCAACATCACGGCCGCGAGGCCGATAAAACCGACCAGCGCCATCTGCCAGCCGGCCGTCGAGATCAGCGTCTGCGCCAGCGGCGAGGCAATGACCAGACCGAGCGACCCGGCAGCTGAAACGGCGCCCATCGCCACGCTGCGCTGGGCGGGGACCACCACGCGGGAAGTCACCGCCATCGTGATGCTCGAAGCCGTGCAGGACAGCGCCAGACCAACGCAAAAGCCCGCACCGATGATGAACATCAACGCCGACGTCGTGAACATCATGATCACCAGTCCAACGGCATAGACCAGCACACCGCCGAGCATGACGTATCGCGATCCGTAACGATCAGCCAGCATGCCGACCACCGGTTGCGTCACGCCCCAGACGACGTTCTGTAACGCCGTTGCCAGCGAGAAATCCGCCACCGTGATACCAACGTCACGGATGATCGAAGGCTGAAACAGGCCAAAACTCTGGCGCATGCCCATGGCAAGGCTCAGCAGCACGGCGGCACCGGCGAGAATCGACCAGCGCTGGAATGTTGTGAGCTGTCCTGCGCCCATCGACCGACCTTTCGGATATAACTTTCCAACATCCTGACATTGAAAGCCAAAATTTGCTACGCACCGCCAAGCATGACGGAATGCGGCAGACGCGGGACAGGAGCCCGACGACATGAGCATCGAGATCGACATCCTGAATGGAGACGCATCATGGCCGACCGCCCGGCCGCTACTCGACCTTGTCTGGCCGAAGGCGACAATCGAACAACAATCGTGGGGGCACATCCGGTGGGCAAATGCCGATCTGCGAGTGCTGGTTGAAACCGCAGACGGTGAACTGGCCTGTCATGTCGGCATCTACACCCGCATGGCGATGTGGAACAACCGCAGGATGAATATCGGCGGGATCGGTGGCGTTGCCACCCATCCCGATCACCGCCGTCGCGGCTATGCCAGCGTCGCGCTCAATGCGGCCATCCAGACCTTACGCGACCGCGAGGACGTCCAGTTCGCAGTGCTTTTCTGTGAGCCGCACAATATCGCATTTTATGAAGCCCGCGGCTGGCAACGGTTTATCGGCGAGGTCTGGTGCGAGCAGCCCGGCGGCCGTGTGCAGTTCGATGACATGGCGCCCTTCACTTTCGACATCAAGCGCGGCGCAGGCGGCGGCATCATCGATTTATGCGGATTGCCATGGTGACCATGCATTGTCGGCAGAGCGGATTTCAAACCGCCATGATATGTCGCCTATAATATATACCTGACCTTCGGTTTGTTTGGGGCGGTCGGGTGGCTCACTCCGGCGATGGATCTCACCCCGATGAACGCTCCTGTGCGCCCGCAGCCCGTCGCCGCCGCCAACCCGCTGCTGACATCGCCGATCCTGCCGACGCTGCTGCGGCTGGCGCTGCCGAATGTCGTCGCGATGCTCGGCAGCACACTGGTGGCGGTTGCGGAAACCGCCTACATCGGCCGGCTCGGGATCGTACCGCTGGCGGCTATCGCGCTGGCCTTTCCGTTCACGATGCTGATGCAGACCACATCCGCCGGGGCTATCGGCGGCAGTGTCTCCTCCGCGATCAGCCGCGCGCTCGGCGCTAATAACGTGGACCGCGCCAACGCCCTCGCCTGGCACGCGGCAACAATCGGCATTCTTGGCGGCGTTTTCTTTACCCTGATGATGCTGCTGTTCGGCCGTCAACTGTTCGCATTGCTCGGCGGCGACGGCACGGTCCTTACCGAGGCAACCGGATATGCCACCGTGCTGTTCTCCGGCGCGATCCTGATCTGGCTGGTGAACACATTGGCATCGATCCTGCGCGGCACCGGCAACATGCGTGTGCCGTCGATGACGCTTCTCGTCGTCGCGGTCTTGCAGGTGATCTGCGGCGGAACGTTGGGATTGGGCCTCGGCGGCATGCCGCGATTTGGCATGATCGGCGTCGCTACCGGGCAGTTGATCGCCTATGCGATCGGCACGAGCTTCTTCGCATGGTATCTCGCCAGCGGCCGCAGCCGACTGACATTGAATCTCTCAACCTTCGCGCTTCAGAGGAACATGTTCGCCGACATCCTGAAGGTCGGCGCGGTCTCGTGTCTGTCACCGGTACAAACGGTGCTCACCATCGTGGTCTTCACCAAGATCGTCACCGGTTTCGGCGTTGCCGCGCTCGCCGGCTACGGCATCGGCGCGCGTTTGGAATTCCTGCTGATCCCGGTTGCCTTCGCATTCGGCGTGGCATCAACCCCGATGGTCGGCATGGCGATCGGCGCCGGCCTCGTCGCGCGCGCCCGCCGCATCGCCTGGACATCGGGATACGCCGCTGGCCTTACGGTGGGACTGATCGGGATCGTCGTCGCAATCTGGCCGTCGCTTTGGATTTCGTTGTTCACCGCCGACACAGATGTCGCCACGGCCGCCGCGACTTATTTTGCCTGGGCGGGGCCGGGCTTCGGCTTTTTCGGCTTCGGCATCGCGATGTACTTCGCATCGCAAGGTGCCGCGCGCGTCGCGGGACCGGTGCTCGCTTCGACGCTGCGTCTTCTGATCGTCGCCGGAGGTGGCTGGTGGCTAGCCACGATCCACGCGCCTGCATCGACGCTGTTCGCACTGGTCGCCACCGCGATGTTCGTCTTCGGCATCGCGACCGGTGTGGTCGTCTATTTCACCCGCTGGGGCAAATAGAAGCACGTCGCACATCGCACTGGACATCCGGAAACAACGTTGCGTGACCTGCAATCGCGGCGAAACGATCCGACCGTCCGGCCTCGGTTTATTTTTTTACCACGATCCGATATTCACACCGGGGTTCGATCGTCATTGCACAAGTTTGCCCTTTTGTTATGCAACATGGGATCGATCTGGAGGACTCTGATGACATTGCGATTCGGCCTGATTGTCATGATTTTAATCATGTTGAACCCATCATTCAGCGCATCCGCCCAGGAATCAGGAGACCCCACCGGCACTTGGCTCACGCAAGCCGGTGATGCCAGGGTCCAGGTCAGCCGTTGCGGCACGGGCATTTGCGGCGTCGTGGTCTGGCTGCGCGATGCGACCGATCCGAACACCGGCAGGCCAGCGGTCGACGACAAAAACCCGAATCCGTCACTTCGACGCAGGCCGATGATAGGGCTTCCGTTGTTCAGCGGAATGCAGCCTTCAGGCACATCGCGTTGGGCCGGGCGCATCTACAACGCCGACGATGGCGGCACTTATGACAGCGACATCGCGATGATGGGGCAGAACAGTCTGCGCGTGAACGGTTGCGTCGGCGGACTGTGCGGCGGTGAAAACTGGACGCGCGCAAAACGCTGATCGCGACCTCCTCCCGATCGCGCACGAACCAATCATCCAAGCGACGCCTTCAGGGCGGTGGCGGCCACCGCATAGCCGCCACGCGCCCCGTCGATGAAATGGAGATGATCCGCGCGCAGCGCGGACGGCGTAAAGCACGTCATCATCGCCGCATCCTGACGATGCAATCCATAACGAGCATCTCCCATGGCGGCGGCCGCCGCGAGCCGCTGTTCGAGCGCGTCGGCGAGTTCGGGCGAGCAATCGAGCACCATTCTCAGCCCATCGTCGAACTTGCGGAAGTCGCTGTTGGCGACGGCCTGCCCGATATAGACGCGCGGCACGAAACCGCCGACGCGGATTCCAAAACGCAAGATGAGATAACTCCAAAGCGTCCGTATCAATACGACAGTACGCCGGAGCGGCAGCGGACCACCGCGACGGGCGCGCGCTTCGTAGTCGAGCCCGGCGGACGGCCAGCGTAACGCCGGGCCTTCGGCCGGCACGGGCCGGCCCGCATCAGGGCTGCGCTCAGCCAGCGTGACGACCTCTTCGATCAGCTTGCGGAACGCCGCGGGATCTGCGTCCCGCCCCGGAACGATCAGCACCGACAGGATCACGCCACGCACCGCCGGAATCTCCGAGAACCGGCATGACAGGCCGCTAAGGTCAGGCTGGGTGCCGGACAGCGCAGGCACAACAGCAAACTCACCGCGCTTCATCGCCGCCTCAGCCCACCCCAGACCACCGCCGGAGAACATCGCGTAGGCGACATGCGGCGACGGGCCGAACCTCGCCACCCGGACATCGCGCCCCGCCGCGCGAACGCGATCGACCGGCACCAACGCGACCCGCATCACCAGACCCAGTTCGTCGCGCACCCATGTCGCGGTCGCGGCCAGCGCTTCTCGCGCCAGATCGGCATCCCCGGATGCGACTGCGAAACTGGCGCCATCGCCGCCGAAAACGAACGGGAAATCCCGTCCCGCCAGCGCGTTGGTCACGGCGGCGATCACCGCGGCGCCCGCCATGTTGACAGCCTTGTAGCGCTGCTCGGCGATCGCCTTGGTGGATTCGACAATGTCGGCGACCCCAACCAGCCAATCGTTCGGAAGCGGCGCATAGAGCGCCGGGTCCATCAACCGGCCGAAGCGGCGGAAGACCGGAATAGCCGCATAGAAATCCGAAGGCTGAATCGTTTCCACCATGACGGATGATGTTAGCCCTGGGATGCCATCATTCAATCCCGGCGACGGTCGCCGCACCAAAAACCCATGCCTTTCCGCGGCTCGAACGTCCCCAACTGATATCAATGTCCAATCGCCGCGGAACCTGCCCGTAGCCATCGCGCCGGGTGCGACGGCTCGATTTAGAACGAACCTAATCCGCTGCTGTAGAAAACCGAAGTCGGCTTCGCTAAACAGATCGTGCAGGTCGGTAAGTGCCGGTCAAAACCCTTTGCTTTGCGAGAGTTGGCTAGACCGCCGACAAGCTGGCGTTTCGGATTGATTGATGGTCGACGGCGACGAACTCTGGCAGCGAAAGAAGCGCCGCGCTTTTTTCATCAGCCAGCTTTACCAGTGGCACTGGATCAGTTCGGGCCTTTGTCTGGTTGGCATGGTGCTGTTCGCCCTCACCGGAATCACACTGAACCATGCCGGACAGATCGAGTCGAAACCGACGGTTGTGATGCGCGAGGGACAGTTGCCGCAGCCGCTGATCGCGGATCTGAAAGCCGAGCCGCCGGCCGCCAAGGCCGCGTTGCCGGCAAGCGTCCGCGCATGGCTGCGCAGCGAGATCGGCGTCAACACCGCCGAACGCGATACCGAATGGTCCCCGAAGGAAGTCTACGTCGCGTTGCCGCGTCCCGGCGGCGATGCGTGGCTTAGCGTCGAGCGCGACAGCGGTGCGATGTCGTATGAAGTCACCGATCGCGGCTGGATCGCCTACCTCAACGACCTGCACAAGGGCCGTCATACCGGCAAGGCATGGAGCTGGTTCATCGACCTGTTCGCGGCCGTCGCCGTCATCTTCTGCCTGACCGGTTTGCTGCTGCTGTATCTCCACGCCAACCGTCGCCGCGCGACATGGCCCGTCGTCAGCATGGGGCTGGTGATTCCGGCGTTGCTCGTCGTCCTGTTCATTCACCGCTAAAGGTATGCAATGCGCCTCCTGATTTCCGCCGCACTCTCGACCCTCGCTGCCGGCTCATCGCTCGCCGCCGAAGCGACTATCAGCGTCGACATTCCGCAACTCAACGTCGCTGAATATCACAAGCCCTACGTGGCGATATGGGTCGAGAGCGCCGACGGAAGCAAGATCACCAATCTGGCGGTGTGGTACGACGTCAAGCACAAGGACAACGAAGGCACCAAGTGGCTGAAGGACATGCGGCAGTGGTGGCGCCGCACCGGCCGCGAATTGACCATGCCCGCCGATGGCCTGAGCAGCCCGACCCGTGCACCCGGGACGCATCAGTTGACGTTTGACGCCGCGGCCAAGCCGCTCAACGGCCTGACGCCGGGAAATTATCAGCTCGTGATCGAGGCGGCGCGCGAAGTCGGCGGCCGCGAGTTGCTGCGCGTGCCGTTCGAATGGCCGCCGAAAGCACCCGCCTCCGCGCAGGCCAAGGGCGAAAGCGAACTCGGCACGGTGGCGTTGAAACTGACGCCTTAGACCTATTGAATCAATCGCACCGTCATCCGCACCGGCGGCCCATGGAAAGGACATCGCCATGACCAAGCATCTCAAGCTCGCGCTGATCGCAGCCTCGGTCTCATTGCTTGCCGTCCCCGCGCAGGCGCACCGCGCATGGTTGTTACCATCGGCCACGGTGCTGTCCGGGGCCGACGCCTGGGTGACGGTGGACGCCGCCATCTCCAACGACCTGTTCTATTTCGAACACCACCCCTTGCAGCTCGACAATCTGTCGATCATGGGTCCCGATGGCAAAGCCGTAACTCCGGAAAATACCGCCAAGGGCCACTTCCGCAGTACGTTCGACGTGAGGCTGGCTGAACCCGGCACCTACAAGGTGATGGTGGTCAATCACGGCGTGTTCGCGAACTACAAAGTGGACGGCCAGAACAAGCGCTGGCGCGGCAAGGCGGATCAGTTGGCGACCGCCATCCCGGCGAATGCGATCGACGTGAAGATTTCGGAAACGCAAGGCCGGATCGAATCTTTCATCACCTCCGGCAAGCCCTCGACTGAAACGCTGAAGCCGACCGGCATGGGCCTCGAGATGATTCCGGTCACCCACCCGAACAATCTGGTGGCCGGCGAGAAGGCATCATTCCGGCTGGTGCTGGACGGCCAGCCCGCCAGCGGCGTCGACGTCGAGATCGTTCCGGGCGGAATCCGCTATCGTGACAAGCTGAACGACAGCAAGGTCACCACCGACGAATCCGGCACCTTTAGCGTGACCTGGCCCGGCCCCGGTTACTACTGGATGAGCGCCTCGGTGCGCGACGACAAGAGCAAGATCAAGAACGCCCAGCGACGCAGCAATTACGCCGTCACGGTCGAAGTGCTGCCGCAGTAAAACAATGTCCGCGACGGCGTCAGCCTCTCGGCGCGTGGCAATCCCGACGCTGTCGGCAACGCCACGCGCCGCGCCGGCAGGCGGCACCGTTCAGACGTTAGCGGGAACGACCATGGGCACCACATGGTCGGTCAAGTTCGTCGGCTCGTCCGCCGGGAAGCAAACACTGCAACGGATGATCCCTCTCGCGCTTGATCGTGTGATCGCGCAGATGAGCCCGTGGGAATACAATTCCGACATCAGCCGGTTCAACCGGCTGCCGTCAAACGAATGGCAGACACTGCCGCCCGAACTGGACCGGGTGATAAACAGCGCTATCCGCATCGCGCAGGAATCCAACGGCGCGTATGACCCAACGGTGGGCGCGCTGGTCGATATCTGGGGCTTCGGTCCAAGCGGGCCGCGACACGCGCGACCGGCCGCTGACGCCATCGCTGCCTGTCATCGCGCTTGCGGCTGGCGGCAGCTCGAACACGATGCCGGTGCGCGGCGTTTGCGCCGACACAACGCTGGCGTGATCGATCTGTGCGGCATCGCCAAGGGTTTCGCTGTCGATTTGGTGGCCGACACACTGCATGAACACGGCATCCATCACGCACTGGTGGAGATCGGCGGCGAGTTGCGAGGACATGGCGTTAAGCCGGACGGCAGCCCGTGGTGGGTCGAGATCGACCGACCCGATGAAGACAGCTCCGGGGCGGAGCCGATGCTGGTCGCGCTGCATGACCTCGCGATCGCGACATCAGGTTGCGAACGCAGCTTTGTCAGCGGTACGCGGCACTTTTCCCATACGCTGGACCCACGCACCGGATGGCCGATCGCCAACGGCATGATCACCGCCACCGTGTTGCATCGCTCCTGCATGGAAGCCGATGCCTATGCGACGGCGCTGATGGTGCTGGGGCCGGATGCCGCGCTGGATTTCGCCTTAGCCCACGATCTTGCTGCGGTGCTTCTGTTTCAGCCGGACGCCGGCGATATCGCCGAACGTACGACGCCAGTGCTCGACGCCATGCTGGCTTGAGATCAGGTCTGCGCCCACTGCCGAAGCAGGTTATGATACAGCGACGTCAACGAGACCACCGATGGATGTTCCGGATGATCGGCGTTGAGGCGGATGATCGACATATCGAGATCGAACATCATCGCGCGCCTGGTGACGTCGCCGATCATGCTCTCGGTCCAGAAGAACGACGCCACGCGTGAGCCGCGCGTCACCTTGGTGACATGATGCAGGCTGGTGCCGGGATAGACAATCATGTCGCCCGCCGGCAGCTTCACCGAATGCGTGCCGTAGGTATCCTCGACGACAAGCTCGCCACCATCGTATTCCTCCGGTGGAGACAGAAACAGCGTCGACGACACGTCGGTTCGCACACGAATGCCGGTGCCAGGAACGGTGCGGATGGCGTTGTCGACATGCGACCCGAAGTTCATTTCGCCTTCGGCATCATAGCGATTGAACAGCGGCGGAAAGATTTTCCTGGGCAGCACCGCTGACATGAACAGAGGATTGCGGTTCAGCGCCGCCAGCACCATGTCGCCGAGTTCGCGGGCTTCCGGCGATCCTTCCGGCAATTGCAGATTGCGCTTGACCTGCGCGGACTGATGACCGGCGGTAATCCGGCCATCAACCCACGCAGCACGCGCCATGAGGTCACGGCAATGGTGCACCTGTTCCGGCGTCAGGACATTCGGAATTCGAACCAGCATCGAGAAGCCCTTTGCAAAAGAGCCGGCATCTCGCGATGCCGGCCTCCATCTCAAACACGCCTTGACCGCGCGTTACATCGCCAAGGCGAAGTCGATGAGGGAGACCACACGGGGTTTTGCCCCTGTGGCCTTTCCATCAGAACTGCGCGCGCGCTGACAACGAGACATAACGACCGGGACCGGGAACCGCGAAGCCGGCTCCCGCGACCGTGTCGTAGTAGAACTCGTTCGTCAGGTTGTAGACGTTGAGCTGCAAGGTCAAATTCTTGTCGACCTTGTAGGCGGCCATCGCATCGAAGCGCCAGTAACCGGGAATACGCGCATCGTTGGCGACGCTCGACCAGCGCGAGTCGACGAAGAACGCGCCACCGCCGACCGTCCATTTCGAATCGAGGTCATAGGTGGTGAACAGTGAGAAACTGTTCTTAGGAGTCACCGCAAGCTCATGCCCGATGTTGGCGACAGTTACTGAGTTGATGACTTTCGATTCGAGATAGGCGTAACCGCCGGAGATGCTCCACTGCGGTGTGATGCGGCCGGTCGCGCCGATCTCGAAGCCCTGGACCTGAGTGGTGCCCACCGTAACGTAATCGGGGTTCGCGCTCGTTCCCTGATTTTCTATGTCGTTCTCTTTCCTGATACGGAAGATCGCCGCGTTCAGGCTCAGCTTTTTATCGAGGATATCGGCCTTGGCGCCAATTTCGTCGATCGTCGAGGTCACCGGGTTGAGCCCCTGTTGACCGTTGGTGATCGACACGAACTCCGCCGGCGGATTGGCCGACGTGCCGCGCATGTAATAGATCGACGACCACGGTGTCGGATGCAGAACCACACCGGCGCGATACGTCACGAAGCTGTTGTCCGAGTTGAGGCTCACGAGCCCGCTTCCCGCGCCTGTCGCGCGGGTAATCGTGAACGTGTCGCTCTTGGCAGTGAAGTTGTCGAAGCGAACGCCACCCAGAAGTTCGAGCCACTCGGTGATCTTCAACTGGTCCTGAATGTAGACGCCGACTGCATTGACTCGCGACTCCGTCGCCGCCGTCGTGGGGTTGAGCGTGCCGGAAACCCACGGGTCGGGGTTGGCCACATTGACACGATAGGGATCGCTGAAGGTGGTGCGGTAGTTGCCGCGCGTTTCGTGGCTGACTTCGACGCCGGCCAGCACATTGTGCTCCACCGCGCCGGTCATGAACTTGGCGGAGAGATCGCTGACGTTGCTGACGAGGAAATTGTTGGTCTGGTTCTGGAAGTGGTTGGTGTTAGCGACCCAGACGCTGCTCAACGGCGTGCCGGGCAGAAGCGGATTGGTTGGCGTTCCGAGTTGAACTCCGCCGACAGGCGCACTCCAAAGGTTTGAAGTCGCCGTACCCAGGCCGGTTATCTGGACTGGACGGGTTCGATTGAAGCGCTCGACATAGCTCACGCCGGTCGTGTTGGTGAACTTCAGGCCCGGCGCGAAGTCATGCTCGAACTTATTCGTCAGGTTGTGAGCTTCGGTCTGCTCGATGTCGTTCTGCCCCGGCGTGGCGACGCCGTACCAGGTATTGCGCGGCACCGGCGCGGGCTGCCGATAGCTGGTGCCGAAATACGATCCGGGCAGCATGACGATGCCGCGATCGGCGATGTTGTCGTCCTTTTGATAAACGTAGCTCAGCGTATTCTTGGTGTCCGGCGCGATCTGATACGAGATCGAGGGCGCCACGCCGTAACGTCTGATGTTCGCGAAATCGCGACCGGCGATATCGGTGTCGTAGCCGACCGCGGCGATGCGCGCCGCGTATTGCTCGAACGTCTTGTTGAAATCGACCATCATGCGGGCGCCGGCCGCCGACGTCCCGGTGGCTTCGACAACGGAGAAGTCACGGTTCTGCGGCGTCTTGGAAACGATATTGATGACGCCGCCGGTGGAGCCGCGACCGAACAGGAACGACGATGGGCCCTTATAGACCTCGACGCGATCGAAGCTGAAGGCATCGCGGGCGTACCAGCCCGGATCGCGAATGCCGTCACGATAGAAATCGTTGCGCGCGGAATAGCCGCGAATGGTAACGTTGTCGCCCTGAATGCCGCCTTCACCCGCCGTGAAGGTGATGCCGGGAACATTGCGAAGCGCTTCCTGCACCGACGTGACACGTTGATCCTGCATCAACTGCTGGGAAACGACGTTCACCGTTTGGGCGGTGTTGCTCAATGGCGTCGGGAATCGCGACAGGCCACTTTGCGCAGGGGCCTGATAACCGGCGACGCCTGCGCCATCTCCGACCACGGGATTCACCGCAACGTTACTCGGCGCCGCGACTGGCGCCGGCGCGGTCCGTACCGGCGCACGCCGCGCAGCCTGCCGCTTGGCCTGACGCTTCGGAGCGGTCACGCGAACTTGAGGGAGGTCATCGCTGCTGGAGGCTGGTTGGGCATCGGCGGAATCAGGAATCAGCATCACCGCGGCGATGCCGATCATCGCCTTGCCCCAGCCGATCGCCGAGATGTTGCGCGCAATCGCGCCCTCGTCACGCGATACATTCGCGTGATCCGTCGATGAAATGCCCATGTGCCCGGTTCCCCAATGATCCCATCGCGGAAACAAGCCCATGCCCGCGATAACTTCGCTCGTCATAACTTCGTGATTTTTGATGAGCAACACGCCGGGACCTGGATTCGACCCAGTTTATAGGCCTTCTAGCGAAGCCCCTCTCGAAATGGACAGGATGACGCGGGATAATCAGTTCGCGAGACAATGATCGGCCCGCTGGTCGGCGCTCGGCCTTAAAGCGATTCTAAAATTCACGCCTGCTTGCTTGTTTGATTCGGAAAGCCAAGACGTTAGACCACTCCGAGGTGCCGTCCACCCATCTCCGGCCTGCCTTGCGATTGATCCGGATCAACGGCGCAACAAAAAGTCTGTCGAAATGAACTTATCCCTGAAGACCTTCCGCGTGAAGGAGCGCCATTGCCGACCGCAAGCGAAAGCGCCGACGATCGCGCTTGCCGCCCTGCTGACGTTCTCGCTGGCACCGCACCCGGCGGCCTATGCTCAATCGGCGCCCCCGTCCGCCACGTCCAACGGGACTTCCGCAGCACCGACGACCGCACCCGCGTCGCCCGCAGCACCACAGGCGATCCAGTCTCAGCCGCAGGCGACGCCACCCGTTAATCAGTCCGTCGCACCGCCAAGCCCGCAAGAGCCGGCGGCGGCACCGCAAGCAACGCCGCCGCAAATCTCGCCCGCGACCGAATTTGCGCCCGCCTCCGAAGCCAACCCGATGCTGCCGCATGAGCTGACGCCGCTCGGCATGTTCATGGCCGCCGATTACATCGTGAAGGCGGTAATGATCGGCCTGGCTTTCGCGTCGGTCGTGACGTGGTCGGTCTGGCTTGCCAAGACCCTCGAACTGCTCGGCGCACGGCGCAAGCTGATGCGCGATCTCCGCCG
Source organism: Hyphomicrobiales bacterium (assembly GCA_017305535.1). Classification (GTDB taxonomy): domain Bacteria; phylum Pseudomonadota; class Alphaproteobacteria; order Rhizobiales; family Xanthobacteraceae; genus 62-47. Next base: position 42,322 of record JAFKKN010000007.1, on the reverse strand, counting down.
CGTCGAGAGCGCGCGTTCGCTCGAGGATGCCAGCGACAAGTTGCAGAATGCCAATAGCGACATCGTCACGCTGACCAATGCCGCGCTCGACGAACTTAATCGTTCGCGCGACGCGATGAATCACGAAGGCGTCAAGGAGCGCGTCGCCTCGCTGTTCAGCCGCATCGAGGCGGCTGCATCCCGCCGCATGACGCGCGGCACCAGCATTCTGGCGACGATCGGATCAACCGCCCCGTTCGTCGGCTTGTTCGGCACCGTCTGGGGCATTATGAATGCCTTCATCGGCATCTCGAAGTCGCAGACCACCAACCTTGCCGTCGTCGCGCCCGGCATCGCCGAAGCGCTGCTCGCGACCGCGATGGGCCTGGTGGCGGCGATCCCGGCTGTGATGATCTACAACATGTTCGCACGCGCCATCACGAGCTATCGCGGCCTGCTGGGCGACGGCTCCGCCGAACTGATGCGTATGGTCAGCCGCGATCTCAACCGGGCGGAACTGACGCCCCACCGGCGAGCCGCGGAGTAACGCGCGTGGGCGTTCAACTTCAGCAAGCCTCGTCCGACGACGAGATGGCGCAGGTGAGCGACATCAACGTGACGCCGTTCATCGACGTCATTCTGGTGTTGCTGATCATCTTCATGATTGCCGCGCCGCTGGCGACTGTCGATATCGCCGTGGATCTGCCGGCCTCGACGGCAACGAAGCAACCGCGCCCCGACAAGCCCGTCTTCATCACCTTGAAAGCGGACCGTTCACTGGCAGTCGGTGAAACGCCGATCTCGCGCGCCACTCTGGCGTCATCGCTTGCCTCGGTGACATCGTCGGACCACAACAAGCGCCTGTTCGTACGCGCTGACAAGACCGTCCCCTACGGCGATGTGATGACGCTGATGAACGACATCCGCGGCGCCGGCTATCTCAAGATCGCATTGGTCGGGCTTGAATCCACCGGCGCGCAGCCCGCCGCCGCGCCTTCAGGCGGAGGCGCGCAATGAGCGCATCACGGCCCTATCGCAGTATCACGCATCGCGACCTGCTGCGCTGGGCTGTCTGCTTCATTACGGTGCTGTCCCTTCACGGTGCGGTCGCCGCCGCGTTGCTGAGGGCTCCGGCCGAAGAAGGCGACACCTTCGATACCACGACGGCGATCGAGGTCGACTTCACCACCGAGTCCTTCCAGGACGCCGTCGCCCGCGACGTCGCGCCGGGCGAAGAGCAGATGCAGACCGACGAGGCACCGCCTCCTCAAGAGAAGGCCGAACAGAAGGTCGAGGAAAAGCCGGAGCCTGAACCGCCGCTGCCGCAGGTGAAGGAACCCGACGTCGCGCTGGAAACCCCTCCGGAGCCGAAGAGGCAGGAGGAAGAGAAGAAGGAGGAGAAGGAGAAGACTCCGAACGCCTCGCCTCCGCTGGTGTCCGCCTCGACGACCACCGCACCGACCGCAGCCGCCTCACGCAAGGCTTCGCTGGTGAGTTGGAAGCGACGACTGGCGCTGCACCTGCAACGTAACAAGCGCTATCCGCATGAAGCACAGGTTCGCCGCGAGGCCGGCACCGCGCGCGTCGCCTTCGTGGTCGATCGTAACGGTCACATCATGTCCAGCAAGATCGTTCAGGGCAGCGGCTCGCAGGCCCTCGATCATGAGACGCTCGAACTCCTGCAACGTGCCCAGCCGCTGCCGACGCCGCCCGCCGATGTCGGTGGCACGCAGTTCGCATTCACGGTGCCGATCCTCTTCGAACTGAAATGATCCTGCATCTGGCGCGGCGCGCACTCGGCTTCACGGCGCGCCGGAAGCTAGCGCAATACGATGCGACGGTCCGCCAGATTCTCGCGTTGGAGACCAGCCATCGGCGGCTTTCGGACGCAGCATTACGGGCACGGGCCGGCGAATTGCGGCAACGCGCACAAGCAGGTGTTGCGCTCAATGCAATCAAAGTCGAGGTCTTCGCCCTGGTTCGCGAAGCCGCGCGTCGGGCACTCGACGAACAGGCCGTCCCGGCACAACTGACCGGCGCGCTGGCACTCCACGACGGTTATATCGCCGAGATGAAAACCGGCGAGGGCAAGACGCTGACCGCCACGCTGGTCTGCGCGCTCAATGCCTTGGCCGGTGCCGGCGTTCACGTCGCCACGCCCAACGACTACCTCGCCGAGCGCGACGCGAACTGGATGCGTCCGGTGTATGATCTTCTGGAACTCAGCACCGGCGTCATCACACAGGACATGGATGATGACGCGAAACGCGAAGCCTACCGCTGCGACGTCACCTACGGCATCGCCAGCGAATTCGGCTTCGATCATCTGCGCGACAACATGAAATTCGCAACCGCCGAAACCGTGCAGCGCGGCCACACCTTCGCGCTGATCGACGAGGCCGATGCCATCCTGATCGACGAGGCCACGATGCCGCTGGCGTTGTTCGGCCCACTCGGCGATCACTCGGGATTCTATCAGGCGATCGATGCCATAATCGCCACATTGCAACCGACGCATTACGATATCGATCACCGCCGGCGCGTTACGCTGACCGAGCCGGGATACGACGCGGTCGAGCGCGCATTGCGCCAGCATGGCTTGCTAAAAGCCGACGCCACGTTGCATGACATCGCGTCGATCGCACTGCTGCATCATGTCGTGCAGGCACTGCGCGCTCATGTCGTTTTGGCGCGGGATCGCGACTATGTCGTGCAGGACGGTCAAATCACCATCGTCGATGCACGAACCGGTCGACCGATGTCCGGACGACGTTACGATGAGGGGCTTCATCAGGCGTTGGAAGCAAAGGAAGGCTGCACGATCGGCGAGGAAACCCGCACGCTGACGGCGATCACCTTCCAGACCTATTTCAAGCGTTACGCCAAACTTGCGGGCATGACCGGCACCGCGATCACCGATGCGGTTGAATATCGGGAAATCTATGGTCTCGATGTCATTGCGGTTCCGACTCATCGCCCGTTGATCCGCGTCGACGATTCACTGCTTCACACGACGGCCACTGGCAAGCACGCGGCGATCCTGCGCGAGGTCGAGAGCGCGCACGCTCGCGGGCAACCCGTATTGATCGGTGCGCCATCGATCGAGCGCTCTGAAATACTGGCGACGATGCTCAAGGAAAACGGCTGGCAGCAGCGCGACGATTCCGTGAACAGCGAAATTTCCACAAAAACATTCGCGCTGCTCAATGCCAAGCATCATGCCCGCGAGGCTCATATCATCGCGAGAGCCGGCGCGCCCGGCATGGTGACCATCGCCACGGCGATGGCGGGACGCGGCACGGATATCCGGCTCGGCGGCGAACATGCTGATACAGCGATGCGTGCCAGCGTGATCGCCGCCGGCGGACTTCTGGTGATCGGCACCACGCATCACGATCACGGGCGGCTGGACCAGCAGTTGCGCGGCCGCTCCGGCCGCCAAGGCGACCCTGGCCGATCGATCTTTCATGCTTCGTTGGAAGACGAATTCCTGACGGCCGCCGCGATCCGCGTGCCCTCACCCGCACAAAGCGATCCCATCGCCGGAACGGTTGCGAAGCGTCTCGTTCGCGCTGCTCAGGCGCGACACGAAACCCGCAGCTTCGATCGCCGCCTTGGACTGCTTCGCTTCGATGCGATCATCCAGCGCCAATACGACACGCTCTACGATATGCGCCGCGACATTCGCGATGGCGCCGATGTTTTGGCCTTGGCGCAGCAACTTCGCCATGAAACCATCGACGATCTGATTGCGCGGTTTGCTCCGCCCGATGCGCCCTGGGACATCACGAGACTCGACCACGCGATCCGCTCGATCCTGACGCTGGCCGTCGATATCACGCAACCTTCAGTACAACGCGCTATCGGGTCTGAACATCTCAAGCAGACGATTTATGCGATGGCCGATCACTGGATGGAGAAGAAAGTCGCCAGCATCGGCCAGCCGGTGCTCAGCGATATCCTGCGCCGTCTCATGATGGCATTGATCGATCAACTGTGGTCCGAACAACTCGAGCGTCTCGAGCATCTCAAGCGCCGGATCGGCGATCGGCGACTGCCACCGCATAAAGTCGTCGCCGAATTTCAACATGAGGCATTTGGTCTTTTCGAGCGCACAGTGATGGATTTTCGTCACGATGTGACCGCTCACGCCATGCGCGTCGGAATCACGACTTCTTCATAAAAATCCCGTTCACCGCATCGCATTGCGCAATACAAGTTGCGCGTGAATTCGCGACAAGTCTCTTGCATCCCGCGCGTGCTTCGTAGCAAGTATCGGTCCGATAATCCTGGATCTGGCGTTCGTGGTCGGCTCGGTTTCGCGGTGTGCGGGTAGGCGATCCAACGTCCGAATGATTGGAACGGGTCATGGCTTCTACTTCAGGCGGCGAGGCGATCGTCAGCGGTCTTGTCGCGCACGGCGTCGATACGGTGTTCGGCTTGCCTGGCGCGCAGGTCTACGGCCTGTTCGACGCATTTCAACAGGCGCAGTTGAAGGTCATCGGCGCGCGGCATGAGCAGGCCTGCGGCTATATGGCTTACGGCTACGCGCGCTCCACCGGCCGACCCGGCGTGTTCAGCGTAGTCCCCGGCCCCGGCGTGCTCAATGCCGGCGCTGCGCTGCTCACTGCGTTTGGCGGCAACGAGCCGGTGCTGTGCCTGACCGGTCAGGTCCCGACTGCCTTTCTCGACAAGGGACGCGGCCATCTGCATGAGATGCCGAACCAGCTCGCGACGCTGCGCACCTTCGTCAAATGGGCGGAGCGCATCGAGTATCCCGACGCCGCGCCAGCACTGGTGTCGCGCGCGTTCCAGGAGATGCAGTCCGGGCGGCAAGGTCCGGTCGTGCTGGAAATGCCGTGGGATATTTTCACGCAACGCGCCGACGTCGGCGACGCCAAGCCTTTCGACATTCTTCCGGCGCCGCGCCCGGACAGCGACCGTGTCAAGGCTGCCGCCGAGCGCATCGCCGCAAGCAAGGCGCCGATGATCTTCGTCGGCAGCGGCGCCATCCATGCCCGCGATGAAATTCTCGCGCTGGCGGAAACGCTGGATGCACCCGTGGTGGGCTTTCGCAGCGGTCGCGGCATCGTCAGCAACGCGCACGAACTCGGCATGTCGATGGCCGCGGCCTACGAGTTGTGGCCACAAACCGATCTCATCATCGGCATCGGCACCCGTATGGAATTGCCGACATGGCGATGGCCGTATCGTCCCGAGGGCCAGACATCCATCCGCATCGATATCGATCCGGCGGAGATGCGCCGCTTCACGCCGGACACCGCCATCATTGCCGATGCACGCGAGGGCACTCGCGATCTACTCACCGCCGTGCAAAAGCGCGGCTTCACGCGGCAACCCGGTCGCCGCGAAGCGATCCGCGCCGCGTCGGCATCGACGTTGAAACAAATTCAGACGATCCAGCCGCAGATGTCGTATCTCAACATTCTGCGCGAGGTGCTGCCTGCCAACGCCATCGTCACCGACGAACTGTCGCAGGTCGGCTTCGCCTCATGGTACGGCTTCCCGGTCTACGAGCCGCGCACATTCATCACCTCCGGTTATCAGGGCACGCTTGGCTCAGGCTTCCCGACTGCGCTGGGCGCCAAGGTGGCGAATCCGGACCGGCCGGTGGTCGCGATCACCGGCGACGGCGGCTTCATGTTCGCCGTGCAGGAATTGGCGACCGCCGTGCAGTTCAAGATCGGCGTCGTGGTGCTGGTCTTCAACAACAACGCTTACGGCAACGTGCGGCGCGATCAGTTGGAGGGTTTCGACGGCCGCGTCGTCGCCTCCGACCTCGTCAATCCGGATTTCGTCAAACTGGCGGACTCCTTCGGCGTCGGCGCGACCCGCGTCACCTCGCCGCAAGAATTCCGCCCGGCGCTCGAGCGCGCGCTGGCTGACGGCGGGCCTTACCTGATCGACATCGAGGTGCCGACTGACTCCGAAGCCAGCCCCTGGGCCTTCATTCGACGGCAGAAGCCGTAACGTCGAAAAGCTGCTCAATCGTCCCTTTTGCATTGCAAGAGGGACAAACCAAAGTGATGAGGCGACAATCCGCCCCGGCGACTTGTGATCGTGTCACCACCACGCGATAATCGAAAACAGGACATTGACAATCAGAGCCGCGACCGGCTCAACGGCGGGCATCCAGGAGGGAAAGACATGTCGATCGACCAGTTCAAATTCAGCCGTCGCAGCGTGCTCGCGGGCGGCGTCGCCGGCGCTGCGCTGCTCGCCGCTCCGGGGATCGTTCGCGCCCAGGCGCAGACCCTGAAAATCGCGGTGCTGCTGCCGCAATCGGGCTATCTCGCGCAGGCCGGCCAGAGCTGTCACCGCGGCGCGCTGGTTGCGCCGCAGGTGCTGTCCGACCTTGGCTACAAGGTCGAGCTGGTGCACATCGACATGGAGTCCAATCCCGACGTCGCACGCACCCAGACGGAACGCGCCATCAACGAGGGCGCGCACTGCATCGTCGGCGCATTCGATTCCGCCGGCACGCTGGCCATCGCGCAGGTCTGCGAGCAGCGCCAGGTGCCGCTGATCGTCAACATCGGCGCCGCGCCGCAATTGACTGAACAGGGCTACAAATTCCTGGTCCGCAACTTCCCCACCGGCGGAATGCTGGTGAAGAACGGCCTGCATCAGATCCAGGCCTTGATCGACGCCACCAAGATCGCACCGAAGAGCGCGGTTTTCCTGCACGCCAACGACAATTTCGGTCTGGCGCAGCGCAAGGGCATGGACGCGCTGTTCCCGAAATCGGGACTGCCGTTCAAGCTGCTGGAATCGATCCCCTACGATCCGAAAGCACAGGACCTCTCGGTGGAGGTCACCAAGATCCGTGGCCTCAACCCGGACCTGCTGCTGGTGGTGACGCGCGCGGCCGACGCCATCAAGCTGGTGCGCGACACCGTGCGGCAGAAATTCCAGCCGATGGGCATCATCTCACCCGGCGCTCCCGGCCTCTACGACGAGGAATTCTACAAGGCGCTCGGCCCGCTGGCCGATTACCACATCGATGCGCTGCCATGGGCCAATCCGAAGTCCAAGGTCACGCAGGCGCTGGAGGCGGCCTACACCAAGGCGCAGCCAAAATTCCGCTTCGCTGTCGAGTGCTTCAACGTCGGCTTCACCTTCGATGCCCTGATGATCGCGGGCGATGCTTTCAAGCGCGCCGGCACCACCAACGGGCCGGAACTGATGAAGGCGCTCAAAGACACCAATCTCGCCGACCATGTCATGATCGGCGGACCGATCAAGTTCGACGAAAAAGGCCAGAACAACGACATTCCGTCAGCCAGCGTGCAGAACCGCAATCAGACCCCAACGGTGGTGTTACCGGCCGAGGTCGCGACCATGACGCCGGTGCTGCCGATGCCGCCCTGGCAGGGCCGCAAGTGATCTGACGTCTCTAAACTTCCACTCTCGGGAAGCATCGCGCGCCGCGCGGTGCTTCCCTGTCTTCATCCTCAATCCTTTTCAAGATGCTCCCGCGGTGACGCCAGGGGCTGGAGTTTCGAATGACGGCGATCACCTTGAATATTGTGGTTCAAGGGATTCTCACCGGGCTTGTCTACGGGTTGATGGCGCTTGGCCTCTCGGTCATTTTCGGCGTGATGCGCGTGGTCAATTTCGCCCACGGCGAATTCACTGTCGTCGCGATGTATGCGGCGTTTCTGCTGTTCGACATGCTGGGTGTTTCGCCGCTGGTGTCGCTGCTGCCGATCGCGGTGGCCTTCTTCTTTCTCGGTTATGTCCTGCAACGCTCGCTGGTCGAGCCCTTCATCAGCCGCGCCGAACATGAGCAGTTCATCCTGCTGGTCGGCCTCGCCACCGTGGTCGTCAACGGTCTGCTGCTGATCTTCGGCCCCGACGCGCACCCCATCAACCTGCCCTACAGTTTCGACAGTTACACCGTCGGCTCCCTGTTCATCGACAAGGTCCGCGTATTCGCGGCGCTTGGCGCGTTCGCGATCTGCATCGCGCTGTTCCTGTTCTTCCGCTACACGCGCACCGGCACGGCGATCCGCGCCTGCGCCGATAATCTCACCGGCGCGGGCGTCGTCGGCCTCAACGTCAAACAACTCTACGCGGTCACGTTCGGGCTCGGCTTTGCCTGCATCGGCGCCGCAGGCACGCTGATGGCGACGATTGCCGACGCATCGCCGGGGCTCGCACCGGCCTACACGCTGCTGGCCTTCGTTATCGTCATCATCGGCGGCCTCGGCTCGATGGCGGGCGCGCTGGTCGGCGGCGTCCTGATCGGCATTTCCGAAGCGCTCGCGGGGTTCTACATCCAGCCATCGATGAAAAGCATGTTCTCCTTCGCGCTGCTGATCATCGTGCTGGTGTTGCGCCCGCAGGGACTGATGGGGCGCCGGCTATGATCGACATCTGGCACCGCCTGCCCATGCGCGGCAAAATGCTTTGCCTTGCGGCCTTGGCGGCGGCGATCGCCGCGCCGCTTGTCGCCGACCGCTATCTGCTGTCGGTGCTGATCCTGGTGTTCTATTTCGCCTATCTTGGGCAAGCGTGGAATCTGCTGATGGGTTTTGCCGGGCAACTCTCGCTCGGCCACGCGCTGTATCTCGGGCTCGGCGCCTATACCGCCACTGCGCTGTGGACGCTGTTTGGCATCGGCCCCTGGATCGGCGTCTTTATCGCTATTCCAGTCGCAGCCGCCGCCGGCATGATCGTCGGCTGGCTCGGCTGGCGCTTCGCCATCGAGGGCGTCTATTTCGCGCTGCTCACCATTGCTTTCGCGGAGTTCACACGCATCGGCTTCGACCATCTGCAAATCACCGGTGCATCCGCCGGCCTGTTCCTGTCGGTGAACAGCCCCGGCTCGGACAAATGGTGGAATCTCGGAGGCGGGCCGCTGCTGTATTACTATCTTGCGCTGATCCTCGCGGTCGCGGCCACGCTGCTGGTGGCATGGCTGCGCCGCTCGCCGCTCGGCTATCGCTGGCTCGCGGTACGCGAGGACCCGGAAGCCGCGCGGGCCGCCGGCATCGACATTTTCCGCGCCAAGATGATCGCGATGCTGATTTCCGCCAGCATGACTGCCGTGGGCGGCGTGTTCTACGGCTTCTACTATCGCAACCTGTTTCCCTCGCAGGTATTCGACATCGGCCGTTCCATCGAGATCATCATGGCGCCGATCATCGGCGGCCTCGGCACCGTGTTCGGGCCGCTCGTCGGCGCCATCCTGCTGACACCGCTGGGTGAAAGCCTCACCGCGCTGATGCAACACTTCGGCGTCAATACGCCCGGCGCCAAGTCGATCTTCTATGGCCTGACCCTGATGGTGATCATCACGTTGCAACCGAGCGGCGTATGGCCCTGGCTCGCCCGCAAGCTCGGCCTCGACAGGCCACGCACATGACCGCCTTGCTTTCCATCAACGGCATCAGCAAGCGCTTCCGTGGCCTCGCCGCAGTGAGCCGCGTCAGCTTCGACGTGTCGCAAGGCGAGATCTTCGCGGTGATCGGCCCCAACGGCGCCGGCAAGACTACGCTGTTCAACATGATCGCCGGCGCTATTCCGCCCGACGAAGGCACGATCACATTTGCCGGCACGCGTACCGACGGGCTGCGCTCCGATCAGATCGCACGGCTTGGCGTGGGCCGAACCTTCCAACTGGTGCGGCCGTTCCCCGCGCTGACCGTGGAAGACAACGTCATTATCGGCGCACTGATGCAGACCAAGACGGTTCGCGACGCCGAGACAATCGCGCGTGACACGCTGGCGCGGCTCGACCTGTTCGACAAGCGCACGCAGATTGCCTCCAGCCTCACTCTGCCGGATCGCAAGCGGCTGGAAGTCGCACGCGCACTCGCAACCGGACCGAAACTGCTGCTGCTCGACGAGGTGATGGCCGGCCTGCGGCCGACCGAAACCGACCGCATCGTCGCCACCTTGCGCGACCTCAACCGCGACGGCCTCACCATCCTGCTGATCGAACATGTCATGCGCGCGGTCACCGCGCTGGCCTCACGCATTCTGGTGCTGCATCACGGTGCGGCCATCGCCGAGGGCAATCCGGAGCAGGTGTTGCGCGATCCCGCCGTCGTTGAATCCTATCTTGGCGCGGAGTCGCTGTGATGCTGAACGTCGAGAACCTCAGCGTTCACTACGGCGACGCGCAAGCACTCGACGGGGTTTCGCTCGCCGTTGACGAAGGCGCCATCGTTGCTATCGTCGGGGCCAACGGCGCCGGCAAGACATCGCTGATCCGCACCATCGCCGGAATGCACCGGCCAACCAGCGGCCGCATCGTCTTTCGCGGCACCGATATCGCTGGGTTGCCGAGCCATCGCGTCTGCGATCTCGGCATCGGACAAGTCGCCGAGGGACGGCAAATCTTCCCCTCGCTGACCGTCTCCGAAAATCTCGACATGGGCGCGATGCTGCCCCACGCGCGGCCGCATCGCGCGCAAAATCGTGACCGCGTACTGGCGATGTTTCCGCGCCTCTCGGAACGCATCGGACAGGCGGCTGGCACATTGTCCGGCGGCGAACAACAGATGCTGGCGATCGGACGCTGCCTGATGGGCGAACCGAAACTCATCATGTTTGATGAGCCCTCGCTCGGGCTCGCTCCCACCATCGTGCATGACGTGCTGAAGACGATCTGCGATCTCAATGCCGGCGGCATGACCTGTGTGCTGGTGGAGCAGAACGTCGCGGTGTCGCTCAAGATCGCGACCCGTGCCTACGTGCTCGAGAACGGCCGCGTTACGCTGTCCGGCAGCGGCGCGGACCTGCTCGCCGACGAACGCGTGCGGCAGGCCTATCTCGGCATCTAACGCCGCGCCAACGTGCATCAAACGATCTGGATATCCGACGGCGGCGAACGCAGCGTGTTGGCGAGCAGTTGCAAGGCCTGCGACAGCTCGGCGCGATTGCGTGCGGCGCCGAGCGACACCCGCACCCCTTGCGCAGCGTGGTCTCCCACGGCGAAAGCTTCGCGTCCGACCACAGCGAGGCCATGTCGTAGTACATCGGAGAGAAATTCGGCGCTGTGCCATTGTCGCGGCAGCGCCAGCCAAAGGTGATGCCCCGCCGGTCGTGCGGCGAAGTGCAGCCCCTGCAACATGCGCGTTGCCAATTGCTGGCGCCCGATCGCCTCGTTACGGATAGCCTGAATGATCTGGTCGGCGACGCCGGTTCGAATCCAATGCGTGAGCAGTGCCACCATCAACAGCGGTGGCATCTGCATCGTCGCCTGCAAGTTGTTGCGCATGACCTGCTCGGCGGCAACGTCGGGCACCAGCAGATAAGACGCGCGCAACGCCGGCGCGATGCATTTCGACATGCTCGCCGCGAAGTAGGTTCGCTCCGGAACGAGGTCCGCGATCGGCTGCACCGAGGGTTCGAGAAGACCGTAGGCATCGTCCTCGATCAGCCACGGGCCATGGTGGCGCACAATGTCCGCGATGGCGCGGCGGCGCGGCGGCGGAAGCGTTGCCGTCGACGGATTGTGCAAGGTGGGAACGAGATAGATCGCCTTCGGTTGATGCCGTTTGCACGCGGCCGCAAGCGCATCGGGGAGCACGCCGTCGCGATCCATCTCGACGCCGACCAGCCGCACGCCGAGCCGGCTTGCCGCCGCCTTGATCCCAGGAAACGTCAGATTCTCGGTGAGTACGACGTCACCGGGCGACGTCAGCGCCAGCAAGATATTGAACAGCGCCGCCTGCGTGCCCGGATAGATCACTAAACGCTCCGGCGCTGCCGTCGTCAGGCGTGGCCGCAGCCACTGTGCCGCCACCTCGCGCTCGTCGTCGCTGCCGCCGGGGCGTGCATAATTGAGATAGGCGCTGAAGCTCGACTCGCTGCGGATCGCGGCGAGGCCCTGTGCAATGCGGAGGTCGAGATTAGCTTCCACCGGTTGCGGCGGCACATTCATCGACAGGTCGATCTTGACCTGCACCGGAATGTCCACCGCCTGCCGCGCGGTAGTTTCGGATACAAACGTCCCCTGACCCACCCGCGCCTCGATCAGGCCGCGCCGGCGCGCCTCGCCATAGGCGCGCGTCACCGTGGTGAGATCGACGCCGAGTGCTTCGGCCAGCGCCCGGTGAGTCGGAAGCTGCTGCCCCCGGTTCAGGCGACGGCTGTTGATGTCTGCGCTCAGCGCATCGACGATCCGCAGATAGATCGGCCCCTGCCATTCCGCTATTGTAGGGAGCCAATCCATGCAAATGCCTACATTTCCGTTGAATGTTCGCCTACAATCTATATTGTATGGATCAAGCTTTTGGTCAAGAACAATCCGCCGAGGACATTCGCCATGACAAATGCTGTTTCCCTGGGTCGCGCGCTGTGGCGGGGCTTCACCATGAAGTGCCCACATTGCGGTGAAGGCCGCCTGTTCGGGCGTTTCCTTAAAGTGGTCGATCATTGCGAGAGTTGCGGCGAGAGTTATGCCGCCCAGCGCGCCGATGACCTGCCGGCCTATCTGGTAATTGTGGTGGTCGGCCACGCCGTGGTGCCGGCCTTGTTGGCGGTGGAAACGGCCTATGCCCCGCCGTACTGGGTCCATGCGCTGATCTGGCTGCCGATCACGCTGGTGAGTTCGCTGGTATTGCTGCAACCGGTCAAGGGTGCCGTCGTCGGCCTGCAATGGCAGGTCGGAATGCATGGCTTCCAGGAATCCAAACAGCGCCGCACAGCGAACGAGCAACTATTGGCGCGGGTCCCAACCTGAGACTCAGCTTTTTTGTCGATGGCGGACCACGGCAAACCGCGGCCCGCCATCACGATTTCAGATCTTCTGATTGTATTCGCCAACCTCAGGATGGGTGCGCAGCACCGAGTCCATCGCCTCGAACATGTCGCGCATCCGTTGCTCCGACACCGGGCTTTCGACAACCACGACCAGTTCGGGCTTGTTGGATGAGGCCCGCACAAGGCCCCAGCTTCCGTCTTCCACGGTCACACGCACACCGTTGACGGTGACGAGGTCGCGGATGGCCTGGCCCGCAACCTTCTCGCCCTTGGCCTGAGCGGCCTCAAAATGTTTCACCACTGCATCGACGATGCCGTACTTGGTCTCGTCAGCGCAATGCGGCGACATGGTCGGCGACGACCACGTTTTCGGCAGCGCGTTCTTGAGATCGGACATGCTCTTGCCCGGTGCGCGATCCAGCATGTCACACACCGCGATCGCCGAGATCAGGCCGTCGTCGTAACCGCGGCCGAAGGGCGGGTTGAAGAAGAAGTGACCCGATTTCTCGAAGCCGGCCAGCGCGCCTACTTCGTGCGTGCGCCGTTTCATGTAGGAGTGCCCGGTCTTCCAGTAGGTCGCCTTGGCGCCCTGCTTCTGCAACACCGGGTCCGTCACGAACAGGCCGGTCGATTTCACGTCGACGACGAACTGCGCATCCTTGTGGATCGCGGAAATATCGCGCGCCAGCATCACGCCGACCTTGTCGGCGAAAATCTCCTCGCCGGTGTTGTCGACCACACCGCAGCGGTCGCCGTCGCCGTCGAAGCCGAGGCCGACGTCGGCCTTATGCTCGAGAACGGCGTCGCGAATGGCATGGAGCATCTCCATGTCTTCCGGATTCGGATTGTATTTCGGGAAGGTGTGATCGAGTTCGGTGTCGAGCGGAATCACCTCGCAACCGATCGCTTCCATCACTTGCGGGGCGAAAGCGCCGGCGGTGCCGTTGCCGCAAGCGACCACGACCTTCAGCTTGCGCTTCAGCTTCGGTCGCTTGGTCAGATCGGCGATGTAGCGCGCCGGGAAATTCTCGTGAAACTGATAGCTGCCGCCAACCTTGTTCTTGAAGTCGGCGTTGAGCACGATTTCCCTCAGCCGCGTCATCTCGTCCGGTCCGAAGGTGAGCGGCCGGTTGGCGCCCATCTTCACGCCAGTCCAGCCATTGTCGTTATGCGAAGCCGTGACCATGGCAACGCACGGCACGTCAAGTTCAAATTGCGCGAAGTAGGCCATCGGCGTCATGCACAGGCCGATGTCGTGCACCTTGCAGCCCGCGGCCATCAGACCCGAGATCAGCGCGTACTTGATCGACGACGAATAGCCGCGAAAATCGTGGCCGGTGACGATCTCCTGCTTCTGCCCCATCTCAGCAATCAGCGCACCGAGCCCCATGCCCAGCGCTTGGATGCCCATCAGGTTGATTTCCTTGCCGAACAGCCAACGCGCGTCGTATTCGCGAAAGCCGGTCGGCTTCACCATCGGCTCGGATTCATAAGCGAGCGTATTCGGCACCAGGACGGGCTTGGGCTTGGGAAACATGCGGACGGCCTTCTGAAAAAGGTGATGGATAAAGTACCCCGCAGCCTTAGCGAATGCACGGCGCGGAGGAAAGGCGGGGATGATGGATTAGGAGAGAATTGCGGCGGATTGGCAGCAAGGCGGCGCGGCAAAAACAAGCGCCGGCGCTTACTGCTCCAGCACCATCCGGCCGCCGGCGAATTCGAACCGCTTCAACTTGCCCAGGAACGACAGGCCGAGCAGATTTTGCGACAACGCCTCGTCCGGCAGCACCATGGCGTCGACGTCGCGGACGATCAGATCGCCGACCTGAACGGCCGCGAGCCGTGTCCGCGCCGCCTTGATGACGCCGTTGGCGGTGGTCACCTTCGTGTTGAACTCGCCACGCGCCGGCCGTACGCCGATCCGCGCTGCCGAGGTTTCATTCATGGCGACCACCGATGCGCCGGTGTCGACCATGAAGCGGATACGCTGGCCATCGATATGCCCTTCGGTCTGAAAATGGCCATGCCGGTCGCGTGGCACCACGACGCTGCGAACGCCGGATGTGGGCGCCGAGGATTCGGTAGCGGCCAGCATCACCGACGGTGAAACCGTCGTGGCCGAAGCGGCCATCATGCGATCGGCGACCTGAGACATGACCGTGCCGAGGCCGATCATCACGCCTGCCAAAATCAATACGCCACGCATACAAGCACTCGCAGTTCGCACGTCAAACGCTATCCCGCCCGCACGGCAACCCGCGATCGGGATCATGCGTATTTTGGCTAAAACCGTGAGTTTAGCGTTAACGAAGTGCTGCGATCAGGTTCCACGCGGCTTGGCGCGCCGCGTCGGCTCGGCCGCCGCGGGGTCTTCCGGCCACGGATGACGCGGATAACGGCCGCGCAGATCGGCGCGCACCGCCGCATAGCTGCCGCGCCAGAAGCCCGGCAGATCGCGCGTGACCTGCACCGGTCGATGCGCGGGCGACAGCAATTCGAGGACCAGCGGTACCTTGCCCTTCGCCACTGCCGGATGAACCTTCAACCCGAACAACTCCTGCAACCTGACAGCAATCGTTGGCCCCTGCTCGGCTTCGTAATCGATCGGCAGCATCGAGCCGGTCGGCGCCTCGAAATGCGTCGGCGCTTCGCGGTCGAGCCGCGCGCGCTGCTCCCACGGTAACAGCGCCATCAATGCGTCCGACAAATCGCCCGCGGAGAAATCCTTCAGCGCAACCTTGTCATAAAGTGCCGACGCCAACCAGGACTCGGCCGTCGCCGCGAGTGCCGCATCGGAAAGGTCAGGCCAGGCGTCACCTTCGGCCGCGCGCAAGAACATCACGCGGCCGCGCCATTGCGTCAGCGCCTTCGACCATGGCAGGCGATCCAGCCCCGCCGCGACCAGACCTTCGGCAAATACTCGCGCGCTGTCTTCCGAGGGCGATATCTGCAACGGCGCTTCCGCGAGCGTGATCGCGTGAAGCCGCTTACGACGGCGGCCACGCAGCGCCATGGCGTCCTTGTCGAACCACACCTCTTCGGCGCTTGCGATCTCGTCCGCGAAACGGGTTTCGATCTCGGCTTGTGTGATCGGCGCCGCAAGCAAGATGCGTCCGCGCGCGGCAGTGCCGGTGAGTTCGCCGACCGCGATGTAAGGCACGCGTGCTAGTGCTGCGGCTTGATCTATCGCCGCGCCACGGCCGTTGGCGAGCACGAAGCTGCCGTTACCGCGATTCTTCGCGACACGATCAGGGAAAGCGAGCGCCAGTAGTGTGCCGGTCGAGAGCAATTCCCCTCCCCCCTGTGAAAGGCTTGCTTCCTCCCCGCCCGCGGGAGAAGGCGAACGCGTCGCATCCGTTGCTGTAACCTGCCCTGCCCATCGCCTCGCCAATTGCTTCGCACTGGACGCGCGTTGCGAGCGGTCGCGCCGAAACTGGTCGAGCCGCGCATCGAGATCGACGTTGTCACCACCCAACCCGCGCTCGGTGAGGATAGCGGCAATGTCGGCCGCCTCCTGCGCCGCCCCCAAGCGATGCGCATCGACGATCATGCGCGCCAGTCGTGGCGGCAACGCGAGCGCGCGCAACGCCTGCCCTTCCGCCGTGATCCGGCCATCGCCATCGAGTGCACCGAGTTGGCGCAACAGGTCGCGTGCTTCATTCAGCGCCGGCAGCGGCGGTGGATCGAGAAACGCCAGCGTGGACGGATCGCGCACGCCCCATTGCGCCAGATCGAGTACCAGCGACGACAGATCAGCCGCAAGAATTTCCGGCATCGTGTAGGCAGGCAACGACGTTGTCTGCGGCTCGTCCCACAGCCGATAACACACGCCGGGTTCGGTGCGCCCGGCGCGGCCGCGCCGCTGATCCACGGCCGCACGTGAGGCACGCACGGTTTCCAATCGTGTCAGGCCGATATCAGGTTCGTAACGCGGCACACGCGCGAGCCCGGAATCGACCACGATGCGAACGCCGTCGATGGTCAGCGAGGTTTCCGCGATCGATGTCGCCAGCACCACCTTGCGCCGGCCCTTCAGTGACGGCGCAATGGCGCGATCCTGCACGGCCGCATCGAGTGCGCCGAACAGCGGCACGATATCGACGCCAGCATCGTGCACGCGTCCTTCAAGCATGGTCTGGGTGCGGCGGATTTCCGCGGCGCCGGGCAGGAACGCCAGCACCGATCCGGCGTCGGCGCGCAACGCCGTGGCGATGGCGTCAGCCATCTGCCGCTCCAGAGGCGCGTCCGGCTTGCGTCCGAGGTAACGCGTCTCCACCGCGTAAGCGCGCCCCTCGCTTTCGATCACCGGCGCGTCGCCGAGCAGCGCCGCAACACGCGCGCCATCAAGCGTCGCCGACATCACCAGAATGCGCAGATCCTCGCGCAGACCGGTCTGCACATCGCGCGCCAGCGCAAGGCCGAGATCGGCATCGAGCGAGCGCTCGTGAAATTCGTCGAACAGCACCGCCGCGACGCCGTTCAATTCCGGATCGTTCAGAATCTGTTGCGCGAAGATGCCTTCGGTGACGACTTCGATCCGGGTTGCGCGCGAGACTTTTGAACCGAAGCGCACGCGATAGCCGACCGTCTCGCCGACGCGTTCGCCGAGGGTCTGCGCCATACGCTCGGCGCTGGCGCGCGCGGCAATCCGGCGCGGCTCCAGCACGATGATCTTGCCGTCGCCGATCCACGGTTCGCCGCGCAGCGCCAGCGGCACTCGCGTGGTCTTGCCAGCGCCGGGCGGCGCCACCAGCACCGCCGTCGGCTGGCGTGCCAAGATTGTCGCCAGTTCGTCGAGAACGGCATCGATCGGCAGAGGCGTAGGGAAATTGCGGGTCAACGGCGATAGGGTCCGGTTAACACTAACGGTGGGTTGCGTCGGCTGCCTTATACCGGGTTCCGGAAAGGCGGCACATTCCTTGTATCGCGCAACGGGAACGAAACCCTTGGTGCGTAATGTCCGCCCTCGCGACCCCAAAAGGAACAGCGATGACCCGAAACGGCACAGCCATCTCCGCAACAGCGGCTTCCGACCGCCTCGATTGGGTCGATTATGCCAAGGGCATCTGCATCGTCATGGTGGTGATGATGCATTCGGTGCTGGGTGTCGAGGCCGCCGTCGGCCAGACCGGTTTCATGCATCACGTCGTCGAATTCGCCCGACCGTTCCGGATGCCGGACTTCTTCCTGATCTCGGGCCTGTTCCTGTCGCGCGTGATCAATCGCGACTGGCTCACCTATCTCGACCGCAAGGTGGTGCACTTCGCCTATTTCTACGTGCTGTGGGTAACGATCCAGTTCGGCTTCAAGGCCCCGGCCTTCGCCGCCGAGATGGGCTGGGCGGGCGTTGCGAAACTCTATCTGCTGTCGTTCATCGATCCGTTCGGCACGCTGTGGTTCATCTACCTGTTGCCGGTCTTCTTCGTCGTCACCAAGCTGACGTTGCGCGTGCCGCCGCTGGTGATCTGGCTGGCCGGCGCCGCGCTCGAGATGGCGCATGTCTCCACCGGCTGGGTCGTGATCGACGAATTCGCCATGCGCTTCATTTATTTCTATTCGGGATATCTGTTCGCGACGCATGTGTTCCGCCTGTCGGATCAGGCGCGGGCTTACCCCGGTTTCGCCGTGGCGGGGCTGGCGCTGTGGGCGCTCGTCAACGGCGCGCTGACCCATTTCGGCCACGCCGATCTGCCGGTCGTCTCGCTGGCGCTCGGCATGGCCGGCGCCTGTGCCATCATCACTATCGGCACCCTGCTGGCCCGACAGCATTGGCTCGATTTTATCCGCTATTTCGGCGAGCACTCCATCGTCATCTACTTGGCGTTCTTCCTGCCGATGGCGACGTCACGCACGCTGTTGATGAAGACCGGCGTAATTCATGACATCGGCACCCTTTCGGCCGTGGTCACGTTCATCGGGGTGACAGGCGCCGTCGCGATCTGGTGGGTCTGCCGTGGCACGCGGCTGAACTTCCTGTTTGAGCGGCCGGACGCGTTCTGGATCGCGCCACGCAAACCCGCCGCGCGGCTGCAACCGGCGGAATAGAAACTACCACCGGCGCCGTCCCCGCGCAGGCGGGGACCCAGACTCCGCAGCAATAGTGACTAGGAATAACGCTCGTTGTCCGCGTGTGCGACGACAATCAAAGCCAGGGGTAATGGGTCCCCGCCTGCGCGGGGACGACACCTGAAATGAGCACTATCCGCTGAATTGGGAACCGGACGGGCTGTCATTCGCCGCCTAAAATCCCTAAATTGCGGCCATGTCGAAGAAGCCCGCACCCGCTGCCAAGCCCGCCACCGCCAAAGCCCCCTTGAAAGGCGATCATGTCTTTCTGGTGGATGGCTCGTCCTACATTTTCCGCGCCTATCACGCGCTGCCGCCGCTCAATCGCAAGTCGGACGGCTTACAGGTCAACGCTGTGCTCGGCTTCTGCAACATGCTGTGGAAGCTGCTGCGCGACATGCCGCAGGACGACCGGCCGACCCACCTCGCCATCGTCTTCGACAAGTCGGAGATCACCTTCCGCAACAAGCTTTATCCCGACTACAAGGCCCACCGGCCGCCGGCGCCCGACGACCTGATCCCACAATTCGCGCTGATCCGCGAGGCCGTGCACGCCTTCGACCTGCCCTGTCTCGAACAGATCGGCTTCGAGGCCGACGACCTGATCGCGACCTATGTGCGGCAGGCCGACGCGCGCGGCGCGACCGCGACCATCGTGTCGTCCGACAAGGACCTGATGCAGCTCGTCACCGACCGCGTCACCATGTACGACACCATGAAGGATCGCCGCCTCGGCATCCCCGAGGTGATCGAGAAGTTCGGCGTGCCGCCGGAGAAAGTGGTGGAAGTGCAGGCGCTGGCCGGCGACAGCGTCGATAACGTGCCCGGCGTACCCGGCATCGGCATCAAGACCGCGGCGCAGCTCATCAATGAATACGGCGACCTCGACACACTGCTGGCGCGCGCCGGCGAGATCAAGCAGCCGAAGCGGCGCGAGGCGCTGATCGAGAACGCGGACAAGGCGCGCATCTCGCGGCAACTGGTCCTGCTCGATGACAAGGTGGCGCTCGACGTGCCGCTCGACGATCTTGCGGTGCATGAACCCGACGCGCGCAAGTTGATTGCATTCCTGAAGGCGATGGAGTTCTCGACGCTGACCCGCCGCGTCGCCGAGTATTCGCAGATCGACCCGTCCGAGATCGAAGCCGATTCCAGTTTGAAGAGCGCGTATGCACGCGGCGCAGCACCGGATTCGCCGCGAACGCCGACCGGCGACGAGCCGGGCACGCGCGCCAAGGGCTCCGCGACGCTGCCGCGATCCGGCACCGGCGATCTGTTCGGCGAGGCCACGCCTGCACCGCGTAAAGCCATCTCAAACGGTCAAGCGGATACTGAAAAATTGTCACCTCTGGCGCTTGCAGCAAGCCGTGCCGAGGAAGCGCGCAACACCAAGGTGGATCGCAGCCGTTACCAGACCGTCCGCACACGCGCGCAGTTGGACGAATGGATCGCACGTATCAGCGATAAGGGCTATGTCGCGCTCGACATCGTCACCGCCACAATCGATCCGATGCAGGCCGAATTGTGCGGCGTCGCGCTGGCGCTCGGACCGAACGACGCCTGCTACATTCCGCTGGCGCACAAGCAGGCGGGCGATGGCTCAGGTCTGTTCGCTGCCGGCCTCGCACCGGATCAGATGGCAACGCGAGATGCGCTCGACGCGCTGCGGCCCGTTCTCGAAAGTGCCGGCCTGCTGAAGATCGGCTTCGACACCAAGTTCGCGATGGTCCTGCTGGCGCAGCACGGCATCACGCTGCGCAACATCGAGGATACGCAACTGATCTCCTATGCGCTCGACGCCGGGCGCGGTTCGCATGAGCGCGAGGCACTCGCGGAAGGCTGGCTCGGCCACACTGCGCTCGCCTATGGCGATCTTGTCGGCAGCGGCAAGGGCAAGCTCACCTACGATCAGGTCGCGATCGACAAGGCCAGCGAATACGCCGCAGAGGGCGCGGACCTCAGCCTCAGACTGTGGCGCGTGTTGAAGCCGCGTCTCGTCACCGAGCGCATGAATGTGGTTTATGAAACGCTGGAGCGGCCGCTGGTGCCGGTGCTGGCGCGAATGGAGCGACGCGGCATCTCGATCGACCGGCAGGTGTTGTCGCGGCTCTCCAGCGACTTCGCCCAGACCGCTGCGCGCCTTGAATCCGAAATCCGCGAGGTTGCCGGCGAAGAGGTCAATCCCGGCAGCCCGAAGCAGATCGGTGATATCCTGTTCGGCAAGATGAGCCTGCCCGGCGGCAAGAAGACCAAGACCGGCGCATGGTCCACCACCGCATCGATCCTCGACGAACTGGCCGAACAGGGCCACGCCTTTCCGCGCCTGATCCTCGACTGGCGGCAGGTCTCGAAACTGAAATCGACCTATACCGACGCATTGCCGGAATACGTACATCCGCAGACCCACCGCGTTCACACCACTTACGCGCTGGCAGCAACCACCACCGGCCGCCTCTCGTCCAACGAACCGAACCTGCAAAACATTCCGGTGCGCACCGAGGACGGCCGCAAGATTCGCCGCGCCTTCGTGGCGACGCCGGGTCACAAGCTGGTGTCGGCCGATTACTCGCAGATCGAATTGCGGCTGCTCGCGGAGATCGCGGACATTCCGGTGTTGAAGCAGGCGTTTCACGACGGCCTCGACATTCACGCGATGACCGCGTCGGAAATGTTCGGCGTGCCGGTGAAGGACATGCCCGGTGAAATCCGCCGTCGCGCCAAGGCAATCAACTTCGGCATCATCTATGGCATCTCGGCGTTCGGCCTCGCCAATCAGCTCGGCATTCCGCGTGAGGAAGCTGCCGCCTACATCAAGAAATATTTCGAGCGATTCCCCGGCATCCGCGCTTACATGGATTCAACGCGCGACTTTTGCCGCGAGCACGGTTATGTCGAGACGCTGTTCGGCCGCAAGTGTCACTACCCGGACATCAAGGCGTCGAACCCGTCGATCCGCGCTTTCAACGAACGCGCCGCCATCAATGCACGACTGCAAGGCACCGCCGCCGACATCATTCGCCGCGCCATGGTGCGGATGGAAGACGCGCTGACCGAGAAGAAACTGGCAGCGCAGATGCTGCTGCAAGTACACGACGAACTGATTTTTGAGGTGCCCGAGAAGGAAGTCGCCGCGACGCTGCCGGTGGTGCAACGCGTGATGCAGGACGCGCCGTTCCCGGCGGTGCTGCTCTCGGTGCCACTGCACGTCGACGCCCGCGCCGCCGACAATTGGGACGAAGCGCATTAGCGCATGCAACTCGGCTACAGCGGCAGTTGCGGCTCGCGGTGGGCATTGCGGCGCGCATGGGTCGCGGATGCCGACGCCGACGAGCGGATAAAACTCCAGCGGATATTTCCGACCTGTCGCGCATTCTGCCGGATCACAATCTGCTGGGTGCGGCGCGCGCCATCGCTGCCGGCGAGGAACACGCTGTCCTCGAGTTCGACCTTGTCGTCGGGCGTCTCGAACGTCCACACCTCGCGGTTCGGCAACACCAGCATCACGCCATGTGCGTCGCTGAGACGGCTCGCCTTGATCGCCGGATGCAAATGGAAGCGTAGTGCATAGTCCGCGTCGTGGCCGCGAACGCGCGAGCCGTGCGGCGGCGCCAGCAAATCCTCGCCGTCGAGCCGCAGGCCGTCGTTCGACAGCAGCAGCACGCGCGTATGGATCACGCCAAAACGGCCGAGATAGCCGTCATGCGAACTGGTCAGCAGCGTGCCGTCGTCGACGAATTCGCGTTCGCTCGATACGTCGGCAGGACCGCTGACGATCGGCGCGCCGCCCAACAGGCGCTTCATTGCGGTACGTTCGACGAACTGACAGGACGACGCGTCGTGATAGCTCACCGTGGAATGCGCCGGCGTGCCGCGTGCGTGAGCACGCCAGGTTTCGCGACCGTTGATCGGCATGCCGCAATTGACCACGATGCGGTTCTGCCCCGACGACAGTTCGAATGAGAGACAACCCGCGTGCGCCTCGTGACTGACATTGGCCGGCGGCGGCGGGCCGCTGTCCATGATCAGCGTGGTCGCGCCGGCGTCGAGACGCTGATAGCCGGTGTGCGGCATGGTCGCCATCGGCGCGCCGTGGGTGTCGTCATAGGCGAGCAGCGTTGCCAGCAGATCGGACGGCGTCCCGCTCATGCCGTTGAACAGTGCAAAATTCCCGTCGCCATGGCGGAAGAAGCGCAGCATCGGCATCATGCGGTCGATGGCGTTCAAGAGCGCCGGCGGCGGCGGGATGTTGCGCGCGGCAAAGGTCTGGCGCAGCGGCAGCAGGTCGGCCAGCAATTCGATCAGCGCATTGGGATTGCGCGAGATGTGCCCGCCATCCGGCAGGATCTGACGCTGCAATTCCTCGGAGAGCTTGCGGCTCGCGGGCTTGATCTGGTTGGCCTGATTGGCGAGGCACAGCGCGGCATAGCACAGCGCAATCAGCACCTGGAGCCGCGCCACCCCGTCCGGGATATCCAGTGCCGCGGAGCGCAGATGGCGAATGTCGCGCGCCAGTCCGCGCAGATAGCGGCGATAGAACTTGCTGTCGGTCTCGGTCAGCACCAGCGGCGCTTGCGACAACAGCGAGATCACGCGGCGCGACAACACGTCGGCGCGCTTGGTGAGTGGCCGCCGGCGTGGCGGATTGGAAATCCAGTCCTCCACCAGCGAGCGCGCATTGGCGCGGGTGATCGCAGTGTCGGCGGCGCGCAGATGGCGCAGCCAGCCGAAACCGAGCAACGCGGCATCCCAATCGTCGGACGGCGGTTCGAGATCGAAGATCGAGCGGCTGTGGCAGGTGACGATCTTGCCGGCGAAGACGAAGCGCCCGGCGTAGATTTCGGCGGCGCGGGTGGCGTCCGCCGTCCGCAGGTCATGCGGCGCGATGATCAGGCGATCGGTGCGGCCGGGCCAGACCCGCGCCAGCGCCATCGGCCCGCCGACGCGCGACATCGCCGACCGCGCGAAGCGGCCGAGAATCAATGTCGATAGGCGTCTGCGTTGTGCGATCGACACGCGGCGGTATCCTGAATCAAATCTGACTTGATGGAATTTAGCTGCGAATCCTTCTTAATCCGGAAACGTCGCCAGGGGCAGCCTTGACGACCCGACCGGCGCGAGGCAGCAACCTCCGGCCCATTCGGCAGGAAGTTCACGCATCGATAAAACTCAAGCAAAATCAGTTTTTTACAAGCCGCGCGGCGTAGAATCCGTCGAGCCCGCCGAGTGCCGGATCAGCGTTCGGCAGATGCGACGGCAGAGTCCGTACATCGCCGTCCGGGGTCACTAGCTCGACCAATCCGGCAAGTTCCGCCGGATCGACCGGTTGCCGCCGTACATCTGATTCGGTCGTGAGCAGATTCGCGACCACCTGCTCGCCCTCCTCGGGCTCCAACGAGCAGGTGCAATAGACCAGGGTGCCGCCGGGCTTGAGCAGTGCCAGCCCGCGCCGGATCAGCCGCGCCTGCTGGACCGCCAGCGCGGCGATGTCGGATTCCTGCTTCAGCCAAGCCACGTCAGGATGCCGACGAACGGTGCCGGTCGAGGTGCAGGGCGCGTCGATCAACACGCCGTCGAAGGATTTCTCCGTCGTCCACTCGCAGGCGTCGGCCGCAATGCTCTCGGCTTCAAACGATAGCCGCGCGAGATTGCCGCGCAGACGCGCCACCCGCGCCGGCGAGCGATCGAGCGCCGTCACCTGCGCACCGGCCTGAACCAATTGCGCGGTCTTGCCACCGGGCGCGGCGCAGAGATCGACGACGGTACGTCCGGTCAGATCGCCGAACAGGCGCACCGGCAACGCGGCAGCCGCATCCTGTACCCACCACTGTCCTTCATTGAAACCGGGAAGCATCGTCACCGAGCCATGCAGCGGCGTGCGCACGGTGCCGGTCGGCAGCACCTCGCCGTGGAGGCGGCTCGCCCACTGTTGGGGATCGGATTTCACCGTCAGATCGAGTGGCGGCTCATGGCCGATGGCGGCCACGATGTCCTTTGCCGCCGCCTCGCCATAATGCGCGCTCCAGCGCGCCAGCAACCACGGCGGCACGTCGAGTGCATGGTCTTTCACTTCGTCGAGCAGTGCCTGCCCTTCACGCGCGCAACGACGCAGCACCGCGTTGACCAGACCGGCATATTTCGCCGCACGACGATCCGCCTGCACCAAACGCACTGACAGATCGACTGCCGCGTGATCCGGCACGTCCATCCAGAGAATCTGCGCGGCGCCGATCAACAAGGCGCTTTGCGCGCGCGGCGCGTCCGTCGGCACACCGCGATCGAGCAGGCGCGACAGCACATGCCCGAGCGTGCCGAGCCGGCGCAGAATCGTCGCCACCAGCCGGCGCATCAACGCCCGATCGCGATCCGCCAGTGCCTTCAGGCCGGGATGCGCGGCAGGGCCGTCGAGCTGCTCGTCGAGCGTGCGGCGCTTGTGCAGAACACCGTCCAGAATATCGGCGGCGATGCGACGCGCGGTCAGTCCGGGCACCTCGGCGGGTGGTGCGTATCTTGAAAGCGGCATAGGTGGGAAGTATCGCTAGTGATGGTGGGACAATAATCGGTCGGCATATTCTCGACCGCGCGATGCATTTTCGTGGCACGCGAATATGCCAATTGTAAGAATCCGAATTATATACACAGCGAGGGTCGCGCTTCTTGTGAAGGATATCGCGATCACATGTCGGGCCACCGAGATCGTAAGGGAGTTCGCGTCATGCAAGAGCCACAGGCACCCATCGCCAACACCGACGCGCCCCGCAAGCCGCTCTCTGATGTCGCGAAGCGCGCGCTGGCTGAAGCGGAAGCCCGCCGCACGGCGGCAGCCGCGAATGCCAAACCCGCCGTGCCGGAGATCAACGGCCCCAAGGGGCCGGAACCAACCCGCTTCGGCGATTGGGAAGTCAAAGGCATCGCGTCGGATTTTTAAGATTTTGCGGTCGATCATGCCGGAGTGACTGACAGCCTTCGTCATGATCAACCTGAGGTTGTCCTTGCGAATCCGGCCGACTCGCACTAATCTAGGAATATGTACCCAACGCGAAGAATATATCCATTCCGCTCACGACCTAGCCGCGGCGGCTGGGCGTTGGTGCTGCCTTGGATCTTCGTGATCGGCGTCGCCGCCGGCACCATGCTGCCAGGGGTGCGCAATTGGCGTGGCGACGCGCCATTTTCAAAGCCGGCGGTGGAAACTCAGGCCGATCGCGATACGCAAATGGTGCTGTCCCATGCCGGGAGTTCCGGCGGACGCCATGCCGTCGACGTTCTGCGGACTATCGATGGCGACACTTTCGAGGCGCGGGTGCATCTATGGCCCGGCCTCGACATGGTGACGCGGGTGCGGCTGCGCGGCATCGACGCGCCGGAATTGAAAGCCGCCTGCGCCGAGGAATGGCGGATGGCGCAGGCCGCGAGCGGCGCGCTGCGCAAGCTCTTAGCCGAGGGCGAGGTGACGATCTTCAACATCGGCCCCGATAAATACAATGGCCGAGTGGTGGCGGACGCAGCCACGCGCCAGACGCCAAATGTATCGGATGCCTTGTTAGCCGCTGGGCAGGTCCGCCGCTACAACGGCGGCCATCGCAGCGGCTGGTGCTGAATTGCGATGTTGAGTGTGACGCGGCCTAGCGCGTCACGACCACTGGCGTGCCCACCGAAACCCTCTGATAGAGATCGGTGATGTCCTCATTATACATGCGGACGCAACCGTAAGAGACGAAGCCGCCGACAGAACCCGGTCGGTTGGTACCGTGGATGGCGTATTCGCCGCCAGCCAGCGTCATCGCCGCGACGCCCATCGGGTTGGACGGCGAGCCGCCGGGGATAACGTCGGGAATGCGCGGGTTGTCGCGCTTTACTTCGGCCGGGGGCGACCAGGCCGGATGCTGATACTTGCCGCTGATATGGGTCGCGCCAGCCCAGCGCTTGCCGGCCTTGCCGACGCCGACCGGATAACGCACGGCATGATCCTGATCCAGCACTAGATAAAGCCTTCGCTCGTTGGTTTTCACAACGATGGTGCCGGGCGAATAAGCTCCGCGAAACGCCACCAGATCCGGCCGCGCCTGAGCCGGCACACTGGCCAACGACATCGCACCCGTCATGGCGGCAAGCGCCACCGCAATCTTCGCCTTCATCGATCGCTCCGCAAACAACTCGCCCGATCCACTCCGCGCGGCGGATCGTCCGACTGAATTTATCCGGCGGCGCTGACCAAACGGTTGCCGCCCGCACCGCCGCCGGGCTGCGCGGGCGCATCAAAAGAAAATCTCGCCGGTAAAGTAAATGTCTGGAAAACAACACCGCCCCGAAAAGCAAAATGTCAGTGGGGTGGATTTGACATGCGCGCCAACATCGCCACGCTGGCGAACGCGCATGTCAAATCCTTAAACCCCACTGAAACTTATTAGTTTTCTGGCGGTTTTTCGCTTCCGGCATTCGATAGCGCCTGCCGTAACGGGGTCGAATGCCGAAAGCGAACCGCCAGAGGCAGGAACCTCTGACATTTGCGTGAGAGCCGTGATTGCAAGGGGTCGGGCGCCCCTACGCCTTCTTGTTCTGGCGATTGTCGACCAGATCGGTGACCACCGTCGGATCGGCAAGGGTCGTGGTGTCACCGAGGCTACCCGGTTCGTCTTCGGCGATCTTGCGCAGGATGCGGCGCATGATCTTGCCGGAGCGCGTCTTGGGCAGGCCGGGCGCGAACTGGATCAGGTCCGGCGAAGCGATCGGACCGATGTCCTTGCGGACCCACGCCACCAGATCCTTGCGTAACTGCTCGCTCGGCTCGACGCCGGCCATCAGTGTCACATAGGCGTAGATGCCCTGGCCCTTGATGTCGTGCGGATAACCGACCACGGCCGCTTCCGATACCGCGTCATGCGCGACCAGCGAACTTTCGACTTCCGCGGTGCCCATGCGGTGACCGGACACGTTGATGACGTCGTCGACGCGGCCGGTGATCCAGTAATAGCCGTCGGCGTCGCGACGGCAGCCGTCGCCGGAGAAGTACATGCCCTTGTAGGTCGAGAAGTAGGTCTGCTCGAAACGCGCATGATCGCCGTACACGGTACGCAACTGGCCGGGCCACGAACGCGCCATGCACAGGTTGCCCTCGCACTTGCCTTCCAGCACCTTGCCGTCGGCATCGACGATCGCCGGCACCACGCCGAAGAACGGCTTTGTGGCCGAACCCGGCTTCAGCTTGGTCGCGCCCGGCAGCGGCGCGATCAAGGTGCCGCCGGTTTCGGTCTGCCACCAGGTATCGATAATCGGGCAGCGATCCTCACCGACGACGCGGTGATACCACTCCCACGCTTCCGGATTGATCGGCTCGCCGACCGAGCCGAGCAGCCGCAGCGACTTGCGCGAGGTCTTCTTCACCGGCGCGTCACCGGCCTGCATCAGCGAGCGGATCGCGGTCGGCGCGGTATAGAAGATATTGACCTGATGCTTGTCGACCACGTTCCAGAATCGCGAAATATCCGGATAGGTCGGGATGCCTTCGAACATCAGCGTGGTGGCGCCGTTCGCGAGCGGCCCGTAGATGATGTAGCTGTGGCCGGTGACCCAGCCGATGTCGGCAGTGCACCAGTAGATGTCGCCGTCGTGATAATCGAACGTGTACTTGTGCGTCAGCGAGACATGCAGCAGATAGCCGGCGGTGGTGTGCAGCACGCCTTTCGGCTGGCCGGTCGAACCCGACGTATAGAGCAGGAACAGCGGATCTTCCGCATTCATCGGCTCGCACGGGCAGTCGGCGCTGACCGACTTCACCGCTTCATCGTAATAAACGTCACGACCGGCCTGCATGTTGACCTTGCCGCCGGTGTGACGGACCACGATCATGGTCTTGACGCCGCCAGCCTTGTCGGCCGCCGCATCGGCATTGTCCTTGAGTGCGACCTTCTTGCTGCCGCGCAGGCCCTCGTCGGCGGTGATGACGATGGTGGACGCGGCGTCCTTGATGCGGCCCGCCAACGAATCCGGCGAGAAGCCGCCGAACACCACCGAATGCGGTGCGCCAATGCGCGCGCAAGCGAGGATCGCGTAAGCCGCCTCAAGGATCATCGGCAGATAGATGGTGACGCGGTCGCCCTTCTTGACGCCGTGCGCCTTCAGCACATTGGCGAACTTGCAGACTTCCTGATGCAGTTGCCTGTAGGTGACCTTCTTGCTGACACCGGGATCGTCGCCCTCGAAGATGATGGCGACCTGATCGCCGCGCTTCTCCAAATGACGGTCGATACAATTGTAACTCGCGTTGAGGACGCCATCCTCGAACCACTTGATCGAAATGTTGCCGGGCGCGAACGACCAGTTTCCCGCCTTGGTGGGGGCTTTGGTCCAGTCGAGGGTTTTGGTCTGTTCCAGCCAGAAGCCGTCCGGGTCCTTGACCGAGCGGGCGTACATCTCGTTGTACTTGGCTTCGTCGACATAGGCCCGTTTGGCCCATTCCGCGGGAACGTCGTAAACCTTCTCGGACATCATTTCCTCCACGCTACGCCGCCCGCGCCCTGCTTCGACGCGGCGCTGGCGGCCAATTCGATTTTCGCTGTTGTATCAATTATGCGTCCGCGCGGGCGATGGCTACAAGCCGAAAGACATAGGACTTTCGGTGGCCCTCACGGTGCTACCTTCATGGGCATCCCGGCATCTCACATTTCGGGCGCTGCGAGCCTCTCCTAAACCGCTGAAAAAGAACAAATTTCACGCTGCCTGATTGGTTTGGGGATCAATCTCGCCGAAGGTCCAGACCGATGTCCGCTTGATCGTGTTGTCCTCCAGTTCGCGCGTGACCTCGACCCGGTATTCAGCGAGCTTCGCCAAGTGTGCCGTGGGCAAATAAGCGCGACCAGGATCCCCGATTAATATCGTCGCCCCCCGCTCTGCGTGCCAAGACAGAAACGCGAAAACACGTTCGGCCGTATCGCGTTCGTAGAAAATATCGCCGGCGAGAATAACGTCCCAATTGCCATGGTCCGATGCGGCGAGCAGATCATCGGTCGTCACGGACAAAGTAGCTGCGTTGACCTGCGCGTTGATACCAATCGCCACGGACGCAAAGCTATCGATGTCAGCGGCGCAAACAGACCGCGCGCCCGCCATCTTTGCAGCAATTCCAACCAACCCCGAACCCGACGCAAAATCCAGGACATCCTTGCCGTGCACGATCTCGGCGTGGTCGAGCACATAGCGGGCCAGGGCTTGACCACCGGCCCAGGCAAAAGCCCAGAACGGTGGCGGCAGCCCCATCTTGCCGAGATCTTCTTCGGTTTTCTGCCAAAGCGGCACTGCTTCGTCTGCGATGCGCAGCGAGATTTCCGGTACCAGCGGCACCGGTCGCAACCGCGTGTTCGCGAGAATGAAAGCGGTGCGATCCAAGATGGGCGCGGAATCCATTCACACGCGCCTCAAAGTCCGCCCATTTTGCAAACGATCTTCCATTCCGCGCTCGTCACCGGCTGCACCGACAGCCGCGACAGTTTGATGAGCGCCATCTCGCCGAGACGCGGCTCTTTCTTGACATCTTCGAGCGACACCGCCGTTTTCAACGGCTTGTCTGCGACGATATCGACGCAGACAAATTTTCCGGTTTTGTCGGTCGGATCGGGATAGTGCTCGCGCACGATCTCGGCGATGCCGACAATCTCCTTGCCTTCATTGGAATGATAGAAGAAAGCACGGTCGCCCTTCTTCATCGCCATCATGTTCAGCTTGGCGCTGTGGTTGCGCACGCCGGTCCAGGCCTCGCCCTTGGCGCCCTTCGCCACCTGCTGGTCCCACGACCACACCGACGGCTCCGATTTCACCAGCCAGTAATTCATGACGCTCACGTTTCTTTCTTGCCGTGGCCGGACATGGCCGTTCGAAGAACGGTGTCGCTTCGTTCGCCCGTAGCCGTTCGAAGAACGGCGTCGCTTCGCTCGCCTATGGTTCCGGCCATCCACGCCTTCATCCATCATCCCTATCAAGACGTGGATGCCCGCGACAAGCGCGGCACGACGAAAGAGAGATTATCCTTCCGCGCGGAATGGTCGCGCCAGCAGTTGCTGGATCGCCGCATCGATCGTCACCGTCCCGGCGAGAATCGCGGCGACCGCGTTCGCAACCGGCATGTCGACGCCGCGCGCGGCGGCCAACTCTGCCAGCACCGGCGCGGTGAATTCGCCCTCGCTGAGCTTTTCGCGCGGCGGCTGTTCGTTGCGCCCGAGCGCAATACCGAGCGAGAAATTGCGCGACTGCGGACTGGAGCAACTCAGAATGAGATCCCCCAGTCCCGACAGGCCGGACATGGTCTCGGTCCGCGCGCCGCAGGCGAGCCCAAGCCGCGTCAGTTCGGCGAACGCGCGCGTGGTCAGCGCCGCCAGCGCCGAGGCACCTAGGTGTCGCCCCGCGACGATGCCCGCCGCGATTGCCAGCACGTTCTTGGCCGCGCCGCCGATTTCGACGCCACGAATATCGGTGGTGTGATAGGGCCGAAACGTGGCGGAGCCGAGCGCGTGGACGAGCGCCTGCGCCAGCGCATCGTCGTCGGCCGCGAGCGTCACGGCCGTCGGCAGGCCACGCGCGACATCGTCGGCAAAGCCGGGACCGGACAGGATCGCGGGCGTCGCTTGCGGCAGGGCTTCCGCGATCACCTCGGTCATGAACTTGTGACTGCCGCGCTCGATACCCTTCGCGCAGGCGACCACCGGCGTGCCTTCGCGCAGATGCGGCATCAACGCGGTCGCGGCTGCGCGCGTCGCCTGCGCCGGCGCCGCCAGCAACACGACATCGGCCCGCGCGGCACGGGCGATATCGTTCGTCACGTCGATGGCGGCATCGATCGCCATACCCGGCAATCGCCGGTTTTCGTGCGCGGCCTGAATCGCCTGTGCTTGCGCCGGATCACGCGCGTAAAGCATCACCTCGCGCCTCGCGCGCGCAGCGGCGCTGGCGAGCGCCGTGCCCCAGGCGCCGGCGCCGATCACCGCGACGGAACGATATGATGCATCGCTTGCCATAGTCACGAATTGGCGCGGGTGTTGGCGAATTGCGGCGGCACCACCGCGTTCTCATCGAGCCGCCAGCGAGCGCGCGGCGGCGCGCCGAGCGCATCGGTGAGACCAAGCGCCAGTCGCTCCGCGCCGGCCCACGCGATCATCGCGCCGTTGTCCGTGCACAGCGCCGGCGGCGGCATCACCAGCTCAGTCCCCGCTTGCGCGGCGACCTCCTGCAACGCGGCGCGCAACGCCTGATTGGCGGCGACGCCGCCGGCCGCGACCAGCGCGGTCGGCGCGCCGAACTGCTCCGCGAACAAACGCAACCCGACACGGAGCCGATCCGCCATCGAATCCAGCACTGCCGCCTGGAATCCGGCACAGAGATCGTCGATGTCCTGTTGTTGCAACGGCGTCATGCGGCTCGCCTCGTTGCGCACCGCGGTCTTCAGTCCCGACAGCGAGAAATTCGCGTCGGGGCGCCCCATCATCGGCCGGGGAAACTGGAATCGCGTCGCGTCGCCACGACGCGCCGCGCGCTCGACCTGCGGGCCGCCGGGATAAGGCAACCCCAGCATCTTCGCGACCTTATCGAAGGCCTCGCCGATGGCGTCGTCCACGGTGGTGCCGATCCGCACGTAATTGCCGACGCCGAGCACCGCGACGATCTGGGTGTGGCCGCCGGAGGCGAGGAACAGGCAATAAGGAAACGCCAGCGCGTCGGTCAGGCGCGGCGTCAGCGCGTGCGCCTCGAGATGGTTGACCGCGATCAGCGGCCGGCCTGCGACCAGCGCGATGGCCTTGGCGGTGGTGAGGCCGACGATCACGCCGCCGATCAACCCCGGCCCGGCGGCGGCGGCGACGGCGGAGAGCCTGTCGAAGCCAATCCCGGCCTCTTTCATGGCACTGGCGACGATGCCATCCAGCAGATCGACATGGGCGCGGGCCGCGATTTCCGGAACCACGCCGCCAAATGGCGCGTGTTCCGCGATCTGCGAGCGCACGACGTTGGACAACATGCGGCCGGAGCCGTCGCCATGGCGTTCGACCACCGCGGCGGCGGTTTCGTCGCAGGTGGTCTCAATGCCCAGAACCAGCGTCGGGGTGTCGTCAGCCAATGCAAGCCCTTGCGTTTGCGGTCAAACCGGCGTTTGTCTGCCCTTCTTCATTTGCGTAGCATTGCGAGGCCACAGGGTGCAATCTTCCGGCGAACAATCCAGAACCGAGGGTGACATTCTGACGACCATCGGCACGCGCGGCAGCCCCCTGGCGCTGGCGCAGGCCCATGACGTGCGCGCTCGGCTGGCGCGCGCCCATGGCGTCGACGCGGAGCGGATCGCCATTCGCGTCATCCGCACCACCGGCGACGCGATCCAGGACCGTACTTTGGCGGAATCCGGCGGCAAGGGCCTGTTCACCAAGGAAATCGAGGAAGCCCTGCTCGCCGGCAGCATCGATCTTGCCGTGCATTCCTCCAAGGACGTGCCGACCTTCCTGCCGGACGCGACCTGGCTATCCGCGTTCCTGCCGCGCGAGGACCCGCGCGATGTCTTCATCAGCCACAAGGCGGCCTCGCTCGCCGATCTGCCGTCAGGCGCCGTGGTCGGCACGGCTTCCTTGCGGCGTCAGGCGATGGTGCTGCGGCTGCGCCCCGACCTCAAGGTCGAGGTGATGCGCGGCAATGTCGAAACGCGCCTGCGTAAGTTGGCCTCCGGCGAAGCCGACGCCACCTTGCTGGCGCTTGCCGGTTTGAAACGCCTCGGCCTCACCGACAAGGTCACGCGCATTTTCAGCATCGACGAATTTCTCCCGGCGGTGGGCCAAGGCGCCATCGCGATTGAATCGCGCCGCGACGACGGCCGCACCAACGCCTTCGTCAAAGCCATCGCCGATGCTGATACCGACGTCGCGCTCAGTGCCGAACGCAGTTTCCTTGCGCTATTGGACGGCTCCTGCCGCACGCCGATCGGCGGCCATTGCCGTGTCGACGGCGAGCGGATTCATTTTCGCGGCCTCATCATCTCACCGGACGGCCGCGAATCTTATGAGACAACGCGCGAAGGCACGCGCGCCGACGCCGTGGCACTCGGCACCGATGCCGCGCGTGAACTGCGCGCGCAGGCCGGCGAGAAATTCTTCACGCTGTTCTCCGGCGCCGGCAACTAGCGTGGCTATTCTCGTCACCCGCCCTGCGCCAGATCACACCGCGACGGCGACGGCACTACGCGGCAAGGGCCTCGACGTGTTGCTGGCGCCGATGCTGCGCTTCGAGCCGATCGCGTTCGAATCGGATTCCGATGCGCCCTTCGATGCGGTGCTGGTCACCAGCGTCAACGCGCTGCGCGCGCTCGCCGAAACATCGGCACGGCAGCGCTGGCTGACAACGCCGCTCTATGCGGTCGGCGAACGCACCGCGCAAGCCGCGCGCGATCTCGGTTTCGCCAGCGTAATGGCAGCAAACGGCGATGGCGCGTCGTTGCGCGATCTCGTGGTGGCGCAGATACGCGCCAAAGCCCTGAAAAAATCCGCAAGGCTGCTTTATCTCGCCGCCGCCGATCGCGCGGTGAATCTCGACGACGAGCTGAGCCCGTTCGGCTTCGAGGTCGTCACGGTCACGACTTATCGCATGATCGCGACACCCGATCTGCCGGCGGACGTTTGCGACGCCTTCACAGCCGGACGCGTCAAAGCGGTGCTGCACTATTCGGGTCGCAGCGCCCATGCCTTCGTCGCGGCGGCCCGCGCTGCCGGGCTGGAAATCACGGCGCTGGCGGTGCCCCATTGCTGTATATCGGCCAATGTCGCCGCCGTGCTCCGCGAGGCCGGAGCCACGCAGGTTGCGGTTGCCACCACACCGGACGAAGATGCACTGTTCGACGCGCTGGACCGTGCACTACGGCCACAATCGCGCTAAGCAGGGGTGGGCCGAATCGGGCCGGAGGGTCGATCCTCCACGCGCATCATCTGGAGTTGAGGAACCGCCACGATGGTCGATGACCAACACGACGCCCCCGCAACAACTCCCGACGCCGGCCGGCCCAAGCGTACGCCGCCGACCATCGATCTCGAAGCTACCGAAATTTCCAGTAAGCCGACCGAGCAGCCCGAAGCTGCCGCCAGTCCGACGGACGACGCGTCATCCGCCGAACACACGCGCGAAGAGCCTGTTCGGGACAGCACCGAAACGTCTCCCGCCGCCACACCAGCGCCGAAGGCGGCAACGGCTGTGATGGCAGCGCTGGTCGGAGCGCTGGCCGCCTGTGGCGTCATTGGCGCGGCCGTCTGGGCAGGCTGGCCGCATTCGCCGCCGCCAGTGGTCACCCCCGCACCCGACACCGCCCAGATCGACGCCCTGACAAAACGCTTGGCGAGCCTCGAGGCCCGGCCCGCGCCGACGCCCGGCGCACCGGACGCCAAACTCACGGCCCGGCTCGACGCGCTGGAAAAATCGGCGGCCGCGCTTCGCGCCGACCTCGATGCCGTGCGCGCGCAACAGCAACAGGCCGCGACCGCCATCAGCGATATCAAGACCGCGCCGCGCGAATCCGCACCCGCACCGGATCTGTCCGCGATCACCGGTCGCATCGACCAACTCGAAAACGCAACACGCACGCTCTCGGCGGAAACCGCGAAGCAACGCGCGGCCCCTGCCGACGACAAACCGCTGCGCCGCATCGTCGCCGTGACGTTGCTCGACCGGCTGGTGCGGCAGGGCGATTCCTACGCCGCCGCGTTGACAGCCGCCGCACCGCTGATGACTCAACCGGATGCGCTCAAGCCTCTCGAGCACTTCGCCGCCTCCGGCGTGCCGAGTGCCAACACCTTGAGCAAGGAGTTGCTGACGCAGATCGCGGCGACCACGCCGGTTGCGCCGAAGCCCGTGGAGGGCGCAGGCATTCTCGATCGGCTGCAAGCGGGCGCCGAGCGGCTGGTGCGGATTCGCAGAACCGATACACCCGCCGGCGAAGGCCGTGGCGATATCGTCAGTCGCGCCGCCGCCGCCGCACGACGCGACGATATCGCGACCGCCCGCCGCGAGTTGATGACACTCAGCAACACCGATCGCACGCCGTTCCAGGCGTGGATCGCACTGGTCGACGCGCGCGACGCAACGCTCGCCGCGTCCCGTCAACTTGCAACCGACGCCGTCGCGGCGCTTGGCAAACCGACGCCATAGGCCTCCGATGATCCGCATCATCATTTTCCTGATTGTCATTGCCATCGCGGCCTTCGCCGCCACCTGGGTCGGCGACCAGCATGGCGACGTCGCCATCTCGTGGGGCGGTTGGCGCGCGGAGACGTCGCTGCCGGTGTTCGTGCTGGGGTTGACGCTCGTGGCGCTTGCCGCCGTCGCGATCTGGTCGGTGCTGCGCAACCTGTGGCAAGCACCGCAACGCCTGCAACGTCGCCGCCGCGAGCGGCGCGTCGCGCGCGGACGCAGTGCCGTCGCCAACGGACTTTTGGCGATCGGCCACGGCGACCACGCCGCCGCGCGCAAACATACGACCGTCGCCAAACGGCTCGCCCCGCAAGATCCGCTGACATTGCTGCTGCATGCGCAATCGGCACAGATGGACGGCGATCGCGACGGCGCGCAACGCGCCTTCCGCGCCATGACCGAACGCAAGGACACCCGTCTGTTGGGCCTGCGCGGGTTGTTCATCGAGGCACAACGCGCCGACGATCCGCACACCGCCATCGAGATCGCGCAGGAGGCACTGAAGCTCTCGCCTGCATCGACATGGGCCTCGCAGGCCGTGCTCGGATTCCGCTGCGCGCAAGGCGACTGGAGCGGCGCGCTCACCATCCTCGACAACAATCTCGCGGCCGGACTGCTCGACAAGACGCTGTATCAGCGTCAGCGCGCGGTGCTGCTGACCGCGCGCGCACTTGAACTCGAAACCAGCGAGCGCGATCGTTCTCGCGAAAGCATCATGGAGGCGATCCGGCTGGCGCCGACGCTGGTGCCGGCGGCGGTGCTCGCCAGCAAATTTCATAGCGAGGCGCAGCAGGTGCGCCGCGCGATGCGCATCATCGAGACCGCATGGCTGGCGCAGCCGCATCCCGACCTCGCCGACGCTTACGCACATGTCAAACTTGGCGACTCCGCGCGGCAGCGGCTATCGCGGGTGGAAACACTGGCGGCAAAGACGCCGGGCCACATCGAAGGCGCGCTCGCGGTGGCGCGTGCCGCGATCGATGCCAGCGAGTTCGAGCGCGCACGCAAGGCGCTGGCGCCGTTCATCGCAGCGCCGACGCAGCGCGTGGCGATGTTGATGGCGGAAATCGAGCGCACCGAGCACGGCGACAGCGGCCGTGCGCGGGAATGGACCGTTCGCGCGGTGCGCGCCCTGCACGATCCGGTGTGGACCGCCGATGGTTACGTCTCCGATCACTGGCGGCCGGTGTCGCCGCTGACCGGGCGGCTCGACGCCTTCCAGTGGCAAATGCCCCTCGCTGCGCTGCCCACGGATTCCCATGCCGCGCCGATGGTCGAGGCCGGGGAGTCCGATCCTTCGTCACCCGACCTGCCGGTTGCATTGCCGGCCGCCAGGCCGGAGAGCCCACCGGCTCCGGACCCGACGGCCAGCCCCGCCCAACCTGTTCCGACAGCGGCAACCGCAGCCGAGCCTTCCGTCGCAACACCCCAGAAATCTGCTGCCGCGGCTCTCGGCCCGCTATTCCGTTCCCGGCAACTTCCGGAGAAGGGTAACGTTGCGCCCATTCCCGCGGTGATTCCGCTGACCCGGGCTCCCGACGACCCCGGCGTCGACGAGGAACTGGAACTCGACGAATACGGCGAGCCGAATCGGCCCCGAACCACGCAAGCCGGCGGCTGGCGCGGCTTTTTCTCCCGTCTGGGCGGATGAACGGGGTATCGCCGCATTATAAAGCGGTTTGATTTCAACGAGATGATCTACCACTGGCGATCTGTGCAATCCGCAATGCAAATGTCGGCCGCACAGGTTCTTGCCAAGCCACCTGCCGCCCGATATCAGGTGCTCGTGTGCGTCGGGAATTCGTTGCCGATGCCGATGGTTCGCCGCAATAGCTCAGCTGGTAGAGCACGTCATTCGTAATGACGGGGTCGGGGGTTCGAATCCCTCTTGCGGCACCACTTCCCCACGCGGACCCCTTACCGACAGAATTTTATCGCGAAGGCGGCGGCGATGCCACCTCGCGAACCCGCGTTCAAAAATAGAAATCCTCGCTGCCGGAAAGGGAGCCGTAGCTGAAGGGTTGCTGCCGTTTATTGGTCTTGAACAGAACATCGTCGCGGACCAGATCAAGAAGACGACGGATCTCCAGATTCGGCGTGCGAATCCGGTCGAGCAACGCGGTTGTGAAAGGGCTGTGTTGCCCGGTGCCGTCCAACGCCACCTGACCGTGCTTTGCCGAATAGACGATGAGCATCCCCGCCTCGGCCTCGATCGGTGCCAGACCTCGATTGATCGAGCGTTGCGCCACCGTTCGCTTCATCTGATCGAGAAACGGATTGTCGCGACACGCATCAAGCATGATCAGCCGAAGTTTCCTGGCCCCTTCCACGGCCGCCAGAATCTTGTCGATCTCGACCGCTTCGAGACTGATATCGCGATCGAGCTTCAGCCGTGCGTCGGTCGGAATCATGTAGTTCATTCCGCGATATTCGATGCCATGGCCG
Organism: Hyphomicrobiales bacterium; assembly: GCA_017305535.1. Classification (GTDB taxonomy): domain Bacteria; phylum Pseudomonadota; class Alphaproteobacteria; order Rhizobiales; family Xanthobacteraceae; genus 62-47. The sequence goes on along the minus strand of JAFKKN010000007.1, from coordinate 3,895 downwards.
GCATAATAGACAACGGCCCAATCCGCTGTATCGGCACGCCGCGCAAACTCGCTCAATGCCGAGACCAGCTGATCGCGTTTCAGGTCGGTTCGCAGGATCACATCCTGGAATCCCTTCGCCTTCAGGGCTGCGGCAATTTCCTAAGCATCATTGAGCGTATTCGGCAATGAAGGAACGTGCTCATAGGTGGAGTTGCCGATCACCAGAGCGACCCTCGAACCGTAAGCAGGCTTACTCGTGGCCGCATCCTCAAGCCGCCCCGGCGCCGCCGACGCGGCGGAAGCCAGTCCCGCGACCGCCGCCGGAGTTGTCGTAACGACATTGTGCCGGGGCGGACCGGGCGGGCGTTGTTTCCTCTGCCTGGACTGCGCCTGTTGGGACGCTTCCCTGGTCGCGCGCGATGGATTCGCCATACCGCCGCGCATCGTCATGGCGATGCATGCCGCGACCCGGGGATGAGCTTGCATCCTGCATGTCGCGAGATTACCGGAGCCTCCGGCACGAAACATGCAATTGCGAACGATCGGTTGACCGACAGTCGCCCGGCAATGCGCAACGGCTTCGCCACGCGTCAATGCGATCGCATTCCCGGTAAAGGCTGGAAAGCCGAATGCCGACAACGCCATGAGCGCCATCAGCTTGACGACGACCCGACGCACAATGAATTTCACGGAACGCCCCGGCATCCAAATTTCCGCCCTGATCGAATCCGCCCTTTCGGACAGATGGCAAATTGCTTCTGCAAATCCGCTTTACCGCACACAATCAATCCGGGCAGTTCACGCATTTTCCCTCTGTCGGTCAATATCATTCCTGATCCGTTGACCGATGACGTTGCGAAGCGGATCGGGAATCCTTCGCGACGCCTGCCGGTAGCGATATAGATGGATTGATTCTTTTTCCGAGAGAGCTACCCGCCATGAATCTGCATCACCTTCTGCAAGCCCGCCACGCCGCCAACAAACCGGTTCGCGTCGTCCTGATCGGTGCCGGCAAATTCGGCTCGATGTTTCTCGCGCAGGTGCCGCATACGCCGGGGCTAGAGATTGCCACGATCGTCGATCTCGATCCTGAACGCGCGCGTGAGGCGTGCCGCACCGTGGGGTGGGATCGCGCGCTGATCGATACGACAAAATTCGTCACCGACGGCATGGCGGCTATCAAGGATGGTTCGATCGAAGTGGTCGTCGAGGCCACCGGCAATCCCGCCGTCGGCATTCGCCACGCCCGCGCGGCGATCGCGGCCGGGAAACACATCGTCATGGTCAATGTCGAAGCCGACGTGCTCGCCGGTCCACTGCTGGCGGAGGAAGCGCGCAACGCCGGCGTGGTCTATTCGCTGGCTTACGGCGATCAGCCGGCGCTGACCGCCGAGATGGTCGACTGGGCGCGTGCCACCGGCTTCAAGGTGATCGCCGCCGGCAAGGGCACCAAATATCTGCCGATCTACCACGACGTGACGCCGAAGGACGTCTGGCAGCACTACGGACTGACCGCCGCCGAGGCACAATCCGCCGGAATGAATCCACAGATGTTCAACTCGTTCCTCGATGGCACCAAGTCGGCCATCGAGATGGCGGCGATCGCCAACGCGACCGGGCTCGACGTGCCCGAGGCGGGCTTGAAGTTTCCACCGTGCGGCGTCGACGATCTGCCGCACATCATGCGGCCGTGCGATCAAGGCGGCGTGCTGGATGGCGCCGGCATGGTGGAAGTGGTGTCGTCGATCGAGCGCGACGGCCGCCCGGTGTTTCGCGACCTGCGCTGGGGCGTCTATGTGGTGCTGGAGGCGCCGAACGATTACGCCGCCGACTGCTTCAAGCAATACGGATTGAAGACCGATTCGAGCGGACGATACGCGGCGATGTACAAGCCCTATCACCTGATCGGGCTGGAGCTGAACATTTCGGTATTGTCAGCAGCGCTGCGCGGGGAGCCGACTGGGCAGCCGCGCGGTTTTCGCGGCGACGTCGCCGCCGTCGCCAAGCGCGACCTCAAGGCCGGCGAGATACTCGACGGCGAAGGCGGCTACACGGTGTGGGGCAAGCTGATGCCGGCGCGCGACAGCCTGAAGGTCAGCGCATTGCCGATCGGCCTCGCGCACCACGTCAAACTCACGCGCGACATTGCGCATGGCGCGGTCGTGACCTGGAACGATGTCGAGATCGATTCCGCGAATGACGCGGTCGGAGTGCGCCGGGAAATGGAGAAGCGGTTCGCCGTTAAAGTCTGAGCCCCGTCACACCGATCGCCACGCGACGATCGTGGGAACACGATGTCAACGACCGCCGCGACCGCCTTCGACTCCGACGTGAAAACCCGTCCACGGCGTTTCCGACGGCGCGCTCTTCTGCTGTGGCGAAACGACCGGCAGATCAGCGCCACCTGCTGATCCGAGCGGCTCTGTCGTGCGCGGATTGGCGTTCAGCCCCCGCATGTGGGCGATCCTTCTATGGTCACCCGATTTGCGGCTGTGCCGCACGGTCTTCGCTGTGCCGCCGCTCTTGTTCGGCGCGGCTGTCTGCGTACGAGGAGAAGCGGGAGACACCGCAGTTTCGACAGCCAGCGCGCTTCCGCTGGCCGTGAGCGAAACCGCGAGGACGGCTCCGACAACGGTTCGATACATGGCAAACCTCATTCGTCTTGGAATGAACCGGACAGCTCGATTCTATTCGCTCTGTTGCAGCGTGGCGTTGAGCTTGTCGTAATACTTCGCAACCAGCTCGATATTGGCTTTGTTCTCCACCGGAGGGACGGGTGCCTTCAACGCATCGTTCAACTGCTCGAGCGCCTGCTTCCGATCTTCATCGGGCATCGACTTGTCGGCTTCCACCGCGGCAATCTGGCCACGAATGACATTGTCGGCGCCGACATATTTCTTGGTCGCAGGATCAAAGCCACCCAGCACCAGGCTGATGGTATCGACCACGTCGTTGTATTCGTCATAGCTCGCAAAGCCGTATTTCTTGGCGACGGCTTCGAACTGCGCTGTCACCTTGGGATCCGGCTTTTCCGGCGCGGTCTCCGGCAGTTTCTCCGCGATCGCATCGAATTCTTTTTGTGAGGCGAGCACGCCTTCGATCATCTTGTCGGTGAGCGCCACCTGCCGAAGCTGCTGATCGCTATCCGACGACACAGGGCCATTCGATCTCGGCGACTCGTCGGCGGGCGCCTGTGTTTGCGTTTGCGCGAATGCCGCATTTCCGGGGGCAACGATGATGGACGAGAAAAAAACGACACCGACCAGCAAGGCTGGGATCGGAAGACGAAACCGAACGCGCATGAAGTGTTTCCCCGGTGAAAGCGGTGTGGATCGCCAAACGGTCAACGAGCCGGAAAGTTCGAATCGTCGCCATCAAGGTCCGCCCGTTACGAATCGTGCCGACAAATCATGGCGGAATAACTTCGACCGCCTCCGACACACCATCGAATGCTCGATGGTGTCGTGAGCACACGCCGGCTTTTCACCACAGCCCGGGTCGCAATCCGAAAGGTAGACAACAAAAAACGCCGCCTCCCGAAGGAAGCGGCGTTTTGATTGTTCATCGATAAGAGGAAATCCATGTCCTTGGCAGGCCTGGCAGCGACCTACTCTCCCAGGGCTTAAGCCATAGTACCATTGGCGCAGAGGAGTTTAACGGCCGAGTTCGGGATGGGATCGGGTTCAAGCTCCTCGCTAAAACCACCAGGCCGGCGAAGGACAAGGATACGAAGCAATCTGTGGTCTTCACATCGCACGCGCATAAGCGCATGGACATTGAAAATGAGAGCAATCAAGCCAATCGAACGATTAGTACCGGTAAGCTACATGCGTTGCCGCACTTCCACACCCGGCCTATCAACGTGGTCGTCTTCCACGGTTCTCAAGGGAATACTCGTTTTGAGGTGGGTTTCC
>JAFKKN010000006.1 GCA_017305535.1 Hyphomicrobiales bacterium | reverse complement strand
GAGGTGAGACAAGCCGCGGCTCCGGCGATCGTGCTCATGCTGGAAATCCCTCTTTAAGCAACTTCTGCAACGCCGCTGTGTCGAACCCACCCAGGCCAACGCTTTGCAGCGTGCGGCCATCGCGCGAAAAATCCTCGCCGCAGATGGCGCCGCCGATGGCGAGGAAGGCTTTTGCCAGCGGCGTCGCGACGCCGGCAAGTTGCGCGACGGAAACCAGGAACGACAACCCGACGCGAAGATCCTCGCGCATGTAGCGATGCTCGGTCAGCACCAGCCGCTCGCGCCAGTCGCCGCTATCGGTGAGGCGGTCATGCGAGCCGCGGCCGTACATCCATTCCTCGCCCTCCTTGGCGTAGTGATGCGCCAGCGGAAAGTGCGGCCCGCGATAACCCAGCGCCTCGCGCACGGCGATGCGCTCGGCGTCGAGCGCATCGGTGACGCGGCGGATCGCGGCTTGCGTGCCTTCCTTGTGAATATCCCAGCGTTCGAAATGTTCGATCGGCCCGGCGTTCATCACGATCAGCGGCGGATGGATGACCGGACCGGCATTCATCAGCGCGCCGGACAGCGCATCGCCGCACGGTTCGATGACGTCCGGAAAGGCTTTGCCGATCACCGCCAGTGCATGATCCGCGTTCTTCAGCGGAAACACGCCGGTGGGAAGGCGTTTCGCGCGGATGGTGATCGCGACTTCGAACGGGCCGTGCTTGCGCGTCAGCCACGGCAGGGTGCCGGTTTCGGCGAACGACGCATCGGCGTGGTTGCCGGCGTCGTGCATCGCTTTGGCGAAGATGAAGGAGCCGAAAGTGGCGGGCGGCAGATAGACCACCTGGCCGTCAGCGAGATGCGGCGCCAGCGCGCGGGCGATGTCGGCTTGGGCGAAGGCGGGAGCGGGGCAGAGGATCAACGCCGCGCCGCGCACGGCCTCGGTGATGTCGGCCGTCACCAGCGCCAGTTTCGCGTCGTGGCGACCGCGCGAGTCTTTCACGACGATGCGCGAACCGTCCGCGCGCTGTCGCGCCACGGCGTCAGCATCGCGCCGCCAAAGCCGCACCTCGTGACCCTGCAAGGCAAAGTCGCCCGCCGCCGCGAAGGAGCCGTTACCGCCGCCGAGTACGGTGATGATCATGATGTCGTCTCGCTCTCGGTCGTCATCTCACTTTCCGTTGTCATGGCCGGGCTTGTCCCGGCCATCCACGTCCTTTGCAGCCGATCTCATGAAGACGTGGATACCCGGCACATAGGCGAACGAAGTGACGCCGTTCTTCGAACGGCGATGGCCGGGCATGACGGCAACTTTGGAGGTGATGCTGCCTCAAGGCTTTTCCGCCATCTGCTTCAGCCGGAAATGCTGCACCTTGCCAAGCGCGGTGCGCGGCAACTCGGAGACGAAGATGAAATCGCGCGGCACCTTGAAGCGGGCGAGTTGCGCCTGCACGTGCGCGGTGAGCACGTCGGCGCGCGGCGCGGCACCGTCGCGGCAGATCACATAGGCCACCGGCACCTCATCCCACTTCGGATCGGGCCGTCCGACCACGCCGCAATCGGCGACGTCGGGATGCTCCAGCAGCACGCGCTCGATCTCGGCGGCGTAGATGTTCTCGCCGCCGGAGATGATCATGTTCTTCTTGCGGTCCTGCACAAAGAAATACCCATCCGCATCACGCGTGGCGATGTCGCCGGTGCGGAACCAGCCGTCGTGCAAGGCATCGTGCGTGGCTTCCGCGTTGCCCCAATATTCGAAGAACACGTTCGGCCCGCGCACCACGATTTCACCGGCCGCGCCGGTGGCGACCTCAACGCCGTCGTCGTCGATCACTTTCGCTTCGCACCACAGGCCGGGCAGGCCGGTCGAGCCGTCGCGCGACAGGTCGCCGCCAAGCCGTGTGTAGACGGCGACGGGGCAAGTCTCGGTGGAGCCGTAGACTTGCAGCACCGGCACGCCGCGCGTGGTGATGCGGTCGATCAGGTCCTGCGGCACGATCTGCGAGCCGGTGGAAATCGCCTTCAGCGAGGAAAGGTCCGTCGTCGCCCATGCCGGATGCGAAGTCACCGCCAGAATGGTGGCGGGCACCAGCACGGTGAGGGTCGGACGATCTTCCGCGAACGCTTCCAGCGTGGTGTCCGGCGCGAAGCGGGCGTGGATCGTCACCGTGGCACCGTGATGCAGCGCCGGCGTGGTCTGGATGTTGAGCCCGCCGACATGGAAGAACGGCAGCACGGTGAGGATATGGTCGTCGGAGGTGAGGCCGTGCATGTGCTGGCTCATCACCCCGTTCCACAATAGTGCCTCCTGCCGCAGCATCGCGCCTTTGGGGCGGCCGGTGGTGCCGGAGGTGTAGACGATCAGCAGCGGCGCCTGAAGATCGACATGCGGATTGCGACCGTCGCCGTTGGCGCGTTTGAGCAGGGCGTCGAAGGCAAGGCCGTTCTCGGGTGCGAAATCGAGGCCGACGATTTTCGCTTCGGGCAGTTGCTCGCGCAAAGGTGCGATCACATCGGCAAATGTCTGCTCGACGAACAGCACCTTCACCGCGGCGTCCGACAGGATGAACATCTGCTCGGCCACGGCGAGGCGGAAATTCATCGGCACCAGCATCACGCCCAGCCGCGCGCAGGCATAGAGCAGCACGAGGTAGTCAGGGCGGTTGAGGCTGAGGATGGCGACGCGGTCGCCGCGCGTGACGCCGCATTCGGATTTCAGCGCGCGCGCGGCCTGCGCGATGCGGGCGTCGAACTGCGCGTAGGTAAGAGTATTGCCCTCGAAACGCAACGCGACCTTGTCCGGCGTAAAAGCGGCGTTGCGCGCGATGAGATCGGAGAGGTCCATCTTCTCAAGCCTGTGAGGTGCGGGCCGGGGCGGCAGATAGAGTAAGCGTCATGGCCGGACTTGATCCGGCCATCCATCTCTCTTCGAATTGATGGATGCGCGGGTCAAGCCCGCGCATGACGTTGTCTTTCATACGCCTGCTTCCATCGCGTTTCGCCGTCGCCCTTCGAGGCCGCCGCTGCGCGGCGGCACCTCAGGGTGACGGCTGGGGCTGTGATGGTCATCCTGAGGTGCTCGCCGTCTTCGGCAAGCCTTCGAAGGATGACCCTTGTCACTCATCGCTCTCGCCGGGCTCGTACAGCGCTTCGCGGCCGATGCGGTCGAGGCAGAGTTCGGCGGTCCAGGGCAGCATCAGCGAGCCGCAGCGGCTGTCGCGGTAGATGCGCTCCAGCGGCAGCGATTTCAGCATTGCCTGGCCGCCGCAGGTGCGGATGGCGAGCGTCGCGATCTCGTTGGCGCCTTCCATCGCGGAGAACTGCGCGGCGTAAGCGCGCAGCACCTGCGCCTTGGTCGGATTGGCGCAGGCCTCGGTAACGGCCTGAAACCAGATCGCCTTGGTCTGCTCCAGCTTGACGTGCATCTGCGCCACCGCGATCTGTTTGGTGGGATACATACGGCGCTTCACCGGCGGCATGCCCGGCACCTCGCCGCGCAGATAGCGCACGGTGAAGTCGTAGGCGGCCTGCGCGAGGCCGATGTAGGTCGGCGACAACGTCAGGAACATATGCGGCCAGCTCGACGCCGCCTTGAAATAGACGCCGCGCGGCATCAGCGCTTCGTCTTCCGCCACGAACACGTCCTTGAAAATCAGCGTGCGCGAAACGGTGCCGCGCATGCCGAGCGGGTCCCAGTCGCCGACCACGGAGACGCCCTCGGCCTTGGCGGGAACGGCGAGATAGAGTGTGTTGCGACGCGAGGCCTTTTCGCCTTCCGCCATCTCGGTGCAGAGCACGCCGTAGTAATCGGCGTGGCCGGAGAGCGAGGCGAAAATCTTCTTGCCGTTGACCAGCCAGCCGCCTGTGACGGGCTTGGCTTCGGTGCCGAAGGCGGCGCCGCCAGCGGCGGCCGCGCCGCCCTCCGAGAATGGCTGCGAATAGATCGCGCCGTCATCGACGATGCGCTTGTAATGCACCGCGCGGCGGCGAGCGTGCTCGGCGCGGGTCGCGGCGTCCATCTCGAGATCGTCGGCCAGCGGGCCAGACCACAGTGTCGAGCAGACGTGCATGTTCCAGGTCAGCGCGGTGGCGCCGCAGTAGCGGCCGATCTCGGCGGCGGTCAGGGCATAAGTCTGATAGTCGGCGCCGAGGCCGCCCAGCGCTTTCGGGATCGCGATGCCGAGCAGGCCGGCTTGGTGCAGGTCCTTGTAGTTGTCGACCGGAAAGCGCGCCTCGCGATCGTAGGTGGCGGCGCGGCCGGCGAACACCGTCTGCCCGAGATGGCGGGCGCGCGACATGATGCCGGTTTGCTCGTCGGTGAGGCGGAAGGCTTTCGGGTCGAACAGCGGCGCATCGGGCGCGATGCTGGGCTGCGGCGCGGGAGCGGTGGCGGTTTGCGGCGTCATGGGATTACTCTTTGCGCAGCGGATTGGCGCTGAGGAAACTGGCGAGCGCGGCGTTGAACATCATCGGCCGTTCGAGATTGGCGAGATGGCCGACGCCTTCGAGTTCGACATAACTGGCGCGGGGAATGTAGCTCGCCATCTTCTTCATCATCGGCGCGGGCGCGTTGGTGTCTTCGGAGCCCGCCAGTAGCAGCGTCGGCAGTTTGATGTATTTGAGGATGTCGCGGAGGTCGAAGCCGATCAGCGCCCTCATCGTCGCCTCGTAGGTGGCTTCCGGCACTTTTGCCATGCAGTCGCGTGCCAATTCCATGCCGCGCGGATCGGGATTTGTGCCGGCGAGTTCCTTCACCAAGGTCGGCGCGAGTTGCTTCATCGTCTCGCCGCGCTCCAGCGGGCCGAGCCGGGCTTCGATGAAGCTCTTCTGCCAGTCGCCGTCCGGCTTGCCGAAGGCCGGGCTGGTCTGCGCCAGCACGATGGCGTGCGGCAGCTTGGGGTCGGTCTTCATCAGCTGTTGCACGATCATGCCGCCGATCGAATGGCCGATCAGCACCGGCTTCTCGAGCGAAAGCTGCGCCAGAAAGTCTTTCAGTGCGCCGGCCAGCGCTTCGATGCTGGTGGTTTCCAGCGGCTTCGAGCCGCCATAGCCCGGCATGTCCCAGGCGACGGTGCGGTAGCGGTTGTCGAAACTGTCGAGTTGCTCGCGCCAGGCGCGCGCCGCGCCGCCGATGCCGTGCAGGAACACCAGCGCCGGCGCGCCGATCTCGCCGGCGGATTGATAGGTGAAGCGACCGTCGCCGGTCGTCATTTTGTCGGACTCCGCCACGCCGCGCCTCCGGATCGTTCATCCCGGCCCGATCCTAGCAGGCCGCAGATATATGAAAAGCGATAGTTTTAGAATTGAAGGAATTTCGAGACAACGAAGGAGCATCGTCCATCCCCGTCATGGCCGGATTTATTCCGGCCATCCACGTCCTGTTTCGCCGTGAAACCGGACAGCCCGGATGCATTGGACGTAAGCGAGCGAAGCACCGCGTTCTTCGCGCGGCCAGGTCCGGGCAAGACAATCTCTCGCGAGGCTGATGCTGGCTCGCCTTGCAATCATTTGAAGTTTAAAATAATGAAGAACATGGACCCGGGAGACGCAACGTGTCGAACTTGTCGGCTTCGCATCATGCGCTGGTCACCGGTGGCGGGCGTGGCATCGGCCGCGCCATCGCGGAGGCGCTGACGCGCGAGGGCGCCACCGTCACCATTCTCGGCCGCGATCGCGCCACGCTTGAGCGAGCCGTGCGCGAGGGCGCGGCGCGTCATGCGCTGGTCGCGGACGTGTCGGATCAGGCGGCGGTGAGTGCCGCCATCGCGGAAGCGGCGACGCGGCAACCGATCGACAGTCTCATTGCCAACGCGGGCGCGGCGGAATCCGCGCCATTCGGCAAGACCGACACGGCGATGTTCCGCCGCATGTTGGACGTCAACCTGATGGGCGTTGTTCACGCGGCGCAGGCGGTGCTGCCGTCGATGAAGGCGCGCAAGCGCGGCCGCATCGTCGCGGTGGCGTCAACCGCCGGGCTGAAAGGCTACGCCTATGTCAGCGCCTATGTCGCCGCCAAGCACGCGGTGGTCGGGCTGGTGCGGTCGCTGGCGCTGGAGGTCGCGGCGCAGGGTATCACCGTGAACGCGGTATGCCCCGGTTTCACCGACACCGACCTGGTCGCGGCCAGCATCGACAACATCATGGCGAAGACCGGCCGCTCGCGCGAGGGGGCCATCGCGGAACTGGCGAAGCACAATCCGCAGGGCCGTCTCGTCACGCCCGCGGAGGTCGCCGACTGCGTGCTGTGGCTGTGCGGCGAGGGCGCCGGTGCCGTCACCGGGCAGGCCATTCCGGTCGCGGGCGGAGAGATCTGATGTCCGTTTCATTCCTCGAGATTTCGGAGATCGCATGAGCAGAGCCGCCAATCCCGTCACGCTTCCGCTGGCGATGTATTCGCCGAAGCATTTCCTGCTCGCGGTGGTGGATCGCGTCGCCACCGTGACGCTCAACCGCCCGGAGCGGAAAAATCCGCTGACCTTCGACAGCTACCGCGAACTCACCGATTTTTTCCGCGCCTGCGCCATGGACGACGAGGTGAAGGTGGTGGTGGTGACCGGCGCCGGCGGCAACTTCTCCTCCGGCGGCGACGTCTTCGAGATCATCGGGCCGCTGGTCGAGATGGACACCAAGGGGCTGACCGCGTTCACGCGCATGACCGGCGATCTGGTGAAGGCGATGCGCGCCTGTCCGCAGCCGATCGTTGCGGCGGTGGAGGGCATCTGCGCCGGCGCCGGCGCGATCATCTCCATGGCCTCCGATATGCGGCTGGCGGCGACCGGCGCCAAGGTCGGCTTCCTGTTCAACAAGGTGGGTCTTGCCGGCTGCGACATGGGCGCGTGCGCGATCCTGCCGCGCATCATCGGCCAGTCGCGTGCGTCCGAACTGCTCTACACCGGCCGCTTCATGACGGCGGAGGAGGGCGAGCGCTGGGGCTTCTTCAGCCGCATTGTTACGCCCGAACACGTTTTGGCGCAGGCACAGACGCTTGCGAAACAGGTCGCCGAAGGGCCGACCTTCGCCAACACCATGACCAAGCGCATGCTGGCGATGGAGTGGGCGATGTCGGTGGAGGAAGCCATCGAGGCCGAAGCGGTGGCGCAGGCGCTGTGCATGACAACGGAAGATTTCGCCCGCGCCTTCCGCGCCTTCGCCAACAAGGTGCGCCCGGCATTCCAGGGGAATTGAGGGCAGACGATTACCTCTGTTGTCGTCATTGCGAGCGAAGCGAAGCAATCCAGTCTTTGCTGTAGAAGTTCTGGATTGCTTCATCGCTTGCGCTCCTGGCAATGACGAAGACTTGTTGTCCGGATTGTTTAATGCGTAAAATAACGACATTCGTGCATTGAGCGGTTTCCGGCGTCCACAGGTGACATCATCCCATGATCCTCGATTCCGAGACCAAGGCGACCGAGCATTCCGAGGACCATGGCGACGAGTTGCGGCTGTGGCTGCGGCTCTTGACCTGCACCAACCTGATCGAGGGCGAGGTGCGTCGCCGCCTGCGCGAGCGCTTCGACGTGACGCTGCCGCGCTTCGACCTGATGGCGCAACTCGACAAGGCACCGGACGGCATGACGCTGTCCGACATCTCCAAGCGCATGATGGTGTCGAACGGCAACGTCACCGGGCTGGTGGAGCGTCTCGTCGAATCCGGTCACCTCGACCGCCGCACCTCGGAGACCGACCGTCGCGTGCAGGTGATCCGGCTGACGCGTGCCGGCCGTGCCGAGTTCCGCAAGATGGCCGCCGAGCATGAATTGTGGATCGCGAATATCTTCGCCGATCTGTCCGCCAAGGATGTGCAGGACCTGATGCGCTTGCTCGGCAAGACCAAGCTCTCCGCGCGCAACGCGACGCAGCAGAAGGCGTAGGCGGCCGCTTGTTGGTCATCGACTGACACGGCTTTCCTTTGATGGGAAATGCGCCTGTTCTGGTCGTCCCCGCGAAGGCGGGGACCCATTATCCCTCGCATCTCAGAAAAGAACGAGGATCGCGAATGATGCCTCGCCCGGTGAAGATAATCGTCGCGCTCGTGCATGCGCGCGTTCACGACGCTCAGGGAGTCTGGGTCCCCGCCTTCGCGGGAACGACGAAATTTAACGGATCAATCTGCCTCCCGCACTGCAGCGAATTGTTTCAATCTTAAAATTGTTATTGCGCCGGATCTGTCGTTGCGCGAAGATGCTTTAGATTTAAAATGAATCGGGGCGGCCCGCGCCGAGAGCGCGAATGTGCCGCCGCGATGGGCGAGAGGTTGTCGTCGATGGTTGCAACCGCCAAATCACTGTCCACCGATTTTGCCTCCGATCATCACGCCGCCACCGCGCATGTCGACACCTTCGCGCATGACAATCTTCCGCCGCGCGATCAGTGGCCGGACCTGATTTTCACGCGGCCGGAGCTGCAATATCCCGCGCGCATCAATTGCGTGGCGCATTTCCTCGATCGTTGGGTGGCGCAGGGGCGTGGCGATGCGTCGTGCATCGTCAGCCCGACGGTGGGCTACAGCTATCGTGAATTGCAGGCGCTGGTGAATCGCATTGCCAATGTGCTGGTAACCGATCTCGGCCTCGTCAGCGGCGGCCGCGTGCTGCTGCGCTCCGCCAACAACCCGATGATGGTCGCGACCTATCTCGCGGTGCTGAAGGCCGGCGGCGTGGTAGTGGCGACGATGCCGTTGCTGCGCGCCAAGGAACTGGTCTACCCAATCCGCAAAGCGAAGATTTCCATCGCGCTGTGCGACGGCAAGTTGCGCGAGGAAATGGAGAAGGCGCGCGCGCAGACCAATGAACTCAAGCACGTCCTTTATTGGGGCGTGGATGGTGCCGACTCGCTCGATGCGCTGATCGCGAAAGCGAGCCCGGAGTTCATGGCGGTCGATACCGCGGCCGACGATGTCTGCCTGATCGCCTTCACCTCCGGCACCACCGGCGATCCGAAAGGCACCATGCATGTCCATCGTGACATGCTGGCGGTGTGCGACAGCTTTGCCGGCAATATTCTGCACGCGGCTCCCGAGGATCGCTTTATCAGTTCCGCGCCGCTGGCGTTCACCTTCGGCTTCGGCGGCGTGCTGTTTCCGATGCATATCGGCGCGTCGTTCGTGGTGTTGGAGAAAGTCGCGCCGGACGATCTGCTCGACGCCATCGAGCGCTACAAGGCCTCGGTGTGTTTCACCGCGCCGACGGCCTATCGCGCGATGCTGGCGAATTACGCGAAGCACGACATGACGAGCCTGCGCAGATGCGTCTCCGCCGGCGAGACCTTGCCGAAGGGCACTTATGAGGCGTGGCTGAAAGCGACCGGCATCAGGATCATCGACGGCATCGGCGCTACCGAGATGCTGCACATTTTCATCAGCGCGCGCGAGGACGACATTCGCCCCGGCGCCACCGGCAAGCCGGTGCCTGGTTACGAAGCCAAGATCGTCGACGACGACGGCCGCGATCTGCCGCCGGGCGAGATGGGGCGGCTCGCGGTGCGCGGCCCGACCGGCTGTCGCTATCTCGCCGATGAGCGGCAGACGAAGTTCGTGCGGAACGGCTGGAACCTCACCGGCGATACCTACATCATGGATGCCGACGGTTACTTCTGGTATCAGGCGCGCTCCGACGACATGATCATTTCCGCCGGCTACAATATCGCCGGTCCCGATGTCGAAGCGGCGTTGTTGACGCACGATGCGGTGGCCGAATGCGGCGTGGTCGGCGCGCCGGACGAGGCGCGCGGCATGATCGTCAAGGCCTACGTGGTGCTGCGGCCGGGTATCGTCGGCGACGCGGCGCTGGTGAGCGCGTTGCAGGATCACGTCAAGCGCGAGATCGCGCCATATAAATATCCGCGCGCGATTACCTTCCTTGATCAACTGCCGAAAACGCAGACCGGCAAGCTGAAGCGTTTCACCTTGCGGCAGATGGCGATGGCGGGCGACGCCGTGCCACGATCGACAGCGGCCGTTGAAGTGTTGCAGCCGGGCGGCTGGCCGATGCCGAAGGGCTACGCCAACGGGATGGCGGCGGAAGGGCGATTGATCGTCACCGGCGGCGTGATCGGCTGGGACGCCTCGAACCGGCTGGCGGACGGCTTTCTCGCGCAGGTGCGGCAGGTGCTGGAGAACATCGTCGCCATTCTCGCGGAGGGCGGCGCCAAGCCCGAGCACCTGATGCGGCTGACGTGGTACGTCGTCGATATCGATGAGTATCTTGATAACCTCAAGGGGCTCGGCGCGATCTATCGCGAGACAATCGGCGCGCACTACCCGGCAATGGCGCTGGTACAGGTGGTGCGGCTGGTCGAGAAGGCCGCGCGCGTCGAGATCGAGGCGACGGCGGTGGTGCCGAAGTAATTGCGGTGCTCCCGCACTGTCATAAACACCGTCATGGCCGGGGTAGCCGTTGGAAGAGCGGCGTCGCTTCGCTCGCCTATGTCCCGGCCATGACGACAGGTCGTCCCCGCGAAGGCGGGGACCCAGACTCCGCAGCGATTCGGCTCCATCACCGAAGGCGACGCCATCTTATAACAGCCAGCGCAAGGGATTCTGGGTCCCCGCCTTCGCGGGGACGACGCCGGAATGTTTTGGATGCTTCGCGATAAAGTCCATTTTGAAGTCAGTGCGTCGAAGCGTGAGCTACCGTTCCCCGACAAATTCCTTCGGCGTCTTGCCGGTGACCTGGCGAAACGCGTGGCAGAAAGCCGGAAAACTGCCGTAGCCCATGTCGGCGGCGGTTTGCTTGATCGAGGCGCGTGGATTGATGGCCCAGCGCTCGATGGCGCAGGCGATGCGGGCGCGCTGGCACCACGCCTTGAAACTGAGATGCGTCTCGCTGGCGAACAGCCGCGACAGCGTCCGCGTCGAAGTGCCGACCTGGCGCGCCAGATCGTCGAGATCGTGCGTCACCATCGGCGCGGCCAGCACGATGTCGGCGGCGCGGCGGCAGCGTGGCTCGTGCGGCAGCGGAATGAAGGTGGTCGGGTCCTCCGCCGCGTGCAATTCCAGCATGATCAGCCGCAGCAGCAGGCCGTCGCGTGCGTTGGGGTGCTCGCGCTCGAACAACGCCAGAATGGCCTCGCGCAGCAGCGGCGACACGCGCACCACGAATTCGGCGTCGAGGACATGATTGTATCGCGTGAGCCAGTCGGTTTCGAAATAGAGCGTACGCATCTCGATATCGGCGAGCACGCCGATCGCGTGTTCGAGCCGCGCCGGCACCCACACCGCGCGGCCGGGCGGCACCAGCCAGCGGCCCTTCGGCGTCGTCACCTGCATGGTGCCGCTGGCGGCAAACACCAGTTGCGCCTGACGGTGGATGTGGGCGTCGTGATGCGTTCCACGCGGGTAGCGGCAGCCGAGCAACTGCACGCCGTCGCCGACATCGCCTTTCAATATGATCGGCATTTCTGGCGTCTGCGCGACAGTCATTGGCTGCATCCCGTGAGGCTCATGTCCTATAGTGTAGCAGGTTATTTTTGCTCCGCAGGATTTGCCACATGAACGACGCATCCCAGGTCATCCGCTACGTCAATGCCGCTCATTTCATCGACCATTACGCGATGCTGATCTTCGCTGCCGCCGTGATCATCATGGGGCCGGCGATGGGTCTTTCCTACGCGGAACTGCTGCCCTATGCGACGCCGGCCTTCGTGGCGTTCGGGGCGGGCTCGCTGGTCACCGGCTGGCTCGGTGACCGCTGGAGCCGCCGCCACATGATGGTGATCTACTTCTTCGGCATCGGCGCGGCGATGATTTCGGTCGGGCTGGTGCAGACGCCGCTGCAACTCGGCGCGGCGCTGCTGGCCATCGGTATCTTCGCCTCGATCTATCATCCGGTCGGCACCGCGATGCTGGTGTCCTATGCCGACAAGATCGGCAGCCAGATGGGCATCAACGGGTTGTGGGGCAATTTCGGCGTGGCATCGTCGGCGCTGGTCACCGGTATCGTCGGCCAGTATCTCGGCTGGCGCTGGGCCTTCATCCTGCCGGGCATCGTGACCATCGCTATCGGCGTCGGTTTCATGGCGTCGGTGAGACATGAGGATCGCAGAGGCAGCAAGCAGGCGGCGGCGCAGGTGCGGATCGCCAAGAACGAGATGTGGCGCGTGCTGCTGTCGCTGCTGGTGGTGGTGGTTGCGATCTCGACCACCTTCAATGCCATCACCGTGGCGCTGCCGAAACTGTTCGCCGAGCGTCTCGCGGATCTCACGCACAACGCCGCCCTGATCGGCGTGATCGCCGCCGGAGTCTATGTGTTCGGCGCGGCGACGCAGTACACCATCGGCAAGCTGGTGGACCGCTACTCGGTGAAAGCGGTGTTCCTGCCGATGTCGCTGGTGCTGCCGCCGCTGCTCTATCTCGCTGCCACCGCGAGCAACTGGGCGCTGATCGCCGCCGCGATCGGCATCGTCATCGGCATGTTCGGGCAGATCACCATCAACGATGCCATGGTCGGCAAATACACCGCCGAGGAGTGGCGCTCGCGTGCCTTCGCGGTGCGCTACTTCGTCGGCTTCACCGCGGCGGGCGCATCGGTGGGGCTGGTGGCTTGGCTGTACGCCCAGGGCGGCTTCGGGCTGATGCTGCAAGCCTTTGCGGGCCTGTGCCTGCTGGTGGTGGTGGCGGCGCTGATCCTGCCGCGCGAGACGCCGGCGCGGTCGCCAGCGCTGGAGCCGGCTGCCACGTAAGCGCCGTCCAAATAAAAAGGCTGGCCGCGAGGCCAGCCTTGAAAGCCATTATTGCTGTAAAATCAAATGCTAACGGCAATCAAGAGTCCCGCTTTCGCGGGCAATCGGGATGCGACTGCTTGATGCGGCTTCATCCCGATCACTCAGCTACCGCGCGAATTGCCCGGCCGCGTCCCCCATTTGGGTGGGAATGCAAAATTTTCGGTCGGAAGGGCCCGCCGGACACAGCGTTTCGATGAATGGGGACGCCGGGGTGTCCGGTCCCGACCATCTCGCGACCGAATCCGATTTGGCTGATTCGGGCCTGTTTCGTTCCAGCCCCGTTCCACAAGTTAACGCCGGCCGCGACAGCGTCGCGTTTTGGGACATCGAGAGCGTCGGAAATCAGATTCGCGGCAACCGCCAGCCGATGACGGTGGCCTGAAGCGCGCCGTCCGTTGTGGAGTTGCGCCATTCGCCGTCGACGAAGCGGCAGGCGAACGGCAACAGGTAAGTGCCGCTATGATCCTCGCACAGCACCTGAACGATTTGATCCGGCAACGGGTGGCCCTGGCCGTTGAATTCCGCAAGCCGTCGTTCGCGTGTGGTCATGTGGCAAGGCTCCGGCGTTAACAAATCGGCGCAGGAGCGGATTTGCGGATGGGGGCAATTGGATGGGATGTCATCCGCCGAATTCGATCCGCCGAATGCGGCTATGATGTGATGCTCGCGGCCGCGTCGGTGCGCGGCGTCAGCGATTTGCGAAAGCGGCGGTCGCGCTTGAGATGCCACTCGCGACTCATCGCTTCCTCGCGGGTGGCGAAGCGTTCGACATGGAGCAGGACCCATTGCCGCCCGCGTGTCGAGCGCGCGCCGGTTCCGGCATTATGCTGCGCCAGCCGGCGTTCCACGTCGAGCGTCCATCCCACATAGGTGAGATAGCGGCGCTCGTCCGCGCAGCCGATCACATAGACGAATGATTCCATCGCCACATTGGTCTCATGGATCGTGATGGACGGCAATTCGACCGATCGCTCGGCTGCGGCGTGCCGTCGCGCGTTGACATCCGCAGTCGGCGCGTTTTGGTTGTGCCCCGGACACGAAAGGATTCACGATGCGACATGCGACGATGGCGATGCTGCTGATGGCGGCGTGCACCGGGATTGTCACCGGCGCGCGGGCGCAGGACGTGCCGGGCATTGAAATCTGCACCGCCGAGAAGGACATGGCGCGGCGTACCGGTTGCCTGCAAAGCAACGTCAATTTTTTGAAGACCACCATGACGCAGATGGGCCTCGACCAGCAGCGCAAGCTGGACGCCGCGACCCGGCAGATCGACGCGCTGAAAGCGGCGGTTGTGGCGTTGCAGAAGCGGGTCGATGAATTGCAGGCCGCGCAGAAAAAGCCCGAGCCCGCCGCACCGGCCAAGGACGCCGGCGACGGCGCGAAGAAATAGAAGAACAAACGCGGTTATCGGTCATGGCCGGATTTATTCCGGCCATCCACGTTCTTGTTGTCGCCGCGATGTTAAGACGTGGATGGCCGGGACAAGCCCGGCCATGACGAGGTTGTATTGTACGGCCTTATCAGCTCGAAGGCCGATCAAAGCACGGCGACGAGACTTTACGAACTCTTTTCGCCGCTCATCAGCGGGCCGAACAGTTCCCAGCTCTCGCCTTCGAACTTGATCATCTGCAACTGCTCGATCGGTCCGAAGTCGTTGGCGCTGGTCTTGATCTTGACGCCCGGCAGGTAGATGCCGATCTCGAAATTGAGACTGGCGGCCTGCTTCATGATGTTCTCGCGGGTGAGGTTGTCGCCGCACTGCCGCAGTACCTGCTCAAAACCCTTGGCGACGCCGTAGCCGAACACGGTGGCACCGTCGTCGAGATTGCCTTCGGGATAGTACTTCTTCATGAAGGCGCGCCATTCGTTCATGGCGGGATCGTTGTCCCACTTCTTGTCTTTCGGGTCTTTCATGTAGGCGGCGCTGAGGATGCCCTGGCCGTTCTGGTAGCCGGCGGGCTGCATCACGCTGCCGACCGAGATCGACACGTTGGTGAGGAAGTGAATTGGCTTCCATCCCAGTTCCGCGACCTTCTTGATCGCCTGCGCGGCGAACTTCGGCGTGGTGATGTCGACGAAGATATCGGGATTGGCGGTCCTGATCTGCACCACCTGGGAGTCCACGGTTGGCTGCGATATTTCGTAAGGGGCCTCGATCTTGATCATGCTGACCTTGTCGCCGAGACCTTCCTTCAGCCCGATCACATAATCCTTGCCGAAGTCGTCGTTCTGGTAGAGCAGGCCGATGGTCTTGCCGGGATAGTGCTGCAGGATATAAGCGGCGTAGATGCGCGCCTCGACCTGATAGCTGGGCTGCCAGCCCATGGTCCACGGATGGGTCTTCGGATCGTTCCACTTCGCCGCACCGGTGGAGACGAATAGCTGCGGAATCTTTTTGCTGTTCATGTATTTCTGGATCGCGGTGTTACCCGGCGTGCCGAGCGGATTGGCGAGGAACAGCACCTCGTCGCTTTCGACCAGCTTGCGGGCTTGCTCCACCGTCTTCGGCGGGCTGTAGCCGTCATCGTAGGAAATGAAGTTGATCTTGCGACCGTTGATGCCGCCTTTCTCGTTCAGCATCTTGAAGTAAGCCGCCTCGGTCTTGCCGATCGTCGCGTAGGACGAGGCCGGGCCGCTATACGGCATGATGTTGCCGATCTTGATTTCGGTATCGCTGGCGCCGGTGTCGTATTTCTTCTGGGCGTTGGCGCTGCCGGCCACGGCCGTCAGGCATAGCGCGGCAAGCGCCGCCGTCGTCACGTGAGACACGCTTCGTCGCATGGTTTTCTCCCTGAATGTTTCTTGTGTGGCCGCGACCTGATCCGTCTTGATGCGGATCTGATGGCACGTCGGCGCGCGCAGTATGCATGATCGGGAGAGCCGCGCTAGTGGTCCGATTTTAACATTTGCCTCCCGTTTCAGCGGGGTTTGCGCAAATGTTAAAATCCAGGGACCACTAGAAGCTATATTTCCAGTGGAGTTTTGAATTTGGCATTCGCTCGTCGGAATTGCTGCAAAGCGATGAGCGAATGCCAAATTCACTCCACTGGTAAAGGCTATGTTGCAGGCGCGAATTGCGTGTTGTGAAATTCGCGTGCGCCGTCAGCGTCCCTTGAAGTTCGGTGGACGCTTTTCGAGGAACGAGGCCATGCCTTCGCGAAAGTCTTCGCTGCGGAATAACGGCAGCAATTGCAGGAAGACATGATGCACATGGTCGCCGAAATTTTCCGACAGGCCGGAGCGCATCATGCGTTTGGCGGCTTGCACCGCGAGCGGCGCGTTGCCGGCGATCTCTGCTGCAACGGCGTTGGCCCGCGACATCACGTCGCCGGTCGCCACCACCTCGTTGGCGAGGCCCATGGCGAGGCTCTCGGCGGCCGACAGCGTGCGCCCGGTGAAGATCAGTTCCGCCGCCTTGGCCCACCCGATCATGCGCGGGAGAAACCAGGTGCCGCCGGATTCCGGCACCACGCCGCGCTTGACGAAGGCGGCGGCGAATTTCGCGCTGTCGGCCATGATGCGGATATCGCAGCCGAGCGCCATGTCCATGCCGTAGCCGGCGGCGCTGCCGTTCAGCGCGCAGATGGTCGGCTTTTCCATGTTGAAGAGGATGGTGGGCGGCGCGGTCTTGAGGTCGAGCGTGGTCACGGTGCTGTTGGTGTCATTCTGCGAGCCGATACCGCTGCCCTTGGTCGCCGCCGTCATGTCGAGCCCGGCGCAGAAGGCGCGCCCGGCACCGGTGACGATGACGACGCGCACCGCCGGATCGGCGTCGGCCCGCAGCAGCAATTGGCCGAGCAGCATCAGCATCTCGCGCGAGATGGTGTTCAGCCGCTCTGGCCGGTTCAGCGTCAGGGTGGCGATGCCGTCGCGCACGTCATAGAGCACTTCATCGTCGAGGGTTTTGGCGGCGGGAGCGGGCTGGGTCTGCATCGTGCAAGTCCTTCTCGATTGTCGTTCACCCGGCACGAAGCCGATAGCGTCATCCTGAGGTGCGAGCGAAGCGAGCCTCGAAGGATCGCCGTCGCCCTTCGAGGCATTGCTTCGCAATGCGCCTCAGGGTGACGGCTTCATTACCTCATCAGGCTCCGGAACGAAGGTCAATTGTGATCGACGAGTATATCGATCGGTCACAGGATGTGCATGGCAGCCGCGCGGCCTCGCTGGATGACCGCGCCTTGGCAGGCCAAAAGTTGTTTGCTTTACTCGCTTCACGTTGCGCGCGATGATCGCGGCAAGACCAGAGCACCATAAGAAAAGCGAAGGAATTTCCATGGCCAATGTCCGCGTTCTCGCCACCGATCTCGCGTTTCCCGAAGGTCCGGTGGTGCTGCCGGACGGCTCGGTGGTGCTGGTCGAAATCCGCGCGCAGCAGCTCACCCGCGTCTGGCCCGACGGCCGCAAGGAAGTGGTCGCGAAAATGCCGGGCGGCCCCAACGGCGCGGCGATGGGGCCGGACGGCAAGATCTATGTCTGCAACAACGGCGGCTTTAGCTGGGCCCCCTCGCGCGGCACCATGATGCCCGGCGCGCCGGCGCCGCACGAATATATCGGCGGCTCGATCCAGCGCGTCGATCTGAAAACCGGCAAGGTTGAGACGCTGGCGGAGCGCTGCGGCGAGCATCCGCTGAAGGGGCCGAACGATCTGGTGTTCGACAAGCAGGGCGGGCTGTGGTTCACCGACCTCGGCAAGCGCCGCGCGCGCGACATGGATGTGGGCGCGGTCTACTACATGCAGCCGAATGCCGGCGAAGTGGTGGAAGCGGTGTTCGGCATGCTGCCGGCCAACGGCATCGGTCTGTCGCCGGACGAGAAGACCGTCTACGTCGCGGAGACGCCGACCGCGCGGCTGTGGGCCTACGATCTCGCGGCGCGCGGCGAGGTGAAGCCGGGCGACGTGATCTATCGCGGCGAACGCGGCAAGCCGATCTGCGGCCTCGGCGGCTATCAGATGTTCGACTCGCTGGCGGTGGAAGCCTCCGGCAACGTCTGCGTGGCGACGCTGATCTCCGGCTGCATCTCGGTGATCGCGCCGGATGGCAAGCTCGTGGAGCAGGTCGAGACCGGCGATCGCGTCACCACCAATATCGCCTTCGGCGGGCCTGAATTGAAGACCGCCTACATCACACTGTCCGGCCGTGGCGAGCTGATCGCGATGGACTGGCCGCGCGGCGGCCTGCCGCTGAATTTCCTGAACAAGTAATCGAAAGAAAACCGATGCCCTGGCTGCAATCTGTCACCCTGAAGGGCGAACATGCCTCGCTCGAACCGCTGTCGCCCACGCATCGCGACGGGATGATCGAGGCGGTGAAGGACGGCGATCTGTGGAAGTTGTGGTACACCGCGATTCCCGCGCCTGACAAAATGGACGCCGAGATCGCGCGCCGGCTCGATTTGCAAGAGAAGGGGGCGATGCTGCCGTTCACGGTGAAGGACGCCGAGGGCAAGATCGCCGGCATGACCACCTACATGAACGTCGATGCGCCGAACCGCCGCGTCGAGATCGGTTCGACCTGGTACGCGAAGCGGGTGCAGCGCACGCCGCTCAACACCCAGTGCAAACTGATGCTGCTGACGCATGCGTTCGAGAAGCTCGATTGCATCGCCGTCGAGTTCCGCACCCATTTCTTCAATCACCAGTCGCGGCGCGGCATCGAGCGGCTCGGCGCCAAGCAGGACGGCATCTTGCGCAATCACAGCATTTCGCCGAACGGCACGCTGCGCGACACCGTGGTGTTCAGCATCATCGCCTCGGAATGGCCGACGGCGAAGGCGCATCTGACGTATCAACTCAATGAGAGAGTGCGGTAGCACCGGACACAAATGGACACCTTCGACTATGTGATCGTCGGCGCCGGTTCGGCCGGATGCGTGCTCGCTAACCGGCTGAGTGAGGACGCCGGTGTCACGGTCTGCGTGCTGGAGGCGGGACCGCGCGACTGGCATCCGTACATTCATCTGCCGGCGGGTTTCATCAAGACGTTCTACGATCCCAAGATCAACTGGTGCTATTCGCAGGAGCCGGGGCCGTGGACGGCGGGCCGCCGCATCTTCGCGCCGCGCGGCAAGACGCTCGGCGGATCGAGTTCGATCAACGGCCACATCTACAATCGCGGCCAGCATCAGGATTTCGATACCTGGGCGCAGCTCGGCAATCGCGGCTGGGGCTATCCGGACGTGCTGCCGTATTTCCGCAGGCTCGAGCGGCGTATCGGCGAGGGCGAGGATGCCTATCGCGGCCGCGATGGCGGACTGACCGTCACCGATATCGGCTGGAGCGACGCGCTGTGTGACGCCTTCATCGCCGGCGCGGTGAGTCTCGGCATTCCGCGCAACCCGGACTACAACGGCAAGACGCAGGAGGGCGTGTCTTACGCCCAGCGCACCATTCACAACGGCCGCCGCGTCAGTTCGGCGACGGCGTTCCTGCATCCGGCGATCAAGCGCGGCAATGTCCATGTCATCACCCACGCGCACGCCACCAACGTGGTGCTCGACGGCAAGCGTGCGGTCGGCGTGCGCTATGCCAAGGGCGGGCGTGGCGGTGCGATGCACGAGGTGCGGGCACGGAAAGAGGTGATCCTCTCCGGCGGCGCGTACAACTCACCGCAACTGCTGCAACTCTCCGGCGTCGGCGATCCGGCACTGCTGCAATCGCTCGGCATTGAGGTGCGTCACGCGCTGCCCGGCGTCGGCGAAGGCTTGCAGGATCACTACGCGCCGCGCTCGGTGGCGCGGGTGAAGAACATCAGGACCATCAACGAGCGCGCGCGGGGCATCAATCTGGTGCTGGAGGCGATCAAGTGGGCGACGACGCGGCGCGGCATTCTCGCGCTGTCGCCGACCATGGTCTACTGCTTCTGGCATTCCGGCGAGACCACGGAGAGCTCCGACCTGCAACTCACCTTCACGCCGGCGAGCTACAAGGAAGGCGTGCAGGGCAAGCTGGAAGACGAACCGGGCATGACCGTCGCGTCATGGCAGCAGCGGCCGGAAAGTCGCGGCTACGTGCATTGCCGGTCGAGCGATCCGTTCGAGGCGCCGCTGATCCAGACCAACTATCTCGATGCCGAACTCGATCGCCGCGTCGTCGTCGCCGGCATGAAACTGGCGCGGCGGTTGCTCGCGTCGCAGCCGTTGTCGCAATATTATGAGCGCGAGGATTTTCCGGGGCCGAACGTTGTGACCGACGACGAGTTTCTTGCGGCGGCGACCGAGCGCGGCACCACGACGTTCCATCCCGGTTGCACTTGCCGCATGGGTCCCGCCAGCGCGCCGTGGGCTGTCGTCGATGATCGGCTGCGCGTCCACGGGCTGGAAGGCTTGCGCGTGGTCGATGCCTCGATCATGCCGCGCATGATCTCCGCCAACCTCAATGCCTCCACGATGATGATCGCCGACAAGGCCTCGGATTTCATTCGGGGGAAGGGGGCGTTGGAAAGTGCCTAAGCACCGTCTTGCCCGGGCTTGTCCCGGGCATCCACGTCTTTATCGATCTATGACGTTCATGTTCTAACGGAAGCGTCATTGCCGGGCTTGACCCGGTAATCCATCATTTCGAAGAAGATGGATGCGCGGATCAAGTCCGCGCATGACAACGGATGATTTTGTCAAAGGCTGAAATAATCAAAGATGTGGATGCCC
Organism: Hyphomicrobiales bacterium; assembly: GCA_017305535.1. Taxonomy (GTDB): domain Bacteria; phylum Pseudomonadota; class Alphaproteobacteria; order Rhizobiales; family Xanthobacteraceae; genus 62-47. Next base: position 326,750 of record JAFKKN010000006.1, on the reverse strand, counting down.
GGGACATAGGCAAGCAAAGCCACGCCGTTCTTCGAACGGCTATGCCCGGCCATGACGAACGAGACGCTTTCGTTTTTCTTCTGGCGTCAGGTCTTCGGAGTGATCTGGCCGAGCACGCTATGCATGGTCGCATCAATCCGGGACGTCCTACCCGTAAACGAACGCCGCATCCTTCAGGTCGATCTTGCCGAACTCGTCCTTCTCGGTCCAGTAATCCTGGTTGTGCTGCCATTCCGGCTTGTCGCCGCGCTTTGGCAGCAGATGCATGCCGCGCATCATGTAGCCGGGATTGAAGTTCTCCGGATCGATCCAGTCGAGCAGCGGCATATCGCTGTCTTCCGCGCGCAGCGCCGGCGTCACCTTGCGCGCGCCGATGTCCTTCATGTGGTTGAGCATCGCGCAGACGAAATCGGCGACGAGATCGACGCGCAAGGTCCAGCTCGCGCGGAAATAGCCGAACACCCAGACGAGGTTCGGCACGCCGGTGAACATCATGCCGCGATAGGTCACGGTGTCGGCGAAGTCGAGCGGCTTGCCGTCGATGGAGAACGCGATATCGCCGGTCGCCAAGAGGTTGAAGCCGGTGGCGGTGACGATGATGTCCGCTTCGAGCGTCTTGCCGGATTTCAAGAGAATGCCGGTTTCGGTGAAGCGTTCGATCTCGTCGGTGACCACCGACGCCTTGCCGGACGCGATGCGCCTGAACAGGTCGCCATCGGGAATGAAGGCGATGCGTTGACGCCACGGCCGGTAGCGCGGCGTGAAGTGGGTCTTGATGTCGTAATCGGGGCCGAGATAGGCGAGGACACCGGCCATCAGGTCCTGCTTCGCCCCTTCGGGATCGTTGAAAGTCTTTCGCGTGAAAGCGTCCTGTTCATATAAAATCTTGCGGCGGACGATTTCGTGAATCCAGCTCTCGTCGACTTGCAGGCGGCGCAGTTCGTCGGCGATCTCAATGGCGTTGCGGCCGGCGCGGAAGTAGGTCGGCGAGCGTTGCAGCATGGTGACGTGGGCGCAATCGTCGGCGATGTTCGGCACCAGCGTCGCGGCGGTGGCGCCGGAGCCGATCACGATCACCTTCTTGTTCTTGTAGTCGAGGTCTTCCGGCCACTTCTGTGGATGCACGATCTTGCCCTTGAAGGACGCCATCTCCGGCCACTCGGGCGTATAGCCCTCGGTGTGACGGTAATAGCCCTGGCACATCCAGAAGAAATTGGTGGTGAAGCGCAGCCGCTCGCCGGTGTCGCTGCGCTCGGCGATGATGGTCCAGAGGTTGTCTGTGTTCGACCAGTCGGCACTGAGAATACGATGGTGATAGCGGATGTGCTTCGCGAGATCGTTCTCGTCGATCACCTCGTTCATGTATTTCAGGATTTCGGCGGCGGTGGCGATCGGCGCGCCGACCCACGGCTTGAAGCGATAACCGAAGGTGTAGAGATCGCTGTCGGAGCGGATGCCGGGATAGCGGTGCGTCCACCATGTGCCGCCGAAATGATCCTGTGCCTCAAGGATCACGAAGCTCGTGCCCGGACATTGCGTGGTCAGGTGATAGGCCGAGCCGACACCGGAAATGCCGGCGCCGACGATGAGGACATCGAAATGTTCGGTTGCGAGCGAGGAGGCCGGCTCGATCTTGCTTTGCACGTTCACGGCGGCGGCCTCCTTCTCTTGTCGTCTCACGTCAGCGGGATACCAGCGACTGTCGCCGCCTGATGGCGCAGCATCTTGCGTGCAGATGCTACAGGGCGTCGCGTTTGCAGTTCAACTCGAACTGTAACCGGTCGGATCGAACTATCCGCGCCGTCCCCGCCAACGGGTCGGCGCAAAGCGCCGCCCGATGACAGGCTCCGTCGGGGACCCAGAATCCCTGGCGCTGGTTGTTACAAGATAAACTTGCCCCGCTTGATTGAGCCGAGCCGCTGCGGAGTCTGGGTCCCCGCCTGCGCGGGGACGACATTTCGTGTGGCAAATTCGTCTACACGACGAATTCCCGACCCGCTCACACCTCGCGGCGGCTGAGGAAGGCGAGGCGTTCGAACAGGTGGACGTCCTGCTCGTTCTTCAGCAGTGCCCCGTGCAGCGGCGGGATCAGCTTGCGCGGATCGCGCTCGCGCAGCATCTCCGGCGAGAACTCCTCGTTGAGCAGCAGCTTGAGCCAGTCGAGCAGTTCGGAGGTCGACGGCTTCTTCTTCAGGCCCGGCACTTCGCGCACCTCGAAGAAGATTTTCAGCGCTTCCTGCACCAGACGCTTCTGGATGTCGGGGAAGTGGACGTCGACGATCTGCGCCATCGTCTCCTGATCCGGGAACTTGATGTAGTGGAAGAAACAGCGGCGCAGGAACGCGTCCGGCAGTTCCTTCTCGTTGTTCGAGGTGATCATGACGATCGGGCGTTCCTTGGCCTTGATCGTCTCGCCGGTCTCATAGACGTAGAACTCCATGCGATCGAGTTCGAGCAGCAGGTCGTTCGGAAATTCGATGTCGGCCTTGTCGATCTCGTCGATCAGCAACACCGGGCGCTTGCCGTGGGTGAAGGCTTCCCACAATTTGCCGCGCTTGATGTAGTTCGAGATGTCGGACACGCGGGCATCGCCGAGCTGGCTGTCGCGCAGGCGCGACACCGCGTCGTATTCGTAGAGGCCCTGCTGCGCCTTGGTGGTGGACTTGATGTGCCAGGTGAGGAGCGGGGCGCCGATCGCCTTGGCGACTTCCTCGGCCAGCACCGTCTTGCCGGTGCCGGGCTCGCCCTTCACCAGCAACGGGCGTTCGAGCACGATGGCGGCGTTGACCGCGACCTTGAGATCCTCGGTCGCGACGTAGTCTTGGGTGCCGGTAAACTTCATTGATGAATTGCCTTGCTGCTTTCACGAATGGAGGAGCGCAACGCTCCTCCGAACATGCAACGACCGCCCTGCGGCGGCCGCTGCCGGATGATGGAAAACCTACGCGCGTCGTATCAGCGACAGGATTACCAGTACGATGATGCCGCCGATCGCCGCGTTGATGATTTCCGCGATCAGGCCACCGCCGATCACGATGCCGAGCCGCGGCAGAAGCCAGCCCGCGACCACGGCGCCGACAATGCCGACGATGATGTTCCCGAGCAACCCCAGACCGGCACCTTTCACGATCAGACCCGCGAGCCATCCCGCAATCGCACCGACGATCAGCCAGACAATAATTCCCATGCTCATACCCCGTGTTGCCGCGATTAGGTTCCTCGCCGCGGTCCGCGCCAGTCAACTCTAGTAGAAAAACCGGGCAGGTCCAGTGAACGGCAGGCTCCGGTCACCCGTCAATCCACCGGGCCGCACGGCAGCCGTGACGGCCCGCCCCTTGACGAAAGCGCCCCGGCGGGCAATCTGCTACCCATGTTCCTGCAATTTTTCACTTCGCTGCGCGATGCCCAGGTCCCCGTCACTTTGCGGGAATACCTCACGCTCATGGAGGCGCTCGACGCCAATCTGGCCGACCAGAGCGTCGAGAACTTTTATTATTTGTCGCGCGCCGCGCTGGTCAAGGACGAGCGCAATCTCGACAAGTTCGATCGGGTGTTCGGGGCCACCTTCAAGGGCCTTGAGAACCTGCTCGACGCCATGGAGAAAGCGGAGATTCCCGCCGAGTGGCTGAAGAAGCTGGCGGAGAAGTATCTCACCGAGGAAGAGAAAAAGCAGATCGAGGCCATGGGCTGGGACAAGCTCATGGAGACGCTGAAGAAGCGGCTCGAGGAGCAGAAGAAGCGCCATCAGGGCGGCTCGAAGTGGATCGGCACCGCCGGCACCTCGCCGTTCGGCGCTTACGGCTACAACCCCGAAGGGGTGCGGATCGGACAGGAGAAGAACCGCAACAACCGCGCCGTGAAGGTGTGGGACAAGCGCGAGTTCAAGGATCTCGACGGCAACGTCGAACTCGGCATCCGCAATATCAAGGTGGCGCTGCGGCGGCTGCGCAAGTTCGCGCGCACCGGCGCGCCGGACGAACTCGATCTCGATACCACCATCAAGGAAACCGCCAATCACGGCTATCTCGACGTGCACATGCGCCCCGAGCGGCGCAACGCGGTCAAGGTGCTGGTTTTCTTCGACATCGGCGGTTCGATGGATTCGCACATCGCGCAGGTCGAGGAATTGTTCTCGGCGGCGAAGACCGAATTCAAGCACATGGAATATTTTTACTTCCACAACTGCCTGTACGAAGGCGTGTGGAAGCAGAACAAGCGCCGCTTCACTGACCGCACGCCGACCTGGGACGTGCTGCACAAGTACCCGCACGACTATAAGGTGGTGTTCGTCGGCGACGCCTCGATGTCGCCTTACGAGATCATGGTGCCGGGCGGCTCCGTCGAGCACGTCAACGAGGAGGCCGGCTCGGTCTGGCTGGAGCGCATCACGCGGACCTATCCGCACGCGATCTGGCTCAACCCGGTGGCGAAGAAGCACTGGGATTATTCGGAGTCCACCACGATCATCCGCCGGCTGTTCTCGGAGCGCATGTTCCCGCTGACCATCGAAGGGTTAGAGGGCGCGATGAAGGAACTGGTGAGATAAGTCGTTCCGCGGCGCGCGCGGAGAGAAAGAAGAAACTGGAGGAATAATGGCGCAGACGATCACCCGCGGCATCAAGAAGCTGCTCGAGGAAGCCAACAAGGAAATCGAGACCATGAACGTCGCCGACGCCAAGGCGGCGGTGGCGCGCGGCGAGGCGGTGATCGTCGATATCCGCGATCCGCGCGAACTCGAACGCGAGGGCAAGATCCCCGGCTCGTTCTCCTGCACGCGCGGCATGCTGGAATTCTGGATCGATCCGGAAAGCCCCTACGCCAAGCCGATCTTCCAGGAGGAAGGCAAGAAGTTCATCTTCCATTGCGCCTCCGGCTGGCGCTCGGCACTCGCCGCCAAGACCGCGCAGGACATGGGCCTGAAGCCGGTCGCGCATCTCGGCGGCGGCTTCACCGCCTGGCGCGACGCCGGCGAGCCGGTCGAAAAGGTCGTGCCAAAGACGAAGTAGTACGAACGTTGGTCGTCATCTTCTGAACTGACGCGAAGTTCGTTTTGTGGATAGATTTCCAAAACGAAAATCGTCGTCCCCGCGCCTGCGCGGGGACGACGTCGAGGTGATATCCGCCACGCGCGGGCTTGACCCGCGTGTCCATCTTTCAAGATGATGGATTGCCGGATCATAGGCGAGCGAGAGCGACGCCGTTCTCCGACAACCAGGTCCGGCAATGACGCCAGTGGGAAACGCATCGCAATGACTTCCACCAACGACGATCCGCTCGTCTCCACCGAATGGCTGGCAGCGCATTTGAACGATCCACGCGTCAAGGTGATCGACGCGTCGTTCAAGATGCCCGGCGTGCTGCCGTTGCCGATCGACGATTTTCGCAGCGCGCATATTCCAGGTGCCGCGTTCTTCGATGTCGATGCGGTGTCGGATCACGCGTCGCCATTGCCGCATATGTATCCCGACGGCGCGCAATTCGCCCGCGACGCCGCCGCGCTCGGCATCTCCGATGACGATACCGTGGTGATCTACGACGCCGGCGGCTGGGTTGCGGCGCCGCGCGCGTGGTGGATGTTCCTGTCGTTCGGCCATCGCGATGTGAAGATCCTCGAAGGTGGCTTGAAGAAGTGGCGGGCGGAAGGCCGCGTGGTCGAGGCGGGTGATGCCAAGCCGACGCCCGGCCGCTACAGCGCGCCAACGCTGGATGCGAACTTCATCCGCAGCAAGGCGCAGATGGTTGCCAATCTCGCCGCGAAGGCGGAGCAGGTGATCGACGCGCGCGCCACCGGCCGTTTCGACGGTAGCGTCGCCGAGCCGCGCGTCGGCCTGCGCTCGGGTCACATCCCCGGCAGCCGCAACCTGCCTTACAATCTGTTGTTCAACGCCGAAACCGGCACGATGAAATCACTCGCCGAATTGCGTCAGGCATTCGAGACTGCGGGGCTCGATCTCGCGCGTCCGGTGGTCACCACCTGCGGTTCGGGCGTGTCCGCCGCCGTGCTGACGCTGGCGCTCTATCGCCTCGGCGTGCGTGGTTCGGCGCTCTACGACGGCTCGTGGTCCGAATGGGGCCTGCAAGGCGGCCCGCCGGTGGCGACCGGCCCGGCCTGATCCTTCTCGCTTACTGACCGAACGGGAACAGCAAGTTGGGCGCGGAAGCAGGCGCTTGTGCTTGCGGTCTGACCGGCTGCCGCACGACGGCGCGCGGTCGTGCGCGGACAGAGGCCGTGCGTTTGCGAACCGGTTGCCGGTGAACCGTGTGGCCTTGCGCCAACGCCCATTCGCGCGAACGCGGCAGCGGGATCGGTCCGGTGATGGCGACGGCCGGATCGGGGATCGCCGACGGCGCGGGTTCGGCCCACGTCAGCATCGCGGTTTTGATCGGCGCGTCGGCAGGCTCTAGCGGCGCGGGCCGTGGCTCATCCGCCAGCACGGTTTCGGTAACGCGAGGTGCCGCCGCGGGCTCGGCCTTCGCGGCTTCGCTCTTCACTGGCTCGATCCGGGCCGGCTCGGCCGGGACCAGCGCGACGTCGGCCTTGTCTTTCTCGATTGTCGGCGTCTGAGTTGCCGGCGCATCGGCTGCGGTCGCGGCGCTGGCCGCCGGCGTTCCGGCATCCCGCGAAAGCTGCTTGATCGCGGCCGCTTTGGCTGGCTCCGTAGCCGTCGGCGAACTGGTCGGATCGTGAGCGGCCGCTGCGGCCTCGGTGTTCTTGGCCGGCGCGGCGGTGGTTTTCGCATCGGCAGCTACCGCCGTTTCGGTTGAAGGAACGACGGGGAGCTTGTTGTGCTCGGTTTCGATGGCCGCCGAAGGAGGCGCGGGTACCGATTTCGGCTGGGGCGCGGCGCGGTTCGGCGTGGCCACTGCTTCCCTGGCTTCAGGCGGCGTGGGGGCGGTGTGATCGCTCACGGCGGCAGGCGTGGAGCGAGAGGGCGCTGTGGCGTCAAGCTCCGGGGTGTCGGCCCGCAGCAGCGCCAGCGTCGGTGGTGTTGCGTCGGCCGTGGCGGACGGTAATGCGGGAGCCGCCGGCATGGCCGGAAGACTTGCGAACCGTTCGTGCGAGGCTCGCAGCAGGGCGGCGGCGCCGAGGCCGAAAACCAGCGTCGAGATCGACAGCACGATGGCGGCGAACAGGAAGCGAAAGCCGGGAAGCATGAACGTCGATCCGTCGTCGCAGGGAACCTGCGAAAGCTCGATGTCATCGGGTACGCGGGTGAAACTGGAAACCGGGCGCTTGCGGCCTCAAGCCGCGAATCAACCACACCGACCATAGTTCAATGTGGCGTTTCCAGTCGCAAAAAGTTCAGTGGCGAGGCGGCTTCGATCCGCGGCTTTCCCTTGCAAGTTGCCGCGCCCGGTTCCATAGCAGGGCGGTACTTTCGGACATAATTTGTCACTGGCGCCGCCGGGTGGCCCGGATCTCCGTCCTTTCGGGCGGGGCAGGGTGCGACATCCGTGCAACGCTTGGTGGCGATTTGAAAAATATGACGGATTCCGGGCGAATTTCGCCGGTTCTGTCTTGAATGCGCCGCTATCGTGAGTGATCTGGCGTTAACGGTCCGGAGTCGGCTTGGGATTATAAAACGACGATGATGATCAGAACCACTTTGACGATTTTGGCGGCCGGCATGCTCTGCGCCGCCGGCAGTTCGCTGGCTTTGGCGCAGTCCGGCGGGGGCTACTCGCCGAGCCTGGATGGCTATCGCGGTGCGCCGCCCCGTCCGACGGACGAGATGCCGAATTTCGACGACGCCGACGATGTGCCATCGTCGCGTGGCGGCAACTCGGCGGCGCTGTCGTCGCCGGGACCGATCCTGTCGCCGGAGGATCCGCGCTATGGCCGCTCTGGCGGCGGTCAGCCAGCTTATTCGCATCAGGCCACGCCGCAGGGTCCGGTGATGTCACCGGACGATCCGCGTTACGGCCGGCCCTATACGCCTTCTCCCGCTTATTCCGATCGTGGCAACGGCGACGGCATGCGTCCGCCGACCGGCGTCAATGGCGCGCAGGGAACCGTGACCGGTTCGGTGCCGCCGATGCCGATGGGCAGCGATGGTCGGCCGACCGCGATGTCGGCGCTGCCGCCGGACGATCAGCCGGAAGCCGATCAGGGCGGCGAGGCGCAGCTCGCACCGAACCTGCGCCGTCAGGAAGTTACCTTCGTCACCAAGGAGCCGGCGGGCACCATCGTCGTCGATACGCCGAACACCTATCTCTACTACGTGCTCGGTAACAATCGCGCGATCCGCTACGGCGTCCGCGTCGGCCGCGACGGCTTCACCTGGACCGGCGTGCAGAAGATCAGCCGCAAGGCCGAGTGGCCGGACTGGCATCCGCCGACCGAGATGATCGAGCGTCAGCCCTACCTGCCGCGCTTCATGGCAGGCGGCCCGGGCAATCCGCTCGGCGCGCGCGCGATGTATCTCGGCTCGACGGTCTATCGCATTCACGGCACCAACCAGCCGTCGACCATCGGCAAGTTCGTGTCGTCGGGCTGCATCGGCATGCTGAACGAGGACGTCGAGAACCTGTTCGATCGCGTCAAGGTCGGCACCCGCGTCGTGGTGATGCCGGGCGGCAGCAAATCCGCGCCCGCGCCGACCGCGTCCGCGCAGCCGGCCCCGCAGAACTATCAGGACTCGACCGTCGCGCAGGCGGGCACGAACCCGACCGTGGTGCCGCCGCTGCCCGCGCCGGTGTCGGTGCGCTAAGCGTTACAGTCCATTGCGATTTGAAAAGCCCGGCCTTCGCGCCGGGCTTTTTGTTGCTTTCAGCGTTTCTTGGTTTGATTGAATTGTTTTGAGGAACCGTCATTGCCGGGCATAGCCGTTTGAAGAACGGCGTCGCTTCGCTCGCCTATGACCCGGCAATCCATCATTTTTCGAGAAGATGGATGCGCGGATCAAGTCCGCGCATGACGGCCGTGATTCCATCAAACGCAGAAAGCCCCTAGGACGTGGATGCCCGGGACAAGCCCGGGCATGACGGATTAACCGATCACCCGCACCGGTGCGCCGGCGAGCCAGGCTTCGATGTCCTCGACCATCTCGCCGTAGTAGCAGCGATAGTTTTCGGCGGTGACGTAGCCCAGATGCGGTGTCAGCACGACGTTGTCGAGCTTGCGCAGCGGATGCTCGCGCGGCAGCGGTTCCTCGCTGAAGACGTCGAGCGCGGCGCCCTTGATCGCGCGCCGCTGCAAGGCATCCAGCAAGGCCGCTTCGTCGACGATCGGCCCGCGCGCGGTGTTGACGAGATAGGCCGTCGGCTTCATGCGGGCGAGATCGTCGCGCGAGATCAGCCCGCGTGTCCGCTTGCTGAGGATGACGTGAATGCTGATGACATCCGCCGTCGCCATCAATTCGTCCTTGCGGGCGTAGGCGACGCCCGCCTCGGCGCAGGCTTCCGGCGTCAGGTTCTGGCTCCAGGCGATCACGTTCATGCCCATCGCCCTGGCGATGGCGGCGACCTTCCGTCCGAGCTTGCCGAGACCGACGATGCCGAGCGTCTTGCCCTCGATGTCTTCGCCGAGCGTGGTCTGCCAGCGTTCGCCGGCTTTCATCCGCTCGCTTTCGAAACCGATATGCCGCGTCAGTTCCAGCATCAGGCCGATAGCAAGACTCGCGGTGGGGCCACCCATCGACGCGGTGCCGCACACGGTGACGCCGCGCGCCTTGGCCGCTTCATGATCGATCGAGGCATTGCGCATTCCCGAGGTCAGCAGCAGCTTCAGCTTCGGTAATGCATTGATCGTATCGGCGCGAAACGCCGTCCGCTCGCGCATGGCGCAGACGATCTCGAAATCCTGAAGTGCAATGATGGCCTCGGCGGCGTCGGCGAACGGTTTGTCGAACACTGTGACGTCAACCCGGTCCGCGAGGCGCGACCAGTCCGCCAGTTTCAACGCGACGTTCTGATAGTCGTCGAGAATCGCACAGCGCAGCTGTGTCATCGCAGAGCCCGTTTGTTGATCGCGCGGCGCCGGAATCGATGCCGTTCACGCTTTATCGTCGCGCGCCATCGGCGTGGACGCAACAACGGATCGGGCGGGCGCTCAGATCAGATGGCGATGGGTCAGCGGTTCGTGCTTGGCCTGACAGGCGGGGCCGGGGCCGCGCATGTAGTGCTGTTCCGGGCGGTAGGGGTGGAACGCCGCCACGATGAACTGGTGGAAGAAGTCGATAATTTCGCGCCAGGGGCCCGAGGCGGGCTGCTGGGTGATGGTGGCCGGCACGGCCGGCTGCGATGTGATGATGGTAGCCATGGGACGCACTCTGTCACCGTTCATCGGACCGTTCTGTGCGCTGGATCACCAAGCGCCGGCAGCGATGAACTCAAGGCGGCACTTTCGCGGGAAATGATTAAAATCCGGTTCGAATCGTCGGCGTGTCGTTTAGCCTTCGCTTAGGGTTTGCAAAGACTTAACGCCGCAGTTGCCCTTTCGCCGTGTGATCGCTACATCAGCGGGCAGCAAATCCCCAACTTCGAAGTTTCCCGACATTCAAGGGTTCAAGGAACACGATGGCGCGCCAGTTCGTCTATTTCATGCAGGGTCTGACCAAGGCCTATCCGACCCGCAAGGTGCTCGATAACGTTCATCTGTCGTTCTATCCCGACGCCAAGATCGGCGTGCTCGGCGTCAACGGCGCCGGTAAATCGACGCTGCTCAAAATCATGGCCGGCATCGACAAGGATTACACCGGCGAGGCATGGGTCGCGGAAGGCGCGCGTGTCGGCTACCTCGAACAGGAGCCGCAGCTCGACGCCAGCAAGACGGTGCGTGAGAACGTGATGGAGGGCGTCGCCAAGCAGAAGGCGATCCTCGACCGCTACAACGAACTCGCGATGAACTACTCCGAGGAAACCGCGGACGAGATGACCAAGCTGCAGGACGAGATCGAGGCACAGGGCCTCTGGGATCTCGACAGCAAGGTCGATCAGGCGATGGACGCGCTGCGCTGCCCGCCGGACGATGCCGATGTCACCAAGCTCTCGGGCGGTGAACGCCGCCGCGTCGCGCTGTGCAAACTGCTGCTCGACCAGCCGGACCTGCTGCTGCTCGACGAACCGACCAACCATCTCGACGCCGAGTCAGTGTCGTGGCTGGAAGGCCATCTGCGCAACTATCCCGGCGCGATCCTGATCGTCACCCACGATCGCTACTTCCTCGATAATGTCACGAGCTGGATCCTCGAACTGGATCGCGGTCGCGGCATTCCCTATGAAGGCAACTACTCGTCATGGCTGGTGCAGAAGCAGAAGCGCCTCGAGCAGGAAGGCCGCGAGGATGCCGCGCACCAGAAGACGCTGGCGCGCGAGCAGGAGTGGATCGCCTCGTCGCCGAAGGCGCGACAGGCCAAGTCGAAGGCGCGTTACCAGCGCTATGAGGACCTGCTCGCCAAGGCCAGCGAGAAGCAGACCCAGACCGCGCAGATTATCATTCCTGTCGCCGAACGCCTCGGCGCCAATGTCGTCGATTTCGATGGACTGTCGAAATCGTTCGGCGAGCGCCTGTTGATCGACAACCTGACGTTCAAGCTGCCGCCGGGCGGCATCGTCGGCGTCATCGGCGCCAACGGCGCCGGCAAGACCACGCTGTTCCGCATGATCACCGGACAGGAGAAGCCCGACGCCGGTTCGATCGCCGTCGGCGAGACGGTGCATCTCGGCTACGTCGATCAGTCGCGCGACGCGCTCGACGGCTCGAAGACGGTGTGGGAAGAAATCTCCGGCGGCACCGACCAGATCCTGCTCGGCAAGAAGGAAGTGAATTCGCGCGGCTATTGCTCGGCGTTCAACTTCAAGGGCGGGGACCAGCAGAAGAAGGTGGGCGCGCTGTCAGGCGGTGAGCGTAACCGCGTGCATCTCGCGAAAATGCTGCGTTCCGGCGCCAACGTGCTGCTGCTCGACGAACCGACCAACGATCTCGACGTCGATACGCTGCGCGCGCTGGAAGAAGCGCTGGAGGATTTCGCCGGTTGCGCCGTGGTCATCAGCCATGATCGCTGGTTCCTCGACCGCATCGCCACGCATATTCTTGCGTTCGAGGGCGACAGCCACGTCGAATGGTTCGAGGGCAACTTCCAGGACTACGAAAAGGACAAGATGCGCCGCCTCGGCCAGGACAGCATCATCCCGCACCGGGTGAAATACAAGAAGCTGACGCGGTGAGGCGTGTTTAGAGCGAGATTGGCTCAAATTACACTGACGTCATTGCGAGGAGCGAAGCGACGAAGCAATCCAGTTCTTGCTTCGTGACTTTCTGGATTGCTTCGCTTCGCTCGCAATGACGGGAATGGCAGCGAATTGATTGAATGTTCGCTTACCCTACCTTCTCCGCCAGCCACATCTTGATCAGCGACTGATACGGCACGTCGCGCTTGTTGGCGGCGATCTTGATCTGCTCCAGCAGACTCACCGGCAGCCGCAGCGAAATCGCCTGCGTCGACGGCTTGAGATTAGGGAAGCGTACCGGAACGGCCTTGCTCAGATCGAAATAGTCCGCAGTGTCATGAGATTCCCAAAACGCGCGCTCCGCGGCTTCGCTCTCAAATTTGGGAATCTGCTTAAGTTTCTTTGCCATAGCGTGCGCGCTCCTTTGCGCTCATCGGACGGGCGGAAATAACCCGTAGCATCGTTGCATCCTGTCTCAACGTAAAGGCGATCTGTAACAGACGACCAGTGTGGGTCTTTCCATAAGCGTGGAACCGTTGTTCGGTCGCGCTGTGCTCGGTATCATCCAGAAGCAGGAGCGGCTTATTTAGGAAGACCTGTTCGGCTTCTGCGGGGCTCACGTCATGCTTGTCCGCGCTTTTGCGACGGTTGCCGTCGTCCCATTCAAACCCGACAATGCGGCCAAGGTCGATCATTTTTGTATATTATGAACATATACACAGATTTGCAATCCGCCAGCGTTTCCGTTAAGGCGTTAAGCCTGCAAGCAGACGGGGTCGATGCATGACCGACTGGAGCGCCGAGCAATATCTCAAGTTCGAGGATGAGCGCACGCGCCCGGCGCGCGATCTGCTGGCGCAGGTGCCGCTGCAACAGGCGCGCAGCGTGGTCGATATCGGCTGCGGGCCGGGCAATTCGACCGAGCTTCTGGTCAAGCGCTGGCCGGATGCGGCGGTGACCGGCATCGATACCTCGGCCGACATGCTGAAACAGGCGCGCGAGCGGTTGCCGAACCAGACCTTCATCGAAACCAACGTCGCGCACTGGGTCCCGCCCGCCGAAGCGGATGTGCTGTTCGCCAATGCCGTGTTCCAATGGGTGCCGGATCATCTGAAACATCTCAAGCGGCTGGTCGGCAAATTGTCGCCGGGCGGCGCGCTGGCGGTTCAGATGCCGGACAATCTCGACGAGCCGTCCCACATCCTGATGCGCGACGTCGCGCATGAGGAGCCGTTTCGCGAACCGCTCGCCAATGCCGCGCGAATGCGCGACGCGTTGCCGCGGCCGCGCGATTACTACGATGCCCTGAAGCCGCTCTGTAGCCGGCTCGACATCTGGCACACGATCTACAATCACGTGCTCGACGACGCCACCGCCATCGTCGAATGGGTCAAGGGGACCGGCTTGCGGCCGTTCCTTGATCCGCTGCAATCGCCCGAGCGCAAGCTGTTCCTCGCTGAATACACCGCGCGGGTCGCGGCCGCCTATCTGCCGCAGGCCGATGGCAAGGTGCTGCTCCGGTTCCCGCGAATCTTCATCGTTGCGGTGCGCTGAATTTTCGCAGCGAACAACTGTGGGCATCGCGCCGGGGTAACACGAATCAGGCAAAATCCGCTGTCGCTATGGTCGCGACCATGTCTATTGCTCCCATTATTCGTCTTAATCAGAGATCATTTCCGTATGTCGATGACGCCCGAAACGCCGTTACCGCCGCCCGGACCCGGCCGCCTGCGGCCGATCCCGTTGCTGATCTTCAGTTCGCGCTGGCTGCAACTGCCGCTTTATGTCGGTTTGATCGTCGGACAGGCGGTCTATGCGGTACTGTTCCTCAAGGAGCTGTGGCATCTCGTTGCTCACGCCTTCGATTTTTCCGAACAGCAGATCATGCTGGTGATCTTGAGCCTGATCGACGTGGTGATGATCTCCAATCTGCTGGTGATGGTAATTGTCGGCGGTTACGAGACGTTCGTATCGCGGCTCAATCTCGAGGGCCATCCGGACGAGCCGGAATGGCTCAGCCACGTCAACGCCAGCGTGCTGAAGATCAAGCTGGCGATGGCGATCATCGGCATCTCCTCGATCCATCTGCTGCGCACCTTCATCGAGGCCGGCGGCCTCGGCAGCGCCAAGACCAACTACACTGAGACCGGCGTGATGTGGCAGACCATCATCCATCTCGTCTTCATCGTCTCGGCGGTGGGCATCGCTTACGTCGATCGTTTGTTGAGCGCGACCGAACGCGAGGCCCACGCCATCGAGGCGCACCATTGACGGCCGCGCAGCCGCGCTGCCGGTTCGCGCTGGCGCGGCGATGTGTGCTCGCGCTCTCGATGCTGGTCGCGCTATGCATGGCGATGCCGCAAGCCCGTGCCGCCGATGCCGCGTTCACGCGCTTTGTCGAATCGGTCTGGCCGGATGCGCAGAAGGCCGGTGTCTCGCGCGCGACCTTCGAGACGCAGACGCGCGGGCTTGAGCCCGACTACAAGTTGCCTGATCTGTTGCTGCCGGGACGGCCCGCGACCGGCGCGCCGTCGCAGGCCGAGTTCGTGCAGGTGCCTGCGGATTACGTGAAGGAATCAACCATCGCGCGGCTCGCGGCCGAAGGGCGCAAACTGATGCAGCAGCATCGCGCGACGCTCGCGGCGATCGAGAAGCGGTTCGGTGTGCCCGGCTCGGTGATCCTCGCGATCTGGGGCCGCGAGACCGACTACGGCCGCTATCGTCTGCCCTACGACGCGCTGCGCGTGGTCGCGACGCAGGCCTATGTCGGTCGTCGCAAGGAGCAGTTTCGCGAGGAGTTCATCCTGGCGCTGAAGCTGCTCAACGACGGCGTGGTGGCGCGCAAGGATTTCCGTTCGTCATGGGCGGGCGCGACGGGACTGACGCAGTTCCTGCCGTCGGAGCTTTACAAGCACGGCGTCGATTTCGACGGCGACGGCCGCGTCAACATCTGGACCTCGATCCCGGATGCGCTGGCGTCGGCCGCGCAGCAACTTGTCAACAAGGGCTGGCAGCGCGGCGTGCGCTGGGCCTACGAGGTGCAGGCGCCGCGCAACGCCGACTGCACGCTGGGCACGCCCGAGGTGACGCGGCCGATCGGCGAATGGTTGCGCGCCGGGTTCGTGCCGGTGCGCGGCGAAAAGCTGAGCGCGGCGGAGCAGGCGCAGCCGGCCTCGCTGTTGCAGCCGGAGGGCAGTTATGGTCCGGCGTTCCTGACCACGAAGAATTACTTCGTCATCAAGGAATACAATTTCTCGGATCTGTATGTGCTGTTCGTCGGCCATCTCAGCGATCGGATGGTCGATGGTTTGCCGTTCGCGGCCAAATGGTCGGCCTCGACGCAATTGCGCAGTCGCGACGTCGAGGCGATGCAGCGGCATCTGACCAAGCTCGGACTTTATCGCGACAAGATCGACGGCAAGGCGGGGATGCTGACGCGTGCCGCGCTTGGCGCGTTCCAGAAATCCGCGGGTATCAAGGTTGATTGCTGGCCGAGCGAGGCGGTGTTGCGGGCGATGACGACGCGCTGACAGCACAAGCCGCAGACGCAAAAAACCCGGCCGCAGCCGGGTTTTTCATTTTCACGATGCGTGAAGCGAGTCGGCTTAGTCGCAGACGCGAATGCGGCGGCTGCGCCAGCCATAGCCGTCCCAGAAGCGCTCGCGCTCGAAATGGCACGCCGGTTCGACCACATAGGCCGGCGGCGGTGCGTAGTAGGCCGGCGGCGGCGGAGGCGCCGCATAGGCCGGCTGCGAGTTGGCGATCGCGGCGCCGAGCAGCGCGCCGCCGAGCAGGCCGCCGGCGACGCCGGCCGCGATGCGGCCGCCATCGGCGTGAGCGGCAGGCGTTGCCGCTGCAATGGCACCTGCCACGGTGGCCGCGGCCAGCAGGGCTGTGAATGTCTTCTTCATGATCAGGTAACTCCTGGAAGGAAGCGCCATGGGAAGCGCTGGTTTGTTGCGAGACGGGTTCGAGGTCCGGTTGAACTAAAACTCAGAGTCTTGTGCAGGTTCTTAGGTCTCCGGTGCGGACCGTCGGATCGCTGTCGCAGGTCAACACGCGGACTCAGTCGTCTGCAATGGTGGCCAATTTACGCCAAAACAAACGCTCCGGGCGGCCTTATCACCATCCGGAGCGATTTTAATATTCTGACCTTTACAGTGTCTTGCGCGGCGCGCGTTCACGCGGCATCAGCCGCAAACGCGAACCCGGCGAATACGCCAGCCGTACCCGTCCCAGAAGCGCTGGCGCTGCCAGTAGCAGGGCGCTCCGACATAGGCCGGTCCGCCATAATAACCGTAGCCCGGTCCGTAATAACCTGGTCCATAACCGTAGTAGCCCGGTCCGGCCAGCGCACCGCCGAGCAGGGCTCCGCCGATCACACCCGCGGCAACGCCTGCCGCGATGCGGCCGCCGCGTGCTTCGGCGGTTTGCGGCGTTGCCAGAACCGCAACGGCGAGCGTGGCGGCGGTTGCAACGGCCATCAGTGCTTTCTTCATGGCTTTACCTTTCTCTCGAAACCTCTGGACAGGAAGAGCGATCTGTCGATCCGAAGGTTTCATACTTCGTTTGAACGTTCAATGAACGGGCCTGCCGAATCCTGCCATCAATGGCCCGATACGAAGCCACATTCCATGGGCCAGCGGGCCGTTGCATGGCTGCCGATCCATGGCGATGGGTCGCCGCGTCCGGAAACCGGGTTCGGCCGATCGTTTAGAATCATTCCATCTTGGTTTCCGTGTATCTGCGCCGGTAGTTTGGAATAGCTGCAAATTGGCGCTTTTCCTTTTGCTTCTGCGGGGCTGGATGAATATCCAAGGAGCATCGATCACCGGGCTGCTTTCCCTGTCATGATTGTTTGTTCCTGCAACGTCCTCAGCGACCACGACGTTCGTGCTGCCGTGACCGCCGCGTCGGATACGCCGCGTACGGCGAAGCAGGTCTACGGCTGTCTCGGCTGCTCCGCGGAGTGCGGCCGCTGCGCGCGCACCATCAAGCAGATCATGAGCGAGGCCCTGACCGGTGCGTTAACCGAGGCTCTGACGGAGAGCGTCGCCGCCTGTAGCACAGCTTGCTGCTCCGGCTGCCCGCACAGCCATGCGCACGAAGCCGCCCATCCGGGCGAGGCCGCGATCGCCGCCGACAGTCATGTCCACGCCGCCGTAATCGCCTGATCACCCGAAAAAATCTTCATTTTGCAAGGCTGTTCCGCCAGTTCCGCAATGGCAGGACATGTTATGCCTGTGGGCAGGCCGCATCATCGCGCTTGCCCCTGCCATAAATATCATTTAGAACCATTCTAAATTACAGAGTGACAGCGCAGTTTGCGGCAAGGAGCTTGACTATGAAGGGTGATGCCAAGGTCATCGATTATCTCAACAAGGGATTGCGGAGCGAACTGACCGCGATCAATCAATACTGGCTGCACTACCGGTTGCTCGACAACTGGGGCCTGAAGGACCTCGCCAAGCAGTGGCGCAAGGAATCCATCGAAGAAATGAACCATGCCGATCGTTTCACCGATCGGATTCTGTTCCTTGAAGGCTTCCCCAACATGCAGGTGCTTGATCCGCTTCGGATCGGCCAGGACGTCAAGGAAATCCTCGAATGCGACCTCGCCGCCGAGATCAGCGCGCGCACGTTGTATGAAGAAGCGGCGGCGCATTGCGACAAGGTCAAGGATTACGTGTCGCGTGAGCTGTTCATCGGCCTGATGAAGGACGAGGAACACCACATCGACTTCCTCGAAACCCAGCTCGATCTGGTCAAGCGCCTCGGCGTCCAGCTTTACGCCCAGAAGCACATGGGCGGACTCGAGGACTAAGCGCTCACCTAGATTCCTTTTGATCCGTCATGCCCGGCCTTGTGCCGGGCATCCACGTTTTAGGAGCTGTGCAAATTCGAAGACGTAGATGGCCGGGACGAGCCCGGCCATGACATCTCATGGTTCGTGCCTGACACGTCGACGGCCTCGTTTCCGATACACTCGGAAGCGGTGCTTTGTTTGTCGGGCGCTATTGCAGTTAGACCGGCTGCTGGCCGGGATGGTTGACCGCATCGCTGGTTTGCCGCTTCCGGCCGGCTTCGGCGGGCGCTGGCGTCAACGGGCACCCCGCGAAGGCGGCTTGCACCGCGGCCGCCGAGCCGTCGAGATTGAATTCGGCCGTGGTGCGTCCCGCGTTGAGCGAACGAATCCGCACGTAGAGAACGCGCGAACCGTTCAGGTCCCGAATGAAGTCGGAGACCGCCGCGCGACCCTCGATGACGACGACCTGATAGCCGGGCAGGATGCGGGATTTCACATCGTCGCGTCCGGGCTTTTCGTCGAAGCGATAACCGAGACTGGTATTGGCCTCGCTCCCGACCTTGAACTCGAACGACAGCCGCACCAGCGGCTGCTTTTCGAAGCAGGTGAGTTGCAGGCCGGCAAGTCGCACTTCCGTCACCGCCGAATTCGAACTGGTCCGCGTCATCAGTTGCGCGCTCGGGAGCGGCGCGCCGGTGATGCGGTCGACGGTCTTCTCGATCTTCCAGTTACCGGACGGCGTGGCGTTCGACACGCTCACCGCCGGATCACGGGTGATGCAGCCACCCAATATTGTCACCGCGACCAACGCCCCGACCATACGCATCAACGCCACTCCCCAGCCGCTTCAGTCTGCAACTGGAGATGGTAGTCCGCAAGAGGCTCGCTGAATATCGGTCGTCATGGTCGGATTTATTCCGGCCATCCATGTTCTATTAGCAGCCGCGCCGCCGAAGACGTGGATGCCCGGGACATAGGCGAGCGTAGCGACGCCGTTCTTCGAGCGGCTATCTCCGGGCATGACGGTGTTGCGTATCGGTCCAAAAGCTTCGAACCCCGCTCAATCCGCGTCCCACACCACCGGCAGATTGAGCAGGCCGCGAAAAGCCCAGCCGCCGATGCGCACCGGATCGGTGTCGTCGAGCCGCAGGTTCTTCAGCCTCGCGAAGATGCTCGGCAGCGCGACCTCGGCCACCATCGCGCGTGACGCCCATGCGCCGGCGCAGTAATGCGGGCCGGCGCCGAAGGCGATGCTCTTGGCGGTATCGCGGGTGATGTCGAAGGTTTCCGGATCGTCGAAACAGGCTTCGTCGCGGTTGGCCGAACCGAACATGAAGAACACCCGATCCTCCGGCTCGAAATCGACGCCGCCGTAGGTCCACGCCTTGGCGACGCGACGCGGCGACATGCCGATCGGCGCGATCCAGCGCGCATATTCCTCGAACACCTCGATCCATTTTGCCTTGCCGTCGCGCACCAGCGCCAGTTGATCGGGATGCGTCAGCAGCGCCCAGATGGTGCCGGACATCGCGTCGCGCGGCTCGTTCTGTCCGCCGGAAATCGCCAGCTTGATATTGGCGCGGATGCTCTCCATCGCCATGCCCGCCGCCATTAGCACGCTGAGGATGCTCTGGTTCGGATGCTTGGTCACCACCGGGATCATGTCGTCGATGGCGGCGTCGATGCCGGCGGTGGCGGCGTTGCAGCGCGCCTCCACCGCCTTGTCGCCGGTGTAGTTGGCGATGCCGTCGATCATCGCCTGCGACCACGCATCCATGTCCTGATAGCGCATGTTGGTGAGGCCGGTGATGTGCTTGAGGCATTCCGCCGACAGCGGCAGCGCGAAGGCCTTGCACAGATCGGCGCGGCCTTGCGGCGCGAGATCGTCGAGAATGCGGTCGGCATGCGCCTGGAATTGCGCGCGCCAGGTGTCGCGCACGGTGCGCGGCGACACCGCGGGAAACATCGCGGCGCGCTCGGACATGTGCGCATCGCCGTCCTTGCGCATCATGTTGTGGCCCATCAGCACGTTCATCAGGCCGGCGGGCTGATGCGACGAGAACACCTCGATCCGCTTTTCGGAGACGAAGATATCGTCGCGGCGCGTGAAGATGGTCGAGCCGAGTTGTGGAATGAAGGCGATCGGCGTCTCGGCGCGCATCCGTTTCAGCGCGGGGTAGGGATCGTTCCAGAACTCGCGAACGTCGATATCGAAATGCGGTGCGTTGGACATGGGGTTTCTGGTTGGGGTTTCCGGCGGAGTTTTATTGTTGACCGCCAGCGTGGCCAACCGCCGCTGAACTGTCAAATGCCGGGAGGTGCGGCGATCAGCCGTCCGCTGTCGATACGGCGGAGGCCGCAACGCGCGCCGATGCGCGTTGCGGCCAGAGGTCGACGCCGAGCATCCCGACCGCCATGGCGACGACGAACACGATCACCGGCAGGCCAAGGCTGGCAAGATTGACGATGGCGGGGCCGGGACAAAGTCCGACCAATCCCCAGCCGATGCCGAATAATGCCGCGCCGGTCAGCAACGGCGCGTCGATATCGTTGCGCGTCGGCCATTGCAGCTTCGTCGCGAGCATCGGCGCGCCGCGCCGTCGCGCCAGCGCGAAGCCGACGCTGGTGACGATCACCGCGCCGGCCATGACGAAAGCCAGCGTGGCGTCCCATGCGCCGAAGATGTCGAGGAAGCCGAGCACCTTGTCGGGTTGCGTCATGCCCGAGATCAACAAGCCCGCACCGAACAAAAGTCCGCATCCAAAGGCGGCGAGAAGCTGTGGCATGATGTTAGCTCCCGCCGAGATGGCGCGTCACCGCCACGACGGCGATGGCCGCGATCATGAAAGTGATGGTTGCTGCGATCGAGCGCGTCGACAGCCGCGCGGTGCCGCAGACGCCGTGACCGGAGGTGCAGCCGCTGGCCATGCGGGTGCCGATGCCGACCAGCAGGCCGGCGATCGCGATCACGACATAACTCGCGGGCATTGTTGGCATCGGCAGGGAGGCGCCGCCGAGCGCGGCCAGCAGCGGCGCGGCGATCAGTCCGATCATGAAAGCGAATCGCCACCCGCGATCGGCGGCGCGGAGCGGCAGCAGGCCGCCGAAGATGCCGCTGATGCCGGCAATGCGGCCGGTCAACAGCATCAGCAGCGCGCTGGCTAGTCCGATCAGCGCGCCGCCGAGAAAGCCGGAGAGGGGAGTGAAGTGGTGCATGGCGTCGGTCTCGCAGGCTGCGATCGATGTCGCATGTCGCAGACTTTATCCGAAACGGCGCCGCGATTGAATGCGGATCGTTGGCGGCGCGCCGCCGCGCGTCACTCGGGCGGCAGGATCGAAAGCGGTGCGCCGGCCTGCGTTGCGCGCGCCTGTGCATCGTGACGGCCGCCGTGGTGTCGCTGCTGCCGTTTGGCGGCGTAGTAATAGCCGGCGGCGTAATAGTGGACCGCGCGGTCGGCGTTGCCGTTGGCGGCGCGGTAGGCGCCGGCGAGATAGCGCACCGCATAGGTGAGATTGGTGTTGGGGTCGTGCAGCCCGGCGGCGGTGCCGGTGTAGCCGAGGCCGCGCGCGGTCGCGAGTTTGATTTGCATCAGGCCGATGGTTCCGCCGCGCCCGACCAGATGCGGCTGATAGCGGCTTTCGCGCACGATCACCCGATGCACCAGCGCTTCCGGGATACCGTTGGCCCGCGCATGTTCCGCCACCATCGCCTCGTAGTTGGCGCGCTGGGCCCATGCGGAACCGCTGAACAAAACGGAACAGGCAAGAGCGAGCGCGGCGTACGGGACGGCAGGTTTCATAGCGTGTCCAAAATACAGGTGCAGCGGCCGGGCCCGGCGCTGGAAGCTCAAATCATGACGTGATCGGGTTCCTTATGCGCCGCGAACTGTGGCAATGGCAGGGCAGCAGCCATGGCGCGGCGGAACTTGCGTCGGAGCACGGCGTTGATCGGAATATCTCATCTGGCTTGTCAGGGAGGCAGCTATGACCCTCGATCAGGTGATGAAGAAACCCCACAGCTTGATCGCCAGCGACCGCGTTGAAGGCACCGCCGTCCGGCGGCCGAACGGCGAGAAGATCGGCCATATCGAACGGCTGATGATCGACAAGATCAGCGGCAAGGTGTCCTACGCCATTCTCAGTTTCGGCGGCTTCCTCGGCCTCGGTGCCAGCCTGTTGCCGCTGCCCTGGGCGCGTCTGACATACAGCCGCGAGCACGAAGCCTATCAACTCGACATTTCGGATGACGAATTGAAGAAGGCGCCGTCGTTCCTGGCCGACAAGGACTTCGACTGGGGCGATCGCACGCAGGAAGAAGACCTGCATCGCTATTACAGCGTGCCGCCCTACTGGGGCAGCTTCTGACGCGACGCATTCGCCGCACAGATAAATCGCCTCCAAGCAAGGCGATCAAGATGCGTTGCGCGAACGCCGCGAACAAACGCATCCTTCGAGATAACGCAAGTATCGGATTGGTTCCGACAATTGCCTCTTCAAATTCGCAAGCCAGTCGTTCGCATGTTGCAGCGTCATCGTGTCTCGATGCAGGAACATCCGTCACGCTGGCGTGTTCACTTCGCAGAATTTCGCAGAAGGGAGAGCACACATGATTGCGAAGTCCATGATGACCGTGTTGGTTGGTTCGACGATGTTGGCGACCGCTGCGCTGGCGCAATCGCCAACGAGCCCCAGCACCTCAACGACGCCGCCCGCCGCAACGAATACGGCTCCGGCGGCCGACACGATGTCTCATACGGGCCAATGGCGTGCGTCGAAGGTTATCGGCTTGAAGATCTATAACGACAGCAATGAGAGCCTCGGTTCGGTGAACGATTTGCTGTTCGACAAGGAAGGCAAGATCGCTGCCGCGGTGATCGGCGTCGGCGGCTTCCTCGGCATGGGCGAGCACTATGTCGCGGTGCCGTTCGAAAAGGTCAAATGGAGCGATACGCCATTGCCGGCGGCCACCGCGAGTGCCGGCGGCGGGGCTGGCGGAGCCAACGGCATGACCGGTCGTCCGGCTTCGACGACAACCACCGGCGCGGCCACAACAACGCCGGCGGCCAAGCCGAACCCGTGGTATCCGGACCATGGCGTCCTCAGCGTCACGAAGGATGAACTCAAGTCGATGCCGGAGTTCAAGTATTCGACTTAAACGTTTCGTGGAAACAAAACGCGCATAAAAAAGGGCCGGGCGACAATGTCGTCCGGCCCTTTGTCGTTTATTGGTTTAAGCCGCGATTACTTCTTGATGTAAGGGCAGCCGCCTTCGCTCATCGGACGGAAGGCTTCATCGCCGGGCACAGTGGCGAGCAGCTTGTAGAGGTCCCATTCGCCCTTCGACTCGGAGGGCTTCTTCACTTCGAACAGATACATGTCGTGGACCATGCGGCCGTCCTCGCGGATGTGGCCGTTCTTGGCGAAGAAGTCGTTGATCGGCGTCGCCTTCATTTTGGCCATCACCTTGGCGGTGTCGTCGGTGCCGGTGGCGTCGATGGCTTGCAGATAATGCATCGTCGCCGAATAGAGCCCGGCCTGGATCATCGTCGGCATGTGGCCGACCTTCGCAATGAAACGCTTCGAGAAAGCGCGCGTCTCGTCGTTCATGTCCCAGTAAAAGCCGTCGGTGAGGATCAGCCCCTGCTCCTGCTGGAGGCCGAGACTGTGCGTATCCGTGATCTCCTGAAGCAGCGCGATCAGCTTCTGGCCGCCTTGGGTGATGCCGAACTCGGCCGCCTGCTTCTGCGCGTTGGTGGAATCGCCGCCGGCATTGGCGAGCGCGATCACCTTGGCTTTCGAGGCTTGCGCTTGCAGCAGGAATGACGAGAAGTCGGACGTGTTCAGCGGATGGCGCACGCTGCCGACCACCTTGCCGCCGGCGGCCTTGACGATGTTGGTGGCATCGCGCTCCAGCGCATGGCCGAATGCGTAGTCGGCGGTGAGGAAGAACCAGGTGTCCTCGCCGCGCTTGACCATCGCCTTGCCGGCGACACTCGACAGCGCATAGGTGTCGTAGGTGTAGTGGACGAAGATCGGCGAGCACGCCTTGCCGGTGAGATCCGAACTGCCGCCGCCGGAGTTGATGAAGATCTTGTTCTTCTCGGTCAGCAGCGTCGACACCGCGAGCGCCACCGACGAGGTCGGCACGTCGAACACCGCGTCGAGCTTGTCGTTGTCGATCCAGTTGCGGGCGATGTTGACGCCGACGTCGGGCTTGTTCTGGTGGTCGCCCGCCAGCACGACGATCGGCTTGCCCTTCACCTTGCCGCCGAAATCCTCGACCGCCATCTGCGTGGCGACCAGCGAACCCTTGCCGGTCGCGTCGGAATAGAGGCTCGACATATCGGTCAAGACCCCGATCTTGACCACGTCGTCCGAAATCTGTGCCTGCGCCGCGCCGCCGGAAAGGGCGATGGCGAGGCCGGCCAGGAAGGTTGCGGCGGTTTTGTTCATCCGGTGATCTCCTTGGATTGTTCTTATTGTGGGTGGTTGCGACGGTACGTCGCACGGTTGCGGTTGTGCCAACAACGCAACCTCACTGCAAGACAGATTGTCGCACCCGGAGGCTTTTTAACGAAAGTGGAATGCAGGGGCGCATGAAGGCCAAGCGCTCTCGGAGTCGTCCCCGACGCCGGCGGGGACCCAGAATCCCTGGCGTCGATTGTTAAATAAACGCGCCCGATTTACGGAGCCGAACCGCTGCGGCGTATGGGTCCCTGCCTGCGCAGGGACGACTTATTTTGCGTTGCAAATCTGCCTGTAAAAAAACAGTCAGGCTCTGTGGAGACGTCGCACCCTTAAAAGGCGGGCAGCGTCGTCACGGTGACCTTCACCGCGCCGCTGGCCTCGGCGATCACCCGCAGCTTGGTGGAATCGAAGGCGATTCCGGCGAGGCGGAGGCTGTCGATTGCGGCATCGACGCGAACGCCGTCCTCTTTCTTCTGCAAGCCAGCGATCACGCCCCCGATCTGTTGACGCGCATCGGCGGCGAGCGGCTTGAGGTCGATGACCGCTTTCTCCGCCACCGCCTTTTCCAGATAAGGAATCGCGGCGCGGGTGGCGGCGCCGAACAGGCCGTAGGCCGCGTCGGATTCGACCGCGAGTTTGATGTCGGTCAGGCGCACGGTCTGTTGCTTCGCATCGAGAGCGGGCTTGCCCCAGATGTGCACCGTGGCGTCGGCGCCGAGTCCGAACCAGCTTCGTTTTTCCTTGGCGTCCACCACCAGCGAGATCAGCAAGCGATCGCCCGCCGCCGCGACGGTGGCGCGTTTGACGGTGACCGCAACCGAACTGTCCTTCTCTTCAGGGAAGGTCTTGCCGACGAGTTGCGCCGCGAGAATCTTGTTGATGTCGGTGAAGGGCATGTCGACCGGCACCCCGATATCGACGCGTGCGGGACGCGGCGCGATCAGTTCGAGGGTCGCGGGGAACGGACACTGCGGCTTGGTTTCGGCGGAGGTGATCCGGGTTTCGGCATTGACGCCGAGCATCAGCGTGACATTGCTGGTATCGATCGCCGGCTGCACCGCGATGGCCTTGGTCGGTTTCAATTCCAGCCACAACTGCGGTTGCGAAGCGGTCGGGCCGTTGAGCGGAATCGAACGGCACATCTTGGCCCATTCGCGCCGTGCGTTCTGCTCGAGCAACGGATCGTTGCGGATGCGTTGCTGTAATGCCGCGAGTTGTTCGTTCACGGCCTGATCGATCGCCGGTTTGGTTTGCGCGGGAACGCTGACGCGAACGCCTGCGATCGAAAGGTTGGTGTCGCCGAGATCGACCTGCGCCGCGAGGTTCGGCTCGATGCGCCAGTTCGCGGTCAGCGCCGGCCGCGATGTCATGCCGACATTGCCGCGAATTTCGGCGTCGGCCTTGAACGACTTGATGTTGATCGCGCCGATCTGCTTGGCGACGTTGCCGCCGAGCAGCGAGCCGAGCGCATCATTGAGCGCACCCCGCGCGCCGGCGGACAGCGAACCTGTCACGTTGAGCTTGCCGGTGATCGGCGATGCCAGAGCCAGCGCGTTCTGCGCGCCGCTGGCGGTGATGACGCCGCGTGTGGCGGTCCAGTTAATGTCGGCGTCCTGCAACAGTTGCGGCACCGGGTTCGCCGCCTTGCCGCCGAAGTTGCGCGGCGCGGCGCGCTCGGCGGCGTCGCCGATGGCTTTCAGCGGAATCTGGATCGGCACCAGCAGGGTCGAGTTACGGGTTGCTTCCGGCAGCGGCGGCAGTTTCGCCAGCACCGGCGGGGGCGGCGATTGGCCGGGCGCCAGCCAGTCCATTGCCTTCAAGGTCGCAGCAAACGCGGCTGCGACCACCACGGCGGCGATCACAATGGTTTTGAGGCGCATCGGTTTCCGGTTCCCCCAACGACGAAGCCTATCGTCGCCGTCAATGGGACGTCACTGCGGCGTCGTCAAGGCGGGCCGGAAACGCTTGGGCGAGGATGGAATGCCGAACCGGCGCTGCGCGGGAGCCGGCCTCGGTTCAGAGCAAGCCGAGAACGATAGCCCCCACGAAGGCCAGGGAAAGATACGCGGTCAGGGTGCTCAACGTGCCGAACGTCGTCATGGGCCACCTCCCCATTTTGAGGGCGTTCATTCTGGCGATCTGCTCAACGGCCATAGCGGTGGATCGTTCCCGAGAAATCGATTGGCGGCATCAGATCACCGTTGCCTCGCATCGGAGATGCGCGCGCCAGCCCGCATGGTTAAAACTTCCTGAAATCAACGCGTTGAAGAGTCTTTAAATAAATTCGACCAACGTGCGCGCATGAAGCGCCGAATGATCCTTTCACTGATGGGCTGTGTTGCGCTCGCCTCTTTGGCGGGCTGCGGCCGTGGTTTCATGCAGATGGAGCAGCGTGCCCCGTGGCGCGCCGAGGCGGAGGCCGCGTGCCTGAAGTCCGGTACGGTGAAGGAAACTGCCGAAGTGGTCCGGATTAATCCGATTTCCGGCCCCGGCGTCTGCGGCGCTGAATTCCCGCTGAAGGTTGCGGCGCTGGGGGATGCATCCACCTCGCTCGGATTCGCGGACGACATGCGGCCGCCGGCCGCCGTTGGCGGTCGCGGCAACCAGCCGCGCTGGCCCGGTTCGCAGCCGAGCTATGCGGCTCGGCCGTCGTCGCAATCGGTAGCGTCGCGCTCCGACTATAATAGTGAGGCCGGACGCGGGCCGGTATCGCTGAACGCGCCGGGTGTCACGCCCGCCGATGATGAAATTCCGCTGCCGGCGGAAGCGAGCGCCAACACGCCGCCCGGCTGGCAGACCGGGCCGCAGCCTTATTCGCAGCGTGGCCAGGAATCGCAACGCGGCTATGCGACATCGAATGCATCGCCTCAGGACTATTCGTCGGGCGATGCCGCGCCGCGTTATTCGCGTGGGTCCGCGATACCGGGTGAGGCTACGCGCGAAGCGCCGTTGCCGGCGCTCGGCCCGGCTCGTGCACCGATGGTATCGGCGTTCGGTCCCGTCACATTGAAGCCGACCGCGACTTTGGCGTGTCCGATCGTGTCGGCGCTGGATCGCTGGTTGAGCGAAAACATCCAGCCGGCCGCGATGCGCTGGTTCGGTGCGCGCGTCGTCGAGATCAAGCAAATCTCCGCCTATTCGTGTCGCGGCATGAACGGCAATCCGCGCGCGCACATTTCCGAACACGCCTTTGGCAATGCGCTTGATGTTGCAGGCTTCACGCTGGCGGACGGCCGTTACATCTCGGTGCAGAAGGGCTGGAAGGGCCTGCCGGAAGAACAAGGCTTCCTGCGCGACGTGCAAGGCGCGGCGTGTCAGCACTTCACCACCGTGCTGGCGCCGGGCGCCAACGTCTATCACTACAATCACATTCACGTCGACCTGATGCGGCGCTCAAGCGGTCGCGTGATTTGCAAACCCGCTGCGGTGTCGGGTGAAGAGATCGCGGCGCGCGCCGGTCGCGGTGGCTCATACGCCCATCAGGAGCCGGCCTATACCAGTTCGATCGGCGGTCGCGGCGCGAAGCATCATGCGAGCCACGACGAAGACGACGACTAGGCTCTCTTCGTCTTTACGTCTGTGTCAGCGGTGGCGCGACGCGTATCCGCGTCCGCGCGCTGATCGCGACGGTGGCGACCACCGCCGCCGCGAACAGGATGGTGTCGAGGTCGATTGCCTCGCGGTTCACCAGCGCGGCGAGCGCGATGGTGACGAACGGTTGCAGCAATTGCAGTTGCGACACCTTGCTGAGGCCGCAGATCGAGATTCCCGCGTTCCAGGCAAAGAAGCCGATCCACTGTGAGAACAGCGCGGCGTAGGCCAGACCGAGCCAGGCATTCAACGGAACGCCGGAAAAATCGCTCGGCATCAGCAGCCAGGTCGCGGGCAACGTCAGCGGCAGCGCGATCACCATCGACCAACTGATGATTTCCCAGCCGGGCATGAAGGCGGTGAGGCGGCCGGAGAAGCCGTAACCGAGCGCGCCGCCGGCCACCGCCAGCAGCAGGAACAGATCGCCGATGGCGACGCCGCCGCCGCCATGGCGCAGCGCGAACACGATCACCAGCACAGCACCAACCAGCGCCGCGATCCAGTAGGCGAGGCCGGGGCGCTCATGCGTCACCAGCACCGCGACAATGGCGGTGGCGATCGGCAGGATGCCGAGCACCACGCCGCCATGCGCGGCCGGCAGCGTCTGCATCGCCATGGCCATGAACAGCGGAAAGCCGACCACGACGCCGAGTGTACCGAGCACCAGCGACAGCCACGTATGTTTCGGCGGCAGCGGACGACGCAGGATCACGAGCAACGTCAGCGCGCAAAGGCCGGCGATGGCGGAGCGGCTGGCGGTGATGAAATACGGATCGAAGCCGGTGAGCGCGAGACGGGTCGCCGGCAACGTGCCGCCGAAGATCACGACGCCGAGAAAACCGAGCGACAGGCCGAGTGATTGGCGCGAAACGAGGGACGACATGCGAGGCAACGAAGCTGGAAGCGATGTGAAGCGGCGGCGAACGATCGATGACCATCGTGCTGTAGCGGTTCACTCGCGGAGGTGCCAGCGCAGAGGCCCTTTGCGAAGCCGGGGCATGGCTGCAATGCAAATCGTCGCCATTGGCGTGCGGGTTGGAGTGTTTTCCAGCGAAGCGGATACGGGTTCGCGTGAAGAAAGCGCGTCAAAACAAAAAGCCTGAGCCCCGCTCCAATTCGATCGGAACGGAAAGGGCCTTAGTTCGAGTTGACGATCTTCCGCGCGTCCTCGATTTCGCTTCCGTCCTGAAGCGTCGGGACCAGCTGCGGCGCCACCGCATGGACCATGAAGCCGCTACCGGTTCGCTTGGCCTGATAGAGCGCCTGATCGGCGCGGTCGAGTAATTCCTCGGCTGTCAACGGTTGCTCAGGCGTCATCATGGCGATGCCGACGCTGGTGCCGAGTTGAATCGCGTTGCCATTGATTTGATAGGTCGTCGCGATTTCCCTGATAATACGGGTTGCCAGCGCCAATGCCTGCTCACGTGACGTCACATCGGCCTGGACCAGCACAAATTCGTCGCCGCCGAGCCGGACCAGCAGATCGTTCTCGCGCGTGAGCCACGACAGACGCTTCGCCACTTCGCGCAGCACGGCGTCGCCGACCGGATGGCCGAAGCGATCGTTCGCCTGCTTGAAGTTGTCGAGATCGAGACTGTGGATGGCGAGCGGACGACCGGCATGCGAGGCGGCAGCGACAATGGCTTCCAGATTTTCGTTCAGCGCAAGCCGATTGGACAGGCCGGTGAGGGCGTCGCGGCGTGCCAGGCCGGCGAAGCGAAGCTTGAGCGTGAGCTGGCTGACGATGGTGGCATGCAGATGTTGTATCGTCTCGAAACCACCGAGCAAAAAGATCACGATGAGAAACGCCAGACACCAATAAATCGTCCCGCCGAGGAACAGACAGGCGATCATCGACGGAGTTGAAAGAATCAGGAGGTTGAGGATCGCCAGCTTTGGTCGATAGGCCACGCGCGTCACCGTGCCCGCGGCATAGGCGAACAACATGCCGACCATCAGCATATGAATCTCGGGATCGTGCAGCGTGAAGCACAACACGCCCATGGTCCCGACAATCGAGGTCGTGATGAAGCTTCGCGTGGCGAATTGCTTTTCCCAACCGCACGCGGCCGCGAATGACAGCGGGCCGGCGGCGCGGGCCCGACGATAACGCAGAGCCATCAGAATGCGTTCGGCGGACACCACGAGGGTCGCAACGGTCAATCCGATCACCAGCCAGTCGCCAGTACGGGCGAAGATCGCCGCGCCGATCACGCCGACCGAGATCGCGAGAAAGATCATCGGCGGCACCAGGCTGAAGAGCGAGTCCACCAACTCGATATAGATCGCGTCCGATGGACGATCAAAACGCAACAGTCGGGCGAAGAAGCGCGTCATGACGGGACCTGATCTCGGCTGACCTCGGCCAGCGTCCACGAGTCTTATCGCCCAGCCGTAAAATCAAAGGTCGGCAAATCGTTCAATTTTGAATGATCGGGAACCAGGGGCATGGCGAGGGGGCCGGCGCCTGGGCGCCGCCCCCCTCATGGAGCACGATAAAATATCAGTCAGCCTGTAAGCCGGGTTCTGTAGGGCACCGCCCGTTTGCACGGACGATACGTGACGGCCATTCGTCTGGGACAATGTTCGCACATTGCCTCAAGCAACCTACCCGGACGGCAGACCCGACATGATCTCGCGGTGTTATCGCTTGCGCGAAGCCGCCGCTGCGCCGTCCCTATTCGGTTTTGCTCCCGGTGTGGTTTGCCATGCCGTTGCCGTTGCCGGCGACGCGGTGCGCTCTTACCGCACCTTTTCACCCTTACCCGCCGACGCGGCTTGCGCCGTTATGGCGCGGCAAGCCCGAGGGCCTGTCGTGCCGAAGCCCGTAAGGGCGAAGGCGGGCGGTTCGTTCTCTGTGGCACTTTCCCTGGGGTCGCCCCCGCCGGACGTTATCCGGCACCGTATGTCGATGGAGCCCGGACTTTCCTCCCCGGCGGCCTTTCGACCGGTGCCGGAGCGGCCGTCCGGCCGACTGACGCGCCACCCATGCGGGGTTGGCGGCGATCCGTCAAGCGGCGCGGCGATGCGGTTGCAGTCAGGAGGCGGCGGCGATCGCCTTCGAGGGTGGAAGCGCGGCAAGCAGCGCCTGCAACGTCTTCACCGTCGACTGGTCGGCGATACCATCGACACGCTCCGGACGATAATGCCGCTGGAATGCGGTGACGACTTCGCGCGTCGGCACGTCGTAGCGGCCGTCCGCTTCGATGCTGTAGCCGAAGCGCGCCAGCGCCGCTTGCAGATCGCGGACCTGATCGCCGGTGGAGCCGGGGCGCAGCATC
The DNA here is from genome assembly GCA_017305535.1 of Hyphomicrobiales bacterium. Taxonomy (GTDB): domain Bacteria; phylum Pseudomonadota; class Alphaproteobacteria; order Rhizobiales; family Xanthobacteraceae; genus 62-47. Next base: position 295,433 of record JAFKKN010000006.1, on the reverse strand, counting down.
TCGCCCTTGACGATCGGCGCCGGTTCGATCCACAGCCCGACGCCGGAATCCGCCATCGAGCGCCACGGAAACTTCTCGCCGGGGTCCTGCTTGCGGGAGGGCGCGACGTCGGAATGCGCCAGCACCCGGTGCGGCGGGACCTTGCGTCGGATCATGATGCCCCGACACAGCGCGATCACCGCCGCGACCTGCCGCAGCGGAAAATCCGGATAGCCCCAGTCATGGCCGCGATTGACGATCTCGATGCCGATCGAGCAGGAATTGATGTCGGTTTCGCCCGCCCAATAGGAGACGCCGGCGTGCCAGGCGCGCTTGTCTTCGGGCACGCATTGCAGGATGCGGCCATCCTCCAGCACCACATAGTGGGCCGAGACGTCGGTTCCGGCGGTGCAGAGTCGGTACAGCGCGCCTTCGAGGTCCGGCATCCCGGTATAGTGCAGCAGGATCATGTCCGGCGTCAGGCCCTTGTTCCGCTCGCCGAAATTTTCGGAGGGGACTACCTCGAAAACAACTGAGGAATCGGGCGTGAATTTCGGCATGTCGGCACTGGCCTTCGGGATCGGAAGGGCCCGCTGGCGCCTTGGCGCTGGCTTCTCGACTATTGGACCCAACTCGACTTCATCCCTCAAACCCGGCGGCACCACGGCGCCAGCCGCTCATTTTGGCGGCGGATCGATCAATCCGTCGCACGCCATCGTCACGATCTCGACATAAAGGTGCCAGCACCGACCGTGGCGGGCAAGCCGTGGCGCTCTCCGCGGCGATGCATCCACAGGGAATCCGGGTCGGGCGTGCAATCGGCATGTCCGTACCCGCATTGCGTTGGACTCGCGCGATTTCATCAACGCTTTTTTAACGCTAACCAACGTTACTGAAGGGTGAAAAGCCAGCCCGTTCGGGCGGGCTAAGGCTCCTTTGACGCTGACGAATCCCATGGCCCTGCACATCGTCCCATGTGGAAGCTCGGATTTTCGCGTCGAAACGGAAAGCGGAACCCGGCGCAACGTTCATGTCCTCGCCAATGCCATCGGCCAAGCCAGTCAGCAGCGGCGTCGACGCGCGACATCATCGGCATGGCGGCGGGGATATGCAGCCATGACCGCGCTTTCGCCACGACATATTCCGGTGCTCGGCCGCGAGGTCATCGAATGGATGTCGCCGCATAGCGGCGGCATCTATGTCGACGCGACCTTCGGCGCCGGCGGCTACAGCCGTGCGCTGCTGGCGGTCGAAGGCACCCGCGTCATCGGCATCGACCGCGACCGCACCGCCATCGCCGGCGGGTTTGCTCTGGTCGAGCAGTCGGACGGCCGGCTGACTCTGGTGGAGGATCGTTTCTCCAATCTCGGCGAGGTTTGCGCCGCGCAAGGCATGAGCGCTGTTGACGGCGTGGTGATGGATATCGGCGTGTCGTCGATGCAGATCGATCAGGCCGAGCGCGGCTTCTCGTTCCGGCTCGACGGCCCGCTCGACATGCGGATGAGCGGCACGGGTCCCACCGCCGCCGATGTCGTCGCGAATGCTTCGGAAGCCGATCTCGCCAATATCATCTACATCTTCGGCGAGGAGCGTTATTCGCGGCATATTGCGCGCGCCATCGTCGCCGCGCGGCGCGAGACGCCGATCACGACGACGCGCGCGTTGGCCGATATCGTCGGCAAGGTGGTGCGCGCCAAGCCGGGCGAGATTCATCCGGCGACGCGGACGTTTCAGGGCCTGCGGATTTTTGTCAACGCCGAACTCGACGAACTGCATCTGGCGCTCGCTGCGGCCGAGCAGGTGTTGAAGCCGGGCGGGCGTCTGGTGGTGGTGACGTTCCACTCGCTGGAAGATCGCATCGTCAAGAATTTCCTGGTCGAGCGCAGCCAGCGCGGCGGCGGCTCGCGGCATCTGCCGCAGATCGCGCAGCAGGCGCCACGCTTTACCGTGCTGACCAAGCGCCCGATCAAACCTGGCGACGATGAGGTCGACGTCAATCCGCGCGCGCGCTCCGCGAAGCTGCGCGGCGCCGAACGGACCGACGCGCCTGCACAGCCGGCCGCCGATCTGCCGTCATGGCCGACGCTCGACAGCGTCATGCGAAGAGGTTGAGCCATGCGGATCATCCATCTTCTCGTCGTCTGTCTCCTGGTGTTCGGCGCGTCCTACGTCTACCGCATCAAGATGGAATCGACGTCGCGCACCGAGCGTGTGCAGCGGCTGCATGCCGAGGTGCGGGCACAGCGCGACGCCATCGCCGCCTTGCGCGCGGAGTGGGCACGACTCGATTCCCCGAAACGTCTGCAAGGCTTTGCCGAGCGCCACACCAAGCTGCGGCCGATCGAAGGCCGGCAATACGATCAACTGAAGAACCTGCCGGAGCGCTCGCCCACTCTCATTAATCCGAACGAACCGGACCCCATAGGCGCGATGATCGATACCACCGATCCCGACCTGATGACCGGTTCGATTCCCGCAACGGAGGGCGCGCGATGAACGATCAAGTCGACGTCGTGCGCGCGCCCGATCGTTCGTTCTCCGCATGGCGGCAGCGCGTGGTCCGTGGTCTGCTCTATGGGCAGAACGTCGATCGCGCTGCGCGGGCGCGGGTGCGAGTCGGGCTGACGATCCTGATTTTCTCTCTGGTCTATGTCGTGATCGGCGCCCGGCTGGTGATGTTCGCGACCTTCGGCGAAGGTCACGGATCGCGTCGCGTTACCCAGGATGCCATCGCCACCGCGCGCCCGGACATCGTTGATCGCAACGGTCAGATTCTTGCCACCGACGTCAAGACGCCGTCGCTGTTCGGCGAGCCGCGCCGGCTGATCGACGTCGATGAGGCCGTCGAAATGCTGACAGCGGCGCTGCCTGATCTCGATACGAAAGAAGTGCGCGACCGCCTGTCGTCGAAGAAGGGCTTCGTCTGGCTCAAGCGTGAAATCACGCCGCGCCAGCAGCATGACATTCATCGCCTCGGGCTTCCCGGCATCGGCTTCCTGCGCGAGAACAAGCGCGACTATCCCAACGGCGTCGACGTCTCGCATCTGATCGGTCTCGTCAACATCGACAACCAGGGCATCGCCGGCATCGAGAAGTGGCTCGACACCAACGGGCTGGCGGATCTGCATCGCGCGGGCTTCGCGAGCGACCGCTTGCAGAGGCCCGTCGAGCTGGCCGTCGATCTGCGCGTCGAGCATGCCCTGCGCGACGAGTTGATAAAGGCCAAGGAGCACTACAAGGCCAAGGCCGCGTCGGGGCTCGTTTCCAACGTCAAGACCGGCGAGATCGTCGCGATGGTATCGCTGCCGGACTTCGACCCGAACAATCCGAAGGAAGCCAACGATCCCGACCGCATCAACCGCCTCACCACCGGCGTTTATGAAATGGGTTCGACGTTCAAGGCGTTCACGCTGGCGATGGCGCTCGATTCCGGCAAGGCGACGCTGAACTCGATGTGGGATGCGCGTGGCCCGCTGCACTACGGCCGCTTCAAGATTCATGACGATCATCCGCTCGGCCGCTTCATCAACACCAAGGAAGTCTTCACCTACTCGTCGAACGTCGGCGCGGCGCGCATGGCGCTGGCGCAAGGCGTCGAGGCGCATCAGGCGTTCCTGCGCAAAATGGGGCAGATGACGCGGCTGCGCACCGAACTGCCGGAAAGCGCATCGCCGATCCTGCCGCGCAAATGGGGCGAACTGAACACCGTCACGATCTCCTTTGGTCACGGCATGGCGGTGGCGCCGTTGCAGGCGGTGATGGGCATCGACGCACTGGTCAACGGTGGCTATCTGATCCCGCCGACCTTCCTCAAGCGGTCCGAGGAAGAGGCGATGAAGCTGGCGAAGCGCGTCATCAAGCCGGAAACCAGCGAGAAGATGCGCTTCCTGATGCGGCTCAATGCCGAGGTCGGCACCGCGCGCAAGGCCGAAGTGAAGGGCTACTACGTCGGTGGCAAGACCGGCACCGCCGAAAAGGTCATCAATGGCCGTTATGCCAAGAAGAAGGTGCTGAACAGCTTCACCGCGATCCTGCCGGCGGATGATCCGAAGTATCAGATCCTGATCATGATCGACGAGCCGCAACCGCTGAAGGAAACCTACGGTTTCATCACCTCCGGCTGGAACGCGGTGCCGACCGGCGGCAAGGTGATTGCCCGTATCGCGCCACTGTTGGGAATTCAGCCGCGCTTCGATCTGCCGCCGTCTGAGCGCCTTATTCTTGCGACATCCAGATAGCGGGTTTGGCGTTGCGTTGGTGTGTGACGACCCGATTTTGATCTTGCTCAGGCACCGCTGCGTGACGCGGTGTCAGGCCCGGAGACCATGAAACTTTTCGAACTGTTCAGCGCGGACGTTGCGATCGATCCATCGGCGCGGGAGATCGCGGTGACGGGCCTCGCGATGGACAGCCGCGCGGTCAGGCCGGGCGATTTGTTTTTCGCGCTGGCCGGCGTGAAAACCGACGGTGCGCGATTTATCGATCAGGCAATTGCATCGGGCGCGGTGGCTGTCGCCGGCGATCACGCGCCGACGGGTTCTGCGCGCGTGCCGTTCGTGACGGTGGCCAATCCGCGGCGCGCGCTGGCTTTGGCGGCGGCACGTTTTTATCCGCGTCAGCCCGCAACCGTCGCCGCCGTCACCGGCACCAGCGGCAAGACCTCGGTGGCGGCGTTCGCGCGCCAGATCTGGCAGCAGCTCGGCGATGAGGCGGCCAGCATCGGCACCGTCGGCGTGGTCAGCACCAAGCGCAACGTCTACGGTTCGCTGACGACGCCGGACCCGATCGCGTTGCATCGGACCATCGACGAACTGGCGGGCGATGGCGTCACCCATCTCGCGCTCGAAGCCTCGTCGCATGGGCTCGATCAGTTTCGTCTCGATGGCGTGCGTGTGAATGCCGGCGGCTTCACCAATCTCTCGCGCGATCACATGGATTATCATCCGGACGTTGCGCATTACCTCGCGGCCAAGCTGAGGCTGTTCACCGATCTGATCGTGGACGGTGGCGCGGCGGTGATCGCGACGGATCATGACGTGTCGCAGCAGGTGATCGATGCCGCGCGCAAGCGCAGCCTGCATCTTTTCACCGTGGGGCGTCATGGTGACGGCGAGAGAATGGGCATTCGACTGATCGATGTCGCGGTCGATGGCTTCACGCAGAAACTCACGCTCGCGCATCGCGGGCAACGCTACAGCCTGCGCCTGCCGCTGGTGGGTGAATTCCAGATCGAGAACGCGCTGGTTGCAGCGGGATTGGCGATTGCCACCGGCAGCGATGCGGGACGGGTGTTCGCTGCGCTGGAACGCCTCGAAGGCGCGAAGGGGCGACTTGAATTCGTGGGCGAGCGCAACGGCGCGCCGATCTTCGTCGACTACGCGCACAAGCCCGACGCGCTGGCCAAGGCGCTGCAAGCGTTGCGGCCCTATGCGAAGCGGCGGCTGATCGTGGTGTTCGGCGCGGGCGGTGATCGCGACGCCGGCAAGCGGCCGCTGATGGGCGAGATCGCCGCGCGGAATGCCGATGCGGTGATCATCACCGACGACAATCCGCGCAGCGAGAATCCGGCAACGATCCGCGCCGCCATCGCCGTTGCCGCGCCCGGTGCGCGCGAGATCGGCGACCGCGCCGAGGCCATCCGGGCGGCCATTAACGATTTGCAGGATGGCGATGTGTTGTTGATCGCGGGCAAAGGCCACGAAACCGGCCAGATTGTCGGCGATCGCACGCTGCCGTTCAGCGACCACGACGCGGTCGCGGACGCATTGAAAGTGAAGGTCGTATGAGCACGCAGCCCCTCTGGACGTCGAATGCCATGGCGAGCGCGATGCAGGCGCAGACCGCCGGCACGATGCCGGCCGCGATCCATGGCCTGTCGATCGACAGCCGCACGATTGCGCCGGGCGACGCTTACTTTGCCATCACGGGCGACGTGCACGATGGGCACGCTTTTGTCGGCGCCGCGTTGAAGGCCGGCGCGGCGCTGGCGGTAGTCTCGCGCGACAAGCGCGATCAGTTTGCCGCCGATGCACCGTTGCTGATCGTCGAGGACGTGTTGCAGGGGCTGGTCGATCTTGCAAAGGCCTCGCGTGCGCGGCTCGGCGCGAAGGTAATTGCCGTTACCGGCTCGGTCGGCAAGACGTCCACCAAGGAAATGCTGCGTCAGGTGCTCGAGAAGCAAGGCAAGACGCACGCCTCGGTCGCCTCGTTCAACAATCACTGGGGCGTGCCGCTGTCGCTGGCGCGCTGCCCGGCGGATACCGCTTACGCCGTGTTTGAGATCGGCATGAACCATGCCGGTGAGATCACGCCGCTGGTGGGATTGGTGCGGCCGCACATCGCGATTGTCACCACCGTCGAGCCGGTGCATCTGGAATTCTTCAAGAACGTCGAGGCGATCGCCGATGCCAAGGCGGAAATTTTCTCCGGCGTTGAACCCGGCGGCGTCGCCGTGCTCAATCGCGACAACGATCAGTTCGCACGGCTGAAGCGCGGCGCCAAGAAGGCAGGCATCGCCAGCATCGTCGCCTTCGGCGCGCACAAGACCGCCGATGCGCGGCTGCTGGACGTCGCCTTGCATGCCACATGCTCGGCGATCCACGCCGACATTCTCGATCATGATGTCACCTACAAGCTGGCGATGCCTGGCCGCCACATGGCGCTGAATTCGCTGGCGGTGCTGGCCGCGACATCGCTCGCGGGTGCAGATCTGGCGCGCTCCGCGCTGGCGTTGTCGCAAATTCAGGCGGCGGCGGGGCGGGGTGTGCGCAAGACGCTGGAACTCCCGCATGGCAGCGCCACGCTGATCGACGAGAGCTACAACGCCAATCCCGCGTCGATGGCGGCGGCGCTGAACGTGCTCGGCAGTGCGGCGGTCGGCCCGCAAGGGCGAAAGATCGCGGTGCTCGGCGACATGCTTGAACTCGGCCCGACAGGCGCTGACCTGCATCGCGGGCTTGCCGAGGCAGTCACCGCGAATGGGATCGATGCGGTATTCTGCTGCGGGCCGCTGATGCAAAACCTGTGGGACGCGCTTCCCTCCGGCAAGCGCGGCGGCTATGCCGGAAGCTCTAACCTGCTTGAGTCGCAGGTCGTGGCGGCGCTGCGCGATGGCGACGCGGTCATGATCAAGGGTTCGCTCGGTTCGAAGATGAAAATTATTGTCAGTGCGCTCGAGAAGCGCTTCCCCGATCAGGCCGCTCACGACGATGCAGCGGTGTAAGGCGGATTGAATGTTCTATTGGTTGATCGATGCGGTGCCGGCGATCCCGGGCCTCAATGTGTTTCGCTACATCACGTTCCGCACCGGCGGCGCCATGGTCACCGCGGCGCTGTTCGTCTTTCTGTTCGGGCCATGGATCATCGACAACCTGCGCATCCGCCAAGGCAAGGGGCAGCCGATCCGCACCGACGGGCCGCAGTCGCACCTGACCAAGAAGGGCACGCCCACCATGGGCGGGTTGATGATCCTCTCCGGCCTCGTGGTGTCGACGCTGCTGTGGGCCAACCCGATGAACCCGTACGTCTGGATCGTGCTCGGCGTCACGCTCGGTTTCGGTCTGGTGGGTTTTTATGATGACTATCTCAAGGTCACCAAGCAGAGCCATAACGGTTTCGGTGGTCGCAGCCGTCTGCTGATCGAAGGTGTTATCGCCGCGCTTGCGTGCTACGCGCTGATGCGGCTCGGCCGTGAGCCGCTGTCGAGTTCGCTGGCGATCCCGTTCTTCAAGGAAGTGGTGATCAATCTCGGCTGGTTCTTCGTGATCTTCGGCGGTTTCATCATCGTTGGCGCCGGCAACGCGGTGAACCTCACCGACGGCCTCGACGGCCTCGCTATCGTGCCGGTGATGATCGCCGCTGCGAGCTTCGGCATGATCTCCTATCTCGCCGGCAATGCGGTGTTCTCCGACTATCTGCAAATCAATTACGTCGCCGGCACTGGCGAACTCGCGGTGCTGTGCGGCGCGGTGTTGGGTGCGGGGCTCGGCTTCCTGTGGTTCAACGCGCCGCCGGCCTCGATCTTTATGGGTGACACCGGCTCGCTGGCGCTCGGCGGCATGCTCGGCTCGATCGCGGTGGCGGTGAAGCACGAGATCGTGCTGGCGGTGATTGGCGGCTTGTTCGTGCTGGAGGCAGTATCGGTGATCGTGCAGGTGACGTCGTTCAAACTGACCGGCAAGCGCGTGTTCAAGATGGCTCCGATCCACCATCATTTCGAGCAGAAGGGCTGGACCGAGCCGCAGGTCGTGATCCGGTTCTGGATCATCGCGGTGATGCTAGCGCTGCTCGGCCTCTCCACGCTCAAGCTGCGTTGATGTCGGAAATGGTGATTGCCGCGCGCACAGCGTGCTCTCTCCCCCCTTGTGGGGGAGAGGTGGAGAGGGGGGTATCGCGAGTCATAGCGGTGCGGTTTACCCCTCTCCCTAGCCCTCCCCCACAAGGGGGGAGGGAACGATACATTGCCTGCGACACGCGAGCGATTACATCATGATCCCTGTCACCTCATTCGCCGGCAAGCGCGTTGCCGTGTTCGGGCTCGGCGGCTCCGGTCTTGCGAGCTGTGAAGCGCTGCGCGCCGGCGGCGCGGATGTCGTTGCCTGCGACGACAATGCCGATCGCATGGCCGCCGCCGCGAAGGCCGGGTTCGCCACCGCCGATCTGCGCGACGCGGCGTGGGAGACGTTCGCCGCGCTGGTGTTGACGCCCGGTGTGCCGCTGACCCATCCGCAGCCGCACTGGACGGTGCTGGCCGCGCAGCGGGCCGGTGTCGAGGTGATCGGCGATATCGAACTGTTCTGCCGCGAGCGACGTCGTCACGCGCCGAACGCGCCGTTCGTCGCCATCACCGGCACCAACGGCAAATCCACCACCACGGCGCTGATCGCGCATCTGATGCGCGAGGCGGGGCATGACGTGCAGATGGGCGGCAACATCGGCACCGCGATTCTGTCGCTGGAGCCGCCGCGCGCCGGCCGCGTTCACGTCATCGAGATGTCATCGTATCAGATCGACCTGTGTCCGTCGCTCGATCCGAGCGTCGGCATCCTGCTCAACGTCAGCGAAGATCACATCGACCGTCACGGCAGCATCGATCACTACGCGGCGGTGAAGGAGCGGCTGGTGGCCGGCGTACAGCCCGGCGGCGCGGCGATCGTCGGCGTCGACGACGGCTGGTGCCGGGCGGTGGCGGATCGTCTCGATCAGGCCGGCAAGCCGGTGGTACGCGTATCGGTCAAGCAACCACTGGCCGACGGGATGTATGTCGAACGCGACGCAATCATTCGCGCGGCGGGCGGCGCGCGCACCGAGATCGCGCGGATCGGCGGCATCGGTTCGCTGCGCGGCGTTCACAACGCGCAGAACGCGACATGCGCCGCGGCCGCGGTGCTCGCGCTCGGCGTGAACAGTGACGTGTTGCAGAAGGGCTTGCGCAGCTTCCCCGGCCTCGCGCATCGCATGGAGCAGACCGGCCGGCGCGGCAACGTGCTGTTCGTCAACGACTCCAAGGGCACCAACGCCGACGCCACGGCGCGGGCGCTGGCCTCATTCGGCGATATTTTCTGGATCGCCGGCGGCAAGCCGAAGAGCGGCGGCATCACCTCGCTCGCCGAATTTTTTCCGCGCGTCCGCAAGGCCTATCTGATCGGCGTGGCGGCGCAGGAATTCGCGGCGACCCTCGAAGGCAAGGTGCCCTACGAGATCAGCGAGACGCTCGAGGTGGCGGTGCCGAACGCCGCGCGCGATGCCGACGCGGCCGGCTTGGCCGATGCGGTGGTGCTGCTGTCGCCGGCCTGCGCCTCGTTCGATCAGTTCCCGAATTTCGAGGTGCGTGGTGTGCGGTTCGGCGAACTGGTGCGGGCGCTGGATGGCGTCGTGCCGGTGGTCTGAGGGCTTTCAGCCTTCGTCAGAATTATCCGTCGTCATGCGCGGACTTGATCCGCGCATCCATCTTCCCAAAAGAATGATGGATTGCCGGGTCAAGCCCGGCAATGACATCTCGTCGTGTTTCTATCAAAAGTGAAGCGCAATAAGCCATCGCACAAATGTTTTCATTCCGTTAACGGTTCGGAAACCATGATGGGGGACCAATGGGCAGTTACCGGCCCGCAGGACCCGCCATGATTTCACGCGAACAACGCACTCCGCTTTCCGAATGGTGGTGGACCGTCGACCGGCTATTGCTCGGCGCCTTTGTGCTGCTGATCCTGTGCGGCGTGATCCTGTCGCTGGCGGCGAGCCCGTCGGTCGCGACCCGCATCGGGCTCGATCCGTTTCATTTCTTCAACCGCCATGTGCTGTTCCTCGCGCCGTCGCTCATTGTGATGCTGGGCGTTTCGTTCCTGTCGCCGCGGCAGATCCGGCGCAGCGCATTGATCGTGCTGGCCATCAGTGTCTTCTTGATCGTCGTCACCCTGGTGTTCGGCGCCGAGGTGAAGGGCGCGCGGCGCTGGATCACCATTCTCGGCGTCAACATTCAGGCGTCGGAATCCGCGAAGCCCGCCTTTGTCGTGGTGGTGGCGTGGTTGTTTGCGGAATCGGCACGGCGGCCCGAAATGCCGGCGACGTCGATGGCGCTGGCGTCGCTGCTCGGCCTGGTGACTTTGCTGGTATTGGAGCCGGACTTCGGCCAGACCATGCTGATCCTGATGGTGTGGGGCGCGTTGTTCTTTATCGCCGGCATGCGGATGGTGTGGGTGTTCGGCCTGGCGGGTTCGGCGGCGGCCGGGTTGTTCGGCGCTTACCTGCTGGTGCCGCACGTCGCCGCGCGCATTAAACGATTCATGGACCCTGCATCGGGTGATACCTTTCAGGTCGATACCGCGATGGAGTCGTTCTTTCATGGTGGTTGGTTCGGCGTCGGGCCGGGCGAGGGTACGGTGAAGCGCATTCTTCCCGATAGCCACACCGACTTCGTGTTCGCGGTGGCGGCGGAAGAATTCGGCGTCATCTTCTGTCTGGCGCTGGCCGGGCTGTTCGCCTTCATCGTGATCCGCACGCTGTCGCGCGCCTATGCCAGCGAGGATCTGTTCACGCGGTTCGCGGCCTCCGGCCTCGCGATTTTGTTCGGCGTGCAGGCGGCGATCAACATGTCGGTCAATCTGCATCTGATCCCCGCGAAGGGCATGACCTTGCCGTTCATCTCCTATGGCGGTTCGTCGATGGTGTCGCTGGCCTACGGTGTCGGCATGATGCTGGCGCTGACGCGGCAGCGGCCCTCCACGGAAATGGCGTCGATCGGCGATATCAACGCAACCCAGGCCTACGCGTAGCGGTTTATAAATGCCGTTCGTAGTTGTTTCCGAGTTGTCGAAATCATGAGCGACGCGCCTCTCATTTTGCTTGCCGCGGGTGGCACCGGCGGCCATCTGTTTCCGGCCGAGGCGCTCGGCGCGGCGCTGATGGAGCGCGGATTGCGTGCGCAACTCGTCACCGACGAGCGTGCGCTGCGTTACAGTGGGCTGTTCTCCAAGGAAACGCTTCACGTCGTGCCGAGCGCGACGGTGCGCGGCCGCTCGCCGTTGTCGCTGGCGAAAACCGGATTGACGCTGGCGGCCGGTACGATAGCGGCGCTCAATCTGATCCGCCGGTTGCGTCCCGCCGCGGTGATCGGCTTCGGCGGTTATCCGACCTTGCCGCCGTTGTTCGCCGCGCGGATGTTCGGCGTGCCAACGGCTATTCATGAAGCCAATGCGGTGATGGGGCGGGCCAATCGCTTTCTGTCGACACGCGTCGACGCCATCGCCACGTCGCTGCCCGGCGTGCTGGATCGCGATCCGGCGCTCGCGGCGAAAACCACCGTGACCGGAAACCCGATGCGGCCCGCGATCCTCGCGGCGGCTGCCGTGCCGTTCGCGGCGCCCGAACCGAGCGGTCCGCTGCGTTTGCTGGTGGTCGGCGGCAGTCAGGGCGCGCGGGTGATGTCCGACATCGTGCCCGGCGCGATCGAGCAACTGGAGCCTGCGCTGTGGCCGCGTCTGGTCTTGACCCAGCAGACGCGCGAGGAAGACATGCCGCGCGTGCGCGCGGTTTACGACCGGCTCAAGATCAATGCCGAACTCGCTCCGTTCTTCAGCGACCTGCCAGCGCGGCTGGCCTCGAATCATCTGGTGATCTCGCGCTCCGGCGCCACCACGGTGGCGGAACTCGGCGCCATCGGACGTCCGTCGATTCTGGTGCCGCTGCCCGGCGCGCTCGATCAGGATCAATTCGCCAATGCCGGCGTGCTGGCAGATGCTGGCGGCGCGATCCGGATTCCGCAAGCCGAATTCACCCCGCGTCGATTGGCGGCGGAAATCTCCGCTCTGGCGGCCGAACCCGCGCGTCTTACGGTTATGGCCGGGGCCGCGCGTGGCATCGGTAAACTGGATGCCGCCCAACGATTGGCCGATCTGGTGACAAAGACGGCGGGATTAAGATAGCCATCGAGACCATTTTAGCCTTGTCATGCCCCGCGAAGGCGGGGCATCCAGTATCCGCGGGGCTCACGGAATCATATAAGCCCAGTGATACTGGATCGTCCGCTTTCGCGGACGGTGACCCTCGAGGAACACGGACCATGAGACTGCCGCGCGAGATCGGACCCATCCACTTCGTCGGCATCGGCGGCATCGGCATGAGCGGCATCGCCGAGGTGCTGAACAATCTCGGCTACACGGTGCAGGGCTCCGACGCCTCCGAGGGCGCCAACGTCGCGCGGCTGCGCGAAAAGGGCATCAAGGTCACCGTCGGCCACAAGGCGGACAACATCGCGGGCGCCGACGTGCTGGTGGTGTCCACCGCGATCAAGCGTGACAATCCGGAACTTTTGGCGGCGCGCGCACAGCGCATTCCGGTGGTACGCCGCGCGGAAATGCTGGCGGAGCTGATGCGGCTGAAAAGCTGCGTCGCCATCGCCGGCACTCACGGCAAGACCACGACGACGTCGATGGTCGCGACCCTGCTCGACGCCGGCGATTTCGATCCCACCGTCATCAACGGCGGCATTATCAATGCCTATGGCACCAACGCGCGGCTCGGTACCGGCGACTGGATGGTGGTGGAAGCCGATGAGAGCGACGGCACCTTCCTCAAGCTGCCGGTCGATATCGCCATCGTCACCAACGTCGATCCCGAACATCTCGATCACTTCAAAACCTTCGATGCTGTGCAGGATGCGTTCCGCAATTTCGTCGAGAGCGTGCCGTTCTACGGATTCGCGGTGATGTGCATCGACCATCCGGTGGTGCAGACTTTGGTGGGCAAGATCGAGGATCGCCGCATCATCACCTACGGTACCAATCCGCAGGCCGACGCGCGGCTGGTCGATCTCAAGGCGGCGAACGGCGGATCGACTTTCAAGGTCGCGTTCCGCGATCGCAAGGCCGGTACCGCGCATGAACTCACCGATCTGGTGTTGCCGATGCCGGGCCGCCACAACGCGCTGAATGCGACGGCCGCCATCGCGGTGGCGCATCAACTCGGCCTCAGCGACGATGTGATCCGGAAGGCCTTAGCCGGCTTCGGCGGCGTCAAGCGGCGCTTCACCCGCACCGGCGAATGGAACGGCGTCACGATCATCGACGACTACGGCCATCATCCGGTGGAGATCGCGGCCGTGCTGAAGGCCGCGCGTGACTCGACCAAGAACAAAGTGATCGCCGTGGTGCAGCCGCATCGCTACACCCGCCTGCAATCGCTATTCGAGGAATTCTGCACCTGCTTCAACGACGCTGACACCGTGATCGTCGCGGACGTCTATCCGGCGGGCGAGGCGCCGATTCCTGGCATCGATCGCGACAATTTCGTGCTGGGCTTGCGCGCGCATGGTCATCGCGAAGTGATCGCGCTGGAAAATGCCGCCGCGCTCGCCGGCGTGGTGCGCGGCGTGGCGAAGCCGGGTGATTATGTCGTCTGCCTCGGCGCCGGCAACATCACGCAATGGGCCTACGCGCTGCCGGCGGAATTAAAGGCGCTGGGGTAGCGCTCGCCAACTACGCAAGGGAGAATGGACATGGCCGTTCTCAGCGACGAGACATGGCGTCGCCATGCCAATCCGTGGAGCGTGTGGACGCGCTACGGTGCCTTTCCGCTGTTGATCCTCGCGGTGTGGAGCGCGCATTGGATCGGATGGTGGGCGTTGTTGCCGGTCGCGGCGGTCGTGCTCTGGCTGATCGTCAATCCGCGCGCCTTTCCGCCGCCGCGTTCCACCGACAACTGGGCCTCGAAAGCCGTGCTCGGCGAGCGGATCTGGACCGCGCTGAAGCGGCAAGATGTGCCGGTGCGGCATCGCATGGTCCCGCGCATCGCATCGGTGATCGCGATGGCTGCGACGTTGTCGATGCTATGGGGACTGTGGCAACGTGAGGCCGCCGTGACCTTCCTGAGCGTGGTTATCGTCATGCTCGCCAAAACATGGTTCGTGGATCGGATGGTCTGGCTGTTCGACGACATGAAAGACTCCAATCCCGAATACCGGTCCTGGCTCTACTGATGTTTGCAGATATCATTCCAGACTTGAAAGCGGCGATGCCCGACTTGCGTGGGCGCTTGCTTGGCAACGAACCGCTGGCGCCGCTGACATGGTTTCGCGTCGGCGGTCCGGCGCAGGTGCTGTTCACGCCCGCCGACGAAAACGACCTCGCTTATTTCTTGCGACATTTGCGTGCCGATATTCCGGTCTATTGCATCGGCGTCGGATCGAACCTGATCGTGCGCGATGGCGGTATGGAGGGCGTGGTGATCCGGCTATCGCCGCGTGCGTTTGGCGCGACGCGTGTCGAGGGCGACATCGTTCACGCCGGCACCGCCGCGCTGGACAAGCGGGTGGCGGAAGCGGCTGCGGCTGCCAATCTTAGCGGGTTGGAATTCCTGTTCGGCATTCCCGGCAGCATCGGCGGCGCGTTGCGCATGAACGCCGGCGCCAACGGTGGCGAGACCAAGGACATTCTGGTCGAGGCGACGGCGGTGTCCCGCGACGGCACGCTGCATCGCTTCGACAATGCGGCGATGGGATTCACCTATCGCAATAGCGGCATCGATACCTCATTCGTGTTTACCTCGGCGCGCTTTCGCGGCGTGCCCGCCGATGCTGATGTCATTCGTGCGCGGATGCAGGCGGTTCAGGAGCATCGCGAAACGGCGCAGCCGATCCGCGAGAAAACCGGGGGCTCCACCTTCAAGAATCCGCCGGGTCATAGCGCATGGAAACTGGTCGATGCCGCCGGCTGCCGCGGCCTGCGCGTCGGCGGCGCGCAGGTGTCGGAGATGCACTGCAATTTTCTCATCAACACCGGCGACGCCACCGCCCATGACATCGAGACGCTGGGCGAAACCGTGCGCGCGCGTGTGAAGGCGCAATCAGGGATCGACCTGCACTGGGAAATCAAACGCATCGGCGTGGCGCGAAGCTGAGATGGCTTCGCACCACCACCGCGCCGGCGGTATCAGTAGCTGAGTTTTTCCAGCGCCGCGATCGGAGTTGACGACACCCGGAAGCTCCCCTCGAATGGATATTCCTGCATCGCGATGATTCCGAGCGTGACCACCACGGCGGCGGAGAACAATGTCATGGCCGCGACGAAAGCCCGTGGACGTTCGAGATGCACGAGGCCGATGGCGATCTGCGTGAACAGCCCGAGCGTCAGCACCACGAGCCATTTCAGGTCGTTGGTATGGTCGGTCGCCAGCGACAGCCGCACGTTGCGCAGCGTGCTGGCGCGAACCGTCGCGTTGAGAATGGCGGCGTGCGCGGCTTGTCCGGACACTTTGGACAAGGACGGCTGGCTGACCTCGCGGAGCAGGGTGTCATAGGCGGCGGCGGTGTTCGGCGAGTCCTTGAATGCGTCCATCGCAGGCCATTCCTCCGAGACGATGGAGGTGACGTAAGCGTTCAGCGCCAGGCGAATGATCTGCATGTCCGAGACCGCGGCGAGGCTCAGCGTATGGATGTTGCGCAATTCGCCGGCTTCCGCCTGAACGGTACGGATCGCCTGGCGGCTGCGCTCGCTGATGTCGTTGGCGAGGAAGCCTGCGAGCAGCGCGAACAGGATGGCGACGGCGTTGAAGAACGGCGCCACGACGCCACGGAAGGAATGGATCGGCCGCCGCATCGTCGAACGAAAAGACAGGAACGCGAGGAGGGCCACCATCCCGAAATAGAGAATGGAGAGCGACAGGAAGATTCCCGCCGGGGTCATGTCGAGCCAGGCTCTGATCATCGAAGATATTCCCTTGTCGAAGCTGACTCTCGAATCGCTACCGGTGTGCTTCGACAATACCGCTCCACGCATGATTTGGTCACGAACGCAAATCAGCTTAATGAGGACACAGCAGAAGGGGTGACGAATGAGCGGTTCGAAACATGTGGCTGTTTTGCTGGGCGGTTGGTCGTCGGAGCGCGAGGTGTCGCTGCGATCGGGCAAGGCCTGCGCTGACGCGCTCGAGCGGCGCGGTTATCGCGTCACCCGCATCGACGTCAAACGCGACATCGCATCGGTACTGTCGGCATTGAAGCCCGATGTCGCGCTGATGATGCTGCATGGCCGCCCCGGTGAGGACGGCACTATTCAAGGCATTCTGGAAACGCTCGGCATTCCGTACAGCCACTCCGGCGTCTTGGCGTCCTCGCTGGCGATGCAGAAAGACCTCGCCAAGACGGTGATGGCGGCGGCCGGGATTCCGGTGGCAAAGGGGCTGACGCTGTCGCGCGCCGAGATCGCCAAGGCGCATGTGATGGAGCCGCCTTATGTCATCAAGCCGGTGGCGGATGGCTCCAGCGTCGGCGTCTTCATCGTCACCGAGGCCCATGCGCACCCGCCGCAGGAGCTGTTCCGCGAGGACTGGCCGCATGGCGATCAACTTCTGGTAGAAAAATACATCGCCGGCAAGGAATTGACTTGCGCGGTGGTCAAAGGCGAGGCGACCGGCGTGATCGAGATCGTTCCGGCGGTACGGTTTTACGATTATGAGGCAAAGTACTCTCCGGGCGCGTCAAAACACATCCTGCCTGCATCGGTTTTACCATTTGTTTACCAGGAAGTCCGAAGGTTAACGCTGGCGGCGCATGTTGCGCTCGGCTGCCGGGGCGTTAGCCGGGCGGATTTCCGCTTCGACGATCGCATCGAGGGAACAGGGGGCCTCATCTGTCTTGAGGTTAACACCCAGCCCGGCATGACCGAGACGTCACTTGTGCCAGAGCTCGCAGCGCACGCGGGCACAACATTTGACGAGCTCGTGCAATGGATGGTGGAGGACGCCTCGCTCGGTCGGTGAGACTGCCGAGGCCCCAAACTGATCTGAAAGCCGCCGCCTTGGGCGCGGTCATCCTGCTGCGCGAGTGGGTGGCCGAGCGGATGCGGCGCCGGACGCCGCCTCCGGTGGCGCGCCGGCCGGTGCCGTCGAGCAATCATCCGCTGATCGTTTTCGTCGAGCGTCGCGTTCCACGCCGCGCCGGCATCATCGCGACCGTCGCCATTTTGTGCGGCAGCGCCGTGTTTGGCGTCGTCAGGGGCGGACATATTGAAGAAGTCACCGCCGGATTGAGCGATGCGCGCAACGCGGTGGCCAATGCCGCCGGCTTCCGCATCACCGGCGTGGCCATCAACGGCCGCAAGCAATTGAGCCAGGATGAAGTGCTGGCGATCGGTGGCGTCAACGGCCGCTCGTCGCTCTTGTTCCTCGATGCCGCGGTGGTGCGCGCCAAGCTGATGGCGAATCCGTGGATCGCCGACGCCACCGTGCTCAAGTTCTATCCCGGCACGTTGCAGATCGATGTCACCGAACGCTCGCCGTTCGCGCTGTGGCAACAGGACGGCAAGGTGTCGGTGATCGCCGAGGACGGCGCGGTGCTGGAGCCGTACGTCGTCAAGAAATTCGCGACGCTGCCGCTGGTGGTGGGCAAGGGCGCCGAAAGCCACGCGCGGGATTTCCTCGCATTGCTGGATCGCTATCCGCAGATCAAGCCGCTGGTGCGCGCGGCGGTGTTCGTCGGCGAGCGCCGCTGGAATCTGCGGCTCAAAAACGGCCTTGATGTCCGATTGCCGGAGCACGACGTCGGCATCGCGCTGGCGACGCTGTCGAAATTTGACAAGGAAGACAAGTTGTTCACCCGCGACATCGTCGCGGTCGATGCACGCCTGCCCGATCGCCTGATCGTGCGGCTGTCGGAAGACGCCGCCAAGGCGCGCGACGAGATGTTCAAGGAAAAGAAGCCCAAACGTAAGGCCGGCGACGCATGACGAGTTTGGATCGCCATCAAACGCCCAAGACGCGCCCGATGCCGCAGAACAGGACGGCATTGGTCGCTTCGCTCGATATCGGCACCAGCAAGATCGCCTGCCTGATCGCGCGGTTGAAGCCGTGCGCGCCGAGCGAGGCGCTGCGCGGCCGCACCCATGCGGTGGAGTTGATCGGCTACAGCCACATCCAATCGCGTGGTGTTAAGGCCGGCGCCGTGGTCGATATGACCGAGTGCGAGCAGGCGGTACGCCATGCGGTGGCGGTCGCCGAGCGCATGGCCAAGGTTCGCGTCGAATCCGTGCTGCTGTCGGTGTCCGCCGGTCGTTTGCAGGGTCAGTTGATCGAAGCGGCGTCCGATATTCGCGGTGGCTCCGTCGCGTCGGATGACGTCACCCGCATCACCTCGACCGGAATGCGCCACGCGACGGCTGCCGGCCGCACCGTGCTGCACGCGCTGCCGGTCGGCTACGCGCTCGACGGCGTGAAGGGCATTCGCGATCCGCGTGGCATGGTGGCGCGGCAGTTCGGCGTCGATATGAATGTCGTGACGGCGGATGCGACCGTCGCCAAGAACCTGATGCTGGCGGTGGAGCGCTGCCACCTCAACGTCGAAGCGATGGTGGCGAGTCCTTACGCGTCCGGGCTTTCGGTGTTGACCGACGACGAACTCGATCTCGGCGCGGCCGTGGTCGAGATGGGCGCGGGTACCACGACGATGTCGATCTATTCCGGCGGACGTTTCGTTCACGCCAGCGGATTTGCGGTCGGCGGGCAACACGTCACGATGGATCTCGCGCGTGGACTTGGTGCGTGCATTGCGGATGCCGAGCGAATCAAGACGTTATATGGCACGGTGTTGACCGGCGGTTCGGATGCACGCGAGTTGATGTCGGTGCCGACCGCAGGTGAAGACGAGCAGGATTTCCCGCAGGTGGTGTCGCGGGCGACGATCGCCAACATCATCCGGCAACGCGTCGAGGAGATCTTTGAAATGGTGCGCGACCGGCTGAAGGATTCGCCGTTTGCCGCCGAGCCTCGCGCCCGCGTCGTGTTGAGCGGCGGCGCGTCGCAACTCACCGGTGTGCCGGAACTGGCAACACGGATTCTCGGCCGCTCCGTGCGTGTCGGTCGTCCGCTCGGCTTCGGCCGGCTCCCCAACGAGGCCAAGGGCGCACCCTTCGCGGTGCCGTCGGGGCTTCTGGTCTATCCGCAATATGCTCACCTCGAATTCGTCGAGCCGCGTCACGTGCGGCCATTGAAAACTGGAACCGGCGGTTACTTCGGCAAGGTCGGTCAATGGCTTCGCGAGGGTTTCTGATGAATTCGTTCCGCCCCGTGTCCAACCCAGTCATTTCTCCGGCCGTGTGCTGGGGGCATTGCAAAACCAAGCGCGCGTAATCGAGAGGCAACCATGACCATCAATCTCACACCCCCTGATGTTCGCGAGCTGAAGCCGCGGATCACTGTCTTTGGTGTCGGCGGCGCCGGCGGCAATGCGGTCAACAACATGATCACCGCTGGTCTCGAAGGCGTCGACTTCGTCGTCGCCAACACCGACGCGCAGGCGCTGTCGATGACCAAGGCCCAGCGCATCATCCAGATGGGCACCGAAGTGACGCAGGGTCTCGGCGCCGGCTCGCAGCCGGATGTCGGCGCTGCCGCCGCGCAGGAAGTGATCGATGAAATTCGCGATCACCTCTCGGGCGCCAACATGGTGTTCGTCACCGCCGGCATGGGCGGCGGCACCGGTACCGGCGCGGCGCCGGTGATCGCGCGTACCGCGCGTGACCTCGGCATCCTGACCGTCGGCGTCGTCACCAAGCCGTTCCACTTCGAAGGCCAGCGCCGCATGCGCACCGCCGAGTCCGGCATCACCGAACTCCACAAGGTGGTCGACACGCTGCTGATCATCCCGAACCAGAATCTGTTCCGGGTCGCCAACGAGAAGACCACCTTCGCCGACGCGTTCGCGATGGCCGACCAGGTGCTCTATTCTGGCGTCGCCTGCATCACCGATCTGATGGTCAAGGAAGGTCTCATCAACCTCGACTTCGCCGACGTCCGCGCCGTCATGCGCGAGATGGGCAAGGCGATGATGGGCACCGGCGAAGCCTCCGGCGAGAAGCGGGCGCTGACCGCCGCCGAAGCCGCCATCGCCAATCCGCTGATCGACGATTCGTCGATGAAGGGTGCGCGTGGCCTCCTGATCTCCATCACCGGCGGCAAGGACATGACCTTGTTCGAGGTCGATGAAGCCGCGACCCGCATCCGCGAGGAAGTCGATCCGGACGCCAACATCATCGTCGGCGCCACCTTCGACGAGAACCTTGACGGCGTGATCCGTGTTTCGGTCGTTGCCACGGGTATCGAGCAGGCCGCCCTGGCCCGCGCCGCTGCGCCGACTGCCGCCGCTCCCGTGGCTGCTGTCGCTCACGGCGTGTCGACCGACAACCGTCTGGCGGATCTCGCTGCGCGTCAGCGCGCCGCCGCCGCTGCCGCTCCGGCCCCGCGTGCCGAGGCTCCGCGTCAGCCGGCCGCAGCTCCGGTGCCGCAGACTTCGAACCACGAGCGTGCGACGCTGGCCGCGATCGAAGCCGCGGTGGCCGCGGAGCCGATGCAGCCGGTCGCGCCGGCTCCGATCCAGCCCGCTTCCTATGGCGACGTGACGGTACGCCCGATCGCGCAGAAGCCGTCCTTGTTCCCGGAGCACGACGCGCCGCGCGCCGAGGCCCACGAACCGCCGCCGCCGCAAGCCTTCATTCCGAAGGCGGCCGAGCGGGTGCCGATGCGGGCGCCACGGATGCCGAAGTTCGACGAGCTGCCGATGCCGGCCCAGAACGAGATCCGTCAGGCGAGGGGCGACGTCGATCAGGACCAACCGCAGAAGGTCCGGTTGTCGCTGTTGCAGCGTCTGGCCAATGTTGGCCTCGGACGGCGCGATGAAGAAACCGAGCCGCCGATCGCGGCCCGGGCGTCCGGACCGGCGATGGAACAGATGCCGCCGCTGCCCGAGCGCCGGCCGCAGCGTACCGTTGCCCAGCAGATGGCGGCGCACGATCCGGTTTCGGAATATGCGCGGCGTCCGGCACCGCAAGGACTCGATCTCCATGGTCGTCCGGCACCTGTTGCCCCGGCGCCACAGGGCGACGATCATCTTGATATCCCCGCATTTTTGCGGCGGCAGTCGAACTGACGAATTGTGACTAAAGTAAATGATTGGCAAACCCCGGCGTCTCCCGCCGGGGTTTTCATTTGCGCGAGCGGAATGGTGAAGACTTATTTAAGTATTTGATTATAAATGTAATTCTATCCCGTCGGCGAAATGCGGATTGCTCCCGCGCCGAGGCCGTGCTGAAATATGGTTAACGCACGGCGCCAATGCGGCGAATTGGGGTAACAATACGTAAAAAAGCGTGAGTTGGCGGACTTTGGGGCAACCAGTATGGTTTGCACGTCTTTGGGGACATCCAGATTGAGTCGCGCCGCCTTCGGCCAGCTACGATCTTGCGGTGTTAAGTTTTGGGCACGTTACGCATGAAATTCAACCGACAGACCACGCTTCGGTCGCAAGCTACCGTGACGGGTGTCGGTGTCCATTCTGGTGCCGCTGTTCAACTGACTCTCGGGCCCGCGCCGGTCGACGCGGGCTTTGTTTTTGTCCGTGTGGCTCCGGATGGAACGGAGCGTGAGGTGCGGGCGACCGCCAAGGCTGTCACCGCCACTGCCTTCGCCACAGTGCTGGGTGACCGCGAAGGCCCGGTGGTGTCTACCGCCGAGCACGTTCTGGCCGCGCTGCGCGGCATGGGCGTCGATAACGCCACCATCGAAGTGGATGGCCCCGAAGTTCCGATCATGGATGGCAGCGCCGCCGCGTTCGTTGCCGCCATCGAGCAGGCCGGCGTGGTCGAGCAGGCTGCTCCCCGCCGCTTCCTTCAGGTTTTGAAGCCGATCCAGGTCAAGATCGGCGAGAGTGTCGCCGAGTTGCGTCCCTACGCCAATGGTTTCCGCGCCGACGTCGAGATCGACTTCGCCAATCCGGTAATCGGCAAGCAGAATTTCTCCCTCGATCTCAATCCCGAAAGTTTTCGCCGCGAAGTCAGCCGCGCGCGTACCTTCGGCTGCATGAGCGATGTGGCGAAACTGCTGGAAGCCGGTTTCGCCCGCGGTGCGTCGTTCGAGAACTCCTTGGTGTTCGACGAGACCTCCCTGCTGAATGCCGAGGGTCTGCGCTTCGCCAACGAGTGCGCCCGGCACAAGGTGCTTGATGTCATCGGCGATCTGGCGCTTGCCGGTCTGCCGCTGCTGGGCGCCTATCGTTCGGTTCGGGGCGGTCACAAGCTGAACCACGCGGTGCTGACGGCGCTGTTGGCCGATCGCAGCGCATGGCGCGTGGTCGAGGGCGAGCGGGCGCGCCGCGCGCGTCCGGCCATGGATGCGGTGGGCGGCATGGTCGGAGGGCTTGTTGCTCCGGCCTATGGCCCGGACGTGTCCTGATCCACAGTTCCTTTTCCGACTTACATCGCGCTGTTCGCATTCCGACAATTCGCCTTAATCCGGGCGAAATGGCTCCGTATCCGGTTGGTCGCATGCGTTTTTTCCGATACAGAAGCGCGGTCGCGTGAGCGCGGTCCCGAACGGCGCGAGCCAGGTTCGGTTCTTCCGGTCACTTCGCAGCAATGGCATTCCATGCGTCAGGATCTTGATTGATGGCGGCACCACGTTCGACGTTTGAAGCGCGCGGATCCTCGTTCCGGCACGGTCTGCGCAATCGGGCGCTGCTGGCCGTCTGCATGGCAGCCTTCGCGACCAGCCTTGGCGGCTGTAGCAGCATGGGCGGAATGGGCGATTTCTGGGACAAGTTCAAAGCCAAGGACGACAGTTTCGTCGATGAGCCGGCGGACAAGCTCTATAATGAGGGCTTGTACATGATGAATAAGGAGAACGATCCCAAGGCCGCTTCGAAGAAATTCGAAGAGGTCGATCGTCAGCATCCTTATTCAGACCTCGCGCGCAAATCGTTGCTGATGTCGGCCTACGCCTATTACAACTCCGGCGACTATGACAGTTGCATCGGCGCGGCGACGCGTTACGTGACGCTGCATCCGGGCAGTCCCGATGCGGCCTATGCGCAGTATCTGATCGCCAGCTCTCAGTACGACCAGATTCCAGACGTCTCGCGCGATCAGGGCCGCACCGAAAAGGCGATTGCCGCGCTCGAGGAAGTGGTTCGCAAATATCCGACCTCGGAATACGCCGCCAATGCCAAGAAGAAGCTGGAAGGCGCGCGCGACCAGTTGGCGGCCAAGGAAATGAGCATCGGCCGCTATTATATGGAGAAGCGCGACTTCAGCGCGGCGATCAACCGCTACAAGACCGTGGTGACGCGTTATCAGACCACCCGCCATGTCGAGGAAGCGCTGGCGCGCCTGACCGAGGCCTATATGTCGATCGGCATCGTCAGCGAGGCGCAGACCGCGGCGGCCATTCTTGGCCACAACTTTCCTGACAGCCGCTGGTACCAAGACGCGTACAATCTAGTAAAGTCCGGCGGTCTCGAGCCGAGCGAGAACAAGGGGTCCTGGATGAGCCGGGCCTTCAAGAAGATGGGTCTCGGCTAACCCGATCGCAGGACCAACCTCGCATGCTGGCCCGTCTTTCGATCCGTGACATCGTCCTGATCGAACGGCTCGATATCGAATTCGCGCAAGGCCTCGCGGTGCTGACCGGCGAAACCGGCGCGGGCAAATCGATTCTGCTCGACGCTTTCGCGTTGGCGCTCGGCGGGCGCGGCGATGCCGGCCTGGTCCGCCACGGCGCCGAGCAGGGGCAGGTGACGGCGACTTTCGACGTGCCGAAGGGCCATCCGGCATCGGATATCCTCAACGACAACGATCTTGATGACACTGGCGAGATGATCCTGCGCCGCGTGCAACTGGCCGACGGCCGCAGCCGCGCCTTTATCAACGATCAGCCGGTCAGCGTGCAGACCCTCAAGGCGGTTGGCGCGGCGCTGGTGGAGATTCACGGCCAGCACGACGAGCGGGCGCTGGTCGACGCCGTCACGCATCGGCGGTTGCTCGACGCCTTCGCCGGCCTCGATAAGGACGTCGCCGCGCTGGAGGCGCTGTGGGCTGCGCGCCGCACGGCGCAGCAAGCGCTCGACGAGCATCGCGCCGGCATGGAGCGCGCCGCGCGCGAGGCCGACTATCTGCGTCACGCCTCTGATGAACTGAAAAAGCTCGCGCCGCAGGACGGCGAGGAGACCACGCTCGCCGAGCGTCGCACCGTGATGATGCAAGGCGAGAAGATCGCCGGCGACCTGCGCGATGCGCAGGAAGCGGTCGGCGGCAACAACTCGCCGATCGCGGCGCTGGCGGCGGCGGTGCGACGGCTGGAACGCCGGGCAGGCAGTTCGCCGGCGCTGGTCGAACCGGCGGTGAAGGCGATCGATATCGCGATCAATGCGCTGGAAGAGGCCGACCAGCATCTCAACGCAGCGCTCGTGGCTGCCGACTTCGATCCGGCGGAACTGGAGCGCATCGAGGAGCGACTGTTCGCGCTGCGCGCTGCCGCGCGAAAGTATTCCACGCCGGTCGATGGGCTGGCGGCGCTCGCCGCGAAATACGCCGCGGATATCGCGCTGATCGACGCCGGCGCGGAACAGTTGCAGGGGCTGGAGAAGGCCGCGGCCGAGGCCGTGAAGCGTTATGATGCGGCTGCCGCAAAACTCTCGATGGCACGTGCGAAGTCCGCCGAGAAGTTGAACAAGGCGGTGAACGCCGAACTGGCGCCGCTGAAACTCGAACGCGCAAAATTCATTACGCAGGTCGATTCGGACGCGGCGGCGCCGGGGCCGCAAGGCATCGACCGCGTCGAGTTCTGGGTGCAGACCAATCCCGGTACGCGGCCGGGGCCGATGATGAAGGTCGCGTCCGGCGGCGAGTTGTCGCGCTTCCTGCTCGCGCTCAAGGTGGTGTTGTCGGATCGCGGCTCCGCGCCGACGCTTGTGTTCGACGAAATCGATACCGGCGTTGGCGGCGCGGTGGCGGATGCCATCGGCGCGCGGCTGGCGCGGCTCGCCGGCAAGGTGCAGGTGATGGCGGTGACCCATGCGCCGCAGGTGGCGGCCCGCGCCGACCAGCATCTGCTGATTTCCAAGACCGCGCTCGACAAGGGCAAGCGCGTCGCCACCCGCGTCGATGCGCTGGCCGACGAGCACCGCCGTGAGGAAATCGCCCGGATGCTCGCCGGCGCGGAGATCACCAAGGAAGCCCGCGCCGCAGCCGAGCGCTTGCTGAAGGCCGCGGGATAGAGCGACTCCTATGTCTATCATGCCCGGGCTTGTCCCGGGCATCCACGTCCCCATAGCGTTTTCAAGCGAGGTGGGTACGGGTTCGCGTCAAGAAAACGCGTCAAAACAAAATCATCGAGCCTCGCTTCTGATTTCGTCAGAAGCGAAAAGGCTCTAGAATCCGGATCGTCGAATTGCGGATGGCCGGATCAGGGCCAACGGAAACAACGAATGCCCAAACCAAAATCGACCAAAGCGCTTCCTGATGTCGCGACGCTGACCAAGCCGCAGGCGAAGAAGGAATGGATGCGGCTGGCGCTGGAGATGGAGGCGCACAATGAGCGCTACTATCAGAAAGACGCGCCGACCATTTCCGATGCCGACTACGACGCACTGCGCCGCCGCGTCGAAGCCATCGAGGCAAAATTTCCCGAATTCTCCACGCCCGACTCGCCGACGCAAACTGTCGGTGCCGCGCCCGCGCGCGGCTTCGCCAAGGTGCAGCATGCAGTGCCGATGCTGTCGCTCGGCAACGCATTCAGTGATGAGGAGGTGCAGGAATTTGTCGATCGTGTGCGCCGCTTCCTCCGGCTCGACGCGGACGAGATGCCCGCGATCGTAGCCGAGCCGAAGATCGACGGGCTCTCGCTGTCATTGCGCTATGAGAACGGCGAACTTGCGCGCGCGGCAACGCGCGGCGACGGTTTCACCGGCGAGGACGTCACCGAGAACGTCCGCACCATCAAGGACGTGCCGCACCGCCTGAAGGGCCGCAGGATTCCGTCGGCGTGTGAGTTGCGCGGCGAGGTCTACATGCTGAAGCAGGATTTTCTCGCGCTCAACAAGAAACAGGCCGAGGCGGACGAGACCGTGTTCGCCAATCCGCGCAACTCGGCGGCGGGCTCGTTGCGGCAGAAAGACGTCAGCATCACCGCGTCGCGGCCGCTGAAATTCTTCGCCTATGCCTGGGGGGAAATGACCGAGCGACCGGCGGATACGCAGCACGACATGCTGAAGTGGCTCGGTGATGCCGGCTTCGTCGTCAATCCGCTGATCAAACTCTGCAAGAGCGTCGAGGAAGTGCTCGCGTTCTATCGCCGCATCGGTGAAGAGCGTGCGTCGCTCGGTTATGACATCGACGGCGTGGTCTACAAGATCGATCGACTCGATTGGCAGGAGCGACTCGGTTTCGTTTCGCGCTCGCCGCGCTGGGCCATCGCGCACAAGTTCGCCGCTGAGCAGGCGACGACGGTACTGGAGAAGATCGATATCCAGGTCGGTCGCACCGGAGCGCTGACGCCGGTGGCGCGGCTGACGCCGGTGACGGTCGGCGGCGTGGTGGTGCAGAACGCGACGCTGCACAATGAAGATTACATCAAGGGCATCGGCAATGACGGGCAGCCGATCCGCGACGGCATCGATATTCGCGAGGGCGACACCGTCGTCGTGCAGCGCGCCGGCGATGTGATTCCGCAAGTCGTCAGCGTCGTGCTCGACAAGCGCCCGAAGACGGCGAAGCCATATGCATTCCCGCAGACATGTCCCGCTTGTGGTAGCCACGCCGTGCGCGAGAACGACGAAGTGGTGCGGCGTTGCACCGGCGCGCTGATCTGCCCGGCGCAGGCGGTGGAGCGGCTGAAGCATTTCGTCTCGCGCCTTGCTTTCGATATCGAGGGGCTCGGCGAGAAGCAGATCCAGCAGTTCTATCAGGAAGGCTTGATCAAAACGCCGGTCGATATCTTCACCTTGCAACAGCGCGATGCCGACGCCGCGCAGAAGTTGGCCAATCGTGAAGGCTACGGCGAAGTCTCGACGCGTAATCTGTTCGCGGCGATCGACGCGCGCCGCAGGATCGAACTGCACCGGCTGATTTTCGCGCTCGGCATTCGTCATGTCGGGGAAGGCAACGCCAAACTGCTGGCGCGGCACTACGGCACCATTGACGCATTTCGCGAAGCGATGCTGGCGGCCGCCGCCGGACTAAGCGACGACGGCAACACCTCGGAAGCCTACCAGGACCTCAACAACATCGCCGGCATCGGGGATATCGTCGCGGATGCGGTGGTCGAATTCTTTGCCGAACCGCGTAACGTCACGGCGCTGGATTTATTGCTGCGCGAGATCGAAGTGCTGCCGGCCGAGAAGCCGCGACAGACATCGCCGGTGTCCGGCAAGACGGTGGTGTTCACCGGTTCGCTGACCAAGTTCACGCGCGATGAAGCCAAGGCGGTGGCTGAGCGGTTGGGTGCGAAAGTCGCGGGCTCGGTGTCGAAGAAAACCGATTACGTCGTGGCCGGCGAGGATGCCGGCTCCAAGCTGACGAAAGCGCGCGAGCTGGGCGTCGCGGTGCTGACCGAGGACGAATGGCTTGGGTTGATCGAGGGATAAGCCACAATCTCTTCGTCATCCCCGCGCAGGCGGGGACCTATAACCCTGGCCTTGATTGTGATCATGAGCGTGAGCAACTGGCGTTTTTCACATCGCCGCAGCTGCGGAGTCTGGGTCCTCGCCTGCGCGGGGACGACGTTTTTTGTTGGGAGACCCGGTCCAAACGAGTCCGATCAGATTGAGGATGATCGTTTCACGAATGATTTCGACTCACCCCGGAAAGTGATCCTCATACGGAATCGGCGCGGTGGCGGCGTCGAGCCATATGCGCGTTGCTTCGTCGAGATGTGGTCGCACCTCGTTGCGCACCCGCGCGTGATAGTCGTTGACCCACTTCACTTCCTTCTTGCTGAAGCGGCGGTCGATCAGCCGGCGGTCGATCGGTGCCAATGTCAGCGTCTCGAATGCATTCATTGGTTTCTCAGCGCCTTCGATTTCGGCTGGCACCACCAGTTCGAGGTTTTCGATGCGGATGCCGAACGCGCCGGTCTTGTAGTAGCCGGGCTCGTTGGAGAGGATCATGCCGCGCTTCAGCGGTGCGGTACCGAGTTTCGAAATCCGCGCCGGGCCTTCATGCACCGACAGATAGCTGCCGACGCCGTGGCCGGTGCCGTGTTCGAAATCGATTCCGGCCTGCCACAGGAATTGCCGCGCCAGCGTATCGAGCTGCGCGCCGGTAGTGCCGTCGGGAAACACCGCGCGCGCGATGGCGATATGGCCGCGCAGCACGCGGGTGAAGCGGTCGCGCATTTCCTGCGTCGGCTCGCCGATGGCGATGGTGCGCGTCACGTCGGTGGTGCCGTCTTCGTATTGCGCGCCGGAATCGATCAGCAACAGGTCGCCCGGCATGATGCGGCGATTGCTCTTGCGGGTGACGCGATAATGCACGATGGCGCCGTTCGGGCCGGTGCCGGAAATGGTTGGAAAAGATACGTCCTTCAGCGCGCCGGTCTCGCGGCGAAAGGTTTCCAGCGCTTCGACGGCGTCGATCTCGGTCAGCTTGCCGCTCGGCGCTTCACGATCCACCCATGCGAGGAAGCGCGCCAGCGCCACGGCGTCGCGTTGATGCGCGGTGCGCGTGCCGGCGATTTCGGTCGGATTCTTCACCGCCTTCAACAGGCTGATCGGATCGCTGCCGCGTATCGCTTTGCCGCCCGCGCCTGTAACGAGGCGGCTCAGCGCATCGGCAGCGGTTGCGCTGTCGAGCGAGATCGCCGCGCCGCGCTGCGCAAGCTGCGTCAGTTGTGACGTCAGATCTTCGGTCGTCGCGACGTCGGCCTGACCTTCGAGATAATCGCGCACGCTGTTGGAGAGTTTGCGTGGATCGATGAAGATCGTCGGCCGTCCGTCCTTCGGCACCAGCGCGTAGGACAACGGCAGCGGCGTATGCGACACGTCCGCGCCGCGAATGTTGAAGGTCCACGCCACCGCGTGCGAATCCGACAGCACCAGCGCATCGGTGCCGAGGCGGGCGATCTGCTCGCGGATTTGATTCAATTTGTCGGTGGCCGGAATGCCGGCGAATTTCGCATCGTGAATTGAGACGGGACCGAGCGGCGGCGCCGGGCGCTCGTGCCAGACCGCATCCACCGGATTGCTCTCGACCGCCACCAATTCCGCGCCCGCTTTGGCGCAGGCGGCGCCGAGTCGCTCCGCCGCTGCCGTCGTATGCAACCAGGGATCGAAGCCGACGCGATCACCCGGCGAAAGATGCGCCGTCAGCCAGCTTTCCGGCGGCGGATCGATCAGCGATTCGACTTTCCACGCCGTGGTCTCCACTTGCGCGGCGGCTTGCAGCGTATAGCGGCCGTCGACGAACACCGCCGCGTCGTGCGCCAGCACGATGGCCAGACCGGCCGACCCGGTGAATCCGGTCAGCCACGCCAGCCGCTCCTCGGAGGGTGCGACATATTCGTTCTGCTGCGCGTCGGCGCGCGGAATGACGAAGCCCGTCAGTTTCCGGTGCGACAGTTCGGCGCGGAAGGCCGCCAGCCGTGCGGTAAGCGCAACGCCGCTTTCCGGGTCCTCGAAGGTCTGGAAGTGAGCCTCGAACATGGTTCCTCGATTGTATGACACGGGTGCGGACAAGTTTTCCGGAACTCACCGGAAGGCGAAATCATAAAGTTGTCATCGCGGCGTAACTTAGATTAGATTGCGGCGCCCGCGCCAGACGGGCGGGGACACCGCCGCCACGGCGAACGCTCACAAGTCGACAATATCGGGAAACGTCCGGAGTGTTTCAACTCGGTCCGAACGATGAGGGATGACTTTGCCCGCCTTTACGTTTGAGAAGTTGTCGACGTCCGCGCCGCGAGCCACCACGCCGCGCGCTCCCGAGCCGACCGTCGAAGCAACGAAGCCGCGCAGCAAGCTGCGCCGGATGCTGGATCGTTTTACCGCGCGAGGCCGCGCGACGAAACGCCGTTCCGAAGTGTCGAAATCGAAACAGAGCGTCCAACGCTAGCGCGATGAATTGACGGATGTCATTGCGAGCGAAGCGAAGCAATCCAGTAAGCCATAAAGTAAGAGCTGGATTGCTTCGTCGCTTACGCTCCTCGCAATGACGATTCTCTGGTCTTAGTCGCGCGAAGCTGACCGCTGCATCAGCAGGCTGCACCAGCCATCGACCTGCAAGCGCCGGATCAATTTCAAGCCGACCGCGCGATAGCTCGCCACCACGCCGCGCGTGTGCGCCGGCAGCAACCCCGACAGGATCACCAGCCCGCCAGGGGCGAGATGCCGCGCCATGGTCGGCGCCATCTGTCGCAACGGATTGGCGAGAATGTTCGCCAGGATCAGATCGAATGGCGCGCGCGTACGAAGCGCCGGCGCGGCAAACCCGATCGCGCAGACGGCGTCGATCAATTGTCCGACATCGTTGAATTTCGCGTTGTCGCGCGCAACGATAACGGCCTGCGGATCGATGTCGCTGGCCAGTACCGGTTTCCGCAGCGCCTTCGCGGCGGCAATCGCCAGTACGCCGGTGCCGGAGCCGAGATCCAGGACATGCGAGGGGCGGCGACGTTTCAGCACATCGTCGAGCAACAGCAGGCAGCCGCGCGTGGTGCCATGATGGCCGGTGCCGAACGCCAGCGCCGCTTCGATCTCGATGCCGAGCTTATTGCTCGCGACCCGCGCGCGATCATGCTGGCCGTGGACGACGAAACGCCCCGCCGGGACCGGCACCAGCCCCTCGAGGCTGGCCTTCACCCAGTCCTTGGCCTCGACCGTCTGAAATGACAGTGCCGTTGCCGCGTCGTCTCCGGCGGCAAGGCCCACCAGGTGCCGGATCGCGTCTTCATCGGGCTGTGTCTGGAAGTGCAACACGATCTCCCAGACACCCTCCGCATTTTCGAACGCGGCTACCGCGATCTCGCCGGGATCGAGGCTCTCTTCGAGCACGTCGACGATGCCTCGCGCCCGGCGTTCGTCGCCGACGGTGAAGGTGGCGCTGGTGCTTTGCGGTGTGACAGTCGACGTCATGGGAGGGACAAGGGCTCCTGCGGAGCCTCTTGTTCACATGTGATCCACAGACAGTTCAAGGGTTTTCCACACTGCAGCACAGAATTAGACCCCGAACCTGCAGGGGGTTTTCACAGGGTTTTCCACTATCCGTCCGTGACAGCGTCCGGAGATATCTCGGCTTGATATTTTGAAACCGCGCGAAAACGCGGATCGACGGCAGAGGCTCGTCAAGCCGTGCGGTTCAAAATATTCCCGTTTCGGCACGGTTTTCTGTTTTTGGAGGTGTACTAAGGTGGAGTTCCGATCGTGCTTCGCGCGGTCGCCGGGAAAAAGAGGAGGGGATCATGCGTTATCTCGTTCTCGTGTTTTGCTTTCTCGTCAGCGTTGCCGTGCCGGCTCAGGCAGAAGATGCCGAAACGAGTGTTCGCGCTGTCAATCAGGCGTTCGAGAGCGCGTGGTCGGCGCGTAACATCGCAGCTATCGAAAAACTATGGTCGCACGCGCCCTATGTGTTCGTGGTCCACCCGTCGAGCAAAGCGCCCGAACTCGGTTGGGAGAACGTGGAAAAGAGCTTTCAGACCCAAATGTCGCGTTACAGCGAGTTCAATGTCGCGATGACGGAGCGCAGCATCCACGTTGACGGCAACATGGCCGTTATCGTCGGTCTCGAGTCGTTCACCGGCAAGCGCCTGAACGGGGAGACGGCCCAAGGCTCGGCCATCGGTACGCGGGGGTTCGAGAAAAAGGGCGATCAATGGCTGATGATATTTCATCAGGCGACGGCGATACGACAGTAGCGGCGAGGCTCGGGAGCATGGCATCCACCGCTTGTCCTATGGTTATCCACACCCTGTCCACAGGGATATATACAGGGATGCCCACGGCTCCGAACGTCATGCTCAGGCGAAGAAGGCCTTGTGATCGCGCAGGATCACGCGGGCGGCGTTGTGGCCGGGGGCCCCGGTGACTCCGCCGCCGGGATGTGCGCCGGAGCCGCAGTGATAAAGCCCCTTCAGCGGCCCGCGATAGTCGGCGTAACCCAGCATCGGCCGCGCCGAGAACAGTTGGTTCAACGTCAGCGCGCCGTGGAAGATGTCACCGCCGAGCAGGCCGAACTCGCGTTCGAGATCGAGTGGGGAGAGTACCTGCCGGCCGAGCACGCTGGCGGCGAAGCCGGGCGCGTAACTGTCGACCGTCGCGATCATCAGGTCGGCGACCTCGTCGCGGTGTTCGTCCCATGACGAACCGTTCGGCAGTTGCGGCGCGACGTGCTGGCAGAACAGGCTCGCGACATGCTGGCCGGGCGGCGCGAGCGAGTCGTCGAGCGTGGAGGGGATCAGCATCTCCACCACCGGCGCGAGGCTCCAGCCGTATTCGCGCGCGTCCTGCCAGGCGCGGTCCATGTAGGCGAGACTGGGCGCCATGATGATGCCGGCGGTGAGATGATCGCCGGCGCCGGGCAGCGCGGTGAACGACGGCAGTGCCGACAGCGCGACATTCATGCGGAACGTGCCGGAGCCGTTGTGCCAGCGCGCGATGCGGGCAAGGAATTCACCCGGCAGCGCCTCCCTCGGCATCAGCCGCGTGTAGAGCAGTTTCGGATTGACGTTGGCGGCGACGTAACGCGCGCGAATGCGGCGGCCGTCATCGAGCACAAGGCCCGTCGCGCGGCTGTCCTCAACGACAACTTCGCGGACGCCGACGCCGGTTTCGATCTCGACGCCATGGCTGCGCGCGGCGGCGGCCATTGCTTGCGTGATGGCGCCCATGCCGCCGATGGCGTGGCCCCACACGCCCTTCTTGCCGTTCACCTCGCCGAAAGCATGGTGCAGCATGACATAAGCGGAACCCGCCGCGTAGGGACTGGCGTAATTACCGACGATGGCGTCGAAGCCGAACAGCGCCTTGACCAGTTCACCCTCGAAGATCTCGTCGAGCATTTCGCCGGCCGAGCGCGTGAACAGATCGAGCAACAGCCGTTGCTGCTCCATCGGCAGTGCGCGCAACACATTCGCGGTGCCGAGCGCATTGAGGGTTTCGCGGATCGCGGGCGCGCCGAACCCTGCAACCAGATTCGGCGGCGCGCGCAACACCAGTTGCCGCAGCACGTCGGCGATGGCCTCAAGCTCGCGGGTGAACGTGTTGTAGCGTTCGACGTCGCTTGCGTTGATGCGCGTGATCGATGCCGCCGTGCGGCCTTCGCCCGTGAGAAGATAGTCGCCGTTCAGCGTTGGGAGAAAATTCTGTGCGCGGCGTTCGACGATGCGCAGGCCGTGCTCGTGCAGTTTCAGGTCGGCGATGACGGTCGGGTTGAGCAGGCTCACGGTGTAGGCGGCGACCGAATTGCGGAAGCCCGGATGAAACTCCTCGGTGACTGCCGCGCCGCCGACCACCTTGCGGCGCTCCACCACGCGCACGCTCAAGCCGGCCATCGCCAGATAGGCTGCGCAGGTAAGGCCATTGTGGCCCGCGCCGATGATGACAACGTCGGTATCGAAGTCGGCCATGATCTTTCGCAAACAGAGAGACTGTCGCGGCCACTTTACCGGGTTCGCGGAACCGATTGCAGCCTTTTGTCGCGGTAACGGCAAAAGGAGACTCACAAAGCTGAATGCCTTTGAACGATAGTGGGGTGGGTCACATTGTTTGCGGCGGGGCCTTGTGCTTCAATCCGGCGCCTCGACGCAAGGTTGCGGGGCGTTGCCGGCGCAAAGGTTCGCCGGATTGAGGCTGAAGACCGCATGACGCTTTCCGCGCCGCCCGCGACCCGCGACCAGCCGTCGCCCTCGCGCCACCGCCTGATCCTGATCCTGTACACTGCCGCGATCTTCGTCAGCGCGCTGCTGCTGTTCTCGGTGCAGCCGCTGTTCACCAAGATGGTGCTGCCACGTCTGGGTGGCTCGCCGGCGGTGTG
This sequence comes from Hyphomicrobiales bacterium, assembly GCA_017305535.1. Classification (GTDB taxonomy): domain Bacteria; phylum Pseudomonadota; class Alphaproteobacteria; order Rhizobiales; family Xanthobacteraceae; genus 62-47. The sequence goes on along the minus strand of JAFKKN010000006.1, from coordinate 261,180 downwards.
GTCGGTGGCGATGGTGTTTTTTCAGTCGCTGCTGCTCGGCGGCTATCTCTACGCGCACTTCCTGACGCAACTCCCCGGCCGCGCCGCCGCCGTCGCCATTCATCTGATGCTGCTGATCGCCGCGTTGATGGCGTTGCCGCTGACGATCGCCGGCGGGTGGGGCGAACCCCCGTCGAGCGGCTATGCGTTCTGGCTGCTCGGTCTGTTCGCGGTGTCGATCGGCCTGCCGTTCTTCGCGCTCGCCGCCAACAATCCGCTGTTGCAGGCGTGGTTCGTGCGCACAGGCCACCCCGGCGGGCGCGACCCGTACTTCCTGTATGCGTCGTCGAATATCGGCAGCTTTCTCGCGCTGCTGTCCTATCCGTTTCTGCTGGAGCCGGCGCTGTCGCTGCGTAGCCAGAACCTGCTCTGGACCATGGGGTACGGCCTGCTGATTCTGTTGATCGCGGGATGCGGGGTGATGCTGCTGCGGTCGCCGCAAGCGGCTGCGATTCAATCCGCGGAGGATGCGGCTGACAATCGCCCGCCGCCGACGTGGCTGACGCGCGCGCGCTGGATTTTCCTCGCGGCGGTGCCGTCCGGCCTGCTGATCGCGGTGACGGCGCATATCTCCACCGACGTTGCCGCCGCGCCGCTGTTGTGGGTGTTGCCGCTGTCGCTCTATCTGCTGACGTGGGTGCTGGTGTTCCAGTCGCGCCCGCTACTGCCGCACAGCTGGATGCTGGCGTTGCAGCCGGTGGCGATTGCCGGCGTCATCGTGCTGCTCGCGGTCGGCGGCGAACAGAACCTGTTGCTGACGCTTGGCGGCCATCAACTGTGTTTCTTCATCATCGCCATGGCCTGCCACGGCGAACTGGCGCGCACGCGTCCGGCGCCGCGCTATCTCACCGGCTTCTATGTCGCGCTGTCGTTCGGCGGCATGGTCGGCGGCTTGTTCGCCGGTCTGATCGCGCCGTTCACGTTCTCATGGATCGCCGAATACCCGATCCTCATCGCTTTGGCGGCGCTGTGCCGCCCGCCCACTCAGGAGCGCTGGGCCGGGTTTCTGCGCTGGTACTGGCTCGTTCTGGCGATCCTTGCGATCGTATGGCTCGTGCCGGCTTTCCTGCCGGGCCGGGTATTCGACGCGGTCAAGGAGCAGCGGCTTGCCTCTGCCGAGGTCTGCGCGGCCTTGGCGGTGATCCTCGCGATCGTGGCGCGCGCCAGCAGCGCTAAAGTTGCTGCGACCGTGGCGCTGGCGCTGCTGCTATTGCGGGTCTATCCGTCGGACGAGGGACGGGTGACCACGGTGCGCAGCTTCTTCGGCGTACACAAGATCGTGGTGACGCCGGGCGGGCACTATCATGTGCTGATGCACGGCACCACCATCCACGGCGCCGAGCGAATGCTGAACGACGACGGCACGAAGGTTACCGGTCGTCCCGAGCCGATTTCTTATTACGACAAGGACGGCGGCCTCGGTCAGGCGATCGCCGCGATCCGTGCGCGCAAGAGTGGGCCGATCCGCGTCGCGGTGATCGGTCTCGGCGCCGGAACGCTGGCCTGCGCCTCGGCGCCGGGCGAGGACTGGAAATTCTTCGAGATCGACCAGACCATGATCGATACCGCGCGCGATCCACGCTACTTCACCTTCATCGAGAAGTGCGCGCCGACGATGCAGCCGGTGCTTGGCGACGCGCGGCTCACCTTCGCGCGTGAACCGGACGGGCAATACGATCTCGTCATCGTCGATGCCTACTCGTCCGATGCGATCCCGATTCATCTCGCCACGCAGGAGGCGATGGCGATCTATCGGTCGAAACTTGCACCACAAGGCGCGGTCGCGATGCACGTCTCCAACCGGCATCTCGAACTCGCCAGCGTGGTGGCCGGCATCGCCGGCGCCAACGGCCTGACGAGCTGGCACTTCAACGAAGATTCCGGCCGCGACGACACTTACGTGTTTACTACCGACGTGGTGATCTCGGCGCGCGCCGACGCCGACATCGGCAGCCTCGCGTCGAATGAGAAATGGGTGAAGACCGTGCCGCCCGCCGATCAGCGGGTCTGGACCGACGATTACTCAAACATCCTCGGCGCCGTATGGCGGCGCCTGCGCGACGGCGACAATTGAATGCGGAGCGTGATCGCGACGTCTGAAAGCGTTACTTCGTCATGGCCGGGCTTGTCCCGGCCATCCACGTTCTTCCTGCGGCGTGGCCGTAAAGACGTGGATGGCCGGAATAAATCCGGCCATGACGGACTGAGAGCACAATGGACTATTGCGATGTCAGCATTGGCTGGCCGGTGATTTCACTCACCTGCCACGACGCATTTCAATCCGCGTCGGAGAACAAGCCGCGCGGACGCAGGTAGGGACGGGGAGCGTAATAGCCCTGTTGACCGGCGTAGTAGCTCTGCGGGTCGTCATAGCTGCGCGGCACGGCGTATTGCTGGCCGTATTGGCCACCGTAAGCTTGCCCCTGATAGACGCGACGATAAGGTCGCGGCGACGGGTAGCGTTGATCGCTGCTGCTGCCGTCGGCGGGATAGATGTAGCCGTCGTCCGACACCTGCGGCTGCACCGGGCGTTGCACGCGGCGCGCTTGCGGCGACAGGTCGATGGGGTTGCCGGCGGCGTCGTAACCGGCCTCGACGTCGCCCGGAGCCGGATCGCGCCGCGCCACGTCGGTCTTCGATTTGCCCTTGCGGGCGAGCGCGACGCGAGAGGAGCCGGTGAGCGTCACCGTGGTGGTGAGCAGGCCGTCGCGCTTCACGAGATCATAGAGCGTCGTGGCGTTGGCCCGCGAAATGCGGACGCAGCCGTGCGATACCGGCGTGCCGAGGCTCTTTTCCGAAAACGTGCCGTGGATCGCGTGGCCCTGCTTGGTGAAGAAGATCGAGTGCGGCATCGGCGCGTCGTCGAATTCCTTGGAGAAATGGTCTTCCTCCATGCGGAACGTCTGGAATTTGCCGTCCGGCGTTTCGTGCGACGGGTTGCCGGTCGACACCGGCCATTGATAGCGCTGCACGCCATCGACTGACACCGTCATGATCTGATTGTCCTTGTCGACGGTGATGGCGACTTTGGCCAGGGCGACCGTGGGGGCCGCTGCGAGCATCAGCGCGGCAACCGGAATGAGCAACGAACGCATATGTTTCCTGGCCTCCAGATCCGATTCCCGACTTGCCGCCAGAAACCGAAAGGTCGCTTGCCCGTCCCCGCCGCTGTTATATGCACATGATCTAGCGGTGGTTCCAGTCCCATAGCGGATCAATCTTAATGGCGTTGTGACACGCCTTGGTGAGATTGATCGATGGCGGAAGCATGGCCGGGAAGCAGACGCGGTTATCCGGCGTACGCGGTAACGGGCAACCAGTTTGACGCGGCCGTGGCAACCAATCGCGGCCTTGTGCGTTGTCGTGAGCAATCCCTAGCCGTTTGCCAGCGCCGCTTTGGCCGCTGAGACCCTTTGATCGGTTAACTCGCGAGGAGCCCAATGAACATCCAAGCCTTGAAGACACAGGCCGCTGTCCTGCCGTCCCGCCCGTCGCTACGCCTTCACTTGGCGATGGCCGCGCTGGCGGCGGCGCTGCTCGCCGCGCCCAATCTGGCGCACGCCCAGGGCGTGATCGGCGGCATGGAGCGCGGCGCGCATCAGGGCTCGCGTGAAGGCAATCGTGCGGCCGGTCCGATCGGCGGAGCGGTGGGTGGCGCGATTGGCGCCGGCGTCGGTGGTGTGGTCGGCGGCGTCAACGGCGTACTCGGGATTCCCGATCGTGGCCCGTATCGCGGCAAGCGCTGCCGCGGCTATTACGACCGCCACCATCACTTCCATTGCCATCGCCGCTGATAGAGGGCGCAAGAACAAAAAGGCCCGGAGTTTTCTCCGGGCCTTTTTGTTTGCGCGATGTCGCTTGTCAGTTCTTCAGCCGGTAGCCGGTTTTGAAGATCCACCAGATGGTAACGAGGCAGATCGCGAGAAAGGTCAGTGTCAGCCCGACGCTGACGGCGAGACTGACGTCGGCGATCTCGTAAAAGCTCCAGCGAAATCCACTGATGAGATACACCACCGGATTGAACAGCGTGATGGTGCGCCAGCCCGACGGCAGCATGTTCACCGAATAGAAGCTGCCGCCGAGGAAAGTCAGCGGCGTCACCACCAGCAGCGGGATCGCTTGCAGCTTCTCGAAGTTGTCGGCCCAGATGCCGATGATGAAGCCGAGCAGGCTGAAGGTGACGGCGGTGAGCACGAGGAACGCCAGCATCCAGAACGGATGATGGATGTGCAGCGGCACGAACAATCCCGCGGTGCCGAGAATGATCAAGCCGAGCAGGATCGACTTGGTCGCGGCCGCGCCGACATAGCCGATGACGATTTCAAGATACGACACCGGCGCCGACAGGATTTCATAGATGGTGCCGACGAACTTTGGAAAATAGATTCCGAACGAGGCGTTGGAGATGCTTTGCGTCAGCACCGACAGCATCACCAGTCCCGGCACGATGAAGGTGCCGTAGCTGACGCCCTGGATTTCGCTGATGCGCGAGCCTATGGCGGCGCCGAACACCACGAAATACAACGATGTGGAGATGACCGGCGAGACGATGCTTTGCAGCAGCGTGCGCCAAGTGCGGGCCATTTCGAACAGGTAGATGGCACGGATCGCGGTGAAATTCATGCGCCTCGCCTCACCAGGCTAACGAAGATGTCCTCGAGCGAATTCTGCGTGGTGCTGAGGTCCTTGAAGCGGATGCCGGCATTGCCGAGATCGCCAAGCAACGCGGTGATGCCGGTGCGCTCGCCCTGGGTGTCGTAGTTGTAGGTCAGGCGCATGCCGTCACCGTCCAAGGTCAGCCGATAGGGCTCCAGCACGGCCGGCACCGCGGCGAGTCGTTCCTGCAATTGCAACGTCAGTTGCTTGCGGCCGAGCTGCCGCATCAAGGTCGCTTTCTCCTCGATCAGGATGATCTCGCCCTTGTTGATGACGCCGATGCGGTCGGCCATCTGCTCGGCTTCCTCGATGTAGTGCGTGGTGAGGATGACGGTGACGCCGGCGTCGCGCAGCTTGCCGATCACTTCCCACATGCCCTTGCGCAGTTCGACATCGACGCCCGCGGTCGGCTCGTCGAGGAACAGAATCTGCGGCTCGTGGGACAGCGCCTTGGCGATCATCACGCGGCGCTTCATGCCGCCGGAGAGTTCGATGATGCGATTGTCTTTCTTGTCCCACAGCGAGAGGTCTTTCAGGACTTTCTCGATGTGAGCCGGGTTCTTCGGCTTGCCGAACAGGCCCCGGCTGAAACTGACGGTGGCCCACACCGTTTCGAATGAATCGGTGTGCAATTCCTGCGGCACCAGCCCGATCAGCGAGCGTGCGGCGCGGTAGTCGGCATTGATGTCATGGCCGCCCACCGTCACTTTGCCGGCGCTGAGATTGGCGATGCCGCAGATGATGCTGATGAGCGTGGTTTTGCCGGCGCCGTTCGGCCCGAGCAGCGCGAAAATCTCGCCGCGCCGGATGTCGAGGCTGACGTCCTTCAGCGCCGTGAAGCCGGAGCCATAGGTTTTCGAGAGATGCGTGACGGAAATGATGGGGGACATGCGCGAACGGCGGATAGGGGACGGAAAAAGCGAACGGCTCCATCACATAGGAAGGCCACCACGGTTCCGCAATCGGTTCGGGCAAATGAATCGAGATTGAATCGAGGGCCGTTATGGAACGAGCCTCGTCACAGCATTCTCGGTGTCGTCCCCGCGCAGGCGGGGACCCAGAACCCCTGGCATTCGTTGTCATAAAATAAACTTGCCGCTGGTGATGGAGCCGAACCGCTGCGGCGTATGGGTCCTCGCCTGCGCGGGGACGACGTTTTTCGTGTTGCGCGTTCGTCGAAAATGACGCCCTCGCGTCGGTCCGGCTTAAGCCCGCTGCACGAAGCTATCGACCACCTTTTTCTCGCCCGCCTTGTCAAAGGCGATGGAGAGTTTGTTGCCGTCGATCTTGACGATGCGCCCGTAGCCGAACTTCTGGTGAAACACCCGGTCGCCGAGCGAATAGTCCGACGTGGTGCCGGTCGATTTCGCGATCAGCTCGCCCTCGATGGTGAGCGGCGCGCGGCGTGCGCGCGATGCACCGCCGGCTCCATAGGGGGTGCCAGCTTCGTTGAAGCCGCCGCGCGAGCGGTTGGCCTGCGCGCGCTGCCAGCCGGGCGTCGAATAGCTCGAGCCGAAGGCTTCGAGATTGTCGAAGCGCGACGCGCCGTAGCCGCTCGAGCCGCCCCAGCCGGAGCCGCCCTTCGACTCAGTGATCTCGACATTGTCCGCCGGCAGTTCGTCGAGGAAACGCGACGGCACCGTGGTCGACCAGGTGCCGTGAATGCGGCGGTTGGTGGCGAAGTAGAGTTTGGCGCGGCGGCGCGCGCGGGTGATCCCGACATGGGCGAGGCGGCGTTCCTCTTCGAGCCCGGCGCGGCCTTGCTCATCGAGCGCACGCTGGTGTGGGAACAGTCCTTCTTCCCAGCCCGGCAGAAACACGTTGTCGAACTCGAGCCCCTTGGCGGAATGCAGCGTCATCAGCGACACCGCGTCTTCCTCGGGGCCGCCGTCGCGGTCCATCACCAGCGAGATGTGTTCGAGAAAACCTTGCAGGTTCTCGAACTCCTCCATCGAGCGCACCAGTTCTTTCAGGTTCTCGAGACGGCCGGCGGCGTCCGCCGAGCGATCCTTCTGCCACATCTCGGTGTAGCCGGACTCATCGAGCACGATTTCGGCTAGCTCGGTATGCGGCATCGCCTGGCTCTGCATCCGCCAGCGATCGAAATTGTCCATCAGCCCGCGCAAGGTGCCGCGCGGTTTCGGCTTCAACTCGTCGGTATCGGCGATGGCGCGCGCCGCTGCGGCCAGCGACATGCGCTGCTTGCGTGCGTGATCGTAAAGCAACTGCACGGTGGCATCGCCGATGCCGCGCTTCGGCACGTTGATGATGCGCTCGAACGCGAGATCGTCGGCGGGCGAATTGATGACGCGCAGATAAGCCAGTGCGTCGCGGATTTCGGCGCGCTCGTAGAAGCGCGGGCCGCCGATGACGCGATAGGGCAGGCCGAGCGTGACGAAGCGATCTTCGAATTCGCGCATCTGGAACGAGGCGCGCACCAGGATGGCGACTTCGTTGAGCTTGTTGCCGGCGCGCTGCAACTGCTCGATCTCCTCGCCGATGGCGCGGGCTTCCTCCTCGGAATCCCACGCGCCGGTGACGGTGACCTTCTCGCCCTCGACGTCCTCGGTGCGCAGTGTCTTGCCGAGCCGGCTTTCGTTGTGCGCGATCAGGTGCGAGGCGGCGGCGAGGATGTGGCCGGTCGAGCGATAGTTGCGCTCAAGGCGGATGACTTTCGCGCCGGGAAAATCGTGATCGAAGCGCAGGATGTTGTCGACCTCGGCGCCGCGCCAGCCGTAGATCGACTGGTCGTCGTCGCCGACGCAGCAGATGTTTTTGGGTGCGGAGATTTGCGGCACGTTCTCCCTCTCCCCGCCTGCGGGGAGAGGGGTGGGGTGAGGGGCGGAATCGGAGAGCACAGTGTCCGTGGCTTGCCCCTCACCCGACATGCTTTGCATGTCGACCTCTCCCCGTGAAGAACGGGGAGAGGTAAGAGGGGCCACGTCACTTGCCCTTGTCGACGTCTGCGCCAATAGCCGCAGCCAGAGATATTGCGCGACGTTGGTGTCCTGATATTCGTCGACGAGAATATATTTGAAGCGGTTCTGATAGCCGCGCAGCACGTCCGGGTTTTCGCGGAACAGCCGGATGTTCTCCAGCAGCAGATCGCCGAAGTCGGCGGCGTTGAGCGTCTTCAACCGCTCCTGATACGCCGTGTAGAGCTTGCCGCCGCGGCCGTTGCCGAACACCGCCGCTTCGCCTGAAGGCACCTGCGACGGCGTCAGGCCGCGATTCTTCCAGCCGTCGATCAGCCCGGCCAGCATCCGCGCCGGCCAGCGCTTGTCGTCGATGCCGTCGGCTTGCAGCAATTGTTTCAGCAGCCGCACCTGATCGTCGACATCGAGCACGGTGAAGTTGGATTTCAACTGCACCAGTTCGGCGTGCACGCGCAGGATGCGACCGCCGATCGAATGGAAGGTGCCGAGCCACGGCATGCCCTCGACGGCGTGGCCGAGCATCTGGCCGAGCCGGTGCTTCATCTCGCGCGCGGCCTTGTTGGTGAAGGTCACGGAGAGAATTTCGTGCGGACGGGCGCGGCCGGTCGAGAGGATGTGCGCGATCCGCGACGTCAGCACCCGCGTCTTGCCGGTGCCCGCGCCGGCCAGCACCAGTACGGGGCCGTCCAGCGTCTCCACCGCCTCGCGCTGCTCGGGGTTGAGCCCGGCGAGATAGGGCGGGGTTGCGGCGGCGCGGGCGCGCGCGGCGATGCCTCCGGCCATCGGCTGATGGTCGGGCAGGTCATGGTGCGACAAGTCCTGGCGTGATTCCTGGCGCGGCAATTTGCTCAGTTCGGTCATGCGAATCGTTTCCCACCCACGTTGCCACCGCGGGCCGGTGAAGGGGAGCCTCCATAACAGGATTGCCGCGGATATAGGACTTCCGTGGGGCGGATGACAGGTTTTCCCGTCTCCGGAGCCGATATCGGCGGTGTTTTCCACCCCTCGCGGAGGGAACCGGCTATTTCACCGGCATTCCGATCTTGCGGCCGAGCCCTTCGGGGCGCGGGCAGGCGTCATGCGCCTTCACCACAGCCGTGATGCCATCGCGAATGTCGGGCGGAAACGGCGCGGTCTTGCGCGCCGCCATGTCGACGTGGACCGACATGTTTTCCGAGGTGGCCGAGAGCCAGCCCTCAGTGGCGTGGTGCAACTCCTGAAATGTGTGCAGGCGCTTCTCGTCCACCGCCACCAGCAGGGTCGAGACCTGCACCGGATCGTCGAGATGCACCTCGCGCAGGTAGCGCACATGGCATTCTGCCGTGAAGGTCGAGCCGCCGCGCGTCTTGAGATAGTCCGCGCCGATGCCCAGTTCGGCCCACAACATGTCGATGCCGCGATCGAACAGCACGTGGTAGTAGGCCATGTTGAGGTGGCCGTTGTAGTCGATCCATGCCGGTTCGATCTGCATCACCGGTGTCTGGAACGGGACGTGCTGTAGCGGCAATCCGGTAGCATTCATTACGACGAGGCTCCGTATCTGGATGTCATAGCCGGCAGTCCGACTATGGGTTTGTGCGTTCACTTGACCCGTTATACATCGTTTGCGACGGTGACACCGCCGGGAGGAATAAAATGAACATGCACAATCCGTTCGATCTGCCTCATGCCGACCCCAAGGCGCTGGCGAATGCGCTGGAGAAGCTTGCGGCGCGGTTCGGTAACCGGCTGGTGACCTCGCAGGCGGTGCGCGAGCAGCATGCTCACACCATGACATGGCTGACGCCGCAACCGCCGGATGCGGTGGTGATGGCGCAGGAGACCGCCGACATTCAGGACGTGGTGCGGATCTGCGCCGCCAATGGCGTGCCGGTGATCGCGTTCGGCACCGGCACTTCGCTGGAAGGGCAGGTCAACGCGCCGGCCGGCGGCGTCTGCATCGACCTGCGTGATATGAACAAAGTCCTCGCGGTTCACGTCGAGGACCTCGATTGCGTGATCCAGCCAGGCATCACTCGCAAGACGCTGAACGAGAACCTGCGCGATCAGGGCGTGTTCTTCCCGATCGATCCCGGCGCTGACGCCTCGATCGGTGGCATGACCGCGACGCGCGCCTCCGGCACCAACGCGGTGCGCTACGGCACCATGCGCGACAACGTGCTGGCATTGAAAGTGGTGCGCGGCGACGGCGAGATCATCACCACCGGCACGCGCGCGAAGAAATCCTCCGCCGGCTATGACCTGACGCATCTGTTCGTCGGCGCCGAAGGCACGCTCGGCATCATCTCCGAACTCACCATCAAGCTGCGTGGCATTCCGGAAACCATCGCTGCCGCGTCGTGCTCGTTCGAAACCGTGGAGGGCGCCTGCCAGGCGACGATCCTCGCGATCCAGACCGGCATTCCGCTGGCGCGCATCGAACTGCTCAACGCCGCGCAGGTGAGGGCGTGCAACGCCTATTCGAAACTGTCGCTGCCGGAAACGCCGCTGCTGCTGCTGGAATTCCACGGCAGCGAGGTGGAGGTGGCCGAGCAGACCCGCCGCTTCGCCGAGATCGCGCGGGAGTGCCACGGCGGCTCGTTCGAATGGACCACGCGGCCCGAGGATCGCACGCGGCTGTGGCAGGCACGGCACGACGCCTATTGGGCGGTGCGCGGCCTGCGCCCCGGCGCCGGCGTGGTCGCCACCGACGTCTGCGTGCCGATCTCGCGTCTGGCCGATTGCGTCACCGAGACCGAGGCCGACCTGATCCGCCTCAACCTGCTGTCGCCCATCGTCGGGCATGTCGGCGACGGCAATTTCCATTGCTCGCTGCTGTGCGACGTCAACGATCCCGACGAAATGGCGCGCGCTGACGATTTCATGCACCGGCTGGTGGAGCGGGCGCAGTCGATGGACGGCACCTGCACCGGCGAGCACGGCATCGGCCAGGGCAAGCAGAAATATCTGGTCGGCGAACTTGGCCCCGAGGCGCTCGACGCCATGCGCGCGCTGAAGCGGGCGCTCGATCCGCAGAACATCTTCAACCCCGGCAAGATCGTGCCGCCCGCGTGATTTGACCTGCGAGGTCATTGACCGGACCACGGAGGTCGTCTCAAATCGACGGGCAATTCTTTTTGTAGGCGGATTTCCAGCACGAAAATCGTCGTCCCCGCGCAGGCGGGGACCCATACGCCGCAGCGGTTCGGCTCCATCACCAGGGCGAGATGATTTGATGACAACCAACGCCAGGGGTTATGGGTCCCTGCCTTCGCAGGGACGACGCCGAGATTGTTCGAGCACCTTGCGACGAAAGGAGCGCTGATCCATGCGTGCGCGCTTCTTTTACGGCTGGGTGATCGTTGCCGTCACCTTTGTGACGATGGCTATCGGCGTCAACGCGCGGACCGCGTTCTCACTGTTCTTCCCCGCCATCGTCGATGAATTCCACTGGGAGCGCGGCCTCACCGCCGGTGCGTTCTCGTTCGGTTTCGTCGTGTCCGCGATTTTCAGCCCGCTGATCGGCCGCATGATGGATCGCTTCGGTCCCCGCGTGGTGATGGAATCCGGTGTGCTGCTGATGGCCGCCGGCCTGCTGCTGGCGCCGCTGACCACACAAATCTGGCATCTGTATTTGACCATGGGACTGCTGGTTGGCGGCGGCAGCGTCTGCCTCAGCTACACCGGCCAGTCGCTTTATCTGCCGAACTGGTTCGTTCGGCAGCGTGGTCTGGCCATCGGCCTCGCCTTCGCCGGCGTCGGGATCGGCTCGATCATCATGTTCCCATGGATCGGCTATGTTATTGCGCACTCCGGCTGGCGTTCGGCCTCGACCGCGCTTGGCATCCTGATGCTGGTGGTGCTGGTGCCGATCAACCTGATGGTTCGGCAACGCCCGCAGCAGATGGGCCTGCTGCCAGACGGCGACAGCGTCGGCGACGGCGCGGCGGTGCAGGCGAAGCGGCCGACGGTCGTGATCGTCGATCCGACGTGGGCCGCGACCGACTGGACGCTCGGCCGTGCCATTCGCACCGCGCGATTCTGGTGGCTCTCGCTCGGATTCTTCTGCGGGCTTTATGCGTGGTACGCGGTGCAGGTTCACCAGACCAAATATCTCGTCGAGGTTGGTTTCAGTTCCAACGTCGCGGTATGGGCGCTCGGCGCGGTGAGCCTGCTCGGCATTCCCGGCCAGATATTGCTCGGCCACTGGTCCGATCGTATCGGGCGGGAATGGATCTGGACCATCAGCGGGCTGGGCTTCGCCATTTGCTTCGCCGCGCTGATCGGGCTTGCCTATGTGCCGAGCATGGCGCTGGTCTATCTGATGATCGTGGCGCAAGGCTTCATCGGATATGGCACGACGTCGGTGATGGCCGCGGTGGTGGTGGAAATTTTCGAAGGCAAGCACTACGGCAGCATCTTCGGCACCATCATGCTGGCGGGGCTGGCCGGCGGCGCGGCCGGGCCGTGGATCACCGGCGTGCTGCACGACTGGTACGGCGACTACACCGCAGCCTTTCTGCTGGCGATCGCCTTCAGTCTGCTCGGCTGCACGGCGATCTGGCTTGCCGCGCCCGGCAAGGTGCGCGCCGTCGCCGGACGTGCGCATCTGTTCGAGCAGCACGTCAAGCCGGTGATCTCCGACGCAACATAGCGCCGCGATGATGCGTCCGAGTGTCTGACGCAAAACGCAACGCCGTCATTGCGAGGAGCGCAGGCGACGACGCAATCCCGAGAAGCTGGATTGTTTCGCGGAGCAATGACGGGAATGTGAGTCTAAGCGCGCGGCGCTGTGACTTTCTCATAGTTGTTGCTATAAGTTTGCTCCCGCCGGATCGCTGAGAGGGAGAGAAGGACGCCGTGCAGACAACCCTGCTCGGATTGGCAATCGCTTTTATCATCGCGCTGGTCGCGGCTCTGGTCGGTCCTCACTTCATCGACTGGACCCGGTTTCGCCCGCAGTTCGAGGTCGAGGCGAGCCGCATTCTCGGCGCGCCGGTTCGCGTCAGCGGTTCGCTGGATGCGAGGCTGTTGCCGACGCCGTCGCTGCGCCTTCAGTCGGTCGTGGTCGGCGGGCCCAACGATCCCGGCCGCATCCGCGCCGACACTCTCGCCGTCGAGTTCAGCCTCGGTTCGTTGATGCGCGGCGAGTGGCGCGCCACCGAACTCACCGTCAATGGCGTCGCGCTCGATCTTGGCCTCGATCAGAAGGGCCGAATCGACTGGCCGGTGTCCTCCGATAATTCCAATCTTGCGGCGCTGGCGATCGACCGCGTCAATCTCACCGGCCGCGTCGCGCTGCATGATGCCGCGAGCCGCAGCACGCTGGAACTGAACGATATCGCGTTCAGCGGCGATGTGCGTGGCCTTGCCGGATCGGTGCGCGGCAACGGCAACTTCACGGTGTCGGGGACGCGTTATCCGTTTCGTGTCTCGTCCTCGCAGGATGCCGGTGGCGCGCGCATCCGCCTGACGCTCGACCCGGGCCTGCATGGGTGGATGGTCGATCTCGACGGCGCGCTGGCGTTCGAGGCGCGCGTGCCGCACTTCGACGGCACCATGGCGGTGGCGCGATCCGCGCCGGATGGCACCGCGCCGGATTCGGTGACGCCGTGGCGACTGACGACGAAGCTGAAAGCCGACCCGGTCAAGGCATCCTTGGCGCAACTCGAAGTGAACTATGGCCGCGACGATGCCGCGATGAAGCTGACGGGGTTGGCTGACTTCCGCTTCGGCGCCAAGCCGCTGTTGCAGGCGCTGCTGTCGGCCAAGCAGCTCGACGCCGACAAGCTGCTGGCGAAACAGAGCGGCTCGACGGAGCCCGTGCAGATGATGCCGGGGCTGCGCACGCTGCTGGCCGCGTTGCCGCATGCACCGCTGCCGACCCGCATCGACATCAATGCGGAGCGCATCATGCTCGGCGGACGGCCGGTGCAGGATCTGGACCTGACATTGCGCGCCGCCGGCGGATCGTGGAGCGTGGATCGTCTCGAAGCGCGCGCGCCGGGCGCGACCGACATCAGCATTCAAGGTGCGCTGGCGTCGGCGGGCGCCGGAGACGACGCCTCGGCGGATGCCGACGACAGCTTCAAGGGCGCGCTCAAGATCGATTCATCCGATCCCGGCACGTTCACGGCGTGGCTGCTCGGGCGCAGCGACGTAACGGCGCAGAAGCAGAAGGCGCTGCATGTCGCCGGCAACGTGCATCTCGCATCGGATCGTATCGCCATCGACGATCTCAAGGCCGATGCCGATGGCGGCGCCATCACGGGGCGCATCGCATGGGCCGCGCGCAAGGATGGCAACGCCTCCGCCTTCGACGCCGACCTCGCCGCCGACCGTCTCGATCTCGATGCCGCGATGGCGCTGGTGCGTGGCATCGGCATTCCGCAACAGGATTGGCCGGATCGTGGGCAGCTCGCCGTCAACATCGCGCGCGCCGTATCGTCCGGACAGGAGTTGCGGCCGTTTGTCGCCAAGCTGCGCTATGACGACAAGACGATTGCGCTCGACGCTCTGCGCGTCGGGCAGGCGCGCGGCCTGACCATGGATGGTTCCGGGGTGTTTCATCGCGATGCAGCGACCGGCCAGGTCGCGTTGCAGGCCGCGGCGCCGTCGGTGTCCGATCTCGCCGACCTGATTGCACCGCTGGCGCCGTCGTTCGCCGAGCGCCTGAAGGCGCAGGCCGGGCAAACGCCGGGCGCGGCGCGGCTGAAACTTGCCCTCGATCTCGATAAGGATGCCCAAGCCGCCGATCGTGCCAGCGCACGCGCGTCGCTCGAACTCACCGCGCCACAATTCAGCGGCAACGTCACGCTGCGCGCCTCGCCACTGCGCGATGCCGTGCACGCGATGAAGATCGATGCGCTGGCGAAAATCCCGTTTGATCTCACCGTCGATGCATCGGCCGAAAACGGCGCGACGCTGCTGCGATGGTTCGGGCTCGACCACGCGTTGGCCGCGGGCGAGGGCGTGGCGTACGTTACCGGCTCGGCGCGTGGAATGTGGGATGCGGCATGGCAGGTGAAAGCCGCGCTGTCGGCCGGCGCGCTGACCGCGGACGTGCATGGCAGCGTGTCTCCGACCGCGCAAAGGTCCGCTGACCTCGTCGTCAAACTGCAAGGCGCGAATATCACGCCGCTGCTCGGCCTCGATGGATCGAGCACGTTCGGCCGCGACGCGAGCCTGTCGTCGCATGTCACGCGAGACGGTGACAAAATGCAGTTCGGCGATGTCGATGCGACTGTCGCCGGCACGCGGTTACGCGGCCGTGTCAGCGTGATGCTCGGCGATAATGGCGGCTTCGACGGCGAACTCGGGATGGACAAGCTCGATCTGCCGCAAGCGCTCGCGCTGCTGATCGGCGCGAGCAGTCACGACAACGGCGCGCCGCTCGGCAGGAACTTGCTGCAAGGCCGGCGCGGCAAAATCGATTTCCAGGCGCTGCGCGGCGAATTACCCGCCGGGCTCGAATTGCAACCGGTCAGCGGCGTTCTGAAAAGCGACGGACAATCGCTCGCGATCAGCGCGATGAAGGGCAAGATTGGCGGCGGTGAGGCGAGAGCGGACCTGGACGCGCGGCAGTTGGCGGATGGTCTGGCGCTGAGCGGCAATGTGCAACTCGATGGCGTCGATGGCGCGGCGTTGCGTTATCGCGGTCTCGCGATGCCGTCCGGCAAGACGTCGGTGCGCATGACCCTTGCAAGTCAGGGCCGCAGCATCGCGGCGTTGACCGGCGCGATGACGGGAAGCGGCACGCTGACTATTGATGCGGCACGCATCGCCGGACTTAATCCGGACGTGTTCGAGATCGCGATCAAGGCCAGCGACGCCGGCAAGGTTGCGAATGAAGATCAGCTTCGGCAGATCGTCGCGCCGGAATTGCAGCGCGGCGATCTCTCGATCAAGCAGGCGCAGATTCCGTTTCTTCTGCGCGACGGCCGCTTCAGCGTCGGCGCCACCACGCTGGAGACGGACACCGCCCGCGCGGTGGTGTCCGGCGGCTACGACATCGTTGCCGATCAGGTCGACATCCGTGCGAGCCTGACGTCGCGCGCGACGGAGAAGACGAACGGTCCGCCGCAACTCGATATCTTCGCGGTGGGCACGCCCGATACGCTGGTGCGCACCGTCGATGTATCCGGTCTGTCGTCGTGGCTGGCCTTGCGCGCGATCGATCGTGAGACGCGGCGGCTCGATGCGATCTCGCGCGGCGAGGGGGCGTCTCCGTCACCGGCCGCGCCGCAACCTCCTGTCGCACCCGCGCCGGCAGTGCCGAAGCCTGAAGCCTCGAAGCCCGAAGCGCCAAAACCTGAAACGTCGAAGCCCGCCGATACACCGCAACCGCCGACTGCCGCCGCTCCGGTTCCTGACAGCGATCCACGCCGCGCGCCGCCGAAGCCGAAAGAGGCCACGCCGAAGAAGCCGGCGACGTCCTCGCAATCTGTCGATTCACCGACGGGCCACGCGGTGACACCGCTGCCTCCGCCGATCGAAGTTCGGCCCGCGCCCGGTGCGAAGACAGCGCCCAAGCCGCGCGCGCCGTTGGTGCTGACGCCGCAAATCGCGCATTAGCAATGATTTTTATTCAGATGGATTCAATAATTCGTCATGGCCGGCACAAGGCGGGGTATGACGGATTGGGCGTCTCTGCCAAAACACAAATTGCGCAAGCAAGTGTGTGACATCGACTCTCGAAAGATATGCCTGGACGTGATGTGAGCGTCAGCGCAAGGCCAGCGTGCTGTCGGCGGCTGCCGGCTCGCAAAGCGGCGCGATGCCGGGGGAGTCGGTTCGGCTTTCGCCGATCATCATCATGCTGATGGCGCGGGTCCGGAAGTAATCCAGCACGAAGAGGCGGATCGCCGACGACAGATTATTGGTGTCGCGATGGGTGTCGATGCCGGCCAGTTGTGCCGAGAGACTCATGCCGCGCCGCGCCGCGATTTCCTTCAGGCTGTCCCAGAACGCATCTTCGAGACTGACGCTGGTCTTGTGGCCCCCGACCATCACCGATCGTTTGACCACCGCGTATTTGAGAGCGCCGGTGGCTGGCGGCGTGACGCTGATCCGATGAACCTCGTCAATCGTCATGAACCGTTCTCCCGTCGTGGCCGGCAGCATCGTGCGTCGCACCGTCACGACAAAATTAGCTCAAACTGTCGAGACTGGATATTCGGGAAACAACCTAGAGCATTTTCGAATTGGAGTGAGTTACTCCAATTCCGGCATTCCGGGGCGCGCGCCGTTCGCGAGCGAGCCCGGGTTCCAAAACCACCTCCGGTCGCATGGATTCCGGACGTGCGCGTAAAGAACGCGTATCCCGGAATGACGGTTGTGCTTGGAGGCTATCCGTCGGTCTACCGGAAAGAGCCTCACACCTTCATCGAAGCGATGGAGGTTTCGCGTTTTTGTTCACGCGGACGTCCCGCGTCACGAACTGACCGTCGCGCGACACAAGCTGGCGATGTCCGATATTCACCTCCCGCGACAGCGGCAGGAACCTTGGTTGCGGCGTGGATCAAGTGAAACCGCACGCCGCGACGCTTCACGTTGATCGGCGGTCGATGATCACACGCTTGGCCGAATTTCACCGTCTGTGGTCGGCGACGACGTACGATTCCTGAAGTAATCCAGCACGAACAGGCGGATCGCGGACGAGAGGTTTCCCTGCTGGCGGTTGCTGTCGATCTCGCCCACCAGTTCCGACAAGGTCATGTTACGTCGCGCGGAAATTTCCTTCATGCCATTCCAGAAGGCTTCCTCCAGGCTGACGCTGGTCTTGTGGCCGGCAATTACAATCGAACGTTTCACTACCGGCGATTTCATGTCTGATCCTTGTCGATGCGATGCTGATCCAACAGGGCTTCTGCCCTGCGCGCACGATCGCCTTCGAGGGCGCGCTCGGATTTGTTGCGGCCGAATCGCGCGCGATTAACCTCCGCCTGTTTGGCGGAACGATCGCGCTCGACGCGTTTCCTGTGCCGATTGAGATTGACGAGATCGCCCAACGCAGCCTCCATCAGCCGCCATTGGCCAAGCGCGGAGCGCTATTGCCTAGGAGGCGCGGAGCGCAGTTGCCGGGGGAGTGATGGCACTTCAATTTGAACTGGCTTGTTGCCATCGGTGGGCGCGATCTCGTTGCGTCTCGGTGAGGTGATCCCGTGCGATACCCGTTGGATATGGTAACGCACTGTTGCACCATTGGATTCCCAATCTACCAGTCCTAAAGGCGTATGATTCATAATTATTCAGCGAAGTAATCTCCGCCGAACGGAATACCGCTGGAACTGTAATTGGAACTAATCAGCCGGGGCGCGTCATCTTCTCGGGCTGCACTAGGCGGTCGAATTCCTGTGCCGTAACGAAGCCGAGTCGGGTCGCCTCCTCTTTCAAGGTTGTGCCTCTGTTATGGGCAGTTTTCGCAACCTTTGCGGCATTGTCGTAGC
Organism: Hyphomicrobiales bacterium; assembly: GCA_017305535.1. Taxonomy (GTDB): domain Bacteria; phylum Pseudomonadota; class Alphaproteobacteria; order Rhizobiales; family Xanthobacteraceae; genus 62-47. The sequence goes on along the minus strand of JAFKKN010000006.1, from coordinate 243,122 downwards.
CGATTTTTGGCGCCAGGGCGGTCACCAGCATCAGCGAGCGCTGCATGAGTTCCTGAATGCGCTGTTCATCTGCATGAATGCCATTAATACAATGATCTGTAAATGAACGAGAGGCGTCGGTAATCAGTTGAATGGAATTAATCATACAATATGCCAGCACCGGCTTGTAGACGTTCAGCTCGAAGTGTCCCTGACTGCCGGCGGTGGTGATCGTCGTCTGATTGCCGAAAACCCGACAGCACACCATGGTCATCGCTTCGCATTGGGTCGGATTGACCTTGCCGGGCATGATCGAGGAACCCGGCTCGTTCTCCGGCAGGATCAGTTCGCCGAGGCCGGAGCGCGGCCCCGATCCGAGGAACCGGATATCGTTGGCGATCTTGAACAGCGCGGTTGCGACCGAATTGATCGCGCCGTGTACTGAGACGTAGGCGTCGTTACTTGCGAGCGCCTCGAATTTGTTCGGCGCACTGATGAACGGTAGTTTGGTAATCACTGCCGCGTGCTTGGCGAACGTCGCGGCGAATTTCGGTTTCGCGTTGAGGCCGGTGCCGACCGCGGTGCCGCCCTGCGCGAGAGGATAGAGTTCGCGCAGCGCGACGCGCAGTCGCGCGATGCCGCTTTCCACCTGCGCGGCATAGCCGGAGAATTCCTGCCCGAGCGTCAACGGTGTCGCATCCTGCGTGTGGGTGCGGCCGATCTTGACGATCTTGGCGAACGCCTTCTCTTTCTTGCGCAGAGCCTTGGCGAGATAGTCGAGGGCCGGGATCAGGTCGATGGTGATGCGCTGAGCCGCCGCGATATGCATCGCGGTCGGAAACGAGTCGTTCGACGACTGACTCATATTGACGTGATCGTTCGGATGTACCGGCGCCTTGGCGCCACGCTTGCCGCCGAGCAATTCGTTGGCGCGATTGGCGATCACCTCGTTGAGGTTCATGTTGCTCTGGGTGCCCGAGCCGGTCTGAAACACCACGAGCGGGAACTCATCGTCGTGCTTGCCGTCGATCACTTCCTGCGCGGCGCGCGCGATCGCGGTGGCGCGGCGCTTGTCGAGCAGGCCGAGTTGCTGGTTGGTCTGCGCCGCCGCCAGCTTGACGACGCCAAGCGCGTACACGATCGGCATCGGCATCCGGTCGCTGCCGATGCGGAAATTTTGCCGTGAGCGTTCGGTCTGCGCACCCCAATAGCGGTCGGCAGGCACCTCTATCGGGCCAAAGCTGTCGGTTTCGGTGCGGGTGGCGGGGCGCGTTGCGCGCGTGGTCTTTGTGTGCGTGGTCTTGCGGGAAGGGGCCATGGCCGATGTCCAATGCGAGCAAAGAAGGTTTGCATTGGGATATCGCGTTTCGCGCGCTCTTGCCATCGGGCAATGGTATGCGTTGCGCATGGCCGCGCGGCGCGACGTGAAAAGCTGCGGTGAACGTAATGTTGTCGCGTGTTTGGAAGGTCTCGAAATGCAGCGCTGAAGATCAGCGATCTTGTGATCGGCTCTCCGAAGACCTCGTGACGATCACAACGCGTCCCACCAAACCCGGCGTCGCCCCCGCGCAGGCGGGGACCCATACGCCGTATCGCTGATGATGTTCGAGGTGATCGTGATCCTGGATGGACCGTGGCTCTGATCTCGGCTGCCAGGGGTTATGGGCCTACGCCACGCGGGGCCAACGGTTTTCGTGTTGCAGATTTCGAACGCATCATAACAGCAGTTCCGTTCGATACTTGGCCGCCAGCGCCTTCGCGCGCTGTCCGCGCTCGGCCCGTTCGGCGTCGCTGAGCTTGGGAGGTGCCGCATTGCGGCTGTCGACGGGATCGCCGACGGCCATGAAGAACTCTTCCTGTCCCGCCGGCGCGCACATGCAGAGAAGCCGGGCGGCCTTGTCCGAGGTGTTCTTGAAAAAATGGGGTGCATTGGCGGGGATATTTACGGTCGTGCCAGCGCTCGCCCGGTGCACGTTGCCCCGGAAGGTCAATTCGATTTCGCCATCCAGAATCGTAAACATCTCTTCGAAGTCGTGACGGTGCGGCGGCGGGCCGCCTCCGGGCGGTACGAGCATTTCAATCAGGCAGTAGCGACCGGCGGTATCCGCACCGGTCACGAGAATGGTGTAGATGCCACCTGCGACAGCGACGGTGCGCAGCTTGGGATCGTCCGCATGGGCGACCGTGAGTTGGGTTTGAGGATTATCGGCCGGAATGTTGGCGGTGGTGTTCATCCAACGGCTCCTTCGAGGACACAGATCGCAAAGGTCGTGACAAACTGATTTGCCGCCGTGATGCAGGGACCTGCGAATGCGGGGCGACAGCAGAAAACGCGGGCTGACATCGGCCCCACGATTCACTGCGAATACCACCTGCTTGTGACGCCGGGATCACCACGCGACGCCGCGCAACGGCATCGCGAAATCAAATGCGCGATTACTTCTTGCGGAAGCGATCGAGCCGGACGACCTCGGCGCCTTCGCTCGGCTTCGGCGGGTCGTCGTCGGCGGTGGTGCTGGCCTCTGCGGCCGATGCCGGCGCGATAGCCGCGGGCGGTTTCGCCTCGGACTGATCGAGCGCAGGCGCGACGCCGGCGCTGTCCGCGGTTTCGAACTGCAAGCCGAACTGCACCGACGGATCGAGGAAGCTCTTGATTGCGCTGAAGGGGACGACCAGCCGCTCCGGAACACCGCCGAACGACAACCCGACTTCGAACCGATCCGGCGTCACCACCAGATCCCAGAACTGATGTTGCAGGATGATGGTCATTTCCTCCGGATACTGCGACAGCAGCCGTGGCGAGAGCTTCACGCCTTCGGCCTTCGAGAGGAAAGTGATGTAGAAGTGGTGATCGCCCGGCAGGCCATGCTCGGCCGCGTCCGTCAGCACTTGCCGCAGCACGCCGCGGAGTGCGTCGCGAGCCAGGACGTCGTATCTGATGTGATCGGTGGCCATCGGTCATTACTCTTGGGGTTGCCGCGCCGACCGGACCCGCGGACATCTCCGCCGCCCGACTCGCTGTCTGCGCCATGCTACTCCCGCGCCGGGCGGAGGTCAGCAGGCAGCGCGGATCGATGTACAGGACATTATGACGAAACGCGTCCCCTATCTGGAAGCGCCTGTCGATAAAGAAGTACGCCGATAGATCAACAAGGCTGAGTGGAGGCTTCTGTTGCCAGGTGCCTCCGAACCCCGCCTAGCGGAGCTTAACCCACTAGGACTTTAGATTTGGTCTTTCAAACTGCGTTACGCAGCCTGAGCAACCGGAGCAAAGTTGTCGTTTGCAACTATTGCATAGCCCGATAACGGCGGAACCATACCGAGAAAAAACACGCCCTTTACGCCCTCGTCGATCCTGTTTCGCCCCCGCCAAAGCTCCGGTCCGATCCCGAAGGAGCTTTGGTGGAGGCGCCGGGTGCTGCCCCCGGGTCCGAATGGTTTATTGCGACGGCCATTTATTTCCATAGCCGGCGAACCGGCCCGATCAATATAGGGGGCAAGGCGGCCCGGCGAAAGCCCTCCGTCGGTTTACTCCGTCAGGCTGCGATGGTTTCTCGGCCGCTCCGCGTGCAATGCAGGTGTGGCTGTTGAAAACACGCCTTGGTGGCAGTGTGCGAAGGCTTTAAGCCTTGGTCGATGCCGCCAGATTCTCCCGCCGCCGGGCTTCCGCTCGATCCGCCGACGCCGGCCTTGCCGGGGAGGTTCACGCTGTTCGTGGCCTTTGCCAAAATGTCGCTGGCGGGCTTTGGCGGCGTGCTGGTGTTCGCGCGACGCGCCATCGTCGACAAGCACCGCTGGATGACGGCCGACGAGTTCAACGAAACCTTCGCGCTCTGCCATTTCCTTCCCGGTCCCAACATCGTCAATCTGTCGGTGGTGTTCGGCGCCCGGATTCGCGGGCTCACCGGAAGCATCGCGGCCTTTGTCGGACTGTTGGCTCCGCCGTTCGTAATCGTGACAACGCTGGCGCTGCTCTATGCGCATTACGGCGACGTCCCGGCGTTGCGGCGGGTGCTGAACGGCGTGTCCTGCGCGGCGGTCGGACTGCTCTTGGCGGTGACGTGGCGGATGATGCTGCCGCTGTTGAAGCGGCGCGATCCGGTCGCGCTCGTCATGCTGGTCGCGGTCTTCGTCGCGGTCGGAATCCTGCGATGGCCGCTGCCGCAGGTGCTGCTGGTCACGATCCCGCTCAGCATCGCTGCGACATGGCTGGCGCGGCGGAGGAGCGCGGCATGACCGGCATCGGCACCCTGGTCGGCATCGCGCTCGCCTTCGGCTGGCTATCGCTGTTCGCGGTCGGTGGCGCGGCCGCCGCCATCCCGGAAATCCACCGCATCGCCGTCGATCTCAACCACTGGATGACCGACGCGCAATTCGCCGACGCCTTCGCGATTGCGCAGCTGTCGCCTGGGCCCAACGTGCTAATCGTCTCGCTGGTCGGCTATCAGGTGGCCGGGGTCGCCGGCGCGCTGGTGGCGACGCTGGCGATGTGTGTACCGACGGCGGCGATGGCCTATACCGTCAGCCGGCTGCTCCACCGGGCCGGCGATTCGCCATGGCCGGCCCTGGTGCAGGCCGCGCTGGTTCCGCTCTCGATCGGGCTGATGGCCGCCAGCGGGCTGGTCCTGGCCTTTGCCGCCGACGGTTCCATCGCCGCCTTGGTCCTGACGCTCGCGGCGGCGGTGCTGGCGGCGGCGACCTCGCTCAACCCAGTATGGCTCTTGGTGGCCGGCGGTATCCTCGGGCTGTTGGGGTGGATCTGAGAGGTTTCGACCGGAGATAGGAACCCCCACATTGTCCCCAGCATATTTCCCGGCGGCCGGTCGTGTCGTCCGGTCCGGGGCGCTAGATTGAGCGGAACGAGACGGACCCTCATGCACCAGTATCACGACCTGCTCGAACGCATTCTCGCCGATGGCGTGGAGAAGCACGACCGCACCGGCACCGGAACGCTGTCGGTGTTCGGCCATCAGACGCGCCACAATTTGGCCGCAGGATTCCCGCTGCTCACGACGAAGAAATTATCGCTGAAGGCGATCATCCATGAGCTGCTCTGGTTCCTGAAAGGCGACACCAACATCAAGTACCTCAAGGACCACGGCGTCTCGATCTGGGATGAGTGGGCGGATGAGAACGGCGATCTTGGTCCGGTCTACGGGTCGCAGTGGCGTTCATGGCCCGCGCCGGACGGCCGCAGCATCGATCAGATCGCAAACGTCGTCGATATGATCCGGCGCAATCCGGATTCGCGGCGGCTGATCGTCTCGGCGTGGAATCCGGCCGAGGTTGACAAGATGGCGCTGCCGCCGTGCCATTGCCTGTTTCAGTTTTATGTCGCCAACGGCAAACTGTCGTGCCAGCTCTATCAACGCTCGGCGGACGTGTTTCTCGGCGTGCCGTTCAACATCGCGTCCTATGCGTTGCTAACGATGATGGTGGCGCAGGTCACCGGTTTGAAAGCAGGCGAATTCATTCACACGCTGGGTGACGCGCATCTCTATTCCAATCATCTGGAGCAGGCGCGATTGCAATTGACGCGCGCGCCGCGCGCGTTGCCGACGATGACGCTCAATCCCGATGTGAGGGATATCTTCGCCTTCCGCTACGAGGACTTCACGCTGACGAACTACGATCCGCATCCGCACATCAAGGCCGAGGTCGCGGTGTGAGCGACTTCACGTCGACGCAGCCCGAAATCGTGCTGCTCGTTGCGATGGCCGAGAACGGCGTGATCGGTCGCGACAATACGATTCCGTGGCGATTGAAAACCGATCAGCAGCGTCTCAAGCAGATGACGCTCGGCAAGCCGATCGTGATGGGCCGCAAGACGTTTATCTCGCTCCGCCGCCCGCTACCGGGCCGTACCAACATCGTGATCACGCGCGATCCAACGTTTCATGCGGCGGGCGCGGTAGTGACAGACTCGCTGAGCCACGCGTTTGAGATCGCGCGCGGCGATATGCTGCGGCGTTTCGTCACTGAGATCGCCGTGATCGGCGGCGCTGAAATTTATGCGCAGGCGATGCCGTTCGCGGATCGGCTCGAAGTCACCGAAGTTCACGCAACGCCAGAGGGCGATACGCGATTTGCCGCCATCGATCCGGCAATATGGCAGGAGACGACGCGCGAGCGCCACGGAGCATCGGCCGACGACAGCGCCGATTTCTCCTATGTGACCTACCGCCGGCGTGAGCGCCATTAACCTCATCCACCCATCGTTGCATTGACAATCGCGGTTCGGCGCTTAGCTGCAATCGGGCGCGTAATTCGTCGAAAACGTGATTTTGGGGCGTCGCGGCGCGTGCTTGCAACGCGTTAACACGCCGCAACAAGCTGCGTTGTAAGGGCCGGGGGCGTCCCCTATAAAGCCGTGCAGGTTATTCGCTGGGCTGGAAGGTCAAGTCCGGCCAGCGCCGAGGAGGTTGTCGATGCCGTGGAAGAATCAAGGCGGAGGTCCATGGGGCTCGGGTCCGAAAGGGCCGTGGGGTTCCGGCCCTCAATCCCCGGGGCCGCGACCGCCTGATCTGGAGGACCTGCTGCGGCGCGGGCAGGATCGCCTGCAATCGATTTTGCCCGGTGGTCACATGAGCACCATGGGCATTCTTCTCGTGATTGTTGCGGGCCTCGCCATCTGGGGGCTATCCGGTTTCTTCCGGGTGCAGTCCGAAGAACTCGGCGTCGTGTTGCGCTTCGGCAAGCATGTCCGGACCGTGCAGCCTGGTTTGAACTATCATCTGCCGTATCCGATCGAGACGGTGTTGTTGCCGAAGGCGCTGCGCGTCTCCACGCTCAACATCGGCATGACCTTATCGCAGGATCCCGCACGACGCGGCAGCGTGATGCGTGACGTCCCCGAAGAAAGCCTGATGCTGACCGGCGACGAGAACATCGTCGACGTCGATTTCACCGTGCTGTGGCGGATCAAGCCCGACGGTGTCGGCGACTTCCTGTTCAATATCCAGAATCCCGAAGGCACCGTGAAGGCTGTTGCCGAGAGCGCGATGCGCGAACTGGTCGGACGCTCGGAGATTCAACCGATTCTCACCGGTGCGCGCACCAACATCGAAAACTCCGTGCAGGACCTGATGCAGCGGACGCTCGACAAATACGGTGCTGGCATTCTGATTCAGCAGGTGCAGATGCAGAAGGTCGACCCGCCGCAACAGGTGATCGATGCGTTCCGCGATGTGCAGGCGGCGCGCGCCGACCTCGAGCGCTTGCAGAACGAAGCGCAGACCTATGCCAACCGTGTCATCCCCGACGCGCGCGGTCGTGCGGCGCAAATCGTACAGAATGCCGAAGGCTATAAGGAGCAGGCGATCGCCGAGGCGAAAGGCCAGAGCTCGCGCTTCCTGCAAGTCTATCAGGCCTACAAACTCGCGCCCGACGTGACGCGCGAGCGCATTTATCTGGAAACCATGGAGCGCGTTCTCGGCGGTGCCGACAAGCTGGTCTACGATCCAGGCGGGCCGGGATCGCAGGGCATCGTGCCCTATCTGCCGCTCAGTGAATTGACGTCGCGGCGTAACGCGCCGCCATCGGCGACCACTCAGCCCAACAAGCCGAACGGGAGCGCGCGATGAGAGCCGGAGTTTCAGGAATCGTCGCGCTGCTGTTGCTGCTCGTCGTGGTGGTGATCGGCTATAGCTCGCTGTTCACGGTGCGCGAAACCGAACAGGTCCTTTTGGTGCGCTTGGGTGAGCCGGTCCGTGTGGTGACCGATCCGGGCCTGCATTTCAAGGCGCCATTCGTCGATTCGGTGATCAGCATCGACAAGCGGATTCTCGATCTCGAGAACCCATCGCAGGAAGTGATCGCCTCGGACCAGAAGCGGCTCGTGGTCGATGCCTTCGCGCGCTATCGCATCAAGAACGCACTGCGCTTCTATCAGAGCGTCGGTTCGATTCAGGCGGCCAACCTTCAGTTGACCGCGCTCCTCAACGCATCGCTGCGCCGTGTGCTGGGTGAAGCGACCTTTATCCAGGTCGTTCGCGACGAGCGTGAAGTGTTGATGGCGCGGATTCGCGAGCAGCTCGATAAGGAAGCCGGCGGTTATGGTATTTCCGTCGTCGACGTCCGCATTCGTCGCGCCGATCTGCCCGACCAGAACAGCCAGGCGGTTTATCAGCGGATGCAGACCGAGCGTCAGCGTGAAGCGGCGGAGTTCCGCGCGCAGGGCGGTCAGAAGGCACAGGAGATTCGCTCCAAGGCGGATCGCGAGGCGACGGTGATCGTGGCGGACGCCAACTCGCAGGCCGAGCAGATTCGTGGTCAGGGTGACGGCGAGCGCAACCGCTTGTTCGCCGACGCTTACGATCAGGACCCGAACTTCTTTGCGTTCTACCGCTCGATGTCGGCATACGAGACCGGCCTCAAGCATAACGATACGCGTTTCCTGTTGCGGCCTGATTCGGACTTCTTCCGCTTCTTCGGCAGCCCGTCAGGTAAGCCGTCGAACGGCGGTCCGCGCGCGCAGGGATCGGCTGACGCCAAGTAGCCAGCGAGGTCTCGATCGCAGGCGATGCAACAACGAACCAACGTCGCTGCCCGGCGACGTTGGTTTTTTCTTCGGTATGGATAGTCGCGTGGCTGCCCTTCGATGACAGGCACGCGCCATCGGCTTTCTCCTCGGTTGGCCCCACCCGGTAAAAAGCCGGTGCCCTCGCTTTCGGATCGTGCTCTAATCCCATCGAGGAACACGGCGAGTCACTGGTGGTGCACCGGAAGAGACGCCGAGCGAGGGAGGTTGCCACCTGATGAGGTCTATTGCGTTCGCCGACTTCCTCATCGGCGTGGGAATGCTGCTCGTGATCGAAGGTCTGCTCTTCGCTGCCGCGCCGGGTTGGATGCGCCGGGCGATGGAAAGCGTGCTGCATACCCCCGATACCATCCTCCGGTTGTCCGGGATCGGGACGGCCGTGCTTGGCCTGATCGTGATCTGGTTGATACGGTGGTAGATTGCCGCGTGCCCGGCGTCACGGCGCCCGTCAATTTGCCGCAATCCCTGCCGCTGATAGCGGTAGTATGACAACGGCTTGCCCCCGGGCGCTTGCGCCGGCCCTGCTTTCAGGCACAGTGCGGATCGCGATGCCGATACAAGCCATCTGACCTCGTTTCTGGAGATTTATCGAACATGACCGAAGCAGTTCCGACTCTGGGTGGCCGACTGCGGCAAGGGCTGATGGCGATCTGCGTTGGCGCCAGTCTCGGCATGGCAAGCTTCGGTGCGTCGAGCGTCTTGTTGCCGACGTTGGCGCAGGCGCGTGGACCCGAGGGCATCGCTGACGTCGCGGAGAAAGTGATCGATGCCGTCGTCAACATCTCGACGACGCAGAACATTGAAGCCAAGGGCGGCGGCGACCGCGTGGTGCCGCAACTGCCGCCGGGATCGCCGTTCGAGGAGTTCTTCGAGGACTTCTTCAAGAACCGGCGCGGTCCGGGTGGCGACAAGGGCGGCAACGGCCCGCGCGCGCACAAGGTCAATTCGCTCGGCTCCGGCTTCATCATCAGCACTGATGGCTATGTCGTCACCAATAATCACGTCATCGCCGACGCGGACGAGATCAACGTCATTCTCAATGACGGCTCAAAGGCGCGCGCGGAACTGGTCGGCGTCGATAAGAAGACCGATCTTGCGCTGCTCAAGTTCAAGGCGGAGAAGCCGCTGACCGCGGTGAAGTTCGGTGATTCCGATGCGCTGCGGCTCGGCGAATGGGTGATCGCCATCGGCAATCCGTTCAGCCTTGGCGGCACGGTGACGGCGGGCATCGTCTCGGCGCGTAACCGCGACATCAATTCGGGACCCTACGACAGCTATATCCAGACCGACGCGGCGATCAATCGCGGTAATTCCGGCGGCCCGCTCTTCAATCTCAACGGCGAGGTGGTGGGCGTCAACACCGCGATCATCTCGCCCTCGGGTGGCTCCATCGGCATTGGCTTCGCGGTGCCGTCGAAGACGGTCGCGGCGGTGATCCAGCAATTGCGCGAATTCAAGGAAGTGCGGCGCGGCTGGCTCGGTGTGCGCATCCAGCAGGTCACCGACGAGATCGCGGAAAGCCTCAGCATCAAGCCGGCGCGCGGCGCGCTGGTGGCCGGGATCGACGACAAGGGGCCGGCGAAACCCGCCGGCATCGAGCCGGGCGATGTCATCGTCAAGTTCGATGGCAAGGACATCAAGGAGCCGAAAGACCTGTCGCGCGTGGTTGCGGACACGCCGAGCGGTAAGGCCGTGGATGTTCTCATCATTCGCAAGGGCGCGGAACAGACCAAGCAGGTGACGATTGGTCGCCTCGATGACGCGGCCACACCGGTGCGCGTCTCGACCAAGCCGAACGGCGATAACGTCGAGAAGACGGTGACGCAGAAGGCGCTCGGTCTCGACCTCGCCAATATCAGCAAGGATCTGCGCGGCCGCTACAAGATCAAGGACTCGGTGAAGGGCGTCGTCGTTACCGGTGTCGACGATGGCTCCGATGCCGCTGAGAAGCGGCTCAGCGCGGGGGACGTGATCGTCGAGGTAGCGCAGGAAGCCGTTGCCAACGCCGCCGACGTCAAGAAGCGCGTCGACCAGTTGAAGAAGGACGGCAAGAAGTCGGTGCTGCTGCTGGTCTCAAACGGCGAGGGCGAGTTGCGCTTCGTCGCGGTGAGCCTGAAGTAGTCGGGTCTTTTAAAACAGTTTCGTTCAGAAGGACTCAGCAACGCGTCATGGCCGGGCTTGTCCCGGCCATCCACGTCTTTGACCTTGCGAGACCTTAACGACGTGGATGGCCGGCACAAAGGGGAGCGAAAGCGACGCCGTTCTGCGAACGGCTATGGCCGGGCATGACGGATTGGATGTTTCTGTCTAAACGCAAATCGTTCTAACCCGGCAACAAATCCAACACGCGTTCGGGCGGGCGGCAGAGCCGCACGCCTTTCGGCGTGACGACGAGCGGACGCTCGATCAGCACCGGATGCGCGATCATCGCATCGAGCAAGGCTTCGTTATCGGCGGTGTCGAGGCTCAACTCGCGATAGAGCGTTTCCTTGGCGCGGATTGCCTGCCGCGGCGTTAGTCCGGCGCGGCGCAACAGGTCCGCGAGTTCGGTTCGGCTCGGCGGCGTCGCCAGATATTCGATGACGGTCGGCGTGATGCCGGCCGCGCGGATCAGTTCCAGCGCGCCGCGCGAATTGCTGCACTTCGGATTATGATAGATGGTGACGTCCATGACGGACCGTTTACTTTCCCGTTTGTCATGTCCGCGCTTGTCGCGCGTATTCCACGTTCGAGGAGTTGGCTACCGCTTCGCCGCTTTGTCCATCGCGGCGAGGATTGCGGTGAATCGCTGCTCCGCTTCGGCGCGCATTTCCGGATGCGTAAAAATGTAGAGTTCGTTTTCGCGGATTGCGTTGAGCACTTGCGCCGCGACAAACGCCGGATCGAGCCCGGATTCGATGAGTTGCGCGATCTGGGCGACCAGTGCTGCCGCCGGACTGGCAGGGTCCAGCGTTGTCGGGGCGCCGTATTGCTCGGGCCGGTTTCGCGCGCTCTCGCCGATCCGGGTGCGGACAAATCCCGGACAGAGTACGCTCACGCCGATACCGAGCGGCTGAAGTTGCACGGCCAAGCCTTCCGACATGGTGACCACCGCGAACTTGCTCGCATGGTAGGGACTGAATCCGAGCCCGCTGACCATCCCCGCCATGGACGCGGTGTTGACGATATGGCCGCCTTCGCCGTGAGCGCGGATATGCGGCAGGAACGATCGAATGCCGTGGAGCACGCCCATCAGGTTGACGTCGAGTACCCACTTCCAACTGTCGAGGGAGATGGCATCGATGCCGCCACCCGCAGCGACGCCCGCATTGTTGCAGACCACATGAACCTTCCCGAAGGTATCGAATGTGGTCTTGGCGGCGCCTTCGACGCTGTCGGGGTTGGAAACGTCGCAGACGACGCCGCGCACGTCGGAATTTCCCAGACCTTTGACGGCGGCATCCAGCGCGTCCATCTCAATGTCGGCAAGCATCACTTTCATGCCGGCTTCGGCGAAGGCTTTGCCGAGCGCGAGACCGATGCCGCTTGCACCGCCAGTCACGAATGCTGTCTTGCCGGTGAGGTCGCGCATATTGTCCTGCTTTGCCGATGAAGGGATATGCCTACGCGGTTACAAACTCGGTTCGCTTGTACCCCTGCGCATAAAGCAGTGCGGTGAGATCGCCGTGGTCGATCCGCGCATGCGCGGCGGCAGCCACCGCCGGCTTGGCGTGATAGGCCACGCCGAGGCCGGCGTCCTGGATCATGCCGAGATCGTTGGCGCCGTCGCCGACCGCCAGCGTGTCGATGCCGTCGAGGTCGAACGCTTCGCGCAATTCGCGCAGCGTTGCCAGTTTTGCTTCGCGCCCCAGGATCGGTTCGGCCACCGTGCCGGTGAGTTTGCCGTCCTCGGCCAGTAGCGTGTTGGCGCGGTTCTCCTGAAAGCCGACCATCGCCGCCACCTTGCTGGTGAAGGCAGTGAAGCCGCCGGACACCAGGCAGGTGTACGCGCCGTTCGCGCGCATCGTGCCGACCAGTTCGCGGCCGCCGGGCGTGAGGGTGATGCGCTGCTTCAACACCTCATCGATGACGCTGACCGGCAGGCCCTTGAGCAGCGCGACGCGCTCGCGCAGCGCCGGCTCGAACGCGATCTCGCCGCGCATCGCGCGCTCGGTGATCGCCGCGACATGCGCTTTCAGCCCGGCGAAGTCGGCCAGTTCGTCGATGCATTCCTGGCCGATCATGGTGGAATCCATGTCGGCGAGAAAAAGTTTCTTGCGCCGGCTGGCCTGTGGCTGCACGACAACATCGATCGGCAGATCGCCGCGTGCCTCGCGCAGCCGATCGGCGATGGCGTTGATGTCCTCGGACCCGGTGAACGGGATGTCGACCGCGACCTCGTCGAACAGCCAGTGCGCTGCGCCGGGCGAAGGAAGGATGGCGCGCGCGCCTTCCGCGATGGTGGAGTCGAGGGCCGGGTTGGCGGGATTGCAGATGAGCGTGGCGACGAGGGACATTGTGAATTCGCAGGAAATGAGCACCAAGGCCGTGCTTATCGCAGGGCCGACCGCCAGCGGCAAGTCAGCGCTGGCGTTGGAACTGGCGCGGACGCATGGCGGCGTGGTCATCAATACCGATTCCATGCAGGTCTACCACGACCTGCGCATCATCACTGCGCGGCCGACTTCGGAGGAGGAGGCACAAGTTCCGCATCGGCTTTACGGTCACGTCGACGCCGCCGTGAATTGCTCCGCCGGCATGTGGGTCGCTGACGTGGAGCGTGTGCTCACGGAGACGCGCGCCGAGGGACGCCTGCCGATCTTCGTCGGTGGCTCCGGGCTCTATTTCAAAGCGTTGACGCGCGGATTGTCGGCAGTGCCGCCCATTCCGTCCGAGGTGCGCGAAGCGGTACGGGCGCGGCTTGAGCGCGCCGGTCCCGAAGCCTTGCATGAGGAGTTACGCCGGCGCGATCCCGTTGCGGCGGAACGGCTGAAGCCGCGCGACCGCAGCCGGATCGCCCGCGCGCTGGAAGTGATCGAGGCCACCGGGCGCTCTTTGACGGATTGGCATCGCGACGGGCTGCCGCCGCTGTTGCCGCCGGATCAAGTTACAGCCGTCTTTCTCGCGCCGGAGCGCGAGGCGCTCTATGCGCGGATCGACGCCCGTTTCGGAACGATGCTGGAAAATGGCGCATTGGAGGAAGTGCGGGGGCTGGCGGCACGGCATCTCGATCCGTTGCTGCCGGCAATGAAAGCCCACGGCGTCCCGGCGCTGATCCGCTACCTCGCGAGCGAACTGTCGCTTGAGGAGGCCGCCGCCATCGGACAGCTCGATACTCGCCGCTACGCCAAGCGGCAGTTCACCTGGTTTCGGCACCAGTTGCCGGAATTCGAGTGGATTGCCCCGGCGGACGCTGCCGCATGGTTGACCCGCGCAATTTTGTTCTAGCGGAACCGGGGCCGGAGGCGTACCTTTTCTGGCGTCGTGGTGTTGACCTGAGGATTTCAGGCTTCTATAACCGCGCAACCTTTGAGAAATTACGGCGATCCATGCGCAATAAAGTTACCAGCCTCCTTATTATCGTCGTACCCTGGCACACCGCCGGGGGTGGCTGACGTCACCCCGAATTCGGGCGGTGTGTGCAGGGCCTCTAGGGCCCTTTTTTATTTTGGACGTGAGATATCTAGCCGCGCCAACCGGCGCATCCGGAGAGACCTATGAGCGACAGCAAGAGCCACGATGCCAACCAGATGACCGGCGCGGCGATGATCGTCCGTGCGCTGGTCGATCACGGCGTCAAACATATCTTCGGCTATCCGGGCGGCGCGGTACTTCCGATCTACGACGAGATTTTCCAGCAGGGCGATGTCGAACACATTCTGGTCCGCCACGAGCAGGGCGCGGGCCATGCGGCGGAAGGCTACGCGCGCTCCACCGGCAAGCCGGGTGTCGTGCTGGTGACCTCCGGTCCCGGCGCCACCAACATGGTGACGCCGCTCGCCGATGCGCTGATGGATTCAATCCCGCTGGTCTGCATCACCGGGCAGGTGCCGACGCATCTGATCGGCAACGATGCCTTCCAGGAGTGCGACACCGTCGGCATCACCCGGCCTTGCACCAAGCACAACTGGCTGGTCCGCGACATCAAGGATCTGCCGAAGGTGTTGCACGAAGCGTTCTACGTCGCGACCTCCGGCCGTCCGGGTCCGGTCGTCGTCGACGTGCCGAAGGACGTGCAGTTCGCCACCGGCACCTACACGCCGCCGCGCAAGTCCGACGTGCATGTCTCCTACAAGCCGCAGACCAAGGGCGATCCGAACCAAATCCGCAAGGCCGTCGCGTTGATGGCCAACGCGAAGCGGCCGGTGATCTATACCGGCGGCGGTGTCATCAACGCCGGCGGCAACGCCTCGCAGACGCTGCGTGCGCTGGTGGAGGCGACAGGTTTTCCGATCACGTCGACGTTGATGGGCCTCGGTGCCTATCCGGCGTCGGGCAAGAACTGGCTCGGCATGCTGGGCATGCACGGCACTTACGAAGCCAACATGGCGATGCATGATTGCGACGTCATGCTGTGCATCGGCGCGCGCTTCGACGACCGCATCACCGGCCGCACCGATGCGTTCTCGCCCGGCTCGAAGAAGATCCACATCGACATCGACCCGTCGTCGATCAACAAAAACATCCGCGTCGACGTGCCGATCATCGGCGATGCCGGCAGCGTGATGGAAGACCTTTTGAAAGCCTTCAAGGCCGAAGGCAAGAAGCCGAAGATCGATCCGTGGTGGTTCGAGATCGGCCGCTGGCGCGCGCGCAATTCACTCGCGTACAAAAAGAGCGACGACGTGATCCTGCCGCAGTTCGCGATCCAGCGGCTGTTCGAGGCGACGCGTGGGCACGACACCTACATCACCACCGAAGTCGGCCAGCATCAGATGTGGGCGGCGCAGTTCTTCGGTTTCGAAGAGCCGCACCGCTGGATGACGTCGGGCGGACTCGGCACCATGGGCTATGGCTTGCCGGCGGCGCTTGGCGTGCAGGTGGCGCATCGCGACAGTCTCGTCATCGACATCGCGGGCGATGCCTCGGTGCAGATGACGATGCAGGAAATGTCGTGCGCCGTGCAGCACGAATTGCCGATCAAGATATTCATCCTCAACAACCAGTACATGGGCATGGTGCGGCAGTGGCAGCAGTTGCTCCACGGCAACCGGTTGTCGCATTCCTACACCGAGGCGATGCCGGATTTTGTGAAGCTGGCGGAAGCTTACGGCGGCGTCGGCATGCAGGTGTTCAAGCCGGGCGATCTCGACGGTGCGTTGCACGAGATGATCAAGGTGAAGAAACCGGTGCTGTTCGACTGCCGTGTCGCCGCGCTGGAGAATTGCTTCCCGATGATCCCGTCCGGCAAGGCGCATAACGAGATGCTGTTGCCGGCCGAAGCCAACGACGACGCCACCGCCAAGGCGTTCGCCGGCGGCAAGGCATTGGTGTGAGTTCTTTTCACCTCTCCCCGCGTGCGGGGAGAGGTCGGATTTCAAGCGAAGCGCGAAATCCGGGGGAGGGGGCCGCGCGATGCGGCGAGCCCCTCACCCCAGACCTCTCCCCGCGAGAACGGGGAGAGGGAGCGCGCGGTGCCAAACGACAAGCTAACGCGAGATGATTGCAATGACCCAGCCTGCCTCCGCCTATTTCATGGAAGAGCGTCACGACCCCAACGAGACCCACACGCTGTCGGTGCTGGTCGCCAACGAGCCGGGCGTTCTCGCGCGGGTGATTGGTCTGTTTTCCGGCCGAGGCTACAACATCGAAAGTCTCACGGTGTCGGAGACCGAAAGCCAGAAGCATGTCTCGCGTATCACCATCGTCACGACCGGTACGCCGATGGTGATCACCCAGATCAAGCATCAACTCGACCGCATGATTCCGGTCTATCAGGTTGTCGACATGACGTTGACCGGCCGCTCCATCGAGCGCGAACTGGCGATGGTCAAGGTGAAGGGCTCGGGCGACCAGCGGATCGAGGCGATGCGGCTTGCCGAGGTGTTTCGCGCCCGCGTGGTCGACGCAACCAACGAGAGCTTCGTGTTCGAGATCACTGGCGCGACGTCCAAGATTGATCAGTTCGTCAACCTGATGCGTCCGATCGGTCTGGTCGAGGTGTCGCGCACCGGCGTCGCCGCCATCTCGCGCGGCCCTGAAGGCATGTGAGCCGCGACTGACGCATGAAGCCGGTCGACATCTTCTGCGCCGTTCTGGTAGCGGTCATCTGGGGGCTTGGGTTCATCGCCAGCCGGCTGGCGCTGGATGAACTCTCGCCGTCGATGATGACGGCGCTGCGCTTCGCCATCGCGGCGGTGCCGTGCCTGTTCATCCGCAAGCCGAAGGTGTCGTGGCCGATCCTGATCGCGATCAGCCTGACCTTATTTCTGTTTCAATTCCTGGCGCAGTCTTACGGGATTGCGGAGGGTGTGCCGGTCGGCCTGACCAGTGTAATCGTGCAAAGCCAGGCGCTGTTTACTATTGCCTTCGCTGCCATTGCGTTTCGCGAGAGGCCGACGTCGATTCAGATGTTGGGTATCGGCATCTCCACGCTCGGGCTGTTGATGATCTGCGGCACCGTCGGTTTCGACTTCTCGGTCGGCGCGTTCGCCGTGCTGATGATTTCGCCGGTGAGCTTTGCGATCGGCAACCTGCTGCTGCGCCTCGCCAATGACGCGCCGATGTTCGATCTCTTCGCGTGGCTGTACCTGATCCCGCCGCTGCCGCTGTTTGCATTGGCGCTGGTTGTCGATGGGCCGCAGGCGAGCTGGCACGATCTCACGCATATGTCGCTTACCGGCGTTTTGAGCATGCTGGCGATCGGCATCTTCACCACCAGTTTTGGTTATTGGCTGTGGGGACGATTGCTGCGCACCTACACTGCGGCGCAGGTGACGCCGTTTGCCCTGCTGGTGCCGTTCGTCGGCGCCGCATCCTCCGCCGTGGTGTTCCATGAGAAGTTCGGCTTTCTTCGCCTCGCCGGAATGCTGACGGTGATGGCGGGGATCGCGGTGATGCTGTTGTCGCGGCGGCCGCCGGCGCCGGTTGGGGCAGGGTGATCCGACAATGGTCGCGATGTCTCAGCAATTGCTGCTCGCCTTCCTCGTGTTCGCCGTCGTGACGTTGTTCACGCCGGGGCCGAACAACGTGTTGCTGCTGTCGTCCGGGCTCACCTTCGGCGTCCGCCGCACGCTGCCGCATGTGGCCGGCGTGACGATCGGTTTCGCGGTGATGGTCGCTGCGGCAGGGCTCGGCTTCGGCGCGATCTTCGTGACTTATCCGGTGCTGCAGACCGTCCTGAAATATGCCGGCGCGGCCTATCTGGTTTATCTCGCGTTCGCGATCGGACTGTCCGGGGCACCCAAGCCGGGTGAGGCGGATCGGCGAAAGCCGATGACCTTCCTCGGCGCGGCGGCCTTCCAGTGGGTCAACGTGAAAGGCTGGGTCATGATCATCGGCACCATCACGGCCTATGCCGCGATGGCGACCTATCCGTGGAACATTCTGACGCAGGCCGGGATCTTCCTGTTCTTCGGCTTTCTGTCCTCGCTGACCTGGGCGCTGTTCGGCAGATGGCTGCAACCGCTGGTGAAATCGCCTTGGCGCGTGCGGGCGATCAACTGGTCGATGGCGGCGTTGTTGCTCGCCTCGCTCTATCCCGTGCTGGCGGAAGGCTGAAACGAGGCCAGGCCATGCGGAAAACCGGTTTCCCCTTCGCGGCAAAATGCTTTAGAGAACGGCAGAATTTTCAGCCGGGCCGCTGCTGCTGGCGCTGCGGAGGCTCGCATTCACCCGAAAATCCATCCATCCGGGCAATCGTGCCCGCCTGACACAGAGGAACGACCATGCGTGTTTACTACGATCGTGACGCCGACCTGAACCTGATCAAGGGCAAGAAGGTCTGCATCGTCGGTTACGGCAGCCAGGGCCACGCCCACGCGCTGAACCTGAAGGATTCCGGCGTCAAGGAAGTGGCGATCGCGCTGCGCAAGGGATCGGCCTCGGCGAAGAAGGCGGAAGCCGCCGGATTCAAGGTGTTCGAGGTGGCGGAAGCCGCGAAGTGGGCCGACGTCATGATGATGCTGACCCCCGACGAACTGCAGGGCGACATCTATCGCGACCACCTGCATGCCAACATGAAGAAGGGCGCCGCGCTGCTGTTCGCTCACGGCCTCAACGTTCACTTCAACCTGATCGAGCCGCGCGCCGACCTCGACGTGCTGATGGTTGCCCCGAAGGGGCCGGGCCACACCGTGCGTTCGGAGTATCAGCGTGGCGGCGGCGTGCCGTGCCTGATCGCGATCCATCAGGATGCGTCGGGCAACGCCCACGATCTCGGCCTGTCCTACGCGTCGGCGATCGGTGGTGGTCGCGCCGGCATCATCGAGACGACCTTCAAGGAAGAGTGCGAGACCGACCTGTTCGGCGAGCAGGTGGTGCTGTGCGGCGGTCTGGTCGAACTGATCAAGGGCGGCTACGAGACGCTGGTGGAAGCTGGCTACGCGCCGGAGATGGCCTACTTCGAGTGCTTGCACGAAGTGAAGCTGATCGTCGACCTGATCTATGAGGGCGGCATCGCCAACATGAACTACTCGATCTCCAACACCGCGGAATACGGTGAGTACGTCACCGGTCCGCGCATCATCACCGCCGAGACCAAGGCCGAGATGAAGCGCGTGCTGGCCGACATTCAGGGGGGCAAGTTCACCCGCGACTGGATGCTGGAGAACAAGGTCAACCAGACCTCGTTCAAGGCCACCCGTGCGCGCCTTGCCGAGCACCCGATCGAACAGGTCGGCGCCAAGCTGCGCGACATGATGCCGTGGATCAAGAAGGGCGCTCTGGTCGACAAGACCAAGAACTGAGCACTCATCGCTCCTGTTGTTCGGAACGCGCGGGCTTGACCCGCGCGTTTCTTTTTTGGGAAGCTACTTCGTCGATTTGCACGTCGGAGCTTGCCATGCAGCACGGGCGAATAGTGTGGGTTATTGTCGCCACCGGTATTCTAGCTGGTACGCCTTGGGCTTATGCAGCGGATGATGCACGCTACAGCGCCGAGTATCAGACCTGCGCCAACGGCTCGACGATCGATATCGAGCAATGCGTCGGGCGCTTGACCAAGGCCTGGGATCAGCGTTTGAATGCGGCTTATCAGAAGCTGATCAAGGGCAATCGCAACGCATACAAGATGCGGATCGCGCAACGGCTTTGGGTTCAGTTTCGTAACGCCAATTGTCGTTACTATGGAGCGGGCGAAGGTACCATTCGGCGGCTTGAGTTCGCCGAGTGCATGCGCAGTGCCACGGCGCACCGCGCGCTGGAACTCGAGGATCTGCTGAAAGGGCCGGGCGGCTGATGTGCTAACGCGCCGCATGTCCCGTGTAGATTGATTCCCATAGCCACTTCGCGACGTCAGCGGCTGACTGGCCGATGCTGGCGCGCAAATTCGCCTCGCGCATCATGACGATGTCGATCTTGCCGAGAAGCGGTGTGAGTGCCTTGCGCAATGCGGAATCATTTTCACGCTTCGGCGCCAGCAGCACCACGGCATCATAGGGCGGAATGGCGTGCTTCGGATCGTCCAGTACCACGAGATCGTATTTCGCGATCAGGCCGTCGCTGGTGTAACCGGCGATGAGGTCGACTTCGCCGGCTGCGACCGCGGCGTACATGAAATCCGGTTGCATCTGGCGCTGCGCGCGGAAGCGCAAACCATAAGCTTTTGAGAGTGTCGCCCATTCCGGGCGCGAGAAAATCTCGTAGTCGCCCGCGATCGACATCTCACCAGCGTGAGCCGCGAGATCTGCGATGGAATGAATGCCGAGTGCCTCGGCTCGCGTCCGCGGCATCACCAGCGCATAAGCGTTTTCGAAGCCGAGTTCGCCGAGCAATGTGACGTGCTGCTTTGAAAGAGCGGCCTTCAGATCGGCCAGCAGTTCGCCGCGCGGCTTGATATCGGTGCGATGCATCTGGTTCGTCCACAGCGTCCCGGAATAGTCGACATAGACGTCGATATCGCCGCTTTCGAGCGCATTGAAGATGACGCTGGAGCCAAGTCCTTCGCGGGTTGTGGCGGGCAACCCGGCGGCCTGCAGCCGCTGCGTCAGCAACGCGGCGAGGATGTATTGCTCCGTGAAGGTCTTGGCGCCGACGACATAGCTTTGTCGCGCGCGCGACAATGACGGCATCACCGCTGCCGCAATCAGCAGCGCCACGCCAATCACGCCCACCGTCATGCGAAGGCCGCTGCGGCGTTGCGCGCCGGTTTCAATCAGCGCCAGCACCTGATCAACGATCAGCGCCAGCACCGCCGACGCCGCGCAGCCGAACAGCACGAACACCCAGTTCTGTGTCTGCAAACCGGCGAAGATGTAATTGCCGAGGCTGGTTTGCCCGATCGGCGTCGACAGCGTCGCGGTGCCGATCACCCATACGGCTGCGGTGCGGATGCCGGCCATGATCACCGGCAGCGCCAAGGGCAATTCGACCATCCGCAACGATTGTCGCGGCGTCATGCCGACGGCTTGCGCCGCTTCAAGGATTGCAGGGTCGATCCCTTGTAAGCCGGTGATGGTATTACGTAGCACCGGCAGCATTGAATAGAGCGCCAACGCCAGCATCGCGGGCAGGAATCCGAATGCCGAGAAGCTGAAGCCCAGCCATCGCGCAGTAACCGCCGCGAGCACCAGCAGGAGCGGATAGAACAGCGCCAGCAGCGCAAGACCCGGCACCGTCTGCACGATGCTGGCGAAGCCGAGCAAGGCGCCGCGCACCCCCGGACGATGCCGTGCCAGCAAGGCCAGCGGCAGGCTGATCAGCAGGCCGAGCCCGAGCGCCGCGAGACTGACGCGCACATGGTTGCCGAGATAATCGGGCAGATGCGTCAGCGCGTCACCCCAACGCGGATCGGACCATGAATTCATGAGGCTGCGTTCCGTGGCAGCAGTTCGCGCAACCGGTCGGCCTGGCGTCGCGGCGTTTGCAGCAGGGCATCAACGTCGGAGTCGTCCACATGCGCAAGCTCGGTGGCGGTGCCTTGGGCAACGATGCGTCCCTCGCGCATCACCGCGATGCGATCTGCCAGCAGCACGGCTTCCGCCATGTCGTGGGTGATCATGATGGTGGTCAGGCCGAGGTCGCGATGCAGGCGGCGATAGTCCTCACCGAGCGCATCGCGCGTCAGCGGATCGAGCGCGCCGAACGGCTCGTCCATCAGCACGATGCGTGGCCTCGCCGCCAGCGCGCGAGCGACGCTGACACGTTGGCGTTGGCCACCGGACAATTGGTTCGGTAGGCGATTGCGATGCGCGACGGGATCAAGCTGCACCAGCATCATCAATTCATCGACGCGCGCGGCGATTTGCGGAGCAGGCCATCCGGACAATTTCGGTGTGATGCCGATGTTGTCCGCGACGGTCATATGCGGAAACAGGCCGCCGCTCTGGAAGACGGTGCCGATGCTCCGCCGCAATGCGATTGCGTCGACGTTCGCGATGTCGGCGCCATCGATTGCGATGCGGCCGCTGTCGGGTGCTATCAGCCGATTGGCGAGGCGCAGCAGTGTCGTCTTCCCAGAACCCGATGCCCCAACGATGGCGAGAAATTCGCCGTATGCGACCTTGAGCGAGACATCGTCGACCGCCAGCACCGGCGGCATGCCGCGACCGCCATCGAAATGTTTGCGGACATGCTCGAACGAGATCAAAGTCGATATGACGCTCATGCTGGATTTGCAGTATCACAGCGACGGTGGTGCACCAAGCAAGAGACATTCTCGCAGGCTGTCGCTTGCCGTTGGATTTTCCAACGGAACCGGATTTAATGGACCGCGCGACAGCAGGAGATATTTAAGTGCACACGGCCGGCGCAGCGGCAACCGCGATCGAACTTGACGAGGCCAGCGTTGCTTTTCGGCTAGCCGATGCGCGTATCTATACCGCCGTGGAGCGCGCCAGCCTCGCGGTTCGCGATGGCGAGTTCATCGCCATTGTCGGGCCGACCGGCTGCGGCAAATCCACCTTGCTCAATCTCACCGCCGGGCTATTGGCGCCGGCCTCGGGGGCCGTGCGAATTTTCGGCGCGCCGCTGACGTCGCTGAACCGGCAGGCCGGTTACCTGTTTCAGGCTGATGCGCTGTTTCCGTGGAAGACCGCGCTGGAGAATGTCGCGATCGGGCTCGATATCGCCGGAGCGCCGTACGCGGAAGCCCGCAAGCGCGCGGAAGGCTGGCTTAATGCCGTCGGACTCGGCGCATTTGGCAATCGCTACCCGCACATGCTGTCGGGCGGTCAGCGCAAGCGCGTCGGTCTCGCACAGGTGCTGATCCGCGATCCGAAGATATTGCTGATGGACGAACCGTTCGGGCCGCTCGACGCGCAGACCCGGCAGATCATGGGCAATCTGCTGCTCGATCTTTGGACGGCGGATCGCAAGGCGGTGCTGTTCGTCACGCATGATCTCGAGGAGGCGATCGCGCTGGCGGATCGTGTTGTCATCATGTCGGCAGGGCCGCGCTCGCGCATCATCGGCGACTGGCAGGTCGCGCTGCCCCGTCCGCGCGATATTTTCGAGATTCGCCTCGACAAGGTGTTCCATGCGCTCCATCGCGAAATCTGGAGCGTGCTGAAGGCCGAGGTTGCGAAGGGCTATCAGCAGGCGTCCGCGCCACCCGGCGTGGCGTAGCAACTGAAACGCAAACTATTCCGGCACCATGATCCGGCTGCGCAGCATCAGCCGTGCGCGGCCTAGCTTGCGCAGCAGAGTCCGTTCGGCGTCGCGACGTCCGGCCGGATAGCCGCCAAGCGCCTCGAAATGCTGACGTGCGATGACGAGTCCCTGATCCGGCGATGGTCCGGACAGCAGTCGCAATGTACGGGCTACGGTCGCCCTCAGCCCCTGATCGGCGTAAGGGGAGCGGGCGTAGCGCAGGATGGCTGCGCGCGGTGTCGGCACTTGTGCGATCCGGTCGATGAACTGCGCGGTCTCGTCGATCCAGCTCAGCTCGGGCACCGTGCCCGGATGCAGGAACATCAGCCATGGCGCGCGGGCTTCCTTCACACCGGCGGCTAACGCCTCCGCGCGTGATCCCCTGCAAACCAGATAGCCGCAGCCGGCGACGTCGGCGACCCGCGCGATGGTGTCGGTTTCACCCCGATCAACCAGTACCACGTCCTGAATCAGGCCGGCGGTCACGCCCGGCACCAGCGCGGCGAGGGTGGCCACCACGGGTGTTTCCTCGCCCTCGGTCGGGATGATGACGCTGAGCATCGGCATCTGTCGCGGCTACTCCCGGAAATCCTTGGTGGTGCTTCTAGCACCTTTCGGCATGCCGAAGAGCCGACCGGATCGTTCGCGGCGCTAAAAGTTATCCACAGGCGTTGATCCGTAAATGTTCTTGATGTGTTCTCATGACGTGCTAGCATTCAAGGCATGAGCAAAGCCTCCAGCGCCCTCAGGCACCCGCCGGTTTCCCCAGCCTCGGCCCCCACCGAACCGGCGGGTGCATCTCCTTCGTTTTCGGAAATCGCAATTGCGATCGACCGCGAGCGGCGACGCGGGCGCGGCGCGCAGTCGAATGCGAGCGGACGTTTTGAGGCGGAAGCGCGCGTCACCTTTGACGATGGCTGGCAGAGCCTCGATGATTTGCCCCCGTTCAAGACGACGGTGGCGCTGGACACCTCGCGCAAGGTCATCACCCGCAACGAGTCGCCGGATATCGGATTCGACCGTTCGATCAATCCCTATCGCGGTTGCGAGCACGGTTGTGTTTATTGTTTCGCGCGGCCGACCCACGCTTATCTTGGGATGTCGCCGGGGCTGGATTTCGAGTCGAAACTGTTCGCCAAGCCGGATGCGCCGGCACTGCTGGAAAAGGAACTGGCTGCGCCGGGCTACGAGCCGAGAATGATCGCCATCGGCACCAACACCGATCCCTACCAGCCGATTGAGCGCGAACATAAAATCATGCGCGGCATTCTGGAAGTGCTGGAGCGAGCCGGGCACCCGGTCGGTATCGTCACCAAATCGGCGCTGGTGACGCGCGATATCGATATCCTGTCGCGGATGGCGGAACGCAATCTGGTCAAGGTCGCGCTATCGGTCACCTCGCTTGACTCAAAACTGGCGCGTACCATGGAGCCGCGCGCATCGGCGCCGCCGAAGCGGCTCGAGGCGCTGCGGCAATTGTCTGCTTCGGGGATTCCGACCACGGTGATGGTGGCGCCTGTGATCCCTGCGCTGAATGACTCGGAAATCGAGCGCATTCTCGATTCCGCGGCCCATGCAGGCGTCAAGGAAGCGAGCTATGTGCTGCTGCGCCTGCCGCTGGAGGTCCGCGACCTGTTCCGCGAATGGCTGATGGCGAATTATCCGGATCGCTATCGTCACGTCTTCACGTTGATCCGCGAGATGCGCGGCGGCCGCGATTATGACTCGCAATGGAGCACGCGGATGAAAGGCACCGGGCCGATGGCCTGGATGATCGGCCGTCGGTTCGAGATGGCTTGCGAAAGGCTGGGTCTCAACAAGCGGCGGTCGAAACTGACCACCGATCATTTCGCGCGACCACCGCGGAACGGTCAACAGCTCAGTCTGTTTTAGAGGATGTGACATGAGTGCCGAACGATCCGTGCCGGTGGCGAAACTCACTGTCGTGACGTTGGGCGTCAGCGACATGCGCCGGAGCATTGCGTTTTATGAGGCGCTGGGCTTTACGCGGCGGATGCGCGCCACTGGCGAAGAGGTCGCTTTCTTTGAGACCGGCGGCGCCGTGCTCGCGCTCTATCCGTGGTCGCGGCTGGCGCAGGACGCGGCCTTGGCGGATCGGCCGTATCCGCAAGGGTTTCGCGGCGTGACGTTGGCCTGGAACTGTGTATCGGAGCGGGATGTCGATGCTGTCCTGGCGTTTGCCGTCGTGCAGGGAGCGGTGCTGCTCAAGCCGGCGCATGCCACCGACTACGGCGGCTACTCCGGATACTTTACGGACCCCGATGGCCATCCTTGGGAAGTCGTCGTCGCTCCGGGGATCGAGGTCGGCGCGGATCGGCGCGTTCATTTGCCGGATTGATTGCATGACGCGCCGCTTTGCAGTCGTCACTGCATGACTCAATGCGACACCTTGGTGGTGAGATTCAATCCGACCGCGCCGACCACGATCAATGCGATGAACAGTATCTGTATGGCGTTGAGTGACTGGCGCAGGAATACCGCACCAATCAGCGAGATCAGGACTACGCCGGCGCCGGACCAGATAGCGTAGGTGACGCCGACCGGAATCCGGGTCAGCACCTGCGACAGCGCCCAGAAGCAGCCGGCGAAGATGGCGAGGGAGAGCAGGCCGTAAGCCGGTTTGCTGAAACCTTCGGATTTGGTGAGTAAAGTGGTGGCGGTCACTTCAGCGACAATGCTGACGGCGAGAAGTCCCCAGGCGTTCATGATCAATCCTTTGTCGAGTTTGGCGGATGCCGTTCGGTAGCTGTCGCACGCTCATGCGACAATCGGGTGCGCGATAGAGGGCATGGGATAGCGGGTACATTGGACGGTTCCGGGTTGCACGGGGTGTATGCGTTGCCGCACGATCGACCCATGATTCGGGCCACCTCTGCCAACATCAAGCCGACGAAGAAAGCCAGCGCCGTCGCGCCGAGCTTTTCGCGCGAACGCGCGCTGCTCAAGAGCGGCATCTGGCCTGTGGCGGGGTGCGACGAGGCTGGTCGAGGCCCCCTCGCCGGGCCGGTGGTGGCCGCCGCCGTGGTGCTCGATCCGAAGCGCATTCCCAAGGGGCTTGATGACTCGAAGCGGCTGACTGCCGCGCGGCGCGAAGGCCTGTTCGAGGAGATTTGCGCCACCGCGTCCTGCGCGGTTGCCTTCGCGTCGCCAGCGCGGATCGACCGCGACAATATCCTGCGCGCGTCGTTATGGGCGCTGGCGCGCGCAGTGCACGCTTTGCCGGAGATGCCGCGGCATGTCTTTGTCGACGGCCGCGACCGCATCGACACGCCGTGCGATTGCGAGGCTGTAATCGGCGGCGATGGCCTGGTGCTGTCGATCGCGGCGGCCTCGATCGTCGCCAAGGTCTCGCGCGATCGGTTAATGTGCCGGTTGGCACAAGACTGTCCGGGCTACGGTTTCGAGGCTCACAAGGGCTACGGCGTGCCGGCGCATCTGGAAGCCCTGCGGCGGCTAGGGCCGAGCGTTCATCACCGGCGCTTCTTCGCACCGGTGATCGCGGCGGCGGAGCAACTGCAAATGACGTTTGAAGAGGGGCGTACCGCCGTCGAACGGTCGACGATCACGGTCGCGGCGGCGGCCGACTGAGACGGTTGCCCGTTTCGTGAAGGGGCATTATCACTGATCGCTCTCTTGTCGGCCCTGCGACAGCGTCGGAGAAAGCCACCACACCAGGGGCGGCAAGCGCCAACGCAGCCGGGGCTCATGCGATTTTCCTCCCTCATCGTCGAACTGATTCGTGCCCGGCCGCGCCTGGTGATGTGGCTCGCGGTGCTGGCCCAGGCGGCGTTGTGGTTGCTGGTGCCGCTCCTGATCTATCGCAGCCCGCCGGGTGATCTTGCGAGCCTGCTGGCATTCGGCCGCGAATATCAGGTCGGGACCGATCTCGGGCCGCCGCTGGCGTTTTGGCTGGCCGATGTCGCGTTCAGGCTCGCTGGCCAGCATATGTTCGGTGTCTACGTCCTGGCGCAGCTTTGTTTCGTGGTGACATTCGCGGCGCTTTATGAGTTGGGGCGCGCCATCGTCGGTGGACCCCACGCCGTGCTCGCCGTGTTGTTGACGGTGACAGCTACGGCGTTCGGCGCGACCAATCTCCAATTCGGCCCCGCGGTTCTGGCATGTCCGCTCTGGGCACTGGTGCTGTTTCATACATGGCGTGTCATCGGGCAAGGCGATCATCGCTCGTGGTTCGCGCTGTCGATCGAAGCCGGGCTGCTGTTGTTGACCACATCGGCGGCCGGATGGCTGTTACTGCTGGTGGTTGGCTTTGCGCTGGCGACGGCACGCGGGCGGCGTGCATTTGCTTCACTCGATCCGTGGTTTGCGGCGCTGGTCGTTGCGGTGCTGGTGCTGCCCTACGCCGTCTGGTTGACACGTGCCGGCATGTTGAGCTGGCCGGCCCGGCCCGACCTTTCGGATCCGCGCTGGCTGGCGGGGACATGGGGCTCGATGATCGGAGGCCTGTTGTTGGCCTTGCTCGGCATGGCATTGCTCATTGCGCTCGATTCGCGGGTCGTGCACCGCAAGGTGCTGCGCGGGCGCGACAGCGCGCCGGGCGTGCGGCGCTTGCCGGTCGATCCGTTGGCCCGGCACTTCGTCTATTTCTTCGCATTGGTGCCGGCACTCGTCGGAAGCGGGATCGCGGTCCTGTTCAGGTTCGATACCATTGCTGGCGGTGTCGGCATCGCACTCTCGATGTCGGGGCTTGCGGTTGTGGTCGCGACCGGCGACCTGATCTATCTCCGCCGCCAGCAGGTCTTGCGCGCGGTCTGGGCGGCGGCGATCGTCGCTCCTGCGTTGGCGCTGTTGGTCATGGTGTTGATCCAGCCATGGATCAGCGCCACGCAGATGCCCACCTCGTTGCCAGGCCGCGCGATCGCGCAATTCTTCGGCAACAGCTTTCAACGTCGCATCAATCGGCCGTTGCCGGCAGTGGTGGGCGATCCGCAACTCGCCGCGCTGATTGGGCTTGGCCCGTCGCGGCCGCATCTTCTGCTCGCCACCGCGCCGGAACGCGGACCATGGCTGACGCCTGAGAAATTCAACGAGGTGGGCGGCGTCGTGGTCTGGCGTGCGTCGGATACCGCCGGCACACCGCCGCCTGATATCGCGAGCAAGTTCCCCGGTCTTGTGCCGGAAGTACCGCAGAGTTTCGATTGGCTGGTGAACGGCCGCGCCGCGCCGCTGCGGATCGGCTGGGCCATCGTGCGGCCGAAGGCGCCGTAGTCAGGTCGCGGGTGCGATCCCGACCGCGTTCAATGCTTTCGAAATGGCGCGCAGGTCCTGCCAGGCGAGCCGCTTGTGGATCGGTTGGCGCAACAGATAGGCGGGATGGAACGTCGCCATGGCGCGAATGGTGCGTTTGCCGGTGTCGTAATTGTGCCAGCGGCCCCGCGTACGCATGATGCCGTCCTTCAGTTCCAGCACCGCCTGCGAGGACGGCTTGCCGAGGCACACCAGCACGTCCGGATCGACCAGTTCGATCTGCCGCTTGATGAAGGGCAGGCAGATTTGCGTTTCCTGTGGCGAGGGATCGCGGTTGCCCGGCGGCCGCCATGGAATGACGTTGGTGATGTAGGCGGTGGTGCGGTCGAGCCCAATGGCGCCGATCATCCGGTCCAGCAGCTTGCCGGAACGGCCTATGAAGGGAATACCTTCGAGGTCCTCATCGCGGCCTGGCGCTTCGCCGACGAACATGATCCGGGCCTGCGGGTTGCCGTCGGCGAACACCAGCCGCGTCGCCGTTTGCTTCAGCGCACAGCCGTCGAAAGTTTCCAACAATGCCCGCAGCGCCTCGAGCGTCGGCGCCGTTCGGGCCGCGTCGCGCGCCGAGACGATGGCGACGTCCGGCGCGGGCGCCGCTGTCGCCGGAGCGCGCGCCATCACTGCGGAGGGCGGGACAGGGTGGTTCGCGGGTGGCGATGGAACGGCCGCCGGGGGAGGTGCGATCTCCGGATCGTGCAGCCGGTTCGGCGGCTCGTCGAGCAAGGCGCAGTCCACCCCGGCTTCGAGGTAAAACGCCAGCAGCTCGCGCACGGTCGGCGGCGGCTCGGCGGTCGGTGTCGGAGAGGTGTTCATGAGGGGATATTAGGACATCGGCCGCCAGGGGTGAAATATTCTTCCTGCATTCCGGAGTTGTTCTTCCGGAAAAAATCGGAAACAAGAGGGCTTAGAAGCATTCTTGTATGTCTGGGGTCAGAACATGAGCACCGAAGAGCTGCCGCCGCGCGAGTCCATGGAGTTCGATGTCGTCATCGTCGGCGCCGGACCGTCCGGCCTCTCCGCAGCGATCCGTCTCAAGCAACTCAACGCCGATCTGTCCATCGTGGTGGTCGAGAAGGGCTCCGAAGTCGGTGCGCATATCCTTTCCGGCGCGGTGATGGACCCGACCAATCTCGACAAGCTGATCCCGGATTGGCGCGAGGACGCGGACTGTCCGCTCAAGACGCAGGTGAAGGACGACCAGTTCTACCTGATGACGAAGACCGGTGGCATAAAGCTGCCGAATTTCCTGATGCCGCCGTTGATGAACAATCATCATTGTTACATCACGTCGCTCGGCATGGTGTGCCGCTGGCTGGGCGCGAAAGCCGAAGCGCTCGGCGTTGAAATCTATCCGGGCTTTGCTGCTGCGGAAGTGATCTATGGCGACAATGGCGAAGTACGCGGCATCGCCACCGGCGACATGGGCATCGCCAAGGACGGCACGCACAAGGATTCCTACACGCGCGGCATGGAGCTGCTCGGCAAGTACACTCTGTTCGCCGAGGGCGCGCGCGGCAGTCTGACCAAGCAACTGATCGCGAAATTCTCGCTCGACAGGAATTGCGAGCCGGGCAAGTTCGGCATCGGCCTCAAGGAAATCTGGCAGATCGATCCAGCCAAGCACAAGAAGGGCACTGTGCAACATTCGTTCGGCTGGCCGCTCGACAACAACACCGGCGGCGGTTCGTTCCTCTATCACTACGACGACAATCTGGTCGCGGTCGGCTTCGTCGTGCATCTCAACTACGACAATCCGTACCTCTACCCGTTCGAGGAATTCCAGCGCTTCAAGACGCATCCGATGATCCGCGATACGTTCGCGGGCGCCAAGCGCCTCGCTTACGGCTCGCGCGCGATCACTGAGGGCGGCTATCAGTCGGTGCCGCGATTGACTTTCGCCGGCGGTGCGCTGATCGGTTGCGCCGCAGGCTTCGTCAACGTGCCGCGCATCAAGGGCATTCATAACGCGATGGCGAGCGGGATGCAGGCCGCCGAGCATCTGGTTGCTGCACTCGCCGCCGGCCGCGCCAACGATGAACTGGTTGAATACGAGAACGGCTGGCGCTCGTCTTCGATCGGCAAGGATCTCTATCCGGTTCGCAACGCCAAGCCGCTGTGGTCGAAATTCGGCACCTTGCTGGGCAATGCGCTCGGCGGTTTCGACATGTGGTGCAACACGCTCGGCTTCTCGCTGTTCGGCACCATGTCGCACGGCAAGAACGACGCCAAGGCACTCAAGCCTGCCAAGGATTATCAGCCGATCGCCTATCCCAAGCCGGACGGCAAGCTGACATTCGATCGCCTCTCGTCGGTGTTCCTGTCGAATACCAACCACGAGGAAGACCAGCCGCCGCATCTCAAGGTGAGGGATCTGGACTTGCAGAAGTCGTCCGAACTCGAAGTCTTCGCCGGGCCGTCCAATCGCTATTGCCCGGCGGGCGTTTACGAGTGGGTCGAGGAAAGCACCGGCCCGCGTTTTCAGATCAACGCGCAGAACTGCGTCCACTGTAAAACCTGCGACATCAAGGATCCGAACGGCAACATCACCTGGGTGCCGCCGGAAGGCGGTGGCGGTCCGAACTACGAAGCGATGTGACACGAACGCGTGAACGTGACCGGCCGTCCGCCGGCCACGTTCCCGCCACAGTGCGGGTGCCTGCAGGAACAAGCTGAGGCTAGGGCCGTTGTGCGGCGAAGTGGGCTTCGCCGGTTCCGGCTGTCGGAGGACGCCGTCGCCTTGCGGTTCAAGGCCAAACGCTGCATTGTCGCGCCGTCAGGCGGACTATGTCGGTCAAGGGGCTTGGTCTGTCCGCAAATTCCAGGAGCTGGCTCGTCGTGATGTTCTCTCGTTTCAAAAGCCTGACGGTAATCGCGTTCGCCGCATCCGCGCTGGTGCTGCCGGGACCGCTGGCGGCACAGACGCCGGATCATCCGACCGATTCGTCAGCGACGTTCCCCACGCGGGAGGACCTTCGCGACATGACGGTCGCCGGCAGTTATCTCGCCGCCCGTCATGCCAGTATCGAACGTGACGCCACGGCCGCCGCGGAGTTCTATCGCTCGGCGCTGCGCAAGGACCCGAAGAACAACGAGCTTTTGGACCGCGCATTTATTTCTTCGCTGGCCGACGGCAACATCGATGAAGCTGTCAAGCTGGCCGGTCGGGTGCTCAAGATCGACAAGTCGAACCGCGTGGCACGGCTGGTGATCGGCGTGCACGACCTCAAGCAGAAGCGTTATGAATCGGCGCGCCGCAACATCAACCAGTCGGTACGCGGGCCGATCACCGATCTGGTCGCGACGCTGTTGGCGGGCTGGGCCGAGTTCGGCGCAGGAAATGCGCGGGGCGCGGTTGCCGATATCGATAAGTTGACGGGACCGGAATGGTACCCGGTGTTCAAGGATTTGCATTCCGGCCTGATCATGCAACTGGCCGGCAATGAGAAGGACGCCGGCGTGCGTCTCGAACGTGCCTACAAGCTCGACGAAACGGCGCTGCGTGTGATGGATGCCTATGCACGCTGGTTATCGCGCGGGAAAGATGGTGCGCCGGCAGCGCTGGCGATCTATGAGGCATTCAACCAGAAACTTGCCCGTCATCCGCTGGTTGTCGAGGGCATTCGCGAAACCAAGGCCGGCGCCAAGCTGCCGCCACTGGTCGATACGCCACAGGCCGGCGCCGCCGAGGCGCTCTACGGCATCGGCGCGTCGCTGACGCGGCGTGGTGGCGAAGACCTCGCTCTGGTCTATCTGCAACTGGCGCTTTATTTGCAGCCCAATCACGCACTGGCGCTGCTGTCGCTCGGCGATCTCTACGAATCGGTAAAGAAGCCGCAGATGGCAATCAAGGTCTACGAGCGTGTGCCTGAGCGCTCGGCCCTTCATCGCAACGCGCAGGTGCAGATGGCGACCGATCTTGATGCATCCGATCGCAGCGAAGAGGCGATCAAGATCCTGCAAGCCGTGACGCAGGACGATCCGAAGGATGTCGAGGCGATCATGGCGCTCGGCAATATCGAGCGTGGCCGCAAGAAGTTCGCTGATTGCGCGGTGACATACTCGAAGGCCATCGATCAGTTGACCGGCGCGGAGAACAACAACTGGGTCTATTACTATTTCCGGGGCATCTGCGAGGAGCGTTCCAAAAACTGGGACAAGGCCGAGCTCGACATGAAGAAGGCGCTCGAGTTGAAGCCCGAGCAGCCGCATGTCCTCAACTATCTCGGATATTCATGGATCGATCGCGGGCTTCACCTCGACGAAGCCATGAAGATGATCAAGCGCGCCGTCGACCAGCGGCCGGACGACGGCTACATCGTCGACTCGCTTGGCTGGGCTTACTACCGCATCGGCAACTATCAGGAAGCGGTGAAGAATCTCGAACGGGCCATCGACCTGAAGCCGGAAGACCCGACCATCAATGATCACCTGGGCGATGCATATTGGCGCGTCGGCCGCACACTGGAAGCACGCTTTCAATGGGCGCACGCCCGCGATCTGAAACCCGAGGCAGAGGAGCTTCCGAAGATCGAAGCCAAGATCGAGAACGGTTTGCCGGCAGACGAAACGCCGGCGGCGGCATCGGCGGACAAGAAGAAAGACGAAGGCAAGGGTGGCTGATCGAAAGGTGGAGCGATCGTACCTGACCATTTCCAGTGCGGCTTGGGACTTGACGTTCGTATGACAACTCGCGGCAACCCTGATACGGACGTCACCTTCGCCACATTGGCGGACGAGGCGCGGGCCAAGGTCAACCTGACCTTGCGTGTGCTGGGTCGTCGTATCGATGGCTA
Organism: Hyphomicrobiales bacterium; assembly: GCA_017305535.1. Classification (GTDB taxonomy): domain Bacteria; phylum Pseudomonadota; class Alphaproteobacteria; order Rhizobiales; family Xanthobacteraceae; genus 62-47. Next base: position 209,798 of record JAFKKN010000006.1, on the reverse strand, counting down.
CCACGATCTTGCCAGTCTGGTGGTTTTCGCCGATTGCGCGGATCGATTGACGCTGGAACCCGGTGTGGAACTCAGCCTTGCCATCAGTGGACCGGGCGATGGTGACTGCGGTGCGGCCTCGGACAATCTCGTCCTCAAGGCCGCGCGCCTTCTGGCCGAGCGCGTGCCCGACTTACGGGTCGGCGCCTTCGCGTTGGACAAGCAATTGCCGGTTGCGGCCGGGATCGGCGGCGGCTCGGCGGACGCGGCGGCAGCGCTGCGATTGCTGGCACGGCTCAACGGACTTTCGCTCGATGATCCACGGATCACGGAAGCCGCGCGCCTGACAGGCGCCGATGTGCCGGTATGTGTCGCTTCGCAAAGTTCTGTAATGACCGGGATCGGCGAACAGTTGTCGTTGGTCCGCGTCCCGAAGATGCCCTGCGTGATGGTCAATCCGCGCGTTGCAGTTGCGACGGCGGAGGTGTTCACGGCGCTTGGCTTGCGCAAAGGCGAGATTCTGACTGATGTGACCGACGTGGTCCGCTCGCGGAAGTGGCCCACTGAAGAGTCTTCAGTCGAGGAATGGCTGAAGGCATTGGGTCACGCGGCGAATGACCTCGAAGCACCCGCGATCAAGATTCAACCGATTATCGGCGAGGTGTTGTCGACCTTGAGGGCTGCGAGTGGTGTTCGGCTGGCACGAATGTCGGGGTCGGGCGCGACATGCTTTGGGTTGTTCGACAGCCATGCGGAAGCGCGCGCTGTGGGGCAGGCGCTGCAAGCAAGCCATTCGCAATGGTGGGTCCACGCCGGCGTGCTGGGTTGAGACAATCAGGCTGTTTGCCGCGGTTGCCTTTAATGCCGTGGTGTTGCTGTCAGGAGGCCTGACGATCGGTTTCGGTACCTGTTGCAAGTATTGTCCCAAGTCGCAATGATGCTTCGGTATTGACTTGGTCCGATAGTCTGCATGGCACGCCCTTCCGTTTCGTTTGACCAGGCCGCGCAATCGCTGCTCGACGCCGCGACCGATCCGGCGCGCTGGAACGATGCGATGGAGCAGATTGCGCAGTATTCCGGTGCGACCGGTGCAATTTTGCTCCAAACCAATGGCACCCGGCCTGAGGTGCCGCATAGCCGCTCGATGGAAGAGGGGCTCGAGGTCTATTTCCGTGACGGTTGGCACCTCCGCGACGAGCGGATGCGCGGCGTGCCGTATATGCGCAGGAATGGCATTTTCGTTGATCAGGATTTCGCATCTCGCGATGAGATCGAGACGTCGGACTATTATCGCGGCCTGTTGGCTCGATTCGGGTTCAACTGGTCGGCTGGAATTGGTGCGACCAATGGCGACGAGGAATGGAGTCTCGTCATTCAGTTTGACGATGCGCACGGCTTCGTGACTCCGCGGGAGCAGAAGGATCTCGTTCGCTTCGGAGGGCACCTCAAGCGTGCAGTGCTGCTCGCGAACAATCTCGGCTTTGCCAACGCAATGGGGATGATTGACGCCTATCAATCGCTGGGATGCCCGAGTTTCCTGCTTGATCGTGGTGGGCGTGTCATTCGCGCCAACGCCGCCGCGGAGAAACTGCTCGGCGACGGGCTCAATCTCGCGCAGGGTGTGCTTGGGTGCAGCCATGCGGACGACAATCGGGAGCTCGCCGGATTGGTGGCGCGGCTGTCCCGATCGCCGGGGATCGCCGATATCGAAGCCCTGCCATCGGTGATCGTGCGCCGCCCGACGAAGCGCCCGCTGATCGTCGAGGGAGTTCGCATCAAAGGCATGGCCAGCGCGGTGTTTTCACCGGCAAAGGCGATTCTGTTGGTCTCGGACACCGAGCGTCCGCTGGTCGAATCGCCGACGGATTTGCTGCGCAAAACATTCGGCCTTACTCAGACCGAGGCGATACTGGTTTCGCATCTGGCGCGCGAAGTTCCGCTGCCGCTGGTTGCTGAGCTGTTGGGCATTTCATTCGAAACCGCGCGCTCGCATCTGAAACGCGTCTTTATGAAGACAAGCGTCAACCGTCAATCCGAGCTGCTGCTTTTACTGCGTCGGCTGTCCCCGCTGGGCTGAATGGCGACTTTGCAGTTGCGATCAGTGCGAACGCGCCAGACAGAACGCAACGACCTGCTCCAGCGCCGCCTTCATCGGCGACGGCGGGAAAAGCGCCAGTGCATCGACCGCCATCGCGCCGTAGTGCTGCGCGCGCGAGAGCGTATCCTCGAGCGCGCGATGCTTGGTCATCAGGCCGACGGCGTGGTCGAGGTCGCCTTCGCCGATCTCGCCGCGCTCCAGCGCGCGAATCCAGAACTCGCGTTCGGCGTCGTTGCCGCGACGGAAGGCTAGCACCACGGGCAGGGTGATCTTGCCCTCGCGGAAATCATCGCCGACGTTCTTGCCGAGCTTGGCCGCCTTGCCGCCGTAGTCGAGCAGGTCGTCGACCAGCTGGAAGGCGATGCCGAGATTCATGCCGAAGCTCGCGGCCGCGGTCTGCTCGGCCTTGGGACGCTCGGCGATCACTGGGCCGACTTCGCAGGCGGCGGCGAACAGCTCGGCGGTCTTGCCGCGGATCACCGCGAGATACTCGTCCTCGGTGGTGGCCGTGTTCTTGGCGGCGGCGAGCTGCATCACCTCGCCCTCGGCGATGGTGGCGGCGGCGGACGACAGGATGTCCAGCGCGCGCAACGAGCCGACCTCCACCATCATCCGGAACGCCTGACCGAGCAGGAAGTCGCCGACCAGCACGCTGGCCTCGTTGCCCCATACCATGCGGGCGGACAGCTTGCCGCGCCGCAGTTCGCTTTCGTCGACCACGTCGTCATGCAGCAGCGTCGCGGTATGCATGAACTCGACCGAGGCGGCGAGTTTGATGTGGCCTTCGCCGCCGTAGCCCGAGAGCCCCGCCATAGCGAGTGTCAGCATGGGGCGGAGCCGCTTACCGCCGGACGAAATCAGGTGATTGGCGACCTCCGGGATCATCGTGACCTCGGAGCCGGTGCGGGACAAAATGGTGGCGTTGACCCGCTCCATATCCGTCGCGACCAGCTCGACCAGTTGATCGATCGATGCTGTCGAGGGGGTCTCGAAGGGAACAATCACCGCCACGCCGTATCTCCACGCTGCCTCGTCAATTGGCCGGATTTATATCGCGGCCAGGGCGCAAGGCCCATAGTTGGGCCAATTCGCACTGGCCCGGAAAGTCGTTATAACCATAGAAACTGCGGGATGAAGCGGCAAGGGCCGACCGTACTTGACAGGCCGCGCGGTCCGCTCAAGGCGGAGGCCCGAAGGAGGCATTTCGGTGCGCGAATTGGTACGGACCAACGATGTGGTGCTGGTGTCGGCGATCGAGGCCCTGCTAAACGGCGCTGATATCCATCATCTGGTGCTGGACCAGAACATGAGTGTGCTCGACGGCTCGATCGGGGCGATCCCGCGCCGGATTCTGGTTCACGAAGATGACAACCGGCAGGCCCGCCAGATTCTGACCGATGCCGGTCTTGCCCACGAACTGCGGCCCGATGTCTGAGGGGAAGCCCGGTATCACCGAAGATGGTTTTCTCGGCGGCCGGTTGCGGCTGCGCCAGCCGATGTCCGGGCATCGCGCGGGCCATGATGCGATTCTGTTGGCCGCGGCGACCGTCGCACGGCCCGGTCAGCGGATCGCGGATTTCGGCGCCGGCGTCGGTGCGGCTGGCCTTGCGGTGGCCCGGCGGGTCGCTGGCATCGAATTAGTGCTGGTCGAGATTGATGCCGCTGTTGCCGCGCTGGCGTCCGCCAACGCGGCTTCCAATGGAATCGATGCCAGTGTTGTGACGCTTGATCTCGATGCAAGCGCCGCTGCGTTCGCGGCAGCCGGCCTCGGACCCGATAGCGTCGATGGCGTGCTGACGAATCCGCCGTTCAACGATCCGGTCCGGCAGCAGCCTTCGCCCGACCGAGCGCGACGCGCCGCGCACGAGGCAACGGCAACGACACTGGAGAACTGGATTCATGCGGCGCGGCGTGTGCTGAAGCCTGGCGGTGTGCTGACGCTGATCTGGCGTGCCGAGGGATTGGACCAGATATTGGCAGCGCTCGCGCGTGGGTTCGGAGGCGTCGGAATCCAGCCTATACATAGCACACCGTCTGGGCCGGCGATTCGTATCCTGGTTCGAGCGGCCAAAGGCGGGCGTGCGCCGTTGCGGATTTTTCCTGGCTTGGTGCTCAATGATTCAGCGGGTGTGCCTACGTCGCAGGCAAACGCATTACTCTCCGGCGAAGCGGTGTTGCCGCTCGCGACGCAATGAGCGAGGAGCCGAATTCAGTTCGGCAGTCGTTCGGGGCGCGGTTTTGCCGCCGAAGTGAAGCGAATTGCGGTCCAGAGCGAGCCCATCAGCACAATCAGCAGATAGATTTTCATGTCGTGCTCCGCTGCAAGCCAAGTTCAGGATATCTTGGAAATGCAAATCGCGTTCCACACATCTGATGACACTGTCGTGATCAGGAATGATGATTTTCCGGTAAAGCGAGCGCGGCGGTCGGTGAGGGGTCTTTGATCATGAGCGTGTTGGATGGTTTGAAACGACTGATGCCGCGACGCTGGCGCGGCGGTGCGGTGGTGGTGCCGGTGGTGCGGCTATCCGGTGCGATCGGCGCGGTGACACCGTTGCGGCCCGGCCTGTCGCTGGCAGGCGTTGCCAAACTGTTGGAGCGTGCATTCGCGATGCCGAATGCCAAGGCGGTTGCGTTGGCGATCAATTCGCCCGGCGGCGCGCCAGTGCAGTCGCGGTTGATCTATCTGCGAATCCGGCAACTCGCCGAGGAGAAGAAACTTCCCGTTTTGGTGTTCGCCGAAGATGTTGCTGCTTCCGGTGGCTATATGATCGCCTGCGCCGGAGATGAAATCTTCTGCGATCCGTCGTCGATTCTGGGCTCGATCGGCGTGGTCGGCGGTAGCTTCGGATTTCAGGAGGCAATCAAGAAGATCGGCGTCGAGCGGCGGCTCTATACCGCCGGCGCGCACAAGGCGACGCTCGATCCGTTCCTGCCGGAAAACCCGGATGACGTCGCGCGGCTCAAGGCGATCCAGCGCGACATCCACCGAACCTTCATCGAACTGGTCAAGCGAAGCCGTGGCGCGCGGTTGCGCGGCTCGGACGAACACCTGTTCAGCGGCGAATACTGGGCTGGCGAAACCGCGGTGGCGCTCGGTCTTGCGGATGGCATCGGTGACCTGCGTTCGGTGGTGCGGGCACGCTTCGGCGACAAGGTGGAGATGCCGGTGATCGAGCAGCCGCGCGGCTTGCTGAGCGGGTTGTTGGGCCGCAAATCCGGAGCCGGTGGGGCGATGCTGGGGGAGGGGATCGGCGCGCTGCCCGAGAGCCTGATCGGAGCGGTTGAGGGACGGGCGATGTGGGCGAAATTCGGGCTGTAATTGGCCTCGTCCCGCGCCTTTTGGTCGCTTGCGCGCGCTTGGTAGCTGCGCGAAAATAGCCGCCGGAGGGGTTGATGACCGCGAACCAGAAGGATCGACCGATGCCGCCATTCGTTGCCTTTGCCGGAGTCCTTGGTGGGCTGGCTGCGGTTCGGTGGGCATATCGCACGGCCCGCCGGATCAATGAAGAACTGGAAGAGGCCCGGCGCGTCAGGGTGGCCGAGACCGTCCGGATGCAGGAAGTTCCGACCCTGCGGCGCGATCCGCGCACCGGCACATATCGGCCGGGCTAGTCGCTTCTCGGCTCATCCGATCGGCGCTCTCGCTGGCCGTCGGGTGGGGCATCACCCGTGAAACCGGCGAGCAAGCGTTGGAGGCATGGCCGACCGGGAAGGTCGGACTTCAACGACTGGCCAGTTTTTAGCAGCTTTCAGCCGGCGCGTTGACCCGTCGCCGGGTAGAATTGCTCGAATTGCGTAGGTTGCTTTATCCGGACGTTGCCTTGATTCCGCGGGGCACGGCCGATACGGTCCCGCGCGACTCGTGACCTCCGACCATATTCAGAAGCCGCTCATGGATTCCACGCCACTCCACATGCGTCCCGAACGCTCGTTCCAGGGACTGATCCTGACGTTGCAGCGCTATTGGGCCGACCACGGCTGCGTCATCCTGCAACCCTATGACATGGAAGTCGGCGCGGGCACCTTCCATCCGGCAACGACCCTGCGCGCGCTGGGACCGAAGCGCTGGAACGCAGCTTACGTGCAGCCGTCGCGGCGGCCTAAAGACGGCCGCTATGGCGAGAATCCCAACCGCTTGCAGCACTACTATCAGTTTCAGGTGATCCTGAAGCCGTCGCCGCCGGACATTCAAGAGCTTTACCTGAAGTCGCTGGCGGCGATTGGCGTCGACGCCGCGCTGCATGACATCCGTTTCGTCGAGGACGACTGGGAAAGCCCGACGCTCGGTGCATGGGGGCTCGGTTGGGAGTGTTGGTGCGACGGCATGGAAGTGTCGCAGTTCACTTACTTCCAGCAGGTCGCGGGCGTCGAGTGCGCGCCGGTGGCTGGCGAACTTACCTATGGCCTCGAACGCCTCGCGATGTACGTGCAGGGTGTCGAGAACGTCTACGATCTCAACTTTAACGGACGCGAAGGCGCCGACAAGGTGACTTACGGTGACGTGTTCCTGCAAGCCGAGCAGGAATATTCGCGCCATAACTTCGAGCATGCCGACACCGCGATGCTGTTCGAGCAGTTCAAGATGGCTGAGGGCGCATGCCGCAAGTATCTCGAAGCGGGATGGGACGGTGATAAGAAGGAGCGCCACCTGATGGCGCTGCCGGCTTACGACCAGTGCATCAAGGCCAGCCACGTCTTCAACCTGCTCGATGCCCGCGGCGTGATTTCGGTGACCGAGCGGCAGAGCTACATCCTGCGCGTGCGCGAACTGGCGAAGGCCTGCGGCGAAGCGTGGATTCATACCGAAGCGGGTGGAGTGTAGGCGATGCCCGATCTTCTGCTTGAACTGTTCTCCGAAGAAATTCCTGCGCGGATGCAGGCGAAGGCCGCTGACGATCTGCGCAAGATGGTCACCGACAAGCTGGTCGCGGAAGGCCTCGTCTATGACGGCGCGAAATCCTTTGCGACGCCGCGCCGTCTCGCGCTGACCATTCACGGCTTGCCGGCACGGCAGCCGGATCTGAAGGACGAGCGCAAGGGTCCGAAGGTCGGCGCGCCGGACGCCGCCGTGCAGGGCTTCCTGAAGGCGACGGGATTGAAGTCGCTCGATGAGGCGACGATTCAGAAAGACCCGAAGAAGGGCGATTTCTACGTCGCGCTGATCGAGAAGGCCGGACGTCCGGCCATCGACGTGATCGCCGAAATCATTCCCGTCATCATCCGCACTTTCCCGTGGCCGAAGGCGATGCGCTGGGGGGAATTGTCGGCGAAGCCTGGTGCGCTGCAATGGGTGCGGCCGCTGCACTCCATCGTCGCGACGTTCGGTATGGAAACCGAGGAGCCGGACGTCGTCGCGTTCGATGTCGCGGGCATCAAGGCGGGGCAGGTGACGCGCGGCCACCGCTTCATGGCACCCGCCGAATTCAGCGTGCGGCGCTTCGAGGACTATGAGGCGAAACTGTTCGACGCCAAGGTGGTGCTCGATCCGCAACGTCGCAAGGACATTATCCTGGCCGACGCCAAGGAACTGGCTTTCGCGCAAGGCTTTGAGTTGATCGAGGATCAGGGGCTGCTTGACGAGGTCTCGGGCCTCGTCGAATGGCCGGTGGTATTAATGGGCTCGTTCGACGAATCCTTTCTGTCGATTCCGGGCGAAGTGATCCGCGCCACCATCCGCAACAACCAGAAGTGCTTCGTCGTCAACGATCCCAAAACCGGGAAGCTCGCCAACCGTTTCATCCTCGTCGCCAACATTGAGGCGAGCGACGGCGGTGCGGCGATCGTCGCCGGCAACGAGCGCGTCATCCGCGCGCGGCTGTCGGACGCGAAATTCTTCTACGAGACCGATCTGAAGACCAAGCTCGAAGACCGTTTGCCGAAGTTCGACGGCATTGTGTTTCATGAAAAGCTCGGCACGCAAGCGGAGCGCATCGCGCGCATCGAACGACTGGCCACCGAGATTGCTCCGCTGGTCGGTGCCGATGTCGAGAAGACCAGGCGCGCCGCGTGCCTGGCGAAGACCGATCTACTTACCGAAGTCGTCGGCGAATTCCCCGAGGTCCAGGGCCTGATGGGGAAATACTACGCATTCGCGCAAGGCGAAGACTTAAGCGTCGCACAGGCGATCGAGGATCACTACAAGCCGCAGGGCCCGAACGACCGTGTGCCGACCGACCCGGTCGCGATCGCGGTGGCGCTGGCCGATAAGATCGATACGTTAGCGGGCTTCTGGGCCATCGATGAGAAACCGACGGGCTCGAAGGATCCCTACGCGTTGCGTCGTGCGGCGTTGGGGGTAATCAAACTAGTTCTAGAAAATAGTCTACGGTTTAAGTTATTCCCAATCTCTTATTCTGCGGGTTTCCCTATTTTTGGTCGCATGTATTTCGCTGAAGCTCTCGCTCCAACTGAAGCAAGAGAAGTGCGCGACATTGGTGAGCGCGTAGGTAGCGAAGAACTTTTGCGCTATGCGGAGCGGCGAGAGGGAGCGGTCAAGGCATTCGATCCGAATGAGATGATGGTTCCGACGTGGGAGAGTATTGGCGAAGACAATGCTCATTCTTTGCTCTCCTTCTTCGCCGACCGCCTGAAAGTGCAACTCCGCGAGCAGGGTGCGCGGCACGATCTGGTTGACGCGGTGTTCGCGCTCGAAGGACAGGACGATCTGTTGATGATCGTCCGCCGCGTCGAGGCGCTCGGCAAATTCCTCGACACCGACGACGGCAAGAATCTGCTCGCCGGCACCAAGCGCGCATCGAATATCCTCGCTATCGAGGAGAAGAAGGACAAGCGCACGTTCGACGGCGCACCGGACGCGTTGTTGTTCGTTGCTGACGAGGAGAAACAACTCGCGCGCGCGATTGACGAGGTGAAGCGTGAGGCGGCCGATGCGGTTGCCAGGGAAAATTTTGAAGCGGCGATGACGGCGATGGCGAAACTGCGTCCCGCCGTCGATGCCTTCTTTGACAAGGTGAAGGTCAATGACGACGATGCCAAGGTGCGCGAGAACCGCCTGAAGCTTCTGAACGAAATCCGCGCCGCCACGCGGGCGGTCGCGGACTTCTCCAAGATTCAGTGACCGGCCTCGCGGCCGTCATTCCGGAACCATAGCCTTTTCGTGTGTGGCGGACCTCGGTTTGCACGAAGAAATGCATCAAGCCAAAGACTGACAATCCTTACGCGCGGGCCGTGATGGCTGTTGTGGCGATATCGTCGCAGCGGACATTTACCGTGCGTTAACCATATTTTGCGAGGTTGCGGCGGTAACGGCTTGTTAACATTCGCCGCCGGATGCCCCGCGAGACTCGCCGATGACCACGATCGCTTCCGGCTTGCCTAATCCCTATGCGCAAATGGGCTCGGCATATGCCCGTGCCGCGGCCGCGCGACAGCCCTCGCTTGCGAGCACACTCGACACCTTGGATTTTGGCAATCCGTTCGATCCCAACGCCGCGACAAACCTGACGCTGTCCGATGCGGCGCGTGCGCAACTTGCGAGTTCAGAGTCAACCAGGAACTTCAGCGCTGTCACGGCGGACGCACGTTTGGCGCTCGATGGCAAGTATGCCGCCGCCAACGTTACCGCGCCGCTGGATGCCGACGGCAAGCTGACAATCGATTTGTCGTCGTTCGATCGGCGTTCGCTATTCGCGATCGCGACCAACAACGGTGGCAAATTCACGCCGGACGAGCAAGCCGTCGCTGGCAGTGACCTCGACAAGCGATTCAACAACGCGCTGGTCCCCGCAGCTTCCACTTCGAAGCTGATCGGCAACTATTCCGTCGCCTACAAGGCGGCGCTGGATTACCTTGACGGCGCCAGTCCCGAAGAGAAGGCGACGGCCACCTGGACTGCGCAGCGCGCAGCCGTGCAGAAAGGTTATGAGGCAACTCAGCAGGCACCGGGCAAAATTCCCGCCGGAATTCTGGGCGATCCGGTTGCGGCCTATTTGGCGCAACCGACTGGCAGCACCGCCGTGCCAATGACCTTCGACGATGTCGCGAAAGGCGTCCGCGCCGCGCTTGACGCACAGCAGGATGCCGCGACTCGTGCCGGCAAGGAATTGGTGTTCGATCCCGGTCGAAAGACCGGCCAACCTGTGGATTTGTCATCGTTCGACAATCGCTCGCTGTCGGCGGTTGTGTTGAATCAGGGGGAAATGTTCTCCAATCTGGAGATCTATGCGGCGAAGACCGAGCTGAATACGCGGACGCGGCTAAGCGTTTTGAGTGCATTTCAACAGGGGCAGAAAAGCGGCGATCCAAGCCAGGTGAGCCTCGGTATCCTCAACACCTACTCGAACATGAGCGACGAGGAGCGTCAGGCGACCAACTGGACGCCGACGCTCCGCGATACCGCCGCGCAGAGTTACAAGACGACGAACGCTCTGCTTTCGATGCTGCGCGGAGCATAAGCGTTTTCGAATTGCGGAGGAGATCCGCCGGAATGAGGCTTCTGGGTTTCCAATGAAGTCTATTCCACGATCTGCATGATCCGTCGCGTGCGCGGATTGACCAGCACTGGCTGTTCGTTAATCACGGTGTAGCGATACGGCGTTTCGCCGTATTGTTGCGGCACGTCGTAATAGGTCAGGCCCGCTTCCGGCAGCACCGTTCCGACCGTGACGGGCTCATCGACTACGTAGGACGGCACGCGTTCCTGGACAATGTACTCCCGGAACCGCGACACCTGCTCGCGTGGAATGCCGACATAGGGGCCGCCCACGGTGGCGCGATCCTCGACGATGACGGTGCCCTGCGCCTGTGCGGCGAGCGGGGCACTGAGAGCGGCCGCAAATGCGGCGGCGGCGATGATGGCGTTACGCATGGAAGCCTCCTGAATTGATCTCTCTGACATGGCGGCGCTGAACGCGCGCCACGCCAGTCCGGTCAATGCATCGCGGCGTCTGTGCGTTCCGGGCAAATGCGGCATTGCCGGGGTTATTCGATGAAGCTTTTCGGACAAGCGGTTGCAGTGCTATCGCCGTGCTCACGGCGATGATAAAAATAGATACGATTCGTGAAGACGTTTTCACGGCTGCCGGGAGTGCCTATCCATGACGATTACCAGTGCCCATTTGCCAGCGATCGTCGCGCTGGTCGCTGGCATCTTGATCCTGCTGATGCCGCGTCTGTTGAACTTCATCGTGGCGATCTACTTGATTTTTGTGGGTTTGGTAGGGCTCGGCGTGCTGCGGATGTTCCACTTCTAGCGAACAGCGCCGCGTATCGATTGCGACCAATGGAGGATAGCGGTGTTCAATCCGGTGGGTTGGGCCTGAAACGGGCCTCGCGGCTTGCGCGAGTGCGGCAAAACGTGGTGTAAGGCGGGCAATATTTCCCCTCCTTATGACGTTTGGAAGCCATGGCCAAAGCTGCATCCAAGTCCCCATCGAAAAAGTCCCAATCGAAGAAGTCCAAATCCTCATCCGCTTCAAAGGCTCAAGCGAAGTCGAAGAAGCCCGCCGCCAAGAAGACAAAGCCGGTCGCCGCCGCGCGTGGCAAAGCGGCGACAAAGTCCGGTGCCAAAGCCAAGCCGGTTGCGAAAGCGGCAGCTAAGCCGGCGCCGAAGCCGGCCGCACGCAAAGCTGCCGTTGCGAAGCCTGCCAAGAGTGTTGCTTCGAAACCCGTCGCGAAGTCTTCCAGGACTGCGGCTCCCAAGACTGCGACCTCCAAGACCGCGCCTGCTCCGAAGGCCGGCAAGTGGGTCTACACCTTCGGTGATGGTAAAGCCGAAGGTCGCTCCAGCTTGCGCGATCTGCTCGGCGGCAAGGGCGCCAATCTGGCGGAGATGGCGAATCTCGGCCTGCCGGTGCCTCCGGGCTTCACCATTCCGACGTCGGTGTGCACCTACTTCTACGCGCACGACAAAAGCTATCCGAAGGAATTGAAGGCTCAGGTCGATCAGGCGCTCGCCTATGTCGGCAAGCTGACCGGCAAGGGCTTCGGCGATACCAAGAATCCACTTCTTGTGTCGGTGCGCTCCGGTGCCCGCGCATCGATGCCGGGCATGATGGACACCGTGCTCAATCTCGGCCTCAACGACGAGACGGTGGAATCGCTTGCCGCGCTGTCGGGCGACCGGCGCTTTGCCTATGATAGCTATCGCCGCTTCATCACCATGTATTCCGACGTGGTGCTGGGCCTTGAGCATCATCACTTCGAGGAAATCCTCGACATCTTCAAGGACAGCAAGGGCTACACGCTCGACACCGACGTCACCGGCGACGAGTGGGTCGAACTGGTCGGCCAGTACAAGCGTGCGGTTGCCGAGGAAACCGGCAGCGAGTTTCCGCAGGACCCGCACGACCAGTTGTGGGGCGCTATCGGCGCGGTGTTCTCATCGTGGATGAATGCGCGCGCGGTGACCTATCGCAAGCTGCACGATATTCCGGAGTCGTGGGGCACTGCCGTCAACGTGCAGGCGATGGTGTTCGGCAATATGGGCGAGACGTCGGCCACCGGCGTGGCCTTCACACGCAATCCGTCAACCGGCGAAAGCAAGCTTTACGGCGAGTTCCTGATCAACGCGCAGGGCGAGGATGTCGTCGCCGGCATCCGCACGCCACAGGACATCACCGAGGAAGCGCGCATCGAATCCGGCTCCGACAAGCTGTCGATGGAAAGCGCGATGCCGGATGCGTTCAAGGAATTGAAGCGCATCTACACGCTGCTGGAGAAGCACTACCGCGACATGCAGGATCTGGAGTTCACCGTCGAGGACGGCAAGCTCTGGATGCTGCAGACCCGCAACGGCAAGCGCACCGCCAAGGCGGCGCTGCGCATCGCGGTTGAACTCGCCAACGAGGGATTGATTTCGCGTAACGACGCGGTGTCGCGCATCGATCCCGCGTCGCTCGATCAGTTGCTGCATCCGACCATCGATCCGAGCGCCAAGCGTGACGTGATCGCGACCGGTCTGCCGGCTTCGCCCGGCGCCGCGGCTGGTGAGATCGTGTTCTCGTCGGATGAAGCCACCAAGTTGCAAGCCGATGGCCGCAAGGTCATTCTGGTTCGTGTCGAGACCAGTCCGGAAGACATCCACGGTATGCACGCCGCCGAAGGCATTCTCACCACGCGCGGCGGCATGACCTCCCACGCGGCGGTGGTGGCGCGCGGCATGGGCAAGCCCTGCGTTTCCGGCTGCGGCATGATCCGGGTCGATTACGGCCGCGGCACCATGTCGATTGGCGATCGTGTCTTCAATGCCGGCGATGTCATCACCATCGACGGCTCGCTCGGGCAGGTGCTGGCCGGTCGCATGCCGATGATCGAGCCGGAATTGTCCGGCGAGTTCGGTACGCTGATGGGCTGGGCCGATCAGGTCCGCAAGCTCGGCGTGCGCGTCAATGCCGATACGCCGCCGGATGCGCGCACCGCGATCCGCTTCGGTGCGGAAGGCATCGGGCTGTGCCGCACCGAGCATATGTTCTTCGAGGAAACCCGCATCCGCACCGTCCGCGAGATGATCCTCGCGGAAGACGAGCAGTCGCGCCGTTCGGCGCTGTCGAAGCTGCTGCCGATGCAGCGCGCCGACTTCGTCGAGCTGTTCGAGATCATGAAGGATCTGCCGGTGACGATCCGCTTGCTCGATCCGCCGCTGCATGAGTTCCTGCCGCACACGCAAGCCGAGATCGAGGAAGTGGCGCGCGCCATGAACACCGATCCGCGTCGTCTGGCGGATCGTGCGCGTGAGCTTGCCGAGTTCAATCCGATGCTCGGCTTCCGTGGTTGTCGTCTCGCGATCGCCTATCCGGAAATCGCCGAGATGCAGGCGCGCGCGATCTTCGAGGCGGCTGTCGAGGCCGGCAAGCGCACCGGCAAGGCGGTCAACCCGGAAGTGATGGTGCCGCTGATCGCGACCAAGGCCGAGTTCGATCTGGTCAAGGCGCGCATCGACGCCACCGCGCAGGCGGTGTCGCGCGAAACGGGTGTCACGCTGAAGTATCAGGTCGGCACCATGATCGAACTGCCGCGCGCCTGTCTCAAGGCGGGCGAGATCGCACAGGCGGCCGAGTTCTTCTCGTTCGGCACCAACGACCTGACGCAGACCACTTTCGGCATCAGCCGCGACGACGCGGCGAGCTTCCTCGGCACCTACACCGCACGCGGCATTCTCGAAATCGATCCGTTCATTTCGGTTGATCGGGAAGGCGTGGGTGAACTGGTGAAGATCGCGGTGGAGCGCGGCCGGGCCACGCGTCGTGATCTGAAGATGGGGATCTGCGGTGAGCACGGCGGCGATCCGGCGTCGGTGAATTTCTGTCACCACATCGGATTGAACTACGTGTCGTGTTCGCCGTATCGCGTGCCGATCGCGCGGCTCGCGGCGGCGCAGGCGGCACTCGGCAAGGAGATCGCCAGCCAGGCGTGATGCTTGCCGCGTCTTTCAGTCGAATAAAGCGAAATGCCCGGAGCTTGCTCCGGGCATTTTTCGTTTTCATGATTGCAGTGATCATCCTTCCGTCATGCCCGGACTTGATCCGGGCATCCATCATTCTACGGAAGAAGATGGACTGCCGGGTCAAGACCGGCAATGACGTTCGGACTGCAATTCTTTTTTCACCATCTCTGTTGACCGAATGTTTACCTTTCCTGCTCACGCACGATTCACTACGCTAAGAGAAAGCCCTGCGCCCCAACGACAACCTGCTTGCATGTGTCTTGCGCGCATCGTCGATTAACTCCCCCGCAACTTTAATGGGCTACTAACGGCAAGGATCGAATTGCATCGAAGATGCGCGTCGATCTTGTGTGTGCGTATGTGTAGCGTTGCGTGAGCGTATCGATGTTTGTCATGCGTAACGGGCCGAAGGGCGCACGGTTGGCGCTCTTCGGCCTCGGTCTTGGCATCTTCGCACTGTTTCCGAAGGAAGCCGGATACCAGGACATTGCCTCACTGCTGGCGCGCCAGCCGGGTGTCGCCGAACGTTGGCAGGAGCGAGTGTTCTCGCCGACCGCCAACACCATCCAGGTTGCAACCTTCAGTTTTGGCCGCCCGATCGGCACATCGTTGCCGCGCACTGCTGCTGCTTTGCTCGCGAGCTTCGAAAGCCAGGGCAACGATATCGTCGGCGCGTTCACGCGCAATCCGTTGCTGGTTCAGCCGCGTCGCTATCAGTCCAGCGATTTCCCGCGCGTCGACCGCACCCTGAAGGGCGACCGGCTGGCCATCGTCGCACCCGCCGAGATGCCTGAAACCGCGGCGCCGGAGCAGGAGCCATCGCGCTTCGTTGCGCCGCCCGCGCGCGAGAAGACCGCGGCTGCTCCGCAAGCTCCGCTCGATCCCGAACTCGCCGAAGCGCTCAACGCGCCGCCGCTGGTGCAATACAACGCCGCCTCAGCGGTGGATGTCCGGCCATTCGAGGACAAGGGTCCGGCAGTAAGTCACGAGCATTTGCCGGCGGTGACGCCGTCGCCCGATCCCTTCAAGGTACAGACCGCGAGCCTTTACTTCGGCAGCAACTCGCTCGGCGTCACTGTCCAGACGCTGCAAAATTGGCAGCCAGGCGAGGAGCCGACGGTCCTGCGTCCCGGTGCGCCGGACCCTGATCTCAAGGCCGCCGCGCCGCACGTTGCCGTGGCCGCGCCGCAGGCGGGCGAAAGCGTTGCCGGCAAGGGTGAAGTCAACAGCGATCACAAAGCCCATCTCAAGACGCCGGCGGAACGGTTGAACCTCGAGGGCAAGGCTCGCGCGAAGCAGGAGAAGTGTCTGGCGGAAGCCGTTTATTTCGAAGCGCGGGGCGAGGCGGTGCGCGGCCAGATCGCGGTGGCGCAGGTGGTGATGAACCGGGTATTCTCCGGTTTCTATCCGACCACCGTGTGCGGCGTCGTCTATCAGAACGCCAATCGCCGGCTGGCCTGCCAGTTCACCTTCGCCTGCGATGGCATTCCCGACGTGGTGCGCGAACCCGACATGTGGGAACGCGCGCGCAAGATCGCGAAAGCCACCCTCGACGGCCAGCTCTGGCTGCCGGAAGTCGGGAAGTCGACGCATTACCACGCGTATTGGGTGCATCCATCGTGGGTACGCGAGATGCGCAAGATGTATCGTACCGGCGTGCATACCTTCTATCGCCCGCGCGCGTGGGGCGACGGCAGCGATGCGCCGAGCTGGGGCACCCCGGCGTCGACTGCCGCCATTTCGGCGAAGCTCGCTGCGATAAAGAACTAGACAACGAATGAATTGCCGGAGCGGCTGACCCGTGGCCCTTGAAGGTTGCCGGGCTAGATCGCATTGGATAAATTCGCTCCATCAGCGGCGCGGCGTCGCGCCATCCATTCGACATTCCGTTCTTTGAGCGATGGTGACAGGGGTATCTGGCGTGGGCACATTCAAGGCGATCCGTATCGACAAGGCGGAGAAGGGCACCACCGCGACGCTGACCCAGTTCGACGAAGCGGAACTGATGGACGGCGACGTCACCGTCCGCGTCGAATGGTCGACCTTGAACTACAAGGACGGCTTGGCGGTCACCGGAAAGGCGCCGGTGGTTCGCCGCTTCCCCATGATCGCCGGGATCGATTTCGCCGGCACCGTCGAGCAGTCCTCGCACCCGGCCTGGAAGGCTGGCGACAAGGTGGTCTGCAACGGCTGGGGCATGGGGGAAACGCATCTCGGTGCCTACGCCGAGAAAGCGCGCGTCAAGGGCGACTGGCTGGTGCGGCTGCCGGACGGCATGTCAGCGCGCGACGCCATGGCGATCGGTACGGCGGGCTATACCGCGATGCTGTCGGTGTTGGCGCTCGAGAAGCACGGTGTGAGGCCGGCGGATGGCTCCGTGGTCGTGACCGGCGCGGCGGGCGGCGTCGGTTCGGTTGCCATCGCTGTGCTGTCGAAGCTCGGCTACCACGTGATTGCCTCGACCGGTCGTGCCTCCGAGGCGGATTATCTGCGTGGTCTCGGCGCCACCGAGATCATCGACCGCAACGAACTTTCCGGCCCGGCCAAGCCGCTGGCCAAGGAGCGTTGGGCGGGCGGCGTCGATAGCGTCGGCTCGACCACGTTGGCTAATCTGCTGTCGATGACGAAATATCGTGGCGCCATTGCTGCCTGCGGTCTCGCCGCCGGCATGGACCTGCCGTCGTCGGTCGCCCCCTTCATTTTGCGCGGGGTGTGTCTTCTCGGCATCGATTCGGTGATGTGCCCGATCGAGCTTCGCAAACAGGCCTGGAGCCGGCTGGCGAGCGATCTTGATCGCTCAAAACTAGCTGAAATCACTCACGAAATCGGTCTGGATGAGGTGATCGCGGCAGGTCCCCGGATCCTTGGCGGGCAGGTGCGGGGCCGCATCGTGGTAAAGATTTCCTGAGCGACGTTCAGACTTTACCAACCAAGCTGCTCCATTGTTGCCATGGTTAGTATGGTAAGCAGCGGGTAAAGGTGACGCGGCGGCGTCATCTATCCTGCGCTCAGTTGTGTGGAGTTCAGCATGCTTGCGCGTTTTGTGTTGGGTGCCTTGACCATCGGCGCGTTGATCGCGCCAGCCGTGGCCGGCGAAATGAACGCCACCGAGGCGCGCAAGTTCGTCGTCGGCAAGATCTTCTCCTTCACCTGTTTCGACGGCACGCGCGGCGCGGGCCGGATCTTCGACGACGGTTCGGCGTCAGGATCAATCCAGTTCAGCGGTTCCGGGCCGACGCGCTATATGCGGCTTCCGGTCAATACGGTGCAGACACGCGGCGAGTCGGTGTGCGCATCGCTGAAGGGGCTGCCGTTCTCGCCATGCTTCAATCTCGACAAGAAGGATGAGCGCAGCTTCCGCGGCGCGGTATCCGGAATGGGCTTCGCCTATTGCGATTTCCAGCACAAGGGCGCCGGGCATATCCTGATGGCGCGGGCCGTCTCCGGCAGGGGACCGCGCTCGCTGCATCCGCGTCATGTGCGATCGGCGGATGCCGCGTCGCCGGAAGTTGTCGCGCGTGTGGAAACGCCACGGGTCGAAAAGTCGAGGATTGCTCCGGTGCAGAGCGAGGCGGTGTCCGAACTGCGCCGCTCGACCGACTGACCTTCATCTCCTGACCTGTTCGCTCATTAAGCCTCCGGCGGCGCAGGTGGCGCATTGACTTGCGCCGGCGGCTGCGCCGCGCTCCGGAATAGGATGCGCTGATACAGCCAGCCGATGGCAACCAGCACCAGCCCGAGCACCATGAACGACAGCGCGCGATAAACGCCGGTCAGTTCCGACATATCCACCAGGAACGCCTTCAGTATGGTGAGCGCGATCACCGCCGCCGAGGCCAGTCGCGCACGTTGCGAGTTGGACAGCACGCCGGCCGCGAGCAGCACCACGCCGAACGTCAGCCACGCGATCGTATAGGTGTATTGCTCGGCGTCCTTGACGTCGCCGAGGCTGATAACCGGCCCATGATAGAAGCGGCGAATTTCGAAGCTGATATAGGCCAGCGTCATCACCAGCGCGCCAGTAGCGATGGTGTTGGCATAAGCTCGCGCGCGATGGCCAGCGACGACATAAGACAGGATCAGCATCAGCGTCGCGGGCATCGCGTAAGCAAGCAGCAGCTTGTTGATGATCAGGCCGCCGACATTGATGCGCCAGATCATCGGGTTCTCGAGCCCCAGCGATCCGAATACGGCGATCAATCCCGCGGCGATCGTGAGCAATATGGCCGCGACATTGTGCACGATGCTGTGGCTGCGCAACCGCAACCGTTCGAGCCCGATCGCCATCGCCAGAGCGACGCAGCTTTGCAATCCGCATTCAACGAGGTTGGTATCGCCCGCATAAATATCGCCGCTATAGACGGCATGCCGGATTTCAGTGAAGGCCAATAGCATCGTAAACAGGATCGCGGCGGCTTCGATCATGCGCAGCGGCACATCGTCGCCACGCCGGCGCAACAAGATGCTCGCCACCCAGAACGACAGAGCCGGCACGCCATAGCCCCATAACAGCCAGTTAAAGATCAACGTCCCGCCGACGGCATCACCCGCGATGCGCGGTTCGTAGCCGATGCGTGCGACCACGATGGCGGCGAGGATTGCTGCCAACCAGCGCAGGAATGGAATCGGTCGCTGTGTCGCGACCCACGCGGTGCCTGCCGACATCAGTGCCAGCGCGATGGTGAGCCAGCCCTTCTCGAGCGCGAAGGTGAGCGCCAGCGCCAACGCGCCCAGCGTTCCGGTGGCGAACAGCGCGGCCGCGATGCTCTGGCCGGGGCGGGGTTCGCGGCGGCTCAGTGTTTCGGTCATCCAGCCAAACGCCGCTGCAAGAATGACAGCGATGATCGCGAAAGGAATCGAGCGGTCGAAATGCGCGACGCGCGCATAGAGCGCAATCAGCAAGGCAATCGGCGTGAATACTGCCGACGCGGCCCAGATCACCGGCACCAGTGCGCTGATGGAACGGCCTTGCGCGGCGAAACCAGCGACGGCGAATCCCGTGCCGAAAATCGCGGCTGCGATCAGATGCACCGAGACGGCTTCATCGGTGGCGCTGGGCACGAGGCCCGGCATCGCGCCGCCCGGCAGCACCAGCATGTCGGGATTGGCGCGCACCGCCCATTCGAGGAATACGATGGCGACCAGCACGGCGCTGGCCGCGACCGCCGCGACCGCCGCCGGTGCGCGCCACGCAATCGCGAGCGTGGCGACGACCAGCAAGCCGAAGACGGTGATCGCCGACATCGCGTGGCCGCTGCCGAGCACGATCATCGTGGCGCCGAGCACGTAGGCCGCCAACGCACTGGAGGAGATCGGCTCGACCTTGCCGGGTTCGGCGGGCGGGCCGAACAGCAACCCGCACACTACGAGCAAAGCGGCGAGCGCGAAGCCGACGATGACGTGGAACGCGTGCGGCGCGACCATCGAGGGTCCACAATCGAGACACGGGATCGTCCACAACAGCGCAAAAACGGTGGTGGTGATCGCGAGCCAGCGCCACAATCGGATGCGCGCCAGTCCGAACGCGGCGGCGGTGACGATGGCGAGGTAGATGTACAGTGCCCAGAAGTCGGGACGCTCCGACGACACCAACACGGGCGTTGCAAACGCGCCGACGACGCCGAGCCCGGCCAGTGCCGGACCATGCAACAGCGCAGCGGCGAGCGTCGCCAGCGCGACCAGTCCCAGCAGCACGAAGGCGGTGGCCGGCACGAGGAAGTCGTACAGCGCATAAGCCGCATACACAGTCGCGAACGCGACCGCAGTACCTGCGGCCGTGAGGATCGCGGGAATGTTGGCGATCGGGAGTGGTGCAATCGCCGCCATGCTGTCGCGCCGCCGCGTCCATTCTCCGGCTGCGAGCAGCGCCGCCGCGAACAGACCGCCAAGCAGCACGCGCACGCCCGGGCCGAGCAGGCCTTCCTCGATGGAATAGCGCACCATGAAGAAGCCGCCGAGCGCCAGCGTCAGGCCGCCGAGCCAGACCACCCAGCGGGTGCCGATGCGTTCTTCGATACGCGTTCCGGAGGTGGCGCCGGCAGTGGCCGGAATAGGAGGCGGTTGCTGGCTTTCGCCCGCATCGGGCACGAGCGGCGGCGGCGGCACGGGAATCGGCGCTTCAACGGTCGTCGGCGGCTCCTCGACCGTTGGCTGTAGCGGGATCTCGAGCGGCGGTGGCGTAGCGATCGCACCATTGCCGGCTGCTTCAAGTGCATGCACACGTGCTTGCAGTGCGTTGGCGTTGGTCAACGCCTTGCGGGCGACAATGACGGCGGCGATGGCGATCAGCAGCGCAAGAAATTCCATAGGTCCTCGATCGTCGCGGCACCGAGGAAGATCCCGGTGGGTGTTCGATGGTTGGAGAGAGCAGGTGCGCGCTATCGCGGCGTGTCGTCAGTCGGCGTGTCGCGGCATTGGGTTCAAAGGCAGGCGCGTCGGGCGGTCGGTAAGTGTCATTCCAGATCGACGCGGAACGGGCGGCCTTCGATCGACATGTCGCCCGGTCCCATCTCGTCGAGCGCGCGCAGCATGCGGCCGTTACGGCCGAGCGCACGATCGGCCAGCGAGACGATCAGCCGATTGGGAAACGCGGTCGGCGAGGCGCGGCGCATTTGTCGTGCGATCATCACCTCGTCGCGATGTGGATTGAGCGCGCAGGCGGCGGCAAAGGCGCTTGCCGTCGAACGGCTGATGCCGGCAAAGCAATGCACCACCAGCGGCGCCTGCCGGTCCCAGCCGCGCACAAAGGCGAGAACCCTGTCGATGTGCTCTTCCGATGGTGAGACGAGGCCATCGGCAGGTTCGCTGATGTCGTCCATCGAGATCATCAGGTGATTGACTTCGCGCACCGAGGCGGGCCGCTGCACGCGGCTGATATCGCCCATCACCGTGAGAATGTGGCTGGCGCCGGTCGATTGCACCGTTGAAGGAAGCGCGGCGAGCGAGCACACATGGATCATGATGTTGTCCCTTGTCATCCGCCGAAATTATAGCCGCCGCATCCGGTAAACGAAAGCGGTGGAGGGCATCAGACATGCAGCGTCGCAAAGCGTGCCAGAAAGCGCTTCGCTGCTTTACCTGCGGACCACGGCGTCAGGTAATCCTGCTCGGTGGTAACCGGTAGTGCCGGGTCGCGGCCGAACAGCCGCTTCGCTTCGGTTTCGGAAAAGCCGGCAAGGCGCGTTGCTTCGAGATAGGCCGCGCCGCGATCCGCGGCTTTGATGGCCTGGGTAAAATCTTCCGGTAACACCGCCGGCAATCCGAATCGGACGTGAATTGCGCCGAGCAGACGTTTCTCCACGGTCTTGTAGGAACCGCCGATCACCGCCTTGAACGGCGAGATCATGTCGCCGATCACGTATTCGGGTGCGTCATGCAATAGGGCGGCAAGCCGCAGCCGATGATCGGCGCGCGGCAGCGTGTGGCGCATCACCACCTCGACCAATAGCGTGTGTTGCGCTACCGAGAAAATATACGCACCCTTGGTCTGCCCGTTCCAGCGCGCGACCCGGGCAAGGCCGTGGGCGATATCGGCAATCTCGATATCGAGCGGCGAGGGATCGACGAGATCGAGCCGCCGCCCTGACAGCATGCGTTGCCAGACGCGAGTGTCGGCCTTCGTGGAACGCGCTTTGGATTGCGTCATGTGGTGGGGAGGCGGCGCGCGCGCTGCTTGCCGCTGCACATCGCATGGCAGTGGCAGGTCACCAGATGATCGTTGACCATGCCGGTCGCCTGCATGAAAGCGTAGACGATGGTCGGACCGACGAACTTGAAGCCGCGTGACGACAGGTCTTTCGAGATCTTCACCGAGAGCGGCGTCGAGGCCGGCACGGTGGCTGTGGTCTTGAAGGCGTTGACCTTGGGTTTGCCGTCGACATAGTCCCACAGCAGCTTCGAGAAGCCGGGGCTTTTCTCCATGATCTCGAGATAAGCTTGCGCGCTCTTGACGGTGCCTTCGATCTTGGCGCGGTTGCGCACGATGCCCGCGTCCTGCATCAGCGCGTGCATTTTCTTTTCGGTGTAGCGGGCGATTTTCGCCGGCTCGAAATCATCGAAGGCGCGGCGGAAGTTGTCGCGCTTGCGCAGGATCGTGATCCACGACAATCCTGCCTGAAAGCCGTCGAGGATCAGCTTCTCATAAAGCGCGCGGTCGTCGTATTCCGGCACGCCCCATTCGGTGTCGTGATAGGCGACGTAAAGCGGGTCCTCGCCCGGCCAAGGACAACGGATCAGACCATCGGCGTGCTGCACGGCGCGGCTCATGCGACGGTCTTCTTTTGCAGACCACGCACGGCGTCTGGATCGGCGAGGTGGATCGTTGTGGTTCCCGCGACGAGCGGTGTATTGGCGTCGAGTGCGTCTGCGACCTTGTCGATCCGCATCGTGGCGAGGCCGATGCTGTTCGCGGACGATCCCATCGTGCCTACCTGCTTATCGTTTGCGAGAATTGGAGCGCTCGCATCGGGCGCAGCACCGTCGAACGCAACGCGCACGGTGCGCGTCCGCGCGGTGCCGCGATGCTGCATCCGCGACACCACTTCCTGGCCGACATAGCAGCCTTTGTCGAAGTCAATTCCGTGCAGGCGGTCCATATTGGTTTCGTGCGGAAACGCATCGCCGTAGTTGAAATCGACACCGCCCCGCGGCACACCGCAGGCGATGCGATGCGCCTCATAAGCAGCCTCGTCCGTCATCGTCGCGCCGACGAGCGCCGCCGCCTTGGTTGCCAGTTCGGAAGGGATCAGAATGCGCCAGCCGAGGCCCTCGGCCCGCGGATCGGGAAAGCAGAGATCCGGTTTGACCGCCGGTTCGCCGCCCCACACCGCGAGGACGCCGAAAGAGTCCGACAGGTTTTCCACTGTCACCTTGGCGCGCAGCTTGTAGAAGCCGAGCTTGGTGGCGAGCGGTTGCGCCAGCGCGCGGGAGCAGTCGATCAGCAAGCCGCCGCCGTGGCCCGCCGGCACTTCGGTGATGAGGAAGTCCGCGACGATCTTGCCCTGCGGCGTCAGCAGCGCGGCGAATCGCCCCGCGCCCGGTTCGAGCCCGGTAGCGTCGGCGGTGATCAGGCCGTTGAGGAACGCTTTCGCGTCCTCGCCGCTGAGCTTGACCACACCCCGGTCGGAAAGAAGTGCTGCGTGCATCGTCGAAGTCTCGGGAGAATCAGGTATCCGGCCGCGCCGGAACTTTTCCCGAACGTAAGCCGCGCGCCGACAAACGACAAGGCCGACACGGCGCTTGGAAGCCCGTTGTCGGCAGTCAGATGTGGAGTCGGCAAGCCCGCGCAGGGCGGGAAGCGGCTTACTGCTTCGGCAGGATCAGCGAGAACTCGCCGTTGCGGACCCGGTTCGGCAGTCCTTCGACGAATTTCGCCACGGCGTCCTCGCCATAAGTGGAGACCAGCTCGGCAAAGGCGGTGAACAGGCTTGCTTGCGCCAGGCAATCGCCGTCGATGCCTTCGTGCCGGGCTTCCGCCCAGGCCTCGTTGAGGTAGCTCAGCGCCGCCCGCTTCTGTTCGTGGTCGGGCATCGGATCGTTGGCGACGGTGTAGGACAAGGACTGGCTCATGAAATTCCCGACGGCGTGGGCGATCCGTTGGAGCGCCGCGAATATGCACAAGGTGTAACACGCCCCCGCGCGTCGGCTAGGCCACTTCTTTAGGAAAGGTTAACGGAGCGATTCAAGATTGCACGGAAGTTCCCGACTGCGACCCGGAGGCCACGACCATTGTCTGTCGCGGAACTTTCGAGAGCCGGATGTTTGAGCCCGATCCACTCGGTCAATTGGCATAGCGGGCGGTGAGGTCGCGCGAGATTTTCGCGCCTTCCTCGATGTAGCGCTTGATGGCGACATTGGCCGCCGGCGTGCAAGTCCGGTAGGTCTGCTGGAATCCGTTATAACCGCGGTTGAAACTGGCAATCAGTCGTGTGCGACGCTCGCCGGAAGGCGTTTCGGCGTTGATCAGCGCCTGCATTTCGTTGCGCCATTTCGCGCCTTCGTTGGCGCCGCAGATGCCGCGCAGATAGTGCAGCGTACCGAGGATTTCCGCGAGCCGTTGCAGGTCGCCATCGAACGGCGCGGCGGCGTCCTGCGCCCGCGCGCGGCCTACGTCGAGGCCCGCGCTACACGCCACAAGAAGCAGGATGGCCGCTAAAAGTCGTTTTCGCATCGTCGGACCCGGATTTGGGCTGATATGCCTTGTCGGGCGCGCGGGCGCAAGCCGACGCCTTCGAATCGCGCGTCAGGGCGTGATCAGCCGCATGGCGGCATCAACGATCTCCGCCAGCCCCTGAGTCGTCCGCAATTCGCGCAGTCCGTCCGGCGTGATCCAGCGGAAATCGTCGAGTTCCTCGTTCAGCGTCACTTCGCCGTTTCGCCAATGGGCGGCGAAGGATATCACCAGATAGTGCCCGGAACGCCCGACGGACGGATCCGGCAGTACCTCGCGCCAGCCGGCGAAGCCGACGATGTCGATGGTGAGCGCGGTTTCCTCGCGTACTTCACGCGCGACCGCCTGATGCAGGGTTTCGCCGTGTTCGACGCGGCCGCCGGGAACTGAATAGAGCCCGCGTCCGGGCGCGTTGGCGCGGCGCACCACCAGGAATTGACCGTCGCGGAAAATCACGGCGCTGACGGCGAGCTGTGGGCGGCCGGGGGCGGATTCGGTCACTTGAGGTCTTGCGTCATGATGGAATCGATATCGGCCTCGGCTTCACTGCGCGAGCCATGGATAATGCCGCCGGCCAGCGTCGCCAGCGGACGCACCCAGCCGGTGGCCTGTTCGGCCAGCTTGATCCGGGTGCGGTCCTGCTGGGCCTCGCGCATCGCGACGCCGACTGCGGTGAGGATCGACGTCATGGCGCCGGTGATGTTGTCGAATTCGGCACGGACGCTGGCGTCGGATTGCTCATAGGCCCGGATGGCGAGGTCACGTGCCTTGAAGTTGGAGGCGGCGAAATGCTCGCGATAGCTCAGCGGCTGCCACGCGAGGAAATCGTCGGTACATTCCGGCATATCCGGGATCATGTCCAACAGCATGATGGCTTCGTTGAAATGGTTGAGATAGTCAGTTGCGAGCCCGGTGCGCGGATTGATATTTGCGGCCGTGAGTTCAGCCATCGTCGGCCGTTCGCCGGACGGCGTTTCCTGTGGACGGGCCTGCTGGGCGGAAGAGGTCATCAGCTTTACTCTTAACGCGCCGGGTTAAAAGGTGCTGAAGATATTCCAATCAGGATGCGAGAATGTGCGGTCGTTTCGTCATTACTTCGCCACCGGCGGCGATCCGTGCGGCATTCGACTACAGTGAACAGCCGAATTTTCCGGCCCAGCACAACATTGCGCCGACCCAGCCGGTTGGCGTGGTGCTGGTGGAGCAGGGCGCGCGGCACTTCCGCCTGATGCGCTGGGGTTTCATTCCGGGTTGGGTCAAGGACCCGCGCACCTTCACGCTGGTGATCAACGCGCGCGCCGAGACGGTGCGCGAGAAGCCGGCGTTTCGTAATGCGATCCGGCGACGGCGTTGTTTGATACCGGCCGATGGCTATTACGAATGGCATACCATCGGTCAACAGAAGTATCCGTATTTTATCCATCCGCGCGCCGGCGGGCCGATCGGCTTCGCGGGGGTCGCGGAAACCTGGAGCGGGCCGAACGGCGAAGAGGTCGATACGGTGGCGATCGTCACCGCGGCCGCCACGGGCGGCCTCGCGATGCTGCATCATCGCGTGCCGGTGACGATAGCGCCGGAAGACTTCGCGCGCTGGCTCGACTGCGCCTCGGTCAATGCCAACGAAGCCGCGAGGCTTATGGTTGCGCCCGCCGAAGGCGAGTTTGCCTGGCATCGGGTGTCGCGCGATGTCAATCGCGTTGGTAATGACGACGCGCGATTGATCTTGCCGTTATCTGAACAGCAGATCGCGGACGAAGCGCCCACCCCGAAAGCAAAGCCAGCGCCGCGCAAGCAGACCGTGCCTGACGACGACGGGCAAGGGTCGCTGTTTTGAGCGATCGGCACCAGCGGCTTACTTGACGGAATCGAGGCCGTCATGACAATGACGGCCATGCCGCGCGCAACCCTGATCGAACCGGTCGTTATGTTGGCGACGATCCTGCAATGGATCGTGCTGGCGACCCTCACAGGGATTCTTGTCGGGACCGGCACCAGCCTGTTCCTGCACGGCCTGTTCTTTCTGTCGGACCAGACCGCATCGGTGTCGCTGTCATGGCAGATGGCGCTGCTGCCGCTGGGCGGATTGCTCAACGGTCTGTCGCTCTACTACGGCTACAAGATCAACAGCACGGGGCTTGGTGATTCCGTGATCGCGGCGGTGCATCGGCAATCCGGCAAGATGCCGTTCGCAACCATCGCCATCAAGCCGGTGGCGGCGATCATCACGCTGGCGTCGGGCGGCTCCGCCGGCAAGGAGGGGCCGTGCTCGCATATCGGCGGTTCGCTGGCTTCAGGGCTCGGGCGCCTGCTCGGGCTGAATGTCGAATTGCAGAAACGGATCGTGGCGTGCGGCGTCAGCGCCGGTTTTGCCAGCGTGTTTGGCACGCCGATCGCCGGAGCGATCTATGGCGTCGAGGTGCTGGCGATCGGCCGCATCCGTCACGACTTCCTTTTCCCCGCGATCATCGCGGGTGTGGTGTCGTTTGAAGTCAGCAAGTTCTGGAATATCCCCTATCAGTATTACATGATGCAACTGCTGCCGCACTTCGATGGCATGCTGTTTCTCAAGACGATCATTATCGGAATTATATGCGGTGCTGTTGCCGGCATATTCGTGGAAATGGTTACGCTCGCGCGGCGCCTGTTCACACAATTGCGCGCGCGTTACGATTTGTGGCCGCCGCTGATGCCGCTGCTCGGCGGCATGTTGCTATCGGCACTCATCATCGTCATTCCCCGTGACTATCTCGGTCTCAGTCTGCCGCTGATGGATCGCGCGTTGAGCGGAGAGGCGATGCCCTATCTCGGCTTTTTCTGGAAGACGCTGCTGGTCGCCATCACCCTGGGGTCCGGTTTTTATGGCGGCATCGTGACACCGCAATTTGTGATCGGCGCGATCACCGGCAACGCCTTCGCGCATCTGCTCGGGATCAGCCCGACCCTGGGCGCGGCTGTGGGACTCGTTGCGGTCGTGGCGTCGGCATCGAACACGCCTATCGCGGCCATCCTGATGGGCGTCGAATTGTTCGGTGGCGTGACCGGCACGATCTATGTCGCGGGTGCGGCGATGGCAGCCTATGTCATGATCGGTCATCGCAGCGTCTATCCCGATCAACTGGTCGCCTATCCCAAATCGACATGGATGCATGGCGGATTCGATCTGCCGCTCGGACAGGAGAAGATTCGCCTGTCATTCGGGTTGCTGAAATGGATCAGTCGGATGCAGACGAAACGCGATCATCTGTTGCGCCGTGATACGGGAGCGCGGCATCGCGCGCAGCGCGCGGACAACGATAACCGTGGCGATCCCGCGTAGTCGCGGGCTCGCCTAGAGGACCTTGCCGGGATTCAGGATGTTGAGCGGATCGAGCAGCGCCTTGATACTGCGCATCACCTCGATCGCGACCTTGTCCTTCACCTCCGGCAATTCGTCGCGCTTCATCACGCCGATGCCGTGCTCGGCTGATATCGAGCCGCCCATCTTCAGCACGATCTCGAACACCACCGCATTGATGTCGTGCCAGCGTGCAAGGAACGCCTCCTTGTCACCGCCGACCGGTTGGCTGACGTTGTAGTGAATGTTGCCGTCGCCGAGATGGCCGAACGGCACCGGACGGCTGCCGGGCAACAGCTTCACCACGGCGGCATTGGCTTCTTCGATGAACGCCGGCACGGCGGCGACCGGCACCGACACGTCGTGCTTGATCGAACCGCCTTCCGGCTTCTGCGCAGGCGAAATCACTTCGCGCAGCGTCCAGAACGCGGCGCGTTGCGCGAGGTTTTCCGCGATCACCGCGTCGTCGGCGATGCCGTCTTCCAGCGCGCGGGTGAGGATGGCTTCGAGCGTCGCGCGGGCGTCGTCACGCGACGATGAAATTTCCATCAGCACGTACCATGGATAGCGCGTCGCCAGGGGATCGCGGATCGACGGGCCATGTTTCACACAGAAGTCGATGCAGATTTCAGCCATCAGCTCGAAGCTGGTGAGATTGCCTGCCGCCTCGGCCTGCGCGATTTCGAGGAGCCTCAACGCTTGCGCCGGAGAGGCCAGCCCGACAAATGCGGTATCGACGCTGCGCGGCTTGGGAAACAACTTCAACGTCACGGCGGTGATGATGCCGAGTGTACCTTCGGCGCCGATGAAGAGGTTATGCAGGTTGTAACCGGTGTTGTCCTTCTTCAGCTTCGACAGCGTGTTGAGCACGCGGCCATCGGCCAGCACCACTTCGAGACCAAGCGCCATCGCGCGCGCGACGCCGTAAGCAAGCGCGCCGGTGCCGCCGGCGTTGGTGGAGAGATTGCCGCCGATGGTGCAGCTTCCTTCCGCACCGAGCGAGAGCGGAAACAGGCGATCAACGTCATCGGCGCGTTGCTGCAAGGTTTGCAGCACGCAACCGGATTCGACAGTCATGGTGTTGGATTGCGTATCGACGTCGCGGATCCTGTCGAGGCGGCGTAGCGACAGCACCACTTCGCCATGATGCGGTGTCTGGCCGCCGACGAGGCCGGTGTTGCCGCCTTGCGGAACCAGCGCCGTGCGCGTTTCGCTGGCGAGCTTGCAGATCGCGACGACTTCAGCCGTTGTGCCGGGGCGTAGCACGAGCGGCGAGTGGCCTTGATAAAGGTTGCGTTCCTCGGTGACGTAGGCGGCGATTTCGTTCTGATCGGTGACGCCGTATTTTTCGCCGACGATGGCCCTGAACCGTGCGATCAATTCCGGTGAGAGCGGTGCGGGCGGCGGCTGGACGATGTTCATGTCGCGTCTCTTGTGGCTTATGACTTGTTACTTGGCTCGATCACGTCGGCGGCACGGCGGCGCGACGCAGTCGGTCGTTGATGGCTTCGCCGAGATCGTGTTCGGGAACGGGCATCACCGCGATGGCGCGGGCATTGGCGGTATCGAGCGCGCGCAGGTAGCTGAACAAATTGGCGGCGGCTTCGGTCAGATCGCCCCGCTCCGAGAGGTTCAGGATTCTTGCGGCAGCACCGTGGCCGGAAAGTGTCACGGGTCCGAACGCCAGCAGCGCCTCGCCGGGCTCGATCTGCGTCGCGTTGAGCCGCACCGGAGTCCGGGGCGCATAGTGCGAGGCCAGCATGCCGGGGGCCATCGGCTGGCCGGCGGCGTCGGGTTGCGGACGCGGCCGTCGCAGCGGGTGGCCCAGCACCTGTTCGATGGCGCCGCGCGGCAGCCCGCCGGGGCGCAGCAGCAGCGGCGGGTCGAAACATCCGACGATGGTGGACTCGACGCCGACCGATACCGGCCCGCCGTCGACGATCAGGTCGATGCGGCCGTCGAGATCGCTCGCGACATGGGCGGCGGCGGTCGGCGAGACGTGGCCGGAGCGGTTGGCGGATGGCGCGACGATCGGATGGCCGAGTTCGCGCAAAATATCCCGCGCCACGGGATGGGCGGGCATTCGCACCGCGACGGTGTCGAGCCCGGCGGTGGCGAGGTCGGCCACGGCACAGTCCGGAGTCTTCGGCAGCACCAGCGTGAGGGGGCCGGGCCAGAAGGCCTCGGCCAGCTTGCGGGCGGTGTCATTGAAGCGGGCGATTCGCTCGGCGCCGGCGAGATCGGGAACGTGGGCGATCAGCGGATTGAAGGAAGGCCGTCCCTTGGCCCGATAAAGCCGCGCAATCGCCTCCGAATGCGTCGCGTCGGCCCCGAGGCCGTAGACCGTTTCTGTGGGAAACGCCACCAGACCACCCTCCGCGAGGCGTCGCGCGGCCTCCGTAACGGCGGTTTGGCCTGCTGGGATGATTTTTGTGGTCAGTTCGACGGCCATTCGGTTCCGATCTTCCATTCGCTGTCTTGCGGTGGCCGAAAGCGGACGCTATAAGCCGCCCCATCGTCGGAGTGTGGCTCAGCCCGGTAGAGCACTGCGTTCGGGACGCAGGGGTCGCAGGTTCAAATCCTGCCACTCCGACCATCTTTTCTTGCCATTGATTTCCTTGAGCTTCCGGCTTTCCCAGCATTGCCGCCGCCAGCCGCGAGCTCAGCTCCCGATACACATCTTTTTCGCCCCGCGGTCAAATTCCCGGCCATACTCCCGGCGTGAATCGGTTTTTGCTGGCAGTCCGAAAATAGTCGGACTACGGGTTGGGGTATGCACGATCTCATCAGCGACATCACGCTCAGCATTCTGTTTGCCTGGATGCTGGGGCTGCTGGCCCATGTCGCGCGGCAGCCGCTGATCCTGGCCTATCTGGTCGGCGGCTTCGTGATCGGTCCCTATGGCATCGGCTGGGTCAAGTCGGAGCAGTCGATCTCCACTATCTCCGAACTCGGCCTGATCTTCATGCTGTTCATGATCGGGCTGGAGATCGACCTCAAGAAGATCGTCCGCGCCGGTCGCGTCATCCTGTTCGCGGCGGGCGGGCAATTGATCGGCGGCTGCGTGCTCGGCGTGCTGATGTTTCTGGCGATCGGGCTCAAGCTCGGCGCGGGGCGGTTCGATGCGCTGTATCTCGCGGTGGCCTGCGCGCTGTCGAGCACTGTCATCATCGTCAAGGTGCTCTACGAGAAGCGCGAGCTGGATACGCTGCCCGGCCGCATCACGCTCGGCGTGCTGGTGTTGCAGGACATCTTCGCGATCCTGTTCCTCGCGGTGCAGCCGAGCCTCGACAATCTTCAGATCGGGGTCATCCTGCTCTCGGTGATCCGCGTCGCCGTGCTGGTGGCGACCGCGTGGGTGCTGAGCCGCTACGTGCTGCCGAAGCTGTTTCACCAGATCGCGCGGCGGCCCGAACTGGTGATGCTCGGCGCGCTGGCGTGGTGCTTCCTGATCGGCGAGATCGCCGAGCGGCTGCACCTGTCGCGCGAGATGGGCTCGCTGGTGGCGGGCGTCTCGCTCTCGACGTTCCCCTACGCGCTGGATGTCACCGCCAAAGTCACCACGTTGCGGGATTTCTTCATCACGCTGTTCTTCGTGGCGCTGGGCATGACCATCCCGATCCCGGACCGCTCGGTGATCGGGCTGGCGCTGATCATCGCGGCCTTCACGGTGGTGAGCCGCCTGATCACCACCTTCGTGCCGCTCTACCTGATGAAGCAGGGGCTGCGCGCCAGCCTGCTGCCGGCGATCAATCTGGCGCAGATCAGCGAGTTCTCGCTCGTGGTGATCCAGACCGGCGTGCTCGCCAAGCACATCTCGATGCAGACCGCGAACGCGGCATCGTTCGCCTTCGTGCTTCTGGCGGTGATCTCGACCTTCCTGATCGGCCGCAGCGACCAGATCGTGCGCGCGTCCATCGGGCCGTTGAAGCGGCTCGGCCTGCGCGATCTCGACGCCACCGAGCCGGGCGCCACGGAGCCGGGCGAGGGCCACGGCGTGGCGCGACGCATCGTCATCCTCGGCTTTTTCCGCGCCGCGAGCGCGCTGTTGAGCGAGATCGAGCAGCGGGACAAATCGATGCTCGACCACATCACCGTGGTCGATTTCAATCCCAACGTGTTCCGCAATCTCGCCGCGCGCGGGCTGCATGTGATCTATGGCGACATCAGCAATGTCGAGACGCTGGTGCATGCCGGTGTGGGCAATGCCGAGATCGTTATTCTCAGCGTGCCGGACGCGCTGCTCAAGGGCGCCGACAACGAGAAGCTGGTGCGCCACGTCCGCGCGCTCAATCCCACGGCCAAGATCATTTCGACCGCCGATATGCTCGCCACCGTCGAGGATCAATATTCCGCCGGCGCCGACTACGTCACCGTGCCGCGTTTCACCGACGCGCAGGAGCTGTTCCAGGCCATCGCGGCCGCCGACGACGGCTTGCTGCACGCCAAACGCGCCGAGACCGACGCCCGGCTCGCCGAGCGCAGCGAGGTGCTGCCGTAAGACGGGACCGCACAGCTAGATGGTGGCGTCATCGCCGGGCTTGACCCGGCGATCCATCCTTTTGAGAAAGATGGATGCCCGGATCAAGTCCGGGCATGACGGCTGGGCAACAACGGTGCAAGAGTTGCGTTGCTTCTCGCGCTGCGCCATATGAACGGGGTCATTGTCAGAGTACCCCGCATGGCCCATCCGATTTCCGAAGTTTTGCAGGCGTTCGCCGCTGGAGAGATTGTCGTCGTCACCGATGACGACGACCGCGAGGGCGAGGGCGACCTGATCGTCGCGGCGTCGCACTGCACCGCCGAGAAAATGGCGTTCATCATCCGCCACACCTCCGGCATCGTCTGCGCGCCGCTGACCACCGACGATGCGCGGCGGTTGCGGCTCGATCCGATGGTGGCGCAGAACGACTCCAACCACACCACCGCCTTCACCGTTTCCATCGACTACAAGCCCGACGGCGGCACCGGCATTTCCGCCGACGAGCGCGCCTCGTGCTGCCGGGCGCTGGCCAATCCCAATGCAGGGGCGAACGACTTCGCGCGGCCCGGTCATATCTTCCCGCTGATCGCGCGCGACGGCGGCGTGCTGCTGCGCTCCGGCCACACCGAGGCGGCGGTCGATCTCTGCAAGCTCGCCGGTCTGCCGCCGGTCGGTGTCATCAGCGAGTTGATGAACGATGACGGCACCGTAACCAAGGGCGAGCAGGTGGCGCGCTTCGCAGCCGCGCACAACCTCAAGCATGTCACCATCGCCGACATCATCGCCTATCGTCAGGCGCGCGAGAAATTGATCGAGCGCGTTTCGACCTTCCACGTCGACAGCCCGATCGGGCCGCTGCAAGGCTTCGCCTATCGCTCGCCGTTCGACAGCATCGCGCATGCCGCGTTCGTCTATAATGGCGTCGGCGACGGCACCAATGTGCTGACGCGCTTTCACAAGCCGAACATCGTGCGCGATATCTTCACCGGCCCGGAACGGATGCGCGAAGTGCTGGAGAAGTTCAAGGGTGCGGGGCGCGGCGTGCTGGTGTACCTGCGCGACGGCGCCGCCGGCGTGCCGGTCGCGCCGATCGATGCACCGAAGACGGCAGAAGCCGATCGCAACCGGCAATGGCGCGAAGTCGGCGTCGGCGCGCAGATCCTGCGCGATCTCGGCGTCACCTCGATCCGCCATCTCACCTCGTCGACCCACGACTACAAGGGGCTGTCGGGGTTCGGCATCGAGATCGTCTCCAACGAGCGCCTTGAAGGCTGACAGTCAAAGATTTAGGCTCTCCCGTCGCCATTGGTGACGGTTGCGATGTGAAAGGAATCTCATGGGCGTGCGTCCGCAAAGCAAAGACAAGCCGAGTTTGGCGAGCTTCAAGTGGGACGATCCGTTCCTGCTCGACGAGCAACTCACCGAAGACGAGCGGCTGATCCGCGACACCGCGCGCGCCTACGCGCAGGACAAGCTGTTGCCGCGCGTCTCGCAGGCCTATCTCGAAGAGAAGACCGATCGCGAAATCTTCAACGAGATGGGCGAGCTCGGCCTGATCGGCATCACGCTGCCGGAGGAATACGGCTGCGCCAACGCCAGCTATGTCGCTTACGGACTGGTGGCACGCGAGATCGAGCGGGTGGATTCCGGCTATCGCTCGATGAACTCGGTGCAGTCCTCGCTGGTGATGCATCCGATCTACGCTTACGGCGACGACAACCAGCGCAAGAAGTATCTGCCGAAACTCGCCAGCGGTGAGTGGGTCGGCTGCTTCGGCCTGACCGAGCCCGATGCCGGTTCCGATCCCGGCGGCATGAAGACCCGCGCCGAGAAGGTGTCGGATGGCTATCGCCTCAACGGCTCGAAGATGTGGATTTCCAACGCGCCGATCGCTGACGTGTTCGTGGTGTGGGCGAAGTCCGCCGCGCACGACAACCAGATCCGGGGCTTCGTGCTCGAGAAGGGCATGAAAGGCCTGTCCGCGCCGAAAATCGGCGGCAAGCTGAGCTTGCGCGCGTCGATCACCGGCGAAATCGTGATGGATGGCGTGGTGGTGCCGGAGAGCGCGCTGCTGCCCAACGTTTCGGGTCTGAAGGGGCCGTTCGGCTGTCTCAATCGCGCACGCTATGGCATTTCGTGGGGCGCGATGGGCGCTGCGGAAGACTGCATGCACCGTGCGCGGCAGTACACGCTGGACCGCAAGCAGTTCAACCGGCCGCTGGCGGCGAACCAGTTGATCCAGAAGAAGCTCGCCGACATGGAGACCGAAATCGCGCTCGGCTTGCAAGGCTCGCTACGCGTCGGCCGCTTGATGGACGAAGGCAAGATGGCGCCGGAAATGATCTCCATCATGAAGCGAAACAATTGCGGCAAGGCGCTCGACATCGCCCGCATGGCGCGCGACATGCACGGCGGCAACGGCATTCAGGCCGAATATCACGTCATGCGTCACGTCCATAACCTCGAGACGGTGAACACCTACGAGGGCACGCACGACGTCCATGCCTTGATCCTCGGCCGCGCCATCACTGGCATTCAGGCGTTTTCGTAAAGCGCGTCGTTCGCGACAGCTTCTATCAATGTCCAAATGGCCGGGCTTGTCCCGGCCATTTGCGTTTGTGTGCCGTGGTGTCGATCTCGATCGCTTGACAGTCGTCGTCTCATGTATCATATGAAGTTACATGAGACGGGATGGCCGACTTTCCGCGACGCTTCACGCGTTGCTGCATATCGCTGACAACGAACGGCCGATGACGTCGGCCGAACTGGCGATGTGCATGAACACCAATCCGGTTGTAGTTCGCCGCACCATGGCGGGATTGCGCGAAGCCGGGTTGGTGCGTTCGGAGAAGGGGCACGGCGGCGGCTGGGAAATCGCCTGCGATCTGTCGAAGGTGACGTTGAAAGACATTTACGACGCCTTGGGTGCGCCCGAATTGCTGGCCGTCGGTATTCAGCTCGAGCACCCGGCCTGTCTCGTCGAGCAGGCGGTGAACAAGACGCTGACGCAGGCGTTTCGCGACGCGGAGGCGTTGCTGATCGCGCGGCTCGGCGATGTCACCCTCGCAGCTCTGGCCGAGGAGTTTCACGTACGTGCGGCGGCGCAGCGGAAGAAAATGCGGAGACACATATCATGATCTTTGACGCGATCGTTGTCGGCGGCAGCTATGCGGGGCAGTCGGCGGCGCTGCAATTGGCGCGGGCGCGCCGTTCGATTCTGGTGATCGATGGCGGCAACCGGCGCAATCGTTTCGCCGATGCGTCCCATGGATTTCTCACGCAGGACGGCCGTGCGCCGGGAGCGATCGCCGCCGCGGCCCGCGCGCAGTTGGCGGCGTATCCCACTGTCCAATGGATCGATGGGGAGGCACGAAGCGCATCCCGCACCGTCGATGGATTTGAGGTCACGACGACAGGCGACGCGCGTTATCTGGGACGACGCGTGGTGCTCGCGACCGGCGTGGTCGATCGGCTGCCGGCGATTCCGGGCCTCGTCGAACGCTGGGGCAGGAGCGTTTTCCATTGCCCTTACTGCCACGGTTATGAACTCAACCGGGGACCGATCGGCGTGCTGGCGGTATCGCCGCTGTCGATGCATCACGCGCTGCTGGTGCCGGAGTGGGGACCGACAACCTTTTTTACCAACGGCGTCTTCGCGCCGGATGACGAGCAGCAGGCGCAACTGGATCGTCGCGGCGTCACCGTGGAGCGCACGCCGATCGACAGGATTGCCGGCGAGCGCGCGGATGTGGTGTTGACGGACGGCCGTGTTGTCGGTCTTGCCGGTCTGTTCACCATGACCGAAGTCGAAATGGGGTGTCCGCTTGCCGCGCAGCTCGGCTGCGATTTCGGACAGGGGCCGGCCGGTCCCTTCATCGAGACCAACGAGTTCAAGGAAACCTCGGTTCCCGGGGTCTTTGCATGTGGCGACGCAGCGCGTACATTCGGCTCGGTCGCGATGGCGGTCGGCGATGGTGCGTTTGCGGGCGTTTCGACTCACCAGTCGCTGGTCTTCCGGGACAGTTGATCGCTCTACCGTCGTGTCGATATCGTCGCGGCCGGTTTGCACGCGTTTAACCGGCCGCGACGAAATCTTCACGTGAGATATTGGATGAGCGACAGCAACACCAACGAAGACGTTCCGTTCAATCGCGATTTTCCGCTCAAGCCCGGCGTGGTCGAGGAGGTCGTTCCCGGCGTGCGCCGCGTGTTGTGCGGCAACCCGTCGCCGTTCACCTTCACCGGCACGGTGAGCTACATCGTCGGCCGCGGCAAGGTCGCGATCATCGATCCCGGTCCCGACAACGCCGCGCACGCGCAGGCGCTGCTGGATGCGGTAAAGGGCGAGACGGTGACGCACATCGTCGTCACTCACACCCACAACGACCATTCGCCGAACACGCCGCGCATCAAGGCCGCGACCGGCGCACCGGTCTATGCCGAGGGCGTGCATCGCGCCTCGCGGCCGCGCTTCGAGAGCGAGAAGCACAATCCGGAATCCGGCGCCGACCGTGATTTCAAGCCCGACGTCACCGTGCGCGACGGCGAGGTGATCGAGGGTGACGGCTGGCGGCTGGAAGCAGTGGCGACGCCGGGCCACACCGCCAACCACATGGCGTTCGCGTGGCCGGAGCGCGAGTTGATGTTCATCGGCGATCACGTCATGGGCTGGTCGACGTCGATCGTCGCGCCGCCGGACGGCTCGATGGTCGATTACATGGAGTCGCTGGAGCGCCTGACGCGGCGCAAGGAGCATCTGTATTTCTCCGGCCACGGCCCGGAGATTCCGGACGCGCAGAAGTTCGTCCGCTTCCTGATCCGCCACCGCAAGGCGCGCGAGGCGTCGATCCTGCATCGGCTCGGCAAGGGCGAGGCGGACATTCCGACCATCGTGCGCGCCAGCTACATCGGCATCGATCCGCGACTGGTGAACGCCGCTGGCTATTCGGTGCTGGCGCACCTTGAGGACCTCGTCACGCGCGGCGTGGTAGCGACCGACGGCGATCCGGTGATCGGCGGCAGTTACAGGTTGGCGTGAGAGCGAATAGCCTAACAGCCGTTATTGCGAGAAGCGTAAGCGACGAAGCAATCCAGGTTCTTGCTTCGTGGCTTTCTGGATTGCTTCGCTTCGCTCGCAATCACGAACAGAACGGACGATCGAATCTATTTATCCTGCTCTCTCAAGCAGATTTCGTTCAGATAGAACCAACAACTCGTCATGGCCGGGCTTGTCCCGGCCATCCACGTCTTTGACCTTGCGACAATTTCAAGACGTGGATGCCCGGGACATAGGCGAGCGAAGCGACGCCGTTCTTCGAACGGCTATGCCCGGGCATGACGGCTCGGGTGTTCCGTCAAAACGCAAATCGCACTCGAACGCGCTACTTCTTCGTCCCCTTCGCTTGCGTCTTCGCTGGCGGCATCGGGGTTTGCGGACGCTTGGTCGGTGCGCTGTTCTCGTCTGAAATCGTATTGAGGTCGGTGATCAGCTTCGCGATCCGCGCCGCGTTGCTGCCGAGATCGCTTTCGAAGTGACGCGACGACGAGCGGATGTCGATGCGCGAACCGTCGCCGTCCGGCACCACGCGGATTGCGACGTCTTCGCGCAATCCCATGACCGGCGTGCGTGCCACCGCTTCGATATGACCTTCGCGGCGCGGCGGCTGCGGCGGCCGCGCATCGACGATGCGCCACTTGCGTCGCGTCACGAAATGCAGCGTCGCGTCGTAGGCGCGTTGCACCGGCACGTCGAGCTGCACCGGCTCGATATCGGGATAGGCCTGCCGCTGCTGCTCGGCGGAATAGAGCCCGGCATAGACGGCGGGATTGGTATCGTCGCCGGTGCGCAGCCGCGCCAGCACGTCGAAGCGCGGCGGATTGATCGGGTCGGTGGTGACGTCGTAGATCTTCGGCAACTGGCGATACTGAAGTCCGAGATAGGCCGGATAGGCCAGCACCAGCACGGCGATGAACAGCGCCGCGACGATGCGGCCGAGGCCGCGCGCGCCGGTCTGCCAGATCGCAGCGAAGGCAGCCAGCGCCACCAGGATCGAGAGCACCGCGCAGAACAGCGCCCCGGCGAACGTCGCCAGCGCCGGGCGGACTTCGAGGAAGCCGAAGCGCACCACGATGGTCGAAACCACGGCGACCACCGCAGCAAATACCGCGAGCCGTCGCGCCCAGGTAGCGAGCGCGGAATAGGGCTCGGAGAGATAAGCGGCGCGGAACCTGCGGGCCATCGGGTCGTCCGGTTGCGGGGAGGGTGGGTGCGCGGATCACCTACCCTATTTCAGGTATCGATGAAACGTTGCTTTCGTTGCGGGCCAGTGTGGCGAATTCGGCGGCGAGAAAATCCAGCAAGGCCCGCACCGAGGGCAACAGCCCGCGCCGCGACGAGAACACCGCATGGATGATGCCCGCGCGCGGCCGCCACTGCGGCAGCACATCCACCAGCGCGCCGCTGTCGAGGTCGCTCTGGATCACCATGGTCGGAAACTGCCCGACGCCGATGCCCTTGAGCGCGGCGAAGCGTAGCGCCACCATGTCCTCGGTGATCAGGCGCGGCGTGTAGGGGATCAGCGCGGTGGCTTCATCGGGGCCGTCGAGGCACCATTCGTGGCGCTGGTGCGGCGGTCCCCAACCGATGCTCGGCAGCGTGGCGAGATCGGCCGGAACCAGTGTGCGGTTCAGGCCCTTGAGCAGCGCCGGGCTCGCCACCAGCCGTTGGGTGCTGTCGGCCAGCACGCGCATCACCAGATCGTTGTCCTCCAGCGGCGGGAACCGGACCCGCAGCGCGATGTCGATGCCTTCGGCGATGACGTCGACCCGGCGCGGCGTACTCTCCAGATGCACCTCGACGTCCGGGCATTCGGCCATGAAACGGGCCACCATCTCGCCGACCTGGAAATACAATAGCGGCGGCGGGCAGCTCACCCGCACCACGCCCTGCGGCTTGGTCCGCGAGCGTTCGATCAGTTCGTCCGCCGCCTTCGCCTCCACCAGCATGGCGACGCAGTGGCGGTAATAATCCTGCCCGATCTCGGTGACGCTGAAGCGCCGGGTCGAGCGCTGGATCAGCCGCACCCCGAGCCGCTCCTCCAGCGCCGCGATGCGACGGCTCAGCCGCGAGCGCGGCATTCCCAGCGCGCGGGCGGCGGCGGCGAAACCGCCATGATCGACCACCTGGACGAAATAATAGAGGTCGTTGAGATCCTGCATCATTGTCTCATGAATAGGACAGTGAGGCGCGATATTGCCTGCTACCGGGTCATTTGTCTCGCCCATATCCTCCTTGGCAACATAGCGGCCGATCCCGGCCGCACCAAAGGAGATACGAACATGCGTAAGGTTCTCGGTGTTTTCAGCGGCCCCCGGCCGCATTGGGTCGGCGACGGCTTCCCGGTCCGCTCGCTGTTCTCCCACGCCAGCCACGGCGACCACGTCAGCCCGTTCCTGCTGCTCGATTATGCCGGCCCGGCTGACTTCACCCCCACCGACAAGCCGAGGGGTGTCGGCGTGCATCCGCATCGCGGCTTCGAGACCGTCACCATCGTCTATCAGGGCGAGGTCGAGCACCGTGACTCCACCGGCAACGGCGGCCTGATCGGGCCGGGCGACGTGCAGTGGATGACAGCGGCCTCGGGCATCCTGCACGAGGAGTTCCACTCGCGCGCCTTCACCAAGAAGGGCGGCACGCTGGAAATGGTGCAGCTCTGGGTCAATCTGCCCGCGAAGGACAAGAACGCCGACGCCGGCTACCAGACCCTGCTCAACGCCGACATCCCGGTGGTCGACCTGCCGGAGGGCGCCGGCAAGCTGCGGGTGATCGCGGGTGAGTTCGACGGCCGCAAGGGCCCGGCGAAGACCTTCACGCCGATCGACATCTACGACGTGAGGCTCAACCGCAACGGCGTTGCGACGCTGAACCCGGCGGAGGGACGCACCGTCGCGGTGGTGGTGCTCAAGGGCACGGTGCTGGTCAACGGCAGCGAGGTCGCCCGCGAGGCGCAGTTCGCGCTGCTCGATCGCAACGGCGGCGAGGTGACCATCGAGGCCAATGGCGAGGCGTCGGTGCTGATCCTCTCCGGCGAGCCGATCGACGAGCCGGTGGTGATGCACGGCCCGTTCGTCATGAACAGCGTCGATGAGATCCGCCAGGCGATGGTCGATTTCCAGAGCGGCCGTTTCGGCACTCTGGAGCCGGTCACGGCGGACGCCTGACGACGAAACGCTGTGGCGCGATCCCGAGAACGGATCGCGCCATGTTGCGAAACCTGGCGCCGGCATCGCTCGCCCCGTCGCCGAAGGCATGATCTGGCCTGCATCGTTGCGGCCGGCGAGCTTTTCCCGACGAAAGGAACAGCCATGAGCAGCGAACCGATCCGCGATCCGGTGAAGGATCATCTTCTGACGCCGCAAAATTCGGCGTTCATCATCATCGATTATCAGCCGGTGCAGGTGAACTCGATTGCCTCGATGGACCGGCAACTGCTGGTCAACAACATCACCGGCGCGGCGAAGGCGGCCGTCGCCTACGGACTGCCGATCATCCATTCGACCGTCAACGTGAAGACCGGCTTGAACAAGCCGCCGATCCCCACGATCCGCAAGGTGCTCGACAAGTATCCGACTTACGACCGCACCACGATCAATTCCTGGGAGGACGTCGAATTCCGCAAGGCCGTCGAGGCGACCGGCCGCAAGAAGCTCATCATGACGGCGCTCTGGACGGAGGCTTGCCTGACGTTCCCCGCGCTCGACGCCTTGAAGGAAGGCTATGAGGTCTACGTTCCGGTCGACGCTGTCGGCGGCACGTCGGTTGCGGCGCATGATGCGGCGTTGCGCCGTGTCGAACAGGCCGGTGCAAAGCTGATCAGCGTGCCGCAGCTGTTCTGCGAATTGCAACGCGACTGGAAGCGCAGCGAAACCGTTCCTGCTTTCATGAACCTGTTCATCGAAACCGGCGGAACGGCGGGCATTCAATTTTCATACGACAAGACAGAGTGAGCGAACCGTAGCGGGTCGCCTGTGGACCCGATCGAAGCTACGTGAAGGCGCAGGAGGTCGAGAAGAGCCACGCGCATCTCGACTCGCGGCGCATCCGAGCGGGGCCCGTGACGATCCTTCAGGGATCGTCACGGCAAGGCTTGAAACTATCCGGTTCTCGCCCGTTTCGCAGGCGGCAGTTCGCCTGTCGATGCATCGACGAGATTGAAGTTGGGACGATTGGGGCGTGGCGCCAGCAGCCCATCGAGGCTGATGCCGTCGCGTCCTTGCGACTTGGTGAGGTAGAGCGCGCGGTCGGCGCGCTCCAGCGTGTCGCCGTCGGGCGCGTTGCGATGCCACGACGACACCCCGATGCTCGCGGTCAGGCGGATGGTGTGGCCGCGCCAATGCAGCGGCTGACGCCGGATCGATTCCGTCAAATCAGACGCGATGGTGCCGGCGATGGCGTCTCTGGTTTCCGGCAGAACCAGACAGAATTCATCACCGGCGAGACGCGCGACGAGATCGTTGTCGCGGGCGTGACGACGCAGCACGTTGGCGAAATGGCGCAGCGCCTGATCGCCGGCGGCATGGCCGTAGGTGTCGTTGAGCGTCTTGAAGTTGTCGAGATCGATCATCATCAGCGCGAACGGACGGCCGGTCTTGTGCGAGCGCGCTTCTTCCCCGGAGATACGCTCCATCAGGCGGCGGCGATTGGGAAGCCCGGTCAATTCGTCCTCGATGGCGAGCGCCGCGACTTCACCGCGCAGGCGGTCGATGGTCATCACCGCGAAACCGAAATTCCACAGCACGCCGCTGAAGATCACGCAGAGCAGAACCGACGTCTCGATGAACAGATAAGCCTCGCGCGTGATGACGCCGTTCATCAGCGCGATGTTGTAGGCCGTCTCGACGGCGTGGCCCGCGACGCCGATCATCATGGCGATGGCGGCGATCCATGCGCCGAGTTGACGCCGTTTCGGCTGCAACAGGAAGATCACACCGAGGATCATCGGGATCGACTGCGCCGTGGCATAGACCAGATTGCGGCCGTGACCGTTCTCGAAGACGATCATCAGGACGGTGAGGCTGATGGCGGTAATGATCGCGCTGGCGATCCAGCCACCGGTCTCGCCGTAGAAATAACGGATGCCGATCCAGAACAGGCAGAAGCCGTAGATCACCAGACCGTTGCCGACGACGGCGGCAAGGATCGGGCCGCTGCCGTCGCCGTGCAGCGCCAGCACCGCGCCGCCGGTCATGGTCATCAGGCACGCGCCGAGCCAGATGCGCGCGGCGACGAACGAGCGATAGCTGTAGGCGACCGAGGCCCAGATCACGGCGACGGTCAGCGAGTTCAGCAGGATGACGATGTAGAGCGTGAGAAAGTCGAGAGCCATCACAGGTCCGTTGGAGTGCGACCCTGCAATAGCCGGGCCGTCTCAAGACTCGTTCAAGGCATTCGCTCGAATGGTGCGGATTGGTTTGATGGTCTGCTAACCATCAGCGACGCGGCGGCCTCGGGACCGCCGCGCCGGATGTTTACGCTGCCACGTCGGCAGCGTGTCATCCTTGAACTGGTCGCGCGCGACGTCTTCAGGATATTGCCTGTGCTTGCTCGCTCATTGTTTCTCTTTGGCCTTCGCCTTCGCGAATACGTCCTGTTCGTATTCGATAAACCCTCGCAACATCGCCCGATAGATCGCCTCGGCGATCTTGGGTGAGAGGCCATTCTCTTCCGCGAGCGTCATGGCTTTCTGGACGACAGCCTCGGCGCGCTGGGGAGCTTCCACCTGCGCCGGATTCGCCTTGAATCGCGCGGCTTCGTGGACGTAGCGGCCCCGTTCCGCGATCAGACGCACGATCTCCCGGTCGAGCCGATCGATATTGGTTCTGACTTCGCCGAGCGTCTTGCAACACGCTCCGTTGTCGACCGTCGGCGAGCCCCAGAGAGCGGGAGCGGATGTGCTGGGCTCCTCTGCCAACGCAGCCGTCGGCAACAGCAACGCCAGGATGCAGGCGAATATCTTCATTCCGGTCCTCCATCGCCAAATGCAATCGCCTGCGGATGCCGAAGACAACCGCAGGCGATGTGCAAGCTTATGTCAGGTATCGCCGTATGTCTGCTGCCTACGCCGCCGCGGTTGGCAGCGTGTAGTCCTTGAACTGGTCGCGCAGCGAGGTCTTCAGGATCTTGCCGGTCGCCGTGTGCGGGATGGCGTTCACGAACGCGACGTCGTC
Source organism: Hyphomicrobiales bacterium (assembly GCA_017305535.1). Lineage (GTDB taxonomy): Bacteria > Pseudomonadota > Alphaproteobacteria > Rhizobiales > Xanthobacteraceae > 62-47. The sequence continues at coordinate 166,104 of JAFKKN010000006.1, read as the reverse complement.
CGGCATCCACCACTTGGCGATCTTGCCGTCCATGTATTGCAGGATGTCCTCGCGGGTCGCGCTCTCGCCGTCCTTGAGCTGGACGATCAGCAGCGGCCGCTCATCCCACTTCGGATGATAGACGCCGATCACCGCCGCTTCCGCCACCTTGGGGTGGCCGACCGCGAGGTTTTCCAGATCGATCGACGAAATCCATTCGCCGCCGGACTTGATGACGTCCTTCGAACGATCGGTGATGCGCATGTAACCATGCTCGTTCATGGTCGCGACGTCGCCGGTGTCGAAGTAGCCGTTCTCGTCGAGGATGTTGGTGTCGACGCGATAGTACGCGCCGGAGATCGCCGGGCCCTTCACCTTGAGGCGGCCGAAGGTCTTGCCGTCCCACGGCAGTTCCTTGCCGGCGTCGTCGGTGATCTTCATCTCCACCATGAACGGCGGATAGCCCTGCATCTGCAGGATATCGAGCTTGTCTTCGCCGGTATAATGCGCGTAGGGCGCCTGCAACGCGCCGACGGTGCCGAGCGGCGACATTTCGGTCATGCCCCAGGCATGGCGAACCTCGACGCCCATGTCGACGAACGCCTTGATCATCGAGCGCGGCATCGCCGAGCCGCCGCAGATCACGACCTTGAGGTCGGGCAAGGTCGCCTTGTTCTTCTCCATGTATTGCAACAGCATCAGCCACACCGTCGGCACGCCGGCGGTATAGGTGACCTTCTCGGTGGAGAGCAGTTCGTAGACGGATTCGCCGTCGAGCTTCGGCCCCGGCATCACCAGCTTGGTGCCCATCGCGGGCGCGGAGAACACGATGCCCCAGCTATTGGCGTGGAACAACGGCACCACCGGAAGCATTGTATCCTTGGAGGTGGCGCCCAACGCGTCGCCGTTGTTGGCGATCAACGAATGCAGCACGTTGGAGCGATGCGAGTACAACACGCCTTTCGGATCGCCGGTGGTGCCGGACGTGTAGCACATCGCCGCCGCGGTGTTCTCGTCGAATTCCTTCCATTTGAAATTGCCGTCGACTTCCGCGATCCAGTCCTCATACGCGACCGCGTTCTTCAGCGTGGTCTGCGGCATGTGCGCCTTATCGGTGAGCACGATGTAGCGCTCGACGCTGGACAGGTTGCCGGCGATCTTCTCCAGCAATGGCACGAAGGTCAGGTCGGTGATGACGATCCGGTCTTGTGCGTGGTTGACGATCCAGGCGATCTGCTCCGGGAACAGGCGCGGGTTGACGGTGTGGCACACCGCGCCGATGCCCATGATGCCGTACCAGCATTCCATGTGGCGGGCGGTGTTCCAGGCGATGGTGGCGACGCGGTCGCCGAGCTTGATGCCATCGCGCTCAAGGCGTTGCGCAACCCGCAGCGAACGGGCACGCATCTCACGGTAATTGGTGCGGACGATGGGGCCTTCGACGGATCGGGTGACAATCTCTCGGTCGCCGTGAACCCTGGCCGCATGATCGATGATCCGATGAGTCAGCATAGGCCAGTCTTGCATCAACCCGCGCATTCGAATTTCCTCCTGATCGCGTATTCTCGTCGTAATGCCCTTGGAAGGGGTCGGCATGGACATTAGCGCGCGGAACGCGGCTGGGAAATGCCATTCTGGCCCAAACTCCTGCGGCGAAAGGCCAATAGTCGTTTTGGCCGCGTTGATGTTGATGGTGTTTTCAGCCTCCGCGCAGGCGCGCTCGCCGACGCCGGATCAGGTCGTCGTAGCCGCGCGATCGAAGCCGTCCGACCCCGTGCCGTTGCCGCGCCCGCGTCCCCCGGAAATCGGTCAGACAGACACCGCGCCGTCCGCGCCGGGCGGGGAGGCCGCACCGTCCGCGAGCGATCAGCCGCCGGCGCCGTCGCCCTGCCGGCTCGCGCTGACCGACGCCGTCGCGATCGCGCCGAGCATCCCGCCGGTGAAAGGACCGGGGGCGTGCGGCGGCGACGATCTGGTGCGGTTAGAGGCGGTGGTGCTGCCGGACAAGCGCCGCGTGGCGGTGAAGCCGGCGGCGATCCTGCGCTGCCGGATGGCGTCGGCGATCGCGCAATGGGTTCGCGAGGATGTGACGCCGCTGGCGGCGGGGCTCGGCACCACGGTCAGCGAACTGGACAATTTCGACTCGTTCGAGTGTCGCGGCCGCAACCGCGTCGCCGGTGCGAAACTGTCGGAGCATGGCCGTGCCAACGCGCTCGACGTGCGCGGTGTCAGACTGGCCAATGGTCGCATGTTGTCGCTGACCGATCGTAACGCGCCGCGCGAGGTGCGGGAGAAGGTGATGGCGTCAGTGTGCTCGCGTTTCACCACGGTGCTCGGTCCCGGCTCCGACGGTTATCACGAGGATCATATCCACCTCGATCTGGCGGAGCGTCGCAACGGCTATCGCATCTGCCACTGGATCATACGCGACGGTACTACGGAGATCGCAACGCCGCTGCCGCCGCCGCGTCCGCAAGATGCGCCGCCACGCGAACTCGCGAGCCGCGAAGATGTGCCGCCGGCGCAGAACACGGATGCGAAGCAGGTCGAGGACGTGAAGGTGCAGCCGGCTGCGCCGCCGCCGGCCTTGTCGCTCTCGCCGGTGCCGCTGGCGCGGCAGCCGGCGGATGTCGCCAAACCTGTTACGCCCAAACCGATCGTAGCGAAGCCGGACGCGCATAAATCGGATACGGCCAACTCGGACGAAGCCGGGCCGGCGGCGAAATCGTCGCGCCGCGCCAAGCGCGCGGCGCGCGAGGCGACCGCGCAGCCGATGCAGATCGTGCCCGATGCGAAACCGGCAAACGATAAGCCGTCATCCGCGCGGCACGCGGCGCGACGAAAGACGGCGCGCGCGAAAGCGCGTCGCGGCGAACCGGATTTACCACGCGTGTTGCGCAAGATGTTCGAATAACCCGTCAAACCCATCCGTCGTCATGTCCGGCCATCGCCGTTCGAAGAACGGCGTCGCTTCCGCTCGCCTTTGCGCCGGGTATCCACGTCTTGGGACCGCCCAACGAAGAAGACGTGGATGGCCGGGACAAGCCTAGCCATGACGAGTTGTTAGTTCCATCTGCACGAGATCCGCTCCAGTGAAACCGGCTGGAGTTGTGTCGAACGAACCGCAACAAAAAAGCGCCGGTGGCCCGGCGCTTTTCGTATCGTCGATGGCGTTGCGCGACGGCTTAGTAGTTGCCGTTGCTCGCGCTGGCCAGCCTCGGCTTGTAAGGCGAGTCGCCGTGCTTCGGCTCCAGCACCACCACCGGCGCGTTCGGCTTGACGCGGTTGTAGAGGTCGATGACGTCCTCGTTGAGCATGCGGATGCAGCCCGACGAGATCGACGCGCCGATGTATTCCGGCTGGTTGGTGCCGTGAATGCGGAACAGCGTGTCCTTGTTACCCTGATAGAGATACAGGGCGCGCGCGCCGAGCGGATTGTCCGGGCCGCCAGAGACGCGCGCCGGCAGACCTTCGATGCGCTTGTGAATGTCGGCGGTCGGAACCCAATCCGGCCACTCGCGCATGTTGCCGACCCGCGCCACGCCGGAGAAGGCGAGGGCCTCTTCGCCCACCGTCACGCCATAGCGGATCGCCTTGCCGTTATCGAGCACGTAGTAGAGATAGTGATTGTCGGAATCGACCAGGATCGAGCCCGGCGCTTCCTTGCGATGATAGTCGACGATGGCGCGGCGGAACGGCTCGGCCACCGGCGTCTTCTCGTAGCGGACCTTGGCCAGGTATTCCTTGTCACGCGGCTTGAACTGGTTGGCGTTGGTGGCCTCGAACTGCGTGGCGGTCTGGCAGCCCGCCAACATCAAACCGGCGGCGAGAAGTCCCAACTTGGTCAACAACGACATCAACGTGATCCAATCTGCTTGATACGAACGCCTTGCCGGTTTGTCTGGCTTGGCGAAATCTGGTTCGATCCGAAGGCCGATGCCGGGACGCTTCATCCCGAAACCCGCCCGATATACCGAACGCCGGTTAAGCCGGCGTTCGCCGTAATGCCCTCAGGCGCCCTTAGTAGTTTCCGTTGGTGGCTCCGCCCTGCAACGCCAGCTTCGGATTATAGGGCGAGTCGCCGTGCTTCGGCTCCAGCACCACCACCACGGTTCCCAGCTTGACCCGATTGTAGAGGTCGATGACGTCCTCGTTGGTCATGCGGATGCAGCCTGACGAAATCGACGAACCGATGTATTCCGGCTGGTTGGTGCCGTGGATGCGGAACAGCGTGTCCTTGCCGCCGGCGTAGAGATACATCGCGCGCGAACCCATGGGATTGTCCGGGCCGGGAGCGACGAACTTCGGCACGCCCAGCCGCTCGATCTCGCCTGGCGTCGGATGCCATGCCGGCCACTCGGTCATCGCGCCGACCTTGGCGATGCCCGACCAGGCCATGGCTTCCTCGCCGACGGTAATTCCGTAGCGGATCGCCTTGCCACCATCGAGCACATAGTAGAGGTAGTGATTGTCGGAATCGACCATGATCGACCCCGGCTCTTCCTTGCGGTGATAGCTGACAATGGCACGGCGGAACGGCTCGGCCACCGGCGTCTTGACGTAGCTGACCTTGGACAGCAGTTCCTTGTCGTGCGGTTTGAAATTGGCGGTGTTGGTGGCTTCGAAGTGCGTCGCGGTGGTTTCGACGCAGCCGGACAGCAAAAGGCCGACGGCCAGCAGGCCCAATTTCACAAGCGGCGACTTCACAAGCGGCAACATGGCGTGATCCGTATCTGATGTGGAACTGCCGACAATGCGGCCGGCATCCAGACATCGGCGCCGGCACGGGCGATTCCGCTGCTGTTACTATCGCTTAAACGCGCCACAATTCCAGCGGTTAGACGCCGCCTTCGCTATGCAGCACGGTGGTTGTGATATTTTTGCCGCAACGCGATCAGCGGTTCGGGCTGTTTCGTCACGGTGGTACCGCTGATGATCGGCCTGGTCATGCGGCTGTCATGGTCGGGTGCGAACGCTGTCCCGGAAAGGCTTGCCAGAATCGGCCGGATTGGCGCACTCAGGCGAGTGGTCTGCGATCCGTCGCGCCGTCCCGACCGGCCCTGCCATGCCGCCCTGGAGTTCCCTGTATGCTGACCATCTTCGCGCCGACCGGTTCAGCCCTGAAGAAAGTCGATTGCGCGGATTTGGGGTCGTTACCGGAAAGTGCGGTGTGGATCGATCTGGTCAATCCGACGCCGGAGGAAGATCGCGCCGTCGAGAAGCTGGTGCGGATCGCGGTGCCGACCCGCGAGGAAATGCAGGAGATCGAAATCTCCAGCCGCCTCTATGTCGAGAACGGCGCGCGCTACATGACGGCGATCCTGATGTGCGGTTCGGAGACAGACGCGCCGCGCACCACGCCCGTGACGTTCATCATGTCGGACCGCCGCCTGGTGACGGTGCGCTACGACCTGCCGCGCCCGTTCGCTGCGGTGGAGCATAAGCTGGCGCGCACCGCGCCGCCCGATATCAACGGCGACGCCGTGGTCCTGGAACTGCTGGAAGCGGTGATCGACCGCTGTGCCGACATTCTCGAACGCGCCGGCGCCGACGTCGACGCGGTGAGCCGCGAAATCTTCGAACCGGAAGGCGCGGCGCGCACCGGTCATGCCAAGCGCTATTCCGACATTCTGATTACGATCGGCCGCAAGGGCGACCTCACCTCGAAAGTGCGTGAGAGTCTGGTGTCGATCGGCCGTGTCGTTACTTTTGTGGTCGCCGAGGCCGACAACGTCAAATGGTCGAAGGAGCGTCGCGCGCAGCTCAAGACCATGCAGCGCGACGTTGCCTCGCTGTCCGATCACGCATCCTACCTGTCGAACAAGATCACGTTCGTGCTCGACGCCATGCTCGGCGTCGTCAATCTCGAGCAGAACAACATCATCAAGCTGTTCTCGGTGATGGCGGTGGTCTTGATGCCGCCGACCCTGATCGCCTCGATCTACGGCATGAACTTCAAGGTGATGCCGGAGCTGGACTGGGCGCACGGCTATCCGCTGGCCTTGATCGCGATGCTTTGCGCGGCGGTCGGGCCGTACATGTTCTTCAAGTGGAAGAAGTGGTTGTGATGGAATCGCGCGGCAGGGTTGCAGGCGATCCCGCTGGGATTTCGTTTTTCATTCGTCATTCAAGATGAACAGTTCGTTGCACCGGGTCGCGAGGGATCGCGAATCTCCTTGTGCCACGGGCATTTTCTGCATCTCGCCGGGTGATCGGAACGATGCCACAATTTCTCCCGTAAAATTTGAGCGTTGCGCTGAACGATTGATCCAAAGGTTCTTGCGATAAGTCCTCACCGACAAGTGAGGATCACATGGTTGAAAAACTCATCGCCCGCGGACGCAACGTCATCGACCTTTCGGCCTATCGGCAGCGCGCCCATTCCGTGGTCGCTCAGCCATTGGTCGCCAGCCACAACTACTGTTCGCATTGCGGTGCGTGGATGGCTGAAGGGGAATCCGAGGACGAATGTTCGGCCCGCGACGCCGGCACCGGCTTCCGCGCCATCGGCGTTCAGTAACGGATCGATATGGGTTGAGGCGCTCGCGCGCCCAACGTATTTCGGCGGTCAGACGTGCTGGCCGCCGTTGATGTGAATCTCCGCGCCGTTGACGTAGGACGACGTTTCCGAACACAGCACGTAGATGATCTTCGCCACTTCATCCGGCGTACCGAGCCGGCGCAGCGGAATCTGGCTTTCGACGATCTTTTCCGTCCCCGGTGACAGGATCGAGGTATCGATCTCGCCGGGCGCGATCGCGTTGACGCGAATGCCGAAGCGGCCGAAGTCCGACGCCATCTCGCGGGTTAGCGCCGCGAGTGCGGCCTTCGAGGTCGCGTAGGCGGCGCCCGCGAACGGGTGCACGCGCGAGCCCGCGATCGAGGTGACGTTCACCACCGATCCCTTCGCCGCTTTCAACTCGTCGAGCAGGCCGCGCGCCATCATGATCGGCGCGAAGAAGTTGACGCGGAACACATGGCTCCAGGTATCGGTGTCGGTTTCGATCGAGCCGAGCCGGCCGCCGTCCGGTGCCTTCGGTGAAATTGCGGCGTTGTTGACCAGCGCGTGCAGCGTGTTGCCTTCGAGCCGTTCGCGGATTTCAGCGATCGCGCGCTGCGTGTCGTCGTGATCGGCGAGGTCGACCTGGATGTGATCCTCCGGCCCCGCGCCCCACGGACACTCCTCTGGAAACGGATGCCGCGAACAGGTCAGCACCCGCCAGCCGGCGCTGGAAAAACGGATCACCGTGGCATGGCCGATGCCCCGGCTCGCGCCAGTCAGCAGCATGGTTCGTCGCGGCGCGTTGCTGGTGTTCTGCATCGTGTTCTCTTGTTTCTTTCTTCGTCATGCCCGGGCATAGCCGTTCGAAGAACGGCGTCGCTTTCGCTCGCCTATGTCCCGGGCATCCACGGTCCAAAAGCATCGAGTAAGTAAAGACGTAGATGGCCGGGACGAGCCCGGCCATGACGATCTAATCTACGGATACATGCGCGTCTTGGTCCATGCCATGTCCGTCGTGTCGCGGCGGAATTCAATGCGGTCGTGCAGCCGGAACGGGCGGTCGTGCCAGAACTCGATGCGCAGCGGGCTAATGCGCCAGCCGCTCCAGCCGGGCGGGCGCGGCACCTCGCCGATGATGTGTTTGGCGGCGACCCTGGCGATGGCCTGCTCGAACGCGAAACGGCTTTCCAGCGGCTGCGATTGCTTGCTGGCCCAGGCGCCGATCTGCGCCTGCTTGGGCCGGGTCGCGAAATAGGCGTCGGCCTCGGCATCGGTCACCGGCGTCACCGGGCCGCGAATGCGGATCTGCCGGCGCAGCGACTTCCAGTGAAACAGCAGCGCCGCTTTCGGATTGCCGGCGAGCTCGCGGCCCTTCTGGCTGGCGATGTGGCTGTAGAACACGAAGCCGTCGGTATCATAGCCCTTCATCAGAACCATGCGGACATCGGGAAGGCCGTCGCCGTCAACCGTCGCCAGCGCCATGGCGTTGGGATCGTTCGGCTCGCTCGCCTGTGCCTCGGCAAACCATTCGGCAAAAAGGGCAAACGGATTCTCCGCGGCGGTGAAATCACCAGACGTTAACTCGGTTGGGTGTTTGATGGAGGCTGTATCGGTCATGTTCGGAGTTCCGCGTTGCGTCGGCCATCAGCCCAGAGTCCCAAGGGACCTTTGCGTCGGCCAAGCCTATATAAGGCAGGCGGCCGCATTGGCCTATCGGGCATACGCCCGGCAGGCATGTTGATGACAACGATTCTAATGGGCGTGGCGCTCTGCGGGTGCAGTGTCTCGAAATTCGGCGGCATGGCCGAAACATCGCAGGGGGATGAGGTGACCGGATCGATCACGTCGTCGGCGGCGCGGGACGAGACGCCGACCGCCGCCGATCTCGCCTTCGCCCGTGTCGCCGCCTCCGACGTGCTGACCAAGGGCAGCAAGGATTCCAGCCAGCCGTGGGAAAATCCGGCGACCGGCGCGCGCGGCTCGGTGACGCCGCTGGCTAGCGCCTATTCGGCCGAGGGCCGCACCTGCCGCGATTTCCTGGCGAGTTATGTCAATGGCACCTCGGAAAGCTGGCTCCATGGGGCTGCCTGCCGCGATGGGGGCGGGCGTTGGGAAATCCGCACGCTGAAACCGTGGAAACAAAGCTGATTGTCGTTCTTTCCGGCAACGCGCCCCGTTGCAAAAATGCCACGAAACTCCCAGATGTAATGCGACTGAGCCTTTCGGCTATAATTCGACCGGGCCGTTCGGCCATATCCCGACTTTAAGGAGACGAGACGGATGCGCGACCCCTATGAGGTCTTGGGGGTGCAGCGAAACGCAAGCGCTGCGGCGATCAAGAGCGCCTATCGCAAGCTTGCGAAGAAGCATCACCCTGACAACAACAAGAACGACCCCAAAGCGGCGGCCCGCTTTTCCGAAGTGAATACGGCCAACGAGATCGTCGGCGATGAGGACAAGCGCAAGCAGTTCGACCGTGGCGAGATCGACGCCGAAGGCAAGCCGCGCTTCCAGGGATTCCCTGGCGGCGGCGCCGGTCCGCGCGGTGCGCCGGGCGGCGGCTTCGAGCAGTACAGCTTCCGCACCGGCGGCGGCCCGGGCGGGCCCGGAGCAGGCGGCGGCGCGGCGTTCGAGGATATCCTCAACAGCATGTTTGCCGGTGCCGCGGCCGGCGGCGGACGCGGCCCGCGCGGCGGCCGTGGCGGTAGCCAGACCTTCGAATTCGACGGCGGCGGCTTCGGTGCGCCCGACCTCGACCTCAACGTCACCATGACGGTGTCGCTGGAGGAAGCGGTGAAGGGCGGCGAGAAGCGCGTGCGGCTGCCCAACGGCAAGGAACTGAACGTCAAGATTCCGGCGGGCGTCACCTCCGGGCAGCAGATCCGGCTGAAGGGGCAGGGCGAAACCGTGCAGGGGCATCGCCCCGGCGACTTGCTGATCGCCATCACCATCGCGCCGCATCCGGTGTTCAAGGTCGACGGCGACGACCTGCGCGTCGATCTGCCGATCACGCTTTACGAAGCGGTGCTCGGCGGCAAGGTGCGCGTGCCGGTGGTCGGCGGCGCGGTCGAACTGACAGTGCCGAAGAATACCTCCAGCGGCCGCACCTTCCGTCTCAAGGGCAAGGGCCTGCCGAAAAGTGGCGGCGGCAACGGCGACCAGTTCGTCACCACCCGCATCATGCTGCCGGACGGCAACGACGCCGAACTGGAAGCCCTGATGCAGAAATGGCGCGACGACCACCCCTACAACCCGCGCAGCGGGATGGAGTGATGCTTTGGCGTCATGCTGAGAGTGTCTTCTCATGAACGACTGATGAGCGCCGCAAAGCGCTCAAACAACCACGGCGTCGTCCCCGCGCAGGCGGGGACCCATTACCCTGGCCTTCGTTGTTTGAACCGACGCGGGTAACGCGCGCTTTACACATCGCGACGGCTGCGGAGTCTGGGTCCCCGCCTGCGCGGGGACGACTCATGGCATAGGTCTTTGTTCGCCGTCATGGCCGGACTTGTTCCGGCCATCCACGTTCACTCTCACGTCATTGCCGGGCATAGCCGTTCGAAGAACGGCGTCGCTTCGCTCGCCTATGACCCGGCAATCCATCATTCTCCAAAAAGATGGATGCCCGGATCAAGTCCGGGCATGACGTTGTGCCTCAGGGCACGTCTTCATGCGCGTTACGTCTCGCTGACAAACGCATCCATCAGCGCGTTGAACCTCTCCGCCTGTTCCCATTGCGGCAGGTGGCCGGCGTTGTCGATCACCTGCACCTTGCCGCGCCACAGCGTCGGCATCGTCAGCGTGTCGAAGTAAGCGCCGTTGATCAGTTGCTCCTGCGCGCCGTGCAGCACCGCGAGCGGCTGCTTGAGATCGGCGATTACCTTCACCTCGTCGCGGAAGCCGTCGGGAGCGATGCTCGCGGCCAACTGCGCGCGGGCACGGCCGTCGGTGCGCAGCACATCGTCGATCATCTCGCGCGGCAGGTCGGTGACGCCGGGCCGGAACGCGGCGGCGACATAGGCGCGCGCCTGTTCTTCGTTCAATTCCGGTGCGAAGGTGTAGGCCATCGCCGGCGTCGGCAGGAATGCCTGCTCCATCGCCGGCGGAAAGCCGAGCGGCGGCGTGCCGAAAATCGCAAAGCCTTTCGCGCGTGGCAGGTCCGGCGCGGCTTCCAGCACGATGTGCCCGCCGAGGCTCCAGCCTGCGAACACCGCGTCCTCGACGCCGAGTTGCTTCACCACGTCGCGCAGCACCCGCGCATAGCCCGGCATGTTGTAGGTCGCGGCCGGATCGCTGGCGTTGTCGGATTGGCCGTGGCCCGGCAGATCGAACGCGATGACGCGATGCTTTTGGCCTAGCGCGCTGTCGAATTGTTTCGCGAAGGCCTTCGACGATGCGGAATTGCCGTGCACCAGTACAAGGGTACGGCCGGTCCCTTCGGAGTCGTGACAGACAATCTTGCCGCCGTGGCTTTCAAGGGTGGTCGTTTTCACGTGCTTCGCTCCCCGTATGACAATGCGGAGGGAGAGTGGCCTGAAAATCGCGACGGCGAAAGAGGGGAGACGGCGTCATCATCCTCGGCGTCGTCCCCGCGCAGGCGGGGACCTATTACCCCTAGCCTCGATGATGATTGCAAGCGCGAGCAACGAGCGCTTTTCACACCATTTCCGCTGCGGCGTATGGTCCCCGCCTGCGCGGGGACGACGGTTTTTGTGCTGGAAATTCGCCCACGAAACGAATTTCTCGTCAGGCTTCGAAGCGCGCCCGAAAATTATTCGTGTGGTCACTCCACCGTGCGCAGGACTTGATCAACGAATGCCGCGATATCGCCGCCTGCGAACAGAAAGCCCGGCAAGCCGACAGCTTTGGCCGCTTCGATATCGCCCGGCTTGTCGCCGATCACAAAACTGCCTTGCGTGCGCACCGGCCACGCGGCCATCAAGTCGCGCAACATGCCGGGCTTCGGCTTGCGGCAAGCGCAATCGACAACGTAGTCCGCGACCGATCCATCGACGTGATGCGGGCAGAAACGAAAGTCGTCGATGCGCGCGCCGTCGCGCTGCAATTCGTCCTTCATCCAAACATGCAGGTCGCGAACGTCCTGCTCGCTGAACATGCCGCGCGCGACGCCGGACTGGTTGGTGATGACGAACACGAAGTAACCGGCCTCGTTGAGCGCGCGGATGGCCGTGACAACACCGGGCATCCAGCGGATGCGGTCGCGGGTGCCGATATAGCCATCGTCAAAATTCAGCACGCCATCGCGATCGAGGAAGGCGGCGGGGCGCGATGCCGTGCTCATGGCGTCGCCTGCGGCTGGCGCGCCTTGAGCACGTCGCGCACCGCGTCCCACACATCGGCAACGGGAATGCTGCTGATGTAGGAGGCGTCGTCGCGCTTGGCGATGGAGTGATACGGCATCTCGGTGCCGCGCAGGCTGGCCGGCTGCACGGCGGCGGCGAGCGGGTTGAGCGGCGCCCAGTGCCACGGGCTGGTCGGGCCGAAGATGCCGATGGTCGGCGTGCCGGTGGCGGCCGCCACATGCATCAGGCCGGAATCATTGGACACCGCGAGATCGGCGCTGGCGATGGCGAGCACGCCCTGACGCAGATCGGTGCCGGTGAGATCGCGGGCGCGCGGGCCGGCGGCGGCGACGATGGCGCGGGCCGCCTCGGTCTCGCCGGGGCCGCCCACCACCCAGACCTGCATGCCGTCGGCCGTCAGCGCCTTCGCCAGCTCCGGATAGCCGGGCCAGCGCTTGTGCGCGCCGACCGAGCCGGGGGCCAGCGCCACCGCGCGCTCGCCGCCAAAGCCATTCGTCTGCCGCCACGCGGCGACGTCGGCGGCGGGCACCCGCAATTCCGGTTCCGGCCAATGTGCGGGCCGCGCCGCGCCGGGCGGCAAGACCAGCATGGCGTTCTTGTCGATCAGGCGGGGCAGCGCGCGCTCGCCCCAGCGCCAGCGGTTGAGGAGGCCGAACCGGACCTCGCCGACGAAGCCGACCCGTTCCGGGATGCCGGCCAGCGCCGGCGCCAGCGCCGATTTCCAGGTCCGCGGCATGATCAAGGCGGTGCCGTAGCCCTCGGCGCGCAGCCGCTGGGCCAGCCGCCATTGCCGGTCCGGCGTCAGCCGCGAGCGGGGCAGGTCGTGGACGATGGCCTTGCGGACGCCGGGCATGTAATCCACCAGCGGCGCGCAGAGCGGCGTGGTCAGGATGTCGATCGGCCGGTTGGGCCACCGTTGCCTCGCGACCCGGACCACGGTATGACCGCGCACGAAATCACCGATCCAGTTATACGGCACGATCAGCAGCGGCCGGGTGTCCGCGGCGTCAACCGGGCCGAAAGATGGATTGGAATCAATGTTCATAGCTTGATCTGGTGCGACCGAAGGTCAGGGCCGGGGAGGTAGTGGTTATCCGCTCCCCGCCATCAGGTAAAGCGCTCCGGCGGCCGATCGACCCGAAGGTCCGGCCGGTCCGCGTCAGCGAGGGAAACAGATGCTGCTGGTGACCGGAGGCGCCGGATTTATCGGATCGAATCTGGTCGCGGCGCTCAACGAGGCCGGGCGCACCGATGTCGTGGTCTGCGACTGGCTCGGCCATGACGGCAAGTGGCGCAACCTCGCCAAGCGGCAGCTCGCCGATATCGTCCCGCCGGAACAACTGACGGCATGGCTGGATGGGCGCAAGCTCGACGCCGTGTTCCATCTCGGCGCGATCTCGGAAACGACCGCGACCGACGGCGATCTGGTGATCGAGACCAACTTCCGCCTTTCGACGCGGCTGCTCGACTGGTGCGCCGTCAACCCGACGCCGTTCATCTACGCGTCCTCCGCCGCGACCTATGGCGACGGCGAACAGGGGTTTGTCGACGATCCGTCGCTCGCGGCGCTTCGGCAGTTGCGGCCGATGAATCTCTACGGCTGGAGCAAGTATCAGTTCGATCTCACGGTGGCCGAGCGCGTCGCGCGTGGCGACAGGCTGCCGCCGCAATGGGCGGGGCTGAAGTTCTTCAACGTGTTCGGCCCGAACGAATACCACAAGGGCGCGATGATGAGCGTGCTGGCGAAAAAATTCGCCGACATCAAGGCCGGGCGCGCGATCCAGTTGTTCAAGTCGCATCGCGACGGCATCGCCGATGGCGGCCAGCGCCGCGACTTCATCTATGTCGACGACGTGGTGCGGGTGATGATGTGGTTGTTCGCGTCGCCGAAGGTGAGCGGATTGTTCAACGTCGGCACCGGCCACGCGCGCAGTTTTCGCGACCTGATGCTGGCGGCGTATTCCGCGCTCGGCGCCAAGCCGAACATCGACTACATCGACATGCCGGAGAGCATTCGCGGCAGCTATCAGTATTTCACCGAAGGCGACGTGACGCGGCTGTGCCAGGCCGGCTACAACGGCGGCTTCACCAAACTGGAGGACGCGGTCGGCACTTACGTCAGGGATTTCCTTGATCGCGCCGATCCCTTCCGCTGAGCGACGACGGTTACCGATGCTCGATTTTGAAACGCTGTCGCAGATCCTCGCCGGAAAGACGGTGCTGTGCATCGGCGACATCATGCGCGACGAATTCGTCTATGGCGAAGTTTCGCGCATCTCGCCGGAAGCGCCCGCGCCGGTGATCGCGGTCCAGCGCAGCGAAAGCAATGTCGGCGGCGCCGGCAACGTCGCGCGCAACATCGCGGCGCTGGGTGCGCGTTGCATCTTTGTCGGTCTTGTCGGTGACGACGAGGCCGGGCGCGCGCTGCAAACCGCACTGGCGGAGGAAGCGCGCATCGAGCCGGTGCTGATCGTCGATCCGTCGCGGCCGACCACGCGCAAGGTACGCTTCGTCTCGGAACATTTCTCCACGCATATGCTGCGCGCTGACTGGGAGCAGGCCGCGCCGGCCGCGCCCGAGATCGAGCAACGTTTGCTCGACGCCGTTGCACCGCTTCTGGCGCGCGCCGATATCGTGCTGTTGTCCGACTACGCCAAGGGCGTGTTGACGCCGCGCGTGATCCGCACCGTGATCGATGCCGCGCGTGCACGCAGTGTGCGCGTCATCGTCGATCCGAAGAGCCTGCACTTCGAACTCTATCGCGGCGCGACGTTGCTGACGCCGAACCGCAAGGAATTTTCCGAAGCGACTCGCAGCCGCGCCGACACCACGGCGGAGATTGAAGTCTCCGCACAAGAAGTGTTGCATCTCGCGGAGTGCGACGCGCTGCTGGTGACGCAGAGCGAGCGCGGCATGACGCTGGTGCCGCGCGGCGGTGCGGCGATCCATGTGCCGGCGCATCAGGTCAAGGTGCGCGACGTTTCAGGTGCGGGCGATACCGTCGCGGCAGTCATCGCGGTGTTGCTGGCATCGGGTGCAGATTGGGAAGTGGCGTTGCGCGCGGCCAATGCCGGCGCGGCGGTAGCGGTCGGCAAGCAGGGCACCGCGACGGTGACGCTCGACGAGCTGCGCCGCAAGCTGTTGCCGGAAGCTTCGCTCGCCGCTGAAGAAAAGATTATCGCTGGTCTTGAGTCGCTCGATGCCCGCGTGCGCGCGTGGCGTGCGGAGGGACTTCGCGTCGGTTTCACCAACGGCTGCTTCGATATTCTGCATCCCGGCCACGTCCGGGTGATCACCGAGGCGCGGGCGACGTGCGATCGCCTGATCGTCGGGCTCAACAGTGACGCTTCGGTGCGACGTTTGAAAGGTCCGGATCGTCCGGTACAGAACGAACGCGCGCGCGCCGAGGTGCTGGCGGCGCTGGAAGCAGTCGATCTGGTGGCGATCTTCGAGGAAGATACGCCGCTTAACCTGATCGCGCGCATCAAGCCGATGGTGCTGGTGAAAGGCGGCGACTACACGCGCGAGCAAGTGGTCGGCCATGAACTGGTGACGGCGCAGGGCGGCGAGGTGGTGCTGGTCAACATTCTGCCGGGTTTCAGCACGACATCGCTGGTGGCCCGCGCCCGTCAGGGCGGTGGATAACGGGGACGCCGTGACGAATAGGATGAATCTATTTGTCGCGACGTCTGTAATCGTTTGAATCAAAACGTGTTTATCACGGCAATTCTATCGTTCACGCCGCTGGCGGCAGCATGATACGAACACAACGGTGCGATGTCCTGTGAGTCGCGCATCATCGGATTTTGAGGTTTTCGAGCATGAGTTTTGTAGAACCGGCTTCGCTCGTGGCGGCGGATAGTGATGGTACGCTGCGCGTCGGTGTGATCGGTGCGGGCGTCATGGGGACCAATCACGGTCGCGTTCTTGCCGGATTGCCGAATGTCGCTTTGGTCGGCATCGTCGATCCGCTCGACGAGCATCGCAAGCGCGCCGATGACCTGATCGGATGCCCGGTGTTCGCCGATCTCGACAGTCTGCTCGCCGCCGGCGTCGACGCCGTGACCATCGCCGCGCCGACGCATTTGCATCATGAGATCTCGCTCGCCTGCATCGCGCGCGGCGTGCATGTGCTGGTGGAGAAGCCGATTGCCTCCACTGTCGAGGAAGGCCGCGCTATCGTTGCTGCCGCGCGCCGTGCCAACGTCACGCTGATGGTCGGCCATGTCGAGCGTTTCAATCCGGCGGTCGCCGCCGTCAAGAAAGCAATCGAGGGCGAAGACATTCTCTCCATCGCGATCACCCGCGTCGGTCCGTTTCCGCCGCGCATGTCCAATGTCGGCGTGGTGATCGATCTCGCCGTGCACGACATCGATCTGATCCGCTGGTTCACCGAATCCGATATCGTCGATGTGCAGCCGCAACTCTCCAGCGCCGTCGCCGAGCGCGAAGACATCGCGCTGCTGCAATTCCGCACTGCCTCCGGCGTGCTGGCGCATATCAACACCAATTGGCTGACGCCGTTCAAGGCGCGCAACGTCACCGTCGCGACGCGGCACAAGTATGTGCAGGGCGATCTGTTGACGCGGCAGGTCACCGAATGCTTCGGCTTCCAGCCCGACGGCAGCTACTCGATGCGCCATCTGCCGGTCGGGCACGACGAGCCGTTGCGTGCCGAGCTGATTTCGTTCGTCGAGGCCGTGCGCAGCGGCAAGGCGCCTGCCGTCTCCGGCGAGCAGGGCGTCGCGAGCCTCGAGATCGCCACACAATGTCTGGCGACGCCGACCAATTCCGCTCACGCGGTCAAAGGCCCACGCCGCGTCGCCAGTTGACGTACGCACTTCTGATCCAATCCTGCTTTCCGATCCGATAGAGTCTCATGAACCAGCAACTTCGCTCCGAACCGGTTTCCTTCATCGACATTGGCGCGCAGCGCCGCCGATTGGGCACGTCGATCGACGAGGCCGTTGGCCGGGTCCTGACTCACTGCCAATTCGTCAACGGACCGGAAGTCACCGAGCTTGAGCAGAAGCTCGCAGTCTTCACCGGCGCGAAACATGTCGTCTCCTGCGCCAGCGGCACCGATGCACTGCTGATGGTGCTGATGGGCAAGGGCGTCGGCCCCGGTGACGCGGTGCTTTGCCCGTCCTTCACGTTTTGCGCCACTGGCGAAAGCGTGGCGCTGACCGGCGCGACGCCGGTGTTCGTCGATGTCGATGCGGCGACCTTCAATATGGACGTCGCCTCGCTGAAGCAGGGGTTGGTGGCCGCGCGGCGCGCCGGATTGCGGGCGAAGGGTATCATCGTTGTCGATCTGTTCGGCCAAAGCGCTGATCACGATGCGATCGCCGCGGTGGCCGAGGCCGAGGGGCTGTTCGTGCTTGACGACGCCGCGCAGTCTTTCGGCGCCACCTACAAGGGCCGGCGGCTCGGCGGCATCGGCAACATCATGGCCACCAGCTTTTTTCCGGCCAAGCCGTTCGGCTGCTATGGCGACGGCGGAGCTATCTTCACCGACGATGCGGAATTCGCCGACGTTTTGCGCAGCATCCGCGTGCACGGGCAGGGCTCCGACAAATACGACAATATCCGTCTCGGACTGACCGGGCGGCTCGACACCGTGCAGGCGGCGGTACTGTTGCAGAAACTGACAATCTTCGAGGACGAGATCGCGGCACGCAATGTGGTGGCGGAGCGTTACGCCCGTGGGCTTGGCAATGTCGTCACCGTGCCTCGGGTCGCGGACGGCAATCTGTCGGTCTGGGCGCAGTACACCATCCGTTTGCCGAACGGCAATCGCGACGGCTTTGCCGCCGCGTTGAAGGCCAACGGCATTCCGACGGCGGTCTATTACGCCAAGTCGATGCATCAACAGACCGCCTATCGGCACTTCCCGGTCGCGGATGGCGGCTTGCCCGTCAGCGAGGCGCTGTCGGCCGATGTCATCAGCCTGCCGATGCATCCCTATCTCGACGAACCGACCCAGGCCCGCGTCATCGCGGCGGTGCGCGACGCGGTGGCCGGCTGAGTTAGGCGTTTTGCCTCGCCGCGCGATGCTGTAGAAGCGGCTGATGCTCAGGCGAATCTTCACCGTCGGCGGCTTTACCCTGTTGTCGCGCGTCACCGGGTTCGCGCGCGACATCATGCTCGCCGCCATTCTCGGTGCGGGGCCGCTGGCCGACGCCTTCTTCGTGGCGCTGCGGTTGCCGAATCACTTCCGCGCGATTTTTGCCGAGGGGGCTTTCAACGCCGCATTTGTGCCGGCCTATGCGCATGTCAGCGGCAATGGTGGGCCGGGCGCCGCGCATCTGTTCGCCAACCGCATCTTCACGCTGCTGCTGGGGTCGCAGATCATTCTGCTCGCGGTGGCGTGGCTGTTCATGCCGCAGGTGATCGCGCTGCTGGCGCCGGGTTTCGTGCACGATCCGGTGCGCGGCGAACTCGCGGTGACACTGACGCGGATCACCTTTCCCTATTTGCTGCTGATCACGCTGGTGACGCTCTACGGCGGCATGCTGAATGTTGCGCAGCGTTTTGCCAGCGCTGCCGCCGCGCCGATCTTCCTCAATTTGTCGATGATGGCGACGCTGGCGCTCGCGGCGTTCTTTCCCGATGCCGGACACGCGGCCGCGTGGGGCGTGCTGATCTCCGGTTTCCTGCAATATTTTTTGCTCGCCGCCGATGCCGCGCGGCAAGGGTTGCTGCCGCGCCTGACGCGGCCGACGCTTGATGCCGATGTGCGCGGCTTCTTTCGTGCGCTCGGCCCCGCGACAGTCGGCTCGATGGGCGCGCAACTGGCGATGTTCGCCGATACCATCATCGCGACATTCCTCGCCGCCGGCGCGGTGTCGGCGCTGTACTACGCGGACCGGCTCTACCAGCTGCCGATCGGTGTGATCGGCATCGCGATCGGCACCGTGCTGCTGCCGGAGATGGCGCGGCGGATCACCGCCGGCGATCATGCAGGCGCGATGGCGTCGCAGCTTCGCGCCTTCCAGTTCTCGCTGCTGTTCTCGGTGCCGTTCGTCGCGGCGTTCCTGACGGTGCCCGACATCATCATGCGGGCGATGTTCGCGCGTGGCGCTTTTTCCGCCGCCGATGCTGCCGCTGCCGGGGCGACGCTCGCCGCCTATACCATCGGGCTCATTCCGGTGGTAACGATCCGCAGCGCTGTCGCCACTTTTTACGCGCGCAAGGATACTGCGACACCGGTGAAGGCCTCGCTGACCGGGCTCGCGGTCAATCTGGTGCTCAAGGTGGCGCTGATGGGATCGCTGGCGCAGGTCGGTCTGGCGCTGGCCACCGCCGTCGGATCATGGGTCAACCTCTTGCTGGTGCTCGGTTTGGCCGTGCGCGCGGGCTATCTCACCTTCGACCGCCGCTTCGGACTATCGCTGTTGAAGTTCGTGGTCGCCGGTGGCGTGCTTGCCGTCGCCTTCTGGCTGATGGTGCGTGTCGCGAGCGGATATCTGGCGCAATTGAGCGCATTTCGCGACGAAACCATGCTCCTCCTCCTGATGGTCACAGGAATCATTGTCTATGGTGTCATGGTGCTGGCGCTGTTTGGTCGCAGCGGGGTGCGCGCCCTGATCCGGGCCTGACGCGAATTTGAAGTTGCCAGCGCGGCCCTGCAATGTAGATTCAATCCAAATTGCAATGGGAGCAACCATGGCTCAGATCAACACGGCCCCGGTGAAGTTTGGCGTCGGACAAAGCGCGCGTCGCAAGGAAGATGATGCGCTGGTGCGCGGTCGCGGCCGCTATACCGACGATCACGCGCCGGCGCCGGCGATGCACGCGCTGATGCTGCGCTCGCCGCACGCCCACGCCAAATTCAAGATCGATGCCACGCAGGCACGTGCGCTGCCCGGCGTCGCGCTGATTCTGACCGCCGACGACATCAAGGATCTCGGTGGTCTGCCGTGCCTGTTCAATCTGCCGGATAATCCGTTCACCGCGCCGCCTTATCCGATCCTCGCGCAGGGCGAAGTGCGCCATGTCGGCGATGCGATTGCCTTCGTGGTGGCGGACACTCTTTCGCACGCGCGTGACGCGATCGAAGCGGTGGCAGTGGAATGGGCGCCGCTGCCTGCGGTGGTCGGCGCCGCCAATGCGGTGAAGAAGGGCGCGCCGGCGGTGTGGCCGCAATTTCCGGACAACGTGCTGTTCGACGTCGGCATCGGCAACAAGGCGGCGGCGGAAGCGGCATTCGCCAACGCCGATGCGGTGGCGGAGATTTCCATCGTCAATCCGCGGATCGTCACCAACTACATGGAGACGCGCGCGGCAGTGTGCGAATACGACGCCAAGCGCGATCACCTGACGCTGACCATCGGCAGCCAGGGCAGCCATCGCCTGCGCGATATCCTGTGTCAGAACATTCTGCACATGCCGGTCGAGAACATGCGGGTGATCTGCCCGGATGTCGGCGGCGGCTTCGGCACGAAGCTGTTTCCCTATCGCGAATACGCACTGATCGCGGTCGCCTCGCGCAAGCTGAAGAAGAGCGTGCGCTGGACCGCCGAGCGCGCCGACCACTTCATGGGCGACTCGCAGGGCCGCGATAACGTCACCACCGCGCGCATGGCGCTGCGCAAGGACGGCAAGTTTCTCGGCATGGATGTCGATCTGATCGGCGACATGGGCGGCTATCTGTCGACCTTCGGGCCTTACATCCCGCATGGCGGCGCCGGGATGCTGCCGGGTCTCTACGATATTCAGGCGTTCCACTGCCGCATCCGCACGGTGTTCACCAATACCGTGCCGGTCGATGCCTATCGTGGCGCGGGGCGGCCGGAAGCCGCTTACGTGGTCGAGCGGCTGGTCGACGCGGCCGCGCGAAAACTCGGCATGACGCCGGATGCGATCCGTTTGAAAAACTTCATCGCGCCGCGTGCGCTGCCCTATACCACCGCGACCGGCAAGGTCTACGACTCCGGCGACTTCGCCGCGCACTTGAAGCGCGCGATGGAGATCGGAGACTGGAAGGGCTTTTCCAAGCGCGCCAAGGCCGCGAAGAAGCAGGGGCTGGTGCGCGGCATCGGGCTCGCGAGCTATGTCGAGGTTTGCGGCACCATGGGCGAGGAAACCGCCAACGTGCAGCTCGATCCCAACGGCGACGTCACGGTGCGGATCGGTTCGCAGTCGAGCGGGCAGGGCCACCAGACCGCTTACGCGCAACTGGTCAGCGAGCAGTTCGGCCTGCCGCTGGAGCGTATCCACGTCATTCAGGGCGACACCGATCAGGTGGCGACCGGGCTCGGCACAGGCGGCTCGAGTGCGATTCCATCCGGCGGCGTCAGCGTACAGCGCGCCACCCGCGATCTCGGTGCCAAGCTGAAGGAGATTGCCGCCGAAGCGCTGGAAGCCGGCGCGACCGATCTCGAGATTGATGCGGGCGTCATCCGCGTCGCGGGTACCGACCGCACCATCTCCTTCGCCGATCTGGCGAAGCGTCCCGGTGCCGATCCGGCGAAGATGAATGCCAGCGAGAAGTTCAGCAGCGCCGACGGCACGTTTCCCAACGGCACGCATCTGGTGGAAGTCGAGATTGATCCGTCCACCGGCGTGACACGGCTGGTGAATTACGTCGTGGTCGATGATTTCGGCGCGACGCTCAATCCGCTGATGCTGGCGGGGCAGGTCCATGGCGGCACGATGCAGGGCATTGGTCAGGCGCTGATGGAGCGTGCGGTCTATGACGCCGACGACGGCCAACTCGTCACCGGCACCTTCATGGATTATGCGATGCCACGCGCCAGCGACGGTACGCCGATCACCTTCGAGACCCACAACGTGCCGTGCGTCACCAATCCGCTTGGCGTCAAGGGCGCGGGCGAGGCGGGCGCCATCGGTTCGTGCCCGGCGGTGGTCAACGCCATTGTCGATGCGTTGTGGCGCGAATACGGCGTCGATCATATCGACATGCCGGCGACGCCGGAGCGCGTCTGGGTCGCCATCCGTGAGGGACAGCGTAGCGAGGCCGCGGAATAGGTCGGCCGTCGCGGGGTTGTTCATCAGGTCCGGGCGCCGGTCGGCGCGTCTTTCGGATCACAACGCATCGTCATCGGAAACAGGCCGCCGTGACTACGGCGGTCCAGCCAGGGAGAAGATGAGCCAATGAAGCGGATGTTCGTGACGGTTGCGGCGGTGCTGCTGGGAATTGGCGCGGTCTACGCGCAGCAGGACGTCGTCAATCAGCGCCAGACCTCGATGAAGGAAAACGGCAAGAATATCGGCGGCGTGCTCGGCGCCATGGCGAAGGGCGAGAAGCCTTACGACCAGGCGGCGGTGGATGCGGCGGTTGCCAAGCTCGCCGAAAACGCCAAGACGATGGGTACGCTGTTCCCGGAGAACACCAAAGGGCTGAAGGCGGACGGCAAATACAGCGCGTCGCCGAAAATCTGGGAGAACCGGGCCGATTTCGACTCCCACATTGCGAGCTATACCAAGGCGGTCAACGAAGTCGCGGCCGCCGGCATCAAGAATCTCGATGCACTGAAGGCGGCGGTGCCGGCGCTCGGCAAGCAGTGCTCCGGCTGTCATGAAACCTATCGGCTGAAGGAAGGCTAGGGTCGGTCGGGGATTCTTTTTGGGCGGATTTGCCACACGAAAAGAGTCGTCCCCGCGAAGGCGGGGACCCATACGCCGCAGCGGTTCGGCTCTATTACCAGGGCGAGTTTCTTTGCGATACCTCACGCCAGGGGTAGTGGGTCCCCGCCTGCGCGGGGACGACGCTGAAGTTGTTTGGTCCGATGAATTCTATTTCGAGCCAGACTCATAGGATGCGTTGTCGGACGCGTGGCCTTCATCAAAAGACAGCACGGCGGAACGCATGATGCGACGACTTTCGATTCTGGCCGCCATCGTCATCGTCGCGGGCTTTGCCGTCTATTGGTGGCTGACGATGCCGGTCGTGATCGCCGCGAGCGCGTTGCCGGCCCATACGCCGGATATCGCCAACGGCAAGACGGCTTTCAACATCGGTGGCTGCTCCTCCTGTCACGCGGTGCCGAACCAGCCGGATCGCACGCGGCTCGGCGGTGGTTTGCCGCTAACGACGCCGTTCGGCACCTTCCACGTGCCGAACATCTCGCCCGATGCGAAGGACGGCATTGGAGGCTGGAGCGAAGCGCAGTTCGTCACCGCTGTTCTCGAAGGCGTGTCGCCGCAGGGCGCGCATTACTTCCCGGCGTTTCCTTACGCCTCGTACCATCGCGCGAAACTGACCGACATTCGCGACATGTTCGCCTATATCAAGACGCTGCCGCCGGTGAGCGGAGCCGCGCCCGCGCATGAGATCGCGTTTCCCTTCAGCATCCGGCGCAATGTCGGCATCTGGAAATTGCTGTTCATGGAGCGGCAGCCGTTCGCGGCGGTCGCCGGGCAATCACCGCAGTGGAATCGCGGCGCGTATCTCGTGAACACGCTCGGCCATTGCGCCGAGTGTCACAGCCCGCGCAACGCGCTCGGCGGCATCGTCACAGCGCAGCGTTTCGGCGGCGGGCCGAACCCGGAAGGCAAGGGTTGGGTGCCGAACATCACCCAGAAGCATCTCGACGACTGGAGCGAGAAGGATATCGCTTACTTCCTTGAAAGCGGCTTGTTGCCGGATGGCGATTCCGCCGGCGGCTCGATGGTGAGTGTGATCAAGAACACGTCGCAACTCAGCGCCGAGGATCGCACCGCGATGGCGGTTTATCTCAAGTCGCTGCCGCCGGTCGATGGACCGCCGCGTCCGAAGGGGACGCACTAACCTTGAGCGAACGTAGATTACGACGGACTCAACGTGATCCGTCATGCCCGGCCTTGTGCCGGACATCCACGTCTTAAGGGCCGTTCAAGGAGAAAGACGTGAATGGCCGGGATCTCATAGGCGAGCGAAGCGACGCCGTTCTTCGAACGGCTATGACCGGCCATGAAGATGGATGGCGCAAAGCGCCAATCCGAGTACTCTTTGCAATGACGCGGAATGCGAAGCGATTCTGGCTCGCTTACTTCGTCACCTGACCGCGAATTTCGCCGCCCGGGTGCGCCTTGGTGTGGATGTTGACGTAGTACTTGCCCGCTAGCAGATCCGCGGCCTGCGCGTCGGTCAGCGTGGCGCTGCCTTCGATCGGGCTGGTGTCGACCTTGGTGAACGGAACGGCGACGCCGGCGTTCTTGCCGGGATCGGCCGGGCCGTGAAAGTGGCCGGCGGTGGCGGGGCCGGTGAGGCCGGCATAGGTCACTTTCCAGCTCAGCTTCTTGCTCACGGTGTCGTAGGTAACGGCTGCCGTGCCGGTGCCCTTGCTGTCGTTAACGGGGACCTGAGACGCGGCGTTCAAGGTCGCTTTCATGGCGACGGTTTCGGCGAGTGCCGGGGTGGCGGCCAAGCAGGCGCCGAGGGCCATCGCGGCAAGGGTTTGTTTCAAAGCGGTCATGGATCACTCCCTGGGATCGGTGCGGGTTGCACGGAATCGAACAACGCGCTGGCCCATTTATTCCCGACATGGGTGCGGTTGTGCCGCGCACACGTCGGAGCCATGACAACGCGAAACCCGCGCGTCCGTTTCAACAGGGAGAAAGTAGCTGCCGGGCGGGTCGAAAACGTACCGGCGCAGTGGAGCTATTTGGTGCCGAAGGCCTTGAAGGTGATGATGGTACGGGTGTCCTGAATCCCCGGGATGATCTGTACCTTCTCGTTGACGAAATGGCCGATGTCGGTGTTGCTCTCGACGTAGAACTTCACCAGCAGATCGAAATCGCCCGCCGTCGAATAGATCTCCGAGGCGATCTCGGCTTCGGCCAGCGCATTGGCCACAATGTAGGACTGGCCGAGCTTGCACTTGATCTGCACGAAGAAGGGAACCATCGCAATTGTCTCCGAACGGCACTTTTGTTTGAGCATGATCTGGTCCGAAAACCGGTTTCCACCCTCGGATCAAGTCCGAGGGCATGCTTTTCGGGATCATGCTCGCCCGCTCACTAAAGCCGGAAATACGGCGCTGATGCAAGGCGTCATCCGCGCTGCGTCATTGCCGGGCTTGACCCGGCACTCCATCTGTCTTCAGAAGATGAATGCCCGGACCGGGGCCGGCGCGGGTTTTTGTGAGACGAGATAGATGAGTATTCCGATTGCGCTGACCATCGCCGGTTCGGATTCCGGGGGCGGGGCCGGCATTCAGGCCGACCTCAAGACGTTTTCCGCCTGTGGCGTCTATGGCGCGTCGGTGATCACCGCGCTGACCGCCCAGAACACCCGTGGCGTCAGCGGCATTCACGAGGTGCCGGCGGCGTTCGTCACCGCGCAGATCGATGCGGTGTTCAGCGATCTCGACGTCAAGGCAGTGAAGATCGGGATGGTGTCGCAGCGCGCGGTGATCGAGGCCATCGTCGCCGGACTCGTGCGCTGGTCGCCGCGCCATGTGGTGGTCGATCCGGTGATGGTCGCGACCTCTGGCGACCGGCTGCTGGTCGCCGACGCCGTGGATGCCTTGCGCCGGCTGCTGATCCCACGTGCGTCCGTCATCACGCCGAACCTGCTCGAGGCTGCGGCGCTGCTTGATGACGCAGTGGCGACATCCGAAGCCACCATCGCGAAGCAGGGCGAACGCCTGCTCGCGCTCGGCTGCGAGGCAGTGCTGATCAAGGGCGGCCATGGCGACGGCCCGCAAAGTATCGACTATCTGTTTCGCAGCAATGGCGTGGTGCAACTCGCCGCGCCGCGCATCGCCACGCGCAACACCCACGGCACCGGCTGCACGTTGTCGTCGGCGATCGCGGCGGGGCTCGCCAAGGGGCTGGCACTGGAAGTCGCCGTGCGCGAGGCCAAGGCTTACATCAGCGCCGCCATCGCCGCCGCCGATCGCTTGCAGGTGGGGCACGGCCACGGTCCGGTGCATCACTTCCATGCTTTCGAACGCAAGTAGCTGACGGGCTGATCAGGCGTCGCTGTCGTCGCATCGCTGTCGCACAGCGCTGCTATCCGGAATCCGTGTCGTAACGCACGATTCGATGGCAGCAGGCGATGACATTCCGCGATCTCGAAACCTCGACCGTTCAATCCGCCTATGCCCGCTGGGCGCCGATCTATGACGCCGTGTGCGGGCCGATCATGGTCAACGGCCGCCGCGCGGCTGCGATGGCGGCGCGCAAGCACGGCGGTCGTGTTCTTGAAGTTGGCGTCGGCACCGGGCTGTCGTTCGACGACTACGATGCTTCGACGGAAATCACCGGAATCGATGTCAGCGCGCCGATGCTGGCCAAGGCGCGCGCGAAGATGGCGAGTGGGCGTTACCCCCACGTCAAGGGTGTGCATCTGATGGATGCCCACGCGCTTGATTTTGCCGATGCGACCTTCGATTGCGTGGTGGCGCAGTTCGTCATCACGCTGGTGGAGAATCCCGAGCAGGTGTTGTCCGAATGTCATCGCGTGGTGAAGCCGGGCGGTCGCATTATTCTGGTCAATCATCTCTATTCCGAAGTCGGCGTCGCCGCGGCCATCGAGCGCTGGGCCGCGCAGCGCACCCGCGGATTGGGGTTGCGCCCGGAGTTTCCCTTCGCGCGCTTGCAGGCGTGGGCGCAGGCCAACAGCGACGCCATTCTGGTCGAGCGCCGCAAGGTGGCGCCGTTCGGCATCTACACACTGGTGAGTTTCGAACGGAGCGTCTCGCCGGAGGCGATGCGTCATCCGGCTGTCATGGAAATCGGGTAACGGCTCGCACATGGGACGCGACGCGATGCGTGAAGGACAGGTGGAACGGCACTTTCGCACCTTGTTTATTTCCGATGTGCATCTGGGTGCGCGGGGATCGCAAGCCGATCGGTTGCTCGACTTTCTCCGTGTCCACGATGCCGAAACCATTTATCTGGTCGGCGATATTGTTGATGGCTGGGCGTTGAAATCGCATTGGCACTGGCCGCAATCCCACAATGATTTCGTCCAGAAAATGCTGCGCAAAGTGCGTAAGGGTGCGCGCGTCATCTATGTGCCGGGCAATCACGACGAATTTCTGCGCTCCTACTACGGCACGCATTTCGGTGGCGTCGAAGTGGTCGAGACCGCAATCCATGAGGGCGCGGACGGTCGGCGCTATCTGGTGATCCACGGCGATATCTTCGACCTCGTGGTGCAGAACGCGCGCTGGCTCGCGCATCTCGGCGACAAGGCTTACGATCTCGCCATTCAACTGAATCGTCTGGTCAATGCCTGCCGTCGCTGGCTCGGCGTGCCGTATTGGTCGCTGTCGCAATGGGCCAAGCTCAAGGTCAAGAATGCCGTCAATTACATCGGCGCGTTCGAGCAGACGCTCGCGGCGGAGGCGAGGCGCTGCGGTGCCGATGGCGTGATCTGCGGCCACATTCACTACGCAACGATCCGCGACGATCACGGCATCCGCTACATGAACTGTGGTGATTGGGTGGAAAGCTGCACGGCGCTGGCCGAGCATGACGACGGCCGCTTCGAGATCATCACCTGGACCGAGCCGGTGCGGCGTGCCGTGCCCGCGCCGCCGGTCGCCGTGCGCGCCGCCTGATGCGCATCCTGATCGCGACCGACGCGTGGCATCCGCAGATCAATGGCGTGGTTCGTACCTTGACCACCATGGCGGCGGCGGCGCGGAAGTTCGGCGTTGATATTCGGTTTCTGACGCCGGAGTCGTTTCATACGATCGGCTTGCCGGGTTATGAGGGGCTGCGCGTTGCATTGCCGTCACCAGGCAAGGTGGCGCAGTTGATCGAGGATGTGCAGCCGGACAACATCCACATCGCGACTGAGGGGCCGCTCGGGATGATGGTACGGCGCCATTGTCGCAAGCGCGGTTTGCTTTTCACCACCAGTTTTCATACGCGCTTTCCGGATTACATCTCCGCGCGTGCGCCGATTCCGGAGTCCTGGGTCTGGGCGGCGTTACGGCGTTTCCATTGGCCGAGTGGCGCGGTGATGGCGGCGACGCCGGCGTTGGCCGACGAACTGCGCGGACGTGGTTTTCGCAACGTCGTACTGTGGCCGCGCGGTGTCGACACGCAGCTGTTTCATCCGCGCGAGGCCGATCTCGGCTTGCCGCGACCGGTATTTCTCTCGGTTGGGCGCGTCGCGGTTGAAAAGAACCTCGAGGCCTTTCTGGCGCTCGATCTGCCCGGCAGCAAGGTCGTGGTCGGCGACGGTCCCGCGCTCGCGGATTTGCAGCGAAAATTTCCGGACGCTGTTTTTCTCGGCGCGATGACAGGCGAGGCGCTGGCGCGTGCCTATGCCGCCGCCGATGTCTTTGTGTTTCCGAGCCGCACCGACACGTATGGATTGGTGTTACTTGAGGCCCTCGCGAGCGGGATACCTGTCGCTGCCTTTCCCGCGCCGGGGCCGCGCGACGTGATCGGCGCCGCACCGGTCGGCGTGCTCGATGAGGATTTGCGCTGGGCGTGTCTGGAGGCGCTGAAGATCGCACGGCAGGATTGTCTCGCGTTCGCGGCAAAACATAGCTGGGCGCATTCGGCGGAATGTTTTCTCGGAAACATCGCGCGCTCCCGCCACGACGATCCGTGGGTCGCCATCAGGTCGGCGCGGGTGGTGCCCGATCCGCGTCGCTAACCCCTTGCTTGCGTGATGTGAGACGCGTACCACGTCGGCATGGATCAGTCGTCATTGTCGCTCGCCGTCACGTCCGCCGATATCGATGCCGCCGCGCGCGTGCTGGCGCCGTATGCGGTGCGCACGTCGCTGTTGTCGTCGCCGGCTTTGGATGCGGTGACCGGCGCGCGGGTGCTGTTCAAGCCGGAAGTCTTGCAACGTACCGGATCGTTTAAGTTCCGTGGCGCCTTCAACAAGATGGCCGCAATCCCGGAAGCCGCGCGCAGCGGCGGCGTCGTGGCGTTTTCGTCGGGCAATCATGCGCAGGGCGTCGCGGCCGCCGCGCAACTGCTCGGTATGCGTGCGACCATCGTGATGCCGGCCGACGCGCCGCTCGCCAAGCGCGAACGTACCAAAGCCTATGGCGCGGAGGTGGTGTTGTACGATCGGCTCCGCGAAGACCGCGAAGCCATCGCGCGCGGCTTGGCGACCGAGCGCGGCGCGACGCTGGTGCCGCCCTACGACGATCCGCAGATCATCGCCGGGCAGGGCACCATCGGTCGCGAGATCGCGGAGGATTTGCAGGCGCTCGGCATGGTGCCGGATATCGTCGTTGCGCCGGCATCCGGCGGCGGGTTGGTGGCCGGCATCGCGGTAGCGGTGAAGGCACGCTATCCGCAGACGGCGGTGATGACGGCGGAGCCTGCGGGTTTTGACGATCATGCGCGGTCGTTGCGCGCGGGCCGGCGCGAGGCGCATGACGGCAAAAGCCATACCATCTGCGATGCGCTGATGGCGTCGATCCCCGGCGAGATCACGTTCGCGATCAACCGTCAGTTCGATGTGCAGGGCATTGTCGCGTCCGACGACGAGGTCGGCGTGGCGGTCGGCGCGGCATTTCGCGAATTGAAGCTGGTGGTCGAGCCGGGCGGCGCCGTGGCACTGGCGGCTTTGCTCGCGGGGCGGCTGGATGCACGCGGCAAGACCGTGGTGATCGTGCTGTCGGGCGGCAACGTCGATGCCGATCTGTACGCGCGGCTGATCGGCTGAACGCGGCGGTCGCCCGCGCGAACTTACGAAAACAACGCGATCTTTTCCGCCTGACTCAGACGTTGAATGCTGGCAAAGCGGTTGGCGTCGGTGAGGCTGCGCGGCCGGATGGTGCCGTTGGCGATCAACGCGGCGCCGAGCGAGGCGGGACTGTCCCGGCGCAGATCGAATGCCTCGTCCAGCGTTGCCGAATTCGCGATGACGTCGATGTCGGCTTCCGTAGGCTCGTCGCCGTCATCCAGTGCATCGTCGGCGACTTCGGGATCGTCGGCGGCCATTTCCATGGCGATCATGTCGAGCACCGCGATATCGTGCGCCTCGTCGGCCGCCGCGATCGCGGCTTCATTCATGGCCGAGGCCACCATCGCGGGTTCGAGGTCCGGCACGTCGCTTTCGTCGGCGGTGATCGCTTCGATGCTGGCCGCCGGCTCGGATACCGCAAAGGTTTCGGTCGCCAGATCCGGCTCGTCGGCCAACGCCATGGGGGGCGCTGTATCCGGCACCAAATATTGCTGCGGTACGGGAGCCTCGCTCACCGTCCGTGCCTCATGATGATCAGTTGCGGGTGGGGGCGGCGAGGCGGGAGGTTGGCTTTGCTGCCGTGGCGACGGGGTTGGCGTGGGCGCGGGGATCGACGGCAGTTCGCCGCCGGCGAGGTCTTCGAGGCGCCTGATCAGATCGTTGAAGATCGCCTCGACGGTATCGCCCGGTGCAATGGCCGCGAGCTGATCGAGGCTGCGATCGATGGTGTTGGCCTGAGCATCGAGCCCGTCGCAGACACTGCTGTCCGAGCCGGATTCACGAAGCATCCAGGCGACTTCGCGGACGGCGCGGACACTGCGGTAGGCGGTGGCGAACCGCGCCGCCGACGGCTGCCCTTGCAGCGTTGCGGCCGCCTGCTGTTTCGCCTCTTCGACAATGTGACGGATCGCGGCGAACGCCTCGCTCAGATCGGCCGGCGCATCCTTTGCTCCTGCGAGCGACTGCTCGATCCGCGCGACGGCGTCCAGCACCATGCGGGTATCGGCATTGCGGTTGCGCTTGGCGAACTCCGCGAGAAACCAGCGCCCGCGCGCGGTTTCCATGAAGACGTCATGGATCGCGGTGTAGTCTGCCTCGCCCGGTGTGGCGGCCTCAATGGTGAGCGATGAGGGGGCAAGCGCTTCGTCGGCCATGATCACCTCGTTGCGCTGACCGGCACGCGCCGACAAGTCCGAAACCGGTTTCGGATTGTCGTGTTTCCATGCCAATGTCCGAGTTGCACCATGCGACTTTCTAAATCCTGACGGCCCTGCAAGTCCCCCGTAGGTCCGTGGCGCATTGGTGATAGCAAGCGCGACGGATTCGCTCCCACCTAACGATCAACATGATCCGACCCGAATCGCAATTGAATTGATGGCGTCTGGCCCCAAAATCCCCACGGATGCCTTGTTTGTGTCGCGGCGATTCGCGATTCGTCTCGGGCTATTCTACGCCGCCGTGTTCGCCTTGATGGGCGTGCATTTGCCGTTCTTCCCGGTCTGGCTCCAGGCCGTGGGTGTGAGCCCTGCCTGGATCGGCCTGATCGTTGCGGTGCCTTCGCTCACCCGCTTTACCGTTCTTCCCCTCGTCACCGGTCTTGCGGAGCGCCGGGGATCGCTGAGGCAGGCGTTGATTGTCACTGCGTTGCTCACCGCAATCGGCTTTGCCGTGGTCGGCCTGTTCCACGCGCCCGTCGTCATTCTGATTCTGTTTGCGCTGACGGCATGTGCCTGGACGCCGATCCTGCCGCTGACCGATGCTTACGCGCTGCAAGGCGTTGCGCGCTACGGCCTCAACTATGGGCCGCTGCGGCTTTGGGGATCGGCGGCCTTCGTGGCGGGAACGCTGGGCTGCGGGATGCTGGCGGATCATCTCGCCGCGCCGCATCTGATCTGGGTGATGGCCGGGCTGGCGATTTTCGGTGCTGTTGCCGGCTTTGTCTTGCAGCCGCTGGAGGTTCGCGACGTTGCCTTCACGGCGCGGACCGGTGCGAAACATTTGTTGCGACAGCCGGCATTCGTTGCCGTCGTCGTTGCCGCTGCGCTGATCCAGGGGAGCCACGCGGCGTATTACAGTTTCGGTTCGATCGCGTGGCAGGCATCCGGCCTCGGTGGAGCGACCATTGCCGGGCTGTGGACGCTCGGCGTGCTGGCCGAAATCGCGATCTTCGCGTTGTCGCCGCGCTTCCGAGCGTCGCCCGCGTTGCTGATGGTGATCGGCGGAATTTGCGCCGTGCTGCGCTGGCTGGTGATGGCGCAGACGCCCTCGCTGCCGGTGCTGGCTGCCGTTCAGCTGCTTCATGGCGCGACCTATGGATTGACCTTGCTCGGAACGATGGGTCTGCTCGTGCGCATGGTCCCGACGCATGTGATGGCCAGCGCGCAGGGCTATCTGGCGGCGGCGTCGGGCATCGTCATGAGTGGCGCATCGATCCTGACGGGCGCGATGTATGCGCGGCTCGGCGCGGACATTCATGGCGTGATGGCCCTGATGGCGGCGGTCGGTGTGATGGTGATCTGGCTGGCGCGACGGAGTTTTGCGCGCGACACTGAGGGTCAGCCCCAGAGCGCGGCGTCCGGCGGATAGATGGTGCTGCCGTCGTAACGCAGGCCGTGCTCGCGGTCAGTCGCGAGCAACAGCGGTCCATCGAGATCGACATAACGGGCGCGCTGCGCCAGCAGCATCGCTGGCGCCATCGCCAGCGACGTCGCCACCATGCAGCCGACCATCACCTGCAATCCCAGCGCATCGGCGGCTTCCGCCATTGCCATCGCCTCGGTGAGCCCACCGGTCTTGTCGAGCTTGATGTTGATGGCATCGTAACGGCCGTGCAGGCCGGCGAGGGAGCCGCGATCGTGGACGCTCTCATCGGCGCAGATGGCGATGCGCCGCTCGACGCTCGCCAGCGCATCGTCCTGCCCCGCGGGCAACGGCTGCTCGATCAGGGTGACACCGGCGTCAGTGCAGGCGGCGAGATTTCGCGCGAGATTGTCGGCGCGCCAGCCTTCGTTGGCATCGACGATCAGTTGCGCGCTCGGCGCGGCGCGGCGAACGGCTGTGATGCGGGACGCATCGTCGTCCGAGCCGAGCTTGATCTTCAGCAGCGGCCGATGCGCGGCCGCGCCAGCGGCCTGCGCCATCGCTTCAGGTGATCCGAGCGAGATGGTGTAGGCGGTGGTGCAGGGGCGGGGCGATGGCTGGCCGAAGATGTCCCACACCCGCGATCCCGATCGCTTGGCTTCGAGATCGAGCAGGGCGCAGTCGAGCGCGTTGCGTGCCGCGCCGGCGGGAAGCAGGGTTTGCAGTGTTGCGCGATCCAAACCCTTGGCCACATGCGCTTCAAGCGACAGGATTTGAGCGAGGGTGCTCTCGGGCGTTTCGCCATAGCGTGCATAAGGCACGCATTCTCCGCGTCCCAAGTGATCGCCCGAACGAATTTCCGCAACCACGACCACGGCCTCGGTCTTGCTGCCGCGACTGATGGTGAAGGAGCCCGCGATGGGCCAGCGCTCAATGCGGGCTTGCAGCGTTGATGGGGGAGGCTGCATCATCTGTCTCAAGCGGTTTGGAACTGCGAATCAAATCTCACCCGCAAAATACAACAAGGCGGAGGGTATGACGCCCCCGCCTTGTCGGTCTTGCGCTCAAGTGCGCCGGTCGCGAAAGCATGATGCATTCGACCTGATCCGTCATGCCCGGCCTTATGCCGGGCATCCGCGTCTTGGAAGCATTGCGGAGTCAAAGACGTGGATGGCCGGGACAAGCCCGGCCATGACGAGGGTGGTGATCCAATCCCAGTTCATTCTGCCTAGTTCAGCCGGCCCGAGGCGTGCGCCAGCATGGTGTAGACCAGCCCGGTCTCGGAGATCAGGTGGCTGCGCAGCATTGCCGGTCCGCGCTCGTCGCGCGCGACGTCATCCAGCAGGCGTTCGAACTCGGTGATGTAACGGTCCACCGTCTGCTTGAAGTTGCGGTCCGACCGATACTTGCGCGCGACCTCGTCGAAGGTCTTCTGTCCCGACGGTGTGTAGAGCCGCTTGCTGAAGGCCTTGTTCTCGCCGCGCTGATAGCGGTCCCACATCTCGGCGGCAAGATTGCGATCCATCAGGCGGCCGATATCGAGCGACAGCGTTTCCAGCGGATTGCTCTGGGACGCCGCCGGCTGCGACGGCCGCGCCCGCGGTGCATCGTGATCGTCGGCGATAGTGTCGGCCCGGTTGAGCAGGTCCGACAGCCAGCCGTCGCGGTCTTCGCCAGCGTCGCCGATATTCGGGCTGACCGAAGGCGCTTCGGTTCGCTGCGACATTGGCATGCCGAGATCGGGTGGCGGCAACGTCGAGGCGCTGCTGGTTTCGCGGCGCGGAGCGGGTCGGGCCGGGGCCTCGGCATAGCCTCCGCCGACGGCGGCCAACTGCGGCTCCTCGCGCCGATGCGTGGTCGTGCGTTCAGCAGTGACCACGTCGGCCCCGCGGCCGTGGCGCGCCACGATCCGGTTCAGCTCGGCCAGCGCCTCGATCTGGTCGACGATCACCTTGCGCATCTGCGCGGTGTTCTCGGCCGCTTCCTGCGGCAGTTCGAACACACCGCGGCGAAGCTCCTCGCGCGTCATCTCCAGTTCCTGATGCATTTCCGAAGCCATCTGCTTCATGCCCTGCACCATCGAGGCGAACTTGTCGGCGGATTGCCGGAAGATCGTCTCGGTTTCCGCTGTGCTCTTCTCGTAAAGGGCGTGCAGCGTGTCGGCGGTGGCCTGGCGCTGTTCCTCGGCGGCGGTGCGAACCGCTTCGAACTGCCGCGTGATGGTGGCGGAGCCGGTGCCGGCGGTATCCGCCACCACGCGGGCGATGTCGCGCGCGCGTTCCTCGGCGGCGGCGAGCGATTCATCGAGCAGCGCCGTGAAGCGTGTCAGCCGCTGATCGAGATCGAGGGTACGCGCATCGATGGTGCCGACCAATTGATCGAGCGCCGCCTTGCGGTCGGCGATCGAACTGTCGGTGTTGCGGTTGCTCTGCTCCATCGCGGTGACCGCTTCGACCAGCGCGCGACCGTGATCCTCGAACTGAGTGGACAATCCAGACAGACCCTCGATGGCCTTCGAGGTCTTGGCGTGGAACATCGTCAACTGGTCTTCGAGGTTCTGCGTGGCGTTACCGCTGCGGGTGCTGACGTCGGTGATCGCCGCGACGAATTCGGCGACACGCGACACCATCGCGCGTTCGAGCGAATTCAGGTTGTCGTGGGCTCCGGTCAGGACTTCCTGCAGCAGGATGTTGCCTTCGCGCAGCCGTTCGAACAGCGCCACCGTATCGGTGCGCAGGACCTTGCTGGTTTCCTGCATTTCCGTGACGGCCGCCATCGACACCTGACGCGACTGCTCGATGCTGGCGCGGGACGCCTGCTCGAGATCCTTCAGCGACTTGTTGACCGCGCCGGTGGCGAGTTCGCCGGCCGCCGTGATCGAACGCGCGACGGTCGAGCCGTTGGTTGCGATCGACTGCGAGAAGTTCAGACCGCGGCTCTCGATCGCCTTGAGCGCTTCGGAGGTGACGCGCTCGATATCGACGATCAACTGATTGCTCTTGCCGCCGATGGTTTCGACCAGCGACCCGCGCTTGCTGTCCAGCGTCTCCGACAACCGGTCGGTCTGCTGCGCCATGTAGCCGACGATCTCGTCGCTCTTGCCGCTGAGGACCGCCTGGAAGCTGTTGCTGGCGCCAATCACCGACTGCTCGATCTCCACGGCCGTCGCCTTGGCCTTCTGGCCGGCTTCGTTGGCGGCGGCGACCAGCGAGTTCTGCGCGGCAAGGGCGCCGCTTTGAATCGCCTCGACCGAACTGGCCGTCGTCGAGGTGAGCGTCTGCTCGATGGTTGCGGCCAGCGTCCTGATCTGGCTCGCGGTGTCGGACGTGGTCGCGACCAGCGAAGTCGAGAGCGCCTTCATCTGTTCGGTGGTGTCGGCGGTCACGCCGGTCAGCGCGCCTTGCGCTTCCTGTGCGCTGCGCAGAATTTGCGCGGCGGTGTCCGATCCGACCGTCGACAGCATCCGCTCGACGTCCGCGGAGAGCGACCTGACGTGTTCGGCCGCGTTGCTGGAGGCTGCCACCAGGGTCGCCTGCGCTTCCTGTGCGCCGGTGAGCACGGAGCCGACGGCGGCGCTGCCGACCGATGACAGATTTTGCTCGAGATCGGCCGACAGAGCTTTGACCTGGCCTGAAATCTGGTCGGTGATGGTCATCAACGTCATCTGCGCCGACCGCGCGCTGTTCGCCACGGCGTCCGCGGCATTGCTGCCGGCTTCCTTGATGCTGCGCTCCATGTCGTCGGAGGCCGCAGTCAACGTTGCGTGTGCGTCGCGGGTGCCGCTGAGCAGCGCCGCTGCCGTCGAGGCGCTGACGCCCGACAATGTCTGCTCGATGGTGGTCGAGAGCGACTGCATCTGCGCGACGAGGTCGGTCGATGCGCCGGTGAGGGTGCTCTGTGCCTCGCGCGCGCTGGTCAGCAGTGCGCTGGCGGTGGTCGCGCCGGCCGAGGTCAGGGTGCGCTCGACATCCGCGGTGAGCGACTTGATCTGGCTGGTCGCATCGCTGGACACCGACAGCAGCGAGGCATGCGCGTCCTCGGCGCTGCCGCGAATGGCGTTCGCGGCGGTGGAGCCGACGGTGCCGACCAACTGCTCGACCTCGGTGGAGGCCTGCTTGAGTTGCGTGGTGAGGTCCGAGGAGACGGACAGCAGCGACTGCTGCGTGCTTCGCGCACTGCTCTGGATGGTCTCGCTGGTGCTGAGCATCAGGTTGGTCAGCGAGTTCTCGGCATCGTCGACGTGCGACTTGATGCTCGACGACAGTTCCTCGGCGCGCGCCATCAAGGTGTCGCTGGCCTGACGGCCGCTGGTCTCGATGCGGCCGGCAACCGCCTCGATGCGCGAGCCGAGCAAGTCCTCGAAGTGCGCGATGCGCGTATCGATGTCGCTGGCAACCGAGCCGGCGCGGTTTTCCAGACCCTGGTGGATCTCCTGGAAGCGCGTGGCGATGGTCTCGGCGAGATGTCCGGTGCGGCCGTCGATGGTTTGCGTAACATCAGCCATGCGTTGATCGATCGCCGCAACCGCCTGAGCGGTACCATCGTTCAAAGTCGACGAAAGCTGGGCCAGGCGGGAGTCGATCGAGTAGATTGCCTGGGTCGCGCCTTCGTTCAGCGACGAGGTGAGCCGCGTCATCTTGGTATCGATTTCGCCGAGCGTCTGCGTTGCGCCCTCGGTCAGCGTGGAGGTCAACCGCGTCAACCGCGTGTCGATCTCGTCAAGCGTCTGGGTCGCACCTGCAGTCAACGACGAGGTCAATTGCATCATTCTGTCGTCGATTTGGCCGAGCGTTTGATTGGCACCCTCGGTCAGCGACGACGTCAACCGGGTCATCCTGGTATCGATTTCGCCGAGCGTCTGGTTCGCGCCATCGGTGAACGATGCCGTGAGCTGCGACAGCTTGGTGTCGATGGCGCCGATGGTCTGGGCCGCGCCGTCGGTCAACGACGAGGTGAGGTTCGTGAGCTTGGCTTCGATGGTGTCGACCACCTTCTTGGTGCCGCCCGACAGCGACGAGGACAGCGCACCCAGCCGCGAGTCGACGGTGTCGGTCACGGACTTCGCGCGGGTGTCGAAGCTCTGTTCGAGCGCCTTCAGCCGGCCGTCCACGGTTTCATCGAACGACTTGATCTTGGAATCGAGCGCGCCGTCGAGGTCGGTCACGCGGGTGCCGAGTTGCACCTCAAATTGTTGCAGGCGCTGGTCCAGCGTCGCGGTGATCTGGCCGCTGTTCGAGGTGAGGCGGGTGTCAAACGTATCGACGTAGGTTTTCAGGCTGTCGGCGATGTCGCTGGTCCGCTGGCCGAGGCGCTCGACAACTTCGCCGCCGTAGGTCTTCACGGTGCGATCGAACTCAGAGATATGCCGGGTGATCAGCGCGCCGAGCGTACTGCTGTCGCGCGAGAATTTTTCCGCAAGTTCGGTACCCTGCTGCCGGATCAACTCGTCGAACGTGTTCATCTGGAGGCTGAGCGTGTCGTGCGCGGTCTCGGTCTGGCTCACCACCTTCGTCACCAGCGAATTGACGGTGGAGTCGAGCGCGTCGCTCGCCTTATCGCCACTGGTGAGAATCCGATCCGCCAGCCGATGGCCGGCTTCGTCGATCTTGGTGGCGATGTCGCCGCCGCGCAGTTCCAGTTCGAGCAGCAGCGAGTCGCCGGAATTACGCAGCGAATCGTGAAGCTGTTCGGTGCGGTCCGAGATGCTGTCGACGATACCGGCGGACTTTTGCTCGAATTCCGAGGTGATGCGGTCGAGCCGGTCGTTCAACATATCGTGGACGCGGTTCGCCAGATCGACGAACTCATCGTGAACATGGCCGGTCTTGAAGTTCAGACTGGCGGTCAGCCGTTCGCTGGCGTCGAGCACGGCGCGGGTGGTTTCGCCGCTGGCCTCTTCGAGACGATCCAGCAGATCGCCGCCGCGTTCGCCGAGCGCGAGGATCATGTTGTCGCCGGCGCTGCCCAGCGCGCGGGTGATGTGTTCGCCGCGTTCTTCAAGCGCACCGGTGATGCTCTTGGCGACTTCGTCGACGCGCGAAGCGATGGCGTCGCTGATCAAGGCGATGTCGTGACGCAGATCGATCTGCACACCGGAAATGGCGCTGCGGACCTGCTCGGCTTGGCCGACCAGGTTGTCGCGCTGATGCGCGATGTCCTGCAACAACGCGCGGATGCGAACTTCGTTGTCGGAATAGGCGCGTTCCAGCGCCGAGACTTCGTTGGCAACCAGTGTTTCGAGTTCGCCGGCGCGCGCGATGGCGCGCTCCATGCCGTCGCCCATGGCGGCGACTTCGCGGCGGATGGCCTGGCCGACCGTCACCATGGAATCGCTGGCGGCATGTTCGGGTTCGGAGAATCGCATCGCCACCTGTGCCATTGACTGCGCGATCATGCGCAATTCCTGTCCGCGCCAGGCGAGGCTTGCGAGGAAATAGAACAGCAGGATCGGCGCCAGCAGCACCGAGGTCAGGCCAACGAATGCCAGCGCGCCGCCATTGTGTCCCAGCGATTGTAGCGAGGGATAGAAACTGAATGCCAGCAATCCCGCGCCGATCAGCCAGACCACGGTGAAAATGGTGGCGAGCGTATAGATGTTGCGTGCGGGCCGGCCCTTCTGAATCGCTTGCAGAATTTGGCCGATGGTTTCGCGGTCGTCGTTCGCAGCGCCCCGATTGAACAGGGGGGCGTCGGAAGGCTGATCCTGGAATGGACGCGAGCCGAACGGCGCGTCATCACGAGGCAGCTCGGGAGCGGTAACAGGGGGAGCGACAGGCGGGGCAGCCGGGGAGGCGCTGTCCGATGCCGGCGTTTCGCTCATATTCAGGGCTTCCTGAATCGCCGAAAGCGCAACTTCGGTCGGGTCCTGCGTCTTCTTGGGACTGTTCGCCATGCTACTCTACGCCCTTGTTTACACAGCCGGAAGTCTCGCAGCGACACCAGCCGAAGGGGTGTTCTACCCTCGACGATCTCACAGGCGGTCCGGAATAACGTCTCTACCGCCCCGGCTTGTGCGCTACTTCCCCAAACATCCTATTGGCTTGCTGGCTCGAATGAAATGGATGTGATTAATACAATTTTAACGATCCTTAATCATCGTTAACGGGGAACCCGGCGATAGCGCTTTATGCTGGAAAATCGCTTCGAACCGGCTCAATTGTGGCTAAAATCTGTCGCCCGGATGGCTTTACGGTGTCGGCATTTCCGTCAAGTATGTTAACCAAATCGAGGCTTTGGCGCGGATTTGGCGATAATTTTTCGCCGCGGCCAGATTTGCCGTTGCTGGAAAGGACAAGTGGGACCGATGCCGTCGCAGTCCGGCGCCGCGGCCAGGGAGCCGATCGATCTCGACCATCTTCGCAAGATGACGCTGTCCGATCCCGCGCTTGAGCGCGAGGTGCTGCGGCTGTTCGTGGAACAGACGGCCAACCTGATGCGGACTCTGGCCTCGCTGCCGGAGAATGCCGCCGCGCTTGCGCACACGTTGAAGGGATCGGCGCGGGCGATCGGGGCGTTTCGCGTGGCCGATGCCGCCGCCGCGCTCGAGGTGGCATTGCGGACGGAAGGCGGTGCGCGCGAAGCCTTCACGCGGTTGGAGGCCGAAGTCGGGCAGGCGCGGCAGGCGGCAAACGCGCTACTCGCGCAGTCCGAACCATAGCTACTGGCCGTGCGATGGAAAATCAGCGGCTTGCCGGCAAGGCGGCTGGCGTAGGGCGGAACGAGCCGCTATAGGACAACCAGCATTCCTCTTTTGAGACAGCACGAGTAGCCATGGCGAAGATTCACTACGTTGACCACACCGGCGAGACCCGCATCGTCGACGTCGAAAACGGCGCGACGGTGATGGAAGGCGCGATCCGCAACGCCATTCCCGGCATCGAGGCCGAGTGCGGTGGCGCCTGCGCCTGCGCGACCTGCCATGTCTATGTCGATGAAGCGTGGCGCGAGAAGGTCGGCAACCCGACGCCGATGGAAGAGGATATGCTCGACTTCGGCTACGACGTGCGGCCCAACTCGCGGCTGTCGTGCCAGATCAAGGTGTCGGACGCACTCGACGGCCTGATCGTGACGACGCCGGAGCGGCAGGCTTAAACAACGGCGTTTTCGTTGCGCATCATCCAGCGCTGAAATCCTTCGATCGTCGATGGCGGCAGCGGTGTCGGCTTGCGCGTTGTCGCGTCGACCAGCACCGTCGTCGCTTGCGTCGATGCGATGCATCGGCCCTCCGAGAACACCACCTGACTGAACGTCACCGACGTTCGTCCGAGCCGCAGCACGCCGAGCCCGGTCTCAATGGTGCCGGGCCAGTGCAGCTCCGCGCGGAAATGCGTGTCGAGGCGCACCAGCACCCAGCTTGCGCCCGCCGGCGTCAGGCCGTTCGCCCGATCCCGCACCAGCATCACGCGGCCGGTTTCGAAATAACTGGAATAGACCGCGTTATTGACGTGGCCATTGACGTCGAGGTCGGCGAAGCGGACGTTATCCGACAAGCGAAGCGGATAGTTTTCAAGGCGCGGTGTCGTCGAAACAGGGCTGTTCACAGGGGCATCTCCAGGCTCCATGCAGTTACATGGAAACGGCTGCGGACCACAAGAGGCCGCGGCGGGGTGTGGCGCGATACCTGACGTGAGGGCGTTTCCACGTCGGCGAAAACGCGCTAGATATTTGAAGACCCTTCCGGAATATCCCCCAATCAGCGAAGACGGCGAGATGAGCGAAACGATCCAAACCGATGTGTTGATAATTGGCGCGGGCCCCTGCGGTCTGTTCGCCGTGTTCGAACTGGGCCTGCTCGACATGAAGGTTCATCTCGTCGACATCCTCGACAAGATTGGCGGGCAGTGCGCCGAACTCTATCCGGAAAAACCGATCTACGACATTCCCGGCATCCCGATGGTCACCGGCCACGGCCTGACGGAATCGTTGATGGAGCAGATCAAGCCGTTCAATCCGACCTTCCACCTGAATGAGATGGTGGAGAGCATCGAGAAGATCGGCGATCCGCTGTTTCGCGTCACCACCGACGCGGGGAATGTGTTCGAGACCAAGGTGGTGGTGATCTCCGCGGGCGGCGGTTCGTTCCAGCCGAAGCGTCCGCCGGTGCCGGGCATCGAAGCCTATGAAGGCTCGTCGGTGTTTTACGCCGTGCGCAAGATGGAGCACTTCCGCGACAAGGATCTGTTGATCGTCGGCGGCGGCGACAGCGCGCTCGACTGGACGCTCAACCTGCATCCGATCGCGCGGCGCGTGACGCTGCTGCATCGGCGCGACGACTTCCGCGCCGCGCCGCACAGCGTCGAGCAGATGCGCGCGCTGGTGGCGTCCGGCAAGATGGATCTGAAAATCGGTCAGGTGACGGAGCTTCACGGCGAGAACGGCAATCTCTCTGGCGCGATGGTGAAGGGCAGCGACAACGCCGTCACGCGTGTCGACTGCAACGCGATGCTGCCGTTCTTCGGGCTCACCATGAAGCTCGGGCCGATCGCCAACTGGGGCGTATCGCTGGAGAACAATTTGATCCCGGTCGAAACCGCGTCGTTCGAAACCAACGTGCCGGGAATTTTCGCCATCGGCGACATCAATACCTATCCCGGCAAGCTCAAGCTGATCCTGTCCGGTTTCCACGAAGGCGCGCTGATGGCGCAGAAGGCGCATCGCTACGTCTATCCCGACAAGCGACTGGTGTTCCAGTACACCACCTCGTCGTCGAGCTTGCAGAAGAAGCTGGGCGTCAACTAAATGGTCGGCTACGGCACCGGTTTCCGGTTCAGGGAATCTTGCGGCGAAACGGTGTCCGCCGTGAACCTCGCGCCGGCGTCTTGCGACCAAATTGTGGCGAGGTCGGCGCCGGTGCAAGGCTGTCCATACTTCGGACTTCTCGTGGCATTTTCTCGTGAAATCGCCACACTTGTCCCACAACCCTTACGCTCGACCTTTTGACAGGTGAGGCCGATGGCAAAATTCAGAACCGGATTTCAACGAGGAATGCCAGCCGCGATGACGCTGGCGGCCGTGCTGCTCAGCGCCGGCATGGCGCGCGCGGCCGAGCCGACCGCCGCCGGCCTGTGGCAGAAGAGCGAGGGCGGCAAGCCCGTGGTCTGGGTACTGCTGGTCGATCACGCCGGCACTTTCGAGGGGGCGATCGCCCGCACGTTTCCCAAGCCGGGCGAGGCCGACAATCAACTCTGCACCAAGTGCACCGACGATCGCAAGAACGCACCGGTCCTCGGGCTGTCGTTCATCCGCGATATGAAGCGCGCCGGTCTCAAATACGAGGACGGCAACGTGCTCGACCCGCGTGACGGCGAAATCTATCACGCCAAGATGACGTTGAGCGCTGACGGTCAGGCGCTCACCTTGCGCGGTTATGTCGGGATTTCGCTGCTTGGCAAGAACGAAACCTGGCAGCGGCTGCCGGACGCCAATATCGCGACGCTCGATCCGGTTGTGCTCGCCAAGTATTTGCCGGAAGCGGCCCAGCCAGCACCGCAACAGCACGGCGCGACACCGCATGGCGCGGCGAAGTCGCCGGCGGTGGTGGCGAAGTCAAAGCCCCGCACCACCGGATCGGCGCCGCAGCGCTGAGCTGCTGAAGTCGCAAGGGACTTCAATAATCCCGGTGTCGTCCCCGCGCGGTCGGGGACACCGGTGATATAACGTGCTGGAAATTGCATCTGAGCCTTCATGTGGAACGGAGAAGCTGCCGTGTTGTGCGGCTGCTGGCCGTCCGACGTTATGCGGGCTGTTCCCGAAAGCCGACCTTGTCCTAAACTGGCCACACATTGATAGCCAGCAAGGATGGTCATGGATCGGCCCGAGGATGCGCCAAAGGCATTCGAGACAGCCTGGAATGCTCACGACATGGAAGCGCTCGGCGCGCTGTTCCATGAGGATGCCACCTTCGTGAACCGGTTCGGTCACTATGTGCGCGGCGTTCAGCAGATCATCGATCTGCACAGTCCTATCCATGCGACGATCTACAGCGACTCCACTCTGGCGAACGAGCTGATCGACGCCGTTCCGATCGGCGACGGAGCAATTGTCGTCCATTTCTGGAGCCGGCTCACGGCCGGCGCGGCACACCCGGCCGGACCGCACGCAGTCGATACGCTGATCCTCGCTGTGCTGGTCCGGCGGGATGGGGTTTGGCGAATTCAGGCTTTAGAGAACGTGACTTTGACAAATCCGCGAACCGGCGAGATCGTTTTGAGGGATTGAACCGATCGGACTGCCATCGAGAGATTCATCTTTGGTCTTTCTGATTCCGGAGCCGCCGTTCCATTCTCAAACAGAAATCATCATCATCGCCTCCGCCTTCGCGCAGACGATGATGATGGTGCTTGCATTACTGCCGTTGGTCCG
Organism: Hyphomicrobiales bacterium; assembly: GCA_017305535.1. GTDB lineage: Bacteria > Pseudomonadota > Alphaproteobacteria > Rhizobiales > Xanthobacteraceae > 62-47. Next base: position 122,738 of record JAFKKN010000006.1, on the reverse strand, counting down.
CCGCAGGCTGCTGGGCTGACGGCGGCGACAGCGGCTCCTGAATCACTTCCGGCACGCGCGCGTCGAGGCGCAGCAGGGAGATCGCGGCGGGGAGCGTCGCGTCGGCCATTGCGGCGTGGCCTTCGGCGGTCGGATGCACCGCGCCGCCGTAGACCGCCGACAGCACGCCCCATGTCGCGTCGTGAATGTCGGACGGTTGCGCCGAGGCCGGCAGGCCTTGCGGATAGGTCATCGCCGCGAAGTAACTGTCATTCGCGTCGCGAATCCAGCGCGCGCGCGGCAGGTAGGCGCGGAATTCGCTGGCGCCGCGGCCGCATACCAGCGGCTGCGAGGCGGCGGCGACCACGTCGTCGACGAAGCTGTTGCCCTTCGCTGAAAAACACGCCTGATCGAATTCCGGATCGGTCGACGCGCGCGCGCAGAAGCCGTGATTGGCGAAGGCGGCCTGATGCGCGTCCACGAAGGTCATGCGATCACTGGAAGGATTGCGACACAGGATGCCGGATTGGCACAGCGCGAGGTCCTTCAGGCGCGGCAGGAATTCGCTTTGCACGAAACGTGCGGTCCTGTTGAGCCGCTCCGGATCGGCGTTGAACGACGGATGCACGTCGAAGCCGGCACGCCCACCGGGACAAACCCCACCGTTGACCAAGACTGGATTGGCGTACGAGACGTAGATGACACGCGACAGATCGCCGACCAGCGGTTTGAGCGCGCCGCGCAGGTTGCTGAAGGCGCGCGGCAGGTCGTTGGTCAGAGCCGCGCGGGAATCTTCAACCGATCCCAGCACGCCGGTGCGCTTGAACAGCGCGCGTTCGGTGCCGCTGTCGACGATGACGTTGGCGACCAGTTCGGAGAAGCCGATGTCGTTGGCGCCGACCGACAGCAGCACGAGGTCGAGCCTGCGGTCCGGCTGACGACGCTTGGCGGCGGCAAGTGCGTCGCGCAATTCAGTGAGCTGCGCGTTCACCTTGCCCTGACAGTCCACGCCGGACTTGGTGACGAGACATTCGCGCGCGCGCTGCGATCCCAGCAGGCCGTCGGCGATGGTCGCGCCGGTGCACGCCAGCGGCAGATAGGTTACCGCGATATGCGGGTAACGCACCGCGAGCGCCAGCGCGGTGCGGGTCTGGTAGCTGTAGAGTGAACGATGGCAGGCCGGATTGAGCCAGACCGCGCTATAGCGTTGCCAGGTCTGCAACGGTCCCGGCGAGCCGCAGGCGCGGCCGCCCTTGTAGCCGGCGCGGCTCGGCCGGAAATATTCACTGCCCGGCCCCCCGAGATAGGACTGGAAGCAGAAACCCTCGTCCGCCAGCGCGATCTGCTTGTCGGGATTGCCTTCGCCGGACGCGACGGAATCGCCGAGACCGGCGATCAGGATGTCGCGCACCGCGATCTCGGTGGTGACGCGCTGCGGCGCGTCGGCACCGCTCGACACATCGACGGTGACGGCGGTGGTGTGGCCTTGCGGCACCCGCAGATTGATCGGTTCGGCGCAATCCAGCGTCGACTGGCGCGGTCCTTGTCCGTCGTCGAAGGTCCAGGCGCAGGTGGCGCCGACCGGCAACAGGCCGGCGAGACGCACCGTCACCGGGTGGTCGACCGGGGCGAGATAGCTTTCCTTGACGCCGTCGCGGGTGCAGGGCTCGCTGACGCGGCCGCTCCGGTCGATACACAGGCGGTTGACGGTGTTGCGCGCCCAGCCGCGGCCGTCGCTCTGGATTTCCAGCGCATCCTCGGCGGCGAGGATGGTGCCGGCACGCATGGCTTCGACCTGAAGCTGGAAGTCGCGCTCCTCGCGGAACAGCCGGAACCGGTTGCGCACCTCCCAGGTAATTTGCAGCGGTGCCGCGCCTGCGTCCTGCGCGGCGGCCGGAACGGTGGCGGGTATTGGAGAAAGAACGGTCAGCAACAACGCCAGCCGAAACAAACGAGACATCGGACGACTCCAGGTGATGTCGTGTTCAACGTCATGGATGGGGCGGAAATAAGAGACGCAAGGATTTTCGGATCACGTCGCGAGGAGCAGGGGGCGAAGGCTTCATTCCGAATACCCCGTCATTGCAATGGCGAATATGACGCGCGACGCCATTGCACGCGCACGGCGTTGTCCCACGGGAAACGCCGTCCCTGCGCAGGCGGGGACCCATACGCCGCAGCGCCTCGGCTTCGTCAAGGCGAGGTTATCGTCATGACAACTAACGTCAGGGGTTATGGGTCCCTGCCTGCGCAGGGACGACGTCCAGCCCGACACTCAAGGCGTATCACGAATTGCGTGACAGCAGCCGGTGGTCGCCGCACGACGCCTTGCGGCGGGCCTGCCACGGCTTGACCACGCTGAGCCACAGCTCGCGGGTGCCCATGATGCTGATGGCGACGGTGAATGGGATCACGAAGTAGAGCACGCGGAATACCAGCAGCGTCGCCAGCAGTTGCTCCCGGCCAAACTGCGGCAATGCCACCAGCATCGCGGCGTCGAACACGCCGAGGCTGCCGGGCGCGTGGCTGGCGAAGCCGAGCAGCGTCGCGAGGATGAAGACCACCGCGAGCGAGAGGAAGTCGATATAGGGCTCGTTCGGCATCAGGAGATACATCGCCAGCGAACAGAAGCCGAGATCGACCACGCCGATCAGGATTTGCAGCAAGGTTAGCCGGCCGGAGGGCAGTACCACTTTCCAGCCGTTGCGGCCGAGCTGGCGGCGGCCCCGGCCGACCGCGACCCAGACCAGATAGGCGGCGATGCCGGCGAGGCAGCCGAGTCCGATCAGCCGGTTGATGCTGCTCGGCAGCAGGTTCATCGCGCCGGCGGCATCGGGATGGATCACCATACCGATGCCGAGCACGAAGACGTTGCCGAGCCAGAACGTCAGCCCCGAGATGAAGCAGATTTTCGCGACGTCGATGGCGTTGAGGCCGAAATCCGAATAGATGCGGAAGCGGATGGCGCCGCCGGTGAACACCGTGGCGCCGATATTGTGGCCGATCGAATAGCTGGTGAAGCTCGACAGCGCCGCGATCCGGTAGGGGACGTGGGTGACGCCGAGCGTCCGCAGCGCAAAAAAATCGTAGAATGTCAGGGTGCAGAACGCGCCGAACACGCACAGCGCGGCGAGAGCGATTTGCGCGGGCGATTTTTCGGTCAGCGCGACAAAAATCACGCTCGAGTCGATCCCCTTGAGGGTCCGGACCAGAATCGTGATCGCGATGGCAACGATAATGAGGCTGGCAGCGATCCCGACCCGTTTCCAGCCGATCCGCTCCGTAAAGCCACGCCGCAGCGTGGTCAGCAGTCGATCCATTCGTCCTCCCGCCGTGGCACGTACAACCCCGGGGCCGAACGAACCGATCGGACGTCTGTGGCTGCCAAAACACTCACCAAGCTACTCATACTTGGAAACTCGTCGCGCCGGAATGATTAGAACATTTTTTGGTAAAGTGGAATTCGATCCGCTCTTCCGCAATGCCACCCCCGCGTTATGGCTTCCGACATATAAGTCGCCGCCGTGGATGGCGCCAGTTAGCCTGTCAAATCCGGCAACAACGTGCCGTGCGTCGATATGGCAATCTCATGACAGGCGCGCGATTGGGGCAGGCTGACGGAGGGCTGCGGCATTATGCCTTGCGCAGGGCGAAATACGCGCCGCAGAACGCCATTACCGCGCCGAGGCACAGTGCGGTGAGGCCCGCCAGCACGCCGGCGAGGCTGGGCGCGGCGCTGGGGGCGGCCGCGGCCTGTCCGGCGGCGGCCAGCACCACTACGCCGAGACCGATCAGGAAATGCCGCATGCGCCGCGAGATGCCACCCGCGGCGGCGCGGTGCATCAGCGTCGCGGCAAAATAGCCGCTGGCGAAACCGGCGGTCGCCATCAGCCACCACGCCAGCGCGGCGGTCGCCGGCACCAGCACGCGCGGATCGTCGGAATGCCACAACCCGCCAAGGTCGAGGCCGAGATGCTGGCCGAGGATGTGGATGGCGAGCGCCAGCAACATCCCCGACAAGGCGGCCGCTGCCAGAATCAGATGGCGGGGAAACGTGGTTGCTGTGGCCATCGCGCGTCCATCGAAATGAGTCTCAAGGCCGTCGCACCCTTGTGTCGCGACGGCTCTCTGTGGCTTGGTGGCTGGCAGGTTATCTTGTTTTCGCGCCCGGTGAAAACCGTAGGTGCGAAGGATCGGGAGTGAGGGTGGAGAAGTCATCGATGCCGTCGGACGATGTCGCGAAGGTCGTGACGTCCTACACCTTCAAGCCGTCGCTTGCGGGCGGGGTGCGTCAATTCGAACTGACCGACGACGGCCTGGTCTGGCAGGCCGGCACGCGGCGCGGGACGTGGCCTTATGCTTCGATCGCGGCGGTGCAATTGAGCTACCGGCCGGTGTCGATGCAGCCGCGGCAATTCCGCGCCGATATCGTCGGCGGCAACGGCCAGCGGCAGGTGGTGCTGTCGACCTCATGGAAAGGTTTCGCGCTGGTGGAAACGCAGGACGCGGCCTATCGCGGCTTCATGCTGGCACTGCATCGGCGGTTGATGGAAGCGGGCGGCCATGCGGTCTTTCACGGCGGCATGCGGCCGATTCCCTATGCGCTTGCCGCTGGCGTGCTGATCGTGTTCGCGATCGTGATGGTGGCGCTGATCGCGCGCGCACTGGCCACCGACGCGTTCGCGGGCGCGCTGTTTCTGGTGGCGCTCGCCGCCGTGTTCGCGTGGCAGATCGGCGGCTTCATGCGACGCAACAAACCGTGCGTCTACACGCCCGACGCGCCGCCGCCGCAACTGTTGCCGTGATCGAGGGCGTTATCCTGAGGAGCGAGCGAAGCGAGCCTCGAAGGATAACTTCACGCCGTCGCCCATTCATCTCGGGTTTACCCGAGATGGTACAAAAGAACGCAAGTTGGCGAGCCAAGTTGCTATGGCATGCAAGAGCGCGCACCTCAGGGTGACGGCTCCGCTTCGTGAAACAAATTCTAGGTCCTGACCACCAGCACCGAGCATCTGGCATAGCGCACGATGTGGCCGGCGTTGGAGCCGAGGAAATAGGTTTTCATCGCGGGGCGATGCGACGACATCACGATGAGGTCGGCATTGATCTCCGCCGCTTCCTCGAGAATCTCGTGATAGATGCCGCCCTGGCGCACAACGCTTGAAATGCGGTCGGGTGCGATGCCGGATTCCGCCGCGACGATGGCGACGGCTTCCTCGCACGACTGGCGCTGCTGCGCATCGAAATTGGCGGGAACGTATTCCGCCAGCATCACCGGCGTCATCGGCAGCACGTTGATCAGCCGCACCTTGGCATTGAAGGTGTTGGCCAGTGTCGCGGCGGTCGAAACCGCAGGCTTCGCCAGGCCGCTGTCGCCCAGATCGATCGGGACCAGAATGGATGTGTACATCTGTGCCTCCCAACGTAAGGGAGTGTATCACAGCATCGCTGTTGCGGCGACGCGATATATTTGCGCACGAACAGGAGTGACATTCGCGGCAAACGAATGCTTTCACCACTTCGAACTACCCCACTGTTTGACGATGAGTCTCCTTCTCGTCATGGCCGGGGCATAGGCGAGCGAAGCGACGCCGTTCTTCGAACAGCTATGCCCGGGCATGACGAAGGATCTTCAACTCCGGAGCTTCTTCGTCACGCGTCGCCGGACGTCTGCCGCAGCAGTTTTGGGGAGACGAACTGCATCAGCTTGCCTTGCCGGAATGCGATGTCGCCCCAGTCGTCGATGTCGAAATCGATGACGATGAGGCCGCTGGTTGGCAGATTGCCGGAGAGCAGCCGCAGCGCGTCGTCGTTGCCGCCGCCGGTCAGCATCAGCGCCAGTTCGTGCAGGCCGGGATTATGGCCGATGACCATCAGGCAACGGGCATCGATGCCGCTGGTTTCGCGAATCGCACGCAGGATGTCGGCGGGTTCGGCGAGATAGAGTTCGCGGAGATGCGTGACTTCGACCGTTGCGTCGCCGAGCAGCGGTGCGACGATGTCCCACGTCTGCCGCGCCCGCACGGCGGTGGACACCAGCACGTGGCCGAGCCGGCAGCGCTGATCTGCCATCCAGCGGCCGATCGCGGCGGCGTCGTCCAGGCCGCGCGCGTCGAGGCGGCGGTCGATGTCCTCGCCGCTCGGCGCGTGGCTTTCGGTCTTGGCGTGGCGCAGCAGGATCAGCCGCCGCATCGCGCGATCTTTTTTCGAATCAACCCGTTTCTCCGGATCGTTGGTGGGCCGCCAGTTGCGGATTATAGCGTTTTCAAGCGAAATGGACTCCGGTTCGCGTGAAGAAAACGCGTCAAAACAAGAATCTGGAGCCCCGTTTCGATTCTATCGAAACGGAAACGGCTCCAGTGTACAAGCTTATACCCGGCAAGGTGACAATTGCCGTGCGGCTGCGTAGAAAAACCTGTGAGCACCGAGAGCGCAAGTTCAGAGACCTCTGTCGAGCCGGCATCTGCCGCGCCGGAGCGTCGTCGGCTGACGCTCGATCTCGACGTCGATGTCTGCGTGGTGGGCGCAGGGCTCGCCGGCCTCACCGTGGCGCTGGAAACCGCGCGCATGGGCGCCAGCGTCGCGGTGCTGGAAAGCCACCATGTCGGCTGGAACGCGTCGGCATGTCATCTCGGCACGGTCATGCCGGGCTACGGCGTTGCCATCGACGACCTGATCGCGCGCCTCGGTGTCGATCACACGCGCGAACTGTGGAAACTGTCGCAGCAGGGTGCCGACCATGTGCGTGCCATCGCTGGCGATCTTGCCGGCGCGGCGCTGGAAGCGACCGGCGCGCTGGAGGTCTCCAACGTCGACATCGGCGAACGCCTGATTGATCGCCTGCAAATGCTCGGCGGACATTTCGGCGCACGCGTCGAGGGCTGGCCCGTCGAGCGGGTGCGCGCGGTGCTGAAGACGCCGCGTTACTTCCACGGCATTCACTATCCCGATGCGTTTCACATCGACGCGCGCAATTATCTCGAAGGCCTCGCGGTGCTGGCGCGGCAAAGCGGCGTGCGCATCTTCGAGGAAAGCCCGGTGGTGAGTTTCGAAGCGTCGGGCATTCGCAAGCGCATTGCGACCGCGTCGGCGCGGCTGCGGGCGGCGCATATCGTGCTCGCCGGCAACGTCCATCTCGGCGCACCGTCGCCGCGGCTAACGGCGACGCTGCTGCCGGTGTGGCGCTACGCCGCCGTCACCGAACCGTTGGGCGCGCGGTTGGCGGACGCCATCGCGTTCGAAGGCGCGGTGATGGACACCAACGGCATCGATCATTTCCGCATCGTCGAAGGCGACCGGCTGATGTGGGCGAGCCCCGAAACGACATGGGCGGGCAAGCCGGCACGCCATGGCCGCGCCATCCGCCGCCGCATCGCCACGCTGTTTCCGGCGCTGGGCAAGCCGGAGTTGCGCGAGACGTGGTGCGGCACCGTCGGGCAGACCGTGCACGGCATGCCGCAGATCGGCGAGTTGCAGCCGGGATTGTGGGTCGCCAGCGGCTTTGGCCGGCATGGGCTCAACACGACTGCATTGGCCGGGCAGATGATCGCGCGCGGCATTTTGTGGGGCGACGACCGCTGGCGGCTGTTCGCGCCGTTCGAACTGGTCTGGGCCGGCGGGAAGGCCGGACGTGTCGCGGGGCAGATCGTATCGGGCTGGACCCGCGCCAGCGCGGCCTCCGGCGGCGTCGTGGCGCGCTGGCGCGAGCGCGCGGCCTTGCGGGAGGAAGCGCGGGAAGCCCGCGTCGCCGCCGCCAATCGCCAAATGGCGACGGATGAAGGCGATCATCTCGGCGGACAATAAACCCGCGGCGAAACCTGCGGCGTTGTCGCTCGCGAGAACGTGAGTGACATCGTGGGTCATGGGTGTAACGTTCACGCGCTGGCGGCGTAATCCGGACGATACATCCGCGCGTGTCCCGCGCCGCTTTGGGAGTCCATCATGATCAATCGCCGCATTCTGCTTGCATCGGCCGCCGGCCTTACTGGTCTTGCCGCATTGAAGACGTTGCGGGTATCTCCGGCCACGGCTGGCGAGAAGTTCGAAGTCGAGAAGACCGAGGCGGAGTGGCGCGCGCAATTGACGCCGGCGCAGTATCACATCCTGCGCGAGGAGGGCACCGAACCGCCGTGGTCGAGCCCGCTGCTGAAAGAACATCGCAAGGGCACCTTCGCCTGCGCCGGCTGCGATCTGCCGCTGTACGCATCGGAGACCAAGTTCGAAAGCGGCACCGGCTGGCCGAGCTTCTATCAGCCGCTGGAGAACGCGGTGGGCAAGCGCGAGGACCGCACCTTCGGCATGACGCGCATCGCCATCCATTGCCGCCGTTGCGGCGGCCACCTCGGCCACGTCTTCGACGACGGTCCGAAGCCGACCGGCCTGCGCTACTGCATGGACGGCCTTGCGCTGGTGTTCCACCCCGCCACGCCATCGGCGACGTGAGGGATCTGCCGGAACATCGTTTTCGTCGGCCGTGCAACACGAAAGTCGTCGTCCCCGCGCAGGCGGGGACCCAGACGGCGCAGTGCTTCGGCTCCACAGATGACGGGCGATGTTGTTTCTAACGACCAACGCCAGGGGTAATGGGTCCCCGCCTGCGCGGGGACGACTCTGAGGGCGTGGGGAGGCCGTTCGCGGCTGTCTTCACTCGGTGTTGCGCCCTCGCATCCCCGGCAATTGTTGCCCGTCCCGGCAATTGTGCCCCGGTTCGCGTAACCGGCTCTTTTCCTATTTCATTGAATCATCAGCGTAATTTCCCGCCGCCCCAGTTGGCACGGCCCTTGCGACGACCACTCCGGATTACGGTTTCGGCGCACCGCCGGCCGTCGCGCTATTCGCATCTGGAGGCGATGTCATGGGTATCTTCGGGGCTCTCACCACGTCGGTCGCGGGGTTAAGGGCGGAATCGTATGCGCTGGAAAACATCTCCGGCAACATCGCCAACTCGCAGACCACCGCGTTCAAGCGCATCGACACCAGTTTCCTTGATCTCATTCCGGAGACCGGTCCGACTCAGCAGAAGGCCGGCAGTGTCACCTCCGCCTCGCGATCGACCAACACCGTGCAGGGCGACGTGCAGGCGGCCTCCGTCTCCACCTACATGGCGATCAACGGCTCCGGCTTCTTCGTGGTGCAGAAGCCCGGCAACTTCACCGACAATTCCCCCATCTTCGACGGTGTCGAGAACTACACCCGGCGCGGCGACTTCACGCTCAACAAGGACGGTTATCTCGTCAACGGCGCGGGCTATTATCTCGAAGGCATTCCGATCGACCCGACCACCGGCAACCTGGTCGGCAGCGCGCCGCAGGTTTTGAAATTCAAGAACGACTTTTTGCCGGCGCAGGCGACCAGCAAGGTCGAGTATCGCGCCAACCTCGCGAGCTATCCGCTCACCACCAAGCACGACGTATCGATTCCAGGCTCCGAACTGTTGAAGCCGTCCGACTTCAGCGCCGGCAACGATCCGACCGTCGCCGGCACCGGCAAGGTGATCGGCAGCGACGTGCAGACCTTCATCGACGAGTCGATCGCCGGTGGCGCGGTGACCGCCTACGACGTGTCGGGCGCGCCGGTGAACCTGCAATTCCGCTGGGCCAAAACCGACAGCGCCTCGCTGGGCGCGGGCCACACCGACACCTGGAACATGTTCTATCAGGTCGATCCCAACGCCACCGGCACCGACACCGCGTGGCAGAACGTCGGCACCAACTTCACCTTCGGCGCCAACGGCCAGCCCAATCCGCCTGTCGCGTCCGTGACGCTGACCGGCGCCATCGTCAACGGCGTGTCGCTCGGCAATCCGGTGGTGAACTTCTCCTCCGGCGGTCTGACGCAATATGCCGACGCCAACGGCAACGTGCAGGTCAACCAGATTCAGCAGGACGGTTTCCCCGCCGGCAGCCTGCAATCGGTGTCGATCAGCAACAACGGCCGCGTGGTCGGCAACTATTCCAACGGCCGCAATCTCGATCTCGCGGAAATCACGCTCGCGACCTTCAACGGGCCGGACTTCCTCAAGCGCAAGGACGGCGGCGCATTCGAGGCCACCGACGAATCCGGCCAGGCCCTGTTCGGCAACGGCGGCACCATCGTCGGCTCGTCGCTGGAAGGCTCCAACACCGATATCGCCGACGAGTTCACCAAGCTGATCGTCACGCAGCAGGCTTACTCCGCGAATACCAAGGTGATCACGACGTCGAACCAGATGGTGCAGGATCTGCTCAACGTGCTGCGCTAACGCGCACCGCACTGAATCACAATAGGTAGTTTGTCATGAGTTTGGGTCAGGCTTTAGCCACCGCGATGTCCGGCCTGCGCGCCAATCAGGCGGCGCTGGCGCTGGTGTCGTCCAACGTCGCCAATTCAGAGACGCCGGGCTACATCAAGAAGTCGTTGATCCAGACCGCGACGACGACCGCGGATTATGGATCGAGCGTGCGGGTCGCGGGCGTCAACCGCGAACTCGATGCCTTCGTGCAGGCGCAGTTGCGCACCGAGATGTCGGGCGCGGCCTATGCCAACATCCGTTCGACGTTTCTTTCCAATTTGCAGGGCGTCTACGGTAATCCGGATTCCACCGGCACGCTGGAATCGGCGTTCAATACGCTGACGACCGCGATCCAGGCGCTGTCGACCAGTCCCGACTCGCAATCGGCGCGCATCGGCGTGATCAACGCCGCACAGGCCATCGCGCAGCAGCTCAATCAGGCCTCGCAGGGCGTGCAGGCGCTGCGCAACACTGCGGAGAACGGTCTCGCCAGCGCGGTCTCCACCGCCAACAACGCGATGTCGCAGATCGCGGCGATCAACAACCAGTTGCTCGGCGGCAACCAGACCGATGCGTCCACCGCCTCGCTGCTCGATCAGCGTGACCAGTACATCAATCAGTTGTCGCAACTGATGGACATCAAGGTGGTGACCAACGGGTCCAATCAGGTCAGCGTATTCACCACGTCCGGCGTGCAACTGGTCGGCGTCGAGGCGGCGAAGCTGACGTTCGACGCGCAGGGCACGGTGACGCCCAACACGTTCTGGAACGCTGATCCGTCGAAGAGCGCGCTCGGCACGCTCAACATTTATTTCCCGCATGGCGGCAGCATGGATCTGATCGCCACCAATTCGATCCGCTCCGGCGCCATCGCCGGCTACATCGAATTGCGCGACAAGACCCTGGTGCAGGCGCAATCGCAGCTCGATCAGCTTGCCGCGTCGTTATCGAGCGCGCTGTCGGATCAAACCGTTGCCGGCACCGCCGCGCCGGCGAGCACGCTGCCGCAGCAGGGGTTCGATCTCGATCTGAACGGCTTGCAGAGCGGCAACGTCATTCACGTCAGTTATAAAGACAATGTCACCGGCCAGACGCACAATCTGTCGATCGTGCGCGTCGACGATCCGTCGGTGTTGCCGTTGCCGAACTCCACCACCAACGATCCCAACGATGAAGTGATCGGCGTCGATTTCTCCGGCGGCATCGGTTCGGTGGTGACGCAACTCAATGCCGCGCTGGGCGGCGCCAACCTGCAATTCTCCAATCCGTCGGGTACGACGCTGCGTGTGCTCGACGACGGTGCCGCCAATCAATCCGATATCCTGTCGGCGTCCACCACGAAAACCATCACCGCGGCGAACAGCGGCGCGCCGCAGTTCTCGCTGTTCACCGACGGCAACGTCGCCTACACCGGCGCGATCGGCGCCAACGGATCGCAGCAGACCGGCCTGGCCGCGCGGATCACGGTGAATACGGGGCTGTTGTCCGACCCGGCGCAGCTCGTGGCTTACGGTTCCGGGACGGCGGCGGGCGACACCACGCGACCGGATTTCATTCTCTCGCAACTGACCAATGCGAGCATGTACTACTCGCCGCAAACCGGCGTCGGCACGCCGAGCGCGCCGTACAAGGGAACGCTGCTCAACTACACGCAGCAATTCCTCAGCGCGCAGGGCAACGCGGCCGATGCGGCCAAGCAGCTCTCGGACGGCCAGAATGTTGTGCTCAACACCCTGCAGAACAAGATGGATGCGACCTCGGGCGTCAACATGGACGACGAGATGGCGCATCTGCTCGCGCTGCAAAATGCTTATTCCGCCAATGCGCGCGTAATGTCCGCGATCAAGGACATGTACACCGCGCTGCTGCAATCGATGTGAGGGTCTCATGGCAATCGATGGCGTAGGCAGCCGATCGTCCTATATCGGCACGTCGATCCTGAATCTGAAAAGTCAGCTGGACGATCTGAATCAACAGCTCGCCACCGGCAAGGTTTCCAGCACTTACGCGGGGCAGGGCGTCAATCGCGGCCTCGCCGTGGGACTGCGCGCGCAGGTCAGCGCGTTCGATGCCTATGCCGACACCTCGACCAACATCAACACGCGCATCAACGTCGCCAACCTGTCGCTGCAGGGTCTGATCGACCTCAATACGCAGGTGAAGACGGCGGCGAACGGTTCTTCCATCGCACTCGGCACCAATGGGCAGACATCGGGGCAGGTCTCGGCGCAGTCGGCCTTCGCCAATGCCATCGAACTTCTCAACACGCGCTCCGGCGACCGCTATCTGTTTTCCGGTCGCGCCACCGATACGCCGCCGACCGCGACGGCCGACGAAATTCTCTACGGCAGCGCCGACGGCACCCGCGCCGGGCTCACGCAACTGATCACCGAGCGCAAGACCGCCGATCTTGGCGCGAGCGGTATGGGACGATTGAATCTCTCCGGCGCCGGCGTGTCGCCGATCACGCTGGCGGAGGATGCCGCTCCCTCGGTTTTCGGCCTCAAACTGAGTGCGGTGAATTCGACGCTGACCGGCGCGACGGTGAGCGGCCCCACCGGCAGCCCGGCCAGCATCTCCGTCGATCTGAACGGAAACGTCCCGAACGAAGGCGACAAGATCGCCATCACCTTCAACCTGCCTGACGGCACCAGCGAAAACGTGACGCTGACCGCGACGACCAAGTCACCGCCACAGTCCGGCGAGTTTTTGATCGGCGCCGATGCCGCGACCACGACCGACAACCTGCAAGGCGCGCTGAGCGGCGCGGTGAAGACGCTGGCGAATACGTCGCTGGTGGCGGCGTCGGCCGTTGCCGCATCGAACAGCTTCTTCGGTTCGCCGCCGATGCGCGTCGATACGTCGAGCCTGCCGCTTGATTCAGCCACCGGTCTCGTTGCTGGCACGCCGGCCAACACCATCTCGTGGTACACCGGCGAAGTCGCGCAGAGCCCGACTGACTCCGCGCGTGGCACTGCGGTGGGCCGTATCGATCAGTCGATCACCGTGCAGTACGGCGCGCGCGCCAACGAGGATGCGTTCCGCACGCAGTTGCAGAGCATCGCGGTCTATGCCGCGGTGACGACGTCGTCGTCCGATCCGTATGCGAGCGGGCAGGTCACCGCGCTGAGCCAGCGCGTCGCGCTGAATTTGTCACCGCAGCAGGGCGTGCAGACCATTCAGGATATTCAGGCGGATTTCGCCGGCGCGCAGACTGCGATCAAGTCGGCGGGCGATCGTCAGGCGCAGGTCAAGACCATGACGCAGACGATGCTGGATTCCATCGAAGGTGTCTCGCCGGAGGAGACCGCGACGAAGATTCTCGCGTTGCAAACCAGTCTTTCGGCGTCGTATCAAACCACCGCGATGCTGTATCAACTCAGCCTGGCGAAATTTCTCTGATGGGCATTCGCGCGACAGCGTTCGTGATGCAAACAAAAAGGGCCTCCGTACTGGAGGCCCTTTTTGCTTGATGGCAGAACGATCAGGCGGTCTTGCGTTCGGCCTGTTGCTCCTGCTGTCGGCGCGCGTCGTCGAGCAGTTTTGCCTCATGCGCGATCAGCTTACGCGCTTCCTTCAGCGCGTGATAGAGATCGCCGTTGAGAATGTGATTGTTGATGGCCTCGATGAATGGCCATGAACTCGGCGCGGCGTGCAGAAGATCTTTGATCAGGTTGAAGTAGGCCGGGTGATGCGCCATCGGGTCGGGCGCGAGATACATCAGTTGCACCGCGAGGTAGATCAGCTTGGCCGGCGTGTCGGCTGTCTCCGGCGTCAGGATGTCCTTTTCGCGCAGGATCGGAATGCGATCGCCTTCGATCAGGAATTTGGCGCGCTGGTCGGTGTTGGTGATGACACAGGAGCCGATAATGATCCGCTCGTGTGGGCGAAGTTCAACCTTCAGCGCCATGTCGCTCTCCTGTTGGTGTGTCGCTAAACCGGTGACGTGAGCGACGCCGCAAGCAAACCGAAACGGCGTCCGTATTCAAACCGATGCCGCGATCCTTTCCGATCATGGTTAACGACGGGTTAACGCCGGCCGCGCGCGTCGCACGGGTGCGAGCGGAATGTGCAATGTTCGCAAGGGCATCCCGGGCGCGGCTTTATCGCAATGCGCGGAACGCTTCGAGGTCGCCGTACAGGTCGATCGAAATGCTCCGGTTCGTTTCATGTTTTTTTAGAGTCTTGGCTCCAGTGTGCCGGAGTTGTCCGATGGAAAAGATCGGCGATACGCACACTCTCGTTCACACCAGAAAGGTATGACAATGTCAGGTATCGTTCTCTCGGCGTCCGTGCGCCAGAACCTCCTCTCCCTCCAGTCCACCGCCGATCTGCTCTCCACCACGCAGAACCGCCTTGCCACCGGCAACAAGGTCAATTCGGCGCTCGACAACCCGACCAACTTCTTCACCGCGCAGGGCCTGAACAACCGCGCCAGCGACATCAACAACCTGCTGGACTCGATCGGTAACGGCGTGCAGGTGCTCCAGGCTGCCAACACCGGCATCACCTCGATCCAGAAGCTGGTCGACACCGCGAAGTCGATCGCCAACCAGGCGCTGCAGACTCCGTCGGGTTACTCCACCAAGTCGCAGGCCAGCGCCACCATCACTGGCGCGACCGCTGCGAACCTGCTGGGTGGCACGAGCACGACGACTCCGGCGACGAATGCCGTCACCACGGGAACTGTGACTGGCACGGTCGATGCTTCCGCTGCCGCCAAATCCTTCACCGTCAATGGCCAGACCGTGACGCTGGGCACCACTGGCGGTACTTCCGGCGTCTGGTCGATGAGCGACATCGCTGGCGCGATCAACGGAACGGCCAATGTCGGCGTGAACGCCACCGTCGACGGCACCGGTCATCTGGTTCTGACCAGCACCGGAACCGCGGGTGCATCCGATTCGATCACGCTCGGCGGCGCTGACGTGGCCGCTGTGTTTGGCGCCACCCCCACGGTGACGGCCGGCACCAACGCCAGCACCACCACCACGGGCGGCCTGTCGGGCACGACCTTGAACATCGCCGCGACCGATGGTGGCACCGCTTCCGTCATCAACTTCGGCACCGGCGCCAACCAGGTTTCGACGCTCGATCAGTTGAACACGGCGCTCGCCGCGAACAACCTGACCGCCTCGATCGACACCACCGGCAAGATCACGCTCACCACCACGAACGATCACGCCGCGGCGACGATCGGCGCGCTGAGTGGTTCAGCGACGGGTGCGGGCCTGTTCACCGCCGGCGCTGGCTCGGCCCCGGTTGCCGACGCCAACGTCCAGAACACCCGTTCGGGCCTGATCGCGCAATACAATCAGATCGTCGATCAGATCAAGACCACCGCGCAGGACTCGTCCTTCAACGGTGTCAACCTGTTGAACGGCGACCAGCTCAAGCTGGTCTTCAACGAAACCGGCAAGTCGACCCTGAACATTCAGGGCGTGACCTTCGATCCGGCCGGCCTCGGTCTGTCGAAGCTCACCGCTGGCACCGACTTCCTCGACAACAGCAACATCAACAAGGTTCTGGACTCGCTCAACACCGCGTCCAGCACGCTGCGGTCGCAGGCTTCGGCCTTCGGTTCGAACCTGTCGGTGGTGCAGATCCGTCAGGACTTCAACAAGAACCTGATCAACGTGCTGCAGACCGGCTCGTCCAACCTGACGCTGGCCGACACCAACGAGGAAGCGGCGAACAGCCAGGCGCTGTCGACCCGCCAGTCGATCGCGGTGTCCGCGCTGGCGCTGGCGAACCAGTCGAACCAGAGCGTGTTGCAGTTGCTCCGCTAAGCGAAGCCTACTCACTCAAGACGGAAACGGCGGGGGAAACCCCGCCGTTTTTGTTTGCGGTATGAGTTGAAGCCGCAACGACGGTCCCCTTCGATCCGATCCCGTGCTCCAAAATGAACGTCGAGTGCCCGGTTTCTGTCACAGTTGAAAATGATTGGTAACCATATCTAAACGGGAAACGTACTAGAGTAACGGTGTGTCTGCTTTTCGCAGCGAACCCCATCGAGGTCGTGAATGTCCAACGCCGCTTCCGCTTATGCCCGCACGTCGCAAACCACTGCTTCCCCCCGTGAGATCGAGGCGCAGGCGCTGCTGAAGGCGGCCCGACAACTGCAAGAGGTACAAGCGAACTGGACCGGCCCGAACAAGAGCATGCACGACGCACTGTTGTTCAACCGCCGTCTTTGGTCGATCTTCATGGGCGCCGTCGAGAGCAACGACAGCGAGCAGACGCTGGAGATCCGTCAGAACATCACCAACATCGGTATTTTCGTTCTGAAGCAGACGGTGGAGATGCAGACCAATCCGGACCCGGCAAAATTGAAATCGTTGATCGACATCAACTGCAATCTCGCCGCTGGTTTGTCCGGCCGCGCCTGAGGTTCACAGCGCGGCGCCACAGCTGATATCTGGAAATGTCCGACATCTGGAACATCATCTCGTCGAATTACGTCACGGTGGGCGGCGCCGTGCCGTCCAATTCGAAGTACGTGGCGGTTGACCCCGAGAAATTCGAGGGAAGCTGGAAAGGCAAGTACGCCAACGGCACGTCGTTCGAGGTCGCGATCTCGAGCGTCAACGGCTTCCGCGCCAAGGTGAAGTATCTCAGCGGCGGCACGACCAAGTATCAGGACGTGCTGATCCGCGACAGTTCGTTCCGGATCGGCGATTCGAAATTCATGGTGACCGGAACCGACAAGGCGCAGATCGCCACCGTGGTGACGAGTCCGGTCACGGGTGTCTCGACGATGGAGAAAGCCGCCGCGACGCGGGGGTAGCTTCGTGTCCTGGGTGCGATGCGGCGCTTGGGAATGATCGTCCGGTCTGGTCGCGTTACGCTGTCCTGTCGGCGGCAGGTTCGCGCAGCCGTTCGTCCTTGAGCATATCCATCGCACGGAAGTAGGCGCGACGACGCAGCATCGCTTCGTCGGGGAATTGACGCACGACAATGCTGGTGCGGTTGTCGACCACCTGGTAGACCATCGACGCGGCATCGCGATCGAAGACCGTCTGATGCGAGGTGCCGGCACTGGCACCGGATGACTCGTTACGAACGCGCGCGGAAATGTCCGCTGCCGTGATCGTCTGGCTGGCGGGAAGTTGCGTTGTGACAGCATCGCGCGCGGCGTCGTTGGCAGGTTGCACAAACGAAACCGCGGCCGGCGCGCTGGCCGGCTTGATGTTGAAATCCATACCCATGGCAGCCTCCTGGCGTGCTGTGAGTCAAATCCCAACCCCTCCCTGGTGGCAACCCTATCCGGCGCTTCTCAACACCGCGTTAGGGAACGCGATGAATGTCGAATTGCATTGTGTAGGATAATTTAGCTCAACCTTTCGCGGGTTCGTGCGCGTCGCCTGATCAGCGGCAACTTCGGCGGCGAAGATTAGACCGGACAAACGTCATGCTCGATTTTTCAGGTGAAATTCTCATCCTTACCGGTCCGCCCGGATCGGGGAAAACCACGGCGGCAAAGAGGCTGGCCGCGCAGCCAGGTGCCTCCAAGGTTCATCTGCATGCGGATGATTTCTGGCACTTCATCAAACACGGCGCGATCGCGCCGTATCTGCCGGAATCGCATCGACAGAACGAGACGGTCATCAATGTGCTCGCCCAGGCCGCGGAGGGCTATGCCGGCGGCGGCTTCTTTGTGATTGTCGACGGCATCATCGGGCCGTGGTTCTTGCAGCCGTTCCGGCAGTTGCGCGCGCCGCGGCACTACATTGTTCTTGCGCCGTCGCTGGACGAAGCGATCACGCGGTGCAGGCTGCGCGGTGGCGAGACGCTATCCGACCCGGAGCCGATCACCGCGCTGCATCAGCAGTTCGCCGCGCCCGGCGATTTAGATGCGCACAGGTTGCCGATCGCCGGCCTGTCTCCGCAGGAGGCATTCGACGCGATCGCCGCCGCCGTTAGCAGCGGCGCGTTTCGGTTGTAGTGCGATGTTGGCAATTACAGCGAACGGCTCACTGCCAGCGGTGTGATGTGGCGCGGACCGGGCGTCGCACGCTGTCCATTGGCGGTGTAGGTTTGTGGAATGTTGCGGCGCTGCACCTCGGTGTTGACGCCGCGCACTACGCCTTCGGAGACGGCATGCGCCGTCGCCAGCACCGTGAGGTTCACTTGCAACATCGCGCGAAACGTTTCGTGCTGACGTTGCAATGTCGCCAGCAGATCCGGTGCGACCGCGCGCAGATGCGGCTGGTTCGCTTTCAAGGCGGACACGAGATTGACGTAGCGACGCGACAGCGCCGACTTGTCGGCTTCGAGCGCCATGGCATCGGCGACGCGGCCGGCGTGCACCAGATCGGTCTCGCGTTCGACCACGGCGAACAGCGCGGCCATCACATCGGCCATCTCGGAAGCGAGCTGTTGCGGATCGACAGGCGACGGCGTCGCGGCCGGTGCCTGAGGTTGCGGGGAGCGATGCATGAACGAGCCTCGATGTTAGCCGGCGTTATTGGCCTGTTGCAGGATCAGGGTGCGGTAAACGTCGTTGGAAATGCCGATGCCGCCCGCCTGCGCGAACGAGCGCGAATATTGCTCGGTCTGCATCGCGCGCCACACGCCGGTGCCGGGCGTGTCGCCGAACGGGCCGTCGCCTTTCAGGCCGCTGGTCATCTGCGAGAACATGGTGTTGAGAAACATTGCCTCGAAATCCTGCGCGGTGGATTTCGCCTTGGCCTGCGCTTGCGGCGAGACGCGCGCGAGCGCCTGCTCGAAGGCGATGTCGCGAGTGGGATGCGTGTTGGCGTGCGCGGCGGGGGCGAAGCCGTTCATCACATCACCTCGATGTCGGCTTCGATGGCGCCTGCGGCCTTGATCGCTTGCAGGATGCCGATCAGGTCGCGCGGGCCGATACCGAGGCCGTTGAGGCCGTCGACCAGTTGCTGCAAGGAAACGCCGTCCTTCACCAGCGCCAGTTTCTTGCCGTCCTCCTGCACGCCGATCGCGGTGTTCGGCGTGACACGCGTGCGGCCGCGCGACAACGGGTTCGGCTGGCTAACCTGCGGGCTTTCGGAGATCGATACGGTGAGGTTGCCTTGCGCCACCGCCACGGTAGCGACACGCACGTCGCGGCCCATCACGATGATGCCGGAACGCTCATCGATGATGATCTTGGCGACGGCATCGGGTTCGACTTGCAACTGCTCGATTTCGGTGAGCAGCGCCACCACGTTGCCCTTGAACTCCTTCGGGATCGACAACTGTACCGTGGAGGGATCGATCGGCTCCGCGGTTTTCGCGCCGAGGAAATCGTTGACCGCGGCGGCGATGCGTTTCGCGGTGGTGAAGTCGGCGTTGCGCAGCGCGAGGCGCACGTTCGGCAGCCGGTTCAATGCGAATTCGATTTCGCGCTCGATGATGGCGCCGTTGACGATGCGGCCGTTGGTCGGCACGCCGCGCGTGATGCTGGCGGCCGCGCCTTCCGCCTGAAAGCCGCCGATAGCGAGCGAGCCTTGCGCGACTGCATAGACGTTGCCATCGGCGCCGAGCAGCGGCGTCACTAGCAAGGTGCCGCCTTGCAGGCTCTTGGCGTCGCCGAGCGCGGAGACGGTGACGTCCATCCGCGTGCCTTGCGTGCCGAAAGCGGGCAGGTTGCCGGTCACCATCACCGCGGCGACGTTACCGGTGCGGATGGTGGCTCCACGAATGTTGACGCCCATGCGCTCCAGCATCGCTTGCAGCGACTGCTTGGTGAAGGGGATGTTGTTGAGGGTGTCGCCGGTGCCGTTGAGGCCGACGACGAGGCCGTAACCGATCAACTGGTTCTGGCGCACGCCTTCGATATTGGCGAGATCCTTGATGCGTGAGGTGGCAAGCGCTGCAGTCGAGGGCAACGCCATGCCGAGCGCCAGCAATGCCATGCCGACCGCATGGACCAAGGTCCGACCGAATCCCGCTTTGCGCACGCCTGGCATCGTTGCTCCCCACTGACGCCGTTGCCGGACACGCCCCATGCTCCCCACGAGGGTATCCCGGCGTTAACCATGCGAACCGCGTGCCAATCGGGTTTCTTCGATAAGCCTTTGATAAAGCTGATCTGTTGTTTGAAGAGCGGTGAGAGGGACGGGCATTGCCCAAGGCGAAACTGCCGCCATCGGTAAATTTTGCCGGGTCGTTTACCGCCTGTTAACCACGCGGCCTCCAGTGTCCGACATGGAGACGACTCTCCATGAGGCATCACCATGCGCATTTATGGACCCAACGGGACGACCTTAGGCACGCCGGCGGGCGGCGCGCGCCGTAGCGGCAGCAGCGGCTTCGTGTTGCCGGACATGGGCGGCGCGACGGAAACGCGACCGGCGACGGCGCCGAAAGCCGCCGCCGGCATCGATGCGTTGTTGGCGTTGCAGGGCATCGAGGACCCGACCGAGCGGCGCAAGCGCTCGGTGCAACGCGGGCGGGGCGCGCTCGATGCGCTTGACGATCTCAAGATCGGGCTGCTGTCGGGCTCGCTCGACAACGCCACCGTGATGCGCCTGCGCGACGCCGCCGCCAACCTCAAGGAAACCTCCGGCGATCCCGGCCTCGATGCCGTGCTGTCGGAAATCGAATTGCGGGTCGAGGTCGAACTGGCGAAGGCGGGCCGGGTCTGACATCGGCATGGCCGATAAGCAAAATCCATTGCCCGCATGATGCGGACAATGGATCGTTGTTGTTAGGTCGCGATTTCGATCAGGCGGCTTTTCTGGCGGACTGCGCGTTTCCCAGGTGCTCCCTGTAGAAGGGAACGAGTTTCGCCAGTGCCAGAGCCACCGGTTCGGGCTTGTCGTACAGATCGTAGTGAGACCAGCCGGGGAGAACGACGAGCTCTTTCCTGTCCGACCGCGCGCGTCCGATGATTTCGCAGCCGTCGCGGTACGCGCCGAAGGCGCCGACCTTGTCACCCACGACCGCCATCAGCGGCTGCGTCAGCAACAGTTCGGCGAGGTGGAACGCATCCCAGCCGACAGCCGCCGCCTGATGTGACAGCAGTGAGCGATTGGCGCCATGCGGCTTCTGTCCGCGCGGTGTGCGGTAATATTCCGTGGCTTCATAGACATCGATCTCGGTAAGGCCGCGACGCTTCGCGTCTTCCGGGGAGGGCGGCAGCAGATCGTCGACGTGCAGCTCCGCGCCACGGGCTTCGGTGGTGCGTTGTTTGGCCATCGCTTCCAGCGCGCCGATCGGATTGAAGCCACTGAAACCTTCGCGCATCAGCCGTCCGTAGTTCACGCCGGTGATGGTGCCGACGGCCTTGATGCGTCGCTCGGTCATGGCCGCATTGATGGAATAACCGCCGCCGCCGCAAATGCCGAGAACGCCGATCCGATCCTCGTCGACGTAAGGCAGCGTCACCAGATAGTCGGCGACGTGCCGAAAATCCTCGACGCGAAGCATCGGGTCTTCGATGAAGCGCGGCGTGCCACCGCTGGCACCCTGGAAGCTGGCATCGAACGCGATAACGACGAAGCCCTCTTTGGCCAGCGCTGCACCGTAAACGTTTCCGGACGTCTGCTCCTTGCAGCTTCCGATGGGGTGGGCGCTGATGATCGCCGGGTACTTGTTTCCCTCGCTGAAATCGGGCGGAAAATGCAGGTCGGCGGCGATATCCCAGTCCATATCCTTGTTTCTGATCTTCACGGATTTCATGGCGTCACCTTTGGGTTTGGCTTGAAGGACAGGCGGAATATGTCGTCGTGGACTGTTTCGATAAACTGGGGTAATCTTCAATCAATTTGAAGCTGTGCTTCATGGAGGCGTTTTGGATCGAACCCTGCTGCCGGCGATCGCCGCGTTCAGTCAGGTCGCGCGCGAGGGGAGTTTCACGCGCGCCGCGACGGTGATGGGCATTTCGCCGTCCGCGCTTTCACAGACCATCCGTGTTCTGGAAGAACGCCTGAATGTGAGGCTCCTCAACCGTTCGACGCGGTCGATCTCGCTGACCGAGGAGGGGCGCCATCTGCTGGATCAGATCGATCCGGGGCTATCGCTGATCGAGCAGGCGATACAGGCGATAGGAACCGATCGCGACCGGCCGACAGGCGAAATTCGCATCAACACCTCCCGCGTCGCGGCGCGCTGTTTCATCGAACCGCATCTGGAGGAATTCAGCCGGCGCTATCCGGCGGTGCGGCTGGACCTCATTCTCGACGACGGCCTCGGCGACATCATTCACGACGGATGCGATGCCGGCATCCGGTTACGCGAGCGCGTGTCCGACAGCATGATCGCCATTCCGATCTGCCCGGATTTCGGCATGGCCGTGGTCGGGTCTCCCGCCTATTTCGCGCGCTATCCTGTACCGGAAACGCCGGCTGATCTTGAGAAACAGAACTGCGTGCGGTTTCGTCAGACGACGCGCGGCGCTGTCTATCGTTGGGAGTTCACGGACCCCGATGCGCCGCAAACCGACATCGAGATCGAACCGCGCGGCGCGTTCACCACCAATGACGACGAGACGATGTTGCGCATGGCGCTGCAAGGCGTTGGACTGGTGATGCACATCGAACCGGCGGTTCGCGCGCATCTTGCGGACGGTTCGCTCATTCGCGTGCTCGAACGCTGGTGTCCACCGATGCCGGGATTCAATCTCTACATGCCGTCGCGCGCGCACATGCCGATGAAGATGCGCGCGTTCATCGACTTCTTCTCGGAAAAGCGTCACCTTGCGGGCAGCAAAAAATAAAGGCCGGCGCAGGACTTGCGGCGAAAGGTGGATTCGTCGCTAGAGGATCATCCGATCTACGCGGCGGCGTTCGCCGGGCTGCCGTCGTAGCGCCGCTGCGAGGCCTGGACTTCCTTCAGATGCGTTTCCGCCCAATGCCGCAGCGGATCGACGGCTTTCGCCAG
Source organism: Hyphomicrobiales bacterium (assembly GCA_017305535.1). GTDB lineage: Bacteria > Pseudomonadota > Alphaproteobacteria > Rhizobiales > Xanthobacteraceae > 62-47. The sequence continues at coordinate 99,646 of JAFKKN010000006.1, read as the reverse complement.
CGTCATGCCGAGCGGCGTGATGGAGTACTCCACCGTCACCGGCACGGTGGCGATGGCGTGGCGCTTCACCAGCCCGTCGCGTTCAAGGCTCTTCAGCGTCTGCGACAGCATCTTCTGCGAAATGCCATCAATGTGGCGGCGTAACGCGTTGAAGCGCATCGGTTCCTTGCGCAGAAGACCGAGCAACAGCACCGCCCATTTGTCGCCGACGCGATCGAGGATCAGGCGCGTCGGGCAGTTCGCGTTGTAGGGATTTCCGGGCTTCATCGGTTGCGGCTCCATCGTGGGTCAGCGGGACCGGGTTTCGCCGGGGTGACCAAGTCATCTTAAAGTGCTCTCTTCACACCTGCAATCCTTTCGATATCTAGTAACTGTTGGTTACTTAATTGTCCGACGTTTCCGTCGCGCCGCTGACGCGGTCCGAATGGAACGGCCGGACCATCGATCGGAGAGAACCTATGAAGATTGCAGTTATCGGCGGAACCGGGCGTGTCGGCTCACGGATTGTTGAAGAAGTGTCGCGGCGGGGGCACGACGTCACCGTGATCGTGCGGCACCCCGAAAAAGTGACGCCGCGCCCCGGCGTCACCGCCGTGCAGGGTGACGCGTTCGATGTCGACGGATTGGCCAAGGCGGTGGCCGGGCACGACGTCGCGGTCAGCGCCGTGCATTTCACCGCCAGCGATCCTGCGCGGCTGATCGCGGCCGTCAAGCAGGCCCGAATCGAGCGCTATGTCGTGGTCGGCGGCGCCGGTAGCCTCGAGGTCGCGCCGGGCGTGGCACTGGTGTCCACCCCGGAATTCCCGGCGGCTTACAAGGCGGAAGCCGAGAAGGGCGGCGTTTTTCTCGATCTGTTGCGTCGCGAAAAAGAGCTCGACTGGACCTTCCTGTCGCCGTCGGCGCTATTCGTCGAGGGCGAACGGACCGGCAAGTTCCGCCTCGGCGGCGACCGGTTGCTGACCGATGCTACCGGCAAAAGCTGGATTTCCTTCGAGGACTACGCGGTGGCGCTGGCCGACGAGATCGAGCGCCCGGCCCATTCGCGTCAACGGTTTACCGTCGGCTATTGAAGGTTCGCGGCAGGTTCCTTGGGAATCACGTGACGGCGTCCCGGGCTTCGCGGCGATGAGGCCCGGGACGATATTGTCTGACACAAGGCGGCGCTATATAAGCGCGGCGCGGCGGACCCATTCCGGCGCCTCGCACAAAAAAATGGATTGGCCTTGGAAAAGTTGAAGAATTATCGACCCTCCGAAAAAGAGCCTTTCATGAACGAGCGCCAGCGCGAATATTTTCGCAACAAGCTGCTGGCCTGGAAGGACGAGATTATCAAGGAGTCCAAGATCACGTTGCAGACGCTCCAGGAGGAGAACGTCAATCATCCGGATCTTGCGGATCGCGCCTCATCCGAAACGGATCGCGCCATCGAGCTGCGTTCGCGCGACCGTCAGCGCAAGCTGATCTCCAAGATCGACGCGGCGTTGCAGCGCATCGAGGACAACACCTACGGCTATTGCGAAGAAACCGGCGAGCCGATCTCGCTGAAGCGCCTCGAGGCGCGGCCGATCGCGACGCTTTCGGTTGAGGCGCAGGAGCGCCACGAGAAGCGCGAGAAGGTCTATCGCGACGAATAGCCGGACGGTCATCGTCCCGGCGCAATGATGCTGAAGCTGGGCAACGCCTTGGCTTCAGGGATTCTCATGAAGATTGATCGACGTGCCTTGCTCGCCGCCGTTCCCGGTCTGGCGTTGTGGCCGGTTGCGGCGCAGGCGGCTCTGTCCGCTCTCACGGCCTATGAGCGCGCCAGTGGCGGCAGGATCGGCCTCTATGCCGCGAATGTCGCCTCCGGCAAGACGCTGTCCTGGCGCGCCGGTGAGCGCTTCGTCATGTGCAGCACCTTCAAGGCGTCGCTTGCGGCATGCGTTCTTGCACGAGTCGACCGTGGCGTGGACCGCCTCGACCAGATGATCGCGTACGGAGAGAAGGACATTCTCGCCTATGCCCCAGTCGCCAGACAGAATCTCGCCAAGGCTCGCATGTCGCTCGGCGAGATGTGTCAGGGCGCGGTGGAGTTGAGCGACAATACCTGCGCCAACCTGTTGCTGGCCCATATTGGCGGTCCCGCCGCGCTGACCGATTTCTGGCGCTCGACCGGAGACGCGTTATCGCGTCTCGATCACAACGAGCCTGAACTCAACCGTTCGCCGCCGGGTGATCCGCACGACACGACAACGCCGGCGGCGATGGCTGATAACCTCAAGCGTTTCATCCTCGGTGATGTGCTGTCGCCAACGTCGCGCGGACAATTGACGGAATGGATGGTCAACTGCAAGACGGGCGCCAAGCGCCTGCGCGGCGGGTTGCCGAACAACTGGCGGATCGGCGACAAGACCGGCAACAATGGCAAGGATGCGGCCGGCGATATCGCGATGGTCTGGCCGAAGCCTGATACGCCCATTATCGTCGCTGCCTATACGCAAGGTGGCAGGCCGAATGCCGCCCAGCACGAGCGGGTGTTCGCCGCGATCGGGCGAATGGTCGCCGAGCGCCTGACATGATCCCTTTCATTGTAAGCGATCATGTGATCGCGACGCTCTCGGTCGAGGCGTGCGAGCGTCACGAGGAACGCGAGAAGGTCTATCGCGACGAATAGCGCGCGGCGACTGAACAAGCAGATTTACGATAATGGCCGGATCTTGCGTCCGGCCATTTGAATTTCGTGCGCTTGTGGGAGTCGTGGGCTTTGGCGAAGGGTGGGGCCGTCGCTACGCATACACAAAACGACGGCCCCGTGCCGCGCAATTGAAATCGTGACCGGCCCTCTTGGAAGACATTCCGGCCAACTCTGCGCGACGCCATGACGATAGCCAGACGGCGCGTCGCGACAACTTAACTCGCATCTTAACCTAACCGCTCAAGGTTACCGCCGGAATCCGGAGTTCGCCGGAGACGCGGAATCGAAATCCGAGAGAGGAAATCGAGAGCAATTTCCGTCATTGCTTCGCTACTGGCGCACCGTGACGGGAATTTGAATTGCCGCTGACCTGATGGACTTCCGACAGAGAGGCTGTCGCGTGGCCGAGCGTGTACTGCCTCACGCTCCCGGCGACGGCGTCTCGATGCGACGCGACCAGTCCTCGGTTTTCCCAGAGGCCAAACGCGCGTCGACCAGACGGAGCCAACTTTCCGGCAATCCCGGGATCGCTGCCAGTTCGGCGAGCGCGGGCCGGTTCATGCGGTCATGATAGAGCAGGTGGGAGACGCGGGCGAGGGACCAGTCCGGGTTGGGCCTTGCGATCAACGCGCCGCGATCGCCCGCCGCGACGATGCCGGGCGCGAGGACCCGAAAGTACCAGCCGGATCGGCCACTGTCCTGAACCCGGCGCGCCATGTCGGAAACATCGAAGCGGAGGTTCAGCTTCCAGCACGGCTGGCGGCCCTGGCTGACTTCGAACAGCGCGGTGCCGATGCGCCAGCGATCGCCAAGGCAAACGTCGGCTTCGGTCGCGCCGTCGAGCACCAGATTTTCTCCGAACGCGCCGGCCCGAAAGCGCGCGGCGCGCTCCGGCAACTCTCGCGTCCATGCCGGCATGTGCGCGATCGCGTAGGCATGCACGGCCTTGTGCGGCCCGCCGTGATGCTTGGTGTCGGCCTGTTCATCGCCATCGAAGCCGAGAGTGTCGACCGCCACCGGACCGGCGACCGGCTGTTTGTCTATGGCACTTCGCGCGCCCGCCGGACCAAGTGGCCCGGCGCGACCGACGCGGAGTTCGAGGACTTCAAATACGGACATGCGTTGACGCCATTGGGATGATGGCGATCCTAACCCGTGTCGCGCCGGAATCGAAACATCGATATTGCCGCAAGATCGCCTATCGAACCGAAGAGAGCAGTTGCTCCGCGACTTGCCGGTGTCCTTCGACCGTTAAATGGATTCGGTCGGATTGCGTCATCCCGGCCTGCATCGCCTGCCGGATGTAGCCATCGGCGTGCACGACCTTGATATTGCGGGAACTCAACTGGCTTTCGATCTCCGCGACATTGGCCTGGTGTTGCGCCGGAGAGATGCCGCGGCGCTTGTCGTTGCCGCCATACTGAACGATGACGACGCGCGTGCCTTGCGGAACGGCTCGGGACAGTCGTGCCAGCATTCCCGCCGTGGTATCGCCGGAGATGCCGGCGTTGGCGACACGCATATTGGCGCCCTTGGCCTTGAGCATGGCCTGAAGCTGGGCGGGATAAGCGGCGGATGCCCCGACGCCCTTGCCTTGCGTATTGCTGGCGCCCAGCGCGACGATCTGCGCCGATGCGTTGCCGCTCATCGCGCCCAGCATGGCCAGACTTCCCAGTGCGATCAGCGTCGCCTTGATCGAATTCATCCCCGCTCCTCCAGAAACTGCCGCAACATGACGCTATCCGGTCGTTCGCGAAAGAACCATGCCCCAATTGGGTGAGGCCGGGTTTGCAGCAAGTCCCCGGATCGATATTTCCTTCCGGCGCCGGAATTTCGGGATCATATGAAAGCGGCCTTCGCAGGGGAGCTACGAAGGCCGCGTTGTACGCTGCGTCGCGCCTAGGTTCGCGACGCCGCGTGGGAGCTCGGGAGATCAGGTCAGAACGGGAGCAGGACGTCGAGCACCTGTTGGCCGTAGCGCGGCTGCTGCACGTCGGTGATTTGGCCGCGGCCGCCGTAGGCGATGCGGGCCTGCGCGATCTTGCTGGAGTCGATGGTGTTGTCGCTCTGGATGTCTTCCGGACGGACGATGCCGGCGACCACCAGTTCGCGTATTTCGAAGTTGACGCGGATTTCCTGCTTGCCTTCGACGACCAGATTGCCGTTCGGCAGCACTTGTGTCACCACGGCGGCGACGCTGGTTTGCAGGTTTTCCTGACGCTGCACCGAGCCCTTGCCATCGCTGGACGCTGTGGAATCGGCGGTCAGTACCTTGCCCGGCAAGACCTTTGCGGCGTCGCCCGTCAACAGCTTGCTGCCGAGAAAATCCGTGACGCCGGTGTCTTCCTTGTTGGTGCGGCTGCGCTGGGTCTCGTTGGCGATGTTGGCCTTGTCGGTGAAGTTCACCGTCACCGTGAGAATGTCGCCGACCTGATGCGCGCGCTGATCCTTGAAGAATGCGCGCGAGCCGTTGCGCCACAGCGAGTTGGCGGCGTAGGAGGCGGGTTCCGGCTTTGGCATCGGCATCTGCACCGGCTTGTAGCCCGGCTGCGTCGTCGGATTGTCGATCGACGTCAGCGCCGGCTTTTCACCGATCGCCGAGAGGCGGTCGATCGAGGAGCATCCGCTCGCGAGGGTCGCGGTCGCCAGCAGCGTGGCGGTGAGGATGGCGCGGTTACGATACGTGAACATCAACGTGACTCGGCTTTACGAGGATCGGACAGGGCGGTGTTGGCGGCGACCGCGACAGGCGCGGGCAGGTTTGCGGTGGCGACAGGCGCCGGTGCGCTGACGAGCACCTGATTGCGGCCGGAGACGGTGCCGGAGAAGGTGCGTTTCGATTGCAGGTTCATGACGTTGACGACATCGCCCTCGGTGCCGTTCTCCAATGCCTTGCCGCGAATGGTCAGGGTGATGCCGGCGGCATGATAGACGATGGTGACCGCCTGATCGCGCTGCACGAGATCGGGCTTGCCGAGATCCGATTGGCGCAATGCCTGGCCAAGCCGCAACTGCCGCCGCGCCTGCATGCCGATCACCTGCGCGCTGACCGCGACGTCGCGACCGACTTCCATACGCGGCCGCCGCTCGACCGCGACATCCGACGCCTTGATGATTTCGTTACGATCGATGGCGCGCATCAGCACCACCGCTTCGACGGTCTCGACGGCAGTGCCGGTGAAACGCAGTCGGGTCGGCGCCGAGCCTGCGGTGTTGGCGATCTCGAATGCGACGTCGAAGCGGCCGCCGCGCGGATCGAAGTGAACCGCGACCGGACGTAGCGCGCCGGCGCTGGCGGCGTCGAGCTGCAAGGTCTGCACGCCGCGATCGAAGGTCAGTTCGATGTCCTTGGCATCGCCGAGGCCGTTGCGATGCTCCAGCGCGGCGGCAATGCTCCGCTCGATCTCCTTCGCCTCGACGGTGCGCGCGAGCCGCGTCACCGAAACTTCGCGCAGATCTTTCGTATCGACGCCGATGACCTGATGCGCGCGTAGGGCAGCAAGCACCTGCGCGGTCGGCAGCGATCCGGTGGTGCCGAGATCGGGCGCGCGATAGATCGCGATGGCGGCGGCATCGCCGGCGTTGTCGATCATGTCGCCGATCCGCACGATGTCCGAGGTCACGGTGACGTTGGCGCGTAGCACCGGAGCGGCGGGCGCGGTGCCGACGGACTGCGCCAACGCGGCCAGCGGCGCGGCGGCGATCAGTGTGGCGGTGAGCAGGGTGCGGATCATCATGACGATCGTTCTTTGTCTGAGCATGATCTTGTCCGAAAAGCGGGGGCCACTTTTCGGGATCATGCTTTAGCGGAACATGTTCGAAGTCGATTGCAGCATCTGGTCGGCGGCGCTGATGACCTTGGCGTTCATCTCGTAGGCGCGTTGCGCGGCGATCAGGTCGGAGATTTCCGACACCACTTCGACGTTGGCCTGTTCGAGGTTGCGCTGCTGCATGTCGCCGTAGCCGTCGAGCGTGGCGATGCCGTCCTGCGGCGGACCGGAAGCTGGCGTCTCGGTGAACAGGTTGTCGCCGATCGGCTGCAAGCCGGCTTTGTTCATGAAGCGGGTGAGGCCGATCTGGCCGAGAATGGTGGGCGTGGTCGAGCCCGGCACCGTCACCGACACCTGGCCCTGCGCGTTGATGGTGATGCCGGAGGAGTTCTGCGGAACGGTGATGGTCGGTTGCAGCAGATTGCCCTGCGCGTTGACGACGCGGCCCTGCTGATCGGTGGTGAACGAGCCGTCGCGGGTATAGGCGAAGGTACCGTCCGGCATCTGGATCTTGAAGAAGCCTTCGCCGCGCACCGCGATGTCGAGATCGTTGCCGGTGGGCGACAGGGTGCCCTGGCCCATCAGGCGCGGCGTGCCGACGGTCTTGACGCCGCCGCCGATGTCGATGCCGACCGGCAGGATGGTGCCCTGATCGGAGGCCTGCGCGCCGACGCGGCGGACATGATCGTAAATGAGATCCTGAAACGCCGCGCGCTGCTTCTTGTAGCCGGTGGTGCGCATGTTGGCGATGTTGTTGGAAATCACCTGAACGTTGAGTTCCTGGGCGGCCATGCCGGTCGCTGCGGTATAGAGAGCGCGCATCGGTCAGTTTCCTAAGGTTCAGGCCGGAACGTCGGCAAGTTTTTCGATAGCGGTGCGGCGCAGATCGCTCTGCTGCTGCAACAGCGCGGAGATTTGCGTGTAGGCGCGGGTCACCGCGATCATGCGGCTCATCTCGACGACGGAATTGACGTTGGATTTCTCGACGAAACCCTGCTGCACGCGCGCGGCGGTGTCGGCCTGCGGCGCCATGCCGTTGGCGGAGTAAAGGTTCGCGCCTTCCTTCAGGAGCTTCTGCGGATCGGCGAACTTCACCAGCCGCAACTTGCCACGCACCGAGTCGATGCGGGTGTTGGCACCTTCCACCACGGTGATGGTGCCGTCGGCGGAAATGGTGATGTCGTGATCGGTCTGCTGCATCTGGATCGGGCCGTTGGCGCCGATCACCGGAAAGCCGCCGGAGTTCACCAACTGGCCGGTGGAATTGACGCGCAGGCTGCCGTCGCGGGTGTAGCGTTCGCCGCCGGGGGTCTGCACAACGAGAAAGGCGCTGCCGTCGATGGCGACGTCGAGCGGATTCTTGGTTTCCTGGGTCGGGCCTTGCGCGAAGTCGTGAAAGGTCGCGCGGTCCTGCACGTAGCTGAGACGGCGGTCGCGGCCAATAAAGTTGTCCTGATGCGCCACCGGCATCAGGTATTCCTCGAACAGCGACTGGTCGGCCTTGAAGCCGTTGGTGTTGACGTTGGCCACGTTGTTGGCCACGACGTCAATCTGTCGCTCCAGCGCGACCTGCCGCGATAATCCGATGAGGAGGGTATTCTCCATCGGCCTAAACTCCCCTGATGACGATCGGGGATGGCCTCTCCCAAAGCTGGCCCCGATCCGTGATCCGCAGGCTCTCCCAAACCGGCGGCTCGGGATCAGCTAAGCGAAAGCCGTGCCAGTTTCGGAATTTCAGTTAATTCAATGGGTTGACCCTGCGAAGGGGCGGTGGCGAGGGCGGCAATAACCGCTTGTTGACCATAATGGCCCGGCAAAATTTTCCCAGTTGAGGGGCAAAAGAAAGATTCCGTTAACCATTGCGGCCCTAGCGTCCGAAATGAGGCAGGGCGCGTGTGCGCCGGGGGCATTTGTATCGCGTAGTGGCTGCTCGGCAGCATCGGGCTCACCCCATTTGGCGGGCGAGCGATGGCAGACAACGAACAGACCGAAGACGGCGCGGCGGCGGAAGGCGCACCGGCTCCGAAGAGCAAGCGCAAGCTGATCATCATCGCGGCCGCCGTGTTGCTGTTGCTCGGCGTGGGCGGCGGTGGCTGGTTCTTCTTTTTCAATCACCACGGCGAGGAAAAGCATGCCGAGGCGCCGGCGCCGAAACCGCCGGTGTTCGTCGATGTACCGGATATCCTCGTCAACCTCGCCGGATTGCCGGGCGAGCGCGTACAATACCTGAAGATCAAGGTTGTCCTTGAGGTGAAGGACGAGCCGCTGGTCGAGAAGATCAAGCCGACCATGCCGCGCCTGATGGACATCTTCCAAACCTATCTGCGCGAATTGCGCGCCACCGATCTCGCCGGCTCCGCCGGTCTGTTCCGCCTCAAGGAAGAACTGACCAAGCGCGTCAATGCGGTGATCTCGCCGGGGCAGGTCAACGCGGTGCTGTTCAAGGAAGTCGTGGTGCAATGAGCGGACGGGTTCATAACCATGGCCGGTAACGACCAGCTCGATCAGGACGCCATTGCCGCGCAATGGGAAGCTTCGCTGGATTCCGAGGACCCGGAAGCGGCGGCGAAGGCGGCGGCGGAGAACGAAATCACCGGCGTGATGGCGGAGCAATGGGCCGCCATGGTCGAGGATGGCGGCCGTGAGGCCGCCAGCGGCAAGAACGGCAACGAGCGCGTCCTGTCGCAGGAAGAGATCGACAACCTGCTCGGCTTTTCCGTCGGTGAAATCAACATCGACGACAACTCCGGCATTCGTGCCATCATCGACTCGGCGATGGTGTCCTACGAGCGTCTGCCGATGCTCGAAATCATCTTCGACCGACTGGTGCGGTTGATGACGACGAGCCTGCGCAACTTCACGTCCGACAACGTCGAAGTCTCGCTCGACCGCATCACCTCGGTGCGGTTCGGCGATTACATGAATTCGATTCCGCTGCCGGCGGTGCTCTCCGTGTTCAAGGCGGAAGAGTGGGAAAACTTCGGCCTCGCCACTATCGATGCCAGCCTGATCTATTCGATGATCGACGTGCTGCTCGGCGGGCGTCGCGGTCAGGCGTCGCTACGGGTCGAGGGGCGGCCCTACACCACCATCGAAACCAATCTGGTGAAGCGGCTGATCGAGGTGGTGCTGGCCGATGCCGAGCAGGCGTTCCGGCCGCTGTCGCCGGTGACCTTCACCATCGACCGTCTCGAAACCAATCCGCGCTTCGCCGCCATCAGCCGCCCTGCCAACGCCGCGATCCTGGTGCGGCTGCGTGTCGACATGGAAGACCGCGGCGGCAATATCGAACTGCTGCTGCCTTATGCAACCATCGAACCGATCCGCAACGTGCTGTTGCAGATGTTCATGGGCGAAAAGTTCGGCCGCGACCCGATCTGGGAAGGCCATCTCGCCACCGAGATCGCGCAGGCGCAGATCGCCGTCGACGCGGTGCTCTATGAGGCCGACATTCCGCTCAAGCAATTGATGAAGTTGCAGGTCGGCGACACGCTGCCGCTCGACATGCGCGCCGATGCACTGGTCGCGGTCCGTTGCGGCAACGTCACCTTGACGGAAGGGCGCATGGGTCGCGTCGGTGACCGCGTCGCCATTCGCGTCACCAAGAACCTGCGCAAACCCAATACGACCCTCGCGATGTTCGAGAAGGCCGACGAGCAAACCAAGTTGATGGAGGCACCGTGAATCATTCATTCGGACTTATGATCGAAGCGCTGGTGGCGGTGCTGCTTGTGGTGACGATCGGTTATTGCATGCTGCTGAACAAGCGGCTGTTGCGGCTCAAGGCCGACGAACAATCGCTGAAAGCCACCATCGGTGAACTGATCACCGCGACGGAGATCGCCGAGCGCGCCATCGGTGGCCTTAAGCACACCGTGCGCGACGTCAACGAAAACCTTGGCGACCAGATCGCGGCCGCGACCGATCTTTCCGAGCGGCTGATCCGCCAACTGGCGGAAGGCGACGCCGTGCTCGGGCGGCTGTCGCGCATCGCGGTGGCGGCGCGCTCGCCGTCCGCGCCAGCGCCCGCGCCGATCCCGGTGCAGCAAGCGCCGGAAGCGCCGCGCGTGTCAGCGGCGAAGGCCGCGATGGCGGCAACGCAGGCTTTCGCTGAACGGCGACGGGCGAACGGCATTGCTGCATGAGTGCGTTTCGCGACATCCGGGTGCTGCCGGTGGTGCTGGTGGCGGTGCTGGGGCTGGCGGTGCTGAAATTCGCCGGCCTCGCCATCGATGGCGGCTACGTGTTCGATTACAAGCCGCAATCGACCCAGAAGTCGTGGGCGCAGGAGAACTTCAACTTTCCGTTCGGCAGCAACCGCACGGTGGATGCGGGCGACATCACCGGCTCGGTGAGCGCCAAGCCAAAGGAGGCGCCGAAGCCGGAAGCGCCGGCCGCCAAGCCGGCCGACGTCGCGCCGCCGCCGGGCACGGTTGTCGTTCCCGATCAGCAAAAGGTGGTGTCAGAATCCGAGCGCGCCATCCTCGAACGATTGCAGAGCCGCCGCCAGGAACTCGATGCGCGGGCGCGCGAGATCGATATTCGCGAGAACCTGCTGAAGGCCGCCGAGACCCGTATCGCCGATCGCGTCAAGGACTTGAAGGAAACCGAGGCGCGCATCGTCACCAAGACCCACGAGAAGAACGACGCCGAGGCCGCGCGCTTCAAGGGGCTGGTGACGACCTACGAGGCGATGAAGCCGAAGGACGCAGCGAAGGTGTTCGACCGGTTGGAGATGTCGGTGCTTTACGAGATCGCCTCACAGATCGCGCCGCGCAAGATGTCGGACATTCTCGGCCAGATGACGCCGGAAGCCGCTGAACGCCTCACCGTGGAACTGGCGCGCCGCGCCGGCGGCGAAAAGACCGCGTCCGCGACCGAACTACCGAAGATCGAAGGCAAGCCGACTACGCCGGATCGCTGATGGCGGCGCGTCGCTTCCCAATACCGGGACACGCACATGATTCTTCAGATCGTCACCCATCCTGTCACGCAGCGGATGACGCGTGAGGAATACCTCGCCGATGCGCGGCCGACGCTCGCGATGTGGCGGCAGGAGCCCGATCTGATCAGCAAGTTCTACTGCGAAAACCCGGACGGGGCGCTGGTCGGCGTCTATCTCTGGAAATCCCGCGAACGCGCCGAGGCGACGCACGATGCGGCCTGGGCCGAGAACGTGTTTCGCAAGCGCGGGGTGCGGCCGATCATCGAATACAAGGAGGTCCGCATGATCCTCGACAACGACAAGGGGACGGTGACCGAGTTCTGATGTCGTTCGAACCGGCATGTTGACGTTAACAAATCCTTATACGACCCGACCTAGAGTTAACCGATACGAGAGCGACCGGGGCGAATGTCAAATCCGCTCCACGAGAATTGGATTCGAAGACACTTGAAATGACGCGCATCGCTGCCCGCCATTCTTGGTTGTTCGCCCGCCGTTTTCGGGCTGCGGCCGCATGCGTTGCGCTCCTCTCCAGCGTCGCTCTGACCACGCTGCCGGCCTATGCCGATCCGGTGCGCGGTGAGGCCACACTCGCGACCGAGAACGGCTACGCACGGCTTGTCGTCAAGCTCGATGAGGACGTCGATTCCGAGGTGTCGGTCGCGGGCTCGATCCTGATTATCCGCTTCAAGCGCGCGGTCGACGTCTCTGTCGATCAGATCTCGGATGCCGTACCGGACTATGTCGGTTCGGCGCGCCGCGACCCCGATGGCTCGGCGATCCGGCTGGCGTTGTCGCGCAAGGTCAAGGTCAATTCGATGGCGGCGGGCGAGCGACTGTTCGTCGATCTCCTGCCGGATAACTGGAAGGGGATGCCACCGGGGCTGCCGCAGGAGGTGGTGCGCGAACTGTCGGAGCGCGCTCGCGTCGCCGAACGCGCGCTGCGGCAACAGCAGGCGGCGAATGCGCCAAAACCGTTGCCGCCGGTGCGCGTGCGTGCATCGGTGCAGCCGACGTTCGTTCGTTACGTGTTCGAACTGCCCGAGAATGCCGGTGTGTCGTCGTCGCTGGGGTCGCACAAATTCTCGGTGCTGTTCGACAAGGCTTTCAAGTTCGATCTTGCGGACGCGACCTTGGTGGCGCCGGCCAATGTCGGTGCGATCGAGCAGCGCATCGAAGGCAATAGCGCCGTCGTCGACTTCGCGCTGATCGGCGATGTCGACGTCAAGGCTTTCCGCGAGGAGAAGAACTACATCGTCGATGTCGGCGTGCAGCCGGCGGCGCTGCCGCAGGTTCCCTCGAAGGCATCGCAAGCCGCGCCGGTGATTGCACCAGCGGCGTCGAAAAGCGCTGCCGCCGAGCCGCCGAAGGCGAACGAAACGCAGCCGCAAACCGCCGTGGTGACCAAGCCCGCCATGGACAGCGCGAAGGCGCCCGAGCCAAAGGTTACCGAGCCGAAGCCGAGCGCGCCGCCAGCGAATGTTGTGGCAGCGTCAGCGCCTGCGAACATCGAAGCGCCGACAGCGCCAGCCGCCAGCCCGGCGACATCCGCCGACAACGCGCCGGTGCAGGTTCAACACAACAGCGATGGCATCCGTCTGAACTTCGCGTTCGATGCGGCGACGCCTGCGGCGCTGTTTCGTCGGGCCGATGCGGTCTGGCTGCTGTTCGATTCCACACAAGCCGTCGATCTCGATGCCATCCGCCGCGATGCCAAGTCGGTGGTCGGCGAAGTCAGCCGCATCGCGCTGCCGAACGGGCAGGCGATCCGGATGCGCCTGATCCGGCCGCAACTGGCCGCGCTTGCCGATACCGATGGCGTGACGCCTGCGATGGGCGGCCGGCGCTGGACGCTGACCTTCGCCGATACGCTGAAGACCTCGTCGGAGCCGTTGGAGGCACGACGCAATGTCGCCGATCCGCGCCGCGCCACCATCACGATTCCGCTGGAGGGCGCGGGCAAGCTCCATCGGCTGACCGATCCCGATGCCGGCGACACGCTGCTGGTGGTGACAGCAAAGCCGCCGGCGCGCGGCTTCATCAAGCGGCAGGACATGGTCGAACTGTCCGTGCTGGAATCGGTGCAGGGCGTCGTGGTGCGTCCGAAGTCCGACGATGTCACCGCGATCGTATCGCCCGACAGCGTGACGCTGACGCGGCCCGGCGGGCTCACATTGTCGTCGGCGCGGATGCAGCCGGAGCGCGGGACCGCGTCGGTACGGCCGTTGTTCGACGATGCTGTGTGGCGCGACGATCGCGCGGCGGCGTTTCTTGACCGGCGCAACGCATTGATCGATGCGGCGTCCGCCGCGGATGGTGCCGAAAAGATCGCGACGCGACTGGCGCTGGCGCGTTTCTACATGGCGTGGGGCATGTATCCCGAGGCCAAGGCGGTGCTCGACGTTTCGTTGAGCGAGGCAAAGCCCGGCACCGAGGACGCGACCACGCTGACGATGCACGCGCTGGCGAGCAGCCTGATCGGGCGGCCGGAGCAGACGCTGAAGGATCTCGCGAGCCCGGCCATCGGCAACAGCACCAATGCGCAATTGTGGAAGGCGCTCGCTTATGCGCGCCAGCAGAAGTGGTCGGCGTCGCGCGAAGCCTTCAAGAACGCGGAGCTTGCCATCGGCACGTTGCCGCTCGAATTGCAGCGCGTCATCCTGCTCGATGCGATGCGGGCGTCGGTGGAAGTGAAGGACTACGCCGGCGCATCGGCGCGCAGCGACGATCTTGATGCGGTCGGCGCTGGAGGCGGCATCGCGCCGACAGTGGCGGTGCTGCGCGGTCGTCTCGCCGAGGGTCTCGGGCAGGAAAAGACCGCGCTGCGCGATTACAAGACCGCCGCGTCCTCGCAGGATCGCATCGCGGCCGCCGAGGGTAAGTTTCTGGAGATCGCGCTGCGTCAGAAGCGTGACGAAATCTCCGCCGAGGATGCGCTGAACGAACTCGAAACGTTGTCGGCGCTGTGGCGCGGCGACGGCATCGAAGTTCGCACGTTGCAGCAACTGTCGCATCTCTATGCCGACGCGGGCCGTTACGCCGAGTCGCTCGCAGCGAGCAAGACCGCGACGCGCCTGCAACCCAATTCCGAAGCCGCGCGGCAGGCGCAGGACGAGGCGTCGGCGCTGTTCGCGCAGCTTTATCTCAGTCCGAAAGGCGACGGCATGTCGCCGATCGATGCGCTGGCAACGTTCTACGATTATCGCGAGTTGACGCCGATCGGCCGGCGCGGCGACGAGATGATCCGCAGGCTGGCGGATCGTCTGATCGGCGTCGATCTGCTCGGGCAGGCGGCGGAGCTGTTGCAATACCAGATCGATCATCGGCTCGAGGGCGCGGCGCGGGCGCAGGTCGCGGCGCGCCTCGCCATGGTCTACCTGATGAACCACAAGCCGGACCGTGCCATCACCGCACTGCGCACGACGCGCATCGCGGACCTCGCCGGCGAATTGCGTCAGCAACGGCTGCTGCTGGAAGCGCGCGCACAGAGCGACATCGGCCGCCGCGATCTCGCGCTGGAAATCATCGCCAGCATGACCGGCCGCGAAGCGATCCGGTTGCGTTCGGACATTTATTGGGCGGCGCGGCGTTGGCGCGAGTCGGCCGAGCAGATCGAACTTTACTACGGCGAACGCTGGCGCAATTTCAAACCGCTCGACACGGTGGAGAAGGGCGACATCATCCGCGCCACCATCGGCTACGCGCTGGCCGATGACGCGCTGGGCCTCGCGCGCTTCCGCGAGAAGTACGCGCCGCTGATGGCGGGCGAGGCGGATCGCGCGACCTTTGACATGGCGAGCAAGCCGGCTTCCGCCAACAACGCCGATCTGGTCAAGCTCGCCAAGATGGCCGGCAGCGTCGACACGCTCGACGGCTTCCTGCGCGAGATGCAGGCGCGCTTCCCCGATGCCATCGCCAAGGCCGCGCTGCCGCCGGCCACGCCCGCCACCGACCCGACACCGACCGGCAGCCTGCCGTCGATCGTCGGCAGCAAGCGGGCGGATGCGGGAAACTGAATCGGCAATGACGAGACCCGTCATCCTGAGGTGCACGCGCCGCGTGGAGCCTCGAAGGATCGACGTCGCCCTTCGCGGCATTGCTTCGCAATGCACCTCAGGGTGACGGCTTCAGCTTTCATTCCGAGTGCAAAGTTCTTCGCAGCTACCCGCCGCCGTAGCTCTGCACCAGCGAGCCCGCGACCAGCGACCAGCCGTCGACCAGCACGAAGAAGATCAGCTTGAACGGCAGTGATACCACCACGGGCGGCAGCATCATCATGCCCATCGACATCAGCACCGATGCCACCACGAGGTCGATAATCAGGAACGGCAGGAACAGCAGGAAGCCGATCTCGAAGGCGCGCTTCAATTCGGAGATCATGAAGGCCGGCACCAGGATGCGCAGCGACAGGTCTTCCGGTGTCGCGGGGGTCGCTTCGCCCGAGAGGTCCATGAACAGCTTGAGATCCTTCTCGCGCACGTTCTTTTGCATGAAGCCGCGCAGCGGCACCGAGGCGCGCTGCATCGCTTCCTCGACACTGATCTGGTTGGCGACCAGCGGCTTGATGCCGTCGTCGTAGGATTTTTGCAGCACCGGTCCCATCACGAAAGCGGTGAGGAACATCGCCAACGCGATGATCACCGAGTTCGGCGGCGCGGTGGCGGTGCCGAGTGCTGTGCGCAGCAGCGAGAGCACGACGACGATTCGCGTGAACGACGTCATCATGATCAGGATCGACGGCGCCACCGACAGAACCGTGAGCAGCGCGATCAACTGAATCGCGCGCTCGGTCACGCCGCCGTTGCCGCCACCGAGATTGATGCTGATATCCTGCGCGAACGCCGGATCGATCAGCGATCCGGCGGCGAGAATGACAGCAAATAATAAAACTCTACGCGGGTGGGACGCCGATCTCACGAAGGCGTCTTCGGGCGTCCGAGCAGGGACGCCATTTCGTCTTCGAGATTCTCGAAGTCGCCCTTGGCCCGGCTAGGCGGAGTGACCTCCGGCGCGGAAGTGGTCGAGCCGCCCGGAGCAGGCTCGACCGTGACGCGGGGCGCTGGCCGCACGGACGGCGCTTCGGGTACGACCGGTGGCGCGCCGATCTGCGGTTCCGCGGCGGCCGGACGGGCTTCGCCGCTGGGGCGGCGCAATGCGGCTTCCAGCCGTTTCGCCATCTCGGCGAGGTTCTGATCGGCGGTCGCGAGATCCGGCGGTGGTGGCGGAGGCGGGGCAGTGACAACGGGCTCGGTTGGACGCACCGGCGGTGCCTTCACGGCGGACGGCGAATCCACCGGGCGCTGCGGGGGCCGTGGGATCATCGGTTCGTTGCGAGGGGCACGCAGGTCGGGGCGCGGCTCGGGCCGGGTCACCGGTTCCGACGAAATGGTCGCCAGCGGATCGTGACGGCGCTCGGGGAGCGGCGGAAGCTGCGGGGGTGGGGGCGGCGGTGCAGCCGGGCGACGCAACTCATCCGCGAACGACGGCCGCGCGGGGCGCGTCGGCGGCTCGGGCAGCGACGGCTCGACCGGCTCCATAGCGGGGGCGGAATCCTCGTCCGGGAACGGATTGAGGCGGGCGACGTCGCCGCGCGGCGCGACCTGATCGCGGGCAGGGGCGGCGCGCACGATATTCTGTTCCACGACGATGTCGCTGGGGCCGCCAATCATCAGCAGGTGTTCGACGTTATCGCGACGGACCAGCACCAGCCGCCGGCGTCCGTCGACGGCGGCGGCGTCAATCACCGCCAGCCGCGGCATCCGTCCCCGGCCGGCGCTGCCGCCGAGCCGGTTGCCGGCAAACCGGCGCACCAGCCACGCCACGACGCCAATCAGCACCAGGACGGCTACGAACGCGAAAAAGAATGTCAGCGGTGTCTGCATTGATCCATCCCCGGCGCAACCGGCGGTTCCTGTCAGAATCGCCGTCTGCTGAAGCCCCACGATACAACAAATAGCCAACGGGGCGTGAGTCGGCCGCTATCGGTTAATGTCCCCGGGCAACAATTGCCCGCCCGCTTTCCTCTTAACCCAAGATAACGCCAACCAAAACGAGTTTCCGGGGTGTCGGTTCCGCGCCGGCTGGTCGCTGGAAGCCGATCTTTCGCGGCTTTATCGGGGCCGCGGTGGGGAAGGGTCTGACAAGCCTTGGTTAAAACTCGTTAGTTATTTCGAGGTTGGCGTTAACCGGTCGTTAACTATAGCGCGGCAAATTCTGCCTACCTGCGATCGCAGGGCGAGGACCAGGCGATGGCCATCAACGATCTTCCGATGCTGTCCGCATTGCGGGCCAAGATGCAGTGGCACCAGGAACGCCAGCGTGTGCTGGCGGAGAACATCGCCAATTCGGACACGCCGAACTTCCGGCCGCGTGATCTGGTGGAGCCGAAATTCGACAAGAACGGTCTGCCCCCGCCGGGTGCGCCGATGGGGACCCTGCCGATGGCGCGCACCAGCGCCAGCCATATGGCGGCGGTGGGCGGCGCCCCGAGCTTCCCGCAGAATCGCAATGGCGGTTACGAGACCCGGCCCGCCGGCAACGCCGTCAATCTCGAGGACGAGATGCTCAAGGTCTCGCAGAACCAGATGGACTACGCCGCCGTCACCTCGCTCTACAGCCGCAGCCTCAACATGCTGAAAACCGCGATCGGCAAGCGCTGACGCGGCCGTCGCTTAAGGACACCACGCCGAGGACAGGACCATGGCAGACGAGGGAATGGACTTCATCCGGTCGATGAGCATCGCCACCTCCGGGTTGCGGGCGCAGGCGGGTCGCATGCGGGTGATCTCGGAAAACATCGCCAACTCGGATTCCACCGCGCAGACCGCGGGCGGCGATCCGTATCGCCGCAAGGTGCCGACCTTCTCCTCGACGCTCGACCGCTCGCTCGACGCGCGCGTGGTGTCGCTCGGCCGCATCCGTCCGGACAATTCCAGTTTCCGCATCAAGCACGAGCCCGGCAATCCGGCCGCCGACACCAGCGGCAACGTGAAGTATCCGAACGTCAATCCGGTGATCGAAATGACCGACATGCGCGACGCGCAGCGGTCCTACGAAGCCAACCTCAACATCATCAGCGCCACGCGGCGGATGATCCAGCGCACCCTCGATATCCTCAAAGCCTGATTTTCCAAGGAGCCATCGCCATGGCAACGCCGACCGCAGCCGCCAACGCCTATGCCAGCCTCGCCAAGATGATGTCCCCGGGCGGCGCCGGCGCCGCCAAGGGCGCGGAAGCTACCGGCCCCTCGTTCGGCGCATTGCTGAAGGACGCCATCGGCAGCGTGATGGATGCCGGCCGCAAGTCCGATGCGCAGACGGTCGCGATGGCCAACGGCAAGGCCAACGTCATGGACGTGGTGACGGCGGTGGCCGAAACCGACGTCGCCGTCTCGACACTGGTATCGGTGCGCGACCGGGTGATCCAGTCCTACGAAGACATCATGCGGATGCCGATCTGACGGAAACGTTTTTAGATGAAGTGCAACACCAAGATCGTCGTCCCCGCGAAGGCGGGGACCCATACGCCGCAGCGGTTCGGTTCTCTCACCAAGGCTAGTTTCTTTTCTAACAACTGAGGCCAGGGGTTCTGGGTCCCCGCCTTCGCGGGGACGACTCCGAAGTTTGAATGCTTTGCGACCAACTGCATTTCGGGCGGATTGCCGAGTGCAACAACACAGGATCGATCATGACCGGAGCTGAAACCCTCGACGTCGCGCGCGATGCGATCTGGACCATCGTGATCGTCTCGGCGCCGCTGCTGGTGGTCGGCCTTCTGGTCGGCGTCGCCATCTCGCTGGTGCAGGCGCTGACGCAGATTCAGGAACAGACGCTGGTGTTCGTGCCCAAGATCGTCGCGATGCTGGTGACGCTGGTGCTGGCGTTGCCGTTCATGGCGGACGCGTTGCACGCCGAGATGATGCGGATTTCGTCGCGAATCATCGGAGGCTAGCGCATGGTGCGGCATGCGCGTCGACCTTTCGTTCCTGCCGGCCTATGCCGCCGCCTTCATGCTGGTATTCGCCCGCATCGGCGCGATGGTGATGCTGTTGCCGGCGCTGGGCGAGGTCAACATTCCGGTGCGGATCAAGCTCGGGATCGCGCTGTTGCTCACCATGATCATCCTGCCGCTGCATCGCGCGGCGTTCCATGTCGACATGCAATCGATGGCACCGATGGCGGTGCTGATGGTGCAGGAAATCTTTATCGGCATCGTGCTCGGCGCCACGGCGCGCGTGACGTTGTCGGCCTTGCAGGTGGCGGGCTTCATCATCGCGCAGCAACTGGGGCTGGGGTTCGTGACTGCCGTTGATCCGACGCAGGGCCAGCAGGGCGTGCTGATCGGCAACTTTCTCGCGCTGCTCGGCGTCACTCTGCTGTTCGCGACCGACAGCCATTACCTGGTGATCGCCGCGCTCAGCGAAAGCTACAAGATCTTCGCGCCCGGTGCGCTGATGCCGAGCGGCGATGTCGCGGCGCTGGCCGTGCGCGCCTTTGCCGGCGCCTTCAAGGTCGGCGTGCAACTCGCCGCGCCGTTCCTGATCTTCGGACTGGTGTTCAACATCGGGCTCGGCATCCTGGCGCGGCTGATGCCGCAGATGCAGGTCTATTTCGTCGGCGTGCCGCTTTCGATCCTGTTCGGCCTCCTGATCCTTCTCATCGTGCTGGGGGCGATGATGGGCGTGTTCCTCGATTACTTCACCGGCATCATGCACGACCTGACGCCAAGGACCTGATGAGGAGCTGATCTGACGTGTCCGAGGAGAGCGACGGCCCGGAGAAAACAGAAGACCCGACCCAAAAACGGTTGGACGATGCGCTTGAGCGCGGCGACGTCGCCAAGAGTCAGGAGGTCAACACCTGGTTCATGATCGCCGGTGCGGCGCTGGTGCTCACGTCGTTCTCGGGATCGATCGGCAGTGGATTGCAGAATCCGCTACGCAACCTGATCGCCAATTCGTGGATGATCCGTGTCGATGGCCCGAGCCTGCTGGCGCTGGTGCGCGATCTCGAATACGTGCTGGTCGTGGCCCTCGGCGTGCCGCTGCTACTGCTGGCGCTGGCGGCGATTGCCGGCAACATGATTCAGCACCGGCTGGTATGGTCCGGTGAATCACTCAAGCCGAAATTCAGCAAGCTGTCGCCGCTGGCCGGCGCCAAGCGTATCTTCGGCAAGCAGGCGGCGGCGAATTTCGCCAAGGGCCTGTTCAAGGTCACCGCGCTCGGTGTGGTGATGACCATGGTGCTGTGGCCGGATCGCTTCCGTGTCGACGCGATGGTGCGCTCCGACCCCGCGACCATCCTTGGCACGACGATGGAACTGACGCGGCATCTCCTGACTGCGACGGTGGCGATGCTCGCGCTGGTCGCCATCGCCGATTACTTCTTCCAGTACCGGCAGTGGTTCGAAAAGCAGAAGATGTCGCTGCAGGAGTTGAAGGAGGAGTTCAAGCAGTCCGAAGGCGATCCGCATATCAAGGGACGCATTCGTCAGTTACGCCATGCCCGCATGAAGAAGCGGATGATGGCCGCCGTTCCCAAGGCATCGGTGATCATCACCAACCCGACTCACTATTCGATCGCGCTGCAATACGATCGCGGCATGGCGGCGCCGATCTGCGTTGCCAAGGGCGTCGATGCGGTGGCGTTCAAGATCAGGGAAGTGGCGAAGGAACATGACATTCCGATCGTCGAGAACGTGCCGCTGGCGCGCGCGCTCTATGCCACGGTGGACGTCGACGACGAGATTCCGGTCGAGCACTACCATGCGGTGGCGGAAATCATCGGCTACGTGATGGGTCTCAAGCGCGGCCTGTCGGGGCAACGGACGTGATCCGGAGGGGCTGGCGGCCGGCGGGAACCGCGCGCAATCACGGGGATAGCTGTATGATGCGCTTGCGCGCGGAGGGTCGATTCGGGCACTCAGGTTCGGTTTCCGCGCTGACAATCCCACCGAATAGGCTGCGCACCGTTTCATGACCACCACATCGGACCATTCGCCGTTGCCCGATCCCACGCCGGCTCAAGAGCCGGTCGGACGCAGCGGCAGCATCGTGCTGGTGCTGCTGGTGGCGGGCGCGATCGTGGCGGCGGCGGTCGGCTTCATGGTGCTCGGCAAGACCCAGGCGCAGCCCTACATCCTCGGTCTGCTGGCGGTGCTGGCGATGGTCGGCCTGTTCGGGCTGTTCGCCTTCGCGGCGGGGCTGATCCGGATCGCCGACCGCGCCGTCGACAACCCGATCATGCGGCCGATCGCGGATCAGGCCTTCGACGGCATCGCGGTGACCGATGCCCGTGGCTATGTGATCTATTCCAACGTCGCTTATCGGACTTTGACGGGCGCGACATCGGCGCAGGATGTGCGGCCGGTCGAGCGGGTTTTCATCGGCAACCCCGATGTGTCGGAAGCGGTATTCCGCCTGCTCAAGGCGTCGCGTGAAGGCAAGCGACTGCAGGAGGAGGTGCGCATCGCCGGCAGCGACGGTGCGCCCGGCCGCTGGCTGCGGATGCGGGTGCGGCCGCTCGGCGACAACAAGCGCAACGCCAGATTTTCCGTATGGTCGATCGCCGACATCACCCGTGATCGCGAGCGGCAGGAGGACGTGTTTCAGGAGTTGCAGCACGCGATCGAATATCTCGATCATGCGCCGTGCGGTTTCTTCTCGGTCGATCCCAAGGGCGAACTGGTCTACGTCAATGCCACGCTGGCGAACTGGCTCGATCATGATCTCGCCGAGATCGGCTCCGGTGGGTTGAAGCTGGGCGATATCGTTTCGGGCGACGGCGCGGCGCTGCTCACCTCGATCGTGCCGGCTCCCGGCGAAGTTCGAACCGAAGTATTCGACGTCGACCTCAAGATGCGCAACGGCCGCACCATGCCGGCGCGGCTCTATCACAAGCTGGCATTCGGCGCGGATGGTGCACCGGGCGCCTCGCGCACATTGGTCATCAGTCTGGCGCGCAACGAAGGCGTCGATCCGCAGCGCTCCGCCGACGTGCGCTTCATGCGTTTCTTCGATCACACGCCGATGGCCATCGCCACCGTGGACAAGGCCGGCGCCATCGTACGCGCCAACGCGCGTTTCGCCAAACTGGCGCAAGGGTTAAAGCCCGACTCGACCAGCAGCGCCTCGATCCTCGACGCCGTTCACGAGCGCGACCGTTCGGCGCTTGCCGCCGCGATCGCCAAGGCCGCGGAAGGCCATGGCGATATCGCGCCGGTGGAAGCCTCGCTCGACAGCGTCAAGGAGCGTTGGGGAGAATTCTTCGTCACCGGCGTCAGCGAGCCGGGTGACGCCGAAGCGGCCATCGTCTATCTGCTCGAGACTACCGAGAAGCGCTCGCTGGAAAGCCAGTTCGCGCAATCGCAGAAGATGCAGGCGGTGGGGCAACTCGCCGGCGGCATCGCGCACGACTTCAACAACGTGCTCTCCGCCATCATGATGGCCAATGACTTCCTGCTGAACGCGCACAAGCCAACCGATCCGTCGTTCCAGGACATCATGCAGATCAAGCAGAACGCCACGCGCGCCGCGACACTGGTGCGGCAGTTGCTGGCGTTCTCGCGGCGGCAGACGCTGCGGCCGCAGGTGCTGCATCTCGGCGACTCGCTGTCAGACTTGACGATGCTGCTGCGTCGGCTGATCGGCGAGAAGGTGAAGCTCGATCTCGTCCATGGTCGCGACTTGTGGCCGGTGAAGGTCGACGTCTCGCAGTTCGAGCAGGTGATCGTCAATCTCGCCGTCAACGCGCGCGATGCGATGCCCGACGGCGGCAAGCTCACCGTGCGCACGGCCAACACCTCGGCGCAGGACGTGGAGCGGCTGTCGTACAAGGGGATGCCGGCGGCTGATTACGTAAAGATCGAAGTGGCCGACACCGGGACCGGCATCCCGGCCGATCTGGTCGACAAGATTTTCGAGCCGTTCTTCTCGACCAAGGAGGTCGGCAAGGGTACCGGTCTCGGCCTCTCGACGGTGTATGGCATCGTCAAGCAGACCGGCGGCTTCGTCTATGTCGAGTCCGAGCTTGGCAAGGGCACCTCGTTCCTGATTTTCCTGCCGCGTCACTATCCCGAGAAGGACGTGGTTCCGGAAACCCCGGCGGCCGCTTCCGATGTCGCCAAGCCGCACCAGGCTCCCGCCGCCGGCAAGCCGAGCGCGCAGGACATGACCGGGCAGGGCACCATCCTGCTGGTGGAAGACGAGGAGGGGCTTCGCGGATTGAACGCACGTGGCCTGCGCTCGCGCGGTTACAACGTCATCGAGGCCGCCAACGGCGTCGAGGCGCTGGAGGCGCTTGAGGAGAACGAGGGCGGCGTTGATCTGGTGGTGTCCGACGTGGTGATGCCGGAGATGGACGGGCCGACCCTGCTGACCTCGATGCGCAGCCGCAATCCCGACATCAAGGTGATCTTCGTGTCTGGTTACGCCGAGGATGCGTTCGCCAAGAGCCTGCCGGAGAACCAGCAGTTCGCCTTCCTGCCGAAACCATTCTCGCTCAGCCAGTTGGTCGCGGCCGTCAAGGAAACCATGGCCGGCCACTAGGCGAGTCCGGAACCGGCAAGGGGGACCGGCCGCGACTGAGCGCCGCACGGGCGCGACGCCGTAGCCACTTCTCTTTTTCCCGCTGTGCCCCACTTTATGCGGGACGACCCCCGCTTCCGGGGGAGTGAGGAAACACAACCTATGACATTCCTTCGACGCCCTCGTGGCATCGTTCAGACGCTGGCCCTCGCCATGGCCGTGGCGTTCCCGCTGCTGATGATCGCGGTCTCGGCGGCGGATGCCCGCGCCGGCCGTGGCGGCAGCTCGGGATCGCGCGGCTCGCGCACCTTCTCCGCGCCGGCGGCCACCACCACCGCGCCGAACGCGGCGCAGCCGTTCAACCGCACCATGACGCAGCCCGGTACGACAGCGCCGCGCGGCGCACCCGCGACCGGCAATGCGGCCCGTCCCGGCATGGGCATGATGGGCGGCCTGATGGCCGGTCTGCTCGGTGCCGGCCTGCTCGGCATGTTGTTCGGCGGCGGTCTGTTCAGCGGCCTCGGCAGCCTGTCGTCGATCTTCGGCCTGCTGTTGCAGATCGTCATCATCGTGATGGTGGTGCGGTTCGCGATGTCCTGGTGGCGTCGCCGCAATGCCAACGCGGCCGCCTTTGACGGTCCTGCTGGCGGTCCTGCGCCAGCAGGTGGTCCGCAGACGAACAACCTGCGTAACGCTCTCGGCGGGCTCGGTGGCGGTCTTGGCGCTGGCGCGGCCGGCGGCGGTCTTGGTCTCGGCGGCGGCGCGGCGGCCTCCGCACCGCTGGAAATCAAACCTGACGACTATGAGGCGTTCGAGCGGCTGCTCGGCGATGTCCAGGCCGCATGGTCGAACGAGGACGTCGAGAAGCTTCACAAGCTCGCGACCCCGGAAATGGTGTCCTACTTCACCGATGACCTTGCCGCCAACAAGCAGCAGGGTGTGGTGAACAAGACCACCGACGTCAAGCTGTTGCAGGGCGACCTCGCCGAGGCGTGGCGCGAAGGCGTTACCGACTACGCGACGGTGGCGATGCGCTTCAGCTTCATCGACAAGACCACCGACCGCGCTACCGGGAAGGTGGTCGACGGCAGCGACACGCCGACAGAAGCGACCGAGGTGTGGACCTTCACCCGCCGTCCGGGTGAAGGCTGGGAGCTGAGCGCGATCCAGCAGACATGATACTTCGTGCAACCATTTGATCCGAGGGGCGTTGTGGCCATGGCCGCGGCGCCCCTTTTTCGTTCGGAGGGTCGATTGGAATATTCGTCGCGGCAAGGGGTTTCGAATCGTCTGGACCGGTCGAGGCCGGCCGTCGTCAATTCACCACCATCAATTAAACGGGGAGTTCGATGTCAGTGACATTCATCAATGCTCGCACCAGCGCGTGGCGGACGGGTCTTTGCGCGGCGACTGCGCTGGCATTGTCCGTGGCGGCGCTGCCGGCGCAGGCGCAGAACGCCAATATGAGCTTCTTCGTCACCAGCCACGGCATCGGCAATGGCGGCAATCTCGGCGGCCTCGCCGGCGCCGACAACTGGTGCCAGCAACTGGCGCAGGAAGCCGGTGCGGGCGCCAAGACCTGGCGTGCCTACCTCTCGACCCAGGCCGAGGACGGCAAGCCGGCGGTGAATGCCAAGGATCGCATCGGCAAGGGACCGTGGCAGAACGCCAAGGGCGAGGTGATCGCCAAGGATGTCGCCGAGCTTCACGGCGCCAACAACATCACCAAGCAGACCGCGCTAAGCGAGAAGGGCGAAGTCATCAATGGCCGCGGCGACAAGCCGAACCGTCATGACATCCTCACCGGATCGCAGGCCGACGGTACCGCGTTCCCGGCGGGCGAGGATCGCACCTGCAAGAACTGGACGAGCAGCACACAGGGCGCGGCGATGGTCGGTCATGCCGATCGCCTGGGCTTGAACGAGGAGCCGCCGGCGAAATCCTGGAACATGTCGCATCCCTCGCGCGGCCCGGACGGTGGCTGCTCGCAGGCGGACCTGCGCTCGACCGGTGGCGACGGACTGCTGTACTGCTTCGCGGCGAACTGATCTTTCGGCCGCGCGTTGGTGTAACCTCATCACGCATTCTGCCGTTTCGGTGGATGCGTGACGCGGGAGGACGCCGATGCGCTACGAGCTCTATTACTGGCCGAGCATTCAGGGACGCGGCGAGTTCGTGCGCCTCGCGCTGGAAGACGCAGGCGCGAGTTACATCGACGTCGCGCGCGAGCGCGGCACCGCCGACATGATGGCGATGATGAATGGCGGCGAGACGGCGACGCCGCCTTTCGCGCCGCCGTTTCTCAAGGCCGGCAAGCTGGTCATCGGCCAGACCGCGAATATCCTGCTCTATCTCGGATCGCGGCATGACCTTGCGCCAAAGACCGACGCCGGACGGCTTTGGCTGCACCAGCTTCAACTGACCATCGTGGACCTCGTGCTCGAAATCCACGACACCCATCATCCGCTCGGGCCGACGCTGTATTACGAGGATCAGCGCACGCCGGCCAAAAAGCGCACCGCCGAATTCTGGGCCGAGCGCGTGCCGAAGTATCTCGGATACTTCGAGGGCATCCTTCGCCAGCGCAAGCAGGCTTACGTCACCGGCCGCAAGGTCACTTATGTCGATCTGTCGCTGTTCCAGATCATCGCCGGATTGCGCTATGCGTTTCCAAAACACATGGATGCCTACGAGCGCAACATCCCGGCGCTGGTGGAGCTTCACGATCGCGTCGCGGCGCGGCCGAATATCGAAGCCTATCTCGCCAGCGATCGCCGCATTCCCTTCAACGAGGATGGTATCTTCCGGCACTACAAGGCGCTGGATGCGTGAGCCGCGCGCACGTCACCAGATTCCGGGTATCAATCGATAGCGTATGCGCGTCATGTAGTCGGCATAGCCCGGCAGGCCCGCGATGAGCGTGCGTTCCTCGAGCGTCGCGCGATAGCCGAACAGCAGGACGAACAGCGGCATCATGATCAGCCCGCGCCACGAGCCGAGCAGCAGCGGCAGGCCGGCGAAGAACAGGATGGTGCCGCTGTACATCGGATGGCGCACATAGCCATAGGGGCCAGTGTCGATCACGCGCTGCCCGCGCTCCGCCTGAATTTTCACCACGGGTGCGGCAAACGAATTCGATCGCATCACCCACATCACGAAGACATTTGACAGAAGCAGCAGGATGAAGCCGAGAGCTTGCAGGATCACCGGCACGTCCGATGCCCGCGCGCGGCGCTCCAGTCCGATGGTGATGAACCAGATCAATGCGATGCATCCAAACACCACGACGAAGATCTTGTCGGCCGCGGGTTGACCCGGCTGCATCATTCCGTCCATGCGCTCGGCAAGCAGGTCGGGATCGGATCTGGCGAGCCACAAACCGTCGCCCAGACCGAGCACGGCCATGGTGGCGAGGAAAATCCATCCCGCCGGCCAATGCCATGTTCCAGCCGACAAGAACAGCACCGCGCCCATGCCGACAATCCAGATGGTGTTCTGTAGCAGCAGACGCGTAACCATGGCCGGACTCCGAGGAGCCCGACTGGATCAGATATTGGCGGCGAAGATGCGACGGTGTCGTGCGGGTTCAGGCCAGAATATCGATGCGGGTTCCCTGACCCGGCGGCAGCGGCGCGCGTGGCGGCGGCTGTTCGGCGCGGTCCCGTGCGTCATCGGCGGTGGTCTGGGGTTTGCCGTTGATGGCCGTGGGGTCCGGCGAGGGCACCGGTGCCGAAACTCCAACGCTGGCAATGCTCATCGACAAGGATCCTTCGCGACGCTGCCCCAGGCAACGCCGGTCATCATGCGAGGACGGCCTTCAAGAAAGCATCAAGCCAATCGTTAAAATGCGATCGATCGTGTAGCGATGATTTTCATTCGTCGCGGTCGCGCGAGACCGCGACGGTGGTGATCGTTTTGACGCGCGTGCAATGGATGTTGAGCCGCCGGTAACGCGTCTTGATATTGTGGCCGCGCAGCAGGCCGATGCGTTTGACGCAACGGGTGATGCCGTTCAACGCGTCCTTCTTCGGGATAGTGAACACCAGCGCGCTGGCCCCGGCGATCACGTCATAGAACGCGGGCGAGGGAGCGTTGCCTTCGGTTGATGCGTCGATCTGGTTGGTGACGGTGCGGCTGCGGCAGCCGAGATGCATCGAGCGCACCGCCGGGTGAGACAGCGCGATGGTGTTCGCTGCCACCTTGCCGACCGTCAGGCCGCCGATCTGGTTCGCGATCTGCGCCGCCAGATCGTCGCAACGGTCGGCGCGTGCTGCGGTCGCCGCCATTGTCATCGCCACGGCCGCCATGGTCACTGTTGGCAAAAGCTGTCGTTTCATTTCGAAATTCTCCCCCATTTCAATCAAGCTGGTCGCGCTTTGATAGGCAAGGGGCCGGAATGGTGGGTGGGGAGGGTCAGCCACGACTTTTTGAATGCTTCAAAAGTGCGACAAATGGGCCTAAAGAGAGCGCAAATCCTGTCCTCGAGAGGCTGTTCCGATGAATGCACCGACCGCGATACCCGACCAGAAGCCCGTACCGCCCTACAAGCACACTCCACTGTTTCCGCTCGGCAAGGACGAGACGCCTTACAAGAAGGTGTCCAGCGACGGCGTGAAGGTCGAGAAGGTGCTCGGCAAGGATATGCTGGTGGTGTCGCGCGAGGCGCTCAAGGCGCTGAGCGAAGCCGCGTTCGGCGAGATCAATCACTACCTTCGCCCCGGCCACCTCAAGCAGCTTCGCAACATCCTCGACGACAAGGATGCCAGCGACAACGACAAGTTCGTCGCCTTCGACTTTCTGAAGAACGCCAACATTGCCGCCGGCGGCGTGCTGCCGATGTGCCAGGACACCGGCACCGCGATCATCATGGGCAAGAAGGGCTGCAACGTCATCACCGACGGCGAGGACGAAGCGGCGCTGTCGGAAGGCGCGCGCGACGCTTATCTCCGCCGCAACCTGCGCTATTCGCAGGTCGCGCCGCTGTCGATGTACGAGGAGAAGAATACCGCCAACAACATGCCGGCGCAGTGCGAGATCTACGCCGAAGGCGACGACGCCTACAAGTTCATGTTCATGGCGAAGGGCGGCGGCTCCGCCAACAAGAGCTTTCTGTTTCAGGCGACGCCGTCGGTGTTGACCAAGGACCGGCTGCTGGCGTTCCTCAAAGAGAAGATCATGACGCTCGGCACCGCCGCGTGTCCGCCGTACCACCTCGCCATCGTCATCGGCGGCACCTCGGCCGAACTGTGCATGAAGACGGTGAAGCTGGCCTCCGCGCGCTATCTCGATGCTTTGCCGACACAGGGCAGCGAGAACGGCAACGCGTTCCGCGATCTCGAGATGGAGCAGGAAGTTTTGAAGATGACGCAAAGCTCCGGCGTCGGCGCGCAGTTCGGCGGCAAGTATTTCTGCCACGACGTGCGCGTGATCCGGATGCCGCGCCATGGCGCGTCGTTGCCGATCGGACTGGGCGTGTCGTGCTCGGCGGATCGTCAGGTGCTCGGCAAGATCACCAAGGACGGCGTCTTCCTTGAAGAGCTGGAGCATAATCCGGCGCAGTATCTGCCGCCGGTCAAGGGCAAGCTCGGCGGCGAGGTAGTGAAGATCGATCTCAACCAGCCGATGAAGGATATTCTCGCGACGCTCTCGAAGTATCCGACCAAGACCCGGCTGTCGCTCACCGGCACCATGGTCGTCGCGCGCGACGCGGCGCATGCCAAGCTGCGCGAGCGGCTGGAGAAGGGCGAGCCGCTGCCGGATTACTTCAAGAACCATCCGGTGTACTATGCCGGTCCCGCCAAGACGCCGGAAGGTTATGCGTCGGGCGCGTTCGGGCCGACCACCGCAGGCCGCATGGATTCCTTCGTCGATCAGTTCCAGGCCGCAGGCGGCTCGATGGTGATGGTGGCGAAGGGCAATCGCTCGGTGCAGGTGCGCGAGGCGTGCAAGAAGCACGGCGGCTTCTATCTCGGCTCGATCGGCGGCGCGGCGGCCAACCTCGCCGAGCACTGCATCAAGAAAGTCGAAGTGGTCGAGTATCCCGAACTCGGCATGGAAGCGATCTGGCGCATCGAAGTCGAGGATTTCCCAGCCTTCATCATCATGGATGATAAGGGCAACGACTTCTTCAAGGAGTTGAATCTCGGCTGAGGCGTTAACCAAACGACAAGGTTCGGTGAACGATTCGCCGGGCCTGTCCCGCGGGCATTTGCGGGACTCGATTCTGTCCGGAGTCGCAAGGGTCGGGGCGAAAAAGAATCCGGATGACGTTTCTGGTCGTCCTGCTTCAATGGTTCCACTGAAGCAGGACGATTCGGAAAACGCGCATGAGCATGGACGCCGTCAGATTGAACACGATGCTGATCGCGCTTTTGGCTGTCGCGAGTGCGATCAACGGCTTGATCGTTTACAGCTATCTTTAGTTGCCCGTGATGATCCGTCGGTGCGTGTTGCATTCCGGCGGATTGCCCCTCCTGTTCGAACGCGCCTGCGTCATTCCGGCATGTTCCGCCCCGCGATCTTGTGCTAGCATTTGACGGATTAAACGTCCTCGGTTCGGGGCTGGCACGCAGTTCTTGCGTACCTCCGAGACGAGGAGGGCCGTCATGCAGGCCGGGTTTTTCAAACGTGCGACATTGCCGGGCTTGGCGCTCCTTGCGAGCGTCGGCTGGCTGACCGGCGCGCACGCGCAATCCGAAATGACGATCGCGCGGACCGTCGTGAATTTAACGGCGTCCGATCAAGCGTTGTTGCCGGGGCAGCAGTTGAAGCTGACCGCATCGGTGGCGATGGAGGATGGCGGCGAGGTGCCCGGTGGTTTCGTCGAATTCATCGATGAAACCAGGAATCATGTTCTCGGCCGCACCAGCACGGATACGCCGTGGATCGTGCTGCATCGACTGTCCGATGGATCGCATACATTCCGCGCGTACTACAGCGGGTTACAAAGTTACTTTCCGTTCGTGATCGAACCCAGCACCTCCGCACCGGTGGTTTATATCGTGCGCGCGGTGCCGAATGTTGTGATCTCGTCGTCGCAAAATCCCAGCACGCCGGGACAGGCGGTGACTCTGACGGTGGCGGTGAAAAGCCGTGACGGAACGCCGAGGGGTGATGTGACCATTCGCGACGTCGCGCTCGACAGCGTGCTGGCGGATCGGGTGATGCTCGACAGCAACGGCATGGCGTCGTTCACGACGTCAGGGTTGGAGCAGGGCTCGCGCACCATTGTTGCGAGCTATCACGGCGACGCCAAAAACGCGTCGGCGGTATCGACGCAACTGATGCAGATCGTGTCGCCGTCGCATGTGCACGGCGAGCGGCCACCGCACTGACCGCCTTCCGTTCCTGACGGAATCATCGGGTGTCATGGCCCGGTATAGCCGTTCGAAGCACGGCGTCGCTTCGCTCGCCCGTAGCCGTTCGAAGAACGGCGTCGCTTCGCTCGCCCGTAGCCGTTCGAAGAACGGCGTCGCTTCGCTCGCCCGTAGCCGTTCGAAGAACGGCGTCGCTTCGCTCGCCTATGGGGGACGGGTCCCGACCATCCACGTCTTTGAACCTACGGGGCCTCCAAACGTGGATGCCCGGCACAAGGCCGGGCATGACGGGGTAAGTCCAATGCTTGGCGATTTATGCCCGCGTGCCGGTAAAGGGGAAGCTGCCCATCGGGCCGATGCCCATTTCGCCGGACATCGCGTCGCCGTTGACGGCGCCAGTGAAGGTCAAAGTCAAAGGCATCGGATTGGTGATGGAGATTTTCCACGCGACGTCGTTGCCGTTCACGGTGCCGTCGAAGATTTCGCCGGAGTTGCCGTCCGCCGCCTGCGTGCCGGTCAAGGTGCCGCCCGCGCTTGTCAGCGTCAGCGTCGCGTTGCGCTCGCCCATCGGCGTGCTCATGGTGATATTCCAGTTTCCGTCGACCGACATTCCGTTTCTCCAATGCGTCGCGCGTCGGTTTGAGGCGCGAGGTGAATTCTCTATATCGTAAAATCGCCGCCGCGCGAATTGCCCGGACCAGTCCCGGTGGCGGCCAAAAGCCTCAGCGGGCCGGTTGCCCGGTGGCAAGCGCCTCGGCGCGCAGCTTGCGTTTGATGATGAGGCGGAAGGTGAGGTACTGGATGGCGAAGGCCGCGATCTTGGCGCCGACCGCCACCACCGACACATAGAACGCCCACAGCTTGAGGTCGCCGGTCATCGCCACCGCGATGGTGCCGAGGCCGAGGACGAACATCAGAGCCGCCCAGGCATAGCCGGCTGCGATCGCGAGGTGAGGGATGTTGTCGCGCACGATCGCGGGCGAATAGCGCAAGATCCAGCCCCTGCGCAGCATGATGAAGCCGATGGCGAAGTGACCGATGGCGGGCTTTGCCAGCACGAAGCGCGGATCGTTGGTGAGCAGTGTCATGCCGCCCAGTACGATCACCAGCGCGAGGCTGGCATAGGTCATGAAGTCGAGTGTCTGTCCCTTGACGCGCGCGTAGATGACCTGCGCGATCGCCGCCGCAATCGCCACCAGCGTGGCGATGATGACATTGTCGGTGGCGACATAGATCACCAGAAAGACGATGGTGGACAGGAAGTCGGTGCCGAGTTTGACGAAGACGCTTTTCATGTGATCACCAGATTCGACAGGGCTTACTGAGCTTGCCGGGCGAATTGCGCACGGCGGCGGGCGGAATACCAGGTGGTGAAATAGACTGCGCAGTTGCGGGCGGCGAAGGCCACCGCGACGCCGATCCACACCGGCAGCGACGGCCAGTAGATCAGCAGGATATCTGCGACCAGCATCAGGATGAAGGCGCCGATCCAGGCCCATGTCAGGATGTAGTTGGTGGTCATGAATGCGGGCTGGGCGATGATTTCCGGCTCGACGACTTCGCGGGCATATTGCAGCGTGAACGGCAGCCGTAGGGCGATCGATCCCAGTGCAATCGCCAGCACACCGAGATCGACGGCGAGGCGGATGCCATGGTCGCCCATGCCGCCTCCGGACAGCAGCAGATAGGTGCCGACGGCGGCGAACAGCACGGCAGCGCCCGCCGCCAGGGCCTTCACCGAGCGGCCGCGGGCAAGATCGTAGGCGATGGTGCCGAGCGCGACGGCGCAGGCCGCGAACAGGCTGATGGCGGGCGTGGTCAGCATCATCAGGGCGCCGAAGACGGCGAAAGGAGCGAGGATCACGAACAGCATCATCGGAGTGCTCCGACTGTTATCTTGACAATGTCAAGTTTATAAAGCGGCGAGGAATATCGCGTCAAGTAAAATCTTTACAGTGTCAACATTGAGTGAAGTAAGGTTCCGGGGCTGGCTTTCGGCTGGCCGGTGCGGCACGGCGACCTCAGAGCCTGATCAAGAATTTGTTTTGTGAGTGGCCTGTCACCACGAAGAGCGTCGTCCCTGCGAAGGCAGGGACCCACGCGCCGCAGCGGAAGCGAGACGGAAAGAGCGCGTTGTCAGCGCCTCTCATGGCAATCAAGGCGAGGGGTGATGGGCCCCCGCCTTCGCGGGGGGCCACTGTGGGCAGAGATACGTTTTGCGACGAACGACTTTCAATCAAACTCTCAGGCCGCTCCAACCCAGTTGCCGTGGAACCCGTCGGGGACACGGTGGCCGAGCTTGACCAGCGCCACCGGGCCGCTGCCGATGTCCTGGGCGTTGAAGACCGCGAGATCGCTGCGGTTCTCACGTGCCCGCCACACCACGGCGAGCAGCCAGCCATCGCCTTCCGGCGCGTCCGCACCGCGCTCGACGAACACCGGCTCGGAGATGCTGTCGCCCTTCGGCAGCATGTATTGCGCCTTGCGCGCGCCGTGCCCGTCGACATGGACGATCCCGTGCAGCGCGGTCGAGGCGGAGAGGTCGGGATTGGCGCAGGCGTACCAGCCGTGGGCCGTGGCGAGCCCGGCGCGTCGATCGTCGACGCGCGGGAATTCGCCGGCGATGTCGTCGAGGTAGACGCGCGAGAACTGATCGGTGTTGGCATCGAGGTCGAAGGTCCAGCGGCACAGCCGCGCGCGCAGGCTTGCCGGGTTACTGGGGCGGCCGTCAAGGCGCGGAAATAGCGGCGCTTCCTCATATTGCATCACGTCGGCAATGATGCGGTTGCCGTCATCCCATGCGTTGAGAACGTGGAACACGTAACAGGCCTCGGCGCGGAACCAGCGGATCTCTGAAGTCTTGCCGCTGCGCGGCATCACCCCGACATAGCCGCCCTTGTCCGGCTCCCAGCCGTAGGCCGGCTGCCCCTTCATGGCGCGCTCCATACTGCCGGTCAGCGGCAGGATCGGAAACAGCACGTGGTTCGCGGTGACGATGAAGTCGTGCACCATGCTGGAATAGGGCGTGTCGAAATGCTCGAAGCGCGACACGCGGCCGCCGGAATCCACCACGCCGTACGAGAGGGCCGAACTGAACGGGCCCTTGGCGTTGTAGCCGAAGAACATCATCTCGCCGGTGAGGGGATCGACTTTGGGATGCGCGGTGAACGGCCCGGCGATGCGGCTGTCGTAGTTGCAATAGCCGCGCGTCGCCAATGTTGCCGGATCGATCTCGGTCGGGAGGTGCCCTTCCTCGAGCGCGAGCAGGCGGCCACCGTGCGAGATGATGTTGGTATTGGCGACGCCGCTGTCGTTGCACGAGGTCTGCGGCGCATCGCGCAACTTGATCGGGCCGAACCCGGCGAAGATGGCGCGACCGGCGTCGTGCTCGGCCAGCCATTTCGGGGTGCGGACCCAGCGATTGCGATAGCTCGCGCGGCCATTCTCGAGATGAAACGCGTGCAGCATGCCGTCGCCGACGAACCAGTGCGCGCCGGGTACGTCGAATTGTGGGTTGGGGCCGTTGCGATACAGCGTGCCGTTCAATTCGCGGGGCAATTCGCCCTCGATCTTGAGGAAGGGCGCGTCGCATTCCATCGGGATCGGCGCGAGATTG
The DNA here is from genome assembly GCA_017305535.1 of Hyphomicrobiales bacterium. Lineage (GTDB taxonomy): Bacteria > Pseudomonadota > Alphaproteobacteria > Rhizobiales > Xanthobacteraceae > 62-47. The sequence goes on along the minus strand of JAFKKN010000006.1, from coordinate 64,801 downwards.
TTCAATTCGGCGGCAGTGTCGGCTTGAGGCACGGGCGTCTCCCTCGATCAGATATCTTGACGATGTAAAGATAAGCTAGATGGAAATTGCCGTTCTCGTCAAGCGAAATCTTTACAGTGTAAAAATGCTGATCTATAAGAAACGCATGGCACACAAGATTGCATCCCGCCGTAAAGCAACTGCGACGGAAGGAGGGGCTTTACGTTCGGTGGCAACGCGCGCCGCGAAAAAGCTGTCCGGCAAGACCTCCACGAAGCCCGCATCCGCCGCGAAAGCCCCGCGCAAGGTGAAGGCTGCGACGCCCTATCATCATGGCGACTTGCACGATGCGCTGCTCAAGGCGGCGGAAACCATTCTGGAGCGTGACGGCCTCACCGGGTTGACGCTACGCGCGGTGGCACGCGAGGCAGGGGTTTCGCACGCGGCGCCGGCGCATCATTTTCGCGATCTCACCGGGCTTGTCAGCGAGTTGGCGGCAATCGGCTATCGCCGTTTTGGCGCTGCGATGAATGCCGCGGAAGTGCCAGGCCGTTCTTGGGCGGAGGTGGGGCTGGCGCGCGCGCATGCCTATCTCGATTTCGCCCGCGCCTATCCGGCGATGTATCAGCTGATGTTTCGTGCCGAACGGCTCGACATGAGCAACCCGACGCTGAAGGAGGCCGCGAACGCGTCCTTTGCCGGATTGGTGCAGGCGGTGGGTTCGGGACGGGGTGAGGCGGTCGCGCGTGAGACATTGACACTAGGGCAAGCGGCGGATGCGGCGCGCGCATGGTCGCTGATGCATGGCTTCGCCACGCTGCTGCTCGACGGGCGCCTGTCGGAGATATTCGAGCGGTTACCCACGGGAAGCACGGTCGATCAACTGCTCGATGTCATGCTGCGCAGCGGCGGGCCGCTCGGCCCGCGCACGAGTTGATGCGTTAAGTTATCGCGCCAGCCCGAGTGCCGTGGCGCGGCCGCTGTTACCCACCGCAGAAACCTTGTCCTTGGCGCAATCGAAGGTTTTCGCCAGCCGGTCCGCGGCGTCGCGTGCCACTTCGTTGGCATTGGGATTGGCTTTCACATCCACGTAGGCGACGTGACACACCGCGCCGGGCGGCAATCGTGTCACCACCAGCATCTGCGCCGAGCGCGGACGTCCATTCTTGTCGGTGTCGTCGTTGTCGGCGAGGTACCAGCGCTGAATGGTGGCGAACGGCTTCCCCGCGCCATCACGGCGCCATTCGATAGTGTCGGCGGTATAGTTGAAGGGGCCGAAGCTCTGGCTGGTCGCAGGTTCCTTCTCGGCCTGCCTTGCGGTGCGGCCGATCGAGACGGTGCGGCGCAGGTCGTCCTCCTGCACCAGAACGATCAGGCCGTCGATGCCTTTGCAGATCGTCGCATCGGCGCGGCAATCCTTTTCCGCGGTCGAGGTGTAGGCGCTGCTGAAGGTTTCAGCATGTGCCGGAACCGCGAGCAGGCTGCGGGCGATAGCGGCGCCGACGATCAGGGGACAAAGACGGCGCGTGAGATACAGGTTGACTGTGACCATGTGCGTTGGACGGCTGCAAACTGGGGAAGGTTCAATGCGGCCTGGGGAAAGACCTGACATTCCGGCGAAATTTGCGATAGAAAGCCGACTCACGGCAACTCCGCCGCTTCAGAGCCTGCATTTTTCGAACCATGCCCGCTATCTCCTCCGATAAGCCCTATCGCATTGGCCGCTCCAAGACCGGACTGGGCCTCTTCGCCACCAAGCCGATCAAGAAGGGAACGAAGATCATCCGTTACTTCGGCCCCATGCTGGATTGCCGGAAGGAGAAGGATGACGCGATCGAGAACAAGTATCTGTTCCAGATCAACGGCCGCTGGACCATCGATGGCTCGGTGCGCAAGAACATCGCGCGCTACATCAATCATTCGTGCCGACCGAATGCGGAGTCCGACGTCAGCGCCCGCAAGCGCACCGTGCATATCCGCGCCATCAAGAACATCGCGCCGGGCGAGGAGATCAACTACGACTACGGCACCGAATACTTCAAAGAATATCTGAAGCCGATCGGCTGCAAGTGTGCTTCCTGCGAGCGCAAGCGCGCGAAGCTGCGCGCCGAGGCACGCGCCGCGAAAACCTCCACCGCGAAGCCTGCCGCCAAGGCGAAGAAGACCAAAGCCGCAAAGCCGGCTGCGAAGGCCAACAGCAAGGTGGCCAGCGTCTCCGGCAAAAGCCGTGCGCCGAAAGCGGCCGCGAACAGACGCGCTGGCGCCAAATCAGCGGCGCCCGCGAAGGCATCGCCAAAGAAGCGCGCACGGGCGGCCTGACACGCGACCGGCGATCCTCCGCGATGATGCTCGCGGCGTGATGCCACCTGCGCGTTTGTTTCGGCCGCGCGAAAACCATGACCTCAGAGGTAATGGAACGGCGGATGGCGGCCTGTTAGGCTCTTGCCATGAACAGCCAGCTTTCCACCGTTCGGGCGGCCACCGCCGCGCCTGTCCACATTGGCGAACACCTGCGGCAATGGCGGCAGCGCCGCCATCTCAGCCAGCTCGATCTGGCGGGCGAGGCGGACGTCTCCGCTCGTCATCTCTCCTTCGTCGAGACAGGCCGCGCCGCGCCCTCGCGCGACATGGTGCTGCGCTTGGCCGAACGCCTCGATGTGCCGCTGCGCGAGCGCAACGTTCTGCTCGTCGCGGCGGGCTTCGCGCCGGCGTTTCCACAGCGGACCCTCGACGACCCGGCGCTTGCCTCAGCGCGTCAGGCGGTCGATCAGGTGCTCAAGGCACACGAACCCAATCCCGCTCTGGCGGTCGACCGACACTGGAATCTGGTCGCTGCCAATCAGATGGTCGGCGCGCTGCTGGATGGTGTCGCGCCGCATCTGCTGGCGCCGCCGGTCAACGTTTTACGTCTCAGCTTCCATCCGGAAGGGCTGGCGCCGCACACCGTCAATCTGGCGGAATGGTGCGCGCATCTGCTGGAGCGGCTGCATCGTCAGTGCGAGGCGACGGCCGATCCTGAATTGCTGATGCTTTATCAGGAACTGAAAGCTTTTCCGATTCCGGCGCGGCAGCGTCCGGTGAACAGCAGTGCGGTTGCGATCCCGTTCCAGTTGCGACGTGACGGGATGGTGCTGAGCTTCATCTCGACGACGATGGTGTTCGGCACGCCGGTCGATATCACCCTGTCGGAACTGGCGGTCGAGACCTTCTTCCCGGCGGATCAGGCAACCGTCGCCAGGCTGAAGGACATAGCGGATCACCGCAATTAGCGCCTTGCGGCCACCCGGATCGACTGATTAGCTCTATGCTCTCTGGAGCAAGGAGGCTCACCATGAGCGCGATCAAGCCGCTGACCCTCGATATCGTCTCCGATGTCGTCTGCCCGTGGTGTTACATCGGCAAGCATCGCATCGAGAGCGCGCTGGCGCTGGTGCCCGATGTTCCGGTGGAGGTGCACTGGCGGCCGTTCTTTCTCAATCCGTGGGTGCCACGCGAGGGCATCAGCCGCGACGAATATCTGACGACGAAATTCGGTTCCGTCGAAGCTTATGGGAAGATCGCCGCGCGTGTGGTCGAGGCGGCGAGTGAGGAGGGGCTGGTGTATCGGCCCGACAAGGTCCAGCGCCAACCAAATACGCTTGATTGTCATCGTCTGATTCATTGGGCGGAGCGCGATCCATCCGGCGACAAATCCGCGGCGGTCAAGCAACGGCTGATGGAGTTGTATTTTCGCGACGGCGGCGACCTGACCGATCCGGAAGTTCTGGTAAAGGCGGCGGCCGATTGCGGCATGGATGCGGCAACGGTTCGCCAGCGCCTTGCCACCGACGAGGATGTCGATGTGGTGACGGCGCAGGCGCAGGAAGCGGCGGACAAGGGCATCGGCGGCGTGCCGACCTATGTGTTCGCCGGCAAGTACGCGGTCTCCGGGGCGCAGCCGCCGGAGCAACTGGCGCGCGCGATCCGTCAGGTCTCGGCCGAGGTCAATGCGGCGGCATAGCAACGCCGCAACGTCAGAGCGTTTCTTCGCACGCTAGCCGCAAAAGGCTCGCGTGATTTTGCCTGTCTTGCCATCGGTCTCGATTGTCACGCGCTCTCGCCTGTAGTCCATTGTCACCCCTTGGCCGGGTTTGATTTGGCGAACGATCGTGGCGCCGGTGAGCTGCTTTGCCTTGCGGTTCGAAATCCTGTTCTTGCCTGTCAGTGCCGCTGCCGCGGCGGGATTGCACGCGCCGGATTTTTGCCGCGCGGCTTCCGCCTCCGAGTGGCAGGCTGCAATCATCAGGACGGCGATCGCCAGGATCGCGAGCCGACGTATCTGGATCATGGGCTGGTCTCCTTGTTGCGGCTGGTGCGAGCAGGGGGGCGTTGCTGGTTGATCTTCAGGAAACGTCGCGCCATGTCGCGCGAACGCAAGCGCGCCGCCAACGCGACATGGACCACCGCCACCGTTGGATCGCGCCGATACAGCGGCAGCAGCACATTTCCGATTCTGAGCCGTCCGCGCCAGATCGGCTCGATCATGGTGTGGCCGGCATCCGCTGTGGAATCGGCGGTAGCGATGAAGGGGTCGGCGCAGAGGTGACGCGTCAGATCGAGCGTCAATTGCACGCCGGGTGAGAATTTCGCGAACGTCTCGTTAATGCCGATCTTGAAATAGAAGGCACGGTTCTGATGGCGGAGAACGATGGCGGCGGCGACCGGTGTTGCCCCGGCGTGGAGCGACACGATTTCGCACGCGCCGGTCTTCGCCAGCATCGGCGCGGCGGCGCGGACAAATCGGCTGTCTCCGGCGCGTTGCAGCAGGGCCGTACCACGCTTGCCTTTCCATCCGCTTGCCTCTAGCGCGAGGAAAACTTCAAGCGCACGACTCACTTCGTCCGGTGTCCGCGCAACGTCGAATTTGACCGCGCCGTGATCGGCGAGGCGACGTCGCTGCCGGCGCAATTCTTTCAGCTTTCGTGCACCCAATGCGTCCCGCAACAATGTATTGGCGTCGCGCGTCGCATCGAGGCAGGCGCGCGCGTGGGCGCTCACGAGACGCGGCCGAAGATCGTCGCGGGCGAGCGCGGCGGTAAAGGCCGCCAGTGCCTTGCCGTCGAGCGCCACGTCGCGCAGCAACAGCGCGCGCGCACCGGCATCGCGGGCCTTATCCAAAAGCGCAACCGCGGATTCAAGCGACGTGGCTCGATCCAGCAAAGGTGTGCCGAGCGTGCCGTATGGATCGGCGCTGACCAGAACGGGGAGAGGCAGGCGATAGGCCTGCCAGAACGAGATCACCGGCACGAGGCCATGCAGTGCGGGAGCTGGATTTGTGCCATCTGCCGCAGCACTCCAGGCTGTCAGCGCCGATGCGCCGGTGCGGCCGCTGGCAAAGGCATCGACCGCGAGTTCCCAATCAGCCAGGTAGTAACCGTTCGGTTCGACGGCACGCCCCGCGAGGCTGTTCCAATTGGGGCGGGATACCGAGGCGAGCGGCATCAACCCACGCGTCGGCGACGCGTGGCGGCCGGCTTTGGCCGTGCCAGCGCGATCCGGCGTCCCGTGCCGTCGCGAGGTGATGTGTCCTAGCTCGACCAACCCAACGTCCCGTTATCATCGATCACGACCAGATTAGTGCGGACGTTTCAATTTAGCGTTGGCCGATGCGTCTAAATTGCACGGCACGATTAACGGGCGATTCACCATCAGGTCGCCACCCCCGGCGGCGGCATTCGGTCGCGCGCGACCGTAATCCATCGCCAACGCGACGCCGTCGCCGCATGATCCTCCGATCTTGAACCGTGACTCGGTTCCCCGCGACCCATGACAAGCCGGCTCCATGCGAGGGCCGCACCTTGGAATACACCTGGGAACGGGACTGCAATGAGGGGTGACGTGATGTTTCGCCGAACATTGTTGAGTGTGGTCGCCACCGCCGGTCTGTTCTGGAGCACAGCGGCGGCGATGGCGGAAAGCCGGATGGCGCTGGTGATCGGCCAATCGGCCTATCGTGCGGTGGCGCCGCTGCCGAATCCGACCAACGATGCCAAGGCAATGGCGCAGCTTCTGGGCGAGGCTGGTTTTGAAGTCACCTCGGCGTCGGACCTGTCGCAAAACGCAATGCGCCAGGCCGTCAGTGATTTCGCCGCGCAGGTGGCCACCAAGGGCAAGGATACGGTGGCATTGGTATTTTATGCCGGCCACGGCATACAGATCGACGGCGAGAATTTTCTGATTCCGACCGATATCGATCCCAAGCGGGAAGCGGACATCCCGCTTCAGGCGGTTCGCCTCAACGACATTCTCAACACGTTGACGTCGGTGCCGAGCCGGATGCGTCTCGTGCTGCTCGATGCCTGCCGTAACAATCCATTCCCGGACATTGGCAAGACCGCCGGCCGGGGCCTCGCGATCGTCGACGCCAAGTTCGGTGCGCCGGGCACCTTCCTGTCGTTCTCGACGTCGCCCGGCGCCGAAGCCGAAGATGGCAGCGGCGCCAACAGCCCTTACACCACAGCGCTGCTCATTGCCGCCAAGGAACCGGGCCTGTCGATCGAAGATGCCTTCAAGCGGGTGCGGGTGTCGGTCAACAAGGCCACCGAGGGCCGCCAGACACCGTGGGAAAGTTCGTCGCTCACCGATGATTTCCGTTTCTTCTCGGCGGCAGGCGATGCATCGGCCAAGCCGACCGACAAACCGATTGAGGTGAAGGCAACCGAGACGACACCGGTGGAGGCGAAGCCGGCAGAGACCAAACCCGCGGAGCTAAAGCGTTCGCCGGAGCAATGGAAAACGGCGTTGAAGGGCAAATCGGCGGAGGCCGCTCACGAGATCATCGTGGCGGACGGTTCGGTTGACGCCTATGAGGCCTTTGTCTCGCTCTATAGCGATGCGATCTTCGTGCCGCGCGCCCGCACCTGGCTCGAACGCCAACTGCGCATGATTGCCTGGAACAAGGCGGTCCTCGAGAACACTGCCGCCGGCTATCGCGCTTTTCTCTTGGCTTATCCCGATAGCGATCTGACCCTGACCGCGCGCAAGCTGGAGGAGCGGCTACGCAATCGACCAGAATTCGCGCCCGTCGCTGCTGCGAATGCGACGATGGCTTCGTTGCAGCCCGCCGCGCCGTCCTGTTCGTGCAGCAAGCCGGTCGCGCCGAGCAAGAAGGCGGAGAAGCCCGAAAAGCCGTCCAAGAAGCGCGCCAGCGCGCCGCCGCCGCGCCGCTCGTCGTTGCCGCCGCCGCGCTATGCTCCGGAGGCGGATGACGATGTCGTGGTCTATCGCCGTCCACCGCCAGTCTATGCTCCGATGCCCGGCATTTCCATCGGCGGCGGGATCATGGGCGGGGGCGGCCGTGGCGGCTATTCGCCGCCGAGCCGCAGTCCCGGGATGCCGACCACTGGAGGATCGCGCGGCGGGTTGTATTGATCGGGCAAGCCACCTCTGATGACGTCAATTTGACATTTGACCGTCTTGGTCCGGCTTAAATGCCTCTGGATCATTCTGTACCGTTCGCGTGTGGCGACGAGGCAAGTCAGTGCCGGAGGCAACATGATCAGGTTTCTGATAGCGGCTTTTATGGTGTTGCTGTGGACGATCGCGACACCCGCGATGGCCCAGATGGGGGGCGGCAAGCGCGGGCATCGCGGTGAGCAGAAAAGCGATACGGCAAAACCGAAAGTTGACGAGAAGGCCTACAAGGAGGCGCTGAAACGAATCCCCGAGCCCAAGGAAAAATACGATCCGTGGGGGATCGCACGGGCACCGACGCCGGCGCATGCGAAGAAGTAGCAGCTCTTTGCGGTCATCCGACGAAGCTGTTCGCCGGTGTTCGACCTGAAAGCTCGCGCGGCCGTTGACAACGATTTCAAAAGCCATCCTAACTGCGCCAACAACAAGCAGTCTTGAAGGAGACGCGGGATGGCGGACGGGCTTCGCAAGGGGTTGACCAGCTACGGTGACGCCGGCTTTTCGCTGTTTCTCCGCAAGGCCTTCATCAAGGCGGCGGGCTATTCCGACGACGCGCTGGATCGCCCCATCGTCGGCATCACCAATACCTACAGCGACTACAATCCCTGCCACGGCAACGTGCCGGCGCTGATCGAGGCGGCGAAGCGCGGCGTGATGCTGGCTGGCGCGATGCCGATGGTGTTTCCGACCATCTCCATCGCGGAAAGTTTCTCGCATCCGACCTCGATGTATCTGCGCAATCTGATGGCGATGGACACCGAGGAGATGATCCGCGCCCAGCCGATGGACGCCGTGATCGTGATCGGCGGCTGCGACAAGACATTGCCGGCGCAGATCATGGCGGCGGTGAGCGCCGATCTGCCCACGGTGGTCATTCCGGTGGGGCCGATGGTGGTCGGTCATCACAAGGGCGAAGTGCTGGGCGCCTGCACCGATTGCCGAAGGTTGTGGGCGAAATATCGCGCCGGCGAAATCGACGATGCCGAGATTGAGGCGGTGAATGGCCGGCTCGCGCCGTCGGTCGGCACCTGCATGGTGATGGGGACCGCCAGCACCATGGCCTGCGTCACCGAGGCGTTGGGGCTGTCACTGCCGATGAGCGCGACCATTCCGGCGCCGCATGCCGAGCGCGTGCGCTCCGCTGAGGCGAGTGGCAAGTGCGCGGCCGAGATGGCGAAGCGCAAGGGGCCGCGCCCAAGCGAACTGCTGACGCCGGCGGCGTTCCGCAACGCGCAGGTGGTGTTGCAGGCGATTGGCGGCTCCACTAACGGATTGATCCATCTCACCGCGATCGCGGGGCGCACATCGTATCGCATCGACCTCGATGCGTTCGATGCGCTTGGCCGCCAGGTGCCGGTGCTGGTCGATCTCAAACCCTCCGGCGCGCATTACATGGAGCATTTTCATCATGCCGGCGGCGTGCCGAAACTGATGAAGCAACTCGGCGACCTGATTGATCTCGATGCGAAGACGATTACCGGAGTGACCTTGCGTGAGGTCGTTGCTGGCGCGGAAGAGGTCCCGGGACAGGACGCGATCCGTCCGCGCGACAATCCGATCCGTCCCGAGGGCGCAATGGCGGTGCTGAGTGGCAATCTCGCGCCGCGCGGCGCGGTGATCAAGCATTCCGCCGCGAGCGAGCGGTTGTTGCAGCACACCGGCCGCGCCGTGGTGTTCGAGTCGGTCGAGGACATGACGTTGCGGATCGACGATCCGGCGCTCGATGTCTCCGCCGATGATGTCTTGGTGCTGCGCAACGCCGGGCCGAAGGGCGCGCCGGGTATGCCGGAAGCAGGCTATCTGCCGATTCCGATGAAGCTCGCGCGCGCCGGCGTGAAAGACATGGTGCGGATATCGGACGCGCGGATGAGTGGCACCGCGTTCGGCACCATCGTGCTGCACATCACACCTGAATCGGCGGTGGGCGGCCCGCTGGCGCTGGTGCGAACCGGCGACCAGATTCGTCTCGACGTTGCGAAGCGCCGCATCGATCTGCTGGTGGACGATGCCGAACTCGAACGTCGCCGCACGGCAATCGTGGAGTCAGGACGACCGGATTGGGCGGAACGCGGCTACGCGCGGTTATTCCACGACAGGATCATGCAGGCCGATGACGGCTGCGACTTCGACTTCATGCGTGGTAACGGAAAAACGTCGATTTGATTTTCCGGTCTCATCGCGGGGGTTCAGTTCGTCATGGCCGGATTTATTCCGGCCCGGCCATGACGGAAACGAATTCATCACGCGCTAAGATCTGGATTGCTCTGCTTCGCCTGCAATCACGGAAATTGAGATTCTTCGCCAATCAATCTTAAGCCCGCTCTTCCCAGATCATCGCCAGATGCACGATGGTCTCGGCTGCCTTTTCCATATCCTGCACGCTGACCCACTCGGTGCGCGAGTGGAAGGCGTGTTCGCCGGCGAAGATGTTGGGGCAGGGCAAGCCCATGAACGACAGCCGCGAGCCGTCGGTGCCGCCGCGAATGCTGCTGCGAACGGGCTTCAATCCCGCACGGCGAATGGCTTCGAGCGCATGATCCACCACCTGCGGATGAGCGTCGATTACCTGCTTCATGTTGCGATACTGTTGCGTGATGTCGATCTTGTAGGTCGAGTGCGGAAAATCCTTCATCACGTCCTTCACGATCGATTCCAGCAGCGCTTCCTTATCCCGCAGTCCCTGCTCGGTGAAATCGCGCACGATGAAGGCGAGCGTCACCTGTTCGAGCGCGCCGTTGATACCGACCGGATGCAGGAAACCCTCGCGGTCTTCGGTCGTCTCGGGCGAACAGGTGTTCTGCGGCAATCGCTCGACAATGCGCGCCGCGATCTTGATGGCGTGCTCCATCTTGCCCTTGGCGAAGCCCGGGTGAACGCTGACGCCGGTGATGGTGATGGTGGCGCCATCGGCGGAGAAAGTTTCGTCTTCCAGATGGCCGGCGGTCTCGCCGTCCATCGTGTAGCCGAAATCGGCGCCGAGCTTCTTGATATCGACCTTGTCGACGCCGCGGCCGATCTCTTCGTCCGGTGTGAACAGGATCTTGATGGTGCCGTGCTTGATCTCCGGATGCGCGAGCAGGAAGCGCGTGGCGTCCATGATCTCAGCGACGCCCGCTTTGTTGTCGGCGCCGAGTAGTGTGGTGCCGTCGGATGTCACGATGTCGTTGCCGATCTGATCGGCCAGCGCAGGATTGTCGCGCACACGGATCACTTGTGCCGGATCGCCCGGCAGCGTGATGTCGCCACCCTGATAATTGCGGACGATCTGTGGTTTGACGTTCTCGCCCGAGCAATCCGGCGAGGTGTCCATGTGCGAGCAGAAGCAAATCACCGGCACGGTCTTGTCGGTGTTGGCGGGAATGGTGCCGTAGACGTAGCCGTGTTCGTCGAGATGCGCGTCGGCGATGCCGAGTTCGCGCAACTCGCGTGCCAGCAGATCGCCGAGGTTCTTCTGCTTCTCGGTGGATGGGCAGGTGGGCGAGGCGGGATCGGACTGGGTATCGATCACCACGTAGCGGAGGAAGCGCGCGGTGACATCATGATCGAATTTCAGGGAAGAAGTCACGGCGGGGTCCTTTGATGTCGCGTCCGTTCCAATGCGGGCGCCCCGAAATGAAAACGTCACCCCGGGCGGCCGCACGGCGGCAGCCCGGGATGACGTTACAGAACGCAAATTCTGTCATGGAACGCAAGCAAGGCAGCGGCCCTGCGGGCGATCCCGGGTTGCGATCAGATCGCTTCCTTGAGTTCCTTGGCGGCGCGGAAGGCGACCTTCTTGCTGGCCTTGATCTGGATGGTTTCGCCGGTGGCGGGGTTACGGCCGGTACGGGCGGCGCGCTTGCGAACCTGGAGGATGCCGAGGCCGACGATGCGGACGCGCTCGCCCTTCTTCAGGTGCTTGGTGACGCGGGTGACCAGATCGCCGAGAATCGCTTCGGCCTGCTTCTTCGACAACTCGTGTTCTTCGGCCAGCGCGGCAGCCAGATGCTTGAGCGTGATGGTGGTCGGGGTCGCAGCTTTCTTCGCCATTTCCAGGCCCTCCTCGTTGTTCGAATCTCAGAAATAAAGACGTATCAGGCATTAGTTGATTCGGGGGGGCGCTGACTATGCTGTTTTCCCCGTAAATGGCCGTGGTTTCAGCACTGGCGTGGGCGGAATGGCCGATCCACAAAGGCTTTTCGCGATGCGCTTCAAACCAGCTTGACTTGCGATGGGCGCACCTTTAAGTCCCACCTCCACGACTGGATCGGAAACGATCCGTGCGGGAGTAGCTCAGTTGGTTAGAGTGCCGGCCTGTCACGCCGGAGGTCGCGGGTTCGAGCCCCGTCTCTCGCGCCATTGTTTTCAATGGCATATTTTCTTCCAGACATCACCATTCGTCACCGGAACCGCACCGCTTCGATGCTGCGGCTGCGGGCTGTGTCCATTCTCGCACGCAACTTGACGGCCGTGTGCGGATCGTGGCCGGCATTCGTGCGGTGACAGATGCCGGAACGTCGCGGGGCCGCGGAGGCGGACATCCGGCGGCGTGTGCCGGTGGAATGAGCGGCGTTGGATATCGCGGCGGAGAACCTTGCTCCCATCTCGCGTCGTTTTGTCACGTGACGGCGGTTGCCGGGTGACATCGCTGCACTCGTTGGAGTAATCGCGAGGCGTGATTCGTTTTTTGTGACGGCGTTTGCTGTGGGGGCATTCTGCGTAGCGGCAGAATCACGTGGGGACGGGGCAGCGTCATGAACCGACGATCCTTGCTTGCGCTGGGATGTTTTTCGCTGGCCATCCAGACGGCCGCGCTTGCGCCGGCGCGGGCGATTTCGCTCAACAACGACGTTGCCGCCGACACTGCGGCCGCGGCCAATGTGTTCGACCAGGCGGACCAGTATTCGAACGTCGTTTGGGTGAACGGTTGCACGGGCACGCTGATCAATTCGCGCACCATTCTGACTGCCGCTCACTGCTTCTACGATAATGACCGGTTCGAGCCGCGCAAGCCCATCGACATTCGTTTCGGGCCTGACGCCAACGTCGCGACGCGCTTTGACCAGAGCGCCGCCGGACTCGCCACGGAACCGCGCTACACATTCATCGGAACGACCGGCGACATCGCGTTGGTCACCCTGTCGACGCCGGTAACGGGAAGGTCCATTACGCCGGTGACGCTGGCCGGTCCGAACGATGCGCGGCCGACGCCCGGTTCGCTGATGGTGACCGTCGGGTACGGCCAATACGGCACCGGCCTCGACGGCGGTCTCTATTCGGCATCGGGCGACCCACGTGATGCCCCAAACGATAGTCGCCGCCGCGTTGGGGAAACGCGGCTCGGCGAATATATCCTGTGGAGCTACAGCGGCCGCGATCCCGGGACGGTCGGCATTTTGGCGGCGCAGTTCCGCAATCCGCATGCGCCGTCATCGCCAGACGATTACGGCCTGAGCGCCAAGGGTTTTGGCGTACCCGCGCATCAGGCCGGCAACGGCGCCGGCGACAGCGGGGGGCCGTTGTTCCTGGTTCGGCCCGACGGCACGTTGTTGCAGGTCGGCGTGCTCGCCTTGCTGGAGCCGGCCCCCGACGGCACCATCCGCTACGGTTCGGTCAGCGGCTGGGCGGCGGTGCAGGACTATCTCGACTGGATCGCACTCAACAATCCGTTGCGCGAGGTGGCGGCGCGACAGGGCAATGTGCTGTGGAGCGACACCTCGGCGTGGAGCGGCGGCGAGGTGCCGAACAACGTGGCGGGCTCGTTGGAAGGGCCGCACGGATCGACCGGCCGCTATTATGATGTGCGGCTATCCGAGCCCGGGCGTGTAACGCTCGACATGAATCCGGCCATCGACAACCTGAGCCTGTTCGGGGCGCGCACCGTTCTCGACATCGCGGCAGACCATACGCTCGAGGTGGTCGCCGGTAGCGGAATTTGGACGGGGCAGATGGTTCTGAACGGCACCCTTCAAACGCCCTATCTCGACATGCAGGGGGGCATTCTGAGCGGCACCGGCACGGTTCGGATCCGGGACTTCGGTGTTCAGGATCTGTGGTTCGGCGTGCACAACCAGGGTGGCATCGTTGCCCCGGGGAATGCGGACCATGTGGGTGCTCTCACCATCGACGGCAGCTATGTCCAAGGCGGGCAGGGCACCCTCGCGGTGCGATTGGGCGAGGCCGGTTCCGACCGCCTTGCGGTGACCGGAACGGCAGCTCTTGCCGGTCGCGTAGCGATTTCGGCGTTCGGATCGCCGGTCCTTAACACGCCGTATTCGATACTGACCGCAGCCGGCGTGGCCGGTCACTTCGACGCCGTTCAGTCCGATTTCGTGTTTCTCAACGCCGAAATCGGCTATTCGGTCGACGAGGTGACGGCCTTGCTGCGCCGGAACGCGGTCGCTTTCTCCGATGTCGCGCAGACGCACAACCAGGCGTCGGCGGCAACGGCGCTCGACGCGCTGGCCCAGTCGAATATCCTCTATCGCAACGTGGCCAGCTTGAGCGCCGCCGAGGCACGCTCCGCCTTCGATCAGGTCTCCGGCGAAATCCATGCCTCGCTGAAATCGGCGCTGATCGACGACAGCCGATATCTGCGCGACGCGGCCAACGCACGGCTGCGCGATGCGCCTGCAACGGCGCCGGTCGGCGGTGTGCGCAATGCTTTCGCCGCGACGCCCGATGCTGCTCGGCATGCAGCCAAGGAGACACGGCTGGAGGTCTGGGGGCAGGCATTCGGGTCGTCGGGCCATGTTGACGGCGACGGCAATGCGGCGCGGCTGGACCGCCGTTCAAGCGGCATGCTGATCGGCATCGATGCGCCGTTTGACGAAACGTGGCGCTTTGGCGCGCTGGCCGGCTATAATCAGGGCAGTTTCAGCGTCGCCGCGCGCCGCTCGTCCGCCGCGACCGACAGTTTCCATGTCGGCCTGTATGGCGGCGGCGATTTCGGTACGGCATTCCTGCGCTCCGGCGTGTTCTATTCGAGCCATGCGATCCAGACCGATCGCACCATCGCATTCGCGGAGTTCGCCGATCGTGCCCGCGCCGACTATCGCGCCGGCACATTGCAGGCCTTTGGTGAAATCGGCTGGCGTTGGAAGGCGCCGCTTGTGACCATCGAACCCTATCTGAACCTTGCCCACGTCCGTCTGTCCACCAACGCCTTCGCCGAACAAGGGCACGAGGCGGCATTGCGTGCGGAAAGCCAGACCTCCGGCGTCACTTTCGCGACGACGGGTCTTCGCGGTTCGACGGATTTTTCGGTCGCCTCGCACCGGGTGACCGCAAGTCTGGGTGCGGGCTGGCGGCGGGCGCTTGACACCCAGACCCCGCTCGCCATGTTAGCATTGTCGTCGGCTGATTTCGCGGTGGCCGGCGTGGCGATCGGACGGGACGCCGCCGTGCTCGATGTTGGCATTGCCGTCTATCCAACCGACCAGGCGACGGTCAGCCTGACCTACAATGGGCAGATGGCTGCGAACGCGTCCCAGCACGCTCTGACCGCCCGTCTGAAGGTCGGATTTTAGCGGCTTCGACCACGGTGCCTCCCGCGAACGGTTCCGTTTCGTTCGCTCCACCGCGCGGCCGACATAAGGTCACTGACCGACAGTGGCGCGAGGCAAGCGCTGATGCATGGCAGGGAACTGTCAACAGAGCTTGTCTTGCCACCCTTGGTGCACTGCGCTAAAGGCTCAGAACAATTCCAAGGTGGCCGAATCTGTCGGCCGTATCGCCCCAAAAAACCAAGGATCGCCGATGACCGGCATCTTGCAAGATTATCTGCCTTTGGTGGTGTTTATCGGCATTGCCGCCGTGATCGGGCTGGCCCTGCTGATCGCGCCGTTTATCGTTGCGTTCCAGCAGCCCGATCCGGAGAAACTGTCCGCATATGAATGCGGCTTCAATGCGTTCGACGACGCGCGCATGAAGTTCGACGTGCGGTTCTATCTGGTGGCGATCCTGTTCATCATCTTCGATCTGGAAGTCGCCTTCCTATTTCCGTGGGCGGTGGCGTTCGGAAAACTCGGTCTGGTCGGATTCTGGTCGATGATGGTGTTTCTCGCCGTCCTCACCATCGGTTTCATCTACGAATGGAAGAAAGGCGCGCTCGAATGGGATTGAGCCCAACTCACGCGCAATCGTCAGGAACGCTGGTTGCCCCGGCTGCGACCGGCGTCCTCGACCCGCGCACCGGCAAGCCGGTCGGCGCCGACGACCGCTACTTCCTCGAGGTTAACAACGAACTGTCCGACAAGGGCTTTTTCGTCGCTGCCGCCGACGACCTGATTACCTGGGCACGCACCGGCTCGCTGATGTGGATGACCTTTGGTCTGGCGTGTTGCGCCGTCGAGATGATGCAGGTGTCGATGCCGCGCTATGACGTCGAGCGCTTCGGCTTCGCGCCGCGTGCGTCGCCGCGCCAGTCCGACGTGATGATTGTTGCCGGCACCCTGACCAACAAGATGGCCCCAGCGCTGCGCAAGGTCTACGACCAGATGCCGGAGCCGCGCTACGTCATCTCGATGGGCTCCTGCGCCAACGGTGGCGGCTACTATCACTACTCGTATTCGGTGGTACGCGGCTGCGACCGCATCGTGCCGATCGACATTTACGTGCCGGGATGCCCGCCGACGGCGGAAGCGCTGCTTTACGGCGTCCTGTTGTTGCAGAAGAAGATCCGGCGTACCGGAACCATCGAACGCTAAGGCTGAACAATGGACGACACGCGGCTCGAGACCCTGGGTCAGACGATCGTTGGTGCGCTGCCGGGCGTCGCCACCAGCTATGAGGTGGTGTTCGATCAGCTCACGGTGAATGTCGAGATCACCAAGATCGTCGAGGCGATGCGCTTCCTGCGTCAGGACCCGCGCTGCCGCTTCGTCAGTTTCATTGACGCCACCGCGGTGGATTATCCGTCACGCGAAAAACGTTTCGACATTGTTTATCATCTGCTGTCGCCGACGTTGAATGAGCGCATCCGCGTCAAGGGCGTGGCGGACGAGACCACGCAGGTGCCATCGATCATCGGCGTGTTTCCCGGCGCCGACTGGTTCGAGCGCGAGACCTACGATCTCTACGGCGTGATCTTTACCGGTCATCCCGACATGCGGCGGTTGCTCACCGACTACGGCTTCGACGGCCATCCGCTGCGCAAGGACTTTCCGACCACCGGTTTTGTCGAGGTGCGTTACGACGACGCCGAGAAGCGTGTGGTCTACGAGCCGGTGCAGCTCAATCAGGAATTCCGCCGATTCGACTTCCTCTCGCCCTGGGAAGGCGCGGACTATCCGCTGCCGGGAGATGAGAAGGCCGAAGCCAAGCCCGCTCCGAAGGCAGGTAGCTGATGAACGAAGTCCCCGGAATGCGTAATTTTACTATCAACTTCGGGCCGCAGCATCCCGCCGCGCACGGTGTGCTGCGTCTCGTGCTGGAGCTTGATGGTGAGGTGGTGGAGCGCGTCGATCCGCATATCGGTCTCTTGCATCGCGGCACTGAGAAGCTGATCGAGACCAAGACCTATCTGCAGGCGATCCCGTATTTCGACCGGCTCGATTACGTCGCGCCGATGAATCAGGAGCACGCCTTCTGCCTCGCGGCGGAGAAGCTGCTCGGCATCCAGGTGCCGCGCCGCGCGCAACTGATCCGCGTGCTCTATTGCGAAATCGGCCGCATTCTCTCGCACCTCCTCAACGTCACCACGCAGGCGATGGACGTCGGCGCGCTGACCCCGCCGCTGTGGGGCTTCGAGGAGCGCGAAAAGCTGATGGTGTTCTACGAGCGCGCGTCCGGTTCGCGGATGCACGCGGCGTTCTTCCGCGTCGGCGGCGTGCATCAGGATCTGCCGCCCAAGCTGATCGACGACATCGATACCTGGTGCGACGCCTTCCCGCAGAAGGTCGACGACCTCGAGGTGTTGCTCACCAACAACCGCATCTTCAAGCAGCGCAACGTCGATATCGGCGTGGTGACCCTGGAGCAGGCGTGGGAGTGGGGCTTCTCCGGCGTCATGGTGCGTGGCTCCGGCGCGGCGTGGGATTTGCGCAAGGCGCAGCCCTACGAGTGCTACGACGAGATGGAATTCGACATTCCGGTCGGCAAGAACGGCGACTGCTACGATCGTTACTGCATCCGCGTCGAGGAAATGCATCAGTCGGTGCGCATCATGAAGCAGTGCATCGCCAAGCTGCGCGCGGCGGACGGGCAGGGCCCGGTGGCGGTCGAGGACAACAAGATTTTCCCGCCGCGCCGTGGCGAGATGAAGCGCTCGATGGAAGCTCTGATCCATCACTTCAAGCTCTATACCGAAGGCTTCCACGTTCCGGCCGGCGAAGTCTATGCGGCTGTCGAAGCGCCGAAGGGCGAATTCGGCGTCTATCTCGTCGCCGACGGCAGCAACAAACCCTACAAGTGCAAGATCCGCGCGCCGGGCTTCGCGCATTTGCAGGCGATGGATTTCATCTGCAAGGGGCACCTGTTGGCCGACGTTTCGGCCATCCTCGGGTCGCTCGATATCGTGTTCGGCGAGGTCGACCGGTGATCCTCTCGTCTCGCCATCTCCGCCTGAATGCGCGCCGCGTGGCGCGCTCGCAGAAAGACTGATTGAGCATGTCCGTCCGTCGTCTGGCACCGAAGGAATTGCAACCCGCGAGCTTCGCGTTTCGCGAGGGTACGCTCGACTGGGCGAAGCAGCAGATCGCGAAGTATCCGGAAGGGCGGCAGGCGTCGGCCTGCATCGCGATCCTGTGGCGCGTGCAGGAAGAGCATGAAGGCTGGGTCTCGGAAGCCGCGATCCGCGCGGTCGCCGACCTGCTCGATATGCCGTACATCCGCGTGCTGGAGATCGCGACCTTCTACACCATGTTCCAGCTCTCGCCGGTCGGCAAGAAAGCGCATGTGCAGGTCTGCGGCACCACGCCGTGCATGTTGCGTGGCGCTGGCGATTTGATCGAGGTCTGCAAGCATCGCATCCATCACGATCCGGGGCACGTCTCGGAGGATGGCAACTTCTCGTGGGAAGAGGTCGAGTGTCTCGGCGCCTGCGTGAACGCGCCGATGGTGATGATCTGGAAGGACACCTACGAGGATCTCACCAAGGACTCGCTGAACAAAGTGCTGGACGGTTTCGCTTCGGGCAATCCGCCGAAGCCCGGCCCGCAGATCGACCGGCAATTCGCCGCGCCGGCCGGTGGACCGCGTGTGCTGAAGGATACGGCTGTCGCTGGTGACGCGACCAAGAAGGGCAACGTGTGATGCTCGACGACAAGGATCGCATCTTCCGCAATCTCTACGGTCTCGACGATTGGGGCCTTGCCGGCGCGCGCCGTCGTGGCGCCTGGGACGGCACCAAATCGATCATCGAGAAGGGCCGCGACTGGATCGTCAACGAGATGAAGGCGTCCGGCCTGCGCGGCCGCGGCGGCGCCGGATTCCCGACCGGCATGAAATGGTCGTTCATGCCGAAGGAATCGACTGACGGGCGGCCGAGCTACCTCGTCGTCAACGCCGACGAATCCGAGCCCGGTACCTGTAAGGACCGTGAGATTATGCGGCACGATCCGCATCTGCTCGTCGAGGGCTGCCTGCTCGCCAGCTTCGCGATGGGGGCGCATGCCTGTTACATCTACGTGCGCGGCGAGTTCATCCGCGAGCGTGAGCATTTGCAGGCTGCGGTCGATCAGGCCTATGAGGCCAAGCTGATCGGCAAGGACAACATTCACGGCTGGCCGTTCGATCTGTACGTCGCACACGGCGCTGGCGCTTATATCTGCGGCGAGGAAACCGCGCTGCTCGAAAGCCTCGAAGGCAAGAAGGGCCAGCCTCGGCTGAAGCCGCCGTTCCCGGCCAACGTCGGCCTGTTCGGTTGTCCGACCACGGTGAACAACGTCGAGTCGATCGCGGTCGCGCCGGACATCCTGCGCCGGGGCGCGGCATGGTTCGCTTCCATCGGCCGTGCCAACAACGTTGGCACCAAGCTTTACGGCATCTCCGGCCACGTCAACACGCCGTGCGTTGTTGAAGAGGCGATGAGTATTCCGTTCAAGGAACTGATCGAGAAGCACGGCGGCGGCATTCGTGGCGGCTGGGACAATCTGCTGGCGATCATTCCCGGCGGCGCGTCGTGTCCGCTGATCCCGGCGCATGATTGCGAAGAACTGATCATGGATTTCGATGGCACCCGCGCGGTGAAGTCGAGCTTCGGCACCGCCGGCGTCATCGTGATGGACAAGTCCACCGACGTCGTCGCCGCGATCGCGCGCATCAGCTACTTCTTCAAGCACGAGAGCTGCGGCCAGTGCACGCCGTGCCGCGAGGGCACCGGCTGGATGTGGCGCGTGCTCTCCCGCATGGTCGAAGGCCGCGCCCACAAGCGCGAGATCGACATGTTGTTGGAAGTCACCAAGCAGGTCGAAGGCCACACCATCTGCGCGCTGGGCGACGCGGCGGCGTGGCCGGTGCAGGGCCTGATCCGCGCCTTCCGCCCGGAGATCGAGCGGCGCATCGATGAGTTCACCCGCAAATCGACGCTGGACGATCAGGGCATCCTCGACCCCGATCACATGATCGCGGCGGAGTGAGCGATGCTGCGCGGACACCGAACGCAAGTTGAGAAAGACTTGAGGTCATGACCATACTCATCATCGATGGCAAAGAGATCGATGTGCCGGCCGAATACACGCTGTTGCAGGCGTGCGAGGCGGCGGGCGCCGAGATTCCGCGCTTCTGCTATCACGAGCGGCTGTCGATCGCCGGCAACTGCCGGATGTGCCTCGTCGAGGTGAAGGGCGGGCCGAAGCCGGTCGCAAGCTGCGCCTGGGGCGTGCGCGATTGCCGCCCCGGCCCCAAGGGCGAACCGCCGGAAATCTCCACGCGTTCGCCGATGGTGAAGAAGGCGCGCGAAGGCGTGATGGAGTTTCTGCTGATCAACCATCCGCTCGATTGCCCGATCTGTGATCAGGGCGGCGAGTGCGATCTGCAAGATCAGGCGATGGGCTACGGCGTCGACACCAGCCGTTTCGCCGAGAACAAGCGCGCGGTGGAAGACAAGTATCTCGGCGCGCTGGTCAAGACCTCGATGACCCGCTGCATCCAGTGCACCCGTTGTGTGCGCTTCGCCGCCGAAATCGCCGGCGCGCCGGAGATGGGCGCGATTGGCCGCGGCGAGGACATGGAGATCACCACCTATCTCGAAACCGCGCTGACTTCCGAGTTGCAGGGCAATCTCGTCGATATCTGCCCGGTGGGCGCGTTGACCTCGAAGCCTTACGCGTTCGCGGCGCGGCCGTGGGAGCTGGGCAAGACGCAATCGGTGGACGTGATGGACGGCCTCGGCTCGGCGATCCGGGTCGACACCCGTGGCCGCGAGGTGATGCGCATCCTGCCGCGCGTCAACGAGGCGATCAACGAAGAGTGGATTTCCGACAAGACGCGCCACATCGTCGACGGCCTGCGCACGCAGCGGCTCGACCGGCCGTATCTGCGTGAGAACGGCAAGCTGCGCCCGGCCTCGTGGCCGGAAGCGTTCGCGGCGATTGCAGCGAAGGTGCGCGGCGCCAACGGCAAGCGCATCGGCGCCATCGCCGGCGACCTCGCGACCGTCGAGGAAATGTTCGCGCTGAAGCAACTGCTGGCGAGCCTCGGCTCCGCCAACGTCGCGGTGCAGGGCGGCCACGCCTTCGACGCCAAGGCTGGCCGCGCGTCTTACATCTTCAATCCGACCATCGCCGGCATCGAGCAGGCCGATGCGCTTTTGATCGTTGGTTCCAATCCGCGCCACGAAGGCGCGTTGCTCAACGCGCGCATCCGCAAGCGCTGGCGTACCGGCAAGCTGAAGATCGGGTTGATCGGCGCGCAAGCCGATCTGACCTATCCCGTCGACTATCTTGGCGCTGGTGCCGAGACGCTGAGCGATCTCGCTAGCGGCAAGCATTCTTTTGCTGAAGTTCTCAAGAAGGCCGAGAGGCCGCTCGTGCTGGTCGGCGTCAGCGCCACCTCGCGCGCCGACGGCGCGGCGATCCTGGCGCAGGCCGCGAAGCTCGCGGTCGATATCGGCGCGGTGAAGGACGGCTGGAACGGTTTTGGCGTGCTGCACGGCACGGCGTCCGGCGTCGGTGCGCTCGATATCGGCTTCGTGCCGGGCGAGGGCGGTTTGACCGCCGCGCAGATGAGCGCGGCAGGCGGCGTCGATGTGCTGTTCTCTCTGGGCGCGGACGAGGTGAATGTCGCGGACGGCGCGTTCGTCGTTTACATCGGCACCCATGGCGATCGTGGCGCGCATCGCGCCGACGTCATCCTGCCGGGTGCAGCTTACACCGAGAAGTCCGGCCTTTACGTCAACACCGAAGGCCGGGCGCAGATGACCAACCGCGCCGGCTTCCCGCCGGGCGAGGCCCGCGAGGAATGGGCGATCCTGCGCGCGCTATCGGATACGCTGGGCCATAAGCTGCCGTTCGACACATTGGCGGCGTTGCGCCAACTGGTGTTCAAGGCCGCACCGCACCTGATGCGGCTCGACCAGATCGAGGCCGCCGATGCTGCGGCGGTGCGCACGCTGGCCGGTCGCGGCGGCAAGGCGGACGCGGCGCCGTTCAAGGCGGCGTATGCGAGTTATTACCTGACCAATCCGATCGCGCGGGCCTCTGCGGTGATGGCGGAATGTTCGCGTCTCGCCTCCGGGCAGATGTTGACGGCAGCGGAGTGAGCTGAAGCGATGGCTGAAATCTGGACCGCATATCTGTGGCCGCTGATCATCATGGTCGCGCAGAGCGTCATGCTGCTGGTGATCCTGCTGGTTGCGATCGCCTTTATTCTGCTCGCCGACCGCAAGATCTGGGCGGCGGTGCAGATCCGGCGCGGCCCCAACGTGGTCGGGCCGTTCGGTTTGCTGCAATCCTTCGCTGATCTTTTGAAGTTCGTGCTCAAGGAGCCGGTGATTCCGTCCGGCGCCAACAAGGTGATCTTCCTGCTCGCGCCGCTGGTGACCTGCGTGCTGGCGCTGGCCGGCTGGGCGGTGATCCCGGTCAACCTGAACTGGGTGATCTCCGACATCAATGTCGGCATCCTTTACCTGTTCGCGATCTCGTCGCTGTCGGTCTACGGCACCATCATGGCGGGCTGGGCGTCGAACTCGAAGTATCCATTCATGGCGGCGCTGCGCGCGGCGGCGCAGATGGTGTCCTACGAAGTTTCGATCGGCTTCGTGCTGATCACCGTGCTGCTCTGCGTCGGCTCGCTGAATCTGTCGGCCATCGTCGCGGCGCAGGATACCAAGTGGGGCCTGCTTGGCTGGTACTGGCTGCCGCTGTTGCCGATGTTCGTGATCTTCTACGTCTCGGCGCTGGCGGAAACCAACCGTCCGCCGTTCGATCTCGTCGAAGCGGAATCCGAACTGGTCGCGGGCTTCATGGTGGAATACGGCTCGACGCCGTACCTGCTGTTCATGCTCGGCGAATATGTCGCGATCTGCACGATGTGCGCGCTCGGCACCATCCTGTTTCTGGGCGGCTGGCTGTCGCCGATCCCGTTCGCGCCGTTTACCTGGGTGCCGGGCATTATCTGGTTCGCGCTGAAAGCGCTGTTCATCTTCTTCCTGTTCGCGATGGCCAAGGCCATCGTGCCGCGCTACCGCTACGACCAACTGATGCGGCTGGGCTGGAAGGTGTTCCTGCCGCTGTCGCTCGCCATGGTGGTGATCGTGGCGGCGGTCCTGCAATTTACCAAGTTCGCACCGGTATGAGGCTGTCATGAGCGTTACAACCGCTGCAAAGTCGCTGCTGCTGACGGAATTCCTTGAGGCGTTCGTCCTCACGATGAAGTATTTCTTCAAGCCGAAGCCGACTCTCAACTATCCGTTCGAGAAGGGGCCGATCTCGCCGCGCTTCCGTGGCGAGCATGCGCTGCGCCGTTATCCGAACGGCGAGGAACGCTGCATCGCCTGTAAGTTGTGCGAGGCGATCTGCCCGGCGCAGGCCATCACCATCGAGGCCGGCCCGCGCCGCAACGATGGCACGCGCCGCACGGTGCGCTACGACATCGATATGGTGAAGTGCATCTATTGCGGGCTGTGCCAGGAAGCGTGCCCGGTCGACGCCATCGTCGAGGGCCCGAACTTCGAATTCGCCGCCGAGACGCGCGAGGAGCTTTACTATGACAAGGCCAAGCTGCTCGCCAACGGCGACCGCTGGGAGCGCGAGATCGCGAAGAACATCGCGCTCGACGCGCCGTACCGGTGAGGTGAGGGCATGATCTTTCCCGCGCTGTTCTTTTATCTGTTCTCCGCCGTGCTGGTCGGCTCGGCGGTGATGGTGATTGCCTCGCGCAATCCCGTCCACTCGGTGCTGTTCCTGATCCTCGCCTTCGTCAACGCGTCGGGGCTGTTCATCCTGCTCGGCGCGGAATTTTTGGCGATGATCCTCGTCGTCGTCTACGTCGGCGCGGTAGCGGTGCTGTTCCTGTTTGTCATCATGATGCTGGACGTGGATTTCGCCGAACTGCGCGAGGGCTTTCTGGAATATCTGCCGGTCGGTCTGCTGGTCGGTGCGATCTTCCTCGCCGAACTGCTGCTGGTCGCTGGCGGCTGGGTGATCAACCCGACGGTGGCGAAGACCATCACGGCGCCGATCCCCGGTAACGTCAGCAACACCGAGGCCATCGGGCTGGTGCTGTACACGACGTATATTCATTACTTCCAGGTCGCGGCGCTGGTGCTGCTGGTGGCGATGATCGGCGCCATCGTGCTGACCCTCCGCCACAAGGCAAACGTCAAGCGGCAGAACATCAGCGTACAGAACGCGCGCACCAAGGCGGCGGCGATGGCTGTGCGTCAGGTGCCGTCGGGGCAGGGCCTGCGCGAGTCCGATGCGGCGGAGTGGGTGAAATGACAATCGGTCTCGGCCATTACCTCGCGGTCGGCGCGATCCTGTTCACGCTGGGCATCCTCGGCATCTTTCTCAACCGCAAGAACATCATCGTCATCCTGATGTCGGTGGAATTGATCCTCTTGGCGGTGAACATCAATCTGGTGTCGTTCTCGGCCTTCCTCAACGACATCGTCGGCCAGGTGTTTGCGCTGCTGGTGCTGACGGTGGCCGCCGCGGAAGCCGCGATCGGCCTCGCGATCCTTGTCGTTTACTTCCGCAACCGCGGCTCCATCGCGGTGCAAGACATCAATATGATGAAGGGCTGAGGCAGATATGGTCCAGGCGATTGTCTTTCTGCCGCTGCTCGGCGCCATTCTCGCGGGCCTGATCGCGCTCGCGGGCGCCCACGCGCGCAACCCCAGCGGCGATACCGTCGAACACGCGCATGGCCATGACGGCCACGGCGATCACGGTCATGCCCACGCGTCTCATGCGCACGACGATCATGGCCATGGCGGCCACGACGATCACCACGCGCCGGCCGAGCCGCCGGCGGCAGGTACCGCGGCGGCCGAGTTCATCACCACAGCGCTGTTGTTCGTTTCCGCGGCGCTGTCGTGGATCACCTTCGTCAATGTCGGCTTCTTCAAGCAGGACGTGCTGATCCATGTGTTGCCGTGGATCAATTCCGGCGACTTGCAGATCGCATGGTCGCTGCGCGTCGATACGCTGACGGCGGTGATGCTGGTGGTGGTCACCACGGTGTCCTCGCTGGTGCACCTCTATTCGGTCGGCTACATGGACGAGGATCCGCATCGTCCGCGCTTCTTCGCCTATCTGTCGCTGTTCACCTTCGCCATGCTGATGCTGGTGACCTCCGACAATCTGGTGCAACTGTTCTTCGGCTGGGAAGGCGTCGGTCTCGCCAGCTACCTGCTGATCGGATTCTGGTATCAGAAACCGTCGGCCAACGCCGCCGCGATCAAGGCGTTCGTCGTCAACCGCGTCGGCGACTTCGGCTTCTCGCTCGGCATCTTCGCGGTGTTCATGCTGATCGGGTCGACCGATTTCGACACTATCTTCGCCGCGGCCCCTGGCCTGACCGGCAAGACCATCAACTTCCTCGGCTGGAACGTTGATGCGCTGACCATCACCTGTCTGCTGCTGTTCATGGGCGCGATGGGCAAGTCGGCGCAATTCCTGCTGCACACCTGGTTGCCGGACGCGATGGAAGGCCCGACCCCGGTGTCGGCGCTGATCCACGCCGCGACCATGGTGACCGCCGGTGTGTTCATGGTGGCGCGGTTGTCGCCGCTGTTCGAACTGGCGCCGAACGCGCAGGCGTTCGTGATGCTGATCGGCGGCACCACGGCATTCTTCGCCGCCACCATTGGTCTGGTGCAGAACGACATCAAGCGCATCGTCGCCTATTCGACCTGTTCGCAGCTCGGCTACATGTTCGTGGCGATGGGCGCGGGTGCTTACTCAGTGGGCATGTTCCACCTCTTCACCCACGCCTTCTTCAAGGCGCTGTTGTTCCTGGGCTCCGGCTCGGTGATCTACGCGATGCACCACGAGCAGGACATCCGCAACATGGGCGGACTGTGGCGGAAGATTCCCTACACCTACGCCACGATGGTGATCGGCACCCTGGCGCTGACCGGCTTCCCGCTCACCGCCGGCTACTTCTCTAAGGATGCCATCATCGAGTCGGCCTTCGTCTCGCACAATCCTTTCGCGTTCTACGGCTTCCTGATGACGGTGGTCGCGGCGTGCCTGACCTCATTCTATTCGTGGCGCCTGATTTTCAAGACCTTCCACGGCAAGCCGCATGATCAAAAGCACTACGAGGCCGCGCACGAGGCGCCGCTATGGATGCTGGTGCCGCTCGGCGTGTTGAGCGCGGGCTCGCTGCTCGCCGGTCTGCCGTTCAAGGAATTGTTCGCAGGCCATGGCGTCGACGAATTTTTCCGCGCCTCGCTGAAGATGCATCCGAATATTCTCGAGGAGATGCATCACATCCCGGCTGCGGTCGCCTATCTGCCGACGGTGATGATGGCGATTGGCCTCTACGTGGCCTGGCTGTTCTACATCCGCCGGCCGTACCTGCCGGTCGAACTCGCCAACCAGCACGGCGCGCTGTACCGCTTCCTGCTCAACAAGTGGTACTTCGACGAACTCTACGACATCGTCTTCGTGCGTTCGGCGAAGTGGCTCGGCTACACGCTCTGGAAGAAGGGCGACGGCTTCATCATCGACGGCTTCGGCCCCAACGGGGTCGCGGCGCGCGTGCTCGACGTCACCCGCGGCGTCGTGCGCATTCAAACCGGTTACCTTTATCACTACGCCTTCGTGATGTTGATCGGCGCGGCCGGTCTCATCACCTGGTTCATGTTCGGGCTTGGGGGCCAATAAATGATGACGTGGCCCATTCTCTCGGTCGTCACCTTCCTGCCGGCCGTTGGCGCACTGTTGATCTGGCTGATGGCGCGCGGTGGCGATGAAGCCGCAGCCCGCAACGCGCGCTGGATCGCGCTGTGGACGACTCTGATCAACTTCGCGATCTCGCTGATCCTGGTGGTGCGCTTCGATCCGACGCAGGCCGGTTTCCAGTTCGTCGAGGAGGGCCGCTGGCTGACCTCGACCATCGCCTACAAGATGGGTGTCGACGGCATCTCGCTGCCGTTCGTGATCCTCACCACCGCGCTGCTGCCGCTGTGCATTATCGCGAGCTGGAAGTCGGTCACCAATCGCGTGCCGGCTTACATGATGGCGTTCCTGATTCTGGAAGCGCTGATGGTCGGCACTTTCTCTGCGCTCGATCTGCTGCTGTTCTACGTCTTCTTCGAAGGCGGCCTGATCCCGATGTTCCTGATCATCGGCGTCTGGGGCGGCCCGCGCCGGGTCTATGCGACGTTCAAGTTCTTCCTCTACACGCTGCTCGGTTCGGTGCTGATGCTGCTGGCGATCATGGCGCTGTACTGGAACGCCGGCACCACCGACATTCCGACCCTGATGACCACCGCCGTGCCGCGCAACTTGCAGACATGGGCATGGCTGGCGTTCTTCGCCTCCTTCGCGGTGAAGATGCCGATGTGGCCGGTGCACACCTGGCTGCCGGACGCGCACGTCGAGGCGCCGACGGCAGGCTCGGTGATCCTCGCCGCGATTCTGCTGAAGATGGGCGGCTACGGCTTCCTGCGCTTCTCGCTGCCGATGTTCCCCCTGGCGTCGCATGACTTCGCGCCGCTGGTGTTCACGCTCTCCGCCATCGCCATCGTCTACACCTCGCTGGTGGCGCTGATGCAGGAAGACATGAAGAAGCTGATCGCCT
Organism: Hyphomicrobiales bacterium; assembly: GCA_017305535.1. Lineage (GTDB taxonomy): Bacteria > Pseudomonadota > Alphaproteobacteria > Rhizobiales > Xanthobacteraceae > 62-47. The sequence goes on along the minus strand of JAFKKN010000006.1, from coordinate 37,198 downwards.
ATTCGTCGGTCGCGCACATGGGCTTTGTCACCATGGGCATCTTCGCCGGCACCATGCAGGGCGTCGCCGGCGGTGTGTTCCAGATGGTGTCGCACGGCCTCGTCTCGGGCGCGCTGTTCCTCTGCGTCGGCGTGGTCTATGACCGCATGCACACCCGCGAGATCGCGGCCTATGGCGGCGTGGTCAATCGGATGCCGCTCTATGCCTTCGTGTTCCTGACGTTCACCATGGCCAACGTCGGTCTGCCGGGCACCTCGGGCTTCGTCGGCGAATTCCTGACGCTGATCGGCACCTTCAAGGTCTCGATTCCCACTGCGTTCTTCGCCACCCTCGGCGTCATCCTGTCGGCGGCCTATGCGCTGTGGCTCTATCGCAAGATCGTGTTCGGCGCGCTGGTGAAGCCGTCGCTCGCCAGCATCAAGGATCTGACGTTCCGCGAGGTGGTGACGCTCGGGCCGCTGCTGGTGCTTACCATCCTGTTCGGTTTTTATCCGAAGCCGCTGCTCGATTTCTCGGCGGCCTCGGTGCAGCAACTCGTCACCAATTACAGCCACGCGATCACTGCCGTGAAGGCAGCCGCGCTGATGCAATGAATACGGCAGGTCAGGACCTTATCCCATGAACTTCACTCCCGCCGGATATTCGCTGCTTCCCGTGCTGCCGGAGATCGTGCTGGCCGTCGGCGCGATGGTGCTCCTGATGGTTGGCGCGTTTCGTGGCCAGCGCTCGACGCCGCTGGTGGTGACGCTGGCGATCGCGCTCCTGATTCTCACCGGCGTGCTGCAATGCCATTATCTGCCGGCCGGAAAGCTCACGACCTTCGGCGGCAGCTTCGTCGTCGACGGCTATGCGCGCTTCCTGAAGATTCTGGTGCTGCTTGGCTCGGCCGCAACCCTGCTGATCTCCTACGGCTTCCTGTCGGAGCGGCCGCGCCGCATCTTCGAGTATGCAATCCTGATCCTGGTCTCGACCGTCGGCATGATGCTGCTGGTGTCGGCCGGCGATCTGATCATGCTTTATCTCGGCCTCGAACTGATGAGCCTGTCGCTCTATGTCGTGGCCGCGAGCAACCGCGACGACGTGAAGTCCACCGAAGCGGGCCTGAAGTATTTCGTGCTCGGCGCGCTGGCTTCGGGCATGATGTTGTACGGTATGTCGCTGATCTACGGCTTCACCGGCACCGTGAACTTCACCGGCATCGCGGCCGCTGCCAAGAGTGGCAGCATCGGCGTCGCGTTCGGCCTTGTGTTTCTGTTGGCGGGTCTGTGCTTCAAGGTATCGGCGGTGCCGTTCCACATGTGGACGCCCGACGTCTACGAGGGTGCACCGACCCCGATCACCGCGTTCTTTTCGTCGGCGCCGAAGGTTGCGGCCTTCGCGATCTTCGTGCGCGTGGTGCTCACCGCGTTTCCGAACGTCACCCATGAGTGGCAGCAGATCGTGGTGTTCGTCTCGATCGCCTCGATGGCGCTCGGCTCGTTCGGCGCCATCGGCCAGCGCAACATCAAGCGCATGATGGCCTATTCGTCGATCGGTCATATGGGCTTCGCGCTGGTGGGGCTCGCCGCGGGTACGCCCGAAGGCGTTCAGGGCGTGATCCTCTATCTCGTCATCTATACCGTGATGACGTTCGGCGTGTTCACGCTGATCCTGGCGATGAAGCGCAACGGCCACGCCATGGAAGAGATCAGCGACTTCGCCGGTCTCTCGCGCACCAATCCGGTGCTGGCGTTCCTGTGTGCGATGCTGCTGTTCTCGCTGGCGGGCATTCCGCCGCTCGCCGGCTTCTTCGCCAAGTTCTACGTCTTCACCGCGGCGATCAAGGCCGGCATGATCACGCTATCGGTGATCGGTGTGCTGTCGAGCGTCGTTGGCGCGTTCTACTACCTCAACGTCATCAAGGTGATGTATTTCGACGAGCAGGCTGGCGCGACCGACGCTGTGCGCATCGAACTCGGTACTGTGGTGGTCGTTTCGGCGCTGTTCAACATGCTGTTCTTCGTCTATCCCGGCCCGCTGGTCGGCGCGGCGACGGCCGCCGCGAAGTCGCTGTTCTAATGACGTTGGCGCTTGGCTCGCGAGCGCGTGCGGCGGGCTACGGATTGACGGCGTTCAACGCCGTCGGCTCAACCAATGCCGAGGCATTGACCGCGGCGCGAAATGGCGAGCGTCGATCGACGTGGTTCGTCACCACCGAACAGACGGCCGGGCGCGGTCGCCGACAGCGTGCGTGGGTCGCGCCGCGCGGCAATCTCGCAAGCACTGTTCTTGAAGTGATCGACGCCGCGCCGCCGGTGGCGGCGACGCTCGGCTTCGCCGCCGGGCTTGCACTGGAACAGGCGCTGCGCAATGTCAGCATCGAGACGCTCGCGCGCGGCGGCGCCCGCGTCGACTATACGCTGAAGTGGCCGAACGACGTCCTCGGCAACAAGCAAAAGCTTTCCGGGATTCTGCTCGAAGCTGAAGCATTGGCGGACAATCATCTTGCGGTGGTGGTCGGCATCGGCACCAATGTGATTGCCGCGCCGGAGGGCACGCCTTATCCTGCCACCTCGTTGCGCGCGCTCGGTGTAGACGTCGGGGCGGAAGATGTGTTTGCCGCGTTGTCCGATGCCTGGGCCGAGTGCTTCGGCATCTGGAATAATGGACGTGGCTTCGGCGAGATCCGCCGTCTTTGGCTGGAGCGGGCCGCCGGGCTCGGCGAACCCGTTTCGATTCAGTCCGGGTCGTCGACAGTGACCGGTACGTTCGAGGGCCTCGACGAGACCGGATGCATGGTGATCGTAACGCCATCGGGCATGCGTGAGGCGATTGCCGCGGGCGACGTCTATTTCGGCACCGCAGGCTCGACAGGAAGCAGGTGATGGCGCGACCCGACGAATTGACTTTCACTCCGCTCGGCGGCGTCGGCGAGATCGGCATGAACCTGTCGGTTTACGGCCTCGGTAATCGCCAGCAGCGCAGCTTTCTTGCGGTCGATCTCGGCGTGTCGTTCGGTGATGAGGAACATCTGCCCGGCATCGATCTGGTGATGCCGGATGTGACCTTCCTTGAGAAGGAGCGCAAGAACCTGATGGGGCTGGTGCTGACCCACGCCCATGAGGATCACTTCGGCGCCATTATCGACCTGTGGCCGAAACTCAAGTGCCCCATCTACGCAACCAAGTTCAGCGCGGCGCTGTTCGAGGCCAAATGCGCGGCGGAGCGTGGCGCGCCGAAAATTCCGGTCACTGTTGTCGAGTCCGGTTCGCGCATCGATGTCGGGCCGTTCAACGTCGAGTTCATTCCGGTGGCGCATTCGATTCCGGAATCGCACGCGCTCGGCATTCGCACCTCGGCAGGACTGGTGCTGCACACCGGCGACTGGAAGATTGACCCGACGCCGATCGTCAGCGCGCCGACCGATGAGGCGCGGTTGCGCGAACTCGGCGATGAGGGCGTGCTGGCGCTGATCGGCGATTCCACCAACGCGGTGCGGGAAGGGCGCTCGCCTTCCGAAACCGAAGTCGCGGCGACGCTCGCCAAGCTGGTGAAGGCGGCGCGCGGCCGCGTCGCGGTGACGACCTTCGCTTCCAACGTCGCGCGCATCCGCGCCGTCGCCGATGCCGCGCGTGCGGCGGGGCGCGAAGTGGTGGTGGTCGGCCGCGCCATGCAGCGCGTGGTGCAGGTGGCGCGCGAGACCGGGCATCTCGACGGCGTGCAGGAATTCCGCAGCGATCAATATTACGGGCATTTCCCGGCGGACAAGGTGCTGGCGCTGTGCACCGGCAGCCAGGGCGAACCGCGCGCGGCGCTGGCGCGCATCGCCCGCGACGATCATCCGCAGGTGACCCTCAACCGGGGCGACACCGTCATCTTCTCCTCGCGCACCATTCCGGGCAACGAGAAGGCCGTTGGCTCCGTGATCAATGGCCTGATTACGCAGGGCATCGAGGTTATCACCGACCGCACCGAACTGGTGCACGTCTCCGGCCATCCGCGCCGGGACGAGTTGCGCGACATGATGTCATGGGTGCGGCCGCAACTGCTGATCCCGGTGCATGGCGAGGCGCTGCATCTGTCCGAACACGCTAAGCTGGGGCGCACGCTCGGCGTGCCCAAGGTGCTGGTCTGCAAGAACGGTGATCAGGTGCGGTTGGCGCCGGGCGATCCGTCGATCGTCGGCGAGGTGCCGTCGGGCAAACTCTACAAAGACGGTGCGCTCTTGGAAGACGCCAAGTCGCGCGCGGTGGTCGAGCGGCGCAAGATGGGCTTTTCCGGCTGCGCCTTCGTTGCTCTTGCCGTTACCGAGGCCGGTGAACTGGCGGACGATCCCGAGGTCGAACTGGTCGGGATTCCGGAGAAAAATGTCGCGGGCGAACTGCTCGACGATATCGCCTACGACGCGGTACTCTCCACCGTCGAAACGCTGCCGCGAGCGCGGCGGCGCGATCCCGACGCGATGGCGGAATCGGTTCGCCGCGCGGTGCGGTCGGCACTCGCCGAGCAGTGGGGCAAGAAGCCGCTGTGTTTTGTTCACGTCCTGGTTGTTTGAACGGAGAAGTCTGATGTTGGGCCGCCTCAATCACGTTGCCATCGCCGTCAAGGATGCGGAGAAGGCCGCGAAGATCTACGGCACCGCGTTCGGCGCTGAAATCTCCGACGCGGTGCCGCTGCCGGAGCATGGTGTCATCACCGTGTTCGCGACCTTGCCGAACACCAAGATCGAATTCATTCAGCCGCTCGGTGACAATTCGCCGATCGCAAAGTTCGTCGAGCGCAATGCCGACGGCGGCATCCATCACGTCTGCTACGAGGTGCCGGATATCATTGCGGCGCGCGATACGCTGATCAAGGAAGGCGCGCGGGTGCTGGGCGACGGCGAGCCGAAGATCGGCGCGCATGGCAAGCCGGTGCTGTTCCTGCATCCGAAGGATTTCTCCGGAGCGCTGGTCGAAATCGAGCAGGCGTAACGCCATGGCCTATACGATCTCGTCGATCCTCGCGATTTACTTCGTCCTGTGGTGGGTGGTGCTGTTCGTGACGCTGCCGTTCGGCGTGCGTAGCCAGGACGAGACGAACGAGACCATCGAGGGCACCGACCCGGGCGCACCGGTGCGAGCGATGATGGTGCGCAAGCTGATCTGGACCACGATCGTCTCGGCAATCATCTTTGCGATCGCGATGATGTTTTACCAGCTCGGTTATCTGAATGTCGGGCGTCTGTCCGACTTGATGGGCATGTCCGCGGGACGCCTGAAAATGAACTGATATCGCGGCGCGGGATGCGATATCGGACCGAACTCCGTCGCCTCCCATGACCTCGCGCCGCGCGTCGCAGATTAGTACGGCGCCGCTACGGAAGTCTCGCCCCATTATGCTTTAGTCTAATCTCGGCCGGGTAACGTCGTGACGGGAGAGTGATGCCTGTGAAAAAAAGAGCAGGGCCAATGCCCTGCTCGGAAAATTGTGTCGACCCTTAATTATCCCCGAAATATCAAGATTTATCGTTGATTCACCGGGGTAGCGCCGTTTGTGTGCGCCAGGGCTCCTCCCGAGACTTGGACCACCAGACAATCGCAAGTTGAATTGCCTGAGGGAAAAACTGATAGCCGATCTGCGACGCCTTGTCACTCGTTTCAAACATTAAAGTTTGCGATTCACGCGCCGCCAAGAAAATTCATCCGGTGCGATCGTATCGGCTTGGATCTTGTGTGCTTTGCCATGGCCTACGAGGAATGCGGACGATCCGGATGGCGGAAACGGGCGGCTCATCACGAGGCGCCGCCGCGTGAACGAAGATATCGTGCCGGGATGCCCTCGGCCGATGTGATTATCGTTCTCGAATTTGCGGCCCCGCAAACCTTGCGGCTTGGTCTGCCGTTAAGGTCACTCATTCTAGGAACCTGACCTCGACTCGTTCATCTGACCGTGTTAGCTGACGATCGGAAAGGCGGTGCGATGATGCAACGGCGGCTGGGAAGATTTCTTCCAATCGTCATGCTTGCGATGCTGGTGCAATTTCTTGCACCCATCGGCGCGTCGTGGGCCTTTGGTTTTGCCGCTTCGGACCCGCTGCACCTTGCCGGCATCTGCTCCAGTGCTACCGATAGCGCGGGTGCGGGCGGCGACACCGACCAGCATCAGATCACGACCAGCTGCTGCAAGCTGTGCTGCGTGGCGCAGAGTGCGACGCCGCCAAGCGATCCGCAGGCGGCCTTCGTCAAGCTGCTGCGGGAAGCCGAACGGGTCGACTGGCATGAGAGCCTCGCCGGACGACCCGGTCCTATCCTCAATTCGCAGGCCCAGGCCCGCGCGCCGCCAGCCATTTCCTGAACGAGCGAAACCGTAAGGGTCTGCGGCTTCGGCCACGGCATCCTTGACTTGTCCGCATAGCCGGCTGGGGCCGGATTCAGGAAAATATCATGTCTCGTTATCCCGCCTTGGGCGGCCGAAGCGCGCTATGCGGCGTGCTGGCGGCGGCTGCCTTGACGACATCGGCGTCGATTGCCGGCGCGCAATCGCAGACTGAAGCGACGCTGCCGACGGTCACTGTCACCGCGCCAAAACCTGCACGTGCACACCGCGCCCGGACATCGCGCGGCGCAGCGCGAGCGACGCAGAATGGTGGCCGCGCGCAGCCGTCATCTCATGTCGTGGTACCGGCGATGGCGCCGGGCTCGCTGACGGTCGCGACCGCGCAGCAGGCGTTGCGGGAGATCCAGCAGACGCCCGGCGGCGTCGCGCTGGTGACCGCGGACGCCTACAAGAACACGACCGTCGCCAACACCATTAAGGACGTGCTGGAATACGTACCCGGCGTGTTCGCCCAACCGAAGTGGGGCGATGACACCCGGCTCTCGATCCGCGGCTCCAGCCTGTCGCGCAATTTCCATCTGCGCGGCGTGCAGCTCTACATGGACGGCATTCCGATCAACACCGCCGACGGCTACGGCGATTTTCAGGAAATCGATCCCACGGCTTACAAATATGTCGAAGTGTTCAAGGGCGGCAACGCGCTGCGCTTCGGTGCCAATTCGCTTGGTGGTGCGATCAATTTCGTGACGCCCACCGGGCGTGATCCGTTCGTCAACGGCGTCAGCATGGATGCCGGCGCGTTCGGTTTCTGGCGGATGCAGGCCAATGCCGGCGGCGCGAACGGCCCGTGGGACGGTTTCGTTACCGCATCGACGCAGGCGAGCGACGGTTTCCGCGACCATAGCTTCGGCCACGCGACGCGGGTGAGCGGCAATGTCGGCTATCAGTTCTCGCCGGACTTCGAGACGCGGTTCTACCTCAATGCCAACGAGGTGCGGCAGCGAATTCCCGGCACGGTGAGCAAGGACTCGGCGCTGACCTCGCCGACCACGGCGGCGGCCGGCAATGTCGCGCTCGACCAACAGCGCAACATCGACACCGTTCGGCTCGGGAACAAGACGACGATCCGGTTCGACAACACCACCGTGGATTTCGGCGTCTTCGGCGTCGATCGCCACCTGATGCATCCGATCTTCCAGTGGCTCGACTATCGCTATCAGGATTATGGCGGGTTCGCGCGTGTCACCGACGATCGCGTCATCGGCGGTTTCCGCAATCGTCTGGTCGCCGGCGTCAACGTGCTCAACGGGCGGATCGACAACAAGCAATACGCCAACCTCGCCGGGCAGAAGGGCGCGCTGCTGTCGTCGTCGATCGACAGTTCGAAGAACACGTCGGTCTATGTCGAGGATTCGTTCTACTTCCTGCCGAAGGTCGCGGTGGTGGCGGGGACACAGTTCCTCTATGCGACACGCGACAGGAAGGATCGCTTCCTCAGCGACGGCGACCAGTCAGGATCGACGACGTTTAATTTGTGGAGTCCGAAGGGTGGTCTGCTCTGGCAGATCGATCCGACCTGGCAGGCGTTCGCCAACATCTCGCGCAGCGCCGAGGTGCCGAGCTTCGGCGAGAGTGCGAGCGGACCGGGGATTCCGACGATTCCGTTCACCAGTATCCGGCCGCAACGCGCCACGACCTACGAGATCGGCACGCGCGGCAAACGCCCGGACGTGACGTGGGAATTGACGGCGTATCGCGCCGAGATCAAGGACGAACTGCTTTGCCTCTACAGCGCGTTCGGCAATTGTAACGTCACCAACGCCGACCGTACGGTGCATCAGGGCATTGAGGCGGGATTGGGCGTCGCGCTGTTCAAAAACATTTTCGTGCGTGGCGATCGGGCCGACAGGCTGTGGCTGAATGTTGCTTATACGTACAACGATTTCCGCTTCGACAATGATGCGGCGTTCGGCAATAATCTGTTGCCCGGCGCGCCTCGCCACTTTGTGCGCGCCGAGGTGCTCTACAAGCATCCGAACGGATTCTACATCGGGCCGAACCTGGAGTGGGTGCCGCAAGGCTACTTCGCCGATAGCGCCAATACGCTGAGCACGGATGCCTATGCGATCTACGGGCTGAAGGCCGGGTTCGACGATGGCGGCAGGTATTCCGGCTACATTGAAGCCAGGAATATCGCCAACAAGGCCTACATCGCGTCGGCGTCCATTATTGATCGGGCGACCGCCACATCACCATTGTTTGAACCGGGAACGGGCAGGGCCGTCTATGCTGGCTTCAAGGTGCGATGGTGAGATCGTTATGACATTCCATCCGAACCAATCATTCCGACCAACTTCGAGGAGAGCAGCTATGAATCACATTCTGACCAAGCGTGGCCTGCTGGGTGGCGCACTCGCTCTGAGCATTGCGTTCGGCGCAGGCGTGGCCGCGCAGGCGCAGGACCAAGGCGCGGCCGTGAAGGCGGGCGATCTGGTGATTTCGAACGCCTGGACCCGTGCGACGCCGGGGGGCGCGAAGGTCGGGGGCGGCTATCTGACTATCGAGAACAAAGGCACGACGGTGGATCGTCTCGTCGGCGGCACGACCGCGGCGGCCGGCAAGCTCGAAGTCCATCAGATGAGCATGAGCGACGGCGTGATGAAGATGCATCCGGTCGAGGGCGGTCTCGCCATCGAGCCGGGCAAGACGGTGAAGCTCGCGCCGGGCGGCTATCACCTGATGATGATCGATCTCAAGCAGCCGTTCAAACAGGGTGAAACGGTGCCGGTAACGTTGCAGTTCGAGAAAGCAGGCAAGGTCGACGTCTCGCTCAGCGTGCAGGGCATCGGTGGCGCCGCGCCGGGTGCTGGAGGCGGGGCGATGATGATGATGAAAAAGGATTCCGATCATTCCCAGCATGGCGCCGGGAAATGATCAGGACATTTCAATCGAGCGCTCTTACCGCGGTAGGAGCCATACTGGCTACATCGGTGTTCGTGGCTCCGGCGTTGGCGCATGTCACCGTGCAACCGGCTGACGCGGCGGCGGACAGCTACGCGCAACTCACCTTCACCGTGCCGCATGGCTGCAACGGCAGCGCCACCAAGGCGCTGCGGATCAAGTTGCCGGACAGCATCCTCTCGGCGAAGCCGCAGATGAAACCGGGCTGGCAGGTCGAGATCAAGACCCGAAAGCTCGATGCAGCGGTTGCGGGGCCGCACGGCAAATCCGTCAGCGAAGTTGTCGACGAAGTGGATTGGCGCGGCGGCCCGCTGCCCGACAATCTCTACGATACCTTCGGGCTGGTGGTGCGGTTGCCGGACAAGACCGGGCAGGTGCTTTATTTCCCGGCGGTGCAGGAATGCGAGCAGGGTGTCGAGCGCTGGATCGAGATTCCGACATCTGGCCAAAGCGCGGACAAGTTGCGCGCGCCGGCGCCGGCGGTTCGGCTCAAAGCCAAGAATCCCTGATTCAAGACACCTTGACGTTATCTCCATGAAACAAGCGGTATGGGCGGTGCTCATGTTGCTGACGGCCTTGATCCCGTCGGCGGCCTTCGCCCATGCCAGCTTGATCGGTAGCGATCCTCCCGATGGCGCGCTTGTGATGCATGCGCCTGCTACCGTGACGCTGACTTTCAATGAACCGGTCTCACCGCTGACGATCCGCATGGTCGACGCGAGCGGCACGGCAACGGCGATCACGGATATCCGTCGCGACGGCGCGCAAATTATTCTCACGCCGCCGCTGATATCGGGAGAAGGTGCGCGCGTCGTCAGTTGGCGCGTGATGTCGGCGGACGGCCATCCGGTCGGCGGGTCGCTGACGTATTGGATTGGCCAGCGCGGCAACGTAGCGGCGCTCACGGTGCGTTCGGACGACAAGGTTCTGCGTGGCGCGATCTGGCTCGCGCGGATCGTTATCTATCTCGGATTATTCGTCGGAGCCGGCGGCGCGTTCTTCACCGCATGGATCGGGCCACACGATACCGCCGCAATGCGGCGGATCGGTGTTGGCGTAAGCGTGGCGGGGCTGGTTGCGCTCGTGCTTTCAGTCGGTCTGCAAGGGCTGGATGCGCTGGGGCTACCGTTGCCGGCGTTGAGCAATGAGGATGCGTGGATGATCGGTGCGCGCGGCTCGTTCGGCCACGCGGTGGGCTTTGCTGCGGCGGCGCTGCTGCTCGCGTTACTGTCGTTTTGTTTTTTGTCGCCGCCTCGCCGCACGATGGCACTGCTCGCGCTGATCGGTACAGGGCTTGCGCTGGCTGCGACGGGCCATGCAGCCAGCGCGCAGCCGACTTTTCTGACGAAGCCGGCGGTTTTCCTGCACGGCGTCAGCCTCGCATTCTGGCTCGGCGCGCTGCTGCCGCTAGCGTTTGCGATGCGTGATCCGAGCGTACAGGCGGCTGGAATTTTGGTGCGGTTCTCGCGAACGATTCCGTTCGCCGTTGCGGCGCTACTCGTGAGTGGGGTGTTGCTTGCCACCGTCCAACTCGAACGGCTCGATGCGCTGTGGACCACCGACTACGGCCGGGTGCTGGCGATCAAACTCGCTCTGGTCGCGCCCCTGTTGCTTCTCGCATTGTGGAACAGGCTGTGGCTAACGCCGCGCACCGGCCATGATCGCCGCGCCCGGCGGTTGATGCGCAGGTCGATCGTCGTCGAACTGGCGCTCGTTGTTGCCATTCTCGGCGTCGTCGGGCTGTGGCGCTTCACGTCGCCGCCGCGTGCGCTGGTGGCGGTGAATGACGACTTCTTCACGCATGTGCATGCCGAGCGGGCGATGGCCGATGTCACCTTGTCGCCGGGCCATGCCGGGCCGATCCGGATCACGATCCAGCTTCGCACGCCGGACGAGCGCCTGCTGGATGCCAAGGGCCTCTCGGTGACGCTCTCCAATCCCGCCGCCGGTATCGAGCCATCGACCGCCGAGGCGCAGCCGGCCGGCGAGGGGCAATGGCGCGTGGCGATGGCCGCGCCGGTGCCCGGACAATGGACGCTGCGGCTGGACATCCTGATCTCCGATTTCGACAACCTCAGCGTCGAGGCCCCGGTCCTGATCAAATAAACGTTTTCGCGCGAAGCCCCGATTTCAGCGGTCTTTTTCGCTCCCGGCAGCAGAAGTGGCCGGAATTCCGCCGTTTTCGCAGGGCTCCGCTGTTCCTGCCCTTGTGTTTTGCCAGCCGATCCGCTTTCACTGCGCCGGTCCCCATTTCCAACTGATTCCCGAGCGTGCCCATGCGACTGTCGCGGTTCTTTTTGCCGATCCTGAAGGAAAACCCGAAGGAAGCGGAGATCGTTTCGCATCGCCTGATGCTACGCGCTGGCATGCTGCGACAAGAGGCCGCCGGCATCTATGCCTGGCTGCCGCTCGGCTTCCGGGTGCTGAAGAAGATCGAGCAGATCGTGCGCGAGGAGCAGGACCGCGCCGGCGCCATCGAACTGTTGATGCCGACCTTGCAACTCGCCGACCTGTGGCGCGAGAGCGGACGTTACGACGCCTACGGCCCCGAGATGCTGCGCATCGCCGACCGCCACAAGCGCGAATTGCTGTATGGGCCGACCAATGAGGAAATGATCACCGAGATCTTCCGCAGCTACGTCAAGTCCTACAAGAACCTGCCGCTGAATCTCTATCACATCCAATGGAAGTTCCGTGACGAGCAGCGCCCGCGCTTCGGCGTGATGCGCGGCCGCGAATTCCTGATGAAGGATGCCTATTCGTTCGACCTCGACGAGACGGGCGCGCGCCGCTCCTACAACAAGATGTTCGTCGCTTATTTGCGCACCTTCGCGCGGATGGGCTTGCAGGCAATCCCGATGCGCGCCGAGACCGGGCCGATCGGCGGCGACCTCAGCCACGAATTCATCGTGCTGGCGGAGACCGGCGAGTCCGGCGTGTTCTGCGACCGCGACGTGTTGAGCTTGCCGGTGCCCGGCGCCGATACCGATTACGACGGCGATCTGACGCCGATCATCAAGCAGTGGACTTCGCTTTACGCCGCGACCGAGGACGTGCATGACGCCGCGCGCTTCGAACAGGAAGTGCCGGAAGCGCGCCGCGTCAACACGCGCGGCATCGAGGTAGGGCAGATCTTCTACTTCGGCACCAAATATTCGGACTCGATGAAGGCACTGGTTGCTGGTCCCGACGGCGCCGAGACACCGATCCATGGCGGCTCTTATGGCGTCGGCGTGTCGCGACTGGTCGGCGCGATCATCGAGGCGTGCCATGACGATGCTGGCATCAAGTGGCCGGAAGCGGTGGCGCCGTTCCGTGTCGCGCTGCTCAATCTCAAGCAGGGCGCGAGCGAAACCGATGCGGCGTGCGAGCAGCTTTATCGCGATCTTACCGCGAAGGGCATCGACGTGTTGTACGACGACACCGACCAGCGCCCCGGCGGCAAGTTCGCCACCGCCGATCTGATCGGCATTCCGTGGCAGGTCATGGTCGGTCCGCGCAGCCTCGCGGAGGGCAAGGTCGAACTCAAGCAGCGCAGCAACGGTGAACGCGAACTTCTCAACCTCGCGGATGTCGTGGCGCGCCTGACATCGTGATGGCTTATCCACCGGGCACTGTCGGATATCGAGCCATGACGCGGCCCCAATCCACCCGAATCGTGTGACATTCGAGCGATGGATGATGCCATGAGCGAGCCAGTAAGGACCCGACCATTCGCGCCGTTCGAGTGGATGCTGTCGACGCGCTACTTGCGAGCCCGCCGCAAGGAAGGCTTCATCTCGGTCATCGCCGGATTCTCGTTTCTCGGTATCATGCTCGGCGTCGCCACGCTGATCATCGTCATGGCGGTGATGAACGGATTTCGCTCCGAACTGCTCGGCAAGATTCTGGGCCTCAACGGCCACCTGCTGATTCAGCCGCTGGAAAGCCCTTTGACCGACTGGAAGGACGTGGCGGATCGCGTCAGCAAGGTGTCTGGCATCCGTCTCGCCGCGCCGGTGGTGGATGGTCAGGCGCTGGCGTCGTCGCCGTTCAATGCCTCGGGCGTGTTGGTGCGCGGCATCCGGTCGAGCGATCTCGACAACATCACCTCCATTGCGAAGAACATCAAGCAAGGCACGCTGGAAGGGTTTGACGAAGGGCAGGGCGTCGCCATCGGCCGCCGTCTCGCCGATCAGCTCTCGATCCATGCCGGCGACAACATCACGCTGGTCGCGCCACGTGGCGCGGTGACGCCGATGGGAACGACGCCGCGCATCAAGCCCTACAAGGTCGCGGCGGTGTTCGAGATCGGCATGTCGGAATACGACTCCACCATGGTGTTTATGCCGCTCGCCGAAGCGCAGGCCTATTTCAACCGCGCCAACGACGTCACTGCCATCGAGATCTACACCGTCAATCCCGACCGCATCGAGCAGTATCGCAAGGCGGTGACCGAAGCGGCGGGGCGGCCGATCTATCTGGTGGACTGGCGGCAGCGCAACTCGACCTTCTTCAACGCCTTGCAGGTCGAGCGCAACGTCATGTTCCTGATCCTGACGCTGATCGTGCTGGTCGCGGCGCTCAACATCATCTCCGGCCTGATCATGCTGGTGAAGGACAAGGGCAGCGACATCGCCATCCTGCGCACCATGGGCGCATCGCAGGGCGCGATCATGCGCGTGTTTCTGATCACGGGCGCGGCGATCGGCGTGGTCGGCACGTTGACCGGCCTCGTCGTCGGACTGGTGGTCTGCCTCAATATCGAATCGATCCGGCAATTCCTGTCGTGGCTCACCAACACCGAACTTTTCTCGCCGGAACTGTATTTTCTCTCCCGGCTGCCGGCGGAGATCGACGTCGGTGAAACCGTCGCGGTGGTGGTGATGGCGTTGACGCTGTCGTTCCTGGCGACGCTCTATCCGTCGTGGCGGGCGGCACGCCTCGATCCCGTCGAAGCCTTGCGGTACGAATGATGGCGGCCATGGACGAAAACGAGAAGGAAGTCCCGGTTGTCTACCTGGAAGGTATCAGCCGCCAGTATCAGCAGGGTGAAACCACGCTGACCATTCTCGACGGTGCTGATTTGGCGCTGTGGGCGGGACAATCGGTGGCGCTGGTGGCACCGTCGGGCTCCGGCAAGTCGACGCTGTTGCATATCGCCGGGCTGCTCGAGCACCCCGACGACGGCGAGGTGTTCGTCTCCGGGCTCGCTACCTCGGGTCTGTCCGATGCCGAGCGCACCCAGATTCGCCGTACCGATGTCGGCTTCGTCTATCAGTCGCACCGGCTGCTGCCGGAATTCACCGCGCTTGAGAACGTGATGATGCCGCAGATGATCCGCGGCCTGAAGCGATCGGAAGCGGCCAGCCGGTCGCGTGATCTGCTAGGCTATCTGGGGTTGGGGGAGCGTGTCGTGCACCGGCCGTCGGAGTTGTCGGGCGGAGAGCAGCAACGCGTTGCTATCGCGCGCGCGGTGGCCAATGCGCCGCGCGTGTTGTTCGCCGACGAGCCGACCGGCAATCTCGATCCGCACACGGCGGATCATGTTTTTCAGGCGCTGATGCAACTGGTGCGGGCCACGCGGGTCGCAATGCTGATCGCGACCCACAACATGGAATTGGCCGATCGCATGGATCGCCGTGTTTCGCTCGAGAACGGCAAGATCGTCGAACTCCGCTAGCGGAGTGCGATTCCGGCTGTCTCAGGAACGATGGTGCCGGCGATGGTGGCGATGCCGGCGCGGCGCGGACGAGGCGTGGCCCCTGTAGAACGGGTTGGCGTCGCAATAATTCAGCAGGCCGGACGCAGTTGCCAGACACTGTTCGTAGGTGTCGAAGCTACAGTCGCCGTGGGCTTGGCCATGTCCCTGGCCCTTGATGCAGAAGGCCCGCTCACCCGCCTGAGCCGGCGCATTCGAGAGAGCCGCTGCGGCTGCCAGTACAAGGGCCACGAGAAATGCCGATCGCATCTTAACCTCCGCTATCGGTCGCATCGCGACCATGATTCGTGTTCCAGTTTACCCAAGCCGATATTCCGGCCGCAGGTCAATTCACGTTCGTGACGAACGGATGGCCATCGATTCCGATCCGGTCTGCCCCTTCTGATGCCGAGCTCCCTGTTGACGGCGCGAGATCTGTAAACCTTCCATTAACGACTTCCGACACCCGGTCGGACGGTGCTTGACTCCTGCGAACAAACGAAGAACAATGTTCTTCATATGTTCCATAGGAGGCGAATATGCTGAAAGTGTTCGTTGAAGAAGCCGCCGCGCTGATCTCGCTCACGCTCTTTGTTGGAATGATCGGGGTCTGGGCGCAAGTGATCCCTCAGCTTTGAGAATCAACGGTCCGCCCACTGGGATGATTGCAGCCACAGTGGGTGGTGCATTCACTTGATCCGAATCTGCGACAGGCAGGTTCGTCGGCGACAGGGCCAGTGCCGGGATGTGGACCCGGCTGATGATGCGGACAGTAAGCCCGAGTCGTCCAGGCGGGTCGGGTGGGGAGCATCCGGTTCCGCGGCGGCGGGTACCTTGACCTCCGGCGCGGTCCGCAGTACGAAGCGTCACCTGCGGCCGGCCCGACTTCGGATATCCGGCGCAGCGGTTAATTCCCGAAACGAGAGCCCGCTTGGCGGCTCATCCTCGGAAGAGGGTTGGGCGCAAGAGGGCTGTTCGGATTCCTGATATCTTCACGGCGGACGCGGATCACCGACGATGGCTTTCAGCCCGTTCAAATTCCTGCAAGAGGTGCGTAGCGAGACGGCGAAGGTCATTTGGCCGTCCCGTCGCGAGACGGTGGTGACGACCATCATGGTGTTCGTGATGGTGGCCTTCGCGTCGCTGTTCTTTTTCGTGGCGGATGTGATCATCCGCTTTGCCATTACAACCTTGCTCGGTATCCACTGACGAGCCGCGCGGAATCTTGATCATGAGCATGCGCTGGTACATCGTTCACGCCTATTCGAACTTCGAGAAGAAGGTCTCCGAATCCATCCGCGAGCAGGCCAAGCAGCGCGGACTCGAGGATCTGTTCGAGCAGGTGCTGGTGCCGACCGAGAAGGTCACCGAGGTCCGTCGCGGCCGCAAGATCGACGCGGAGCGCAAGTTCTTCCCGGGCTACGTGCTGGTCAAGATGAACCTCACCGACGAGGCGTTTCATCTGATCAAGAACACGCCGAAGGTGACCGGTTTCCTCGGCGCCGAAAACAAGCCGATGCCGATTTCCGAGGCCGAGGCCATGCGCATCCTGCATCAGGTGCAGGAGGGCGTCGAGCGGCCGAAGGCGTCGGTGTCGTTCGAGGTCGGCGAGAACGTCCGCGTGGCGGATGGTCCGTTCGCCTCGTTCTCGGGCGTGGTCGAGGAAGTCGACGAAGGTCGTTCGCGCGTCAAGGTCGCGGTATCGATCTTCGGCCGTGCAACACCGGTCGAACTGGAATTCGGTCAGGTCGAGAAGGTATAGTTTTCACCTCTCCCCGCCTGCGGGGAGAGGTCGACCGCATAGCGGTCGGGTGAGGGGTCTTGCTTTAATAGCTGCCCCTCACCCCGACCCTCTCCCCGTAAGAACGGGGAGAGGGAGCAGGCGATCATCGTGGGAGGTGAGAGCGGTTGCCAGCCGTTCGAGCCGCACCACTAACAGGAGAAGACGATGGCAAAGAAAGTGACCGGATACCTGAAGCTTCAGGTGCCGGCCGGTGCGGCGAATCCTTCGCCCCCGATCGGTCCCGCGCTCGGTCAGCGCGGTCTCAACATCATGGAATTCTGCAAGGCGTTCAACGCGCAGACGCAGAAGGAAGAAAAGAACACCCCGATTCCGGTGGTGATCACGATCTATGCGGATCGGTCCTTCACCTTCGAGATGAAGACCCCGCCGATGTCCTACTTCCTCAAGCAGGCCGCCAAGGTCCAGTCCGGATCTAAGGCCCCCGGCCGCGACGTTGCCGGCAAGGTGACAAGCGCGCAGGTGCGCGAGATCGCCGAGAAGAAGATGAAGGATCTCAACTGTGATACCGTCGAAGCGGCCATGAAGATGGTCGAGGGCTCCGCCCGTTCGATGGGCCTTCAGGTCGCGGGGTAATCGGTCATGGCAATCGGAAAGCGTACTAAGAAGATTCGCGAAGGCATTGACCGCACGAAGCTTTATCCGCTCGTGGATGCGATCAAGCTGGTCAAGGAGCGCGCCACCTCGAAATTCGACGAGACCATCGAGGTCGCGATGAACCTCGGCGTTGATCCGCGTCACGCCGACCAGATGGTCCGTGGCGTCGTCACACTGCCGAATGGCACCGGCCGCACCCTGCGCGTCGGCGTGTTCGCGCGTGGCGCCAAGGCCGATGAAGCCAAGGCCGCCGGCGCCGACGTCGTCGGTGCGGAAGACCTGGTGGAGATCGTACAGGGCGGCAAGATCGAGTTCGATCGCTGTATCGCCACCCCGGACATGATGCCGTTGGTCGGCCGCCTCGGTAAGGTGCTCGGCCCGCGCGGCATGATGCCGAACCCGAAGATCGGCACGGTGACCATGGACGTCGCCGGCGCGGTCAAGGGCGCCAAGGGCGGTTCGGTCGAGTTCCGTGTCGAGAAGGCCGGCATCGTGCAGGCCGGTGTCGGCAAGGCCTCGTTCTCGGAAGAGAAGCTGGTCGAGAACGTCAAGGCGCTGGTCGATGCAGTGTCGAAGGCGAAGCCGGCTGGCTCCAAGGGCACCTACATCCAGCGCGTTGCGGTGTCTTCGACCATGGGCCCCGGCGTCAAGGTCGAACCGGGCACCACGCTCGCGTAAGCTGCTGCGCAGTGCAATCGATCAAAGGCGGGACAGGGCAACCTGTTCCGCCTTTTGCTTGAATGGACCATCTTCAAGCGGAGAGGAAGCAATGCCCGGTAAGGTCTTGGTTTATTCGCGGTTTCCCAAGGCGATGATGGTGCCGATCGGGGAGCGCTACGATGTGCTCGACAGCAAGGGGCGGCCCATTGCCGAGACATTTTCGCCGGAGCAGCTTTCGCAGGTGCGGGTGCTGATTTCGGCCGGCGCGACGCTGTTGCCGGAGCAGGTGATGGACCTGCTGCCGTCACTCAAGGCGATTATCTGCTACGGCACCGGCTATGACGGTGTCGACCTCGCGGCGGCTTCCGCGCGCGGCATCGCGGTCGGTCACAGCCCGGCGGCGAACGCGGCGGCGGTGGCCGATCTCGCCGTTACCCTGATGCTCGCGGTGACGCGGCGGCTGATTCCCGCCGATGCCTATGTCCGCAGCGGCGACTGGGCCGCGGCCAAGCCGTCGCCGCAGATGGCGCCGCGTCCCGGCAATCCGGGCCGTCGCGTCGGCGTCTATGGCATGGGTGCGATCGGGCGCAAGATCGCGGCGCGGGCGGCGGCGTTCGAGACCGAGGTGGCTTATTTCAGCCGCACCCGGCACGACGTGCCGTATCGCTACATCGATAGTCTCGCGACGCTGGCGGAGTGGAGCGACGTACTGATCGTGGCGGTGCGCGCCGGCGCCGATACCCACCACATCATCAATGCCGACATTCTGCGCCGGCTCGGGCCCGACGGCACCCTCGTCAATATCTCGCGCGGCTCGGCGGTCGACGAGGCGGCGCTGGTCGCCGCATTGACGGACGGAACCATCGCCGGCGCCGGGCTCGACGTGTTCGAGACCGAGCCGCACAGCCCGGATGCGCTGACGGCGTTTCCCAACGTGGTCCTGACCCCGCACATCGGCGGCCACACGGCCGACTCGCATCAGGCGATGCAGGACTGTGTGCTGGCTAACCTCGATGCCGCCTTCCATGGCAAGCCGCTGCCGTATCCGGTGACGTCTGATTCCTGAGTGTTCTGGCTCGGAACGTCGTCGGGAAGTCGGCGGTATCCCCAATTGTCATGCCCGGGACAAGCCCGGCCATGACGAAGGAGAGGTTTTCATGTTGTCTCGGCCGCGGATCCGCTTTTCCGATCGGCCTCTGACCCGACTCTCGGTCCCATGAATAGGCCGGGTGAATTAAGGCTTGGCAACGCCCGAAAGACTCGTTAAAGAACCCCTTCCGAACGTGCTGGCAACCGCTGGCACGTTTGCGTATGCATTTCAAAAGCCGACTTACCTAGGAGATCAGTCCTTTCCAGACATCCATCCGGATTGCTTGAAAGGAAGGGCTCCCGTCGTCTGGACGAATGCATGCGAGGATGCCCGGCATGCCGGGGATTCTGAGTCCTGTCCGAGACTGCGGGCGCCAGCGAAGATATCTTTTATCTTCAACGGCTTAATAATCTAGCCTGCACAGACGGGTGAAGACCGATCTTGCAGTTCTCCGCATCTGCGGAGCCTGCGTATTTGGTTCGAACCTCGACACCCCGCGCCGGTTTCCGGTTCGGGAGGGCAGGCTGTTCAATGTCGTCTGCCTGGTGCCGCGAGACCTGAGTGTCTTGAGGTCATGTTCGGCGGGCGATGGGTGCAACCCGGCGGTCCTGCCTCGGACATTGATCCAGGGCCAAGACCGCCAACCGGAGAGAGCTTGCTGTGGAACGAGCGGCAAAAAAAGAGGCGGTCGAGTCGCTGAACGAGGTCTTCAAGACCACCAGCGTCGCGGTCGTTGCTCACTATTCCGGCCTCACCGTGGCTCAAATGCAGAACCTGCGGAAGCAGATGAAGCAGGCGGGTGCGTCGGTGAAGGTCTCGAAGAACCGTCTCGCCAAAATTGCTCTTGAAGGCACGGATGTCGTTGCCATCGGTTCCCTGCTGAAGGGGCCGACCGTGATCGCGACTTCAAACGATCCGGTGGCGGCGCCGAAGGTGGCTGTCGAATTTGCCAAGGCGAACGAACAATTCGTCATCCTTGGCGGCTCGATGGGCAAAACCGTCCTGAATGTCGACAGCGTCAAGGCTCTCGCCTCGCTGCCGTCGCTCGATGAACTGCGTGGCAAGCTCGTTGGCCTCCTTGTGGCGCCGGCGACCAAGATCGCTCAGCTCTCGACTGCGCCTGCGGCCAAGGTCGCGCGCGTTGTTCAGGCCTATGCCTCAAAGAGCGAAGCGGCGTGAGGCCCTTCGCAAATCCAATCTGGTTCGAACTGAATACGTTAAAGGAACACATCAATGGCTGATCTGCAGAAGATTGTTGACGACCTCTCGGCGCTGACCGTGCTTGAGGCTGCCGAACTGGCGAAGCTGCTCGAAGAGAAGTGGGGCGTTTCGGCCGCCGCTGCGGTGGCTGTCGCCGCTGCGCCGGGTGCCGGTGGCGCCGGTGCTGCCGCCGCTGAAGAGAAGACCGAGTTCACCGTTGTCCTGGCTTCGGCCGGCGACAAGAAGATCGAGGTCATCAAGGAAGTCCGCGCCATCACCGGCCTGGGCCTCAAGGAAGCCAAGGATCTCGTCGAAGGCGCACCGAAGCCGGTCAAGGAAGGCGTTGCCAGGGACGAAGCCGAGAAGATCAAGGGTCAGCTCGAGAAGGCTGGCGCCAAGGTCGAGCTCAAGTAAGCGCCGGCTGCTTGGTGAAATCCCCGGGCGAGCCGCAGGCAAAACCGGAGATTATACCTACGGAATACGGATGGCCGGGCCGAGCCCGGCCGTCTGCCGGAACGGGACAGGACTCGTTCCACACAGGAATGTGTGGAGATTTGTGGGGTACCCCCTCGATTTTCCACGATTGCCGGCCCATATCGGGGTGGCAGCAGACAATACGGCAGGCTTTAGGGCGCGCAGTGGTGCGTCAACGCAAGCCGTTGGGAGATATACAATTTCGGGCTTTTGGTCCGTAAGACTCTAAGGTTTGGACGGGCGAGGCGTCGGTAGCGCTTCGCACGTCGTTTTGCGTTTCAGGGATCGATGTCTTGGCGGTGGGATTGTTGTCCTGACCCGAGGCGGTTGTCTCGAACGTATCGCATTTCAACCCGGAGGCGGCGCGAGCCGTGCTCCGGAAGGTCCGCCCCTGCCGGGCGGCGCAATGAGAGGCCCAGATGGCGCAGCAGACGTTCACCGGTCGCAAGCGAGTTCGCAAGTTCTTCGGACACATCAAGGAAGTGGCAGAGATGCCCAACCTGATCGAAGTCCAGAAGGCGTCCTATGATCAGTTCCTGATGGTCGACGAGCCTCCGGGCGGTCGCCTCGACGAGGGTTTGCAGGCGGTGTTCCGGTCGGTGTTCCCGATCTCGGATTTCTCCAACACTTCGATGCTGGAATTCGTCCGCTACGAATTCGAGCCGCCGAAGTATGACGTCGACGAGTGCCGTCAGCGCGGCATGACCTTTGCTGCGCCGCTGAAGGTGACGCTGCGCCTGATCGTGTTCGATATCGACGAGGAAACCGGCGCGCGCTCCGTCAAGGACATCAAGGAGCAGGACGTCTACATGGGCGACATTCCGCTCATGACCATGAATGGCACCTTCATCGTCAACGGCACCGAGCGCGTCATCGTCTCGCAGATGCACCGTTCGCCGGGCGTGTTCTTCGATCACGACAAGGGCAAGACCCATTCGTCGGGCAAGCTCCTGTTCGCCGCGCGCGTGATTCCGTATCGCGGCTCGTGGCTCGACATCGAGTTCGACGCCAAGGACATCGTGTTCGCGCGTATCGACCGCCGCCGCAAGATTCCGGTGACGTCGCTGATGTTCGCCCTCGGTCTCGACGGCGAAGAGATCCTGTCGACCTTCTACAAGACCATTCAGTACAAGCGCACCAAGGACGGCTGGCGCGTGCCGTTCGACGTCAATCGTTTCCGCGGCTACTCGACCATCAACGACCTGGTCGATGCCGACACCGGCAAGGTGGTGCTCGAGGCTGGCAAGAAGCTGACCGTGCGCGGCGCGCGTCAGTTGCAGGAGAAGGGCCTCAAGGCGTTGCGGATGCTCGACGATGAGTTGGTCGGCATGTATCTCGCCGAGGACCTCGTCAATCCGAAGACCGGCGAAATCTACGCCGAGGCCGGCGAGGAGTTGACCGAGAAGTCGCTGAAGGCGCTGAACGAGCAAGGCTACAAGGAGTTGCCGCTGCTCGACATCGACCATGTCAACGTCGGTCCCTACATCCGCAACACGCTGAATGCCGACAAGAACATGACGCGCGAAGACGCGCTGTTCGACATCTACCGCGTGATGCGTCCGGGCGAGCCGCCGACCCTGGAGTCGGCGCAGAACATGTTCCAGTCGCTGTTCTTCGACAGCGAGCGCTACGACCTGTCCGCGGTCGGCCGCGTCAAGATGAACATGCGCCTCGATCTTGATGCGCCGGACACCCATCGCACGCTGCGCAAGGAAGACATCCTCGCCGTCATCAAGACGCTGGTGGATTTGCGAGACGGCAAGGGCGAGATCGACGACATCGACCATCTCGGCAACCGCCGTGTGCGTTCGGTCGGCGAATTGATGGAAAATCAGTATCGCATCGGCCTGCTGCGCATGGAGCGCGCTATCAAGGAGCGTATGTCGTCCGTCGACATCGACACCGTGATGCCGCAGGATCTGATCAACGCGAAGCCGGCGGCTGCCGCCGTGCGCGAGTTCTTCGGCTCGTCGCAGCTCTCGCAGTTCATGGACCAGACCAATCCGCTGTCGGAGATCACCCACAAGCGTCGTCTCTCGGCGCTTGGCCCGGGCGGTCTGACCCGCGAGCGCGCCGGCTTCGAAGTGCGCGACGTGCATCCGACGCATTACGGCCGCATCTGCCCGATCGAAACGCCGGAAGGTCCGAACATCGGTCTGATCAACTCGCTGGCGACGTTTGCGCGTGTCAACAAGTACGGCTTCGTCGAGACGCCGTATCGCCGCGTCAAGGAAGGCCGCGTCACCGACGAGGTGGTGTATCTCTCGGCGATGGAGGAGGGCCGTTATCACGTCGCGCAGGCCAACCTGCCGCTCGACGCCAAGGGCCGTTTCACTGAAGACCTCGTGGTCTGCCGTCACGCCGGCGAAGTGTTGCCAGTGACGCCGGATCGCGTCGACTTCATGGACGTGTCGCCGAAGCAACTCGTCTCGGTCGCTGCGGCGCTGATCCCGTTCCTTGAGAACGACGACGCCAACCGCGCGCTGATGGGCTCGAACATGCAACGTCAGGCCGTGCCGTTGGTGCGCGCCGAGGCGCCGTTCGTCGGCACCGGCATGGAAGGCGTGGTCGCGCGCGACTCGGGCGCGGCGATTGCCGCTCGCCGCTCGGGCGTGATCGACCAGATCGACGCCACCCGCGTCGTCATCCGTGCCACGGAGGATCTCGATCCGACCAAGTCGGGTGTCGATATCTACCGGCTGATGAAGTACCAGCGTTCGAACCAGTCGACCTGCATCAACCAGCGTCCGCTGGTGAAGGTCGGCGACGTGGTGAAGAAGGGCGACATCATCGCTGACGGTCCGTCGACCGAACTCGGCGAACTCGCGCTCGGCCGTAACGTGCTGGTCGCGTTCATGCCGTGGAATGGTTACAACTTCGAAGACTCGATCCTGCTCTCCGAGCGGATCGTGAAGGAAGACGTCTTCACCTCGATCCATATCGAGGAATTCGAAGTGATGGCCCGCGACACCAAGCTGGGTCCGGAGGAAATCACGCGCGACATTCCGAACGTGTCGGAAGAAGCGCTGAAGAACCTCGACGAAGCGGGCATCGTCTACATCGGCGCGGAAGTGCGTGCGGGCGACATTCTGGTCGGCAAGATCACGCCGAAGGGCGAAAGCCCGATGACGCCGGAAGAAAAGCTGCTGCGCGCCATCTTCGGCGAAAAGGCCTCCGACGTTCGCGACACCTCGCTGCGCGTGCCTCCGGGCGTGCAGGGTACGATCGTGGAAGTCCGCGTGTTCAACCGTCACGGCGTCGACAAGGACGAACGTGCGCTGGCGATCGAGCGCGAGGAGATCGAACGCCTCGCCAAGGACCGCGACGACGAACAGGCGATCCTCGACCGCAACGTCTACAGCCGCTTGGCCGACCTGCTTGAAAACCGTCAGGGCATTTCCGGCCCGAAGGGCTTCAAGAAGGACACCAAGATCACCCGCGCGGTGCTCGATGAGTATCCGAAGTCGCAGTGGTGGATGTTCGCGTCGCCGAACGACAAGCTGATGGCCGAGATCGAGGCCATGCGGAAGCAGTACGACGAATCGAAGAAGGGGCTCGAGCAGCGCTTCCTCGACAAGGTCGAGAAGCTGCAACGCGGTGACGAATTGCCGCCCGGCGTGATGAAGATGGTCAAGGTCTTCGTCGCGGTGAAGCGCAAGATTCAGCCGGGCGACAAGATGGCCGGCCGTCACGGCAACAAGGGCGTGGTGTCGAAGATCGTTCCGATCGAGGACATGCCGTTCCTTGAGGACGGCACCCATGCCGACATCGTGCTCAACCCGTTGGGCGTGCCGTCGCGCATGAACGTCGGTCAGATTCTCGAAACGCATCTCGGCTGGGCGTGCGCCGGTCTCGGCAAGCGCATCGGCCAGACGGTCGACGCATATCTGGCGAAGCAGGACGTCAAGCCGCTCAAGGAGACCTTGAAGAAGGTCTACGGCGAGAACGAAACCATCAAGTCGCTCAACGACAACGAATTGGTGGAGCTTGGCAGCAACCTGCGCAAGGGCGTGCCGATCGCGACGCCGGTGTTCGACGGCGCCAAGGAAGCCGACATCGAGGAGATGCTCGAACTCGCCGGCGTCGACAAGTCGGGTCAGTCAGTGGTGTACGACGGCCGTACCGGCGATCAGTTCGATCGCAAGGTGACGGTGGGCTACATCTACATGCTCAAGCTGCACCACCTAGTCGACGACAAGATCCATGCGCGTTCGATCGGTCCGTACTCGCTCGTCACCCAGCAACCGCTGGGCGGCAAGGCGCAGTTCGGCGGTCAGCGCTTCGGCGAAATGGAGGTGTGGGCGCTCGAGGCTTACGGCGCGGCGTACACGCTCCAGGAAATGCTCACGGTGAAGTCGGACGACGTGGCGGGCCGCACCAAGGTCTACGAAGCCATCGTCCGCGGCGACGACACCTTCGAAGCGGGCATCCCCGAATCGTTCAACGTGCTGGTCAAGGAAATGCGTTCGCTCGGTCTCAACGTCGACCTGCACAATTCCAAGCAGGATCCGGCGCCGACATCCGAGGCTGCCGAGTGATGCGCGGTTTCGGCCGCGCATAGGCAAAGTGTGAGTAGCGAATAGCGAATAGAAATAAGGGCGAGACAGAGCGGACGGTGAGGCGAGCGAGACTTCGCTACCCACCATTCGCATCTCGCCTTCTCCGAAGGAGAAGATCATGAACCAAGAAATTATGAATCTCTTCAATCCGACGACGCCGGCTCAGGTCTTCGACCAGATCCGGATTTCGATCGCGTCGCCGGAAAAGATTCTGTCGTGGTCCTACGGCGAGATCAAGAAGCCGGAAACCATCAACTACCGCACCTTCAAGCCCGAGCGCGACGGCCTGTTCTGTGCCCGCATCTTCGGGCCGATCAAGGACTACGAGTGCTTGTGCGGCAAGTACAAGCGGATGAAGTACAAGGGCATCATCTGCGAGAAGTGCTCGGTCGAAGTGACGCTGTCGCGCGTCCGTCGCGAGCGCATGGGACACATTGAACTGGCCGCGCCGGTCGCGCACATCTGGTTCCTGAAGTCGCTGCCGTCACGCATCGGTTTGCTGCTCGACATGACGCTCAAGGATCTTGAGCGCATCCTCTATTTTGAATACTACGTCGTGCTTGAGCCGGGCCTCACCGCGCTCAAGGATCGTCAGCTGCTGTCGGAAGAAGAGTATCTCCGCGCGCAGGACGAATACGGCCAGGACTCCTTCACCGCCATGATCGGCGCAGAAGCGATCCGCGAACTGCTCAAGGGTCTCGAACTCGAGAAGCTCGAGGCGCAGATTCGTGCCGAGATGTCGGAGACGGAATCCGACATCAAGCACAAGAAGCTCGCCAAGCGTTTGAAGATCGTCGAGGCGTTCCGCTTCTCCGGCAACAAGCCGGAGTGGATGATCCTCACCGTGGTGCCGGTGATTCCGCCGGACCTGCGTCCGCTGGTGCCGCTCGACGGCGGCCGCTTCGCGACCTCGGACCTCAACGACCTCTATCGTCGCGTCATTAACCGCAACAATCGTCTGAAGCGGCTGATGGAGCTGCGCGCGCCGGACATCATCATCCGCAACGAGAAGCGCATGCTTCAGGAAGCGGTCGATGCGCTGTTCGACAACGGCCGCCGCGGCCGCGTCATCACCGGCGCCAACAAGCGTCCGCTGAAGTCGCTCGCCGACATGCTGAAGGGCAAGCAGGGCCGCTTCCGTCAGAACCTGCTCGGCAAGCGTGTCGACTACTCCGGCCGTTCGGTGATCGTGGTCGGTCCCGAGCTCAAGCTGCATCAGTGCGGCCTGCCGAAGAAGATGGCGCTCGAACTGTTCAAGCCGTTCATCTATTCGCGCCTCGACGCCAAGGGCCTGTCCACCACCGTGAAGCAGGCGAAGAAGCTGGTCGAGAAGGAGCGTCCGGAAGTTTGGGATATCCTCGACGAGGTCATCCGCGAACATCCGGTGCTGCTGAACCGCGCGCCGACGCTGCATCGTCTCGGCATTCAGGCGTTCGAGCCTGTGCTGATCGAAGGCAAGGCGATCCAGCTTCACCCGCTGGTGTGCTCGGCGTTCAACGCCGACTTCGACGGCGACCAGATGGCCGTGCACGTTCCGCTGTCGCTCGAAGCGCAGCTGGAAGCGCGCGTCCTGATGATGTCGACCAACAACATCCTGCATCCGGCGAACGGTCAGCCGATCATCGTGCCGTCGCAGGACATCGTGCTGGGTCTCTACTATCTCTCGATCCTCCGCGAGGGCCTGCCGGGCGAAGGCAAGCTCTACGGCGAGATGGCCGAGATCGAGCACGCGCTGCACTCGAAGGTCATCCACCTGCACACCAAGATCAAGTATCGCTGGGAAGGCCTCGACGAGGACGGCAAGCCGGTCAGCCGCTGGTATGACACCACGGCCGGGCGCGCCATTCTCGCGCAGGTGCTGCCGAAGTCACCGAAGATGCCGTTCGACGTCGTCAACAAGCTGATGACGAAGAAGGAAATCTCCGGTGTCATCGATCAGGTCTATCGTCACTGCGGTCAAAAGGAGACGGTGATCTTCTGCGACCGGATCATGGCGCTCGGCTTCTACAATGCGTTCAAGGCCGGCATCTCGTTCGGCAAGGACGACATGGTGGTGCCGCACTCGAAGTGGAAGATCGTCGATACGACGCGTACGTTGGCGAAGGACTTCGAGCAGCAGTACAACGACGGTCTGATCACCCACGGCGAGAAGTACAACAAGGTCGTCGACGCCTGGTCGAAGGCGACCGAGGAAATCGCCAAGGAGATGATGAAGGAAATCTCCGCCGTTAAGAAGAATCCGAAGGGCGGCGAGGCGCAGATCAACTCGATTTACATGATGGCCCACTCCGGTGCGCGTGGTTCGCCGGCGCAGATGCGTCAGCTTGCCGGCATGCGCGGCCTGATGGCCAAGCCGTCGGGTGAAATCATCGAGACGCCGATCATTTCCAACTTCAAGGAAGGTCTGTCGGTTCTCGAGTACTTCAACTCGACCCACGGCGCCCGCAAGGGTCTGGCGGATACGGCGCTCAAGACGGCGAACTCGGGTTACCTGACCCGCCGTCTGGTCGACGTCGCGCAGGATTGCATCATCACGCAGGACGACTGCGGCACCAAGCTCGGCATCAAGATGCGCGCCATCGTCGATTCCGGCACGGTGGTTGCGTCGCTGGGCTCGCGCATCCTCGGCCGCACCGCGTGCGAGGATATCCGCGATCCGGCGACCAACAAGGTGCTCATCAAGCGCAACACCCTGATGGAAGAAAGCCATGTCGAGCAGATTTCGCAGGCCAACATCCAGGAGGTGAAGATCCGCTCGGCCCTGACCTGCGAGCTGGTCAACGGCATCTGCGGCAAGTGCTACGGCCGCGATCTGGCCCGCGGCACTCCGGTCAACCACGGCGAAGCGGTGGGCGTCATCGCGGCGCAGTCGATCGGTGAGCCGGGCACGCAGTTGACGATGCGCACGTTCCACATCGGCGGCGCGGCGCAGCTCAACGAGCAGTCGGTGATCGAGTCGAACTTCGACGGCAAGATCATGATCAAGAACAAGGCGATTGCCCGCAACAGCGAGGGCCATCTGGTTGCCATGGTGCGCAACATGGTGGTCGCGGTGGTCGATGCCGACGGCACCGAGCGTGCGACCCATCGCATTCAGTACGGCGCGCGCATGCACGTCGACGAGGGCGATGCCGTCAAGCGCGGCCAGCGCATCGCGGAATGGGACCCGTATACGCGTCCCATTCTCACCGAAGTCGAGGGCACGATCGGGTTCGAGGATCTGGTCGAGGGTCAGTCGATCTCGGAGACGCTGGACGAATCGACCGGTATTGCCAAGCGCGTGGTCATCGACTGGCGTTCGACGCGTGGCGGTGCCGACCTGCGGCCTGCGATCGTCATCAAGGGCAAGGACGGCAAGGTGCTGAAGCTGCCGCGTGGTGGCGATGCGCGCTACATGCTCTCGGTCGACGGCATTCTGTCGGTTGACGTCGATGGCAAGGTGAAGCCCGGCGACATTCTCGCCCGTGTCTCCACCGAGAGCGCGAAGACGCGTGACATCACCGGCGGTCTGCCGCGTGTCGCCGAACTGTTCGAAGCGCGTAAGCCGAAGGATGCCGCGATCATCGCGGAAATCGCCGGCACCATTCGTTTCGGCCGCGACTACAAGAACAAGCGTCGCATCTCGATCGAGCCTGTCGACAAGAACGAGGAAACTCGCGAATACCTCATTCCGAAGGGCAAGCACATCCATCTGCAGGATGGTGACATCGTCGAAAAGGGTGACTTCATCGTTGAGGGCAATCCGGCGCCGCACGACATTCTGGCGATCAAGGGCATCGAGGAACTCGCTGCCTATCTGGTCAACGAAATCCAGGAAGTCTACCGGCTCCAGGGCGTGTTGATTAACGACAAGCACATCGAAGTCATCGTTCGTCAGATGCTGCAAAAGATCGAGATCACCGATCAGGGCGAGACCGACATGATCTCGGGCGAGCAGATCGACAAGATCGAGTTCGATGCGCTCAACGCCAAGGCGAAGGAAGAGGGCAAGAAGCCCGCGACCGGAACCCCGGTGCTGCTCGGCATCACCAAGGCGAGCTTGCAGACCCGTTCGTTCTTCTCGGCGGCGTCGTTCCAGGAGACCACCCGCGTGCTCACCGAAGCCGCCGTCAACGGCAAGGTGGACCCGCTGGAAGGCCTCAAGGAAAACGTCATTGTCGGCCGGCTGATCCCGGCGGGCACCGGCGCCTCGATGGCCCGCATTCGCGAGGTTGCGATGAAGCGCGATCGCCTGATCCTCGACGAGCGCGAGAAGCAGGCCTCGATCACGCCGGCCGCGCCGGAAGCGGAACCGCTGGCCTTGCCGCCGGCGGAGTAGCTCTCCGTATCAGCGATGAAACTGCAAAAGGCCGGCGTAAGCCGGCCTTTTTGTTGCCGTTCCGTGGCGGCGACTGGCTCATTGGGACAGGATGAATCGAAGTTGAATCAACGCTATCGTCATGGCCGGGCTTGTCCCGGCCATCCACGCCCTTGAGACCGCACCGCTTTTGAGACGTG
The DNA here is from genome assembly GCA_017305535.1 of Hyphomicrobiales bacterium. Lineage (GTDB taxonomy): Bacteria > Pseudomonadota > Alphaproteobacteria > Rhizobiales > Xanthobacteraceae > 62-47. The sequence goes on along the minus strand of JAFKKN010000006.1, from coordinate 7,382 downwards.
GGTGACCGGCATAAAGCCGGGCATGACGGATCGAATTGAGTGCGCGATGACCCAGGAGCCGGCATTGCGCCCGTGGGCGTCTGAAAAACCGTGACTTTCCGGCCTCAGCCGGGAATTTTTCGATGCTTGGAGGGGGCGCCGCCCTTTATTCATCTTTCTTTCAGGTGAAAAGCGCTTTTCCTTGAGGCCGCCAATGGAAATCAGCGATAGTGGCGGCGGACCCTTCCATGCGCCTCGACGCGAGGAGAGGCGCGGCCTTGAGGGCTCGCTTTCATGTCCGCGAAAGTCTGGAATGCGTCTTCGCAACAGACGCATGGCGCGGCGGTTGTGTGTCGGAAGAGACGGATGCTTGATCTTGCAATCATAGGTGGTGGTCCGGGCGGCCTGATGAGCGCCTGGTATCTCAAGAAGAAGCTCGGACCCCTGTGCCGGGTGACGATCTATGAGGCGTCCGACCGCTTAGGCGGCAAGGTGATGTCGCGCAAGTTCGATTCCGCGCCGGCGCTCTATGAAGCCGGGGTCGCCGAGATTTATGATTACTCGATGACCGGGCCGGACCCGCTGCGCGACCTGATCCAGCATTTCGGTTTACAGACCATTCCGATGGACGCCGAGCAGGTGTTGCTCGACGGCGAACTGCTCAACGATGTTCCCGGGATGCGCCGCAAGTACGGCGACAAGACCGCGGACGCCATCCTTGCGTTCCGCAAGCGTTGCGCGGGGATGATTTCGCCGACCGAGTACTATGAAGGCGTCGGCGCGCAGGACAACGAGCATCCGTGGGTCGACCTCAATTGCGAGGAGTTGCTCGATCGCGAAGTCGCCGATCCGATTGCCAAGCGTTTCTTCAAGGTGATGGCGCGCTCCGATATCGCGACCGAGAGCTACAACACCAACGGCCTCAACGCGCTGAAGAACTTCGTGATGGATGTGGACGGTTATATCGGGCTGTACTCGATCCAGAACGGCAACGAGCAATTGATCTCCTGCCTTCAGTCGGAGGTCGATGCGGATATCCAGCTCAATCATCGTGTGCTGGAAGTCGGCAAGACCGAGCAGGGCCGCTATCAGCTCAACATGATGAACGGCAAAGGCCCCGAGACGAAGGAATTCGATCTGGTGATGGTCTGCCTGCCGCACAGTTGGCTGGCCACCATGCGCTGGGACGGCGAGCAGCTTCGCAAGTCGATGGTCAAGCACATCGCTTACTTCGATCGTCCGGCGCACTATCTGCGCATCTCGCTGCTGTTCGATTCACCATTCTGGGGCGACCAGATTCCCGGCGCGTGGTTCATGTCGGAAGCGTTCGGCGGCTGCTGTGTTTATAATGAAGGCGCGCGTCACGATGTCGGACGCAACGGCGTGCTGAACTTCCTGGTGGCCGGATCGGACGCACTGGCCTTCGCCAACCTCAGCGACGAGGAATTGATCGACGCCGCGCTGAAGTCGCTGCCGGCTTCGTTCGGTGATGTCCGGGCGCATTTGCTTGAAGGCAAGACCCATCGCTGGCTCTCGTCGGTGAACGCCATTCCCGGCGGCATACCCGTGCGCGATGTCGCGACCAATCATCGTCCGGAGCCGAAGCAGCATCCCGGCATCGTGCTGGTCGGCGACTATCTGTTCGACTCGACGCTGAACGGTTTGCTCGATTCGTCCGATGCCGCCACCGATATCGTCGTCACGGAGACGATGCGGCTGCGTTATGCGCGCGAAAACGGCGCGAACGGCGGCAAGATCGATACGACTTACTTCGAGAACTATCGCGGCGTCGGTCCGTATCGCGATACGTGGCAGCAATTCACCGATCCGCAATATCTCAGGAAACTGATCGAGATCGTCTGGAACAAGCGCGACGGTTATCGGCTGCTCGTTGCCGGCTCCGCCAGCGGCGAACTGGTCGGCGCGTTACGTGCGCTGGGCGTCGATGCCTGGGGCGTCGAGAACAATCGTGCGATCCATGCCAAGACGCCTGCGGCTCTGCGGGAATTCAACCTCTTCGGTTCCGTGACCGATCTTCCGTTCAAGGACGGCGAGTTCGACTTCATGTTCGAGACCTGTCTGTGCCACGTCACGGAGCGACGGGTACCGGCGGCTGTCCGCGAACTGCATCGCATCGTCGGGACCGGCCTGATCTTCGGTTCGGTGACCAGCGATTTCGATCCGAAGCTGATCGACCGCTATGACCTGCTGCGCGGCGTCAAGAAGCTCGGGACGTGGTGGGAGTGGTCCGAAATCTTCTTCAACAACGGTTTCGATCTCGCCATGAGCCGTAACGATTGCCTCGATGAAGCCTGGGCGGCGACAGTCGCGGCCGGCAAGGGCCCCGGACATTGGTATGCCGATGCGGATAGCCTGCGCTATTCGTTCTTCGACAAGATCGATTCGGACGATTGAAACGCTGGCGGAACGTCGCGTTGCGTGACAGATTGCCCGGCATGCAAGGTCGTCTTCGAATCGGGCAGGGCACCGATGCGAAGCGGCAGCTTTGCGGAAATCGTCGGCCGGTCGGGATGACGCTTCCCGATGTGCGGAGCAGGCTCGTTTAACGGCTGATGGATTGTGGCCAAAACACCTACGGACAGTTCCGGTTCCAAATCGTCAGATGATGATCCGCGGCCACGGCCGCTGGCCGCTGATGCAGTGCCAGGATTGCGCCCGGTCGATAGCACGCACTCATCCGGCAAGTCGGCCAAGGCGCGCGATGACGATGACGACGAGGATGACGATCTCGACGACGAGTTAGACCTCGACGACGATGACGACGAGGAGCTCGTTGTCTACACCGCCAGCGAGGCGGCGGGCGCGCTGGCGACGATCTACGGATTCGTCCGGCCGCATTTTGGTAAATACAAGAAGGCGCTGTCGTTCGTGGCGTTCGGTCTGCTGATCGAGACGCTGTTCAACGTCATCATGCCGCTTAGCCTCAAGTTCCTGATCGACGACGCGCTTGGCGAGGAGGATTTCGGCGTCCTGATGCGGATTCTGTCGGTGCTGGCGGTTGCCGGCATCATCACGTCGATCATTTCAATCTGGTACGAGAAATGGGACGCGTGGCTCTCGGCTTCGATCATCTCGGATGTCCGCGCGCGGCTGTTCGGGCATATTCAAGACTTGCCGTCGAGTTTCTTCGCCCGCACCAAGCGCGGCGAAATCCTGTCGCGCTTCTCAGTCGATATGGCCGCGTTCGAAAGCTCGATGCAGACGCTGGCGAACAGCGCGGTCCTGCCTGCGCTGGAACTGGTCGCCGGCCTTATCCTGATGTTCTTCCTGAACTGGCAACTCGCACTGGTTGCGCTCCTGATCTTCCCGATCACGCTGATCGGTCCGCGCATTCTGACGCCGAAGGCGGTGAAGGCGAACTACGAGCAAAAAGTCAGCGAAGCCTCCATTCTTGGCATGGTGCAGGAGAATATCGCGGCGCAGGCCGTGGTGAAGGCGTTCAGCCTGCAACGCCGGGCATTGGGCTGGTTCACCGTCAGTAATCATCAGACCCAGAAAAAGATCGCATCGGCGACGTTCCTCTCCAGCATGGTCGAGCGTTCCGTCAACGTCGCGGTGCTGCTGCTGCACCTCGTCGTGCTGGCGTTCGGCGCCTATCTCGCAACCAAGGGCCATATCACCATCGGCACTTTCGTCACGTTCGAGAGCGCGTTCTGGGAGATTTCGTACAACATCGCGCACCTGATGCATTTCATTCCAGTGTCGATCCAGTCGGCGGCGGCGATCCGGCACATGAACGAATTGCTGGAAGAGCCAACGCGGGGCATCGATCGCCCCGGCGCGCCGGACCTTCCCCGCATCACCAGCGATATCGCCTTCGATCATGTGACATTCGGTTATGAAGGCAGCGAGCGGCCGGTGCTCGACGATCTGGATCTGAAGATCGAGTTCGGCAAATCCATCGCCATCGTCGGGCCGAGCGGGTCGGGCAAAAGCACGCTGCTCAATCTGATCCTGCGGCTCTACGTGCCGACCGAGGGACGGGTGGCCATCGACGGAGTCGACATCCGCAAGGTCACGCGCGAGTCGCTGCGGGCCAACATGGCCGTGGTTTTCCAGGACAATGTGCTGTTCAACATGTCGATCCGCGAGAACATCCGGCTCGGCAAGGAGAACGCCACCGACGAGGAAGTCGAGGCGGCCGCCCGCAAGGCGGAGATCCATCGTTTCATCAAGAGTCTACCGCAGGGCTACGATACGATTGTCGGTGAGCGGGGCGACACGTTGTCGGGCGGGCAGCGCCAGCGCATGGCGATCGCGCGGGCCATCGTACGCGATCCGGCGATTCTGTTGCTCGACGAGGCGACGTCGGCATTGGATCAGACCACCGAGGCCGCGATCAATCACACACTGCTCAAGCTGGCACGCGGCCGCACCATGATCTTTTCGACGCATCGGCTGACGTCGGTGGTGGAGATGGACGAGATCATCGTCATCAACGAAGGCAAGGCGATCGAGCGCGGCTCGCACGCCGAGCTGCTGGCGGCCAACGGCTTCTATCGTAAATTGTGGGACGATCAGGGCCACATCATCCATGACGACGAAGACGAGGATGATGACGACGATGATGATGATGGCGACGACGACGATGATGACGATGAGGAGTGATCGTCCGGCGTGAAGCGCCGGGATCGATCGATCTCAAGCCGCTTTGCGTACGCGCGGCTGGCTATCATCCCCAACCGGTTGAGCGTCGAGGCCGAACAGATGCTGCACCTGTTGCAGTTTCCCTTGCGCCGCGCGAGTTACAAAGCGGGCCCACCGTGCCGCGCGCCAGTGCAATCCGTTGTCGATCGATATCGAGCGCAATTGATAGGCTTTCGCGGTCGATGCGGCGTCGCAGGCCATCTTGACGGGATCGTCATAGAATGAGGCGATCTTGTCGGCGTCCATGCCGTTGGTCATCAGCCATCGCGGGATGTGCACGTTGCAGAGACGTTCGGCGTCGGTGAACACCTTGTCGGAGCCGGTGCCCGCGGCAGGGCAGGAGGTGGCGAAAGCATCGCCGGCGAGCACCACGCCGGGCTGACGATAGCCGTGGGTGACGTAAAGGTCGGCGGGGCGGATCTTCACTGGCCCGTTGATCGTGAAATCGCCGGTGATGCGTTTCAGCCGCGGCATCAGTGCATAGAGCGCGGCCTCCGGCTGATGGCGCATCTCGCGCAGCCACGGATCGTCCATGCCGCGATAGACCATCAGGTTGGCGCGCATTGCCTCACGGATGGGAAATAGCGTCAGATAAGCGGCGCGGTCGCTCGAGCGTTCCGGGTAATAGGTCAGCGCCGGAAAATCGAACGCGGCACGTCCGCTTGGCGCCAAGTCGAAGCCGACCGTGATCGAATGGCATTCGCTGATGACGCGGCGCTCCAGTCCGAGGACGTGGCGCAAGCCGATGTTGAGGCCGGTGGCCAGCACGATCAGCCGCGCTGAAATCTGCTCGCCGTCGGCGAGCGTGACGGTCTGTCGCTCCGCGCTGGTGATAACCGTCGTGACCTTGGACAGGATCAGTTCGACGCTCGATGGAATCTCGTCGCGAATGGTGTTGACCAGCGTATCGTACAGGATGCCGTATTGGTCGCTCGGCCGCTTCTGCAACAGGTAACCGAACCGCGCGATCCAGGCTTCGCGGTCGTGGGTTCCGGCGCGCATCGCCGCTTCGGCGAGACCGGTGCGTTGCAGGATGGCAAGTTGCGCCGCGTTGAGCTTTTCGCAGCGAAAATCGGCGGGATAGCGCGCATGCGGATCGATCAGGATAGCCTCGATGCCGGCGCGTCCCAGCGAGGCGGCGATGATCGATCCGGCAAGCCCTCCGCCGACAATGGCAACGTCCGTGTACCGCATCGATCCGTCTTTCGCGAAGCGCCCAGCTTTGCGCCTTAAAACCAAATAAAGCCTGAATGTCCGTCGTTGCTCACTCGAGTGTGACTTAACTGAAACGCAATCCGGTCCGGGATATGACGCAAGGGTGGCGCGACGTTGAGGTGTGCGGTCGATGATCTCGGTAAGTATTTGTTCACCAAACGGCGACATCGCGGCAGCGTGGGCCGACCTCGTCGCTCGCGCATCGTCGAATGTGTTCATGGAGCCCGCCGCGCTTCGTGTGGCGGAGGCAACCGGCTTCGCGGATGTCCGCATGTTGCTGGCCTGGGACGATGCCGCGACACCGTGTCGGCTGGTCGGCCTGTGGGCGTTGCAGATCAAGCGGATCGCGTCGTTCTGGCCGTCGGTACTTGACGCGCGGCCTTACAATTATGCGTTCCTGTCGACGCCCGTCGTCGATCCCGCCTATGTCGATGACGTGATGCCGGCGATGCTCCGTGCCATCCAGCACGATCCGGAACTGCCCAAGGTGCTGCATCTGCATTCCTTCGCGCAGGAAACCGCATGCTATGCGGCGCTTCAGCGTGAATTGACACGGCAGGGCGGCGCGCAGCGGATGTTGGACGAAACCAACCGGCCGTATGCGACGCGCGAGGAGGGCATCAAGAAAAGCGGCTCGACCCGCAAGAAACTGCGGCAGGACTGGAACCGGCTGTCGGGGCAGGGCGCTGTCGATGTGATCAACGACAAGACACCATTGCGCGTGATGGAAGCCTTCGAGATATTTCTCAAGCTCGAGCAGGCAAGCTGGAAGGGTGCGCGCGGCACTGCGCTGTTGTGCGACGAGACTGACGCGGCCTTCGTCCGCAAGCTGGTGGAAATGCTGTCCGCCGAGGGGCGGGCGTCGGTGGCGCTGTTGCGCGTCGACGGCAAGGCGATCGCCGCGCAGGTGCTAATGTACAGCGCTCACGTTGCCTATACGTGGAAGACCGCGTTCGATGCGGACTATGCACGCTTCTCGCCGGGCATGCTGCTGGTGGACAAGATCACTGAACAGCTTTTTGCCGACCCGGATATCGCGGCGCTCGATTCCTGCTCGTATGAAGACGGCTTCATGGCCAAGCTGTGGACCGGTCGCCGCAAGATGGCGGAAATGTTGATCCATGTCGGGCCCGGCACGTCGGCGGCTTTCGCCCTCGAGCAGGCACGGCTGCTGGGCTATCACGAGGCGAAGCGGCTTCGAAACCAATGGCGCGCGCGCCGGGCCGCAACTCAGCCAGCGTCGGCAAAGGTCCCGCTGGCGCAGGCATCGTAGGTTCGGATTCGAATTTCAAACAGCGGCGTTGATCGGAATACGGCTTCGCGATCTCGCGGCGCGGAGCGCCCGAGGTTTGCGAGGAACGCTTCGCCCTTTGTTGAGAAGAGGGCGCGCGGAACGCCGGACGCACCATGCGTCCGCAGCCTCATGCGCAAAGTGAGAAAGCGCACGAGTGTAGTCACCACGGTCGCACCGGACATCGTCCGGCGTTCCGCGCGCGGTGGGCTTCCGGCTTGCTTCGTGC
>JAFKKN010000014.1 GCA_017305535.1 Hyphomicrobiales bacterium | reverse complement strand
TGAAGAAATTCACCAGCGTGGTGGCGACATTCTGCTGATTGACGTTGAGGCCATTGCCGTAGTTTGGCGGTGTTGGGCCGGGCGGCGTGTAGTCGAGCGCGAGATCGAGATAGGCGTTGTTGCCATCGGTCGCGAGCGCGCTCTTGAAGTTGGTCGGCAGGTTGGTGTTGACCGGCCCGGAGAAGGTACCGCTGACGCCGCCATCGGCGGTGAGGATGGTGTAACGCTTCTCGACGTAACTCCCCGCCGCGAACTGCGCCTGCACCGTCGCGCCGCCCAACGTCGCGGTGCCGGTGACATGAGTGAAATCGGACGCCGACGGCGACACCTCGACCATGTAGGTCGAGGCCGCCGTCATCACCAGATTGCCCGCCACCGTCAGCGCGCCGATCGAATTGCCCGGCGACAACATGCCGCCGTTGATCGTCGTGTTGCCCACCGTGCCGTTGCCGCCGAGCACCGCGCCGGCTTCCACCGTGATCAACGACGACGACGCGATCGAGCCGTTCACCGACAACGTGCCGCCGGTGATCGTCGTCGCGCCGGTGTAGCTGTTGATGCCGCTTAACGTCAGCTTGCCCGCACCGGTCTTGACCAGCGAACCACCCGTGCCGCCGCCGTTGCACTCCTGCCCGGTCGGGCCGCAATCGCTGATCACGCCTGCAACCGTGGTGGATGTGTTGTTGCCGCCCACGGTAAGCTGGTTCGAGCCGAGATAGTAATTACCCGCGCCCGCGATCGAGCCGGCGCTGATCTTGCCGTCGCCGTTGCTTCCCGAGGTTGCGGAGAAATCGACCGCACCGCCCGCATTCGTCAGGAACGCGGCCTGACCGCCCGTCGAGTTCCCGAAGAAAGCCGTGAAGCCGCCCGCGTTGGTGACGATGGATGCATTGCCGGCGGTCGAGAAGCCGTTGAAATCCGTCTCGCCTCCGGCATTGTTGATGATGGTGGCGTTGCCTGCTGTTGCGGTATCGGAACTGTAAGTCTGGCCGAACGAAATGAAGCCGTTATTGGTGATCGTGGCGTTTGCCGCCGTGCTGGCGTTGAAGAAACTCAACGCGCTGTTCGCGGCGTTGATAATGGTTGCCGTTCCCGCCGTCGCGGTGTCGCTGAACGACAGGTTGGCGTTGTTGGTGATGCTGGCGTTGCCGGCCGAACTCTGGTTCAGGAAATCCATATAGCCGCCGGCGCTGTTGGTAATGGTCGCATTGCCGGCGGTGCTGGTGTTGAAGAAATCCAGCCCCTGATTGTTGACGATGGTGGCGTTGCCCGCTGTACTGTTGTCCGCGAACTGAATGAAGCCGCTGTTCGTAATCGTGGCACTGCCGGCGGTGCTGGTGTTGAAGAACCGCAGCGGTGAGTTCAAGCTCGAATAGGTGATGTTCGCGGTGCCGGCCGAGGCGGAATCCAGAAACTCGATCCCGCCGCTACCGGTCACCGTCGCGCTTCCGAGCGTGCTGGCGTTCGACAGCAGCATGAAGCCGCTATTGCTGATGGTCGTCACGCCCGGAATCGTCGAGTTGACAAGATTGAACGAGCTATTGTTGCTCACCACCACCGGGCCGACGATGCTTCCTGCGGTTGCCAGATCGCCAAGTTGCAAAGCCCCACCCGAAACAATCGTGCCGCCGGTGTAGCTGTTGGCGCCAGTGAGGATCAGCGTACCCGCGCCCTTCTTGGTGAGCGCGCCTGCGCCATTACCGTCGGCAACTCCGCCTGACAACGTCATTTGGCCGACCACGACGTCGATGGCGCCGCCCGCCGCGTTGATAGCGAAAGGATTGCTGAATGACAGAAGCCCAGACGTGGATTGGAACGTGCCGCCGTCGAGCGTGACCTTGCCGCCGCCAACCGAATTGTTACCGGTCACCATCAACGTACCAGCGGAAATCGTGGTTCCTCCGCTGTAGGCATTGCTGCCTGCGAGTGTGAGAACGCCGGTCCCGGTTTTGATCAATCCACCGCTGCCGACGATCGTTCCGGAGAAGGCGGTGCTGGTATTGTCGCCACCCGTAGTCAGTGCCCCCGAACCCAGGTTCACGGTGCCCGCCCCCGCCAGCGAGCCGATGGTCTGGTTGAAACCGGCGAGGTCGAGCGTCGCGCCCAATGCCACGTCGTGCGCACTGGCCGCCGCGAACACATTGATGCCGCCGGCCTGCAATGTGCCGGCCGCAACGGTGGTCGTGCCGGTATAAGTGTTGGTGCCCGCGAGCACCAGCGTGCCGGTGCCGAACTTATCGAGGCCGATGCCGGTACCGGTCAGCGTGGCAGCGATCGTCGCGGTCACACCGCTATCGACGTTGATGAAACTCGCTGCCGCATTGCCATGCGCGTCGCCCGTCATCGTCAGAGCACCGCCTGCGAGGCGATAGCCATCGGTCTTGAATTGCAGCCCTTCGAACGAGAGCGGTCCGGAGATCGTCACCGTCCCGGCGGCTCCAGCGAACACGCCGACCTCGCCGCGCCAGCGATCGTTGATGCCGGCCTGTCCCGGCGCGCCGGTCCAGTTGGTGTTGGCGGCCTTCCAGGTGCCGTTGCCGCCGTCCACCGTGCCGTTGCCGGTCTGATCGGCGCCATCCCAGAATTGCACCAGTTGACCGCTTCGGTTGAGGAGCAGATTGACTTGATGCGGAATGTCGGCGCTCACCGTCGCCCCGGCCGGCACCGCCGCGAAGATGCCGCTCACCGCACCGCCGACGTCGAACAATCGATAATAGCCCGACACCGCGCTAGGCGTCTGCAAGGTGCCCCCAAGCGCGAGGTTGCCGGTGACCGTCACGAGATCGTTAGAGGCTCCGCCCGCCGTACCCGGCACGCCAAGTTCGAACAACGAGGTCGAGCCCGCGTTCAGCGTCAGGTTGCCGGCGACCGTCAACATACCCGGGCTGTTGCCCGGCGACAGCGTGCCATCCACCACCGTCGTGCCGACCGTACCGTTGCCACCGAGCGTCGCGCCGGCATTTATCGTCGTCAGCGACGACGATGCGATCGAACCGTTCACCAGCAGCGTGCCGGCGTTCACCGTCGTTGCACCGGTGTAGCTGCTGGTCCCGGTCAACGTGAACACGCCGCTCCCGGCCTTGGTCAATCCGCCGCTGCCATCGATCGATCCGGAAAAGGTGCTGCTGCTGTTGTTGCCGCCGGTCGTCAGCGTGCCGGCACCTAGCGTTACAGACCCGGCACCTGACAATGAGCCGATGGTTTGGTTGAAGCCGCCGAGATCGAGCGTCGCGCCGCTTCCGACCGCAAACGCGCTGTTGGCGGAAAACACGTTAGTCGCACCCGCCGCGAACGTGCCAGCCGCAACGAACGTCGGGCCGGAATAGGTCGAGGCGTTTGGCAAACCGCTTTGAATGAAGGTGCCCGCGCCGATCTTGGTCAATTGGCCGGGACCGCCGCTATCGACGATCGGGCCCGAGAATGAGAGCGTGAAACCATTGGTATCAATGGTGCCGCCCGGTGCATTCATGAAGATGCCGCGGTTGCTCAGCGTAAGATTGGCCCCGGCCTGGAAAGTGCCACCGTCGAACGTGATCTCGGCATTGCCGAGCGCATTGTCGACCGTCGCCTGCACCGTGCCCTCGCGCAGGATGGCGCCAAGATCCGGCGCGTTGTTCTTGGTCAGAACCAGTGTACCGCCGCCGGTCTTGACCAGAAAGGACGGGTCGCCGAGCGAATTATCAATGCTGCCGGTATAAGTGCCGACGGCTCCGGCCGCGACATTGAGTGTCAGATTGGCGCCGATCGAAATCGGGTTCGACAGGCTGATGCCGTTCTGGATGTCGAGTACCCCGCCAAAGACGGAGATGGGGCCGCTACCGAGCGCGAAGTTGTTGCCGGCGCTGAGAGTGCCCGCATCCAGTTCGGTGCCTCCGCTGTATGTGTTGGCCGCGGTGAGGATCGTCGTGCCGGTTCCGCGTTGCACGATGCGGCCTTTGTCGGCGGCGTCATCGGAAATAATGCCGGCAAAGGTATAGTTATCGGAACGGTTGAAGATGAGCGTTCCGCCGTTGCTGACGTCGCCGAAGATCGAACCGCTGGCGCCGCCGTCGCCGAGTTGCAGCGTTGCGCAATAACAGATCGTCGTGCCACCGGTGTAAGTGTTGGCGTTGGTCAGGATGGTCGTGCCGCCGCCCACCGAATCCTGAAAGACCAATCGGCCGGGACCATTGAATGGGTCATCCTGAATCTTGCCGGCGATCGTCAGGCGATAGCCTCCGCTGTCGATCGTATTGAAAGGAGTCGAGGTGACAAAGAAATTGTTGGCCAGCGATATGTCAGCGCCGGCAGCCAGGATCCCGCCGTAGAGCGTGATCGAACCCGTGCCCACCGCGTTGCTGTTATTCGCTTGTAGAGTCGCGCCGGTGACCGTGATCGGTCCGGACAATCCGCTGTTGTTGCCGGAAAGGATGGTCGTCGCAAATGTGAAATTGGAATCGGTGAATAGAAGCGGGCCCGTTCCCTGAAACGCGCCGGACAAGGTTATCGAATCCGGATAAGAATTTTGATTGTCGATCACGCCGCCATTGCTGCCGACATTGAAATTGTTGCTGAAGGTGAGCGCCGGGGCGCTCACCTGGAACGTTCCGCCGTTGAGCGTGACGTCCGCGGTGCCGATCGTCCCGTTGGTGGAGACGATGCCGCCGTTGATCGTCGTACCACCGGAATAGCCGTTGGTGCCAGTCAGCGTCGTCGTGCCGCTCGTGTTCGTCAGCGATGCGGAGCCGCCGAGATCGCTGATCGCGCCGCCGGTCGAGGTCACCGCACCGGTCAGTGCGCCATTGGTCAACGTGCCGCCGGCCAGCGCGACACTATTGATTGTCTGTGCGAAGCCACCGAGATCCAGCGTGCCCTTGCCATTGATCGTGGTCGCGCTGGCCGCACTGAACGTGTTTGCAACACCGCCCGCGAGCGCGCCGTTGTCGATCGTCGTCGCGCCGGTATAGGTGTTGATACCGGACAACGTCTGGCTACCACCGCTGACCGTCAATCCGCCGCTGCCGCTGATCGCGCCAGCGAAGCTGCCGGAGGCATTCGACAGCGTCAGCGTCTGGCTGCCAAGGACAACCGAGCCGGTGGATGCACCGGATAACGATGTGATCGCCGCGCCACTTGATGTGTTCGAGATATCGAACGCGCCGTTCGCCGTCACGCCGCTCGACGCGGCGATCGAACCGGAGCCCGACAACAAGAGCGTCGCGCCATTGTCGATCGTCGTCGCGCCGGTATAGGTGTTGATACCGGACAACGTCTGGCTACCACCGCTGACCGTCAAGCCGCCGCCGCTGCCACCGATCACGCCGGCGAAGCTGCCGGAGGCATTCGACAGCGTTAACGTCTGAGCACCGAGCGCGACCGAGCCGGTGGATGCGCCGGACAGTGACTTGATCGTCGCGCCGCTCGATGTGTTCGAGATGTCGAACGCGCCGTTCGCCGTCACGCCGCTCGACGCCGCGATCGACCCGAAACCCGACAACAAGAGCGTCGCGCCGTTGTCGATCGTCGTCGCGCCGGTATAGGTGTTGACACCGGACAGGGTCTGGCTGCCGCTGCTGAGGGTCAGGCCGCCACCGCTGCCGCCGATCACGCCGGCGAAGCTACCCGAGGCGTTCGACAGCATCAGCGTCCGAGCACCGAGCGCGACCGAGCCGGTGGATGCGCCAGACAACGATGCGATGGTCGCGCCGCTCGAGGTATTCGAGATGTCGAACGCGCCATTCGCCGTCACGCCGCTCGACGCCGCGATCGAACCGAAACCCGACAACAAGAGCGTCGCGCCGTTGTCGATCGTCGTCGCGCCGGTATAGGTATTGATACCGGACAACGTCTGGCTACCACCGCTGACCGTCAATCCGCCGCCGCTGCCACCGATCACGCCGGCGAAGCTGCCGGAGGCATTCGACAGCGTCAGCGTCTGGCTGCCGAGGACAACCGAGCCGGTGGATGCGCCGGACAATGACTTGATCGCCGCGCCACTCGATGTGTTCGAGATATCGAACGCGCCATTCGCCGTTACGCCGCTCGACGCCGCGATCGAACCGGAGCCCGACAACATCAGCGTCGCGCCATTGTCGATCATCGTCGCGCCGGTATAGGTGTTGATACCGGACAACGTCTGGCTACCACCGCTGACCGTCAATCCGCCGCCGCTGCCACCGATCACGCCGGCGAAGCTGCCAGAGGCATTCGACAGCGTCAGCGTCCGAGCACCGAGCGCGACC
>JAFKKN010000005.1 GCA_017305535.1 Hyphomicrobiales bacterium | reverse complement strand
TCCACGATCCGCTTGGTCAGCTTTGCCATGAGGTGTTCCCCTCGCTAGTGAGGGGCTGCTTCCGCGGAAGCACCACGGAAGCAACCGGATGGATATCGGAGCGAAATTCTGGATAGACAGTTCGGCGCGGAAATACGAATTGTCTAGTATCTTCAGTTACATATCGCATTGTAGCGTGCCCTGTCGTGCATTTAGGATAGGCAGGCTAAATTGCTCCGAAGGCAAAGGTCACACGTTCGAATCGTGTCGGGTGCGCCATTTCTTTTCGGGTGGACAATATCCCGAGCCGGGCCTTGGGATTGATGCGTGACTGGGGCGAGGAACGTGCCTCGGAAGGCAGACGCAGGGTTCTTTCTGTTTCCGCGATATAGGAATGCCCCCGCGTTGATCGCACGCTATTTCAGATAGCCACGAATACGCATCGCCGCCATTGCGGCACTCTGCCCTCAAGGATGATCCACAGCTGAGTCCAAGACCGTAGCGCGACGCGAGATCTTCCGGCTAAATAGAGCGACAAGAAGAAGCTGCCGGACTTGTCGGCGGACTTGAGGGGGGATGGATCATGGGCGCCTTGCCGCGGCTCTCCCGGCTATTGTCATCGGTCGAGTGGGGGCTTTCCACTCTTGCGGCCATTGCGATGTTCGCGGTGATGATCACCGTGATGCTCGACGTGACCATGCGCTATGTTTTCGCCGCGCCGCTCGCGTGGTCCTACGACCTCATCTCGCTCTACCTGATGGTCGCGGTGTTCTTTCTCGCGCTTGGCGACACGCTGCATCATCACGGCCATATCGCCATCGACCTCCTGCAACCGCATATGCCGGTGCGGCTGCGTCATATCGGCGAGACGATCGGCTACGCGCTCACGACGGTTCTCGTCGCGATGATCGCCTGGGAAGCCTGGGAACGCATGGCCACGGCGTTCACCGATAACGAGGTGACGCCGACGGTGATCCAGTGGCCGACCTGGCCGGCCTACTTTTTCGTTGTTCTCGGCTCACTCTCGCTCATGCTCCGCGCCGCTTATCGGACCGTCGGCCACCTCGCCTCCGCCATCGCCGGGCACGCGCTGGTCGAGCTTCCACCGCCGCCCGAAACCGAGCTGTCGGCGGGGGAGACATCGGCATGATCACCCTGATCGGATGTCTGGTTCTTGCTGTCCTGTTGATGCTCGGCACGCCGGTCGCCTTTGCCATGGCGATCGCCGGCGCCGTCGGTCTTTACATGATCGGCGGCCTGTCGATGGTGCTCGGCATTCTCAAGACGACGGCGTTCTCCGTCGCCAATTCGTATGAAATCATCACCATTCCGATGTTCATCCTGATGGCGGAGTTCGTCATCCTCTCGGGCGTCGCGGACGATCTGTTCACCGCCGCTTCGGCCTGGGTCGGACGATTGCGCGGCGGTCTTGCGATGGCGACCGCGATCGCGGGCGCGGGCTTCGGTGCCATTTCGGGTTCCAGCACCGCGGCGGCCGCGACACTGGCATCAACCACCGTACCGGCGATGCTCAAACAGGGTTACGAGCCAAAGCTCGCGACCGGTGTGGTGGCGATTTCCGGCACGCTTGCGATGCTGATTCCACCGTCCATCGCATTGATTCTCTATGGCATCATCGCCGATGTCAGCATCGGCGATCTGCTGATCGGCGGCGTCATTCCCGGCATTCTCGTCACTCTCACGATCATCCTCACGGTCGCGTTCCTGGTATGGCAGGACCCCGGCCGCGCGCCGGCGGGGCGTTCCTACACCGTGATGGAAAAAATCCGTGCGCTGAAAGTCGTCGGCCCGCTGCTGATCCTGTTCGCGGCGGTCACCGGTTCGATCTATCTCGGCGTTGCCACGCCGACGGAAGCATCGGGCATCGGTGCATTCGGCGCGATGCTGCTGGCGCTATGGGAACGCAAGCTGACAATTCCGACGCTGCGGATCGCGCTGATCGATGCAACCCGCACGAGCTGCATGATCGTCATGATCATCCTTGGCGCGCAGATCTTCGGCTATTTCTTCACACTGACGCAGACCACGCAGGATCTGGTGCGCTTTGTCGGCGATCTCAACACATCGCGATGGGTGATTATCGCGCTGATCCTGTTCGGCTACATCGTGCTCGGCTTCTTCATGGATCAGATCGCCATCCTGATCCTTACCGTGCCGGTGGTACTGCCGGTGGTCGTAGCACTGGGCTTCGATCCGGTGTGGTTCGGAGTCATCGTCATCGTGACAGCAGAAGTCGGCATGGTCACGCCGCCAATGGGCCTCAACGTGTTCGTCGTCGCACGCTACACGCGTCGCCCGCTCGGCGAGATTTTCCGTGGCGTGATGCCGCATGTCATCGCCCACCTCATCGTGATCTTTTTGCTCACGGTGTTTCCGTCGATCATACTGTGGCTGCCGTCGACAATGCAGCGTTGATCGCTACCGCCTTCAAGAAGACTAGCCAGAGAGGAAAAACATGACCGGAAAGCAATTGTCGCGTCTCACAGCATCCACCGCCGCATTGACCGCCGCCGTGCTGTGGAGTGGAGCCACGATGGCGCAGACTGCACTGCGCGTCGCGGATTCCTTTCCGACCGGACACTACATCGCCGAGAACCAGACCAAGCCGTGGATGGAGAAGATGAAGGAACTGACCGGCGGCAAGGTCAGCTTCCAGTATTTCCCCGCCGAGCAACTCGGCAAGGCGAAGGATCTGTTGTCGCTGACCCAGACCGGCGTTGTCGATATCGGCTATGTCGCGCCGTCGTTCGTCGGCGACAAGCTGCCGCTCGCGGCGGTGGCCGAACTACCCGAGGCATTCTCGACATCCTGTCAGGGCACCATGGCATTCTGGAATATCGCGAAGCCCGGCGGGGCGCTCGACAAGATCGAGTTCGCACCGAACGGAATGCGCGCTTTGTTCGTGCTGGTGTTGCCGCCCTACCAGCTCTACATGGCCAGGGACAACATCACCTCGCTCGACGCCGCGAAGGGCAAGAAGATTAGGACATCCGGCGGCGCCAAGGAACTGGCCGTACGTGCAGTCGGCGCAACGCCCGTGCAGATTCCGACGCCTGAAGTGCGCGAGGCCGTCGCGCGTGGCACCGTCGACGGCATGCTGTTCCCGCACTCGAGCATCCCGCCCTACGATTTGACCAAGCAGGTCAAGTACGCGACGATCGGCGAGAATTTCGGCTCCTTCATCGTCACCTACATGATCAGCATCAACAAGTGGAATGCGCTGCCGGCGGACGTCAAAAAAGCGATGGACGAAGCCGGCGACTGGGCGACACAACATGGCTGCAAGATCGCCGACGAGCGCGAAGCCGCGGATATCGAAAAAATCAAAGCCGGCGGCGTGACCTTCGTGAAACTGTCTGATGCCGATCACAAGCAGCTTGCGGAGAAACTCGCCAGCGTCAGCCAGGAATGGGCGAAGGGGCTGGACAAGCGCGGCAAGAAGGGCAGCGAAGTTCTCAATGCATTTCAGGGCGGGCTGAAAGCGAAGAACTGACGTCCATGAAAAAACTCCGTCTCGCAAGAGACGGAGTTTTTGAATTATTGCTTTCGATTCGCCTGCATGCGGCAGACAAAACTATCGCAGTCCTAGCGCTCGGCGAACGCCTTCTCGACAACGAAGTGTCCCGGCTCGCCGTGATTGCCTTCGACGAAGCCGCGCTCGATCAGCAGCGCGCGGGTGTCGACCAGCAGCGCGGGGCTGCCGCACATCATCACGCGATCATGCTCGGCATCGAGCTCCGGCAGATTGATATCGCCGAACAGCTTGCCCGAGGCAATCAGGTCGGTAATGCGGCCGCGATTGCGGAACGGATCACGCGTCACGGTCGGATAGTAGATCAGTTGGTTACTGATGTATTCGCCGAGGAAGTCATGCTTCGGCAGCGTCTCGGTGATCATCTCGCCATAGGCCAGTTCCTTGACGTGACGGCAGCCGTGCAGCAGCACCACCTTCTCGAAACGTTCGTAAGTTTCCGGGTCCTTGATGACGCTGAGGAACGGCGCGAGACCGGTGCCGGTGCCGATCAGGTAAAGGTTGCGACCGCTGTGCAGGTTATCGATCACCAGCGTTCCGGTCGCCTTGCGGCTGACCATGATCTGGTCGCCTTCCTTGAGGTGCTGCAAGCGCGAGGTCAACGGCCCGTCCTGCACCTTGATGGAGAAGAATTCGAGGTTCTCTTCGTAGTTGGCGCTTGCCACGCTGTAGGCGCGCAGCAGCGGCTTCTCGCCGACCTTGAGGCCGATCATCGTGAACTCGCCATTGCGGAAGCGGAATGAGGGATCGCGCGTGGTCGTGAAGCTGAATAGGTTGTCGGTCCAATGATGGACGCTGAGAACGCTTTCGAAGTTGAAGTTGCTCATTGCGGCAGATTCCATAACCGTTTTATTGCGTCGCACAATCGTCGGTCAAAATGGCGCTGAATGTGACGAAAGCGTGGCGGTTGCATTGGCCAATATCGTTAGTATACTAATGAATAAACCGACTTGATCCCGTCGTCAAGATGGGATCAAATCTGTTTTTAAAACAACAGCTTAATGCCAGGGAGCAAGGCAAATGTCGCATGGCGAGCCACAGGGAAACGCGCATTCCGGGAAGTTGGTCGTCCGAAACATCGGACTGGTTCTAAGCGGCGCTCTCGAAAACCCGATCCTGGATGCGGATACCGTGGTCGCGGTGGACGGAAAAATCACCGCCATCGGCCGCGCCAAGGATGTCGATACCGAAGGTGCCAACACAATCATCGACGCCAACGGCGTGACGCTCACGCCCGGCCTGATCGACAGCCACGTTCACCCCGTCGCAGGCGACTGGACGCCGCGGCAGAACCAGATGAGCTGGATCGACAGCAATCTGCACGGCGGCGTCACCACCATGATCTCCGCCGGCGAAGTACATATGCCGGGACGGCCAAAGGACATCGTCGGTCTCAAGGCGATGGCGATCTTCGCGCAGCGCGCGTTCGAAAATCTGCGCCCGAGCGGCGTCAAGGTACTCGCTGGCGCGCCGGTGATCGAAAACGGCATGGTGGAAGAAGACTTCAAGGAGATGGCTGCGGCTGGCGTGCGCTGGCTCGGCGAAGTCGGCCTCGGCAGCGTCAAGGACGGCCCCACCGCGCGCAAGATGGTGGCGTGGGCACGCAAGTACGGCATGAACAGCACGATCCACACCGGCGGCCCGTCGATTCCCGGCTCAGGGCTGATCGATGCGGACGTCGTGCTCGAAGCCGACACCGACGTGGTCGGTCACATCAACGGCGGCCACACCGCGCTGCCCGACGGACAGATCCGCTGCATCTGCGAGGGCTGTAAGCGCGGTCTCGAACTCGTCCACAATGGCAACGAACGTTCGGCGCTCTACACGCTGCGTCTCGCCAGAGAGATGGGCGACCTCAATCGTGTCATCCTCGGCACTGATGCACCGGCGGGCTCCGGTGTGCAGCCGCTCGGCATCCTGCGCATGATCTCGATGCTGTCGTCGCTCGGCGATGTGCCGGCGGAAGTCGCGTTCTGCTTCGCCACCGGCAACACCGCGCGGATGCGTGCGCTGGATTGCGGACTGATCGAA
Organism: Hyphomicrobiales bacterium; assembly: GCA_017305535.1. Lineage (GTDB taxonomy): Bacteria > Pseudomonadota > Alphaproteobacteria > Rhizobiales > Xanthobacteraceae > 62-47. The sequence continues at coordinate 466,192 of JAFKKN010000005.1, read as the reverse complement.
GTCGGCCGCGCCGCCGACTTCGTGTTCATGGACAAGGCGCAGCACTCGGCCGGCAAGGACATTCTGGAGAGCGTGCGGCTCGGCGATCTGCCCGGCGTCGGCATGACCGTGATCGACGGCCTCGTGCGCAGCCAGCGCAGCCGCAACACACCGCCCGCCGGCAAGGTGCCGGTGATCGTCGCGCATTGACGCACGGCGTGGCCGTACCGACATAGGCGCGTCCGAATTGCGTCGTCCTGTCCGCGGTGACAATGATGTCTGTCAGGATTCAAGAATGGGAGACATCATGCCTGCGCCGCTCGATCCAGCCATTGCCGCCGTCATTCCGAAACTGCCGCTGCGCGATCCGCCGAGCCTGACGCCGAAAACCGCGCGGGATTCGCTACGCGCGCTTGCCGATGCCCGTGCCGCCGTTCCGCCGCCGCCAGTCGCGATGGTCGCGGACATCGAGGTGGAGGGCGCGGCCGGGCCGCTCGCCGCGCGCCTCTATCGCAACCGACAGGCGCCGACGTCGTCCACCGTGGTCTTCTTCCACGGCGGTGGCTGGGTTGCCGGCGATCTGGAAACTCACGACCGGCAAGCGCGGCTGCTCGCAATCGAAACCGGTGCGGTGGTGATCTCGGTCGATTACCGGCGGCCGCCGGAAACACGCTTTCCCGGCGCCTTCGAGGATTGCTTCGCGGCGACGCGCGACGTCATCGCGCGGATCGGCGAGTTCGGCGGCGATCCCGCGCGGGTCGGCGTCGCCGGTGACAGCGCAGGCGGCAACCTCGCGGCGGCCGTCGCGCTCGCCTGTCGCGACGCAGGAATCAATCTCGCAGGCCAAATGCTTGTTTATCCCGTCACCGATATCGTCGGCAGCTACGCGGACGCGGGAGAAAACGCGCTTTATCCGTCGCGCGACGAGAACGCCGAGGGCTATTTCCTCTCGCGCGCGGTCATGGAATGGTTCGCCGGGCATTATCTCGAAGACGCCGACCACGCCACCGACTGGCGCGTGTCGCCATTGCGTGCGAAAAGCCTGGCAGGCGTCGCGCCCGCGGTCGTCTGCACCGCGTGGTTCGATCCGCTACGCGACGAAGGTAAAGCCTATGCCAATGCGCTGACGGCGGCAGGCGTGCCGACCGCCTATCACGGCGGCCCCGGCCTCATTCATGGCTATTTCGGACTGGGCGAGGTCAGCGCGGCGGCGAAGACCGAAGCCGAGCGCGCGCGCACCGATTTCAAGGCGCTGCTCGATCGCGACGTCTGACGATTGCCGCAACACCAACGGCGCGGCGTTGGATCAACACCGTCACGACCGGTTTCATGCCGGACATGACGGCGAAGTTAAATTCATCCCGAGCTAACGGAGTTTGGCAAGTAACGCGACGAACACGTCGCGTTCCTTCGCCGTCAGCGGCGCCAGCGTTTTCTCCGTCACATCCAGCGCGTTGGGCGATATCTTTTCGACCAACGCCTGACCGGCGCGCGTCAGCGTGACCAGCAACCGCCGGCCATCCTTCGGATCCGGTCCGGTCTCCGTCAAGCCGCGCGCGGTCAGCCGATCGATCACGCCCTTGATGGTCGCGACGTCCATCGCAGTGAGGCGGCCGAGTTGATTTTGCGAGCACGGCCCCGCTTCCGCGAGTTTTGACAACGCCGCCCATTGCGTCGCGGTGAGTTGCGAACCGATAGCCGCCGCAAAGATCGCGGTATGACGCTGCGATACCTGACGCAGAATGAAGCCGACCTGCTCGTCGAGGCTGTATGACGCAGGCTTCTGCGAAGCAGCCTTGCTTTTCGTTGCCGGCTTCCTAGCCATGGGCGCTCCCCCATGGAGCCGTCGGTGGCACGTGTGTTTGTCGAATGCCCATGTCGTTACATCGCAAGATGCGCATCACGGATGTCCGGCCGTGCATCGAGATCGGCCATGGTGCCGCTGAAGCAGATGCGGCCGCGCTCGATGATGTAACTGCGATCCGAGATCAGTCGCGCGAAGTGCAGGTTCTGCTCGGACAATAGAATGCTCAGACCTTCTTTCTTCATCGTCAGAATGGCATGCGCCATCTGCTCGACGATCTTCGGCGACAGACCTTCCGACGGCTCGTCCAGCAATACCAGCGACGGATTACCCATCAGCGTGCGCGCGATGGTCAGCATCTGCTGTTCCCCGCCGCTCATGCGGCCACCGGCGCGGTTGCGCATCTCGGCAAGGTTGGGAAACAGCGCGAACAGTTTCTCTCGGCTCCATTGCGGCGCGCCGGGGCGCGCCGGCTGGCGTCCGACTTCGAGATTCTCCTCGACAGTAAGATCGGTGAAGATGCGTCGCTCCTCGGGAACGTAACCGAGACCGGCACGACCGATCGCATGCGTCGGTGCTTTCGAGATGTCGTGCCCCTCAAACGTGATGCGGCCTTCGCGATGGGCGACGAGCCCGACGAGCGAACGAAACGTCGTCGACTTGCCGGCCCCGTTGCGGCCGAGCAGCGCGACGACTTCGCCTGCACCGACCTCGAGATCGACATCGAACAGGATATGCGCCGGCCCGTAATAACTATTCAGCGCGGACACCGAGAGCTTCATGTACCCGCTCCTTCCTGATGTCGCGCGTCATAAACCAGGCCTTCGCCGAGATAGATCGCGCGCACCTGCGGGTCGCGCCGCACGTCCTCGGGTGAACCTTCCGCGATCAACGTGCCACGATTGAGCACCAGAATCCGGTCGGCGTGTTCGAATACCACGTCCATGTCGTGTTCAGTGAACAACACGCCGATCGACTGCTCTCGCGCGATACGCGCCGTCAGCCGCATCAGTTCGATACGGTCGCGCGGCGCCATGCCGGCGGTCGGCTCGTCCATCAACAGCAGCTTCGGTTGATTGGCGAGCGCGATCGCCAATTCGAGCCGCTTGAGATCGCCGTAGGCAAGTTCACCGCATGGCCGTTCGGCATAGCCCTCGACGCCGACCAGCGCCAACAACCGATCCGCTTCATCGCGCTGGAAATCCGGCGTCGAGCGCCAGAGGTTGAAAATCTGACTGGCGTAAGACACCAGCGCGACCTGCACATTCTCGCGCACCGTCATGGTGGGAAACGTCGCGGTGATCTGAAACGTTCGGCCGACGCCGAGCCGCCAGACGCGACGCGGCGGCTGGCCGGTGATGTCCTGCCCCAGCAATTGCACGCGTCCGCGATCCGGCTTGCGCTGGCCGTTGAGCATGTCGAAGCAAGTGCTCTTGCCGGCACCGTTCGGCCCGATCAGCGCGAGAATTTCTCCGGCCGCCAGCTTGAACGAGACGCCCCGCACGGCGTGAACGCCCCCGTAGGATTTGGTCAGGTCGTCAACCGAGAGAAGGGCAGCAGCGCCGCTCATTCCGCGCCCTCCGTCTGCGTCGCGCGTGACGATCCGCGTTTCAGGAATGACAGCCTGCCGCTTTCGATCAGGCTATCGAAGGTGCCGACGATGCCTTTCGGGAACATCACCACAAGCAGCACGATGACCGCGCCCATTACCAGTTTCGACAGTTCGGTGTAACTGACGAGCCAGATGCTGAGCGCCTTGTAGACGATGGCGCCGACGACCGCGCCCGAAACTGTTTCGACGCCACCCAGCAGCACCATCACCAGCGAATCCACCGACAGCGCGATGCCGGCGTTGTCGGGAAACACGCTGCCCTTGAGATAGGCGAACAGCGCACCTGCAAGGGCGGCGAAGGTGCCGGCGATGACGAAGGCGGTCCACTGGATGCGCTTGCTGTTGATGCCGATGGCCTCGCTGCGCAGGCCGGAATCGCGCGTCGCCCGCAACGCATAACCGAACGGCGAGAACACCAGCACGCGCAGCACCACCACCGACAGCGCCGTGATCGCCAGCGCCAGCCAATAGAACCGCGCCGGCGTCGCCACCAGCGCCGCAGGCCACACGCCGAGAATGCCGTTGTCGCCGCCAGTGACATCGACCCACTGGAACGCGATCGACCACACGATCTGCGCGAAGGCCAAGGTCAGCATGGCGAAATAGACCCCGGATAGTTGCACCGCGAACCAGCCGAAGACGATCGCACCGAACAATCCGAGCAGCGGCCCGAGCAGCAGGCACGCGATCATCGGCAGGCCGGCGAGCTTGGCGAGAAACGCCACGCCGTACGCGCCCAGCCCGAAGTAAGCCGCATGGCCGAACGACGCCATGCCTCCGACCGACATCAGGAAGTGCAAGCTCACCGCGAAGATGACGAAGATCGCGATCTCCGCGCCGACGATTAGCGCATAGTTGCTGCCGAGCAACGGCAGCGCCGCGGCCAAAATCAACACGCCGACGAAGGCCAGCCGCGCCTGCGACGACAGCGGCCGCCACGGCTGCACCGCAAGTCCCGGCGTCTGCCGCGCGGCGGCTTCAGGTTTTCCGAACAGACCCCACGGCCGCACGATCAGCACCACCGCCATCACCAGGAATACGAGAATGATGGAAATCTTCGGAAAGATCAGGATGCCGAATGCGTTCAGCTCCGACACCAGCACGGCGGCGACGAATGCGCCGGTGATGCTGCCAAGCCCGCCGATCACGACGACCACGAATACATCGACGATGATGCGCAGATCCATGGTGTGATTGACGGCATCGCGCGGAATCTGCAATGCGCCGCCGAGCGCCGCGAGAAAGACGCCGAGCGCGAATACGCTGGTGAACAGCCATTTCTGATTGACGCCGAGCGCCGCCACCATGTCGCGATCCTGCGTCGCGGCACGCACCAGCACGCCCCATCGCGTGCGGTGGAACAGCAGCCACAGCGCGCCGAGCACCACCGGCCCCAGCACCATCAGCAACACGTCGTAGGTCGGGATCGCCTGACCGAAAAAATCGAATGCCCCGCGCAGCCCCGGCGCGCGGCGGCCGAGCAGATCGTCCGGCCCCCAGATCAGCACCGCGAGGTCCTCGACCATCAAAGTCAAGCCGAAGGTCGCGAGCAGTTGAAACAATTCGGGCGAGCGATAGATGCGCCGCAGCAGCAGCATCTCGACCAGCACGCCGATCAGCGCAACGATCACCGCCGCAGCGATGATGCCGCCCCAGAAGCCGAGCGTGCCGGAGAGCCGCTCGGTCAGCGAGAAGGCGACATAAGCGCCCAGCATATAGAACGCGCCGTGCGCGAAATTCACGATGCGGGTGACGCCGAAGATGATCGACAGGCCGGACGCGACGAGAAACAGCGCGGCGGCGCTGGCAAGTCCGGATAGAAACTGGACGACATAAAAGCTCATCGGGCCTGCCCGGCGGGGCGACAATCGGCAACAGCCATCGCCCGATCATGCGAGAGGAAAAGCAAAGATCACAGTCGCGATACGACGATGGCCGGGACAACGAGTCCCGGCCATCGATTGCGCATCAATCCTTCGGACGTTCTTTGGCGACATCAGCTTCGCTCGGCAGGAAATCCTTGCCGTCGCGATAAACCGAATCGACCATCACGCCCTTGCCGTCCTTCACCGCCGTCTTGCCGACGTAAGCGCCGAGCGTTGCCTGATGGTCGCTCTTGCGGAAGGTGATTTCGCCAAACGGCGAGTCGAGCTTGATGCCTTCCGCAGCTTCGATCAGCTTGTCGGTGTCGGTCGAGTTGGCCTTGGCGAGAATCGCGGCAGCGGCCTTGATGGTGCCGTAGCCGACGATGGAGCCGAGGCGCGGATAGTCGTTGAACTTGGCCTGATAGGCTTTCAGGAACTTGTCATGATCGGCGGTCTTGATGTCGTACCAGGGATAGCCGGTGACGATCCAGCCGTTCGGCGTCTCGTCCTTGAGCGGATCGAGGTATTCCGGTTCACCAGTGAGGAAGCTCACCACCGACTTCCCCTTGAACAGGCCCCGCGTGTTGCCCTCACGTACGAACTTCACGAGGTCCGGACCGAACTCGACGTTGAGGATCGCTTCCGGATTGGTCGCGGCCAGCGCCTGCACCACCGGACCCGCATCGATCTTGCCCTGCGGCGGCCACTGCTCGCCGACCCACTGAATATCCGGTCGCTTCTTGGACAGAAGTTCCTTGAAGACGGCAACCGCCGACTGACCATATTCGTAGTTCGGCGCTACCGTGGCCCAACGCTTGGCCGGAAGCTTCGCGGCTTCATCCGCGAGCATCGCAGCCTGCATGTAATTCGAAGGACGAAGCCGGAACGTATAGCGGTTGCCCTTCGACATCGTGATGGCGTCGGTCAACGGTTCGGCTGCAAGGAAGAACACCTTCTTCTGCTTGGCGAAGTCGCTCACCGCGAGGCCGATATGCGAGAAGAAGGTGCCGGTCAGCATCACGACCTTTTCGCTCGACACCAGTTCGTTGGCGGCGGTGACCGCATCGGCGGGCTTGCCGCCATCGTCCTTCGACACCACCACCAGCTTCTTGCCGTTGATGCCGCCGGCGGCGTTGACTTCCTCGACTGCGAGTTGCCACCCCTTGCGGTAGGGCTCGGTGAACGACGGCAACGCCGAATAGCTGTTGATCTCACCGATCTTGATTTCGTCCTGCGCGAACGCAGCCGTTGTCACGCCGGTCGTCATCGCGGCGGCTGTCAGTCCCGCCAGAACGATGCCGAGAAGTCCACCCTGTCGTCGCATTCCATCCTCCACTGTTGGAAGGGACGTGTCGTCCCTACGGTGCATCTTCGTCCATCCGCTTGTAACCGATGGGATGGTTCGAAGCAGTCTTATTTTTCAGGCACGGCGCTGCAAATTAACGCAGACCGTCTTCGCCCTTGATCTCGCCGTGCTTGAGACCGCCGACGCGTGGCAGCGGCCGGCCGCTGTCGGTGACGGCAACCGCGACCATGATCTCGTTGGCGCGCGGCGCATCGTTGATCTGCACCTCCATGCCGTCGAAGTGGCTGCGGACGAACGCCGCGTCCTTATGTCCCAGCGGAATATCGAGCACAGTGCCGAGCCCGCCGCGCTTCTTCGACGACGGAATCAAAGCGGCACCTTTCATCAGCACCTTGCGGAACGGCGCGCCGAGCTTCGGATGCAGGATCGCGGCGGCGTGTTCAAGTTCGCCGTTCTCGCCAACCGCGGCCGCCTTGCCGTAGCTCTGCACCTTGCTACCTTCGATTCCGAGCGCGGCGACGGCGCGCTTCGCGAGAAGGTCTCCGAGTTCTTCGCCCACATCCATCAACGGCGCCAGATCGTCGACATACTTTCCGGAGAACGGATTCTCGATCACGGCGATCGCCGCCGCGCGGCGTGTCGGTGGGTTCACCGCATGGCCTCCCTCCTGGAAGGTTTCCTCGACGACGGTGACAATCTTGCGAATCCGAACACTCATCGCAGCCCATCCTGTCCCTTGATGTCGCTCGCCTTCAGGCCGCCGACGCGCGCGTGAATCCGCGAGCCCGTCGTCATCACCAGCGCCAGCAGCAATTCATCGGCCCGCGGCGCATCATTGATACCAACTTCCATGGCATCGAAATGCGAGCGCACATAAGATGCATTGATGTGCGTCACCGGCACGTCGAGCCGCGTGCCCGGCCCACCGACCTTCTTCGCGGACGGCACGATGGCCTTGGCCTCGCCGAGAATTTCGCGCATCGCATAACCGCCCGGCACATGCCACAACGCGCCGTGCTCCAACTCGCCAGCCGAACCGACGATGGCGCCCTTGCCGTAGCCTTGAATGCGCGACGGATCGCCGCCGAGCGCCTCGAGCAGGCTACGCGCCATCGCGACGCCGAGCGGATTGAGATCGTCCATGAAACCGGCGATGCTCTCGACATAACGCCCGGCGAACGGATTGCGAATCACCGCGAGCGCCGCGCCACGCAACAACGGCTGCGCCGGCGGCGGGCCGCCCTCGTGCAAAATTTCCTCGACGATAATAACACGCTTGCGAAGGACGACTTCAGGCATCGAGCAGACTTCCGGTTGGCGGCACGATAGCCGCGCGTGAATGCGATATGTCAAATGCGGGCGAATGAATCGGCGCAACGACCTGCATTTCGCCTTGCAGGCATAGCGTCGCGCCCTCGATCAGGCCGCGGGACAGAAGCTCGCGCGCGTAGGCGGTCCCGCGTTCCAGCGCCATCATCACTTCGTCATGTGTCAACGGCGCGACATCGCGAGTGACGAGACGTTCGCCGAGATCGTTGTCGGGTTGAATCTCGCATGCCGGTGCGCGAGTGATGCCGGGATGGTTCGGCAGATCGACGGCATTGGCGATCATCGTCGCGGCGGCATCGGCCTGCGATGCGGTACGCGCAAGAACGGTCACCGCATCGGCAATACCGAGCGAAAAGCTGCGGCCATGACGGCCGCTGGTGGCGATGCCGCGCACTTCACTGTCGGCGTCGACAACAGTCCTGCCCGCAAGCGTCGGCGGATCGACATGCGCGACAAGCCCAACCGTGAACTGTTGCCCTGGCGAAAGATGCAACGCGATGTCACCGCCGTTGTTGACATAAGCTCGTGTGAGCGTTGCGGCGCGGGTCATTGCGTCCAACACGTCCTCCGCGACAGCGCCAGCGACCGCGGCCATCGGCGTAATGAAGTGGGTGTCGGCATAGGGCGCGACGGCGGCGTGCATACGCCGCGCGACCACGCCTTTCAGGCTCGGGATTCTTGCGGCAGCACGGCGGCGCAATTCGGGCAGCTCGTCACAAAGCTTGTCCAGCAATCCGGTGAAAGATTCCGCCGCCGCCGCGTAAGCAATCTCGACCTCGGCACGGTCACCGCACGCTTCGATCACCAGATCGATGGGACCATCCTGCAAGTGCAGACGGCGACCATCCGGCAACAGCACGATCTGCGGCCGGCGCATCATTGCGGCTTGTCCTTCTTCAGCACGACAGGCGCGTTGCGGACTTCTGTGTCGCTGGTCAACGACGACAAGGGCCGCACATAATCCATGTGACCGCCGAGCGCGGCGTAGTCGTCGAGCCGCAACGTGAACTCGATCGGCGCGACGAGAGCGGGTGTCGGCACATAACCGAACGCGCCGGCGGGCATCTGGGTCACGTCGACCATGAAGGTGATGCCGCCGCCGGGCCAGACATAGACCGGCGCGCCGCCGCTGGTCACCGACGTCAGCGAGTCCTTCACCGAGCGCGTCAGCCGCACCGGATTGTCGGTGACGCCGGCACGCAGCGATCCGCCGGCGCCGCCCATGAATAGCACGGTGCACAGCGCCGGCTCGCAGTTCTCCTGAATCCGTTCGACCGATTGCTGGAGCGCGTCCGGCAGCGGCATCTCGATCGGCTGAAGAGCCTCGTCGAGTTCGAAGTAGGCCGAGTGCTCGCCGGTGGTGGAGACCATCAGCATCCGCGTGCCGGGCTTGGCGACTTTCGGATTGAACGGCCCGAGCACGGTGAGCGGATCGGAAATCTGCGTGCCGCCCCAGCCGGTGCCGGGTTCGGCGACCTGGAAGTAACGGCCCGGCGTCGAGCGCCGGCCTTTCATCTTGATGCCGGTCTCGGGAATGTCGAGCAGCTTGCCGGCCTGATGTTCCGACAACACGCCGGTGATGTGATCGTCGACGACGACGACCTCATCGACCTTGCCCTGCCATTGCTTCGCGAACATGCCGATGGTGGCGGAGCCGCAGCCGACGCGCATCCGCACTTCCGGCACGCCGTTGACGATGGGCGGCTGGCCTGCCTGCACCACCACGCTCGCGCCGCCGTCGATGGTGAGTTCGACGGCCTTGCCGTTGCACAGGTCCATCAACGCGTCGCAGGTGACGCGGCCTTCCTTCTTCGAACCACCGGTCAAGTGATGCACGCCGCCGAGCGAGAGCATCTGCGAACCGTATTCACCGGTTGTCACATGACCGATGGCCTCGCCTTCGGCGCGCACCGTCGCGGTTTCCGGTCCGAGAAAACGATCGGTATCGATCTTCACCTTGACGCCGCAGTAACTGAAGATGCCCTCGGTCACCACCGTGACCATATCGACGCCGTCGATCTCCGACGACACGATGAACGGCGCGGGCTTGTAATCGGGATACGTCGTGCCCGCACCGATGGCGGTGACCATCACGTCGCGGCCGGAGACCAGCTTGCCATCCCACTCGCCGGATTTCTGGAACGGCACTACCGCGCCGCCTTGCGACACCGTGCGTTGAAGCACGACATGCGGATCGACGCGCACCAAAGTGCCGGCATCGTTGGCATAGCGATCGCACGCGCCAGACGCGCCGGGCTTGATGTAGCACATCACCGGACAGGCATCGCAGCGGATCTTGTCGCCGTCGGTGGCGACTGCTGCTATCGGCGAGCCTTCATTCATCATCCGCACAATCCGCGCGCAAGAACAGACCAAGTCACAGGAAGGTTTCGGACGTCGCCGTCACGACGGCGACATCTCCCGCGCATTTCCATCCCTGCCTCGTCCGGCCTCGCCGGCTGCATCATTCGTACACGAATGATCTTGGGCGCGGCCTTGGAAACTGTCAAGCGGGCGAATGCGCAAAATCTCGTGCGTCTTGTCGCCTTCGCACTGCAACGAAAATGGGCGACGCAGCAATCACTCATGCACGTCGATATTTGCTGAGGCGCGATCCGCCGCAGCGGGCGAGCGCTGCCGATCCTTGCACGTTTGTACACAAACGGTATTCTCGATTCCAGATTTGCCTTCGGCCACCAGCGGTGATGGGTTCAGATTGAATCGGCAACCCTCGCCCTGAGAGCATGACCGGGACTTCGCATGATGCGCAGATTTGCAACCCGAAAAGCATCGTCCCTGCGCAGGCAGGGACCCATACGCCGCAGCGGTTCGGTTCAATCATCCATGGCGAAGTTATTCTGTAATCACCCGGGCCAGGGGTTATGGGTCCCCGCCTTCGCGAGGACGACGCTGAGCGCATGACTTCAGACCCGATCCGCCTGACCGTCAACGGCACAAACCACAGCATCGCGGCGGCGCCGGATACGCCACTGCTCTATATCCTGCGCAACGATCTCGAACTCAACGGCCCGAAGTTCGGCTGCGGCCTCGGCGAATGCGGCGCGTGCACGGTGATCGTCGACGGCGTCGCCGCGCGCTCCTGCGTGCTGCCGCTGTCGGCTTGCGCGGGGCGCAGCGTCACCACGCTGGAAGGGCTCGGCTCGCGCGAGCGGCCGGACCCCTTGCAGGCAGCGTTCGTGCAACACCAAGCTGCACAGTGCGGCTATTGCCTCAACGGCATGATCATGACCGCGAAGGCGCTGCTGCTGCGCAATCCGCATCCCTCCGAACAGGAGATCAAGCAGGCGCTGCGTTACAATCTGTGCCGCTGCGGCACGCATGTGGAAATTCTCGCCGCGGTGATGACGGCCGCCGGCCATCATGTCGCACGCGATCACACGGCGGGAGGCGCGGCCGATGCGACGCACTGACGCCGCCGATCCCGATATGACGACCACGCCCGATGCCGGATCGCTGTCGATCATCCGCAGCACGCCGGACGATGCCACCGGCAGCGGTTTCGATATCTACATCGCCATCGATGCCAGCGGACAAGTGTTCGCCTACAACGGCCACGTCGATCTCGGCACCGGCATCCGCACCGCGCTGACGCAGATCGTCGCGGAAGAACTCGACGTGGCGCTGGACCGCGTCACCATGGTGTTGGGCGATACAACGAAGACGCCCAATCAAGGCCCGACCATCGCCAGCGAAACCATCCAGATCACCGCGGTGCCGCTGCGCAACGCGGCAGCGCAGGCGCGGCACTATCTGCTGGCGCGCGCCGCCGAACAGTTGGATCAACCGGCCGATTCTTTAACGATTGAGGACGGACTGATCCGCGCGCAGAGCAACCACAGCGTCAGCTACGCGGAACTGGTGGCGGGCGGCATCGTGCGCCTCGAACTGCGCGACGACGTAGCGCTGAAAGATGTCAATTCCTACAAGCTGGTCGGCCGCGCGATTCCCCGCCTTGAAATTCCGGCGATGACCACCGGCGAGATGATCTATGTGCACGACGTGCGCGTGCCCGGCATGTTGCACGGCCGCGTGGTGCGCCCGCCCTATGCCGGCGTCGATGCCGGCGATTTCGTCGGCACCAGCCTGATCGCGGTGGACGAACGTTCTGTCGCGGATATTCCCGGGCTCATCGCCGTGGTGCACATCGGCGATTTCGTCGGTGTGGTCACCGATCGCGAGGAGAACGCGATCCGCGCTGCCGCGCAGCTCAAGCTGACATGGAAGCCGACGCCGACCCTGCCTGACCTGAAAGACATCGCCACCGCGTTGCGCGCCAACCCGAGCACACCGCGGACCTTGCGCGACACCGGCGATGTCGATGCCGCGCTGGCGAACGCCGCGACACCGATGTCGCGCACTTACGTGTGGCCGTATCATATCCACGGCTCGATCGGCCCGTCATGTTCGGTGGCGGACTACACCGACGGCGGCTTGCGGGTGTGGACCGGATCGCAGAACCCGCACAACCTGCGCGCCGATCTGGCGAAGCTAATGGCGCTGCCGGAAGCGCAGATCGACGTGATTCGGCTGGAGGCCGCCGGCTGCTACGGCCGCAACGGCGCCGACGATGTCAGCGCCGACGCGGCGCTCTTGTCGCGCGCGGTCGGCCGCTCGGTGCGGGTGCAGCTCACCCGCGAGCAGGAACATGCGTGGGACCCGAAGGGCACCGGGCAGTTGATGGAGGTGAACGGCGGGCTGGACGCGAGCGGACACCCGGCTGCTTACGATTTCGCCACGCGCTATCCTTCCAACGCCGCGCCGACACTCGCCCTGCTGCTCACCGGCGCGGTGCCGCCGGTCGCGGCGACCTTGCAGATGGGCGACCGCACCGCGATTCCGCCTTACGACTATCCGGCGATGCGCGTCACGGTGCATGACATGGCGCCGATCGTGCGGGCGTCGTGGTTTCGCGGCGTCTCGGCGCTGCCGAATTCCTTCGCGCATGAATCCTACATCGACGAACTCGCCACCGAGGCGGGCGTCGATCCGGTCGAGTATCGCCTGCGCTATCTGAAGGACGAGCGCGCGGCCAGACTGGTGCGCGATGTCGCCGAGCGCGCGAAGTGGGAACCGCGCCCGACATGGACGCCGAAGGAGGCCGATGGCGACGTGGTGCGCGGCCGTGGCTTCGCCTACGCCGTCTATGTCCATGGCACGTTCCCAGGGAAGGCGGCGGCATGGTCGGCGTGGGTCGCTGACGTCGCAGTCAATAAAGCAACCGGCGACGTCGCGGTGACGCATGTCACGGTGGGGCAGGACTCCGGCCTCGTCATCAACCCCGACGGCGTGCGGCATCAGATTCACGGCAACGTCATTCAGTCCACCAGCCGCGCGCTGATGGAGGAAGTGACGTTCGAGCCTTCCGCCGTGGCAAGCCGCGAATGGGGCGGCTATCCGATCATCACCTTCCCCGAGGTGCCGAAAATCGACGTGGTGATCGTCGAGCGGCAGGACCAGCCGCCGCTGGGCGTCGGCGAATCCGCATCGGTGCCGAGCGCCGCCGCCATCGCCAACGCCATTTTCGATGCGACCGGCGTGCGCTTTCGCGAACTGCCGTTCACGCCCGACCGAATTCGCGCGGGATTACTGGCGGCGGAAGAGAAGGCAAAGCCTGCGTCGCCTTTGAAGAAGCGCAGGCTGCTCGCGGGGCTTGCCACATTCTGCACGGCTGTCGTCGGCTTGATCGTTGCCGCCTCGCCGTGGCGGCCGGCGATCGCGCCGATCACGCCGCCGGATGTCGCGACCTATTCTGCCGCGACGATCGCGCGCGGCGCGCAACTCGCGGCGCTCGGCGACTGCGCGGTGTGCCACACCGCCGACGGCGGCATCGTCAATGCCGGCGGGCGGGCGCTGGAGACACCGTTCGGCACCGTCATCGCCACCAACATCACGCCCGATGTCGAAACCGGCATCGGCGCGTGGTCCTTTCCCGCATTCGAACGCGCGATGCGACAGGGCATCCATCGCGACGGCCGGCATCTTTATCCGGCGTTTCCTTACAATCACTTCGCGAAAACTAGCGAAGCCGATTTACAGGCGCTCTATGCCTACCTGATGGCGCAGCCGCCGGTGCGGCAAACCAATCCGGAAACAAAACTTCCCTTCCCGCTCAATCTGCGGCCGCTGCTGGCGGGATGGAATCTGTTGTTTCATTCGCCGGCCGCCTTCGCGGCCGATCCGGCTAAATCGGAAGTCTGGAATCGCGGCGCGTACCTGGTGGAAGGGCTCGGCCATTGCCGCGCGTGCCATACGCCGCGCAACGCGCTCGGGGCGGAGAAAGCATCGTTGAAACTCGCTGGCGGCATCGCCGAAGGCTGGACCGCGCCGCCGCTGACGGCGCTGTCGCACGCACCGATCCCGTGGAACGAGCAGGAACTGTTCACGTATCTGCGCAGCGGCATCTCGCAGTTTCACGGTGTCGCCGCCGGGCCGATGGCGCCGGTGGTGAAGGAACTGAGCGCGCTGCCGGACAGCGACATCCGCGCCATGGCCACCTACCTCGCCTCGTTCAATCCGAACGCGCCGACGCACGAGGCGCAGCAGGCGATGGCGGCGCGGCTCGAGACCATCACCAGCGCGAAGCCGCTCAACGCATCGCAGCAAGGCGCGCGCATCTATGACGGCGCCTGCGCGGTGTGCCACGAACCCGGCGGGCCGCAATGGTTCGGCAGCCGACCGTCGCTGGCGCTGAACAGCAACCTGCACGGCGCCTCGCCCGACAATCTCGCACGCGTCATCGTCGAAGGCATCACCCAACCGGTGAACGGTGATCTCGGCGCGATGCCCGGCTTCGCTCACAGCCTCAACGATCAGCAACTCACCGAACTGATCCGCTACCTCCGCACCCGCTTCGCGCCCGACAAGCCGGCGTGGGATGGCATCGACACGGCATTGAAGGCAGCGCGTGGGACAATCAAATGAGGTCGTGTGACTCGTCATGGCCGGGCTCGTCCCGGCCATCCACGTCTTCGTTGTCTTCGTTGCCGAGAGGTCTTCCTTACTGGGAGATCGTCAAGACGTGGATGGCCGGAATAAATCCGGCCATGACGAGGGGTTTATGTATCGTCATAGTATGAAGTGCTGAGTAAAAGCTCGCTCATTGATTGAGCGCCGAGGACCATCGCCATGTCCCTTCCCACCGACGACCTCGCCACCGAACTCGACGTGCTGACCTGGCTCAACACGCCGGAGCCGATCACGCTGGCGGGGTTGCGCGGGCGGGTGGTGATCGTGGAGGCGTTTCAGATGCTGTGCCCCGGCTGCGCGCAGCAGGCGCTGCCGCAACTGACGCGCATTCAGGAAACGTTCTCAACCGACGACGTGATGGTGTTGGGTCTGCACACGGTGTTCGAGCATCACGCCGCGCAAGGCTCGCGCGACGCCATTAGCGCCTTCCTGCACGAATATCGCTACACGTTCCCGGTCGGCATCGACCGTCCCTCCGATGACGGCGGGCTGCCGCGCACCATGGCGGCCTACAATATGCAGGGCACGCCGACCATGCTCTTGATCGATCGCGGCGGACGGCTGCGGCGGCAGGCGTTCGGCCATGTACCGGATTTGCGGCTCGGCGCGGAAATCATGGCGCTGGCGACCGAGCGCGCGGCGTAGCCTAAGAAGGAAAGGCGCTTGACTTTGCGCTCGCGCAAAGGAGACGCGGCAGCGCGCGCTATGGTGGCGGCATTCCAAGCTGTTTGAAGCACAAGTTCGATGTCCACGCCGCCTGTCCTCAGCCATGCCTTCCGCATCTGCTTTCTGCTCGCCGCGATCTGGGCGGCGCTGGCGGTGCCGCTGTGGCTGATGACCTATGCCGGAATGCTGACCATCGCAGATGCCTACGGCGCCGTCGCCTGGCACGCGCATGAATTGATTTTCGGCTATGCCGCGCTGGTGATCTGCGGCTTTCTGTTCACCGCGATCCCGAACTGGACCGGACGGCTGCCGGTGGCAGGCTTTCCGCTGGCGTCGCTGATTTTGATCTGGGTGCTGGGGCGCATCGCGATGCTGTGCGCGGCGAAAATCGGCACCACCATCGCCGCGCTGGTCGACCTCGCCTTTCTCGGCGCGGTGCTGGCGGTGGCCGGGCGCGAGATCGTCGCCGGCAAGAACTGGCGCAATCTGCGGGTGCTGGTGATCGTGGCCTGGCTGTTCGCCGCCAACGCCGCATTCCATGCCACCGTGCTCGGCGGCGCGATGCTCGACGTCAGCCTGCGCGGCGCGGTCGGCGCGCTGGTGGCGCTGATTACATTGATCGGCGGGCGGCTGACGCCGAGTTTCACCCGCAACTGGCTGGTGAAGCGCGATCCCTCGCGCCTGCCGGCGCCGTTCGGCGCACTCGACGCCATCGCCATCGGCACCGGTGTGGTCGCGCTATTGGCGTGGGTGATCGCTCCGGACGGCCCGGTCACCGCCGCGCTGGCGGCGCTCGCGGCGCTGCTGCTATTCGCGCGATTGCTGCGCTGGCGCGGTGTTCTCACCTTCGCCGAGCCGCTGCTGGCGATCCTGCATCTCGGTTACGCCTTCGTGCCGCTCGGCTTCGCGCTCGCCGCCGGCCATGCGCTATGGCCGGAGACGATTCCCGCCGCCGCCGTGATCCACGCCTGGACCGCCGGCGCGGTCGGCGTGATGACGCTGGCGGTGATGACGCGCGCGAGCCTTGGCCATACCGGCCACGCCCTCACCGCCGGCCCCGCGACGACGTCGATCTATCTCGCGATCCTCACCGCCGCGCTCCTGCGCGTGGTCGCGCCGTTCGCGGCCGAATGGCAGCATCCGTTGCTGAATGTCTCGGGCGCAGCGTGGACGCTGGCCTTCCTGCTGTTCGTCGCGAGCTACGGCCCGATGCTGTGCACGGCGCGCAAGAAAAAGGGGGATTGATCCGATAGCCGTCACCCTGAGGAGCGCGCTCTTGCGCGCCGCGAAGGGCGACGGCCGCTATCCTTCGAGGCTCGCTTACGCTCGCACCTCAGGATGACGCCGTTTCCAAAATACACCGCGCCTAGACTTCTTCCGCCACTTCGGCCAGCGCCTCGGGCTTGGCGATGATGACGCGGCGGCGACCGCTGTCGACGAAGCCTTTCACCTCCCAGCCGCTCAGGGTGCGGCTGACGGTATGCAGCGTGGTGCCGGTCATTTCCGCGAGGTCCTGCCGCGACAACGGAAACGCAATCTCGACGCCGCGCGCGGTGCGGCGGCCCGCCTGCTGCGACAGCCGCAACAACGTATGCGCGATGCGCCGTTCGACCTTTTCGGTGGCGAGTTCGCGCAGCCGCAACTGGAGATCCTGATAACGCTCGCCCATCAGGGTAACGGCGTTCATCGCGATCCGGGAATGCCGGCTCATGGTCTCGCGCAATATCGCCGCCGGCATACCGATGAGGTGGCTGTCATCCACCGCCGTCACCGCGCCGGGATGCGCCGCGCCGCCCGTCAGAGCCGCGTAGCCGACCACATCACCGGGGCCGAGATAGCGGATGATGATCTGCTGGCCGTCCAGCGTGGTCTGGGTGACGCGCAACCGCCCGACGACGACAATATAGAATGTCGTGACGGCGTCTTCCTGCTGGAACACGGTCTCGCCGGCCGGAAACTTGCGACGGAACGACGCGGCATGCAGCTCCCGCAGCACCTCGACCGGGACGCCACGGAACAGCTCGCTCCGCGCCAGAATGTCGATATCGGGAGATTCCGCCATACCGCTGCTTATGGATTCCTCTGGTCGCGCCCGCAACTTGGCCGCATAGTACGGCTATCGAATCGCGGCCCCTGCCGCGCGGCATATTGCTGGTTAATTGCGTTGGCGCAAAGACCGTGACGCCGGCGCACGGCAAAGGCAAGCTGGCGACTGATTTTCACGGAGTTGCGATGCTCAACGTCAACAAGACCGACCTTTTGCGCCACCACGAGCCGGAAACGCTGTCGGATCGTTTTGCCGCATGGGCCGAACGGCTGTTGACGGCGATGGCCGGCGGCTTCAGCCGCCGCTACGGCGGCCGCGTGGTGGTGCTGGAAACCATCGCGGCGGTGCCGGCCATGGTGGCGGCGAGCCTTCTCCATTTGCAGTGCCTGCGGCAGTTGATCGACGATCGCGGCTGGGTCCGCGCCTTCATGGACGAGGCGGAGAACCAGCGCGCCCATCTGATGGCCTTCGTCGCCATCAAGCGGCCGAGCTGGGGCGAGCGCTGGCTGATCGCGATCGGCCAGGGCACCTTTTATAATGCCTATTTCCTGCTCTCGCTGATTTCGGGGCGCTGCGCCCACCGCCTCGCCGGCTATCTCGCCGAGCGTTCGGTGAAAGGCTATTCGGATTATCTCGAATCGCTGGAATCCGGCGCGATCCCCAACGGCCCGGCGCCCGACACCGCCGTCGCCTACTGGAATCTCGCGCCCGGCGCGCTGCTCAGCGACATGATCATGGCGATGCGCGAGGACGAAGCGATCCACCGCGACATCCACCACGCCTTCGCCGATGCGCTGGCGGAAGGCCGCGTGCTGCCGGAACGGCCGGGGCCGCTGCTGTAAGGTTTTCGCATCACGAACATCCTATCCATCGTCATGCCCGGGCATAGCCGTTCGAAGAACGGCGTCGCTTCGCTCGCCTATGTGCCGGGCATCCACGTCTTTGCAGAGAATCAACAAGAGAGAATCAGCAAGGAAGACGTGGATGGCCGGGACAAGCCCGGCCATGACGCCTGAGAAGCACGCGACAGAAAAACTCTTCGCTCCAACTTGCGCCAGCGCAACGAGGCGGTTGCGACGCGGCGTAAGGTCCGCCTGCAAGATGATGAAGGCTGCCCCTTGAAGGCAGTCGTGCAGACGGAGTTTGATCATGACACGCTTGACCACTTTGGCGCTCTGCGCCGGCGCCCTGCTGTTGGCTGTTCCCGCGCAAGCCGCGGAATTCGAAGTGAAGATGCTGAACAAGGGTCCCGACAATCAGGCGATGACGTTCGATCCTCCGTTCCTGAAAGTGCAGGCCGGCGACACCGTGAAGTTCGTCCCCACCGACAAGGGACATGACGCGGAAACGATTCCGGGCATGTTGCCGGACGGCGCGACGCCGTTCAAAGGCAAGCTGTCGCAGGAAGTCAGCGTCACTTTCGACAAGCCGGGCCTCTATGGCTATCGCTGCGTGCCGCATTTCGGCATGGGCATGGTCGGCCTGATCGAGGTCGGCGGCAGCACCGCGAACCTCGACGCCGCCAAGCAGGCCAAGATGCCGCCGCTCGCCACCAAGCGCATGACCGCGTTGCTGGACGAGGCGGTGAAGAGCACCACGGCCAACGCGGGAGCCGGAAATGCCAGCCGTTAGCTCAAACGTTGCGCCGGCGATCACCGCCGGCGCGTTCGATATGCCAGCCATCGACGATCTCGCCTTTAGCCTGGTCGCCGCGCTGCATCGCCACCCGCATCTCAGCAATGTGCTGACACACATTTCGCGCTCGAGCTGGCCGCGCATCGAGCATACCTTGCGCGTCATTCTCGATCCCGCGACGCAACACCGCGACCTGACGCCGCTGGCGCGCAACATGCTCGACCTGATGGTCTCGGAGCGCGGCGACACCGGGCGCATCTTCAAGCCGTATTTCGGCGCGCTGCTCACCGCATTGGCTGGGCCGAACAGGGCCGAAGCACTTTTGTCCCGGATTCACCGCCTCGCGGCGCCTGACGCCGCGGTTGTCATTACGCTGCCGAAAACGCACGCGATGACAATGGGAGTTCCGATCCATGCCTGACAATACTCGCGACGAGGTTTGCGAGAACGAACGCGTGCTGACGGTGCAGGATATCGATCCACGCCACCGTCACACCGTCATCTTCCAGTTGTTCGAGCATTTGCCGCCGGACCGCTCGCTGCAATTGGTGGTTGATCACGATCCAAAACCGCTGCGGGCGCAGCTTGAAATCAAACATGGCGCGCGCTGCCTGTGGACTTATCTGGAACAAGGTCCGGACACCTGGCGCGTCCGCCTGCGACGGGGTGCCGCGACGGGTTGACTTTCGCAGTCACGCAAAACATGCGGCTTTTGAATTGGATTGACGGCAACCCGCCCGGCCCCGTGCAGGACTGCGGTGCAGCGTCAATTTGCGTTTGCACAAAGAGACTATCTTTAGACAAGATATAGGTTGAGCCGAACGATCTGCTGAAGATCCGTTGAACTTGGGGCCGCGCCAGATCAGGCGGGCGCGATTGCGGTTCGCAGACCGCGCAGAACCGCGTGACATCGTCACGCGCGATGAAACAAGGGGTGTGTTTCGATGGTCGCCGAACTCACGAAAAACGAACGTCAAGGCGCGCTGGTCATTCTGCTGGCGCTTGCGGTCACCGGCCTTGCGATGGCCGCCGGCGGGCGCGGCGATCCGTTCGGCATTCACGGCGCGATGGTGCTGGTGGCGGCGATCGTCGGCATCTTCGCGGTGATCGGCGGCTACTACGCGCCCGAGCCGTCGCCGGAGAGACTCGACAGCTACTATGACTCGCCGACCAAGTTCGGCATCGTCGCCGCCATGGTATGGGCGGTGGCCGGCATGGCGGTCGGCGACTGGGTGGCGTGGCTTCTGGCCTATCCGGAATGGACCTTCGACGCGGCGTGGGCGAGCTTCGGCCGGCTCCGCCCGGTGCACACCTCCGGCGTGATCTTCGGCTTCGGCGGCAACGCGCTGATCGCCACCTCGTTCTACGTGATGCAGCGCACCTCGCGGGCGCGGTTGCCGGACCAGCTGACTCCGTGGTTCGTGCTGTTCGGTTACAACCTGTTCTGCGTCATCGCCGCCACCGGCTATCTGATGGGCGTGACGCAATCGAAGGAATACGCCGAGCCGGAATGGTATGCCGACATCTGGCTGGTGATCGTGTGGGTGACGTACTTCGTGCTCTACCTGCGCACGCTGAATCGCCGCAAGGAGCCGCATATCTACGTCTCCAACTGGTACTACCTCGCGTTCATCCTCGTCGTGGCCATGCTGCACATCGTCAACAACCTCGCGGTGCCGATCTCCTGGGGCAGCGCCAAGAGCTATTCGCTGTTCTCCGGCGTGCAGGATGCGATGACGGAATGGTGGTACGGCCACAACGCGGTGGCGTTCTTCCTCACCTCCGGCTTCCTCGGCATGATGTACTACTACATGCCGAAGCGCGCGGGACGGCCGATCTATTCCTATCGGATGTCGATCATCTCGTTCTGGGGCATCACCTTCTTCTACATGTGGGCCGGCTCGCACCATCTGCACTACACGGCGCTGCCGCAGTGGGTGCAGTCGCTCGGCATGACCTTCTCGGTCATGCTGCTGGTGCCGTCGTGGGTCTCGGCCGGCAACGCGCTGATGACGCTCAACGGCGCATGGCACAAGGTGCGCGACGACGCCGTGCTGCGCTTCATGATGGTGGCGGCGGTGTTCTATGGCCTCTCCACCTTCGAAGGCTCGTTCATGGCGATCCGTCCGGTGAACTCGCTGTCGCATTACACCGACTGGACCGTCGGCCACGTCCATGCCGGCGCGCTCGGCTGGGTGGCGATGATCACCTTCGGCGCGATCTACGCCTCGGTGCCGTGGCTGTGGAAGCGCAACGGCATGTATTCGGCGAAGCTGGTGGAGGCGCACTTCTGGCTCTCGCTGGCGGGCACCATCATCTACGTCTTCGCGATGTGGAACTCGGGCATCATCCAGGGCCTGATGTGGCGCACCTACAACGAAAGCGGGACGCTGGCCTACTCCTTCGTCGACTCGCTG
Organism: Hyphomicrobiales bacterium; assembly: GCA_017305535.1. Taxonomy (GTDB): domain Bacteria; phylum Pseudomonadota; class Alphaproteobacteria; order Rhizobiales; family Xanthobacteraceae; genus 62-47. The sequence goes on along the minus strand of JAFKKN010000005.1, from coordinate 444,545 downwards.
GTAGCAATGCATCCCTACTACATCGCCCGCGCCATTGGCGGCGCGTTCTTCCTGCTCGGCGCGATCATCGGCCTCTACAACATCTGGATGACGATCCGTACCGCATCGCAGGATCAGGCCGCGCAGAACGTCGCCGACCGTCCCGTCACCGAGCCCGCCATCGGCGCGCCCGCCCTTCAGCCCGGAGAGTAAATCATCATGTTCGGCTTTCACTACCGGCTGGAACGCAAGACCATCGGCCTGGTGCTCGGCATCATCGGCGTCGCCTCGATCGGCGGCCTTGTTGAAATCGCGCCGCTGTTCACCATCCACCAGACCGTCGAGGACGCGCCCGACATGCGGGTCTATACCCCGCTCGAACTGGCGGGCCGCAACATCTACATCCGCGAAGGCTGCTACGCCTGCCATTCGCAGATGATCCGGACGCTGCGCGATGAAGTGGAACGCTACGGGCCGTATTCGCTCGCGGTCGAATCCAAATACGACCATCCGATGCTGTGGGGCTCCAAGCGCACCGGACCGGATCTCGCCCGTCTCGGCGAGAAATATTCCGACGACTGGCACGTCGCGCACATGATCAATCCGCGCGCCGTGGTGCCGGAATCGGTGATGCCGTCCTATGCCTTCCTGCAACGCACCGAACTGCGCACCGATGACCTCAGCGATCACCTCAAGGCGCAGCGCAAGGTCGGCGTGCCGTACACCGACGACATGATCGCCAACGCCGCCGCCGACGCCTACGGGCAAGCCGCGCCGGATTCGCCCGCCGCCGACGGCGTCACCAAGCGCTACGGCAAGGCGACCACGGTGCGCGCCTTCGACGGCAAACCCACCGACCTGACCGAGATGGATGCGCTGGTGGCGTATCTGCAAATCCTCGGCCGGCTCACTGACGCCGCGCACAAGCCGGTCGCGACCGCGGAGAAAAAGCCATGACCATCACCCACGACCTGCTCGTCTGGTTCTCCAAATCGTTCGGCCTGTTCTACCTGATCGGCCTGTCGCTGATCGTGGTGGTCTATGCGTACTGGCCCGCCAACCAGAAGCCGTTCAACGCCGCCGCGCAAGCGATCCTTCACGACGACGACGACAAGCCATACCGGGGATAAGGGCTGATCATGGCTCATTTTGAACGCGACCCGCACACCGGTCACATGACGACCGGGCACGAATGGAACGGCATCACCGAACTCAACACGCCGGTGCCGAAGGTAATCTGGCTGTTCCTCGCCTGCACGGTGATCTTTTCCGTTGGCTACTGGATTCTGATGCCGACCTGGCCGATCGGCCGTACCTACACCAAGGGCTTGCTCGGCGACGACGTGCGCCATGACCTGACGCAGTCGGTCAAGCAGGCGGCGCTCGACCGCAGCGAGTGGTCGGCGCGCATCGAGAAGGAAAGCTTCGCGGACATCCAGAAGGATCCGCGGCTGATGGAGCCGGTGCGCGAAACCGGCCGCGCGCTGTTCGGCGACAACTGCGCCGCCTGCCACGGCCGCAATGCGCTGGGCACCAAGGGCTTCCCCAACCTCACCACCAACTCGTGGCTGTGGGGCGGCACGCCGGAAGCGATCTTCCAGACCATCACCGTCGGCATCAACTCGGCGCATCCGGAAACCCGCACCTCGCAGATGCCTGCGTTCGGCAAGGACGGCATGTTGCCGCGCGCCGACATCGACAAGGTAATCGCCTTCGTCCGCAGCCTGTCGCCGCCGAATGCCCAAGATACCAAGAAGGACATCGATCCCGCCAAGGTCGCGGCCGGCAAGGAATTGTTCGCAGCGAACTGCGCCTCGTGTCACGGCGAAGACGCCAAGGGCAACACCGAGATGGGCGCGCCGAACCTGACCGATCAGTTCTGGATCTACGGCGGCGATCAGGCCTCCATCGCGGAGACGCTGTGGGGCGGACGGCAAGGTCATATGCCGACCTGGGAAAGTCGTCTCTCGGCGCTCGACCGCAAGATCCTCGCGCTCTATCTCGTCGACCTGCGGAAGCCAGAGAAATGAGCGCGGAGGCCACCACCATGCGACGTGATCGCCGCTGGATCTGGCTGCTGGTCGGCGCCGGCCTGGCGCTCGTGATCGGCGCCAACTGGCATCTGGTTTACGTCGCCGTCACCTCGCAGCCGGATTGCGTCGCGCATGTGCGCACCGGAGCGGACGGCGCGGCCGGTTCATTCAGCGCGGCGAAATCGTCGTGCACGCCCCGATAATTTTGACCTCTCGTACCGATGAGGACCTGACGTGATCGAGCACACCGAACCCTCACAGACCATTATCCCGCCGGTTGTTTCGCCCTTGCCGATCGACCATCGCTGGAAGCGCGGGCTGACCTCCGCCGATGCCTTCAAATGGCTGGCGCTGGGCTGGCGTGACTTCTGCACCAAGCCGGGGCCGAGCATCATCTACGGCCTCTTGGTGTTCCTGCTGTCGGCGGCGATCGTCTATGGCCTGTTCAAGTTCGAGCTGGATTACATCCTGTTTCCCGCACTGGCGGGCTTCATGGTGGTCGGCCCGATTCTCGCGGTCGGCCCCTACGCCAAGAGCCGGCTGATTGCCGAGGGCAAACCCGTCAGCCTGTCCAATATGATCTTCGTGCGTCCGGCGGCGGGCGCGCAGATCGTCTTCACCGGTGTTCTGCTCTGCCTGCTGATGCTGGTGTGGATGCGCGCTGCCGTGATCGTCTACGCACTGTTCTTCGGGCTGGTGCCGTTCCCCGGCCTCGATCACATTGCGCCGATGCTGTTCGGCACGCCGACCGGCTGGGCGATGCTGATCGTCGGCAGCGCGGTGGGCGCGCTGTTCGCAGCGTTCTCGTTCGGCATCAGCGCATTCTCGATCCCGATGCAGCTCGACAAGCGCGTCGATTCGCTGACCGCGATGGGCTCGAGCATGGCGCTGGTCTGGCACAACATGTCGGCGATGCTGACCTGGGCCGCGATCATGCTGGCGCTGATCCTGCTGAGCATCGCCACCGGCCTGCTCGGATTGATCGTGGTGTTCCCCGTGCTCGGCCACGGCACCTGGCACGCCTATCGTGCCGTGAAGGACTGATCGCGTGATGGCCGTTCGCTCGACAGCGGCGGTCGGCGCGTGTGGAGCGTACGATGAGTTGTTGCGCACCCGGCGTTGAACTGACCGGCGGCGATATCGCCGCCAACCGTGCCGAAGAGGTGCGGCTGGCGAGCCGCGACGTCGGCGACGGCATCCGCCAGACCGACCTCTCGGTGCCGGCGATGCATTGCGGCGGCTGCATCCAGGCCGTCGAGCACGCACTCAATGCGCTGCCCGGCGTCGAAGCCGCCCGCGTGAATCTGTCCAGCAGGCGCGCCACCATCCGCTGGCGCGACAACGCCACGCCGCCGCCGTTCGTCGAGACGCTACGCGGCATCGGCTACGATGCGCATTTGTTCGATCCCGGCGCCGAGCGCAAGGACAATACACTCAGCGAATTGCTGCGCGCGTTGGCAGTGGCAGGCTTCGCCGCCAGCAACATCATGCTGCTGTCGGTGTCGGTATGGGCCGGCGCCGATGCCGGCACCCGCGACCTGTTCCACGCGATCTCCGCGCTGATCGCGCTGCCCGCGCTGGCCTATTCCGGCCGCGTGTTCTTCCGTTCCGCGTGGAGCGCGCTCAGGCACGGCCGCACCAACATGGACGTGCCGATCTCGATCGGCGTCACGATGGCGTTCGGGCTCAGTCTCTACGAAACATTCCATCACGGCGCACACGCCTATTTCGATGCATCGGTCACGCTGCTGTTCTTCCTGCTGATCGGCCGCACGCTGGATCACCTGATGCGCGAGCGCGCGCGCACCGCGGTGAAGGGCCTCGCGCAATTGGCGGCGCGCGGCGCACTGGTGGCGCAGCCGGACGGCAGCAACGTCTATCTGCCGGTGGGCGATATTCAGGTCGGCATGACCATTCTGCTGGCGGCCGGCGAACGCGTGCCGGTGGACGGCCGCGTCGTCAGTGGCCAATCCGATATCGACCGTTCGCTGCTCACCGGCGAAAGCGCGCCGGTGCCCGTGACGGACGGCGCCGCGTTGCAGGCCGGCACGCTGAACCTCACCGGCCCGCTCACCCTGGTCGCCACGGCCGTCGCGCGCGATTCGTTCCTCGCGGAAATGATGCGGCTGATGGAGACGGCGGAAGCCGGCCGCTCCGCCTATCGCCGGATCGCCGACCGCGCCTCGCGGCTCTACGCGCCGGTGGTGCACGCAGCGGCATTCCTCACCATGATCGGCTGGCTGATCGCCACCGGCGACCTGCATCGCGCGGTGACCGTTGCGATTGCCGTTCTCATCATCACGTGTCCCTGCGCGCTCGGCCTCGCGGTGCCGATGGTGCAGGTGATGGCGGCGCGGCGGCTGTTCGAACGCGGCATGTTGCTGAAGGACGGCGGCGCGCTGGAGCGGCTCGCCGAGATCGACACCGTGGTGTTCGACAAGACCGGCACGCTGACGCTCGGCCAACCGCGCCTGCTGCATCCGGAAGCGGTCAGCAGCGATGCGCTCGGCATCGCGGCGGCGATGGCGACGCATTCGCGTCATCCCTATTCCCGCGCGCTGGCGACGGCAGGCGCGGCCATCGCATCGCCGCTCGATGCCGGCGCGGTGGCGGAAATTCCGGGCGCGGGGCTGGAAGCGCGCATCGGCGCGCAGGTCTATCGTCTCGGCCGCGCGACATGGGCGCTGTCGCAATCCGATGACGACGCCGCCGAGAGTGCCAACGTCGTGCTGTCACGCGACGGGCAACCTTTGGCATGCTTCGCATTTGAGGATCGGCTGCGCGACGGCGCGCGCGAAACCATCGCGGAGCTGACCGAACAGGGTTTCGCCGTCGAGGTGCTGTCCGGCGACCGCGACGAGGCGGTGCGCAGGATTGCCGGCGATCTCGGCGCGCAACATCTCTCCGAAGTCACGCCCGCCGGCAAGGTCGCGCGGGTGAGTGCCATCGAATCGAGCGGCCATCGCGTGCTGATGGTCGGAGACGGCCTCAACGACGCGCCCGCGCTCGCCGCCGCGCATGCGTCGATGGCGCCGGCCTCCGCCGCCGATGTCGGCCGCAACGCCGCCGACCTGGTGTTCCTGCACGAAAGCCTGCGCGCGGTTCCCGAAGCCATCGGCATCGCGCGAAATGCCGCGCGGCTGGTGCAACAAAACCTCGCGCTGGCGATTGGATATAATGTGATCGCGGTGCCGATCGCGGTTCTCGGTTACGTGACGCCGCTGATCGCCGCGGTGGCGATGTCGTCATCGTCGGTGATCGTCATCGCCAACGCGCTTCGGCTGCGCGGCGTCAAACGCGCCAAGCGAACGAAGGCAGCTACACCCGCTATCGCCGCGCAACCAGTAATGGGAAAAAGCGCATGACCGATTTTCTGTATCTGGTGCCGATCGCGCTCGGCCTTGGACTCGCCGGTCTCGCCGCCTTCATGTGGGCGATGCGCAGCGGCCAGTACGACGACCTCGACGGCGCCGCCGAACGTATCCTGCTCGACGACGACAAACCGCTGCGGAAGTGACGCGCCTCGTTGTCATTGCGAGGAGCGACAGCGACGAAGCAATCCAGAGGCCGAAAAGAAAGACTGGATTGCTTCGCTTCGCTCGCAATGACGGGTGGTAAGGGCAGCAAACCATTCAGACGTCCGCGACGTCCGACACACCTATCCTCGTCATGGCCGGGCTTGTCCCGGCCATCCACGTCTTAAAACCACGCAGCAAGAAAGACGTGGATGCCCGGGACAAGCCCGGGCATGACGAATACTGAAGCAGCGAAATCAGGCAACGCGGCCGAGCTATAGCAGTCGTTACGCCGCCTTCGCCTGCGGCGGCGCGAGTGCTTGCCAGCTCTCCGCGAGATGCAGCTTCGGCTCGGTCATCGTCTGCAAAAGCTCCAGCGTCATGCCGGGAATCATTTCCAACACGACGAGGCCCTTCGGCGTCACGTCGATCACCGCCAGATCCGTGTAGATGCGTTTCACCACGCCCGGCGCGGTGAGCGGCAGCGAACAGCGCTTCAGGATGCGCGGTGAGCCGCTCTTGTGGGTGTGCGCCATCAGCACGCGGATTTCGCGCGCCCCCACCGCGAGATCCATCGCGCCGCCGACGCCGGGCGGAAACGCCGGGTCTTCCGTGGTCCAGTTGGCGAGGTCGCCTACCTCCGACACCTCGAACGCGCCGAGCAGGCTGACATCGAGATGGCCGCCGCGGATCATCAGGAAGGCGTCGGCGTGATGCACGTAGCAACCGCCGGTGATCAGCGTGGAAAGATTCTTGCCGGCGTCGGTGATGTTGGGGTCTTCCTCACCGGGCTTCGGCTTCGGACCGAGACCGATGACGCCGTTCTCGCTGTGGAAGATCACCTCGCGATCACCCGGCACGTAGCTCGCGGCGAGTGTCGGAATGCCGATGCCGAGATTGACGAAGCAACCGTCCGGCAGGTCCTGCGCGGCGCGCCACGCCATCTGTTCGCGCGTGAGACGGGTGTAAGCTGATGCTGTCATGCGTTTGCTCCCACGACGACGACGCGATCGATGAAGACGCCCGGCGTCGCCACCGCTTCCGGATCGAGACTGCCGAGTTCGACGATCTCGTCGACCTCGACCACGGCGAGCTCGGCGGCCATCGCCATCACCGGATTGAAGTTTCGCGCCGACTTCAGATAAGTCAGGTTGCCCCAGCGGTCGGCCTTGTTGGCTTTCAATAGCGCAACGTCGCCGCGCAGCGGCTTTTCGAACACATGCAGCCGGCCGTCGATCTCGCGGGTCTCCTTGCCCTCGGCGAGCTTGGTGTGCGCCGACACCGGCGAGAAGAAGCCGCCGAGCCCCGCAGCCGCGCAGCGCATCCGCTCGCTGATGGTGCCTTGCGGCACCAGTTCGAGTTCGAGGCTCTTCGCCTTGTAGGCATTGAGGAACGCACTGTAATCACCGGAGCGCGGATAGGAGCAGATCACCTTGCGCACCCGGCCGGAATTGATCAGCCGCGCCAGCCCGTAATCGCCGTTGCCGGAATTGTTGGCGACGATGGTCAGTTCCTTCGCGCCCTGATCGTGCAACGCCTCAAGCAGATGATCGGCGACGCCAACGATGCCGAACCCTGCCACCAATACCGTCGCTCCGTCGCGGACGCCGGCGACGGCGTCCTCCACCGTCTTCACGCGCTTGTCGATCACCTCGAACTCCAGCCTCGAACGCCATCCATGATGCGAGGGACACTATGCAGAATTGTCGCAGGGAGCAAACATGATGACTGCACCCGTGGGGTGCACGCATCGCAACGCTTCGCGGTTGCGAGACGCAATTCGCAAAGATTTTCACCGCCGATTTTCGCGACAAGGAATTGAACGGGTTTGCCGACAATCCCGCTATGCGGTTCCGCGGCTTGAGAGCGGCTCGCGTTGCGGCCAGAACCGGCTTGTGCGATGAGCCGTCAGGGCTGACAATTGATCGAAGCACGGGGCGCGCGAGGCGCGTCCGCCATCGAGACAGGGAGTGAACGTGACCGATACCGTGACAACGCGTGATCCGCAGACCAGCGCCGCATCGCAACCGGGCACCGGCCCGCTGAAGGGCGTGCGCATTGTCGAGTTCGCCGGCATCGGCCCCGGCCCGTTCGCCTGCATGATGCTGGCCGACATGGGCGCCGAGGTCATCACGCTCGACCGCGTCGGCGCCAACAAGAACATGAAGTCGGTGTCGGGGCGCGGCCGCAAGGTGGTCGAACTCGACCTCAAGGACAAGGCGTCGATCGCGCAGGCGCTCGACCTGCTCGGCAACGCCGACGCGCTGATCGAAGGCTTTCGCCCCGGCGTGATGGAACGGCTCGGGCTCGGCCCGGACGTGGTGCTGGCGCGCAATCCGCGCCTGGTCTACGGCCGCATGACCGGCTGGGGTCAGACCGGCCCGCTGGCCTCCGCCGCCGGCCACGACATCAACTACATCTCGATCACCGGCGCGCTGGCCGCGATCGGCGGCAAGGACAAACCGGTGCCGCCGCTCAACCTCGTCGGCGATTTCGGCGGCGGCGCGCTCTATCTCGTGGTCGGCGTGCTGGCGGCGCTGGTGGAAGCCGGCAAGTCCGGCAAGGGCCAGGTGGTCGACACCGCGATGTGCGACGGCGCGGCATCGCTGATGTCGATGTTCTTCGACTTCAGCGCCATCGGCCGCTGGCGCGAGGAGCGCGACAGCAACATGCTGGACGGCGGCGCGCATTTCTACGGCGTCTACGAATGCAAGGACGGCCAGTTCGTGTCGATCGGCTCGATCGAGCCGCAGTTCTACGCGCTGCTGCGCAAGCTGGCGGGCCTCGACGACGCCGCCTACGACGCGCAGATGGACGCCAAGGGCTGGCCGGCGCTGAAGGAAAAACTCACCGCGGTGTTCAAGAGCAAGACCCGCGACGAGTGGTGCAAGATCATGGAGGGCTCCGACGTTTGCTTCGCGCCGATCCTGACCATGAGCGAGGCGACGCAGCATCCGCACATGAAGGCGCGCGAGGTGTTCATCACCCGCCACGGCATCCCGCAGCCGGCCCCCGCGCCGCGCTTCTCCCGCACGCCATCGAATGTGCGCGAGCCGGTGACGGCGAACCTCGGCGATATCGTGAAGGCGTGGGGCGTGAAGTAAGCGCGCTTGCTCTGCACAGCCTAAAACGTCGTCATGGCCGGGCTTGTCCCGGCCATCCACGTCTTAGAAGGCTTTCAGGTTTTGAGGAATCATCCGCCGTCATGCGCGGACTTGATCCGCGCATCCGTCTTCCAAAAATGGATTGCCGGGGCGTAGGCGAGCGACGCAACGCCGTTCTTTGAACGGCTATGCCCGGGCATGACGTGGGGAGAGCGTGCGGGCTAACCTACGCCGCGCCCTTCAGTGGCAGCACGCCGCGGCGGATCTGGTCTTCTTCGATCGACTCGAACAGCGCCTTGAAGTTGCCTTCGCCGAAACCGTCGTCGCCCTTGCGCTGGATGAACTCGAAGAAGATCGGGCCGATGGCGTTGGCCGAGAAGATTTGCAGCAGCACCTTGGTGTGGCCGCCGTCGACCACGCCCTCGCCGTCGATCAGGATGCCGTTTGTCTGCAACCGCGCGACGTCCTCGCCGTGCTTCGGCAGCCGCGCGTCGATCTTCTCGAAATACGTCTCCGGCGGCGACGGCATGAACGGCAGGCCGTCGCCGCGCAGCCGCTCGATGGTCTGGTAGATATCGCGGACGCCACAGGCGATGTGCTGGATGCCCTCGCCGCGATACGTGTTCAGATATTCCTCGATCTGTCCGGCATCGCCGGCATCCTCGTTGATCGGAATCCGGATCTTGCCGTCCGGGCTGGTCAACGCTCGCGAGAACAGGCCGGAGGCGCGGCCCTCGATATCGAAGAATCGAATCTGGCGGAAGTTGAACAGCTTTTCGTAGAAACCCGCCCACACATCCATGCGGCCGCGATGCACGTTGTGGGTGAGGTGATCGAGATAGAACAGCCCCGCGCCGCGCGGTCGTGGATTGCGTTCGCCGAGCCATTCGAATTCGGCGTCATAGGCCGAGCCCTTCGCGCCGTAACGATCGACAAAATAGAGAAGGCTGCCGCCGATGCCCTTGATCGCCGGGACGTCGAGCGTCTTGCCCGCCGCGTCCACGCCGGCCGGCTCCGCGCCGAGCGCGAGCGCGCGCTCATAGGCCTGCCGCGCATCGACCACGCGGAACGCCATCGACGGCGCGCAGGGACCGTGCGCGGCGACGAATTCGAAACCGTGGGTGCCGGGCGCCTCGTTGACCAGATAGTTGATATCGCCCTGGCGATAGACCGTGATCGCCTTGGCCCTGTGCCGCGCCACCGGGGCGAAGCCCATCAGCTTGAACAGCGCGTGCAGCTCCTGCGGGTTCGGGTGCGCATATTCGACGAACTCGAATCCGTCGGTGCCCATCGGATTGTCGGCGGAGATGACGGCGGGTGGCGCATCGTGCGGGAACGGACCCATGACGGAACCTCCTGAAGCAGAATTTCGACCATTATCCACCGATTTTCGCGCAAAAGGCGTGCAATCGAGGAGCATTTCCGGGAGAATACGCACAAACCATGCATTGTTCGGAGATTCATGCATGATTGATGTCGACGGCTTTGATCTCAAAATGCTGGCGGCGTTGCAGGACGACGGCCGGCTGACCAACCAGCAACTCGCCGACGCGGTGGGGCTGTCGGCCTCGCAATGCTCACGCCGCCGCACCCGGCTCGAGGAGGACGGCATCGTCGCCGGCTATCACGCCGACCTCGCCGCCGAACGGCTCGGCTTCAACGTGGTGGCGTTCGTCCACATCACGCTGGCGACCCACTCGCCCGACAACGCGAAACATTTTCGCGATCTGGTGCAGCGGGTCGACGACGTGCAGGAAGCCTATTCGCTCACCGGCGACGCCGACTATTTGTTGAAGATCATCCTGCGCGACCTGAAGAGTCTCTCGGACATCGTCAACAACGTGCTGATGCCGCACCCGAGCGTCGCGCATGTGCGCTCGTCGATCGTGCTCGATCGTCTGAAAGCGACGACAAAGCTGCCGTTGCGGAATGTGACGATACGCTGATCAACATCTCACATCGTCATGCCCGGGCTTGTCCCGGGCATCCACGTCTTTCTTGTTGAGGCGCAGTGAAGGCGTGGATGGCCGGGACATAGGCGAGCGAAGCGACGCCGTTCTTCGAACGGCTATGCCCGGCCATGACGGAACCCCTACCCCTTCGCGGGCAAAATCGTGCCTTCGACTTCGCCGAAGCCGACGCGGTAGCCGTTGCCCTGACACCAACCGCGAATGGAGAGCGAATCGCCGTCCTCGAAGAACGTGCGCTTGACGCCGCCCGGCAGGTCGATCGGCTCGCCGCCGTTCCACGAAATCTCCAACAGGCTGCCGCGCTGGTCCTTCTCCGGGCCGGAGATGGTGCCGGAACCGAGCAGATCGCCCACATTCATCGCGCAGCCGCCGGAGGCGTGATGCACCAACTGCTGCACCGAGGACCAGTACATGTACTTGAAGTTGGTCCGCGCGATCCGCGCGTAGTCCTTCGCGCCACTGGCGCGCAGTTCGACATCGAGATTGAGGTCGTAATTGTTGGCGCCCTTCTGCTGCAAGTAGGGCAGCGGCACAGGATTCTGCGTCGGGCCCTGCACGCGGAACGGCTCTAAGGCCTCGCGCGTCACCACCCACGGGCTGATCGAGGTGCCGAACGCCTTGGCCTGGAACGGGCCGAGCGGCACGTATTCCCATTGCTGGATGTCGCGCGCGCTCCAGTCGTTGAGCAGCACGAAGCCGAAGATCATCTCGGCCGCCTGCGCCTCGGTAAGCATGTGGCCCATCTGCGACGCGCCGCCGATCACGACGCCCATCTCCAGTTCGAAATCCAGACGCTTGCACGGGCCGAAGCTCGGCGCGTCGGCGGACGGCGGCTTCAACTGGCCCTGCGGGCGGATAACCGGCGTGCCGCTGACGACCACGGTGGAAGCGCGGCCGTTATAAGCGATCGGGATATGCAGCCAGTTCGGCTGCAAGGCGTTGTCCTTGCCGCGGAACATGATGCCGACATTGGTGGCGTGTTCCTTCGACGAATAGAAATCGGTGTAGCCGGCCACCGCGAACGGCATGTGCAACTGCACCTCGTTGCGCGGCAACAGCGCGCGCTGGCGCAGGGCGGCATTGTCGCGCAGCGTCGGCGTGTCGCGGCGCAGCAACTCGCTGATCCGCGCCCGCGTGGCGGTCCACGTTTTCGGACCGAGCGCCATGAAGGCGTTGAGGCCGCCTTGCGCGAAAACGCCGTCCGCGCCGGTCTTCAGCAAGCCTTCGGATTCCAGCGTCGCGAGATCGAGCACGAATTCGCCGATAGCGACGCCGATGCGCTTCTGAGCTGATGAAGGCGTCGAGAACACACCGTAGGGCAGGTTCTGAATCGGGAAGTCCGAATCGGCAGCGACGTCGATGAAGGACTTCAGCTTCGGATCGTTGGGGTGGGACACATCACTCTCCACTTAAACAGGCGTCATGCCCGGACTTGATCCGGGCATCCATCATTCGGAAGGATGGATTGCCGGGTCAAGCCCGGCAATGACACGCGACTAAGGCTTGTTCGGATCGAATTTCTTTTCCAGCCCGTTCCAGCAATCGGCGTAGTTGTCCTGCAAGGTGCCGGAGGTTGCCGCGTGCCTTGTGACGCGCTGGGGGAAGCGGGTTTCGAACATGAAGGCCATGGTGCCAGTGAGCTTCACCGGCTTCAACTCGCCATTGGAGGCGTGATCGAACGCCTCGCGATCCGGCCCGTGCGGCAGCATCATGTTATGCAGACTGATGCCGCCCGGCACAAACCCCTGCGGCTTGGCGTCGTAGACGCCGTAGATCAGCCCCATGAACTCGCTCATGATGTTCATGTGATACCACGGCGGCCGGAAGGTGTTGTCCGCCACCATCCAGCGCTCGGGGAAGATGACGAAATCGATATTGGCGGTGCCTGCGGTTTCCGACGGCGAGGTCAGCACCGTGAAGATCGACGGATCGGGATGATCGAAACCGATGGCGCCGATCGGCGAGAAGGTGCGCAGGTCGTATTTGTACGGCGCGTAGTTGCCGTGCCACGCCACCACGTCGATGGGCGAATGCGGCAGCCTGGTCATGTAGAGCGCGCCGCCCCACTTCACGTAAAGCTCGGTCGGCGTGTCCTTGTCCTCATAGGCCGCGACCGGCGTGAGGAAGTCGCGCGAATTGGCGAGGCAGTTGGCGCCGATCGGCCCGCGCTCCGGCAGCGTGAAGGCACCGCCGTAATTCTCACACAGGTAGCCGCGTGCCGGGCCGTTCGGAATCTCGACGCGGAATTTAACGCCGCGCGGGATCACCGCGATCTCGCCGGGCTCGATGTCGATGCGGCCGAATTCGGTGACGAAGCGCAGGTTGCCCTGCTGCGCCACGAACATCATCTCGCCGTCGGCATTGTAGAAGTGCTGGTCCACCATCGACTTGGTGATCAGATAGACATGCGCCGCCATGCCGGCCTGCGTGTTGGCGTCGCCCGCGGTAGTCATGGTCTGCACGCCCTGCACGAAGGTCAATTCTTCCTTCGGCATCGGCGTCGGGTCCCAGCGCAACTGGGAAATCGGCATGTCGTCCTCGAAGCACGGCGCGGTTCGCCACAGCATCGGGTCGATCTTGGTGAAGCGGCCGGAGTGCTTCACCGACGGGCGAATGCGATAGAGCCACGAGCGCTCGTTCGAGCCGCGCGGCGCGGTGAACGGCGAGCCTGAAAGCTGCTCGGCATAAAGGCCGTAAGCGCAGCGCTGCGGCGAGTTGCGGCCGATCGGCAGCGCGCCGGGCAGCGCTTCGGTTTCAAAACTGTTGCCGAAGCCGGACATATAGCCCGGCGTCACGCCGGCGGTGCCTTGCTTCAGACTGTTGGGTGCGGTGTTGATGTTCATTGGAGTCTCCCATCGAACTCAAGCGCAGTGTGATCCGCCAAGATCGTCATTGCGGGCGAAGCGAAGCAATCCAGTGCCCCCACCCTAACCCTCCCCCGCAAGCGGGAGAGGGAGAAGGGAAGAGAAATTGCTTCGTCGCTGCGCTCCTCGCGATGACGGACTATTCCGTCATTCCAAATTATCAGCCTTGCAGCGCGGCCCACATTTCGCGGTCGCGCTTGTCGGTCCAGATCACCGGATCGTCGATGCCTGACGCCTCGTCGAAGGCGCGCGAGACGTTGAACGGCAGGCAATGCTCGTAGATCGCGAAGCTCGAGAACTTCGGGTCCATCACTTCGCGGGTCGCCGCCATCGTCTCCTTCAGCGTGCGACCCTTGGCGACGGAAATTTCCGCCGCGCCATACAGCGTCGAAACGAAATCGCGCGTCATGGCGATGGCCTCGCGCGTGGTCTCCAGGCCCTTCAGCGCATCGCCGCGTCCCGGCGCGATCGCCTTCGGGTTGAATTCGCGGATTTCGTTCAAGGTCATCGGCCATTCGCGCAAATGCGCGTCGCCGCAATAGCAGGCCGAGTGATATTCGATCAGGTCGCCGGAGAACATCACTTCTGCATCCGGCACCCAGGCGACGATATCGCCGGAGGTGTGGCCGGCGCCGAGCTGCATCAGCCGCACCTCGCGCTTGCCGAGATAGATCGACATCTCGCCTTCGAAGGTCAGCGTCGGCCAGGTCAGGCCGGGAATGCTGGCGGCATCCTGAAACAGACGCGGGAAGCGGCCGTATTCGGAATCCCAATCCTGCTGGCCGCGTTCCTCAACGAGGCGATACGTCTCCTGCGACGCGACGATACCCTGCGCGTGATAGGCCGACGCGCCGAGCACGCGCACCGCGTGATAATGCGACAGCACGACATACTTGATCGGCTTGTCGGTGACGGTTTTCACGCGTTCGATCACCTTGTTGGCCATCGCCGGCGTTGCCTGCGCGTCGAACACGATGCAGCCGTCGTCGCCGACGATCACCGCGGAGTTCGGATCGCCCTCGGCGGTGAAGGCATACAAATCGGTGCCGATCTCAGAGAAGGTGACCTTCTTCTCAGTCAGATCGGTGGTGGAGGCGAAACCTTTGGCCATATCGTTCAAACTCTCTTGTTCGGTCTTCAGTTACGATTGGTGTTGCGATTGTACGTCGGCGACGACGCGCCGCTTGCCGAGTTCAACCGCTTCGCGCAGCACATCGATGTCGCCGATGTGGTTGGCGAGGATCAGCACCAGCGCGGCGTCGAGCGCGGCGCTCTGCTCGTCGTCGAGGCCGCGATGCGCCTCGACGATGGCGCGGAATGCGTCATCGGGTTTTGCGAAATTGGAGGCGGTTGACAACAGCGGCATCACATCCTCTCAACTGATCGCGCAGGCACGGTTCATCGCGGCTTCGACGCTGGCGCGCGTCGGCGCACGGAAGCGTGCGGCAACATAGCCGTCGGGCCGCACCAGATAGGCGGTGCCGGGCTGCGCGTCGTAACGCGCCCGTGCGGTGCCGGCGCCATCGTTGAAACCACCCTCGCCGATCCGGATCGCTTTCATCGCGGCGGGCAATGACTCCGCGCCGCCATTTGCGAATTGCATCAAGGTGAAATCCTTGCCGAGCGCGGTGAACGCCTCGGTGAGGAACCTATCGCCGCCCTCGCGCGTCTTCAGCGGCGCGTCCAGCATCGATGCACCCGGCGCCGGTCCCCCGCGCCATGCATCCACATCCGGCGTCGACAGCGGCGTCTCGTAACGTGACGGCACCGACAGCCGGCCGCCATTGATCATGCGCTTGCCGAAATCGGTTTCCTTGGCGAGCGACAGCACCGCCTGCCGCAGCCGTGCTTCCTGCTTCGTGGTCGGAGCCATGAAATCGGTCGAGCGCGTCGATTCGCGGATATTCTCGTCGGCGGCGAGGCTGCGCTCGATGTGATAACTTTCCAGCAAGGCGTCGGGCGAAATGCCCTTCAGCACGCGCGCCAGTTTCCACGCGAGGTTTTCCGCATCCTCGAGCCCGGAATTGGCGCCGCGCGCGCCGAACGGCGACACCTGATGCGCGGAATCGCCAGCGAACAGCACACGGCCGTGCACGAAGCGATCCATGCGACGGCACTGGAATTTGTAGACCGAGACCCATTCGAAATCGAACGCGTCATGCCCCAGCATCCGCGCGATGCGCGGCCGTACGTTCTCGGGGCGGCGCTCCACCGTCGCGTCGTGCTCGGGACTCAATTGCAGGTCGATGCGCCAGACATCGTCGGGCTGCCGATGCAGCAGCGCCGAACGGCCAGCATGGAACGGCGGGTCGAACCAGAACCAGCGCTCGGTCGGAAACTCCGCGGTCATTTTCACGTCGGCGATCAGGAACTGATCCTCGAACACCTGACCGTGGAAATCCGCGCCGACCATGCCGCGCAGCGACGAGCGCGCGCCGTCGGCGGCCACCACGTAAGTGGCGGCGAGGCGGTAAGGCCCGTCCGGCGTCTCGATGGTCAGCAGCACATGGTCGTTGCGCTGTTCCAGTGCCGTCACCTTGTTGCGCCAGCGCAGATCGACCGCCGGCAAATCGCGGATCAGATCGACCAGATAGGCTTCGGCGTAATACTGCTGCAGGTTGATGAAGGCCGGCATCTTGTGGCCGTCTTCCGGCAGCAGGTTGAACTGATAGAGCTGTTCGGCACCGTGAAAGATCTTGCCGACGCTCCACACCACACCCTTGTCGACCATGCGTTGACCGACACCGAGGCGATCCCAGTATTCCAGCGAGCGCTTGGAGAAGCAGATGGCGCGCGAGCCCTCGCCGATGCGGTCGGCGTCATCAACCAGCACCACCGGCTGGCCGCGCTGCGCCAGATCGATCGCCAGCGACAGCCCCACCGGTCCGGCGCCGACCACCACGACGGGATGATGCGCTGCATCCGTGGCCGCGCGGTCCTGATCCGGATGGCGGCGATAGCCGAATTGGGTGATGTGGTGCGTCATGCCGGTTCGTACACGCCCTTAGGGCCAATCCACCGGGCGCCGGCCGAAACCGCCGCCCTGCCCGAATTGGCTGTTGCTCCGATCCCCATCGCGAGATAGTCTCACTTGCAACTATCTAAACGCTTTGCCGCCCCGTTCGTCAACTGAAACTTTGGAGCCGCCTTTGGCCAAGCTCGACCTGTTCAAGTTCGTGCCGTTCCGGCTGAACCGGCTCGGCGCCGAAGTCTCCGCCGCGCTGTCGAGCGAATATCGCGCGCGCTATGGCCTCGACATTCCGGAATGGCGGGTGATGGCGACGCTCGGCTTCCGCAACGAGGCCTGCAGCGCGCAATACATCGCGCAGTGCACCCGCACGCATAAGTCCACCATCAGTCGCGCGGTGACGTCGCTGCTTGAGCATGGATTGATCGAGCGCGTGGAAAACACCGAGGACCGCCGCGAGTTCCGACTGGCGCTGACCGACAAGGGGCACGTGCTCTACGAAGAACTGATCCCGCGCCTGTTGCGCCGCGAACAGGAAATCCTCTCCTGCCTCACGGCGCAGGAGCGCAAGGAATTCGCGCGGCTGCTCGGCAAGATCGAGGACAGCCTCGACCTTGTGCAAGCCAGCCGCCCGATGAGTGAAGTCGAGGCCTATTAGAATATGGTGCCCACAAGCTAACCCGTCATGCCCGGCATCCACGCCTAAAAGTGCGCGGCAAGATCAAAGACGTGGATGGCCGGGACAAGCCCGGCCATGACGACACGTGAGAATGGCAAACTAGAAGACCGCCTCAACCTCCCGCCTTCGCGAACGATCTTGACGGTGGCACATGCAGCGCGAAGGCGTCGGCCTTGTCGCTGACGCGCGGATAGATGTCGCAGACCAGCGGATCGTGCCCCGGAATGACGCGGTCGGGATGTCCCGCCAGCCGCTCGGCGGTGGCCCAGCCGTCCATCATGTCGCCGACGTTGTAGACGATCGGGAACGGGCTGCGGCGATGCAGGTTCGCATAGTAATGCGCGGCATCGGAAGCCAGCACCACCGGCCCGCGCGCGGTCGGTACCCGCACGATCTGCAAACCGTCGGAGTGGCCGCCGACATGATGCACCGTCACGCCCGGCGCGATCTCGCCCTCGCCCTGATGGAACGTGACGCGCTCACTGTAGACGTAGCGCACCATCAAGGTCACGTCTTCAACCGAGAACGGATGCCGCAGCATGCCGTGGCACATGCAGCGCCCGGTGGCGTAGCTCATCTCGCGGTCCTGCAAATGGAAACGCGCATTGGGAAAGCGGTCAAGATTGCCGGCGTGGTCGTAATGCAGATGCGTCACCACCACGTCGCGGATGCTGTCCGCGCCCACGCCGAACGCCTTGAGCGCATCGACCGGATTGACCGTCAGCTTGCGGCTGCGCTCTTTCGCCGCGACTTCGTTGAAGCCGGTGTCGACCAGGATGTCGCGCCCGCCGCCACGGATCAGCCAGACGAAATAATCGAGATCGGACGCCGTGGTCTCATGCGGATCGGGGGCGAGAAAGTTCATCTGTGGCGTGCGCGGCGACATGGTCGCGTAGCGGATGGCGAAGATTTCGTAAGTCTGTGACACGAGTGGTCCTCTGGCTGCGTTTCTTGCGCCCATACAGACCACCCTCGACGCAAATGTCAAAGGGCGCTGGAACCCCCTGCACCATCTCGCCTTGAACCTTGCCGATCCGGCCGGCGTCCTATCCAGGCGAGCCGTCTTGCGGTCCGCGCTCCGGAACAGACTTCCTCGCTATGTGATTCACATCACATTTCTCGACGAGAGCGCGGCTCATAGTGGCGACCATCGCAACCTCAATCGAACGGAGATGAAGATGATGAGCCGGCGGAAATATCTGGGCACCTCCCTCGCCCTCGCAATCCTGGCTGGCGGCTTTGTCGTGTCGCCCGCCCTGCAATCGGCCATGGCCGGTGAGCTTTCGGCGCAACAGATTATCGATGGCCTGAAGCCGAAGACCCGCAGTCTGAGCGCATCGACGCGCAGCAGCCTCAGCGACGCCGACACCGCGTTTATCCAGCGCGTGCGCGGCCAGAGCCGGTCGTTGTCGCTCGGTGATCGCCAGCAAATGGCGGAGATCGCGGCCAAGCGGCCGAAGGTTGATGTCGAGATCAACTTTGACTTCAACTCGGCGGAATTGACCCCGCGCGCCGAACCGCAACTCAACAACCTCGGCAAGGCGCTCACCAGCACGGAATTGCAGGGCTCGGTGGTGATGCTGGGCGGCCATACCGACGCGAAGGGCACCGACGACTACAATCAGAAACTGTCGGAGCGCCGCGCGGAGACGGTGAAGCGCTTCCTGGTCGACAACTACAAGATCTCGCCGGACCTGCTGATGACCTCCGGCTTCGGCAAAGACGGCCTGAAGAACACCGCCGATCCTTACGCCGCCGAAAATCGCCGCGTCGAGATCGTCAACGTGGTCGAAAAGGAGCACGCGGCCAAGTAACCGGAACAAGTAACCGGAACAAGTGGCCGTCTGCCTCTTGCCGCCCGCGTTTTGAAAATCCTGCACCGGTTGCCGCGCTGCGGTCGATTGCCACAGCGCGGACGATGAAAGGCCTCCACAACAAGGGGCCTATTTGAAAATGCGGGGAGCGTGGGGTACGGTCGTGGATATGTTGCTGAATTCAATTTGTCATATTTCCCCGGACCGTTGCCTCATGAGATTGCGTATTGCCCTGCTTGCCGCCCTGTCGATGCTGGCAGTGCCGCTGTTTCCGGTGGTCGCGGCTCATGCCGCCGGCGAGCGTGTCGCTCTCGTCATCGGCAACGCCAAATACCCCGACAACGAAACACCGCTGAAAGAACCGCTCAACGACGCCCGCGACGTCGCCGACGAGTTGAAGCGCGACGGCTTCGAGGTCGAGGTCGGCGAGAATCTCGGCGGCGATGCCATGCGTCGCGCTCTCGACAAATTCTACGGCCGCATCAAGCCGGGCTCGGCAGCGCTGATCTTCTTCAGCGGTTTCGGCATCCAGTCGGCGCGGCAGAGCTACATCCTGCCGGTCGACGCGCAAATCTGGACCGAGGCGGACGTCCGCCGCGACGGCTTCAGCCTCGAAACCATTCTCGGCGAACTCAACAGCCGCGGCGCCGGCGTCAAGATCGCGCTGCTCGACGCTTCGCGCCGCAATCCGTTCGAGCGCCGCTTCCGCAGTTTCTCGGCAGGCCTTGCGCCGGTGATCGCGCCGAGCGGCACGCTGGTGATGTATTCGGCGGCGTTGAGTTCCGTGGTCAGCGATTCCGGCGCGGAACGCAGCCTGTTCGTCGGCGAATTGTTGAAGGAAATTCGCGTTCCCGATCTCACCGCCGAGGAAACCCTGAACCGCACCCGCGTCGGCGTCACACGCGCCTCGCGCAGCGAGCAGGTGCCGTGGATTTCGTCGTCGCTGGCGGAAGACTTCGCGTTCGTCGCCGGCGCCAAGGTCGCCAAGCTCGAGCCGAAGAAGGCCGATCCCAAGCCTGTGCCGCCGGTCCCGCCCGATGCCGACCCGCCACTCAACGTCACCGTGCCCGCCAAGCCGGTCGTCGTGACGAAACCCGAACCCGAAAAGTCCGTCGAGACGAAGCCCGCCGAAACCAAGTCTGCCGAAACCAAGCCCGCCGAAACCAAACCGGTCGGGACGGCTGCGCCGGTGCAGGCCACGAAACCCGAAACCAGCGTCGCGTCGCTGGCGCACGAGCCGACGGTGGTGGCGCTGAATGCCAAGATCGCCGCCAACCCGAAGGACGTCAATTCGCTCTACCGGCGTGGCCAGGTCTATGCCAGCAAGGGCGCCTACAGCGCGGCCATCAAGGATTTCGACGAGACGCTGAAACTCAATCCGAAGGACGTCGAGGCCCTCAACAATCGCTGCTGGACACGTACGGTGACCGGCGACCTGTCGAACGCCCTCAAGGACTGCAACGAGGCGCTGCGGTTGCGGCCCGGCTTCGTCGATGCACTCGACAGCCGTGGCCTGCTCTACCTCAAGAGCGGAAAGACCAAGGACGCCATCACCGACTTCGACGCCGCGCTCAAGGTCAATCCGCGGCTGACGTCGTCGCTCTACGGCCGGGGCCTCGCGAAGCAGCGCAGCGGCGCGGCGGCGGCCGGCGAACTCGACATCACCAACGCCAAGGCGATGGACCCGAACATCGTCAAGGAGTTCGACGGCTACGGCGTGAACTGAGTTTGATATCGCGGAACGCGGCCGTGCTGTCGAGCGTTCCGCAGCGGATTTCATAATCGGGGCCGGCGCGCAGCGCCTTTGCCCGAATACCTGTTTCCATCGTTGGGCCAACCAACGTCGATTCTTGCAGCGGAGGGATTTGATCATGGCAATCGCATCAGACCGACGGGGCCGCGGCGCACTCCGTTCGATCCTGACCGTTGGTGTATTGATCGCGACGAGCGGCGGCGCGGCGCTCGCCGGCGAAGCCACCGAGGGGCAGATCCTGCAAGCGCTGACGCCGAAGAAGCCGTTGACGCGCAGCCTGTCGATGACGCCACCGCCGGAAGCCACAACGAACCCCGCGGACACCCGGTTCATCGATACGGTGCGCAACCGCGCCACGCGCTCGCTCTCCTCCGGCGAACGCCAGCAGATCGCCACCATCGCCGATCAACGGCCAAGCATCGATCTCGAAATCAACTTCGACTACAACTCCGCGACCATCGGCGCACAGGCCAAGTCGGCGGTCGAGGCGCTGGGACGCGCCCTCACCAACCCCGATCTCAAGGGCTCGACCTTCCTGCTCGCGGGCTACACCGACGCCGCCGGCAGCGACGCCTATAACCAGACCCTGTCCGAACGCCGCGCCGACGCGGTCAAGCACTATCTGGTCGAGAAGTTCGGCATCGCCGGCACCGATCTCGTCACCGTCGGCTACGGCGAAACCCGGTTGAAAAAGCCGGACGCGCCGCTGGACGCCGCCAATCGACGCGTGCAGGTCGTCAACATGCAGAACAAGACGGCGGCGAAGTAATATCGTCGCGCCGAACGCCCTGCATCACCCTCGCGAATTCATCCTATCGACAGGCGACGCCGTTCATGATCGAGCCCAACCGTCAGCCGCCCGCGGCGCCCGAGATGACCGCAGCGCCACGACGGCCCGCGATCCTGCTCCGCGCATTCGCGATCGCCGCGCTGCTCGGCGGCGCCACGATCTCGCCGCTCCATGCGGCCGAAGGAACGAACAACAATGGCGTCACCGTCAGCGTGGTGAAGGCCAGGCACGCCTGCTTCTCCGACATGATCCGGGTCACCGGCTTCGTGGTGCCGAAACAGGAGGCGGTGGTGAATGTGGACACCGAGGGCTCGAAGGTCACCGATCTTCTCGTGCATGAAGGCGACGTCGTCACCATCAACCAGGATCTCGCGAAGCTGACGCCGCCGCCGGCCGGCAATTCGCGCAATCCCATCGTCTTGAAGGCACCGGCCGCCGGGCTGATCACCAAGGTCCATACCATGGTCGGCGCGCCGGCCTCGCCGCAGGCCGAACCAATGTTCCGCATGGCGATCGACAACGTCCTCGAATTCGATGTCGAAGTACCGGGCCTCCACATGCCGAAGCTGAGCATCGGCGCCACCGCCCGTATCAGCCGCGACGGCCAGCCCGATCTCGCCGGCCGCATCCGCCGGATCGATCCGCAGATCGACCAGCGCACCCAGCTCGGCCATGTCCGGGTGGCATTGACCGGCAACGCACCGCTGCGGGTCGGCCTGTTCGCGCGCGTCAACATCGATGCCAAGCGAAGCTGCGGCGTCTCGATCCCGCGCTCGGCAGTGGACCATTCGACGATCCAGGTCGTAGCCGGCGACGTCATCGAGACACGACGCGTGCGAACCGGCCTGAACTCCGACACCAGCGTCGAAATTCTCGAAGGCCTCAAGACCGACGAGATCGTGGTTGCCGACGCCGGTACCTCGCTGCATGACGGCGACCGCGTCAAACCCATCTTCAACGACGACCCCGATCGCCTGCGAGGCCGCTAAATGTCCTTGAATATCTCGGCCTGGTCGATTCGCCATCCGCTGCCGTCGGTGGTGTTCTCCATCATCCTGCTGGCGCTGGGCTGGATCAGTTTCACCAAACTCGCGGTGACGCGGCTGCCGGCCGCCGACATTCCGGTGATCTCGGTCGCGGTGTCGCAATTCGGCGCAGCCCCCGCCGAACTGGAAGCGCAGGTCACCAAGACCATCGAGGACGGCGTCTCCGGCGTCGAGGGCGTGCGCCACATCACGTCGTCGATCACCGACGGGCTGTCGGTGACCACCATCCAGTTCGCGCTGGAAACCAACACCGACCGCGCACTCAACGACATCAAGGACGCGGTGACGCGGGTGCGCGCCAACCTGCCGCAGAACGTCAACGAACCGCTGATCCAGCGCGTCGACGTCATCGGCCTGCCGATCGTCACTTATGCCGCGATCTCGCCCGGCAAGACGCCGGAACAACTGTCGTATTTCGTCGACGACGTGGTGAAACGCGCGCTGCAGGGCGTGCGCGGCGTGGCGCAGGTCGAGCGCATCGGCGGCGTCGAGCGCGAGATTCTCGTGTCGCTCGATCCCGACCGCCTGCAGGCGGCGGGCCTCACTGCTCTCGACGTCAGCCGAAGGCTGCGCGGCACCAATGTCGATCTCGCCGGCGGCCGCGCCGAAATCGGCAAGAACGATCAGGCGATCCGGACGCTGGCCGGCGCGAAGACCTTGCAGGATCTCGCCGGCACCATGATCAGCCTGCCCGCCGGCGGCGAACTGCGCCTCGACGACCTCGGCACCGTCACCGACACCATCGCCGACCGCCGCACCTTCGCCCGCTTCAACGGCGAGCCGGTGGTGGCGCTCGGCATCAAACGCTCGAAAGGCGCCAGCGACGTGGTGGTCGCCGCCGCCGTGGAGAAGCGCATCGAGGCGCTGAAGGCGGCGTATCCCGACGTCGATCTCAAGCTGATCGATACGTCGGTCGATTTCACCAAGGGCAACTACGAGGCTGCGATCTCGACCCTGTTCGAGGGCGCGATCCTCGCGGTGATCGTGGTGTTCCTGTTCCTGCGCGATATCCGCGCCACTATCATCGCGGCGATCTCGCTACCGCTGTCAATCTTCCCGGCGTTCTGGGCGATGGACATGCTGGGGTTCTCGCTGAACCTCGTCTCCTTCCTCGCCATCACGCTGTCCACCGGCATTCTGGTCGACGACGCGATCGTTGAAATCGAGAACATCGTGCGCCACATGCGGATGGGCAAATCGCCCTATCGCGCGGCGCTGGAAGCCGCCGACGAAATCGGCCTCGCGGTGATCGCCATCAGCCTCACCATCATCGCGATCTTCGCACCCGCTAGTTTCATGTCCGGCATCGCCGGGCAGTTCTTCAAACAGTTCGGCATCACGGTGTCGGTGCAGGTGTTCTTCTCGCTGCTCGCCGCGCGTTTCGTGACGCCGGTGCTTGCGGCCTATTTCCTCAAGCACCACGACCATGACGACCCGCCACCGGGCCGCGTGCTACGCAGCTATACGCGGCTGGTGACGTGGTCGGTGAAGCACTACATCCTCACCGTGATCTTCGGTTTCGCGGTGTTCGCCGCCTCGATCTGGAGCATCCATCTGCTGCCGCAGGGTTTCCTGCCGGCGCAGGATACCGCGCGCTCGCTGCTGGCGATGGAATTGCCGCCGGGTTCGCAGCTCGCCTACACCGAGAAGGTGACCGAGGACATCGTGGCGCGGCTGCGCAAGCGACCGGAGGTCAAGAGCGTGTTCGTCGACGGCGGCCATGTTCCGCCCGGCACCTACGAAGTCCGCCGCGCCGCGCTGATCATCAACTACACGCCGAAGGGCGACCGCAAGATCACCCAGCGCGAGCTTGAACTCGCGATCGGCAAGGAACTGGAGAGCGTTCCCGACATCCGCTACTGGTTCCTCGACGAAAACGGCCTGCGCGCCATCTCGCTGGTGGTCACCGGCAGCGACAGCAACATCGTCGCCAATGTCGCGAGCGAACTCGCCAACCAGATGAAGCGGATTCCGCTGATCGCCAACGTGATCTCGGAAACCGCGCTGGATCGCCCCGAACTGCGCATCCAGCCGCGCGCCGATCTCGCCGCGCGACTCGGCGTCTCAACCGAAAGCCTGTCGGAAACCATCCGCGTCGCCACCATCGGCGACGTCGGCCCGGCGCTCGCGAAATTCGACGCCGGCGACCGTCAGGTGCCGATCCGCGTGCAACTGGAAGACACCGCGCGCGGCGACCTGCGCGTGCTCGAGCAGTTGCGGGTGCCGATCGGCGGCGGTCGCGGCGGCGTGCCGCTCTCCGTCGTCGCCGACGTCACGCTCGATCAGGGCCCGACCAGCATCAGCCGCTACGACCGCGAACGGCAGGCGACGGTGGCCGCCGATCTCGTCGGCACCGCCGCCCTCGGCGACGCGCTGAAGGACATCTACGAACTTCCGGTGATGAAAAGCCTGCCGAAGAACGTTCGCGTCAACCAGTCCGGCGATGCCGAGAGCCTCAACGAACTCTCGGCCGGCTTCGCCACCGCGATCAGCGCCGGGTTGATGATGGTCTATGCGGTGCTGGTGCTGCTGTTCGGCACCTTCCTGCAACCGATCACCATCCTGTTCTCACTGCCGCTCTCAATCGGCGGCGCGATCATGGCGCTGCTATTGACCGGCAAGCAACTGACGACGCCGGTGTGGATCGGCATCCTGATGCTGATGGGCATCGTCACCAAGAACGCCATCATGCTGGTGGAATTCGCCATCGAATCGATCCGCGCCGGCATGGCGCGCGACGCTGCCATCATCGATGCCGGGCAGAAGCGCGCCCGACCCATCGTGATGACCACCATCGCGATGGCGGCCGGCATGGTGCCGAGCGCGCTGGCATTCGGCGCCGGCGGCGAATTCCGCTCGCCGATGGCGCTCGCGGTGATCGGCGGCCTGATCTTCTCGACCCTGCTGTCGCTGATCTTCGTGCCGGCAATGTTCCTCTTGATGGACGACGTCGGAAAGTTCTTCGTGCGGCTCGGCCGCAAGGTGATTTCATCGAACGGCGAACACGACGACGAGCCGCCGACGGTCGAGCACAAGGCGACGTGAACAAAGAGTGTCATTGCCGGGCTTGACCCGCCTGCGGGGCCGAAGCCCCTACGGCGCGGCGAAGGCCCGGCAATCCATCTTCTCTCGAAGAAGATGGATGCGCGGATCAAGTCCGCGCATGACGCCTGTTTTTGTTGCTAATCGTTCCGCGCCACCGCCGACAGCTTGGTCATGTTGAGCAGCAGCACGCGGCCGCGTTGCAGGTCGAGGATGCCGTCCTTGCGCCATTGCTGCAGTTGACGATTGACGCTCTCGCGCGCCGCGCCGACGAACACGCCGAGTTGCTCCTGCGAAATGTGCACCTCGGCGCCGAAATCGGACGCCAGCGCGCAGAGCCGCCGCGCCAGCCGCACCGGCAGCGGCTGCAACACTGACTCCTCCATGCGCTCGCTCATCCAGCGGATGCGCTGGCACAGCAGCTCGATCAGCTTCACCGCGACCTTCGGCTCGCGCTCGAGATGCGCGAGAAAATCCTCGCGGCGCAGCACGAACAGCTCGGTCGGCTCCCCCGCGGTCGCGTCCGCCGTACGGCTCTGGCCGTCGAGCACCGCAACCTCGCCGAACAGATCGCCGGGGCCGAGGAAATTCAGCGTCAGCCGCGCGCCGTCGGATGCACCGGTCTCGATGCGAATCTGCCCGCGCCGCACACCGAACAGCGCATTGCCATCGTCGCCCTTCTGGAACAGCACCTCGCCGGTCGCGAGCTGTTGCGTGTGGCAAAGGCCGGAGATGCGCTGCAATTCCGCCGCGCCCAGTTCGGCGAACATCGGGTTCATCTTGAGAATGACCGCGAACTCAGCCTGCTTGCCCATCGCTCCCCTGCCCCGATGAAATGCCTGGACGGCTATTTCGCTTGCGGTTTCTGAGAGTGTGTCACAGGTCACACAAGTTTGCAGCCCTTTTGCATTATTTCTACACTGGCGGGACATCCCGTCGCGCCGGCGCGTTGAACCCCGCAGCCAACTGAACCGACATTTCAAGTTCCGACGATCATTTCACGAGGCCGGATTTCCATATGAAGACTGTCAAGTTCGCCGGCGCCGCCATCGCGGCGATTATCCTCGTCATCGCGATCGTTCTCGCAGTCGGCATCCCGTCCGGTATGATGACGTCGGCAATCCAGGCGCGGATCGAACGCGCGACCGGCTATCGGATCGAAATCGACGGCAAGACCCGCATCGCCTTGTGGCCGACGTTCCACGTCACGCTGAACAATATCTCGCTGGACCGGCGCGCCGGTACCGACGACGCCGAACGGATCGAAATCGTGCAAGCACGTGTCGAAATGCCGCTCGCGAACCTGATCTCCGGCAAGCCCGTCATTACCGACCTCGCGCTGGAAAAGCCGGTCGCTTACCTGCCACTGCTGCGCGAACGCACGGCATCGAAATCCGCGCCCGCAAGCAACGACACCGCAACCACACCCACATCCGACACGACGCAAGTTCGAATCGATCGCGTCAGCGTCACCGATGGCGCGCTGGTGTTCGCCAACGCGCGCGACAAGGTCGAGGATCGTGTCGAGGCGATCAATGCCACCGCCACCATTGGCGCAGATCTGCAACTCGCGATCAACGCCACCGCGCGAAGCGGCGACCACGCGCTCAAGCTCGACCTCCGCGCGGAGCTGCCGAACGATGCGGCAGCGCGCCGCAACCTGCCGGTGGAATTGACCTTCGAGGCGCCGAGCCTGATGAGCGACAGTCTGACCGCCAAGGCCGACGTTCGCCTCGCCGGCCCTGTCGTCCGCATCAACGGCGTCTCCGGCACGCTGGGCGGCAAGCCATTCACCGGCTGGGCGTCGGTCGATCTCGCCGGCAAGCCGCTGGTGAAGCTCGACCTCGACATTCAGGACCTCGCCTTCGGAAAGCCGACGCGAACCGCGACACAAGCGTCCGCGACATGGAGCGACGTCCCGTTCGATCTTCGCGGCCTGAATTACGTCGATGCCGACGTGCGCATCTCCGCCGCGCGCCTTGCTTACGACGATCTCCGCGTCGCGCCGCTGGCGCTCGGCGCGACGCTCAATCACGGCACCCTCGCGGCGAGGTTCGAGAACGTTGGTATCTATGAAGGTTTCGCCAGCGGCGCGCTGACGCTGGATGCATCCGCCCCAATGCCGCGTCTCACCCTGCAGGGCGACCTCGCCGGCATCCGCGCGCTGCCGTTGTTGTCGGGGCTTGCCGATTTCGACCGGCTTAAAGGCAAGCTGCAAGCCAAGTTCGCGGTGCAGTCGTCCGGCGACAATCCCCGTGCCATGATGTCCAACCTCGAGGGTACCGCCTTCCTCGATTTTCGCGACGGAAAAATCCGCGGCATCAATGTCGCGCAGATGATCCGCTCGCTCACCACCGGCACGCTGAACGGCTGGCAGAGCGACGAAGTGCAGGCCACCGACCTGTCGCAGCTCAGCGCCTCGTTCCGCATCGCGCGGGGCAAGGCCGAGACCAGCGACATCGTGCTGACAGGCCCGCTGGTGCGGATGCGTGGCGGCGGCACCATCGACCTTGGCGGCAAGGCGCTGGCGTTGCGTGTCGAGCCGAAACTGGTGATGTCGCTCGAGGGACAGGGCAGCGCGGCCGATCCGGTCGGCCTCGGCATTCCGGTGATGATCCAGGGGCCATGGGCCGCGCCGCGGATCTATCCGGACATGGCCGGCATCCTCGACAACCCGGACGCGGCCTATGCGCGCTTGCGCGAACTGGGTCA
This sequence comes from Hyphomicrobiales bacterium, assembly GCA_017305535.1. Classification (GTDB taxonomy): domain Bacteria; phylum Pseudomonadota; class Alphaproteobacteria; order Rhizobiales; family Xanthobacteraceae; genus 62-47. The sequence continues at coordinate 416,276 of JAFKKN010000005.1, read as the reverse complement.
GGGCCTGTTCGGCACCGACCCCAACAACAAGACCGGCAAAAGTCTCGGCGAGACGCTGGGCGGAATGATCCAGCAAGGGCTGGGCAGTCCTCCGCAGCAAGCGGCCCCCGCGCCCGACAAGCCGGATGCGCCCGGCGGCACCGACGCGCCTTCCGCCATCGACGGCATCCTCAAGCAGTTGTTCGGCCGCTGACGGTCGGCGTGCGTCGCATAGCGAGCCTCGGATAGAGGTTGTTTCCGATCAACGCCGCGATGGTGACGCACGCGCCAAAGATCTGGATATGCGTCGGCAAGACGCCGAGCAGCGCCGAAACGGCGAAGGCAACCAGCGGCACCATGTTAAGAAATAGCGCAGCGTTCAGCGGCGCGAGCAGCTTGTTGCCGATGTTCCAGCACAGCACGCCGACCATGCCCGCGATCAGCCCCATGTAGAGCACATGCGGGACGATGAAGATGAGGTCGGCCACCGAGGGCACTGTGATCGCATTCACCGCAAACAGCCCGGCGTTGATCGCGAGAATCGTCGTCAGGCCGAGGCACATCGTCAGCGTCGTGTAGCGCAGCGGCGACCACGTCGCGAACCGCGCCGCGCCGAACGTGTAGATCATCCAGCACGTCATCCCGAGCAGAATCAGCAGGTTTGCGGCATAGTTTTGCGGCGCATTGAGAAATCCGCCGATGTCGCCGCGCGTCACCACCAGAATCACACCGCAGAACGACAGCACGATGAAGCCCAGCGTCGCAAGCGGCGGCAGGGCGCGATTGACGACCGCTAGGATCAGGACACCGAGCAGCGGCTGCGTCGCCGCCATGATCGAGGTCATCAGCGCGCCATCGCGCCCGGCCAGTTGCTGGCCGAGAAAAACGAGGAAGCCGAAGCCGGCGAACCCGAGCGACCCCAGAAGCCACGCGCGGCCGATCGATTCGCCCCTCACGCGCAATGCCTGCGGCCCTTCCTTCATCAGCAGCACCACGAGCGAGGCGACCGCGGCCGTGAGGTAACGCAGCGAGGTGAAGGTGAAGGGATCGACGCGCTTCAGCGCGCTCGCCATCACCGGAAACATGAGGCCGAACGAAGTCGCCGCAACGAGGCAGGCCAGAATTCCCTTCGTGGTTTCGGTCCGGATCTGTTCAGGCATCGGGGGCATCGCTTTCATGGGGCAAGAACGTCATTTCGCCCGCAAGAACAGCAGAACCGCGCCCTTCTTGACCAGTGGCACGAATGACAGATATCGTCGATATCATGCCAATTTCGGCCACGAGCAAAACCCAGCGCGCGCACCCCGACGACAGAACTGTCGCACTGCTGGCCTATGACGGCGTCAACGCCTTCGAACTCGGCATCGCGCTGGAGGTCTTCGGCCTGTCCAGCATGGGCGACGACTGGTATCGCGTTGCGGTCTGTACTGAGCGGCCGGGCGAGCCTGTCGCCGCGGGCAACGGCGTCCGGATCGTCGCCGACACCGGCTTCCCGTTTCTCGCGCGCGCCGGCACGATCGTCGTGGCGGGCTGGCATGACATCGACGCGCCGCCGCCGGAGCCGCTGCTGAAGCAGCTTCGCCTCGCCCATGCGCGCGGCGCGCGCATCGTGTCGATCTGCGCCGGGGTTTTCGTGGTGGCGGCCTCGGGATTGCTCGACGGGCGCCGCGTCGCGTGCCACTGGGCCCATGCCGACGTACTCGCGCGTCGATATCCCGCGCTGAACATCGATTCCCGCGTCCTCTATGTCGATCACGGCGACGTCATGAGTTCGGCCGGGCGCGCCGCGGGACTCGACCTGTGCATTCATATCGTGCGCAAGGATTTCGGAGCGAAGATCGCCAACGACGTCGCCCGCCGCCTCGTGGTCCCCGCTCATCGGGAAGGCGGGCAGGCCCAATTCATCCCGAGCCCGGTGCTGGGCGAGGGCGATCCGCTCGCCGGGCTTCTGGCCTGGATCCTCGCGCATCTCGACCGCGATCTCACGATCGAGGCGCTGGCGGCAAAGGCGCGGATGAGCCGGCGCACCTTCATCCGACGCTTTGGCGAGGCGACCGGACTGCCGCCCGGCGAATGGATTCTGCATGAGCGCGTGGGACGGGCGCGAAGCCTGCTGGAAACCACCGACATGACCGTGGAAGACGTGGCGGCCGCCGTGGGCTTCGGTTCAGCGGATGCGCTGCGCCATCATTTCCGCGCCCGCTTCGACACCAGCCCGGCGCGTTACCGGACGCGGTTTTGCGCCTGAAGGGCCCTGTGCATTGACGCCCGTGCGTTGCGACGAAAATACGTTGCGGCCGTGTTGGGGGCTTGACCCGGTAATCCGTCCTTCTTCAAAAAGGTGATACGCGGCGGACTTTGCCCAAACTCCGACGATCCTCGTGCGAGGGATGTCATCCGGATGGCCGACGACAGCAACGAAGCCTGGTTTCGACGTGGCGGCCTGTTCGCCAAATACGTCGTTTCGCTGGTCGGCCTGGTGCTGTTCGTGCTCGCGATCAACGCCGCGCTCGAAACCTGGATGATCTATCGCGAGACGCGCGCGAGCCTCACCGCGACGATGAGCGACAAGGCGGAAGCGGCTGCGCGGCGCATCGCGCAATCGATGTCGGACCTCGAACGACAGGTGAGCTGGGTCACCCGCGCCAGCGTCGCAACCATCGAACAGCGGCAGGCCGACTACGCCCAGTTGCTGAATCAGCAACCCTCGGTGCGGCAGATTTTCAAGCTCGACGGCGCGGGGCGCGAACAGCTCCGCATGACGCGCGCCAAGGTGACGCTCGACAGCGGCGCCAACTTCTCCCGCGATCTGGCGTTCACGCAAGGCGTCGCCAAGGGCGCGACGTTCGCGCCGGCGACCTTCCGCGACGGCCAGCCCTTCATGGAGATCGCGGTGGCGCATTCGGGGCAGGACGCGGGCGTGACCGTTGCCGAAATCGATCTGCGTTTTCTCGGTGACTTCGTCGATGCGGCACAAGCGGGCAAACATACCACCGCCTACATCGTCGATCCCAACGGCCGGGTGTTGGCGCATTCCGGCACGGCGCGCATGATCGGGCAGGACTGGGCGGCGCTGCCGCAGGTCGCGGCGCTGTTGAAACCTGATGGCACGCCGCTCGACGCCGGCACCGCGCGGGATGGCCATTCCGTCCTGACCGCCGCGCATGTCGTTCCCAAGCTCGGTTGGTTCGTGGTGTTCGAACAACCGACCAGTCAGGCGCTGGCGCCGGTGCGCGATCTGTTGTTGCGTATCGCGGCGCTCGCCGCGCTTGGACTTGCGGTCGCCACTCTCGCCGGCATCCTGCTGGCGCGGCGAATGGTAGGACCGATCAACGCGCTGCGTGCCGGTGCGCGACGGCTCGGCGCCGGCGACTTCGGCCACCGCATCGAGGTCAAGACCTCCGACGAACTGGAAGAACTCGCCGACCAGTTCAACAGCATGGCCGGCCAATTGCAGGAAACCTACGCGGGGCTGGAATCCAAGGTCGCGGAGCGCACGCGCGATCTGGCGCGATCGGTCGACGAACTGGCGACGGCGCGCGACACCGTGCAACGTCAGGCCGACAAGTTGCAGGAGCAGACCGACCAGTTGCAACACTGGAATCGCTCGCTGGAGGAACGCGTCGAGAAACAGCTCGGCGAGATCGAGCGCATCCGCCGGCTGGAGCGTTTTCTCGCGCCGCAAGTGGCGCAGCTCATCGCCTCATCCGACGGTCACGATTCGCTGCTCAACAGCCATCGCCGCGAGGTGACCGTGGTGTTCTGCGATCTGCGCGGCTTCACCGCCTTCACCGAAAGCTCGGAGCCGGAAGAAGCCATGAACGTGCTGCGCGAATATCACGCGGCGCTCGGCGAACTGATCTTCCGCTACGAGGGCACGCTCGACCGCTACGCCGGCGACGGCGTGATGATCCTGTTCAACGCGCCGCTGCCGTTTCCCGATCACGCCGAGCGCGCGGTCAGGATGGCGATCGAGATGCGCGACAACATCGAGGTGCTGGCCCGCAAATGGCGCAACCGCGGCCACAACCTCGGCTTCGGCGTCGGCATCGCGGTGGGCTATGCCACGCTGGGACAGATCGGCTTCGAGCAACGGCTCGAATATGCGGCGATCGGCAGCGTCACCAATCTGGCGTCACGGCTGTCCGACGAAGCCAGGGCCGGGCAGATCATCGTCAGCCAACGCGCCTACGGCATGGTGGAATCCCTCGTCGAGGCCAGGCCGATCGAACCGCTGAACCTCAAGGGTTTCCATCATCCGGTTGCCGTCGTCGAAATCCTGCGCTGGCGCGGATCGCAATCCGGGGCCGACACGGCGGCTCAGCAATCAAGCCCGGCCTCCTGAACTTGCCGCGTCCGGCAACCGACTAATTTCGCGACAGAGCACGTCTGACGTCACCCCTTGGCGCTGGCGTGCCGCTTCAATAGTCTGCCCCGATCAACGACGACGTCCATTGCAGCCGGAACCCTTTTGATGAAACGCATTGCCGCACCGTTACCGATTCCGCGACGGGTTAAACGTCCTGCCCGCGCGTTGCTCGCAGCCGTGGCGATGTCCGTTTTGCCGCTGTCCGCTCACGCCGCCAACGAGGTCCCGAGCAGCGCCGCCGCGGTGACGGTTCTCACCACCGCGAAGTCGTGCTTTGCCGATATCGTCGATGCGTTCGGCCTCCTGATCCCGCGCGAGGAGATCGCCGTGCGGCCGGACCGCCCCGGCCTGAAGGTGCAGGAGGTATCGGTGGATATCGGGCAGACCGTTACCGCCGGACAAGCGCTGGCGAAGCTCAGCCAGCCCGAGGGCGGTCCTCTGACCGTTCAGGCACCGGCGGCCGGACTGGTCAGCGCGTCGACCGCCGTGGTCGGCGCCATTGCCTCCGGCAAGGGCGAAGCACTGTTCAACATCATCACCGGCAACGAATTCGATCTCGCGGTGCGCGTGCCGACCCGTGACCTCGCCAAGCTCAAAGTCGACCAGCCCGCCACCATCCGGATCAGCGGCACCGACGACCTCGAAGGCAAGGTTCGCCAGATCGGCGCGACTGTCGACCCCAACAGCCAGCTCGGCATGGCCTTCATCGCGGTCACGTCCAAGCGGTCATTGCTGGTCAATGCGGCGGGGCGGGCGTCGATCAAGACCGGCGAGAGCTGCGGCGTGTCGGTGCCGCTGACCGCGATCCTCTACAGCAGCGCCGGCACCGTGGTGCAGGTGGTGCGGCGCGACCGGGTGGAAACCCGTCGCGTCGAGGTCGGCCTGATGTCGAACGGGCGCGTCGAAATCCGCGAAGGCTTGTCGGAAGGCGAGACGGTGGTGGCACGGGCCGGGGCGCTATTGCGCGAAGGCGATCCGGTGCGGCCGATCATGGCCGATGCCACGAAGAAATAGCGACATCACACGCGACGAATGGATTGCCAACTCAGTCTTGCAGGCAATTCAGAGAAAAATGGCTCGAAATCCAACATCGTCATGGCCGGGCTTGTCCCGGACATGACGGATCGGATTTGAATGTATCGTACTTCTAGCTTCCAGCCTTGGCGAAGTTAGCCGGCGTCTTGTCGCCGAAATGCACCTGGTCGAGCAGCGACGACGATACCGACGGGACCTGCTTGCCGCTAGAGGCCTGCGACACCGCCATCCGGGTCTTGTTGAACACCGTTGCCGCGTCGGCGGCGGGAGATTTCAGATTGTTGAGCAATTCGGTGACCACAAGGCTGTTTTCGCCGTTGCCGTCATCGACCACCTGCCCCGGCGCGGCCGACGACAGCACCAGCGCGTTATCCGGCGCGTTGATCGGAGCCAGGCCATGGGAATAGGACCGGAAGCGACGCTCATACGGATTGCGGCGCGAGGCATCGACCACCACCAGCTTGGCGCGGGCGCCCCGCTGCTTCATCGCCGCCAGCACCGACTCGATACTGGTGCCGTCGCGGCGAACGTCGGATGCTTTCCAGATCGCGGCATCGACCGGCATCATGTAACTCTCACGGCCGACCTGCACGCCGAAGCCGGCGAAGAACAACATCGCCACCGAGTCCGGCCGGATCTTTGCCTTGAGACGCTCCACGGCGCCGCGCATTTCGCTTTTATCGGCGTTTTCAACCGTTTCGACGTCAAAACCATCGCGTTGCAAGGCCGCGCTCAAGGCGCGGGCATCGTTGGTCGGTTGGGCCAGCGGGGCATTGGCGTCGGGATAGAGACTATTGCCGATCACCAGGGCGACCTTGGCGGGGCCGTTTGAGGTGACCGGAGCGGCCGTGGTGATCTTGGTGGCATCGACGGCGCGCTTGTACAGGGCGGCGTGGGCGCCGATCGCCAAGGACAGGGTTCCGACCATGACCGCAAGCAGGGTGGCTGACCGGCGCGATACGCGAAAATTTCGTATTTTCATGGCCGTACAGATCCCGTCGTCATCCGTCGCGTCGTCATAAGCGCGCCGGTACTCGCATCGGTTTAAGGGTCGCGGAGGTCTTGCAGACCAATTGTGCTCGATTTGCGGCACTGCGGTATAACAAAGAGTTACCGTCGTTCCGACCCGCGTGAAACCTCACGATTATTTGTCAAACACCGCCTTGCAGGCCGCGCTCAGGTTGGACTTCTGCTTGCGCATGCAGGCGGTGATGCCGTCGATGTTCGGGATTTCGCTGCTGCACAGGCGGAAGGCATCCGGGGTGCAGGCGATGCGCTGCTCGCTGGTATAGGCATTCGCCGCTTGGGCGAAGACCGTGAGGGAACCGGCCACCGCCAGCGTGGTGAGGACGGTGCGGATGCTGAGCTTGCTGGAAACCTTCGACATGACACTCTCCCTGGGCTGTGGGCCGTTCCGTCTGGATGGCCGCGTTTGATGCCCCAACCATGCCCCCGGTCGCGTTTCTCCACAGTGACGGACATCACATTTGAAATGCCGCCCGCTTCATGACAGCCTCGCAGGGCTCGGGCGCCATGAGGGCGGGCCAATCCGGCAAACGACGCCGGGACATTCGGGCAGGGACAGCGGGGCGGGAAACCATTGACGGATGTGCGGTATTTCGCCGGCGCCACCTTCCGCGCGCTCACGGCCAGCAAGGAAGGGCCTTCCCTTTACGACGTGTGCGATCCGCTGTTGCACAGCGCGGGCGGCCGCCCTCCGCCCGGTGATGCGCATCTCGCGAAATTCTACCGGACCGCGCTGGGCAATCCGGCGCTGCGGCCGCTGCTGCGGCGCGCGGGCTTGCCGGAACTGCGCGATAAGGAGCGCCTCAACAGGTTGCGCGCGGCGCTGACGCGCGCCCGCGACGACAGCGAGCCCGACTGGATCGCGGTCGGCCGCCCGGTAGCCGAACTGGTCGACACGTTGCAACTCCACCATCCGCGACCGAAGCCGCTTGCCGCGTCACGCGATGCGCCGGCAATGAGCGAGATCGACGCGACGATTCGCACCTGCGGTCAGCATCTGCTGCGCTCCTACGCGAAGAACGGCTTTCTGCCGACCTACGCCGCCTTCAACCTGATCGGCGATCCGGACGTGCGCGGCGCGGACTTTCTCGCGGCGCTGACCGGGCTCGACGCGCGCGGCTACAAGAATTCGACGCTGCTGTTCAATCTGGCGCGGGTGTTCATCGCGCGTTCGCCGGCGGCGCAATTGATCAATCCGCCCTGGATTGGCATTGCCGAACCGATGTGGGAGCCGGTGCAGATCCGCCATCGCTCGGCCTATTACGACGCATTCTTCATCGAGGCGTTGTTGAGCTATCTCGAAACCGATCTGGCTTCGCCGGATGAACGCACCTCGGCACACGCGGCGATCGACGCGATGGCCGAGTTCTGCCTCGGCCCGAGCCGCGAAACCGTGCACGGGCGCGACGGCAAAACCTTCGACGTCATCACCGCGCTGGCGCCGGCGCCGCATCCGCGCTTCAGCCGCTTCTTCGCGCAGATCAAGCAGGATCTCGGCTTCGGCATCTACGTGCCGGATTGCGACACCACCGCCTGCTCGTTCTCGGCAGCGTTGCAGGCTGGCCGCAGCGATCCGCTGCTCGATCAGCCACTGGTGGATTTCTACGCCGGCTATCAGGTGCAGGACGGCGCCAACGAGTCGCCGGTTACCGTGCCGCTCAACGATCACGTCGACTATCGCGGCGGCATCGTGACGTGGATCGACAACCTCAAAGGCGAGCGCCCCTACGGCAACGATCTCGATCCGACGCTCAATCTCGATGTACTTGAGGTTTCCTTCCGCAACTGCGCGCGCTGGAAGATCGTCGAGACGCCGGCGCGGCTCGCGATGATCCATGGCATCGTCGCGTTCCAGCGGCGGCTCGCGGAAAGCGGCGCGTTCGCCGATCCGCGCTCGCATATCTATTACCTTCCGGAACTGTACTGCGCCTATTTCGGCCGCTGCTACGCCGCCTTCATGGCGCTGCCGGACACCGCGCGTCGCGCCATCGATCCCGACAATGCCTTCGTCTTCATTCGCGAAAAAGTTCTCGCCTACGTGCGCGACGATCTGATTGCCCACGAGATGAATCCGTTCGATGCGGCATTGGCGCTGATCGCGCTTGGCCATCTCGGCGCGGAGCGCGCGGCCTTCGCGGCGCCGCTTCATGTCATCATTCACCAGCGCGGCGAAGGCGGCCGGCGCGGCCCGTTCAAGGCCTATGAATGGAACAAGATGAAGACGCCGACGCGCATCCTGGTTGGCGGACCGGAGGTCACGTCGGCCTTCGTGCTGATGGGGCTCGCGCTGGCACGACGCGCGATGACGATCTCGTGAGGACCTCCAAGTTGCGCGATCCGTCCTCGCGCCTTGCGCGGCCGCACGATGCCCGCCAAAATGGTTTGATATGACCACCGCAAGCGGCCATCGTTGATGTTCAAATCGATTTCCTTAGCCACAGCGATGCTGGCGCTGATCGTATCCGCCGTCACCGCGCAGGCGGCCGACGTCACCGGCGTGCCGAAGATTCAGACCGCCGATCAGATCAGCATCAACAACATCCGCATCAAGCTCGCCGGCATCGACGCGCCCGCGCTTCAGCAGTTGTGCCTCGACGCCAAGGGCGCGCCGTGGAAGTGCGGCATCGCCGCGCACGACGCATTGGCCGGTTACGTCGGCAACAAACCGTGGACCTGCCACCTGATGCGGCTCGATCGCCGCGCCCGCACGCTGGCGAAATGCACCGTCGACGGCGAGGACGTCCACAAGTGGCTGGTGAGTAACGGCTGGGCGATGGCGTTTCGCGGCGCGCACACCTACGACGCCGAGCAGAAGCAGGCACAGGCCGCCAATGCCGGCTTGTGGCAGGGCGCGTTCTTCGCGCCGGCGGACTGGCGCGTCCGCAAGAAACATGCACCGATCCTCGGCGCGGCCAAGCCGAAGGAGAATGTCCGCCGCCTGTTGCTGGCATCAGCCTCCGGACCGCTGCCGCCGTCGCCCGCTTGTCGCATCAAGGGCAACGTCAACACCTCGGGCCAGTGCATCTACCATCTTCCGACCAGCCGCTGGTATGCCCAGATCAAGATGAAGGTGAGCAAGGGAACGCGCTGGTTCTGCTCGGTGGAGGACGCCGAGGACGCCGGCTGTCGTGAAACCAAACGATGACGGCGATGCGCCTTCATGAGAGCCTCGCGGCGCGCAGCAACAGGCCGGCAAGCTGATCGCCCCTGGTGACAACAATGAAGTTCCGCACCCGCGCCGCAGGCATCGCCGCGTGCGGCAGACCGTATTGTTGTCGCTGATGCTGCTCAGCCTCTACGGGCTGATCGCCTATATGCTGCTGCCGATCCTGTGGACGCATTACGAACATCAGAAAGGCCTTGCCGGCCTGCCGATGGTGACGCGCACCGCGCAAGGCATTCCCGGCGATCCGATCAATGTCGGCTTGATCGGATCACGCGACGACATTGCCTGCGCCATGAAGGAAGCCGGCTGGTCGCCTGCCGCGCCGATCTCGGTCCGCTCCAGCATCGGCATCGCCGGCAGCGTGATCTTCCGACGCCCTTATCGCGACGCACCGGTGAGCAACCTCTATTACCTCGGCCGCCGCGAGGATCTGGCCTTCGAAAAGCAGGTGGGCCGCAGCGCGGATCAGCGGCACCACGTCAGGTTCTGGCGCGTGCTGGAGCGCGGCGCGGAGGATCGCCCGGTCTGGCTCGGCGACGCGGCCTTCGACCGCGGCGTCGGCGTCAGCCGTTACACCGGCGCGGTCACCCATCACATCGCACCCGATATCGACGCCGAACGCGCCACGCTTGCGGCCGATCTTGAAACCGCCGGCATGGTGACGACGAAATATCAGGTCACCGGCGTCGGGCCCACGCTCGCAGGCCGCAACGGCGGTGGCGATCCCTACTACACCGACGGCGAAGTCTGGGTGCTGCGGCTGGTCGCGGACTGCCAGAAAAATGCCACCCCGGTCGTCGATATCGCCAGTCCGCTGGCGATCCAGCTCAAAGACCAGATCTGGCAGGCCATCGCCCAGACGCTACGCAAATAGCGGTGCGTGGCCGATGGGCCGCGCTTACTACGCCCATGTTCCGGCCCGATATCGGGCATTCACCGGAAAGGCTTTAATTCGCGGGCTCGCCGTGCCAAGCAGGGCGGGCTGCAAGAACAACAAGGAAGTCCCACGATGGTCGTTCGCGCGGGGCGGGAATTTCTCGCCATCCCCGGCCCTACCACGATGCCCGACGAGGTGCTGCAAGCCATGCATCGCCCGGCGCTGGACATCTATTCTAACGAGATGGTGCAACTCACCGACGGCCTGCTCGGCGATCTCAAGCGGCTGTTCCGCACCATCGGGCAGACCTACATCTACATCGCCAACGGCCATGGCGCGTGGGAAGCGACGCTGAGCAATACACTGTCGCGCGGCGACAAGATCCTGGTGCTGGAAAGCGGCCGCTTCGCCATCGGCTGGGGTGAGGCCGCAGCGGCCATGGGCGCGACGGTCGAAGTCCTCAAAGGCGATATCCGTCGCGCGGTCCGTCCCGCCGAGGTCGAGGCGCGACTGCGGCAAGACACCCAAGGCGAGATCAAGGCCGTCCTCGTGGTGCAGGTCGATACCGCGTCCGGCGTCGTCAACGACATTCCGGCGATCGGCCGCGCCATCAAGGCCGCGGGCCACGACGCGCTGTTCATGGTCGATACCGTCGCTTCGCTAGGCTGCATGCCGTTCGAAATGGATGCATGGGGCGTCGATGTCGCGATGTCGGGATCGCAGAAGGGCCTGATGACGCCGCCCGGCCTCGCCTTCGTCGCGGCCAACGATCGCGCGCGCGAGCGGCATCGCCATGCCGGCTTGCGCACGCCCTATTGGGACTGGACCGCGCGTGAGGGGCTCGAGCATTACCACAAATACGCCGGCACCGCGCCGGTGCATCTGCTGTTCGCGCTGCGCAAGGCGCTCGACCTTCTATTCGCGGAAGGGTTAGAGGCCTCGTTCACGCGGCATCGGCTGCTGGCGCGCGCGGTGCGCAGCGCTGTCGAGGCCTGGGCGCAAGGCGACGTACTGGAATTCAATATCCTCAATGCCGCCGAGCGCTCCGACACGGTCAGCACCGTCCGCGTCAGCACTGGCTACGATCCGGTCGCATTGCAGGCTTATTGCAAAGGCAAGTGCGGCGTGGTGCTCGGCACCGGGATCGGCGACCTCTCCGGCAAGGCGTTCCGCATCGCGCACATGGGCCACGTCAACGCGCCGATGATTCTCGGCACGCTCGGCGTGGTGGAGATGGCGTTGCGTGCGCTGCGCATTCCGCACGGCGAAGGCGGCACCGCCGCCGCGATCCGCTCGCTGGCCGACGCCGTGAGCGCATGAACAGGCAAGTGTTCCGATGAATGATACCACGACCAAAGCTCCCGTCGCCGACAGGCGGCCGCAATCCTTCACCTTGCACGGCACGACGCTGACCGACGACTATGCCTGGCTGAAGGCCGACAACTGGCAGGAAGTCCTGCACGATCCGAGCGTGCTGCCAGTCGACATCCGCGCCTATCTCGACGCTGAGAATGTTTTTACCGAGAGCGTGCTCGGCGGCACGAGCAGTCTGCAACGCCGCCTCGTCAGCGAAATGCGCGGCCGCATCAAGGAAGACGATTCCAGCGTGCCGTCGAAAGACGGACCGTTCGCCTACTTTCGCAAGTATCGCGAAGGCGGCCAGCACGCAATCTTTGTGCGCACCCCGCGCGACGGCGGCCATGAAGAAACCATCCTCGATGGCGACGCGCTGGCGAAAGACACCGACTACTTCAACTTCGGCGATGCGAGTCATTCCTGGGATCACACGTTGGAAGCGTGGAGCGCCGACACGCGCGGCTCGGAATATTTTACGATCCGCGTGCGCGACTGGGCGACCGGGCAAGACCTTCCCGACATCCTTGAGCAGACCGACGGCGGCGTTGTCTGGTGCAAGGACTCGCGTTCCTTCTTCTACGTCAAGCTCGACGACAATCACCGGCCGATGCAGGTCTTCCTGCACCGGCTCGGCACCAAGCAAACGGACGACAAACTCGTCTACGAAGAGAAAGACACCGGCTGGTTTACCCACATTCACGAGAGCGCCAGCGGCCGTTTCGGCGTGATCGCCGGCGGCGATCACGAAACCTCGGAGCAATGGCTGCTCGATCTCGCCAATCCCGACGCGCCGCCCCGGCTGGTCGCGGCGCGCGAGGATGGCGTGCAGTATTCCCTCGGCGATCGCGGCGATGAGTTGTTCATCCTCACCAATGCCGACAACGCCATCGACTTCAAGATCGTCACCGCGCCACTGGCGACGCCATCGCGCGACAACTGGCGCGATCTCATTGCCTATCGTCCGGGCGTCTATCTGATCGACTTCGAATTATATTCGCGGCATCTGGTGCGGCTGGAACGCGCCAATGCATTGCCGAGCATCGTCATCCGCGATCTCATCGACGGCAGCGAACACAGCATCGCCTTCGACGAGGCGGCTTACTCGCTCGATACGCACGGCGGCTACGAGTTCGACACCACCAACCTGCGCTTCTCCTATTCGTCGATGACGACGCCGTCGGAAGTCTACGACTACGGCATGGTCAGCCGCGAGCGCGTGCTGCGCAAGCGGCAGGACGTCCCCTCAGGGCACAACCCGGCCGATTACGTCACCACGCGCATCATGGCGGCCGCGCAGGACGGCGCGCAGGTGCCGGTGTCGTTGCTACATCGAAAGGACGCCGAGCTCGACGGCTCCGCGCCGCTGCTGCTTTACGGCTACGGCTCCTATGGCCACGCCATTCCGGCCTCGTTCTCCACCAACCGGCTGTCGCTGGTCGATCGCGGCTTTGTCTACGCCATCGCGCATATTCGCGGCGGCTCCGACAAGGGCTGGGGCTGGTATCTCGACGGCAAGCGCGAGAAGAAGCCGAACACCTTCGACGATTTCGCCGCAAGTGCACGAGCGTTGATCGACGCGAAATACACGTCGGCGAAACGCATCGTCGGCCACGGCGGCAGCGCCGGCGGCATGCTGATGGGCGCGGTCGCCAATCGCGCCGGCGATCTGTTCGCCGGCATCGTGGCCGAGGTGCCGTTCGTCGACGTGCTCAACACCATGCGCGACGACACGCTGCCGCTGACGCCGCCGGAATGGCCAGAGTGGGGCAACCCCGTCACCGACGAAGCGGCGTTCCGCTCTATTCTCTCCTACTCGCCCTACGAGAATGTCGCGGCGAAGGATTATCCGGCGATCCTCGCGATGGGCGGGCTCACCGATCCGCGCGTCACCTATTGGGAGCCGGCAAAATGGGTGGCAAGGCTGCGCGCCACCATGCAAGGCGGCGGACCGGTGCTGTTGCGCACCAATATGGGCGCCGGCCATGGTGGCGCCTCGGGCCGCTTCGACCGTCTCGACGAGGTTGCCGTGGTCTATGCCTTCGCGCTATGGGCGGTCGGCCTCGCAACCGACGCCGGGCCGGCATAGCCGCCGACACCTATTTTCTCTGAGCCGCAAGGATCGCCGCTTTGGCACATTCGTCTTCGACCGCATCGACCGTGACGCAACCTTTCATGGAGGTGCTGCGCGGCCAACGCCAAAGCGTGCCGCCGGTCTGGATGATGCGGCAGGCGGGACGTTACCTGCCGGAGTATCGCGAGCTGCGCGCCAAGGCCGGCAGCTTCCTCGATCTCTGCTTTACGCCGGACTATGCCGCGGAGGTAACGCTGCAACCGATCCGACGCTTCAAGTTCGATGCGGCGATCATCTTCTCCGACATTCTGGTAATTCCGCACGCGCTCGGCCGCTCGGTCCGTTTCGAGGCCGGCGAAGGGCCGCGGCTCGATCCGCTCGACACGCCGGAACTGATCGCGACACTCGCAACACACGCTGACGATACGAAACTCGCGCCGGTCTACGAAGCGTTGCGCCGGGTGCGGCGCGAACTCGATCCGTCAGTGGCGCTGATCGGCTTTTGCGGCGCACCATGGACGGTCGCGACCTACATGGTGGCCGGACGCGGCACGCCGGATCAGGCGCCGGCGCGGCTTCTGGCCTATCGTCATCCTGAAGCCTTCGCGCGGATCATCGACGTGCTGGTCGAAGCGTCGATCGGCTATCTGATCAAGCAACTCGCCGCCGGCGCGAATGCGTTGCAGATCTTCGATACCTGGGCCGGCGTGCTGCCGCCGCGCGAATTCCAGCACTGGTCGGTGGAGCCGACGCGCCGCATCGTCGCGGGCGTCCGCAAGGCGGTTCCCGATGCGAAGATCATCGGCTTCCCGCGCGGCGCGGGCGCGCAATTGCCGTCTTATATCGCGCAAACCGGCGTCGATGCCGTCAGCATCGACTGGACCGCCGAACCGAAACTGATCCGTGATCACGTTCAGAATCGTGTTGCGGTGCAAGGCAATCTCGATCCGCTCGCGCTGATCGCCGGCGGCGAGACGCTCGACCGCGCCGTCGACGATGTGTTGGCGAGCTACGCCGATGGCCGGCTGATCTTCAATCTCGGCCACGGCATCACGCCGGAAACGCCGATCGCGCATGTCGAGCAAATGCTGCGACGCGTACGCGGGCACCGCGCCTAACTCGCTTGACCTTATCCCAGAAGCAGTTTCGTTCAGATCAGATCCGCGACTCGTCATGGCCGGGCTCGTCCCGGCCATCCACATTCCGGACCTTGCGAAGACTTAAAGACGTGGATCCCCGGAACGACGGCGAGCGAAAGCGACGCCGTTCTTCGAACAGCTATGCCCGGCATGACGGATTGCATCTTTGCGTCAATATGCAAGTTCGTTTTCGCGGCGCATGACGATTCTAAAGTCGCACGTTCGCTCCACATCGGCGTTAATTAAATTCCTGATCCGCAAACCCTATTAGTCATTGTTCTAATATCCGCACGCCGCGTTTTCGACCAAAGTAAAATTGACAGAAAGCTCCCGGAACGGCTCCAAGGAGCCAAGAACCACAGAGATCAAAGTGGCAATGCCGATCCATGATTTCTGACGTTCTGATTTCGAGCTGACTGCAATCGGCAGACGTCAACAAAGACATTTCGGAGGACAACCCATGGTAAAGCGCTTAACAGGCGATCAGGAATTCAAGGCGGCGGTATCACGCCGCACGCTGCTTCAAGCGGGTGCTGGCCTCGTCGGCGGCTCGCTGCTCCCCGTCGGTTTTGCGATGCCCGCGTTTGCGGCCGATCATCCACCGATCGGCACCTGGCCTGCTGGCTCGTCCGGCGATACCGTCTATATCGGCGCCGCGGTGCCGCGCACCGGCACCTATGCCGTGCAGGGCGAGGACGAACTCAAGGGCGCGCAACTCGCTGTCGAACACCTCAACGAAGGCAATGACCTCATCAAGCAGCTCGCGCCGAAGATCAAGAAGGGCGTGCTCGGAAAGCAGGTCAAGCTGGTGGTCGCCGATAGCGCCGCCAAGCCGAACGAAGCCGTGCAGGCCGAACAGCGTTTCATCACCGAGAACAAGGTGGTGCTGATGACCGGCTCGACCTCGTCTGCCGTCGCGGTCGCGCTCAACAAGCTCGCCCAGCGCGAGAAGGTTCTCTACATCTCGCAGATTTCCGGCTCCAACGACACCACCGGCAAGGACTGCGTGCGCTACGGCTTCCGGCAGTGCTTCTTCGGCCAGACCGCCGCCGCGGCCATCGCGCCGGTGCTGGTGAAGGAGTTCGGCAAGAACAAGAAAGTGGCGTACATGACGCCGGACTACACCTACGGCCACACCGTCACCAAATCGATGCAGGACATGACGGCGGCCGCCGGCTGGACCACGGTGACCAACCAGGTGTCGCCGCTCGGCGCGCCGGACTATTCGTCCTATCTGCTCAACGTCGCCAATTCCGGCGCCGACCTCCTGATCAACGTCAACTGGGGTCACGACGCAGTGCTGTCGATCCAGCAGGCCAAGCAGTTCGGCGTGCTCGACAAGATGAAGCTGGTCGTGCCCTACCAGATCCCGTTCCTGGCGCGCGAGACCGGCGGACTGATGGAAGGCGTCTACGCCGCCACCGAATACTGGTGGACCATCGAGGACAAGTATCCCCACGCCAAGATGTTCAACGACGCGTTCGAGAAGAAGTTCGGCTACAAGCCGGAATGGGGCGCCGAGAATGCCTATATCAGCATCGTTCACTGGGCCCGCATGGTCGAGGAGACCGGCAGCTACTATCCGCCGGACATCATCAAGACCTGGGAAAAGGGCGAGACCATTCCTTCGCTGATGGGCGACGTGCACTACCGCCCCGAGGATCACCAGTGCGTCCGCCCGGTGATCATCGTCAAGGGCAAGCTCAAGAAGGACATGAAGAACAAGGAAGACTGGTACGATATCGTCGAGATCGTCCCGGGCGAAGGCCTGATGCAAAAGCCCGACGCCTTCGGCTGCAAGCTCGGCGATTATACCTGATCGCCGATCGGCGCACGATCCGCCTGAATCGGATCGTGCGCCGATCGTTTCAAAACTGATCCGCGTCTTCCACGGCATGCTGATTCCACCCTCGGGGCAAACCCCGGGGGTCTCTTTCGCCGGGAGACGCGCTAATTCTTCATTCCGCGCACGAGGTCGACGGTGGTCAACTGGGGCAATTTGATATCACAAATGTTCAACGGGCTTGTGCTCGGCGCGCTGCTGGCGCTGATCTCATCCGGCCTGACGATCATCTACGGGACGCTCGGCGTCCTCAACCTCGCGCACGGCGCGATGTTCATGCTCGGCGGCTACGCCGGGTATGTCGCTTACACCTATACGGATTCGTTCATCATCGCGATCATCTTCGGATCGCTGTTCGTGATGCTGGTCGGCATCGTGATGGAACGCATCATCATCCGCCATTTCTACGGACGGCCTGACGAAGACCAGTTGCTGGTGACATTCGGCATCGGCATGTGCATCGTCGAGCTGGTTCGCCTCGGCTTCGGCAGCCTGTCGCTCACGGTGCCGGCCCCGAAAATGCTCGCCGGCATCACCTCGCTCGGCTTCATGTTCTACCCGACCTACCGCCTCGCTCTTGTCGGCATCATCGCCGTGGCGCTGCTGGCGCTGTTCCTCGTGCTCTATCGCACCCGGCTCGGCATGATCGTGCGTGCCGGCATCGAGGACTCGGTGATGGTCGCCTCGCTCGGCATCAACGTCTATCGCGTCTTCATGATCGTGTTCGGCATCGGCGCGATGGCCGCGGGCTTCGCCGGCATCGTCAACGCCCCGGTGGTGTCGCTGACGCCCGACATGGGCGAAGCCATTCTGGTGCAGACCTTCGTGGTGGTCGTGATCGGCGGCGTCGGCTCTTTCCCCGGCGCGATCATCGGCGGCCTGATCGCAGGCGAAATCATCAGCATCACTTCAATGATCAATCCCGGCTACGCCTACGTCATGCTGTTCGCGGCAATGACGCTAGTGCTTGTGTTGCGGCCGCATGGGTTGATGGGCTCGCAGAGCCGCGCATAGAAACGGTTTCATCATGATCAATCAACGTCGCTTTCTGGTCGAGACGCTGACGGCCATCGGCCTGCTTCTCGCGCCCTTTATCCTGCCGCATCTCGGCTTCGCGCCGAACACCGTCAACCGCATTCTGGTGTGGGGTCTGTTCGGCATCGGCTTCGACATTCTGTTCGGCTTCACCGGACTATTGTCGTTCGGCCAATCCGCCCTCTACGGCACCGGCGGCTTCGTCGCGGCTTATTTGCTGACGCAAGCCGGCTTCCCCCACGTCGTCACCGCACTGTTCATCGGCATGATCGCTGCCGCAGTGGTCGGCTACCTGGTCGGCCTCATCGCGCTGCGCCGGACTGGCATCTATTTCGCGATGATCACGGTAGCCATCGCCGAGGTGTTCTTCTTCGTCGAATTCAATCCGCTCGCGCATTGGACGGGCGGCGAGAATGGTCTGCCCGGCGTGCCGAGCCCCGCCTTCGATCTCGGCTTCATCAAGCTTTCGTTCACCAGCGGCTGGTCGCTGTATGGCTTCCTGGCGTTCTGGTATTTCATCGGCATCGTCATCGCGCTGCGCATCATCCGTTCGCCGGTGGGCGCCGTGTTCCGCGCCATTCGCGACAATCCGCTGCGCGCCTCGGCCGTCGGTCACAATATCCACGGCTACAAGTTGACCGCGTTCGTCATCGCGGCCGCTTATGCCGGCTTCGCCGGCGGCCTGCTTGGCATCATGCAAGCCTTCATGCCGCCGGACGCCTTCATGTTCGAGACTTCGGCGGAACTGGTGATGCAAACCGCGATCGGCGGCACCGGCACCCTGTTCGGTCCGCTGCTCGGCGCGGCGATCTGGCTGTTCCTGCAAGACTTCCTGCAAGCGGCGCTGGGCCTTGGCGCGGCGTGGAAGCTGGTGCTGGGCCTGATCTTCGTGGTGCTGGTCTGCTTCCTGCGACGCGGCATCATCGGCGGCATCGTCGATCTCTACGAGCTGGCGACCGGCAAGAAGGCCGCGCAGCAAGCCGCCGCCGAAGCCGCGGAAGCGGCCGACGCGGCCGGCACGCTCGAGCCAACGTCTGCGGCAGCCGGCACGCCGCAACTGGCGCTCCGCGCCCGCGAGGGCGACAGCTATCAAGGCCCGATCCTGCAGGCCACCGGATTGACCAAGCGCTATGGCGGCCTCGCCGCCAACAGCGACATCAACTTCACGGTCAATCACGGCGAACTTCGCGGCATCATCGGACCGAACGGCGCCGGCAAGTCGACGTTCTTCAAGATGCTGACCTGCGAAGTGCCGCCGACCTCCGGCAAGATCGTGTTCGAGGGCAACGACATCACCGGCCAGAGCGTCACCGATGTCTGCCAGCTCGGTCTGACCAAGAGCTATCAGGTCAACCAGCTTTTCAGCCGCCTGACAGTTCGCGAGAACGTGACCATCGCGGTGCTTGCGGCGGTTCGCGGCAAGTTCAGGCTCGACATGTTCCGGCGGATCGACAAGGTGCCGGGTGTGACCGAACAGGTCAACCAGACGCTGGCGATGGTCAACCTCACCGCGCGCGCCGACACGCCGGTCGCGGTTCTCGCTTACGGCGAGAAGCGCCGCCTCGAGATCGGCCTGGCGCTGGCGAATTCGCCCAGCCTGCTGCTGCTCGACGAACCGCTCGCCGGCATGAGCCCGCGCGAACGTGTCGAGACCGTCAAGCTGCTGCGCTCGATCAGCAAGGGCCGCACCATGATCATCATCGATCACGACATGGATGCGCTGTTCGAACTGGTCGAGAAGGTCACCGTGCTGCAGGAAGGCCGCCTTCTGGTTGAAGGCACCCCGGAAGAAATCAAAGGCAACCCGATCGTGCAGGAAGCCTACCTCGGTGGAGTGCTCGAACAATGAGCTTGCTCGAAGTCAACGGACTGAACTCGTATTACGGCGACTCCCACATCCTGTTCGACGTCGGCCTCAAGGTCGAGAAGAACGAGGTGGTGGCGCTGCTCGGCCGCAACGGCGCCGGCAAGAGCACCACGCTGAAAAGCCTGATGGGCGTTGTAAAACCGCGCGCTGGCTCGATCACGCTAGACGGCGAACAGATCGCCGGCAAGCCGAGCCACATCATCGCCCAGCGCGGCATGCAACTGGTCCACGAGGAACGGCGCGTCTTCGGCAGCCTCAACGTGGAAGAGAATCTGGTGCTGGCCGGGCTGACCGCCAAGAACAAGTGGTCGCTCGATCGCATCTACACGATGTTCCCGCGCCTGAAGGAACGGCGCGGCAGCCGCGGCACTGATCTGTCCGGCGGCGAGCAGCAGATGCTGGCGATCGCCCGCGCACTGATCCGCGATCCCAAGATCATCCTGCTGGACGAGCCGTTCGAAGGTCTTGCCCCGGTGATCGTGCACGATCTGGTCAACGCCTGCCGCGAACTCGCCGCCGCCGGCCAGACCATTCTTCTCGTCGAGCAGAACCTCGCGGCAACGCTGGCACTGTCCGACCGGGTCTACATCATCAACAACGGCCACGTTGTTCATGAGGGACCGGCCAAGGAATTAAAGGCGCAGCCGGAGATCCTGCAACGCTATCTCGGCGTGTAACGGCGCGACGCATTCACTGCTTGTTAGGACCCCGCGTCCACAGACGCGGGGTTTTCTATTGCACCACTTAGAGCGAGCTCGTTCAGATAGAGTCTTATGACTTGTCATGGCCGGGCTCGTCCCGGCCATCCATGTCTTTCATGTTGCGACATTCAAGACACGGATGCCCGGCACACAGGCGAGCGAAAGCGACGCCATCCCTCGAACGGCTATGCCGGGGCATGACGGGTTCCGGCGCTCTCGTCGAGAATGCAAATCCTCGCACAACGCGCAAGCGCGCTCAGCGCTCGGCGCGTCCGATCACTGCCATCAGCTCCGCGATCTTGGCGCGCTGATCGGCCTTGTCGCCGCTGGCGAGGGCGTGCTCGACGCAATGGCTGACGTGATCGCGCAGCACCTCTTCCTCGACACGACGCAGCGCCGCGCGCACCGCCGATATCTGCGTGACGATGTCGATGCAGTAGCGGTCCTCTTCGACCATGCGCGACAATCCGCGCACCTGCCCTTCGATCCGGTTCAAGCGTTTGGCCACCGAGGCCTTGATCTCTGTTCTCATGCCGTATATATACCCCCATAGGGTATACAAATCAAGCACGGATCGGATCGACCATGTCGACGGAAACCAAGGCCAGCAGCGAAACCCACGGCGCATGTTGCAGCCATCACAACCATGCGGCGTCAGAGCCGGTCGCGGCGACCACGTCGTCCTGCTGCGGTGGCAGTGACACCACGAAAGCGGCGCCGGCTGCTACATCTTCCTGTTGCGGCGGTGGCGATCACAAGCACGAGCATCACGATCATGCCCATCACCACCACGCGCACGGTCATCACCATCACACGCATGATGTCGCGGCCGACGACGGCCGCGTGATCGATCCGGTGTGCGGGATGCGAGTCGATCCGACGACCCGCAAGCATGTCTTCGATCACGATCACACGACCTACCACTTCTGCTCCGCCGGCTGCCGCACCAAATTCGCCGCCGATCCGCAACGCTATCTCGATCCGAAGCCGCAGCAGGACGACGTGCCGGAAGGCACCATCTACACCTGTCCGATGCATCCGGAGATTCGACAGGTCGGTCCGGGCAGTTGCCCGATCTGCGGCATGGCGCTGGAGCCCGACGTCGTCACGCTCGACGACCAACCGAACCACGAACTGACCGACATGACGCGGCGCTTCTGGATCGGTCTCGCGCTGGCACTGCCGGTGATCGTACTCGACATGGGCGCGCACATTGTCGGTCACAGCCTGATCGATCCTACGCTGTCGGGCTGGATACAACTCGCCTTCGCAACGCCCGTGGTACTGTGGGCGGGCTGGCCGTTCTTCGTGCGCGGATGGCAGTCACTGCTCACGCGCAACCTCAACATGTTCACGCTGATCGCGATGGGGACCGGCGTCGCCTATCTCTACAGCCTGGTCGCGACGCTTGCGCCCGACGTCTTTCCGGCGGCATTCCGCAATCACGACGGCAGCGTCGCGGTGTATTTCGAGGCGGCCGCCGTCATCACTGTGTTGGTGTTGCTCGGACAGGTGCTCGAACTGCGCGCGCGCGATGCTACGTCAGGCGCAATCAAGGCGCTGCTGGCGCTGGCGCCGAAGACGGCACGGCTGGTCGGCGACGACGGCAGCGAGCGTGAAGTCGAAATCGACAGCCTGCATGTCGGCAATCATCTGCGCGTGCGTCCCGGCGAAAAGGTGCCGGTGGACGGCGCGGTGATCGAAGGCCGCTCCAGCCTCGACGAATCGCTGGTGACCGGCGAATCAATGCCGGTGACCAAGGAGGTCGGCGACAAGGTAATCGCCGGCGCGCTCAACAAATCCGGCAGCTTCGTGATGCGTGCCGAAAAGGTCGGCCGCGATACGCTGCTGTCGCAGATCGTGCAGATGGTGGCGCAGGCGCAACGTTCGCGCGCGCCGATCCAGCGCCTCGCCGATCGCGTCGCCGGCTGGTTCGTGCCGGCGGTGATCGCGGCGGCGGTGCTCGCGTTCGCGGCATGGGAGATGTTCGGACCGGAGCCGCGTTACGCCTATGCCATCGTCGCGGCGGTAAGCGTATTGATCATCGCCTGCCCGTGCGCGCTCGGTCTTGCCACACCGATGTCGATCATGGTCGGTGTCGGCCGCGCCGCGCGCTCCGGCCTGCTGGTGAAGAATGCCGAGGCGCTGGAACGCATGGAGCGGATCGATACGCTGGTGGTGGACAAGACCGGCACGCTGACGGAAGGCAAGCCGGCGGTCGTCGCGCTGCGCACCGCGCCGGGCTTCGACGACACTGAACTGTTGCGGCTCGCGGCCAGCGTCGAACGTGGCAGCGAGCATCCGCTGGCGGATGCCATCGTCAAGGCCGCGACCGACAAGCAACTCTCGCTCGCGCGTGTCGATGAGTTCGACTCGCCCACCGGCAAGGGCGCGCGCGGGCGCGTCGACGGCCGCACAGTGCTGCTCGGCAATGCCGCATTCCTCACCGAAAGCGGCGTAGCGACCGATGCGATGGCGGCCGAGGCCGAGAAGCTGCGGCAGGACGGCGCGACGGTGATCAACATCGCCATCGACGGCGCGCTGGCCGGCGTCATCGCCATCGCCGATCCGGTGAAGGCTTCGACGCCGGATGCCCTCAAGGCGCTGGCGGCCGACGGCATCAAGGTGATTATGCTGACCGGCGATAACAAAACCACGGCGCGCGCGGTGGCGACGAAACTCGGCATCACCGAGATCGAAGCCGAGGTGTTGCCGGAGCGCAAGGGCGCCATCGTCGCCAGGCTGCGCAAGGAAGGCCGCATCGTCGCCATGGCCGGCGACGGCGTCAATGACGCGCCGGCACTTGCCGCCGCCGACGTCGGCATCGCCATGGGCACCGGCACCGACGTCGCGATGGAGAGCGCCGGCATCACGCTGCTGAAGGGTAACCTCAACGGCATCGTGCAGGCGCGGCACCTGTCAGCGGCGGTGATGAAGAATATCCGGCAGAACCTGCTGTTCGCGTTCGTCTACAACACGGCCGGCGTGCCCATCGCCGCAGGCATTCTCTATCCGGCATTCGGACTGCTGCTCTCGCCGATCGTAGCCGCCGCCGCGATGGCGCTGTCGTCAGTCAGCGTGATCGGCAACGCGCTGCGGCTGCGGGGGGTGAAGCTATAGAGAAAGCCGATCGACACGCTTTGCGCTGTCATTGCCGGGCATAGCCGTTCGAAGAACGGCATCGCTTCGCTCGCCTCTATGCCCGGCAATCCATCTCTCTCGAAAGATGGATACCCGGATCAAGTCCGGACATGACAAAGATAATCGTATCCGAAACAGCACGACATCACTTGCCCGGCGGCGTCGCCAACAGCCGCACCGCCTCGCGCACCGGCGGATCGAGCCCGGCGCCACCGTTCTGCTCATGGGCCCGGATTTCATCGCGCATGCGCGGGTCCCAGAACTTCCGCAAGTGATTGGCAATCGCCTCGGGCGCACTGGCGCGCGGTTGAGTCACAAAAAACGCACCAATCTGATTGGCCATCACTATCAGCCGATCGACCGCCATGACCGTATCTCCGTGACGTCTCACGCACGCGCACTCATCGGGGCGCACCGCACGAACCGATGACTGGGGCTGGCGTCGCTCCGGCCCCTTGAGCGCATTGGTCATCTTCATAGCATTGTTCGGCCGCGGGACGAACCCCGGGGTGGATCACCTCCCGGAGAGGAATCGTCGTTGCCGGTCAGGTTCGGCAGGAGTAGCATTCAAATCCGATGGTCACGAAAATCCTGCCCGCCAATATCGCCTTGAAGCGCGCCTACGATCCGCCGGATGAAGCGGACGGCGTCCGCGTGCTGGTGGATCGGCTGTGGCCGCGCGGCCTTACCAAGAAATCCGCCGCCATCGACGAATGGGCGAAGGACGTCACGCCCAGTACCGAATTGCGCAAGTGGTTTCACCACGACCCTGACCATTGGGACGAGTTTCGCCGCCGCTATCTCGCCGAGCTGAAAGACAAAGGCAGCGAGCTTGAGGAGCTGCGCAAGCTTGCTCAGGCCGGGCCAATCACCCTCATCTACGCGGCGCGCGACACACCGCATCTGCACGCGACCGTATTGCGGGATGTTCTGCTGGGCTCCCCCGCCAAGGCGGGCGCCAAAACAAATGCCAAGGCGAGCGCTAAAGTCGGCACCAAGACGAAATCTCGCGCAAAGTAACCGTCGCAGTGACCCGCTGCCGACTACTTCGGCGCGATCGCGATCCGACCTTTCATGTTCGGATGAAAGCGGCAGAAGTATTCAACGTCGCCCGCCTTCCTGAGCACCAAGGAGACGGTCTTCTTCGGCGGGATCATCACATTCCAGTCGCCTTTGACGGTCGCGGTGTGCGCCAGCACGTCGGCATTCACCCACTCGATGGTGTCGCCAACCTTGGCGCTGATGCTCGCGGGAGCGAACACCAGCTTGTCGATATTGACTCGAATGGTCTCGGCTCGCGCCGGGATCGAGCCCATCGCACCCACCACGACACCGAGAACCGCGAGAGATCTGAATCCCGGCAACATCGGCGTCTCCTTACTTCAGCTCGGCCGCGACGTGTTCGGCGTGCTCGAGATGGCCCTGGAAGATCTTGACACCGGTTTGCAGCAGGCTTTTCAGGTCCGCGTTGGACGATGCCGGAATCAGTTGCGTTTCCAGCGCGCCGATCACCGCCTTGTGGTAGGCGACTTCGTTGGCGGCATAGGCCTTGTCATAGGCCGCGCCCTTCAGCTTCGCCAGTTCGGCTTGCTTCGCAGTAGCCTGCTTCGCCAGCGTGCGGCTGGTGTCGTTGTCTTCCGGCGTGACCTTGAGCTTCTTGACCAGCGCCAGCGCCTGCTTGTTCACGGCCTCGTGGTCGCGAACCATGTCCTTGGCGAAACTGACCACCGCCTTGTTCTTCGATTTCTTGATCGCCTGCTTCGCAGCAGTCACGTCGATAACGCCGGCAGTGTAGGCGATATGGGCGATTTGCGGATCAGTCGGCTTCGCACCCTGCGCGAAACTCGGCGTGCCAAGCAGACAAACGACGGCAACGGCCGTGCTCAAACGAACAAACATAGAGTCCTCCTGTCGCCGGCACCGATGCGATGCCGAACTTGTGTGACGCTGTGAATGCCGATTGGATGGCCCGCGCGCGCGAAGGTTCCAGAAAATTTTGTGCGCGCGTCAATGCATCATTTGCAGGAGCTGAATCTGAGGTCGTCACCCTGAGGTGCTGGCGCGCAGCGCCAGCCTCGAAGGGCGACAGCCGCGATCCTTCGAGGCTCGCTTCGCTCGCTCCTCAGGATGACGGCACGCTTTTCAATTCAAGCCGACCTTGCGTTTCGCGTCCGCGCGCTCCATCGCCAGTTCCGCCTCTAAGCTTGCGAGATCGCGATAGATCGACGCCACCGCGAGCACGCGACCACCTTGCATGTAGCGCACCACGCAATCCCGGTCCTTGATACTGCCGTCGACGACGATCTCATCCCACTGCTCGGCGTGACCGACGTAATTGATCGGCACGTCGTAGTGCTGGCTCCAGAAGAACGGCACCGCGTCGAACGGCGTGCGCTCGCCCATCATGTTGAGCGCGGCGACTTGCCCTTGTCGCTCCGCCACCACCCAGTGCTCGACGCGAATCTTTGCGCCGCTGTGCGGATCGGGCCAGCGTGCGATGTCGCCGACCGCATAGATATCCGGCGCGCTGGTTTGCAGATAAGCATTGACCTCGACGCCGCGATCGAGCGCCAGTCCCGCGCCCTCGGCCAGCGCAAGACGCGGGCGCACGCCGACACCGGCGACGATCAGATCGACTTCCAGCGTGCCGCCGCTCTTGAACGTGACGCGCTTGCCGTCGACGTGATCGACGGAGTCCTCGAGATGGAAGATCACGCCGTGCTCCTCGTGCAGCGCGCGAACGAAATCGCCCATCTCGGCGCCGAGGACCCGCTCCATCGGCCGCTTCTCCGGCGCGACGACATGCACTTCGATCTCGCGTGCGCGCAGCGAGGCCGCGACTTCGAGCCCGATGAAGCTCGCACCGATCACCAGCGCCCGCTTGGCACCATCGGCCGCCTTGATGATGGCCCGGCAATCGTCGAGCGAACGCAAGGTGTGGACCTGCGAGGGCCCCGCGCCGGGAATCGGCAGCCGCACCGGCTCCGCGCCGGTGGCAAGCAGCAGGCGGTCGTAGGAAATGGCCTCACCGTCCGACAGTTTGACCTGATGTTTCGCGGGATCGATCGCCGTCACCTCGGCATCGCGACGCAGATCGATCTTCGCCTCGCGATAATAATCGTCGGGACGCAGCGGCAGCCAATCCTCCGGCGCACTGCCGGCGAGATAGTCCTTCGACAGGTTCGGACGATCGACTGGCGGTGCGGTGTCCTGGCTGAGCATGACGATGCGACCGCCGAATTTCCTCCGGCGGAGCATTTCGGCGGCGGCGAAGCCTGCCGCGCCGCCGCCGACGATGACGATCTGACCAGGTTCGCCCTTGGACGATTCCCGGTGATTGCCAGCGGGTGCGATCTGATTGCGCACCACGATACGGTCGCCATCGCGCTCGACTTGCCAGGCCGTCAGCGCATCGAACGCCGGCGCGCGAACCGCTTCGCCGCTGCGCAAGCTAAAACAGGCGTGATGCCACGGGCAACGAACCGTGTCGCCGACCACGAGGCCGTCGGCCAGCGGCGCGTGATAGTGGCTGCAATGCGCGCCGATAGCGAAGATGTCCGAGCCGGATTGCACCAGCAGGACCTCCTGATCGCCGACGTGGCCCGACAGCTTGCCGTTCTCGAAATCGGAAAGCTTCACGCCTCGCGTGAGGTCCGGCCCGGTCTGCGCGGCTTGATCCTCTGACATCGTACCCTCCCAGCGTAAGCACCGGGCGGCGGATGCCGTTGACCAAACAGGCGCGAGCCCCGGCTTTGTTGTGGCGCGTATCGCCGCGCCGACTTTAGATCATCTCAGGAATTCACCGCCATCAAGAACTCCTGACGCATCTGCGCATTGTCCTTGAAGCATCCGATCATCCGGGTGGTGATGAGATCGGTGTCCGGCTTATGCACGCCGCGCGTCGTCATGCAGTGGTGCGAGGCTTTGATAACCACCGCCACGCCTTTTGGTTTCAGGATGTCGTTGATGGTGTCGGCGATCTGTGCCGTCAGTTTCTCCTGCACTTGCAGCCGCCGCGCGAACACATCGACCACCCGCGCAAGCTTGCTGATGCCGACCACGCGCCCGTTCGGCACGTAACCGACCCAGGCCTGCCCGATCACCGGCGCCATGTGATGCTCGCAATGGCTCTCGAAGCGAATGCCGCGCAGCAGAATCATCTCATCGTAGCCGCCGACCTCCTCGAATGTTCGCGCGAGAAATTCCGCCGGGTCCTGCGCATAACCGCCGAAGTATTCCTCGAAGGCCCGCGTCACCCGCGCCGGAGTGTCCTGCAAACCCTCGCGATCCGGGTCCTCACCGGTCCAGCGGATGATGGTACGCACCGCCGCCTCGACCTCGGCACGGCTGGGACGCGGCTCTTCGACAGGCGACGACTCCAACTTCTCGACCGCGCGAATATTCGAACTCATAAAAGTCTCCGACGGCTATGGCTGCCGCATCCTGTTGCTTGGAAGGACTATCGCGTGAAAGGGAGGCCGGCTCAGTCCGGCAATCCCAACCGCTGCATCACTGCGTTGGTGACGCGTTCGCAGCGGCGGCCGGCGAACGGGAAGGCATCCATCAGCACCGGGCCGATCTGCTTGTCGAGTTGCTCGCGCACCAGGCGCCGCGCGCGGTGCAGACGCGTTTTCACCGTCTCGGGCCGCAACCCGAGAATTTCGGCGGTTTCCTCGACGCTCATGCCCTCAATGACACGGGTGATGAAGACGATGCGATAGACCTCCGGCAACTTGTCCGTGGCCTGCTCGACGAGTTGCAAGAGCTGACGTTGTGCCATGGTTTGTTCCGGATCGTCGGCCTTGGACGTGAGAGGAAACTGAATGATCTCGGCGGGCGTCCGCTGCACCTCGAACGTCGCCAGATCGACAGTGGGGCGCCGCGATCGCAGCCGCCCGAGCGCTTCGTTGATGGTGATCCGCGACAGCCACGTCGCCAGCGAGGAATCGCCCCGAAAGTCGGCGAGATGGGTGAAGGCCCGAACGTAAGCTTCCTGCACCACGTCTTCGGCCTCGGCGTCATCGCGGACGATGCCGCGCGCCAGCCGATATAGCCGCCGGTTATGGGCCTGCATGATGACGCGGAAGGCGCTGCCATCCCGGGCGAGCGAACGCCGCAC
Source organism: Hyphomicrobiales bacterium (assembly GCA_017305535.1). Lineage (GTDB taxonomy): Bacteria > Pseudomonadota > Alphaproteobacteria > Rhizobiales > Xanthobacteraceae > 62-47. The sequence continues at coordinate 387,552 of JAFKKN010000005.1, read as the reverse complement.
CAATTCGGCGTCGTTGAGCCGACCCTCGTCGATCGAAAGTGTCCGTGCCTGTTCCATAACTCGTCTCCTGATCATCCCTTGGATGGCGGAGTTCGAAAAAGGTTCCCGATAACGGATATTTTCCGCGCGCTCCGCAAGCGGCGTCGCATCGCTCCGGATCGCGGAAAATCCACGCTACAACGTCGATTGGTTTTGACAATCGAAATGCACGAGCGCTTGATATCGACATACGCGATACGATGAGCAACCATTTGCCATGGATACCGAACTTGCGCGGACCTTTTTGACGGTCGTTGCAGCGGGAAACTTCGTCAGCGCGGCCGAGCGGTTGCATGTCAGCCAATCCACCGTCAGCACCCGCATTCACGCGCTCGAAAGCTATCTCGGCTGCACGCTGTTCGTCCGCAATAAGGCTGGCACCGCGTTGACCGCCGCCGGACGGCAATTTCAGCGCCACGCCGCGACGCTGGTGCGCACTGTCGAACAGGCGCGCCACGATGTCGGCATCCCGAAAGGTTTCAGCGGCACGCTGGCGATCGGTGGACGCATCGGGCTATGGGAGGAATTCCTGCTGCAATGGCTGCCGATGATGCGTGAGCATCGTCCGGCCTTGGCGATCCGCATTGAGAGCGGACTGGAGCCGGAGATCATGCGCGGGTTGATTGAGGGTCGGATCGATATCGGCGTTCTCTACACGCCGCAGAGCCGCCCAGGACTGAAAGTCGAAAAATTGTTCGACGAGCAGTTGATCATGGTATCGACCGATCCGCACGCCGCGCCTGAGCCGCAGCAGAATTACGTCTATGTCGAATGGGGACCAGAATTCTACGCGCGTCACAGCGTCTCCTTCCCCAATTTCGGCGGCGCGGCGCTCGCTGCCAATATTGGCTGGCTCGGATTGCAGCACGTTTTAAATAGCGGCGGATCGGGATATTTTCCGCGACGCATCGTGCAACCTTGTCTCGATGCCGGCACGCTGCACGCTATCGACGGCGCACCGAGCTTCTATCTTCCCGCATACGTGATCTATCCGGTGGAGCACGATGCCGACGTGTTCGGCAACGCACTCGCGCTCATGCACGACGTCGCGCGTCGCAACACGCGCGAACACGTCAATTCCGACCACATTTCGCAAATCGCGTGACGTCGCGTTCGCGTCGCGATTTGAATGCAAGGTCGTTGATACAAACCTTCGATATTTCTCGCTTGTAAATATCGATGAGAAGACCAGAACTAATTCCGGCAGCGACGCTGCAAAACACCATCGGTTGAGCGCAACCGGTCGGCGTGACGCACGTTCAGAAGCTGCCGGACACTTGGCTCTGTCCATGTCGCAATCCAAGTTGCGGCACATGCAGAGGCAAACAACGAGGCACCCCGCAGCGTCAGCAAGCATCGTGAATGCAGCGACATGACGACTTAAAGATTCGATCGCGCAAATATTTAACACAGCGACGATTTAACTGTCATCATCTGCATTCACCGTTACGACCCTGACGTCCCGACATCACGGCACCTGTCCGTGACAAGGCTCGTCCGCGGCACCGCTCGCGAGAACGAGGCGGCACGCCGTGGATGCGAGATCATGCCGACTGCCGACACCCTTTCCGACCACCCTTCCTCCCACGATCCATCGCACGATCACCCGACGGGCTGGCGACGCTACGTCTACTCGACGAACCACAAGGACATCGGCACGATGTACTTCGTGTTCTCGATCTGCGCCGGGCTGGTCGGCGCGGCGTTCTCCATCGCGATCCGCGCGGAGTTGCAGTATCCCGGCCTCGAGATCTTCAGCAATCCGCACACCTACAACGTGTTCGTGACCGGCCACGGCCTGATCATGATCTTCTTCACGCTGATGCCGGCCTTGATGGGCGGATTCGGCAACTGGATGGTGCCGTTGATGATCGGCGCGCCGGACATGGCGTTCCCGCGCATGAACAACATCTCGTTCTGGCTTCTGGTCGCTGCTTTCGCGCTTCTGATCGTGTCGCTCTTCTTCGAAGGCGAACCGGGCTCCTACGGCGCCGGCACCGGCTGGACGCTTTACGCACCGCTCTCGACCACCGGACATCCCGGACCGGCGGTGGACTTCGTCATTCTGTCGATGCATCTGGCTGGCGCGTCGTCGATCCTCGGCGCGATCAACTTCATCACCACCATTTTCAACATGCGCGCGCCTGGCATGACCATGCACAAGATGCCGTTGTTCGTGTGGTCGGTGCTGGTGACCGCGTTCCTGCTGCTGCTGGCGCTGCCGGTACTGGCGGGTGCACTCACGATGCTGCTGACCGACCGTAACTTCGGCACGACCTTCTTCGCGCCGGACGCGGGCGGCGATCCGGTCCTCTACCAGCATCTGTTCTGGTTCTTCGGCCACCCCGAAGTCTACATCATGATCCTGCCGGGCTTCGGCATCGTCAGCCATGTCATCTCGACGTTCTCACGCAAACCGATCTTCGGCTATCTCGGCATGGTCTATGCGCTGATCGCCATCGGCTTCATCGGCTTCGTGGTGTGGGCGCACCATATGTTCACCGTCGGCATGTCGAGCAGCGCACAGGCCTACTTCGCCGCCGCCAGCATGGTGATCGCGGTGCCGACCGGCGTGAAGATATTCTCCTGGATCGCGACGATGTGGGGCGGATCGATACGCTTCACCACGGCAATGCTGTGGGCGATCGGCTTCATCTTCGTCTTCACCATCGGCGGCGTCACCGGCGTGGTGCTTGCCAATCCGGGTGCGGACCGCTCGTTCCAGGATACGTATTACGTCGTCGCGCACTTCCACTACGTGCTGTCGCTCGGCGCGGTGTTCGCGATTTTCGCCGGCTGGTACTACTGGTTTCCGAAATTCACCGGCTACATGTATTCGGAGACGTGGGGACGGCTGCATTTCTGGCTGACCTTCATCGGCGTGAACATGGCATTCTTTCCGATGCACTTCCTCGGTCTGGCGGGAATGCCGCGCCGCTACGCCGACTATCCCGATGCATTCGCCGGCTGGAATTTCGTCTCGTCCATCGGGGCGTATATTTCCGGCATAGGTTTTCTCGTCTTCCTGATCGGGATGGCCTATGCGCTGGCCCGCAAGCAACGCGCGGGCAACAATCCATGGGGCAGCGGCGCAACGACACTGGAATGGACCTTGTCGTCACCGCCGCCGTTCCATCAGTACGAGACGTTGCCGCAGGTGAAGTGAACGGGTGACGTGACCGACTGCACCGAACGTCGGGCTCTACACCAACGCGTCGATCCGTTACAAATCGGATCGACGCATTTCTTTGTTGATGACGAGGGACCACACATGCACGCGCCGACCTCCGCACCGACCGATATGACGGAGCTGGCCGAGGCCGTGCTCTCCACCGCGTCCGACGCCATCATCGCCACCGATCGCGACGGCACGATCACCTTCTGGAATCCCGGCGCCACGCGCATCTTCGGTTTCACGCGCGCCGAGGCGATGGGACAATCGCTCGACATCATCATTCCGGAGAATCTGCGCGCGCGGCATTGGGACGGTTATCATCGCACCATGGCGACCGGTGAGAGCCGCTACGGCGAAGCGGATCTTCTCGCGGTGCCGGGACTGCGCAAGGATGGACGTCGCGTCTCCGTCGAATTCACCATCGTGATGTTGAAGGATGCGCACGGCAACATGACCGGCACCGCCGCGATTCTGCGCGATGTCACCAAGCAGTTCGAGGAGCTGCGCAAGCTGCGGCGTCAACTGGCGGAAGCCAAGGCGGGATAGGGCGGTTTTTTTGCCGCGGGATTCTTGCGGCAATACTGTGGCGGCGTTCAGGATGCCCTTACGGCGCAGCCGCCGTGCCCTGCCGGATGTCGAGCAAGCGGATCAGGCGGCCACGCGGCTCGATCAGATCTTTCAGGGTGTAGCCGTCGAGCACCTCGATGAACGCATCGCGGGCTTTCTCGAATGCGTTTTTCAGCACGCAGCATGGACGGATCGCGCACGGCTCGTCGATCGGCTTGAAGCAGGAGACGATGGCGAAGTCCGGTTCGGTGCGGCGCACGACTTCGCCGAGCCCGATCGATTCGCTCGGCTTCGCCAGCCGCAAGCCACCGCCCCGGCCGCGCACAGTCTCGACATAACCGGCGACGCCGAGTTGATGCACGACCTTCATCAGATGATTCTTCGAGATCGAGTAGCTGCTGGCGATCTCCGAGATGGTCGCAAGCCCGTCTTCCTTGAGGGCAAGGTACATCAGGACGCGCATGGAGTAGTCAGTGTAAGCGGTGAGGCGCAACGTCGGGCTCCCGGCAGATCGTCCTAAAAGATATACGAAATATATTGCTTTTGCGCAAGCGCTGTCGTAGTCAACCGCTTGGGTGATTTCGACCTATATCAGATTCCGGCTGGTGTGAATTGGCGGCGCAAGCGAGATGATGTGCACGATGGAAAAGCTCAGCTCCATTTCCGAGGACAGCATTTGCCAGCTTGTGGACACCTTCTACACCAAGGTGCGGGCTGATGCCGAACTCGCCCCGATCTTCGAGGCGGCGATCCACGACTGGCAGCCGCATCTCGACAAAATGTATGCGTTCTGGTCCTCGGTGATGCTGACCACCGGGCGCTACAAGGGTAACCCGCTGATCAAGCACATGGTTCTGCCCGGCATCACGCCGGAACTATTCAGCCAGTGGCTGAGACTGTTCGACCAGACCTGCAACGAACTGTTCGACGACGACATCAGCGCCGCGTTCCGCGTCAAGGCCGAGCGCATCGCCGAAAGCCTCAAGCTCGGCATCTTCTATCGACCCGACCGGCCGTGGCCACCGCAACCGGCGGCTTGAGACAAACTCAATCGCAATCCTAGGACGCAGCCAAAATATTACTGGGGCATGATCCTATCCGAAAACCGGATTCCACTTTCGGGATCAGGATCGACCTTCTCGATCAGGAAAACCATGATCGCATCCTGACGCCGTGTCGTCTCGACGCGGTCGCCGGTCTGCGCGATCAGGTGCGGGATATCGATCGCCGCAAGCGGATCGGAGCAATGCACCTCGAGCCGGTCGCCGGGCGCGAGACCCTTCAAAGCCTTGCGGGTCCGCAGCACCGGTTGCGGACATTTCAGCCCGATCAGATCGAGTTTGGTCAGCGACATACGGCGCAAAATGGCCAAGGTGGATAGCCGCGTCAACCGCGGCTCAATCCAGTTCCGCATAGGCCAGGAAGCCGACGCTGTCGCCCGGCGCGACACGCGTGACGTCCTCGCCGAGTTCGACCAGACCATCCGTCTCCACCAGCGACGACAGCATTCCCGCACCCTGTCGATCGAACTTGACGGCTTCCACCGCGCCGTCTGCGGCATGACGTAAATTCGCCCGCAAAAACTCGCGGCGGCCGGGCTTCTTGTCGTGCGCGAACGCGGCGCGCACCGGCATTGCCGTGGTTCGGGTCTGGAGCGCACCGGCGAGCGAGAGCACCGTCGGCCGCACCACGTGGGCACAGGTGACGAAACTCGCGACCGGGTTGCCCGGCAGGCCGATCAGCGCGGTGCCGTCGATCACGCCCATGGCGACCGGCCGTCCCGGCTTGATCGCCATCCGCCACAGCACCAGTTGGCCGATGCTCTCGATGCCGGCGCGGATGTGATCCTCCTCGCCGGTGGAGACACCGCCGGAGGTAACGATGAGATCGTGACCGGCGGCGGCAGCTTTCAGACTGTCCGCAACCCGCGCGCGATCATCAGGAAGGATTCCGAGATCGGCCACTTCACAGCCGAGGCGCTCCAGCAGCGCCATCAGCATGAAGCGGTTGGAATCGAAAAGCTGCGAGCCACCGCGCGGCGAAGCGGGCGACACCACCTCGTCACCGGTGGAGGCGACCGCGACGCGAATGCGACGGCGTACCGCGAGATCGGACTGGCCGAGCGCGGCGGCGAGCGCCACGTCCTGCGGCCGCAACCGGACGCCGGCCTTCAGCACCACGTGGCCCGCCGCGACATCCTCGCCAAGCTGGCGAACGTTGGCACCCGGACCTTGCCCCGGCGGCAGAACGACGCGACCGTCCGCGTCGATCCGCACGTCCTCCTGCATGAAAACCGTATCGGCCCCGGCCGGTAGCGGCGCGCCGGTAAAAATCCGCGCGGCATGACCCGGCGTAAGCGGCGGCAAGGTCGCGGCACCAGCGGCGACACGGAAGCTGACCGGGAAGGTACGCTCCGTCGCCGCGGGCAGATCGGCGCTCGCGACGGCGTAGCCGTCCACCGCCGAGTTGGTGAAGAGCGGAAGCGGCAACGACGCGACCAGATCGGCGGCGAGGACTCGGCCGTCCGCTCGCCGCAGTGGCACGGTCTCAACACCCTCGACCGCGCCCACCCGCGCCGCGATCAGCGCCACCGCATCGTCCACCGACAGCACCGGCGGACCGGAAGCAAAGCAATCGTTCGACAGTTGAGTCATCGTTTCGCTTTTCAGCAATCCATCAGGCGGCGAACCGCGCGGCTGCAAGCGGCCACTGTTTCGCACCCGATGGCGGCCAGCAATTTCAGAACCTGAAAAGCTTTCTGACCGAACCAGTCTAGCGGTATCATAACGCGTGGCGCGGCCAGGATGAAATGCGGCCGATTGCCAGTTGCGACAGGATTGAGGCGATGACGACGGGCTCGGACGGCATCATCGGTGTGTTGCTGGCCGGCGGTCTGGCGCGCCGCATGGGCGGCGGCGACAAGCCGATGCAGACGGTCGGCGGGCAAAGCATGCTGGCCCGCGTCATCGATCGCCTCGCCCCGCAATGCGACGGTCTGATCCTCAACGCCAACGGTGATCCGGCGCGCTTTGCCGACCTCGAGCTGCCGGTGGTCGCGGACGCCGTGGCGGGCTTCCCCGGCCCCCTGGCGGGCATTCTGGCAGGGCTGGACTGGGTGGCTTTGAACCGGCCGCAGACGCGCTGGATGCTCAGCGCGGCCGCCGATTGCCCGTTCCTGCCGCGCGATCTGGTCCGCCGGCTGGACAACGCCCGCAGCGAACAGGATGCACCACTGGCGGTGGCGGCCTCCGGCGGCCAGAGCCACCACGTCATTGCGCTGTGGAGCCTTGCGCTGCGCGAGCCGCTGCGGGACGCCGTGGTCAACGAGGGCTTCCGCGCCGTCGGCCGCTGGATGGCGCGCCATCCGGTCGCCACCGTCGAATGGCCGGTGACGCCGTTCGATCCGTTCTTCAATGCCAATACCCCGGATGACCTCGCCGAGGCCGAACGCCTCGCCGCGCTTGAGGTTTGATGCGTTTTCCTGACGCGAACCGGCCCCATCCTCGGGTCAGGCCCGAGGACATGCTCCGCTTGAAAACGCTATAGACGAAGCCTGATTATGGGTTGCCACCGGTTTGGGCGCCCCTTATAGGTCTGTGCGCCGCGCTCGGTCGCGGCATTTGGTGAAGCGGGTGTGGCGGAACTGGTAGACGCGGCGCACTCAAAATGCGTTGCCCAAAAGGCTTGGGGGTTCGAGTCCCTCCACCCGCACCAAACTTTCAAGACACCTCAGCCAACGGCAGGTCAGTATTTCCCCATTGGCAGGTCATCCGCATAGCTGCCTCACGCAGCGTGCTTGAGCGGCCGTGCGCGCTCAACACGTTCGCGTTCTTTCGGTGTATTCATCACCTCCCAAAGGTCATAACGCCGCTGCACGTTAAGCCAGAAATCAGGACTGTTGCCGAACACGCGCGCGAGAATGAGCGCGGTTGCAGCGGTCACGTTCCGGCGATTCCCGCAGAGTTCGTTGACATGCTTACGCTGGACGCCCATCGCCTCCGCAAGCGCGCCTTGGGTGAGGCCCATCGGCTGCATGAATTCCTCGGTCAGGATTTCGCCCACGGTCGCCGGCTTGCGCTTGGTGGTCAGCATGTTCGCCTCGCTCTCATCGATAGCTGTGATCGTCCAGATAAATCCCGTCCGCCTCGCCGCGTTCGCCATTCCAGCGGAAAACCAGGCGCCATTGCTGGTTGACGCGGATCGCGTGGAAACCTGCCAGATGACCGCGCAGCTTTTCAAAATGATTGCTGGGCGGCACGCGCAAATCCTGATCGGTCACGGCATCATCGATCATCTGGAGCTTGCGGAACAAACGGCTTCGAGATCGGGCGGGATATTACGGGAACGGATATCGTCCACGAAAAAGGCGCGCAGCCAGTCATCCCGAAAGCCGACGATCATTTCGTCACTCCAGCGCGGAGTAACTGCACCACTCTACGACTCAATCCTCAAGGGAAATATCCACGCGCAAGGATACACAACCTTGCGCCTTGCACGCGGAAAATGCCTCCGCGCCTACTTCCTCGCCTTGGCGGCCTTGCGCGCGTCGGCGATGGCCTGGTCGAACTGCGCCATGGTCAGGATGCCGGGCACCCGGAACTTGCCGACGATGAACGACGGCGTGCCGCGAAAGCCGAAGGCCTTGGCCTGCTCGTCGTTGCGCTTCAGCACGCGGTCGATGTCGGCGCCGTGGGTTTCGAGATCGCGGGTGGCGCGATCGACATCGATCTTGGCCTCGGCGAGCATTTCGCGAATCCGCGATTCGGTGATCCGCGAACTGGTGTTCATCATCGCTTCGTGTGCCTGGACGAACTTGTCCTGATACTTGGTCGCGAGCGCCATCTTCGATGCATAGACCGACACCGGCCCGAGAATCGGCCAGTCCTTGAACACCAGCCGCACCTTGCCGTCGTCGAATACCACCTGCGACAGTTCAGGCGCGAGCTTGCGGCAGTACGGACAATTGTAATCGAAATATTCGACGATGGTGACGTCGCCATTGGCATTACCTGCCGCCGGGATATCGGGATCGCGCAGCACCGCGCCTTCGGACAGCACGTCGTCGGACGCATCGGCCGGCGCGCCCCGTGACGGAACAACGCCCGCGCCGAGCATTCCCGCGACTCCACCCAGCACGCCGAGCGCGTGACGGCGAGTGATGACGGACGGCGTGGCAACCTGCATCGACGGCAACTTAACGGACATCGCTTCGACCAACTTCCTCTGAACCGGCATGGCGCCGGATACGCGTATATGTTGCGGGACTGTCAATCAGCATAGCGAAGCCGGGGCAAATGACAATTTCGGCATTCCGTCGCACCTGCCCTCATCGCATCAACAGGGTGACGGCAACGGGCACGATCAGCGAGGTGACCAGGGCATTCAGGCTCATCGCCACGCCGGCGAACACGCCCGCGACAGTATCGACCTGAAACGCCCGCGCGGTGCCGATGCCGTGCGCGGTCAGCCCGGCCGCGAAACCGCGTGCGCGAAAATCGGTGATGCGGAGGCGATTCATCAGCGGCGTGACGATGATCGCGCCCATGATCCCCGTCAGCATCACGCAGACCGCGGTGATCGATGGATCCGCGCCAAGCGATTCGCTGATGCCCATCGCGACGCCCGCGGTCACCGACTTCGGCGCCAGCGCCAGCACGACATTGGTGGGCAGCCCGACGAGCCGCGCCAGCACTACGATGGAAACAATGGCAGTGATGCCGCCGACCAGCACCGCGACCGCCATCGGCACCACCGCCGACAACACCACCTTGCGGTTCTCATAGAGCGGCACCGCGAGCGCGACCGTCGCGGGACCGAGCAGGAAATGCACGAACTGCGCGCCGTTAAAGTATTCCGGATAGGGCGTGCCGGTGAGCAGCAGGATGACGCCGATCACCCATACCGAATGCAACACCGGATTGGCGAGCGGATGACGATTGGTCGCCGCCGATACCGCATCGGCGGCCGCGTAGACCAGCAGCGTCAGCGTGAGCCACAACAACGGTGTCTGCGAGAGATAGACCCACAGCGCGAACGGTCCGGACGAGGTGCTCGTCATGATGACGTGCCTCGCCAGCGATCGAGCAACTTGCCGGTAACAATGAATGTCACCGCCGTCACCACCAGCGTCACAAGTGCCGACAGCGCGAGAATGACGAAGATCGCGACGCCATGCGACGACACCAGATCGAGATGTTGCACGACGCCGACACCGGCCGGCACGAACAAGAGCGACAGATGCGCCAGCATCCCGCTGGCCGCGCGTTCGACGCCGCCGTCACCGAGCGGCCCACGCCGCAACAGTCCGATGCGGTCGCGGCCTTGCAGCAGCACCAACAATATAATCAGGCCGACGACAGGTCCGGGGATCGGCGCGCCGATGCCGCGGACCACGATCTCGCCCAGCAACTGACACAGCAGGATCAGGCCGAGACTTGCTATCATCGTCTGGCTATCATCGTCATCGTGAGAATTAGTTCATCGGAATCACAATCGCCCCGACGCGGGCGCGCCGGGGCGATTGCTCATCACGTCACGAAGATGCGACGAATCACGCCGCGCCTTTCAGCCGCTTGTTGCATTCGCTGTAGTAGCCGCCGCCCTTCTGGATCCACTTCATGCCGCCATTGCCGTTGGTGGCCTTGTTGGCGTTGTACTGATCGACGCACGTATGCATCCGCGCCTTGCCGGCGGTTTCCTTGGCGTACTTGGGATCGACCGCCGACGGGAAGACGGCATTGCCGACAGCGGCGGGAGCCGCGGCCGGCTTCGGTGCCGTTGCCGTTCGCGGCGCCGGAGCGGGCGCCGCCGGTGCCGGCGCAGCGGCGGGGGCGGCAGCGGGTGCCGCGGCCGTGGCCCCGGCCGCGCATTGGGTCTTGCGGAAGTCGTTCCACTTCTGGCCGTTGAGCGTACCGGCCGTCTTCGCCGCCTGATACTTGGCGCTGCATTCCTGCGCCGTGAGGGCCTGCGCCGGCAGCGTCACGGACAACATGGCAACGCTGGAGACAGCCACCGCACAGAACAGTTTAACATGACTTATCATCGTCGTTCTCCTCGGGTCGTGGTGGTCCAAGAAAATCGACCTGATCCTAGCGCAGGCCGAAGCCGTTTCAACGAGGACCATGCGGGGCCGGTCAAATTTATGTTTTTCGCCGGCCGTAATTATTCATCGGCCATTCAGCATCGCGGCGCGACCGTCCAAGCCCCTCCAACCCGTAGGTGACACTATGATGAAATTCACGTCCCTCGCGATCACCACCGCCGTTGCCGCCCTGCTGCTCGCGGGTCCCGCCTCGGCCCAGACGACGGCGCCCGCCGCTCCCGCCGCGAAGTCCGCGCCGGCAACCACGGCCGCTCCCGCGACCGCACCGAAAGCCAAGGCCGAGCGCAGCGCCGCGTCGCTGGAATGCTCCAAGCAGGCCGACGCCAAGGGCCTGCACGGCAAGGCGCGTCACAAATTCCGCGCCGAGTGCAAGAAGAGCGGCGGCAAGGCGATGTAAGTCGAACGTTTTGCGTGAATGAGGTGCCGTCACCCTGAGGTGCCATTGCGCAGCAATGGCCACGAAGGGCGACGGCCCATCATCCTTCGAGGGCGATGCTATCGCATCGCCGCCTCAGGATGACGCCACTCCAGTAACCGGCCAGCCATACCCTGACCGGCCCGCCGCATGACTTTCATGCATTTGTCGGCGGCGGCGGGATTTGCCATAGATCGCGGCGCATGCGCCTCGCCCTCCCCAGCCGATCGACATTGCTGCACACGTTTGAGACGCTGCTGCTCGGCGTCGGCGGCGGCCTGTTGTTCGCGTGGCTGCAACTGCCGGGCGGATTGATCTCCGGCGCGATGATCACGGTGGCGGTCGCGGCGTTCGCCGGACGACCGCTGGGGATGCCGCCGCTGCTCACGCAAACCGTTCTGGTGCTGCTCGGCATCTCGCTCGGCTCGCTGGTGTCGCGGCAGATGCTGCACGACATGAGCGCCTATCCGGTGACGATCGCGCTGCTGGCGCTGGCGACGTTCTGCGCCACCCTCGGCAGCAGCATCTATCTGCAACGCATTCACGCCTGGGATCGCACCTCGGCGCTGCTCGCCGGCAGCCCCGGCGCGCTGTCGCAAATCGTCATGCTGGCGGCGGAGCGGGATGCCAACGTGGCCGGCATCGCCGTGGTGCAGACCATGCGAGTCATCATCCTGACGGCGGGCCTGCCGCTGTTGCTGGCTCTCACCGGCCTCGGCGCGCCGGCGCCCGCGACGACTCAGCCGATGGTCGCCTCACCGCTCGAACTGGCGGCATTGGTGGCCGCCGCCGTGGCCGGCGCCATCGTGCTGCGCCTGATCAGGTTTCCGGCGAGCTGGATGTTCGGCGCCATGCTCGGCTCGGCGCTGTTGCACGGCACCGGGGTGATCGAAGGGGGCCTGCCGCCGGCACTGCGCGCCGCGGCGCTGATCGGCATCGGCGCCCTGATCGGAACGCGCTTCGCGAAAATCTCGGCGCGGACCGTGCTGCGCTATGTCGGCGCGGCGCTGGGTTCGTTCGCGGTCGCCATCGTTATTTCTGCGCTGTTCGTCGCGGCCATCTTCATGATCACCGACGTGCGCTTCAGCGACATCGTGGTGGCGTTCGCGCCCGGCGCGATGGATGCGATGCTGGCGCTCGCGCTGACCCTGCATATCGATCCGGTGTTCGTCGGCGCGCATCACCTGGCGCGCTTCGTCTTTGTCAGTCTCGCCACGCCCGGCATCGTCCACCTGTTCGATCGCCCGCAGGACGACGCCGACGATTGACGATCTTCAGGCCCGCCGCGACAGCCGCCGGATGCCGAGCAGCGCCAGCGCCGCCATCAACAGCGAGATCAGCACATTGTAGCCCGCCATCGACAGGCCGAGAAAACGCCACTGCACCTCGTCGCAACGCACCACCTTCACGGTATCGAGACGCGACAGCAGGTCGCCAGCACTGCCGAGATTACCGACCGGCCCGCTGCAATCGGTCGGTCCCGGCCACCAGCGCCATTCGACGCCCGAATGATAGCCGCCGAGCACGGCGTTGGCGAGCGCCGCCAGCAACAGCGCGAAGAGGCCCGCATAGATCAGCGAGCGCGGCGCATCGCGCGCGGCCGCGATCGCGACGACGATCGCCAGCGGCACCGCGAGATAATAGGCATAGCGCTGTTCGAGACAGAGCGGGCACGGCTGCAAGCCGAGCACCAGTTGGAAGAACCATGCTCCTCCCAAGGTCAGCGCGGCGATCGCGGCGATCGACGCCGCGCAACGCGACGCGGCGCTGGTCGCGTCCGACAATGATCCCGGTTTGGTGGTGGTCGAAACGGTCATCACAACCTCTCAATGTCCGGACGACGTATCGCGTGACGGGTGGGCTGTCGAGACGACCGCCATCACAGCACGGTGACCGGTCAGCGTCGTTTCCTGTAGGTCAACGCCATCCCGAGACAAATCGACAGTTCGGTTTCGGGCACCGGCTTCGCCATGTCGAGCAGGAGAGCCCGATTTTTCTGGTAGGCGAATTCGTCCGGAAACCGCTCGCGAAACGATTCGACCAGCGTCGTCTTGCAATTGAACAGAACCGCGCAATGCGTCTCGGACGGACGCAGCCACCCCAGCCGGATGGTGGTGCCGCTGCCGGACGCATCGGTGAGATAAGCCGGCTCGCCCCATTTCAGCGTCTCGGTGAGTGGACCGACGCCATCGAGTTGCGCGGCAGTTTTGAAGATCAGGCCTCGAATGCCGCGCAAGCGGCGACGGAGCGCGGCCGGAAACGCATCGAAAGCGGCCGCGACATCGGCCGGCATCGGAGGCGAAGGGCTTTTGCTCATCTGTTCACGGCTTTCTCAACTCCCGCAATAGACATCGACTATACGGCCTTGCGCCGCGTGATCTCACCCTAGCGATGATGATCCGACAACGGGTCGTCGCCGTCCATTCCCAATCCACCTCCGCCCATCCCCATCCCCGTGCCCATCCCGCCAGCACCACCACCGCCGCGTGAGCGTTCGCGTCCTCCCTCGCCCTTGCCGCGCCCGCCGCCATTCGACGGCCGTGCCGGACCTTGCATCGGGATCGTGAGATCGGACGGGATCGGCCCGAGATCGAGCGCCTCGCGAATGAAGTTGCGCAGCGACACCACGAGTTCAGCGGTATGAACCGGGCGGCCGGCGATCAGTTCGCGCACCGCGCGCTCGGCCAGGCGGACGTGGTCTTCGGTCCCGAGCAGGATGATATCCGACAACGCCGCCTCGACCGCGTCGCGAATGCGACGCTTGCGATCCGAGCCGGTTTCAATCTCGACGGAAGCGCCCACGTCATCCGGCGGCTCGTTTTCACCGGCAGATGGGCCACGTTGGCGCAAATCGCGCAGATGCGCCGGGTCAACCGCCAGATCGCCGGTGAACGAACCGCCCAGCGTTTTGTAAGCCGCGATCAATGTGCGCAGGCGCTCGTTGATCTGGCGGTTCATGCGCTCGCGGCGTTGCTGGATCGTGAACATGATCAGCAGACGAATGCCGATGCTGATGAATACAAACAGCGCCAGCCCCATCAAGGTCGCGAGCAAACTCTGCCACGAACTGAAATCGATGCCGCGCAAGGGCGTCTCCGTCATCCGGCCTTCGTCCGGAGATCATGCCTCGCACACGAACTGGAGGCACGTCCATTTTAATTTAAATGAGACTCAAATTGCTCGATTGCCGATGATCGGATTGTTCAAGTTTTTTCCCCACCGTGTCTCGAACAAACGATGCGAGTTGGCGATTTTGATGGAGCCTCTGTTCGGTCTCGACCAGCAAACGATGTTCAAGGTGAACGCGTTGCTGCTGATCGTGTTCGCGGTCGCCTTCGCATTCGCGGGGCTTGGACACAAGGATCGCCGCTACTGGGGTTACCTCGTGGCGTCGAACGCGATTTTCGCCGTCGCGTTCATGATTTTCTCGCGCCAGATCAACGGCACGCCGGAAGCCCTGCTGCTGCCGAACAGCCTGCTGGTGATCGGCCTTGGCCTGCGATGGCGGGCCGTCAGGATATTCTTCGGTCATCCTTCGTCGTCCGCGTGGTTTCTTGTGCTCAGCCTCGTCATGGTCCTGGGGCTCATGCTCTCCCCCGTTTTCGGCAAGGGACTGGTCTTCGGCCTGACCAACGCCATCGTCGCGGCGCAGATCGGCGCCATCATGCTCTCGCTTGCGCTGGAACGGGAACACCTTCCATCCCGCTGGGGATTGGTGTTCGCCTACGGAACGATTGCTGCCTCGTCGCTGTTGCGCGTCGTTCAGGGCCTGCTGCTGGATCGCGGGATGGACAGCCTGCTGCCGGCCGACATTTTCCTGGATCTCAACCTGATCGCCGCCGCCGTTCATATCAGCGCCAGCGGCGCGTTCTCCTTGTCGCTCGCCTATGAACGAAGCGTCGCCGGATTGCGGGAGACAGCGCTGCGCGATCCCCTGACCGGGCTCTACAACCGGTTGAGCATCCAGGCGCTGCCCGAGATCGTCAAACATCGCGGCACGCGTGAGGAGACAGCCCTCGTGCTGCTCGACATCGACCATTTCAAGAGCGTCAACGACAGTTACGGACATGCGGCGGGCGACGAGGCGATCAAACGCTGCGCCGATCTGATCCGGCACACGTTTCGCGACGATGATTTCATCGCGCGCATCGGCGGCGAGGAATTCATCGTTCTGCTGCCGGGGAAGGACGTCAGCGACGCCTATCGGCTCGCCGAGAGACTCCGCTGCGCGATGGAGTCCGAGCCTCTTGTCTTCCAGGGCTTCAGCATCAGGCTCACCGCCAGTTTTGGAATTGGCATCAGCTACGGCGTCGTCGATGCACAAACGTTCCCGCACCTGCTGGAGCGGGCGGACCGGTGCCTCTATCGGGCGAAGGCATCTGGACGCAATCGCATCGAGGTCGAGGGCAGGGCCGGTTTAACGAATCTCGTGCCGGCGGTGATCCGTCCGACGACGGCACATCCCTCCCGCGCATCGGCCTGACCTGCGGGGATAGAGGGAATCAAAGTCACGACGGAGGCGTTAGTGGCGGACCATGAACGATGATGACGGGCAATATGTTTACGCCGTGGCCCTCTATGGTCCTCCTAAATATATCTGTAAATACCTGCGCGCATTGGCGGAAAGCCGCTCGCTAACGCGCTGGGCTCCTTGATGAACGAGCGAAAGCAACTGAACGAATTCATCCGTGTGCGAATCGACTTCCACCTGTTTGCAAAGCGGCAGACCACATTGAGATTTCTCTACGTTGACCGTCGCTCTTCATCCGATCGAGAGATGCGAAAATGCTTGTCGTCCCCGGTTCAGCCCTGAATGTTTTTGCTCCTGGAAGCGGTGAAAGTTCGGATTCCAGCGCTCGGTGGGGTGCCTGCAAAGAGATGCGATGTTCCCTTGTATTGAAGGAAAAGCTGTCGCGCTTTTCCCTTTCTCGTAGCGTCCTGCTCATTGAGAACAGTGCCTATGTGCATGAGAATCCATGAACACAAATTGGCATCGCCCATCGCAGCTTGGAGGTCAGCGCTGGTTACGATTTTCACGCTCCGAATATACCGGACCGTGGCGTCGAAGACCTCTTGGGGGGTCGCATTCTCCGTGTGCCAGATCCGACCAGAGACCATCAACAACCTGGCTTCTTCGTCCAAGCCGGAGAAGATGACGGCATCACCATAAACGTCGCTAGATGCCCATACCTCGTGCGACAGAATGTTCCTGAGTTCGTATAAGTCCCGGAACAGAAGTCTCGCATACTCAAATACGGACGAAACGATCGGGTCAGCTTCGCTGTATGGAAATGAACATAGGAAATCTATTCTCGCCCTGGGATTCGGAAATTCCTTCAGTGTGCGCTTCGCCGCAAGAAGTTCAGACCCGTGCGTCACGTAGATTATCTGCTGGAGAAGACTCTGCAGGAATGTGCATGTCGAGACTATAGAAGCACTCAGGTCCCTGAAGCCTGCGGGAATGACGGTGCCCGCTCCCGATTGTCGAGCGAGGGTCGTACCCTCGGTTATCAACTTGTAATATTTTGGCACCTTTTGATCCCCGTCATCGTAAAAAGAGGCAGCATTGGTCGAGCCCCTTTAGGGTCGGAAGCGGCCGTCGCAGCCCCAATATATATCGGGCTCCAGCGTGGAATCGGTGGTTTGCTATCTCACCCCGTGGAATGCGGTGATCGGCGGCAATACCGCACTATAGAGGGTAATCGGCGGGATATGGCGGAGGGAGTGGGATTCGAACCCACGGTACGGTTTCCCGCACACACGCTTTCCAAGCGTGCGCCTTAAGCCACTCGGCCATCCCTCCGAACGCCCTCTCATGACCGCCGACTGCGACTTTTGCAAGAGACGATTAAGGGGGCCGACGGACTTCCCCGCGCCCCCTCGATGTCCAGGCTGATGTCGATGGTCCGGGCAACTGGCGCCGATCAAATCGGCGCCAAATCCATTAGTGCATCGCGGTCGAATTAACCTGCGTCTGGATGCTCTTGAAGTGATCGAGCCGCTCGATCTCGCGGTCAAGCTCGTGGCCGGGCTCGGTGTTCTTGAGATTTTCTTCCATCTCGTCGATCTGGCTCGCGAACGCGGCGCGATCGAGTTCTTCCAGCGAGGTGGCGACGTCGGCGAGCACGGTGAGGCCGCTCTCCGAGACTTCCGCCAGACCGCCGAGCACGATCACCTTCTGCCGGGTCGAGCCGGTGATGATGGTGAGAATCCCCGGCCGGATCACCGCAACCACGGGCGCATGACCAGCGAGCACGCCGAAATCACCCTCGATGCCGGGCACGTCGACCTGATCGACCTCGCCGGAGAAGGCGAGCTTTTCAGGAGAGACAAGATCAAAGTGGAAGGTAGCCATGGTCAGCCTTCGCCAAAACGCACAATCGTCATCCTGAGGTGGCCGCTGTTGCGGCCCTCGAAGGATGACATGCGGCCACCCTTCGAGGCTCGCTGCGCTCGCACCTCAGGGTGACGGCGCAGCTTCGCAGATCAGCTTAGGCCGCTTCGGCCGCGAGCTTCTTGCCCTTCTCGACGGCTTCTTCGATGGTGCCGACCATGTAGAACGCCGCTTCCGGCAGGTGGTCGTACTTGCCTTCGCAGAGATCGCGGAAGCCCTTGATGGTGTCGGCGAGGTCGACGAACTTGCCCGGCGAACCGGTGAACACTTCGGCGACGAAGAACGGCTGCGACAGGAAGCGCTCGACCTTACGGGCGCGGGCCACCGTCAGCTTGTCCTCTTCCGACAGTTCGTCCATACCGAGAATGGCGATGATGTCCTGCAGCGACTTGTAGCGCTGCAACACCTGCTGGACCATACGCGCGGTCTGGTAGTGCTCCTCGCCGACGATCAGCGGCGACAGCATGCGCGAGGTCGAGTCGAGCGGGTCCACCGCCGGATAGATGCCCTTTTCCGAGATGGCGCGGTTGAGCACCGTGGTCGCGTCCAAGTGGGCGAACGAGGTGGCCGGCGCCGGGTCGGTCAAGTCGTCGGCCGGCACGTAAATCGCCTGCACCGAGGTGATCGAACCCTTCTGCGTGGTGGTGATGCGCTCCTGCAGCGCGCCCATGTCGGTCGCGAGCGTCGGCTGATAACCCACCGCCGAAGGAATACGGCCGAGCAGCGCCGACACTTCCGAGCCGGCCTGGGTGAAGCGGAAGATGTTGTCAACGAAGAACAGCACGTCCTGGCCCTGATCGCGGAACTGTTCGGCGACCGTGAGGCCCGACAGCGCGACGCGGGCACGCGCGCCCGGCGGTTCGTTCATCTGGCCGTAAACGAGAGCGCACTTGGAGCCTTCGCCGCCGCCCTTCTTGTTCACGCCGGATTCGATGAACTCGTGATAGAGGTCGTTACCTTCGCGGGTACGCTCGCCGACGCCGGCGAACACCGAGTAACCACCGTGCGCCTTGGCGACGTTGTTGATGAGTTCCTGAATCAGCACCGTCTTGCCGACGCCGGCGCCGCCGAACAGGCCGATCTTGCCGCCCTTGGCATACGGAGCCAGCAGGTCGACGACCTTGATGCCGGTGACGAGAATTTCAGCTTCGGTCGACTGGTCGGTATAGGACGGCGCTTCCGCGTGGATCGGGCGGAGGTCGTCGGCCTTGATCGGCCCCTGCTCATCGACCGGCTCGCCGATCACGTTCATGATGCGGCCGAGCGTTCCCGGACCGACCGGCACCCGGATCGGCGCGCCGGTGTCGGTGACGTCCTGACCGCGGACCAGACCCTCGGTGGTGTCCATCGCGATGGTGCGCACCGTCGATTCGCCGAGATGCTGCGCCACTTCGAGCACCAGACGGTTGTTGCCGTTCTTGGTCTCGATCGCGTTCAGAATCGCCGGCAGATGACCTTCGAACTGCACGTCGACGACCGCGCCGATGACCTGCGTAATACGACCGACCTGGTTGGCTGCTGTAGCCATGGACATATCTCCTTAGAACCCGAATTTAGATGACGGTCAGCTTGACCGGAATGTTACCTTTGGTGGCCTTCGAATACGGGCACACCGTGTGAGCTTCCTCGACCAGAGCCTGCACCTTGTCTTTGTCGGCGCCGGGGATCGAAACCTTCAGTTCAACCGCGAGCGAGAAACCGTTGGCGACGTCGAGCGTAACGTCTGCCGTAACCTTCGCCGCCTGACCGTCGATGCCGTGCTTCTTCGCCACCACCAGAATGGCCTGACCGAAGCACGACGAATAACCGAGCGCGAACAGTTGCTCCGGATTGTGGCCGTCGCCTGCGCCGCCCAGTTCCTTCGGCAGCGCCATCGCCAGAGCCAGCGCGCCGTTGTCGAGCATCGCGCGGCCGTTGCGGCCGCCCTTGGTCGTTGCAGAAGTCACATAGGCCATCGGCTTGCTCCTCGTGCTTACTCGGTTGCTCGCGTCAGACCGCCTCGGCGCCGGAGATGATTTCGATCAGTTCCTTCGTAATCATCGCCTGTCGGGTGCGGTTATAGATCAGGGTCTGCTTGCGGATCATTTCGCCGGCGTTGCGGGTGGCGTTGTCCATCGCGGTCATCTGCGCGCCGTAGAACGAGGCGTTGTTCTCGAGCAGCGCGCGGAAGATCTGTACCGCGAGGTTGCGCGGCAACAGGCTGGCGAGGATTTCGTCTTCTTCCGGCTCGTATTCGTAAGAGGTCTTGGCGGCGGTGGCATTCGCGGCGGGAGCAACCTCCAGCGGAATCACCTGCTGCGCGGTCGGGACCTGCGAGATCACCGACTGGAAGCGCGAATAGAACAGCGTGCAGACGTCGAACTCACCGGCGTCGAACAGTGCGAGCACCTTCTTGGCGACGTCCTCGGCGTTGACGAAGCCGAGCTGACGCACCGAGCGCAGCTCGACATTGCCGATGATCTGCTTGTCGAAGGTGCGGCGAAGCTGCTCGTAGCCCTTGCGGCCGACACAGAAGAACTTCACGTCCTTGCCCTGGTTCATCAGGGCGTAAGCCTTCTCGCGGGCGAGACGGACGATCGCCGAGTTGAACGCGCCGGAGAGACCGCGCTCGCCGGTGCAGACCAGCAGCAGGTGCACCTGATTCTTGCCGGTGCCGATCAACAGCGGCGAGCCGCCGGGCGAACCCGCCGCGGCGCTGGCGATGTTGGAAATAACCGAATCCATTTTCTCGGCGTAGGGCCGCGCGGCTTCCGCAGCGCTCTGCGCGCGGCGCAGCTTCGACGCTGCCACCATCTGCATGGCCTTGGTGATCTTCTGCGTCGCCTTGGTCGAGGCGATGCGGACACGCATGTCTTTTAGAGAAGCCATTTCGTCGGTCTCTGTTCATCCCTGGGCACAGCTTGTCCCCTCTCCCGCTTGCGGGGGAGGGTTAGGGAGGGGGCATTCCACGCACGAAGGGCCCCCACCCGACCGGCTGCGCCGGTCGACCTCCCCCGCAAGCGGGAGAGGTAAAGAAATTAAGCGAACGTCTTGGCGAAGCCTTCGACGACACTCTTGAGCTTGCCGGCGGTCTCATCGCTGAGGTCGCGGGTGTCGCGGATGGCGTTGAGGATATCGGCATGCTTGCCGCGCAGCAGCGACAGCAGACCGTCCTCGAACGCGCGCACCTTGTTGAGCGGCAGCGGATCGAGATAGCCGTTGGTGCCGGCCCAGATCACCACCACCTGCTCTTCCATCTTCAGCGGCGAGAACTGCGGCTGCTTCAGGAGTTCGGTGAGGCGCGAGCCGCGGTTGAGCAGGCGCTGGGTCGAGGCGTCGAGGTCGGAGCCGAACTGGGCGAACGCCGCCATTTCGCGGTACTGCGCCAGCTCGCCCTTGATCTTGCCGGCGACCTTCTTCATCGCCTTGGTCTGCGCCGACGAACCGACGCGCGACACTGACAGACCGACGTTCACCGCCGGGCGGATGCCCTGGAAGAACAGGTCGGTTTCGAGGAAGATCTGACCGTCGGTGATCGAAATCACGTTGGTCGGAATGTAGGCCGACACGTCGTTGGCCTGGGTTTCGATGACCGGCAGCGCCGTCAGCGAACCGTTGCCCATGTCGTCGTTGAGCTTCGCGGCGCGCTCCAGCAGGCGGGAGTGCAGGTAGAACACGTCGCCCGGGTAAGCTTCGCGGCCCGGCGGGCGGCGCAGCAGCAGCGACATCTGGCGGTAAGCGACGGCCTGCTTCGACAAGTCGTCATAGATGATGACCGCGTGCATGCCGTTGTCGCGGAAGTACTCGCCCATGGTGCAGCCGGTGAACGGCGCGATGTACTGCATCGGGGCCGGATCGGACGCGGTGGCCGCGACGACGATCGAATATTCCAGCGCGCCCTGCTCCTCGAGCACCTTCACGAACTGCGCAACGGTGGAGCGCTTCTGACCGACCGCGACGTAAACGCAGTACAGCTTGATGCTCTCGTCGCCGGTCGCGTTGAGCGACTTCTGATTGAGCATGGTGTCGAGCGCGATCGCGGTCTTGCCGGTCTGACGGTCACCGATGATCAGCTCGCGCTGGCCACGGCCGATCGGGATCAGCGCGTCCACCGCCTTGAGGCCGGTGGCCATCGGCTCATGCACCGACTTGCGCGGAATGATGCCCGGCGCCTTGACGTCGACGCGCTTGCGCTCGGTCGCCTGGATCGGGCCCTTGCCGTCGATCGGATTGCCGAGCGCGTCGACGACGCGGCCGAGCAGACCCTTGCCGACCGGCGTGTCCACGATGGCGCGGGTACGCTTGACGGTCTGGCCTTCCTTAATTTCACGGTCGGCGCCGAAAATCACGATACCGACGTTGTCGGTTTCGAGGTTGAGCGCCATGCCGCGCGTGCCGTTCTCGAACTCGACCATTTCACCGGCCTGAACGTTGTCGAGACCGTAGACGCGGGCAATACCGTCACCGACGGAGAGCACCTGGCCGACTTCGGAGACCTGCGCCTCCTGGCCGAAATTCTTGATCTGGTCCTTGAGGATCGCGGAAATTTCCGCGGCGCGGATGTCCATCAGCCTGCCTCTTTCATCGCGTGCTTGATCGAATTGAGTTTGGTGCGAAGCGAACTGTCGACCATGCGGCTGCCGAGCTTGACGATAAGCCCACCGATGATCGACGGATCGACCTTCACGTTGAGAACGACATCCTTGCCCGTCACTGATTTCAGCGCGGCCTTGAGGCTGTCGAGGTTCTTGTCATTGAGCGCTTCCGCGACGGTGACGTCGGCGGTGGCTTCGCCCTTGTACTTGGCGACCAGGGCGCGGAACGAGGTGATCGCGTCCCGGATGATGAAGAGGCGGCGGTTGGCCGTCAGCAACTTCAGGAAGTTGGCGGCGATGCCGGTGATGCCGGCCTGCGCCAGCACGGCGGACAATGCCTTGCCTTGAATGTCGGAGGTGAACACCGGGCTGCGAACCAGCCGGTTCAGATCCTGGCTCTCGGCCAGCATCGCATCGAATTTGTCGAGGTCGGCCTTGACGGCGTCGACGGATTTTTCGTCGCGTGCCAGCTCGAACAAAGCCATCGCATAGCGACCGGCTACGCCGGAAACGGGTTGATTTTCTGCTGCCACTCGCGCGCTCTTTAAGCTGTCAAATTCGCAAGGGTGAAACCGTCGCCGGAAATTGCGGCGCCAATCGATCTAACCCTTTGGAATTCAAACGGAACTTCGATTTCTAACCGGGACGGAGTGTCCCGGCGACGTCAAAATCGCGGCTTTGCTAACATAGCGCGCGCGCAGGCGCAACATGACGGCCGCAAACATGACGGCGATGTTGCATTTGCCGTTCGGGCGGTTTGTCGCATGGACCGCGGGCGGTGGTGGCGACGCCCCACACCACAATTGAAATGGGGACAACGATGACGATCCAAGGTCCGCACGTTTCGCGCGCTAATTTTCGCGCCACTGAAGCGCGTGCAGCGCACAATTCACGTCGGGCGAATACTTAGCAAATCCTAAAAATACAGTATTCGTCCAATTATCTATTTTATACGGAAGTAATAATTAGTTAATAAATGATTAACCATAAGAATCGTTCAATCTTGCCCGGGCGCCCGAGTCCATCACAAGATATTTCATGCGTGTGTTGCTTGGCGCTCCCGCCCATTTTACGCCTTATTAAGCAGCCAACGCTTTCGCCGCCAACAGGTATGGGGGTTTCACTTGCCGCACAGGCGGCAATACTTGTTTTATCGAGGGGTTATTTTCTAATGCTTCAATCCAAATCATCTGCACCGCGACGTCTCGACAGATCGCGCACGACTGTCGCCCTGATCGCCGCCTCTCTCCTGATCGGCGGAAGCATCGCTCCAGCGGCGGCCAAGACCCGGCATCACCGCAGCCACCACCATCATCACCACAAGCACAAGGCCGAGAATTCCTGGCTGAACGCCAATGCGTCGATCGGCCCGACCGGCCACCGCAGCTTCTCGGGAATCGCGTCGTATTACGGCAACGAAGCCGGCTCCAAGACCGCCTCCGGCCAGCGCTTCAATCAGCACGCCATGACCGCCGCCCATCGCTCGCTGCCGTTCGGCACCAAGCTGAAGGTCACCCATGGCAGCCGCAGCGTCGTCGTCACCATCAATGATCGCGGACCGTTCATTCGCGGCCGCGTGCTCGACCTCTCCAAGGGCGCCGCGCATGCCATCGGCCTCACCGGCCGCGGCGTCGGCCGTGTCGTCGCGGAAGTGCAGTAAGCAGGTCGCAAGCCTAGTTGCGTAAGCGTTGCGTTGAGTAGCGTCGCGTTGAGTTCTGTTGAGTTCACGTCGCGTTGAGTTGAAAAGGCCGGTGCTGATCGCACCGGCCTTTTTCATGTTCGTGATGCCGTAAATTGCGGCCTCTCAGTTCGTCATGGCCGGGCATAGCCGTTTGAAAAACGGCGTCGCTTGCGCTCGCCTATGACCCGGCCATCCACGCGCTTCTTGCTCACTAAATAAAGCAAGACGTGGATCACCGGGACAAGCCCGGTGATGACGACGGAATGGGTGACGGCTACAAAAAACTCTGCGGATCGACGTCGACTTCCAGTTTGAGATTGCCCTTGG
Organism: Hyphomicrobiales bacterium; assembly: GCA_017305535.1. GTDB lineage: Bacteria > Pseudomonadota > Alphaproteobacteria > Rhizobiales > Xanthobacteraceae > 62-47. Next base: position 363,278 of record JAFKKN010000005.1, on the reverse strand, counting down.
TCTTCGGGGCCACGGCGAGCCAGTCGCGCAAATAACCGGACAGATCGACGCCGCGCGCCGACTTGATCAGCAGGCGAAAGCGATACCGGCCTTTCACCACCGCAAGCGGCGCTTCCGCCGGGCCCAGCACTTGCACCGCCTCATCATGTGGCGCGGCCGAGGCCAGCTTGCGCGCGAAGCCTTCGGCGGTCGGGCGATCGCCCGCCGAGATGATCATGCTCGCGAGCCGGCCGAACGGCGGATACAGCGTGCGCTCGCGCAATTCGATCTCGGTGTCGTAAAACGCCTGCCGGTCGCTCGCGACCAGCGCCTTCATCACCGGATGTTCCGGCTGATAGGTCTGCAAGTAACCGACACCGCGCCCCTGTTCGCGCCCGGCGCGGCCGATCACCTGATTGAGCAGTTGGAAGGTGCGTTCCGCCGCGCGCGGATCGCCGTTGCTCAAGCCCAGATCCGCATCGACCACGCCGACCAGATTGAGGCGCGGGAAGTTGTGACCCTTCGCGACGAGTTGCGTGCCGATAATGATATCGACGCGGCCTTCCGCGATTGCGTTCAACTCCGCGCGCATGGTCTCGATCGAGGTGATGAGATCGCTCGACAGTACCATCGTGCGCGCGTCGGGAAACAGCGCGGCGGCTTCTTCCTGCAAGCGTTCGACGCCGGGGCCGATGGCGGCCAGCGATTCCTCCGCGCCGCAATGCGGGCACTGATGCGGGCGCGGAATCGAAAAGCCGCAGTGATGGCACACCAGCCGTTGCCGGAAGCGATGATCGACCAGCCACGCATCGCAGATGTTGCAGGAGAAGCGATGGCCACAGGCGCGGCACAAGGTCAGCGGCGCGTAGCCGCGCCGGTTGAGAAACAGCAGCGCCTGTTCGCGGCGCTCGACGGCATGGTTGATCGCTTCCGCCAGCGGCGGCGAGATGAAGCGCCCGCGCGGCGGCGGCGCGCGGCGCAGATCGATGGCCTCGATCTGCGGCATGTGCTGGCCGCCGAACCGCGACGGCAACGGCACGCGCGTATAGCGGCCCTTGCGCGCGTTCACTTCGGTTTCGACCGACGGCGTCGCGGACGCCAGCACGATGGGGATTTTCGCGATGTGCGCCCGCACCACCGCCATGTCGCGGGCGTGATAATGCACGCCGTCGCCCTGCTTGTAGGCCTGGTCGTGCTCTTCATCGACGATGATGAGGCCGAGATTGGCATACGGCAGAAACAGTGCCGAGCGCGCGCCGACCACGACATGCGCCTCGCCCGCCGCGATCGCCGCCCAGTTGCGCGCGCGGGTGCGCGGCGTCAGTTCCGAATGCCACTCGATCGGCTTCACGCCGAAGCGCTGCGCGAAGCGGTCGAGGAATTGCCCGGTGAGCGCGATCTCCGGCATCAGGATCAGCACCTGCTTGCCGCGCCTCACCGTCTCGGCCACCGCCTCGAAATACACTTCGGTCTTGCCGGAGCCGGTGACGCCGTCGAGCAGCGCCACCGCGAAGGCTTCGCCCGCCGCCATCTCGCGCAGCGTCTGCGCGGCGATTTTTTGATCGGGCGAGAAGTCGGGCTCCACGAAGGTCGGGTCCGGCGCCGGCGGTGGCGGCGGCTTCGGCAACGGCTCCACCGCCAGCGTACCCTCATCCACCAGCCCGTCGATGACACCGACGCTGACGCCGGCCTCACGCGCCGCGTCGGACTTGCCGTGCAGCAGGCCGTCGCTGAGGCACTCGACGATCCGGCGGCGCGCCGGCGTCATCCGTTGCGGCGGCGGCCCGACCAGCCGCACGCCGGGGCGCACGCGCTCGGGGCCGAGATGCTCGCCCATCCGCAACGTCATGCGCAGCACCATGCCGCGCGGCGACAGCGTGTAATTCGCAACCCAATCCACCAGCGTGCGCAGTTCCGTGCGCAGCGGCGGCACCTCGATCTGCTCCGAGATATCCTTGAGCCGGTTATGCAGGCGCGGATCGGGATTGTGGTTCTCGGCCCACACCACCGCCGTCACCTCGCGAGCGCCGAGCGGAACGCTGACCACATCGCCGGGCTTCAGATCGAGGCCGCGCGGCACGCGATAGGAATAGGCCCGGTCGAGCGCCACCGGCACCAGCACATCGACGATGTGCGGGCCTGACGGCTGCTTTTCGGGCGTTGAACGGTCCATGCGGCGGCGATTAGCGAAGGATCAATATTGCTCAGGCGATATAGTGGAAACGATTCGAGGCCGCAGACTATGGCGAAACCAGCCGCCGACCCAGCCCTGTTCGAACTCGCCTGCGCCGAACCGCGGCTGCTCGCGGAAGCGGTGCACTGGCAAGCCTATCTGCGTTCCGAGCGGCGGCTGTCGCCGAAGACACAAGAGGCCTACGCCCGCGACGTCCGGCAGTTGCTGACGTTCCTCGGCGAACACTGGGGCACCACTATCACCCTGAAGCGTTTCGCCACGCTGGAGGCCAGCGACGTCCGCGCCTTCATGGCGGCGCGCCGCGCCGACGACATCGGCAGCCGTTCCCTGATGCGCGCGCTTGCCGGCCTGCGCTCGTTCGGCCGCTTCCTCGAACGCGAGGGTCGCGGCAAGGTCGGGGCGCTGTCGGCGATCCGCGCGCCGAAGATCGGCAAGAGTCTGCCGAAGCCGATCGGGGTGACGGCAGCGAAACTATTGGCCGACGCCGACATCCGCGCCGGCGAGGATCGCGAGCAATGGGTGCTCGCGCGCGACGCCGCCGTCATGGCGCTGCTCTACGGCTCCGGGCTGCGTATTTCGGAAGCGTTGGGCCTGAAGAAGCGCGACGTGCCGCTGCCCGGCAAGGGCGATACCCTTACCGTGCTCGGCAAGGGCAACAAGACCCGCATGGTGCCAGTGCTGCAAAACGTGCTGGCGCTGATTCAGGACTACGTGGCGATGTGCCCGCATCCGTTACCGGCGGACGGGCCGATCTTCGTCGGCGCGCGCGGCGGACCACTCAGCCCGCGCATCATTCAACTGGCGATGGCGCGGCTGCGCGGCGGCCTCGGCCTGCCCGACAGCGCCACCCCGCACGCGCTGCGCCACTCCTTCGCCACGCATCTGCTCGGCCGAGGCGGCGACTTGCGGGCCATTCAGGAATTGCTCGGCCACGCCTCGCTCTCCACCACCCAGATCTATACCGGCATCGACACCGAACGGCTGCTCGAGGTCTACAAGACGGCACACCCCCGCGCCTGACCGGCGGCGTTCCGGGCTGCGGATTTCCGATCACAGCGAAAATATTTCACCCGAAGTGAGCATCGCCCCTCTTGCGAATGTGGGGCGCTCGGATGGATCGTGCGCGCCCTCGTTTTATTTTTGACGCGTTTTCTTCACGCGAACCGGTAACCACTTCGCTCGAAAACGCTATTGCAAATGGAAACCGCCAATGAGCGCCCACGAAAGCATGGAACACGCCGAGCACGCCGAACATGCGTCCGGCTCGAACAAGAAGATCGCGTTGCTGATCGCTGTCATCGCGCTGTGCCTCGCGCTCTCGGAAACACTGGGCAAGGGCGCACAGACCGAATCGATCAGCGAGAACGTCGCCTCCGCGAACCTCTGGGCGTTCTTCCAGGCCAAGAGCATCCGCCTGACCACGATCAAGACCGCCGCCGAACAGCTTCAGGTGCAGGCCGATGCCGCCACCGATGCGGCGGTGAAAGCCGCGCTGACCAAGCGGATCGAAAGCTGGCAGAAGACCGCCGCACGCTACGACGACGAACCGGATACCGGCGAAGGCCGCAAGCAACTCGCCGAGCGCGCCAAGCACGCCGAGCACGCCCGCGATCTGGCGATGGCGAAGTATCACCACTTCGAGGTCGCCTCGGCCGCGTTCCAGATCGCCATCGTGCTGGCGTCGGCTACCATCATCACCGGCATGATGGTACTGGGCTGGGGCGCCGGCCTCTTGATGCTCGCCGGCATCGCCTTCACCGCCATCGGCCTGTTCGCGCCGCATGCGGTGCACTTGATGTAGCGGCGCCACTGCTGTTCTGGAATCCGTATGCCTCAAACTATCCGTCATAGCCGGGCATAGCCGTTCGAAGAACGGCGTCGCTTTGCTCGCCTATGCCCGGCCATCCACGTTCTTGATGCCGCGCCGTATTTTAAGACGTGGATGCCCGGGACAAGCCCGGGCATGACGACGGAGAGCGTGGCGATCGCGATGAAATACTAACGCCGTCAGCGCGCCGATTGCACCCGGTGACGGATGCGCTGGATCATGCGGACCCAGCGCGAGGATGAGCCGGCGCGCAGCCATCGCAGCCTGGCCTTGATCCGCGCCATCACCGGCGCGACCAGTTCGTGCGCCTTGGCGCGGATCATCAGCACGAATTCATAGACCCACTTGAACCACGCCATCTGCAACAGCTTCGGCCGCGTCACGTCGAAGATGAAGGCGGCGACGCCGACGCCCATCAGCTTGGCGAACACGACAATCGCCATCGCACTGAACCAATAATGATGCGCCAGCAGCCAGAGCCCGGCGACCTTCAGCGGAAACAGCAGCACGACGGGAATCAGGAACACGATCAACGTCAGCGGCGGCGAGAGGTGTTCGACCTTCTCGGCGATCCAGGACTTGATCTCGCGCAGCGGAATCCACGCCACCACGCGCGCGACGACAGGCTGAAGGTGATCCCACAGCCACGCCTCGACGAGGAAGATCAGCGCGAGCAGAAACCAGACCGGTTGCAGCAGGCGTCGCATCGACAAGGTACCCCGCTCCGGCGGGATGCCGGACTTGACTTACATATGGATGGCGCGTTTCCCCACCGCAAGCGCGGCTTCCTTGACCGCTTCCGAGCGCGTCGGATGCGCGTGGCAGGTGCGGGCCAGATCCTCGGCGGAACCGCCGAATTCCATCAGCACGCAGGCTTCGTGGATCATCTCGCCCGCCTCGCGGCCGATGATGTGACACCCGAGCACGCGGTCGGTCTTGGCGTCGGCCAGAATCTTCACGAAACCGTCGGTGGTCTGGTTCACCTTGGAACGGCCGTTGGCGGTGAACGGGAACTTGCCGACATTGTAGGCAACACCGGCCTGCTTGAGCTCTTCCTCGGTCTTGCCGACGCTGGCCACTTCCGGCGTGGTGTAGACCACGCCCGGAATGACGTCGTAGTTCACATGACCGGCCTGACCGGCGATCATTTCCGCTACCGCGACGCCCTCGTCCTCGGCCTTGTGGGCCAGCATCGGGCCGCGCACCACGTCGCCGATGGCGTAGATGCCCTTCACGTTCGTCGCGAAGTGGTTGTCGATCTCGACACGGCCGCGATTGTCGAGCGCGACACCGGCTTCCGCGAGGCCCAGCCCCTCGGTGTGCGGCGCACGACCGATGGCAACCAGCACCACGTCGGCTTCGAGCGTTTCCGCGGCACCGCCAGCGGCGGGCTCGATCTGCGCCTTCAACGTCGCCCCGCTCGAGTCGATGCCGGTCACCTTGGCGCCTAGCCTGAAGGCAAAGCCCTGCTTCTCCAGCAGGCGCTGGAATTGTTTCGCCACCTCGCCGTCCATGCCCGGCAGGATGCGGTCGAGGAATTCGACGACCGTAACCTGCGCGCCGAGACGTCGCCACACCGAGCCGAGTTCGAGGCCGATGACACCGGCGCCGACGATCAGGAGCTTGCCCGGCACCTTGTCCAGCGCCAGCGCGCCGGTGGAGGAGACGACGCGCTTCTCGTCGATCTCGATGCCCTTCAGCTTGGCGACATCGGAGCCGGTGGCGATGACGATGTTCTTGGTGTCGACGGTCTGCGCCGCGCCGTCGACGGCCTTCACCTCGACCTTGCCGGCGGCGACGATGCGGCCGGTGCCGCGCAGCACGTCGATCTTGTTCTTCTTCATCAGGAATTCGACGCCCTTGACGTTGCCATCGATGCCTTCCTGCTTGAAGCTCATCATCGCCGGCAGATCGAGCGATGGCTTGCCGACCGCGATGCCCATCTTGGCGAACGAGTGCGCGCTCTCCTCGAACAGCTCGGACGCATGCAGCAGCGCCTTCGACGGCATGCAGCCGACGTTGAGGCAGGTGCCGCCGAGCGTCGCGTTCTTCTCGACGACAGCGACCTTCATGCCGAGTTGCGCCGCGCGGATCGCGCAGACGTAGCCGCCGGGGCCGGTGCCGATGACAACGAGATCGTAGGAAGCCATGATATCAATCCTGTCGGTACAGAGGCGGGATCAGCGACCGCCGGAAACGTTCATTGTAGTGCCGGTGACGTAGGACGCCTCGTCCGACATCAGCCAGACGATGGCATTGGCGATTTCCTCCGCGGTGCCGACGCGCTGCATCGGCACGGTCTTCGCCAGGCGGAAGTGACGATCAGGCTCGCCGCCGCTGGCATGAATTTCGGTATCGATCAGGCCCGGCCGGATGCCGACGACGCGAATGCCCTCCGCCGCGACCTCGTTGGAGAGCCCGATGGTGAAGGTATCGATCGCGCCCTTCGATGCGGCATAATCGACATAGGTGTTGGCGGAGCCGAGTGTCGCCGCAACCGATGACAGGTTGACGATGACGCCGCCCCTGCCACCGTGTTTCGTCGACATGCGTTTCACCGCCTCACGCGCGCAAAGAAAGCTGCCGGTGACGTTGACGCGCAGCATGTGATTGATGCGATCCGCCGTCAGCGCCTCGACGCGTGCGGTCTGCCCGACGATGCCGGCGTTATTGACCAGCGCGCCGAGCGCACCGAAACCATCCGCCACCTTGAACAGGCCGAGAATGTCGGACTCGATCCCGACATCGCAGCGCACCGCCAAGGCCTTGCCGTTGCCGGCCTCGATAGCCGCGACCGTTTCGTACGCGGCCTTCTCGTTGCTGACGTAACCGATGACCACGCGCCAGCCGTGCTTGGCGGCAGCCATTGCCGCCGCACGGCCGATGCCGCGACTGCCGCCGGTGATGATGGCGACGCGGGACTCGCGCGCGGCGTCGGTCATCGACACATCCTCACAGATCCAGCACCAGCCGCGCCGGATCTTCCAATGATTCCTTGACGCGAACGAGGAAGGTGACCGCTTCCTTGCCGTCGATGACGCGGTGATCGTAGGACAGCGCCAGATACATCATCGGGCGAATCTCGATCTTGCCGCCGACGACCATCGGCCGTTCCTGAATCTTGTGCATGCCGAGGATGCCGGATTGCGGCGCGTTGAGGATCGGCGTCGACATCAGCGAGCCGTAGACACCGCCGTTGGAGATGGTGAAGGTGCCGCCCTGCATCTCGTCGATCTTGAGCTGGCCGTCGCGCGCGCGGCGGCCGAAATCCGAGATCGACTTTTCGATATCCGAGATCGACTTCTGGTCGCAGTCGCGCACCACCGGCACCACGAGGCCGCGATCGGTGCCGACCGCGACACCGATGTGATAGTAGTTCTTGTAGATCAGGTCGGTGCCGTCGATCTCGGCGTTGACCGCGGGGATATCCTTCAGCGCCTGCACGCAGGCCTTGGTGAAGAAGCCCATGAAGCCGAGCTTGGTGCCGTGCTTCTTCTCGAACACATCCTTGTATTGGCTGCGCAGCGCCATCAGGTTGCCCATGTCGACCTCGTTGAAGGTCGTCAGCATCGCGGCGGTGTTCTGCACGTCCTTGAGACGGCGCGCGATGGTCTGGCGCAGCCGCGTCATCTTCACGCGCTCCTCGCGCGCGGCATCGCTCGCCGGCGACGGCGCACGCACCTGGACGGCGGCGGCCGGCTGATTGACCGGGGTTGCGCTGGAGGCTGCCTTCTCGATCGCGGCGAGCATGTCACCCTTGTTGACGCGGCCGTCCTTACCGGTGCCGGAGACGGTCGATGCATCGATGCCGCTTTCGGCCGAGAGCTTGCGCACCGACGGCGCCAGCGGCGCGTCGGCCGGGGGCGCCTTTGCGGGCGCAGGCGCAGCGGCAGGAGTCGGAGCAGCCGCGGGGGCGGCCTGAGCGGCGGGCGCGGCCGGCTTCGCGGCAGGCGCGGCGCCATCGGTGATCTGGCCGAGCAGCGCACCGACCGCGACCGTCTCGCCGTCCTTGGCGATGATCTCGCCGAGCGTGCCGGCGGAAGGCGCGGGGACCTCGATGGTGACCTTGTCGGTTTCCAGTTCAACCAGCGGCTCGTCGACCGCAACGGCGTCGCCGGCCTTCTTGAACCATTTGCCGATGGTGGCTTCGGTGACGGATTCTCCCAGCGTCGGGACGCGGATTTCAGTCATTGTCATGTCCTCTTACGATAAGCGCGGAGCCTGCCCGCCATATCATGTCGTTATTCAAATCAACGGCGGACCGCGACGCCCGGCTGGCACCGGACATCGCAGCTTTCGATCACGTCATCCCAGCGCATCGTCGAGAAACGCCTTGAGTTGTGCGAGATGCTTCGACATCAGACCGGTCGCGGTGGCCGCGGAGGCGGCGCGGCCGGTATAGCGCGGCCGCCGGTTCGTGGCGCCGGCCTGGTTCAGTACCCATTCGAGATACGGCTCGATGAAGTGCCACGCGCCCATGTTGCGCGGCTCTTCCTGACACCACACCACTTCGGCGTTCTTGAACCGTGACAGCTCCTGCACCAGCGCCTTGAGCGGCACCGGATAGAGCTGCTCGATGCGCAGCAGATAGATGTCCTCGATGCCGCGCTTCTCGCGCTCCTCGTAGAGGTCGAAATAGACCTTGCCAGAGCACAGCACGACGCGACGGATCTTCTCGTCGGCGACCAGCTTGATCGGCTCGTCGGGCAGCATCGCCGCATCGTCGTGCAGGATGCGGTGAAACGAGGTGCCGTCGCCGAGTTCGTCGAGCCGCGACACCGCGCGCTTGTGGCGCAGCAGCGACTTCGGCGTCATCAGGATCAGCGGCTTGCGGAATTCGCGGCGCAACTGGCGACGCAGGATATGGAAGTGGTTGGCTGGCGTGGTGCAGTTCGCCACCTGCATGTTGTCTTCCGCGCACATCTGCAAGTAACGCTCAAGCCGCGCCGAGGAATGCTCCGGCCCCTGCCCCTCATAACCATGCGGCAACATGCAGACGAGGCCCGACATGCGCAGCCACTTGCGTTCGCCCGACGAGATGAACTGGTCGAACACCACTTGCGCGCCGTTGGCGAAATCGCCGAACTGCGCTTCCCACATCGTCAGCGCCTTCGGCTCGGCCAGCGTGTAGCCGTATTCGAAGCCGAGCACGGCTTCTTCCGACAGCAGCGAGTTGATGACCTCGTAGTGACCTTGATCGGGGCTGAGGTGATTGAACGGCGTGTAGCGGCTCTCGTCTTCCTGGTCGAACAGCACCGAATGGCGCTGCGAGAAGGTGCCACGCTCGCTGTCCTGTCCTGACAGGCGGACGCGATGGCCTTCCAGCATCAAGGTGCAGAACGCCAGCGCCTCGCCGGTCGCCCAGTCGATGCCGACGCCGTTCTCGATCGCCTTCTCGCGATTGTCGAGGAAGCGCTGCACGGTGCGGTGAACGCGGAAACCGTCCGGCGCCCTGGTGATCTTGCGGCCGATGTCCTTGAGCACCGCGACGTCGACGCCGGTGATGCCGCGGCGCGGATCGTCGTCTTCACCGACGGTCTTGAAGCCAGCCCACTTGCCGTCGAGCCAATCCGCCTTGTTCGGCTTGTAGCTGGTGCCGGCCTCGAGTTCGATGTCGAGCTTGGCGCGCCAGTCCGCCTTGGCCTTGTCGATCTCCGCTTCGGTCATGACGTTGTCGGCGATCAGACGCTTCGAATAGACGTCCAGCACCGACGAATGCGTCGCGATCTTCTTGTACATCAGCGGATTGGTGAACGCAGGCTCGTCGCCTTCGTTGTGACCATGCCGCCGGTAGCAGAACATGTCGATCACGACCGGCTTGTGGAAGCGCTGCCGGAATTCGATCGCGATCTTGGCGGCGAACACCACCGCTTCCGGATCGTCGCCGTTGACGTGGAAGATCGGCGCATCGATCATCTTCGCCACGTCCGACGGATATGGCGAGGAGCGCGAATAGCGCGGATAGGTGGTGAAGCCGATCTGGTTGTTGACGATGAAGTGGATCGAGCCGCCGGTGCGGTAGCCCTTGAGGTCCGACAGCGCGAAGCATTCCGCCACCACGCCCTGGCCGGCAAACGCGGCGTCACCGTGCATCAACAACGGCAGCACGGAGGTGCGCTGGTCCGGCGGATCGCCGTGCTGATCCTGCTTGGCGCGGACCTTGCCGAGCACCACCGGATCGACGATCTCGAGATGCGACGGGTTCGCGGTCAGCGACAGATGGACCTTGTTGCTGTCGAACTCGCGGTCGCTCGACGCGCCGAGGTGATACTTGACGTCGCCGGAGCCTTCGACCGAGTCGGGATTGGCCGAGCCGCCCTTGAACTCATGGAACAACGCGCGGTGCGACTTGCCCATCACCTGGGTCAGCACGTTGAGGCGGCCGCGATGCGGCATGCCGATGACGATTTCCTTCACGCCGAGATTGCCGCCGCGCTTGATGATCTGCTCCAGCGCCGGGATCAGCGACTCGCCGCCATCGAGGCCGAAGCGCTTGGTGCCGGTGAACTTGAGGTCGCAGAACTTCTCGAAGCCCTCGGCCTCGATCAGTTTCATCAGGATGGCGCGGCGCCCCTCGGGCGTGAACGAGATTTCCTTGTCCGGCCCCTCGATACGCTCTTGAATCCAGGCCTTCTGCGCACCGTTGGAGATGTGCATGAACTCGACGCCGAGCGTCTGGCAGTAGGTTCGCTCACACAGCGCGACGATCTCGCGCAGGGTGCCGTATTCGAGGCCCAGCACGTGATCGAGGAAAATCTTGCGGTCGAGGTCGGCGTCGGTGAAGCCATAGCTGCGCGGATCGAGCTCTTCGTGATCCTTGGCCGGCTCCAGACCGAGCGGGTCGAGCTTGGCGTGGAAATGCCCGCGCATCCGGTAGGCGCGGATCAGCATCAGGGCGCGGACCGAATCCCGGGTCGCCTGATGGACGTCGGCCGGGGTGACGCCGGGCGCGGCGACAGCCGCCGCCTTCGCCTGCAGCTTGCTGCCGACGACCTTTTCAACTTGTGCCCAGTTGCCGTCCAGCGCCGAGGTCAGGTCGTCTCTCGGGGTCAGCGGCCAGTTCGCCCGCTCCCAGGATGGCCCCTCGGCGTTCTTCTGAACGTCGGCCGGCTTGTCCTTCAGGCTGCCGAAAAACTCCTGCCATTCCGGATCGACAGACCCGGGGTCCTTCTCATACCGGGCATAGATGTCGTCGATATAGGCGGCGTTGGCGCCGTAGAGGAAGGAAGAGAGGGCGAAGGCGGCGTTGGCGTCCTGGCGAGACATTGATTCGTCCTAAGGTTTTGATGCCACACATAAAAATGAGGCAGGAGAGCCGATCCGCGCACGGATCGGCCTCTCCTTGGCATCTTTTACCCTATTTAGGATGAAGTTTCCCGCTCAAAAGAGCAAAAAACTGAATCAATATTTCAATTTTTCGACAAGGGTTTTTCCGAGCCGCGCCGGCGACGGAGATACCGCGATCCCGGCGGATTCCATCGCCGCGATCTTGGAACCCGCGTCACCCTTGCCTCCGGAGATGATCGCGCCGGCATGACCCATGCGGCGGCCCGGAGGGGCGGTGCGCCCGGCGATGAAGCCGACCATCGGCTTCTTGCGGCCGCGCTTGGCTTCGTCCTTGAGGAACTGGGCGGCGTCCTCCTCGGCGGAACCACCGATCTCGCCGATCATGACGATCGACTCGGTCTTCGGGTCGGCGAGGAACATTTCCAGCACGTCGATGAATTCGGTGCCCTTGACCGGATCGCCGCCAATGCCGACCGCCGTGGTCTGGCCGAGGCCTTCCTGGGTGGTCTGGAACACCGCTTCATAGGTCAGGGTGCCGGAACGCGAGACGATGCCGACATTGCCGGGGCGGAAGATGTTCGCCGGCATGATGCCGATCTTGGATTCGCCGGCGGTGACGACGCCGGGGCAGTTCGGCCCGATCAGCCGCGACTTCGAGCCCGACAGCGAGCGCTTCACCCGCACCATGTCGAGCACCGGAATGCCCTCGGTGATGCAGACGATCAGCGGGATCTCGGCGTCGATCGCCTCGCAGATGGCGTCGGCCGCGCCCGGCGGCGGCACGTAGATCACGCTGGCGTCGGCGCCGGTCTTCTCCCGCGCCTCGCGCACGGTATCGAACACCGGCAGGCCGAGATGGGTGGAGCCGCCCTTGCCGGGCGAGGTGCCGCCGACCAGCTTGGTGCCGTAGGCGATCGCCGCTTCCGAATGGAACGTGCCGTTCTTGCCGGTGAACCCTTGCGTGATCACCTTGGTATTCTTGTCGATCAGAACGGACATTACGCGGCCTCCTTCACGGCCTTGACGATCTTCTGCGCGGCGTCGTCGAGGTCGTCCGCCGGCAACACGTTGAGGCCGGACTCACGGATGATCTTCTTGCCTTCTTCGACGTTGGTACCCTCGAGGCGCACGACGAGCGGCACCTTGAGGCCGACCATCGCCACCGCGACGATCACGCCTTGCGCGATCACGTCGCACTTCATGATGCCGCCGAAGATATTAACCAGGATGCCCTTCACGTTGGGATCGGAGGTGATGATCTTGAACGCCGCGGTCACCTTCTCGACCGAGGCGCCGCCACCGACGTCGAGGAAGTTCGCCGGGTTCTCGCCGTAGAGCTTGATGATATCGAGCGTCGCCATTGCGAGGCCCGCGCCGTTGACCATGCAGCCGATGTTGCCGTCGAGCGCGATATAAGCGAGATCGAATTTCGACGCCTCGATTTCCTTCTCGTCTTCCTCGGTGACGTCGCGCAGCGCCATCACTTCCGGATGACGGTAGAGCGCGTTGTCGTCGAACGACACCTTGGCGTCGAGGCAGCGCAACTGGCCCTGCTTGGTGACCACCAGCGGGTTGATCTCCAGCATCGCCATGTCCTTGGCGATGAACGCGGTGTAGAGCTGCGCGACCAGCTTTTCCGCCTGCTTGGCGAGATCGCCGCTGAGGTTGAGCGCCTTGGCGACGGTGCGGCCATGATGGCCCATCACGCCGGTCGCCGGATCGATCGAGAAGGTGACGATCTTTTCCGGTGTGCTGTGCGCGACTTCCTCGATGTTGACGCCGCCTTCGGTCGAGACCACGAACGAGACGCGCGAGGTTTCGCGATCGACCAGCGCCGAGAGATAGAACTCCTTGTCGATGTCGGAGCCTTCCTCGATGTAGAGCCGGTTGACCTGCTTGCCGGCGGGGCCGGTCTGCACGGTCACCAGCGTCGCGCCGAGCATTTCCTTGACGTACTGCTTGACCTCATCGACCGACTTGGCGAGGCGCACGCCGCCCTTGTCGCCGGCGGAGGGTTCCTTGAACTTGCCCTTGCCGCGGCCGCCCGCGTGAATCTGGCTTTTCACCACCCATACCGGCCCTCCGAGTTCCTTGGCGGCCGCTTCCGCGTCCTCCGCCTTCAGAACCGGAACACCGCGCGACACCGCCACACCGAATTCGCGCAACAACGCCTTGGCCTGGTACTCGTGAATATTCATCCGCGCCCCTTAGAGTCCATCGTCCGATACGAAAACCGCGCGGGCCGGGCCCGCGCGGTGAGATGTCTTACTTCTTGCCGAGCAGGTCGGGAGCGATCTGCCGGCATGCGTCCATCAGGCCGTGCACGGAGCCCACCGACTTGTCGAAACCCTCGCGGTCCTTGCCGCCGAGGTCGATCTCGACGATGCGCTCGACGCCCTTGGCGCCGATCACCACCGGCACACCGACATAGGTGTCCTTCACGCCGTACTCGCCGTTGAGATAGGCGGCGCACGGCATCACGCGCTTCTTGTCCTTCAGGTAGCTTTCGGCCATCGCGATGGCGGACGCCGCCGGCGCGTAGAAGGCCGAACCGGTCTTGAGCAAGTTGACGATTTCCGCACCGCCGTTGCGGGTGCGGGTGACGATCTCGTCGATGCGCGCCTGCGAGGTCCAGCCCATCTTGACGAGGTCCGGCAGCGGAATGCCGGCGACGGTCGAATACTTCACCAGCGGCACCATGGTGTCGCCGTGGCCGCCGAGCACGAAGGCGGTGACGTCTTCCACCGACACGCCGAATTCGTCGGCGAGGAAATAACGGAAGCGCGCGGAGTCGAGCACGCCGGCCATGCCGACCACCTTGCGATGCGGCAGCCCACACGCCTTCTGCAACGCCCACACCATCGCGTCGAGCGGGTTGGTGATGCAGATGACGAACGCGTTCGGCGCGTACTTCTTGATGCCGGCGCCGACCTGCTCCATCACCTTCAGGTTGATGCCGAGCAGATCGTCACGGCTCATGCCCGGCTTGCGCGGCACGCCGGCGGTGACGATGATGACGTCCGCACCCTCGATCGCTTCATAGGAATTGGCGCCGGTGAGATTGGCATCGAAGCCGTCGACCGGCGACGACTGCGCCAGATCGAGCGCCTTACCCTGCGGCACACCTTCCGCGATGTCGAACAGCACGACGTCGCCGAGTTCTTTCAGGCCGACGAGATGAGCGAGCGTTCCGCCGATCTGGCCGGAGCCAATCAAAGCAATCTTGTTGCGCGCCATGGGAAATCTGTCCTTTGAAGTCGGGAGTGGATGGAGGTGGGAATTCTTGGCAGGTTGGTTAGACCTTTCGCGGGAACCGTTCAAGTCGCACCTTGGTTGAAAATCTCCCGATACCAGCGAGGGAACTGGATCAGGTTTCAACCAGACCGGTGCTGGCGCCCGACGCGGTGGAGTCGCTGCGGCCGTGCGGCAAAGCGAGATACGATTCCGACCCCATCTCGATTAATCGTGACACCGTGCGCTGGAACTCCATCGCCTCAGTGCCCTCGGTCGCGCTGTACAGCGACATCGGATCGGCATCGGCGGACGCCATCAGCTTCACGGCGTTGTCATAGAGCGTGTCGATCAGCGCGATGAAACGCTTGGCGGCGTTACGGTCGGCCGCGTCCATCGCCGGAATGCGGTCGATCATGATCGTGTGGTAGTCATGCGCCAGCCGCAAATAGTCAGACGCACCAAGCGGTTGCTCGCAGAGATCGGCGAATGAAAATCGCGCGACACCCGAGGCTGCGTGCGGCACGTGCAACTTGCGACCCTTGACGATGAGATCGACCGGCTCGCCGCGCGCACCGCCGGTCAGCTTGGTCCATGCGGCATCGAGCGCGGCTTCCGCCGCGTCGTCCGCCGGCACCATCCACATCTTGACGCCGGCGAGCTTCTCGAGCCGGAAATCGGTACGCGAATCCAGCCGCAGCACATCCATGTGCTCCTGGATCTGATCGATGAACGGCAGGAACAGCGCGCGATTGAGCCCGCCCTTGTAAAGATCGACCGGCGCCACGTTGGAGGTGGCGACAACGACGGTGCCGAGTTCGAACAGCCGCGCGAACAGCCGGCCGAGGATCATCGCGTCGGCAATGTCGGTGACGTGGAATTCGTCGAAGCACAACAGCCACGCCTCGTCGAAGATCGACGACGCGGTGAGATGCACCACGTCGGTATCGGCGATCTCGCCGCGTGCGATATTCTGGCGAAAATTGTAGATGCGCTCGTGCGCGTCGGCCATGAACTCGTGGAAATGGGCGCGGCGTTTGTGCATCACCTGGCTTTGTTCGAAGAACAAATCCATCAGCATGGTCTTGCCGCGGCCGACTTCGCCGTGGACGTAGAGGCCACGCGGCGCGGGGTCTTTCTTGTCGCCGAACAGGCGGCCGAAAAAACCCTGCTTGCGTGCCGGACGGTAGCGCGACAGTTGTTCGTCGAGCGCGGCGAAAGCCTCCACCGCGCGCGCCTGCGCCGGGTCGGCTTCAATGGCTCCTGAGGTCACAAGGGACTTGTAACGGGCGCGAAACGAGGCGGGCGAAGATGCATCCATAGGCTGCTAACGGCCTCAGCGCGCGCAAAAATGCAAGCCGGAAATGAGGCCGTTTCGCACCCCTCATGCGCTGAGCGCGTAGGCGTCCTCGACCACGTAAGGCCCGCCGCCCACCGAAGCCCGCGACGAAAACAGCACGAACCGTGACGCCCGGAACACTCGCGTGGGGAAATAGCCGCGCAGCGACAGGTAGTCAGCGACATCCTGGTTGGAGGCGGTGCGCAGCCGCGCCAGCGTGACGTGCGGGGTGAATTTCCGGCCTTCCGGCGTGAGCCCGATCCGCTGCATCAACCGTTCGAGTTCGGCGTGCAGTTCGCTCAGCGGCCGGCTTGGCACCACCGAGGCAACCACCGCGCGCGGCTTCTTGCCGCCGAAGCTGGACAGGCCCTGAAGGGTGACATCGAACGGCTTGCGATTGATCCGCGGCAGCAGCGACGCGATCTCGTTGGCCGCGAGGCCGTCGATATCGCCGATGAAGCGCAGGGTGACGTGATAGTTTTCCGGGTCGATCCAGCGCGCACCCGGCAACCCGCCGCGCAACTGGGACAGTGTCTGTCCGACCTCGACGGGAATTTCCAGTCCAGTAAACAAACGCGGCATCGCGAACCCCCGATGCTGAACCCGGCAACGAATCACCGATAGCTATTTCTACCGCAGATACATGACAGAGCGAAGCGACGACCGTTCGGTCGGTGGACAACGGCACGCAGCCGTCGCGAGTGCTCTATTCGCGCGCGGTCTTGATGTTCCCGAGAAAGGCTTCCACCGCGGGCAAAATCCGCTCGACGATGCGATCGACACCAGCGGCGGTTGGGTGCATCCCGTCGGCCTGGTTGAGTGAAGCGTCCGCCGCTACGCCGTCGAGAAAGAACGGATAGAACGGCACGCCGAACTGCTTCGCCAGATCGGGATAGATCGCGTTGAACCGCGCCGCGTAATCCGCGCCGTAATTCGGCGGCGCCAGCATCCCGCACAATAATACCGATATGTGGCGGGCTTGCAGCCGCTGGATGATCTCGCTGAGTGCCTTGCGGGTAACGTCCGGATCGATGCCACGCAGCGCGTCGTTGGCGCCGAGTTCGACGATCACCGCATCGGTGCCGTCCGGCACCGACCAGTCGAGCCGGCCGAGACCGCCGGAACTGGTGTCGCCGGACACCCCGGCATTGTCGATGTCGGCCGCTATCCCCTTGGCGCGCAAGGCAATTTGCAGCCTTGCGGGAAATGCCGCACCGGCCGGCAGCCCGTAACCGGCGCTGAGCGAATCCCCCAGCACCACGACCTTCAGTGGCTTGGCCGCAGCGGCAGGCGTCTGCGCCTGTACAGTGCCGGCCGTGAGCAGCGGCGTGAGCATCAGCACGGCCATCGCCACAAACATCCGCACCGCCCCCTCGACCGCCGCGCGCCAATCGCCATATGACCGAAGCATGGACAGTCTCATCGAATCCCCCGCTTCATCGGTCCCGTCAGCCAACCGCGACGCGACGCCTTCGATTTCAATCACCAACCTCGACCTTTCGCTGGGGACGGGGGCCGCCCGCGTTCATATCCTGAAAGACATCTCGTTGCGGATCGCCACCGGCGAAGCGATCGGCCTCGTCGGCGCATCCGGCTCCGGCAAATCCACGCTGCTGATGGTGATGGCGGGGCTGGAGCGTCCGGATAGCGGAGAGGTGGTGGTGAACGGGACCGCCTTCAATGCCCTCGACGAGGATGCGCTGGCACGGTTTCGCGGCCGCCATGTCGGCATCGTGTTTCAATCGTTCCACCTGATCCCGACCATGACGGCACTGGAAAACGTATCGGTGCCGCTCGAACTCGCCGGCCATCCCGATGCCGCCGCGCGCGCCGCGCGCGAACTCGAACTGGTGGGCTTGAGCGAACGGCTGCATCACTATCCGCGCCAACTCTCCGGCGGTGAACAACAACGCGTCGCCATTGCCCGCGCACTCGCGCCCGATCCGGCAATTCTCGTCGCGGACGAGCCGACCGGCAATCTCGACGAAACCACCGGCCAGCAGATCGTTGATCTTCTGTTCGCGCAGCACGCCGCGCGCGGCATGACGATGGTGCTGGTGACTCACGACGCCGCATTGGCGCACAAATGCGACCGCGTGGTGCGCCTGCGCTCCGGTCAGATCGAAACGCCGGAGCCCGAACGGCGCTGGACCGAGACGGCGTAAACGCATGAGCCTCGCTGTCGATTCCCCGTCGCATTCCGTCACATCGCTGCTGCCGCTGCGTTATGCGATCCGCGAGTTGCGCAGCGGCCTGCGTGGTTTCTATGTCTTCATCGCCTGCATCGCGCTCGGGGTGATGGCGATCGCCGGTGTCGGCTCCGTCGCCGGGAGTCTTGCGGCAGGATTGAGCGAGCAGGGCCGCACCTTGCTCGGCGGCGATGTCGCGCTGTCACTGATCCAGCGCGAGGCCAAGCCCGATGAGCTCGCGTTTCTCCGCGCGCACGGCACCGTTTCCGTCGCCGCGACCTTGCGCGCGATGGTGCGCGCGCCAGACGGACAACTGGCGCTGACCGAAATGAAAGCGGTCGACGCCGCCTATCCGATGCTGGGCGAGTTGACCCTCGAGCCGCCGATGCCGGTTGCCGATCTTCTTGCCGAACGTAACGGCGCGTTTGGTGCCGCCGTCGATCCGGTATTGCTGGCGCGGCTCGGACTGAAGATCGGCGATCGCGTCACCATCGGCGAGGCGACATTCGATATCCGCAGCGCCGTCACCTCGGAGCCCGACAAACTCGCCGGCGGCATCGGCTTCGCGCCACGCGTTCTGGTCAGCGAGGAAGCCTTGCGCGCGACGCATCTGTTACAGCCCGGCAGTCTGGTGCGCTGGATCTATCGCGTGCGCCTGCCCGACAACAACGCCACCGATGCCGGCGCAAAAGCCTTCATCGATGCCACCCGCGCCGCATTGCCCAACGCCGGCTG
This sequence comes from Hyphomicrobiales bacterium, assembly GCA_017305535.1. Classification (GTDB taxonomy): domain Bacteria; phylum Pseudomonadota; class Alphaproteobacteria; order Rhizobiales; family Xanthobacteraceae; genus 62-47. The sequence continues at coordinate 344,496 of JAFKKN010000005.1, read as the reverse complement.
GGAGATTCGTTCGCAAAGCAACGCCTCGCCGCAGCTGGAGCGGACCATCAAGCGCTTCACGCAATTCCTCACGCTGGTCGGCCTCGCCGCGCTCCTGGTCGGCGGCGTTGGCGTCGCCAACGCGGTGAAAAGCCACATCGACCGCCGCCGCGACGTCATCGCCGCCTTCAAATCGCTCGGCGCGCCGGCAAGCCGCATCTTCGCGATCTACCTGACGCAGGTGATGATGCTGGCGGCGATCGGTTCGCTGATCGGGCTTGCGGTCGGTGCGGCGCTGCCGTTCGTTATCGTCGGATTGTTCGGCAAGCTGTTGCCACTGCCGGTGGAGCCGGCGCTGCATGGCGGCGAACTGGCGATGGCCTTCGTTTACGGTTTGTTAACCGCGCTGGCGTTCGGGCTGTGGCCGTTGGCGCGCATTCATGACGTTCCGGTCGCGGCGCTGTTTCGCGACACCGTCAGCGAGGAGCGACGACGCCCGCGCCTGCCCTATCTGATCGGGATGGCGGCGGTGATCGCACTTTTGATCGCCGTGGTGATCGCGCTGGCTTTCGACAAGCGTATCGCCGCGATCTTCGTCGCCGCATCCATCGTGGTGTTCGTCTTGCTGCGCGCGCTCGCCGCCGGGTTGATGGCGCTCGCGCGACGGTTGCCGCGTCCGCGCGGCACCATGCTGCGGCTCGCGCTCAGCAACATCCATCGGCCCGGTGCGCTGACACCCTCGGTGGTACTGTCGCTCGGTCTCGGATTGGCGGTGCTGGTGACCATCACGCAAATCGACGGCAACCTGCGGCGGCAATTCATGGCGGCGCTGCCGGATCATGCGCCGTCGTTCTACTTCATCGACATTCCCTCCACCGACGCCGCCCGCTTCGATGCCTTCCTCAAGCAACAGGCGCCGAACGCGACCGTCGAGGACGTGCCGATGCTGCGCGGGCGCATCGTCGCCGCGCGCGGCGTCAAGGCCGAGGACCTCAAGCCGACCCACGACGCCGAATGGGTGCTGCAAAGCGATCGCGGCCTCACCTACACCAGCGAAGTGCCGCGCGGCTCGAAAGTGGTCGAAGGCGAGTGGTGGGCGCCCGACTACAGCGGGCCACCGCTGGTGTCGTTCGAGAAGAAACTCGCCGACGGATTGGGCCTCAAGATCGGCGACGAAGTGGTTGTGAACGTGCTCGGCCGCAACATCTCCGCCACCATCAGCAACCTGCGCAGCGTCGACTGGCAGAGTCTCGGCATCAATTTCGTACTGGTGTTCTCGCCCAATGCATTTCGCGGCGCGCCGCACACTCACATCGCGACACTGACGCCGACGACGACAAACGCGGATGAGGACGCCCGCATCATCAAGACGGTCGCGGACGCCTTTCCGATGGTGACCAGCGTGCGGGTGCGCGAGGCGTTGCAGACCATCGGCACCGTCGTGACCAATCTGGTGCTGGCGATTCGCGGCGCCAGCGCCGTGACGCTGCTGGCAGCAATTCTTGTGCTCGGCGGTGCGCTGGCAGCGGGGCACCGTCATCGCGTCTACGATGCCGTCATTCTCAAGACGCTGGGCGCGACCCGCGCGCGCCTGCTCGGCGCCTACGCACTGGAATACCTGATGATCGGCATCGCGACGGCGGTGTTCGGCGTACTGGCCGGCTCGGTGGCGGCATGGCTGATCGTCACGCGCCTGATGACGCTCGGCTTCGTCTGGCAGGCCGGCAATGCCGCCGCCGTGGTCGCCGCCGCGCTGGCGGTGACGGTGGGCCTCGGCCTTGCCGGCACCCTGAGCGCGCTCAACCGCAAGCCGGCCTCCGTGCTGCGCAGCTTATGACAATATGAAGCAGGCGCCGGGACTCTCCACCCATGCGGGTTCCCGGCGTTAACGAATTGTGCAACGGCGCTTGTTTACGGTGGATTTCGCGCCAGAACGGCGCACGATTCCGTCATACGGCATGCTGCGGAGCGACATTCAGCCGCGCGTGGAAGCTTGCGGTGAATGTGTTAGTTTACCACATACCAGCTTGGGTCAGACGCCGGTTTGATGGCACTGAATTCATGTCCCCGAATTCATGTCACGGATGGCGGTATCTGGGATAGAGTTTCGCGCTGGCGGCGCGAGCCCTTCGCACCTCGCCAGACAACCTAGAGGGTTTCGACCATGTCGGACTTGGACCGTAACTACACTTCACCTTTCGGCCGGGCCGCCGGGCGGGCTGATGCCGCCGCCGTCGATGCCGGCCTGCGCGCTTACATGCTGCGCATCTACAACTACATGGCGATCGGCCTGGCCATCACCGGCCTTGCCGCGCTCGGCGTTTACATGGCCGCCGTCACCGGCGACGCCTCGGCCGCCGCCGCGAAGGTCGGCAATACCTACCTGACCTCGTTCGGCGTCGCGATGTTCGTGAGCCCCTTGAAGTGGGTGTTCATGCTGGCGCCGCTGGCGATGGTGTTCGTTATTTCCTTCGGCATCAACCGGCTGAAGCCGGCCACCGCGCAAATGCTGTTCTGGGCCTTCTCGGCGCTGATGGGCATCTCGCTGTCGTCGATCTTCCTGGTGTACACCCACACCTCGATCGTGCGCGTGTTCTTCATCACCGCCGCATCGTTCGGCGCGCTGAGCCTCTACGGCTACACCACCAAGCGTGACATGACCGGGATGGGCTCGTTCCTGATGATGGGCCTGTTCGGCATCATCATCGCCAGCCTGGTGAATATCTTCATCGGCTCCTCGATGTTGCAGTTCGTGGTGTCGGTGATCGGCGTGCTGGTGTTCGCGGGCCTCACCGCCTGGGATACCCAGCGGCTGAAGAACGACTACATCTACGGGTATGCCGGCCAGGGCGGCGACATCGCCGAGCGCGCCGCCATCTCAGGAGCGCTGTCGCTCTATCTGAACTTCATCAACCTGTTCACGCTGCTGCTGCAGCTTCTCGGACAGCGCGACTAAATCGCCGGCTCATACGAGCCTGACACCGAAGCCCCGGCCTTGCGCCGGGGCTTTTTGTTTGCCGTTTTGCGCTCGGTTGCCCGTTTTATGCTCTTTTCTTTTCGTCGCGAGAAAAATAGCCTCGGGCGCATGTCGCTCCATCATGTCCCCCGTCATGTCTTCCATTGAAATCCGGCCGGCGCGCGAAGCCGACCTGCCCGCCATCACCGCCATCTACGACCGCGAGGTGCGCGAGAACACCGCGACGTTCGAACTGACACCGCCGGATCTGGCCGAGATGACGCGCCGCTTTCGCGTGCTGCAAGACGGCGACTTTCCATATCTGGCCGCGACCATCGACGGCGATGTGGCCGGCTACGCCTACGCCAGCTCCTACCGGCCGCGCCCGGCCTATCGCTTCACCGTCGAGAACTCGGTCTATCTCGCGCTGTCCGCGCAACGGCGCGGTATCGGCACGCAACTGTTGCAACGATTGATCGCCGAATGCGAGGCGCGCGGTCATCGCCAGATGATCGCGGTGATCGGTGATTCCGCCAACGCCGGTTCGATCGGCCTGCACCGCCGCTGCGGTTTCGCGATGATCGGCACGCATCCCGACGTCGGCTTCAAGTTCGGCCGCTGGCTCGACACCGTGATGATGCAGCGCGCGCTGGGCGACGGCGCGCAGACGGTGCCGGCGGGCAGTTGATCCCCTTCCCCGTCATGGCCGGGCATGACGACGGATCATCCCGATCGCCAATCATAACCAAACAGCGGAAGGCGCTACACCAGCGCCAGCTTGCGATCGATCGCCAGCAGCACGCGGTCGAGATCGTGGCCACGGCGCAGGATCAGGCCGCCCGCCGAGACGACACTGTAGGCACCTTGCTTGCGCGCAAGGCGTGGGTCCTTCTCGATACGATAGATCGGCACTTCGGAAGCGCGGCGGAAGATCGAGAACACCGCTTTGTCTTTCAGGAAGTCGATGGCGTAGTCGCGCCACTCGCCGTCGGCGACCATGCGCCCGTAGAGATTCAGGATTCGATTGAGTTCAAGACGATTGAACGTGACGTTGCTTGGCGGCGTTGCCGCCATGCGCTCCGATCCGCGGCTGTCCTCCGGGCCGGACTCCCCCGACGTCAAACTCATCGGCGCCTCCTGTCATGTCATTGACATGATCGCCCTGACTCGTCTCCACCGCAAGGGTTCAGTGCTTGAGCTCCGCGACTCACAGGAACGTTAAGCAAATCATAATACCGCCTAACTTCCGCCCATTGGACGCCGCGCTGACTTGCGACAACACCATCACTGCGTCGGCCCGGTTCTTTCGGTCCCGGTTTCCTCAGCCCCCAGCCCCCCGGGGTCGTCGGGACCGGGCCAGTACGCAGGGAGGTTAATCCCCCCACTCCGGGCCAACGAAAGTTGGTCCTTTTTCTTTTGAGGTTCTGTTTTTCTCGATTTCAGGCTGGCCGCGGCCCCGCGAGAATCAGGACGGCACCCGCGAGACAAAGCGCCGCGCCGCTGATATCCCAACGATCTGGCCGCACGCCTTCCACCATCCATAGCCAACCCAGCGACGCGACGATGTAGATGCCGCCATAGGCCGCGTAGGCGCGACCGGCCGCCGGCGAATCAACCAGCGTCAGCAGATACGCGAACAACATCAGCGAGGCGATGCCCGGCGCCAGCCACCACGCCGACTTGTCGAGCCGCAGCCACGCCCAGAACGCGAAGCAACCGGCAATCTCAGCCAGCGCGGCTCCAATGTAAGCGGGAAGCGTCGTCATATGGCAGTGGGAATCAGCGCAGCGACGTGAAGGCCGCACCCAGCATCGCGCCCGGCCTGTCATGGGTGCCGTCCTGCACATAGACCACGGCGGCATCGACGCCGTCGCGCGCGATGTTTTCCATCGGCACGCTCCAGCTCGCGGTCTTGCCGGACCAGTCGCCAACCTTCAGCCAGTTGCGCACGACGTTGTGATAGACGATTTCACGGCCGCGATTTTCGCCGCGCGCGATCGAAATCGGCACTGCCCGCGAAACCGCGCAAATCCAGATTTCACCCTGGCGCGCGGCGTGCGCAGGCGACGCCGCCGTCACCGTCACGTTGAGTTGCTTGCCCGATACCGACATCGAGACCGGCACCGACATCACGTCGTCCTGATGTTTCGTTTCCCGCATCGCCACATCGATGGCGGCACGATCGCTGCCGATCAGATGACGCTCGCCGTTGACGATCATTTGCGGCGTGTAGACGTCGCGATCGCCACGCATCCGCGAATAGGCTTTTTGCCGTTTGCTGAAGCGCGAATCCGCCAGCGTGTCTTTCCAGCCCAGATAATCCCAGTAGTCGATCGGCATCGTCAGCGCGACGACGGACGGATCATGGGCTAGCTCTCCGAGAATCTTGTCGGCGGGCGGACACGACGAACAGCCTTGCGACGTGAACAGCTCAACCACCGCACGCGGCGACTGGGCGATGGCCGGCTGAATCGTCGCCGTCATCGCGACGACGCCGAGCATTCCAGACCATCGCAGCAAATCAGTGATCGCCATCATGTTTCCATTAGAGCGTTTTCAAGCGAAGCGGGCACCGATTCGCATAAAGGAAACGCGTCATAACTAGAATCCCGAGCCTCGCTCCGATTCCACCGGAACGCAAATGGCTCCAGGAGCCACGCTCTCACGGCATCCGGGCCAACGATATCGGATCGGCGATACCAAGCCATCAAACGCGAGAAGGCGACCTTTTCATAGGCCGCCTTCCCGTCACGCTCCACTCACTTCACGGTGAGGCAAACTGCCGCAATGCACTCACGCCGCGAGGCGGCGCAACACGTACTGCAGAATGCCGCCGTTGCGGTAGTATTCCAGCTCATCCAGCGTATCGATGCGGCACAAGAGCGGCACCTGCTTCAGCGAACCGTCGCGCGAGATGATATCGGCGACCAGCTTCTGCCGCGGCTTGAGATCACCCTGAAGCCCGCGAATCGTGACCTGCTCGTCGCCCTTCAGGCCGAGCGACGCCCACGACGTTCCCTCTTCGAAGGTCAGCGGCAGCACGCCCATACCGACGAGATTTGAGCGATGGATGCGCTCGAAGCTCTGACAGATCACCGCGCGCACGCCGAGCAGCGTCGTGCCCTTCGCGGCCCAGTCACGCGACGAGCCGTTGCCGTATTCGGCGCCGGCGAACACGACGAGCGGCGTCTGCTCTTCCTTGTACTTCATCGCCGCGTCGTAGATCGTCATCTGCTCGCCGTCGGGCCAGTGCTTGGTGAGACCACCTTCCGGGATGTTACCGTCGGCGCCCTTGAGCATGTAGTTCTTGATGCGGATGTTGGCGAAGGTGCCGCGCATCATCACTTCATGATTGCCGCGTCGCGTGCCGTACTGATTGAAGTCGGCCGGACGCACCTGATGCTCGGTGAGATACTGGCCGGCCGGCGAGGTCAGCTTGATCGAACCGGCAGGCGAGATGTGGTCGGTGGTGATCTTGTCGCCGAACAGCGCAAGGATGCGCGCATCGACGATGTCGTTCACCGGCGCCGGCGTCTTGGTCATGCCCTCGAAGTACGGCGGGTTCTGCACGTAGGTCGACGACATATTCCAGCGATAGGTTTCGCCGGCGGTGGTCTTGATCTTGCGCCAGTTGGTGTCGCCCTTGAACACGTCGGCATACTTCTTCTTGAAGATCTGCGAGGTGACGTACTTCTTGATGAAGGCGTTGATCTCCTGCGCGGTCGGCCAGATGTCGCGCAGATAGACCGGCTTGCCGTCCTTGCCGGTGCCGATCGGCTCCTTGGTGAGATCCTTGGTCACAGTGCCGGCAAGCGCGTGCGCGACCACCAGCGGCGGCGAGGCGAGATAGTTCGCCTGCACGTCCGGCGAAACGCGACCTTCGAAGTTGCGGTTGCCCGACAGCACCGCAGCGGCGACGATACCATTGTCGTTGATCGACTTCGAAATCTCCGGCGCCAGCGGGCCGGAGTTGCCGATGCAGGTGGTGCAGCCGAAGCCGACCAGATTGAAGCCGACCTTGTCGAGATCCTGCTGCAAGCCGGAATTGGCGAGATATTCGGCGACCACCTGGCTGCCCGGCGCCAGCGAGGTCTTCACCCACGGCTTCGCCTTGAGCCCCTTGGCTGCTGCCTTGCGCGCCAACAGGCCAGCGGCGATCAGCACGCTCGGGTTCGAGGTGTTGGTACACGAGGTGATCGCGGCAATCACCACGTCGCCGTGGCCGACCTGGAAGTCGCGGCCTTCGACGTCGTAGCGGCTCGCGATGTCGTCAGCCTTCTTGTACTCGGTCTCCATCGCCGCGCTGAATCCGGCGGGAATGGTTTCCAGCGCCGCGCGACCTTCCGGCCGCTTCGGACCGGCCATCGACGGCACCACGTCGGCGAGGTCGAGCACCAGCTTGTGCGTGAACACCGGGTCCGGCGAATTGGCGGTGCGGAACAGGCCCTGCGCCTTGGCGTACTTGGCGACGAGATCGACGCGCGCCGGCTTGCGGCCCGAGGTCTTGAGATAATCGATGGTGGCGGCATCGACCGGGAAGAAGCCGCAGGTCGCGCCATATTCCGGCGCCATGTTGCCGATGGTCGCCTTGTCGGCCACCGACATCGAATCGAGACCCGAACCGTAGAACTCAACGAACTTGCCGACCACGCCGAGCTTGCGCAGCATCTGCGTCACGGTGAGCACGAGGTCCGTCGCGGTGACGCCTTCGCGCAACTTGCCCTTGAGCTTGAAGCCGACCACTTCCGGCAGCAGCATCGACAGCGGCTGGCCGAGCATGCAGGCTTCCGCCTCGATGCCGCCGACGCCCCAACCCAGCACGGCGAGGCCGTTGACCATGGTGGTGTGCGAATCGGTGCCGACCAGCGTGTCCGGATAGGCGACCTCGAAGGTACCGGTCTTCTTGCCGACGGTCATCTTCTCCTTACGCGTCCACACCGTCTGCGCGAGATATTCGAGATTGACCTGATGGCAGATGCCGGTGCCCGGCGGCACCACGGAGAAGTTCGAGAACGCGCCCTGGCCCCACTTCAGGAATTCGTAGCGTTCCTTGTTCTGCTTGTATTCCTCGGCGACGTTCTTGCCGAATGCCTTGTTGTCACCGAAGAAGTTGACGATCACCGAGTGGTCGATGACGAGATCGACCGGCACCAGCGGATTGATCTTCTCGGCGTCGCCGCCGAGCGCCTGCATCGCGTTACGCATCGCGGCGAGATCGACCACCGCCGGCACGCCGGTGAAGTCCTGCATCAGCACCCGCGCCGGACGAAACGCGATTTCATGCTCCAGCGCGCGCTTCTTCATCCACTTCACGACGGCGAGGATGTCGGCCTTCTTGACCGTGCGGTCGTCCTCGTTACGCAGCAAATTCTCGAGCAGCACCTTCATCGAGTAAGGCAGCCGCGAAATTCCCTTGAGGCCGTTCTTCTCGGCCGTCGGCAGGCTGTAATAGATGTAGGACTTGGTGCCGACCTTGAGGGTTTTCCGGCATTTGAAGCTGTCGAGCGAGGTCATGTGGAGCGATCCCAATTTTCCGTGACGGACACCTGGCGAATGGTATTAAAACACCATCTAGGCTGAGCCGACTGACTTGCAGGCGCGCATTGTGTGCTGCATCAAGACCGGGCTTATAGAATGTTTCTAGGGGCACCGCCACATCGACCATCGGTTGTTTGACGGTGCGGGATAGAAGAGCCGCAGAATCATGGGACGTGCAGCGATGCGGCTCACCGGAAGCCAGCTCAGATGCGTGCGGGGCGGGCGCGAAATCTTCGCCGGCCTGGATTTCACCGCTGACGCCGGCGAACCGCTGGCGGTGGTCGGCGCCAACGGCGCGGGCAAGACCTCGCTGCTGCGCCTGATCGCCGGGCTGATCGCGCCGGCCGGCGGCAGCGTGACCTTCGCCGGCGGCGAGGACGATCTCTCTCCCGCCGAACAGGCGCACTATCTCGGCCATCGCGACGCGCTGAAATCGGCGCTGAGCGTGATGGAGAATCTCACATTCTGGCGCGCCGCGCTGGGCGGCGAAGCGACCGACTTGGACGCCGCGTTGAACGCGGTCGGGCTCGATCATATCGCACAACTTCCGGCGGCCTATCTTTCGGCGGGACAGCGGCGGCGGCTGTCGATCGCCCGGCTCTTGGCGGTGAAGCGGCCGATCTGGCTGCTCGACGAGCCGACCTCCTCGCTCGACGCCAATGGGCAGGCGATGATGGCCGACCTGATGCGCGCTCATCTTTCGCGTGGCGGCGTCATCGTGGCTGCAACTCACCTGCCGCTCGGCATCGCCGCGCGGGAATTGCGAATCGGGGAGCGGGTATCGTGACCGAGGCGCCTGCATTCCGTGCCACCCCCCTCCCCAACCCTCCCCCACAAGGGGGGAGGGAGCGCTCCGCGCTTGCCGCCGCCCTTCCTCGCCCCTCCCCCTTGTGGGGAGGGGCCGGGGGTGGGGGTCCACACGGACAAGCCATCGATAAAGCCAAGCCGCGGAACGCAGCGTCATGACCGCGCTCCTCGCATTGCTCCGCCGCGATATTCAGGTGGCGCTGCGTGTCGGCGGCGGCGCGCTGATCGGCGTGCTGTTCTTCCTGATCGTGGTGGTACTGATGCCGTTCGCGGTCGGCCCCGACCTCGCGCTGTTGAAGAAACTCGGCCCCGCGATTCTTTGGCTCGGCGCGCTGCTGGCGAGCCTGTTGACGCTGGACCGGCTGTTCGCCGCCGACCACGACGACGGTTCGCTCGATCTCCTGACCATGAGCCGCACCCCGCTCGAACTGATCTGCCTCACCAAGGCGATCGCGCACTGGCTGGTGGCCGGGCTGCCGCTGATTGTCGCAACCCCGATCCTCGGACTGCTGCTCAACCTCGACGGCGACGCCACCGTCGCCGTGGCGCTGACGCTGCTGGCAGGCACGCCGGCCCTCACCTTTACCGGCATGATCGGCGCGGCGCTGGCGGTGGCGCTGCGGCGCGGCGGCCTGCTGCTGGCGGTGCTGGTGCTGCCGCTGTCGATCCCGGTGCTGATCTTCGGCGTCGCGGCCTCCAACGCCGCCGTGCTGGAGCCCGCCGGCTTCGGCGCGCCGCTCTCGATCCTGTGCGCGCTGTCGCTCGCCGGCCTCGTCATCGGCCCGCTGGCGGCGGCGGCCAGCCTGCGGCATGGACTCGACTGACAATGCAGGCATTTCCCCTATCAACTCTCGCGGAGGCCAAAGCGTTTTCGAGCGAAGTGGCTACCGGTTCGCGTAAAGAAAACGCGTCGAAACAAGAGTCTAGAGCCCCGTTCCGATTTGATTGGAACGGAAACTGCTCTAGAGGGAACACACCTTGGGCGCATTGCCTGCGGGGCGCGCGGCGACTATCAGGACAGCCATGACGCTGATCGACCTTGCCAATCCGACCCGGTTCCTGTCGCTGACGGCCAAGATTCTGCCGTGGCTCGCGGCGGCGACCGCCATCCTGCTCGCCATCGGCCTCTATCAATCGGCGATGGCGCCGGACGACTACCAGCAAGGCGCGACCGTCAAGATCATGTTCATCCACGTCCCGAACGCGTGGCTGTCGATGTTCGTGTGGGGGGTGATGAGCCTCTCCGCGCTCGGCACGCTGGTGTGGCGGCATCCGCTCGCCGACGTCTCCGCCAAGGCGGCGGCGCCGATCGGCGCGGCCTTCACCTTCCTCGCGCTGGTTACCGGCTCGCTGTGGGGCCGCCCGATGTGGGGCACCTATTGGGAGTGGGACGCGCGGCTGACCTCGGTGCTGATCCTGTTCCTGATGTATCTCGGCCTGATCGCACTATGGCGCGCGGTGGAAGACCCCTCGCGCGCGGCGCGCGCCGCCGCCGTGCTGACGCTGGTCGGCGCGATCAACATTCCGATCATCAAGTTTTCCGTCGATTGGTGGAACACGCTGCATCAACCGGCGTCGGTGCTGCGCATGGGCGGCTCGACGCTCGACAAGGCCTTTCTGATTCCCTTGCTGGTAATGGCGGTGGCGTTCTCGCTGCTGTTCATCACGCTGCATCTCGCCGCCATGCGCAACGAGATTTTGCGCCGCCGCGTCCGCGCGCTGCAAATGCAGCAAGCCAGCCAGCCGCGAGCCTGATCCGATGTCGCTCGGCCCTTACGCCTCCTTCATCGTCTGGTCCTACCTGCTTGTGGCACTGGTGGTGCTGATCCTGATCGGCTGGATCGCGCTCGACTATCGCCAGCAACGCGCGCGATTGCGCGAACTCGAAGCCAGCGGCGTGACGCGCCGCTCCGGGCGCGGCGCGGCGGACCTGTCATGAGCGAAACGCCGCGCGAAGGCGCGCCGCAGAGACGGCGCTGGCTGGTGGCGCTGCCGCTCGTCGTATTCGCGGCGCTGGCGGCGCTGTTCTGGGTGCGGCTCGGTGACCGTGACGTCTCACGGATTCCCTCGGCGCTGATCGGACGGCCCGCGCCGCAAACCACCCTGCCCGCGCTCGAAGAACTGACGCGCAACGGCGCGACGGTGCCGGGTATTTCGCCCGACGTGTTCAAGGGCAAGGTCAGTCTTGTGAACGTCTGGGCGTCGTGGTGTGTGCCGTGCCATGAGGAAGCGCCGTTGCTGACCGCACTCGCCGGCGACAGCCGCATCCAGATCGTCGGCATCAACTACAAGGACAAGGCCGACAACGCCCGCCGCTTCCTCGGCCGCTACGGCAATCCGTTCAGCCATGTGGGCGTCGATGCCAATGGTCGCGCCGCCATCGAATGGGGCGTCTACGGCGTGCCGGAAACCTTCATCGTCGGCCGCGACGGCAAGATCGCCTACAAACTGATCGGCGCGATCACGCCGGAGAACATCGACAGCGTGTTGAAACGCGAGATCGAGAAGGCGCTGAAGGCCGGGTCGTAAGCAACGCGGCGCGTGTCCCGGATGCGATGCGGCGCAAGCGCCAGCGCCGTGCCACTTCGCTAAGCCGGGACCATTACAAATGATGCCGTCGGTACGGTCCCGGTTCTGCGGCGCCATAGCGCGTCGAAGACGCGCTTGAACGCGCTTTTGGCACGCTGCACCGCGCCCGGAACACCGGTTACCTCTTCCCGATATCGCCCTCGCGTGCGTCGCTGGCTTCCAGCGTCGCGGGTTCGCGGCTGTAGCGTTTGATCAGCGGCATTTGCAGCATCGCGAACACCATGGTGATCGGGATCACGCCGAACGCCTTGAAGGCGACCCAGAAGTCGGTGGTCTGCGTACGCCAGATCGCTTCGTTCAACAGCGCCATGGCGACGAAGAACAAGGTCCAGCGCAAGGTCAGCTTGCGCCAGCCTTCCGGCGTGAGGTTGAACATCTGATCGAACAGGATGGCGATGAAGGAGCGGCCGAACAGCAAACCGCCGCCGAGCACCGCCGCGAACAGGCCGTAGATGATGGTCGGCTTGACCTTGATGAAGGTCTCGTCGTGCAGCACCAGCGTCAGCGTGCCGAACACGAGCACGATAACGCCGGTGACCAACGCCATCACGGGAATGTGCCGCGTCACCATCCACGAGGCGACCAACGCCACCACGATCGCCACCATGAAGGCGCCGGTCGCGACGAACAGATTGAATTTGGCGTTGGCGAAGAAAAAGATCAGCAGCGGCCCAAGCTCGGTCGCCAGCTTGAACATCGGATGCGGCTGCTTCTTGTCCATACTCAGCTCTCGATTCCCGCAATCGCCTTGGCGAAATCCGCCGCGGTGAACGGCGACAGATCGTCGACGCCTTCGCCGACGCCGATGAAATGCACCGGCAGTTTATACTTCTCCGCGAGCGCCACCAGAATGCCGCCGCGCGCGGTGCCGTCGAGCTTGGTCATCACAAGACCGGTGACGCCGGCGGTGCGATGGAACGCCTCGACCTGCGACAGCGCATTCTGGCCCACCGTGGCGTCGAGCACCAGCAGCACCGCGTGCGGCGCGGTGGCATCGACCTTGCGCATCACGCGGATGACTTTCTCGAGTTCGCTCATCAGTTCTGATTTGTTCTGCAAGCGGCCGGCGGTGTCGATCAGCAGCACGTCGCTGCCTTCATTCTTGGCAGCGGTCAGCGCATCGAACGCAAGCCCTGCGGCATCGGAGCCTTGCGGCCGCGCGATCACCGGCGCGCCGGTGCGCTCGCCCCACACCTTCAACTGCTCGATCGCCGCCGCGCGAAAGGTGTCGCCCGCCGCCAGCATCACCTTGCGACCTTCTGCCGCGAAGCGCGAGGCGAGCTTGCCGGTGGTGGTGGTCTTGCCGGAACCGTTGACGCCGACCATCAGGATCACGAACGGTTTTTGCGCAGGATCGACCACCAGCGGCTTCGCCACTGGCGTCAGCACCTTCTCCACTTCGGTCGCGACCACGCCCTTGACCTCGTCGGCCGAGATCGCCTTGTCGTAGCGGCCATGGCCGACCGCAGCCGCGATCCGCGCCGCGACGTCGGAACCGAGATCGGCGCGCAGCAGCACGTCCTCGATGTCGTCCAGCATGGCGCGGTCGAGCTTGCGGCGGATCACCAGATCCGCGACTGCGGTTCCCAATGAGGCCGAGGTGCGCTTGAGGCCGCTGGAGAGCCGGCGCCACCAGCTCTGTTTCGGTTGGTCAGGGTTGTTGTCGCTCATAGCGAGAATGCTCTAAACACTTTGCGCCGCAAACGAAAGACACCTTCCCCTTATGGATACCCCGCAACTCAGCGCCGAAGATATTCAGGCCCGCGTCCTGCATCGCGACGGCCTGATGCTGGTGATCGACAAACCCGCCGGCCTGCCGGTGCATCGCGGCCCCAAGGGCGGCGCCAATCTGGAGGATTCGTTCGACGCGCTGCGCTTCGGCCTGCCGCGCCCGCCGGTGCTGGCGCATCGGCTCGACCGCGACACCTCCGGCTGTCTGGTGCTCGGACGCCATCGCAAGGCCACCGCCTCGCTCGGGCTGTTGTTCAAGCACGGCAAGATCGACAAGACCTATTGGGCCGTGGTGGAAGGCGGACCATCCGACGACGAAGGCACTATCGACATTCCGCTCGGCCGCCTCAATGCGGAGCGCGGCTGGTGGCAGAAGCCAGATCCCGAGGGGCAGCCAGCGCTGACCAACTGGAAAGTGCTAGGACGCGGCGACGGGCTGACGTGGCTGGCGCTCGAACCGGTCACCGGCCGTACCCATCAATTGCGCGTGCATTGCGCGGCGAGCGGCTGGCCCATCGTCGGCGACAACATTTACGGCAACGGTCCGCGCTTCGGCGAGCCGTCGCTGCACCTGCACGCGCGCGAGATCGTGATTCCGCTGTCGAAGAACAAACCGCCAGTGCGCGTCATCGCGCCTGCACCGTTGCATCTGCACGAGCGGTTAAAGGCGTGCGGGTGGAACGGGGAGTAGGACTACGCCAACACACTGGCTCGTCATGCCCGGCTTTATGCCGGGCATCCACGTCTTGAACAACATCGCGGCAAGCAAGACGTGGATGGCCGGGACAAGCCCGGCCATGACGGCAGAGAGGTCAATGTTGAAGGTTACTGGATGCCCACCTTCGCCGGCATGACGATGGAGAGTCGATGCCAATAGGTTGCTGGTGTTATGCCAGCAACCGTGCACCGTCGTGGCCGGTGATTGTCATCGCGCGCACTTCACCCGCCACTCTATCCGCAATTGCCACCGGAACGAAATGCTCGGTGCGGCCTTGCGTCGCGCTCTCGATCAGGACGGAACGCGTTGCACCGATCTCCGCATCGAGGCGCTGCCGCAACGCCGCCTCGCCTGTATCGCGCAGACGCTTCGCGCGTTCCTTGATGACGCGGCCATCGACCTGCGGCATCCGTGCCGCCGGCGTGCCGGGACGCGGCGAGTAAGGAAACACGTGCAGGAAGGTCAGGCCGCAGTCCTCCACCAGCGACTGCGAGCGCGCGAACATGTCTTCGGTTTCTGTCGGAAAGCCGGCAATGATATCGGCGCCGAACACGATATCCGGCCGCAGCCGCCGCACCTCGTCGCAAAACGCCACCGCGTCCGCGCGCGAATGCCGTCGCTTCATCCGCTTGAGGATCATGTCGTCGCCGGCCTGCAACGACAGATGCAGATGTGGCATCAGGCGGTCGTCACTCGCGATGGCATCGAGCAGGTCGCGATCGGCCTCGATGGAATCGATCGACGAAATACGCAGCCGCCGCAACTCCGGCACATGCTTGAGAATGCGCTTGACCAGCATGCCAAGCCTGGGCGTGCCCGGAAGGTCGGCACCATAGCTGGTGAGATCGACGCCGGTGAGGACGATTTCGGCGTGGCCGCGCTCGACCAGCGCGCGCACCTGATCGATCACGCCGCCCATCGGCACCGAGCGCGAATTGCCGCGCCCGTAGGGAATGATGCAGAAGGTGCAGCGATGATCGCAGCCGTTCTGCACCTGCACGAACACGCGCGGCAAACCTGTTTGAAAGCCGTCGATCAGATGCGGCGCCATTTCGCGCACCGCCATGATGTCGGCGACGGCGATCTTTTCCTCGCTCGAAACGCCGAAATCGGCACCGCGATCCAGCGCCGCGCGCGTGTCGCGCCACGCCGCGCCGTGCAGTTTGTCCTCGTTGCCGACGACGCGCGCCACTTCCGGCATTGCTGCGAACATCGCGGCCTGCGTCTGCGCGGCGCAACCGGTAACGACGATGCGCGCGCCGGGCCGTTCGCGTTTCAGCTTGCGGATCGATTGCCGCGCCTGCGCCACCGCCTCGTTGGTGACGGCACAACTGTTGATGACCACGACATCGTCGACGCCGGCGCCTTCCGCCTCATGTCGGATCACTTCGGACTCGAACGCATTGAGCCGGCAGCCGAAGGTGACGACGTCGACGGCCATATCAGGCGGCAGGCGCGAACAGCGCCGGATTGAGGTGGCCTTCGTATTCGAACGCCGCCGGCCCCGTCATCAGCACGTGATCGTCGCGCTCGCGCCATTCGATGGTGAGTTCGCCGCCCGGCAAAGTCATGTGCACGACGCGGCCGGTGCGCTTGAGCCGCGCTGCCGCTACCGCCGTGGCACAGGCCGCCGAGCCGCAGGCGAGGGTCAAGCCCGCGCCGCGCTCCCAGGTGCGCATCACGATGCGATCGCGATCGACGATATGCGCCAGCGTGATGTTGGCGCGCTCCGGAAAGATCGGATGGTTTTCCAGCAGCGGCCCGAGCCGTTCGAGATCGTAGGCGTGGATATCGTCCACCCAGAAGATCGCGTGAGGATTGCCCATGCTGACGACCGACGGCGAATGCAGGATCGGCTTGTCGATCGGCCCGATCTGCAATTCGATGTAGCGGGTATCGCGAAACTCTTCCGCGAGCGGAATGTCCTGCCAGCCGAACTTTGGCGCGCCCATGTCGACCGTATAGAGATCGGCCGCCGGTCCCTGCCAGCAGTTGATGAGGCCCGCGCGGGTCTCGAAGGTCAGCGCCGATTGGCCGGTGGCGGCAAAGGTCTGCCGCGCCACGCAGCGCATGCCGTTGCCGCAGGCGCCCGCCTCCGAGCCGTCGTTGTTGTAGATGCGGACGAACGCCTCGGTGCCGGCCGCGCGCGGCGGCAGCAACACCATCAATTGATCGTAAGCCACGCCGGACGGCGAGCCGATGGCGCGCGCGTCGTCCGGCGTGATCGCTGCGGCAGAATCCCGCAGGTCGAGCACGACGATCTCGTTACCGATGCCGTTCATCTTGCTGAAGCTATGGTTGGCCAGCGCGCTCATCACAAATTCCATATTTGTGCCGTGTTATATGGCGAACAGCGACGGATTGGCCAGTGGCCGCGTTCATGCCCGGGACAGCTTCCATGCTCTACAGGGATGACAGGTCCGCGCGGGACGAAAGCCGAATCGGCGTGTTAAGCATGACAATGGAACACCTGTTCAGCCGCTGGCCCGCCGGTCCAGCCATGGAGACTTCGGAATGATTCGGTCCCGCCTGCTTCGTCTCGGTTTGGTTGTTCTGGCTCCGGCGCTCGCCTTCGCCCCGGCGGCGACGTTGGCGCAGGCGCCGCCGGCAACGGCTCCCGCAACCACGACCCCGCCGGCCACCACACCTCCGACGACCTCCGCGCCTTCGGATACAACCCCGGCCGCGCCGACGCCGGACAAACCGGATCAGACCGCGCCAACGACCGCCGCGCCCGCAACGCCCACTCCGACACCGCCGCCGGCCAGCGCCACGGCGCCAGCCTCACCGCCGGCGACCCAGACCGCCGATCCGTTCGGCGAGGAGATCACGCTGACGCCCAAGACGGTGCTGATCTACACCGGCAACGCGACTTGGGATTCGGCGTTCGAAAGCCTGATCGACGCGTTCAAGGCGGTGTCTTCGCTGCTCGACAAACAGGGCATCAAGCCGGCCGGCAACCCGATGATCGTCTACACCTCGACTGACGACAACGGCTTCGTGTTCCAGGCCGAAATGCCCGTGGATCAGGAGCCGAAGAACCTGCCGAAAAACATGAGCATGGGCAAATCGCCGGAAGGCAAGGCACTGAAGTTCGTGCATCGCGGGTCTTACGACAACATGGACAACACCTACGAGGCGATCACCAATCACCTCGACGACAAGAAGCTCGAAGCGAAAGACCTGTTCATCGAGGAATACACCACAGATCCGCTGAAGACCGCGGAAGACAAGCTGGTGATCAACGTCTACGTCCCGCTGAAGTGAGAGCCATGATCGCAACCCGCACCCTGACCGCCGCGCTTGCCGCCACCTTCCTGAGCCTGTCCGGAGCCGCGATGGCCGATACGACCTTGCCGCCGATGATTTCCGTGACCGGCGAAGCCACCGTGAACGCCACGCCGGATCTGGCGCAGATCGACGGCGGCGTCACCACCGACGCCAAGACCGCACGCGAGGCCAGCGACGCCAACAACGCCGCGATGGGCCGCGTGCTGCTGGCGCTGCAAGGCGCGGGCCTCGCCGAGAAGGATTACCAGACCTCGCGGCTGTCGCTCTCGCCGCAATACGCCAACACCGGTCCGAACCGCAACGGCCCGCCAGTGGTGAGCGGCTATCGCGCCAGCAACCGCGTCACCATCAAGCTGCGCGACGTCACCAAGGTCGCCGGCATCATCGATGCGCTGGTCGCGGCCGGCGCCAACGATATCGGCGGCATCCACTTCGCGGTGTCGAACACCTCAAAACTGCTCGACGAGGCGCGGCCGAAAGCCATTGCCGACGCACGGCGCAAGGCCGAGATTTATGCGAAGGCCGCCGGCGTAACGCTGGGCGATCCGGTCAGCATCAGCGAAGGCGGCGCCCTGCCGCCGATGCCGATGATGCGCAAGGCATCGATGGATTTCGCCGCCGCGCCGGTCGCACCGGGCGAGGAAACGCTGCATATCAATGTCAGCGTGTCGTGGGCCATCAAGGCAGCGCAGTAGTTATCCGTCATGCCCGGGCTTATCCCGGGCATCCACGTTCTAACACCCTATCGGCAAGCAAGACGTGGATGGCCGGGACAAGCCCGACCATGACGGAGGGGGAGGCTCCTTAAACCTCCACCACCTGCCCCGGCTGCAACGCCACGAACGTCTCGGGTGCGATGCCCGCGGCTTCGCGCGCAACCTGCAAGGCCTGCACCGGCGCGTCGATCGCCTCGTCCGTAAGTTGAAACGTGCCATGGTGATGCGCCAGCGCGCGTTCGGCGCCAGAGTCGGAAAACGCCTTCACCGCTTCCTCGGGATTCATGTGCTGGTCGCGCATGAACCAGCGCGGCTCGTAGGCGCCGATCGGCAGGATCGCCAGCCGGAACGGCCCGTGCGCGTCGCGCACGCGGCGGAAGTGGCCACCGTCGCCATAACTGGAATCGCAGACGACGTAGAGATTGCCGGCCGGCGTCTTCAACACGAAGCTCGCCCACAGCGCCTTGTTGCGGTCGAACAGGCCGCGCGCCGACCAGTGCCGCGTCGGCACCAGCGTCACCGTTACGCCGTTGCCGAGTTCGACGTGTTGATGCCAGTCGAACGCCTCGGCACGGATCGCGGCGTCGGCCGCGCGCATGGTCACGTCGTTGCCGAGCGGCGTGATGACACGCGGCGCGAACTCCGCCTGCAACCGCGACAGCGTCGCCACGTCGAGGTGATCATAATGGCCGTGCGACACCAGTACGGCGTCGATCGGCGGCAATGCCTCGAAGGCGATGCCGGGATCGTTGTGACGCTTCGGCCCGGCGAACGAGAACGGCGAGGCGCGCTCCGACCACACCGGATCGATCAGGATGTTGAGCCCGGCGGTCTGGATCAGCCAGCTCGCGTGGCCGACGAACGCCAGGCGGATGCCGCTCAGCACGCGGGGCGGCGGGGTATCGGCATGGGGGCTCGGCACCCAGTCCGGCCATGCGTGGCGCTCGCGGTCGCCACCGAACTGCCAGCGCAGCACCTCGGCGAGGCTCTTGGGCGGGGACCCGTGCGGATCGAAGAAGCGAAGCCCGTCGAAATGATCCGACACCGGCCCGTTGTAGGTTTTCATGAAGGAGGCCCAGAACGCGGAACCGCCGAGCAAGGCGGCAATGCCGGCCATGGAAGCAAGAAACCGGCGGCGGGTGATTGTCATCGGCGGATTGGGCCAAAAATCGCGGGATTCGGCAAGACGGCGGCCACATCATTTCAAGCTCTTGATTTTACGAAACTTATCGCGATACCGCTCAGTGCGTTACCCGCGCATTCCGTCAACTTTTGTTGACTTTGCCGGGCAACCGGCGTTTAACCGCCCAACTTCTCGGAAAGATGTTCTTTTCGACCCGCCGCCCGGCCCTTGAGACCGGAGGCCAACGCCCGACAGCGCTGTGCGCCCTCGGGCGCAAACGTGTTTGGATCAGTGGCTCATGTTCGACAATCTGTCGGAAAAGCTTGGTGGCATTCTCGATCGGCTGACGCGCCGCGGCGCGCTGACCGAGGCGGACGTCGATGCGGCGATGCGCGAAGTGCGTCGCGCATTGCTGGAGGCCGACGTCGCGCTGGAAGTGGTGCGCAGCTTCACCGAACAGGTCCGCGAGCAGGCGGTCGGCGCCACCGTCGTCAAGTCGGTGACGCCGGGCCAGATGGTGGTCAAGATCGTCCACGACCAGCTCATTGCGACGCTGGGCTCCGACGGCCAGACCATCGACCTCAACGCGCCGGCGCCGGTGCCGATCATGATGGTCGGTCTGCAAGGCTCCGGTAAGACGACCACCACCGCAAAGCTCGCCCGCCGCCTCACCCAGCGCGACAAGCGCAAGGTGCTGATGGCCTCGCTCGATATCTATCGCCCGGCGGCGATGGAGCAGTTGGCCGTGCTCGGCCGCGATCTCGAAATCGCGACGCTGCCGATCGTCGAAGGCCAGAAGCCGGAGCAGATCGCCCGCCGCGCCATCGAGGCGGGCAAGCTCGGCGGCTACGACATCGTGCTGCTCGACACCGCCGGCCGCACCACGCTCGACGAAGACATGATGTCCGAGGCGGCGAACATCAAAGCCGCCGCCCATCCGCATGAAGTGCTGCTGGTCGCGGATTCGCTGACCGGTCAGGATGCCGTCAATCTCGCGCGCTCGTTCGACCAGCGCGTGGGCCTCACCGGCATTGTGCTCACCCGCGTGGACGGCGACGGCCGTGGCGGCGCGGCACTGTCGATGCGCGCTGTCACCGGCAAGCCGATCAAGCTGATCGGCACCGGCGAAAAGACCGATGCGCTCGAAGACTTCCATCCGGACCGCATCGCCGGCCGCATCCTCGGCATGGGCGACGTCGTCTCCCTCGTCGAAAAGGCCGCCGCGCATATCGACGCCGAGAAGGCGGCGCGCGTCGCCGAGAAAATGCGCAAGGGTCAGTTCGACCTCAACGACATGCGCGATCAGTTGCAGCAGATGGCGAACATGGGCGGCATCGGCGGCTTGATGGGCATGATGCCCGGCATCGCCAAGATGAAGAACCAGATCGCCGCCGCCGGCATCGACGACAAGATTCTTAAGCGTCAGACCGCGATCATCGATTCAATGACGCGGCAGGAGCGCAAGCATCCCGACCTTCTCAAGGCCAGCCGCAAGAAGCGCATCGCCGCCGGCGCCGGCCAGAAGGTCGAGGACATCAACAAGCTCCTCAAGATGCACCGGAACATGGCCGACATGATGAAGATGATGGGATCGGGCAAGCGTGGCCCGATGGCCGGCATCGCCCAGGCCATGGGATTTGGCGGCGGCGGCATGCCTTCGCCGGAGCAGATGAAGGCCATGGCCGACAAGCTGCCGAAAGGCGCCGACGGCATGCCGCAACTGCCGAAAGATCTTCCCGCCGGCCTGCGTGGTGGATTGCCGAACTTGCCGGGTCTCACCGGCCTCAGCGGCAAACCGACACTGCCGGGCCTCGGCGGCTTTCCCGGTTTAGGGAAGAAGAAATAGTCACATCCAACTCAAACAAACCCAACAACAGACTCGAACAGACCTTCAAAGGAGAATTCCATGTCCGTCGTTATCCGCCTCGCCCGTGCCGGCACCAAGAAGCGTCCGGTCTACCATGTCGTCGTCGCCGACTCGCGCTTTCCGCGTGACGGCCGCTTCATCGAGCGCCTCGGCTATTTCAATCCGCTGCTGCCGAAGGACAATGACCTGCGCCTGAAGCTCGACATGGAGAAGGTGAAGGCATGGCTCGCCAAGGGCGCGCAGCCGTCCGACCGCGTGTCGCGTTTCCTCGACGCCGCCGGCGTCATCAAGCGCGCGGCGCGCAACAACCCGGAAAAGGCCGTGCCGCGCAAGGAGCGCAAGGCCGCCGAGGCGAAGTAAGGCTTCGTCGGGGCGATGACAAAGCTCGTTTGCATCGCCCGCATCGGCGCCGCGCATGGCGTGCGCGGCGCGGTGAAGTTATGGACCTTCACCGAAGACCCGCTTGCGGTCCTCGATTACGGACCGCTTTCGACCAAGGACGGCACGCGTCAATTCGAAGTGAGCAATGCACGCGAGGCCGGGGATCATCTGGTCGCGACATTGCAGGGCGTCACCACGCGCAACGACGCCGAGAAGCTCAACGGTATCGAGCTGCACGTCCAGCGTGAAAAGCTGCCGCCGGCTGAAGACGGCGAATACTATCATGTCGACCTGATCGATCTCGCCGCCGTTGCTCCCGATGGCGCGCCGATCGGTCGCGTCGTCGCGATCCATAATTTCGGCGCCGGCGACGTCATCGAGATCGCGCCACCGAAAGGCGCGACGCTGCTGCTGCCCTTCACCGACGCCGTGGTGCCGACCGTCGACGTCGCCGGCGGGCGGGTGGTGATCGACCTGCCGGGCGAGGTCGACGGCGATACGCCCGATCAGGCATAATCGTTTCGTTCTTGCATTTACGTCATCGCCGGACTTGATCCGGCGATCCATCTTTTGAGAAGGCGATGGATACGCGGGTCAAGCCCGCGTATGACGCGGGAAAATTATCTCTGGCGATCAACACTATGTGGCGCGCGACGATCCTGACCCTGTTTCCGGGCATGTTCCCCGGTCCGCTCGGCGCGAGTCTGGCGGGGCGGGCGCTGGCGACCGGTCTGTGGGAGATGGAGGTGCGGGACATCCGCGACTCTGCCACCGACAAGCATCGCAGCGTCGACGATACCCCGGCCGGGGGCGGCCCCGGCATGGTGCTGCGCGCCGACGTGCTCGCCGCCGCCATCGATAACGCCGCCATCGCGCCGGAGCGGCCGCGCCTTGTGATGAGCCCCCGCGGTCGGCCATTGACCCAGTCGCGGGTTGCGGAATTCGCCGCAGGTCTCGGCCCGCTGATCGTCTGCGGCCGGTTCGAGGGCATCGACCAGCGGGTGATCAATGCCCGTGGCCTCGAGGAGGTCTCGATCGGCGATTATGTGCTCTCGGGTGGCGAAATCGCCGCCATGGTGCTGCTCGACGCCTGCGTCCGGCTGCTGCCGGGCGTCATGGGCAAGCTGGAATCCGGTTCCGACGAGAGTTTTTCCGCCGGACTACTGGAATACCCGCAATACACCCGGCCGCAGAGCTTCGAGGGTCACCCGATCCCGGATATCCTGCTGTCCGGCGACCACGCCAAGGTCGCGGCGTGGCGGCGGGCGGAGGCCGAAAATCTGACCCGGAACCGCCGCCCGGACCTGTGGGCGGCGCATGGTGGGCAACTCGGCAACCAAAAAGGACCAAAAAGCACGACAGACGGGTGACAACGCCTTTGCTTTGCCGTATAGGAGCGCGAAATCCGCACCAGAAGCGTTTTCAAGCGAAGTGGTCGCCGGTTCGCGTGAAGAAAACGCGTCAGAATAAAAGCCCAAGATCCTTTACCGCTCCACGGGAACGGTAAAGGATCTTGGGATAACCAGTTTCACGCAGCCGCCTCGGAAGGGCTGGCGCGCCGTCGATGGAGTTTTGCAATGAATATCATCCAGCAGCTCGAAAAAGAGCAATTCGACAAGCTGTCGGCCGGCAAGACCATTCCGGAATTCGGTCCCGGCGACACTGTGATCGTCAACGTCAAGGTGGTCGAAGGCGAGCGCACCCGCGTGCAGGCCTATGAAGGGGTCTGCATCGGCCGTTCCGGCGGCGGGCTCAACGAGAGCTTCACCGTCCGCAAGATTTCCTACGGCGAGGGCGTCGAGCGCGTTTTCCCGCTGCTGTCCCCGATGATCGACTCGATCAAGGTCGTGCGTCGCGGCAAGGTGCGTCGCGCCAAGCTGTATTACCTCCGCAACCTGCGCGGCAAGTCGGCCCGCATCGTCGAGAAGAAGCAGGACCGCGCGCAGGCTGCCGCCGTCGGCGAGTAATTTCCCGTCGCATCGCGACGTCGAAAAGCGCGGGGCTTACCCGCGCTTTTTTGTTGCGTGCAAACGGGTCGTGCCGCGCCTATCTGAACGGACATAACTCCGAGCAAGCATGGCGCCATGCCGCGGGCCTCGTTGTCGGCGCAATCGTGCCTGTGCTAGGATGTGGAATGGTTCCAGATCGCAAAGAGATCGTTGCCCGGATTGTGCTCGACGACCGCTCGCGGTTGCCGTGGCGCTTCTTCGGCCGCCTGACGACCACCGCGCTCCTCGCGGGCTGATATTCGGCGCCCGCGCGCCGCCCGCCCGTACCACACCATTTCATTTCCGTTCGAGGCCGACACCATGTCCGATTCAAAATCCGCCACCACGCTGTACGACAAGATCTGGAACGATCATCTGGTCCACGAGGCCGATGACGGCACTTGTCTGCTCTATATCGATCGCCATCTGGTCCACGAAGTGACCTCGCCGCAGGCGTTCGAAGGCCTGCGCACCTCGGGCCGCAAGGTCCACGCGCCGGAGAAGACGCTGGCCGTGGTCGATCACAACGTCCCGACCACCGACCGCTCCAAGCCCAATCCCGATCCGGAAAGCGCCGAGCAGATTGCCGCTCTGGCGCAGAACGCCAAGGACTTCGGCATCGAATACTATAACGAGTTCGACAAGCGGCAGGGCATCGTCCACGTCATCGGCCCGGAGCAGGGCTTTACGCTGCCCGGCACCACCATCGTCTGCGGTGACAGCCACACCTCGACGCACGGCGCGTTCGGCGCGCTGGCGCACGGCATCGGCACTTCGGAAGTCGAGCACGTGCTCGCCACGCAGACGCTGATCCAGAAGAAGGCGAAGAACATGCGCGCGGTGGTCGACGGCAAATTGCCGGACGGCGTCACCGCCAAGGACATCATCCTCGCCATCATCGGCGAGATCGGCACCGCGGGCGGCACCGGCTACGTGCTGGAATACGCCGGCGAGGCGATCCGCGCGCTGTCGATGGAAGGCCGCATGACGGTCTGCAACATGTCGATTGAGGGCGGCGCCCGCGCCGGCCTGATCGCGCCGGACGAAGTCGCCTATGAATTCCTCAAGGGTCGCACCATGGCGCCGAAGGGCGACGCGTGGGATGCGGCACGGCGCTACTGGGACACGCTGCGCAGCGATGCGGGCGCGCACTTCGACCACGAGATTCGTCTCGATGCCGCCAAGCTCCCGCCGATCGTCACCTGGGGCACGTCGCCCGAGGACGTCATCTCGATCACCGGCGTCGTTCCCGATCCCGACAAGATCGAGGACGAGGCCAAGCGTATCTCGAAGCATCGCGCGCTCGACTACATGGGCCTGAAGGCCGGCACCAAGATTACCGACATCAAGCTCGACCGCGTTTTCATTGGCTCCTGCACCAACGGCCGCATCGAGGATTTGCGCGCGGCGGCGAAGGTCGCCGAGGGCAAGACCGTCAACGGCAACGTCAATGCCATGATCGTGCCGGGCTCGGGTCTGGTGAAGGAGCAGGCCGAGGCGGAAGGTCTCGACAAGATCTTCATCAAGGCCGGTTTCGAGTGGCGCGAACCGGGCTGCTCGATGTGCCTAGCGATGAACCCCGACAAGCTCGCGCCGGAAGAGCGTTGCGCCTCGACCTCGAACCGCAACTTCGAGGGCCGTCAGGGCTTCAAGGGCCGCACCCATCTGGTGTCGCCGGCGATGGCGGCGGCAGCGGCGATCGCCGGCCACTTCGTCGATATCCGCGACTGGCGCTGATCCGGTTCGCACCTCGATCGCAAACGGCGGTCCTTCGCGGGGCCGCCGTTTTCTTATGTGTGAATTCGAATCGCGGCGATGGAACTGGAACGCGGGGTCGCGACTTGTCTCGACACTGGAGGGCCATCGCCATGCTGGTTGAACGCGACGTCCAGGTAATCAACATCGATGTAATCGGACAGGCTTATTCCATTGCCGCCGACTACTTGAACAGAAGTGGTGTCCTTATCGACCCACACCGAACCGATCAGTCGCTGCTGGAAATCATCGTCGAACTGTTCGAGTTCGGCGACCGCAACCGAATTCGGATCGCCAACCGCGCGATCCGCCGTTATCAGGCCGTCCATGGCGCCTGAACAAATCCCCGCGTCAATTCCGGATCGCTCCGCGAGCGCCGCCACCGTGCAAGCAGCGATCGACCGCGTGATGATGACTTACGATCTGCTCGCGACGCGCACCGACGATGAGCGCGTCGAGGCCCGCGAGCGAGTCATCGACTATCTCGCAAAACTCCATGCCGCAGGGGAAACCGACCTCGACCGGCTCACGGTCTGCGGGCTGACTTACTTGCGCGAACGCGACGGCAGTATCGATTCGGTCAAGGCCGGCTTCACCGGCCTGTAATCGCGCGCGAACAAACTAGGTGCTTCCACCTGCCGGTGTCGCCGCCGGCAACACTTCCACCGCCGCCGCGCCGGCGTAATCGGGCGAGTTTTCCTTCCACCGCACCGAGCCGAACGGCCGCTCGAGCATCCGGCGAATTTTCACCGGCTCCAGCCCGCGATGAAATTTCATCGCCCGCAGATGCAGTTTGCGTTCCGATTGGGTGGCGCGATTGCGTTGTCGCAGATAGTCGTTCCAGGTCGGGCAGTGATAGCGCTCGGTCCACAGTTGCGGATCAGCGATGTCGCGGGCGATCGACCAGCCATAGGCGCCGTTGCGTTTGCGGCTGAGCTGAACCATCTGCATCAACCGATAGAACGTGCGGGCGCGGTTGAGGTCGACGCGGTACTCGATCTCGACGATGACCGGCCCGCTGCGGCCGGTGAGCGGCAGTCGCACCTCGGGGTCCGCCAGCATGTCGCCTGCCTCATCGCGCCCCTCCACCGACGGCATCCTCATCCAGAGTCCGAGGACCGGCGAGACGAACATCGCGACGCCGGACACCAGCAGCGCGCCCTCGACACCGATGCCGTCGGCAAGGTGCCCCCAGATCCAACTGCCGATGCCGATGCCGCCGGCGGCCGCGGCTTGAAAGGCCGCCAGCGAACGTCCGGCGACCCAGCGCGGCGCCGATAACTGCACCCCGATATTGAACAGCGCGACCGCGAGCATCCACACCGCGCCGGCCACCACCAGCGCCGCCGCCGTGATCACCGCCATCTTGCTGATGGCGACGATGGCAATGGCGATGCCCATCACCAGCGAGCACAGCCGCACCGCCGTTTCGCTGTTCACCCGCTTGCGGATCTCCCCGATATTCAGCGCCCCGATCACCGCGCCCATGCCGAACGCGCCGAGCATGATGCCGTAAGTCTGCGCGCCGCCGTGCAGCAGGTCGCGCGCCACCAGCGGCATCAAGGCCGAGATCGAGCCGCCGGCGATGCCGGTCGCCAGCGTCCGTCCCAGCACGATGCGGATCGAGGGCGCGTTGGTGATGTAGCGAAACCCCGACACCATCGCGCGCGGCAGCCGTTCGCGGGGCAGCCGCGAAGGTTCGGTAACGCGGCGCCACAGATACATCACGATCAACAGCGGCACGTAACACAACGCGTTGGCGGCGAAGGCCGCGACCGCGCCGGCGGCCGCCACCACGATGCCGCCGATGGCCGGGCCGAAACTGCGCGCAATGTTGTAGCTGATGCCGTTCAGCGCCACCGCCGAGGGCAACGTTTCCGGCGGCACCTGCTCGGCGACCGACGCCTGCCAGGCCGGACCGAACAGCGCCATGCCGCTGCCGATCAGGAAGCAGAACAGCAGCAGCAGGTTCGGCGTGACGTGTCCGCTCCAGGTCAAAACCGTGAGGCCGGTCGCGCCGATCAGCGCGATCGTCAGCGACACCAGCCCGACCTTGCGCCGGTCGTACATATCGGCGATGGCGCCGGCCGGCATCGAGATCAGCATGATCGGCATCATCAGCGCGGTCTGGACCAGCGCCACCTTGTCGGCGGCCGATGTCATCTGCGTCATCGCCCAGGCCGCGCCGACGCTCTGGATCATCAGGCCGAGATTCGACAACAGGCTGGCCAACCAGATGCGCCGGAACAGCTTGATCCGCAGCGGGGCGGCAAGACCGTTGGCGGGAAGCGGCGATCGTTTCGGCGGCTCGGTCATGGGGCGTGGGTGCCTGTGTCTGGGTTGCCCCGTAACGGGTGGCGATGAATCGGCGCGACCAAAATCTAGAGTCGAATATCGGCGGGAGGCAAGCCGCGCGAGCCTCGGCCCGCGGACACTTCGCGGGCGCGATCATCGATGCCCCATACGCACCCGGCGACGCGCGATAAAAATATCGTGCGGAGTGGTCGCGACGATGGCCTGACTGGTTAACCCAAGCTCGGATAGACTTATGTTCGCGGGCTCTCCGTGGAGCCCCGAGGATGCCCAGACCACATCGCCAGACCGCCATGCGGATAGATCATCGTCCGAAGCGCAAACCCGAGAACGACGGGGCCGTACCGTGAGCATTGCCGAAGTCATCGATCTGCCGGTCAGCCATCCACCACTGGTACCGCCGTTCCCGCCACGCGCCCCTGAGAACATGGGGCGGCTCGCACGCATCGCGGCGATCCGCAAGAGTACCATCGGAAGCTGGGGTCAGCGGGCCTACGAAGACGATGTGATCCGGGGCCGCTTCTTCGGTCACGGCAGCTTCATCCTCAACACGCCGGCGACGATCCGCCATGTGCTGGTAGAGAACTACGAGAATTACACCCGTACCCCCGCCGGCATCCGCGTGCTGCGTCCGATGCTCGGCGAGGGTCTGCTGCTGGCGGAAGGCCGCAACTGGAAGCACCAGCGCCGCACGCTCGCCCCGGCCTTCACCCCGCGCGCGGTGACGACATTGGTGCCGCACATGGTCTCGGCCATCGACGAGACCGTCGCGGCACTCGACCGGCAGCGCGACGCGCCGGTCGATCTGCGCGAGGTGATGCAACGCATGACGCTGGAGATCGCCGGCCGCACCATGTTTTCCTTCAGCATGGCACACCACGGCGCAACCTTACGCGACTTCGTGATCGAATACGGTTCGCGGCTGGCGCGGCCGCACTTCTTCGATCTGGTGCTGCCGACCGGCTGGCCGAGCCCGCAGGATATTTCACGCGCGTTCTTCCGCAGGCGCTGGACGCGCTTCATCCAGGCACTGATCGCCGAGCGCCGCGCCGCCGGCAAGGCCGGGGACGCCCCGCCGCGCGACCTGTTCGAACTGATGGTGGCGGCGCGCGACCCGGAAACCGGGCAGGCCTTCTCCGACGAACAGCTCGGCGATCAGGTCGCAACGATGATCCTTGCCGGACACGAGACCACTGCGACGGCGCTGTTCTGGTCGCTCTATATGCTGGCGCTCGACCCTGCGACGCAGGATCGAGTGGCCGCGGAAGTGCGCGGCAGCATGGCCGGCGACAACGCGGATATCGAACGTCTGAAATTCACCCGTGCGGTGATCGACGAGACGATGCGGCTTTATCCGCCGGCATTCCTGATCGCGCGCGCGGCCGCAGGCCCCGACACGCTCGGCAACGGCCTGGACGTCGCCAGGGGCGACGTCATCCTGATCGCGCCATGGCTGCTGCACCGGCATGAAAAGCTCTGGCACGATCCCAATGCCTTCGTCCCGGAGCGCTTCGCGCCCGGCACGGCGGCACCCGACCGCTTCGCCTATCTGCCATTCGGCGTCGGCCCCCGCGTCTGCATCGGCGCGCATTTCGCCATCGTCGAGGCGACGCTGGCGCTCGCGAAGATCATCGGCGCGTTCCGTGTCGAACTGCTCGACGACACGCCGGTGATGCCGATGGGCGTCGTCACCACCCAGCCCGACCGCTCGCCGCCGTTCCGGTTGGTTCGTCGCTAGAGTCGTTTCCGTTTCGAAAGATCGAAACGAGCCATAACCTCTTGTTTTGATGTCTTTTTTCACGCAAAGCCGGATTCGACTTCGCTTGAAACCGCCATGGTTGCTTCGGTGCGAGGTTACGGAACCGTAATGCCGGCAAACGGAACTCGAAATGGATTGCCACCGTTGCATTTTCAGGCCATAGAGCGCCGCCTTTCGCCGCAACACCTTCAGGTCAACGACGGAACCATGGATGCTGGATAAGTTACGTCAGTTTATCGCCGAGATCGCCTCGCCGCTCACGCAGGACAACCGCCCCTTCAGCGACACCGACTATCGCCTCGCCGCCACGGCGCTGCTGATCCATGTGGTGTCACTGGACGGCGAACCGTCGGAGGTCGAGAAACAGAAGCTGCACAGCGTGCTGCAAGCCCGCTTCCAGCTCGACGCCGCGACCGCTACTCAACTGATCGCGGAAGCGACGCTGGTGGAGGGCGAGGCTGTCGACCTCTATCATTTCACCAGCGTCATCATGCGCTCGGTCGATGAGGAGGGCCGCAAGCGCATTGTCGAGATGATGTGGGAACTGGTCTATGCCGATGGCAATGTCAGCGAATTCGAGGACAATGTCGTGTGGCGTGCGGCCGATCTGCTCGGCGTATCATCGCGCGACCGCATCCAGCTCAAGCATCGCATCGCCCAGGATATTGCTGAGGAGCAGACCGACCCGACCTCCTGATCCAATTTCATTTTGAACCCGTCGACGATTTTATCTGGCTGTTTTTCACTCCGACATTTCACTTGAGCTTTCACAGGACGCATTCGCGCGTTCGCCCATTTAAGAGCGTGATGATTTGGCCACTTGCGTAACCTTGATCACCGGCGCGTCGTCGGGCATCGGCTCTGATCTGGCGCGCATCTTCGCCGCGAACGGCCACCACGTTGCGCTGGTGGCGCGCCGCGAGGACCGGCTCAACGCCCTTGCCGCTGCGATCGCCACCGCAGGCGGCGCGCGGCCGCTCGTCATTCCATGCGACCTGACACAGCCCGACGCCGGCGACATCATCGCCACAGCCCTCGATGCCGCCGGCGTCGAAATCGATATTCTGGTCAACAATGCGGGTTTCGGCCTGTTCGGCCCATCGCGCACGCTCGACCGCGCCCAGCAACTGGACATGATCGCGGTCAATATCCGCGCCCTCACCGACCTGTCGCTGCGCTTCTCGGACAGCCTGATCCGCCATCGCGGCGGTCTGCTCAACGTCGCCTCGGTGGCGGCGTTTCTGCCCGGACCGGGCATGGCGGTCTATTACGCCTCCAAGGCCTATGTGCTGTCGTTCAGCGACGCGATGCATAACGAACTCGGGCGTCACGGCGTTCGCGTCACCGCGCTCTGCCCCGGCCCCGTACAAACGGAATTCCAGAGTCGCGCCGGATTCACGCCCGGCATGGATTCCGCCGTGCTCAATGTCAGCGCGAAAGATGTCGCGCTGGCTGGCTATCGCGGCGTGATGCGCGGCAAACGGGTCGTGTTGCCCGGCCTCGGCATTCGCGCGATCCCGTTCCTGCTGCGCTTCGTCCCGCGCGGCTTCGTGCTGATGATGGTGGGGCTGATCCAGCGCAATCGTTAAAACAACGATTGCCTTGTTTCGGCCGCTCTCCCGGTTATTAAAAATTTACCAACCGGGATAATCCTCGAATCATGATTTCGCGCGCACGACGCGCCCAACAAGAGCGCACGATGTCGATTCGCTCGGCCAACTGTCAGACTGCCGCGACGCTGGAGGATTTCGGCGACGACCGCCGCCCGGTACTGGTGGTGCTGCATCAGGAATCGTCGACGCCGGGCCGGGTCGGCAACGCGCTGCGCGCCCTTGGTTACACCCTCGATATCCGCAAGCCGCGCTTCGGCGATCCGCTGCCGTCGTCGCTCGACGATCATGCCGGCGCGATCGTGTTCGGCGGGCCGATGAGCGCCAACGATCCGGACGCCTATCTCCGGCGGGAGATCGACTGGATCGCGCTGCCACTGAAGGAGCGGCGGCCTTATCTCGGCATCTGCCTTGGCGCGCAGATGCTGGCCAAGCAACTCGGCGCCACCGTCGCGCCGCGTCCCGATGGCCGGGCGCAGATCGGTTACTATCCGATCCGCCTCACTGCCGCCGGCCGTGCGCTGTGCGGACCGTGGCCCGCGCAGGTCTATCAGTGGCATGGCGAGGGATTCACCCTGCCCCATGGCAGCGAGCTTCTTGCCGAATGCGACGAATTTCCCGCTCAGGCGTTCCGTGACGACACCGCGTTCGGACTGCAATTTCATCCCGATGTCACCACCGCGATGATGCATCGCTGGACCACGCACGGCGCCGAGCGCTTGTCGCTGCCGGGCGCACAGCCGCGCGCGGCGCATTTCGCCGGCCGCGCGGTTCACGACATCGCCGAGCGAAGCTGGCTGACCGCCTTCCTGCAACATTGGCTGCGTTGCGGCCAGGCGCGCGCGGACGATCTCATTCTGGCGCAAGCCGCCGAGTGATTTTCGTGACACGGGAATACTGCGCAGCAGACCCCGTTTCACTTCCCGCCAAAGCCCGATAGGTTTCCCGATCGTTGTACAACGCCGGGAGCCTCGCCGCATGACGACTGATGATTTCGCCGCATTGCTGCGCGCTTTCGCACTCTCCGCCGAATCCGGCGACGGCGCCCGCTTCGCCGCGCACTTCACCGAGGACGCGATCTACCACGATTACATCTACGGTCCGCATCAGGGCCGCGCCGAAATCGCGCACATGCTGCAAGACATGTTTCACCGCGATGCCACCGACTATCGCTGGGAGATGTTCGATCCGGTGATCAACGGCAACATGGGTTACGCGTGGTCGCTGTCGAGCTTCACCTCGACGATTCCGCAATTCAAGGGGCAGCGTATCGTCATCGACGGCATGAGCCGCTTCATCGTGCGCGACGGGCTGATCGCGGAATATCGCGAGTCGGTGAATGGCGGCGTGGCGATGGCGCAACTCGGCGTCGCGCCGGAGCGCATGAACAAGGTTTTCAACCGCTGGACCGGCTGGCTGAAAGAGCGGCCGGAGACCGTCGCCTATCTGGCGCGGCCGAAAGCCGGCACGACTGACAAATAACGGGAGGACACGATGGGCTATCAGGACATTCTCTACGGCGTCGAGGATCGCGTCGCGACCGTCACGCTCAATCGGCCGGATCGCATGAATGCATGGACGCCGACCATGGAGCGCGAGGTGCGCGAAGCGATGGGGCAGGCGGCGAACGACGACAGCGTCCGCGTCATCGTGCTGACTGGCGCGGGCCGCGGTTTCTGCGCCGGCGCCGACATGGATGCGCTGAAGGGCCTCGATCCCGCCGACATCAAGAAGCGCGGCAATGAAATTCCGGCGTTCGACATGAACCGGCGGCCGGACTGGCAATCGCGCTACGGTTTCTATCCATCGATCGCGAAACCGATCATCGGCATGCTGAACGGCGCTACCGCCGGCATCGGCCTGGTGCACGCGCTCTATTGCGACGTGCGCTTCGCCGCCGACAACACCGTGTTCACGACCGCCTTCGCGCGGCGCGGCCTGATCGCCGAACACGGCATCAGTTGGATGCTGCCGCACATCGTCGGTCACGCCAACGCACTCGATCTGCTACTGTCGGCGCGGCGGGTGTCGAGTGAGGAAGCGCTGCGGATCGGCTTGGTCAACCGGCTCTATGCGCCGGACCAGCTTCGCGAACAGACGTATGCCTACGCCCGCGATCTCGCCGACAACGTCTCGCCGTCGGCCATGGCAGTGATCAAGCGGCAGCTTTACGACGTGCCGTTCCAGACGCTTGCGGAAGCCACCATCGACGCCAACCGCGAAATGGCGGTCGCGCTCGCTGGCGCGGATTTTCGCGAGGGTGTCGCGAGCTTCATGGAAAAGCGCCCGCCGCGATTTACGGGGAAGTGAGGGGGATTGATCTGTCCAGAAGCGGCCCGGCTTCGCCCTTCGGGCTACGCCGCGGCAGCCTTCACTGGCTTCGCCTTCGATAGGTTGGAGTGTGGCTCGCCGAGCCGTAGCTGGCGAAGCCAGCGAAGGCTGGTGGAGCCAGGGAGGATCGAACTCCCGACCTCGTCATTGCGAACGACGCGCTCTCCCAGCTGAGCTATGGCCCCATTGCAGCGTGGCGACTGGAACTGCACCAACGGCAAGTGGGCGTCATTTAAATCCCGCCCGACCCCAAGTCAAGGACGCCGCGCATCCGGGTGTCCGCCGCAAAAAGGGCCGGAACTTCCCTTGTTTAGCGGGGGTTGAATCGATAGTTTCCGCCCCACCGAACCTTTCGAAACCCGCGACCAACCCCGCGAGCCTATCCCGCCATGCGCGCCATTCTCGATATCGTTCTCATCATCCTCGATCTCTACGTCTGGCTGCTCATCGCCTCCGCCATTTTGTCGTGGCTGATCGCGTTCAATGTGGTCAACACCCGCAACCAGTTCGTAGCTTCGGTCGCCGAGTTCCTGTACCGGATCACCGAGCCACTGCTGCGGCCGATCCGCAATTTCATGCCCAATCTCGGCGGCCTCGACATTTCGCCGATCATCCTGATCCTGATCATCATGTTCATTCAACGGGTGATCACCTACTACATCTATCCCGCCGTGTTCTGAGCCTTATCGGGCCGCTGATGGATCCGGTCTAATGGAGCCTTGGCGCTATTCCACGGAAGGCATCAGTGTCGCATTGCGGGTGACGCCCCGTGGCGGGCGGGACGACATCGACGGCGTTGAAACGCTGGCCAACGGCAAGAGCGTCGTCAAAGTCCGGGTCCGGGCTATCGCCGAAGGCGGCGAAGCCAACCGCGCCGTGATGGAACTGCTCGCCAAGGCTCTCGGGGTGCCAAAGCGCAACGTTCGTCTGCTGGCTGGCGCGACTTCGCGACTAAAGCAGGTCGCGGTCGACGGCGATCCGCGCCGGCTCGGCGAGACGCTGAAGGCTCTGGTGGCAACCAAAGCCGCTGATGACATCTGATTGACAGAGGACGACATGACCGCGCGCATCATCGATGGAAAACTCATTGCCGCCGAGCTTCGGGCGCGGGTCGCCGACGAAGTAGCGCGGGTCCAGCACGATCATGACCTGACGCCGGGCCTCGCGGTGGTGCTGGTCGGCAACGACCCCGCAAGCGAAGTTTATGTCCGCAGCAAACACAAGCAGACCCAGGCCGCCGGCATGGCCTCGTTCGAGCACGTGCTGCCTGCCGATGTGACGCAGGACAAGCTGATCGGCCTGATCGGCCGCCTCAACCGCGATCCGGCGGTACACGGCATCCTGGTGCAACTGCCGCTGCCGAAGGGGCTCGACACCGAGGCGGTGATCGCCGCCATCGATCCGGCCAAGGACGTCGACGGCCTGCATCCCAACAACGCCGGACGGCTGGCTGGCGGTCTGCCGGCGCTGTCGCCCTGCACACCGCTCGGCTGCATCATCCTGACCAAGAGCGTTCACGAGTCGCTGGAGGGCATGGACGCGCTGGTGATCGGCCGCTCCAATCTGGTCGGCCGTCCGCTGGTGCAATTGCTGCTCAACGAAAACGCCACCGTGACCATCGCCCATTCGCGCTCGCGCGACCTGCCGGACCTCTGCCGCCGCGCCGATCTGGTCTACGCCGCCGTCGGCAAGCCGGAAATGGTGCGCGGCGACTGGATCAAACCCGGCGCCACCGTGATCGACGTCGGCATCACCCGCCTGCCGAGCGACGACGGCAAGACCCGGCTGGTCGGCGACGTCGCCTTTACCGAAGCCCTCGCAATCGCCGGTGCCATCACGCCGGTTCCGGGCGGCGTCGGCCAGATGACCGTCGCCTGCCTTCTGGTTAACACGCTGCGCGCCGCCTGCGCGATTCGCGGCCTGCCGCCGCCGGCGGTGTAAAACCAACAGACGTCATGCCCGGACTTGATCCGGGCATCCATCTTCTTGAAAGGATGGATTGCCGGGCCTTCGCCGCGCCGGAGGGGCTCCGGCCCCGCAGGCGGGTCGAACCCTGCAATGACGAAGGAAGAGGTTTACCCCGCACTCGACTGAATGAACCGCAGATAGAAGCGGATCATGTCGGCGTAGTTGGCGATGCTGAGCCGCTCGTTGGTGCCGTGGAAACGCTTGAGGTCTTCCGAGGTCGCGCGCACCGGTGAGAAGCGGAAGATGTTATCGGTGAGCCCGGCATAATGCCGCGAATCCGTCGCGGCGATCATCAGCCCCGGCGACACGACGACATCCGGGAAAATCTCGCGGATGGTCTGGTTGAGCACGCGATAGCCGGCGCTGGCCGTGCCGGTCACCGGCGGCGGATTGGTGTTGCCGGGGAACGGAGCGATCGCGATCTTGTCGTTCTTCACTGTATCGCGGACGTGCGCGGTGACACTGTCCTGCGTATCGCCCGGCAACAGCCGGAAGTTCACCGTCGCCTCGGCGTTGCCGGGCAGCACGTTGTCCTTGTCGCCGGCATTGAAGATGGTCAGCGCCGTGGTGGTGCGCACCATCGCCCGCGTCGGGCCGGACTTGTCGAACTCGCGCACCAGAAGCGGCTTGAACAGCCAGAGGTTCGACAGCACCACGCGGTTGAAGCCGTGCATCTCCGGCGCCAGCGTATCGAACATCTCGCCGACCGCGCCACGCACCCGCGCCGGCAGGCTGTGATCCTCGAGCCGCGCCAGTGCGGCAGCCATCATGCCGATGGCGGTTTCGCGCGGCGGCATCGAGGAGTGGCCCGGCGTGGCGCGCGCCGTCAGCACCAGCGTGGCGTAGCCCTTCTCGGCGACACCGATCAGCGCGGCAGGCTGATCGAGGCCCTTCATGATGCCGTCGGTAATCAGCAGGCCCTCATCGAGCACGAAGTCGAGCTTGACGCCACGCGATTCGAGCAGCGCCGCGATCGCCTTGGCGCCGCGTATGCCCGAGACCTCCTCGTCATGGCCGAATGCGAAATAGATCGTCCGCTTCGGACGGAAGCCGGCCTTCGCCATCTGCTCGGCGGCTTCCAGCATGGAATACAGGTTGCCCTTGTCATCCCACGAACCGCGGCCCCAGATGAAGCCGTCGGCAATGACGCCATCGAACGGCGGCTGTTGCCAGTCCTTCTCGGTGCCGGGCGCAACCGGCACCACATCCTGATGCGCCAGCAGCGCGATCGGCTTCGCCGCCGGGTCCGATCCTTCCCAGGTGTAGAGCAGGCTGTGCCCGCCGACGATCTCGCGCTTGGCGACCGCATGAAACGCCGGGAAGCTCGCGGCGATGTGCTCGCGCAAGCCACGCAGCGCGTCGGCATCCTGATCCGGATTGAGGAAGTTCGAAATGGTCCGGAAGCGGACCGCTTCAGCCAACCGCTTCGCCGCGCCCTGCTCGTCGACGGCCGCGCGCGGGATCGCCGCGACCTGAAGCTGCTTTGAGCCGAGGCGGAAGGTGTTGACCACGACGATCGCCGCGAGCACCACGACTGCCACCACCACGACCGCGAGAAGACCGCCGATCCATTTCAACACGCGCCGCATCGATTGCCCCCAGCTTACGGTCTCGTTGCGACGTCAGGCCTTCTTGGCCTTGGCCCGTTCGATGCCTTCGAGGATCAGGCGTTGCGCGTCCTCCGCATTGCCCCAGCGCAGCACCTTGACCCATTTGCCCGGCTCGAGATCCTTGTAGTGCTCGAAGAAGTGCTGGATCTGCTGCAAGGTGATGTCCGGCAGATCGCTGTAGGTGCGGATCTTGTCGTAGCGCTGCGTCAGCTTGGAGGTCGGCACCGCGATGATCTTCTCGTCGCCGCCGGCTTCGTCTTCCATCATCAGCACACCGACCGGGCGGATCGCGATCACCGCGCCGGGCACGATGGCGCGGGTGTTGGCCACCAGCACGTCGCACGGATCGCCGTCGCTCGACAGCGTATGCGGAATGAAGCCGTAGTTTCCGGGATAGCGCATCGCCGTATAGAGGAAACGATCCACCACCAGCGTCCCGGCCTCCTTGTCCATCTCGTACTTGATGGGCTCGCCGCCGACCGGCACCTCGATGATGGCGTTGACCTCGTGCGGCGGGTTGGCCCCGAGGGAAATGGCGTCGATACGCATAGAAAGCTCCGTGATTTGGGCGGTCGGCCCAGTCCAATAAAATTGGTTACGTCATACGCGAAGTGACGGGATGTTGTCTAAAATAACGGCGGCACCTGCCCGACCTTGACCGGCCCCAGCAACACCGCGCCGTCGGCGAACCGCAGCGGGAAGGCGCGTGCCGGCTTGCCTTCCAGCTCCGCCGGATTGCCGAGCGAATTGACCACCGCCGCGAGGCCCGCGCTGGCGTTCTGGCGCACCACCTTGCCGAGGCCGGGAATCATCCTGTCGAGCGAGCCGAGCAGATTGTTGACGTCCTGCGCCTTCACCCCCGGCGCGACGCGGTCCAGCGTGGTCTGCGGCACGCCCTCCTCCAGCACCTTCTCGATGCCGAGCAGCGGAATGACCTGCTCGAAGCCGGCCACCGTCATCTGCAATTCGCCATCGAGATTGCCGCCCGCCGTAAGGCCGAGCGAACCATTGGCGACCGCAATCATGTTGCCTTGCTGGATGCGGGCGCGCTCGATCATGATCTTGCCGCCCGCCGCCTGGATTTCGCGGAAGCGCACCGGCCACGGCTTTGGCGCAAAGTCCTTCAAGCCGGTCAACCGCGCGCCGATCAGAGCATCGAACGGCTGCGCCAATGCCGGATGAATGTCCTGCACGCTGGCCTGCGTCAGATCCACCGCGACGTCGATGACCGGACGGTCCGGCGTGCTGTTCGCGGCGAATTGGGTGTGCAATTCAGCATGCGTCGCGCCCGCCAGCGGCACCGCGACACCGCTGTTGACCCGATCGATCGCAGGCTGATCGAACACCAGCGCCACCCGCTGGGGAATGCCCGGCAGGCCCGCGATGCTGCTGCGCGCGGTTTTCCAGTTGACCTGCATCGCCGGCGGCTCGCCGCGCGGCGCCAGCGTCGCAGGCGCCGTGAACTCCGCGATCAGCAGACCCGGCGTATAGACCTGGCCGATAACGAGAATCTTACCGAGCCGCGCCGTGACCGGCGCATCTGTCGCCCCGTGGGCAATCTGCGACACCAAAGTAACGCTGGCATCCTCGCAGGTCACCTCGAGGCGGAACGGGAAGCCGGCCACCGAACGCTTGGCGCAATCGTAGACCCTGCCGGCCTTGGCTTCGCGCGCCCGCCAGACGTCGACCTCATGGTCGACCTGCGAGGCGGCATAGAACCAGAACGCGCTCCAGCCGATCGCGGCGATCAGGACAAGGGCGGGCATCACGAACACCGGCCACAGCGGCCGCTGTCGCGGAAGTTTGATCGAATCGGGCATCGGCGACCTTAATGAAACGAATCAGGCAATTTTGGACAATCCGACTGTTTATCAATGCCTCCGTCTTGCACGAGGGCCGACGAACCGCAAATATCCAGCCAACTTCGGATACCTCTTCAAGGAATTTCAGACCCATGCAGTTCGATGACGTCATCCTCGGCCGCCGCAGCATTCGCGGGTATAAACCCGACCCGGTTCCTCGGGCGCTGATCGAGGAAGTCATCGCCCTGGCGATGCGCGCGCCGTCGTCGATGAACACCCAGCCGTGGAATTTCTACGTCATCACCGGCGAACCGCTCAATCGCATCCGTGCCGGAAATACCGAGCGGATGGTGGCCGGCATTCCGCAGTCGCGCGAATTCCGTACCGGTCAGGCTTTTACAGGCCAGCACCGCGACCGGCAGGTCGGCGTCGCCAAGCAATTGTTCTCCGCGATGGGAATCGCGCGCGACGACAAGGATATGCGGCATGACTGGGTGCTGCGCGGCTTCCGCCAGTTCGACGCGCCTGTCTGCATCATCGTGACTTACGATCGCGTGCTGGATGGTAGCGACGACACGCCGTTCGATTGCGGCGCCGTGGCGACCGCCCTGGTCAATGCGGCGTGGTCGCGCGGCCTGGGAGCCGTGATCAACAGCCAGGGCATCATGCAGTCGCCGGTGGTGCGCG
Source organism: Hyphomicrobiales bacterium (assembly GCA_017305535.1). Taxonomy (GTDB): domain Bacteria; phylum Pseudomonadota; class Alphaproteobacteria; order Rhizobiales; family Xanthobacteraceae; genus 62-47. Next base: position 304,977 of record JAFKKN010000005.1, on the reverse strand, counting down.
AACATGCCGGGATCGCCGAGGATCAGGTCATCATGAAAAGCATCGCATTGGGGTGGCCGGATGAAACCTTCCCGGCCAACGCGGTGGTGTCCGAACGAAAGTCCGTCGAGGAAGCCGCGGTATTCGTGGGTTTCGACGGATAACGACGCGCACCTGCCCGTGATGCTTCCATCCGCGCTGAAATGACGAATCCAGTTTCAACCGAGCCGCCGGGCGGCGATCTCTGGGTGTTCGGCTACGGCTCGCTGATGTGGCGGCCGGGCTTCGCGTTCGAAGAACAGGTGCAGGCCCGCTTGATTGGCGCGCACCGCGCGCTGTGCGTTTATTCGTTCGACCATCGCGGCACGCCGGAGCGTCCCGGCCTCGTGCTCGGGCTCGATCGCGGCGGTGCCTGCCGCGGCATCGCGTTCCGGGTCGCCGCCGCACGCCGTAACGACACCATCGCCTACCTGCGCGCCCGCGAGCAGACCACCAACGTCTATCACGAAGTAACACGGTCGGTGTGGCTGAAGGACGATCCCCGCCGCCAGGTCACCGCACTCACTTACGTCGTCAATCGCGGCCACGTGCAATATGCCGGCCGTCTCGGCTTGCAGGATCAGCTACGTTACGTGCGTCAGGGCCATGGCCGCTCCGGCAACAACCGTGATTATGTGCTGTCCACCGTCGCCGCGATCGAGGCGCAGGGGTTTCGCGATGCGCCGCTGCACAGGCTTGCTGCATTGCTCAGCAACGACGCCATTGCTTCACAAGAAGCAACGCAGTGACGTCGCGCGAGGCACCCCGACTATTCCGACGCGCCGCCGAAACCGAGAATATAGCCCTCAGGATCGCGCAGGTAAAAATCCTTCGTGCCCCACGCCGTTGATGCGAGCGGCTTGATAATATCTGCCCCCTTCGCGAGGCAGTCCTGGTAGAAAGCATCGATGCTATCGACACCGCAATAGGCGTCCAGATGTTCGCCGCGATAGCGATGATCGCGATCGGCCTGCGTCTTTGATGCTTCCTTCAAATGCAAGTCGAAACCGTCGCGGCGGCCGATGGCATAGAAGCCACCCCATGGTTCATCGAACGCAAACCCGAGTACGTCGCGATAGAAATCAATCGCACGATCGAGATCGTCGACGAGAAACTGCGGCGCCAGCGATGTCAGCCTTCCCTTTACGGATTCCGTCATGCGCCCTCCATGGCCAGGATGTCCTAGGCGCGGCGCCGCGGCGCGACCGGCACACCGCCGAACAGTTGCGCCTGCTCGGCACGCGCGGCATCGATCAAGCGGCGGCTCGCCTGCTCGATCACGCCGCTGACGCGCGCGTTGAATTCGTCGCGCGGCAGACCGGCCGGCAGCGGATCGAGAAATTCGACCACCAGCGTTCCCGGATAACGCATGAAATTACGGCGCGGCCAGAACAGGCCGGAATTGAGCGCAACGGGAATGCACGGCGCGTTGCACCCGGCATAGATCAGGCCGACCCCGTTCTTGTATTGCGGCGGCGCATCGACAGCGGTGCGTGTGCCTTCCGGGAAGATAATGAGTTGGCGTCCGCCCTTCACCGCGTCGCGCGCCCGACGCACCATTTCGAGCAGCGACTTGCCGCCCGACGCCCGATCAATACCGATCATCCCGGCCTTGCGCAGGTACCAGCCGAAAAATGGTATCCACAACAGCTCGCGTTTGAGAATATAGAGCGGCTGATCGAAGAACTGCGTCAGCGCGAACGTCTCCCACATCGACTGATGTTTGGATGCGACGATCAGGGGGCCGGTCGGAATTTTCTCCACGCCGCGATATTCGACGCTGGTGCCGCAAACCATGCGCAATAGCCAGATGCTGCTGCGTGCCCAGAACCGGACCACTGCCAGCAACGCGGCGCGTGGCAGCAGAAACGTCGGCAACGCGATCAGGATCAGCGCCACCAACCAGGCATAAAACAGCACGTTGTAGAGCAGTGAGCGCAGAAAAATCGTGGTCATCACCAACCCTGTCAACTTGCCGAAGCTTTTGCCGTCTTGCGCGACAGCGGCGCCGCGCGCCGGTCGCTCGTTTCCGGCATCAGATCGAGCCCGATATCAGCCAGGCGAACGCGAACTTCGGCCGCGACATATTTGACGTATTCGGAGAGCAACAGCCGCATCGCGGCGCCATTGGTCCACCACGGTTCGTCGCGCCATTTGTCGCTGACCACCGCGAAGGGAATCAGATCGATGTCCGGCATGGCGTGGGACATTTCGACGATGGCGCGCGGCATATGATAGTTCGAGGTCACCACGATCAGCGAACGAAAGCCGCGCTCGTGCACCCAGCGGCGGGTTTCGGCCGCGTTGCTGCGGGTATTCACCGCCGAGCGATCGAGGTCGGCGCAGCAATCGAGCAAGGCCTGACTGTCCGGCACCGAACGCGAAATGTCGCTGACGCCGTTGGTCGGATGCACGCCGGAAATCAACAGCCGCTTGCCATAACCCTTGGCGAGCAATTCGACCGCATCGGAGACGCGGGAGGAACCGCCGGTGAGAACCACGATGCCATCGGCGTTGCTCGACGGCTTCAATTCGGCAACACGCAGTTGCGAGAGAAAGCCGACGAAGCCGAGCGCCGCGCCGAAGAACGCAATCGCAAGTCCGGCGACGATCAACGCACGCACAAGGCCGCGCGGGCGCGCCGGGGCGGCCGCGGTATCCGGCGGATTGTGATCGACACGCTGATCCATGACTATGCTGACCGAACCTACTCCATTCCGATCGGGGTCGTGACAAGTTTAGCGCGGATTTCCGCAAAGGGGACCCCGCTCCGTCGCCAAATGCACACGCGATCCGATCCGCGCATCAACCGATATCGTCCAGCGTTGCGAACAAAGTGCGGCGTGATGCCCAGGCAGTGACAGCCGCAATCAAAATCGCTTGAGCCGCCAGCACCAGATAGCCGGACGGTTGCAGCGCAAAGGTCCCGAGCAGCGCCACGAACTGGTCCCCTGTGGGCGTGCCGGCGAACCACCCCGCGATCGATTCCGAAAAGCCGAACAACAGCATCGCCGCGACACCGCCGATGATGCCGCCCTCGAGCCCGAGGCGCAGGAAATGATACAGGAAGCGGTTGGCGATGTAGCGGTCGCTGGCGCCGACGAAATGCAACACCTCGACAATGGGACGATTTGCCGCCATCGCACCCCGCGTCGCGAACGAGACCGAGATGATGGTGGCGATGATCACCAGCGCCAGAATGCCGATTCCAGCCAGCACCGTTACGCCGCTCATGGTGCGCATCCGTTCGATCCAGGCACGGTGATCGTCAACACTGGAGGACGGCGCCACCTGCTTCAATTTTCCGTCAAGTCCCGCGAGATCCCGCGCCGCGCCGGGCGTCACCCGGCCGACAATGATGCGCGGTATCGGCAGTTCGTCCAGCGACAGGCCGCTGCCAAGCCATGGCTCCAGCAGCTTGTTGGATTCCTCGCGCGTGAAAATTCGCACATCGACGATCCCCGGCTGCGCCTTGAGTGCCTCCGCGGCAGCGGCGACATCGCGATCCAGATCGCGTCCGTTCACGGGACGAACCTGCACGGTCAGTTCACTGGCGACGTCGGATTGCCACTCGGCGGCGGAGGCGCGCACCAGGAGCACCGCGCCAGTGCTGATGCAGGCGAGAAACGTCATGATGGACACCACGACCACCAGCGCGCGGCCGACGATCGAGCCACGCGGCACAATCGGAGACACGTTGCGCGCCTTCGTCGACACCTGCGGCCGCTCGTGGCCGAGATCCATCAAGGCATCGCGCTGATCCTCGTCACGCTTACTCATAGATATGCAGCCGCCCCTGGTGCAGCACCAGCCGCCGCGCCTCGTACTGATCCATCAATGCGATATCGTGCGTGGCGATGATGACGGCGGTGCCGGACTTGTTCAATTCGATGAACAGACGCAGCAAGCGGCGGCCCAGCGTCGGATCGACGTTGCCGGTCGGCTCGTCGGCCAGCAACAGGTTGGGCCGCGCGATGACCGCGCGCGCAATCGCGGCGCGCTGCTTTTCGCCGCCCGAGAGGATCGGCGGCAGCGCATCCATCCGTTCGCCGAGACCGACCCATTTCAACAGATCGATCACCTCGCGGCGATAGGTGGATTCGGCCCGCCCCATGACCCGGAACGGCAGCGCCACGTTCTCGTAAGTCGTCATGTGATCGAGCAGGCGAAAATCCTGCAATACGATGCCGATGCGCTTGCGTAGATCGGCGACCTCGTTCTTGCCGAGGAGCGACACGTCCTGACCGAACAGATTCACCAGCCCTCGGGTCGGCCGCAGCGACAGAAACAGCAATCGCAGCAGCGACGTCTTGCCGGCGCCGGACGGGCCAGTGAGAAACTGGAACGAGTGCGCGGGAATCTGAAAATTGAGGTCGCGCAGAATCTCCGGGCCCAGCCCGTAGCGCAATCCGACATTTTCGAACCGGACCACATGCAGCTCCGTTCGAGGTGACACAAGACCGGACCGGTGCAACGGAGCGGCTCCCGCGCGGGTGCATCAGTCCGAGGCCGCGATCCGGCGTAAACTTCTTAACGGTTGTGCGTCAATTATGGTTTCCGGTTCGTTAACGGACGGCGGCTAGGCTGCCGGAGACTTATCCAAGCGGCGATTCGCTCATGAACATCGTTTGCCCCCACTGCACGACCTTCTTTGCCATCGATCCCGCCAAGCTCGGCCCCGCCGGACGCATGGTGCGGTGCGCGCGCTGCAAGCAGATGTGGCTGGCGCGCCCCGAGCAATCCACGTCCGCCGATCCGGCGATGCCGGCGCTGGCGTCGGCTGGCGCGACCCATGATCCGAGCGATCACGAGACGGTGGAATGGAACGAGCCGGCGGCGTCGGAAACACGGCCGCCGATCGAGACGCCGATCATCGACAGCCCCTCGATCGCCGCCGACCTGCCGAATAATCACCAGGATGGCCTTTCGGATGACACGCCGACGCTCGGCAACAGCCGGTTCGCCTCGGGGCCACCGCCACACAAACCCTGGTTCAGGTTCTGGCGCGGTGGGGGCGGCGATCGGCGGCGCCGCTCTCGCAGACCGGTCCTCACGCTTCCGATCGCCTGCGTCGCGATGGCGGCGCTTGCCGCCGGGATTTTGATGTGGCGCGCCGAGATCGTCCGTCTGCTGCCGCAGACCGCGCTGTTCTATCGGCTGATCGGCCTCGAGGTGAATCTGCGCGGACTTGCCATCAAGGACGTCAAGGTCAGCACCGAAACGGTCGACGGCAAACCGGTGCTGGTGATCGAGGGCAATATCGTTGACGTCGCGCGGAAAACCGTCGAACTGCCACGCTTGCGCTTCGCTGTCCGCGATGCGAAGGGAACCGAAATTTACGCCTGGAACGCTGTACTGGAGCAGACCTCGCTGAAACCGGGCGAAAAGGCCTGGTTCCGCTCGCGGCTCGCGACACCACCGCCCGAGGGACGTCACATCGATGTGCGTTTCTTCAATCGACACGACCTCGCCGCGGGCGGGGTGTAGCAACGCAGACTGAACAATGCAGACTGAATCAAGAGTATCCGCCATGCCGCGCGTCCTGATCGCCGACGATGAAGACTCGATGCGCTCCCTCGTCGCGCGCGCCATCGCCATGGACGGCCACCAGACCGTCACCGCCGAGGACGGCGCCGAGGCGCTGGACATTCTCACGCGTGAGGAAGGCGCGTTCGATCTGCTGCTGACCGATATCAAGATGCCGGTGATGGACGGCATCGCGCTGGCGCTGACGGTCGCGCGCGATTTTCCCGATCTCACCGTGCTGCTGATGACCGGCTTCGCCGACCAGCGCGAACGCGCTTCAAACCTCAGCGCTATTGTGCACGACGTCGTCACCAAGCCGTTCTCGGTCAGCGACATCCGCGCGGCGGTCAATGACGCGCTGGCGTCGCGCAAGGGCGCGGCTTAGAGCAAGTTTCGTTCAGGCAGAACCAACAACTCGTCATGGCCGGGCTCGTCCCGGCCATCCACGTCTTTAACCTTGAGAGATTTCAAAACGTGGATGCCCGGCACGTAGGCGAGCGGAAGCGACGCCGTTCTTCGAACGGCTATGGCCGAGCATGACGGATCGGGTGCTTTCGTTAAGACGTAGATTCTCAAGCCGAGTCTCTGCCTACGCAGGGACGACGCCGAGGAAACTGGCGATCTCTCAATAATCCTTGAGCAGCCGCTCGATGTAATCGAGTTCGATCTGCGGCCGCGATGGATCGGCGAGGCGGCGGCGCAATTCCTCGAGAATGCGGCGGACGCGCTGCACGTCGATCTCACCAGGCACCTTCACTGTCAGGTCGTCGCCGAGTTCACGCCCGCGCAACGGGCGCCCCAACGGATCGGTGCGATTGCCGCCGCTCTGCTGCCGGCCGACGCGATCGCCGGGACCGTTTTCCTGTCCCTCGCCGCCCTGTTGCATGGCCTGCGCCAGATCCTGCGCGCCTTTGCGCAAGGCATCGAGCGCGCGGCCCTGCGAATCCACCGCGCCGTCGGCATTACCATCACCGAGCTGGCCGTCAGCATCGCCCATCGCGGAATCGGCGGAGCCGAGACCGTTCTCGCCGTCGCCGGGCTCGCCTTGCTGGCCCTGCCCTTGCTGTCCCTGTTGGCCCGGCTGCATACCCTGCTGCGCCAGCTGTTCCTGCAATTTGCGCAGCCGCTCGCGCAGCGCCTGCTGATCCTGTTGCAGGCCGTTCATGGTGTCGCGATTGCCCTGCTGGCCGCGCTGCCGGTCACGCCGCGAGTCCTGTCCTTCCTTGAAGGTCTTGTCACGTAACTGCTGCTGCTTGCGGATCATGTCGCCAAGCTCGTTGAGCGACTGCTGCATGTCGCCGTCGCCGCCCTGCCCCGGCCGCGCCATCTGCAGGTTCTCGAGCATCTGCGCCAGTTGATCGAGCAATTGCTTGGCGGCGTCCTTGTCGCCGGAGCGCGACAGCCGCTCCATACGCTCGATCATGCTGTCGAGATCCTGCTGCCGCATGGTGCGGGTGTTGGGATCGAGCGGACGCGCCAGTTGCTGCGGATTATTGCGCAGCCGCTCGGCCAACTGTTGCAGGAACTTGTCGAGCGCCGCGCGCAGATTTTCCGTGAGCTTCTTGATTTCCTCGTCGCTGGCGCCGCGTTCCAGCGCCTGCTTCAAGGCGTCCTGCGCCGCGCGCAGCGCCTTGTCGACGTCGGTGATGTCGCTGTCCTCGATCGACACCGCGAGCGCCCAAAGACTCGCCACCACCTCGCGCAACGCATCGTCAGTGCGCGCGCGTTCGGCCTGCCGCGCCACCGAGCGCAGACCGAGATATTGTCCGGCATCCGGCGTGAAGGCTTCCGGCGCGATCAACAGCGCCTTCAGCGCGACGTCCACCAGCGGAGCCTGATTGGCATCGAGTGCGAGATTGCGCCGCTGTTCGATCAGCGCGCGCGCCAAAGGCTTGGTGAACACCCGCTCCGGCAGCCGCATTGCATAGGCTTCGCTGTGCCCTTCATTGCCGGCTTCGTCGCGTGCTGTCAGCGTCATGGACATTTCGGCGCCGGCATATGGATCTTCGCTGAAATCCTTGACAGTCTGGCCAACGCCCTTCCGGGTCCGCGCGTTGGGCAACGCCAGCGCCAGTTGCGGTGGATCGAACAGCGGCCGCGCCGTTGTGGCTTCGCCGCCCGCCGGCGGATTGTCCGTGCGCACGGCGAAACGGGCATGGGCTTCGGTAACGCCGTAATCGTCGTCGACCTGATAGGTCAGTTGCAGCGAGCCGCGCGCCTGCCGCTCCGGGTCCTTGGCGAGCGCGATGGTCGGCGGCCGGTCGGGCACCGCCGTAAAAGCCCAACGCGGTTGCCCGGAAGGCGCGCGGACCTGCGCGGTGCCGTCGCCGGCGATGGTGAAGTGGCGCTCGCTGGTGCCTTGCGGCGCGTCGGCGGCCGGAGGCGCCTCGGTGACACCGCCGCCGACGGCGACATCGAGACTGCCGCCGCTGGAACGGACGATCAGGGTGCTGCCGGTCGGCACCGACATCGGTGCGCCGTCGCCGCTGGCGGCATCCTTGTTGGCGGCGGACAGAATGATCGGCGGCTTGCCGGTGTAGAGCGGCGGCGTCACCCAGGCATCGACCCGGACATTGGCCGGCGCCAGCATGCCGTTCCAGTCGAACGCCGCCGCGAGCCGCGCCGTACGGTCGCCGCCAGCGGCGACGTAGGTGGCAAGCATCAAGAGCACCACCAATGCGCGCAACGCCCATGGATCGTGGAGTGCCAATCGCGGCGACGGCAGGCCGGCGCGAATCCGCTTCAGCGAGGCCAGCGTGCGTTGCCGCTGCGCCTGCCACAGCGCCAGCGCCACCGGGTCCCGCGACGACACCGTGTCGGCCAGCGCCGTCACCGGGCGATGACGGACGCCGCTACCGTCATCGAGCCGGCGAAGCGCCTCGTCGCGGCGCGGCCATCGGAACCGGATTAGCGGCACCAGCGCCGCGACGCCCAGCAGCGCGAACAGCCCAAGCCCGACGATGCGTGCGACAAACGGTAGCGCCAGCCACAGGCCGGCCCAGGACGCCGCCAGGAACAGACCGACGACGCTGAGGATGCGGGCCGCGTGGGGCCAGCCACGTTCCCACGCCAGCGCCCAGGTCGCGCGCCGCACCGCCTGCTCCAGCACGGAATTGGCGGCCGGCCGCGCGGGCGCCGCGACATCGCGGAGCGGATCGGACGGATCAGGTGCGGCAGCGCTCAATCAATTCTCCGGCGAATTTCGAAGAAAACATCAGCACCCTAGCACAACGGCGGCATTGAGGCACGGTCCGCGCACGTCGCCACCGCCAAACTTGCATGACACGAAGACGTGACGAGTCCGCCGCAACCCCCTAACGTCACAAGGCCACCGAACAACCTCGAATGGATCAAGGAACGAGCATGGACAAGGCGACGCACGACAAGGGACTGCAAATCCGCAAGGAGGTGCTCGGCGAGACTTATGTCGCCAACGCGCTGAAGAATTCAGACGACTTCAACAAACCGTTCCAGGAGTTGGTGACGGAATATTGCTGGGGCGCGATCTGGGGCCGCGAGGGCCTGCCGCGCAAGACCCGCAGCATGCTCAATCTCGCCATGATCTCGATACTCAACCGGCCGCACGAATTGCGCGCCCACATCAAGGGCGCGATCACCAACGGCGTGACGCGCGACGAGATCCGCGAAGTGCTGATGCAGGTCGCTTGCTATGCCGGCATTCCCGCTGGCGTCGACAGCTTCCGCATCGCGCGCGAAGTGTTCGCCGAACTCGACAAGGCCTGAGGCGCGCGGCAATGGACATCGGATTCATCGGACTGGGGAAGATGGGCTTCCCCATGGCCCGCCGCCTGATCGAGGCAGGTCATCAGCTCGTCGTGTTCGATCAACGCAAGGAGGCCGTCGACCAACTCGTCGCACGCGGCGCGCAAGCGGCGATGTCACCCAGGGACGTCGCCGACCGCGTCGAGACCGTGCTGGCGAGCCTGCCGTCGCTGCAAGCCTCGCTGGACGTCGCGACCGGCGACAACGGCGTCAGCTCAGGCGAGCGGGTGAAGCGCTTCGTCGATCTTTCCACCATCGGCTCGCAGATGGCCGTGCGGATTCACGATCTGCTGGCGAAGCAGAACATCGTGCAGCTCGACAGCCCGGTCAGTGGCGGCGTCGCCGGGGCCGAGAAGGGCACGCTGGCGGTGATGGTGTCCGGCCCGCGCGCCGACTTCGAGATGCTGAAGCCAGTGCTCGACGTGATCGGAAAGGTGTTCTTCATCGGCGAGAAGCCCGGCTCGGCGCAGACCATGAAACTCGCCAACAATTTCCTGTCGGCCACCGCCATCGTCGCGACATCGGAAGCGGTGGTGATGGGCGTCAAGGCCGGGCTCGATCCCGCAGTGATGATCGATGTCATCAATGCCGGCTCCGGCATCAACAGCGCGAGTCGCGACAAGTTTCCGAAATCGGTGCTGCCGCGCACGTTCGATTTCGGCTTCGCCACCGGACTGATGGTGAAGGACGTGCGGCTCTGTCTCGAGGAAGCAAAATCGCTCGGACTGTCGCTCGACGTCGCGGAGGCCGTCGGCAAGCTGTGGGAAGTCGTGATCCGCGAGATGGGCGCGGAATCCGATTTCACCGCCGCGATCCAGCCGATCGAGCAACGCGCCGGCGTGGTGGTGGGTGGCAAGCCTGTTTAGTCTTATGCCGCGTCATGGCCGGATTTATTCCGGCCATCCACGTCTTAGTCGCCTTTCAGCAAGAAACACGTAGATGGCCGGGCCAGGCCCGGCCATGACGAAATATTCAGGCCTGTAAAAAAGACGTCAAAGCCACGGCGCTGGCGTATCCATCGCGATCAGCGCGTCGACATCGATGCGCGGGCGCACCACGGCGTAGCGATCGCCGTTCACCAGCACTTCAGGTACCAGCGGGCGAGTATTGTAGGTGCCGGCCTGCACCGCGCCGTAGGCACCGGCGGTCATGATTGCCAGCAGATCGCCAGCCTTCGGCTCCGGTAGCGTACGTCCCAGCGCAAGATAGTCGCCGGTCTCGCAGACCGGGCCGACCACATCCGCCACCAGCACCGGCGCGCCCGGCGCAGCCGCGCGCACCGGCATGATCTGGTGATACGCCTCATACAGCGTCGGGCGGATCAGGTCGTTCATCGCGGCATCGATGATGACGAAGTTGCGGACATCGCCGCGCTTCACATAGATCACGCGCGTGACGAGGATACCGGCATTACCGACGATCATGCGGCCCGGCTCGAACATCAGCGTGCAGCCGAGATTGTGCGTCACGCGCTTGACCATCGCTGCATAGGCCAGCGGCTCCGGCGGCGCGGCGCGATCCTCGTAGTACGGCACGCCAAGCCCACCGCCGAAATCGACATGGGTGATGGTGTGGCCGTCGCCGCGCAGCACGGTGACGAACTCCGCGAGCAACCGGAACGCTGCTTCCATCGGGCCGAGATCGGTGATCTGGCTGCCGATATGCATGTCGACGCCGCTGACCGCGATGCCGGGCAGCTTCGCCGCCTTGGCATAGACCTCGCGTGCGCGCGCGATCGGAATGCCGAACTTGTTCTCGGACTTGCCGGTAGAGATTTTCGCGTGCGTGCCGGAATCGACGTCGGGATTGACGCGGATCGAGATATGCGCGGTGCGGCCCATCTGCGACGCGATCCGCGACAGCAATTCCAGCTCGGGCTCGGATTCGATGTTGATGCAGCGGATGCCGTGCGACACCGCGAGCCGCAATTCGTCCGCCGTCTTACCGACGCCGGAAAACAGAATCTTGTCGGCCGGAATGCCAGCCGCCAGTGCGCGCTTGAGTTCGCCGCCCGACACGACGTCGGCGCCCGCCCCGAGCTTCGCCAGCGTGCGCAGCACCGACTGATTCGAATTGGCCTTCATGGCGTAGCAGACCAGATGGTCGGTGCCGGCGAAGGCTTCGGTGAAGACGCGGTAGTGCCGTTCAAGCGTCGCGGTCGAATAGCAGTAGAACGGCGTTCCGACCGTGTCCGCGATCGCGGACAGGTTCACGGCCTCGGCGTGCAGCACGCCGTCGCGATAGTCGAAATGGCGCATGGACGCTTAGTCCAGTATCGGATCGAGAACGAATGACCTTTTACGACCTTTGGCCGCCGTCGGTTCCCGGCTCTGCTCGGCCGTCGGATTGAACACGCTACCGGGTTCCCCTGGCGCGGCATCCTGCGACGCGGTTGGCTGCGTCGGCGCGCTGGGCGGCAGATCGAGCGGGCCTTTACGCCCGCAACCGGCCAGCGCCAGCGTCGCAGCGGTCAACAGAATCACGGCCCATCGGGACGAGACCGGGCGAGAGATACGGCTCACAGCAGAGTTCCCCAAAAATGCGGCGTCACCATACAAAGATTGAGCGGCGCTGGCGAGCCCCGCGACAGTGGGAAATTTCACCGAATTATCGGGTACGGCCCGATTTTTGCTCTTTTTCCAAGCGCTTGAGCCAGGCTTTCGCCTGTGCGCGAACGTTCTTCGGCGCGGTGCCGCCGTAGCTGACGCGGCTTTTCACCGAGGCTTCCACCGACAGCACGTCCAGCACTGCCGCCGTGATCTTCGGCTCGACCGCCTGCATCTCCTTCAGCGGCAGTTCGTGCAGCGCCACGCCCTGCTTCGAGGCCATGCCGACGATGCGCCCGGTGACGTGATGCGCGTCGCGGAACGGCATCTTCAAGGTGCGCACCAGCCAGTCGGCAAGATCGGTCGCGGTGGCATAGCCCTCGCCCGCCGCGAGTTTCATACGTGCTTCATCGGGCACGAGGTCGCGCACCATGCCGGCGATGGCGCGGATCGCCAGCGAGATCGCGGCAAAGCCTTCCATCGCGCCTTCCTTGTCTTCCTGCATGTCCTTCTGATAGGCGAGCGGAAGACCCTTCATCACGATCAGCAGCGCGTTGAGCGAACCGATGACGCGGCCGGTCTTGGCGCGCACCAGTTCGGCGGCGTCGGGATTGCGCTTCTGCGGCATGATCGAGGAGCCGCTGGTGAACTTGTCGGACAGCCGCACCAGGCCGACCAGCGGCGAGGTCCAGATCACGATCTCTTCCGCAATCCGCGACAGATGCACAGATGTAATCGAAGACGCCGCAAGCGTCTCCAGCACGAAATCGCGATCCGATACGGCATCTAACGAATTGGCCATCGGGCGATCGAAGCCGAGCGCCTTCGCGGTGGCATGGCGATCGATCGGGAATGACGTGCCGGCCAGCGCCGCCGCGCCGAGCGGGCTTTCGTTGAGCCGCTTGCGCGCATCACTGAAGCGACCGCGATCGCGCGCCGTCATCTCGACATAGGCCAGCAGATGATGACCAAACGTCACCGGCTGCGCGGTCTGCAAATGCGTGAAGCCGGGCATGACGGTGTCGGCATGTTCGAGCGCACGCTCGGCAAGTGCCTGCTGCAAGCTGGCTAGGGCCGCGTCGATGGCGTCGATGGTATCGCGCACGAACAGCCGGAAATCGGTCGCGACCTGGTCGTTGCGCGAGCGCGCGGTATGCAACCGCCCCGCCGCCGGGCCGATCAATTCGCTCAGGCGGCTCTCGACATTCATGTGAATGTCTTCCAGCGCGCGCTTGAAGGTGAATTTGTCCGCCGCGATCTCTGACAAAATCGTGTCTAGACCTTTGGCGATGTTTTTTGCATCACTCGCGGTGATAATGCCCTGCGCGGCAAGCATGGCGGCGTGCGCCTTGGATGCGGCGATATCCTGCGCGTAAAGGTGGCGATCGACGTCGATGGAGACGTTGATTTCCTCCATGATCGCGTCGGGTCCGTCCTCGAACCTGCCGCCCCACATCTTGTTGCTCATGCTATTCCGCTCGATTTGTCCGGCGCCGGCGGGATCAGCGATTCCGCTTTGCGCCCGGTTTCCCGTATAAGCCCCTGAATAACCGCATCTCACCCCGGATGACAAACGATATGCCTGACAATCCGCCTGCCCGCCCCGCCCGCCGCCGCCGCCGCCTGCCGCTGCTGCTCAGCGCGATCGCGGCCGGCGCCATCGTCGGCTACGGTATCGTCACCCAGTGGAACGCCATGCAGCAGAAGGCCGGCGGCGACCCGGATTGCGCGCCCGCGATGACGGTGGCGAAGAAGGTCGCGCCGTTGGCGACCGGCGAGGTGGCCGCGCTAACCATTGTTCAGAAGCCGATGAAGATGCCCGATCTGACCTTTGACGACGGTCAGGGCAACCCGAAAAAGCTCTCCGACTGGCGCGGCAAGACCGTGCTGCTCAACCTGTGGGCGACATGGTGCGTGCCGTGTCGCAAGGAGATGCCAGCGCTGGAGCGGCTGGAGGCCAAACTCGGCGGCGACAAGTTCCAGGTGGTGGCGGTCAATATCGACACGCGCGACCTCGAGAAGCCGAAAACCTTTCTCAAGGACGCCAACCTGACCCGACTCGGGAATTTCAGCGACGCCAAGGCCAAGGTGTTCCAGGACCTCAAGAGCATCGGCCTCGCGCTCGGCATGCCGACGTCGGTGCTGATCGACGGCAAGGGCTGCCAGATCGGCAACATGGCCGGCCCCGCCGAATGGGACAGCGAGGACGCCATCAAGCTGATCCAGGCGACGATCGCGCAGTAAGTCGTCCCGGCGCTGCGGCCGCCGCCAGAACCTTCCCTTCGTCGTCCCCGCGCAGGCGGGGACCCATTACCCTTGGCCTCGCGAGGACGCAAAGCCTCCTTCACGAGCGACAAGCGCTTCCCACCTCATCAACGACACGGAGTCTGGATCTCCGCCTGCGCGGGGACGACGCTGCGGGTGCGGTGAGCCGCACGTTCACGTCCCGATCCGGGCTTCGCAAATATCCCATGCGTCAATTGCCGCCCTTGACGCCCGTCACTGCGCGCTTATACTTAACCATATGGTTTACTATCCAGCCGACCCGCTCGATCGCACCTTCGCCGCGCTGGCGGACCCGACCCGCCGCGCGCTGCTGGCGCAACTGCAAAGCCGCGACGGCGTTACCGTGAGCGAATTGGCCAAGCCGTTCGCGATGTCGCTGCCGGCGGTGATGAAGCATCTCGACGTGTTGTCGGACGCCGGCCTGATCGCGCGCAGCAAGGTCGGCCGCGCCGTCACCTGCCGCCTGACCGCCGGCCCGATGGAAGACGCCATGCAGTGGCTCAATCGCTATCAGCGGTTCTGGACCGAACAACTCGACCGTCTCGCAGCCTTTGTGGAGGACGACGCGTGCTCACCCAACCCAGCCTCACCCTCAACCGCCGGATCAATGCGACGCCCGACAAAGTCTTCGCGGCGTGGGTCGATCCCGAAAAAATAGTCCGCTGGTTCGGCCCGGCGCACACCATCGTCGAATCGGTTCAGGCCGACATGGATGTCCGCGTCGGCGGCCGCTTCCGCATTCGCTTCGCCACCAGCGATGGTGAGACGCACGAGGTCGGCGGCGCGTATCGCGAGGTCGCGCCGCCGCAGCGGCTGGTATTCAGTTGGGCGTGGCACTCCACGCCGGAGCGGGAATCGCTCGTCACCGTGACGTTGCGGCCGGACGGCGACGGCACGCTGCTGTCACTCAATCACGGACAATTCTTCGACGAGGCCGCGCGCGACGGCCACGAACGCGGCTGGACCGGCACCCTCGACAAGCTCGAGAAGATATTCGCCTGACATCGAACCGAAGGAGACCGACATGAAGATTTTCTATGCGGAAACCATCAACCCACGCAAAGTTTGCGCCGTCGCCCTCTATCTCAATCTGCCGGTCGACTTCATCCCTATCGATTTGAGCAAGGGCGAGCACCGGACGCCGGAATATCTCGCCATCAACCCCAACGGCAAGGTGCCCGCGCTCGAGGACGGCGACGTCTGGCTGTGGGAAGCCAATGCCATCATGTGTCACCTCGCCCGCGCCGCGAAATCGGATTTATGGCCGGACGGCGCGAAGCAGGAGGAGGTGCTGCGCTGGCTAAGCTGGAATTCGGAGCACTTCTCGCGCCACACCGGGACGCTGTACTTCAATTACATCATCAAACCCGCGCTCGGCATCGGCGCTCCCGATGACGCGGCGGTAAAGGAAGCCACCGGCTTCGTGCGACGCTTCGGCGCGGTGCTCAACGATCACCTGCGCGGCCGCAAGTATCTGCTCGGCGATACGCTGACGATTGCCGATTTCGCCACCGCGATCACGCTGCCCTATGCCGCCAGGGCGAAAATTCCCGTCGAGGAATTTCCCGAGATCATGCGCTGGCACGCACGGCTCAACGAGCTTCCGGCCTGGCGCGAACCATTTCCGAAACAGCGGACGCAAGCCGCTTAAGTGCCCACCGGATTTGTGGAGTTCGTCATGCAACAGCACAATGTCGTTTCCCGGAACGAATGGCTCGTCGCGCGCAAGACGCACCTGGCGCGGGAGAAGGAACTGACGCACCTGCGCGACGCGATCAACGCGGAACGCCGCGCGCTGCCGTGGATGAAGATCGAGAAGACCTACGTTTTCGATTCACCGACCGGCCCGAAATCGCTCGTCGATCTGTTCGGCAACAAGAGCCAGTTGATCGTCAATCACTTCATGCTTGCGCCGGGCTGGACGCAAGGCTGCGTCGGCTGCTCGTTCGGCGCCGATCATGTCGAAGGCGCGCTGGTGCATCTGGCGCAACGCGATGTCGCCTATGTCGCGGTGTCGCGCGCACCGATTTTGGAGATCGATGCCTATAAACAGCGGATGGGTTGGCACTTTGATTGGGTGTCATCGTTTGGCAACGATTTCAACTACGACTTTCATGTCTCCTTCACGCCGGAACAACTCGCCGCCCACAACGCCGAATACAACTACCAGATGATCGATCCCGGCATCGAGGAACTGCCCGGCTACAGCGTATTCGCGAAGGACGAGGCGGGAGAGGTGTTTCACACTTATTCCGCCTTTGCGCGAGGCGGAGAAGCGTTGCTTGGTACCTATGCGCTGCTCGACATGACGCCGAAGGGACGTGACGAAACTCTCAACGGCAATCTGACCGACTGGGTCAAGCGCCACGACGAATATGCCGACGCCGCCAAATCCGGCTCCTGCTGTCACTCCTGACATTAAACGAAAGGAATTCTCATGCAGTATGTCGACGGCTTCATCGTTCCGGTGCCGAAGAAGAACCTCATGGCTTACCGCACACTTGCACGCAAAGCCGCCAAGGTATGGCGCGAATACGGCGCGCTGGACTATCGCGAATGCGTCGCGGAGGATGTCAAGGTCGGCAAATGGACCTCGTTTCCGCGCAGCGTGAAGCTGAAGCCTAACGAGACCGTGATCTTCTCATGGATCACCTACAAGTCGCGCAAGCACCGCGATAAGGTCAACGCCAAGGTGATGAAGGACCCGCGCATCGCGGGCATGGACCCGAAGACGATGCCGTTCGATGCCAAGCGCATGATCTATGGCGGCTTCGAAACTTTCGTCAAACTGTGAGTTCGCGTTTCAACACACCCCGGGAGCAAGACCATGACGCCGCACGGTCACTTCAACTGGAACGAACTGGTTACCCGAGATGCCGAGCGCGTGAAGCGCTTTTATCAGGAGCAGATCGGCTGGGGCTATGAGGGAAACCCGTTGCCCGGAGGCGGCACCTATTGGGTTGCAACAATGAATGACGCGCGGGTCGCCGGCATTTACGAGGTGTCCGGGCCGGAGTTTGCTTCGATGCCCGATAACTGGATGCCATACCTCGCGGTCGACGATGTCGATGCACGGGTGGAGAAGGCGATCGCGGCCGGCGCGAAACTGGTGAAGCCGATTTTCGAGATTCCGAATGTCGGACGACTGGCGGTCCTGATACTGCCGGGCGGCGCATCGATGGGCTGGATCACGCCGGCGGCAAGCTAAGCCCGGAAACGCCGGCTCATCCATCCTCGATCTGTCAGGAACATCCGACATGCCCTCGATCACGCCATTTCTCTGGTTCGACAACAACGTTCCCGAGGCGGTCGCCTTCTACAAGTCGGTGTTTCCCAACGCCAAGGTCGAGACCGTCAACGATTTCATGGCGACCTTCGAGCTGGAGGGACAACGGTTCAACGCACTCAACGGCGGACCGAAATTCAAGTTCAACGAAGCGGTGTCATTCTTCATCAGCGTCGAGACGCAGGATGAGGTGGATTACTTCTGGACGCGGCTCACCGCCGACGGCGGCCAGGAATCGCAATGCGGATGGCTCAAGGATAAATTCGGCCTGTCCTGGCAGGTGGTGCCGACGATTCTCGGTCGCCGCCTCAGCGACCCCGATCGTCAGAAGGCCAATCGCGCGATGCAGGCGATGCTGAAAATGCGGAAGATCGTCATCGCCGATATCGAGAAGGCCTTTTCAGGCTAGGATATCGAGATTGCCGCCAATGCCCGGCGCGTTGTTGGCCGACGGCATATTTTGCGCGGGTGCCAGCAGTTGCAGCACCTGCTTCTGCGCGTCGAGATTCATCTTCAACACGCGCGTCGCGACCTGTGATTGCGTGTTGGACGCCATCATGCCGACCGCCGCTGTAACGAGACTCATATCCATACGCACAACTCCACGCCCTGTTCTAAGGGGCGGAGGTTAACGAAATCTGGAGTGCTGGTGAATCAGCGCGTCGGAACCGGCTTGTCGCCGCGATAGTCGTAGAAGCCGCGCTGCGTCTTGCGGCCGAGCCAGCCGGCCTCGACGTATTTCACCAGCAGCGGGCACGGCCGGTATTTCGAATCCGACAGCCCGTCGTGCAGCACCTGCATGATCGACAGGCAGGTATCGAGGCCGATGAAGTCGGCCAGTTCCAGCGGCCCCATCGGGTGATGCGCGCCTAGTTTCATCGCGGCATCGATGGCCTCGACGTTACCGACGCCCTCATACAGCGTGTAGATCGCCTCGTTGATCATCGGCAGCAGGATGCGGTTGACGATGAAGGCCGGGAAATCCTCCGACACCGCGATCTGCTTGCCGAGCGATGTGACGAAGTCACGCGCGCCGTCGAAGGTGGCGTCGTCGGTGGCAATGCCACGCACCAGTTCGACCAACTCCATCACCGGCACCGGATTCATGAAGTGGATACCGATGAAACGCTCCGGCCGGTCGGTCGAGGCCGCGAGGCGGGTGATCGAGATCGACGACGTATTCGATCCGATAATCGCCTCGGGCTTCAGGATTGCGCACACGTCCTGAAAAATCTTGCGCTTGACGTCTTCCTTTTCGGCCGCGGTCTCGATGACGAGATCGCAATCACTGAAGCCGTCGAGGCTTTCGCTGGCTTCAATGTGGCTCAGCGCCTTCTTGTGCGCCTCTTCGGTGATGACCTTCTTGGCGGCCTGACGGGTCAGGTTGCCGTTGATGGTCGCCATCGCCGATTTCAGGCGGTCGGGCGAGATATCGTGAAGCACCACGTCATATCCGGCCAATGCCGCGACATGAGCAATTCCGTTGCCCATCTGGCCCGAGCCGATTACGCCGACCTTCTTGATCATCGCCACCATCTCGTCATTCTTGCCGAAGTGAGGGCGCGGAAATGTCGCCCTGCTCCATTCTGGCATAAACACCGGCCGGAGTCCGCTCCGGCCGGCTCATGCTTTTGGCTCAGCGCCCGGCCTTGGCCAGTTCGTCCGTCAGTTCGGGCACGGCCTGATAGAGGTCCGCGACCAGACCATAATCGGCGACCTGGAAGATCGGCGCGTCCTCGTCCTTGTTGATCGCGACGATCACCTTGGAGTCCTTCATGCCGGCGAGATGCTGGATCGCGCCGGAGATGCCGATCGCGATATACAGCTCAGGCGCCACCACCTTGCCGGTCTGTCCGACCTGCCAGTCGTTCGGTGCGTAGCCTGCGTCCACCGCCGCGCGCGAGGCGCCAACGCCGGCGCCGAGCTTGTCCGCCAGCGGCTCGATATACTTGGCGAAGTTCTCGCGGCTCTGCATCGCGCGACCACCGGAGACGATGATCTTGGCCGAGGTCAGCTCCGGACGATCGCTCTTGGCGACTTCCTCGCCGACGAAACTCGACAGGCCCGGATCGGCCGCGGCCGCCACGGTCTCCACCGCCGCGCTGCCGCCGTCGCCGGCCGCGGCGAAAGTCGAGGTGCGCACGGTGATGACCTTCTTGGCGTCCTTGGACTTCACGGTCTGGATCGCGTTGCCGGCGTAGATCGGCCGCTCATAGGTGTCCGGCGCGACCACCTTGATGATCTCCGACACCTG
Organism: Hyphomicrobiales bacterium; assembly: GCA_017305535.1. Taxonomy (GTDB): domain Bacteria; phylum Pseudomonadota; class Alphaproteobacteria; order Rhizobiales; family Xanthobacteraceae; genus 62-47. Next base: position 285,278 of record JAFKKN010000005.1, on the reverse strand, counting down.
CATGACGTCGAGCAGGGCCGCGACACGCGGCATCACGTTCTTGAAGCGCGAGGTCGCGGGCGCGACAAAGGCGTCGTAGTTCGGCGCCAGCGAGACAATCAGCGCCGCCAGCGGCTCCGCCAGATCGTGCGCGTAGGCCGCGCCGTCGGCCAACAGCACCTTGGTGACGCCGTTGAGCTTGGCGGCGGCATCCGCGGCCGCCTTGGCGTTCTCGCCGGCGACCAGCACATGCACTTCGGCGCCGAGGGCTGCGGCGGCGGTGAGCGCCTTGTTGGTGGCGTCCTTGAGCGAGGCGTTATCGTGTTCAGCAATCAGCAGCGTGGTCATCAGATCACCCCGGCTTCGTTCTTGAGTTTCGAGACCAGCTCAGCGACGTCCTTCACCTTGACGCCAGCCTTGCGGCCACCGGGTTCCGTCGTCTTGAGCACTTCGAGACGCGGCGTGAGATCGACGCCGTAATCCGCGGCGGTCTTGTCGGCGATCGGCTTCTTCTTCGCCTTCATGATATTGGGGAGCGACGCATAGCGCGGTTCGTTGAGCCGCAGGTCGGTGGTGACAATCGAGGGACCCTTCAACTTCACCGTCTGCAAACCGCCGTCGATTTCGCGGATCACCTTGAAATCGGAGCCTTCGACCTCGAGCTTGGACGCAAAGGTCGCTTGCGACCAGCCGAGCAGCGCGGCCAGCATCTGGCCGGTCTGGTTACTGTCGTCGTCGATCGCCTGCTTGCCGAGAATGACGAGACCCGGCTTCTCCTCGTCGACCACGGCCTTGAGCAGCTTGGCCACCGCCAGCGGCTCGACGTTGCCGTCAGCCTTGATCAGGATGCCGCGATCCGCGCCCATGGCGAGGCCGGTGCGGATGGTTTCCGACGCCTGCGCGGGGCCGATCGACACCACGACCACCTCGGTCGCCTTGCCCGCTTCTTTCAGGCGCAACGCTTCCTCGACCGCGATCTCGTCGAACGGATTCATCGACATCTTGACGTTGGCGAGTTCAACCCCAGACCCGTCGCTCTTGACGCGAACCTTGACGTTGTAATCAACCACGCGCTTGACCGGCACCAGAACCTTCATCGATCCTCTTTCGTGTTGAGTTTGATTGTTCGGCTTTGCAATATCAGCTTGGCGCGGAACCTAGATCGCCCGCCAATCGCGGTCAACCGGGCTGAAAAACGGCCGGAAATCCGGTTCCAATGATCTCGTTCGCATTCCGCTCAGCGGTTTTGCCCCGGCACCCAGAGCACGTCGCCGGCCCCGTTGCCGTTGACGGCTCGCGCCGCCACGAACAGGAAATCCGACAGCCGATTCATGTAGTGAACCACTGCTGGGCTGACCTTTTCGTTCGGCTGAGCCGCGAGTTCCACGATCATCCGCTCTGCCCGACGGCACACCGTTCGCGCCAGATGAAGGTAAGCGGCTGCCGCCACACCTCCCGGCAGGATGAAAGAAGTCAGTGGCGCCAGCCTGGCGTTCAGCGTGTCGATATCGCGCTCCAGCCGCTCCACCTGGCTCGCCACCACCCGCAGCCGCTCGGCCTTGCCTTCGCGTTCCGGGACCGCCAGATCGGCGCCGAGATCGAAAAGATCGTTCTGGATTCGGCCCAGCATGGCATCCAGATCAGGCGCCTCGGCCAAATGCAGACGGACAACGCCGATCACGGCGTTGGTCTCGTCGGTGGTTCCATAGGCGGAGACCCGCAGATCGTATTTTGCGCGGCGCTCACCACTGCCGAGCGCCGTGGTGCCGTCGTCGCCGGTACGGGTGTAGATGCGGTTGAGCGTGACCATGATCGACCTCTGCGCGACGCTTAACGTCCCAGCGCCCACACCGCCGCCATGGCGATGATGATCGCCACGAATTGCAGCAGCACCCGCATCCGCATCAATTTCTGCGAACGATTGGGCGAGCCGCCACGCATCATGTTGAGCAGGCCGAGCAGCAGAACCACGGTTACCGCGATCAGCGCGATCGGCAAAAGAAAACTAGAAAGGAAAGTCGTCATCGGCGCTACATACACCCGCGACGGGGGCGCGCCAATGGCGGATTCCGACCTCGGCGATGCAACGAACCTGCCGCTCGGAAGTTGCCCCAGCGGACGCGCTCCGGACAAATCCGGCCATATGGCCGGACGTCATCGCGAGCAAACGGCCGCTCGGTCGGCGTTCCTTCGGGGAAGTTCGTTCACAAGCTGATAAAGAGGATATTGTCAGATTGCCGACGTCGATTCGAGGACCGGGGTGAGACGTGAAGCTGCTGCGCCGCCTCTACGCGATCGGATTGGACGCCTTCTATACGTTCCTGGCCGACGACGGCTGGGCCATCGCCAGTCACATCGCGCTGTCGACCTTGATGGCCCTGTTTCCGTTCCTCATCGTGCTGACCTCGCTCGCCGGCTTTTTCGGCTCCAAGGATCTGGCCGATCAATCGGCGCAATTGATGCTGCAAGTCCTGCCGCTGGAAGTGGCGAACGCGCTCTCCAGCGAAATCCATGACGTCCTCACCACCACGCGCGGCGATGCGCTGACCATCGGCGCGGCGCTCGCGCTCTACTTCGCGTCGAACGGCGTCGAGAGCCTTCGCGTCGCACTCAACCGAGCCTATGCCGTCACCGAACAGCGCCGCTGGTACTGGCTGCGGCTGGAATCGATCGGCTATACGCTGGTCGCCGCGATTACCGCGCTGCTGCTGGCGTTCCTCATCGTGCTCGGGCCGCTGATCCTCGAAACCGCGCGGCGCTACATTCCGCTGCTGGTGGAATCCAACGAGCGCATGCTGACGCTGACCCGCTATGGCATCGCCATTCCGACGATGGTCGTCGCGCTGTTCATCCTGCACGCCTGGTTGCCAGCGGGACGGCGCAGCTTCGCGCAGATTTTCCCCGGCATCGTGTTCACGATGGCCGCCTCGCTGGTGGCGAGTATCGGCTTCGGTCTGTATCTCGCCCGCTTCGCCAGCAACTACGTGTCGATGTATGCCGGCCTCGCATCAGTGATTATCGCGCTGGTGTTCCTGTATTTCCTCGCCGCGATCTTCGTGCTCGGCGGCGAGCTCAACGCCGCGATCATGAAGTCGCGGCAGTCGCGCGATGCCGCACGGCAAACAACGCCGTCGCCAGCGCGCGGGGAGACACCGGCTTGAGCAGGAAGGCGTCGGCGCCGGCCTTTCGCGCGAGGGCCTTGTCGGTATCTTTCCCCGAGATGCCGATGATCGGAATGCCGCGCTGATCGGAGCGCAGCGCGCGAATGCGACGGATCGCTTCGATGCCGTCGATGCCCGGCAGCACCATATCCATCAGCACCGCATCGAACCCGCCCTGCGCCACCCGCTCGGGAGCTATCTCACCACGCCCGACGAATTCAGCGTGGTGGCCGAGTTCGGTCAGGATGGCGTTGAGCACCACGCGGCCGAACGGATTGTCCTCGACGCTGAGGATGCGCAAGCCGCCGACGGCCGCATCGGACGAATCGTCGGCGCAGGCCCCAGCCGCGACCGGCGCATCCGCCGGCTTCAATGCCACCGTCAGCGTGAAAACCGCACCACCGCCCCGGCGCGGCGCGACGACGATATCGCCGCCCATGGCGCGCGCCAGTTGCTTGACCGATGACAGCCCGAGCCCGGCCCCGCCGAAACGCGCGGCGATGCCGACATTGGCCTGCGAAAACGGCCGGAACAGCCGCTTGATCTCGGCCATGGTCAGCCCGATGCCACTATCCGACACCGCGAACGTGGCGACGACTCTTTCCTTGGCGGCCCGCGCCACCGTCACCTTGAGGCCGACATCGCCTTCCGAGGTGAACTTCACCGCGTTGTCGACGAGGTTTTCCAGTGCCGCGCGCAGCCGCACCGGATCGCCGGTGACGAAAGCCGGCAGCCGCTCCGAAATCCGCACGGTCGATCGCAGGCCCTTGGCCGCCGCACGCCCGGTCAGCGAATCCCCGATGCTGCGCGCGACCGCACGCAGATCGAAGAAATCCTGCCGCGCGTCAGGTCCGCCGCCCTTCGCGCGGCTGCGCGCCGCATCGACGAACAAGGTCGCCAGACCCGCGAGATGCTCCGCGCCCGCCTTGATGGTATCGACCCAACGCCGTTCGCGTTCGCCGAGATCGGACGTCGCCAACAGATCGCTGACCGCGAGAATCCCGGTCAGCGGCGTGCGAACTTCGTGGGCGAACGCCGCCAGTGCGGCCTCGACCGTCGCCGGAGCATCCGGAACGGGGTTGCGGCGCGTCGGCTTTTTCCTGCCGACCGCCTTCGGTGCCGGGACACGTTTCTTCGCCGCCCGCTTGCCCGGCGCGCGTTTCCCTCGCGGTGCTCGTGATGTGAGCGCCATGATGTCCCCCAACCTGAGATGTCATAGCATGGCGGGACAGGCCCGTACGAGCGGGCGCGCGGCGTTTTCAACCGCCGCGCTTACAGGCCGATACGCCGCCGGACCTCGGCCGGCGTGACGCCCTCGGCCCGCAACTCCCGCAGGCCGGTCGCCCGGGTCGATTTGGACAGTTTGGCGCCCGCGGCGTCCCGCAGCAGGACGTGATGGCGATAGCGCGGGGCCGGCAGGTCGAGCAGCCGCTGCAACAGGCGATGCACGCTGGTGGCCCAGAACAGGTCCTGCCCGCGCACCACATCCGTCACCCCTTGCAACGCGTCGTCCACCACCACCGCGAGGTGATAGCTTGCCGGCGTGTCCTTGCGCGCGAGGATGACATCGCCCCACGCCTCCGGCCGTGCCGTCACGATACCGGTTTCGCCGCCGGGGCCCTCGCCGTCCTCGGTCCAGTCGAACGGGCCGACGCTCGCCAGCGCCGCGGCCATGTCGAGCCGCAGCGCGTAAGGTGCGCCGGACGCCGTCAACGCCTCGCGTTCGCGGGCCGAGAGTTGCTTCGCCGTGCCGGGATAGAGCGGCGCCCCATCGGGATCGCGCGGCCATGCCATATTTGCATCACGTTCCGCGACCATGCGGGCGATCTCGGCGCGGCTCTCAAAACTCGGATAGATCAGCCCTTGCGCACTCAGGCGATCCAGCGCCCTACGATAGGACGCGAAGTGCTCGGATTGTCGCCGCACCGGCGTCTCCCACGCCATGCCGAGCCACGCCAAGTCTTCGTAGATCGCCGCTTCGTATTCCGGCCGGCATCGCGTCGCATCGATATCCTCGATCCGCAGCAACAGTCGCCCGTCTGCCTGCCGCGCCAGATCGGCATTGAGCAGCGCCGAATAGGCGTGACCAAGATGCAGGTGGCCGTTCGGACTCGGCGCGAAGCGGAAAACGGGTGGCGGCATTGAACTCTTCCGTAGGACGTGGTGGTTTTAGGCTGCCATGACCATTCATCTCAACTCCCAGGACGATCTCGAAGAGGCGATGGCGCTGCTGGTCAAGCTCGACCCGCGCCTCGCGCCGATCCTCGAGCAGACCGGGATGCCGGCGCTGCGGCGGCGCGAGCCGGGTTTTACCGGCCTTGCCGCCATCGTCTGCGGCCAGCAACTCTCCACCGCCAGCGCCGCCGCGATCTGGGCCCGCGTCACCAAGGCTTACGATCCGTTCCATCACGACGCTATCCGCAAGGCCCGTGCGGACCGACTCGGCCGACTCGGATTGTCGGCCGCGAAGATCAAAACGCTGAAAGCGATCGCAACCGAACTCACCAGCGAACGCCTCAACCTCGACGTGCTGGCGGAAGAAGACGCCGACGCCGCGCACAATACGCTGACGGCGCTGCACGGCATCGGCCCGTGGACCGCCGATGTCTACCTGCTGTTCTGCCTCGGCCATGGTGACGCATGGCCGGCGGGCGACCTCGCGGTGCAGGAGGCGATCAAGATCGGACTCGGACTATCGACGCGACCGACACCAAAGGAAATGCTTCCAATCGCCGAGCCATGGCGGCCGGTGCGCGGCGCGGCGGCGCATCTGTGGTGGGCTTACTACAAGGTAATGAAGAAACGCGAAGGCGTCATCGCAGGCTCGAAAAACGATGCAGCGAAGCAGCCTGTTCCAAACGAAGTTTCAAACAAAGTGCGTGTCGCAAAACCGACATCGATCAAGGCAAAACTGCCGGCAGCCAAAACATCGCGCGCCCGTAAACCACCGAAGGCCACAACGTGACATCGCAACAGTTCACCGTCGCCCGCGACGATCTTCAGCAAAGCCGCCTCATTGACATCGTGCTTCCCGACGCCAACAACTTGCCCGCCGATGGCTTGCTGGTGAAAGTCGATCGCTTCGCCTTCACCGCCAACAACATTACCTATGCGATGTTGGGCGATCAGCTCAAATACTGGAGCCTGTTTCCCGCGCCGAACGGCTTCGGCAACATTCCGGTGTGGGGATTCGGCGACGTGATCGCGTCGCGCCATCCCAACATTCCCGAAGGCGAGCGGCTGTTCGGCTATTTCCCGATGGCCACGCACCTCATCATCGAAGCCACCGATGTCAGCAAGCGCGGATTGCGCGATGGCGCGGCGCATCGCCAGAATGTCGCGCCGGTCTACAACGCCTATACGCGCGTCGGCGGCGATCCGGCGTTCGCGGGACGCGCGGGCGACTATCAGGCGTTGCTGCGGCCGCTGTTCATGCTGTCGTTCCTGGTTGATGATTTTCTCGCGGAGAACGCCTTCTTCGGCGCGCGCAGCGCGATGCTGTCGAGCGCATCCAGCAAGACCGCGTTCGGCCTCGCGCATCTGCTGCATACGCAGCGCAAGCCGATCCGCGTTATCGGCCTCACCTCGCGCGGCAATGCGAGCTACGTCGCATCGCTTGGCTGCTACGACGACGTGGTGACTTACGACGATGTCTCGTCGCTCGCCACAGATCATCCCGCCGCCTATGTCGACATGGCCGGCAACGGCGATCTTCGCACGCAACTGCATCGGCATTTCGGCGACAAATTGGTCTATAGCGGCCGCGTTGGGCTGACGCATCAGGATGCGACCGACGACAGCGCGAACCTGCCGGGCGCCAGGCCGACATGGTTCTTCGCACCCGATCAGATTCGCAAACGTGCCAAGGAATGGGGGCCGGGCGGCATCGACACGCGTTTCGGCGCCGCATGGACGAGTTTCGTGCCGATGCTGGACCGCTGGATCAACGTGACCGACGGCCGTGGCGAAGCTGCCGTTCAGCAGATCTATCTCGATACGCTGAACGGCCGCGTCAGACCGGATCAGGCCCACATGCTGTCGCTCGCGGCGTGAGCGGCGGCGCCCGATCTCCCACGCGGAACCGGCTCCGAAACGGCCCTGCGGCCGCCAGTCGGCGGCGGATAAACCGCCAAAACCCTTCACAATGCCGTCACGGAGACTGTAGTATTCACAGACAAGCTGCTTCGCAGCCGTAATGGAGGCCGGGAGCGTTACTTGAACGCACATGTCTCACAAGGCGGTTGGCCGGTCCTGGTCCTCAACGCGGACTTCCGGCCGCTGAGTTACTACCCTCTCTCGCTGTGGTCGTGGCAGGACGCGATCAAGGCGGTGTTCCTCGACCGCGTCAACATCGTCGAGCATTACGATCACGCGGTGCACAGCCCCTCCTTCGAGATGCAACTCCCGAGCGTCGTCTCGCTCAAGTCCTTCGTCAAGCCGACGACGCATCCTGCCTTCACCCGCTTCAACGTCTTCCTGCGTGACAGATTCTCCTGCCAGTATTGTTCCTCGCACGAGGACCTGACCTTCGATCACATCATCCCGCGTTCGAAGGGCGGGCAGACCACTTGGGAGAACGTCGTCGCCGCCTGCTCGCCGTGCAACTTGCGCAAGGGCAACCTGACCACCGCGCAGGCCAATATGTATCCCCGGCAGACACCGTTCGCACCGACGGTGCATCAGTTGCACCGCAACGGCCGCCTGTTCCCGCCGAACTACCTGCACGAGAGCTGGCTCGACTATCTCTATTGGGACACCGAACTCGATCCGTAAGCCCGGCGCGGCTGTGATGACGGTGTAATCCGCCTGAGTCGACGATTGCAAAGAAGCAATTGGACGCGACGCCATCGGCGGGCTAACAATCGTGACATGGCAGGAACGTCGCGGGCCCGCACGGGCTCATGAGCCGGAATTTCCCCGTCACCGGAAGATTGCGTGGCAACGGCAATGGCAGCCGTAAGCGCATCGTTCGTACGACTCTGATGCGCTTCATCTCGAAAGCCGAAAGATAACAGATGAATATTGAGTTCGGACCGGAGCTTGAGAGTTTTCGGCAGGAGGTGGCGGCATTTCTCGACACCGCGCCGACACCCGCCATTCGCGAAGCTGGCCGAAAAACCACCAGCGTGTTCGCCCCCTTCGAACAGGCCATCGCCTGGCAGAAAATTCTGAACACCAAGGGATGGGCCGCGCCGGCATGGCCGAAGGAATACGGCGGCACCGGCTGGTCGGTGGAGCAGCGCTACATTTTCGCGGAAGAGTGCCGCAAGCGCCAACTGCCGCCGCTGCTGCCGAACTGCCTCCAGATGGTTGGCCCGATGCTGATCGATCTCGGCACGGAGGAGCAGAAGCGCAAGCACCTGCCGCTGATCCTTTCCGGCGACGTCTACTGGACGCAAGGCTACTCCGAGCCCAACGCCGGTTCCGATCTCGCTTCGCTGCAATGCGCGGCGGTGTCCGACGGCGACGATTACATCATCAACGGCTCCAAGATCTGGACCACGCTGGCGCATCACTCCAACCGCATGTTCATGCTGGTGCGTACCGACAAAACCGGCAAGAAGCAGGAAGGCATCACCTTCCTGCTGCTGGAGCGCACCGATTATCCGGGCATGGAAATCCGCCCGATCATCGGCCTCGATGGTTTCCCCGAGCAGTGCGAAGTGTTCTTCGACAATGTGCGGGTGCCGAAGTCGGGCCGCGTCGGCGCGGAGAACGACGGCTGGTCGGTGGCCAAGCATCTCCTGAAGCATGAGCGCGGCGGCTCGGCCGCGAGCCCCGCGCTGCTACACAGCATCGCGCGGATTCGCGAAGCAGCCAAGGCGACGCAGTCGCCGTTCGGCGGCGCGCTGTCGGACGATCCGGTGTTCCAGCGCGATCTCGGCGAGCTGGAAGCGGACATCCTGTCCTATCGTCATTTCGAGCAACTCGCGATCAGCGGCCATCCGATGGTGCGCGACGCCGCTTATCCGTCGATGAACAAGACGATGAACTCGGAGCTGTCGCAGCGCGTCTCGATCATGATGACGCGCGTGTCTGGCATCGAGACGGTGCCGCTGCAACTGGAAGCGCTGACCGTCGGCTCGAACGTCGCGCCGCTGGGCTCGGACTTCGATCTGATCGCGATGCCGTATTATCTCAACACCCGCGCCACCTCCATCTATGCTGGCACCAACGAAGTGCAGCGCGACCTGATCGCGCGCACGGTGCTGGCCGCCAATCGGTAAGGACCGGATCATGGATTTCTTGTTCACCGAGGAGCAGACCATGCTCCGCGACAGCGTGGCGCGCTATCTCGACAAGACGTACGACTTCGATGCGCGTCAGGCGCTGCTGCGTTCGGAAGCGCCGTATTCAAAGGCGGCGTGGAGCCAGTTCGCGGAGCTTGGCGTGCTGGCGCTGCCGTTCCCCGAAGACGTGGGCGGACTCGGCGGCTCTATCGCCGATCTCGTCCCGGTCGCCGAGGTGTTCGGCGAGCATCTGACGGTCGAGCCGTGGGCCTTCGCACTGGCATTGGCCGGCGGTGCGCTGACGGCCGCAGACAATCATGCGGCGGCCCGCAAGCATCTCGCCGACCTCATCAGCGGCGCGAGCATCGGAGCTTTTGCCTATGACGAACATCGCGGCATCGCCACACCAGCCCAGATCGCGATGACGGCGGCGCCGTCCGGCGCCGGTTTCGTGCTCAACGGCGAGAAGCGGCTGGTGTTCGGCGCAACGGAAGCGGACTTCATGGTCGTCGCCGCGCGCACCGCCGGTCAGGCAGGCGATCCGCAGGGTCTTGTCCTGCTGCTGGTCGATCCGCGCGCATCGGGCATCACAATGGCGCCGTTCCGGACTCAGGACGGCCGCAGCGCCGCGCATGTGCGCTTTGACAAGGTGAGCGTTGCCGGCGCGGACGTGTTGGCCAAGGACGCGCACGATCCCATCGCGAAACTGATTTCCGACGCGATCCTTGTGCTCGCCGCCGAAGTCGTCGGTGCAATGACCGCATTGCTGCGCATCACCGGCGCTTATGCCACCACCCGCAAACAATTCGGCGTCGCCATCGGCACGTTTCAGACCGTGGCGCATCGCCTTGCCGACATGAAGATCGCCCACGCCAAAGCTTACGCCTCGCTGATGTATTCAACGGCATTGGCCGAGGCAGGCCGCCTCACCGCGCGCGACGTCTCGGTGCTGAAAGCGCAGGTCGGAAAGATGGGACGGAGCATCGCCGAAGCGGCGGTCCAGACCCATGGCGGCGTCGGCATGACTGACGAACTCTCCGTCGGCCATTATCTGAAACGCGTGCTGGCGTTCGAAGCCATGTTCGGCGCGCCCGATTATCACTTCCGCAAGATCGGCGGTTCAACAAGCGAATCCGTTCGCTAGAGAAGGCCGCCCTCGAGCGGCTCTCCGAAATCGATCGGATGATATCGCTCGCCTATAAGGTGAGGCGGGCATCGACAGGGATGCTCTGCACCATCGTGTCCGCGAGCATCGCGGCGGTCGCGGCCGACAGCGTCCATCCCAGATGCCCGTGACCGGTGTTGTAGAACACCCCTGGCGCGCGCCCCTTTCCGATCTTCGGCATCATATTCGGCATCATGGGCCGAAGGCCCGCCCAGGGCACGACCCGTTGAGTACAAACGTTCGGGAAAAGCATACGCGTCCAGTCGACCAACGGCCTCACGCGATCGTCGCGAATATCGCGGTTCATCCCGTTCAGTTCCGCCGTCCCCGCAACACGAAAGCGGCCGGCACCCAGCCGGCTCGTGACGATCTTCGCGCGATCATCGAGAAGACTGACCCAGGGAGCTGCCGCCCGGGATGCCTCGTCATCCAGATGCACCGTGATCGAATAACCCTTAACGGGATAGATGTTGAGACGATCGCCGAACATCGCGGCGAAGCCGCGGCTGCTCGCCCCCGCGCATATCACGACGGCATCGGCCTCGATGACCTGCGACGCAACACCCTTGCTCCCCTCGGCGGCCTTGCAACTCACGTGAAAGCGACCGCGCCGCGCGATGTCGGTCACCACCCTGTCGTACAAGAATGTCGCGCCGCGCGTCTCGCAGACTCGCGCCAGACCGGTCGTATATTTGTGAATGTCTCCGGTGGAATCCGACGGTGTATGGAATCCGCCATGGAAGGCACCGTGCAGGGTCGGCTCGATCGATGCGATCTCTTCGGTGGTCACGGCCTGCCGGTCCAGTCCTCCCTCGACCAGCATCCGGTTTACGCTCGCCGCATGTTCGAAGCTGCGCTTGTCCCAGTAGATGTGCAGAATGCCACGGCGGACGTGGTCGAAGTCGATCCCCTCGCGCTCCGCGATCTCGAACATGAACTTGCGCGCCGCGATCGCAAGCCTGGTGGTGGCGACGGTGTTTTCGCGATACCTGCCGATATTGCAGACGAATTCCGCGAGCCAGCTGTATTTGTGCCACGTCGGCGCCGGGTTTATCAAAAGCGGGGCGTCCCGCTTGAGCATCCACTTGATGCCCTTGAGAACCGTCGACCAGTGATTCCAGACTTCGGCATTGCTGGCGGAAAGCTGCCCGCCGTTGGCAAAGGAGGTTTCCATCGCTGCGTAGCGATGACGATCCACGACAGTGACGTCATAACCGCGCATCAAAAGGGCATAGGCCGTCGATACGCCGGTGATGCCGGCGCCAATCACAACTATCTTGGACAACGTTGCTCTCCAGACAGATCAATGGGTGCAGGCCACCGGCCTACGGCTGCTCCCCAAAATCTGTCTGTTTACCTGAGAGCTTGACCGACGCGTCTGAGCCTCGGCTTTCCCCTTCGGTGGACGCTCGAAGCGTCACTCTCCAGATTGTTCGGCGACACGGTCACTTTTGCCTGAGAGTTTCCTTGGGGGGTTGCTCCGTCGGCGTCGGCGTTATGCCGATCTCTCCCGTGCTGCCTTATCGAACGACTTACTAGTAAAATGGATACACAGCACGTTCAACGAAAATGTCGATCGACCGCGATACCGATCTGCGATTTCAGCGGACCGTTCGATGTGCTCGAAGCCAACAGGTGGCGTGCCGTCGTTCGAATGTCTCGCGACAGCGCACGTTGAACCGCGGCAACATCTCCTGCCTTCAGCCCGTCGATGATTTCCTTGTGCTCGGACGCATCCCACGGCGAATTCGGAACCATGAACGAGAAATACATCGTGGGTCCGCTCAACAGCCAGAGCGACTCGATCAATGGCATCAGGACATCGGATTTCGCGGCTTCATAAAGCGTGAAATGAAATTCCTGATTGATCGAGAGACATTCGAGCACGTCACGCTGATCGATCGCCGCCAGAAGCCGCTTGTTGATGGCGCTGAGCCGCTTCGTAAGATCCGCATCGACATTCCGCAGGGCGGCCTTGGCCGCCATGTTCTCCACGACTTCGCGAACCTCGAACAACTCCTTCAGTTTTGAAGCCGAAAGCCGCGGCACACGCACGGACCCGCTGGGAAGCTCTTCAAGTACGTTGGCTGCAACCAGTTGGCTCAGGCCACTGCGGATGGGCATCGAACTGGTGCCGAACGCCGTTGCCAAGGCGCGAAGGCCCATCACCTGACCGGGGATGAATGCTCCCGTCATCAGGCCATGCCGCAGCCGCTTCGCTACCTGGTCCGTGATATGAGCTCGTTTCTGGTCGCCCCGCTTCTTCTGGCCGGCGTCCTCAGGCGCCACTGCCTTGGTTACGGGTTCGCGCGAACGCGCCATCTAACTTCCTCACTCTCTCAAGAACTCGGCAAGCTCCACGGCAGCGACCTCGCCAGCCTCATGGATACAATCTGCGAAGATTACTTGACGCTGATGCGGCAATCCAGCCGAAAGGAATTGCCCTCGCAGTTTCAAACAGCCGGATATCCGGCCAAAATCAGAGATTGGCCGGCCGCCGCCGACCCGACCAAATATCAAGGCACAAGCATCTCCCGATCATTGCCCCCTCCGCCTCTGTCGTTGGGTATCAACCGGTGACTTCGAACATGCCTTCGACTTCCACGGGCACATTGCGCGGCAGCGACGACGAGCCGACCGCCACCCGCACATGTTTTCCCGCATCGCCGAACACCGCGACCATCAAATCCGACGCACCATTGATGACTTTCGGATGATCGCCGAATCCGGCAACCGCGTTGACGAAACCCCCGAGACGCACCACGGACCGCACGCGCTCGAGATTGCCGTCCAGCGCCGTGTTAACCTGCGCCAGCAGATTGATCGCGCAGAGTCGCGCCGCCGCCTGCCCCTGTTCGAGCGAAATGTCCGCACCTAATTGTCCGACAAAGAGATCCTTGCCATCCTTGGAAGGCACTTGTCCGGAAACAAGCAGCAGATCCCCGATCCGCCGAAACGGCACATAATTCGCCGACGGGACCGAAGGCCGCGGCAATTCGATCCCAAGCTGTTTCAGTCGATCCTGAACGCTCGTCATGATGATGGTCATCCTTCTCTCATGGTCTATTGCTTGATTGGTGGGGTAGCGAAACAGCGCCGATCATGCGGTGATGAGGCGTCAATGGAGTTGTTCCATCGCGATTGAGCCGCGCTCAGGATGGAGGGCGCACGCGCCGTACGGCGCTGCGATCCACTTCATCGAGTGAACCGAAGCCGCCGATCGCCATGGCCAGATCGATCTCCTCCCGCAGCAGATCGAGAGCATGTTTGACGCCAGCCTCGCCGGCTATGGACAGTCCCCACAGATGCGACCGCCCGATCAGAACCGCCTGCGCCCCCAACGCGATCGCTTTGAGCACGTCGGTGCCCCGCCGGATGCCGCCGTCCAGAAGCACCGGCACGCGCCCGGCGACGGCATCGACGATTTCTTCCAGCGCTTCAATGGCGCCCAGCGTCTGATCGAACTGTCGTCCGCCGTGATTGGAAACCTGAACCGCATCGCAACCGGAATCGAGCGCCTTGATCGCATCTTCTCCGCGCAAAACTCCTTTGATGATCAGTGGGCCATCCCAGATCGAACGAAGCCACGCGACATCGCTCCAACGTACCGCCGGATCGATCAATGTCGAGATATACCGCGCCATATCGACGACGCTACCACCGCCATAGGCTTCAAAATTCTTGAATGTCACCCGTGGCGTTCGCGCCATCCGCATCCACCAGCCGGGATGCAGGGCGGCATCCACCATGGTGGAAAAGCCGAGCTTCGGATTGATAGTGAATCCGTTACGAACATCGCGCTCGCGACGTCCCAGCAAAGGGCAGTCGACCGTCAATGTGAGAGCCTCGTACCCCGACGCGCGTGCCCGTTCGGCAAACGCGCGGGTAATGCCGCGATCCTTGTAGATGAAGATTTGCAGCCATTTCGGTCCCGGCGCGGCATCCGCGATATCTTCAATCGACAGTGTCGAGCCGGCGCTGACGGTCATGATCGTGCCGGCCTTGGCACAGGCCCTGGCAACCTGCGCCTCGCCGCGCGGCCAGAGCAGACCGGATGAGCCGGTGGGCGCGACAAGCACCGGGCTTTCGATCCGGCGCCCAAACAGAACCCGGCTCTGGTCGCGGCTTTCGCGGCCTGCCAACGCACGCGCCATCAGGGCATGAGCGGCGAAGCCGGCTGAGTTACGGTGTTTGGTGACCTCGTCACCAGCTCCACCGTCCACGAAATCGAACAACATGCGCGGTAACGCCCGGCGGGCCGCCTCGCGCATGTCGTCGATCGTGATCAGACTCTCCAGTCGCGCCATGTTCGCAGCCGCCTAGTTCGCACCACGGACACGGCGCAGCAGCTCGTCGCGAGAGAGACCCGCGATTCCCATGCGCTCGGCGGTTCGGCCGGCATCCGGCGTCACGCCGCATGCCGCATCGCCAAGCAACGACAATGCTGCCGCGACGGGTGTCCGGACTTCTGCGATCGAGGCGAGAGCGAGGAACGGCGTCAGACCATAGCTGAAGTCCTCGACATAGTATCGATGGGTCAGGGCATCAGGCGCCCTTATCCGTCGATTGGCTTCACCCTCGGAGATCGCGGCACGGTAGTCATCAGCCGCGGCTTCAGCAGAAACCGTGCCGATGGCCCGCATTTCTTCGATCACGGTCGGAAGATCGTGACCGAATGCCGCCGCAACGGCTCGGCGCTCGTTGTCGAGTGCGGCCATCACCCGAACCACGCCGGGCGTCATGCCCTCGACGTAAAACGTGAAGTCGCCGTGCGTCGCCTCGACCCACGCCGCGGCGAGGACCGCGCCCGGCGGATGCAGAATCATATTGACGTTCGACAGATCGCTCGCCAGCACATCGCCCGTATCATATGCGGCCGGGTAGAGCGTCCGTGCCGCAGCCAACGCTGCCGCGCCACCTGGCAAGGCCGCCACCCGGATGCGCCCCGCACGGCCAGATACCGTCACGTGATCGGGCTGATACTTGCGCGCCACATATGTCAGCGTCGAGAATTCGGCGATCGGCGGCGGGGGCGCGCCGGCCCTGCGATAGGTCTCGTGAAATTCGAGCGCGCCGCCAGTATGGCCCGGATTGAGAATGACCGGCGCGGTTGCGGACCAGCCCGCCTCCGCGAGAGCCCGTGCGACCGCACCATGAGAGAATGTCGGCAAGGTGACAAGCGCCGCATCAACCCCGCGAATGGCATCGCGCAGGATCGCCGTAATGCCGGCCGGCTTGATCACGCCTTCACCCAGCACACCGTCATAAGCAACGCCGTTGACCTTGAATGGCTCCAGGGTTTGCGGCGAGCGATTCCACAATGTCACGTCGTGCCCGGCAAGCGAGAGTTCGACCGTGGCGGCGGCTCCGCCAGCGCCAGCGCCAATCACCAGAATCTTCATGGCCATGTCCTCGTCATGTGCGTCAGCCGTGTCGTGTCAGCGTGATCGTTCGCGACTTATGCGCGATCACTTCAATCCGCGGTCCATCCGCCATCCACCACCAGCGAAGTGCCAGTCACCAGCGCCGATGCGTCCGACGCCAGAAACACCACTGCTCCCATCAGATCTTCAACGCGGCCGATCCGCCCGAGCTTGATCTTGGTCGAGAGCGCTGCGAGCTGGGTCTCGTCAAGACCGTAAGATCGCGTCAGCGGCGTATCGATAAACGTCGGCGCGATCGCATTGACGCGAATGCCGCGCGGGCCAAGTTCGACGGCAAGAGCCTTGGTCAGCCCCTCGATTGCGAACTTCGACGTGACATAGATCGATCGGTCGCTTGCTCCGACATGACCGAGCTGCGACGACACATTGATGATCGAACCACTCCTGCCGGCGGCGAGCAATTTCGCCACCACCAGCCGCGTCAGGTGGAAGACGGCCCTGACGTTGAGATCGAACACCGCATCGAAATCATCGAGCCCGACATCGATAAGAGCCCCCGGCCGATTGATCCCGGCATTATTGAGCAGGATATCGAACGGCGCCTGATCCCGCAGCGCCTCGGCAACGGCGACATCGTCGGCGACATCCAAAGGAAGCGCCGTGGCCTTCCCGCCCTGACCATTGATCGCCGCCGCGACGATCTCGATCTCGTCACGGGTCCGCGCGCAAAGGGTCACGTCAGCGCCGGCACCGGCCAAAGCGGTGGCGGCGGCAAGCCCGATGCCGCGCCCGGCGCCCGTGACAAGCGCACGTCGGCCGTCCAGCCGAAACGACGGCATGAGAGGAAGCTCATCGACAGCCATCATCACGACTCAGCCGCCGAGTCTGGCCCGCAATTCGCTGAGCTCCGCCGCCGCAGCCTCTACATCAGCGACGTTGAACCCGGCAGCAAGCGTGGGGGAATAAGCCGCGAGCGCATGTCTCGCCCGTTCGGAATATGTCACACGCCCATCGTCCGAGATGCTCACGCCGTCGGCATCCTCAAATCCGCGATTCCAGGCGATCGCAGCCTCGCGCGTCAGGCCCTTCGGCAGATCAAGCGCCACACGTCCCGCCGACACCCGCACCGGATAACCGCCGGGAAGTCCGCCCGGACCGGGAACATGCGCCAGGATATCGCCATGGCCGGCAAGCGCCCGCAGCACCGGAACCGCCGATGCACCCGAGATCGCATTGAGATCGCGATAAGGCAATTGCACGTGCCGCGTCATATCGTCGACGTTCGGAATCTCGTTCTCGCCCACCCACGCGCGCACCGGCGCGCCGGTGCGCTCGGTGCCCGGCTTGCGCCACTGCACGAGATGCTGGTGATGCCCCAGCACACGCAGCGAGCCACGCTGCTCCGCGGGCAGCAACGCGGCAATCACCGCCGCGTAGATCGCGATATTGCCGACGCCGGTCGTAATCGGCAGCCCGGCGCGATGCAGCACCTGGTTGACGCCGTCGGGATAACAAGTGTTGACGAAGGTGATATCCGACCCCGCCGCCCGCACAGCTTTCGCGGTGCGCGACGGCAGCACGGAGTGGAACGCGATGGTCATTCCGAATCCGGCTTCGGCAACCAGCCGTGACCACTCGGAATCCATGCGATCCACCTTCCACGGCGATTGCAATGACGCCGACTGAACGACGATGCGCGGATTGGTCTTGGCAAGCGCCTCGCCGATCGACTCCGGCGAACCGGAGTCAACCTTGAGCGTTCCAAACGTCACCGGCGTGCCGAAAATCGCCGCCCGCGACCGCCCGGCTTCGGCGAGCCAGGTCATCCGTTCCACGTTGCGGCCACCTACCAGCACATGAAGCGGTGCCTTCGCGGTGGACGCGAGATCGCAGATCATGATTTCCGCGAAGTATCCCGTGCCCAGTATCAGAATATCATTGACCATATCGTTCGATCCCATTCGTTCGCCGGGCACGTCAGTTCGAGGTGCGGTGTTACTTGATGAAGTCGTTGGTGAAGACGGTGTCGACGTCCACCTTGCTCTTCATCATTTCCATCCCGATCAGTTGATCCTGCAGGCTTTCCCAGCCGGCTTTCGTCGAACTGCCCAGGCCTCCGGCCTTGACGTCGTCGGACTGCGTCAGCTTCAGAACTTCTGGCAGTTTCAGTTCGGCATAGACCTTGTCGGTGGACGGGTTGGCCTTGACGAAGGCGTCATAGGCTTCCTTCGGATGCTCCAGCGAGTAGCTCCAACCCTTGAGGAAGGCTTTGTTGAAGCGCTTCACCAGATCCGGCTTTTCCTTGATCAACGCCTCGTTGGTCAGCACCGAGGTCGAGTACATCTTGACGCCAAGACCCTCGAAGCCGATCCAGCTGACGTCCTCGCCGCTCGCCTTGAGCTTCAGCGCATCGTTGAAGTAGAAACCGACACCGACGTCGATCCGATTGGATGCGATCAGCGGCACCAATGCGCCATCGGCCGGCACTTCCTTGAACTTGGTCGGATCGAGTTTCAGCGACTTCTTCAGCGCTTCCCACTGCCGCCCGGTGTTGCTCTTGAGCTGAATGCCGAGCGTCTTGCCGTAGAGATCCGTCCTGACGTCCTTGATGTTAGCCGACGTCTTGAAGATGAACGCAGTCGGGTTCTGCTGAAGCACCACGGCGGTCGCGACGATCGGCAAACCACGCGCCGCGCCGATCAGAACCTGATCCGCCGTCGCATAGCCGAAATCGGCATCCCGGTTGCCGACCAGCTTCGCCGTCACCGACGAGCCCTCTCCAGGGAGTACGGTGACATCGATGCCCTCGTCCTTGAAGAAACCCTTCTCCATCGCCAGGAAGATCGGCGCGTGCTCCGCACCGAACACCCAATCGAGACGCAATTTCACTTTATCAAGCGCAGATGCCGAGGTGCTGCAAAGACCGATGCTGATCGCCGCGATCGACGCCAGCAAGCTTTTGGGCAAACAAACCATGGATTCCTCCTGTCGATGATACGTTGTTGTTATCGGGTGGGTTCCGCTTCCCGCTACATCGTTGCCTGAACGCCGCCGTTCTCCTCGACACCGTTGACGAACAACCGCTCGGCCGCGACGATCACCAGAAACAGCACGATGCCGAGCAGACTCATCGCCACGATGGCCGCGAACATCAGTTCGGTATCAAGAGAGATATTCGAAGCGTTGATGATGTAGCCGAGACCTTCGCCAGCGGCGACGAACTCACCAACCACCGCCCCGACGATCGCCAGCGTGATGGAGATTTTCAGCGCCGCAAAGAAGTACGGCATCGCCCAGGGCAGACTGATTTTGGTGAATTTCTCCCATCCGCTCGCGCCGAGCGAATCCATATACTGGAGCAGCTCGCTATCGACGGACGACAATCCCTTCGCCGTGTTGATGACGACGGGGAAGAACGCGATCAGGGCCGCGATCACGATCTTCGGCGTCAACCCGAAACCGAACCAGATCAGAAACAGCGGCGCGAAGGCAATCTTCGGCAGAATCTGCGCGGTGACGAGGAATGGATAGGTCAGTTCGCGCACGATCCGCGAATAGGCAATGCCGACGGCAATCACGAAGCCCGTGACGACCGCATAGATGAAACCGAGCGAAATCGCCACGAAGGTCGGCCATGTGTTCGTCAGCAGCAGCGCGCGCTGCTCCCACATCACCTCGGCGATGCGGCTTGGCGGCGGCAGAATGACGGGCTTGATATGGAAGAAATCGACAATTCCTTCCCAGATGGCGAAAAACAGCAGAAAGACCAGTATCTGCCCAACCGTAACGCCCACTCGATACATGCTGGCCCCCTACTGTGCTGTTGCCGCTACGGGCTCGCGATGGCGCAGAAGCCCGCGAACATGCCCCGCCATCGCGCCGAACTCCGGCAGCTCGCGCGTCGCCTCTTCTCGCGGGCGCGGGAACGGCACCTCGATTCTTTCGAGCACCCGCCCGGGGCGGGCCGACATCACGGCGATCTGTTCGGACAGCAGCAGAGCTTCCGGAATCGAATGCGTGATGAAGACAACCGTGGTCTCGGTTTGCATCCAGAGCCGGAGCAGCTCTTCCTGCAACGTCTCCCGCGTGATTTCATCGAGCGCGGCGAACGGCTCGTCCATCAGCAGAACCTTCGGCCTGAACGCCAACGCGCGGCAGATCGAAACGCGCTGCTGCATCCCACCGGAAAGTTCATGCGGAAAGCGCTTTTCGAAACCTTCAAGGCCGGCGATCTTGAGCCAGTGCCGTGCTTCGCGCTCGCGGTCCGCGCGCGACATATCGCGGCGGGCTACTTCCATCGTGAGCATCACGTTGTCGAGCGCATTACGCCACGGCAGCAAAAGCGAACGCTGGAAGACGTAGCCGACCTGGCCTTGCACCTTATTCTTGTCAATGGCGACGCCATCGAAAAGCACTTCGCCACCAGACGGCTGAAGCACGCCCGACAACACTTTCAAAAGCGTCGTCTTCCCACACCCCGAGGGACCGACGATGGTGAAGAACGATCCCGGCGCGATATCGAGCGAGATGTTGTTCAAGGCATTGACTGTACCGGTTCGGCTTTTGAACGAGACAGAAAGCCCCTTGATCGAAATGTGGGGAGCCTTGGACATGATTTATGCGATCCTGATCAGGCGGTCGGTGTTGGTGTAGTCCGAGAGCAGCTCCGAGCCGGCTTCGGTGACGAGAAGCAGATCCTTGTTCTGCACGCCGAAACCGTAGCCGGTGCGGTAGCAAAGCGGCTCGAACCCGAGCACCATGTTCGCTTCAAGCGCAGCCGACTTTCCAGGCTGACCCAGCAACGGCGTCTCGCCGAGATAGGGATCTTCGTGGAGATGCAGCCCGATGCCGTGACCGACGAAGGAAATCGGCGGCAGATTGTGCTTCTTCAACTGCTCGACAAAATCCAGATAGATCGCGTGGCAATCGGCGCCGGGCTTGACCTGCTCGAGAATCCGGTACTTGCAATCCACCATCAACTGCCAGATCTTTTCCGCCATCGGCGGCGGCTCCTGCACATAGGCGGTGCGGCACACGCCCGCCTGATAGCCGCCGATCACGGAGAAAATCTCGACCCGGCACACATCGCCCCGTTGCAGCTTCCGGTCGGTCGGACCGACGTTCGGAAGCTGGCTGCGTTCGCCCGTCGCCACGATCAGCAGCTTGAAATGCTCCGCCCCGAGTTCGTAGATGTTGCGCGTGAGATGCGCCGCGATATCGAGCTCGCTGTCGCCCGCGCGCACCGCGCCGAGCGCGTCACCGATCGCCTGATCCGCGATCCGCGAAAGTCTGCGCAACAGCGCGACCTCGTCCTTGGTCTTGATCTGCCGCAGCCGCGACAGCACATGCTCTGCGCCCTCGAAAGCGGCTTGCGGCAGAAACTTCTGCAACCGCGCGAAATCTCCCGCCGGCAGATAGTCCAGCTCGATACCGATCTTCGATCGGGCAAGACCGAGCGTCGTCAGGTGATCGGCCAGCACCCGCATCGGGTCTTCCGAGAATTCCTTCCAGATCACGACAGGCGACGTCGGATCGTTTCGCGCAACCGTGGTTTCCTCCATGTCGACGCTGAAGATCGAACCGGAGGCATCCGCCTTGACGATCACCATCGCATGCCGATGACGCAACAACGGCTGCGACGGCACCACGAACCCCGTGGCATAGGCGAAGTTTTCCGGCGAACACGAGACAATGGCATCCCAGCCATGCTTCGCCATTGCCTCGCTTTGCTTAACTAGAATTTCCTGACGCATTCCCGAATTCCTCTTGCGCGTTCAATCACAGCGCGATGCGATACTGGTCGACCTTGGCTTGATCGACATCGATGCCCATGCCCGGACCGGTCGGCACCTCGATGGCACCGTCAACCACCCGCAACGGCGCCTTGATGAGGTCATCGCGATAGTAGATACCGCCGATCTGCCCGGACTGGTGGCTCGCCGGCGTCGACACCGGAACGACGTTCGACAGCACGACTGCCGGGCATGACGCCGCGAGATGCACGTTCGCGAGATTGCCAACGCCGGTCTCGACCGAGCCGTTGACGTTGCAGATGATGCCTGCCGCGCGGCAGACCGCGCCGACTTCCATTGCCTTGTACAAACCGCCCGGCTTGGTGGTGTAGATCGAGACAATCTGCGCCGCGCGCCGCTCCACGATCTGGATGGCATCATGGGCATTCCACGCGGATTCATCGGCCATTACCGGCTGATCGATCGCACGCGCGACTTCCGCGAGACGCTCGATGCCCATCACCGGTTGCTCGACATATTTAAGCGAGAACTTTTCCATCGCCCGAACCGTTGCGATCGCTTCGCCCGGCGTCTTGTATCCCTCATTGGCATCCACGCAGAGCTCGACGCCATCGCCGACCGCGCCACGCACGGCGCGCACGACCTCAATGTCACGCTTGGGATCGACGCCGATCTTGATCTTGATGGTCTTGATGCCTTCGGCCGCGACCTTTCCGGCTTCTTGCTCCGCTTCCTCCACCGACAACAGGCCGATCGAATGAGTGACCGGAATTTTTGAACGCAGCCTCCCACCGAGCAGCGTCGAAACGGACACGTCGAGCCAACGACCCGTCAGGTCGTAATAAGCGAACTCGACCGCCGCCTTCGAATAAGGATAGCCTTTGACCAGCGCGTCCATGCGCGCGTGCAGTTCCGCCGGGTTGCCCAGCTCAAGACCGATCAGCGCGGGCGCGAGATATTGGCGGATCATCAGATCCGCGACGAGAATGCTCTCTCCGAAGTAACGGCCGAATTCTCCGCCCCAGTCCTTCAATGCCGGAGCCTCGCCCCAGCCGACGCGGCCGTCGCTATCCGTCGCCTTGACGAGAAGGTAACGCCCGATGGGCTCCGTCAAACCCGTCCATTTGTGAACACGGCGGGTCGGCAGTTCAACCGCGACGGTTTCGATGCTGCGCAAGGTCGGCAACGTTTCCTCCCAGAATATTTGATCACATCTTGTGATCAAATATTCTGGGAGTCAACACGCATTTTACCTCCCACCCTCGGAGCACCGCGGGGCACCCGCCACGGAACCACGCGTCTGACAAACCGCATCCGTCGTGAACTCGCGGTCAAAAACGAGCGCGAGCACAGATCTCGAAACGATCCTGGTGATGAACCGCTCTTCCCAAAGAGGAACGCCCACCATCACTCGCGGTTGTAAAATGAGCAGCTGCCGTGCGCGAGAATCTCGGCATCTCGCCGGTCGTGGCGAATGCTCACGCCACTCGCCCGGTGCCGCATTCCGTGCTTTTGCCCTGGCCGATCCGCTCTGATAACTATAGCGCCATCGGAACCAGGCGCCGCCGCGATCCCGCGCGCGCAAGACAAGAGCAGAGGACAAACATGATCGAAACCGTTGGCATCATCGGCGCCGGCACCATGGGCAATGGCATCGCGCAAGTCTGCGCGGCAGCCGGACTGAACGTCGTCATGACCGACATTTCCGACGCCGCCGTCGCCAAGGGGCTGTCAGTCGTCGACAAAAGCCTGGAGCGGCTGGTCAACAAGCAGAAGATGAGCGAAGCCGACCGCGTCGCCGCGATCAAGCGCATCAACGGCACCACCGACAAAGCCAAGCTGTCGACCTGCGATCTGGTGATCGAGGCCGCCACCGAAAACGAAGACCTCAAGGTGAAAATCCTCAAGGACCTCTGCGCCACACTGCAACCGCGCGCGCTGCTCGCCACCAATACCTCGTCGATCTCGATCACGAAGCTTGCGGCGGCGACCGACCGCCCCGACCGCTTCATCGGCATGCACTTCTTCAACCCGGTGCCGCTGATGGCCCTGCTCGAACTGATCCGTGGCTTACAGACCTCCGACGACACCCACGCCAAGGCGGTGGACTTCACCAAGCGCATTGGCAAGGTGGCGATCACCGCGAAGAACAGCCCCGGCTTCGCCGTCAATCGCATCCTGTGCCCGATGATCAACGAGGCGATCTTCGCTTTGCAGGAAGGCATCGCCAGCGCCGAGGACATCGATGCCGGCATGAAGCTCGGTTGCAACCAGCCGATCGGCCCGCTGGCGCTCGCCGACATGATCGGCCTCGACACCATGCTCTCGGTGATGGAGGTGTTTTACGAAGGCTTCAACGATTCGAAGTATCGCCCCGCGCCGCTGCTCAAGGAAATGGTCGCCGCCGGCCGTCTCGGCCGCAAGACCGGTCGCGGCTTCTACGACTACGGCAAGTCGGCCTGACATACGATGGCGCGAGATCAAACGCGCCATCCCAGCCACAAGCTGAAGGAAAAGCCGGTCGCGATTTGCAATCGCGGCCGGCTTTTACGTGAGGAGATATCCGTTTTCTCTTTCAGTGCCCCATTCCCGGCTCCACCACGCCGTTGTAAATGTCCGGATTGGGCTCTCCCTCGACCACCAGCATCCCCGCAAGACCGCGCTCAGCACGCGACAACGCATGATCGACGATGGTGTAGCCGCCCGGCACATCGAGCTTGAACTCGGTGATCACCGCGCCGCCCGGCGGCACCGTCACGGTCTGGATATCGTGCAGCGGCTGGCTGGTGACGCCGCCGAGGTTGTAGACCTTGTCGAAGATCTCACCGATGACGTGGAACGACGAGGTGAAGTTCGGGCCACCGACACCGAAGTAGAGCCGCACCGTCTCGCCGACCTTGGCGTGCAGCGGATGCAGCTTGGTGATCGCGCCGACCGAACCGTTGAATACGAAGTATTCCGGCTTCTCGGCGAGAAGTTTCTCGACACTGAACTCCTGACTGCCGCGCTGGCCGAAAGCCGCATCCGTATAGATCTCGCCCTGCATGATGTAGAATTCATGATCGACCGGCGGCAAACCCTCTTCCGGCTCGACCAAGATCATCCCGTACATGCCGTTGGCGATATGCTCGGCGACCATCGGCGTGGCGCAGTGATAGACGTAGAGCCCCGGCTTCAGCGCCTTGAAGCTCATCGACTTCTCCTTGCCGGGATCGACCTGCAACGCCGCCGCGCCGCCGCCAGGGCCGGTCGCGGCGTGGAAGTCCACCGAGTGAATCATGTTGCTCTCGGCGGCGTTCTTCAGGTGGACGTCCACGGTGTCGCCGACCCGGACGCGCACGAACGGGCCCGG
Source organism: Hyphomicrobiales bacterium (assembly GCA_017305535.1). Lineage (GTDB taxonomy): Bacteria > Pseudomonadota > Alphaproteobacteria > Rhizobiales > Xanthobacteraceae > 62-47. The sequence continues at coordinate 260,254 of JAFKKN010000005.1, read as the reverse complement.
CACCTTGCCGTTGAAGGTCCAGTAACCGAACGTGGTGCCTTCCGCGAGACGGCCTTCCATCTCGACCGTGAGCAGATCGAGCCGCACGGTTTTCGGGTCGCGCTTGCCGATCGGCGGGGGCAGATCGGTCGGCGGCCGTGAAATATCGGCTTCCACCGTCACCTGCGTCGACGGCGTCGCGGTGACCAGGAACTGCCCTTCCATGCCGGCAAGACGATGGCCGGGGACATCGCAGTAATAAAGGAAGTCGCCGGCCTTGCCGGCGCGGAACACGATGCTGGTGCTGGCACCCTTGCTGATGACGCGCGGCGAGCGGGCATCCTGATCCGGGAAGACGATGTCGTGCTCGGTGCCCTCGCCGTTGATCAACGTCACCTGCACCACCTGACCTTCGACGGCGGTGAGAATCGGATTGACCTTGCCGTCGATGGTCCCGCCTATGCCGAGAAACACCATGCGTCCATCGGCGATGCCGGAACGCAACGTATACTTGGCGTCCGACAGATAGGCGGTGACCGGACGCGACGCGGCCTGCGGCGCGGGCGCATGCGCGGCCGGTGCGGGGGCTGCCGCGTTGGCGGCCGGCGCGGCCTGAGCCGGCGCCGCAGCGGCGGGAGCCGCCTCGGCCGACGTTGCCAGGAAGGCGATGACGTCGGTGCGATCCGAATCGGTCTTCAGGCCGGGGAATGGCATCTTGTTGCCCGGAACCACTTTCTGCGGATCTTGCAAATAAGCGTCGAGCTTCTCGGGCGTCCAGGTGATGCCGCTCTGCTTCATCGCGGTGGAGAAGCTGTAGTTGGCGACCTCGCCGGCTTTGGTGCCGACGATCCCGGCCAGACTCGGACCGAGCAAATTCTTGCCCGGCTGCATCGAGTGGCAAGCCTGACATTTCTTGAACACCTGACGGCCGTGCGCTGCGTCACCGTCGACGGCCGTGCCGGCGACCTTGACGACCGTGGCCGGCTTCGCGGCAGGAGCTTGCGCCATCTTCGACATGTCATGACCATGGACATGCGGCGAAGCCGCTGGCGCCGACGCTGAAGGAGCCGGCGCGGGAGTCGCCGCGACCTTCGGGGCAGCCGGTGCGGCCGGCGGCGCGGCGGCGGCCTTCGATGTGGGAGCCGCGTTGGATTCCGTTGATGCCGGCTTGGCGGCTGCGGGACCGGCCTTCGGCTCCGCCGATGCGGCCTTGGCGACTTGCGGCGCGGGCTTGGCCGCTATGGCCGCCTGCTCCGGTTTGGTCGCCTCGGTCTTGCTGTCGTCGATCTTGGTAGCGGGCGTCGCGGCGGTCGTTTCGGTGGAGGCCTGCTCACGCTGTCCCTGCGACACGCCGGCATAACCGGCGAGTGCGAACAGAATCACGACACCGGCGACACCGGGCAACCAGTTCTTCAAACTCGATCGATCAGACGGAGAAGCCATTCTCTCACCTTCCTGCCGGAATGATGTCATCAGCTTCTGCCGACGCATCAATGTTATTGTCCGACGGCGCCCCGCGCCGAGATTCGCGATCGAAAGCCTACCGAATTTCGCGCAAGACAGTTTGCGCCAACGCAACACTACCCTCCCGCGTCCGCAACGCCGGGACAATTCTCGAGGCTTCGTGACGCAATCCGAGCTTGCCGCAAGCCGCTAGTTCCCTATGCTTGCGGCGCAACCAGAACGTCCGGACGCCGTGCGTGCGACAAGGAGCCGCGCCATGCCTTCACTGACCGAATGGAAAGTTCCGCCCTCGGCGCAGCCCCGTCCGCAGGACTATCATTTCGATCTCGATCGCGTGCTCGGCGCAGTGGTCGGCGTTCATGCGATCGTTCCCGCCGATGCCTTCACCGCGACCACGCTCGGCACCGAGCGCGCCGGCAACGGCGTGCTGATCGACGACGGGCTGGTGCTCACGATCGGCTATCTGATCACCGAGGCGGAATCGGTCTGGCTGCATCTGGGCGACGGACGCGTCGTGCAGGGGCACGCACTCGGTTTCGATTCAGAAACCGGTTTCGGCCTGGTCCAGGCACTCGGCGACGTCGATCTCGATCCGCTGCCGCTCGGCTCATCCGATGCCGCGCAAATCGGAGACTCGGTCATCATCGGCGGCGCCGGCGGGCGCACCCGCTCGGTCGCGGGACGCATCGAAACGCGACAGCCCTTCGCCGGCTATTGGGAATATCTGCTCGACGACGCCATTTTTACGACGCCATCGCATCCGAACTGGGGCGGCACGGCGCTGATCTCGGCCAGCGGCGAACTGATCGGCATCGGCTCGTTGCAGCTCGAGCGCGAGCAGAAGAACCAGCATTTCAACATGATCGTGCCGATCGATCTATTGAAGCCAATTCTTGGCGACCTCCGCGCGTTCGGCCGCGTCAACAAGCCGGCGCGGCCATGGCTCGGGCTCTTTGCAAGCGATTTCGACGACAAGGTCGTGGTGATGGGCGTGGCCGACAAGGGGCCGGCGGGCCGCAGCGGTATCCAGTCAGGCGATGTTATCCTCGCGGTCAACGGCGACGCCGTTACAAGCCTCGCGGAGTTCTATCGCAAGGTCTGGGCTCTCGGCCTTGCCGGCGTCGACGTGCCGCTGACGGTCTCGCACGAAGGCATTACCTTCGACGTCGTGCTCGCCTCGACCGATCGCGCCAAATTGCTGAAAGCGCCACGACTGCACTGACCCGGCTCGTATAAATAGCCGTTGCGCGAGTATCGAACTGGTGGCAGCAAGAGCTTCTTTTTCAACTGGCCGCGTTTGTTACGCGAGCCAGTTTCCGCTTCGCTCGCGAACGCGATAGGCGCCCGTGGATCACAGCACTCTTTTCACTCTGGGCATCGCAGGCATAGCTACGCTTGGCGTCATCGTCCGCCCGTGGTCGATCCCTGAATATATCTGGGCAGTTCTCGGCGCGGTCGTGCTGGTCGTCGCGGGGGTGCTGCCATGGCGGAACGCCGTTGCCGCCGCTGGCAAGGGCACCGACGTCTATCTGTTTCTTATCGGCATGATGCTGCTGGCCGAAGCCGCGCGTCGCGAAGGATTGTTTGACTGGCTCGCGGCACATGCCGTTCGCGCCGCGCGCGGCTCCGCGCGACGACTCTTCGTAATCGTCTATGCGGTCGGCACGCTGACCACGATTTTTCTCTCGAATGACGCCACGGCGGTGGTACTGACACCCGCCGTTCATGCTGCCGCGACCGCCGCGCGCGTCGCGCCGCTGCCGTATCTGTTGATCTGCGCCTTCGTCGCCAACGCCGCAAGTTTTGTGCTGCCGATCTCCAATCCGGCCAACCTGGTGATCTTCGGCGCACAGATGCCACCGCTGATGCAATGGCTTTCGCTCTTCGCCTTGCCGTCGATCGCCGCCATCCTGATCACCTTCGTCGCGTTGCGATGGACCCAGCGCCATGCGCTCGAACAACCGGTGCATAACGACGTGGCCTTGCAGCCGCTCTCACTGACCGGTCATTGCGTCGGCGCGGCCATCGCAGCAACAGGCATCGTGCTGCTGGCGGCGTCCGCATTCGATCGGCCGCTTGGCCTGCCGACATTCCTGTGCGGCATTGGCGCAACTATCGCGGTACTGCTCATCGGCCGACGCTCGCCATTACCGGTGTTGCGCGACGTTGCCTGGGGCGTGCTGCCGCTGGTCGCGGGGCTTTTCATTCTGGTGGAGGCAGTGGAGCAAACCGGCGTGTTGCACACGCTCGCCGAATATCTTCGCAACACCGCCGCGACTTCGCCGCATCAAACGACGTTTGTCTCCGGGATCATCGTCGCCCTGCTGTCAAACCTGATGAACAACCTGCCGACCGGCCTCCTCGCCGCGACGGTCGGGCAAAGCGTGAACCTGCCGTTGCATGTCACCGGCGGCTTGTTAATCGGCGTCGACCTGGGACCAAATCTGTCGGTGACCGGCTCGCTCGCCACCATCCTGTGGCTGATCGCGCTACGGCGCGAGGGCCTGTCGATCGCTGCGTGGCAGTTTTTGAGGCTCGGAATCGTGGTGATGCCGCCAGCCCTGCTCGCTGCGTTGCTCGTGCTGTCCCTGTCGCCGCATTAAGGTCAATGCGTCAGATGCGCGAGGCCACGGCGTCAAGGCCAATGATGCGCGCCAGCGCGCGCACCTCACGCTTCTGGTCCTCGCGCAATTGCCGCAACAACGGCGCGGCCGCCGCCTGCAACTCCTGCGCTTCGGCACCGCTCAGCGAAACGGCGCTTTTGTCCGAACCGGCCTGGCGTGCCATATGCTTTCGTCTGGCGAGATCCCGCAACGCCGTCTCGACCGGCGGCCAATACCTCGCCTGCGCCTCGCTCATGCGCAGCCGTTCCTTGATCGCGGCGATCTGGATGTCGCTCAGCAATGTATATGACGTTTGCACCGGCGGAAGGTCAGCCGCCTTGGGGCGCGCCAACGGCAACGGAGGATTTTCGACCGGGGCAACGGCAGGGCCCGGATCATCCGCCTGCGAAAATTCATCGGCCTGTCGCAGGCGATCCTCAAGCTGTGGCGCGACAGCCGCGGTCTGAAGCCGGTCGGTCTTGGCGTCGCGATTGGCGACCGGCACATCAGTGCCCTCGGTCGGCAGCACCAGCGCATCGTCGCGCGCAATGACGAACCCCGCCACCGCCGCGCCGACGATGACGACACACGCCAGCGCGAGATAGCCCACCATCCTGGTCAAGCCCGCCTCCGTCGCCGCGGACGCACTGAAGCCCCTGTTTTTCAACAGCAATCGAAAGCAAATCTAGCACAGAACGAGCCGATTGATACCCGATGCACGCGTAACGCGACGTTCCGAGACGGCTCCGCGAATCCTCATCCGATGCGATCGCCGCTATGCGGCGAGATCGTAGGCATCCTGAATGTCGGCAACGATTTCCGAGGCTTCAGAGATGGCGGCCGGGTTGATCGCATGCAGGCTGACCGTCCAGTTGCCGCCATTGGTCCGGCGCGGCGTTTCGACCACCTCGAACCGAATGCCACGGCAAAGCGGATGCCGTTCCAACGCGCGGAAGACCCGCATCGTGATCTGATCCCGTGTCGCCGGTGTTCGCGACAGCAACCGTTCGAAAACCGCAAAGTCCATCCGACACCCCTGAGTAACGGGACGGTCTGACGCCATCCACGCGGAACAGGCCCCCAATTGTTGGAACGGAACTGGTTAACGATCGATTAACCGGCCCAGGTCGGCCGTCAGCCGAGCAACTGTTCGAGCCGGTCGCGCAGTTGGTCCTGATGATACGGCTTGGCCAATCTCGGCACATCGGTCGACACGCCTTCGGGGAGATCGGCATATCCGGTCGCCAGCAACACCGGCAGCCGTGGTCGCACCTCGCGCGAGGCGGCCGCGAGTTCGATGCCAGTCATGCCGGGCATCAGATGATCGGTCATCATCAGATCGATCTGTTGATCGCTGCGCAGGATATCCAGCGCGTGCGATCCTGACGATGCGCCGATGACCTGATGTCCGAGATCCTCCAGCATCTCAGTGGTGGACATCGCGATCAGCGGATCGTCATCGACGAACAGGATCACCGCCGAACGAGGTTGTTTCGGAACCGACGGCATCGGAGTTTCGACCTCGGTCAAAGCCGTCGCGATCGGGAGGATCAGAATTGCCGTCGTGCCCTTGCCGACAACGCTCGACAATTGCAGCGCGCCGCCGAGTTGAACCGCGAGGCCATGAACCATCGACAACCCAAGCCCGGTGCCCTTGCCGAGCGGCTTGGTGGAAAAGAATGGATCGATGGCCTTGGCGAGAACGTCGGGCGACATGCCTTCGCCGGTATCGCGCACCGAGAGCTTGAGATAGCTGCCGGACGGCAGCGCCGTGTCTCTCGCAACCCGCGACTTCACCACCTTGATCTCGATGGTGCCGCCGGCCGCCATCGCATCGCGCGCATTGATCGCAAGATTGAGAATGGCAAGTTCAAGCTGGTTGGCATCGACTGAAGCCGGCGGCAAGTTATCGGCCATATTCAGGCGCAGAATGATTCGCGAGCCGAGCGTCCGTTCCAGCAGTTCGCTCATGCCGCGCACCAGACCACCGAGATCGACCGGCGCCGGATTGAGGTCCTGCTGTCGCGCGAAGGCGAGCAGCCGTTGCGTCAGTGATGCGCCGCGCTCGGCGCCCTGCAATGCGCCATCGATCAGACGGTACAGGCGCGGATCGTCGGGCACGCGCTTGCGCAATAATTCCAGATTGCCCACCACGGCCATCAGCAGATTGTTGAAGTCGTGCGCGACGCCACCGGTGAGTTGCCCGATGGATTCCATCTTCTGCGCTTGACGCAATTGCTCCTGCGCCTTCTCGCGCGCAGCGACTTCCTTCATCAGTTCGGCGCTGCGTTCACCGACCCGCTGTTCCAGCGTCGCCGTCAGATCGGCGAGCGCGCTGCGTTCAGCCGCAAGCTGCTCCACCAGTTTCTCGCGCTCGATCTCGGCGACCTTGCGGGCTGTGACATCGGACGCCACACCGATCAACGTCGCCGGCCGGCCATCGAGGCCACGAAAGATGGTGGCATGGGTGTTGATCCAATGCACCGACCGGTCGGGCCAGATCGCTCGATATTCGACGTTATAATCCTTGCCGTTCATCACGGCCGTCACGAAAGCGTCGCGCCGGTGCGCCCGGTCGTCGGGATGAACCGCCGCCTCCATTTCCTCAAGCGTCAGCGCTTCCTCCGCTCCTCGTCCGAAAAAGGATTTGAAGGTCTCGGATGCTTCGAGCCGGTGTTCCGAAATGTTCATCTCAAGTGCGCCAAGCCGTCCGACATCGAGCGCGGTTTGCAGCGTCGTCTTGCTTTCGATGAGGTTCTGCAAGATGGCGCGGGTCTGATACTGCCGGCGCCGCCCCCGAACAGCGGAGCCCACGATGCTGATCAGCGTCGTGGGATGGTACGGCTGTTCGATGAACGCCACATTGCCGAGAAGTTGCACCAGCCGCGCGGCTTCCGGATCACGTTCCGGTCCACCGATATGATCCGTCAACAGCACGATGGGAAAGTCGGACCACGACGGCTGTTCGGCCAACCATTTGACCAGCGGCTGCAAGTCCACGGTCTTGATTGCCGCGCCGGAGATCACCGCCGCACCCGCGCCGCTTTCGACCTCGCGTACCAGCGCGGGGAAATCGGCACAGACATTCGCGTAGAGGCCCGCCGCGCGAATCTGTTCGGCAGCCTCCTCGGCGTCGCGCCCATGGGGCGAGAATATCACCGCGCGCTCGGAGGACGGACCGGGTCTCACCGACCGCATCCTTGCGGTGGGTATGCCTGCGCCGCGTGGAAAATGAAACTACCGGAGGCCGCGAGGGGTGGCCCCACCTGTCCTGAAATCGTTGACACGTCGAACAATCCGCACGCTTCTAAGATGAGCGAAACGCCTGCCGTCTCAACCAGTTCCCGGACGATCAAAGATTCTTTGCCGGACCGGTCAGCGCCTTTCGATCACCAGGCTCTGGACCGCGCGGCCGAAATAACCGCGCTGGTCGCCGAGCCGCGCCATCGCCAAGCCGGCTCCGTCGGGGCCGATGTTGCAATCGCCATCGAGCAAAATCCAGTCGCCGACCGGCTGCCGCGCCAGCGAGATCGTCAGGTCGGCATTGAGGAAGGTCCAATGCCTGAAATCCAGCGCGACCGAGGTGGCGTTGCTGAAATCAGACGCGACTACGGCGCGCATCACCTGCGAGATCGGCGTGCCTTCCACCAGAGGCCGGTCGACCCGATACCAGATCGCGCTGGAACCCGGATGCGCGAAACCGCCACGCGCCGCGCGCAACGACATCCCGCTGACGAAGGGGCTGCTGGAAAAATCCGCCGGTTCGACGCGCGACTGCTCCGGTCCGGGCACGTCGATCGGCGCCTCCGCGATCCCCGCCGGCAGCTCCTGCACCTCACTCCTGATCTTCAGCACCGTGGCGCGAACAACGAGGACATCGTCCGCCTTGAGTCGGACTTCGCAAAGCTGGATCTTGCGGCCCTGCCGCAAGACCTCGGTCTCGATCGCGAGCGGTGTCAACGGCACCGGCCGCATCAGATCGATGGTGAGGCGGGCGATGTGCATCGGCACCGGTGTCGGCATTGCCTCGGCAGCCCATGTCACAAGCCCGGACGGCGCCGAGCCATGCTGCATATCCGGCGACCATGGTCCGGCCGCGTTCGGACTAGTAGTGGCACGCCGGCCTTCGACGCGGAAAATGGCATCCATCGTTCAACATCCAACTTCACTTGAAACGGCCGCAGGCAATACCGGATTGCCCGCGGCCGAGATAAGAGACCTATCAGTGTGATCGCCTCACAGCGGCGGATCGACGGCCTCGTCGTATTCGCGCTTCAACCGCCCGATCAATTCGGCGGCCGGCAGCACTTTGTCGATACTGCCGATGCCCTGACCGCTGCCCCAGATCTCCTTCCACGCCTTCGGCTTGGCGCGCTCGCCATTGGCGTCGGTGCCGAAATTCATCTTGCTTGGATCGGACACCGGCAGATTGTCCGGGTCCATTCCGGCCGCAACGATCGAAGGCTTCAGGTAGTTGCCGTGAACACCGGTGAAGAGATTCGAGTAGACGATATCCTCGGCGGATGATCCCGCGATCATCTGTTTATACTTCTCGACCGCATTGGCTTCCGCCGTGGCGATGAAGGCCGAACCGATATAGGCGAAGTCCGCGCCGAGCATCCGCGCTGCACGGATGGCGCGACCGGTGCCGATGGCACCCGACAGCGCGATCGGTCCGTCGTACCAGCGTCGCGTCTCGGCAACGAACGCGAACGGCGAAATTTCGCCGGCGTGACCGCCCGCGCCAGCCGACACCAGGATCAAGCCATCGGCACCTTTCTCGACCGCCTTGTGGGCGAACTTCTGATTGATGACGTCGTGAAAGGTAATGCAGCCCCAGTTGTGCGCGGCCTGATTCAGTTCCTCGCGTGCGCCGAGCGAAGTGATCATCATCGGCACCTTGTGCTTCTCGCAAACGGCAAGGTCGTGTTCGAGCCGGTTGTTTGATTTATGCACGATCTGATTGACGGCGAACGGTGCCGACGGACGTTCCGGATGCGCCTTGTCATAGGCCGCCAGTTCTTCCTTGATACGCGCCAGCCACTCGTCGAGCAGCGCCGCCGGCCGCGCGTTCAGCGCCGGGAACGAACCGACAATGCCGGCTTTGCACTGGGCGATGACCAGATCCGGCACCGAAACGATGAACAGCGGCGAACCGATCACGGGAATCGACAGTCGGCCCTTGAACAAGGCAGGCATGGACATACGGCAAATCCTCTCTGTTAGCGGCACACGTCGCGCCACTGCATGATCCCGAAAGCGGAAGCCGGTTTTTAGATAGGCTTACGCGCGATCAAGCCGCGGGCGGCGGACGTTGCCAGATATTCCGGCCGGAAGGCAATCCGCGCCACGCCGCAGACGTTGTCTTGTGCCAAGACGCTGCGGGTGAGGGTGAAGGCCTTCAGGTCAGGATTTGACGTCCACTACTGGCACCATGCCCGCGTCACGAAATAATCGGTGCGGCAGGCGCCCGGTTGGGCTTTGCGGCCGGACAACAGCAAGGCCTCGGCCGAACATTTCTGCGTGGCGTCGGTGTCGGTGCTCTTGCCTTCCTTATAACCTTGGGCCCGGCAGAGCGCGTCGGCGGCGGCCTTGCAGTCGGACGCACCGTCCGCGGCGACGGGACATTTCTCCCGACCGGTCTTTATCGACGGGATCTTCAGATCGAGACGTGGAAGGCTAATGCTGTCCTGCTTGTCGCTCGGCGCGGGTTCATCACCAGACCCCGCGGAACCGACGCCGGCTGGCGGCAATTCAGGCGATGGTTGTGGCGGCTGCAATGGCGTCAGCGCCGGAAACAGTGGCTGGCGCCGTTCAAGCAATTTGCCGATTTCGTTGATGAGCCCAGGATTTTCGGGGCGGCGCGGGGCCGGAGCCTCCGCTGGAGCTGTAGCAGGCGGCGTTTGCGACCAAGCCGAACCGCAAAAGGCAACACCGAGCCCGGACAGCGCCAGAACCACCACCGCCACACGCGTCCGAACCATCGCCGCAGGGGACCGAATATCGCAAGACATGCTGCCGACCTTATCGGGACACCCCAAAAGGGCAAGTCAACACGACGCCCCACCAGGACAAACGCCGTTTGCCCGGAAAGCCGGTCCCGTTTCGGGATCGTGCCTAGACGATCTTGAACGCAATCACGAAGCCCAGCACCAGCACCACGGCTCCGACGGCGACCCAGAATCCCAGCCGACGCTCGATCTCTGCGCGGATCACGTCGCCGTACCGATTGAGCAGTACCGCGACGATGAAGAACCGGCCGCCCCGCGCGATCAGCGAACACAGAATGAAAAGCCACACGTTATAGCCGGCGAACCCGGAGGTGATCGTCACCAGCTTGTAGGGAATCGGCGTGAGGCCCTTGCCGATGATGATCCAGGCACCCCATTCCGCATAGGAAGCGCGAAACGCCTCGACCTTGTCGGTCAAGCCGTAGAGATGCATCAGCCAGAGCCCGACCGAGTCGTAGAGACCGGCGCCGATGGCATATCCGACAATGCCGCCGGCCACTGAGGTCAGCGTGCAGACAATCGCGTAAAGCCAGGCGCGCTGCGGCCGCGCCAGCGACATCGGGACCAGCATCACATCCGGCGGGATCGGGAAGAACGAGCTTTCCGCGAACGACACCGCTCCCATGATCCAGAGGGCGGAGGGCTTGTCGGCGGCGGCGATGAACCAGTCGTAGAGGCGTTTCAACATGCCGCGATCAAGCACTCCGCATCGCATTTGTCCATGAGATTACTGCGCCGGACCGAAGGGTCCGCCCGCCTCTCGTATTGCCCAATCTGTCAGGAATTGCGGCGATGCCGCCCTTCAACGCCGCTCGCGGCGGCGCTCACCGTCCAGCGCGACGATCGGTCGCCGTACCGGCCGCAGCGCGGCGACCTTGTCCGACGATTTCGGCAGCTTCTCGGCGATACCCAGCATCTGCTCACGACGATCCATCTCATGCCAGACGTCTTCCGGGCGAACCCCGGCCCCGGCCCATAGCACCATGAGATTGTAGAACAGATCGGCGCTTTCCCGGATCACCGCATCCGGCTTGGCGTTGACCGCGTCGATCGCCACCTCGATGGCTTCCTCGGCGAGCTTCTTCGCCATCTTGGCGGGACCCTGCCGGAGCAAACGCGCCGTGCGCGACACCTCGGGATCCAGGTCCCGCGCCGCCAGCACCGCCTCATAAAGCCGATCGAGCGAATCACTCATACCGGCAAGCCTAGACCAAACATATGGCGAGCGTGTTAACGCCCGCCATATGTCGCGCCGCCGCCTTCAGGGAAAGGCGTCGATCGTCCTAGTGGTGCCGGTGCCAGCCATGGCCACCATGGCCGTACGCGCCACCATGATAGTGATAGTGCCGGCCGTAGTACGGGCGGCCGTAATACGGCGATCCGTAATAAGCGGGGCCGCCACCATAATAACCATATGGGCCGTCGTAATAGGCATCGCGGCGTGCTTGCGCCGCGGCGATCACGCCGATGGTGCCGACAATGCCCGCGAAGGCGGCGGCCGCCGCCGCGCCGCCATTGCCATGCCGGCGATAGTGACGATGCCGGCGCGCGGCGCTGAAATCGGTCGCCGTGCTGGTCGGCGGCGTCACCGCGGTGGAGACTCTGCCGGCTCCCGCCGCCGCGCCGCTCGAAGCGGCCTGGGCGGGAGACAGCGTGAAAGTCAGCGCCGCCGCGGCGGCGAACGCCATCGTCCGTCCCATTGCCAGAGGCAATCCTGTGCGCGTCATCATGTCGCTACCCTTCCGGTTCAAACCGCCAAACGGATACCTGTGATCGACTGTCATGCATTCAATGACTGATAACAACCAAACCGAGAGCCATGGGTTCCCGCAGGCGACGGTTGACGTCATCCCCCGGATACCTCAGTCATCCCTCGTTCATCTCCGCCCGCGCACATTCGCGGCTTTATCGTCGAGGCCGGCCCGCCGAAGGCGCGTCGCCGTTTCGGCTATCTCTGGTGTGCTTTCAGTGACGACAGTGCTCCGACACACTCTGCTGACTTGGTTCGTGGCCACATTATGGGCCGCAAGCGCAGCCGGCGTGTCTCTCGCGGCCGAACAAAGCGTCGCCGACGCTGCGGCCACCACAACACCGGTCCGTTTCACGTTCGACCGCCCGGTTGACGGCGCGTCCGCCCCCTTTGTCGTCGCTTCCGCGAAAGGGTATTTCCGATCCGAGGCATTGGGCGTGACCACCGATATCGCAAAGACTCCCGACGACGCCATCACCCGAATCGCGCAAGGCGCCAGCGACATCGCGGTGGCCGACCTCAATGCCCTGATCCGCTTTCGCGACACACCGAACGCGCCCGCCGTGAAGGCGGTGTTCGTGCTGTTCAATACCGCGCCCTATGCGATCATCGCGCGCAAGAGCCGAGGCATCGCGACGCTGTCCGATCTGGGCGGCAAGACGCTCGGCGTGGCCACCGGCGATCTCTCGATTCGACTGTGGCCGGCGCTTGCGGACCGTAACGGCATCGCCATTGCCACGGTTAAGCAACAGGCCATCGGCGCGGCGGTGCGCGAACCGATGCTGGCGGCGGGCCAGGTCGACGCCGTCACCGGCTTCTCCTATCTGTCGGCGGTCAATCTGCGCGACCGCGGCATTCCGGCGGACGATCTCACCGTGTTGCGGTTCGCCGACTACGGCTGCCCGGCCTATGGCGCCGTGCTGATCGTCAATCCGAAATTCGCGGCGGAGAAACCGGAAGCCGTACGTGCGTTCCTTCGTGCGACAATGAAGGGTCTGCGGCAAACCATAAAAAACCCCGGCGCGGCGATCGACGCAGTGATGGCACAGATGAATGGCGGCGAACGCCTGCTTGAACTGGAGCGCTTGCGGATCGTCTTGCGTGACAACATCCTCACCAACGATGTCCGCCGCAACGGCTTCGGTGCCGCCGACACAACACGGCTGAACCAGTCGATCACGGCCCTTGCGCATGACCGCAAGTTCCGCGAGAAGCCATTGGCCAGCGATATCTTCGACCCGGCCTTCCTGCCGCCCGCCACCGAGCGCCAGTTCGAGCAGGCCACCAAATAAACGGCTGCATTCCGCCACGGGTCCGGCTTAAATGCTGCGAATCGCTGCTGGGCCGCCGTTCGGTGGACCCCGCGTTGCATCCACCGGTCCACGTCGCACGAGCCTGATCGATGTCCCTGCTCCGCCTCTATGCCCGCGTGCTCGAACTGCTCGGCAAGGAGGCGCGGCTCGGCTGGATCCTCGCCGGCGCCAATCTGCTGTTGGCCGGCGCACAATTCGCCGAACCGGTGCTGTTCGGCCGCATCGTCGACGTGCTGTCCGGCAATCCGACCAACGGCCCGCTGGCCGGAGTTTCAACCTCGCCGTGGCCGCTGCTGGCGGCGTGGGTGGCGTTCGGCCTGTTCACCATCCTCTGCGGCGTGATCGTGGCGCTGAACGCCGACCGGCTGTCGCACCGCCAGCGGCAGGCGGTGCTGACCAGTTACTTCGAGCACATCATGCAACTGCCGCTGACCTTCCACACCGGCACCCATTCCGGCCGGCTGATGAAAGTGATGCTGCAAGGCACCGATGCGCTGTGGCGATTGTGGCTCGGTTTCTTCCGCGAGCACTTCGCGGCGATCATGTCGCTGATCGTGCTGCTGCCACTGTCGCTCTACATCAACTGGCGGCTTGCGATCCTGCTGTTCGCGCTGTGCATCGTCTTCACTGTCCTCACGACGCTGGTGGTGCGCAAGACGTTCGAGATGCAGAACGAGGTCGAGGAGCAGTACAGCAACCTTTCCGCGCGCGCGTCCGACGCGCTGGGCAACGTCGCGCTGGTGCAGAGTTTTGTGCGCATCGACGCCGAGGTGCAGGGCCTGCGCGGCATTGCCGACAAGCTGCTGGCGGCGCAATTGCCGGTGCTGTCGTGGTGGGCGCTGGTCACGGTGATGACGCGCGCCTCCACCACCATCACCGTGCTGGCGATCTTCACCGTCGGTATCGTGCTGCATCAGCAGGGCCTCACCAGCGTCGGCGAGATCGTGATGTTCGTCTCGTTCGCGACCATGCTGATCCAGAAGCTCGAGCAGGTCGTCGCCTTCATCAATAACGTGTTCATGGAAGCGCCGCGGCTCCAGGAATTCTTCAATGTGCTTGATGCCGTGCCCGCCGTGCGCGACCGCCCCGACGCCATCGATCCCGGCCGCGTGCAGGGCCTGGTCGAATTCAACAACGTCTCGTTCTCCTATGACGGCAAACGTCCGGCGGTCGAGGACGTCTCCTTCACCGCGCTGCCCGGCCAGACCATCGCGCTGGTCGGCCCCACCGGCGCCGGCAAGTCGACCGCGATCGCGCTGTTGCATCGCGCCTTTGATCCGCAGTCCGGCATCATCAAGGTCGACGGCATGGACATCCGCGGCATGACGCTGTCGGCGCTGCGCCGGAACATCGGCGTGGTGTTTCAGGAGGCGCTGCTGTTCAACCGCTCGATTGCCGACAACCTGCGGGTCGGCAAACCGGACGCTACGATCGAGGAGATGCGCACCGCCGCGGCGCGCGCGCAAGCGCTCGACTTCATCGAGCGAGGTGACCAGCAATTTGACACCAACGCCGGTGAGCGCGGCCGTATGCTGTCGGGCGGCGAACGCCAGCGGCTTTCGATCGCACGCGCGTTGCTGAAAGACCCACCGATACTGATTCTCGACGAAGCCACCTCCGCGCTCGATGCAGTGACCGAGGCCAAGGTCAACGCCGCGCTTGACGAGGTGATGAAGGGCCGCACCACTTTCGTAATCGCGCACCGACTGTCGACCATTCGCAACGCCACGATGATTCTGGTGTTCGAACACGGCCGCGTGATCGAGAGCGGAACATTCGATGAACTCGTCGCTCAGGGCGGTCACTTCGCCGGCCTGGCGAAAGCACAGTTCATGGTGCAGGACAATGCAGCCATCGATGCCACGGCGATTTCCGCATCAACGGAACCGTCCTGAGCACGCATCATTCCGATTGTCGCGGCATCGTCGAAATTCAGCCCCTTTCATCTACGAATTAACGCCTTCGCCTCTATTCTGGGGCAACCTGTGGGTATAGGCTCTGCCATCCCGCGAAAACGCTCGCGCTTCACCGAGCGCTCCATAGCCTGACAACGCGAAGACCCCACCATTGTCGAGGTCCGGTCTTCGTTGATTGATCGCAAAGGACCGGATTCGGATCGTGCATTTTTTCCGCGCTGCGCCTGCCACCTTTCTGAGTTGCCTTCTCCTCATCGCGGGATTTGCCGTGACGTCCGCCACACCGGCGCGGGCGCATGCCGAAGCCACGCTGCTGGTCGAGGCCGATAGCGGCAAGGTGCTTGAGGCGGAGAATGCGACGTTCCCCTGGCATCCGGCATCGCTGACCAAGGTGATGACGGCCTATGTCACCCTGAAAGCCGTCAAGGACGGCAGGATCACACTCGACAAGCTCATCACGGTGTCGCCGCACGCCGCCGCCGAAAAGCCCTCGAAGATGGGGTTCCCGCCCGGCACGCAAGTCACCGTCGATAACGCGCTGAAGATGATGATGGTGAAGTCGGCCAACGACATGGCGGTGGTGCTCGCCGAAGGCGTCGGTGGATCGGTTGACGGTTTCTCGGCGATGATGAACGAGACCGCCGCACGGCTCGGCATGACACAGACCACCTACGTCAATCCGAACGGCCTGCCCGACGACCGCCAGGTGACATCGGCGCGTGACCTCGCGATTCTCGCCCGCGCCTTCATCCGCGATCTGCCGGAATACGAATACTTCGTGCACATTCCCGCGATCCGCTACGGTCGCCGCGTAACCCAGAACTTCAACAAGCTGATCGGCCGCTTTCCCGGGGCGGATGGCATGAAAACCGGCTTCATCTGCGCCTCCGGCTTCAACCTGATGGCCACGGCGACGCAGAACGGCCGTCGCCTGATCGCCGTGGTGCTCGGCGCATCCTCCTCACAGATGCGTTCGATCAAGGCAATCAAGCTGCTGGAGCGCGGCTTTGCCGGCACGACCAACCTGACCTGGCTGCGGCCGGCGTTGGGCACGGTCGACAA
Source organism: Hyphomicrobiales bacterium (assembly GCA_017305535.1). GTDB lineage: Bacteria > Pseudomonadota > Alphaproteobacteria > Rhizobiales > Xanthobacteraceae > 62-47. Next base: position 244,156 of record JAFKKN010000005.1, on the reverse strand, counting down.
CCTCGCACCGATTGCCGCCGCACCGCCGGATTTGCGCGATGACGTCTGCGGTCCGCGCCGCAAGCGGCCCGCCAGCGACGATCCCGAGGACGATACCATCGCCAGCGTCGTCACTAACAATCCGGCGCTAAGCTTCTTCGCCGACGGCCTCAAGCCGCCGACCCTGCGGCCGGAGGACATGCTGGCCGCGGCCCCCGCCGCTGCCGATCCGGTGATCGTCTATACAGGGCCGACCAGGACTGGCGCAGACCTTATCGCGACGGCCGCAGCCGATGCGGCCGCGCAGGAAGCCGCAGCGGAAAACTACCGCAAATCGCGCGCCGCCAAGCGCCGGGGCGGCAAGGCCCACGCCAGCACCGACAGCAAGGGCAACAAGCGAACCACCGTCACGATCGATACCAGGAAGCCGGCCGCCGGCACCAAGAGCGCGGATGCGGGCGACGCCAGGACCAAGCCCTCGGCAAAGCCGGCCGCGAAACCGGCTGCTCGCGCATCGGCTAAACCAGCGGAAAAACCCGCAGCCAAACCGGCGACCGCCGCAAAGCCCGCGCCGAAGGGCAAGCCCAAGCACGCCGCCAGCGAAACCAAGCCGAAAAATTAATCTCCTTCCCCTGACACCGCCCCAGGCACGCCCGGCCATGCGTCGTTAGAGCGCAGGCCGCTTGCCAATTGTGCGAGCTTTGCCCGATACTTCAGACGAATTGGCAGTCCGCGACAGAACGGGCAGGCCATGCGGAGAATTGGATTCCGACGCCTTTCGCGATTCCCGCGAGCGGGCGTCAACAGGGGAAACACCATGGAACGTATCTGGCTGAAGCAATACCCGGCGGGAGTGCCCGCGGATATCGACGTCACGCAGTACGGGTCGCTGGTCGAACTGCTGGAGGAAAGCTTCACCAAGTTCCGCGACCGCAAGGCCTTCATCTGCATGGACAAGGCCATCACCTATCGCGAACTCGACGAGATGTCGCTGGCGCTCGCGGCCTATCTGCAAAGCAGGGGGCTGGCGAAGGGCGCGCGCGTCGCGCTGATGATGCCGAACGTGCTGCAATATCCGGTGTCGACCGCTGCGGTGCTGCGCGCCGGGTACGCGGTGGTCAACGTCAATCCGCTCTATACACCGCGCGAGCTTGAGCATCAGCTCAAGGACTCCGGTGCCGAAGCCGTCATCGTGCTGGAGAATTTCGCGACCACCGTCGAGAAGGTCATAGCGAAAACCAACGTCAAGCATGTCATCGTCGGCAGCATGGGCGATCTGCTCGGCTTCAAGGGCGTCATCGTCAATCTGGTGGTCCGGCGCGTGAAGAAGATGGTGCCGGCCTATTCGCTGCCGGGCGCGGTGGCCTTCAACGACGCGCTTGCGGCGGGGCGCGGCATGAAGCTCGCCAAGCCCGCGATCACCCGCGAGGACGTTGCCTTCCTGCAGTATACCGGCGGCACCACCGGCGTTTCCAAAGGCGCGACGCTGCTTCACAGCAACATCATCGCCAACATGCTGCAAAACGACGCGTGGCTCCAGCCCGCGCTGAAGAAACCACCGGTGGTCGATCAGCTCTTCATCGTCTGCGCGCTGCCGCTCTACCACATCTTCGCGCTGACCGCGTGCTTCCTCCTCGGCGTGCGCGCGGGCGGCGTCAATCTCCTGATTCCCAATCCGCGCGACATCGGCGGCTTCATCAAGGAATTGCAGAAGTATCAGGTCAACAGCTTCCCGGCGGTCAATACGCTCTACAACGCGCTGGTGAACCATCCGGATTTCTCCAAGATCGATTTCTCCAAGTTGAAGGCGTCGTTCGGTGGCGGCATGGCGACGCAGAAGCCGGTCGCCGAAGCCTGGCTGAAAGCCACCGGCTGCGCGCTGTCGGAAGGTTACGGCCTGTCGGAAACCTCGCCGACGCTGACCTGCAACCCGGCCGACACCGACAAGTTCACCGGCACCATCGGTCTGCCGGTGCCTTCCACCTGGCTGTCGATCCGCGACGACGACGGCAACGAGCTGCCGCTTGGCGAAGCCGGCGAGATCTGCGCGAAGGGTCCGCAGGTCATGGCGGGTTACTGGAACCGGCCGGACGAAACCGCCAAGGTGATGACACCGGACGGTTACTTCCGTACCGGCGACGTCGGTGTGATGGACGAGCGCGGCTACACCAAGATCGTCGATCGCAAGAAGGACATGATCCTGGTCTCCGGCTTCAACGTCTATCCGAACGAGATCGAGGAAGTGATCGCCAGCCATCCGGGCGTACTGGAATGCGCGGTGATCGGTGTCCCCGATGCGAAGTCCACCGAAGCGGTGAAAGCCTTCGTGGTGAAGAAGGACCCCAACCTCACCGCCGAGGATGTCATCAAGTTCTGCGCCACCCAGCTCACCGGCTACAAGGTGCCCAAGTACGTCGAATTCCGCACCGAACTGCCGAAAACCAACGTCGGCAAGATTCTGCGCCGCGAATTGCGCGACGAGAAGAAGCAGGCGGCGGCGTAAGAGCGTCGCCTTATGCAGAAGCTCGGTTTGCGCTCTCACTCTCAACGAGTCGTCCCCGCGCAGGCGGGGACCCAGACTCCCTGAGTACCTGAAATGCAGATGGCATTCGCTTCATTGCCCAACAGCAACGCTGCGGCGTATGGGTCCCCGCCTGCGCGGGGACGACGCCGGTGGGTGTTGCGATGACCGAGAATCATAACTCATCTCTGGTCATCCCCACCGAGATCATCACGTTCTGGCGCGAGGCCGGCTATGAACGCTGGTACAAGAAGGACGATGCATTCGACGCCGAGATTCGGCGGCGCTTTCTCGCGACCTGGGAAGCGGCGCTGGCCGGGCAACGCGACCACTGGCAGGACAGCGACGACGGCGCGCTGGCGTTGTTGATCGTGCTGGATCAGTTTCCCCGCAATATGTTTCGCGGCGATCCGCGCACTTTCGCCAGCGATCCGAAGGCCCGCGAGGTGGCGGACCGCGCCATCGCGCGCGGCGTCGATCAGCGCCTCGACAGCGTGATGCGGCAATTCATCTACCTGCCGTTCGAACACTCCGAAGAGCTGGCGGATCAACAACGCAGCGTCGCGTTGTTCAAGGCGCTCGGCGATGCGGAGAACCTGCGCTACGCCGAGATCCATGAAGACATTATCCGCAAGTTCGGCCGTTTCCCGCATCGCAACCCGGTGCTGGGGCGCGACACGACGGAAGCCGAACAAGCCTTCCTGACGAGCGGTGGATTTTCCGGCTGAAAACGAGCAGACTGAGGATTATCGGAACGGTGCGAATATAACCGTCAGTTGGTCCAGGCGAACGCGACCTTGTCGAGCGTCTTGGGGCCGAACTGCTCCGACGAGCGCGCCACCATGCGGCCGCCGAGCGCGCGATAGAACTCGGTGGCGGGCTCGTTGTCGGACAACGCCCAGATCACCATGCTCTTGAGCCCGCTCTGCACCAGATCACGACGCGCGGCGGTGAAGAGACGACGACCGAATCCGAGACCCTGGAATTCCGGCCGCAGATAGAGTTCGTAAATCTCGCCTTCGAAATGCAGGCTACGCGCACGGTTGCGGCCGTAGTTAGCGTAGCCCGCGACCTTGTCGCCGAACACCAGCACGCTGACGCGGCTACCCTTGCGGATTGCGCTCTGCCACCAATGCGGGCCACGCCGGTTGATCAGCTTGTCCAGCTCCGCGCCGGGGATGATGCCCTGATAGGCTGATCGCCAGGCATCGTCATGTGTTGACGCTACCGCGGATGCATCCGCAGTTTTGGCCGGCCGGACCTCGATCAGGGTTGTGCTCATGACCCTAATCAAAGCAAGACATCGGCCCGGCTTCAAGCTCCATCGTTAATATTCGGTTAATATGTGGATTTCCTGCATCAGTGGGACATGCATTGTACCGAAAAGGCACAGCCAACGGATGCGCCGGCCCCTTGCATCGCACAATGCGGGAGCGGATGGGGTCTTATCGACCGCCCAACAGTTCGCGCGCGGCGCGTTCGCCGCTGTCGCGCGCGCCATGCGCGGTCGAGAAGAAATTCGGCGACGTTGCTTCGCCCGCGAAGAACAACCGATTCTCCACCGGCGCGGCCAGCACCGCGCGGCAATCGGCGCAACCGGGCATCGCGTGCGAATAGGATCCCCGCGCGAACGGATCGTGCGCCCAGCGTGACGACGCCAACGGCGTCAGTCTGCGGCGAAAATCCGAACCCAGCATGGACACGATTTCGTCGATGCTCTGCGCCGCCAGTGCGCCCTCGCCGGCATCTTCCAGTTCTTGCGCGAATCGACCGCCGAAGAAGCCCTCGATGCACGGCTGGCCGAACGGTCGGGTGTGATAGGTTCCCATCGCGGTCCGCATCAATGCGCCGCGCAGGCTGCCATCGACGGGCAATGCCTCCGGCTGGTCGAGCCGCAGCATCACTTTGTCGGCCAGCCCGAGCGGCAGACCTCGCGCGGCGCCGACCTTCGCGGGCAATGCCGGCGAGAAACGAATCGCTTCATCCGCGATCAGATTGGTGGGTACCGTGATAATCACTTTCGCCGCGCTCAGTGTCCCGCGTGACGTCTCGACGCACACGCGCGCGCCGGAATGATCGATCAGCGTCACGTTGGTGTTGAGCGCGACGTTAAGGCCCTCGCCATAGGCGGCGATCAGCGCACCGTAGCCGCGCCGCACCCGCCAGTTGATCTCGGTGTCCTCGTAGGCGTCCATGTCGTAGATCGACACCTGGTCGAGTTCGCAACCGTTGATGTAAGTCGAGATCGCATCGATCATCGGATTCCAGCGATTGCCCGGCTCCAGCCATTCGCTGGCAACGCTGTCGTGCGGCGCGTCGGAGGCATCCTCGGCGCGCTCGTAGAACGCATCGAGTGAACCGAGAAATTCGGCGCGCTCCCGTGGCGGAAAGGCCGGGTGCGACGATTGCTCGCGCCACGGCGGGCGGTTGCGGTCGATTTCGAGGCCGAGTTTTTCGGCGATAGCGACGAACGAGTTCTTGTCGGCGGAGTGCAGCCAACCGCAGCCGACATCGAACACCACATCCGGCGCCGCAAGGACACTCTGGCTGCGCCCGCCCAGACGATCACGCGCTTCCAAGACGACGACTGAAAGATCAGAGTCTTTCAGCGCATGGGCCGCGCCGAGTCCGGCGGCACCAGCGCCAATGATCGCGACATCTACTTCGGAAGGAAATGACATTAACACCTGCCGCAATCATGCCCGATCACAGCTATCGCAGACTATGTTGAGTCGTCAGCGGTACCGGGCATCCACGTCTTCGACTATAGAGCGGATTTAAAGACGTGGATGGCCGGGACAAGCCCGGCCATGACAAATTTCCGTTTGTGTTTTGTATGAAGGGAGGGACGGCGTTACGCCACCATGTCCTTGGCCTTCTCCGCGCGCTTGCGCTCGTTCGGATCGAGATGCTTCTTGCGCAGGCGGATCGACTTCGGTGTGATCTCCACCAGTTCGTCGTCCTCGATGTAGGCCAGCGCCTTTTCCAGCGTCATGCGGATCGGCGGCGTCAGGCGCACCGCTTCATCCTTCGAGGTGGTGCGGATGTTGGTGAGCTGCTTGCCCTTGAGCACGTTGATCTCGAGATCGTTGTCGCGGGTGTGCTCGCCGACAATCATGCCCTTGTACACTTTCCAGCCGGGCTCGATCATCATCGGGCCGCGATCTTCCAGCTTGAACATCGCATAGGCAACGGCCTCGCCCTGATCGTTGGAAATCAGCACGCCGTTGCGGCGTCCCGCGATCTCGCCCTTGAACGGCAAGTAATCGTGGAACAGGCGGTTCATGATCGCGGTGCCCTTGGTGTCGGTCATCAGCTCGCCCTGATAGCCGATCAGGCCACGGGTCGGCGCGTAGAACACCAGCCGCAGGCGATTGCCGCCGGACGGCCGCATCTCGATCATCTCGGCCTTGCGCTCGCTCATCTTCTGCACGACGACGCCGGAGAACTCCTCGTCGACGTCGATGACGACTTCCTCGATCGGCTCCAGCAACTGGCCGCTGTCGTCCTTGGTCAGCACCACGCGCGGACGCGATACCGATAGTTCGAACCCTTCGCGGCGCATATTCTCTATCAGGATCGCAAGCTGTAATTCGCCGCGGCCGGACACTTCCATCGAATCCTTGTCGCTGGCCTCGACCACACGCAGCGCGACGTTGCCCTCGGCTTCGCGCAACAGTCGATCGCGGATCATGCGGCTCGTCACCTTGTCGCCTTCGGTACCGGCGAGCGGCGAGTTGTTGACGATGAACGACATCGACACCGTCGGCGGATCGATCGCTTGCGCCTGAATCGGCGTCTCGACGGTCGGATCGCAGAAGGTGTCGGCCACGGTGCCCTTGGTCAGGCCGGCAATGGCGACGATGTCGCCGGCTTCGGCGATGTCCAGCGGCACGCGCTCCAGGCCGCGAAACGCGAGAATCTTCGAAATGCGGCCGGTCTCCACCGTTTTGCCGTCGCGCGACAGCACCTTCACCGACTGGTTCGGCTTCACGGTGCCCGAGGCGATACGGCCGGTGATGATGCGGCCGAGATAGGGATTGGCTTCGAGAATGGTGCCGAGCAGGCGGAACGGGCCTTCCTCGACCACCGGCGGGGCGACATGCTTGAGCACCAAATCGAACAGCGGCGTCATGCCATTGCCGTTGTCCTCGGGGGTCGTTCCCATCCAACCGTGTTTGCCCGACCCGTAGAGAATCGGGAAATCGAGTTGCTCGTCGGTGGCATCGAGCGCGGCGAACAGATCGAACACCTCGTTGAGCACTTCGGTGACGCGCGCATCCGGGCGATCGACCTTGTTGATGGCGACGACCGGCTTGAGGCCGAGCTTCAGCGCCTTGCCGACCACGAATTTGGTCTGCGGCATCGGGCCTTCGGCAGCGTCGACCAGCACGATGACGCCGTCGACCATCGACAGGATGCGCTCGACCTCTCCGCCGAAATCGGCGTGGCCGGGGGTGTCAACGATATTGATCTGGGTGTCGCCCCAATGCACCGAGGTGCACTTGGCGAGAATGGTGATGCCGCGCTCGCGCTCGATATCGTTGGAGTCCATGGCGCGTTCGACCTGCCGCTGGTTGTCGCGGTAGGTGCCGGACTGTTGCAGCAACTTGTCAACGAGGGTGGTCTTGCCATGGTCGACGTGAGCGATGATGGCAATGTTGCGGAGGTTCATGGGATTGCTTCTTCAGGTTCTCAATGGCCGTGGCCGGCGCTGCGTTCAGCGCCGGAATGCGGGACATGGGGTTTGAAAGACAGAATGGCGCATGGCGACGCGCCGTCCGGCACATGCCGGCGGAGGCTCGATCAGTATCCGGTCTGGCTTGGCCAGGTCATGGATAAGGCCCGTTTCCTGCGTCCCCCGGGGCATGCCCGCTGGCGGGGATCGATGTTCGCCGTAAGCGATCCCACGAACGGCTGGTGCGCCGAATCGTTCCGAACCGATAGGCAAGGACATGGTTAAAAAGCGGGTGCCCGGCTCTGAATTGAACCGGGCACCCTGCGCTGCGGTGCAATATATTCCCATATGCGACTAAAAACAACGCCTTTGGCGATTATTTCATGCGATGCGAAGCCCTGAGCCTTGGGCGGCGGCCGGCAACCGGGATCACGCCGACTCGACTTCGGCGGAATCCGGATATGCGCCGCTCAGCACCTCCTCGAAGTGCGCCTTGACCGACTGGTTACAAGGACAGGCTCGCGCCACGAGGGCGGCACGATCGCGAACAAGCAAGGAACCACGCCGGGTTTCGAGAATCCCATCCGTCTTGAAACTCTGAATCACACGGCTTGCGTAGCTGCGGCCGACGCCGAGCATTGTGGCCAACTGCTCGTGCGTCAGCGGAAGCAGATCGCTGTCGGTGCGCTCCATCGCGGAAACGATCCATTTGGCCGCCCGCTGCTCAATGGTGTGCACCGCATTGCATGCGATGGACTGAAACACCTGCGCCAGCATGCAATCCGCGTAGCGCGCGAAAATGTTGCGCAAGCTGGACGACTCGAGCTTTGCTGCTTCCAGCGCCGCGACCCGGAGCCGCGCGAACGGACCGCCGAACTTCACGGTGATCCGGGAATAGGCCGGAAGGTCTCCCTGGCTGACGACACCGCCGACCGCCCCTTCGCGTCCCACCAGGATCGTCTCAACGTCCCGGCCGTCCTCGGTGGTGATGAGAAACGAGGCGAGACTAGCGTCACAGGGAAAATAAATGGTCTCGACGTTATCGCCCTGATTGTAGAGCAGATATCCGGGCGCAGCGTTACCCATCTCGATGTGCGCGACGATCAGCGCGTAGTCGCGGTCGTTCAGTTTGCGAAGAAGGTTGTTGTGAGGTCGATCCGTTCCCCGTTCCACCATGGTGCGCCGTTGATACATTCGCGTTCCTCATTGGGTCTCAAGGTCGAAGCCCAATGTAGGTGAAAAGCACCGCCTATTGTGTGCACAAGTGAACAGACAGCCGCTGGGGATTATGGTCGGTTCCATACGGAACCGGATTTGCGCTTGCGAGGCATCTTCGGCACGCCGCACCATCCCTTTGCTTTCAAAAACTCACTCGATGCCGTGCCGTTGCCCGGCTGATGTTCTTTCGTCACGAGAGTTCCCTTCGCCATGCCGAATGACGTGCTGATTGTCGAAGACGACGCCATCATCGCCATCGATTTCGAAGCGACGATCATGGAATTGGGGGTTCGACAGGTGCGGACAGCCATCCATGCCGCCGATGCGCTGGCGATGATCGCGGAACGCGCGCCGGATTTCGCGCTGCTCGATGTCGGTCTCGGCGACGAAACCAGCTTCGAGGTGGCCGACCGATTGGATGCGCTGAGAATTCCGTATGCCTTCGTCACCGGCTATCGCGCCGATGTCGCCCTGGCGAGCCGGTTCGCCGGCAAGCCGGTGCTGAGCAAGCCGTGCCTGCGCGAAGAGCTGGAGGCCGCATTACGCGGTAGCCCCGAGCCGGCCGAATGACCGGCCCGGGCGCAACGCGACACGCGGACGTCATCCCATCCTGGGATCGAGCTTGGTCGACCACAACAGCGCATCAGCGCGGTCACGCAGGCTGACGGTCATCTGCCCGGACGTACCCTCGATGTGAACGTGGCCGAAGAACTGCATGCCCTCGGTCGGCGGCAGGTTCTGCCGGTCGGCGCCGGGCGCCTTCACGAAACGCACTTCAGGACCGAACGTATTGTCGAGATCGGCGGGACCGAAGGTGCCGGCATGCAGCGGCCCGGACACGAACTCCCAGAACGGATCGAAATCCTGAAACTGCGCCTTGTCCGGATTATAGAAGTGCGCCGCCGCGTAGTGGACGTCCGCCGTCAGCCACACGGTATTGATGATTCCGGAAGTCTTGATGAAGCGCAGCAGATCGGCGATCTCGAGTTCGCGGCCGCGCGCCGGGCCGTCGCCTTGCGCGACGGCTTCGGAACCGCGCTTGTTCGGCGCGTCATCATAGACGATGAGGCTGATCGGCATGTCGGACGCGATCACTTTCCACGTCGCCTTGGAATTCAGCAGTTCGCGCTTCAACCACGCCAGTTGATCCGGACCGATGAAGTAACTGTCGGGTCCATACTCGGTTTGCAGATTGGGACCGTTCGGCCCGCGATAGCTGCGCTCGTCGAGCATGAAGACGTCGAGATGCGGCCCGTAGTGAATGGTGCGATAGACCCGACTCGGCTCCTGAATGCTTTCGCGGATCGGATACATCTCGTGAAACGCCCGCGCCCCACGCGCCGCCAGTAGCGAAATATCGCGAACCTTGTAGGCCGCCGGCAATTCCTTCGATAGCGACCAGTTGTTGGTGATCTCGTGATCGTCCCACTGCACGAAGATCGGCACTTCGGCGTTGAAGGCACGGACGTGCTCATCGAGCAGATTATATTTGTGCGCGGCACGAAACTCGGCGAGCGTTTCCGCGACCTTGGCCTTCTCCTCGACGACGATATTCTTCCATACCTTGCCGTCCGGCAATTTCACTTCGCTGACAATCGGCCCGTCAGCGTAAATCGTATCGCCGGAATGCAGCAGGAAATCCGGCTTGTACTTGCGCATGGTGGCGAAAGTGAACATGCCGCCATCATCGGGATTGATGCCCCAGCCCTGCCCCGCAACGTCACCGCCCCAGACAAAGCTAACGTCGCGACGTCCCGCCGGCGCGGTGCGGAAACGACCGACCACCGGCTCGCTCTCGACACTCGAATGCGAGAGATCGCGAAATTTGACGCGGTAGAAAATATCCTGATCCGACGGCAGATTGTCGACCAGCAATTTCGCGGTGAAATCGGTTTCCGGCAACGCCGCGATCGGCGGCAATGCCCGGGCATTGCGAAACGATTCCGTGGTGGAAACTTCAACCAGCATCTGCGAGGGGCGATCTGTACGCGACCAGATCACGCCGCCGTCGATGCCAACATCGCCGGACTGCACGCCATGACCGATCAGTGGGCGGTCCGCCGCGCGGCTGAGATATGGCATCGCGATGTTGCCGGCCAGACCGATACCGGTCGCAGTCGCGGTGGTGAGAAAACGGCGGCGGGACAGGCGAAGCGTCATCGGTGCCTCCTTGGAATCGTTTAAGGGAGGCAACCTCTATGCAGCGGGTCTCTGACAGCCGCGGGACGTTTGCGTGACAGATTGACTACGATGAACTGGCGACCAGCTGCACGGGCGCCGCAACGGCATCCTTGGAGGAATCCCCGGGCGTATCCGGCGGCCGCGTCGCCAGCCACGCCTTGCGATCCGCCACCGCGTTGTGGAACTGCTCCAGCGCGATCTGAAACGCGGTAAGCGATCCCTCCTCGATGCCGCCACGCTCGAAGCAGTCGAGGGTGCTGCGCATGATATCGTCAGCTTCCGTCTGCATGCGGTCGAGTTCCTCGATGGACTCGCTGCGCCGCGCCAGCGCCAGCATGTCGAGCAGCCGCCCGCGCTGCGAAGTATTGCTGGTGCGCTCGTCGCGTCGGAAGTAACTCGCGAACCACGCACCGAGCGAACCCAGCGCCGAAAGCCCCATCAGGCCCCACCAGATGTAATCGCTGTAGCGGTCGAGGAAAGATTTTTCCTCGCCGTCGACATAGGCGGCGGCTCCAGGATGCGCAGGCAACACGGCATCCTTGTCAGTATCGGGCGTTTCAATCTTCGCCGCGAGCGGGAAATCGGTCGCCACCTCCTGCCGGATCGCGAAGATCTGCCGCGTCAGGTTCGCCACCGTGACCTCGGAGAGACTGTCGCGCGCCACGATGTGATGGGCGAAGCTGATAGTCTTGATTTCACTCTGAGGGCGTGCCGGCGAGCCGCCGAAAACGCCGGCGGGAATTTCCGCCGTCTCGTAAACCGGATAGTTTTGCGCGATGGCATCGGCGGCATCGATCGGCAGGAATATCGGTGAGCCGGCATCGCGCAATGCCGCCGCGATGGTTTCCGAAATCAGCCGGCCGCCGATTGGACCCGCCGCCAGATAGGCATCGGCTTTGTGGTTTCGGATGGCGTCGGAGATTTCCGGCGGCGCGAACTGGACCACCGTGACCTTGTCGGGCTCGATGCCGTATTGCCGCAGGATAACCTCGAGCAGCTTCACGTTCGCCTGCGTCCGCCCGATCACGCCGATGCGACGACCGGCGAGTTGCGGGATGCTGGTGATTTTCGCGTCACCGTTCTGCGCGGCCGGGTCTGCCGCAGGCTGCGACGGCACCAGCAGCATCGCCACATTCTTGCGCAGCGTCGCCACCGCCTGCGCATTCTTGGGAATATCGAGATCGCCGCGCACAACCGCGAGATCCGCCGCGCCGTCCTTGATCGCCGTGGCGCTGGCGTTAACATTATCGGTAAGCACCGGACGCAGCCGGACCGATTCGTGCTGGCGCGCGAATGCCTGCGCCATGGTCTGGATCACCTTGACGTCGTCGCTGTTGGTTGGGCCGACCGCAATCCGCAGCGTCACCGGGCGCATCGCGAAGTAATAGGCGCCGGCCACCAGTCCGATCAGCGCGAGGGTGCCCGCCAGCGTGATCAGCATGACCTTGCGCTTGGCGGAGCGCGGCGACAACGGCGCAGGTGCGCTCTCCTGTGCGGCGCTCAATGTCGGCGACCCGATCGTGTCAACAGTCGTCTCCCCGTGAAAGTTTGGCAAACAGAGGTTGGCAAATCGAGCGGTCCATGGCGAACCTCGCCACCAAAGGCTTGGAACGGCTTTGGTTCAATATTGTGGCACGGATCGATACCGACCGTTTCGGTGTTAGAATAAAGTTCGCGTGAAGACGCCCATCAACTCAGGTCACCAGCGTGGAGGTATGGTCATGGTGGAACGGCTATCGACGGAGGCGCGGGCGAGCGCGCTAAAGGAACTCAAGGGCTGGACCGAAGTGCAGGGCCGCGACGCCATCGCCCGGACTTTCGTCTTCAAGGATTTCAACGAGGCATTCGGCTTCATGGCGCGGGTGGCGCTCGCCGCCGAGAAGGCCGACCACCACCCGGAATGGCGCAACGTCTACAAGACGGTGGAGGTGGTTCTTGCGACCCACGATGCCGGCGGCATCACGGTGCGCGACATTGATCTGGCAAAAGTCATGAACGCCGCCGCCGCACAACTCGGCGTCACCTGATGGCGGCTTGCGCCGGCTCTGGGTCATGACCAAATAATAGGCACGAGGCTTCGGCCCTACTGCCGCACCGTTCGAGGATTCTTGCGATGGCAACCGAGCAGACCATGGACTTCGACCCAGCCGCACGTCTGGCGGAAGACCCGGCGCGGGTGCGCAAGGAATTCTGGAAGAAACTAAAGCGCGTCGCCGCCAAACTGCCTTTTGTCGAGGATCTGCTGGCGGCCTATTACTGCGCGTTCGACCGGCAGACGCCGCGCCATGTCCAGGCGGCGCTGCTCGGCGCGCTGGCCTATTTCATCCTGCCGTTCGATTTCGTGCCCGACCTGATGCCGGTCCTCGGCTTCACCGACGACGCCGCGGTGCTCGCCACCGCGCTCCGCATGGTCGCCAGCCACATCAAGCCCGAGCATCGCGATGCCGCCCACGCGGCGTTGAAGCGCGGGCTGGAGGATGATGCCTTCTAGCAAGACAACATTCAAACGAAGCTAGAGCAGATTTCGCTCAGATCGAATGAGCAACTCGTCATGCCCGGGCTTGTCCCGGGCATGACGAAAGTAACTTCTGTTGCCGCCAAGAACCGTGTCCCCGCGTCCTTACGGATGCAGGATCACCTTGCCCATCGCCTGACGGCCGGCGAGCACCTTCAATGCGTCGGTGGTCTGGGCCAACGGGAAGGTGCGATCGACGTGCGACGACAGCTTGCCTTCGGCGGTCCACTTCGCCAGCCGCTCGAGGTTGGCGCGGTTCTTCGCGGGATTGATCCTGGTCCACGCGCCCCAGAACACGCCGCGGATATCGCAGCCCTTCAGCAGCGCGAGGTTGAGCGGCATCTTCGGAATTTCGCCGGCGGCGAAACCGATCACGAGGAAGCGGCCTTCCCACGCAATAGCGCGCAGCGCGGCTTCCGAATAGCTGCCGCCGACCGGATCATAGACAATATCGACACCCTTGCCGCCGGTCAGCTTCTTCAGCCCTTCCTTGAGATCTTCCTTGCTGTAGTTCAGCGTCAATTCGGCGCCGTGCTCTTTCGCGAACGCCAGCTTTTCGTCGGACGAAGCGCAGGCGATCACTTTGAGCCCCAGCAACTTGCCGATCTCGCAGGCGGCGAGGCCGGTGCCGCCGGCGGCCCCTAACACCGCGAGCGTCTCGCCCGGCTTCGGGCTGGCGCGATCTTCCAACGCATGCAGCGTAGTGCCGTAGATGATGGTGATGCCGGCGGCGCGGTCGAAATCGAGATTGTCCGGAATCTTGATGATCGCGGAGGCCGGCAGCGCGATCTTCTCGCGCGCGCCATTGTGTCCGCACGACGCCATCACGCGGTCGCCGACCTTGAGATCAGTGACGCCGGCGCCGACGCTCTCGATCACGCCGGCCACTTCCGCCGATGGCGAGAACGGGAACGGCGGCTTGATCTGGTACTTGCCCTGAATCATCAGGAGATCGAAGAAATTCAGCGCCGCCGCCTTGATCGCGATCACCGCCTCGCCGGGACCCGCGACCGGATCGGGAATATCCGCCAGCACGAGATCGTCGGGGCCGCAATATTGGGAGCAGAGGATGGCTTTCATGAACACACCTGAAGTTGCCAGACAGACTGGATGACACGATCGAAGCGGGATGTCGGGGCTTCTTGCCGGATTTGGCCGCAGGCTACAATCTGATTCGAAAGTCGCGCGCGTTGCAAGATGCACGGCAAGCCGCAACTTGCGGTTATTCCGGGTCGTGGAAGGATTCAAACGATGTTCGAAAAGACATTGCTGGCGGGCAAGCGCATTCTCGTCACCGGTGGCGGCTCCGGCCTCGGCGCGGCGATGGCGAAACGCTTTGGCGAACTTGGCGCGGAGCTGGTGATCTGCGGGCGACGGCGCGAAATGCTGAACGAGACGGCGCAACGTTTGCGCGATGAAACCGGCGCGACGGTTCACGCTGTGTCGTGCGACATTCGCGATGCCGCCGCCGTTGACGACATGATGGATGCGATCTGGCGCGACGCACCGCTCGATGTGCTGATCAACAACGCCGCCGCGACCTTCATCGCGCAGAGCGAGCATCTGTCGCCGCGCGCGGCGGATGCGATCCTCGCGCCGACATTGCACGGCACGATGTATTGCACGCTCGCCGCCGGCAAACGCTGGATCGAATCGCAGCATCGCGGCGTGGTGCTGAGCATCCTCTCGACATCGACCATCACCGGCCGCGCCTTCACGGTGCCGTCGGCGATGGCGAAATCCGCCGTGCTGGCGATGACCAAGAGCCTCGCGGTGGAATGGGGGCCGAAAGGCGTTCGCCTCGTTGCGATTGCGCCCGGCTCGTTTCCGACGCCGGGCGCATCAGGACAATTGCAAGCCAAGGGGCGTAGCGACAGCACCGCAAGAAATCCGCTCGGGCGCGTCGGCGATCACGGCGAGCTTGCCGATCTTGCAAGCTATCTCATCTCGGATCGCGCCGGTTACATCAACGGCGAGATGGTGGTGCAGGACGGCGGCGCGCATCTGCGCTCGTCGGGTGCCGAAGACCTGCTGCAGTGGACCGACGCGCAATGGGCCGAGCAGCGCGAGGCCGCGCACGCACGCAACATGACCAAACGGTAATCGCCATCATCGGCGCAAAATGCTATGTCCCCATCATGCAGATTCGGGGCAATTCAAGGCGAAGCCATCTTCCAGTCACAATGCTACGAGAACGAGGCCCGGTGATGTCGGTGCGGGGTACGCTGATTCTTCTGGCAGGCGCGATGCTGTGCGCGAGTTCGACGCTTGCGCTGGCACAGCGCGGCGCGAAATCGGCCAGGCCGGAAGCCCATCACGCCACCGGCGGCAGCGAGCCGACGCTGCTCGGTCAATACGGAAGCTGGGGCGCCTACACCGCCTCGCCCAACGGCAAGAAGGTCTGCTTCGCGCTGGCCAAGCCATCGTCGTCGAAGACCCATCCGGCCAATCGCCCGCGCGATCCGGCCTATGCCTTCATCTCCAGCCGGCCGGCCGAGAAGGTGATCAACGAAGTCTCGATCATGATCGGCTATCCGGCCAAGCCGGGTTCGGAATCGACGCTCGAGGTCGGCGGCGCGCGCTATGCGATGTACACGCAGGGCGACGGGCTCTGGATCAAGAACGCCGCCGAGGAAGAAAAACTGGTCGAGGCCATGCGCAAGAGCGGCGAGATTACCGTGAAGGCGACCTCCGGCAAGGGCACCCAGACCACCGACGTGTTCTCGCTGAAAGGCCTGTCGCAGGCGCTGGACCGCATGGCGCAGGACTGCCGCCGGTAACCCTTGCCCGTCCCTCGGGCGGATTCGGCGATTTGCGCCTTTCCAGCGGGCGCAGGAAGGCTTATTTGAACGGCAGAAAGCCCGACATCCCTTAGACAGACCGAGTTCCATGACTGTTTCGCCTGCCGAAGCCGGTTCCACCAGCCATGCGACGCGCTCCCGGGCGCTACCGCCCGGCGACATGCCGCTGGAGAAGACCCCGCTGGAAAGCTACGTGCCGCCGGCGGTGCCGTCGCTGGTCGGGCTGTCGCGCACGGAACTCACCGACTTGCTCGGCGGCATCGGCGTCGCGCCGGCCCAGCGCAAGATGCGGGTACAGCAGCTCTGGCACTGGATGTATGTGCGCGGCGTCGCCGATTTCGAGGCCATGACCACGATCTCGAAGGAGATGCGCGCGCAGCTTGCCGAACATTTTACCGTGGCCCGGCCGGAGGTCGTCGCCGAACAGATTTCCAACGACGGCACGCGCAAGTGGCTGCTGCGGCTGCCGAGCGGCACCGCCGGCGAGAACCCGCATGAAGTCGAGTGCGTCTACATTCCGGAGACCGACCGCGGCACGCTGTGCGTCTCCTCACAGGTCGGCTGCACGCTGAACTGCTCGTTCTGCCACACCGGCACGCAGCGGCTGGTGCGCAATCTCACCGCCGGCGAGATCGTCGGCCAGATCATGGTGGCGCGCGACCGCCTCGACGACTGGGCCGATCGCACTACTCCGACCGGCAACCGCCGCGTCACCAACATCGTGATGATGGGCATGGGCGAGCCGCTCTACAATTTCGACGCGGTGCGCGATGCGCTGCTGATCGTGACCGACGGCGACGGCATCGGCATCTCCAGGCGCCGCGTCACATTGTCGACTTCCGGCGTGGTGCCGAACATCGTGCGTACCGGCGCGGAGATCGGCGTGTCGCTGGCGATCTCGCTGCACGCCGTGCGCGACGAGTTGCGCAACGAACTGGTGCCACTCAATCGCAAATATCCGCTGGCCGAATTGCTGCAAGCCTGCCGCGACTATCCCGGCGCATCGAACGCGCGCCGCATCACATTCGAATATGTGATGCTGAAGGGCGTCAACGATTCGCTCGACGATGCGAAACTGCTGGTGAAATTGCTCAAGGGCATTCCCGCCAAGATCAACCTGATCCCGTTCAATCCGTGGCCGGGCACCCGCTACGAATGCTCCGACTGGGATCAGATCGAGAAGTTCTCCGAATACGTTTTCAATGCCGGCTACTCGTCGCCGGTGCGCACCCCGCGCGGCCGCGACATTCTCGCCGCCTGCGGCCAACTCAAGTCGGAAACGGAAAAGCTGTCGGCTCGCGAGCGTCAGGCGCTCCGCGCCATGGCGATGACGGATTGATTGGGTGCGCATCAGACTCGTCACGTTTCCTCGTCATGGCCGGACTTGTTCCGGCCATCCACGTCTTGCACACAACGAAACAAGAAAGACGTGGATACCCGGGACTGCAAGCGCGAAGTCGCGCTTTTGCCCGGGCATGACGAATGGGAAGTCTATCGCCTTCACGAGCATGTATTCATGTCCCTGATCGGCCATCTGTTCGCGATCGTGATCGGTCTCCTGCTGGCGTGTTTCGCCGCCGGCATGGTGATCGTACTGGCGATCCTGTTTCCGGACTGGAGCGACATGGCGCTCGGCCCGATCGATCCCGATGCGCTCAATGTGCTGTTCGCTTTCGGCTTCATCTTTGTCAGCGGCTTCGCGCTGCTGCCTGCACTCTTGATCGTGCTTATCACCGAGGCCTTCAGCATCCGCAGTGCATTGACCTATGCTGTCGGCGGCGCGCTCACCGGGCTGGCCTGCTATCTCGGCCTGGTGCCGTTCGATCCGGCAACCATGAGCTTCGACGGCATCGTGCGGCGGCATCTTGAAATCATGATGGGCGCGGGCGTCATCGCCGGCGCGGTCTACTGGCTGATCGCGGGGCGCAAGGCGGGCCTGTGGCGCGAGCCACCGACTCCGCAGCCACCTCCCGCGCCACCGCCGGCCTGAGCGGCGGGACGACGCCCCCGCTTCCCTCGCCCCCATAGCTCGGCTAAACCCCCGCCATGAACCGCACCGGACTTTTCATCGCGCTCGGCCTCGCGCTGGTTATCGGCGTCGCCTTTGGCGTCCATCCCGAACTTGACCTGAAGCTGGCTGCGCTGTTCTACGATCCGGCAATCAAGGACTTTCCGGCACGGCTCAATCCGCTCGCCAACTTCGCGCGCGACGCGGCTATGTGGGTGGCATGGGCCTTTGCCCTGCCCGCCATCGTCGCGCTGGTGGTGAAGATGTTCCGCCCGGATCGCCCGCTGCTGGTGCGCGGCCGCACTGTCGCCTTCCTGCTGCTGACGCTGCTGCTCTCTGCCGGCGTGCTGACCAACTTTACTTTCAAGAGCTTCTGGGGCCGCCCGCGCCCGGTGACGGTGACGGAATTCAACGGCAAACTGCCGTTCGTGGCGTGGTGGGATCATCGCGGCCAGTGTCCAAAAAACTGCTCGTTCTTCTCCGGCGAGGGCGCCACCGCGTTCTGGACGCTAGCCCCGGCAGCGCTGGCGCCGCCGACGTGGCGGCCACTGGCCTATACCGGCGCGGTGATTTTCGGCGCGGTGACCAGCGGGCTGCGGATGGCGTTCGGTGGCCACTTCTTCACCGACGTCTCGATCGCCGGGCTGGTGACTTTCTTCGTGATCTGGCTGCTGCACGGCTATTTCTACCGCTGGCCATCGACACGAACGACCGACGAGCGGATCGACGCGGCGCTGACGCGGTTCGCCTGGCCCGGCTACCGGATGATGCAGCGCTGGCGCGGCCGCGACGTCGGACCCGCGCCATCGCGGTGAACCTCGTTTAAACGCGTGCCCGGTAGCGCGAAGTTTGATATTCGCGTACTCAAACCACAGACGAAAACCGGTCGATTGGAAGCTGCTTCATGAGTACAATCCTGAAAAACCTGCCCAAGGGCGAAAACGTCGGCATCGCGTTCTCGGGCGGGCTCGACACCAGCGCGGCGCTGCTCTGGATGAAGCAGAAGGGCGCGCGCGTCTACGCCTATACCGCCAATCTTGGCCAGCCGGACGAGTCCGACTACGACGAGATTCCGCGCAAGGCGATGGAGTTCGGCGCCGAGAAGGCCTGCCTCGTCGATTGCCGCACGCAACTGGTTCACGAAGGCATCGCCGCGATTCAGGCCGGCGCTTTCCACGTCTCGACCGGCGGCATCGCTTACTTCAACACCACCCCGCTCGGCCGCGCCGTGACCGGCACCATGCTGGTCTCTGCGATGAAGGAAGACGGCGTCAACATCTGGGGCGACGGCTCGACCTACAAGGGCAACGACATCGAGCGGTTCTATCGCTACGGCCTGCTGACCAATCCTGACCTGCGCATCTACAAGCCGTGGCTCGACCAGCAATTCATCGACGAACTCGGCGGCCGCGCGGAAATGTCGGCGTTCATGACGGCGAACGGCTTCGCCTACAAGATGAGCGCCGAGAAGGCTTACTCCACCGACAGCAACATCCTCGGCGCCACGCATGAAGCCAAGGACCTCGAACATCTCAACAGCGGTATCACCATCGTCAATCCGATCATGGGCGTACCGTTCTGGCGCAACGACTGCGCGGTCAAATCCGAAAAGGTCACGGTACGGTTCGAGGAAGGTCAGCCCGTTGCGCTCAACGGCAAGACCTTTAGCGATCCCGTCGCGATGTTCCTCGAGGCCAATGCCATCGGCGGCCGCCACGGCCTCGGCATGAGCGACCAGATCGAGAACCGCATCATCGAAGCGAAGAGCCGCGGCATCTACGAAGCGCCGGCCATGGCGCTGCTGCACATCGCCTATGAGCGTCTCGTCACCGGCATTCATAACGAAGATACCATCGAACAGTATCGCATCAACGGCATGAAGCTCGGCCGCCTGCTCTATCAGGGACGCTGGTTCGATTCGCAGGCCCTGATGCTGCGCGAGACCGCGCAACGCTGGGTCGCTCGCGCCGTCACCGGCGAAGTGACGCTCGAACTGCGTCGCGGCAACGACTATTCGATCATGAATACCGAGAGCCCCAACCTGACCTACGCACCGGAGCGGCTGAGCATGGAGAAGGTCGAGGACGCTGCGTTCACGCCGGCGGACCGCATCGGCCAATTGACCATGCGCAACCTCGACATCACCGACACCCGCGCCAAGCTGAATCTCTACGCGAAGACGGGTTTGATCTCGGCCCCGGAAGGCTCGAACATTCCCAAGCTGGAGAACGACAAGGGTTGAGTGGCGCGAATGCGCCTTCAACCATCGCAACGCCTATCCACGCGTCATGGCCGGGCTCGTCCCGGCCATCCACGATTTTGATGCAGGAATAAAGACGTGGATCACCGGGACAAGCCCGGTGATGACGAACACACGCAGGGACGACGATAGCGAGGGCGGCAAACTATCCCACCTTCTCCGTCCAATATGCCGCCGTCGTATAAGGCACGCTGATCATATCCTTGCCGGCAAGTGCCGGCGTCGCCGCGATCAAGGCACGCAGTTGCGCGACAACCTTCGTCGTCTCATCAGCGGGCAATGCGGCGATGAAGCTTGTCGAGCACACGCGATCGATAATCGTTTCGTCCGGCGAACCCACGTGAGAATGCGGGAAGCGCTCTTCCTGCACCGGACTGAACCCATCGGCGGGAAAGACGCTGCGCCATGCGCCGCTGGCGTAGCGCGGCGTGTCGCCCTCGTGAGGCGCGATGATTGCGGTCAGCGCCTTGATCCAATCGACGCTTTCGTCACGTACATTCCAGATCAGGCCGAGCCTGCCGCCGGGCTTCAGCACGCGCCGAATTTCGGCGAGCGCCTCTCTGGTTGCGAACCAGTGAAAGGCCTGCGCGCAAATCACGACGTCGACGCTGTCATCAGGCAGGGGAATCGACGTGGCCGTACCATCATAGGTCACAACGTTCGGCTGCGCCTGCACGATCTTGGCACGCATCTCCCTGACCGGCTCGACGGCGATCACCTGCGCGCCGGTCTTCAGAAGATAGGCCGTGAATTTTCCCGTGCCGGCACCAAGATCAATCACGGTTCGCCCATCGCGCAGGCCGAGCCGATCGCGTAGCCAGTCGACGATGGCATCGGGATAGTCGGGACGTCCGCGCGCGTAGACATCGGCCTTTGCTGAAAAGCCCTGCGCGGCGGAGCGATGAATGTCGTTTTTGCCGTCGTCCATGACAATCTCCATCGCGCATCGTTTAGCGAGCCGCGATGTCTTCATTATGGAGAAATGGCCGGGATCGCTCCCGGCCATTTTTGACGTCGTCTTTGCGCGCGCTTAGCGCGGCGGTGCAGCGGAGGCCGTTCCGCCGTTCAAAAGCGGCGTAATGCGGCGGACGGTGACGCGGCGGTTCTCCCGCGACGGGCCGTCGGTCTGCACCTTCAGGTTCTGCTCGCCGTAACCTTGCGTCACGAGATTTTCCGGCGGCACCTGGAATTGCTGCGTCAGCAATTCAGCGGCGGACTGCGCGCGTCGATCCGACAGCGACAGGTTGTCGACGTCGTTGCCGACCGCATCGGTGTGGCCCTCGATCAGGAACACCTCACGCGGATTGCGCTGGATCGCACGATTGATGCCGTCCGCGATCACTTGCAGCTTCGCCGCCTGATCCTGTGGAATGTCCCACGATCCGGTCGCGAAGTTGATGGTGTCGAGATCGATACTCGGCATCCGCGCGCGCACCATCGGGCTGTAGCGGACCTCGTCGAGCGTGTAAGCGCGCTCGATCCGCTCCACCGGCGGAGCCATCAAGGTATCGTAGATCACCTCCGGCGGCGCATCTTCCGCCTCGACGATATAACGATTGCGCGGGATATCGATCCGCGGCGGCGGCAGCGACACGAAGTAACCTCCGATCGCACCGGCCACTACGCCAGCAGCAACGCCTGCCGCGATCGACCCGCCGCGGCCGCCACGATCGCGATCATGGTAGCTGTTGTCGATGATGATGACTTCCTGACCGCGCTGGTCACGGCGGATTCGCCGCAGCATCCGCCCGTCGCGATCGTTGACGGTGATGATCTGCGTGCCGTCCGGCCGCACCACCACGGTGCGGGTGTCGTTGCCGACGCGCTCCTGACGGATATCGCGCGCGCCGTAGCGGAAGCGATCTTCCTCATTGTGCCGAATGAACGACTGCCCGCTCGGATCGCGCACGATGACGCGGCCCGGCTCGGTGATGACGGTGCGGCCGCCTTGTTGTGTTTCACGTCGTTCCGAGCGGAAATCCTCGATCCGGCGCGGCCCCTGCGGCGGCGAGCCCGGCGCGATCACTTTATCGGTGACCGGCGGCGGCGGCGGCAACGGCGCGGACACCTGCGGCGGCCTCACCTGCTGCGGAGGCACGGCGGTCTGGTTGCCGGGAGCCGGCGACGGGGTAGCGGGCTGCGCCGCGCCGGGAACACCCTTCGGCGCGCCATAAGCGGTCGGCGGAGCGGCACCGCCGGCTGCGGGAGGCGTCGGAGCAACGCCCTGCCGGCCGTTCGGCGCCGGCTGCGGCGGGGTGGGCGCGACAGGCTGCGCCGCGGGAGGCTGGACCGATTTCGGCGTGCCGTAGGCTGGCGGCGGATGAGCCCCACCGGCAGCGGGAGGCGTCGGGGCAACACCCTGTCGGCCGTTCGGGGCAGGCTGCGGCGCAGCGGGAGCGGCAGGTCTTTCGGCAGGAGGCTGGGCTCCCTTGGGCGTGCCGTAGGCAGACGGACGGTTGGCACCGCCTGCCGCCGGCGGCACTGCCGGAGGCTGTGCGGCAGGAGGCTGTGCGGCCGGAGCCTTGGGCGCCGGTGCCGCTGGCGGCGGCGGAGCGGCCGGACGTTCGGGCTGCGCCGGGCGCACGGCCGCCGGTGGCGTATGTTGTGGAGCTGCCGCGGGTGGCGCGGGAGGAGCCGGGCGAGCGGCTGGCGGAGCCGCATGCGGCGCGGGCGCGGCCGGCGGCGTCGGACGCTGCGGCGCTGCTCCAGGCGCGGCGCCATGAGGCGGGGCACCGCCGGGAGGTCCGCCACGCGGCGCTTCGCGCGGGCCCTGTTCGCGCGGACCACGCTCGCGCCCCTTCGCTCTATCCTCGGGCTTGCCCTCTCCTGTCGCGGCCTGCGCCATCAGGATGGTGGCGGACGCGCCGCGTGCATCCTCGGCATGCACCGGATACGTGGCCCACTGGCCGAGGGTTAGCGCGGTGGTCGTCAGCATGACGAGACGCAGCTTGGTCATGATCGTATCATTCTCCCGAAGTCTGATGCGCGACAATGTTCCATCGCGCGATCTTGCGATGAGTCGATAGAGGTGCGGCCGCAATGTGGCGGTCGATGCACGTCGATTTCCGTTTCGTTGATTTTTATTTTCGTTCGGGCGGCGCGCCGATACCGCATTGTTCATGGCGCATTCACGTCGCCCGCGAATGCAGACCACATCCTTAACCGCCAAATCACGTCATGGTTCCAAGCCCGTCGACAGTGACAACTAACTTATCTCTTCAGCGCGCGAACTTATAAAACTCAACGTCCCGAGTTATCGGGGTTAATCAGTTGGCGACCGATCACTTAATTCATGTATTCCAGATGGATGAGAGGATAAGGCCCCCCTTGCCCATCGAGCGGCGAACGGCCTGTGCGCCCGAATCCCGTTTTTTCATAGAAGCCGACTGCTTGACGGTTCTGCTCATTGACATCGGTCGTCATGTTTGGATGAAGCGCAAGGCCGTGACGCACGAGCGCGGCGCCAATACCCGTGTCCGTTGTCGATCAACATGAAGGCCAGCGGGTAATCATGAGCATCCACCGCAAGCCAGAGCGGCGCCTGGGGCAGAAAGCCGCACACCATCTCGTCGATGGCAAGACGATCCTGCGACGACAGAAAGTCATGTGTGGCGTCAACCGCGCGCCGCCAAATCTCGACGGCGCGATCACCCTCTCCGGGCCGGGAAGATCTAATCGCAATCATCGCCAACGCATATTTCGTTTCAACCAAGCTCGCAACTCAGCCCCTGTCGAAAGAGACTTACCAACCACACACGATTCTGGTTCAAGCTGCGCAGGAGCCGCATTCGGCGGAACGAACGGAGACGATTTCGATGCCATTGGCCTATTGGTGCGTCCTCGTTGCGGCGATCTTGCCGCTTGTTATCGTGATCTTCGCCAAGGCCGGCGGCGACGGTGATAATCACCTTCCTCGCGACAACATCGAGCGGCTGCCGCCCGCGAATCGGCGGGCCTACGCCGCTCACCTCAATGCGTATGAGAATTTCCCGTTTTTTGCCGCTGCGGTGATCATCGCGAAGACGCAAGGCGCGCCGCTCGGCATGCTCAATATTCTCGCCGCGATCTACATCGTGCTGCGCATCGCCCATGCGGCGCTTTATATCGCCGACTATGCAACACCACGCTCGGCCGTGTTCAGCGTGGCGTGGCTCATCAACATCGCGATCTTCGTGCTGCCACTGTTCAGCGGAGCGTGATGCCGAACGAAACGTAAGCCGTCGCTCCAGGCCCGGAAACACAAAGGGCTCCGTCGATGACGAAGCCCCTTGCGAAAATCATAACCGAAGGTGCGTTTGCAGATCAGCTCTGCCGCTCGACCAGCTTCAGCTTCAGATTGGCGATGGCCTTGGCCGGGTTGAGGCCCTTCGGGCACGCCTTGGTGCAGTTCATGATGGTATGGCACCGATAGAGGCGGAACGCGTCCTCGACGTTGTCGAGCCGTTCGCCGGTCGCTTCGTCGCGGCTGTCCATCACCCAGCGATTGGCCTGCAACAACGCCGCCGGGCCGAGGTAACGATCGGAATTCCACCAGTAGCTCGGGCACGAGGTCGAGCAGCAGGCGCAGAGAATGCATTCGTAGAGGCCGTCGAGCTTCTCGCGGTCTTCCTTGCTCTGCTTCCACTCCTTCTGCGGCGTCGGCGTGGTGGTGTGCAGCCACGGCTCGATCGAAGCATATTGCGCGTAGAAGTTGGTGAGATCGGGAATCAGGTCGCGGACTACCGGCTGATGCGGCAGCGGATTGACCTTCACCGCGCCGCCGTCGGCGACGTCGTGCATCGACTTGGTACAGGCCAGCGTGTTCTGGCCGTCGATGTTCATGGCGCAGGAGCCGCAGACGCCTTCACGACAGGAACGGCGGAACGACAGCGTCGGATCGATGTGGTTCTTGATCCAGATCAGGCCGTCGAGCACCATCGGGCCGCAATCGTTGATGTCGACATGATAGGTGTCGACGCTGGGATTCTTGCCGTCGTCCGGGCTCCAGCGATAGATACGGAATTCGCGCGTCTCGGTCGCGCCCTCCGGCTTCGGCCAGCTCTTGCCGCCGGTGATCCTGGAGTTCTTCGGAAGCGCAAATTCAACCATCGGTCTTGCCCTTGTCGTTCGCCTTGCCGTTGCCGCGTCGAAGGCGGCAATCCATCGTCCAGCCAGGATGGATGCGCGGGAGCTGCCCGCGCACGGCCGTCATTGCCTCAGTACACGCGCGCCTTCGGCGGAATGTACTGAACGTCGTTCGTCATCGTGTAGTCATGCACCGGGCGGTAATCGATCGTGGTGGTGCCACGGTCGTCGAGCCACGCCAGCGTATGCTTCATCCAGTTCTGGTCGTCGCGCGCCGAGAAGTCCTCGCGCGCGTGCGCGCCACGGCTCTCGGTGCGGTTGGCCGCGGAATCCATCGTCACCACCGCCTGAGCGATGAGGTTGTCGTATTCCAGCGTTTCCATCAGGTCGGTATTCCAGACCAGCGTGCGATCGAAGGTGGCGATATCGCCGATGCCGCCGAACACCTTGTGGATCAGTTCCTGGCCTTCCTTCAGCACGTCGCCGGTGCGGAACACCGCGCAGTTGTTCTGCATGACGTGCTGCATGTTCTCGCGCAGCTTCGCGGTCGGCGTGCCACCCTTGGCGTTGCGGAAACGGTCGAGCCGGCCCAGCGCCTTGTCGGCGGAATCCGCCGGCAGGTCCGGCTGTTCGGCACCGGCGGTGAGCTTCTCCGCCAGCCGTAGCGCGGCGGCGCGGCCGAACACCACGAGGTCGATCAGCGAGTTGGAGCCGAGACGGTTGGCGCCGTGCACCGAGACGCAGGCCGCCTCGCCCACCGCCATCAGGCCGGGCACCACCGCGTTGTCGTCGCCGTTCTTCTTGGTCACGACTTCGCCGTGATAATTGGTCGGGATGCCGCCCATGTTGTAGTGCACGGTCGGGATCATCGGGATCGGCTCGCGCGTCACATCGACATTGGCGAAGATGCGCGCGGATTCGGAAATGCCCGGCAGCCGCTCATGCAGCACCTTCGGATCGAGATGATCGAGGTGCAGGTAGATGTGATCCTTCTTCTTGCCGACGCCGCGACCCTCGCGAATTTCGATGGTCATCGCGCGCGAGACGACGTCACGCGAGGCAAGGTCCTTGGCGGACGGTGCGTAGCGCTCCATGAAGCGCTCGCCTTCGGAGTTGACGAGATAACCGCCTTCGCCGCGCGCGCCTTCGGTGACGAGACAGCCCGACCCGTAGATGCCGGTCGGGTGGAATTGCACGAATTCCATGTCCTGCAAGGCGATGCCGGCGCGTAGCGCCATGCCACCGCCGTCGCCGGTGCAGGTGTGCGCCGAGGTGCAGGACTGATAGGCGCGGCCGTAGCCGCCGGTGGCGAGAATGGTGGTCTGCGCCTTGAAGCGATGCAGCGTGCCGTCGTCGAGCTTGAGCGCGATGACACCCCGGCAGACGCCCTGATCGTCCATGATCAGGTCGATGGCGAAGAACTCGATGAAGAACTCCGCCGAATGGCGCAGCGCCTGCCCGTACATCGTATGGAGCATGGCGTGGCCGGTGCGGTCGGCGGCGGCGCAGGTGCGCTGCGCCTGCGACTTGCCGAAGTCGACGGTCATGCCGCCGAACGGGCGCTGATAGATCTTGCCTTCCTCGGTGCGCGAGAAGGGCACGCCCCAGTGCTCAAGTTCGTAGACGGCCTTCGGCGCGTGGCGCACCATGTATTCGATCGAGTCCTGATCGCCGAGCCAGTCCGACCCCTTGACGGTGTCGTACATGTGCCAGCGCCAATCGTCCGGATGCATGTTGCCGAGCGAGGCGGAGATGCCGCCCTGCGCGGCGACGGTGTGCGAACGCGTCGGGAAAACCTTGGTGATGCAGGCGGTACGCAAGCCCGCTTCGCTGCATCCCACCACAGCGCGGAGACCCGCGCCGCCGGCGCCGACCACGACGACGTCGTAAGTGTGATCCTCAAGCGGATAGGCGCGTCCGTTGGTGGCGGGAGCTCCGCTGCCGTTGCCCTGAGCAGCCATGCGCTACACTCCAGATGACAGTTTGAAAATCGCGTACGCCGACGCCAGCGCGACTGCGAGCGCGAAGAAGTTGTTGGCGAGGATGGCGACGAGTTTGACCTTCTCGCCATGGATGTAGTCTTCAATCACCACCTGCATGCCGATCTTCATGTGCCAGCTGCTGGCGACCACGAACAACAGCATGATCAGGGCGATCACCGGAGTGCCGAGGATCTGGCCCGCGCCGGCCTGATTGCGGCCGAGCAGCATCATGACGATGACGATGACCGGCACGGTAAGCAGCAACATGCCGACGGCGGTGACACGCTGCCACCAGAAATCCGAGGTGGCGTGCGAGCCGGAGGCGCCGAGGCCACGCACCCGCTTCAGCGCGGTGCGGATCGACGAATTGGAACGGGTTGCGTCGCTCATCGTCCGCCTCCGAAGGCATAGGCCAGGACCCAGAGCAGCACCGTGAGCACGATGCCGCCGATAAGCGCCGCCCAGGTCAACCCTTCACGCTCGGAGGGGCCGAAGCCGTAGCCGAGGTCCCAGACGAAATGGCGGATGCCGCTCAGCAGGTGGTGCATCAGCGCCCACGTATATCCGAATACGATCAGGCGGCCGATCCAGCTTCCGATGAAGCCCGAGAAGATGGCATAGGCACCCGGCCCGGACGCGACCGCCATCAGCCACCACGCCAGCAGGATCGTGCCGAAGTAGAGCGCGATGCCAGTGACGCGATGGACGATGGACATCGCCATCGTCAAGGTCCAGCGGTAGGTTTGCAGGTGCGGCGAGAGAGGTCGATCGATCCTGGCGGTCATGGCTGCTTTTGGTTGATTTCGGTTGCAAGCGCGACACGCTGCCCGATGAAGTGGGATCGGGTAGAGCAATTCTATTTACGAAGTCAAAAGCCTGAGTGCAACGATCAATTCGCCTGCACTGAATACAATTTCATTTCTTTGGCCGTTCCTTGCGCGGGCACTTTCGGCGCCGCCGGACACTGCCCCGGACCACGGTGCGGTATCGCGCCGGATCTGCTTGAGAATCGCGGATCATGGTTTCATCGACCAAGTCCGAAGGATCGATCGCAAACCCGCGCCGCCCATCCCGCGGCCGGCGCGCATTCCGGGGCGGGGGCTCGGCGGTCAACGTCGCCGCGCGGGGTCGCGTGATAGTATTCGCATCCGGATGCCGATTATCCTCCTCGCGCCATTCCCCCGCAGCGAGTCCGACATGCCACAAACCGACCATGGTCATCCGCCGCACGCACACGCCCAGCATGATCATGGGGCCGGCGGCCACGTCCATGCACCCGCGCAATTCGGCGCGGCCTTCGCCATCGGCATCGGCCTCAACACGGCTTTCGTGATCGTCGAGGCGCTCTATGGCTATCTCAGCAACTCGATGGCGCTGATCGCCGACGCCGGACACAATCTCTCCGATGTGCTCGGATTGATTGTCGCATGGATCGCCATTGTGCTGGCGAAGCGGCCGCCCTCCCCTCGTTACACCTACGGCCTGCGCGGATCGTCGATCCTGGCGGCACTGTTCAACGCGGTATTCCTGCTGGTTGCGGTCGGCGCGATCAGTTGGGAAGCGATCCTGCGCCTCTTCGATCCCGCGCCGGTGGCAAGCGGCACCGTGCTGGTGGTCGCGACCGTCGGCATCGTCATCAACGGCTTCACCGCATGGCTGTTCGCCTCCGGTAGCAAGAGCGACATCAATATCCGCGGCGCCTACCTGCACATGGCGGCCGACGCCGCGGTCTCGGTCGGCGTGGTGGCGGGCGCGCTCGCCATCATGGCGACGGGCTGGACCTGGATCGACCCGGTGATCAGTCTCATCATCGGCGTGGTGATCGTCGCCGGCACCTGGGGATTGATGAAAGACAGCATTGCCATGTCGCTAAACGCGGTGCCGCGCTGGGTTGATGCCGAAGCAGTGCGCGATTTCCTGACGTCGCAGCCGCGCGTCACCACCCTGCACGACCTACACATCTGGCCGATGAGCACCACCGAACTGGTACTCACCTGCCATCTGGTAATCCCGACCGGCGCGCCGGGCGACGACTATCTGATAGAGCTTGCACAGAAGCTGAAGGACCGGTTCGGCATCGAACACGCCACCCTTCAGATCGAGACCGACGCGGCGCGCTGCGTGCTGGCTCAGCCGGAAACGGTCTGATCGTCTCTTCGCGGGTCCCTACTTTGTGTAGAGGCCCTTGTACTTCTCGCGCAGAACATTCTTCTGCACCTTGCCCATGGTGTTGCGCGGCAGGTCGTCTTCGAACAGCACACGCTTCGGCATCTTGAACTTGGCGAGGCGGCCGTCGAGCGCGTGAAGGATCGCGGCTTCGTCGAGTTTCGCGCCCTTCTGCGGCACCACGACGGCGGTGACGCCCTCGCCGAAATCGGCGTGCGGCACGCCGATCACGGCGGACTCGACCACGCCGTCGATGGCGTCGATCTCGCTCTCGATCTCCTTCGGGTAGACGTTGAAACCGCCGGAAATCACGAGGTCCTTGCCGCGCCCGACGATATGGACGTAGCCCTTGGCGTCGATCTTGCCGAGATCGCCGGTGATGAAGAAACCGTCGTCGCGAAATTCCGACTTGGTCTTCTCCGGCATCCGCCAGTAGCCCTTGAACACGTTCGGGCCTTTCACCTCGATCATGCCGATCTCGTCGGCCGCGAGCGCCTTGCCGGTTTCAGGATCGACCACGCGCGCGGATACACCCGGCAACGGGAAACCGACCGCACCCGGCACGCGCTCGCCGTCATACGGATTCGAGGTGTTCATGTTGGTTTCGGTCATGCCGTAGCGTTCCAGCACGGCATGGCCGGTACGCGCCGACCATTCACGATGGGTGTCGGCCAGCAGCGGCGCGGAGCCGGAAATGAACAGCCGCATGTGGCTGGTCGTCTCTTTCGTCAGGTTCGGGCTTTGCAGCAAGCGCGTGTAAAACGTCGGAACGCCCATCAGCACGGTCGCGCGCGGCATCAGTTTGATGATCAGTTCGGGATCGAGCTTCGGCAGGAAGATCATCGCGGCGCGCGCGAACAGCGTGACGTTACTCGCCACGAACAGGCCGTGGGTATGATAAATCGGCAGCGCGTGGATCAGCACGTCCTTGTCGGTAAAGCGCCAGTAATCCACCAGCGTCAGCGAATTGGAAGCGAGATTGTCGTGCGACAGCATCGCGCCCTTGGAGCGACCGGTGGTGCCGGAGGTGTAAAGGATCGCGGCGAGGTCGTCGTTGCCGCGCATCACAGTCGCGAATTCGGATTTTTCCCGATCGGCGCCATCGGTGAGCGAACCTTTGCCATTGGCATCCAATGTTTCCACTGTCGCATTGACCTTGCCAGCGATAGCGCGAAGCCCCTCCGCTTTCGCAGGATCGCAAACCACCAGCGACGGCTCGGCGTCGGTAATAAAATAATCCAACTCATTGAGCGTATAGGCGGTGTTGAGCGGCAGATAGACCGCGCCCGCGCGCACCACCGCGAGATACAGGATCAGATTCTGAACCGACTTCTCGACCTGCACCGCGACGCGATCACCTGGCTTGACGCCGCGCTTCACCAGAAAATTCGCGATCTGCCCGGAACGCGCGATCAGGTCGCCATAGCTGATGTGCTGGCCGTCGAGGGTTTCGATCGCCAATCGCGACGGGTCGTCGAGGTTGTCGAACAGGCGGGAAAACAGATTGGCGTTTGCGGTGCTATTCATGCATCATTCCAAAATGGCTGGATGAGCTGGAGCGTTAGTTCCGGCGGGATTGATCCCCCATCAATAGCAAGAACGCGCTTGCGAGCGCAAATAAAAGGCGGGCGGAATGACAAACACAACAAAACGTGTCGCGTGGGTGACGGGCGGCGGCAGCGGCATCGGGCAAGCCGGCGCCGAGGCGCTGGCGGCGGATGGCTGGACCGTGATCATTTCGGGACGACGCAAGGATGCGCTCGACGCGGTGGCGAACGGCATCAACGCCGGTACGGGCGGGCGGGCCGAGACGATGCCGCTCGACGTCAGCAACGCCGCCGACGTCGAAGCCGCCGCGCAGAAAATCGTGGCCAAGCATGGCCGCATCGATCTTCTGGTCAACAGCGCCGGCATCAACGTGCCGAAGCGAAGCTGGGCCGACATGGAGATCGCCGGCTGGGACAAACTGGTCGACATCAATCTCAGTGGCGTGTTGTACTGCATGCGCGCGGTGCTGCCGACCATGCGCGCGCAGAAAGACGGCTGCATCATCAACGTCGCCTCATGGGCGGGGCGTCATGTCTCCAAGATGCCGGGGCCGGCCTACACCACGACCAAGCACGCCGTGCTGGCGCTGACACATTCCTTCAACATGGACGAATGCGTCAACGGCTTGCGCGCCTGTTGCCTGTCGCCAGCGGAGGTCGCGACGCCGATCCTCAAGCTGCGCCCGGTGGTGCCGAGCGCGGAGGAACAGGCGCGGATGTTGCAACCGGAGGATCTCGGCCGCACCATCGCCTTCGTCGCCAGCATGCCGCCGCACGTCTGCGTCAACGAAATCCTCATCAGCCCGACCTGGAATCGCGGTTTTGTCGCGATGTCGAGCAACTAAAACGATTTGCGTTTTGACGGGACACCCAATCTGTCATGGCCGGGACAAGCCCCGGCCATGACGAGTTGTTGATTCTATCTGAATGAAACCTGCTCCAGGTGCGATCCGCTCACGTGGGGGAAGTCGACCACGCGAACCATAGCGCAACCAGCGCCAAGAGCACCGACAGCACCCTTCGCACGATGGTCTCGCGGCGCGGATCGTTGAGCACGGGCTCGAGCGTGCCGGCCAGTATCACGATGGTCGAATGCACGATGGTGCTGACGCAGACATAGACCGCCGTCAGCGTCATTGCCTGCGGCACCGGCGGCAGATGCGGCACGATGAAGGTCGGCAACACGGCAATGTAGAACACGCCTGCCTTTGGATTAAGCAGGTTGGTGATCAGTCCGCGCGCGAAATAGCGCCCCTCCCCTTCGGTGGCCGTCGTCACCGCCGAGGATTTCCAGCCGTCCCATGCGAGGTAGAGTAGAAACAGAACGCCGGCCCACCGCAGCAGTCCATAAAGAATGTCGGAGGCCTGGATGGCTTCCGCCACGCCGAACGCGGCGATCACGCCGATAATCGCGAGGCCCAGCGTGACGCCCGCGACGGTCATGAAGCCGGCACGGCGGCCGTCGGTGGCCGACACCAGCGCCAGATAGGTCATGTTCGGCCCCGGCGTCAGTTCGATCACCAGTGACGTCACCAGAAATGACGCCAGTGTCGGAAACGCAATTCCCCCGATATCCATCATGACGAAATACCTAGAACACCGATCCATCGATGGAAAGAGCATGGCCTCGCCGCCGGCTGCGCGGCCGATAGTCACCTCGCGGCAGCTCTGTTACGGTGATATCGGATAATCAGGTTGAAACTCTCTTCATTCAGCCGGGTTCTATCAGAACGATCGGGTTCAAAGTTCACGACATGCAACGACTGGCCTGTCCGGAAATCACTGGCAGGCGCACGTGTCGCGATTTCACAACGGAGGTCACATGCTGCTTCGTACCGTGTTTGCCACCGCACTTATCTCCACGCTGGCCGCGACGACGGCCTCGGCCGAGAGCGCCAAGGCAACGTTCAAGAACGCCGAAGGCACCAGCGTCGGCAGCGCCGAACTGGTTCAGGTCAATGACGGCGTCCTGATCAAGCTGGCGCTGAAAGGACTACCACCCGGCGGCCACGCCTTTCACGTCCATGCCGTCGGCAAGTGCGAAGCGCCGTTCACCACGGCGGGAGGGCATTTCAATCCCGCGAACAAGAAACACGGCATGATGACGAGCGACGGCCCCCACGCCGGCGACATGCCGAACCTCGATGTGCCGGCTTCGGGCGAACTCAAACTCGAAGTCCTCAACCCGGCGGTGACGCTGGCGAAAGGCGAGCCGAATTCGCTGCTGAAATCGGACGGCACCGCGCTGGTGATCCACGCCACCGTCGACGACTACAAGTCCGACCCGGCCGGCAATGCCGGCGGCCGCATCGCCTGCGCGGTGATCGAGTAATTACGACGCCGAGGACTTGAGCGGCCGCTGAAACGCGGCCGCGACCGCGCCGACCGCCAATGTCGCCGCGGAGACGCCGAGGCCCGACGACAGGCTGCCGGTGGCGTCGGTGATCATGCCGGTGACGATCGGTCCAAGCGTCTGCCCGATGCCGAAGGCAATGGTCATCGCCGCGATCGCCGAAGGCCACAGCGCTGTCGGATAGTTGAACCGTACATAGGCGGTGGTCGCGGTGACCACCGCGAAGAATGCCACGCCGAACACCAGCGCCGAGATTCCGAGCATTAACGGCGACTGGCTGAACAGCGGCAGCGCCGCGCCGATGGCATTGAAGCTGAGAATGATCGCGGTGGAGACGCCGCTTTGCCCGCGCGCCAGCACACCGCGCCACACCCAGGGCGACGCGAACGCACTCAATCCGATCAGGCACCAGAACGCGCTTTGCGCTGCCGCGCCGCCGCCGGCATCGCGCACGAACGCGATCATGAACGTCATGTAGGCGATGTAGCCGGCGCCGAACAGGAAGTAGCCGACGAGATAGATCAGCACCGGCCGGATCGCGAACTTTCCCGTCGCGGCATCGGCAACGGTGGTCGAGACATCGACGGAATTTTGCAACAGCACGATCATCATCGCGATCGAGATCGCCGCCATCGCCAGCCACACGATCCACCACGAACCGGGGCCGAAGTATTGCAGCATGAACGGTGCCAACACACCGGATGCGAAAATGCCGACGCCGGGGCCGGCATAGAACAGGCTCAGCAGCAGGCTTGCGCGCGCCGGCTGCGATTGCGCCAGCCGCGCCGCCATCGCGCCGCCGGACACGAACGCCACCGCCGCACCGACACCGATCAAGAGACGTGCAAAACTCAGCACGACGAAGTTGCCCGACAGGCCGGAGAGGATCAGCGCCGCGACGCAGGCGAGCGTGCCGTCGCGCAGCACCCGCGCCAGCCCGAAGCGGTTGCACAGCTTCGATGCGATCAGCGCACCGCCGAGATATCCGGCAGCGTTGATGGTGTTCATGAACCCTGCGGCCGCATAGGACCAGCCCAGCGAGTCGCGCATATCGGGCAGGACAAGCGAATAGGCGAAGCGGCCGATGCCAAGGCCGATGGTCGGTGCCAGCGACAGAATGAGAATTACCCGTGCGACATGCACGCGCTCGGCGGAATCTGATTTCGGGAATGTCACGGGCAACTCCAGAAGCACCGCCATTGTGGCAGCGTCCCGCCGCTTTGCACAGTCCGCCTTGCTCAACAGTGTCTTGCCATTTGCGCAATGGGGCTTTAGCAAAAGCGCGGATTTTCCCGCATTCCCGCAACGTTCATCAGGCAAGGCGATCATGACCACCCATAAACTGCTGCTTCTTCCCGGCGACGGCATCGGCCCCGAAGTCATGGGCGAAGTGAAGCGCCTGATCGGCTGGCTGAACGCGCAGGGCATCGCCAAGTTCGAGACCGAGGAAGGCCTGGTGGGCGGCGCCTCCTACGACGCCGACAAGGTCAGCATCACCGACGCCACCATGGCGAAGGCGCTTGCCGCCGATGCCGTGCTATTCGGCGCGGTCGGCGGCCCGAAGTGGGACCCGGTGCCTTACGAAGTGCGCCCGGAAGCCGGCCTGTTGCGGCTGCGCAAGGACCTCGCGCTGTTCGCCAACCTGCGCCCGGCGATCTGCTATCCGGCGCTGGCGCAGTCCTCGAGCTTGAAGCCCGAGGTGGTCGAAGGCCTCGACATCATGATCGTGCGCGAATTGACCGGCGGCGTCTATTTCGGGGAACCGAAGACCATCACCGATCTCGGTAACGGCCAGAAGCGCGCCGTCGATACCCAGGTCTACGATACCTATGAAATCGAGCGCATCGCGCGCGTCGCGTTCGATCTCGCGCGCAAGCGGCGCAACAAGCTGACCTCGATGGAAAAGCGCAACGTCATGAAGAGCGGCGTTCTTTGGAACGAGGTGGTGACGCAAGTGCATCAGCGCGAATACAAGGACGTCGCGCTCGATCACCAGCTCGCGGATTCCGGCGGCATGCAACTGGTGCGTTGGCCGAAGCAGTTCGACGTCATCGTCACCGACAACCTGTTCGGCGACATGCTGTCCGACATCGCGGCGATGCTGACCGGCTCGCTCGGCATGCTGCCCTCCGCCTCGCTCGGCGAAACCGACGTGAAGACCAAGAAGCGCAAGGCGCTGTACGAGCCGGTTCATGGCTCCGCGCCGGACATTGCCGGACAGGGCAAGGCCAACCCGATCGCGATGCTGGCCTCATTCGGCATGGCGCTGCGCTATTCGTTCGACATGGGCGACCTGGCCGACAAGCTCGATCAAGCCATCGCCGCCGTGCTGGCAAAGGGCCTGCGTACCGCCGACCTGCAATCGGAAGGCGCTACCATCGTCTCCACCGCCGGCATGGGCGAAGCCATCGTCAAGGAAATCCAGGCGCTGCACGGCTGAGGCCGTACTTTCTGCAAAAATCGCGACGGAGTCGTCCCCGCGCAGGCGGGGACCCAGACTCCGCAACGGCAGTGATACGAAAAACGCCTGTTGCCCGCGCCTGCGATCACAATCAAGGCCAGGGGTAATGGGTCCCCGCCTACGCGGGGACGACGCCGAGAGTGTGGTTGGCGATTTCCATAAAAAATGCCCCGCATTGCGGGGCATTTTTGTTTGAAACGAACGCCGCTCAGTACAGCGGGAACTGCTGCGGGAAGCCGCCGAGGTCTTGGGCGGGGCTCAACGGCTGGCGGTCCAGCGGGCGGTTCAGGTTCTGGTTGGCGAACGACTGACCCGGCGGAATCGCGTAGTCCATGAACTTGCGCTCGCCCGGCAGCACCTCGGTGCCGGCATCGAGCCAGGAGCGCTTGGTGACATAGATGCGGGTTCGCGGCCCGGACTGGTACGAGACATTGGGCCCACGCTGGGTATAGCCCCGCTCGCCGCGCTTGCGTGGGGCGGCATCGGCCTGCGGCACGCTGACGCCAACGGCCAACACGGCCACCGCCGCCAGCAACGCCGCGCGGCGCAGCGCGGTCAGGTTCGGAGCGGCGAGCAAATTCGAGATCATCGGGTCCTCACGGTCAGGCGAATCTTGATCGGGCGGAATCGGTCCCGCCATTTACAGGTCACTTTAGCGGCCGGGCGGCCATCGCCACAAGGTCATTCCGGCCACACCCGTCGACAATAATGCCTTGAAGCGCAAAATGTTGCATGAGTACCAGCGGCTTGCGCATGGCTGGCGCTACAGCGCCCCGCGTAATCGCGGATTCTGCGCGCTGACGATCCAGTCGCCGGCCTCCCGCGCCCCGCCGTTCCCGCAATCGGGCCGGCGCAGCTCGGCGCGGGCGAACAATTCCGCCAGCCCGGCGTCGTTGCCGGCCTTCAGCAACACCAGCCGGTTCAGCAGGCAGGAGATCGCGGCGCGCTGGGCGGCCGTGGTCTCGCCCTGACAGGACCAGCCCTCGAGGCGCAGGCTGGGGCTGGCGAAAGTCTTCGTGAAGCCGAGGCAGGGTACGGCAGCCCCGGTGCGGTCGATCAGGCTCAACAGTTTCACCGGGCCGAACTTGCTGTCGGCTACGCCAGCGGCTTCAACCTCTCCGAGGTGACCCGCGTGGAAACCGGCCTCCACCAAAACGGCCGCGGTCGCGGAGGCCGCGAGTTCCGGGCCCGGCCGGTCGATCCGGAGCCCGGCGATCGGCTCCCGGCCGGTGGACCAGCGCAAAATATCCCTGCGGCCCTCGTCCGCATTCAAAAAGACCTCGTAACTGGCTGTGGCGCCAGCCGTATCGAACTGGCTGACGGCAAAGGCCGGCGATGCAAGGGTGGCCAGCCGCCAGCCTTCATGCGGCGCGCCGGCGTTCAGCATGGCGTCGAGATGCAACTCCGCGAGGCTGTCGTCGAAATTCCACTGCATCACGACAGCAATACCGCCGATAGCGATCAGCGCCACCGCCACCATATATGCCGCGATGCATGTGGCGACCGCGCCGCATTCCATCGCGAAGCGGCGCAAGGCCGGGAGCAAGGCTGGACCTATCCCGCTCAGGTGCGGAAAGCCCGCACGGCTGGCGGGAAGGATATGCATGGAAAAGCCCGAATAACGTGGCAATGTTGTATTGTGGGCGTTTCTCGCATAGAAGCGCTCCCGCTTGCTTGCCGCAGCGCGCGGCGAGGCGGCATTTTTGCTCGGAGAGTGAACGATGGGTTACAAGGTTGCGATCGCCGGGGCGACCGGCAATGTCGGACGGGAAATGCTCAACATCCTGGATGAGCGCAAATTCCCGGCGGACGAAGTCGTGGCGCTGGCCTCACGGCGCAGCGTGGGCACTGAAGTGTCCTTTGGCGACCGCACCCTGAAAGTGAAAGCTCTCGAGAACTACGATTTCAGCGATGTCGACATCTGCCTGATGTCGGCCGGCGGCGACGTGTCGAAGGAATGGTCGCCCAAGATCGGCGCGCAGGGCACGGTCGTGATCGATAACTCCTCGGCGTGGCGTTACGACGCCGATGTGCCGCTGATCGTGCCCGAGGTCAACGCCGACGCGGTCGCCGGCTACACCAGGAAGAACATTATCGCCAACCCGAACTGCTCGACGGCGCAACTCGTCGTCGCGCTAAAGCCGCTGCACGACAGGGCGGGAATCAAGCGCGTCGTGGTTTCGACCTATCAGTCGGTGTCGGGCGCCGGCAAGGAAGGCATGGATGAACTGTTCGCGCAGACCAAGGCGGTCTACACGGCCAGCGATCTCGTCACCAAGAAATTCCCGAAGCGGATCGCCTTCAACGTGATCCCGCACATCGATGTCTTCATGGAAGACGGCTACACCAAGGAAGAGTGGAAGATGGTGGCCGAGACCAAGAAGATCCTCGATCCGAAGATCAAACTCACCGCCACCTGCGTGCGCGTGCCGGTGTTCATCGGCCACTCGGAAGCGGTCAACATCGAGTTCGAGAAGCCGATCAGCGTCGATGAAGCGCGCGAAGTGTTGCGCAAGGCGCCGGGCTGCCTGGTGATCGACAAGCGCGAGCCGGGCGGCTACGTCACGCCGTATGAATCGGCGGGCGAGGACGCCACCTACATCAGCCGCATCCGCGAGGACGCGACGGTGGAGAACGGCCTCGCGCTGTGGTGCGTGTCGGACAACCTGCGCAAGGGCGCGGCGCTCAACGCGATCCAGATCGCGGAATGCCTGATCAACCGCAAGCTGCTGCAACCGAAGCAGAAGGCGGCGTAAGGCGAGAGCCGGTTACAATCACGAATGCAAAACGGGCGGTGCGAGCCGCCCGTTTTTGTTTGGGTAGATGAATCTCCTCGTCATTGCGAGGCGGAGCGACGAAGTAACCCAGAAGCCGCGAAGCAAGAACTGGATTGCTTCGCTGCGCTCGCAATGACGACTGTGGCCTACACCGCCACCGCGTTCGTCGGCGTGCGGAATTCGCCGCTGGCCTTGTCGAGGATATAGAGGTCGCCCTTGGCGACGCCGAAATAAGCGCCGTGCAGTTGCAGCGAGCCGCGCTCGACCTTGATGCGGATGCACGGGAACGTCATCAGGTTTTGCAGGCTGCGTTTGATGACGCCATGCTCGAGCCGGGTGATAAAGGTTTCCTGATCCTCGCCGGCGAGCGGCTTCAGCTTCGACGTATCCGGCTCGATGATCGACATCCAGCGGCCGATGAAATCGCCGGGCGACAGCGGCGCGCTGTCCTGCGTCAGCGCCTTGACGCCGCCGCACTGGGCATGACCCATCACCACGATGTGCTTGACGCGCAGCACCTGCACCGCGAATTCGAGCGCGGCTGAAACGCCATGCGCTTCGCCGTCCGGCGCGTAAGGCGGCACCAGGTTGGCGACGTTGCGCACCGTAAACAGCTCTCCCGGCCCGGCGCCGAAAATCGTTTCGGGCGCAACGCGCGAGTCGGAACAACCGATCAGCATGGTTTCAGGCGACTGGCCGTGCTCGGAGAGTTCGCGATAGCGCGATTGTTCGGCGGGCAACCGGGTGGCGGCGAAATCGCGGTATCCCGCGATCAAATGTTTCGGGAACGTCAGCATGAGCGTGGCCTGATGATGAATGATGGCCTCATGAACCATAGCGATCCCACCGGAACAAGGCTTTCTCTCGGCGGCGCGCAATGTTAGGGCTTTGAGTCTGTCCCTGACACCAGCAGTTGACCGCGCTCAAGCTGCGCGAATGATTGAGGAATTGCATCATGACCCGTCCCCGTCGCAGCCTTCTGTTCATGCCGGGTTCCAATGCGCGGGCGCTGGAGAAGGCGCAGACGCTCGCCGCCGATGGCCTGATCCTCGACCTCGAAGACGCGGTGGCGCCGGACGCCAAGTCGCTGGCGCGCGATCAGATCGCGCGCGCGGTGGCGGCACGAGGGTTCGGCAAGCGCGAGGTGCTGATCCGCATCAACAGTCTCGATTCGCCGTGGTGGCTCGACGATCTCAACATGGCCGCAACGGCGCGGCCCGACGGCATCCTGGTGCCGAAGGTCTCCACCGTGGAAG
The DNA here is from genome assembly GCA_017305535.1 of Hyphomicrobiales bacterium. Lineage (GTDB taxonomy): Bacteria > Pseudomonadota > Alphaproteobacteria > Rhizobiales > Xanthobacteraceae > 62-47. The sequence goes on along the minus strand of JAFKKN010000005.1, from coordinate 204,389 downwards.
ATCTCAAGCTGGTCGCCGACCGGCTCAAGGAAGCCAACGCCGATCCGGCCGTGAAAGTGTGGGCGATGATCGAGACCGCGCGCGCCATTCTCGACGCCGACAAGCTCGCTGCGCAGGCCCGCGATCCGGCCATGCGGCTTGCCGGCTTCGTGTTCGGCCCCAACGACATCGCGCGCGAAACTCGCATCCGCATGGTGCCGGGCCGCGCCACCATGCTGCCGATCATCACTCAGTGCGTGCTGGCGGCCCACGCCCACGGCCTCGAGATGCTCGACGGGCCTTACGGCGACATCGGCAACATGGACGGCCTCAAGCAGGAATGCGCGCAGAGTCTCGATCTCGGCTTCGACGGCAAAACGCTGATCCACCCGAGCCACCTCGCGATCTGCAACGCCGCCTTCACGCCGCCGGCGGATGAAGTCGCCAACGCCCGCAAGATCGTCGCCGCTTTCGACCAGCCGGAGAACGCCTCGCGCGGCGCCATCCAACTCGACGGCCGGATGGTGGAGCGCCTGCACGCCGAGATCGCCCGCCGCACCATCGCCATCTCGGACGCCATCGCCGCGCTGGAACAGGGTTAGCTAAAACTCTCTCTACGACGGCGAAAGTATTCTCGAGGCGTCATTGCCGGGCTCGACCCGGCAATCCATCCTCTTCAAAAGATGGATGCGCGGATCAAGTCCGCGCATGACAGCGGTTGTACTATCGAGGCAGGTGACAAATTCAGGGGCGAAATCGCCCAATGTGGTTCCGTCGACTGTCAAACCGTGCTACCCGACGGCCATAAAATCCCCCAGGAACCACAGCCATGTCCGACACTCCGCGCCGCGTGACCCGCGCACTGCTTTCCGTTTCCGACAAGATCGGCCTGATCGATTTCGCCAAGGCGCTCGCCGCCCACGGCGTCGAACTGGTCTCGACCGGCGGAACCGCCAAGGCAATCGCAGCGGCCGGGCTCAAGGTGCGCGACGTCTCCGAACTCACCGGTTTCCCGGAGATGATGGACGGCCGCGTCAAGACGCTGCATCCGAAGGTGCATGGCGGCCTGCTGGCGATTCGCGACAACGCCGAGCACGCCAAGGCGATGACCGATCACGGCATCGCGCCGATCGATCTGCTCGTCGTCAATCTCTATCCGTTCGAGGCCACCGTCGACAAAGGCGCGCCTTACGACGACTGCATCGAGAACATCGACATCGGCGGGCCGGCGATGATCCGCGCCGCCGCCAAGAACCACGACGACGTCGCGGTGGTGGTCGAGGCCAGCGACTATCAGGCGGTGTTGGATGAACTCGCCGCCAACAACGGCGCGACCACGCTCGCGCTGCGCCGTCGCCTCGCCGCCAAGGCCTACGCGCGCACCGCCGCCTACGACGCCGCGATCTCCAACTGGTTCGCCGTGCAACTGAAGGACAACGCGCCGGACTACCGCGCCTTCGGCGGCCGCCTCGTGCAATCGCTGCGTTACGGCGAGAACCCGCACCAGATCGCAGCGTTCTACCGCACGCCGGATCACCGCTTCGGCGTCGCCACCGCGCGGCAGGTGCAGGGCAAGGAATTGTCCTACAACAACATCAACGATACCGACGCCGCTTACGAATGCGTCGCCGAGTTCGATGCGAAACGCACCGCCGCCGTCGCCATCATCAAGCACGCCAATCCCTGCGGCGTGGCGGAAGGCAGCGATCTCGTCTCGGCCTACCGCAAGGCGCTCGCCTGCGATTCCACATCGGCCTTTGGCGGCATCGTCGCGCTGAACCGTACACTGGATGCGGAGGCCGCGCGCGCCATCACTGAAATCTTCACCGAGGTGATCATCGCGCCGGATGCGAGCGAGGAAGCCATCGCCATCGTCGCCGCGAAGAAGAACCTGCGCCTGTTGCTCGCCGGCGGCCTGCCCGATCCGCGCGCGCTCGGCCTCACCGCGAAGACCGTTGCCGGCGGCTTGCTCGTGCAGAGCCGCGACAATGCGTCGGTCGATGACATGACGCTGAAGGTCGTCACCAAGCGGGCACCGAGCGAGGCCGAATTGCGCGACCTGCGCTTCGCCTTCCGCGTCGCCAAGCATGTGAAGTCGAACACCATCATCTATGCGAAGGACCTCGCCACCGTCGGCATCGGCGCGGGCCAGATGAGCCGGGTCGATTCCGCGCGCATCGCTGCCCGCAAGGCGGAAGATGCCGCACGCGAATTGAAGCTCGCGCAGCCAATGACGCGCGGCTCGGTAGTGGCGTCTGATGCGTTCTTCCCGTTCGCGGACGGTATGCTGGCTTGTATCGAGGCGGGAGCTACGGCGGTGATCCAGCCCGGCGGTTCGGTGCGCGACGATGAAGTGATCAAGGCCGCTGACGAGCACAACATCGCCATGGTGCTCACCGGCACCCGGCATTTCCGGCATTAAGAGAAATAGCTTCTCCAGTTGTCATGGCCGGGCTCGTCCCGGCCATCCACGTCTTTCCGGATGAGCCGCTGCAAAGACGTGGATGCCCGTGACATAGGTGAGCGAGGCGACGCCGTTCTTCGAACGGCGATGCACAGGTATGACGAAAGCCAAGTCGGTTCGAGAGCAGAAGCACTCTACTCCCGCACCCGCGTCAGCAGTGTCAGGCCCATCAGGAACAGCACCACGATCACGCCCATGCCGGCCTTCTGGCTGGCGGTGGCGGCGGTGACGATGCCGATCAGGAGCGGGCCCACGAACGACGTCACCTTTCCGGTCAGCGCGAACAGACCGAAGAATTGCGTGATGCGATCCTTCGGCGCCATGCGGATCAACAGCGAGCGCGACGCCGCCTGCAACGGTCCGCCCATCATGCCGATCAGGCCGCCCAGCACGAGATAGGCTTTCTCCGCCGGCGAAGCGAACAGCGCCCCGCCCGGCTGCGGTGGCATGACCGGAATGAACAGGATGGAATCGCGATCCACCAAGAGGATGGTGAAGCTCGCCAACAGCAGCACGGTGAGCGCGCCGGTAATTACCCGTTTCGGCCCGAACCGATCGTCAAGCTTGCCACCCATCCATGCGCCGAAGGTGCCGGCGATCGCCAGCAAAATGCCGAAGGTGCCCATCTGGATGGTGCGCCAGCCGAAAGTGCCCGCCGCATAGATGCCGCCGAAGGCGAACAGCGAAATCAGTCCGTCGGTGTAGAGCATGTTGGCGAGCAGGAACGTCGCGATCGATTTACGTCTCGGCAGTTCACTCAGCGTTTGCCGCAACTCGCGCAGGCCCTCGCGCAATGCTTCGCGCACTGGCCGCTTCGACGGGAAATCCGGTGTCAGCAAAAACATCGGCAGAACGAACACGACGAACCACAGGCCGGTGAGTGGCCCGGTGATGCGGTCGCCCTGATGCGTGGCCGGATCGAGCCCGAACAGCGGCATCAACCCGAACAGCGTGCGCCCGTTGTCCGGACTTCCGGCGAGAAACCCCAACACCAGCACGAGACTGAGAATACCGCCGATGTAACCGGTGGCCCAGCCGGTGCCGGACAATCGGCCGATCTTCTCCGGCGGCACCAGCGACGGCATCATCGCATTGTTGAACACGGTGGCGAACTCGACACCGACAGTCGCAATCGCATAGGCGATCAGCACCGGCAGGATCACCGATGGATCGCCCGGCTTGCCGATCCACATCAGGCTCGATCCAAGCACCAAGAGCGCCCCGAACACCGCGATCCATGGCTTGCGCCGTCCGCTGGCATCCGCGATAGCGCCGAGAATCGGCGACATCAGCGCAATGAGGAATCCCGCCGCCGCCGTCGCGAAACCCCACAGCGATTGCCCTTCCGCCGGCGTCGCCGCCACGAAGGTCGCGAAATACGGCGCGAACACGAAGGTTGTGATCAGCGTGAAATAAGGCTGCGCCGCCCAGTCGAAGAAAATCCACGAGACCACCGCCGAACGCGGCGGATAGGTTGCGGGCACATCTGCGCGTACGGCAGCCGCTATCGACATGGACCAGCCCCTTGCGAATCATCGATGCTTTTTGCGTAGCGCATCTGTCCCCGTATAGCATGACGGATATGAACTTGCCGATGCGCTCCCCGCATCACAAATGTGTTGCAATCCACCTGCCACGGCCCGAGGAGTCCCGATGATATTCCGCTGCTTCGATCGCCGCGCGCTGTTGGGTGGATTCGCATGGCTGCTGGCGTTTGGCATCACCGCGACGGCGCAGGACATGCGGCGCGGCGCGTACACGCCGCCACCCGCTGCGTCGATTCATCCTGTCACCGCCACGCACGGCATGGTGGTGGCACAGGAGAAACTCGCCGCGCGAATCGGCCGCGATGTGTTAGCGCAAGGCGGCAACGCCATCGATGCCGCGGTTGCCACCGGCTTCGCCATGGCGGTAACTTATCCGCGCGCCGGCAACATCGGCGGTGGCGGCTTCATGCTGATTCACCTCGCGGATGGCAACAAGGATATCAGCATCGACTATCGCGAGACGGCGCCCGTTGCCGCGACGCGCGATATGTTTCTCGGCGCCGACGGCAAGCCTGATCCGGCGAAGTCCCGCGATTCCGCGCTCGGCATCGGCGTGCCCGGCACGGTGGCGGGGCTGACGCTGGCATTGGAAAAATACGGCTCCGGCAAATTGACGCTGGCGCAATTGTTGCTGCCCGCCATCGCACTGGCCCGTGACGGTTTTGTCGTTACCGACGACGGCGCGGACACGTTACCCAATTGGCACAAGCGGTTGGCGCGCTGGCCCGCGAGCGCGAAGATATTCTCGCGCGATGACGGCACGTCGCTGCGCGAAGGCGACAAATTGATTCAAACCGACCTCGCCGCGACGCTGCAAGCCATCGCCGCGCAGGGGCCGCGCGGCTTCTACGAAGGCCCGGTCGCCGACAAGCTCGCGCAAGGTATTCAGGCCGCCGGCGGCATCATCACGCGCGACGACTTGAAGAATTATCGCGCGATTGAACGCGAGCCGGTGCGAGGCACCTATCGCGGCTACGACATCGTCTCGATGCCGCTGCCGTCCTCTGGCGGCGTGGTGCTGATCGAGACGCTGAACATGCTCGAAGGTTTTCCGCTACGCGATCTCAAACAGGGCTCGGCCCCGTCGCTTCACCTGCTCATCGAAACCATGAAGCGCGCTTATGCCGACCGCGCGCGATTTCTCGGCGATCCCGCTTTCGTCAACGCGCCGATCACCAAACTGACGTCGAAGGACTACGCCGCACGGCAACGTGCCAGCATCGACGTCAATCGCGCGACGCCATGGAGCGACATGCTGCCGCTGAAGCAGCCGCACGAGGGCGACAACACCACGCACTTCTCCGTGGTCGACAGCCATGGCAACGCGGTGAGCAACACCTACACCTTGAACTTCAGCTACGGCGTCGGCCTCGTCGCGGAGGGCACCGGCGTGCTGCTCAACAACGAACTCGACGATTTCACTGCCGCGCCGGGCGCATCCAATGCTTACGGCCTCGTCGGCTTCGAGGCCAATCTTCCCGGCCCTGGCAAGCGGCCGCTGTCGTCGATGACGCCGACCATCGTGCTCAAGGACGGCAAACCGGTGCTGGTCGCGGGCTCCCCCGGCGGCAGCCGCATCATCTCCACGGTGTTGCAGGTGGTCGTCAACGTGCTCGACTACGGCATGAACGTCGCCGCCGCCGTCGATGCACCGCGCTTGCATCATCAGTGGCTGCCGGACGAAGTGCGCGTCGAACAAGGTTTTCCGCAAGATGTGCTCGATGAGCTGAAGGCAAAAGGCCATCGTATCGTGACACCGATGGGGCAGACCTCCGCCAACTCCATCGCGATCACATCGAACGGCTTGGAAGGTGGCCCTGACCCGCGCACGCGCGGCGCGGAGGCGGCGGGGTATTGATCTCTCCGCTCGTCATGGCCGGGCTTGTCCCGGCCATCCACGTCTTTTTTGCCGACCGTTTGTAAGGACGTGGATGCCCGCGACATAGGCGAGCAAAGCGCCGCCGTTCTTCGAACGGCTATCCGCGGGCATGACGGAAGCCCCTCAACGCATCACGCCTTCCCCACCGTATACGGCCCGCCCTTCTCCAACGCGCGCTGATAGGCCGGGCGGGCGTGGATGCGTTTGAGGAAATCCATTGCCTTCGGATGATGCGCGGAGAGGCCGCCGCGCGAGGCCGCCGCTTCCAGCGGAAAACTCATCTGAATGTCGGCGGCAGTAAAATCGTTGCCGGCGAACCATTCGCTCTTGTTGAGTTCAGTTTCCCAGAACGCCATGTGCTGCTTGAGCTGCGGATCGACCAGAGTGGCGAGCGCCTGCCCGGTGATCTTCTTCACCAGTGGCCGCAACAACACTGGCGAACGGCGCGGCATCAGCGAGAAGATCAGCTTCATCAGGAGCGGCGGCATCGCCGAGCCTTCGGCGTAATGCAGCCAGTAAGTGTAGCGCAGCCGCTCCGGCGTGTTCGGCGGCGGGATCAGCCGGCCCTCGCCGTAATTGCCGACGATATATTCGATGATCGCACCGGATTCCGCGATGGTGTTGCCGCCGTCGGTCACCACCGGCGATTTGCCGAGCGGATGGATCACAGCCAGTTCGCGCGGCGCCTGCATGGTCGGCAGCCGCTGGTAACGTACGATCTCGTACGGCACGCCGAGTTCCTCCAGCAGCCACAGCACCCGTTGCGAACGGGAATTGTTGAGGTGATGCACGGTCAACATGAGATGACTCCTTGGGCAGCGGGCTGGATCGCGAAAGCGCCGTGCCAAATCAGGCAGCGATTTCAACACTTTTGCAATCGCAAATATTTATCCGGGTAATATTGACAGGCTATTTTTGCCCGGATAAAAAGCGCCACCTTTCTCCGGAATGCCGCTATGACCAACCCCGCCCAATTCACCGTCTTCGAGAACGATCACCGCGTTGCCACTGGGCCATTGGCCGAGGTGGCGCTGGTGGTCAAATGGATGGCCGACCGGCCGGGCACGTCACCGATCCTGATTTTCGATGACGCCACCGGCCGCACCATCGATCTCGACCTGCGCGGCAGCGATGCCGAGGTGGTGGCGCGACTGCAACCCGCTCCAACCCCGCCGGCCCCCGCCACTGAGCCGCCGCGTGGTCGCGGCCGGCCGAAGCTCGGCGTTGTCGCCCGCGAGGTGACGCTGCTGCCGCGCCATTGGGATTGGCTCTCGGCGCAGCCGGGCGGCGCCTCGGTGGCGTTGCGCAAGCTGGTCGAGGAGGCCCGCCGCCGCAACGGCGACCGTGATCGTGCCCGCAAGGCGCGCGACGCCGCCTATCATTTCATGTCGACGATGGCCGGCAACTGGCCTGGCTTCGAGGAGGCGTCGCGCGCACTGTTCGCGAGCGACCGCCATCGATTCGCCGAACTGATCGCGTCATGGCCTCCGGACGTTCGCGATCATATTGTCAAACTCGCATTCAACGACGTTGCCGGCTGAGCGGCGCAGAAGGACCATTCATGACCGCCCCCGTCGTTCCCCTCTGGAGGACGTACATCGTCTTCCTGTTGCCGATGATGCTGAGCAACATCCTGCAAGCGCTGTTCGGCACCATCAACAGCATCTATCTCGGCCAGATGATCGGCGTCGACGCGCTCGCCGCCGTCGCCGGCTTCTTCCCGGTGATGTTCTTCTTCATCGCCTTCATCATCGGGCTCGGCGCCGGCGCCTCGGTGCTGATCGGGCAGGCCTGGGGCGCGCGCGAACCGGAACGCGTCAAGGAAGTCGCGGGCACCACGCTGACATTGGCGCTGTTTGGCGGTGCCGTGATCGCCGTGTTCGGCGGCATCTTCACCCGCGACCTCCTGATCGCCCTGGCGACGCCCGCCAACGTGCTCGATGCCGCGACCGACTACGCCCGCATCATGATGATTGCGATCCCCGCGACTTTTGCCTTCATCCTACTGACCTCAATGATGCGCGGCGTCGGCGACACCATGACGCCGTTGTTCGCGCTCGCCTTCTCCACCGCGATTGGCCTCGTTGTCACGCCCGCGCTCATCCAAGGGTGGCTCGGCCTGCCCAAACTGGGCGTGGCCAGCGCCGCCTATGCCTCGGCAATCGCCTCCGTCGTCACGCTGTGCTGGCTCGCCATTTACATGCGGCGCGCCAAGCACGCGCTGGCGCCGGATCGCGCCTTCCTGCGGGGCATGATTCCCGACTTTTCGCTGCTGCGCAAAGTGCTGCGCATCGGCCTGCCGACCGCCGTGCAACTGGTGGTGATGTCGCTCGCCGAACTGGTGCTGCTCGGCATCGTCAACAGTTTCGGCTCGGATGCGACCGCCGCTTACGGCGCGCTCAACCAGGTACTGGCCTATGTGCAGTTTCCTGCAATCTCGATCGCCATCACCGCCTCGATCTTCGCCGCGCAGGCGATTGGCGCCGGCCATGTCGATCGCCTCGGCGCCATCGTCAAGACCGGCCTGCTGCTCAACCTGATCATGACCGGCGCGCTGGTGCTCCTCGGTTATCTGCTGTCGCGGCTGATCATCGGCCTGTTCATCATCGACGAGAACGTGCTCGAACTGGCGCAGCACGCGCTGCACATCGTGTTGTGGAGCACGGTGCCGTTCGGCATGGCCGGCGTGTTCTCGGCCACAATGCGCGCCAGCGGCACGGTGCTGGTGCCGACGCTGTTGTCGATCGTCTCGATCCTCGCGGTGGAAGTGCCGGCGGCGATCCTGCTCAGCCGCGTGCTCGGCTTGAGCGGCGTCTGGACCGCCTATCCGATCACCTTCTGCGCCATGCTGTTGTTGCAGATGGCGTTCTACTGGTTCGTCTGGCGCAAGCAGAAGATCGAACGCCTGATCTGAAGGCACGAGCCGCACCCGGCCTTATATGATATCCATCATAAAAAGTGGTGGACGCGGCCGCGCGGCTGCGTCACACTCCTCGGACGTCGTCGTTCGAGGAGCCTCCCATGAGTCAGCCGCCCCGCCCGCAATTCCTGTTTGATTTCGGCAGCCCCAACGCCTATCTCAGCCATAAGGTTATTCCGGCCATTGAGAAGCGCACCGGCGTCACGTTCGAGTATGTGCCGATCCTGCTCGGCGGCGTGTTCAAGGCCACCAACAACAAGTCGCCGGCCGAGACGCTGGCGGGCATCAAGAACAAGCGCGAATTCATGGAGCTTGAGACGCAGCGCTTCCTGAAGCGATTCAACGTCAAGCCCTACGTCTGGAACCCCAATTTCCCGGTCAACACCCTGATGCTGATGCGCGGCGCCATCGCGGCGCAGGCGGAAGGCGTGTTCGAGAAATATGTCGAAGCCGGCTTCCATCATATGTGGGAGGAGCCGAAGAAGATGGACGATCCCGAGGTGCTGGGCAAAGCACTTACCGCATCGGGATTGGACGCAGCAAAACTGTTCGCCCGCGCGCAGGAGCCGGAGATCAAGAACAAGCTGCTGGAGAACACCCAGGCCGCCGTCGCGCGCGGCGCGTTCGGTTCACCCACCTTCTTCGTCGGCGACGAGATGTTCTTCGGCAAGGAGCAGTTGCGCGAAGTCGAGGAACTGATTGCAGGGAAATAAAGCGAAGACAGCGTCATCCTGAGGAGCGCTCCGCAGGAGCGCGTCTCGAAGGATGCGTACAACGGGACATCATCCTTCGAGGCTCGCCAAGATGGCTCGCACCTCAGGATGACGTGCCTCAGCCTCGGAGAATGCTATGTCAAAGCGTAACGCAACCGTCGCGGTGATCGGCGCCGGCGACTACATCGGCGCCGAGATCGCCAAGAAATTCGCCGCCGAGGGCTTCACCGTATTCGCCGGCCGCCGCAACGGCGACAAGCTCGCACCGCTGGTGAAGGAGATCGAGGATGCCGGCGGCTCCATCGTCGCGCGTTCGCTCGATGCCCGCGAGGAAGGCGAGATCAATGCCTTCCTGCAGGACGCCGACAAACACGCGCCGTTGGAGGTAACGATCTTCAACGTCGGCGCCAACGTCAATTTCCCGATTCTGGAAACTACAGACCGAGTCTTCCGCAAGGTTTGGGAAATGGCCTGCTGGGCCGGCTTCCTCGCCGGGCGCGAGTCGGCGCGGTTGATGCTGCCGCGCGGACAGGGCAACATCTTCTTCACCGGCGCGACCGCGTCCTTGCGCGGGGGCTCGGGCTTCGCGGCTTTCGCCAGCGCAAAATTTGGCCTGCGCGCGGTGGCTCAGGCAATGGCCCGCGAACTCGGGCCGAAGCACATCCACGTCGCGCATCTCATTATCGACTCGGGTGTCGACACCGCCTGGGTGCGCGAGCGCCGCGAACAGCTTTGGGGCAAGGAGGCGCTCAACAATCCCGACCTGCTGATGCCGCCGTCGTCCGTCGCGGAAACCTATTGGCAGCTTTATCAGCAACCCAAAAGCGCGTGGACCTTCGAACTGGAGATTCGCCCGTTCGGCGAAAAGTGGTAGAGACTGCGAGGCAAATAGAGAGTAGCGAAGAGCGGGTAAGAATTTCGCTACTCGCTAACAATGGGAGCAACCCATGCGCATTCTGGTCCTCGGCGCCGGCGCAATCGGCGGCTATTTCGGCGGAAGATTGCTGCAATCCGGCGCGGACGTGACGTTTCTGGTGCGACCGCGCCGTGCCGAGGAATTGGCCCGCGACGGCCTCGTCATCAAGAGCCCGCACGGCGATATCACCCTGCCGAAGCCGCCGACGGTGCTGGCGCAGGATTTGAAACAATCCTTCGATATCGTGCTCCTGACCTGCAAGGCGTTCGATCTCGACGACGCCATCGCCTCCATCGCGCCCGCAGTCGGATCGCAGACCGCGATCATGCCGATGCTGAACGGCATGCGTCATCTCGAGGTGCTCGATTCCAAATTCGGCCACGCACACGTGCTGGGCGGGCAATGCTCCATCGCCGCAACGTTGAACGCCGACCGCCATGTGGTTCAGTTGTCACCGATGCAGGCACTCGGCTTCGGCGAACGCGACGGCAGCCTATCGGACCGCGTGCGCCAGGCCGACGCCATTTTCCAGCGCGGCAACTTCGACGGCAAGGCTTCGAGCACCATCGTGCAGGACATGTGGGAGAAGTGGACGCTGCTGGCGACGCTCGCCTGCTCGACCTGCCTGATGCGCGGGCCGGTCGGCAAGATTCTCGCAGCGCCGGGTGGCCGCGATTACATCCTCGGCGTGCGCGACGAAATCCGCGCCATCGCCAGCGCCGCCGGCCACAACCCGCGCGCGCCGTTTATCGAGCGCATCACCGCGATGCTGACCACCGAGGGGTCACCCTTCACCGCCTCGATGTTCCGCGACATTCAGGGCAACCTGCCGATCGAGGCCGATCACATCGTTGGCGACCTGGTCGCGCGCGCCGCCGCCGCGAAGATCGACGTACCGCGCCTGCGCGTGGCCTATGCGCATTTGAAAACGTATGAGGCGCAGCGGGTGTGAGCCTTTGCCGATCAGGTGCGACGAGCATTTTGTAATAAGGCCGACGCTCCAGATCGTCATGCCCGCGCTTGTCGCGGGCATTCACGTCTTCGCGGAGAGTCCATGAACAAGGCGTGGATGGTCGGGTCATAGGCGAGCGAAGCGACGCCGTTCTTCGAACGGCTACGGGCGAGCGAAGCGACGCCGTTCTTCGAACGGCTACGGGCGAGCGAAGCGACGCCGTTCTTCGAACGGCTACGGGCGAGCGAAGCGACGCCGTTCTTCGAACGGCTACGGGCGAGCGAAGCCACGCCGTTCTTCGAACCGCCATGCCCGGGCATGACGGATCACCTAGTGCTGGTCTCTGTCTCTACGCCTTCCCTGCCCGTGCGGCCTTATCCACTCGCGTCAGGCGATTGTTGCGTACCACCAGTGAATAGGTCGCGAGCGCGAACAGGATCACCAGCAGCTGGAGCGACAGCGCCTCAACCGTGGGATTGAGGCCGATAGCAGCCAGCCAATCCGCGCCCGCGACCTGCGTGAACGGCAGGATCGATTGCTCCTGAAATTCCTGCACTGCCTCGCCGATGAACTTGATCGCCATTGCGAACAGGAACGCCGAGGTAATGATGAATAACGGCCGCAGCGGGATTTTCTGCGCGATCAGGTTGATGAAGTAGAACAGCACCGCGAGCCCGAGCGTCGCCGCGGCAAGGCCACCGAACAAACCAACGCTCCAGCCGCCTTCGGTAGTCGCGAGCGCATTGATGAAGAGCACGGTCTCTGCCCCCTCGCGGAACACGGCGAGAAACGCAAGCGCCGCCACGGCCCACGCGGTATCCTGCGCCAACGCATTGTCGGCTTTGGCGGCGAGATATTCCTTCCAGCCGTGCGGATCCTGTTTCACCATCAGCCAGCCCGAGACATAAAGCATCAGCGCGGCGGCAAACAGGATGATGACGCCTTCCATCAGATCGCTGTGCTGGCCCGAATTGAGCACGGCAAACAACCACGCCGCGACGATGCTGACACCGACTGCCGCAAGCGCGCCAGCATAGAGCGATTTCACGCGATGGCCGCCACCGGCCTTGGTCAGATAGGCCGCAAGCGCCGCGATCACGAGCATCGCTTCCAGTCCCTCGCGCAGAAGGATGATCGCGGCTTGAATGAAGGCGCTGGACATGTCTCAACTCTCGGATGAACGGATCGAAAAACGATGCTCGTTCTAACCCGCGAATGTGTTGCGCGAAAGCAAACCCCAGGCACACATGATCGTCATCATCAGGACAATGCAAATAATGCCTGAAAATAGCGGGTTTCTGCACGATCCGGGGATTTAGAATAGCTCCATTCAACGCGCTGCGTCGGCGGCGAATGGCGACATCTTCGCCTCACGCGCGGACGCGGATGCACCAAGCCGCTCAACCTGCGCGATCGCCAGCGTCAACACCACGATAGCGACGCCCTGATGTGCCAACCCGAGCGAGATGGGCACCTGATGCAGCAGCGTCAGAATACCGAGTGTCGCCTGCACCGTCATGGCGAGAAAGAGCCACAACGCGCCATTGATCACTGCAGTTCCGGCACGCGCACGGATTGCATCGAGCAGATGCAGGATCGCCACCACCCACAGCGTATAAGCCACCATGCGGTGATTGAATTGCACCGTCAGCGTGTTGTCGAACAGGTTGCGCCACCACGGCTGTTCGAAAAACAGCCGCGCCGCGTCGGGAATAAAACCGCCATCGATCAGCGGCCAGGTATTGAACACCTTTCCGGCGCGCAGGCCCGCCACCAGCGCGCCAAGATAGAGTTGCAGGAACACCAGTCCGAGCAGAACCGCGCTTGTGACCTTCAGCCGCACAATGCCCGATAGCCGCGAATGCTCCGACAGCCGCCGCAGCGTCCAGACAATCGCCGCGAAGATCAGCAGCGCCAACATCAGATGCGTCGCCAGCCGATACTGCGAGACCTCGACACGTTGCGTCAGACCCGACGCGACCATCCACCAGCCGACTGCCCCCTGCAAAGCGCCGAGCGCGAAAATGCCCCACAATCGTCGTTTCAAGTCGCTCGGCAAAAAGCCGCGCCACATGAACCAGAGGAATGGCAACAGATAAACGAGACCGATGACCCGGCCGAGCAGGCGATGGCTCCATTCCCACCAGAATATGGTCTTGAACTCGTGCAGCGTCATGCCGGCATTAAGCTCACGATACTGCGGGATCGCCTTGTAGCCCTCGAACGCTTCATTCCATTGCTGGTCGCTCAGGGGCGGCAACGTGCCGGTCACCGGTTTCCACTCGACGATGGAAAGCCCGGACTCGGTGAGACGCGTCGCCCCGCCGACCAGCACCATCAGAGCGATCAGAGCGGCCACGATGATAAGCCACCAGCGCACCGCGCGGATTCGAGCGGGCGCGGCGGTGGCGCCAGGTTCCGCCGAAGTCAGAATTTCGGTCATTTCAGCCGCGATTTTAGAGGAATTTTGCGTCCGTTATAGCCGCGCGATGGGGCGGTGCAAGCCACGCTTGATCTCCCCGCGGGCAATCTCTACACGTTCGCGTCATGACCATTCGCACCCGGAAATTCCTTGGCACGATCGCCCTGCTCGTCCTCGTCGTCGTATGGTCCCTTCTCGGCATGACGGTGGCGCAGACGCCGTGGCTTGCCGCCTCCGGATGGTATCAGGCGATCTTTTATGTCGTGGCCGGCCTCGGATGGGTCCTGCCGGCCATGCCTATCATCAGCTGGATGTCGCGCCCCGACGCCTGAATGCAGGCTTTGAGCAGCGGCGCGGCTCCCACTCGACAAACCGCCTTACGCTTTGTTGACGTTTGTTTGCCAAGGTTCGGCAACAATAGACATAAAAAATGTCTTAACGAACAGGGTGCGCGTATGACCATGGCGGCTGCCATCGAGAGCCGGGTGACTGAAACCCGAGCCAAGGCCAAAACCACGCGGATTGCGAATGTCGAGATCTTTCGCGACATGGCCGCGGCGGAACAAACTTGGCGCGGCTTCGAAGGCCCCGATTCCGTGCTGACGTCCTATCAGCGCTTCGATCTGCTCGCCAGCTGGCACAATCATATCGGCATGCAAACCGGCGTCGAGCCGCTGATCGTGGTCGCACGCGACGCGCAGAGTGAGCCGCTGATGTTGCTGCCGCTAGGTGTTCAGCGCAAGAGCAGCGCCACGGTCGCCGGCTTTCTCGGCGACAAGCACATCACGTTCAACATGCCGATCTGCCGCCGCGACTTTCTGGCGACGGCGACCCGTGGTGATATCGATACCATCCTGGATGCGCTGCGCGCGCCGGATGTCGCGATCGACGCGCTCGCTTTCGAACGGCAGCCGCGTCAATGGCAGAACCTTCCCAACCCGTTGGCGCTGTTGCCCACGCAGGTTTCGGTCAATGGTTGCCCGCTGATGCCGATCGAGGTCAACGCACCGCCAACCAGTCTGATCAGCAATTCATTCCGGCGTCGGCTGAAGAGCAAGGAAAAGAAACTGCAAGCGCTTTCCGGCTATCGCTATCTCAAGGCGGAAACCGATGCCGACATCAAGCGGCTGCTCGATGCGTTCTTCGTCATCAAACCGCAACGGATGGCCCTACAGAAGCTGCCCAATGTTTTCGCGGATCCAGGCGTCGAGGAATTCGTGCGCCGGGCCTGTCATGCGAAGCTTCCGGATGGCGGCCACGCGATCGAGATTCATTCGCTGGTTTGCGATGAAGAGGTGATCGCAATCTACGCCGGCGTTGCCGACGGCGATCGCTTTTCGATGATGTTCAACACCTACACGCTATCCGCTCACGCCCACTTCAGTCCGGGCCTGATCCTCATGCGTCACATCGTCGATCGCTATGCCGCACTGAACTATACCGCGATCGACCTCGGCATCGGCTCCGACGACTACAAGCGCCTGTTCTGCAAGAGCGACGAACCGATCTTCGACAGCTTTATCGGCCTCAACGCCCGCGGCAGGATGACGGCAAGCGGCCTCTCGGCCATGGCTCACCTCAAGCGTCTGGTGAAACAGACGCCGGCATTGATGAAAGCCGCCCAGAGCATCCGCGGTTCATTGAACCGCTAGCAATTTCAAGCTGCGACAATGCGCGGCCCGCGCTCGTCAGGATCAGCGGGCACCGCCTCGCTGAGCATGGTGACGTTGCCAAAACCGACCCTGCGCAACTGATCGGACATCGACTGCCGCGCGTCGGCGCTCATCGCGCCGTCAGGAACGACGATAGCCCGCGCGCCGGTCGTCAGCAGTGCCGCCGGCAAATCATCGGCGGCGCCGGCGTCGAGGACAACATGGTCATAGGTCTGCAACAGCGCATCCAGTGCCAAGGTCAGACGCGGCGACTGCAACAGCGCACGGTCGGCGCTGGCGCGCCCGGCCGTCACCAGATGCAGGGACGTCGATCGATCCTTACTGATGACCTGACCGAAGGAAACATCGCCCAGCATCAGATCCGTCAGCCCGGGGGTCGTACTGTCAACCGACGCCGCCTTCACCACCTGCGAGGAAGCCGACAAATCAATCAGCACAACCTTTGCGCGCCGCGCCAGGAGCCGCGCCAATGCGAGCGCCGTGCGGCTGGTCTTTTCCGCTGAACCGGAGCCGAGAACCGACAGCTTGCGCGCGGCGGCACCCGCCTTCTGCAAATCAGCCGCGAGCTGCTCGAGCTCATTCATGCCCGTCCTGCTTGCCTCACGGAACGCAGGTTGCGGCGCGGCGGCCTCCGGCATGGCCGCCATCATCGACGGCGCGGCCATCGGAGCCACGGTCATCAGCGCACGTGGCGAGGTCATCCGCAACAACTCACGGCTGGCGACATAACCCGTGGTCAGCATCAGCGTCGCCAGCGTGGCGATCAGAACGATCGGCAATTTCTTCGGGTAGTTCGGCGTATTGGAGACGATCCCGCGGGAAATGATGCGGCCATCGGCCGGCGCGGCGTCGATGCTTTCACGCGCCGTCGCTTCGCGGTACTTGGCAAGATAGGATTCCAGGAGGTCACGTTCCGCCTTGGCTTCGCGGTCGAGCGCGCGGAGCTCGACATCCTGACCGTTGGTCGAAGTCGCCTGACGCTTGAGCTGATCGAGATTGGCATTCAGGTTTTCAACCCGCGCCTCGGCAATGCGCGCATCATTTTCGAGCGAGCGCGACAACTTGCCCGCCTCTTCCCGAATCTGCTTGTCGAGGTCGGCGATCTGCGCCTTTAACTCCTTGATGCGCGGATGGCCGTCGAGCAAGGTCGATGACTGTTCAGCGAGTTGAGCCCGTAGCGTTACCCGCTGTTCGGACAGGCGGCGGATCAACTCGGAATTCAGCACTTCCGATGCTTCGATCGGCTTGCCGGACTTCAGCATGTCCCGGATCAGACGCGCCTTGGATTCGGCATCGGACTTCAGCGCTCGCGCATTGTTCAATTGGGTGTTGAACTCGCCGAGCTGCTGATTGGAGAGCGTGGTGTTGTTGGTCCCGACGAAGAGGCTGGATTTCGAACGAAAAGCCTCGGCGCGCTGCTCGGCGTCCGCGACCTTCTTTCGCAGACTGTCGATCTCGCCTGAAAGCCACTGGCTCGCCGCCTTGGCCTGCTGTTGCCGTGCACCCTGCTGCAAGATGAGATAGTTGTCGACGATCGAATTGGCGACCCGAGCGGCCAGTTCCGGATCGCGCGACTGGAATTCGACCACCATCACGCGCGACTTGTCGACGGCGAACGCCGTCAGCCGATCGTAATAGGCATCGAGCACGCGTTCTTCCGGCGTCATCCGGAACGGATCGCGACCGATACCGAACAGACCGAGCACCATTTTCACCGGCGAGATTCCGCTCAGCACCGGATCGAATTCGGCGCGCTCGGCAAGTTTGTTCTGCTTGATGACCATGCGCGCCAGATCGCGCGACAACAGAAGTTGCACCTGGCTGGTGACAGCTTCGGGGTCCAGCGCATTGCGTTCCTCGGGGCGTTCGCCATTAGGGCGGAGGAACACATTCTCTCGCCCGTCGACAAGAACACGCGCCTCGGACTTGTACAGCGGCGTAATCATATTGACGACCGCCAGCGACACCACGGCTGCCAACAGGGTCGGCATGATGATCAAGTTCTTCCTGACGACAATGGCGCGCCAGATCACGCGCAGATCGAGATCGTCGTATTGGGTAGCTTGAAGCGGAGCGATCGGTTGCGTCGACGGCTTGAACTCGGGCTCGATCTTGGCTTTTGGCTTCGGTGCAACCACAGCGGCAACGCGCGGCCGCCGGGCCGGCAATTTCCCCTTGATTTTGTCCCAAAGATCGAACCGCATGGAATACCCCTACCGGCGTCCAAGACTCTTACGCCGTCTCCGATTAGAGAACATTATGGTTTCCGGGCGGTTAACCGCGCGGCATGCGACGGCGCGCCCCAATCCAGGGTCATGTTTTTTTAACCATAAGGGGACTTAATCGCCGTCACTTTCCAATAGGATCGCGTCATGTCCGGCTTTCGTGCCCTCGCTCTTTGCCTGCTCAGCGCGGTTGCGTTGTCGGGGTGCATGCATCGGCCGGGGCCGGTGGCGACCGGGCATCCGCCAGGCGACCTCGACCGCCTCGCCTATGGCGGCGCCCAGCCCGCGCCGCCGCCCGCTTATGCCCCCTATCCGGCCACGGCTCCCACCGGCGGCGCCATCGCGGCGGTGCGCGACAGTTTCGCCTCCACCGCCTATCCGCGCTATGCGGCGGCTCCCGGACCCCGGGTGATCCCGGCCCGCGCGGCTTACGGCCCGCGCATGACGGTGCCGGCCTATGCATCCGACTATCGGCTCGACGCCGGCGACAAGCTGCGCATCGTGGTCTACGGCCAGGAAGGCCTGACCAACTCCTACGCGGTCGGCGCCGGCGGCACCATCACCATGCCGTTGATCGGATCGGTGCAGGCACGCGGCCTCACGCCGGCGCAACTCGCCAGCCGGGTTCGCGATCACCTGCGCAACGGCTATATCCGCGAGCCTTACGTCGCCGCCGAGATCGAGGCCTATCGCCCGTTCTTCATCCTCGGCGAGGTCGCGGCCCCCGGCCAGTATCCCTACGTGCCGAACATGACCGCGGAGAGCGCGGTGGCGATCGCCGGCGGCTTCTCGCCGCGCGCCAAACGCGACAGCGTCACCCTCACCCACACCTCCAGCGCCGGCACCCTGCGCGCCGTGGTGCCCCCCTCAACCCCGATCAATCCGGGCGACACCATCGTCGTCGGCGAACGCTGGTTCTGAACGATGCCGGAGACATCCAGTGAGCCGCTGCGCATCCTTCACGCAGTTCGGGCGCCGGTCGGCGGCATCATCCGACACATTCTCGATGTCGCCAACGGCCAGGTCGATCGCGGCCATCACGTCGGCATCATCGCGGACAGTCTCACCGGCGGGGCACGCGCCGATGCCCTGCTCGCGAATATCGCACCACGACTGAAACTCGGCGTCCATCGCCTCGCCATCCACCGGCAGCCGCATCCGGCGGATCTGATGGCATGGCTCAAGCTCCGCAAACTGGTCGGCGAGTTGAAGCCACAAGTGCTGCACGGCCATGGTGCGAAGGCCGGCGTTTTCATCAACCTGACACCGCGCGGGGATGACGCCATCCACGTCTATACCCCGCACGGCGGCTCGCTGCATTTTCCGCCGAATACGCTGGCGGGCGCATTCTATAGCCGCCTTGAACGCGCATTGATGGATCGCATCGATCTGTTCCTGTTCGAAAGCATCTTCGCACGCGACACCTTCCAGCGCGTTATCGGAAAGCCGGCTGGCTTGGTGCGCTGCGTCTTCAACGGCGTCACGGCGCGGGAATTCGATCCGATTACGGTGGCAGGTGACGCCACCGACCTGGTCTACGTCGGAGAATTTCGCCACATCAAGGGCGCTGATCTCCTGGTCGATGCCGTTGCCGAACTGCGGGCCAACGGCACGCCGGTGACGCTGACACTCGCCGGCGACGGTGAGGAAACCGCCACGATTAAGGCGCAGGTCGAACGGCTCGGGCTAACCCGGGAGATTCGTTTTATCGGTCACGTTCAGGCCCGGCACGGCTTCGCCCAGGGGCGCCTGCTGGTGGTCCCGTCACGCGGCGATTCGATGCCCTATGTGGTCATTGAGGCCGCCGCCGCCGGCGTTCCGATGATCGCAGCCAATATCGGTGGCATTCCCGAGATTTTCGGCCCGCATCACGATGCGTTGTTCACCGCCAACGCGCCGAGCGCAATCGCCGCGGCAATCACAGCGGCAATGGCGAACAGCGATGCTACGCTGGCACGGGCGAAAGCACTGCGGGAGCGCATCTTCCTACATTTTTCGCAGAACAGCATGGTTGAGGGTGTGATCGCCGGTTATCGCGAGGCATTTGCCAAACGTTAACCGTTCTTGACGGGCTTGCCCTGTTTCTTCGCTGACGTTCACTAAGTGGTGGGAACAATCTCACTACAGTCGCGCGCGCCTGAGAGGCCGCACGCAGAAGAACAAGTGGACATCAACGTGGAACCCATCAACGCCCGCTCCATGATCGACGCCGTCGCAACCACCGGGGAGCCTCCCCGGGTCGAGCGCCGACGACGTTTGTCGGCGGCGGCACTGGCGGTCGCCAATCAGAAAGTCCGCAGGGCCTATTCACCCATCGTCATCGCCGGGTTGGTGCGCCTCGCCGACTTCGTTCTGATCGCCGCGATCGGCTTCGCGGTGTATGCCGGCTATGTCGCCCGGCTCGACGGCTTTAGCTGGTTCTATCCGATCTCGATCCTCTGTGTAACGCTCGCCTCGGTTACGGCATTCCAAGCCGCAGACCTCTACGAGGTGCAGATGTTCCGCGGGAAGCTGCGGCAGATGACGCGGCTGATCTCCGCGTGGGCGTTGGTCTTTCTGCTGTTCATCGGCGTCTCGTTCTTTCTCAAGCTGGGTACTTCGTTCTCGCGGATATGGCTGTCGGCATATTTCGTCTGCGGATTGGCCGGCTTGATCGCCGGCCGGCTGCTCCTGCGTTCGTTGATCCGTCGCTGGGCGCGCGAGGGCCGCCTGGACCGCCGTACCGTGATTATCGGCGCCGATGAAAACGGCGAGAAGCTGATCGAACTGCTCAAGACACAGCACGATTCCGATCTGGATATTCTCGGTGTGTTCGACGATCGCAACGACAAGCGTGCGCTCGATACCTGCGCGGGATTACCGAAACTGGGGAAGATCGACGACATCGTCGAGTTCGCCCATCGCACCCGCGTCGACCTCGTCTTGTTCGCGATGCCGATTTCGGCAGAGACGCGTATTCTCGATATGCTCAAAAAGCTGTGGGTGCTTCCAGTCGATATCCGGCTGTCCGCGCACACCAACAAGCTTCGCTTCCGGCCGCGCTCCTATTCCTATCTTGGCAAAGTCCCGACGCTCGACGTGTTTGAAGCTCCCATCACCGATTGGGATCAGGTGATGAAATCGCTGTTTGATCACATCGTCGGCGCCATCCTTCTCCTGCTGCTGTCGCCGCTGATGGCGTTGATCGCGCTTGCCATCAAACTCGACAGCCCCGGCCCGGTGTTGTTCCGGCAGAAGCGTTTCGGCTTCAACAACGAGCGTATCGAGGTCTTCAAGTTCCGCTCGCTCTACCACGATCAGGCCGACCCGCTCGCCAGCAAGGTCGTCACCAAGAACGATCCACGCGTGACGCGCATTGGCAAGTTCATTCGCAAGAGCAGTATCGACGAGCTGCCGCAGCTCTTCAACGTGGTGTTCAAGAGCAATCTCTCGCTGGTCGGCCCTCGCCCGCACGCGGTGCAGGGCAAGTTGAAAAGTCGTCTGTTCGACGAAACCGTCGACGGCTACTTCGCACGCCATCGCGTCAAGCCCGGCATCACCGGCTGGGCGCAGATCAACGGCTGGCGCGGTGAAGTGGACAGCGAGGAAAAGATCCAGAAACGCGTCGAATTCGATCTCTATTACATCGAGAACTGGTCGGTGTTGTTTGATCTCTACATTCTGTTGAAGACCCCGATTGCGTTGTTGAAGGCGGAGAATGCGTACTGAGCGCGGCCCGGTCGAGTGGACGCGAATTCGCTGCGTGAGAGTGTGAGCGTGCCATGACGGATTTCGCCGCAAGCTATGGTGCCTTACCGACCGCGCTGGTCGCGCCGCGCGTTGCCGCTCTCCAGCGCAGCCTGCTCTGGCTGGTCGGATGCTCCGGCGCGGTGGTATTCTTCGAACCGAGTCCTTACGAACTCGCCACGCTGCTAGCCATGATCGTGCTGGTCGCGACGGGCCTCAGCCTGCGACCGGCGTTCTTGCCGCTTGCGGCAATGCTGTTTCTCGTCAACATCGGTTACACGATTTGCGCCGCCGACCTGATGAATCAATCCCGGATCGTCACCTGGGTACTGACATCGTGGTACATGGCAGTCACCGCCATCTTCTTTGCGATGGCCGTGGCGCAAGACACTGTCGCCCGGCTCGACGCTCTCCGGCGCGGTCTGATTTTCGGCGCGCTCATCGCGTCGCTTGCCGGCATCGCCGGTTACTTCAGGTTGTTTCCGGGCACGTACGGCTTGTTCACGCTCTATGGCCGCGCCATGGGGCCGTTCAAGGACCCCAACGTGTTTTCGGCGTTCCTGATTCTGCCGGCACTGTTCCTCCTGCAAAGCGTGGTCAGCGACCGTTTCGGAAAATCGTTACGCAGCATGCTGCTGCTCGGCCTCATCACACTGGCGCTGCTGCTGGCATTTTCCCGCGCCGCCTGGGGGCAGTTCATTCTCGCATCGGCCTTCATGCTGTTCATGATGGTTCTGACCAGCAAGACCAACGTTCAACGCTCGCGCATCATCACTATCGCAATAGCGGCGCTACTGATGGGCGTCGTGCTGCTGCTGATCCTGCTGTCGTTCGACTCGATCGACACTGTCTTCAAACAGCGCGCCAGCTTCGATCAGAGCTACGACGAAGGTCGGTTCGGTCGCTTCGGCCGGCACATTCTCGGCGCGCGCATGGCGCTCGACCTGCCGTTCGGGATCGGTCCGTTGCAGTTCACCAAGTTCTTCCCGGAAGACACCCACAATTCCTATCTCAATGCCTTCATGTCAGGCGGATGGATCAGCGGCGTCTGCTATCCGGCGCTGATCGGCACCACCGTCGTTCTCGGCTTTCGCTATGCCTTCGTTCGTACGCCATGGCAGCGTGTCTACCTCGCGGTGTTCGCAACCTTTCTCGGCACCGTCGGCGAGGCCTTCATCATCGATACCGACCACTGGCGGCATTTCTGGATGATAACGGGGCTGATGTGGGGCATGTTCGCCGCCAGTCAGCAACACATCGCGTCAGCGCGCCAAAGCTGGGGCGCGATCAAGACGACGATGGGTTGGTCGTCCACGGCGCGGACTTAGCGACTGCTCGCTGTTGCGAGCAGTCGGATCATTGCATCTCGCAATGACGACAGACCTCAGGCCTGTTCGATTCCGAACGTCATCCCGGCGTGATCGCTTAAACGCTTGACGAGGCGATGGCCGAAAGCCGCGCCCGGCGTCCAGAAACCGCCCGGCACGTCGGACGCCTCGCGCACCAGACAGATGGCGCTTTCGGCGATCATCTTCGAGGTGCAGCCGTAACCGGGATCGCGGTCGCCGGTCACCACGGCGCTCATCTGGCGACCATCCGGCGCAACGCCAAGGAAAAGCAGATCGAAATGGCCGGCCTCGCGCTCCTCCTTCGACGGCCCCTCGCCCGGCTTAGGGCCGCCCTGCGCGCCCATCTTATTGTTGGCAGCGACGATGGCTTTCGCAGTCGCCTCGCCGGTGTCTTTCGGGCCAGCCACTACCATCTCGTCGTAGATGAAGTCACGACCGTACGGGAAACCGAGCAAGAAATTCGACCGATGAACGTTACGCGTGTTGATGTTCGCCATCACGAACGGCGCAACCCACATATCGAGATCGTCATCGAATTGCGGCTTGTTGCCCGGCGGTTGCTTCGGTCCCTCGAATCCCGGCGTCAGCACGAATGGGTCACGCAACATCGGCATCAAGGTCGGGTCGTTGACGGCGGCGGCGAAGATCGCCTTCATGCTGGCCGCGGTGCCGCCGGAGAGCGTGCCCTTCATTTTGCGCACACGGCCTTTGACGCGATTGAAGGTCGAACCAAATTTTTCTTTGGCAGCGTCCTGCAAAAAGAACACGCCGAGCTCGAACGGAATCGAATCGTAACCGCAGGAGAACACGATGCGCGCGCCGGACGTTTGCGCCGCAGCCTGATACTTGTCGATCATCTGCCGCATCCACACCGGCTCGCCGCAGAGGTCGAGATAATCGGTACCGCTCGCAACACAGGCCGCGATAAGATCGGTGCCGTAGAACTGATATGGCCCCACGGTGGTCAACACCGCCTTGGTTCGCTTCAGCATCGCCTCAAGCGAAGCCGGATCGGCCGCGTCCGCGGCAATCAACGGCGTGTCTTTCGGCGCGCCGATCTCGTCACGCACCATTGCGAGTTTGTCGAGGCTGCGGCCGGCCATCGCCCATTTCAGATCGCGCGGCTCACCGCCGCGCGACGCCAGATATTCCGCCACCAGACGGCCGGTGAAACCGCTGGCGCCATAAACGACGATATCGTACTCGGCCGAGGGTTTCATTGACGGGACTCCAAGAATCGTGACGGCGAATCATTGCGGCGCACGCCGGGACGCCCGTTCCATCACTGCCGGGCACACCGGTCAAGTCCGCCCGGCACCGGACGGATATGCCTCTCCCGCGCGGCAGGCGCTTCGACGACGCCTATTTCCGGTCGGCGTACGAGACGCCCATTCCAGCACGAACATCGCTCTGGATACCGTAGGGCGCGATCGGATAGCGCAGGCCGTTTTTGGCCAACGCCTTCATTCCGACCACCGCCTTGGCGAGATGCGCCGGCGACAGCGCCATCAGCATCTCCTCATCCGGCACGCCGCCGTAGCGCCGCTCGGCAAAGCACGGCAACGACAGGCTCGGCTCACCGGTTGCAAGCGCCCGCCCCCAGGAATCGGCGCAGGCGGTTTCACCGACCACACCCCATTCGAACTTCTTGTAGCCGGTATACTGCAGTCCGTTGATAAGGATGATCATCTGGCCGGGCGTCGCGTAGACCATGCAGGTATCCGGTGGGTTCAGGCGACCGCTGGCGAGCGGGCTCACCGCCATCGCCTGATAGCGACCGTAAGGCACTGTGCACAGCGCTTCCTGACGCTTCTGCGCATCTTCCTGCGTGCCATGCCAGACGCCGACATAGGATTCGCCCTTGAGCCACTTCTCGTCGGTTGGCGCAAGGCCGATCACCGCGCGACACTGCGCGCCGACCAGATCGGCGGAGGTGATGCCCACGGTCCAGCCGAGCCGCGATGCCATGCTGACGATCTGATCCGTGGTGTGGATGGCGTTGGGCCGGCGGATTTTCGGTATCGCCTCCATCTCTGCGACGGTAGAGAACATCTTCATGCCGATCACGGTCGTCTTGAGACGCAGCAATGTGTTGAGATCGGCCACCAGCGCCGCGAGATCGATGGTTTCACCCTGCGCCGTCTCGCGCGTCTTGACGTCTTGCTGCATGACTTCGGTTTCCTTGCCTGTGTCCTGTATCTCTGGCCAGTTTAGAACAACAATAAACAATGGAAACGGTAAAACGCGAATGGCGGCGATCGCTGTGGACACGCCGCCACTCGAATAGCCGGGGCTCTTTCAACTGTAGGTTCGACTACTTCGTGGTGTAGCCGCCGTTCACCAGAATGGTCTGCCCGGTCATCCACCAACCGTCCGACACCAGAAAGCGGATAAACGGGACGATATCCTCGATATCGGTGAGGCCGGTCTTGGAGAATTTCGAGAGCGCCGCGGCGGTCTTGTGATAGGCCACCGCATCCGCGCCTTCGGCCGGATAGAAGAACGGCGTGTCCATCGGGCCGGGTCCGATCGCGGTCACCGAGATGCCGCGCTCGCCGAACTCCTTCGAAGCCGCGCGGGTGAAATGCTCCACCGGCGCCTTGGTGCCGGCATAGGACGCGTAGAATGGCGTGAAGGCGCCGAGCAGCGACGTCACCAGCGTGCAGATCTTGCCGTTATCGTTGAGATGGCGGCCGGCCTCCTTGAGGAAGAAGAACGCCGATTTGGCGTTCACCGCGCTCATCTCGTCGTATTCGGCCTCGGATATTTCCACCATCGGTTTCTTCAACACCTTGCCGACGGTGTTGATGGCGATATCCGGCTTGCCGACGGCGGCAACGGTGTCCACGAACAGCTTCTCCATCGCCGCGGCCGTCGTAAGATTGCCTTGCAACGCCACCGCGTCTGCTCCCGCGGCCTTGACCGCCGCGACCGTCTTGTCGGCATCCGCCTTGGTCGCGGCGCTGTTGTAGTGGATGGCCACCGCCCTGGCACCGTATGCCGCCAGATCGCGCGCCAGCAGGCCGCCGAGGTTCTTGGCACCGCCCGCGATGATGACGGTTTTTCCCTTGATGCTGTGGTTAGTCATATCGTGCTCCCGTCTGCGGCCACCCATGCAGCCCTCAAACAACAACTACCATCTTGAAAAACAGATTAAACTCGCCTGATATGACAATATATGTCAGATTTTTCGAACAATAATCGGGTAGGCTCGCTGATCAATGGATCGAATAGAACTCTTCAGGGTCTTCGCCCGTGTCGTTGAAAGCGGCAGTTTCACCAAAGCCGCAACGACGCTTGGCCTGCCCCGTTCTTCGATCTCGGCGGCGATCCAGACACTGGAAAGCCGCGTCGGCGCACGATTATTGTCACGCACCACCCGCAAGGTCGCGCCGACGCAGGACGGTCACGCATTCTACGAGCGATGCTTGCGCGCCATCGCCGATGTCGATGAAATCGAGAATCTGTTTCGCAACGACGCCGTTCTCCCCGCCGGTCGGATTCGCGTTGACGTGCCCGGACGCATCGGGCGTTTGATCCTCGCACCGGCCCTGCCGGAATTCCTCGCGCGCTTTCCTGGTATCGACGTCGATTTCGGATCGACCGACCGCACTGTGAATCTGATTGAGGAGAATATCGATTGTGCCTTGCGGGTGGGTTCTCTCGCCGATTCCGGTCTGATCGCGCGCCACATCGGCGAACTGGCGCTGATCAACGTCGCAAGCCCTGCCTATCTCGCCGCTCACGGCACGCCGCGTCATCCCGACGACCTCGCCGCGCATTTCGCAGTGAGCTACGCCTCACCGTCGAACGGGCGCATCGTACCGTGGGAGTGGATCGCGGATGGCGTGGCAAAAATCTGCACACCTCGCGCGCGCGTCACTGTCAACAGTGCCGAAGCCTATATCGCCTGCTGCCTCGCCGGCATCGGCCTGATCCAGATTCCGGCTTACGACGTGAAAGATCATCTTGCATCCGGGGCACTCGTCGAGGTGATGCCCGACTTCCGCGCCGCGTCGATGCCGATGACGCTGCTGTATCCGCATCGGCAACACCTGTCGCATCGGCTGCGCGTGTTCATCGATTGGCTGGAAAGCGTGCTGCATCGCGACGCACTCACCTGATCGACAATCGAATGGGCGTGGCCCACACTCGCGCACTCTCAGGGCGAGGAAACAATCATGCCGCATCATTATGTCGCCGCCAGCCCGAAAACCTGCCACTGGGGATTCTTCGAGGCAAAGCTGCAGCCCGTTCTTCATATCGCCAGCGGTGACGAAGTAACCATCGACACCGTGAGCGGCAGTCCGGAGGTCATCCCGGATCGAAGCAAGTTTCATGTCCCACCCGAACTCGACGCCATTCACAACGAGAACGAACGCATGCTGCCCGGCCATATCCTGACGGGACCGATCGCCGTCGCGGACGCGGAGCCCGGCGACGTGCTCCAGGTCGACATTCTCGATATCCAGCTGCGGCAGGACTGGGGCTGGAATGTCATTCGTCCGTTGATGGGTACCCTGCCCGAGGATTTTCCCGAACAGCGCCTCGTCAATATTCCGCTCGATGCCAAGCGCATGGTTGGCCGTATGCCATGGGGCCTGGACCTTCCGCTCAAGCCGTTCTTCGGCGTCATGGGCGTATCACCCCCGCCGGCGTGGGGGCGCATCTCATCGCTGGTGCCGCGCGCGATGGGTGGCAATATCGACCTCAAGGAACTGGTGCCCGGCACCAAACTATTCCTGCCAGTGTTCGTCCCCGGCGCGATGTTTTCCTGTGGCGACGGCCACGGCGCACAAGGCGACGGCGAAGTCTGCGTCACGGCGATCGAGACGGCGCTACAGGGCCGCTTCCGGTTCGTCCTGCGCAAGGATCTGAATTTTTCCACGCCGCGCGCGGAAACGCCGACGCATTACATCACCATCGCGATGCATCCCGACCTAGACCGCTGTACCGAAAACGCACTGCGTGACATGATCGTGCTGCTCGGCGAACAGCGCGGGCTGTCGCGCGAGGATGCCTACATGTTGTGCAGCCTCGCCGCGGACCTTCACGTGACGCAGACGGTCAACGGCTCCAAAGGCATTCATTGCATGATCGAAAAAACGATCGTGCACGGGTAATCGCGACTACCCGAGCTTCCAGCCTGCCTCGGCCGCAAACCGCGTGTGGAAATCGGGATCGTAGGCAGTCTCCGGTGCGCCACGTACCCAGCGGTCGAGCAATTCGGCATCCTGCCCGACCAAAATTCGCCAGCGCTCCGCCTTGACGCCGTCGAGGATGATCTTGGCGGCGACCGACGCCGTCATCGGCGCTTCCTCGAGAAAGACTCGCGCCCGCTCTGCCGCCATCTGCTGAATGGCGTCGTCCGACAGTTGCGAGACGTCGACGCCGCCCGCCACCAG
Organism: Hyphomicrobiales bacterium; assembly: GCA_017305535.1. Lineage (GTDB taxonomy): Bacteria > Pseudomonadota > Alphaproteobacteria > Rhizobiales > Xanthobacteraceae > 62-47. The sequence continues at coordinate 176,219 of JAFKKN010000005.1, read as the reverse complement.
CCGGCCGCGCATCTGCTCGATCTCGACCTGATCGAGCGCATCGGTCTCGACGCCTTTCTGCACCCTGCGCGAATTCGACATGATCGACGTGCCGATGTGGCCCGGCATCACCACCGAACATTTGATATGCGGCGCGTTCAGTCGCAGATCGGTGATCAATGCTTCGGTGAATCCCTTCACGGCGAACTTGGCGGCGCTGTAAGCGGTGTGCGGGACGCTCGGACCAAGCGAGGCCCAGAAACCGTTGACGCTGGAGGTGTTGACGATATGGCCGGCATCCGCCTTCACCAGCATCGGCAGGAACGTGCGAGTGCCGAAATAGACGCCGCCCCAGCAAATGTTGAAAGTGCGGTCCCACTGCTCGCGACTGCTGAAGAAGAGACTTCCGCCGCCACCGATACCAGCATTGTTGAACAGCAGATGAATCTTGTCGGTTTCCTGCTGCTCGGCCACCTCGTCGCGAAACCGCTGCATCTGCGCTTCGTCGGAAACGTCCGCAACGTGGGTGGTGATGCGTAGCCCCTGCGGCAGACGCTCGACCTCACATAGCCGCTTGGTTTCAGCCATGTTGGCCGCTGAGACGTCGCACATCGCAACATTGCACCCCTCGGCGACAAGCTGGCGAGCCAACTCCCGGCCCATGCCCGTGCCGCCTCCGGTAATAACCGCGATCCGTCCGGCAAAATCCTTCATGCGTGTTCCTCGCCTTTCGCGTGCGTCAATTCTTTCAGCTTCACCATGCTGTGCAAGGTGAGATTGACCGGAGTCGGGATGTTCAGCTCCGCGCCTTTGCGGACGACATAACCGTTGAGAAAATCGATCTCGCTCGGCCGCCCGCGCGCGACGTCCTGCGCCGTCGACGAATATTGATTGGGCATCGACGTCACCAGCGCGACGGTCGAGGCATAGATGTTGTTCGGCAACGCGATACTCAAGGCATGGGCCACGGCGGCGCACTCCTCGACCACGTTCCGCATCACCTCGCGCACGCCATCGATATCGAACAACCGGCCGTAAGGCAGTTGCGCCACCGCGGACAGCGCGTTGTAGGCGCAATTGACCACCAGCTTGGCCCACAGTTGATCGATGACACGATCCGACACCTTGGTCGGAATGGCGGCAGCGCTCAGTTGCGCAGCGATGGCATCGCTTGCGGCAGACGCGCCGATGACAAGATCGCCTCGCCCGTGGTGCAAGACATGACCCGGCCCCGCCATTTCGGTGGCGACGTAAACCGCCGCCGGCACCACGGCCTGTCGCAGCAGCGGCTGCAAGCGCGCGGGATTGTCGACGCCGTTCTGCAACGAGAGGATCGTCGCCGTATCCTTCAGAAAGGGCTTCATCGAGAGACCGGCGGATTCAGTGTCGCCGGACTTCACGCAGAAAAGCACGAGATCGGCACCCTCAACGCCCGCCGGCTCCGTGGTGGCGCCGATTGGAATCACGCCCGCGAAAGCCTTGCTGTCCAGTTGCACGCCGCCGCCGGCACGGATTGCCTCCACATGCTGGGGCCGTCCGATCAGGACGACGTCGTGCCCGTGCCGCGCCAGCATGGCACCGAAATAGCAACCGACCGCGCCGGCGCCCATCACCGCGATTTTCATACCCTACCAACTCCAGCATCGCGGTAGCTCATAGCCGTGGCGAAGAGAACGAGGACCGCATATCGAACCGGCGAATGGCCGATGCTATCCGCCGCTGCTTAGAGTGGCATTGATTTGTCGTAGTTCGCAATGCCGTATGAGCGGGATTCAGGCTCGCTTTTACCGACGCCGCGCTAGCATCACTCCGCGGCGATCATGCGACGCAGAATATCTGGCCGCGTTGCGGCTCGCGAGGCCGCGACCGCCATCCAGTCACGCAACAAGCCCCTGTCTTCCCTGCTGAAGGCCGACCTACGCCTCATGTCATCCAGGCTATCACCCGGATGACATTGTTCGAAATCATCGCGGATCAACGACTCGAGACAGGCACGTCCGGCATCATCGACGGGATCGATATGGTGCTGGGAATTGCTGCGCATCGCGATGCCCTCGCCTTATACAAAAACGAGCAACCATTTCTTCCAGGCTTGGCGACGTTGCCCGGTAAAACGCCTCAGATATGCCGGTCCCGGTTGCGCGCCGTCAGCCTCGACAGGCCCTGCTCTTCAAGCAACGCATTGAGCGTCAGCGCGTTGGGGCAGTATTTATTGTAGTTCTGCCTCGCCGAGCCCGCCTCGAGTTCGCGTCGGCATCGATTGATCATCAGGCAACCGGAGCACACGAGGCTCATGTCGCGCGTGACGGCACCCGGATTGACGATCTCCGTCTTTTCGGGATCCAGCGCGAGCGCGCACATCAGGCGCTCCAGCTCGTCGGTACGCTCCCCCGTGACATAGAGGCGCTCAAAAGCATCCTCGGAGACACATACATCGCGTGCCAGTTCTTCGCGCTGGGTCATATCGAGCGAACTCAGTTCGCAAGCGAGCGCGCGACGGACTTTCCACTTCTCCCAAATTTCTGCGACACCCATCTTGGCACCTCCAGACAACGATCAGCATGACATGCGCGATGACGCCGAACATTGACCTGGCACAAACTTGAGCGATTCCGATTGCGCGCGACGTCAACGGCGCCGTGCGCTCGCCATGGGTCACCCCTGCGAACAGTCGTTCGAAGACTTGGGAATTCTTTCGGGGGCTTGCGCGCCGGCACATTCCGGCGCCGTTTGCGCTCGCATGGCATCGGACACCTTGGAGCGCCAATACCAACCGGCTTTCGCGGATTAAATGGTCGGAGCGGCGGGATTCGAACCCACGACCCCTAGTCCCCCAGACTAGTGCGCTAACCGGGCTGCGCCACGCTCCGTGCCATTCGGCCCCGTTCCTGTAGCCGCGATCCGGCCTTGGCGCAAGCAGCCCGACCATGGATTTAGGTCATTGATGCTTCACGCCGGTCAGGCAACACATCGATCCCCGCCTAGCCATCCTTTAATGCGCTGTCGAGCAACTGGCGGCAGGCGGTCAGGTCCACCAGCACCGCACGCAGCCGGTCGGTATCGAGCCGACGAAATTCGACGCGCGGGCTGCTCGGCACACCGGGATGGCCGGCGGCTGGTCGCGCCGACGGTTCCGGCTCGAAACGCATCGCAGGCTCGACACGGCGGGGCGTGGACAACTCGGGCTCACGCCGTTGCGGCGGGACGCTCTCCTCCGAATCCTCGTCGTCCCCAGCCATCTCATCGATATCGTCTTCAGTCTCTTCCTCGGCCTCATCGGCCGCGTCGTGCATGTCCTCGATGCGGTCGTCATCGCCATCATGCGCGCGCGCAGACGCAGCTCGCTCGATCGGACCGAACACCACCGCTGCATTCTCGGTCAGGCTCTGGACCGACTTGATGCCGTGCGCTTTCAGGATCCGCTGCACGCCGCGGATCGTGTATCCCTCGCCGTAGAGCAGCCGACGGATACCACGCAGCAGATCGACGTCGTCGGGGCGATAGTAGCGGCGGCCGCCGCTGCGCTTCATCGGCTTGATCTGCGAGAAGCGTGTCTCCCAAAAGCGCAGCACATGCTGCGGAACTTCAAGCTCCTCAGCGACCTCGCTGATGGTGCGGAATGCATCCGGCGCCTTGTCCAAATGCATGCCCTCCTGTGCTTGACGGTGGCGCGAATCCAACATCGCAACGCATCGCCTGACTCTACCGCAGCAAGCGTCGATTGGAAAGCAATGACGATTTCAAAAGGACAAACGAGACGCGTGAGACGCCTCGAAAATTACTCGCCGTTATCGGCGCCGTTGCCCGCGCTGTTAGCATTGATCCTCTGCTTGAGGATCGCTGATGGCTTGAACACCATCACCCGGCGCGGCGAGATAGGAACTTCGGTTCCGGTCTTTGGATTGCGGCCGATGCGCTGGCCTTTCTTGCGTACCATGAATGAGCCGAACGACGACAACTTCACGGTCTCGCCCTTCTCAAGGCAATCGGTGATTTCCTTCAACACCAGCTCAACGAACGCAGACGACTCCGTGCGCGATAAGCCCACCTTCTGATAGACGGCCTCACACAAATCGACACGTGTTACGGTTTTGCCAGTTCCAGCCATCGCCTGCCCCAACTCACGGCGGAAAATTTCGCCTCGGAAATTATGAGCTTAGCGCGCGCCGGTCAACAGCGCACATCAATGCAGTCGCATTCAGATCAAGCAAACTCGATACAAATACGAGCTTCAGGCTCACCAGCGCAGTAGCGCGGAACCCCAGGTAAAACCGCCGCCCATCGCTTCCAGCAGCACAAGATCGCCTCGCTTGACGCGACCGTCATGCACCGCCGTATCCAACGCCAACGGAATCGAAGCAGCCGATGTGTTGCCGTGACGATCTACAGTCAGCACGACTTTCTGCGGCGCAATATGCAACTTGTGCGCTGAAGCATCGATGATGCGCTTGTTGGCCTGATGCGGAACGAACCAGTCGATATCATCCGCAGACGTCCCCGTCGCATTGAACGCATCGACGATCACGTCGGTGATCATGCCGACCGCATGCTTGAACACCTCGCGGCCTTCCATCCGCAGATGTCCCACGGTTTGCGTCGTCGAAGGACCGCCATCGACGAACAGCTTTGCCTTGTGCCGACCATCGGAGCGCAAATGCGTCGTCAGCACGCCGCGATCGGAGGACAGCCCAGGCTGCTCCTGCGCTTCGAGAACGATCGCGCCGGCACCGTCGCCGAACAGCACGCAGGTGCCGCGATCGGTCCAGTCCAGAATGCGCGAGAAGGTTTCGGCACCGATCACAAGCGCACGCTTGAACGCACCGCTGCGCAGAAAGTTATCTGCCGTCGCCAGCGCAAAGACGAAGCCGGAGCATACCGCCTGAAGGTCGAACGCCGCGCCGTGGTTGATGCCGAGGCCGTGCTGCACGGCAACCGCGGTCGCCGGAAACGTGTTGTCCGGCGTCGACGTCGCCAGCACGATCAGGTCGATCGACTGCGCATCAATGCCGGCATCGGCCAGCGCGGCCTTCGCCGCGTTGATCGCAAGGTGCGAGGTAAACTCGTCCGGCGCAGCAACATGGCGTTCATGAATGCCCGTACGCTGCACGATCCACTCGTCCGAGGTGTCGATCTTGGCGGCCAGGTCGGCATTGGTCAGGATCTGCTTCGGCAAATAGGAGCCGCAGCCTAGCGCAACCGAACGTATGGCAGTCACGAAACAGCCTCCTGCGCAGTCGGCGCCGCCACCAGGGGGCTGCCATCGCGATTGAGCATTTGATTGATCTTGGTGAGGAGATCGTAGCGGACCATCTCATAGCCAACATCGACGGCGTAAGCAAAGCCTTCGGCATCGGTGCCGCCGTGACTTTTGACGACTACGCCGTTGAGCCCGAGGAACACGCCACCGTTGGATTTGCTGGGGTCGAGCTTGTCGCGCAACGCCTTGAACGCATTCCGCGCCAACAGGTAGCCGAGCTTGGCCCGCCAGGTCCGTTTCATCGCGGAGCGAAGGAATTCGCTCATCTGCCGCGCGGTTCCCTCGGCGGCCTTCAGCGCGATATTGCCGGAAAACCCCTCGGATACGATGACATCGGCATCGCCACGGCCGATGCCGTCGCCCTCGACGAAGCCGAGGAACTCGAATTGCGGGGATTTCATCGCACGCAGCAATTCGGCCGCCTCGCGGATTTCCTCGCCGCCCTTGACCTCCTCGGTCCCGATATTGAGCAGCCCGACGGTCGGCCGTTCGATATCGAACAACACACGCGCCATCGCGCTGCCCATCACCGCCAGCGCCATCAGATGGTGCGCGTCGCCGCCGATGGTGGCACCGAGATCCAGCACCACGGAATCGCCGCGCGCGGTCGGCCAGACCGCCGCGATCGCCGGCCGGTCGACCCCGGGCAGCATCTTCAGGTTGAACCGCGACATCGCCATCAGTGCGCCGGTGTTGCCGGCGGACACCGCGACATCGGCTTCGCCTTTCTTCACCGCATCGATGGTCAGCCACATCGAGGAATTCTTGCGACCGTGCCGCAGCGCCTGGCTCGGCTTTTCCTTCATACTGATCATGACATCGGTGTGGACGACGCGTGACACCGCCTTCAACGCAGGGTGCGCCTCAAGCTGCGGAGCAATGGCGGCGCTGTCGCCGAACAGCACAAACTCACTGTCGGGATGCCTGGTCAACGAGATAGCCGCACCGGGGATGACCGCGGACGGACCGACATCACCGCCCATGGCGTCAAGCGCAATTCGAACTTTCTTCGCCATATACGTCCCGGAAATCATGTATTTCGCGAGCTGCGAACGCGTAACCGCTGTAACTTCACCGCTCGCGGCAGCGGCTCCGCAACCTCCGCGCTGCGCCGCACCCTACCAAGCGCGACAATAGCGTGTCACGGCCTCGATACAATATCTTGACCCGGTGATCGGAACCCGGGGTGGTCCTTGTGGAGAATCAACAGCAGGCGCCGAAAGTTCCAGCGACCACAAGTCCCTCTCCGCTTGCCCACTTTAATCGGAACCGGGCGGCGTTTTTTCCTTTTTCAGGGCTTTGAGCGCGGCAAAGGGGTGATCCTCGGGATCGGCCGCGACCGCCGGCTGTTCGAAAACCGTGTCCGGCTTGCGCGGATAGGGATCGATTCCCAGAAACAGGACATCGGTCGCCACCCGGCCAAGGTCGATCACACCGTTGATAATAGGCTCGGGAGAATCGGGAATATCCTCAGATTCGGCAGTGTCATCGACCATCGTCGCCAGTCGTGGAATATCCGCCTCCGGTGCAAACACCAGGTCGACTGGTTCATCGATGTCGTTCTCGATCGGATCGAGCGTCACCACGCAGGTTTGCCCCACGCGCGCCGTCACCTGACCGGAGACGTGCACCTTGCCACCTCCGGCGTGGGATAACTGAAACGTCGCGGCTGCCCGTGCAACACCGCGCAAGCCGGCCACTGTAGCCAACGCCGCGCGCTGGGCTTCAGTCGCCTCAAACGCAACCTGCAAGCCGGCTTCCGGGATCTGGTCGACGTTGACCAACCATGGCCACGGATCGGCATGGGGAGATCGCCCGGGATGGGTCATGTCATCTTTCCTCATCACGTATCGAGCACTGCAAAAGGCTGGCGCTCATCCGCAAGCGTGGCGGCATCGATGGTCGCCAGCTTCGCGACCGACGCCTCGACATAGTCCGCCAAACGCCGCGCCTGTTCGAAAGCCCGTCCGTTGAAAACGTTTTTGTCCAGCGCCCGCGCCAGCGCCTCATGTCCCCCCGCCAGCGCCGCGTCATAAGCCGTCGAACGCCCGTAAAACGCCTGACCGAACGCCTGCATCCGCTTGGGGACGGCCATGTCGCCAATTCCCATTTCGCGCAAGTTGGCATCCATGTCGCTACAGAAGTGGTCGAACAGCCCCTGCGCCAGCTTTTGCGACTCGGCGGTCGCGCCAAGGCGGCGCAGAATCATCCACAGATGCAGCACCACCAGATCGAAACGGCCGTCGACGGTATCCGGGACGCCATAACCGGCATAGAAGGCCGGCTCTCGCGCCCTCGTCACGATCATGCCATAGATGGCACCAATGGTGTTTTCCGAACCGGATCGGGATCGGACAAAAGTTTTGAACGGCCAGATCGTCATAAGTTCCACATTGGCGCCGGGGCGCGCCTGTCTTGAATTCGCCGGTTCAGCCCGGTACGTCAACGCCCTATAGGATGCAAGGGGACGGGGCTCATTTCCGCATGACCAACCGCAATCGGACAGAAAGAACGCGCAGCCGCGCTGTGCGCTGGGGCGGCATTGGCGCCGCCATCGCCATTGCACTTGCAGGCGCCAGTTTGGGCGGCTGTGCCGGGGAACAGTTCCAGAAGGGCTATATCCTGCCGCAGGGGGCATTGGAGCAAATCCCCATCGGCGCCAGCCAGGATCAGGTGCTGATCGTGATGGGGACCCCCTCCACCGTCGCGACGCTGAACGGCGAGGTGTTTTACTATATTTCCCAGCGTACCGAGCGCCCGGTCGCCTTCATGCCGCAGCGTGTCACCGACCAGCGCGTGATCGCGATCTACTTCGACAAGAACCGTCAGGTCATACGGCTCGCGAATTACGGTATGAAGGACGGCAAGATATTCGACTTCATCAGCCGCACCACCGCGAGCGGCGGTCAGGAAATCAGCTATCTCGCGCCACTATTCCGGTTGATCGGCGGCCGATAGCCGCGCGGCTATCTCTTCACACATCGATAGAAATGAAAAACCCCGCGGCTCGCACCGCGGGGTTTTCGTTTTCGATATCGCGTGGATCAGAGCATGAGGCCGAAAAGTGCGAAGCGGCTTTCGGAAAACATCATGCTCCAACCAATTAGTGCGCCAGGATCGCCAGCAGCAGCAATGCCACGATGTTGGTGATCTTGATCATCGGGTTCACGGCCGGGCCGGCCGTGTCCTTGTAGGGATCGCCGACGGTGTCGCCGGTCACGGCCGCCTTGTGGGCGTCCGAACCCTTGCCGCCGTGATGGCCGTCCTCGATGTACTTTTTGGCGTTGTCCCATGCGCCGCCGCCCGAGGTCATCGAGATCGCGACGAACAGGCCGGTGACGATGACGCCGAGCAGCATCGCGCCGACCGCCGAGAACGCCGCCGACTTGCCGGCCGCACCGCCACCCGCGATGAAATAGATCACGAAGTAGACGAAGATCGGCGACAGCACCGGCAACAACGACGGAATGATCATTTCCTTGATCGCGGCCTTGGTCAGCAGGTCGACCGCCTTGCCGTAGTCCGGCTTGTCGGTGCCCTGCATGATGCCCGGCTTGGCGCGGAACTGACGACGCACTTCCTCGACAATCGCGCCGGCCGCACGGCCCACCGCGGTCATGCCCATCGCGCCGAACAGATACGGCAGCAGGCCGCCGAACAGCAGGCCGACCACGACGTAGGGGTTGTTCAGCGAGAAGTCGGGCGCGACGCCCTGGAAGTACGGATGCTTGGCCCCGTCCGCGATGAAGAACTTGAGGTCTTCATTGTAGGCCGCGAACAGCACCAGCGCACCGAGACCGGCGGAGCCGATCGCGTAGCCCTTGGTCACCGCCTTGGTGGTGTTGCCAACCGCGTCGAGCGCGTCGGTGGACTTGCGCACTTCCTTCGGCAGGCCGGCCATTTCGGCGATGCCGCCGGCGTTGTCGGTGACCGGACCGAAGGCGTCGAGCGCGACGATCATGCCGGCCAGCGCCAGCATGGTGGTGGTGGCGATCGCGATGCCGAACAGGCCCGCGAGGCTGTAGGTCACCAGAATGCCGGCGATGATGACGATCGCAGGCAGCGCGGTCGCTTCCATCGAGATCGCCAGACCCTGGATGACGTTGGTGCCGTGACCGGTGACCGACGCCTGGGCGATCGACTTCACCGGGCGATAGTCGGTGCCGGTGTAGTATTCGGTGATCCAGATGATCAGGCCGGTGACAACCAGACCGACGATGCCGCATTCGAACAGCGCCATGCCGGTGTACTTCACGCCAGCCAGCGGGCCGAAACCGACCAGCCAGTGGATGACGAAGCCGACGCCGACGAGCGACAGGATGCCGGTGGCGATCAGGCCCTTGTACAGCGCGCCCATGATCGACTGGCTCGCGCCGAGCTTGACGAAGAAGGTGCCGATGATCGAGGTGATGATGCAGATGCCGCCGATGGCGAGCGGCAGCGTCATCATGTTGACCAGCAGCGGCGAGGTCGCGAAGAAGATCGCGGCGAGAACCATGGTGGCGACCGCGGTCACCGCGTAGGTCTCGAACAGGTCGGCGGCCATGCCGGCGCAGTCACCGACGTTGTCGCCGACGTTGTCAGCGATCGTCGCCGGGTTGCGCGGATCGTCTTCCGGAATGCCGGCTTCCACCTTGCCGACGAGGTCGCCGCCGACGTCCGCACCCTTGGTGAAGATGCCGCCGCCGAGACGGGCAAAGATCGAGATCAGCGAAGCGCCGAAGCCGAGCGCCACCATGGCGTCGACCACCGTGCGGCTGTTGGCCGCGTAGCCCGCGCCGTGGGTAAGATAGGCGAAGTACAGCGTGACGCCGAGCAGCGCGAGGCCGGCCACCAGCAGGCCGGTGATCGCGCCCGCCTTGAACGCCAGTTCAAGACCGCCGGCAAGCGACTTGGTCGCCGCCTGCGCGGTGCGCACGTTGGCGCGAACCGAGACGTTCATGCCGATGAACCCGGCAGCGCCGGACAGGATGGCGCCGATGGCGAAGCCCACCGCAACGAGCAGACCGAGGAAATAGGCCAGCAGAGCGAAGATGACGATGCCGACGATACCGATCGTGGTGTATTGCCGCCGCAGATAAGCCTGCGCGCCCTCACGCACCGCGCTCGCGATTTCCTGCATCCTCGCGTTGCCGGCGTCGGCTCCCAACACCGACGATGTCGCCCAGATGGCGTAGACAATCGAAAGTGCTCCGCAGAGCACGATCACCCATAATGCTGTCATTGAATTGCCTCAGATCCTTGCGTTTCCCAGTAGTGCCCCGATCGCGTCCATGACCTGATTACGGATGAACGCACAAAAAAAGCGCACCCTGCCCAAAGGGCGGCCTTAAATCGGCGGGACCATGCCAAAATCGTGACTGGCACGCAACGCTGCGAAGGTCATAAGCAAAGGTTTTTTAAAGGATTTCTGAACCGTGCCGAATCGGGCACAGGCCGCCGAACTCGCCGCGAAGCCCTAGAAATGGCTATAGGATTGCCGGTCGAGCGGGATTTCCCGACCTCCGGCGCCGAACAATCGCGAGGGCCCTTCCCCGGCGGTAAAACGACCGATCACGGTGACCGGAACGCCAGTCGACCTCGCCGCAAGCTCAAAATCCGCGAGCCGATTCTCTGGCACCGCACAAAGAATCTCGTAGTCGTCGCCGCCGGATACAAGCCGTTCGAGGACATTCGCATCCGCCGTCAGCCAGCTTTGCGCCGGTTCGGACAGCGGAATTGCGGCCGCCTCCACGACAGCCGAAACACCGGACGCACGGCACAATTTCGAGAGATCGCCCATCAAACCGTCGGAAACATCCATCGCGGCGCTGGCGTGATCGCGGATCGCGCGCGCCAACGCAACGCGTGGCTGAGGAACCCGGTAGCGATCCACCAAAAGAGCGCTCGCCTCGACATCGGCGCCGAGCGGCCCCCGTGCCCCTTTGCGGATCGCCAGCCCGAGCGCGGCATCGCCAATGGTGCCGCTCACGACAAGGACATCATCCGGCTTCGCGGAGCCACGTTGAACCATCCGGCCTCGCGGCACTCGACCAAAAGCCGTGACCGAGATCATCAGTGGACCCGGCGTCGAAACTGTATCGCCACCGAGCAGCGGACAGCCGAATTGATCCGCATCTTCGCCCAGCGCACGCGCGAACGGCGCAAGCCACGTCTCATTCACCTGACGCAACGCCAACGTCAGCACGAAACCAGCCGGCTCCGCGCCCTTGGCTGCGAGATCGGACAAATTCACCCGCAACGCCTTTCGGGCGACGGTGTCCGGCGGGTCGTCAGGCAGAAAATGCACGCCTTCGACAATGGCATCAACAGTGACAACGACGTCATCACCACCAGCTTGCAGGATTGCCGCGTCGTCGGTCAGCCCGAAAGCGCCCGGCGTGGTTGCCAGTGGTTTGAAGTAGCGCGCGATCAGATCGTCTTCACCGGAGGACATAGTCCCGTGTCCCTGACACCGTCATTGCAAGTGCAGCGAAGCAATCCGGCGGCCACAAAGCAAGAACTGGATTGCTTCGTCGCTATCGCTCCTCGCAATGGCGGGAAGGATGATGCTCAGCGTCCAAATTCACTGCCGCGGAATTGCCGCGCAATCTGGTCCAGCACCGCGTTGACCATGCCGGTTTCGTCCCCTTCGACGAAGGCGTGCGCGACATCGACATATTCCGACACCACAACGCGCGCCGGCACGTCCTTGCGATGCTCGAGTTCATAAGACCCCGCGCGCAGCACGGCGCGCAGGATCGCGTCGATCCGCTTCAGCGGCCAGCCCCGTGACAAGGCGTCGTCGATCAAGGGATCGAGCTTGGCCTGATCGCGCACCACTCCGGAGACCACATCACGGAAGAACGCGGCCTCGGCCGGCAAATACTGATCGCCCTCGACCTCGTTGCCGATCCAGTGGCTCTCGAACTCGGCGAAGACATCGTTGATGCCCGCCCCCGCCATATCCATCTGGTAAAGCGCCTGCACCGCGGCGAGACGTGCCGCGCCGCGCCGGTTGGCCTTCTTGTCCTGAGGTTTGGCCGGATTTTTCTTGATGTCCGCCATGATGCTCAGGCCCGATTGACGCGACGTTTGAGACGCAGCATCGCCAGCGCCGCGCGCGCGGCATCGCCGCCCTTGTTCAGGTCGCCAGGCCGCGCTCGCGCCCAGGCCTGGTCGTCGGTATTGACCGTAAGAATGCCATTGCCGAGCGGAATGCGGCGGTTGATGGAGAGGTCCATCAGGCCACGCGAGGATTCCATCGAGACGATCTCGAAGTGGAACGTCTCGCCGCGCACGACGCAACCGAGTGCAATCGCGGCATCGTAAGGCTTGCCGCTTTTCTCGGCGGCATCGAACGCAATGGCGATCGCGGCCGGAATTTCCAGCGCGCCAGGCACGGTCACGACATCGTGCGTGACGCCGGCGGCGTCCAGTTCCGCGACCGCACCTTGCAGCAGCGCGTCCTGAATATCGTCATAAAAGCGCGCCTCGACGATTAGCGCGCGAGCACCGCGCACATCGGTCTGGTCTTTCAGCGGGGCGCGTCGCGCGTCGGCCATGGGGCAATCCGATCAGGGGGTTAAGTCAATACTGACTTGCAATTTTGGAGGTTTGTAGTCGCTGCCCTGCGGGAAGCCAAGCACGAATACGCAGCGCATGGCAGCGCCAGTTGTTCGTCATGCCCGCGGTTGTCGCGGCCATCCACGTCCAGGCGACACGACACAGACGAGGAAGGCCGGGACGAGCCCGGCCATGATGGATTTCTTATGAAAAGCCTGATTTCATCGACTGAAACCCGGCGAAGCGTCAGAACGGCTATTTCATCTCCGACAGCCGCGCGGCGTAGCGCGCCATGAGATCCACCTCGAGGTTCACCTCAGAACCTTGCTGCCAGCCGTTCAGCGTGGTGACGGAAAGGGTGTGCGGGATGATCAGCACCGAAAAGCGCGTGTCCGCCACTGTATTCACGGTTAGCGAGACACCGTCGAGCGTCACCGACCCCTTGGTCGCGATGAAACGCGCCAGTTCACGCGGCACATCGAATTCGACGCGCGCCATGTCAGGCAAGTCCTCGCGCGTCACAACGCTCGCGATGCCATCGGCGTGACCAGCGACGATATGGCCGCCGAGTTCGTCGCCGATCTTCAGCGCCCGTTCCAGATTGAGGCACGTTCCCACCTGCCAGTGTTGTGCAGTGGTCATGCGGAGCGTTTCGGCGGCGGCATCGACATCGAACCATGTCCGTCCGTTCTCGACGCCGGAAGCGACCACGGTAAGACACACTCCATTGCAAGCGATCGATGCACCGTCAGCGATGGTCGCTTGATCGTAGCGGCACAAAATCCGCAGGCGATGCAACTGCCCTTGCGCGACGGGCTTCAGGCTGGCGATCTCGCCGACGTCGGTAATGATCCCGGTGAACATCTAATCTCGCTCGTAGATTGCAAGGGTATCGTTTTCGAGCTTTTCGCTAGCACGAACGCGGAAGGAGGACGACTGCGTGATGGCGCCGAGCGGCAATGCGCCAAGCGCGGCCACGCCATCCGGCCCAATCTCATTCGGGCCGCGCAGCAGCCAGACTTCATCAACCAATCCGGCCTCGACAAACGACGCCGCGACTTGCGCGCCACCCTCGACCATCAGCCGGGTGATCCCCTTGTCGGACAGCGTCCGCAACACATCAGGAAGGTCGAGACCATCCGTGCTCGCCTTCGCCCGCAACACCTGTACACCTGCCGCGCCGAGCTTTGCCGCCGCCGGCGCTTCAGCGGTATCTGACGTCAGAACCCACAGCGGCACTTCGCGCGCGGAATGAACCAGCTTGCTGTCACCCGGCAAACGCAGCGCACGATCCAGCACGACACGCGCGGGCGAACGTTTCGCCATGCCGGGCAACCGGCACGTCAACAGCGGATCATCCGCCAACGCAGTGCCGATGCCGATCAGCACCGCGTCGCATTGAGCGCGTAACAAGTGCACGCGCGCTCGGGCAGCTTCCGCGGTGATCGCCACCGGTTTACCACCAGCGGCACCGATCTTGTTGTCCGGCGACACCGCGAGCTTGAGGATGACATGCGGCCGTCCATCGCGCACGCGGCGAAAATGTCCCGCATGATCGCGCGCCGCTTCGTCCGCACATGTCCCGACGTCGACCACGATGCCGGCGGTACGCAGCTTCGCGTGGCCCTGTCCTGCCACCTGCGGATTGGGATCCTCGATCGCGGAAACGACCCGCGCAATGCCGGATGCAATGATCGCGTCAGCGCACGGTGGCGACTTGCCGATATGCGAGCACGGCTCCAACGTGACATAGAGCGTCGCGCCGCGCGCAGCCTCGCCGGCTTGCGCCAATGCCTCAGGCTCGGCGTGCGGCCGCCCGCCCGGTTGAGTCCAGCCGCGTCCGACAATGATGCCGTCCTTGACGATCACCGCGCCGACCGCCGGGTTTGGCGCGGTGCGGCCAAGTCCCCTTCGCCCCAATGTCAGCGCCAGTTGCATGAAGCGGCGATCGAGCGCCTTGGCCTCGCGCGCCTTGTCGGCGTACTGATCTTCCAGCAGCCGGAAGATCATTTGCGGACCAATGCCGCCGAGGGCTCATCGTCGCCGGACAGTTCTCCGAGCACGGTCTTGAAATCGCGCGCTTCGCGGAAATTGCGATAGACCGAGGCGAAGCGGACATAGGCGACATCGTCGAGCTGGCGCAGATGCTCCATCACCGCTTCACCAATAGTCTCCGATGAAATTTCCGCTTCGCCGCCGCTCTCCAGTTCGCGCACGATGGCCGACACCATCTTCTCGACCCGCTCCGATTCCACCGGCCGCTTGCGCAATGAGATCTGCAGTGAGCGCACCAACTTGTCACGATCGAATGGCACGCGCCGCCCGTTGCGCTTGATCACCGTCAGTTCGCGCAACTGCACGCGCTCGAACGTCGTGAAGCGGAAGTTACATGCAAGGCACACACGACGACGCCGGATCACCGAGGAATCCTCGGTCGGCCGCGAATCCTTCACCTGCGTGTCGAGGCTGTTGCAGCTTGGGCAGCGCATCGTTTCACCCTATGGGGCCGTGACCTTGAGAACCAAATTAGAATGCGAACGCGATAAATCAGGCAAAGCCGTCATGCCCGCGCTTGTCGCGGGTGTTCACGTCTTTCCCACGAATCCGCAGGAAAGGCGTGGATGGCCGGGACAAGCCCGGCCATGACGGAAATCGGACATCTTGTCAAAAAAACAAGACGTCGTTGTAAAACGCACCTGCCGTTTACTGGTAGATCGGGAAGCGGTCGGTGAGAGCCTTGACCTTTTCCTTTACCGCGGCCTCGACGCCCGGCGCGCTACCGTCCGGCGACTGCGCCACCGCGTTGAGCACTTCAGCGATCAGGCCGCCGACCTGCTTGAATTCAGCGACGCCGAATCCACGCGTCGTTGTCGCAGGCGTACCGAGCCGCAGACCAGAAGTGACGAACGGCTTCTCGGGGTCGAACGGGATGCCGTTCTTGTTGCAGGTGAGGCCTGCGCGAACGAGCGCCTTCTCCGAGATATTGCCCTTCAGTCCCTTCGGCCGCAGATCGACCAGCATCAGGTGATTGTCGGTGCCGCCGGAGACGATCTCGAAGCCATGACCACGCAGCGTCTCCGCCAGCGCCTTGGCGTTCGCGACCACGTTCTTCGCGTAGATCTTGAAGTCCGGCTGCAATGCTTCCTTGAACGCGACCGCCTTGGCGGCGATCACATGCATCAGCGGGCCGCCCTGCAAGCCCGGGAAAATCGCGGAGTTGAGCTTCTTGGAGATCTCCTCGTCGTTGCACAGGATCAGACCGCCGCGCGGACCGCGCAATGATTTGTGCGTCGTCGTAGTGGTGACGTGCGCATACGGCACCGGCGAGGCGTGTACACCGCCGGCAACCAATCCCGCGAAGTGCGCCATGTCGACCAGGAAATAGGCGCCGACGCTGTCGGCGATCTCGCGGAAGCGCTTGAAGTCCCATGACCGCGAATAGGCCGAGCCGCCAGCGATGATCAGCTTCGGCCGCACCTGCTCGGCCTGCTTCGCCACTTCATCCATATCGATGATCTGGTCTTCACGGCGCACCGTGTAGTGTGACGGCTTGAACCACTTGCCCGACATGTTGACCGGCGCGCCGTGGGTGAGATGGCCGCCGGCGGCAAGATCGAGGCCCATGAAGGTATCGCCCGGCTGCAACAGCGCCAGGAACACCGCCTGGTTCATCTGGCTGCCAGAATTCGGTTGCACATTGGCGAATTGCGCGCCGAACAGCTTCTTGGCACGATCGATGGCGAGATTTTCTGCGACGTCGACCCATTCGCAGCCGCCGTAGTAGCGCTTGCCCGGATAGCCTTCCGCATACTTGTTGGTCATCACCGAGCCCTGGGCTTCGAGCACGGCGCGGCTGACGATGTTTTCCGAGGCGATCAGCTCGATCTCGTGACGCTGACGGCCTAGCTCGCCCTTGATCGCGGCAGCGATCTCGGGATCGGCGTCGGTGAGCGGCGCGGTGAAAAACGTGTCGGGGGCGGAAGCGGCGTTGGCTTGGGCGGATGAGCTCATCGGCAATATCTCCACCGCCACAGCCTCCTGAACGAGGCGCGGGCGGTCCGGGGGAAGAGGTCGGGTAACGGGCGTGGCCTTACCACATTCGGCTCACCACCGCCAAGGTTTTGCGGTTCCACGGCGAGAAAGAACGACATCTGGTGGGCTACTCCGAAAGATGCAAGGAGTGGGCGCGATCCCACCCCTACCCGTGCAACCGCCGGTAACTTCACGCAAACGACAAATTCTGCCATTGTTGCCGCACTCGCCGTGCGGGTCAGGAGCGCTGAAGCAGAACGCTCCAGCAAGTCGCAATTCGGGGATTAGCGGGCCTGTTCGGCCAAGCATGTCCACCTCGGAAGGCATGGGCTCAGCCATGCGCGGCGACATTCGCGATATCAATTCGAGCAAGAATGCCGGCACCCCGGACAGCGGTATGCCGCGTCGGCTCGCCGCCATCGTCGCGGGCGACATCGTCGGCTACAGCCGCCTGATGCAATTCGACGAAGAAGGAACGCATGCACGCGTCAAGCGGCTTGAGCGCGAACTCGTCGAGCCGACAATCCGCGAGCATCACGGACGGCTGATCAAGACCACCGGCGATGGCTTCATCGCCGTTTTCGACAGCCCGGTCGAGGCCGTGCGGTGCGGCATCGTCATCCAGCAGAACATGATCGGGCGCAACACCGCGCAAGCCAAAGCGCAGTGGATCGAATATCGCATCGGCATCAATCTCGGCGATGTCATCATCGAAACCGACGATGTGTTCGGCGACGGCGTCAACGTCGCCGCGCGGCTTGAGGGCCTGGCCGATCCCGGCGAGGTGTTCATCTCCGGCGGCATCTACGAGCAGATCAAGCACAAGATCGTCTGCGGCTATGAATCGCTCGGCGATCGCAAGGTGAAGAACATCACCGATCCGGTACGGGTCTATCGTGTTTTGCCCGATCCATCCGCATTCAAGCGGCGTCGCACGCAGAAGCACGGTTTCACGATTGTTTCGCTCAGTTTGCTGGTATTAGCTCTGGCGGGCGGCGTGCTGTGGTATCTGACGATGCAGACGCGCAGCCATCTCGCGCGGCCTGCCTCCACATCCCCGCCCAACGACCAGCGGGCCGATTTGTCGCACGCGGCCAAATCCACCGTGGGAAAATCCTCCGACACGAAGGCGCTATCGGCGCCGGTCGGCGAACCGCCACCGCCGCAGCAGGCCAAGGCGCCGGTCGTGCCGCCCGTTGCGGTCGCGCCGGCGATTGCACCACCCACGTCGCCTCCGGCCGCCGCACCGCCGCTGCGCGAACCGGAGATGATCCCGCTGCCTGGCGGTAGCTTCGCCATGGGCAGCAACGAGGATGCCTCCGAGCGGCCTGTGCATCAGGTGACGGTGAAGCGCTTCGCGATCGGAAAATATCCGGTGTCGAACCGCGAATGGAATCTCTGCGCGGCCGCCAAAGCCTGTGGATTTACAGTGACCGGCCCGGACAACGCGCCGGTCGGCAATGTGAGTTGGAGCGACGCCAAGACGTTTGCGGCATGGCTGGCCGAGACGGCTGGCAAACCCTATCGCCTGCCGACCGAGGCCGAATGGGAATATGCGGCCCGTGGCGGCACGCAAACGCGATTCTGGTGGGGCGATCAGCTAAAACCCGACGTCGCAAGTTGCAAAAACTGCACACAAGTTGCCAGCAACGAACCACCGAATAAAGTCGGCAGTTTCAAGCCAAATCCATTCGGCCTCTACGATATGGGCGGCACGGTCGACCAATGGATCGAGGATTGCTTTCACAAGAACTATCAGGGCGCGCCGATCGACGGCTCAGCCTGGCTTGAGGACGGCTGCACCTCGCATGTGTTGCGCTCGGGCTCATGGCGCAACGACGCGCGCTACGTCCGGCCTTCGAACCGCGACGGCTACGACACCAATGTCCGTTACCCGACCCATGGCTTTCGCATCGCGTTGACTTTGTAGAATACACCGGATTCCGAGGGCCCGTATCATGACGATCACCCGACGCACGCTGCTTCAGGTCGCAGTGCTCACCATTCCGGGCGCCGCCTTCGCCAAGGGCAAGCCCGCGCCGAAGGATGCCCTGCTCTATTTCGTGTGGCCGCAGGATGGTGCCGTTATCAAAGGCGCGTTCTGGTGCCGGTTCGGTCTGCGCAATATGGGCGTCACCCATGCCGGCGACAATTTTCAGAACAGCGGCCACCATCATCTGCTGATCGATGTCGAGGAACCGCTCAATCCCGACGAACCCATCCCACAAGACAAGTCGCACCTGCATTTCGGCGCTGGCCAGACCGAAGCCCGGATCGAATTGTCGCCCGGAAAACACACGCTGCAACTGGTGCTGGGAGACGCCGATCACTTCCCCTTCGTGCCACCCGTGATTTCGAAGAAAATCACCGTGCGGATCAAATAATCCGTCCCACGTCCGATCCGTCCCACCTCAGCGCGAACCAATCGGGCGTTACGACGTTATCCCGCCAGCACACGCCGGGTGACAACCGGCCGCAACGGGGATGATGGACGCAGCTGATTTTGCCGGCTTCTGGCTGCGGCACCAACGCATCGGTACGCGTTTTGTCTAACCCGTTCCCGGCGTGTGCGCCTCGGGCACGGGCCCTCACCCAACCGTTAGAGCGCCATCTGCTTCACGCCGCATTCCTTGCAGGCGTATTGCACGCGCGTCGTGCCCTTTGGGGCGGAGACCTTGTTCTGGGCGCCGCACTTGCCACACGTCGCCATGATGCGGGTGTCGCCCTGCTTCACGGTTACGCCCTTGCGCGCCATTGCCTCGCGCATCAGCCGCTCGGCTTCCTCACGCATTGCCTGCTTATCCATGCCTACCCTCTCCCGCGCGACCCGCGCGGCGCTGTTGTACGCCTGAATTATGTCGTGCCAATAGGAAAATTGCGCGGAGCCGGCCGCAAATGTTGTGAGCGACCGCATGGCTGGGGTTGCGGTGCCCCGCTTGGCGATGACGTCACTTTCAGTCAAGGATCATCTTATCAACAAGACCGGCAAGGAGCCCGACATGGATGACGCTTTCGACCCCGCCCAGCACAAACGCTACGAGACACGCTGGTTCGAGGATTTTGCCGTCGGCGAAAAATTCATCCTGCCGAGCCGCACCATGACCGACGCCATCTTCCTCGCCTTTCAGGCGGCGAGCGGCGACAATCATCCGATCCACTACGACATTGAATTCTGTCGCGCACGCGGCATGCCGCACATGCTGGCGCATGGCTATCAGATTCTCATCCAGACCGCCGCCGGCGCCGGCACCTTTCCATTCATGACAGAAGACAGCCTGATCGGATTCCTCGACCAGTCGTCGAAATTCCTCGCGCCGGTCTATGTCGGCGACACCTTGTACGGCACGCTCGTTATCGACGAAGTGAAGCCGGGGCGCACCACCGGCGTCGTCGGTATGCGCACCACCGTGCACAACCAGAAGCGCCAGCTTGTGCTGGAAGGCACGCAACGTTACCTGCTGCGCAAGCGCCCCGCCCCCGTCGTCGCGTAACAAATAAAAACGCACCGGTCCCGGGGCAACTCGGGGCCGATGCGCGACAGTGAGAAGGTGTCCTTGGAGAGACGTCTTCGAAGGTCAGGCAGCCGATCTTGCGCCGGCTCGCCTTTTTGCTCGCTTGGAGGCGAAGAAAACTCAGAGACGATAGAGAATCTGGTCGGTCCAGAAACGCTCGAGCCGATGCAACGACTTGTTGAGCGTCGCGAACTCCTCGTTGGAGATGCCGCCGACCTGCTCCACCGTCTTCATATGCTTCTGATAGAGCGCATCGACGATGCGACGGATTTCCTGGCCCTGCGCGGTGAGACGGATACGCACCGAACGACGATCAACACGCGAGCGCTGATGATCGAGGAAGCCCAGTTCGACCAGCTTCTTCAGATTGTAGGAGACGTTGGAGCCGAGATAGTAGCCGCGCGTGCGCAGTTCGCCGGCGGTCAATTCCTTGTCGCCAATGTTGTAGAGCAGCAGCGCCTGCACCGAGTTGATATCGGCGCGGCCACGACGATCAAACTCATCCTTGATGACGTCGAGCAGCCGCCGATGCAGCCGCTCTACCAGCGTAAGAGCTTCAAGATAGAGCGGCTGCACCGGTGCGTGACCGGCAGCGCGATCGGCGGTTTCAACGGCCGTGGCTGCGGCTTTCATCATGACACTACCCCTGTTGTCGTTTTTTCGACTTATGCGACGAAACTTGTGTCCCGCCTGATAGCCACAACCTAACGGAGGCGTTTGAAGATCCGCTTAAATAAGACAATAAAGAGATCATGAATTTAAGAGAGTGAATCACGGATTAAGCCCGTCAAATAAGGGCTTTTTGTAATCATCTGTTGAGGACCGAGGCGTGATGTTCACGCTTCGTCTGCGGTTCCCGCCGCCCCCTGTCGCATTTGCGAACAGGGTCGTTCAAATCCGAAACACTCGCGTAATCTTCGTCACCGCCGCGTTAGGGTGACTCAATTCTTACCGCGAAGAATTTTGCGAAAATTCGCGGAAAATCTTCGCAGGCGCTTTTATTTTTACGCGACGCCGCGCTGCCGCCCTTCCCAATACGGCGCACGCAGCGCCTTGCGGTCGATCTTGCCAAGCCCGGTGACCGGAATCTCGGCAACAAACTCGATCGTTTTCGGCGACCACGGCGCGCCGCGCTTCTCCTTGACGTGCGCCTGCAACTCGGCGGCGTCATTGTTCGCGCCCGTCTTCAGCACCACAAATGCTTTCACTGCCTCGCCCCACTTCTCGTCGGGCACACCGATGACTGCCGCTGAGGCCACCGCCTGATGCGACATCAACGCGTCCTCGACTTCGCGTGGATAGATATTGAAGCCGCCGGAGATGATCATGTCCTTGGTGCGATCGACGATATAGAGGTAGCCCTCCTCGTCCTTGATGGCGACGTCGCCGGTGTGCAGCCAGCCGCCGCGAAACGCCTCTTCGGTCGCCTCCGGACGTTTCCAGTAGCCGTCCATCACCAGCGTGCCGCGCACGCAGATCTCGCCGGGCTCTCCGATTGCCACTTCGCGCATATCGGAATCGAACAGTTTCACATCGACCAGCGGATTGGGCCGACCGCACGAGCCGAGACGGCCCGGCTTTGAATCATCGTGGTCGATCTTGCGCATCGTGGTGATGCATTGCGGCGCTTCGGTCTGGCCATAAAGCTGCACGAAGACCGGCCCGAAGATATCGATGCCCTCCCGCAGCCGGTCCGGCGACATCGGCGCGGCGCCATAGACGATCATGTCGAGCGATGACAGATCGTAGCGCTTGCGCAGATCGGGTGCGTCGATCAACGCGTAGATCAACGTCGGCACCAGGAATGCTGCCGTGATCTTTTCCTCCGCGACGACTCGGCAATAGGCCTCGGCTTCGAAACCCTGCACCAGGCGGGTGAAACCGCCGCGCATCATCACCGGATACAGCGTCACGCCGGCGGCGTGGCTGATCGGCGTTGCCGCGAGAAAACGGATTTCCGGCGGCCAATCCCAATCGGCATAAAGCAGCGTCGCCATGGTGGTGACGACACGATGCGGCAACATCACGCCCTTGGAGCGGCCTGTGGTGCCGCCAGTATAGGCAAGCCATGCGATGGCGTTGACATCGCTCTCATCCATCAGCGGCGCCGGCGTAACTTTAGGAAGCTCGGCCAGAAGATCACGCGCGCCGTCCACCGGACCAAACGACAAGAGGTGTTTGAGCGATGGCACGCGCGTCTTGATCGCCAGTCCGCGCGGCGCGAACTTGCCGGCCTCGACGATCAAGGCGTCGATCTCGGCATCGCCGATGATGAAGACATGATCGTCCTCGGCGGCCATCGGGTGCAGCGGCGTGTAGCGCAGGCCCATCACCATGGCCGCGCTGATCGCGGCCCACGATTCCGCGCGATTGCCGGCCAGCACCGACAGCGCATCACCACGCTTCAGGCCGACCGATCGGAACAGCGCGATGAAGCGGCCCACGGCATCGCCAAATTCGCGATAGCTCCAGCGGATATTGCCATCTGCAAGCGCCGGCCGATCACCGTAGCGCGCCACCGCGTTGACGATGAGACTACCTGCCGTTCCACCCGCGTGAAGTTGATCCACAATATCCTCCCGATGTTTCTTGTCGTTCAACGTGTCATACTTCCGCAGGGCCGGCTATGGCGGCCGCTCCTGCGCCGCGAGCCACGCCAGCACGAGATATAACACCAGGAAGACTACCTCGACGCCGACCACGATCAGGCTGCCGCCATAGATCGAAGGGAACATCAGTTCCACGATCGCCATCGACACCACGGTGGTCAACCAGACCACCGCGCCCCACGGCGTCGCCAGCCATAATCCGACCGCCGCCACCAGTTCGATGACGGCAAAATAGATCGTGGCGGCTTGCCAGGCCGTGGTCTGGTTCTCGAACGCCCCGTTTTCGCCGCCAACGAAGCCGGTGACCTGCGCCCAGTGATAAAGACCCTTGCCCATCGACAGCACGGCCATCACCCGCAGGAACAGCACGAGACGACCGGTCCAGACATTGCCGTCGGACTCCGGTTTGGCGGATCGGAAATCGTTTGCCGTGATCGTACGCTCGCGCTGCGGCGCCTCACGGGATGAAGGCTCGGACATCAATTCGGTACTCGTGGCCGGAACGGCTGAATCGCGCCGGCTCCCGATGCGATTCATGGCCCGCCGGAGCGCTAAAATCAATTGCGCCCGGCCTCTCCGCGCGGTGACGCCACGGTCGCGAGGTGCTAGACTGAAATAGGGCTAATTCCAGAGTTCGGTTTCGGAGATTTTCCACCATGGCGATCAAATTCGGGCGGCCCATCGAAATGCGCGACGTTGCACGGCGCGAAACTGCCGCCGCCCACACTTCGCTCGATCTGGTGGTCCGCCCCCGCCGCAACCGCAAATCGGAATGGGCGCGGCGTCTGGTGCGGGAGAATGTCGTCACCACCGACGACCTGATCTGGCCGCTGTTCATCGTCGACGGTACCAACCAGCGCGTCGACGTTGCCTCGATGCCGGGCGTTCAGCGCATCAGCGTCGATCAGGCGGTGCGGGACGCCGAGCGCGCCATGAAGCTCAACATCCCCTGCATCGCGCTGTTTCCTTATACCGAGCCATCTCTGCGTGACGAGCGCGGCTCCGAGGCACTCAATCCTGACAATCTGGTCTGCCAGTCGGTGCGTGCCATCAAGAAGGAATTCCCTGATCTCGGCGTGCTGTGCGACGTCGCGCTCGATCCCTTCACCAGCCACGGTCATGACGGCCTGATCCGCGACGGCAAGATTCTCAACGATGAAACCGTCGCCGTGCTGGCGCGGCAGGCTTTGGTGCAGGCGGAAGCAGGCTGCGACGTCATCGCCCCTTCCGACATGATGGACGGCCGCGTCGGCGCCATTCGCGAAGCACTGGACGAAGCCGGCTTCCTCGACGTCCAGATCATGGCCTACGCGGCCAAATACGCGTCGGCGTTCTACGGCCCGTTCCGCGACGCGATCGGGTCGGCCAAGGCGCTGACAGGCGACAAGCGGACCTATCAGATGGACAGCGCCAATTCCGACGAAGCCTTGCGCGAGGTTGAACTCGACATCGCCGAGGGCGCGGACATGGTGATGGTGAAGCCGGGCCTGCCCTATCTGGACGTCGTCCGCCGCGTCAAGGACACCTTCGGGATGCCGACCTTCGCCTATCAGGTCTCCGGCGAGTACGCGATGATTGCCGGCGCGGCGAAGAATGGGTGGATCGATGGCGAGCGGGCGATGATGGAAAGCCTCGTCGCCTTCAAGCGCGCAGGCGCCGATGGCGTGCTGACCTATTTCGCTCCGCAGGCGGCCGAAAAAATCCGCGCGGGGCTGTGAGCTCCTCGGGCCGGCCATAGCCGCGACAGCGAAACCGGACGCAGCTGCCCTGCCGCACCTTGTACCTCGGCAAGCGGATCGCCATGTCATGACGCGGGATTTCGTCACCGGACGGAGAGCATCATGTCGGCAAGCGATTCCAATAGGACAGAGGCGGCGGGCTGGGCGAACAGCCAGACCGAGGCGCGGCCTCATGCCTTCGATCCATGGGAACAGCCGGAACTGTTCCGCGGCGTGCTGACGCGACGCTTCTTCGCCTTCCTGATCGACCTGCTGGTGCTGTCGGTTCCAGTGATCCTGGTATCGTTGTTCATCGCCGTATTCGGATTGGTGACGCTGGGACTGGGTTGGGCGCTGTTTGCGTTCCTGGGCCCGGCCTCGGTGATCTGGGCCATCGTCTATTACGGCATGACGCTTGGTGGGCCGCGCTCCGCGACCGTCGGCATGCGCGTGATGGATCTGGAAATGCGCACCTGGTACGGAGCGCCCAGCTACTTCCTGCTCGGCGCGACCCATGCCGTCGTCTACTGGATATCAGTGTCGGTCTTGACGCCGCTGGTGCTGTTGGTCGGCCTGTTCAACGGCCGCCGCCGCCTGCTTCACGACATCGTTCTCGGAACCGTGGTGATCAACACCTCGGTTCGCGGGGCAATCGCGCCCCAGCCCCGCCGAAGCTGGTAACTGCGGAAGGCCGTTGACCGGCCTTCCCGCTCGGGCGATGCTTGCCGCACGATCGGAGGCAGACGAGATTCGGTGACGCAACACTCCCGCGACACTCCGCAATTCTATCTGACGGCTCCTTCGCCGTGCCCCTATCTGCCGGGCCGGCAGGAGCGGAAGGTGTTTACGCATCTGGTTGGCAGCAAGGCCACCGAACTGAACGACCTTCTCACCCATGGCGGTTTCCGGCGCAGCCAGTCGATTGCCTATCGTCCGGCCTGCGACCAATGCCATGCCTGCGTTTCGGTCCGGGTCATCGCCAATGAATTCCGGCCCTCGCGCAACTTCCGCAAGGTGATGGCGCGCAATGCCGATCTGGTCGGCCAATCACGTAGCGCGGTGCCGACCTCAGAACAGTATTCGATTTTCCGCGCCTATCTCGACCAGCGCCACCGCCTCGGCGGCATGGCCGACATGACCGTGCTCGATTACGCCATGATGATCGAGGACAGCCACGTCGAAACCCGGCTGATCGAATATCGCCGACGTCCGGCCGAGGGCCTCGAGGCCACAGCGCCCGGCGAACTGATCGCGGTGGCGTTGACCGACATCCTCGGCGATGGTCTCTCGATGGTCTATTCGTTCTTCGAACCATCGGAGGAAAACCGCTCGCTCGGCACCTTCATGATCCTCGATCACATTGCGCGCGCACGACGCATGGGGCTGCCCTACGTCTATCTCGGCTACTGGATCGATGGCTCACGCAAGATGAACTACAAAAGCCGCTTCCTGCCACAGCAGCGGCTGGCTCCGACCGGGTGGCTTCGCGTCGACGATGATGCCTCCGCGCAGTCGGAAGTACAGGACTGAGCGCGGATATCGCGCTCTAGCCGAAGACCGTATCGAACAGCAGCTTGAGATTGAGCACAACGATGACGCCCGCCACTACCCAGGCGACGGTGGCGGTCGAGCGCGAGATCGCCAGGTCGCCCATCTTGCGTCGATCCGAGACAAAGCATACCAGCGGAATAACGGCGAAGGGGAGCTGCATCGACAACACCACCTGGCTAAGCACCAGCAACTGTCCAGTGCCGCGCTCTCCATAGAGCCAAGTCACCACCACCACCGGCACAATGGCGATGCCGCGCGTCACCAGCCGGCGTGCCCAGGCAGGCATTCGCAGATGGATGAATCCTTCCATCACGATCTGTCCCGCCAGCGTCGCCGTCACCGTCGAGTTGAGGCCGGACGCCAACAGCGCCACCGCGAACAGTGTCGAGGCAATGCCGAGTCCAAGCAACGGCGACAGCAACCGATGCGCGTCGCTGATTTCGGCGACGTCCTGATGGCCGGTGCCGTGAAACGCGGCCGCGGCGACGATCAGGATCGCGGCATTGACAAACAGCGCAAGCATCAAGGCGATGGTGCTGTCGGTGGTCGCCCACTTGATTGCCTCGCGACGCCCCTTTGGGGTCCGTTCATAGGCGCGGGTCTGCACGATCGACGAATGCAGATAGAGGTTATGCGGCATCACGGTCGCGCCGATGATGCCGATGGCGATGTAGAGCATCGCGGGATTAGCGATGATCTCCTTCGACGGTAAAAAGCCCTTGGCGACCTCGGCTACCGGCGGTGCCGCTGCGGCGATCTGCACGGCAAAACAGCCGGCAATGACGATCAGGAGCGAGATAACGAAGGCTTCCAGAAAACGGAAACCGCGATTCATCAACAGCAACACCAGAAACGCGTCGAGCGCGGTGATCAGTGCGCCCGCGATCAACGGAATGCCGAATAAAAGTTGTAAGGCGATCGCCGTGCCGATCACTTCCGCGAGATCGCAGGCGATGATGGCGGCCTCGCACACCAGCCACAGCATGATGCCGACCGGCTTCGAATAATTGTCGCGACAGGCTTGCGCCAGATCGCGTCCGGTGGCGATGCCGAGCCGCGCGGCCAACGCCTGCAACAGGATCGCCATCACGTTGGACAGCAGGATCACCGACAGCAGCGTGTAGCCGAACTGCGCGCCGCCGGCGAGGTCGGTCGCCCAGTTGCCGGGGTCCATATAGCCAACGGACACCATGTAACCGGGACCGAGGAACGCCAGAAACCGCCGGAACCAGTGCCCCCCGACCGGAAGGGCAATCGAGGCATGGGCCTCGGGCAAACTCGGCCGCCCCGCTTCCGCGGGCGGGTTCGGTTCACGTATTCCGGCCAAGGCATCCATTGACCCACCATGGCTGAAATCTTCTTTTATTGCAACTCATTTGCAATAGCGAAAAGCCAGTCACCTTGGGATTGGCATTTGTTCGTTTGAAAGCCGCCTTCCCTCCGACAGACGAACTTACCCAAACTCGGGAGATCGGCCGGAACACAACCTCTCCCGGCATTTCCGTATATCGAAATCACGAGCGCACATCTCTTTAATATGATAATCATCATCTATCATCGAAGGGAACGACCATGACCGACAATTCGATTGCCGATCCTGCTCTTGCACTCAATTCTCCGCGCGCGACCGTCGCGCAAGTTGCGATCCTTGCGGCGCTTGCCTCGACCGGAACGCTGGCGACCAACATCCTCTTGCCGTCGTTGCCTCAAATTGGCCGGTCGCTCGACGTCTCCACCGCAACCGTCACGTCATCGATCACGGTTTTCCTCGCGGCCTTCGCAGTCGGACAGCTTGCCGTCGGCCCACTCTCAGACCGCTACGGTCGATATCTGCCGGTGGTGACCGGATTTATCGTCTTTATCGCCGGCAGCATCTGGTGCGGGCTGGCGACGGATCTGCCGAACCTTCTGTTCGGCCGCGTGGTGCAGGCCTTCGGCGCGTGCGCAACATCGGTGTTGTCGCGCGCCATCGCACGTGACCTGTTCAGCGGCGAAGCACTGGCACGAACGCTCGCCTTGATCATGATCGCAATGGCGGCCGCGCCGGGATTCTCGCCACTCCTGGGTGGTGCGCTCGATCGTTATTTCGGCTGGCGATCCGAATTCGCATTCGTCGCAATCTTTTCAGCCATAGCGGCGGCGGCCTATGCAACCCAACTCGGCGAAACCCATCGCGGCACGCGCACACCGCTGGCGCCGCGCAACATCGCCGCCACGTATCTGCAACTGACCTTCGATCGTCGCTTTCTGATCCCGGCAGCGACGGTCAGCCTGATCCTCGGCGGGTTGTTCGCGATGTTTTCAGCAGCGCCGCGCGTCCTGATCGAAGCGCTGCAATTCTCGCCGATCGGCCTCGGCGTGTTCTTTGCGGGAACGGTCATCATCGTCTTCGCGGCGGGCATGATCGCAACGCGGTTATCCGCACGCTTCGGTTTGCAACGCCCGATTCAAGCGGGACTGCTGCTCACAGCCATCGGAAGCATCGCGTTGCTGCTGGTGGGAATGTCCCACGGAGGCTTCCTGCCGTTCCTCGGCGGCATGTCGGTGTTTCTGCTCGGCATGGGCATCGTCAATCCGCTCGGCACCGCGCAAGCGCTGTCGCCGTTCGGAGCCAATGCCGGCGCGGCGTCGGCGCTGCTCGGCTTCTGGCAAATGCTCGGCGCGGCCTTCGGCGTCTGGATGGCCGCGACGATTGTCAGCGATGCGATGATCGCGCTGGGCGTCGTGCTCGCGCTCGGCTCGACGCTGGCGCTGATTCTCTATCAGCTCCGCGCCAAACCCGCGACCGCTTAGGTTAGAAGGTTGCGTCCGAAGAGACCCAACCTACTCGATGCTCCAACCGAACTTGTTGGATTTCGGAAACCCCTTTGGCGGCAGCCGGCCGGCGTCGGCGCGCGTGCCGCGCCACTCGGACAATTCCCTCATCGTCGCGCTGAATTCGCGACCGGCGGAATCCCGCCACTTCAAACCTTCCTTGGCCACGAAGGTCACGATGTCCGATAGTCCGCCGTCCTTGTATTTCTGCAAGCGCACACCGCGACCGCGCGCCATCTCGGGCACCTGATCGAGCGGGAAGATCAGCAGCTTGCGGTTCTCACCGATCACCGCAACGGTGTCGCCGGTCACAGTGGTCAACGCCCGCGCCTCGTTCGGCATCTCGACGTTGAGCACCTGTTTGCCCTTGCGCGTGGTGCCGACGCAATCGTCCTCGTTGACGATGAAGCCCTGCCCTTCATGGCTGGCGATCAGGAATTTGCGGCCGCCGGTGTTGACGAACACCGTGATGATCGCCGCATCCTGCTCCATGTCGATGAACATGCGGATCGGCTCGCCGTGGCCACGTCCGCCCGGTAACTTGGCAACGTCGAGCGAATAGAACCGGCCGTTGGTCGCCAGTAACAGAATCTTCGACGTCGTCTCCGCAAAGAACGAAAAGCCGAGCTTGTCGTCGGTTTTGAACGACAGATTCGACAGATCCTCGACATGTCCCTTGAGCGTGCGCACCCAACCCTTGTCGGACACCACCACCGTCACCGGCTCGCGCTCGACGAAGGCTTCCTCGATCGCCGCGAGATCATGCTCGGGCGCGTCGGCAAAGATGGTGCGGCGCTTGCCGAGCGGCGTCTTCGGCCCGAACATGTCGCGCACCTTGCGCACCTGTTCGGCCACCTTCTTCCATTGCTCGGCTTCCGATCCGAGCACGGCATTGATGCCCTTGAGTTCGGCCCGAAGATTCTTGTCCTCGGTGCGGATCTCCATTTCCTCGAGCTTCCGCAACGAGCGCAGCCGCATGTTGAGGATGGCCTCGGCCTGAATCTCGGTGAGCTTGAACGCCTTTATCAAGGCCGGCTTCGGCTCATCCTCGGTCCGGATGATCTTGATGACCTTGTCGATGTTCAGATAGGCGATCAGGTAACCGCCGAGCACTTCGAGCCGATGCTCGATCTGGGCCTTGCGATAGTTGGAGCGGCGCAGCAACACGTCGCGCAGATGATCGAGCCATTCACGCAAGGCTTCGGCGAGGCCGACCACCTTCGGAATGCGGCCCTTCACCAGCACGTTGAGGTTCAGCGAAATCCGGCTTTCAAGCTCGGTGAGCTTGAACAGCGATTCCATCAGCAGTTCGGGATCGACGTTGCGCGACTTCGGCTCGATGACGATGCGGATGTCTTCCGCCGACTCATCGCGGATGTCGTCGACCAGCGGCAGCTTCTTGGCATTGAGCAGTTCGGCGATCTTCTCGATCAGCCGCGACTTCTGCACCAGCCACGGAATCTCGGTGACGACGACAACCCAGGTGCCGCGTGCGCCCTCCTCCTGATGCCACTTGGCGCGGGTGCGGAACGCGCCGCGCCCGGTGGTGTAGGCCTCCGCGATGCTTTCCTTGGAATCGACGACGATGCCGCCGGTCGGAAAGTCAGGCCCCTTCACCCATTTCAGCAGCGCGCGGGACTTGGCATCGGGCTTGTCGATCAGATGCAGCGCGGCGTCGCAGAGTTCGGCGGCGTTGTGCGGCGGGATCGCGGTCGCCATGCCGACGGCGATGCCCTGTGCACCGTTGGCGAGCAGGTTCGGGAACCCGCCGGGCAGAACAACCGGCTCCTTGGATTGCCCGTCGTAATTGGCGCGGAATTCGACGCCGTCCTCGTCAATACCTTCCAGCAACAGCCGCGCAACATCGGTCATGCGCGCTTCGGTGTAGCGGTAGGCGGCAGGATTATCGCCGTCGATGTTGCCGAAGTTGCCCTGCCCGTCCACCAGCGGATAGCGCGAGGAGAAATCCTGCGCGAGGCGCACCATGGCGTCGTAGATCGCCTGATCGCCGTGCGGATGGAATGAACCCATCACGTCGCCGACGATTTTGGCGGACTTCTTGAACGGCGTGCCGGGATCGAGTCGCAGCAGCCGCATGCCATAGAGAATGCGGCGGTGGACCGGTTTCAGACCGTCGCGCGCATCGGGCAGCGCCCGGTGCATGATGGTCGACAGCGCATAGGCGAGATACCGCTCCTCAAGGGCGGTGCGCAGCGCAACGTCCTCGATGTCCGCAGGTTCCGGTGGAATCAATCGTTTTCCCATGGGGAGGGGTTAGCGCCTGACGGAGCCCGCGACAAGGCGTGATTCGGCCCCGCGATTCGGTCTCGAACCGGCCGAAATCTAGGATTCCGCGGCGGAATCGGAAGGCAATACCCTCCCCCGCTGCCTGACCACGGCGGCGATGAAACCGGCGCGGGCATCGGAATGGCTGAGCCCCCGCGGTTCCAGCACATGGCGAAGCAGGAAACGTCCGGTCAGCTCGAAACCGTCCTGAATATCCTGATCGGACCACCCGCTGTCTTCGCCGTCCGCCTCACGCAGGAACGGCGGCAGCCGCAACAGCCGGCCACGCCAGGGTTCCCCCGCCTGCCGCGACACCGCGCCGCCGGACTTCGGCGACACATAGATCAGGTCGGTGGTGGCGCCCGTCGCCGCGCAACTCGAGAGATCGAGGCCGAAGCCGAGTTCAGCCAACATGGCCAGTTCGAACCGGACCAGATGGATGGCGGCTTCACCGGCATCGGTGAAGTCGTCCAGCGTCTGCTCGAGCATGTCGTAGATATCTTCATGCGGCGCACGTTCCGGCAGCAAGCGCGCCAGCGATGCCAGATGCGTAACGCCATAGACCGCGTGCGAATCCGCCAGCACGGTGGCGGCGCGGGTCCGCGTCACTTCGATCTGATAGGTGCCGAGATGTTCGTCGAGGCGCGCGCGCCAGACCGCATGAACAGTGTTGCCGGGTTGCAGGACGGGCCGCAGACGAGAGCCGGCGCCGCCCCGCACAAGGCCGAGATGACGGCCATGGGCGCGCGTCAGCAGTTCCGCGATGGCGCTGGATTCACCATGCCGCCGCACGCCAAGCACGATGCCTTCATCGATCCATTCCATAACCGGTCAACTTACAGGATTCCGGCGGACCGCGCACGAATCGTGAAGCATGATGCGACGATGTCCGAAGCACCGGTAAGAGACATCGGAGGCTGTTGCCACGCCGGCTAAACCGAGGTTTCTCCGCCTCCCTTTTTGACGCCATGGACTATGAAATTGATCGCGTCCTGACGGGTCATGTCCTGGTCCCTGAGCAGCCGCGCGGCGGGACTGCGTGTTTCGGCGAATATCGCCAGAAGAAGCTCCGCGCCGGTCCGTGTTGGACGGCCTCGTCCCTCCGCATAGTGCGCCGCGCGTTGCACCACGCGCTGAAAGCCTGCGGACTGTTGCGGGTCGCAGCCTTCATCGATGACGATCGTCTTCAAATCGCTATCGATATAGTTGGTGAGCTTCACCCTTAGTACGTCCAGATCGACTTTGCAGGCTTTCATCACTGCGGACGCGTCTGCGTCATCAAGCAGGGCGAGCAGGAGGTGCTCGAGCGTCTCGTATTGATGTTTTCGCTGAATGGCATAAGCGAGTGCCCGCTGCGTGGCGGTGGCGGGAAGCCGCGGCGAGCGGGCGCTGTCATTGGGGTGGGCCGCCTCCTTCCGGATCGCAGCTGAGAGAGTGTTCCAATCCGCCACGCCGAACGCCTGGGCGACAAGTTCGAGGCTTTGACTGACGGTGAGAGTGAGACCCTTGGTCGCGAGAGCCTCTCGCAGGCTGTGCGCCATAACCTTAGCGTCGCGAAAATCGCGCATGGCTTGATCCTTTGCGTGAACGACACAGGCGGGTGTCAGAGCTTGCGTTGCTGCCCCGTTCGTTCGGACAAAGGACGACGAAAGACCGCGATACGTTCACCAGACCCCGAAGGGCGCAAGCGGCAGGTCGCATCTACCTACAGGAAAAAATGGTCCGCTGCCCGGCCCGTGTCAAGCACGGCCAAATCCGGGGCAGCTCAAAAAAACGGTGTTCTCTTCGCTGTCAGGTGCGCGAGGGATCGAACCAGCCGCGCGCGTCGCCGGTGAAGGAATAGTACAACCCCGCAGCCGTCATGCCCGTCGAGATCAATTCGAGCAACGTCTCGAACTGCAACCCGCTGAAAGACAATTCCCCCGCCAGCGAGAGGACGGACAAGCCCAACGCCACCAGCAAGACGATACGCGCCCAGTTCTTTCGGTGCCGTGCCGCCAATCCGACGAGAAAGACGAACAACAGGATCAGGACGGCGTTGGCGAAATAGGCAACTGAGGCAGCGGACTCACTCATGTCGTCCGGCATCGTCCGGAACAACGACGTCAGCGTATCGAGCAGCAACGAGGCATAGAGCAGCACCTCGAAGCGCCAGATATTCTGCGGGACTGGCAGGTTCGCCGGCGTCATTCCTTTGGAAAATCCAGACCCATCTCGCGATAGCGTTCGGGATCGTCACCCCAGCCATCGCGCACCTTCACGAATAGGAACAGATGTACCGGTTGGCCGACGATCTCGGCGATCTCCTTGCGCGACTGTTCGCCGATCGACTTGATCGTCGCACCGCCCTTGCCGAGCACAATCTTGCGCTGGCCGTCGCGCTCGACAAAAATCGTCTGCTCGATCTTGACCGAACCATCCTTGCGCTCGGTCCAGGTGTCGGTTTCCACCGTGGACTGATACGGCAACTCCTGATGCAGGTGCCGATAGATCTTTTCACGAGTGATTTCCGCCGCGAGATAGCGTAGCGGCGCATCCGACATTTGATCTTCGGGATAGTGGAACGGCCCCTCGGGCACTTTAGCCGCAAGTGCATGGCGCAGATCGTCGACCCCGTCGCCGGACAGCGCCGCCACCATGAAAGTGTCCGTGAACGTGAGGCGTTCGTTGGCGGCCTTCGCCAGCGCCAGCAGCTTTTCGCGCGGCACCAGATCGATCTTGTTGATCACCAGAATCTTAGGGTGCGCAACTGTCTCCAGTTTGGTGAGGATCGCATCCGCCTCCTCGTCGATACCGGCGCGCGCATCGAGCAGCACGCAGACGAGATCGGCATCATGCGCCCCGCTCCATGCCGTCGAAACCATGGCGCGATCGAGCCGGCGCTTCGGCGAGAAAATGCCGGGCGTATCGACCAGAATGATCTGCGCGTTATTTTCAACGACGATGCCGCGGATCAGCGCACGTGTGGTCTGC
This sequence comes from Hyphomicrobiales bacterium, assembly GCA_017305535.1. GTDB lineage: Bacteria > Pseudomonadota > Alphaproteobacteria > Rhizobiales > Xanthobacteraceae > 62-47. Next base: position 141,943 of record JAFKKN010000005.1, on the reverse strand, counting down.
ACCTTGCGTGAAACAATGGTGACCTTGGAGCCCACCAGCGCATTGACCAGCGTGGACTTGCCGACATTGGGCGCGCCGATCAGCGCGACAAAACCGCAGCGGGTCGGTGATTGAGCCGCGATATCCTGCGATGCGCTATCCGGCGCCATGACTGCTTCCCTTGACACCTTCGCTCGCCAGCATCGCCGATGCGGCGGCCTTTTCCGCGACGCGCTTGCTGCCACCCGTGCCTTCCGCCGAGGTCAACCCCGGCAAATCCACGGCAACACGAAACTGCGGATCGTGATGCGGACCCGTTCGCTCGATCTCACGATAGACTGGCACCGGCAAGCCCTTGCCCTGCGCCCATTCCTGCAACACCGTCTTGGGATCGCGCAGCGGCCGTTGCGGCTTGCGCATCCGCTCCAGCCAATTGGCTTCGACGAATTTCGCCGCTGTGGCATAACCGCCGTCCAGGAAGATTGCGCCAATCACGGCTTCGCAGATGTCACCGAGCACGGATTTACGCAATCGCGCGCCCGCTCCGGCGCCAACGGCACCGAGCTTGATCGCATCGAGAAAGCCGAGCGAACGGGCGACATCGACGCAGGTTTCCTTGCGCACGAGGTCCGCCAGCCGCTTCGAGAGTTCGCCCTCGTCCGCCTTGGGAAAGGCGCGATAGAGCATGTCCGAGACGATCAGACCGAGCACGTGATCGCCGAGAAATTCCAGCCGCTGATAGCTATCGGTGCGATTGCGCGCGGCTTTCAGCGCGGAAACGTGCGTGAAGGCCGTGGCAAGCAGCGTCGGATCCTTGAATGAATAGCCGATGCGCTCCTCGATTGCCGCCATGGCCGCTTTCGCGGCCGCTTTCCCGCGCGGCTTCTTGACGCGCACGGGCGCCTCATCGGCTGAAGGCGGCGGGTTTGCCTCATCAGCCTGCGGAACGACCTTGATGTCCGCCGTTTCGTCGATCATCGCACAATGGTGAACAGACGATTCCACCGGACCGCGGTGGGCCATCGCCAGATTTGCCAGGCTTGCTCGCCCTCGGCGATGGAGAAGAAAATCATCTGCGCGCGACCGATGATATTCTCCAGCGGCACATAGCCGACCGCCGAAAGCACACGACTGTCAGTGGAATTGTCGCGGTTGTCGCCCATCATGAAGAAGTGACCAGCCGGCACGGTATAGACATTAGTGTTGTCGTAGAAACCGTTGTCGACGCAGTCGAGGGTCTTGTAGGTCACCCCGTTCGGCATCGTCTCCTGCCACTGCTTCACGCGGGCAGTCGCACCAGAGCCGCAAGGGTCCTCACCGACGAAGTCGGGCAAACGTTCCCGCTTCACCGGAACGTCATTGATATAGAGCAGCCCCTCCCGCATCTGGATACGATCGCCGGGCAAGCCGATCACGCGCTTGATGTAGTCGACCGAGTCGTCCTTCGGCAGCCGGAACACCACGATATCGCCGCGTGAGGGCTCGGAGCCGAAAATGCGGCCGGAGAACAGCGGCGGCGAGAACGGGATCGAATAATGGCTGTAACCGTAGGAGTACTTGGAAACGAACAGATAGTCGCCGACCAGCAGGGTGGCCTTCATCGAGCCCGACGGAATGTTAAAGGGCTGAAACAGGAAAGTGCGGATCACCAGAGCGATAATCAGGGCATGGACAACGACCCGAACCGTCTCGCCGAAACCGCTTTCCTTCTTGGTGCTTGAAGTCACGCTCATCGCTTTCTCAATTCCCTCGTCACACGCACGACGATGAGCATTCGCCTGGCGAGACCGTTCGCGTCGCCTGAACCCAGCTCGATTTTGAACGCTTGAACCGCCCTGCACCACCGCCCGTGGTGGTCATTCCGCAGGATCAATTCCGCCACGAAGCACCCCGCGCGGGTTTTAGACCGTTGTTGACGGCCGCGCAATCAACCGCCCCATCAAAAGTTCATAATATATTGATATATCTTGATTTTTAATTCTGTTGACGGTTTTTGGCCATCACATCAATCGTCCCGCCGGACCGCCGAAATCACGATGAAGGCCTGCGCCAGCGGCCAATCATCGGTAATGCTGAGGTCGATCCGCGCCTCATGCCCCTCCGGGGTCAGGATGGCAAGCCGCTCCCGCGCCCCGCCAGTCAATTCCATGGTCGGCCGCCCGCCCGGCAGGTTGACCACCCCCATGTCGCGCCACCAGACGCCGCGCCGGATTCCAGTGCCGAGCGCCTTCGAGCACGCCTCCTTGGCGGCGAAGCGCTTCGCGTAGGTCGCAACCACCATCTTCTCGCTTTTGGCGCGACGCTCGGCTTTGGCGCGTTCGGCCTCGGTAAAAATGCGGTCGAGAAAACGTTCGCCGTGGCGCTCGATCACCTTGGCGATCCGCCGGATATCGATCAGATCGGAACCGATACCGATAATCATGCGGACGTCCCGATGCGCACCCGACCGCGCTGCATCGCGGCGCGCATCTGCCGGACCGTTTCCGGAAGCCCCACGAACAGCGCCTCCCCCATCATGAAGTAACCGATATTCAACTCCATGATCTGAGGTAGCGTCGCAATGGTCTCGGTGGTGGCGTAGTCCAATCCGTGGCCGGCGTGAACCTCAAGCCCTGCATCGCCCGCGAGCTTCGCGCCGGTAACGATACGTTGCCATTCGCGATCTGCCTTGGCACGATCACCATCCGTCACCGCATCACACCATGCGCCGGTATGAAGCTCGATCACCGGTGCCTTCAACTTCGCGGCCATCTCGATCTGCGCCGGATCGGCGGCGATGAACAGCGACGTGCGAATGCCGGCGTCGTTGAAGCGCGCGATGTAGGGCGCAAGCGGCTCGCGTTGCCCAACGACATCGAGCCCACCCTCGGTGGTCAATTCCATCCGCCGCTCCGGCACCAGACAGACCGCGTGCGGCATGGTGGCGAGCGCGATGCGTTGCATCTCGTCGGTCGCGGCCATCTCGAAATTGAGCGGCTTGGAAATCTCCGCCTTCAATCGCGCCATGTCGCTGTCGCGGATATGGCGGCGATCCTCCCGTAGATGCGCCGTGATGCCATCGGCGCCGGCTTCAATTGCGGCCAGTGCGGCGCGAACCGGATCGGGCCGCTCACCGCCGCGCGCGTTGCGCAGCGTAGCGACATGATCGACGTTGACCCCGAGGCGAAGGGCGGATTGAGACATGGCAAACTCGCGGGAAGACCGAGGAAGAATTAACCATTGACGCGCTCGACCTTGGAGACGACCGACTTCGCGCGCAACTGCGCGATGATAGCGCTGAGGTGTTTCAGATCATAGACCTCAAGATCGATGGTCAGCTCCGTGAAATCGGGAGAGCGCCGAAACATGCCGATGTTGTCGATATTACCATCGTGCTCGGCGATCACGGTCGCGATCTGCGCCAGACTGCCCGGCTCGTTGACGTTCTCGACGAACAACCGCGCCGGGAAACGCTGCGGCGTCGATTCATCCACGTCCCACCGCACGTCGAGCCAACGCTCCGGCTCCTCTTCGAAATCCTTCAGCGCCGGCGACTGGATCGGATAGATCGTGATGCCCTCTCCCGGCGATACGATGCCGACGATGCGGTCACCCGGGACCGCGCCGCCATTGGGCGCGAACTTGATCGGCAAATCCGATCGCAATCCGCGGATCGGAATCGCGGCCGGCACGCGGACGGGCTCTTTCGGCGAACGCAGTTTCAGTTTGACCGCGAGACTCTTCTTCTCACCGAAGCGGTTGACGCGCTCTTCCTTGTAATCCGGATACATGGCGCGCGCGACATCGGACGCCTTCATCTCCCCGCGTCCGACCGACGCCATCACGTCCTCGATCGAGGCGCGCGCCAGCCGCGGCAGCGCGCCCTTCAATTTATCGTCGGCGTATTCAATCTTCGCGCGGGTGAACAGGCGCTCGACAATACGTCGGCCGAGCGTTGCATATTGTCCCTTCACCGCAGTACGCGTGGCGCGTCGGATCGCGGCACGCGCCTTGCCAGTCACCGCGAGCGTTTCCCAGGCCGACGGCGGCGCCGTCTGCACGCTCGACGTCAACACCTCAACCTCGTCGCCGTTCTGCAATTCCGACGACAGCGGTGCAAACTTGCCGTTGATCTTGCAGCCCACAGCACTGTTGCCAACGTCGGTATGCACCGCATAAGCGAAGTCGATCACGTTGGCCTGACGCGGCAACGCGATCAACTTGCCCTTCGGCGTGAAGCAGAACACCTGATCGTGGAATAGCTCCAGCTTGGTATGCTCGAGAAACTCTTCGGGATTGGCGCTCTCCGACAGCATGTTGATGGTGTGACGCAGCCACGCGAAAGCATTCGACTCGCGTTTGACCAGATCGGTCGGCGTCCCCATTCCGTCCTTGTAGAGCGCGTGCGCCGCGATGCCGTATTCGGCGATCTGGTCCATGTCCTCGGTACGAATCTGCAACTCGACGCGCTGATTACCGGGACCGATCACCGTGGTGTGGATCGAGCGATAGTCGTTCTGCTTCGGCGTCGAGATGTAATCCTTGAAGCGCCCGGGCACCACCGGCCAAGTGGTGTGAACGATGCCGACCGCGCGATAACACGCCTCGACATCGCCGAGCACGACACGAAATCCGAAGATATCCGACAACTGTTCGAAGCCGACCGACTTGCGCTCCATCTTGGTCCAGATCGAAAACGGCCGCTTGCGACGTCCGACAACTCGCGCGGTCATGCCCTTGCTCGCGAGCTTGGCCGAGAGTTCGCTCTCGATCTCCTCGATCAGGTTGCGGTTGCGGTCGGCTAATTCATCGAGCCGCTGCATCACCACTGCATAGGCTTCGGGATCGAGTGTCTGGAACGACAGATCCTCCAGTTCCTCGCGCATCTCCTGCATACCCATGCGTCCGGCGAGCGGCGCATAGATATCGAGCGTCTCCTCGGCAATGCGCTGGCGCGATGCCGGCGGCATGAACTCCATCGTCCGCATGTTGTGCAGGCGGTCCGCGAGCTTGACGAGCAGGACGCGGACGTCATCCGAAATCGCCAGCAGCAGCTTGCGGAGATTCTCCGCTTGCTTGGCTTCGCGCGATACCAGTTCGAGGCGCTTCAGTTTGGTCAACCCCTCGACCAGCGCGCCGATCTTGGAGCCGAACAGGCTGTCGATCTCGGCCCGCGTCGCGTCCGTATCCTCGATGGTGTCGTGCAACAGCGCGGCAACGATGGTGGCATCGTCCAGCTTCAGGTTGGTGAGGATCGCCGCGACTTCGAGGGGGTGCGAGAAATACGGATCACCGGAGGCGCGCTTCTGCTCGCCATGGGCTTTCATGGCGTAGACGTAGGCCTGATTCAGCAAATCTTCGTTGGTGTTCGGGTTGTAGGAGCGGACCCGCTCAACCAGATCGTATTGCCGCATCATCTGGGAGCGCGGCGGCTTGGCCGGCTTCTGCGCCTCCACGGCAGGCGACGCAACAGGAGCCGCTGCTTCTTCGGCTGTAGGCTGCACTTGCCGCATATTGCGGCGCCAATACGCAATCACGCTCTCAAGCCCCACCCGCGCCGGTTCCAATGCCGGCGGCACACGAACGGACCAGGCTCGGATAGACCATGGGCGGCCGGTCCTCGTCGCCTTAACGCCATCATAGCGCTAAAAAATGTCAACAAAAGCAAAAGCCCGGGCGGTTGCACCCGGGCTTTTCAAAAAATCGTAGAACAGGAAGCCAGTCGGGCCGCCTCAGGACTATTCGTCCTCCTCGGGGCGCTCCTCCGGAGGAGCCAAGCCTTCCAGCCCCTTCAGAAGCTCTTCTTCGGTCATGCGCTCGACAGCCACCTCGGTGTCGTCGGCATCGACGCTCGCGCCAGCGGAACCGATCAGCGGAACCGTATCCGGCTCCGGCTCATCGACCTCGACAAATTTCTGCAAGGAGTGAACCAGCTCTTCCTTGAGATCTTCTGGCGAAATTGTCTGATCGGCAATCTCGCGCAACGACACGACCGGGTTCTTGTCGTTGTCGCGATCAATCGTGAGCTGCGCACCCGACGAGATCATGCGTGCCCGATGCGCGGCCAGCAGAACCAGATCGAACCGGTTGTCGACCTTATCAATGCAATCTTCAACGGTGACGCGCGCCATGAACTGCCGCTCCGCTTACAGGGGGTTGAATGTGGCTGAATGCCCGCAGTAGGTATATGGCCTCCGCCGGTTTCGCAAGGTCAAATCTGCATTTTGCCTCATTGGCACAGTCCGCAGCTCCGTCCTATGTACACCCGCGAGGGCCGGGTTGCGCTGGCACCAAGAAACCGCTTCATTGTCCCATTAAGACCTTCGAGTCGCTCTCAGGGATTTATCGCTTGAGCCCACTTCACCGATGACGTTAAACGAATCGTCGGTGCCTTCCTTCTGCCACGCGCAAAGGCTCTTTCGGGCTAGCGCCAAAAACATGAAACAATCGCGAGAGACTTATGTCATCTGAATCCAGCAAGATTGCGCTCTTTATTGACGGGGCCAACCTTTACGCTACCGCCAAGACGCTCGGCTTCGACATCGATTACAAACGCTTACTGAAAGAATTTCAGAGTCGCGGTACACTTTTACGTGCATTTTATTACACTGCAATCATTGAAGATCAAGAGTATTCCTCGATCCGCCCCTTGATCGATTGGCTCGACTACAATGGCTATACCGTGGTCACGAAGGCCACCAAGGAATTCATCGACGCCAGCGGCCGCCGCAAGGTCAAAGGCAACATGGACATCGAGTTGGCCGTCGATGCCATGGAACTGGCTGAGCACATCGACCAGATGGTGCTGTTTTCCGGCGACGGCGATTTCCGTTCGCTCGTCGAGGCAATGCAGCGACGCGGCGTTCGGGTGACGGTGGTGTCCACCATCACCAGCCAGCCGCCGATGATCGCCGACGAGTTGCGCCGGCAAGCGGACGTTTTTACGGATCTGATGGAGTTGCAATCGAAACTCGGGCGCGATCCCTCCGAGCGGCCTGCTCCGCGCGAGCCTCGCCATCATGCGCCGCAGTTCCTTCAACGCAGCCCCGTCCCCGCACGAAACAATGACGACGACTTCGAGGACTAGATCCGCGTCCGCATCTCGATCGCAATCCAGCGCGGCGACTGCCATCGCCAATCACCCCGAGCCGGAGCGGGATTGCCCGCTCTGCCCTCGACTGGTCGAATTCCGCGAAACTATCCGCGCGCGCGAGCCCGGCTGGCACAACGCGCCGGTGCAATCGTTCGGCGATCGGAACGCCGCGCTGCTGATCGTGGGATTGGCGCCCGGATTGCAGGGCGCCAACCGCACTGGCCGCCCCTTCACCGGCGATTATGCCGGCGACCTGCTCTATGCAACGCTGATCGCGTTCGGCTTCGCCAAAGGCGTCTATCAGGCGCGCCCGGACGATGGCCTGACGCTCATCGATTGCCGCATCAGCAATGCGGTGCGTTGCGTGCCGCCACAAAACAAGCCGTTACCGATCGAAATCCGTACCTGCCGGCAGTTTCTCAACGCAACGCTCGCGGACATGCCACGGGTGCGCGCGATCGTCGCGTTGGGGCGCGTCGCGCATGACTCGACGGTGAAAGCGCTCGATCTTCGCGCCGCAGCCGCGCCGTTTGCGCATGGTGCCGTGCATGATGCCGGCGCGGTGAAGCTCTACGACAGCTATCATTGCTCGCGTTACAACACCAATACCGGCGTGCTGACGCCTGCGATGTTCGAAAGCGTGTTCGCCAAAGTCCGCGCGGACTTGGATTAAATGATTTGGGCTGAGCTGCCGTGCTATCGCGGGTTGGCCTTCAGCCACGCCAATACGTCACCCGCATTCCGATCCGGCGGAAACACCGGATAGAACACATGCGTGATGCGCCCGTCGTCGACGATCAGCGCCAGCCGCTTGATCATTATCAGACCCGCGACCTCCATGGTCGGCAGATCGAGCGCGCGGGTCAGTTCGAGCGATTCATCCGACAACACCGGAAACGGCAGATGCAGTCGCCCGGCCATCTCACTCTGATAGGCATTGCTCTGCGTCGACAGACCGAACACATGCTGCGCGCCGGCGGCTTTCAGATCGGCGAACAGATCGCGGAACGCGCAAGTTTGCGGCGTGCATCCGCGCGCGCCTGGAATCATATCCCAGTCATCGACAAGCGCGATCTTGCCCGGCTCGCCGGTACGCGGATAACCGAACACGACTGTGCGCCCGGATAATTCGGCTAACGTCACCATGGTGTCGTTGGTGGCGAGCAGGCCGACAGGCGGCAACGCCAACCCGATCAGATGTCGCGCAGCACCGTCATCCTGCGGCGCGGGAATCTTGCTCCAGTCGACGGCCAACAGATCGTTCTGATTCATATCAATCGATCCTCCGAAGGTTGCGCGTTATCCCCGCGCCCGCATCAAGCGACCCTTCTCGCGATTCCAGTCGCGCTTCTTCTCGGTCTCGCGCTTGTCGTGCAGCTTCTTGCCCTTGGCCAGCCCAAGCAGGAGTTTGGCGCGCCCTCGCTCGTTGAAATACAGCTTGAGCGGAATCAGCGTCATACCGTTGCGCTCCACCGCGCCCGCCAGCTTGTTGATCTCCTTTTTGTGGAGCAGCAGCTTGCGCGGTCGCTTCGGCTCATGGTTGAAGCGATTGGCCTGCAAATACTCGGGAATGTTGGCGTTGATCAGCCATATCTCGCCGCCCTTGGGATCGGCATAGGATTCCGCGATTGTCGTTTTGCCGTTACGGATCGACTTGACCTCAGTGCCGGTCAGCGAAATACCCGCCTCGACAGTGTCTTCGATCGCGTAGTTGAAGCGCGCCTTGCGGTTTTCCGCGACGACCTTGATGGCGCGCTCGTTCTTCTCCGGCATGTGTACAAGCCCCTTTGGGCGCTGCCCCTAACAAACGACAGCGCCCGTTGCGGGCGCCTCGCTTCAGCTCTTCTTCAGCAGATCACGAATTTCGGTCAACAACTTGACCTCGTCGGATGGCTCCGGCGGCGCGGCCGGCGCAGCGGTGTCCTTCTTCTTCATCGAGTTCATCAGCCGCACCACGATGAACAATACCCAGGCGATGATAAGAAAATTCAGTGTCAGCGTAAGGAAGTTACCCCAGGCCAGCACCGCACCCTGCTTCTTGGCGTCCGCGAGATTGCCGGCGGTGACGTGTGACGACAGCCCGGTAAAGTAGTTCGAGAAATCGAGACCGCCGGTAACCGCACCGATGATCGGCATGATGATATCGGCAACCATCGAATTAACGATCGCGCCGAACGCCGCGCCGATGATCACGGCAACGGCGAGATCGACGACGTTGCCCTTCATGGCAAATTCGCGGAATTCCTTCAGCATCCCAAATTCCTTTCAGCCCATGTTGATATGTGACGACAACGATCGACGCTTACAAAGACGCACTCAATTGATCAGTCCGGCATGAACCATGGCCTTGCGCACCGCTACCCGCGTCGGTTCGGAGACAGGAACCATCGGCAGCCGCAATGTCTCTTCCATCTTCCCCAACACCGACAGCGCGTATTTGATGGGCGCCGGATTCGACTCCATGAAAAGATCCGTATGGAGCGGCATCAGCTTGTCATGAATCGCAAGAGCGGCGGCGGTATCACCACGCTGCCACGCCTGATGAAATTCAGAACAGAGCCGCGGCGCGACATTGGATGTCACCGAGATGCAGCCATGGCCGCCATGGGCCATGTAGCCGAGAATGGTAGCATCTTCGCCCGAGAGCTGATTGAAATCCTCGCCCATCGCCGCACGCTGTTGCGAGACGCGAACCATGCTCGCGGTGGCATCCTTCACACCTGCGATGTGAGGGAGTTGCGACAGGCGCGTCATGGTCTCGACCGACATGTCGATCACCGAGCGGCCCGGAATGTTGTAGATGAAAATCGGAATTTTGATCGCGTCGTTGATCGCCTTGAAGTGCTGATACAGCCCTTCCTGCGTCGGCTTGTTGTAGTACGGCGTCACCACCAGCACCGCGTCAGCGCCCGCGCCTTCGGCATGCTCGGCAAGCTCGATCGCTTCACGGGTCGAATTCGATCCCGCGCCGGCCATTACCGGCACACGCCCCTTGGCCTGATCGATGCACCACTCGACGATCCGCTTGTGTTCGTCGTGGCTGACAGTGGGGCTTTCGCCGGTGGTGCCGACCGGCACCAGACCGTTGGTGCCCTCGGCAATCTGCCAGTCGACGAAATCGCGGAAGCCGGCCTCATCCACCGCACCGTTTTTGAATGGCGTCACCAAGGCGGTAAAAGACCCCCGGAATTTCGTCTTGGCTGCCATCGTCATTCTCCAACAAACTGCGCTCAATCGCAGACGGCTTATCTAGCGGGTCCCCAGCCGCGACAAAAGGTCTATCGAAACGAGTCACCCGCCCCGTCCCCCAGTTCCCCTCGAGGGACTGCGTCCGGGCGCGGATCAATTATCCCGCGTCACCGCACAAATCATAATAGTTTCATAAGCTTGCGCTGTCCATCGGCAGCCGATCCGCAGTACCGGGCCGATCCCCCGGCCAAAGCCGGCCGGACGACCGCCAATCGGTGTAGCCGCGAAATCGCCCGGGTCGCGCGGCAGACATGAAATGCTTAACACATTTGATGTTCTGTTCTCGAAATCAGAGATAATTTCTTCCGGCCCCGCGCCGGAATCGATTCGAGCGAAGGACGCCGTGATGACGTTTGCCCGAGCATCGGCATGGCGATGGAAAGTGTTGATGGCGACCGCCGGGTCGCTGGCACTGATGATCAGCGCGCAAGCCGCACCTGAAGCCACCGCAGCAAAATCCCACACGCCAAAAACGACTGCCAAGGCGGCTGCGTCGAAATCATCCGCCGGGTCAAAATCTCACGACGCCAAAAAGCCGGAGGCCAAAGCCTCCGGCAAGGCGCACACCGCAAAACCGCACGCGACCAAGTCAGAGTCGCACAAGGCCGGCTCGAAGAAGACTGAATCGAAGTCTTCATCAAAACCCGCCGCGGCAAAGACAGCGCCGGCCAAGTCCGCGTCGAAACCGGCCGCCACCAAATCGCATCCCGCCAGCGCCACGTCGCAGCCGGCGACACACCATCCGGCGCCGCGCGTCGAGCGTAAGCCAACTCTGCCCTCGGTGGTCGCGGCAACGTCGTCGACTTCGCAGTCCGATCTTGGCGCATTGCAGAACGTGGTCGATCTGGTTCGTCGACGAAAGCAAACCGAGGCAACGCAGGCGGAAGCCGCGATCGGCGATCCGGTGGCACGCAAGCTCGCCGAGTGGATCATCCTGCGCAGCGCCGACAACGGCGCAAGCGTCGAGCGCTATCACGCCTTCATCACCGCCAACCCCGGCTGGCCTTCGCAAACATTCCTGCGCCGCCGCGCCGAAGCCGCGCTGTGGGATGACCGCCGCGACGACGCCGCCGTGCTGGCCTGGTTCCAGAACGAAACACCGCTATCCTACAAGGGCAAGCTGGTGCTGGGGCGTGCCCTGCTGGCGCGCGGCGACCGGACAAACGCCGAGCGGCTGGTTCGCGAGGCTTGGCGCGACGACGATCTCACCTCATCGGCGATGGAGTCCGCGATCCTCGATCAGTTCGGCGCATTGTTGCGTCCGGCCGATCACAAGGCGCGGATGGATGCGTTGCTCTACGGCAGCGGCGGATACGAAGCAGCGCTGCGTGCCGCACATCGTCTCGGCAGCGATCAGGTAGCGCTGGCACGCGCACGCATTGCCGTCTCGAAACGCGCGTCGAACGCGAAGGCGCTGCTCGACGATGTACCGAGCAGTCTGCACAGCGACGCCGGCTACATCTTCAGCAAGGTTCAGTGGCTAAGGCGACAGGAGCGCGTCGAGGAAGCCGGCCGCCTGATGCTGAGCGCGCCCCGCGACCCTGCCCGCCTCTACGACCTCGACGAATGGTGGATCGAACGCCGCGTGCTGGCGCGTGAGCTGCTCGACATCGGCGATAGTCGCACCGCTTATCTGGTTGCACGCGACGCTGCGCTACCGGCCAAGGACGTCTACAAGACCCAGAAGGAATTCACCGCCGGCTGGATCGCGCTGCGTTTCCTGAAAGATCCGGCGACCGCCACCCAGCACTTCGCGCGTATCGCGGAACGCAGCGACAACCCGACGGCGCTGGCGCGCGCGGGCTATTGGCTCGGCCGCGCGGCCGAAGCGTCCGGCCGCAGCATGGAGGCGCGCGCGGCCTATCAATCCGCCGCCGCCCACTCCACCAGTTATTACGGTCAACTGGCGCGCGCCAAGCTCGGCTTGCCGCAAATCGAGATCAATCGCGCGCCGGGCTCGGGCCTGCGCGGCATCGAGCGGTTCGAGATGGTCCGTGCGGTCCAGTTGCTCTACGCGCTGAACGAACGCGATCTGGCGATTCCGATTCTCGCCGACATGGGCGACAACGCCGAAGCCGATGTGCTTGCCGGCCTCGGCGAACTGGCTTCGCGCAACAACGATGCGCGCGGCATGCTGTTGCTCGGCAAGGCTGCGATGAATCGCGGGTTGCCGTTCGACGTTTATGCTTTCCCCTCCACCGGTCTTCCGCATTACCGCCCGATCGGCCCGGAGGTTGATCCCAGCGTGGTGTTCGCGATCGCACGGCAGGAAAGCGGATTCAATCCCAGCGTCGTTTCGCCGGCGCAAGCCTACGGCCTGATGCAGGTGACTCCGTCCGCCGCGAAGTACGTCACCCGGAAATATGGCGCGACCTATGATCTCGGCCGGCTGAAGAACGATTCGGTTTACAACACCACGCTTGGTGCCGCTGAACTCGGGGGCCTGCTGGAAGATTATCGCGGCTCCTACATCATGAGCTTCGCGGCCTACAATGCGGGGCGCGGCAGCCTGAAGAAATGGATCGCGCGCTACGGCGATCCGCGCGATCCGAATGTCGATGCGGTCGATTGGGTCGAGCGAATTCCATTCTCGGAGACGCGCAACTACGTGCAGCGGATCATGGAGAACCTGCAAGTCTACCGCGCCCGCTTCGGCGGCGGCTCACGCTTGCAGATCGAAGCCGATCTGCACCGCGGCGCGAGCGTGCAGTAGTCCGCGTCTGATCGCATCATCGCGAGCAGCGTTCGCGACGAAACAATCCACAATTGATTCAAGCAAGGGTGGATTGCTCCGTTTCGCTCGCAATGTCGGGGACTATCTTCAGGCTCGTACTAACTATCGTCGAGTCACTCCCCCGCGCGCGGGTAGCCATCGTCACCCGATTCTCCGTTCCATCGTCGTGCTCGCGTTTGTCGCGGGCATTCACGTCCAGAGCCGTCGCAAAAAGAAGGACGAGGATCACCACCGGCCTTCGCCGCGCCGAACGAGTCACGCCCGCAGACCGGAGTAGCTCGGTGATGACGTTCCGGTGAAAAGCAATGCACGATACCGCAGACAAACAAAAAGCCCGGCATCGCTGCCGGGTTTTCGGTTGGTTGGCTGCCATCGCGGCGGATGAAACGACGAAGTGATCCAGTTCAGGTCGATAGTGCTGGATTGCTTGGCTTCGCGCGCACAATGACGGTGTCACGCTCGCGTCGCGCCTCAGTGCGCGAGACGCCGCATTTCCTCCGAAACGGCAACGCCGCCCTGCCCCAAAAGCAAAAACCCCCGGCATTGCTGCCGGGGGTCTCTGTTTCAGATCGTAATCGCCGTGAGGCGATAGCGATTAGAAGTCGCGACGCGCACGAACGCTGAAGCTCCAGGTGCCACGGTCGCCGGCAATGGCGCCGTTCGGCAGGAGAGCACCGGTGTTGTGCTGGGTCAGGTAGGTGTACATCGCTTCGCCCGACAGCGTCAGGTTCTTGACCGGGGTCCAGCGGGTAACCACGCCGATCTGGCTGATTTCCCAATCCGGATTGAAGCCAATGAAGTTCTTGACGGTGTTGTTGTAGCGGAGTCCCGAGTAGGACCCGAACAGCGACGACGACCAGTAGGGATCCCAGTTGTGGTTGAACGCACCACGGACGCCCCATGCTTCGGTCTTCTGGATGCCGAAGCCCGGACCATAAGCACCATCGCTCGAGAAGCCGACCGCGAGGACCGAGCTGTTGCCGATGGCATAGCTGTCCGGGCTCACGCCGCCGATGATGTAGCGCGATGCGCCGTTGGAGTAACCAGCCGACACGTTGATGCTGTCGCCAGCGCCGGTCGGAAGGTTCTTCAGCGAGAGGCCAGCCTGAACAGCGAAGCCCCACGCATCGGACGGAACCGCCGAGACGATGGGTTCACCGACGCGGAGCTGATGCGCCGCAGCCGACAACTGGAACAGACCCCAAGCCTGATCGACACGGAGCTGACCGATGATGTCCGGAACCTGAGCGCCGGCCCAGTTATTGGTGCCGCCAGCCAGGGTCAGACCGCCAGCGCCGAGATCCCACAACGGAGCACGGGTGTACGAGCTGATGGCAGTGCTGCGGTTGTTCAGGCCGCTGCTGTCTTCCAAGCTGATCGAGGCCGACACGCCGTTGCCGAACTGAGCGGTATAGGCGATCTGGTTGACACCAGTCACGTCATCATAACCGCCGAGCAGGAACGAGGTCTGGTTGCCCGGGTAGCCGCTCCAGGGCATGTCGAACTGCGACACGGCCTTACCGAAGGTGAATCCGGCGAACTGGATGAACGCGTAGTACACGCCGAGCTCACCGCCTGCACGGCTCGAAGTATCCGTGGTGAAGCTGTAGACCAACGACGCGAAGGTGCGAACCACGCCGTACTCGGTCGCGGTGCGGGTGTCGATGGTGGTGTTCAAACGCGAACGAGAGATGTAATCGTTCGAGTAACGGGTCGGGTTACCCGTCCAACGCGGCATGTCGTAAGCGCCAGCGCCGTTGAACGTGGTGTCGGCCATGACGTAGCCGCCCAGCTTGATGCAGGTGTCGGTGCCGGGGATGTAATAGAAGCCGGCGCCATAGAGGGAGCACACCTTCACGTATTCGACCGCCTTGGCCTTCAACGGAAGATCCGCCGCCTGCGCCCCACCCAGTGCGACCAGGGTCGCAGCCGAGCCGAGGATAAGGCTCTTCGCAATGTTCATGTAAACCTCCAAGTTTGCTCTTTAGGGAAGGTTCCGGATCCGCTGGGTGAAACACCCGAAGACTAGGTTCCCTTAGTCCCTGACTAAACCGCTCGATCCGTTCGCGCCTTCGGACACTCCCGCACAACGCGAGGGACTTAAGCGAACCACCTAACGGGACGACCTCGGGATGCCCCCCTCCGTCGCTCCAGTCACAATTACCTAACGTCCATGAACACGCAACAAAGGAACGCCTCAGAACGGTACCAATCCGGCCGTTTTTGGAGTGGTGTTGCACAAATAACACGGAGCTGTGATCGTAACATCTCCACAACCCATTGATATTATGCATCTTTTCATTGCGAGCCGCGGGAACCTCACGGCAGCACCGTCCACCTCCGGGGTGGAACGCGCCTTCGCGCGGAGTGCTTTTCCTGTGGAATCACGACCCGGCCCCGGCGAATCGTGACGCCTGACACGAGGGCATCGACCAAGCCTTTATATAGGGAACCGTTATGAGGGGCGGCGCCGGGCCACCAGACCGCGGCTCCGGAGGTCTCTTCGGTAGCGAACCGATCGAAACCCGCCTCCGTGGCAAGCAGAAGCTCGATTTCCGCTTCGCGCAAAACCACTTTAACCCACAATCGACGCAAGTGACGCTTGCGACGCGGCACCGGGTCGGGCATATCGGGGGCCGACGGAGATATGGCCGAGTGGCTGAAGGCGGCGGTTTGCTAAACCGTTATAGGGTTGTAAAGCCCTATCGAGGGTTCGAATCCCTCTGTCTCCGCCATCCTGCTTCGCACTAACGCGCTTCGCAGGATTGGCACCGTCCCTCCCGCGAAGCAGGATGCCCTCCGTAGCTTCAGCGAAGGAGGGCCGTTCCCCATGTACTATGTCTATCTGATCGAAAGCCTCGCCGTGGATAGGCGCGCTATGTCGGGATGACTGCCGACCTGAAGCAGCGACTTCAGCAGCATAACGCGGGACAGTCTGCCCACACGTCGAAATTCAAACCGTGGCGGCTGGAAACCTACATCGCCTTTTCCGAGCGGCAGAAAGCAGAAGCCCTCGAGCGTTATCTCAAATCCGGTTCAGGCCACGCCTTCGCCGATAAACGACTCTGGTAGGTCGCCGCTCGAGTTCCATACCCGGCTCAGAAGACCGCAACGCACGACGGCTATTCCCCCATCAGTGCATTGCGATCCAGGCTCGGGCATCGCGCTGCGCGGTGGCAATCTCGATATCGGACATCATCTCCGCCACTTCGCGCCGCAACCGCACCGCATCGACGCGCCCCTTGAGCGCTGCGAGATTGAACCATTTGTGCGCGGCGACGAGATCGACCAGTCCGCCCCGCCCGCTCGCCCAGTACAATCCGCGTTCGAACAGCGCATCCGGGATCGCGGTGTCGTTCACCGGCTTTGCCGCGTCGAGATCGATCGTTCCGTGAAACATGATCTTTGACCTTTTTGTTAGGTAGCCGCCCTGCTCCGAGCGCGGCCTCCTGTCCAATCGTTTGACACTCTTCCCAACCGCCATTGTTCGGCGTGTTGTGGCGACTATGACCGGTCAAATTTGAAAAGCAGTTTAAGTATCGCGATGAACGGAATCTGAACGCGGCGGCTTCGCCGTTACCGGCAAATCGCGGAAAGGCCCGCCGTTAGCGGACTTCCCTCATTCCTGAATCGCGGATTTACCCTGACGCTTGGCAAAACGATAACCATCGGTGCAAGCGCGGCGTTCACGCACGATGAAACGGCGAGGCATCACGAAGCGATGCGGCGCGACGACGGTTGCGGATGGGGTAAAGAGGGAAACGCCGGGCGTACGGCCGATGAGACAAGGGCGCCGGCAAAAAAACGAGGGCGTCGGCGAACACGTCAGGGCCGAAGTCCACCGCGGCAATGCCGCCAGTGACTGTGGAGACGCGATCTCCACGCCGTATGAAGAATGTTTCGTTGCCGAACCATCCTTCCGCCGGATGCCTGCCGGGCGCATAAGCGACCCGTCCAACAATCCGACCGGCTGACCTGATGTCTCGCCGACACCCTCTTTCGTCGACCAGAGCTTCCAATCGATCCGCTTTACAGCGGAGGGCAAACTGGCGGCTCGTGTGACGTCGCCGGCAAAGTCCGCCGGCAATTCTTCCAGAAGCAAACTTACTTCTTCTTGGCGGTCTTCTTCTTGGCGACCTTGCGGGTCTTCTTCGCGGTCTTCTTCGCCGCGGTCTTCGTCGCCTTCTTGACCTTCTTCACAGTCTTCTTGGCTTTCGCCTTCTTCGCCTTCTTAGCCATGTTGCCCTCCTAATTAGTGAGATGGCTTGATCGCTGCGTGCACCCGGGAATCGAAATGCACTTCATCCCGCATACACCAACAGATGTGAAAAAACAGCGTCCTGCTTAAGGAAGTGTTGATGAAGCGGTGGCAGCGCCGCGCGTGCGTCGTCACCGACGACTTCGAACGTGACGTTGCGCGCGATGCAAGTAGTGCCTGCGAAATCTACGTCGGCAAATGTCAAGGTTGCAGGAAACGCTTCTACTGCAGATGGATTCGCAATTCGCGCTGAAAAAAAATCGCGCGCGATATCGCTCGAAGCGACTCATCGCGACCGACCGAAACGGCTCGCGCGGACTCTGAGTCGCGGACTTTGGCAAACAAAATATTTTCAGTGGTGTGGACGCTAGAGCGGTTCGCGGTTTCTCAAACGCGAATTTTTTGCCAGCTCTCCGCGCTGATTCGCGGTGGCGATTTTTCCGATTCATCGCCGTCGCATCGACCGACGACACACGGGCGCGACCCCGACGACGGTGAAAATTTTCGTCCACGAACGTCGTCGCGACAGGTCGCGGGCACCACGCGACGGTCGCGCCAGCGACGCAAGATGAACGGCGACGCGCGTACGCGATCGCCTCGCGGCGACGAACGCCAGCGCGTCAGAGACCGAGCTTGCTCTTGATGAGGT
Source organism: Hyphomicrobiales bacterium (assembly GCA_017305535.1). GTDB lineage: Bacteria > Pseudomonadota > Alphaproteobacteria > Rhizobiales > Xanthobacteraceae > 62-47. The sequence goes on along the minus strand of JAFKKN010000005.1, from coordinate 124,002 downwards.
CGTTGACCGCTTGCGGGTTGGCCTTGCCACCCGACGCCTTCATCACCTGTCCGACGAACCAGCCGGCAAGCGCCGGCTTCGCTTGTGCCTGCGCGACCTTGTCGGGATTGGCAGCGACGATCTCGTCGACGATCTTTTCGATCGCGCCGGTGTCGGTTACCTGCTTCATGCCGCGCGCTTCCACCAGCGCGCGCGGATCGCCACCCTCGTTCCAGACGATCTCGAACAGATCCTTGGCGATCTTGCCGGAGATGGTGCCCTCGCCGATCAGATCGACGATGGCAGCCAACTGCGCCGACGACACCGGCGACGCGGCGATGTCCTTGCCTTCCTTGTTCAGGCGGCCGAACAACTCGTTGATCACCCAATTGGCGGCGAGCTTGCCGTCGCGCGCCTTGTCGGCGAGCGCCGCCAGCACCGCTTCGTAGAAGTCGGCGCTCTCGCGTTCGCTGACCAGCACGGCGGCGTCGTAAGGCGTCAGCGCGAACTCGCCGATGAAGCGCGCCTTCTTCTGGTCGGGCAGTTCCGGCAACGCGGCGGCAAGTTGGTCGACGAAGTCCTGCGAAAACTCCAGCGGCAGCAAATCCGGATCGGGGAAATAGCGATAGTCGTGCGCCTCTTCCTTCGACCGCATCGAACGCGTTTCGCCCTTGCCGGGGTCGAACAATCGGGTTTCCTGATCGATGGTGCCGCCATCTTCAAGGATTCCGATCTGACGCCGTGCTTCATACTCGATCGCCTGACCGATGAAGCGGATCGAGTTGACGTTCTTGATCTCGCAGCGCGTGCCGAACGGTTCGCCCGGCTTGCGCACCGAGACGTTGACGTCGGCGCGCAGGCTGCCCTTCTCCATGTCGCCGTCGCAGGTGCCGAGGTAACGCAGAATGGTACGCAGCTTGCTGACATACGCCTTGGCTTGCTCCGAGGAGCGGATGTCTGGCTTGGAAACGATCTCCATCAGCGCGACGCCGCAGCGGTTGAGATCGGCATAGGTCATGGTCGGGTGCTGGTCGTGCAGCAACTTGCCGGCGTCCTGCTCCAGATGCAGCCGCTCGATGCCGACGGTGACGCTGTCGCCGTCGTCGAGATCGACCTGCACTTCGCCCTCGCCGACCACCGGCGACTTGTACTGGCTGATCTGATAGCCCTGCGGCAGATCCGGATAGAAATAATTTTTCCGGTCGAACACCGAACGCAGGTTGATCTTCGCCTTGAGGCCGAGGCCGGTGCGCACCGCCTGCTTTACCGCCTCCTCGTTGATCACCGGCAACATGCCCGGCATCGCCGCGTCGACCAGCGAGACGTGGCTGTTCGGATCACCGCCAAATTGCGTCGACGCGCCGGAGAACAGTTTCGAATTGGAGGTGACCTGGGCGTGGACTTCCAGCCCGATCACCATTTCCCAATCGCTGGTGGCGCCCTTGATGAGCTTTACGGATTTGACAGGTGCGTTCATGGGGCAAGTTCTACAATGGACTGCGGGATGAGAAAACCCCGGCGGAGTGGCGTGATAGATGGGGGCGCGACGGACGTTTCGTGTTCGTGTCCAACTGAAGAGCCTTCGTAATGTCTCGTCATGGCCGAGCTTAGCCGTTCGAAGAACGTCGTCGCTATGCTCGCCTATGTCCCGGCCATCCACGTCTTCCCTCGCTGCCCCGTCGCAAGACGTGGATGGCCGGAATAAATCCGGCCATGACGGAAGGAGGAAAGTGTTCCGCCGGAATACGGCCGGCTTACATACTCTTGAGGAAATCCCGCAGCGTCGGGTTGATGCGGAGCGCGTCGCGGCCGGCGGCGATCACCTCGTCGACCTGCTGCTGCGGCAGATGAAACCGCGTCGGCACGTTACCGAGTTCGGCGGCGCGCGCCGGATCGAGCTGGTCGAAGCCGAGCCGGCCGACGAAGAATTTCAAGTCGCGGCAACTCCAGTTCGCCGGCGCGCCGTAGCGCTTGCGATCCGCCGCCGACAGGCCGCAGCGCCATTTGATCAGCGCATTCTGCCAGTCGGTCATGGTGCGCTCGAAAGCGGTGTAACTGGCGCCGACGCTGGCATCGATGGTAGTGTCGATGGCCGCCTTGACCAGCTCGACGCCGTTGGGGCCATCGGCACTTTGCACCCAATTGCCCGACAGGCCGGCCTTGGCATCGACCACCAGGAACATTGACCGCCGCAGCTTCACCGCCTGCTGCGGCGTCAGCGGACCATAAGGCGTGTTCGACGATTCCCGCGAGATGGTGAAACCGGCAAGGCCGTAGTTATCGACGAGGCCTCCGTCGAGCAGCTTGATGTACGGCACCTTGCCCTCGCGATAACGCAGGATTGCGCTGGCGAAGGAGCGCAGCATCGGCGAGGCATGACGATCGGCGGCCGCGCGCGTGATCCATGACGGCAACGGATCGGTGCAGGTGTCGGGATAGGCTTTCACCACGATCGGCGCGAAGGCGACCGGCACGGCGGCGGATGCCGCCACCGCGTTGGAGAGCGGAAACTTGGTCAGGTCGCTGCAGATCGCGGTGAAGGCGGTCGCCCCGAACACGAACGGCACACGGTTGTAGATGTCGGATGCGTTGATCCAGACGCGCGGCGCGCCGATCTCGCGAAACTGACCGTAAGTCGCGCCGTGAAACAGGTTGCGGTCCAGCCACTGGGTAAAACCCTGCTGATCGTTGATGCCGCCACCGAGCGCCCGGCTCATGGTGGCCAGCGACAACGTGGTATCGAGCCCCTCTTCCGCGTTCTGCAACAGGAAACGCTCACGGAAATCGGCGAGCGCGGCACGCTTTTTCAGGCCGTAGTAAGCCGCCGTGACTGAACCGCCGGAAACGCCGGAAATGAAATCGAGGCGATCGAGTAACTTGTCGTTACCGTGCGGCACGGCAATCCGGTCGAACTCCGACAGCACGCCGAAGGAAAACGCCGCCGCGCGGGTGCCGCCGCCGGAGAAGGCCAGCCCGATCAACAGGTCGTCGTTGTCGGCCGCTTCTTCCTTGAAATTGAGATGAAGTTGATCGACCACGCTGCCGTGCGCGGGTTCATTGACCGGCATGTTGTGGACCGAGGCACAACCGCACAGCCACAAACTCACCGCCATCGCGCCAAGATATCTTGACCACCGCATGATCGACCGCCCCTCCATCGCGGCGGTTATCGCCCGAAGGCGGTTAACCGGCGAACAAGATGGCAGCATCGTGGCAACGGCAAGGCCATCATGGTTAATCGCAACATCTTCTGTTTGCTTATGCCGACGGCGCTAGCCCCACCACCGCGTTGGGGTGAAGTGACCGGCGGCCTGCTCGATCACCTCTCCGAGCGAGAACAGCGTCTCTTCGTCGAACGGACGGCCGATCAGTTGCAGACCGAGCGGCAGACCCTGCGCATCCTTGCCGGCGGGCACCGCGATACCCGGCAGCCCGGCCATGTTCACGGTGACGGTGAAGATGTCGTTGAGATACATCTCGATCGGATCGGCGCCAGTCTTCTCGCCGATGCCGAACGCCGCCGACGGCGTCGCCGGCGTCAGGATGGCATGGACGCCCTGCGCGAAGCAGTCCTCGAAATCCTTCTTGATCAAGGTGCGTACTTTTTGCGCGCGCAGATAATAAGCGTCGTAATAGCCTGCCGAGAGCACATAGGTTCCGATCATCACACGGCGTTTCACTTCGGCGCCGAAGCCGGCCGCACGAGTGTTCTCGTACATCTCGACAATGTTGTTGCCGTCGACACGCGCGCCATAGCGCACGCCGTCGTAGCGCGCGAGGTTCGACGAGGCCTCCGCCGGCGCGACGATATAATAAGCCGGCAGCGCATACTTGGTGTGCGGCAGCGACACCTCGACCAGTTCCGCGCCGGCCGCCTTCAGCCATTCCGCGCCCTGCGACCACAGCCGGTCGATCTCGGAGGACATGCCGTCGAGGCGATATTCCTTCGGAATGCCGATACGCAGACCCTTCACCGATTTGCCGATCGCCGCCTCGTAATCCGGCACGGCGCAATCGACGGACGTGGTGTCCTTCGGATCGTGGCCTGCCATCGAGCGCAGCAGGATCGCGGTGTCGCGCACGGTGCGCGCGAACGGCCCGGCCTGATCGAGCGACGACGCGAACGCGACGATGCCCCAGCGCGAGCAACGACCATAGGTCGGCTTGATGCCGACGATGCCGGTGAACGCCGCCGGCTGGCGGATCGAACCGCCGGTGTCGGTGCCGGTCGCACCGAGACACAGGCCCGCCGCCACCGCCGAGGCCGAACCACCGGACGAACCGCCCGGCACCAGCTTGGCGTCCGAGCCTTCGCGCCGCCACGGATTGACCACCGGGCCGAAGCACGAGGTTTCGTTGGACGAGCCCATGGCGAACTCGTCGTTGTTGAGCTTGCCCAGCATCACCGCGCCGTCGCGCCACAGTTGCGTGGTGACCGTGGACTCGTAAGGCGGCTTGAAGTCGCCGAGAATTTTCGAGCACGCGGTGGTACGTACGTCGCGCGTCGCGAACAGGTCCTTGATGCCGAGCGGAATGCCGCCGAGCGGTCCGCCCTCGCCCTTGGCGATCTTCGCATCAGCATCGCGTGCCATCGCGCGCGCCTGGTCCGGCGTCTCCAGCACATAAGCGTTGAGCGCGCGGGCACCCTCCATCGCCGCGAGATGCGCGTCGGTCAGTTCGACGGAGGTAAAGGTCTTGTGCGCGAGACCGTCGCGGGCCTCGGCCAGCGTCAGCGAAGTCAGGTCCGTCATTTATCAACCGGGCTGCAAAAGAAGGGAGAGAGCGTCTTGTCGTTAGCGGGATCGTCGCGACGCGGTTGCTGCTGCTTCATGGACTGCTCCATCGCATCGAGCACCGCATCCATCGCCTTGTCGGGATCGGCTTCCTCGCCCTGACGCCGCATGGCATCGAGGTAGGTCATGTAAGCCTGATAGGCTTTCTCGTCGTCGCACAGCAGGCACATCGGACCAGTCTCCCGCTCTATTCGACCACCTTGGGCACCACGAAGAAATGATCCTCACGCGCCGGCGCGTTGGCAACCACGGCATCCGCGATCTCGCCATCGTTGACGACATCCGCGCGCTTCTTCATCTCCATCGGCGTCACCGAGGTCATCGGCTCCACGCCCTCGACGTTCACTTCCGACAATTGCTCGACGAAGGCGAGGATCGCGTTCAGTTCGCCTTGCAGGTGCGGAACCTCGGCATCAGTGACCGCGATCCGCGCAAGATGCGCGATGCGGCGGACGGTGGCGGCGTCGACGGACATTATATAAGAGCCTTTGGCGCGTGTAAGGAATGTCGTCAATGTCGTAAGACAATGACGACATTCTCCTGACGCTATAGCAGACCGGCCTTTCGCGCCGCAACCACGGTAGCCCGCCGGATCAGGCGGACAGCGTGCGCAGTCGCCGCAGAGCGTCCTCCGCCAGCGCGCGGGTGAGTTCCTCGGCGGGCCGCTCGCCACCGAGCGCCACCGCCTGCCCGGCCCACAGATTGGTGAAATCGGAACGACCCTCTTTCTCCGCCGCCGCCTTCAACGGCCCGAACGCCGCCGAGGCGTGCGGGAAGCCCGGCCCTTCCGGCGTCACCGGACCGATCTCGCGCATCGCCCGGTTGACGATGCCGCGCGCGGCGCGCCCGGTCATCACGTTGGTAATGGCGGTAGAGCCATCGTCGCCCTTCGCGAGACTCTGGCGGATGATGGCGCTGACCTTGGATTCCGGGGTGCGCAGGAAGGCGGTGCCGATCTGCACACCGGCCGCGCCGAGCGCGAATGCCGCCGCGATGCCGCGCCCGTCGGCGATACCGCCGGCGGCGATCACCGGCACGCGCACCGCATCCGCCATCTGCGGCACCAGTGCGAAGGTGCCAGGCTGGGTGGCGATATCGTCGGTGAGGAACATGCTGCGATGGCCGCCCGCCTCCGCACCCTGCGCGATGACGGCATCGACGCCGCGCTCCGCCAGCCACACCGCTTCCTTGACGATGGTGGCCGAGGCGATGACGACGCAACCGGCATCCCTGACGCGCCTGAGCAGGCCCGCTTCCGGCAAGCCGAAGTGGAAGCTGACCACCTCCGGCTTCACGTCTTCCACCACCTCGCACATCGCCACGTCGAACGGCGCGCGCGCGGCCGAGGGCAACGGCATCGCCGGGTCGAGTTGCAACTCTTTATAATATGGCGCGAGCCGCGCGCGCCACGCCGCCACCTTGGTCTCGTCCGGCACCGTTGGGGTGTGCGCGAAGAAGTTCATCGACACTGGCGCCGAGACCTGCTGGCGGAAGATGTTGACCTGCTCGCGCGCCTTGTCCGGCGATAGCATCGCGCACGGCAATGCGCCGAGCGCGCCCGCTTTTGCCGCCGCGATCGCCAGTTCGGTGTCCATCGCTCCCGCCATCGGCGCCTGGATGATGGGCAGTTCGGTCTTGAGCAAATCGAGCAGTCGGCGGTCGGGCCACATGGCGGCATATCCTCAATTGATGCGCTTTGTATTCCACTTTGCAGCAGCATTGTCACGGCCTCGACCATGCGACCTTGGACTGGAGATCAGCCTCTTCGACCATGACGCGGTCGCTGCCGCCGTGTTATGCGGAGCCATGACCGCTCCTGTCCTGCCCCTGACCGAAGCCGCCACCCACTGGCCCGCGCGCGGTGCGCTGATCGGCCTCGACCTCGGCACCAAGACCATTGGCGTCTCGGTGTCCGATCCCGACCGCCGGCTTGCCACCGGCGTCGAAACGGTGAAACGCACCGCCTTCACCGCCGACGCGGCGCGACTGCTCGCGCTGGCACAAGCGCGCAATGCCGTCGGTTTCGTGCTCGGCCTGCCGATCAACATGGACGGCAGCGAAGGCCCGCGTGCGCAATCAACCCGCGCCTTCGCGCGCAATTTCTCACGCCTCACCGATCTCGCCATCGGACTGTGGGACGAACGGCTGTCCACGACGGCGGTGGAGCGCGAGCTGATCGCGCTCGATGCCAGCAGGGCCAAGCGTGCCAAAGTGATCGACGAACACGCCGCGATCTTCATCCTGCAAGGCGCCCTCGACCGCCTCGCCACGCTCAATCGCTGAGGGCTGCGCGCCGATGCTGACGGTGATCGCCTCACTGATCCCGGTGTTCCTGCTGATCGTGCTCGGTTATGCGCTGCGGCGCATCCTGCTGCCGAAGGACGACTATTGGGTCGGGCTGGAACAGTTGGTCTACTACGTGCTTTTTCCCGCGCTGCTGATCGAAACACTCGGCCGCGCGAATCTCGCATCGGTGCCGATCGCCGGTGTCGGCGGCGCGATGCTGCTGTCAGTTCTGATCATGGGCGCGCTGTGCCTCGCGCTGCGCCCGCTGCTGGTGCGCACGCTGGCGCTGGGCGGCCCGTCGTTCACTTCACTCTTTCAGGGCGCGGTGCGCTGGCAGACCTTCGTGGCGCTCTCCGTCGTCGGCAACATGCTCGGCGACCTTGGCCTCGCGGTGGCCTCCGTCGCCATGGTGGCGATGATCCCAGTCCTCAATGTGATGTGCGTATCGGTGCTGGCGCACTTCGCCTCGCCGCAAAAAGCCTCGTGGCGCGTGACGGGACTCGCGATCGCGAAGAACCCGTTCATCTGGGGCTGCCTGATCGGCATCGCCATCAACGTCAGCAAACTCCCGATTCCGAAACCACTCTACGAATTCGCCGGATCGCTCGGGCATTCGTCGCTGGCCATCGGACTGCTGGTGGTCGGCGCCGGCCTGCAACTCGACGGCCTGAAGCGCCCCAACGCGGTGGCCGCGTTGACGGTGGTGCTCAAACTCATCCTGATGCCGATCATCGCCATCACGCTCGGCTGGAGTTTCGGACTGTCGGGCCCGAACCTCGTGGTGGTTGCCTGCTGCGCCTCGGTGCCGAGCGCGTCGAACGCCTACGTGTTGGCGCGGCAGATGGGCGGCGACGCGCCTCTGCTGGCGCAGATCCTCGTGCTGCAAACAGTGGTGGCGGCCTTCACAATGCCGCTGTTCATCGCGCTCGCCGGATGATTGCCGCTTACGGGTGCGTCGCCAGCCACATCGTCTGAAGGGTCGCGGCGAGATTGTTGAGGCCGTGCAGCACGATGGTCAGCCATGTCGAGCCGGTATGGTAACGCAGATAACCGAACAACAGGCCGATAGTCAGGATTTCACCGAAGAAGAACCAGTCGTATTGCAGGTGCATCGCGGTCCACACCAGCGACGACAGCGCGATGGCGCCGAGCGGCCGCAGGAACGACTCCGACCAGCCGCGATAAAGAAAGCCGCGTGCGAAAAACTCTTCGGTGAGCGGCGCGGCGACGCAAAACGCGATCAGCAGCAGCCATAGTACATTGTCGGCCTCGGCCGATTTCAACACATCGACCATGAAGGCTGCTGTGACTTCGCGCCCGATCGCCTTGGATAGCAGATCCCACGCGCCGACCAGCGCGATCAAGGACAGGAGACCGACGAAAAACTGGCCCCAGGTCGGCAAACGCAATCCGAGATAGTCGCCGAACCGCGCGCCGGCAAGACGCGTCGCAATCCAGATCGCCAGCGTTACGGCCGGCAGTCCCATGATGATTGATAGCGAGATCGCCGTGCCGCTGCCGGCCACCGTGCGGATCACCGCGCTATCGAGACCACCGCCGTGTTGCCACAGCAGATAGACGACGATCGTGGCCTGGCCGAGAAACATCGCGGCGAAAATGAACAGGCCCCACAGACTGGTGCCGACGAATTTCCACACCCCTCGGGGCGGCTTGGGCGGACGCGGTGGCGGCGGAAGTGCATTGGTCTCGAGGGTGCTCATCGGACCAATGTGGTGACGAATGATTACCAAACCATGGTCGGAACGTGTGAGGGGAGAATGACGTCGGCGCCACCGGACATCGCCGTCACGGCCGGGCATAGCCGTTCGAAGAACGGCGTCGCTTTGCTCGCCTATGTCCCGGCCATCCCCGTCTTAAGAGCACCCTCATAAGAAAAACGTGGATGCCCGGGACAAGCCCGGGCATGACAAGAAGAGAGAAGAACACCACCGCTCTCTTTTACTTACGCCAGCGCACGGTCCAGCAGACGGCGGCAGGCATCGGCGCTGAGATCGGCGGCGCCGTAGAGGTTACCATGCGCCGCGCCAAGACGCGTCGCGGCGAACAGCTCGGCGCTCGCGGGCGATACTTCCTGCAACGCCGCCGCCGCCGCGAGCAGCGCCAGCCGCTCCACCGCGACCCGCGCCAGCCGCTCGATATCCGGACGACGGAACGCCTTGGCGACGAAGCCCAGCGTCTCCTTCGCGCCCGGCAGGTCGCCGGCTTGCGCGGCGAGATGCGTCATCACCACCTCGGCGCCCTCGGCCTCCCGTGACAGCGCGCGCAGCACGTCGAGACACATCACGTTGCCGGAGCCTTCCCAAATGGCATTGACCGGGGACTCGCGATAGTGCCGCGCCAGAATGCCCTCCTCAATGTAACCGTTGCCGCCAAGGCACTCCATCGCCTCATAGAGGAAACCGGGCGCGCTTTTGCAGGTCCAGTATTTCACCACCGGGGTCAGCAGCCGCATATAAGCGGCCTCGACCGGGTCGAGGGGCGCGCGATCGAAGGCACGGCACAGCCGCATCACCAGCGCGGTCGTCGCCTCGACATGCAGCGCCATGTCGGCGAGTACGCTCTGCATCAGCGGCTGATCGGCGAGATGCTTCTGGAACACACTACGATGACGGGTGTGGTTGATGGCGTGCGCCAGTCCCGAGCGCATCAAACCGGCCGACGACAGCGCGCAGTCCTGCCGCGTCAGCGACACCATTTCGATGATGGTGCGGACGCCGCGCCCCTCCTCGCCGAGCCGCAACGCATAGGCGTTGTCAAACTCGACTTCCGACGATGCATTGGAGCGATTGCCGAGCTTGTCCTTGAGGCGCTGGAAGCGAATGCCGTTGATCGAGCCGTCCGGCGCGAAGCGCGGCATGAAGAAGCAAGTCAGCCCGCCTTCCGCCTGCGCCAGCACCAGGAAGGCATCGCACATCGGCGCCGACATGAACCACTTGTGGCCGGTGATGCGATAGGCATCGCCGTCCGGCACCGCGCGGGTGATATTGGCGCGCACGTCGGTGCCGCCCTGCCGCTCCGTCATGCCCATGCCCATGGTCATGCCGCGCTTGGTCCACCACGGCGCGAACGCCGGATCGTAACTGCGGGTGCCCAGCACCGGCATCACCTTGGCCTTGAGCGCGGGATCGACGCCGAGCGCGCCGACCGCGGCGCGCGTCATGGTGATCGGGCACAGGTGCCCGGACTCCACCTGCGCGACGATGAAGAGCCGCGCGCCACGCACCACTTCGGATGCGCCACCGGCCGCCTCGCCTTTCGCGGTCCATGTCGAGTTATGGATTCCGGCGTGAGCGCTGTGCGCCATTAATTCGTGATAGGCCGGATGAAACTCCACCTGATCGCGACGGAAGCCGCGCGCATCGAACGTTTTCAGCTTCGGCGAGTTCTCGTTGGCGAGACGACCGCGTTCGATCATCGCCGCCGAGCCCCAATGCTTGCCGAATTCGGTCAGTTCGCTCGCCGCATCCGCGCCGCCGTTCGCCGCGAGCGCCTCCAGCAATGGACGATCCTGCGCGAACAGATTGACGTCCTCGAACGGCGGCGACTGGTTGAACACATCGGTTCGGGCGGAGGCGGCGGACGACATGACAAACTCCCGGATTCGAACTTTGAGCGCATCGCTGGGGATTAGACATCCGCTGATTTCGCCGACGGCGCAAGGTGCGGAAAAACGCCGCAACATAACTTTTTCCGGAACCGGCCGGGCGACAGCGGCATCGAAACCAGGGAGAGAAACGAAAACAGCGCCTTGTCAGCGCTGCACGATCGGGAAATCGTAAGCCTCGCGACCGATGCCCGGCAGCGAGAAGTGCCACCACTCGAGGCGATAATTGATGAAGCCATGGCGCGCCATCGCCGCCACCAGTACCTCACGCCAGCGCCGCTGCTGCGGCGTGGTCGCGGATGACGCGGTGTGGGCGCGCTCATCGGAGCAATCGTAGCCGGTGCCCATGTCGACGCTGCTGTCCGGCGCGCGACGTGAGACCTCCGCAGTGCAGTCGCCATAATCGGCGCGCGGATCGAACGGCGGCACGCTCTTAAGCGGAAATTGCACCAGCGTCAGGTCCACCGCGTTGCCGGTGGAATGACCGGAGCGCCGCGCGATGTAGCCCAGACGAAACAGATCCGCCTTGCGCATCTTCGGATTGTAGCGATGCTGCGCGGCGGTCTCGTTGCCGTCCTGCGCCCAGGCATACATGTCGTCCACCGCGCGCTGCGGACGATAGCAGTCGTAGACTTTCAGCGAGAGGCCGCGCGGCTTCAAATCCTGCTGCACCTGTTTCAGCGCGAGGCCGACCTTGCGGGTAACGATGCATTCCCCCGCCTCGTAGCTGGCAAGCACGCGGCCGACGAAATTGTTGGCGGTCGCGTAACGCATGTCCTGAACGATGCTCGAATCGAGATCGCGCAGATAGACGAAATCGCCCGGAAGCCGCTGCGCCATGGCCATGCCGCCCGGAAGCCCGGCCAGTCCCATCACGGCGAAAACCGCGAACCGCCACGCAAGCCGATATGTCATCCCGAACATCTCTCGCCCAACCATCGGTTCCGGCCAATGTACCGGGCCCGCACCGGCCCGAAAACGCGGCGGATTCACCCGGCCCGCACGGTTCTGGGGGATAACCCGGCGGAGGCGAAAACGGCCTTGCCCCCCCATGCGGCAATGCCTATAGCTCTTGCTTTAATGACCCCCGCCGCAAAATCCAGTTTTGTCCTCAACCACCGGCATCTGCTGGGGATCGAGGGCCTTTCCGCATTCGACATCACCGGCCTGCTCGATCTCGCCGAGGAATATGTCGAACTCAATCGCCAGGTCGACAAGAAGCGCACCAGCCTGCGCGGCCGCACCCAGGTCAACTTGTTCTTCGAGGCCTCGACCCGAACGCAATCGTCATTCGAGATCGCCGGCAAGCGGTTAGGGGCCGACGTCATGAACATGTCGGTGGCGTCGTCCTCGATGCGCAAGGGCGAGACGCTGATGGACACCGCCGTCACGCTCAACGCCATGCATCCGGATATTCTGGTGGTGCGCCACAACGCCTCCGGCGCGGTGGAGCTTCTGGCACGCAAGGTCGACGGCTCGGTGGTGAATGCCGGCGACGGCACCCACGAGCACCCGACGCAAGCACTGCTCGACGCACTGACCATCCGCCGCAACAAGGGCCGCCTCGAGGGGCTGCTGGTTGCGATCTGCGGCGACGTGATGCATTCGCGCGTCGCGCGCTCCAATATCATCCTGCTAAACACCATGGGCGCGCGGGTGCGCGTGGTGGCGCCGTCGACGCTATTGCCGGTGGGCATCGAACGGATGGGCGTGGAAGTCGCGCGCAACATGGAAGAAGGCTTGCACGGCGCGGACATCGTCATGATGCTGCGGCTGCAACGCGAGCGCATGAACGGATCGTTCGTGCCCTCCAGCGGCGAATATTTCCGCTTCTTCGGTCTCGACCAGAAGAAGCTGGCCTATGCCAAACCCGACGCTCTGGTGATGCATCCGGGTCCGATGAATCGCGGCGTCGAGATCGACTCGCTGGTTGCGGACGGCGCGCAGTCGCTGATCCGCGAACAGGTCGAGATGGGTGTCGCCGTGCGCATGGCCGTGCTCGAAGCGCTGGCGCGCAACCTGCCGAATGCGTGACGCCATGCCCCACAATCAAAACACCTCCCGCCCGCTGCTGCTCACCAACGCCCGCGTGATCGATCCGTCGCGCGATCTGGATATGCGCGGCGATCTCTTGATCAGCGACGGCGTGATCCGCGACGCGAGGCAAGGCATTGCCGCGTCGGGCGCTCCGGATGGCGCCGAGGTCATCGATTGCACGGGATGCATCGTCGCGCCCGGCCTCGTCGACATGCGCGCTTTCGTCGGCGAGCCCGGCGCCAGCTATCGCGAGACGTTTGCTTCGGCGAGCGAGGCGGCAGCAGCCGGCGGCATCACCACCATCATCTGCCAGCCCGACACCTCGCCGGTGATCGACAATTCCGCGACGGTGGATTTCGTGCTGCGCCGCGCGCGTGACACCGCCATCGTCAACATCCATCCGATGGCGGCGCTGACCAAGGGCATGGCCGGTCAGGTGATGACCGAATTCGGTTTGCTGAAAGCGGCCGGCGCGGTGGCCTTCACCGACGGCGCGCACAGCGTGATGAATGCACAGGTGATGCGCCGCGCCCTCACCTACGCGCGTGATTTCGACGCGCTGATCGTGCATTACACCGAGGACCCGAACCTCGTCGGCGAAGGCGTGATGAACGAGGGTGAGTTCTCGACCCGGCTCGGCCTGATCGGCGTGCCCGCGGCCGCCGAGGCGATGGTGCTGGAGCGCGACATTCGCCTCGTCGCATTGACCGGCGGACGCTATCACGCGGCGTCGGTCACCTGCCGGGAGTCGCTCGAGATTCTCCAGCGCGCGAAAGACGCAGGGCTTCGTGTGAGCGCATCGGCCTCGATCAATCATCTCGCACTGAACGAGAACGATATCGGCCCCTACCGCACCTTCCTGAAAACCTCGCCGCCGCTGCGCACCGAGGACGACCGCACCGCACTTGTCGCGGCGGTCGCATCGGGGCTGGTCGATGTGGCGATGTCGGATCACAATCCGCAGGATGTCGAAACCAAGCGGCTACCGTTCGCGGAAGCCGCCGTTGGTGCCATCGGCCTCGAGACCATGCTGTCCGCCGGACTGCGTCTGGTTCACAACGACGAGATCAAGATCACGACGTTGATCCGCGCGATGTCGACGCGGCCCGCCGAACTGCTGAAGCTGCCCGGCGGCACCTTGCGCGGCGGCGCGCCGGCCGATGTGATCGTGATCGACCCCGATGAACCCTGGGTGCTGGACCCGGCCGATCTCAAATCGCAGTGCAAGAATACGCCGTTCGACGAAGCCCGCTTCACCGGCCGAGTGCGGCAAACCGTTGTCGGCGGCCGAAGCGTCTACCGGCGAGCGTAAGACACCGGCCGCAAGGCATAATGGCGGCAGCTCACTGCCCGAGCAATCTCGCCACGGTCTCTATCGAAGTGCCCGCAAAGATCGCCGTCAAGTAAATGCCGAAGCAGACGACCTTCAGGCGGTTGCGAATAAGGTGCATGATGTCCTCCTCTGGTCTAGTGCGATGGTGATAAAGTATGGTTAACCAACCCTTACCGGACCGAATGGAGCGCCCATGCTGACATCCTCCCTCGGTGTGGCCTGCCTCGCCCTTGTCGTCGGTTATCTGTTCGGCTCGATTCCGTTCGGAATGATTCTGACGCGGCTTGCCGGCACGCAGGATCTGCGTTCCGTCGGCTCCGGCAACATCGGTGCCACCAACGTGCTGCGCACCGGACGCAAGGGGCTCGCCGCGGCGACGCTGCTTGGCGACATGCTGAAGGGTACCGCAGCCGTCATTATCGCCGGCCGCTTCGGCGGTCCCGAAGCCGCGATGCTGGCGGCGCTCGGCGCATTTCTCGGCCACCTGTTTCCGGTGTGGCTGGGCTTCAAGGGCGGCAAAGGGGTAGCGACTTATATCGGCGTGCTGCTCGGCCTGTACTGGCCGGCGGCGCTCGCCTTCTGCGGCGTCTGGCTCGTGGTGGCGTGGTTCACACGCTATTCCTCCGCCGCCGCGCTGATCGCCAGCGTGCTGACGCCGCCGGCGTTATGGCTCGACGGGCATTCGGCACTGGCGCTGCTGTTCGCGATCCTGTCGGTGCTCCTGTGGATCATGCATCGCGGCAACATCCAGCGTCTACTTGCCGGCACCGAAGGCAAGATCGGCGCGAAGGCCGGCGAGAGCACAATGGCCGGCCACAACGGCGGACCGCCGTTGAGCAATTCATAGAACTACATCTCATAGTTGTGAGACTTCGCGAGTTGCGCGATGCTGTCCGCCGGGAGCGCGGGCAACATGGACTTGGCTTCACCATCGAGCGACGTGACACGGCTGACCGAGCGTCAGCGGATCGCCTGGCTACGGTTGATCCGCAGCGACAATGTCGGCCCCCGCACCTTCCGCTCGCTGATCAATCACTTCGGGAGCGCCGAAGTCGCGCTCGACCGGCTGCCGGATCTTGCTCGTCGCGGCGGCGCGGCCCGCCCGGGCCGTATCTGCACGGCGGCAGAGGCGGCGAGCGAACTGAAGCGCGGGCAAAGCATCGGCATTGTGATGGTCGCACCCGGCGAGGCCGGCTATCCGTCCCGGCTGGCTTCGATCGACGATGCGCCGCCGCTGCTTGGCATCCGCGGTCAATCATCAGCCCTTGCCAAACCGATGATCGCCATCGTCGGCTCACGCAACGCATCCGGCGCCGGCCTCAAGTTCACGCAACTGCTGGCGCGCGATCTCGGCGATGCCGGATTCATCGTCGCCTCCGGTCTGGCGCGCGGCATTGATCAGGCGGCGCATCGCACCAGTCTTCAGGCCGGCACCGTCGCGGTGCTGGCCGGCGGCCACGACCGCATCTACCCGCCCGAACATGAGCCTTTACTAGAAGACATCCTTTCATCCGGTGCCGCGATCTCGGAAATGCCGCTCGGTCACGCGCCGCGTGCGCGGGACTTTCCCCGGCGCAATCGGCTGATCTCGGGCGTCGCGCTGGGCGTTGTGGTGATCGAGGCCGCGCATCGCTCGGGCTCGCTGATCACTGCGCGAATCGCCGCCGAACAGGGCCGCGAGGTGTTCGCCGTGCCCGGCTCGCCGCTCGATCCACGCGCCGCCGGCACCAATCATCTTATCAAGCAGGGCGCGGCGCTGATCACCGAGGCGGCGGACGTGATCGCGGCGGTGCGCCCGATCATGGGGCGGCCGGTCGAACTGCCCATCGCGGAATCCGACGATACGCAGCCGATGGTTTCCGAACCCGCGGCCAGCGAACGCGCGCGGATCGTGGAGTTGCTCGGGCCGAGCCCGATCGGCCTCGATGACCTGATCCGCATGGCCGACACCTCGCCTGCCACTGTCCGCACCGTCCTGCTCGAACTCGAATTGGCGGGACGGCTGGAGCGCCACGGCGGCGGGCTGATCTCGCTAGCGGTGTCTTAGCGGTCTATTCGGGGCGAATTGCGCGTCGCATGCGCCCGGACCAGTTCGTCCGCCTCCATCTGAGCCATATCGAGCACGTGAGCCAGCATGTTCAGCCGGTGCACACGCGCCATCAGCGCTAATTCGGAGACCGCGCCGGCGATGAAGCGGGCGGCCTCGTCGGGGCCACCGTCGCCAGCCGGTTCGTCCGCTTCGATGGGAATGCTCCGCCGTTCCCGCGCCATTGATCCTCGCCGCCACTTGCCGCCGAGATGGGAATCAAGTCCGTTTCAAATCGAAATATATACAACCAATGGTAGCTTTAAAAGATATACATAATCGGAATGGTTGAATGAACTCGAGATAATTGGGTATCGCGATTTGACAGTTGAGGGGTCTGGACCCATGTTCCGGGCGAAGCAGGCCGCCGCGACTCTCGCGAAGCCCGCACCTTTTCTTCCCTAAGTATCTGGAAAAACATGAATATCGTCATTGTCGAGTCGCCTGCGAAGGCCAAGACGATCAATAAGTATTTGGGCGGCGGCTACGAAGTGGTCGCCTCGTTCGGCCATATCCGCGACCTCCCGGCCAAGAACGGGTCGGTCGATCCGGACGCCAACTTCAAGATGATCTGGGAGATCGATCCCAAGGCCTCCAGCCGCCTGAACGACATCGCCCGCTCGGTGAAGGGCGCGGACAAGCTCATTCTCGCCACCGACCCTGATCGCGAGGGCGAGGCGATTTCCTGGCACGTGCTGGAGGTGCTGAAGCAGAAGCGCGCGCTGAAGGACCAGCCGATCGAGCGCGTGGTGTTCAACGCCATCACCAAGCAGGCCGTCACCGACGCCATGAAGCACCCGCGCCAGATCGACGGCGCTCTGGTCGACGCCTACATGGCGCGCCGCGCGCTGGACTATCTGGTCGGCTTCACCCTCTCCCCGGTCCTCTGGCGCAAGCTGCCGGGCGCGCGCTCGGCCGGACGCGTGCAGTCCGTCGCGCTGCGGCTGGTCTGCGACCGCGAGCAGGAAATCGAGAGCTTCGTGGCGCGCGAATACTGGTCGCTGGTCGCCACCCTGACGACGCCGCGCGGCGACGCGTTCGAGGCGCGTCTGGTCGGCGCCGACGGCAAGAAACTGGCGCGGCTCGATATTGGCAGCGGCGCGGAAGCCGAGGATTTCAAGCGCGCCATTGAGGCGGCGACCTTCACCGTCGGCAGCGTCGAGGCGAAGCCGGCGCGACGCAATCCCTATGCGCCCTTCACCACCTCGACGTTGCAGCAGGAAGCCAGCCGCAAGCTCGGCTTCGCACCGGCGCACACCATGCGCATCGCGCAGCGGCTTTACGAAGGCATCAACATCGGCGGCGAGACCACCGGCCTCATCACCTATATGCGTACCGACGGCGTGCAGATCGATGGCTCCGCCATTACGCAAGCACGCAAGGTGATCGGCGAGGACTACGGCAAGGATTACGTGCCGGACGCGCCGCGCCAGTATCAGACCAAGGCCAAGAACGCGCAGGAAGCGCACGAAGCCATTCGCCCGACCGATATATCGCGCCGCCCCGCCGACTTACGCCGCAGCCTCGATAACGATCAGGCGCGGCTCTACGAGTTGATCTGGATTCGCACCGTCGCGAGCCAGATGGAGTCCGCCGAACTCGAACGCACCACCGTCGACATTGTCGCCAAGGCCGGCGCGCGCACGCTCGACCTGCGCGCCAGCGGTCAGGTGATCAAGTTCGACGGCTTCCTGAAGCTCTATCAGGAAGGCCGCGACGACGATCCGGACGATGAAGACAGCAATCGCCTCCCCGCGATGAGCGACGGCGAAGCGCTCAAGCGTCAGGCGCTCGCCGTCACCCAGCACTTCACCGAGCCGCCGCCGCGCTTCTCGGAAGCGTCGCTCGTGAAGCGCATGGAAGAACTCGGTATCGGCCGTCCTTCGACCTACGCATCGATCCTGCAAGTGCTGCGCGATCGCGGCTATGTGCGGCTCGACAAGAAGCGGCTGCACGGCGAGGACAAGGGCCGCGTCGTCGTCGCGTTCCTGAAGAAGTATTTCTCGCGCTACGTCGAATACGACTTCACCGCCGAACTGGAAGAAGATCTCGACCGCATCTCCAATAACGAAGTGTCGTGGCAGGACGTGCTGAAAGCGTTCTGGGCCGGCTTCACCGGCGCGGTCGACGACATCAAGGACCTGCGCGTCGCCGAGGTGCTCGACGCGCTCGACGAGATGCTCGGGCCGCACATCTATCCGCCGCGCGAGGACGGCGGCGATCCGCGCCAGTGCCCGACCTGCGGCACCGGCCGGCTGAATCTGAAGGCTGGCAAGTTCGGCGCCTTCGTCGGCTGCACCAACTATCCGGAGTGCCGGTACACGCGACCGCTCGCGGCCGATGGCGATGCCGGAGGCGACCGCATTCTCGGCAAGGATCCGGAAAGCGGCCTCGACGTCGCGGTGAAGTCGGGACGCTTCGGGCCTTACATCCAGTTAGGCGAAGCGAAGGACTACGAGGAAGGTGAGAAGCCGAAACGCGCCGGCATTCCGAAAGGCACCTCACCGAACGACATGGAGTTCGAGCTCGCGGTGAAGCTGTTGTCGCTGCCTCGCGAAGTCGGCCGGCATCCGGAAGATGGCGAGCCGATCAAGGCCGGCATCGGCCGCTTCGGGCCTTACGTGCAACACTTAAAGACCTACGCCAGCCTCGAGGCCGGCGACGACGTTTTCAACATCGGCCTCAACCGCGCGGTGACCTTGATCGCGGAGAAGATTGCCAAGGGCCCCGGCCGGCGGCGCTTCGGCTCCGATCCGGGCAAACCGCTCGGCGATCATCCGTCTCTGGGTGCGGTCGCGGTGAAGAGTGGACGCTACGGCGCTTACGTCACGGCGGGCGGCGTCAACGCCACCATTCCGAGCGACAAGACGCAGGATTCGATCACGCTTGAGGAAGCGATCGCGCTGATCGACGAGCGCGCAGCCAAGGGCGGCGGCAAGGCGAAACGGCCTGCGGCGAAGAAGGCAGCGAAAAAGCCTGCCGCCAAATCCACCGACAGCTCGGATGCACCAGCGAAGAAGGCCGTTGCCAAAAAGGCGGCCGCCAAAAAGCCCGCAGCGAAGAAAGCCGCGAGCAAGGCGCGCGCGCCGGTAAAGACGGCAGCGAAAACCGCCCCTGCCAAGGCATCGAAAGCAGCCGCGAAGAAAAGTGCCGGCAAAGCTGGCAGGTAACAGCGGGTCCCATTGAGCAAGCAGCGCGATAGCCGATTTCCCGACCGCGACGCGATCATCGCATTCGTGCGCGGGTCGAAAAGCGAAGTCGGCACGCGCGAGATCGCGCGCGCGTTCGGATTGAAGAATGCCGACCGCGTCGAACTGAAGCAGATCTTGCGCACTCTCGCCGACGAAGGCGTGCTGGCCAAACGTGGACGCAAGTTGCATGAAGCTGCCGTGCTGCCGCCTACTCTGCTCGCCGACGTCACCGGCCGCGACAGCGACGGCGAATTGCTGGCGGCACCGGCGGAATGGGACGCGGAAACACAAGGCGCCGCGCCAAAAATTCGCATCCGCCTGCCGCGTTATCCCAAGCCCGGCACCGCTGCCGGCATCGGCGACCGCGCGCTGCTGCGCGTCGAGCCCGACAGCAACGATGAAGCCCACGCTTACATCGGTCGTGTCATCAAGATCATCGACCACGCCAAGTCGCGCGTGCTCGGCATCTTCCGCGCCCTGCCCGGCGGCGGTGGGCGGCTAGTACCGGTGGACAAGAAGCAGGCCGGTCGCGAACTCAACATCGCCAAGGCCGACAGTGCCGATGCGAAGGACGGCGATCTCGTCAGCGTCGATCTGGTCCGCTCGCGTGGTTTCGGCCTCGCGTCGGGGCGCGTGAAGGAACGGCTCGGCTCGCTGGCAACCGAGAAGGCCATCAGCCTGATCGCGATTCACGCCCACGATATTCCGCAATCGTTTTCGCCCGCCGCGCTGAAGGAAGCCGAAGCGGCTGCGCCCGCGACATTGCAAGGCCGCGAGGACTGGCGCGATATTCCGCTCGTCACCATCGATCCGCCGGACGCCAAGGATCACGACGACGCCGTGCACGCGATGCCGGACGACGATCCCGCCAACAAGGGCGGTTATATCGTTCACGTCGCCATCGCTGATGTCGCGTTCTACGTGCAGCCGGGATCGGCGCTCGATCGCGACGCGCTGTTACGTGGCAACTCGGTCTACTTCCCCGATCGCGTCGTGCCGATGCTGCCGGAGCGCATCTCCAACGACCTGTGTTCGCTGCGGCCGGGCGAAGCACGCGGCGCGCTCGCCGTGCGTCTGGTAATCGCGCCGGATGGCCGCAAGCGTTCGCACACATTCCATCGCGTGCTGATGCGCTCGGCCGCGAAGCTCAACTACGCGCAGGTGCAGACCGCCATCGACGGTCATCCCGACGACTTAACCGGTCCGTTGCTGGAGCCGATCCTCAAGCCGCTCTACGCGGCTTATGCGCTGGTGAAGCGCGCGCGCGACGAACGCGAGCCGCTTGACCTCGATCTGCCGGAACGCAAGATCGTCCTCAAGCCGGACGGCACGGTGGATCGGGTGGTGACGCCGGAACGCCTCGACGCACACAAATTGATCGAGGAGTTCATGATCCTCGCCAACGTCGCCGCCGCCGAGACGCTGGAGAAGAAGGGTCTGCCGCTGATCTACCGCGTGCACGATGAGCCGACGGTGGAGAAGGTGCACAACCTTCAGGAATTTTTGAAGACGCTCGATATCCCCTTCGCCAAGAGCGGCGCGTTGCGGCCTTCGGTGTTCAATCGCGTGCTGACCAAGATCAAAGGCCATGACTCCGAGCACATGGTCAACGAGGTGGTGTTGCGCTCGCAGGCACAGGCGGAATACGCCGCCGAGAACTACGGCCACTTCGGCTTGAACCTGCGTCGCTACGCGCACTTCACCTCGCCGATCCGCCGTTATGCGGACCTGGTCGTGCATCGCGCCATCATCCGCGCACTGGGGCTCGGCGCCGGCGCCTTACCCGAAACCGAAACCATCGAGACGCTCAGCGAAGTCGCCGCGCAGATTTCAGCCACCGAACGCCGCGCGATGAAGGCCGAGCGCGAGACCGTCGACCGGCTGATCGCCCATCATCTCGCGGATCGCATCGGCGCGGTGTTCCAGGGCCGCATTTCCGGCGTCACCCGCGCGGGCCTGTTCGTGAAACTCAGCGAAACCGGCGCCGACGGCCTGATCCCGATCCGCACGCTCGGCACCGAATACTTCCAGTACGACGAGGCCCGCCACGCGCTGGTCGGCACACGCAGCGGTGCCATGCATCGGCTGGGGGACGTGGTCGAGGTTCGTCTGGTAGAAGCAGCCCCGGTTGCCGGTGCGCTGCGGTTCGAATTGCTGTCGGAAGCACACGAAGCGCCACGCGGGCGCAAGCGGACACGCGATGCCGACCGCTCTCACGAAGTTCGCAGGGCACGCGGGAAGATCAAGGCCGAACGCAAGGCAAAAAAGCCCGGGCGCAAGTTTGCAAAAAAACCAGGGAAGCCTATCAAGAGCAAGGGCAAATCGGGCAAGGGCAAGAAGTAAGGCAAGATCGTGAAAACACCCGCCATCTCGACCTGGACTCAGAAGGCCGCCTCGCCGCCCGAGCGCGATGTCTGGCTGGCGATGAAACGTGGCCTGCGCTGCCGATGTCCGAACTGCGGCGAAGGCAAATTGTTCCGCGCCTTCCTCAAGGTCAACGACACCTGCCCCGCCTGCGGCGAGGCGTTGTTCCATCACCGGGCCGATGACCTCCCGGCCTATCTGGTGATCGTGATCGTCGGCCACATCGTGGTGCCGATTGCGCTCTCCATCGAAACCAATTTCGCGCCGCCGGTGGCGCTGCAACTGGCGATCTATCTGCCGCTCACTTTGATCTCCGCGTTGTTGCTGTTGCAGCCGGTCAAAGGCGCGGTGGTGGGCTTGCAATGGGCCTTGCGCATGCACGGCTTCGACGATTCCGATTCCACTGACACGCCGATCCGCGACAAGGCGGGCGGCACCATCGCACCGGAAGCCAGATGACAGATACGACGACCACGACTGTGAAAGAAGAAAAAGAGGCCGATCACCATCCCTATCGGCGGCCGCGCGACGCAGCGACATTGATCCTGATCGACCGCAGCCACGCCAAGCCCAAGGTGCTGGTCGGCAAACGCCATGACAACGTGGTGTTCATGCCCGGCAAGTTCGTGTTCCCGGGCGGCAGCGTCGACAAGACCGACAATCGCGTGCCGGTAGCCGCGCCGATCCCGAAAGAGCTCGAAGCCAACCTGCTGAAGGGCAGCCCGAAGACCGAGCCGTCGCGGGCGCGCTCGCTGGCGATCGCCGCCATTCGCGAGGCGTGCGAGGAAACCGGGCTGTGCCTCGGCTGCAAGTCCGACAACGGCAGCTCGCACAAACTCCATGGCGTGTGGCAGCCGTTCGCCGACGCCGGGCTGCTGCCGGACCCGTCCGGCCTGTTCCTGATCGCCCGCGCCATTACGCCGCCCGGTCGCGTACGCCGTTTCGATACACGGTTCTTCACCGCGGATGCCTCGAGCATCGCCCATCGCGTCGAAGGCGTGATTCATGCCGACGCCGAACTGGTCGAACTGGTTTGGCTGGAAATCGGTTCCGATTCGCTCGCGGATCTTCATCCGATGACCACGCGGGTCCTTCACCAGCTGGACAGGCGCCTCGCCACCGGACCGCTACGTCATGATGCCCCGCTGCCGTTCTTCCATTTCTACGGCGGCAAGATGCAAATGGACCTGTTGCCGGCCTGACACCGGCCTCGCCACCGGCTATTTCGACCTTGGTTCCCGCAGGTTTTTGACTGCGCAAACCTTGACTTTGGGCCATTCACGGCTAGTTTGCCGGCCAAACGCGGATTGGCGCTCGCCGGTCGGCTGCCGATTCCTGACATTTCGAGGTTTACCCATGGCCAAAGCGGTCACCATCAAGGTCAAGCTGGTTTCCACCGCCGACACCGGCTTCTATTACGTCGCGAAGAAGAACTCGCGGACCATGACCGACAAGATGGTCAAGAAGAAGTACGATCCCGTCGCGCGCAAGCACGTCGAGTTTAAGGAAGCCAAGATCAAGTAATCTTTTCAGATATTTGGTTCGAGTTACTTAGATTGAGTTTTAACGGGGCCCTCGCGGCCCCGTTTGTCATTTTGGCAATGTGCCTGGGTGCTCACCGTCATTGCGAGCAAAGCGAAGCATCGTCTCCCGTCAGGACCGGATTTGTTCCGGCGATCCACGTCTTAACGAGAGCAAAGCAAAGAACGTAGATGGCCGGGACGAGCCCGGCCATGACAAGGGAGCGGCCTCCCGCCTCCTACGCCGCTGCCGCGACCACACGGTTGCGGCCATCGTGCTTGGCGCGGTAGAGCGCCAGATCAGCACGCTTGAGGACGTCGGCCATCGGCTCGCCCTTGCGCTCCAGCGCAGCGAGACCGATCGAAATCGTCATGTCGATCTGCCGCGTGCCCTTGTCGATGGCGAACGGTTCCGCCGCCACTGCCCGCCGCAGACGCTCGGCGACCATGCCGGCGACATGCATGTCGGTCTCCGGCATCACGATGACGAACTCCTCGCCGCCGTAGCGGCAGGCCAGATCGATGCCGCGGATCGACTTGCGAATCCGCACGGCGAATTCGCGCAGCACGTCGTCGCCGGCATCGTGGCCGTAGGTGTCGTTGACCGATTTGAAGAAGTCGATGTCGAGCATCATCAGCGCCAGCGATTTGCCGCGCAGCGAGGCCTGCTCAGCCAGCGTCTCGAGATGGGTTTCCATATAGCGGCGGTTATGCAGGCCGGTCAGCCCGTCGGTGATCGCCATTTCGATCGAATTCTGCACGTTGTCGCGCAGGTGATCCGTATAGCGGCGACGGCGGACTTGCGTGCGGGCGCGCGCCAGCAGTTCGTTCTTGTCGACCGGCCGCAACAGATAGTCGTTGACGCCGATCTCGAGACCACGCAGCAGGCGCGCGTTGTTGTCCGCATCGGCGATAGCCAGAATCGGCACCTGTCGCGTGCGCTCCAGCGAGCGTGCCTGACTGCACAGCCGCAGCCCGTCGAAATTCTCCAGGCCGAGCGACACGATCAGCAGGTCGTAATTGCCCTCGGCGGCATGAAACAATGCCTCCGCCGGATTGGGCTCGACATCGACGGAATGTTCAGCGGCGAGCACCGGCGCCAGCCGTTCGTAAGACGACGGCCGATCGTCCACCAACAGGATACGACCGCCCATTCCCTTGTCTACAACCGCGGAGCGTTCCGGGGCCTGCACGCCGATCTCCATCGAGGTCAGCGCGCGCATCCGCAACTCATCGGTCATCATCTTGAGACGGGTCAGCGAGCGCACGCGCGCGATCAACACCACGTCCGACACCGGCTTGGTGAGGAAATCATCGGCGCCCGCTTCAAGGCCGCGCACGCGATCCGCCGGACTATCGAGCGCCGTGACCATCACCACCGGAATGAAGTGCGTCGCCGGGTTGGACTTCAGCCGCCGACAGACTTCGAAGCCGTCCATATCCGGCATCATCACGTCGAGCAGGATGATGTCGCATTCAGCGCGTGATGCCACCTCGAGCGCCTGCGTGCCGTTACAGGCGGTGACGACGTCGAAGTACTCGGCCGACAATCGCGCTTCCAGCAATCTCACATTGGCTGGGACGTCATCGACGACCAAAACACGCGCGGACATCGCAATCTCCTAGCCGATAAACCGGCGGACCGTCTCAATGAACTTGCCCACCGAAATCGGCTTCGACAAATAAGCCTCGCACCCGCCTTCGCGGATACGCTCTTCGTCACCCTTCATCGCGAACGCGGTGACGGCGACGACAGGAATCGCTCGCAGCTCCGGATCGTCCTTGATCCAGCGCGTCACCTCGAGGCCGGACACCTGCGGGAGCTGAATATCCATCAGGATGAGATCCGGGCGGGATTTCCGCACGAGGTCGATCGCCTCGTAACCGTTGCTGGTGCCCGCGGTCTGATACCCGTGGGCCTCCAGCAGGTCGCGAAAGAGCTTCATGTTCAGCTCGTTGTCCTCAACGATCAGGACGGTTTTTGCCATCCCGCCCCTCCCATCTCGCAACGAAGCGCCGCCCGATCCGAGGCTCCACCAGGAGCCCATAATTTGTTAGTGATCCCATGATTCCAACATTTGCCGAAGCGCCTGCTGAAACGGAGAGCAAATGCTAGAATCGAGCCATTCCTGAGTCTGGCATAATTGCGGAAAATAGAGCCCATAAGTTACGGAAAGGCAAACACGATCGATGACAAAGCGTGCCAAAAATCCACGCCAAATAGCTGAAATCGTGGCCATTCAGGCGCTTTCCTTCATTGCCGGGGAGCCCGAGCGGCTGGGGCTGTTTCTGGCCGAGAGTGGGTTAGGTCCGGATACCTTGCGGTCTGCTGCTACCGATCCGCAGTTTCTCGCCGCCGTGCTGGATTTCATTCTGCGCGATGACGCCATGGTGAAGGCTTTCGCGAAGTCCGTCGAACTTGACCCGACCAACATCGCCGCCGCCCGCCAGGTGCTCGGCGACCCGCAGTGGGAGCGCGACATCCCGTGACCGCATCCGCGCCAGAAGGAGCCTCCCCGCGCTGCTTCTGTCGCGACTGCCTGCATGACCTCGATATCGCCGCGAAGCGCTGTCGCGCCTGCGGCTCGCCGCGCCTCGTCCGCCACCGCGCGCTGGGGCAACTCACCATCGCCCACATCGACTGCGACGCGTTCTACGCCACGGTCGAGAAGCGCGACGATCCGGAACTGGTGGACAAGCCGGTGATTATCGGCGGCGGCAAGCGCGGCGTGGTATCGGCCGCCTGCTACATCGCGCGGACCTATGGCGTGCGCTCGGCGATGCCGATGTTCAAGGCCTTGGCGCTGTGCCCTCATGCCACAGTGATCCGCCCCGACATGGCGAAATATGTCCGCGTCGGGCGCGAGGTGCGCCAGGCGATGCTGGCGCTGACGCCGTTGGTGGAGCCGCTCTCGATCGACGAAGCGTTCCTCGACCTCGGCGGCACCGAACGTCTGCACGGCATGATCCCGGCCAAGGTGCTGGCGGGTTTCGCCACCAAGATCGAACGCGACATCGGCATCACGGTCTCCATCGGGCTGTCCTGCAACAAGTTCCTCGCCAAGATCGCCTCCGACCTCGACAAGCCGCGCGGCTTTGCGCCACTCGATCAGGACGACGGCCGGGAGTTGCTGACCGACAAGCCGGTCGGTTTCATCTTCGGCGTCGGCCCCGCGACCCAGGAACGCCTCGCCCAACGTGGCTTCCGCACCGTCGGCGACCTGCAGCGCGCCGACGAGATCGAGATGATGCGGCAGTTTCCCTCGGAGGGGCGAAGACTGTGGCGGCTCGCGCGCGGCAGCGACGACCGCAAGGTGGTGGCGGATCGCGGCGCCAAGACTATTTCCAGCGAGACCACCTTCGAAACCGACATACGCGACTTCGCGCCGCTGGAAAAAATCCTGTGGCGTTTGTGCGAGAAGGTTTCGGCGCGGCTGAAAAACAGCGGCTTAGCCGGCTCGACCATCACGCTGAAGCTGAAGACAGCCGACTTCCGCCAACGCACCCGTTCGCAATCGATCCACGAGCCGACGCAACTGGCGAACAAGATATTCAGTATCGTTCGCGAAATGCTGCTGAAGGAAATCGACGGCACCGCCTTCCGGCTGATGGGTGCCGGCGTCAGCGCACTCCGCTCGGGCTCCGCCGCCGGCGACACGGACATGCTCGACCGCCGCTCCGCGCACGCCGAACGCGCGATGGACGATCTGCGCAAAAAATTCGGCGATGCCGCGATCATTCGCGGCATCGCCTATGATGGTCCGGAGAAGCCGCGCTAGCGGATGAGGTGTATTTCCGTCGTTGCAAGCGACGCGAAGAAATCCAGACTTCTCCAGGAATCTGGATTGCTCCGTCGCTATCGCTCCCCGCAATGACGAAGAAGAGCTACCTACTTCGCGCCCGGCTTGCAGGGCTTCGACGCCTTGACTTCGAACTTGTCGAGCGTGCCGGCAATGACGAAGTCATTGTAGTCGAGCTTTAGCGCCCGCGAGACGCCGTTCTCGTAAAGCTCGAACGACATCGCATAGGTCGGCGTCTGCTCGCCGTTGTTGGATTTCGCATCGCGGTCATAATAGCTGACGGTGACCGGCCAGCGCGTCAGCGTTTTCATCGTGTCGTTGCTGGTCGATGGATCGGGTGTCGTCACCTTGTCGCCCGGGATCGGCTTCCCGATGACGGCGAGCGTATTGTAAACCTTTTCACCGTTATCGGAGCCGTCATAGACGGTGAGCTCAAGCAGCGACTTCCCCTCGCGCGCGGCCGCGATGATGCGGCGGACTTGCTCGGTCGGAAACACCGTGCTGCCATCAAGCGTGAAGGTCTTCGCCACCGGCTGTTTCAACTTGACTGTGACGTGATCGCCGGTTCGTTCGGCAATGCCGTCAACACCGCTGGCGTTGCCGTCGTTCATTCGCGTATCGATCTTGAAACGGTAGCTCTTGCCGTCAGCATCCTCCCAACTCGTCGAACGCATATCGCTCAGCGTGCTTTTGCCCTCGCTGCCGTTGAGCTCGGAAACCTGACGAAATTCCGAGGTATAGCCTTCGCATTCGCTACCGGAAAAATTGTACAGGATGCGGCCGCTCGCGCTATCGACCGCGGCGGCGCCATTGCGCGACTTGAGCAGACTGAGATCGTAGGACGCCTGATGTGGCAGGAAAGGAATGTTAGCCGCCTGCGCGGACGTCGCGCTTAACAGCAGCGCGCCCGCGAGCGCAGCACCAGCCATGCGCGGGACATCGGACAGTTGCGGCAAGAATTGATATAAACGACGCATGGCGTCTCCCTAAGTCAGCGAATCCGTACCATATTGGGCCCACTATTGGGCCGCAACTGAGGCGGTCGCGGGAATGTGTAGGACACTGGCCGCTACAGGTTCGCCTCGGTTACCGGCGATATCACAGGCCGCCAACGTAACAAGATAACGGGGCGACAGCGTAACAACATAACGTCGTCATTTCATGATCGCGTGATAATATCTTCGGCCTGACAGAGGACTGCCGATGCACTCGCACTCGCTCGAAACCTGGACCCACGATCACAACTTCCTTGGCACGCAACACGCCCGCAACGAACGGCGGACCTGGCTGGTGGTCTGGCTGACGTTGGGGATGATGGCGGCCGAGATCATCGGCGGCAGCCTGTTTGGCTCTATGGCCCTCTTGGCCGACGGCTGGCATATGTCGACCCATGCGGTGGCCATCGGCATTGCCGCCCTCGCGTATCGCTATGCCCGTCGCCACACCGACAATCCCCGCTTCGCTTTCGGCACCGGGAAATTCGGTGAGTTGGCAGCCTTCACCAGTGCGGTGGTGCTGGGCATGGTCGCTGTCATGGTCGCCTATGAGAGCATGCTGCGCATGGCCGATCCGAAGCCGATCGCCTACGGCGAGGCCATCGCGATCGCGGTGATTGGCTTGCTCGTCAATCTCGTTTCGGCATGGCTGCTGCGGGAGGATCACGACCACCATCATCATGGCCATGATCACAGCCATCACCACGACCACGCACATGATCATGCCTCACACGATCACGACCATGCACACGCGCGTCAACATCGCGACAACAATCTGCGCGCGGCCTATGTCCACGTATTGGCGGATGCCGCGACGTCGGTGATGGCGATCGCCGCGCTGATTCTCGCCCGCGCATTCGGCTGGGTTTGGATCGATCCCGTGGTAGGTCTCGTCGGCAGCCTCGTTATCGCAAGTTGGGCTTACGGCCTGATCAAAAGCGCGGGCGCCGTGCTGATCGACGTTGTGCCCGATTCCAAAGTCGCCGATCGCATCCGCAATCGTCTCGAGGTCGACGGCGACCGCATTTCCGATCTGCATCTGTGGCAAGTCGGGCCGGGCCACTACTCCGCGATCGTCACCATCGTCACCGACCACCCGCAACCGCCGGCGTCATACAAGGCGAGCCTTCGCGAATTGAAGCAACTCAGCCACGTGACCGTGGAAGTCCATCAGTGCATGCATCCTGATGGCGTCTGTACCCACGCCGCCTGATCGCTGGCATCCAACTTTGGCAAGCATTATTTGCGGCGGCGATCGCTTGCATGTCGCGATCCGATGGGTGAAATAGACGCGGGCAATCGCGGGCACGATCAACCGCATTCGACACGAAAGCAATCAATCGGGGACAATCATGGCAGGAACAGTCGAACAGAAGCTTGCGGCGCAGGGCATTGTGTTGCACGAGCCCGCAAGTCCGATCGCGAATTATGTCGGGTTCGTCCGCACTGGAAACCTGCTGATCGTGTCGGGCCAGGTTTGCGTCAATCCCGAAGGCAAGCTGATCGCCAAGGGCAAGCTCGGCGCCGGCGTCACCGTCGAACAGGGGGCCGCCGCGGCGCGCGGCTGCGCCATCAACCTGCTGGCGCAGGTCAAGGCCGCGCTGGGCGATCTCGACAAGGTAACGCGCGTGGTGCGCCTCGGCGGCTTCGTCAACTCGGCACCGGACTTCGTCGATGGACCGAAGGTGCTCAACGGCGCGTCCGACCTGATGGTTGCCGCCTTCGGCGACAAGGGGCGTCACGCGCGCTCGACTGTCGGCGTCGCCTCGCTACCCGGCGATGCGGCGGTGGAAGTCGAAGGCATCTTCGAAGTCGCCTGATGGGATAGCGCGATGCGGGGACCCGATTGGCTTGCGGCACGTCCGGTGGCCCATCGCGGCCTGCACGACCGTGCGCGCGGCATCGTCGAGAACATGCCGGCCGCGTTCGTCGCGGCGGTTAAAGGCAACTACAGCATCGAGCTCGACTTGCAGCTTACCGCCGACGGCGAAGCCATGGTGCATCACGACGATCGCCTCGGCCGTCTCACCGAAGGTGACGCCGCGTTACGCGACATGACCGCCGCGCAACTGCGACAAGTTGCATTCAAGGACACCGCCGAGCGGATGGTTTCGCTGAGCGATGTGCTGACGATGGTCGCCGGCCGCGTCCCGCTGTTCATCGAGGTGAAAAGCCAGTTCGACGGCGACCGCAAGCTGGTGGCGCGGATGGCCGAACTTCTCGCCACCTATAGCGGCCCGGCGGCGGTGATGTCGTTCGATCCGGATCAGGTGTTCGCCTTGCGGGAGAAAATCCCCGCGCGGCCGCGCGGCATCATCGCCCAGCGTACCTATGACGACGACTACTGGAAATGGCTGACGCCGCAGCAGCGCGACGACATGCTGTATCTGCGCCACGGCTTCCGCACGCAGCCGCACTTCATCAATTTCTGGGGCCAGCAACTCCCCGCCCCCGCGCCGTGGATCGCGCGCAACCTGTTCGGCTGTCCGCTGCTGGCCTGGACCATCCGCACCGCCGAGCAGCGCGCCCACGCCGCGCGCTACGCCGACCAGATCGTGTTCGAAGGGTTCCGGGCCTGACGTCCACGCGGCCTTGACGCGGGCGCTTGCAGGTACAATCTGTAAGTTAGTCACCCAAGCCTTTGATGGCTCCCCTGCGTGACCGGTTTATTTGCTGATGGATTCACCTGACATCACTTTGGAGGCCGTAGCGTCCACGCGCCAGATCGGCGCGGCGGATTGGGATGCCTGCGCCAATCCGACATCGGCCTGTCCGGATGGCAGAATCTATAATCCGTTCGTGTCCTATGCGTTCTTCGATGCGATCGAACAGTCCGGCTCGGCCTGCGCGCGCACCGGTTGGGGACCGCGCCACCTGGTGGCGCGACGCGCTGGCAACATCGTCGGCCTGGTACCGTGCTATGTGAAGTCGCACTCCCAGGGCGAATACGTGTTCGATCGCGGCTGGGCCGATGCCTATGAGCGCGCCGGCGGTCAATACTATCCGAAGCTGCAAGCGAGCGTGCCGTTCACGCCGGCGACCGGTCCGCGCCTGCTGGTGCGCGCAGGCATCGACGATCCGGACCAAATCCGCAACGCGCTCGCCAGCGGCCTGAAGACACTATGCAATGCCACCGAGACCTCGTCGGTGCATGTCACCTTCGCGCAGGAGGACGAGTGGACGTTCCTCGCCGCGCAGGGTTTCCTGCAACGCACCGACCAGCAATTCCACTGGCACAATGCGGGCTACACGACGTTCGAGGATTTCCTCGCAACACTGTCGTCCCGCCACCGCAAGGCGATCCGCCGCGAGCGCCGCGATGCATTGGCGAACGGCATCACCATTCACACGCTCAGCGGCAATGACCTCACCGAGGACGTGTGGGACGCCTTCTTCGCGTTCTACATGGAGACCGGCTCGCGCAAATGGGGCCGCCCCTATCTCACGCGCGACTTCTACGCCCGGATCGGCGACACCATGCCGGAGCGCATCGCGCTGATCATGGCCAAGCGCGACGGCCGCTGGATCGCCGGCGCAATCAACTTCATCGGCGGCGATACGCTGTTCGGGCGACACTGGGGCGCCATCGAGCATCACCCGTTCCTGCATTTCGAGGTGTGCTACTATCAGGCGATCGACTACGCGATCCGCCATCGCCTCGCAACAGTCGAGGCCGGCGCGCAGGGTGAACACAAGATCGCGCGCGGCTATCTGCCGCAAACCACCTACTCGGCGCACTACATCGCCGATCCGGCGCTGCGCCGCGCCGTGCGCGATTACCTCGCGCGGGAACGAATGTATGTCGCAGAGGCAGGCCGCCAGCTCGCCGAGGCCGGACCGTTCCGCAAGGGCTCACCCGACGATCAGACATCTTGACCACGCCCCGCTGGATGGTGAAAGTGGCGCGCGATTTTGGGAGCGACCATGGCCACCTACGACACCAACAATATTTTCGCGAAGATCCTGCGCGGCGAAATTCCCTGTTTCAAGGTCTATGAGAACGACCACGTGCTGGCGTTCCTCGACATCATGCCGCGCGCGCCGGGGCACACGCTGGTGATCCCCAAGGCGCCGGCCCGCAACCTGCTCGACATCACCGAGGAGGATTTCGTCCATGTCGCCCGCGCCACGCGCCTGATCGCTCGCGCCGCGATGCCGCTCTTCGACGCAGACGGCATGATGATCGTACAGTTCAGCGAACCGGCCAGCGGCCAGGAAGTCTATCACCTGCACATGCATGTGATCCCGCGCTTCGAGGGTGTCGCACTGCTGCCCCCGGCAACCGTGAAAGCCGACATGGCAGTGCTCGCGGAGCAAGCCGCGAAGCTGGCTGCGGCGCTGAAAGGCGCGTGATCGAGAATTTTTTCGCTCTTGATACAATCATCCATCGTCATGCGCGGACTTGATCCGCGCATTTATCGTTCGAAAAGATGGATTGCCGGGTCATAGGCGAGCATAGCGACGCCGTTCTTCGAACGGCTATGCCCGGCAATGACGCGTTGTCCTATTCCTTGACTTCGAAATCGCCCGGCTGCGGCGGTGCAAGCGGGGTGAACTGACACCGATCCGGTTTCAAGTCGACCAGCGGCGTGCCGTCGAGACAATCGAGCCCCTGCACCATCACGCTGGCGCCCTCAATGCCGACCAGTTTGACCATCGACGTGCCGATCGGGTTCGGCCGCACCGGCGTGCGCAGCGAAAATGTCCCGCGCACCGCGCCATCATTCTTCGGGCTCTGCAAAATCAGATCGCGCCGCGACAGATGGAGCCAGTAAAGCACTTCGAGCCGTTCATACTGCTCGATGCCCCGCAACGCCGGCACCCACGGCTCGAAAATCTCGATGCGGCAGACCGGTCCGTCGACACGGCCCTGACGCGGCGTCATCAGGCGTGAGGTCCATGGCGTATGGATGCGGCCGATGAACACCAGTCCGGCGTCGTTCGGCGGCGGCGTTTCGACCGCAACCTCACCAGCCCGGATCTCACTTTCACGCACCATGTCACGGCCTCTCATCAAGCGATATATTCAATGGAATAGGCCGCTGAAACGCCTCACCGTCAAGAACAGAATGCGCGTGTCTCACCCGCGAACACCCATATTACGCAGCACAAGGCAGGCCTGCCCGGCGCGGTGGATGCGCTGGCACAGATCATTTGCCTCGTTACGCGTCGCAGCACCGATTCGAACCTGATAGAACGTGCGCGTACCGCGCGTGCGCCAGATCGAGCCCAGCAGCATCGGATCGTGCTCGCCGATCGCCGACGACAGTCGCTTCATCGCACGTGCGTAGGACGCCAGCGCACGATCTCGCGAGAAACCGGCGGCAAGTTGCACGCCCCATGGCTGGTCGGCACCGACCTTCACGCGTTGCGTCAGACCTTCGACGAACGGATTGGGCGCGCGTTGCAGCAGCGCCATCAAATCGTGGCAACTGGTGACTGACGCCTGTTGCGGCTGCGGTTGTTTAGCCGCGTTCGCATCCTTCCAATCGTCCACCGAAACGCCGGTGATCGCGACGACGTAGTTGCGCGTCTCGGCGGGCATCGGCCCGGTGCCCTCGATCCATTCGCGCACGCGGCGCGGCCCCGCATTGTAGGCCGCCGCCGCCAGGCCGAGATTGCCGAACTGATCGCGCAACTCGCGCAAGAATTCCGCCGACTTCGGCAGCGCCTGCACCGGATCGAACGGATCGAGCAGACGGCGTTCGCTCGCCGTGCCCGGCATGAACTGCGCGATGCCCTGCGCACGGTCGCCGCTGCGCGTCACCGGCCCGACCGCGTCCGGCTGGAAGCGGCTTTCCTGCCAGATCACGCGGGAGAAAAAATCCAGCGGCAGGCCGGCATTTTTAGCGGCGGATTCGATCATCAGACAGATCGCCTCACGGGTATCGGCCGGTGCCGCAGGCTTGGCCGCCGCATCCTCGGCGCGGGCAGCCTTGGCGCATACCAGTAACGCCGCAACGACGAGCAGGCTTCGCACCGTGCCGTTCACGCGCGTCCGCATTGCAGCCTTCCCTCGCCTGCATGGCAGCGCTTGACAGTCAGTCGTCAACCGCTAGCTATCGTCAAAGGCGCGTAACCGGGAAATGCGGCGCGAGCGTGGGAGAACCGGATGACCAGCCCTGACGACAACGGCCTTGCCTTCGCGCCGGACGACGACCAGCCGATCCAATACATGGCGCGCACCCGCGCCTATTACGCGGCCATCGGCTACACCACGCCCTATCGCTGGGCGCATTACACCAGCGCACCATTCCAGCCGCTGCGCAAACCGCTGGCGCAATCGCGCGTGACGATCATCACCACCGCGGCTCCCTACGATCCGGCCAAGGGCGATCAGGGTCCCGGCGCGACCTACAATGGCGGCGCGAAGTTCTACGCGGTCTACGACGGCGATACCTCGCAGCACCACGACCTGCGCATCTCGCACATCGCCTATGATCGCATCCACACCAGCGCCGAGGATAGCGGCACCTGGTTTCCATTGCCGCAACTGATCAAGGCATCGGCGGGCGGACGCATCGGCGACGTCGCGCCGCGCTTCTTCGGCGCGCCGACAAATCGCAGCCAGCGCGTCACCATCGCGACCGACGCGCCGGATATTTTGGCACGCTGCAAGGCCGATGGCGTGGATGTCGCGTTGCTGGTGCCGAACTGCCCTGTCTGTCATCAGACCGTCAGTCTGGTGGCGCGGCATCTTGAGGCAAACGGCATCCCCACGGTGGTAATGGGCTGCGCCAAGGACATCGTCGAGTTCGCCGCCGTGCCGCGCTTCCTGTTCAGCGACTTTCCGCTCGGCAATTCCGCCGGCAAGCCGCACGACAAGGATTCGCAGGCACGCACGCTGGAACTGGCGCTCCGGTTATTGGAATCAGCACCCGGCCCGCAGACCACGATGCAATCGCAGCTGCGCTGGCGCGACGATCCATCGTGGAAACGCGACTACAACAACATCGAAACGATGAGCGCGGAAGAACTGGCGCGCCGCCGCCGCGATTTCGACGCGCAGAAAGATGCCGCCCGGAACGTGCGCGACGGGGCGGCTTAGAACAAATTTCGTTTGGATCGAATCGACAACCCGTCATGGCCGGGCATAGCCCGGCGAAGACGGGCGTGAATGCCCTTTTGTCCCGACCATCCACGTCTTTCGTCTTGCGATACAGTTAAGACGTGGATACCGGCACATAGGCGAGCGAAAGCAACGCCGTTCTTCGAACGGCTATGGCCGGGCATGACGGATTTGGATATTTCCGTCAAAACACAAACCGCGTCAGATCGAAAACCCGAAGCTGCGGCGAAAGCCTTCGCGCCCCTTCGGCGTGATCTGTAACGCGCGCGGGTTGCGCTCGCGCCGCACCCAGCCGAGATCGAAGCAGCGCGTCGCGATCGCCGCGCCGACCACGCCGGACAGGTGAAAGCGACGCTCGGTCCAGTCGAGACAATGACGGCAGATCGGGCGGCGCGTCTGTGTCGCGAGCGTGACGCCGAAGTCGTTCAGGAACGTCTGGCCGGCTTGCGTCACCTCGCCGCCGTCGTCCGAGAGGATGACGTGTTTGCGTTCGCACAGCGCATCGGCAATCGAGACGCCGAGAATGCCGGCAAAATGATCGTAGCAGGTACGTGCGAGACGCAACCTGTCTTCCTGCGCGGTACGCGGCCGATAGCGCGGCGGCGCGCTTGCGGCGACCGCCATGATGCTCTCCAGCATCTGCGCCACCAGCGGCGTCGCCAGCCGGAAGTAACGATGCCGCCCCTGCTTAAGCACAGTGAGCAGCCCGGCTTGCGTCATCTTGGCGAGATGACCGCTCGCGGTCTGCGGCGTGACATTCGCCGCGAAGCTCAGTTCGGTCGCGGTCAGAGCGCGGCCGTCGAACAGGGTGCTGAGGATGGTGGCTCGCGCCGGATCGCCCACCAGCGCGGCGATCTCGGCCATTTGCGGGACTGTCATGCGATGCAGTTTAGGCCGAAACCGGCCGTGCGCAATTGCTGACGCTTCGGTCCCGCCCGAAGCAACGGGCCCGCGTTCGGGCGTTAACTCATCGCCTGCGGACATGGTCAGCACACGTGCGTTCCCAGTTCCGTCCTCCCACGCGATCAATATCAGCGAAAGGCCGTCGAATGGCGATCTCAACCCATCATGCCGCGCCATTGCGCACCGACGCCGACACTCGCCGCGCCAACGCGGTGCTGCTGACGATGTGTTTTGGCGTGTTCCTGGCGCAACTCGATTCCTCGGTGGTGTTCCTTGGTCTCAAGCACATCGGCTCCGACCTCAACGCCAGCATCAGCGAAATGCAGTGGGTGCTGGATTCCTACAATCTGGTCTACGCCACCTTCCTTCTCACCGGCGGCGCGCTCGGCGATCTCTACGGGCGCCTGCGGGTGTTCGCCTGCGGCATCGCGCTGATCGTCATCGGCTCGCTGGTCTGCGCGCTGGCGCCAGACGGCACCACGTTGATCGCGGGCCGTTCCGTCACTGGGCTCGGCGCGGCGCTGGAGGTGACGTCCTCGCTCGCCATTGTCAGCATCACCTTCCCCGACGCGGCGGCGCGTGGGCGTGCGCTGGGCCTGTGGGCAAGCTGCAACGGTGTCGCCATGGCGACCGGGCCCACGATCGGCGGACTATTGGTCGATCACGTCGGCTGGCGCAGCGTGTTTGTACTGTCAGTGCCGATCGGACTTGTGACGCTGCTGATGAGTTACTTCTATGTCGGCGAAAGCAAGCATCCGCACGGCCGACAACTCGATCCCGCCGCGCAGATTCTTGCGGTGATCGGGCTCGGCGCGCTGTCATTTATCACCATCGAAGGCCAGCATCGCGGCTGGACCTCGCCGCTGATCGTCGGCATGACCCTCGCCGCCGCCAGCGCAGCCATCTTGTTCGTGCGTGTCGAATACGGCCGCCCCGCCGCCATGGTGCCGCTGGATATCTTCAGGAATGCGCCGTTCAGCGCCGCGCTCGCCATCGCCGGGTTGATGACCTTCGGCATGTATTCGATGCTGTTCCTGATGCCGTTGTACTTCCAGTCAATCACCGGCGCGTCGGCGTTCATCGCCGGGCTGGAACTGTTGCCGATCTCCGTCGCCTTCGTGGTGGTATCGCAAAAATCCGGCGCGCTGATGCATCGCTTCGGCGCGCGGACAATGCTGATGGGCGGCATGGGTTTCATGGGAACAGGATTGCTCGCGCTGACGCAGATATCGGCTACCACGCCCATGGGACTGGTGCAGCTTGCGCTGATCGTCATCGGCATCGGCCTCGGTCTCAACACCGGGCCGGTCAATGCGGTTGCCGTCGCGGCGGTGCCGGCGGCACGCTCCGGCACCGCTTCGGGCCTGCTCAACACCGCGCGCATGACGGGCGCGACCATGGGCATCGCGTTGCTCGGCGCAATCTATGCAAGCCACGTGCAGGCCGGCGGCACGCAGGCCATGCTGGACGGACTGCACTGGGCATTTCTCGGTGGCGCCATCGCCGAACTCAGCGGCGTCGTGATTGCGCTCGTTTTCACGCGAGCCAGTTCGATGGTGCACAAACCGACATGAGACGGCTTCAAATCTCTGAGTTCGTCATGGCCGGATTTATTCCGGCCATGACGAGTGGAGAGTGTAGTGGCGGATTTACAGAGCCTCGTCTTGGTTGGACCTCAAATGTCAAAAGGGCGGCGGAAAATTCCGCCGCCCTTTGTTGTTTCGTATCAGCCACTCAGGCCTTGACCAACGGTCCCTTCGAGGGCGAGCCCTTGGAGCCACCACCGCCGGAACCACCGGGGCGCGGCTTGCGCGGCGGCGCTTTCTTGCGCGCGCCAGGGAGCTTCTCCGGCTTCGGCGTCACCGGTCCGTCGAGATACTCGAAGCCGATCTTGTCGGCGCCCGCCTCGTCCTTCTCCAGCACGACGCGAACGTGACCGCCGCCCTTGAGCGCGCCGAACAGCACCTGATCGGCCAGCGGCTTCTTGATGTGCTCCTGGATCATGCGGCCCATCGGGCGCGCGCCCATCTGCTCGTCGTAGCCGTGCTCGACCAGCCACGCCTTCGCCGGCTCCGACAGTTCGATGGTGACGTCGCGATCCGCGAGCTGCGCCTCGAGTTGCAGCACGAACTTCTCCACCACCATGCCAATGACTTCGGCGTTGAGGTGGGCGAACGACACGATGGCATCGAGCCGGTTGCGGAACTCGGGTGCGAACTGCCGGTTGATCGCCTCCTGATCGTCACCCTCGCGCTTGTTGCGGGTGAAGCCAAACGCCTGTCGCGCCAGATCGGCGGCGCCGGCATTCGTCGTCATGATCAGGATGACATTGCGGAAGTTGACCTGCTTGCCGTTATGGTCGGTCAGCTTGCCGTGATCCATGATCTGCAACAGCACGTTGTAGAGATCGGGATGCGCCTTCTCGATTTCGTCAAGCAACACCACGCAATGCGGATGCTGGTCGACGCCGTCGGTCAAGAGGCCGCCCTGATCGAAGCCGACATAACCCGGAGGCGCGCCGATCAGCCGCGAGACGGTGTGACGCTCCATGTATTCGGACATATCGAAGCGGATCAGTTCGACACCCAGCGATGCCGCGAGTTGCTTCGCCACCTCGGTCTTACCGACACCTGTGGGTCCCGAGAACAGATAGGAGCCGATCGGCTTCTCCGGTTCGCGCAGACCCGCGCGCGCCAGCTTGATCGACGCCGACAGCGCCTCGATGGCCTTGTCCTGACCGAACACCACACGCTTGAGCGTTTGCTCAAGATGCTTGAGCACCTCGGCATCGTCCTTCGACACGGTCTTGGGCGGAATCCGCGCCATGGTCGCGATCGTGGTCTCGATTTCCTTGATGCCGATGGTCTTCTTGCGCTTGCTCTCCGACACCAGCATCTGCGCCGCGCCCGACTCATCGATCACATCGATCGCCTTGTCCGGCAGCTTGCGGTCGTGGATGTAGCGCGACGACAGTTGCACCGCCGCCTCGATGGCGTCGTTGGTGTACTTCAGCTTGTGATAGTCCTCGAAGTACGGTTTCAGGCCCTTGAGGATCGCGATGGCATCCTCGACGGTCGGCTCGTTGACGTCGATCTTCTGGAACCGGCGCACCAGCGCGCGATCCTTCTCGAAGTGCTGGCGGTATTCCTTGTAGGTCGTCGAGCCCATGCAGCGAATGGTGCCCGAAGCCAGTGCCGGCTTCAGCAAGTTCGATGCATCCATGGCGCCGCCAGACGTCGCGCCGGCGCCAATCACCGTATGGATCTCGTCAATGAACAGGATGGCGTTGGGATGCGCCTCGAGTTCCTTGAGGACCTGCTTCAGCCGCTCCTCGAAATCACCGCGATAGCGCGTGCCGGCCAGCAATGTGCCCATGTCGAGCGAGAACACGGTGGCGGCGGACAGCA
The DNA here is from genome assembly GCA_017305535.1 of Hyphomicrobiales bacterium. Lineage (GTDB taxonomy): Bacteria > Pseudomonadota > Alphaproteobacteria > Rhizobiales > Xanthobacteraceae > 62-47. Next base: position 84,614 of record JAFKKN010000005.1, on the reverse strand, counting down.
CCTCCGGCACCTCACTATCGACGATACGCTTCGCCAGCCCTTCCGCGATCGCGGTCTTGCCGACGCCGGCTTCACCGACGAATAGCGGATTGTTCTTCTGCCGGCGGCACAGCACCTGAATGGCGCGGCTGATTTCGGCATTGCGGCCGATCACCGGATCGATCTTCCCGTCGCGCGCCTTCTTGTTGAGGTTGACGCAGTAGGTCTCCAGCGCTTCGCCCTTCTTCTTGGGGTCTTCGCCGGCCTTGGATTCGGCCTCCTCATCGACGCCGCGCACCGGCCGCGCCTCGGAGACGCCGGGCCGCTTGGCGATGCCGTGGCTGATGTAGTTCACCGCGTCGTAGCGCGTCATATCCTGCTCTTGCAGGAAGTACGCGGCATGGCTCTCGCGCTCGGCGAAGATCGCGATCAGCACGTTGGCGCCGGTCACTTCCTCGCGGCCCGAAGACTGGACGTGAATCACCGCGCGCTGAATCACACGCTGGAAGCCGGCCGTCGGCTTGGCGTCGTCGGAACCATCGGTCACCAGATTCTCGAACTCGGTTTCGAGATAGTTGACCAGGCTGGTGCGCAGCTTGTCGAGATCGACGCTGCACGCGCGCATGACCGCCGCGGCATCCGAATCATCCACCAGCGACAGCAGGAGATGTTCGAGCGTCGCATATTGATGGTGCCGCTCATTGGCGATCGCGAGCGCCCGATGCAGCGACTGTTCAAGGCTCTGGGAAAAAGTTGGCATTCGCGTCCTCTATGGCCCCCGGCCATCATGATGGTCGCTGCCCGATCAGGCAACAACAACCTTTTAGAATATATAGGCAGGCGATTTGTCAGCGGAAGGCCGGTTCCCGGCACAACCTCCGGAAGGCGTTCAGACAATGCGCCGACCCAATGCCGGATTCGCTTCATCGTCGAACAACCCTGTGAATGCGGGGTCTCTGACACCACCGGCGCGGCAAAGGCCGCCTGCCGGAGTTGAACTCCGACAACGCCAAAAGGTCTCATCCCGACAAATAAGGCCGGGACCAAGCCGAAACCGATTCCGGGAAGCGCGCGGCCCTATCTCTTCTCCATCACGCATTGCAGCGGATGCTGGTGCTTGCGCGCGAAATCCATCACCTGAGTGACTTTGGTTTCAGCGATCTCGTAAGTGAAGACGCCGCATTCGCCGATACCGTGATGATGGACGTGCAGCATGATCTTGGTCGCCGCCTCGGCGTCTTTCTGGAAGAACCGCTCAAGGACGTGGACGACGAATTCCATCGGCGTGTAGTCGTCATTCAGAATCAGGACGCGATAGAGATTCGGCCGTTTGACCTTCGGCTTGACCTTGGTGATGACTGACGTGCTCGGCCCGCCTGTCCGTCCCTGATCGCTGTTGCCCCGATCATCGCTCATGCGCGACGCAGCGGCGTCAATGCCGGTGGACGTCGCGGATAGTTCAAGATTTGAAAACAAGTTCGACATGGTCCGGATAGATACGGTCTTGGTTGTTATGTCCAGCGTCCTGCAAGTCCGAAAAATCGCGGTCACCTCTCGGCCGAAGCAGCAATCCGGCGCACTCCCGCCGACACGCCTCGCGCCCGTCCGATCGGCTCATGCGACCACTCGCCGTGCCAATATGGGTCGGCGCGGATACCGCCGCAAGCCGCCTATCGTCGCGCACCCTACCCGCATTTCGGACGCGCGCGTGCCCTTGAAGGTTAATCCAATTTGACCGATTCGTCTGAATCCTCGGCCATCCCGTTCATCTGCCGTTGACGCTGAAACCAGCCGGTCGGCCTTACCGCGCATTTATCCGGCTATTTACCTGATTTCTCAGGATGGCTTTACCACCTGTTTAGCCGGTCGCGCGGAAATGGCACCACAACCCATATCCCGGTGACCGCCATGTTCGGTAAATCGTTCTTGAATTCTGTAAGGCGCGCTGCGACCAATCTGATCCGCGCGGATCGCGGCAATGTCGCGGCCATGTTCGCCATCGCACTCGTCCCCATGCTGGGAATCGTCGGAACGGCGATCGACTACAGCCGCGCCGTCGCCGCCCGCTCCGCCATGCAGGCCGCCCTCGATACCGTGGCGCTGATGGTGTCCAAGGACGCGCAAGCCAACCCCACGATGACGGCGGCCCAAGCCACCGCTGCGGCGCAAAAATACTTCAACGCGCTCTATAACGAAGGCGGCACCAGCAATGTCGCGATCACCGCGACCTATACCCCGAACAATGGCCAGGGCGCGACGGTGCAGGTGAACGCCAGCGCATTGGTCGCGACCGACTTCATGAGCTACGCCGGTTTCACGACTTTGGATATCGGCACCAGTTCCCAGACCAAATGGGGCAACACCCGGATGCGCGTCGCGATGGTGCTGGATAACACCGGATCGATGGCCGACAACAGCAAGATGGTCAAGATGAAGACCGCAGCCAAGAGCATGGTCGACTCGCTCTCCGCGCTCAACAACCTTCCGGGCGACGTCTATATCTCGCTGGTCCCCTTCGCCAAGAACGTCAACCTCGGCAGCAGCTTCAATAAGCAGTACATCAAGTGGAGCAGCCCCGCCGGAACGTCGAATCCCGATACCTGGGATGAGAACAACGGAACCTGTAGTGTCGGCAGTTCATCGACCAAAACCAGCTGCCTTGCGCAGAGCGCGTGCAGCATTCCGGGATACACCAGCAAAACCAGTTGTCAGTCGGCAGGCGTCTGCTCGAACACGCAGTATACCAGCCAAACTTCCTGCACCGGCGCAGGAACCTGCTCCAAATCGCAATACACCAGTAAAAATAACTGCACCTCGAACGGCGGCACCTGGACATCAAATACCTGGACCACCGGGACATGGGGCACGGGCTACGCGACCTGGACCCCGCTCGACCACAGCAAGTGGAACGGCTGCGTCATGGACCGCGACCAGGACTACGACATCAAGAATACGGCCCCCTCGCCCGGCGACACCAACGCCGTGTCGACCTTGTTCCCGGCCCAGGAATACATGCAGGGCTCGACGAACTACTGCAAGACGACAAGCACGCCGTATCTCCAGCCGATCATGCCCATGACCAATAACTGGACTACGCTCAAGCAGGCCATCGACAACATGAACCCGACCGGCGGCACCAACCAGGCCATCGGCGTGGCTTGGGGATGGCAATCGCTGAGCACCACCAACGGGCCGATCGCCGCGCCGGCGAAGGATGCCAACTACGTCTATCAGGATTATCTCGTGATCCTGTCGGACGGCTTGAACACCCAGGATCGCTGGCCGTCCTACGGAAACGGAAACACGCAATACACCTGTAACGGCCAGCTCTGCATCGACGCACGACAGAAGAAACTGTGCGACGCGATCAAGGCCAACAACATCACGGTCTTCACCATCCAGGTGAACATCAACAACATCGATCCGAAGTCGGCGATTCTGCAGGACTGCGCGACCGATGGAAACTTCCAGATGATCACGTCGTCGGATCAGACCGCGGATGCTTTCAACAACATCCTGTCGCAGATCGCGAAGCTGCGGATTTCCCAGTAAGGCGCATCCGCATAGGACAGCAAAAAAGCCCGGTCGCGAGACCGGGCTTTTTATATCGCGATGAATGCGTGCGGCTTAGCGGACCGACACCGGCGCCAGCTTGCCGATGAAGCCTTCGAACGGCTTGAACGACTGCTTGGCGAGTTCGACATACAGGCCACCGATCTTCTGCGATTCCGCAACGAAGGTCTCGTAGCTGGTCTTGGCATATTCGGTCTGGACTTCGAGCGCCTTATCGAGCGACTTCGACGCCACCAGCTTCTCGAAGTACGCGTTACCATCCTCGAACGACTTCTTCGAATATTCGCCGAACGCGGTGACGATCGCCTGGAGCGTCTGCTGGAAGTCGTTGGCGGCCGAAACCGCGCTTTCGAATTGCTCTTTGCCGTAGTTTTGCAGTTCTTCAACCTTAACCATGGGGAACATCCTTCATCGGCTGCGGGGACAAAACCTAGGGCATCGCCGGCCGAAGCAACACGACGCCGCCATGACCATCACACTATCGCGTTGCACAATTATGTCAATGAAATTGATGCAACGCACAATATTCTGATCCTGCGAATCCGACCAAGTCCGGCAAGGGTTATTTAACCTTTTCGAAACTCCGGCCCCTTACCCTGTTCAGGTTATCGTTGCGGTCCGGCGTAAAGCTCGAAAAGCTTCGCAAATGCAAGCTCTTAGCCAATCAGCAAAACTGACATGGGTTGGCTCGGGGCCGGCGGCGCGTCGGCCGCTCGAACGAGATTCGTTACCGCCGCCGGGCATAATTTGGCCTCACGGGTCGGTGATTGAGATAAAATTCTGACGGGGACGTCCATGCTTCGCACCTCAGCCTCTTCACGTACCCTGCGAATTTGCGTCCTCGGACTGGCCACGATCACCGCCGCCGTCATATCCACCACCGATACCGCCGACGCACGCCGACGCCATCGTCATCATCATCGCCATCACGCCGTTCAGCAAAGCTACAATCCCGCGTTCGCCTCGATCATCGTCGACGCCAATTCCGGTGCGACGCTTACCGCGACCAATGCCGATGGACTGCGCTTCCCGGCTTCGCTCACCAAGATCATGACGCTGTATCTTTTGTTTGAGCGTCTCGACGCCGGCAAAGTCAGCCTCAACAGCGAAATGCCGGTATCCGCGCACGCTGCCTCGCAAGCCCCGACCAAGCTCGGCCTCCGACCCGGCCAGACCATTCGCGTCGAGGACGCCATCAAGGGCCTCGTCACCCGCTCCGCCAACGATGCGGCGGTGGTGATCGCCGAATTCCTCGGCGGCGACGAGGACGACTTCGCCAAGATGATGACGCGCAAGGCGCGCGCGCTGGGGATGACCCGCACCGTCTATCGCAACGCCTCGGGCCTGCCCAACGACGATCAGGTCACCACGGCGCGCGACCAGTCCACGCTCGGGCGCGCGATTCAGGATCGCTTCCCGCGCTACTATCGCTACTTCGCCACCGCATCGTTCAACTATCGCGGCCGCAACATCCGCAATCACAATCATCTGTTGGGCAAGGTCGAGGGCGTCGACGGCATCAAGACCGGCTACACCCGCGCCTCTGGCTTCAATCTCGTCACCAACCTCCGCCGCGGCAATCGCCATCTCGTCGGCGTGGTGATGGGCGGCCGCAGCTACAGCTCGCGCGACGCCATCATGCGTAACCTGCTTGCAGAGAACCTCGACAAGGCCTCTGGCCGGCGCACGATCGCCGCCATCGCCGAGCGCAATTCATCCGAGGCCAATGCCGCGGTCGCCGAGGAAGCCGCGCAATCGCGGCCCGCCGCGCCGATCCAGGTACAGGGCGCGATTCAGGTCGCCGCCGTCGAGACGCCGCCTCCGTTGCCACCGACCCGCGCGATCGCCGCCGCGCCCGCACCCAAAGCTCCGGCCGAGGCTGCACCAGCCGAACCGGCCCCCCTCACCAACGGCGTGATCCAGAGCAAGACGCTGGCCACGATCCCCGGCTCGACCGAGCCGATGAAACCGGTACGCATCAAGACCGTGCAGGTCCGCTCCGGTCAGGTGAAGGTCGCCTCCGCCGGTCCGACGCCTCTTGGCTCCATGTCGAATGACGCGACAGATATCTCCGGTTCGGTCGGCGCCCGTGACTTGCCCGTGCAGCCGCCGAACCACGGCACCGGAAAAGGCCTGCTTGGCGTATTGCCGGCCTCCGCCGTCACCTCCCCGGCCGAGCGGTCGGTTCAGCAAGCAGCGGTCGACACCTCGTCCCGTTCCGCGCCGCAGATGGTACAGGCCAACGGCGCGATCAAGTCAGCGGCGATTCACAGCGGCTGGATCGTGCAGGTCGGCGCGCTCGAAAGCGAAAGCCAGGCACGCCAGCGTCTGGAGGCCGCACGCGACCACGCCAAGGGAATGCTCGGCAAGGCCGATCCGTTCACCGAAACCGTGGTGACGCGCGGTGACAAGAAGCTCTATCGCGCCCGCTTCGCCGGCCTCGAACGAGATCAGGCCGAAGCAGTCTGCAAGCGGCTCAAGCGTTCCGACATTTCCTGCATCACCATCCGCAACTGAGACTTTCGCCGCGAGAGCGGATGCCAGACAAAGAGCCTCGCTTCCGACCAGCCGGAAGCGAGGCTCTTTCGTTTTGGGCCGATGGACGTTTTCAAACCAGCCAGCGTCGCGGATCAGGTTTAAAACGCATCAATCGGTTCCGCTGAAAACTTCCCGTCAAGAATTTGCGGATACATTTACCATACAGGCTGACGACGCCGGATAACGGCGCGCGGCGGGGCATCGAACGGACGGCAGGACGGCACACGGTTTGTGGCGTTGATTTGCGTTGCCGGAGTTAGTTGCGATGCGTGCGAAGCAGAGTGTCCTTGGCCTCATTGACCCGAGCCGCCAGGTACGTCGACCCCCCCTGGTCGGGATGCAGTTTCTTCATCAGGGCGCGGTGGGCACGCCCGACATCGTCACGACTCGCACCCGGTTGCAGGCCAAGGATCTGATAGGCCTCCTCGTCCGTCATTTTGCCGCTCGACGTCGCGCGGCGCTCCCCCGCTGCCGCGTCGCCCTGCGCGTGCTGACGCCAGGCGGGAAAGCGGCGGTCAAGATAACCTTCAAGTAGCGCGCAGCTCTCGGCGTCGAAGCGCGGCATCATCGCCGCCAGCGCCGGCAGATCGAAATCATCGAGCGAGCGCCCGGCATCAGGCCCCGCGATGATGGTGCCGCTCAGCGCACCGCTGTCGTGATCGAGCATCATCTCGAGGAAGTGCGAGCGGACGCGCGATTGTTGTCCCCCGCTCGGCTTACCCGAGCCGCCGAACAGGCCACCGAAATTCGGAAGGCCACCTGCGCCGAACGGCGACCATCCAAGCAGCCCCGCCCCGAACACGCCAAGCGGGATCGCCACCGCCAGTTCGCCCTTGAGGCCGACAAACGCCGCGACCGCGAGCGAGACGATACCGCCGACGATTTTGATCGCGCGCGCCAGCATCGCCGGATTGGCCGAGCGAAACATCTGCAACAGCGTATAGAGGACGAAGACGGCAACCGCGCCGGCAATCAGAGTGGCCATTCACGTTCTTTCCACCGGACAGGCTGCCTCATCGCATCTGCCCAAGCAATCGCGCCGCGCCGCTCGCGGTGCGCGACAGGCGTACTAGCGCCTCGCGCCCACCTGCTGCGTAAGCCGCCGCCGCGCGCAGCAACTCGCGCAGTTGCGCCGCCGCGCCCGGATCGAAACGGCACCACGCGCCACCGGTCAAGCGCGCAATCTCGCGAAACGCCTGTTCGGCAACGGGATCGTTGCCTTCCTGAAACAGGAACACCGGCACCTTCAGCAGACCGAGTTCGCCGGCCTTGCCGCAGAGATCGTCGACGTTCTCCTCCATGGCGTCGCCGACGAAAACCACGGCGCGCACGCCGGACGCGACCGCCTGGCTGCGCACATCACCCAGTATCCGGCCGATCTGCGTGTGGCCGCCCCGACAGTCGATCCCTCGCATCAAGGACGCGAGTTTCGTGGCATCGGAAATCCAATTGCTGGCGCGACATTCCGAAGCGCCGCGATAATACACCAACCGGATATCGAGATTGCCGATCTTCGCAGCCTCGCCAAACATATCGGCTTGCAGATCGCATGCCATGTCCCAGGTCGGCTGCCGGCTCATGGTGGCATCGAGCGCGAACACCAGCCGCGCCCGCGCGCCGGGCGCCAGCGGCGAAACCGCGCGCGCCTTGGCGACGAACGCTGCGATATCCGCCGATGTCGATACGGTTTGCGGCGCGGATGCGCCGTGACGCGTCGCGGCGACGCCGGAGGTTTTCGATTTCGCGCGTTCGTCCGTCATCGGGTCCCACAATCAGTTGCAGGACTATGTAGACTTGATCCGAGCGAGGTCAATCCAACGGGATGGCCGCCGGGATCAGCGCGAGCGGCGGCGCAACCTGCGCCACCGGACCGGGAGCGATGATCTTCGGCTTCTTCGTATCGACCGGTGCCAGCACGCTATCGTTGTCGAGATACTTGTCGAGCATCCCCTCGATCTTCTCCTTCACGGAGTTGGGCCCGCGGTCACTCATCTCGTTGTGCTGCGCGCCGGTATTGATGACAGTGATACCAGCATGGTCGCACATCTCGCCATCCGGGATGACGCCCGGGTCCGGCTTGAACACCGAGTCGTGCGAGCGGAACGACAGTATCTTGAACTTGCCATCGGTCATGAACGGCACGCGCAGATTGTCCAGCGTCACCACCTTGCGCACCTGGTCGGGATGCATCTTGGCGAAGTACACCGCGATGTCGCCGCCGTTGGAATGGCCAACCATGGTCAGATGATCGTAGTCCGCGTTCGGGTACATCGCCTTGAGCTTGTTGACCGCGAACAGGATGTTCTGCACGCCGCGCTCGTAGACCGGCAGACGGCCGACATAAGGCTCACCCACTTTGGTCACCAGCGGCGGATCGCTTGCGAGGTCGTGCTGGATGCTCACGACCATGTAGCCGCGCGCCGCGAACACGTTCGCAAGGAACGAGTACTCGGTGAATTTCACAGTGTTGCCGTGGTTGAGAATTGCGACCGGCAACTTGATGAGGCCGGCGCGCGCCTGCATCGCCTTGTCGCGCCGCACCGCGAGATCAACATCAATCGGACGATCCCGCGTCTGATCGAAGAACGCCAGGGTCTGATGTCGAATCAGCCACTTGCTGCCGCTGAGGTAAGCAACGGCAACCAAGACCACCAGTGACAGAACGACGATAACTGCGCGCTTCATGATCTTCCCTGACGAACGCCGTACGCCCGATTGTTCTTGCTCCAGCATTCTGATGTGCGCTGGTATCGACAATATATGTCACAACCTTGCGACGAAAAGGGCAAATTGTCCGCATTCGGCGCCCAACGGCTGTGCAGCGGCGCGCCCGTCCACATGGGACACGCATATCAACCATTTGATATTTCTATCATATTCCACATTTTCTAACGCGTCAAAGCAATGATCGTTCCACTATTGCCGCCGGCCCGTGGGTTCCAGGTCCTCATCCTCGGCCGTCTGGGCCACAAAACCCGCCAGAAACCGGAGGCCACCTGCTCCCACCAATTCAGGCGGGTCGCCTTGCCGGACGGATTCGCCGCCTCCCCAGGCACCGGATTCGTAAATCCACCCCGCCTGTTCGATGGACTCGGCCGGCATCTTGGTGAATAACGCCCGCCGATCATGCCGCGCTGCACAGGCCCTGCCGACGGCTCCGAAGGCGTCCGTCGTCCCGACGGACCCGCAACCGGAAACGCACGGCGCGCCCACCGGCCGGGATGATCCGTTCCGCAGCCAACATCGAGCGTGCTCCATGTCCCGCGACCCTATCGTTGCCCGTAACCTGCCGGCGTTGCGCGAAACGCTGAACATCTTCCGCGCCGCGAGCGAAACCGTCGCCCTGGTTCCGACCATGGGTGCTTTGCACGAGGGGCACCTCGGTCTGGTGCGGGAAGCCCGCCGCCGCTGCAAGCGGGTGGCGGTCTCGATTTTCGTCAATCCCACCCAGTTCGCGCCGCACGAGGATTTCGATTCTTATCCGCGCACCTGGGACACCGACCTCGCCAAGCTCGCCGAGGAGAACGTCGACCTGATCTGGAATCCCGGCGTGAAGATCATGTATCCGGACGGCTTCGCCTCGCGGATCACGACGGAAGGCCCGGCCATCGTCGATCTGGAGGATCGCTTTCGCCCGCACTTCTTCGGTGGCGTCGCCACGGTGGTCGGCAAGCTCTTCATCCAGTGCCGGCCGGACATCGCGGTGTTCGGCGAGAAAGACTATCAACAGCTTCGCGTGGTGACACAGATGGCGCGCGACCTCGATCTCGGCGTCGACGTTGTCGGGCTCGCCACGGTGCGCGAGAGCGACGGTCTCGCGATGTCGTCGCGCAATGTCTACCTGTCGCGGGAAGAACGCGCGATTGCACCGGTGCTCCATCGCACGATGCAGGACGTCGCGACCCAGCTCCGCGCGGGAACAGAACTGGCTATGGTGCTGGCGCCTGCGGCTGCTCGCATTACCGAGGCAGGTTTTGCTCTGGACTATTTCGAAGCACGGCACGCCGAGACGTTGCAACCGATCAAATCGCTGCAAGACGGACCGGTGCGGCTTCTGGTTGCCGCCAAGATCGGCACCACCCGCCTGATCGACAATATCGGCGTCTGATCGAAACCTTCAGAGCAGCCCAAGTTCGCGCAACTCGCGGCGCAGCTCTTCCGGCATCTCGACGAGCCCCGTTCCGGCGCGGGTAAGATCGGGCGGCGCGTCGTTCGCCGGCAGATAGCGCCAGCCCTGAAACGCGCGCATCGGGCGCGGCACCACCGCGATCACCTTGGGCTGCATCACCAGCCGGCAGCGGCCGATGCCGTCCTTGTCGCGAAACGGCTCGATGCCGATCAGCTTCTCGCGGGCGGCGATTTCGCCTCGAATGACCCAGTAGAGCGATCCGCCGTCCATTAGTTCCGCGTCGCGCTTCGGTGTCATCCGCGTGATGTGCAGATGGCGCGGCGTTTGTTTCAGCTTCTTCGCCTGCTGCGCGCGCTCGGCAACGCGCGCCTTGAGGTCCTTCACGGACTCACAACCGACGGCAAGTTTGACAAGGTGAAGCGGCATCAGGATTCGGGCTTTAATGCGAGACGACAAGTATCTCTTAGATAAAAGCGCAGTCCCGTTCAACGCCGCGCCCCGCATTGCCACCTTGCCATGCACTGCGCAATTTGAGGAACCCCGCGATGCATCTCAATCTCCGGCGGCCTCGGCAACGCGCCGAATCCTCGCGATCTCGCGAATGGTCAGATGCTGATCGCGCGTCGTGAGCCAACCGGCCTTCTCCCACGGCGTCAGGATGCGGCTTGCCGAATGCAGCGTGGTACCGCAGATATCCGCGATATCCTTGCGCCGCAGCGGCAACTCGATCGTCGTCCCGTCGGCGGTGGCTCGCCCCGCGCGGCGTGACAACCGCAGCAACGCATGTGCGATCCGTTGCTCGACCCGCTGGGTGGCGAGCTCGCGTATCCGCTCCTGCGCCTCCTGCAAGCGCCGGCCGATGATACGGATGAAATTGATGGCCACCGGGGAATGCCGGCTCATCAGCGTCGCGAGGGCCGTCTCGCTCCAGCTCACTTCCACGCAATCCGACAGTGTCTCCGCATCGGCCGGATAACGATGATCGGTGAATAGCGCGACGGTGCCGAACATCTCACCGCTGGTGATGAACCGGACCACGACCTGCGCGCCATCGCTGCCGGACTGGCTGATGCGCACACTCCCCTGCAACAGCGCATGCGCCCGCACATCCATGTCGCCTTGATTGAAAACGCGAGTATTGCGCGGAAGCTGGCGGATTCGGGCCGCAGCCCGCGCCTCCTCCAGCGCCTCCGGCGAAAGCCCTCGCAACAATTCAAGGCTGGTCAGATCGTGGCAAGGATCAGTCGTAACGATGCTCATGCGACGATCCTATCCATTCTGGAGAAATAACCCGAATGCTTTGTGCTAGCGCAACTTGAGAAAAACGCACGCGGCGTAACCTCCCCATGATGGCCCAACGGCCACGCGCCGCTCACCTCACCCCCCGGCAACGACACATCATGAATGACGTCATTCTCGCCCGCGCTTTGCATGTCCTTGGCGTCGTGATCTGGATCGGCGGCGTCGCAATGGCGACGATGGTGGTGCTGCCGGCGGTCCGACGTGGCGATCTCGGCAACGACCGCATGCGGAGCTTCCAGGCCATCGAGCATCGGTTCATCTGGATCGCACGAACCGCGGTGCTCGTGGTGGGATTGAGCGGACTGTACATGATCGTCCGCCTCGACATCTGGGACCGGTTTCATATGGCGGCGTTCTGGTGGATGCATGCCATGGTCATCGTCTGGCTGATATTCGCCTTCGTGCTGTTCATCGGCGAGCCCTTCATCCTGCACCGCTTCTTTCCGCAATGGGCTCACAAACAACCCGACACGGCCTTCGCGGCGCTGCATCGGGTGCACTGGGTGCTGTTGGGATTGAGCGTGATCACCATTCTCGGGGCCGTTGCCGGCGTCCATGGCTGGAGTCTGTTCTAGGACAGCCGATGCGCAAGAGCGCAGCGGCGGATAGCCCCGCGATCAGCGATCGCCGCTTGATGGCGCCGGCGCCAGTTGCACCGGTGGCGGCGGCGCGGGGTTCGCCGGGCGGCGCGGCGCCGCTGAGGAATGCGAGGATGCGGACGCCTTCGGCGCTGCCTTTGGTGGAGCTTTCGCCTTGGGCGCGGCCGCGGGTCGCGGAGCGGGCGCCGGCGTCGCACTCGGCGCGGAAGGCGCAGGCGCGGCCGGCTCGGACGTCATGATGCTGACCGGCGGAATCGAGGCCGAGGACGGAAATTCCGCGTTGGTCGGCTTGCCGCTCGGCAGCTCGCCAGTCACCGCCGCCGCTGCGGCAGCGGGGTTCGCGGATGGGACAGAACCGGAGTCGATGGCGGCGGCGAGCGCGCCGCTCCACATCGGCATGTAACGCGTCACCAGACCCTCATAGACGCGTCCTTCGATATTGGAGGCCATCTGGCGCTGATCGGTCAACGACCGGTAGGCCGGGCACATCGCGGCCGTGCAGCCGTCACGCGCCACGAGAACATGCGCAATCAGACCATAACGATCCCGCTCAACCGCGCGCCGCAACGCCTGCAGCTCCGGCGTCATCATCCTGCTTGCGGCGGAGACATCACCCAGCGCGGTCAATCGGTCGAGACGTGTCGCTGCGTATGACACCGCCGCAGCGACATGGTCCGGCGAGCCGAACAAAACTTTCTCACACGCCGCCTCGACGTTATCGCCGGCAAGATCGTCGATGCATGACAGGGCGGGCATCGAAGGCGTTCCCCCGAGCGACGCCCGTGCGGCGGCCGCTCCCCCTTCCTCGGTTCCGAGACCACGCACTGTCGCGGCCGCCGCGACCGCGACCGCCAGTAGCGTCATCACCGTCAGCGCCCCGTTCGCGACCGATCGATCCGCTCGCAACACGATGACCAGAAACACGATGGCGAAAAACGCAGCCGCCGCCAGCGTCAGCCACATTGGAAAGGTTGGCGATCGCCAAAGCTGATCAAGGGAAGTTGTCCAGGCCAAGTCCATGCGCGCGTTCCCCGAGGACAGTTTCAAGGACTATTTTTTAGAGATTATTTTCCGCGAAAGCCTTCGGCAATGGAATCCAGTCACCTGCCGGTCATCGGCCCCACCCCGGCCCACCTGTTGCGCCGGGCACTCATCCTCGCCGGGCAAGCCTTTCGGTCAGCAACTCGCTCGCAGCAGCCTCGTGCGGCCTTCAGGCCGACATCGCAATGGACCTGCGATATCCATCCGTCAGGGATACGTGCAGGATTACGGGATCAGGACATCGCGAGCTGGCTCTCCTTGGCGACCCGCTCGAACGCCTCGGTCGAACTCTTGATCCGGTACTGACAATCATCCCCGTCGGTCGGCAGCAGGCGGATCACTTCGTAGGTGCCGCTGGCGGCCGGTCGCGCTACGTTGCTTGCGGTAAAATACACAGTTTCTCCAACAGCATACTTATGCTTCAACGCCATCTCCATTACGCACGAGAACGTCGGCCGATCCCCATGGTCCCCGGATCCCGGGCCGACTTGAAGGTCGGCGATCTATAGCACGCCGGCCCCTTATTTGACCAGCCGGAAAGACGATCAAAAAAGAGCTATTTTTCTCAATATTTTCAACTGGATAGATCGAAATTTCGGAACCGCGGAAAGATCATCCGACGGAACCCGAAATTCATTTGTATGCGAGCGATCCCCGCGTGCTCGGGTTCCAGTTCAGTCAGTTTCGAAACGCTCGATCACGATCGTCTCGGCCAGTCCCGCCGTCGTCCATTCAGCAAACGCCGGCAACGCCGTCATCGCTGCCATGTAGTCACCCACCAACGGGGAGACATCGATGGCGTAGATGCGGAAGCGATGCACAACCGGCGCGTACATCGCATCGGCTGCACTGAAGGCACCGAACAGATACGGCCCCTGCGCCCCGTGGCGCGTACGACAGTCGGTCCATATCTCCTGCACGCGTGCGATATCGGCGCGTGCGGCTTCCGAGAGCGGCTTCGCCTTGACCGGACGATGCAGATTCATGCCGCACTCGTTACGCAACGCCGCAAATCCGGAATGCATTTCCGCCGAGATCGATCGCGCGTGCGCCCGCACCGCGCGATCGTCGGGCCACAGCCGCGCGTGTGGAAAACGCTCGGCGAGATACTCGATGATCGCCAGCGAGTCCCAGACCGTCACATCGCCGTCGATCAGCGCCGGCACCTTGCCTGACCTGCTGACGTCAAGCAGACGCTGCTTGTCAGCCGGGCCGGTATAGAGCGGAATGAGAATCTCGTCGAAATCGATGCCGGCGGCTTTCATCGCCACCCAGGGCCGCATCGACCACGACGAATAGTTCTTGTTGCCGATTACCAGCTTCAACGTCATGGCGCGATCCTTCCCAGAGGCATTGCGCTCTGTTAGCACGGCTTGCGCGCGCGCCGCCAATGCGCAATGCAAAGCTCATGTCTGCATCCGATTCGATATCGCCCGCACCGACACTGGAACAAGCCCTGCTCGACGCGTTGGCGCGCGCCAATGGCAAGACGCTGAGCGCGCCGGAAATCGCCCACGCCATCGCCGACGAGGACGACTGGCACGCGCTGCTGATGCCAATCCGGCGCGCCGCCGTCGGACTGGCGCTGGCGGGACGGCTGATCATCTATCGCAAAGGCAAGATCGCCGATCCGAACGATTTTCGCGGCGTCTATCGATTGGGCTTGCCGCGTCAGGACTGACCGCGGCGGGCGGCGTCGCGTGGTCCCGGAAGGAGTTCGTCGATCCGCCCGCTCCACCAGTAGCCGATCAGGCCGGCCCATTCATGCATCGCGGTGTCGGACTGCGCCAACCCCATCGATGACGTTGAAAATGGTTTGAACGCATCGCGCCATCCGCGCGTGCGCCAATCCACCGGATAAGCCTCGACGTCGAATCCGACCGCCCTGAACGCCCCGATCGATCGCGGCATGTGCCAGGCCGACGTCACCAGCAGCCAGCGCTGACCGCGCTGCGGCTGCACCAGCTCGCGCACGTTGGTTGCGTTCTCGAAGGTGGTTCGTGACGCGCTCTCGATCACGATGCGGTCGCGCGCGACGCCAAATTCCTCCAACAAGTGTCCCGCGAGCGGCGCCTCGGCGATGTAGGGCGGAAACAGATCGTCGCTGCCGCCGCTATAGACGATGCGCGCCTTGGGAAATCGACGCGCCAGTTGCAGCATGGCGAGCACGCGCTCGGCAGCCGAATTCAATTCGATCTCACTACGAGCCTCAGACTTGCCGGCTTCCATCGCGCCGCCCAACACGATGATGCCATCAGGATCGCGACCGTCCGTGTGCCACGCTGGAAACCGCTCCGACAATCCCAGCAGCAGCACATTGCCGGCGGGCGCGTATCCGAACAGCAGCAACACCAGCACGCCGCAGATCGCCAGCGCGCGCCCGAAGCGCCGCCAACCGATCAGCCATAGCAACACGCCAGAGACGCATAGTAGTGCCACCCAGTTCGACGGGTAGACCATCCATCCGAGCACCTTGGAGATTTCAAAGAACATCAACCGTCATCACGATGGTTCGCAAGCGTGACCGGCAGGCCGCAGGACCGGGTCCCGCGTCATCCGCATCAGGCGCGGCGGCCTTCGAGCGCCGCGAACGCGGTTTCCGGCGCATGCGCAATCACCGTGAGCAACGCACGGGCCGGGCCGCGCGGCAGGCGCTTGCCCTGCTCCCAGTTGCGGATGGTATCGACCGGCACACCGAGCCGGGCCGCGAATTCGATCTGCGTCAGCTGCGCGCGGCGGCGCAGATCACGAACGCCGGGAACCGTGTCTGTCTCCATGCTTGGAGCATCGGGAGCCATCGCCGGCGCGAGCGGGATTTCGCGACCGTCGCGCAATTCGACGATCCGCCCATCCGCCTTCAACCGCAGCCGTTGCATCGCGACCCCCGCTCGTCTCCGTATCCGTCCGCGATGGTCGCCGATGCGCGTTAAGGCCCGATGAACGGTACCTTCCTGCCACGCATCCGTTTTTTTTCGCGACGGCTATTCCGGCACCGAACCCGAGGCGCTATTGACCATCCGGGGCTTCGGGCGGCGAATACCGCATCCTTCCGGTGGTCGAGAATGATCCTCCAGCTACGCACGCAACTCACGCTTACCGCAAAGCCGCCCCTCGCAGCGCTCTGCGCTGCCTTCGTTGCCCTGCTCGCGTTCGGCGCGACCGCGCGCGCGGCGGACTGTCCACGCCCGGGGACGCTCGGCACCTCGCGCATCCTCACCGTCGATCCCGCGCAGTATCCGCGCGTCGGCACCAAGAGCTTCCCGCAAACGCTGCCGCTCAACGACAAGGAGATCGTGCTGACCTTCGATGACGGCCCGGCCGCGACCACCTCCGCCGTGCTGAAGGCGCTCCGCGACGAGTGCGTCCACGCCACCTTCTTCATGGTCGGCAAGGGCGCGCACGAGATGCCGGCGATGGTGAAGCGGATTGCCGCCGAGGGACACACGATCGGCCACCACACATGGTCGCACCGCTATCTGGCGCGGATCGGTTTCGCCGCCGCCAAGGAGGAAATCGACCGCGGTATCGACGCCGACAACGCCGCGCTCGCCGGCGTCCCCAGCCGGACCCGGACGGCGCCGTTCTTCCGTTTCCCGTATTTCGAATCCACGCCCGAATTGCTCAATTACGTCCAGTCGAAGCATTACGCGGTGTTCGGTGCCGATTTCT
Source organism: Hyphomicrobiales bacterium (assembly GCA_017305535.1). GTDB lineage: Bacteria > Pseudomonadota > Alphaproteobacteria > Rhizobiales > Xanthobacteraceae > 62-47. Next base: position 67,784 of record JAFKKN010000005.1, on the reverse strand, counting down.
GGGCCAGCGACTGGGAACCGATGACGCCGGAGGTCCAGCTCAAGCTCCTGACCGGGCGGCTGGAGGCGATCCGCAAGGGTATCCTGTTGCTGCATGACCCCCGGGCGCAGACTGCCGCAATGTTGCCCGCGTTCCTGCGCTATCTGCGCGAGCATGGCTACCGCGTTGTGCATATCGTGCCGGCTGGATCGGCCACCGACGCGGCCCAGGGCGCCCCGATCAAACAAGGCAGCAATTAAGCCGCTGTTCATGGGCCAGAACTAATTTGTCGTTCGAAAGCAATTTTGATGCTGCCTAGTTCCATGGCCGCAAGGCCCGCCATATCGAATGACCGTACCGCAAGCCGCACATGCCGCGCGGCCGCGCTCGGGCTTGGACTCTGGGCAACCACCGGCCTTGCGCCTGCCCACGCAGACACCGTCTGCCCCGGCAATCCGAACGCACTCGGCACCTCGCGCACGCTGGTGGTCGATCCGATGGAGCATCCGCGCATCGGCACCATGCAGTATCGCGAGACGCTTCCGCTCAAGGATCACGAGGTGGTGCTGACGTTCGACGACGGACCATTGCCGCCGCACAGCACGCAGGTGCTGCAAATCCTCGCCTCCGAATGCGTCAAGGCGACGTTCTTCATCATCGGCCGGATGGCGCATCAATTTCCCGAAGGCGTGCGCAGGGTCCGCGCCGCCGGGCACACCATTGCCACGCACAGCGAGAACCATCCGCTGCACTTCGAAAAGATGTCGCCGGAACGCATCCGCCAGGAGATCGACGACGGCATCAAGCACACCGCCGAAGCGCTCGGCGATCCGTCGGCAGTCGCGCCGTTCTTCCGCGTGCCGGGGCTGCGCCGTGGTCAGGTGATGGAAGACTATCTCGTCTCGAAAGGCATCCAGTCGTGGAGCGCGGATTTTCCCGCCGACGACTGGTTACGTATCTCGTCCGATCAAGTCTACAGCCGGGCGATCGCGCGTATCGAGGCGAAGGGGCGCGGCATCCTGCTGCTGCACGATATCCAGGCGCGCACCGTCGCGGCGCTTCCGCGCATCCTGCAAACGTTGAAGGCGCGCGGCTATCGCATCGTCCATGTCGTGCCCGCGACACCCGATCGGCCCAAGACGCCGACCGAGCCGCGCGAGTGGTATATCCACCCACCGGCCGCCAGCGTCGCCATGGCGCACTGGCCGCGCGTGCCGAAATTCCTGTTCGTCAGCACGGAAACACTGCCGGGACCGGCGCTGTCCGACTCCGACCTTCACGGCGGCAAGCTGGATGACCTGGATCGTCGCCGCACGACAATTGGGCCGCTGCAAACCGCATCGCCGTTCCACGCCACCCTCAACGCCGCCAATAACCAACTCGCGTTGCCGGTACCGTCGCAGAGCATCTTCGCGAGGCCCGAAAAGGCGGTCGCGGTGAGCTTCGGCGTTTCGCCCATCGTTATGCCGGTCTCGCACCATCCGGCTGTGGCATCGCGTCCCCGCGGTGCGCCGCGTGCCGTCCGCGCCGATAACGGTCCGCGCCTCATTCCCGGAAGCCAGCCGATTGCCCAGCCGAACCTGGCACCATCGGCCATCCTGCAACGCTGAAGGGCTCCCGTTTTTCCGCCACGCGATCGCCAGCAAATGGTCACGTGGAGGATCGGAACGCCTCTTCGCTTCCAGACGTTCTCGGTGACACGCCCACCCGTCGCTGACGGGTGCGGCATCGCGTCAAGCTGGAGAACGATCATGCGAAACTATCTGATCAGCGCCGCCGCACTGGCCATGATCGGCCTCGCTGTCCCCGCATCGGCCGCGGATCTGGCCTACATTCAGGAGCCGGTGGCCCCTGTCTACGCTCAGGCCGGGCCGATCCCGCTTCAAGCAGCTGTTGATATCGCCAACGGCCTCGGACTGATTTCCGTGTCGAACACCAATAAATGGGGCAGCGAATGGCAGATCGAGGGCTATGACGTTGCCGGAAGCTATATGGAGGTCGACATCGACGCGCGCACCGGCGCGGTCGTCAACGTCGACCGGTAAAGCCCAAAACAAAAACAAACGGCCGTAGGGAAGCACACCCTGCGGCCGTATCGATATCGATTCCAGAGATTTTCGAGGATGGTGCGCTCGAGAGGACTCGAACCTCCACGACTTGCATCACTGCCACCTCAAGGCAGCGCGTCTACCAATTCCGCCACGAGCGCTTTGCGAGAGTCGGAGGCTTGCCCCGATCATCTCGACGGCGCTCCTGTAACAAATCAAAGTTGACGGGACAAGGGCCGCGCGAGACTTACCTGCGATCAGGTGCACGCGGCAGCATCTGCTTGACTTCCACGGCGATCCGGTTGCGATCCACCATGACCACACCGCTTGCGATCGGCAGGTTGTTGGCCAATATCTTGACCTCATCCTGCTCGGTGGCATCGAGTTCAATGATGGCACCGCGACTGAGGCGCATCACCTGATGGATCGGCATTGACGTCGTCCCCAGAACGACCATCAGATCGACGCTGACTTTTTCGAGAGTTGGCACCGGAACCCACGCCCACCACATGCAAAATGACTGCCGCTATCCCACCATTTTATGGTTAGCCAATGGTTAACAGCCGCGACGACCTCGATCTGATGCCGTTTTCCCCGTCCGACGGCGTGGCGCCGGTGGATTGGCGAATCGCGTCGTCGCAGGTCGCCTACCCCGATGCCGTCGCCGAGATGGAAGCCCGCGCCGCAGCGATCGCCGCCGGACAGGCGCCGGAACTGGTCTGGCTGCTCGAACATCCGCCGCTTTACACCTCCGGCACCAGTGGCCACGACACCGACCTGCTGGACGCCCGGTTCCCGCTTTTCCAGACCGGACGCGGCGGGCAACTGACCTATCATGGGCCCGGCCAGCGGGTGGCTTACCTGATGCTGGACCTCAAGCGCCGACGCCCCGATGTCCGGGCCTATGTCGCGAGCCTGGAGGCCCTGATCATCCGGACGCTCGCCGCCTTCAACGTGAAAGGTGAGCGGCGTGAGGACCGCGTCGGTGTCTGGGTAGCACGGCCGGATAAAGGCCCCGGCTGTGAGGATAAGATCGCGGCCATCGGCGTCCGACTCAAGCGCTGGGTGTCACTGCACGGCATCGCCATCAACGTCGAGCCGGATCTCAGTCATTTCAATGCCATCGTGCCGTGCGGCATCGCCGACCCGCGCTACGGCGTCACCAGTCTGGTCGATCTCGGCCATCTGGCGACGATGGAGGATGTCGACGTCGCACTCCGGCAAGCGTTCGAGGAATTGTTCGGACCGGTTAAGGCACGCACCACCGATCTAGTCGGATAGATTCGTGATCCCAGCGGCTTGAGGATTAATCCTAGAGTGTGGGAAGAAGCGAAAAACGCTCGCCCGCCGCTCGCAGGTTCAGCATCTCGTCGCTGGCGGGGCTCGCATCCACCGCGTCCACCCGTGCCGATGACGGACCGCGACGGCAGGCCGCGAGCATATCCGCGACGATGTTCTCGGCTCCAGCGAACACCGCTTCGACGGAGCCGTCGCGGCGGTTACGTACCCAGCCTTCAAGGCCCCTGCGCCGCGCCTCGTCCGCCGTCCAGGCACGGTAGCCGACGCCCTGTACCCGCCCGCGAATCGAAACGTGGGTGACCACCGCCATGTCACGTCACCGTGTCACTTCAACCCGAGAAAGTCCGCCGCGCGCCGTGCAAAGTTCCTGCTGCGGCTGACACGTCCCATCAGATCGGACGAGGCGATGTTTTTCAATTGCTTGGGCGGAGTACCCTGATAGATCGCCTGAAGCGTGTCGTGGACGGCCTGAACCGCTGCAGCGATCGGCGCGTGGCCCTGCACCGCGATTCGCACCCGCTGGCTGCCGAGATAATCGCCATCGCTGATCGCGTCGCCGGGACTGCCGAGCACGATCGGTAGCCGGGTCGCAGCCACGATCGCTTCGAGATCGGCGCGGATCTTGATGCCGGTGAAGAACAGCGCGTCGACGCCGGTGGCCTCATAGGCTTGCGCACGGGCGATGGCGTCCGCAACCGAAGTGATGCCGGCGGCACCGGTGCGACCGATCACGACCAGCGACGGATCGCGGCGGGCCTCGCACGCGGCCTTCATCTTGCCGACGCCTTCCTCCACCGCAATCAGTTGCGGCTTCGCCTGCCCGAACGCCTGCGGCAGCAGCGTGTCCTCGATGGTCAACCCCGCCGCGCCGGCGGCATCCAGTTCCTCGACGGTGCGCCGCACGTTGAGGGCATTGCCGTAGCCGTGGTCGGCGTCGATCAGCACCGGCAGCGACGCCGCGCGCGACATCCGCCGCACCTGCTCGGCCAGTTCGGTCAGCGTGATCAGGGTCAGGTCGGGATCGCCCAGCACCGCCAGCGACGCTACCGAGCCGCCCAGCATTCCGACCTCGAAGCCGATATCCTCGGCGATGCGGATCGAGAGCGCGTCATGGACCGACGCCGGGCGGACGCAGCGGTTCCCCGACAGGATCGCCCGCAGGGCCTCGCGCCGGGTTCGCCACGCCATGATCCGACCTCAGGCGAATTCGAGGATCAGGGCATCCACCGCCAGCGTTGCGCCGGGCGCGGTATGGATTTTCTTCACCGTGCCGTCACGCTCGGCGCGCAGTACGTTCTGCATCTTCATGGCCTCGACCACGGCCAGCGCCTCGCCGGCCTTGACCTCCTGCCCCTCAGTCACGGCGATCGACACCACCAGTCCCGGCATCGGACACAGGAGCTTCTTGCCGGTGTCGGCAGCGGTGTTGATCGGCATCAGCCGGGCGGCCGTGGCCTCGGTCTCGGTGTAGACGTTGACGGTGATCTCGATGCCCTGATGCGCGAGCCGGATGCCATTGTCCATCGGCCGTACCTGCACCGCCAGCGTGACGCCGTCGAGCGTGCCGTGCCACACCGGCATTCCCGGCGCCCAGGACGACATCAGTTCGTGCGGCTGGCCCAGCGCGCCGTCGGCATCGACGAAGCGGACGACGATGGCGCCCGCGTCGTTACGGGCGACCTCAAGCCCGATCTCCTCGCGGTCGAGCCACACTGCGCGGCGCTGCTCGCGCTTCACCGGGCGGCCGATCATCTGACCGGAAATCTGCCGCTTGCGCTCACCGAATACATGATCGATGGCGGCCGCGACCGCAGCGATGCGCCGCGCCGTTTCGCCTTCCGGCACGCGGCCGGAGAAACCGTTGGGAAACTCCTCGGCGATGAAGCCGGTGGAGAGATTGCCCTCCCGCCAGCGCGGATGATTCATCAGCGCCGAAAGGAACGGAATGTTGTGGCGGATGCCGTCGACATAGAACGCATCGAGCGCCTGCGACTGCGCCTCGATGGCGGCGGCGCGCGACGGCGCGTGGGTGACGAGCTTGGCGATCATCGGATCGTAATAGATCGAGATCTCGCCACCCTCGTAGACGCCGGTATCGTTGCGCACGGTGATGCCGTCGGCGTTGCTTTCCTCCGGCGGCCGATATTTCACCAGACGGCCGATCGACGGCAGGAAGTTGCGGAACGGGTCTTCGGCGTAGACGCGCGATTCCACAGCCCAGCCAGTCAGCGTGATGTCCTTTTGTGTCAGCTTGAGCTTCTCGCCGGCGGCGACGCGGATCATCTGCTCGACCAGATCGATACCGGTGATCAATTCGGTCACCGGATGCTCGACCTGCAAGCGGGTATTCATCTCGAGGAAATAGAAGCTCTTGTCTTGCCCCGCGACGAACTCCACCGTGCCGGCGGAATCGTAGTTGACCGCCTTGGCCAGCGCCACCGCCTGCTCGCCCATTGCGCGGCGGGTGGCTTCGTCGAGCAGCGGCGACGGCGCCTCCTCGATGACCTTCTGGTTGCGGCGCTGAATCGAACATTCGCGCTCGCCGAGATAGATGACGTTGCCGTGCTTGTCGCCCAGCACCTGAATTTCGATGTGGCGCGGATTGACGATGAATTTTTCAATGAAAACGCGGTCGTCACCGAACGAGGCTTTCGCCTCCGCCTTGGCGAGATTGAAGCCTTCCGCGACCTCGCCCTTGGAATGGGCGATGCGCATGCCCTTGCCGCCGCCGCCAGCCGAGGCCTTGATCATCACCGGATAGCCGATCTCGTCGGCGATCTTCACGGCATGCTTGTCGTCCTCGATCACGCCGAGGAAGCCCGGCACAGTGGAAACCTTGGCCTTGGCCGCCGCCTTCTTGGATTCGATCTTGTCGCCCATCGCTGCGATGGCGCCGGGGTTCGGACCGATGAAAACGATGCCGGCATCCGCCAGCGCCTTCGGGAAGGCTTCACGCTCCGACAGGAAGCCGTACCCGGGATGTACCGCCTCGGCGCCGGTCTTGCGGCAGGCATCGAGGATCTTGTCGATCAGCAGGTAGCTCTCGGCGGCAGCGGGCGGGCCGATCAGCACCGCCTCGTCGGCCATTTCGACATGCAGCGCGTTGCGATCCGCCTCGGAATAGACCGCGACAGTCTCGATACCCATGCGGCGGGCGGTTTTGATGATCCGGCAGGCGATCTCGCCGCGGTTGGCGATCAGGATACGTTTGAACATGCGCTGTTATTGCAACCTGGAAAGTGAATTTGCAACCTGGAGGATATGCCTCCGGCCGGGACCCAATCTGGCACGCCGACGCCGCTGTAACAATTCTGTTGCAGCGGGAATTTACACCGACGCCATCGCCCACGTTCATGAGGGATTCCGATGCGCCCCGCAACCCTGCTGCTGACCGCCAGCCTGACCGTCCTCACCGCGTTCAGCGCCCAAGCCCAGAATCAAGCCCAGACCAACCGCCCCCATAACCTGATCCTGTTCATCCCCGACGGGATGCGCGCGCTGAAGGTTTCGCCGGAAACCGCGCCGGCGATGGCGGCCGTCCGCGACAAGGGCGTCAACTTCAAGAATCCGCACTCGCTGTTTCCCACCTTCACCATGGCCAACAGCTCGGCGATGGCGACCGGACACTATCTCGGCGACACCTCGACATTCAGCAATACCATCTTCACCGGCTACACCGTCGACCCCGCCGGTCATACCGTGACGCCGTTCATCGAGAACGATCAGGTGATCGGCGACATCGACGAACATTTCGGCGGCAACTACCTCAACGAAGAGGTGCTGCTGCAACTCGCCCGCGCCAAGGGCTACAGCACCGCCGCCATCGGCAAGGTTGGCCCGACCCTGATCTTCGATCACACCGACCGCGCCACCAGCAATGGCCAGCACTCCATCGTCATCGACGACTCCACCGGCGGCAACAAAGGCGTGCCGTTGTCCGAGGACGCCAGGGCCGCGATCACCAAGGCCGGGCTTCCGCTCGCGACACCGTCGCGCGGCGATAACGGCAAGGCCGGCTCCGCAACGACGCCGGGCACCACCGTCGCCAATGTCGCACAGCAGGCTTACTTCGCCGATGTCGCGACCAAGGCGGTCCTGCCGCTGTTCAAGGATCGCAACAAACCGTTCGTGCTGGTGTTCTGGTCGCGCGATCCCGACGGCAGCCAGCACAACACTGGCGACAGCCTCAACCAGATCGTCCCCGGCATCAACGGCCCGACCTCGCTCGCCGGCATCAGGAATGCCGACGACAACCTCGCGCAACTGCGCAAGGCGCTCGACGATCTCGGGCTTGCCGCGACGACCAACATCATGATCGCCGCCGACCACGGCTTCTCGACGATCTCGAAGGAGAGCAAGACCAGTCCATCGATCAAGGGAAGCTATCCCGACACGCCGGCAGGTTTCCTGCCGATGGGCTTCCTCGCCATCGACCTGTCGAAGGCGCTGAAGCTGCCGCTGCACGATCCCAACAACAAGAACGCGCTGGTCGGCGACAACGCCTATCCGAAAGCCGGCAACGGCCTGATCGGCAAGAATCCCGAGAAGCCCGACGTCGTGGTCGCCACCAACGGTGGCTCGGATCTGATCTACATTCCGAGCAAGGAGCGCAAGCTGACGCGGCAAGTGATCGCCGCGCTGATGGAGCAGGATTACGTCAGCGGCCTGTTCGTCGATGACGATCTCGGCAACTTCCCCGGCACGCTGCCGATGTCGACGATCGCGCTCAAAGGTTCGTCGAAGCTCCCGCGCCCCACCATCGTCGTCAACTTCCGCTCCTATGCGGCGGGCTGCGATGAGCCGACGGTGTGCTCGGTGGAAGTCGCCGACACCGTGTTACGCCAGGGTCAGGGCATGCATGGCAGCTTCGGGCGCGGCGATACGATGAACTTCATGGCGGCCATCGGACCGGACTTCAAAGCCGGCTTCGTCAATCCCCTGCCCGTCAGCAACGCCGACGTCGGCATGACGGCAGCGAAGCTGCTCGGCCTCTCCGCACAGCACAAGGGCCGCTTGATCGGCCGCGTGATGACGGAGGCAATGCCCAACGGCGTGACACCGCAGGCTCACAGCGGACAGATCAGTTCGAAGCCTTACGCCAACGGATTGAAGACCGTGCTGCAATTCCAGCGGGTCGGCGCGCAGCGCTATTTCGACGCAGCCGGATTCCCCGGACGCACTGTCGGGCTGGACATCGGACAACAAAAAACGGCGGGGCGTTAACCCCGCCGTTCAAAACTTTCAAACACAGCATTACATGCCGAGATCAAGCATTCCCGGCAGTTGCTGCACCATCGGCAAGGTCGCGGCGCCCACCAGCATCGCGGCCAGCGTCATCAGCGCGCGATTGTAGCGGCGTTTGCCGCGCATCTGGCTGGAGATCCATTCCAGCACTTCAAGGTTGACGCCGACGGCTTGCGTCGGCGCCCAGCTTTCGATGGCGGTATTCGGCGAAAGCGCGATGGCGCGCGGCGGCACCGGAAGACCGGACGCGGACGCCGCGTGATGAACCACCGCCCTGGCCAAGAGATCGTCGAACATGCCCTGATCGAGGCGGTCGGCGCTGGCGTCGTTGATCTCGAACAGCGTCTCGGCTTCGGCGCGGCTCACGGGAACGTCATCGACCGCGCTCGCGGTGAGGATGCGCACGCACCAGTCGACGTCCTGCGTATCGAGCGCACGGGAGAAATGCACGCGGCCACGCGTCGTCGGCCCCTCGCCGGTGATTACACCGTCCCGCACCTTGGCGAGCGCCGAAACCACGGTTTCGCGGCTGACGATGGCGGAGATATCGATGGGGTCGGCGTTAACAGTAGCGGCGATGGCGGCAGACATGGCGTTTCTCATTTTTTGAATCAAACCAGCAATTCCACGCGGGCATGAATCGTTCGTTAAAAATTCGACAATCCGTCGTGGTGTTTTTGAATTTACCTATCCGAGGGTTTGTCGCCGTGATGTGGATCACGGTTCAAAGCCATCGCAGGACGTTCCGGCGCGCGTGGGGCACGGTCGCGGCATTATCGAGGCAACATGCGGCAGATCGCCGTAGGTGTTAATTCGACGCCGGGTCGGCGCGCTAAAAGGAAGCTGCTGTGCGCGGGCTCATTACGAGAAGGATATTGTCCTTTTTCGCGAGCGGTTCCGTTCCCAAATAGCGGGGCGTATATGGTCGGTATCAATTCGCTATTGAACTGACGAGGTTTGCGATCATGACACTATCGATTGGCTCCACCGCTCCGGATTTCGAAGCCGAGAGCACCGAAGGCCACATCAGCTTTCACAAATGGCTCGGCGACAGCTGGGGCCTGTTCTTCTCCCATCCGAAGGATTTCACCCCGGTCTGCACCACCGAACTCGGCGCCGTCGCCCGGCTCAAGCCGGAGTTCGACAAGCGCGGCGTCAAGCTGATCGGCATCAGCGTCGATCCCACCGACAAGCATCACCTGTGGGCCAAGGATATCGAGGAAACGCAAGGCGTCGCGCCGAACTATCCGCTGATCGCCGACGTCGATTTCAAGGTCGCCAAGCTCTACGGCATGCTGCCGGCGAGCACTTCTGGCGACGTCAACAAGCGGACGCCGGCGGATAACCAGACCGTGCGCAACATCTTCGTCATCGGCCCGGACAAGCAGATCAAGCTGGTCCTGATCTATCCGATGAGCACCGGCCGCAACTGGCAGGAAGTGCTGCGTATCCTCGACTCGCTGCAACTCACCGCCAAGCATGGCGTCTCGACACCGTCGGACTGGAAGCAAGGCGACGACGTGTTCTTCTCGGCCGCCGTGCCGGAGGAAGAAGCCCGCAAGAAATTCCCGAACGGCTGGAAATCGCCGAAACCATACTTCCGCATCGTCGCTCAGCCGAAGTAACGGACGTCGATATCGATCTGAAAGGGGCGTTTCGGCGCCCCTTTTTTGTGGCACGATGTATCGCAAACCTGTTGGGTGGTCGATGTCCTGGCTCCGGCTCGATCTCATTTGCCGGATCGATCGGTCGATATGGACGTTAGGTCTGCTTGATGGCTCGGAACACAAAACGTCCCTGTATCGTCTGGTTTCGCGACGACCTGCGGTTATCCGACCACCCCGCCCTGCATTTCGCGTCATCCCGCGAGGCGCCGGTTATTTGCGTCTACATACGCGACGAACACAGTGCCGCGCTCCGGCCGCCGCAGTGGCGACCGCTGGGCGGCGCTGCGCGTTGGTGGCTGGCGCAATCGCTTCGCGCCCTGCAAGCGGACATTGCGGCACTGGGAGGCACCCTCCTGTTGCGGCAAGGCACGGCCGCGCAAGTAATCACTGATCTTGCACGCCAAACCGGTGCGGATTGCGTCGCATGGAACGATATCGCGATGGCGCCGCACCGCTCGGTCAGCGACGATGTTGTCCGCGCACTGAGTGACGTCGGTATCGCCTCGCGCATCTCCTACGGCGATCTTCTGGCGGAACCCTCCACTATCCGCAACAAACAGGGCCACGGACTGCGCGTGTTCACGCCGTTCTGGAATCGTCTGCGCAGCGGCGGCGATCCACCCGCACCGCTGCCGCGGCCGAAACGATTGCACGCCGTCGCCGGCCTCGACAGCGACGACCTTACTCGTTGGCAACTTGAGCCGCAGCATCCGGATTGGGCGGAGGGATTGCGCGCAACATGGAGACCTGGTGAAGCTGCGGCACAAGCTCGCCTCGCCGATTTTCTCGACAGAGATATCGGAGGTTATGCCATCGCCCGCGACCGACCGGATCGCGATCGAACCTCACGCCTGTCGCCGCATCTGCGGTTCGGTGAAATCAGTCCGCAACAAGTCTGGCATGCCGCGCGTTTTGCCGTCGATCGCAATCCGGGGATCGCCGGCGACGTCGAGAAATTCCTCAGCGAGCTGGGCTGGCGCGAATTCTGTCGCCATCTGCTGCACGACATGCCGGATATCGCAACGCGCAACCTTCAACCTGCCTTCGATGCCTTTCCGTGGCGCCGCGATCAGGATGCATTGCGGGCGTGGCAACGCGGCCGCACCGGCTATCCCATCGTCGATGCCGGGATGCGCCAGCTTTGGCAAACTGGCATCATGCACAACAGGGTGCGCATGGTTGCCGCATCCTTCCTCGTCAAGCATCTGTTGCTCGACTGGCGTGACGGCGAAGCGTGGTTCTGGGATACGCTGGTCGATGCTGATGCCGGCAACAACCCCGCCAACTGGCAATGGGTCGCGGGCTCCGGTGCCGATGCCGCGCCCTATTACCGGATTTTCAATCCAATCCTGCAAGGCGAGAAGTTCGATCCCGATGGCGACTACGTTCGCCGCTGGGTCCCTGAACTCGCACATCTCCCCGCAAAACTCATTCACAAGCCTTGGGCCGCAACGCCCATTGAACTGGCGAGCGCAGGCGTGAGGCTGGGACAAACCTATCCCGAACCAATCGTCGATCATGGACTGGCGCGGCAGCGTGCATTGGCCGCCTATGCCAAGACCCGTGGCTAGGCACGCGGCGCGGGACTACGCCCTGCGCGCCACCAGCCCCACCGCCGCGGCGCAGATCGCCATGCCGAGGATCGCTATCGCATCCAGCTTTTCGCCGAACAGCACGTAGGCCATCAGCGCCGTCACCGCCGGCACCAGATAGAACAGGCTTGCGACCTGCGTGGCGCCCTGCCGCTTGATCAGCCAGTACAGCACGGCGATCGAGCCGATCGACAGCACCACCGCGAGCCACAATAGCGACAGCACGAATTCCTGCGTCCACCGCACTTCGCCGGTCTCGAAACACCACGAGCCAAGCGCGAAGAACGCGGCAACTGCGATGTATTGCACCAGGTTTCCGGTGCGCCAGTCGATGTTGTGGCAGAAGCGCTTCTGATACAGCGCGCCGAGCGTGATGCTGACCAGCGACACGCCGGACGCGAACCAACCCCAGCCCACCTCGCCGCTCATCGGGCGTCCGTGCAAAATCAGAACGACGCCGACAAGTCCAAGCAGCAATCCAATCCATTGCAGCCATGTGACGCGCTCACCGAGCCAGCGGTTGGCGATGGTTGACATCAAGATCGGCTGCAAGCCGGGGATCAGCGCCGACAACCCTACCGGCACCGAATGCGCGATGGCGATGGCGGTGCCGGCCAGATAGAATCCGTGCACCAACAGACCCGCGACAGCATTGTGACCGACGCCCTTCCAGTCCGGCCAGCGCGGCCGCCAGATCGCGACGATGACCGCCATCAGCGCCACGACAACGATCATCCGCCACATCAGGTAGGTCAGCGGCTCAGCGCCGGCCAGCGCGTATTTGGTCGCGACAAAGCCGGTGCTCCACAGCACCACGAAGACAGCCGGCGCGGCCTGGGCCGCCATGGGGGCAGTGTCACGTTTCATTTGCCGCATTGAGTGCCCGAACTTATGCTAGGCGGCAACGCAAGTTTGCGCGGGACGCTCGCGCAATTTCACATAACACCCCCACAAAGAACGGGAATTCATCATGGATGTTCGCGCCGCCATCGCCATTGCCGCAGGAAAGCCGCTGGAGATCACCACGGTTCAACTCGACGGCCCGCGCGGGGGTGAAGTCATGGTGGAGATCAAGGCCACCGGCGTCTGCCACACCGACGAGTTCACCCTCTCCGGCGCGGACCCGGAAGGCCTGTTTCCGGCGATCCTTGGCCATGAAGGCGCGGGCATCGTGGTCGATGTCGGCCCCGGCGTCACCAGCGTGAAGAAAGGCGATCACGTCATTCCGCTGTACACGCCGGAATGCCGGCAGTGTCCATCGTGCCTGTCGCGCAAGACCAATCTCTGCACGGCGATCCGCGCCACGCAAGGCCAGGGCCTGATGCCGGACGGCACGTCGCGGTTTTCTTTGGGCGGCAAGCCGATCCACCACTACATGGGCACCTCGACATTCGCCAACTACACCGTGCTGCCGGAGATCGCGGTGGCGAAGATTCGCGAAGACGCCCCCTTCGACAAGGTCTGCTACATCGGCTGCGGCGTCACCACCGGCATCGGTGCGGTGATCAACACCGCGAAGGTCGAGCCCGGCGCGAAGGCCATCGTGTTCGGCCTCGGCGGCATCGGGTTGAACGTGTTGCAGGGCCTGCGTCTTGCCGGCGCCGATATGATCATCGGCGTCGACATCAACAATGATCGCAAGGCCTGGGGCGAACGCTTCGGCATGACGCATTTCGTCAATCCGAAGGAAGTCGGCAAGGATCTCGTCGCGCATCTCGTCAACATGACGAAATCCGGCGCGGACCAGATCGGCGGTGCCGACTACACCTTCGATTGCACCGGCAACGTCACGGTGATGCGGCAGGCGCTGGAAGCCTGCCATCGCGGCTGGGGCCAGTCGATCGTGATCGGCGTTGCAGCAGCCGGCGCCGAAATCGCGACGCGGCCGTTCCAGCTGGTCACGGGCCGCACCTGGAAAGGCACCGCATTCGGCGGCGCGCGCGGCCGCACCGACGTGCCGAAGATCGTCGACTGGTACATGCAGGGAAAAATTCAGATCGACCCGATGATCACCCACGTCATGCCGCTCAGCGACATCAACAAGGCGTTCGACCTGATGCACAAGGGCGAGTCGATCCGGAGCGTGGTGACGTTCTGAGAAGCGGAGCTAAAGCTTCTCTCAAGTGATCCGTCATGGCCGGGCTTGTCCCGGCCATGACGAAACGATAGCCCAAGAGGTATGGAACAGAATTTCAATGCGGTCCCGCATTCAATGCCGGACCAATACGGGTGCGCGTAAACTGGCCGATCAGAAATCTTCCGGACAGGGATCGACGATCTTCCACAGCTCCGGCCCGTTCTTGATCTTCTTCATCTCGGGCGTGAGGCCGCCGTTGCGGCGGATCCAGTCCTTTACGCTCGACGGATAGTAAGCCATCAGGTCCGACGTCCCTTCCGGGCTGAGGACCTTGATGCCGAAGGTGAAAGCCTTGTCGTAATAGGCCTGATGAAAGCCGAGGCTGGCGCGCGGCGTCACGCAGATCTTGTTCATCGGAACGATGCCAAACACCATCGTGCACGCCGAGTTGCAGATGCCGTCGATGATGACCCGCTCATGCCGATCGCGAATGCGCTCGTATTTCGCCTTGTACTCGGTGACATAACCGCCGTGGTCGCGGGTGATGCGCAGATCGGCACGCGCCGGCGCCGCCGCGCAAACCGCAATCAGAAAGAACATCAACCCCGTGGTGCGCATCAGGCGACCGCCGATCCGATTGAAACGCCGCATCGCGTCGCCACTGCAATGGTTGCGGCGCGGATTCGATCCTCGCAGGCGATATTGCAGCCATTCCACGCCACGCATGTCAAATCCAAAAATCCCGCGAGAGCCACAGCCCCGATGGACGGTCCCAATCCCGCTTCGCGCGACACGGCGAGTGGATGCTGGAACCGTGACATCAAGTGCCCGGGAAATCTGGCCTAACTGTGTTGGCATTTCGTTAAGCATGGCCGCGCGCTGCTTCGTGCGCATGGCGCGCCTGAACAGATGTTCACCAGCATTAAATCTTGCGCTCTGCCCTTATTCGCCCCGAAACCCATTGAATGCTCCAGCGTTTCCGATGTGCAAAGGAGACTCACCATGAGACTGAAATCAGCCCTCATCGGCTTGGCGGCGCTGGGTGCCGCGGCGATTACCGCCGGAACCGCTTCGGCAGCAATGCCCAACGGATTGCCTACACAGACCCAGGCCTCCAATGTCGATCAGATCCGTTACGTCTGTAACGCGTGGGGTCGATGCTGGTGGCGACCGAATTACTATCGCGGTTATGGCTTCTACGGCCCACGGCCTTACTACGGCCCGCGCTTCTACGGCGGATATGGCGGATGGCATCGTGGTTGGCACGGTCACCGTCACGGGTGGGGCCATCGTCGCTGGTAAACCATCATCGTGTTGATGACTGAACGAGCAATACACAGAATGGGAGGGCCACGGCCCTCTCCCCGACACTGCCAGATTTCAAGAGTGAATTTCAAAGCCGCTTGGCGCGCTCGGAGAGATTCGAACTCCCGACCCTCGGAATCGAAATCCGATGCTCTATCCAGCTGAGCTACGAGCGCGCATCAGGGCACGCGGATCGATTATCGTGTTTTTGACCGAAGTGGAAGCCGGTCGCGCCAAGAAAGCGGTCACGGCGCGGAGGCTCGACTTGGCGGCACCCTTCCGACGGCGCTCATTTTTCCCCGCCCGGGCGAATCCGCAAACCCCCAGGGCCGAATTTTGGGCGTTGTTGTGCCTGACGCACCGCTTCGCGAAAATCCTCGACGTCAAACCAGCCGAGCGTCTCCAGCGCGGCGATGACCTCACTGTCGCCGATCCGCGCGGCCTCGACGTCGTGTTGCCCGAAACGCCTTTGATCCACGGCCTGAATCCCATAACCCGTCACGGCCCATTGCCGGCCCAGCCAGTAGATATCCCGGTGCAAACTCATTGGTGGATTTTACCGTGATTCTGCGGCGACAAAACCAAGGTCCGAGCTTGATGAACTCCGAGCGCGCAAGATGTGTATAACGCTGGAACCGTCCTTCCTCTCCGAGGTTATCATCGCGCGGCGGTGGCGGATCGGCTGTTGCGCGATCGAGCTTGGACCATAGTCTCTTGAACCCTTTATCTTTCCCGACGTCTAAAATATCGTGGTGAGGCAAACCGAGCCGATTGTGATCGGCAAAAGGAGGACAAATGCGCCAGTGGATTTATGCGGCGGCGACGACTCTATCTCTCGCGACGTTTGGTGCGCTCGCACCGGCGCAAGCGCTCCCCGTGCAGCCGGGCATCGCGGCACCAACGGACGTGCAGCAGAGCCAGTATATTTTCGGCGGCCGCAATTATTGCTTCTACCCGAACGGCTGGAACGGCCCCGGATTTTACTGGTGCGGTTATGCCTGGCGCCGCGGCTTCGGCTGGGGTGGCGGCCATGGCTGGCACGGGTGGGATCATCGCCGGCCGCCGCACATGCACGGCGGCCCCGGCCCGCGCCCGCATATGGGCGGCCGTCCTGGCGGTCCGCGTCCGCACATGGGCGGGCGACCGGGTGGAGGACGCCCGACCGCATATGGTGGACGTAGTGGCGGTGGCGGCGGACGTGGTGGCGGACACGGCGGTGGACATCACCGCTAACCGTCATCGCTGCCAAGCATCATCAGAGCGTCATGGAGAGCCCGGATCATTCCGGGCTCTTTGCATATTCAACCAACGCGGGTCGCTTCGCGGATGATCGCATCGACGGTGCTACTGAAATGCCGCGTTGACGGCCCCGGATAGCGTTTGGCATAACCAATACTGGATGGCGCAACCGTAACAACTGGGGCACGATGAGGAACGGACTGTATTCGGTCCACGTCGATCTGCTCGACGGCAGGACCGGCAAAGGCAGTGGCGTGGTCGTTTTCCGCGACGGGAAAATTCTCGGCGGCGATGCCTATCTGTTCTATATCGGCAGCTACACTATCGAAGGATCCGTCTTCAAGGGCGAGCTGCAGGTCAATCAGCACACCCGCAGCGTCGATGTGAATCCGCTTTTCGGCGGGCAGAATCAACCCGTCGGCATCGGAGTGTCAGGAACCTTCACCGAGACCGGCGGCACCATGACCGGCACGGCCCTGGTTGGAAAAGCCAGCCAGATTTTTACGGCGACTCTGCGCAAGCTGGCCGACGCCGACTGAAACGTCATCGCGAACCGACGAGCGCCGGGGCAAACCACGCATCTCCGCTATGACGCCGCGAATTCGTTGGGCGCGTTACGCGGCAAGATCATCTGTACGCGGGTCCCCTTGCCGGGGTCCGACTCCAGGTGGATTTGCCCCCCCAGGCGATTGGTGACGATGCTGTAGACGATATGCAGTCCCAGTCCGGTGCCGCCTTCGTCACGTCGCGTGGTGAAGAACGGATCGAACGCGCGCCGTCGAATTTCCGGCGTCATGCCGCAGCCGTCGTCGGAATACAGCACCTCGACCTGATCGGCGCCAGATGCCCGTACCTTGATGTTCACCTCGCCGGCGGCGCCGCCAGGGAACGCATGCGCCACCGAATTCAGAAACAGATTGGTCAGCACTTGGCCGTAAGGACCGGGGTAGCTGTTCATGATCAGGCCCGGCTCGCACTCGACATTCAGCGTCAGGTTCTGCTTGCGGATGCCGGGACGCAGGCTCATCACCACCTGATCGGTCAGATCGGCGAGATTGAAGGTACGCTGGTCGGAATAGCTGCGATCCGCGGCGACCTGCTTGAATGACTGGATGAGTTCGGCGGCACGGTTGAGATTACCGACCAGTTGCGATGCCGCGCTGCGACTGGTCTCGACGAATTCGTTGAGGCTCGAGCGCCGCAATTCGCCGCGCGCCACCTCCTCCGCGAACACTGCGACTTTGCGCTCCAGCGACGAGGCGACCGTAAGGCTGATGCCGACGGGATTGTTGACCTCGTGCGCAACACCGGCCACCAGACGTCCCAGCGCGGCAAGTTTCTCTGCTTCTATCAGCGAGTTCTGCGTCTCCCGAAGATGCTGCAAGGCTGCCTCGGCGGCGTCTTTCGCCTTGCGCATTTCCTGCTCGTTGCGCTTGCGCTCGCCAATATCCAGCGCGACGGTGACGATCTGTTTGATCTTGCCGTCCGATCCGCGCAGCGGCAGTTTGTTGACCAGCCACTGACGCATGGTCCCGGAAGAGTCGATATACTCCTCCTCGTAGAAGCCGAGTTCCTTACCGGCATCGAGCAAGCGGCGGTCATTCTCGTCTGTCTTCTGCGCGCCGTAGCGCGACATGATGTCGGTAGTGGTGTGGCCGATGGCATCTTCCGGTTCGATGTTGAAAATGCTGGCCATGTAGCGATTCATCAGGACATAGCGCATCTGCATGTCCTTGACGTTGATCACCGCCGGCACGGTGTCGATCACCTCCTGCAAACGTCGACGGCCTTCGGCGACCTCATCCTCCGCCCGTTTCTGATTGGTGATATCGCGGACCACACCCTCATAGCGGATAACGTTGCCCGCGTCGTCCCTTACCGTCGTCGCGCTGTCGGAGAGCCAGAGCACGGTGCCGTCGCGCTGCTTCACCTGATATTCGAACTCGCGCACCATGCCGTCACGCGCCATCCGCTCCTGATATTTCGCGCGCACCGTTGGATCGAGATAGATGGCGTTGGCAACATCGGTGACGCCCTCGATCAATTCCCGCGGGGTGTCGTATCCCATCATCCGGGACAATGCCGGATTGGCATTCAGCAGCCGGCCCTCCGGCGTGGTGACATAGATGCCATCGATCGAGCTGTCGAACAGTTTGCGGTAGCTCTCCTCCGCCTCGGCAAAGCGCCGCTCCGCCAGCGAGCGGCGAGCAATCTCGCCGGCCCGGTCGGCGGCCGCGGCACGCCCCTTGCGGCCGGTGATCGCCGCGAAATAGCCAAGCGCCGCGCCGACAAGAAGCGCGATGATGATGGAAATCCAGATGAGAGTGCCCATGCTCGTCAGATCAGTCGCCAAGAGTGGGAAACGCACAATCACCTGCCACGGTCCGATGACATTGTTCCAAGCGTCTTCGGGTCAATGAGCGGACGCTTCTGAAGGCTAGCACAACGGTAATCGACTGTGGAGCACCCCACGCACGAACGGCGCGCCGGCCGGATTGGCGGGCACGCCGTGGCATGTCGATTGCTCCGGGCGGGTCCGGAGCGGGATTTTACTTCGTCTTCGGACGAATGGCGTCGGCCGTGCCCTGAATGAAGGCCTGGATCTGCCGAACATCATCCTCGCTGATCTTGCCGGTGAAGTCCGGCATGCCCCTGTCCATGAACGGTCCCTTGAAGACGATGTCCTTCAGGTTCGAGATGGTCTCCGGCGCGGAATAGCCGAGGTTCTTGATGTTCCCGCCTTTGTCCACTCCCGGCACGCCATGACAGAACGCGCAGTTGGTGACATAGAGCAGCGTGCCGGGGCCGACGTCCTTCGGATCGTACTTGACGCCCTCCACCAGGCCCGCGAGTTGCAGCTTGGTGAACTCCGGCGGCTTGGCCTTGCCGCCGATGGCGAAGGTGAACACCGTCCCCGCCGCTTCCTTGTCTGTGGCCCGCTGCGTTTCGCCGAATACACCACCCCATCCGACCGCGATGGAAACGTACTGCACGCCATCGACCATGTAGGTCGCGGGGCCGGCAACGACGCCGGTGCCGGTCGATTGCTCCCACAGTTTTTCACCGGTCCTGGCGTTGTAGGCGACGAAGCGGCCGTCGGCGGTACCCTGGAAGACGAGGTTACCGGCCGTGGTCAGCGTACCGCCGTTCCACGGCGAGACGTAGTCCTGCTTCCAGACCTGTTGCTGCTTGACCGGGTCCCACGCGACCAATCGTCCGAACGGCTGACTCTTCGGCGGCGTCGCGTTGACCGCGAAGCCGAGATTCCAACCGATGCCGGACATCGCCTTACCGGGTGACACCTCATTATGCTTGAAAGTCGGCTCCGCCGTCAGATTCAGCGGCACGTGCTGCGCCGGCAGATAGACCAGCCCTGTCTTCGGATTGAACGACATCGGATGCCAGTTGTGCGCACCGAACGGACCGGGGATCGCATCGAACGGCTTGTCGCCGCGCGCTTCAGCCACCTCGATCGGGCGGCCGTCCTTGTCGTAGCCCGTCGCCCAGTTCACATCGACGAAGTTCTTCGCCGAGATAAACTTGCCGTTGGTGCGGTCGATAACGAAGAAGAAGCCGTTCTTCGGCGCATGCAGAATGACCTTGCGCGGCTTTCCCGCGATGGTCAGGTCCGCAAGGATCATCGGCTGCGTCGACGTGTAGTCCCAGTTGTCGCCGGGCGTCTCCTGATAGTGCCAGACGTATTTGCCGGTATCGGGATTGAGCGCGACGATCGAGGCCAGATAGAGGTTGTCGCCGCCGGCGGGACTGCGCAACTTGCGATTCCACGGCGAGCCGTTGCCGGTGCCGATGTAGAGCAGGTTCAATTGCGGATCATAAGCCATGGTGTCCCATGGCGTGCCGCCGCCACCGCCCTCCCAATACTTGCCGGCCGGGTCCCAGGTCTTGGCGGCCTTCGCCATCGACTCGTCCTCGAACGGCTTGGACGGATCGCCCGGCACGGTGAACCAGCGCCACGCCTGCGCGCCGGTCTCGGCATCGTAGGCCGTCACGTAGCCGCGCACGCCGTATTCGGCGCCGCCATTGCCGATGATTACCTTACCCTTCACCACGCGCGGCGCGCCGGTGATGGTGTAGGAGAAGGAATGATCGATGATGGTGTCTTTTTCCCAGACCTTCGTTCCGGTCGCGGCATCGATCGCAACGAGGCGACCGTCATAGGCACCGACATAGACCTTGCCCTTGTACAACGCGACGCCGCGATTGACGACGTCGCAGCAGCCGCGATAGCCCTTCGAGCGATCGACGCCGGGATCGTATGACCATATCCGCTTGCCGGTGCGTACATCGATCGCATGCACCACGCTCCACGACGCGGTGACATACATGATGCCGTCCACGACAAGCGGCGTCGCTTCGACGCCGCGAATGGATTCCAGATTGTAGGTCCACATCAGGCCGAGATTCTTGACGTTACCGTCGTTGATCTTGTCGAGCTTGCTGAAGCGCGTCTCGGCGTAGTCGAGACCGTAGCTGAGCCAATCCTTCGTGGTCTTTGCGTTGGCTTCAATCGCCTTGCCATCAACTCCGGACGTCACGGCCTTGATGTGCGCCGGCGATCCCTTCGCATCCTTGTCCTTGGCGTTCGCACCGCCGCTTCCCATCGACGCTGCCGATGCCGCCAACGCCACCACGGCGATGCCATGCAGGAGATGGCCACGCAAACCACGCCAATGCGACCCTCGATCGAACTGCCGTGATAGATCGTCAATGGAATTCGATCGATGCCGCATGCCATCCTCCCTGTTCGCCTCTCATGGGCCGATATCAAGGCTAGGATGCTGGCAAAAACACCGTCAACACGACCACGGAAGTAGACGTCTGTTGCGTGCACGCGGGAAGATTCGATGATTTTTTCCCAACTACAATTTGGATGTTTTCCATCGAATGCTTGCAAGCAACAATACCGCGATGCGCTTTGATAACTTGAGCGCGGCATGCATTTCCGCACAGTGCGCCCACATCAGGGCCAACATGGAGAATAACGCGCGCCACAGCGACACGCACGATGCTCCACATCGCACTCGCTACATAACGATCGGGCTTCGGACCCTTCCGACACAATCCGGGTGAATTTCCCGTCGACCGCACGCGCTCATCGATAAAAATGGCCTGAAGCGCATCGCCGTCGGGCGATGCATCATTCAATGCGCCGGAACGTCGAACAACTCACCGTCATAACCCGCGTCGGCCGGAATGCGCAGGCGTCGTTTGCCGTCGTCCTTGGTGATCACCGGCATCACGGTCACCACGCGCGAGCGCCGTGCGTCGTCGAGCGCTGCCTCGACACTTTGCTGCTTGCCGAGCTTGATCAGATTGCGCGTGGTCGGAAACGGCAACTTGAAGCGGCCGCTCTCGCCGCCCTCCAATGCCTCCTGCGGCGAAACCCAGATCGAGTCGGTGGACTCACGACCGTCATGCGCGCCGACCTGCTCCGGAGGCGCCTTCGCCAGAAAGAAATGCGTATCGAAACGCTTGGGCTGTCCCTCAGGGGTGATCCAGTGCGCGTAATGCGCGAGATGATCGACCGCCGGGATCAATTCGTTCGCCGCGAGAATTTCGCGAAACGACGTCTTTCCCTCACACAGCGCAACGCGCTGTGCGGCGGCGATCTCGGCCGCGCGCGACGCCGCGATCAAATCCTGCGAGCCGCGCGGGCGCGCCAGCAGGATGCCACTCTCCTCAAAAGTTTCACGGATCGCGGCAACGCGGAATTGCAATGCAGCCGCATCGAGATTATCGCGATTACCGCAAAGCACGGGGTCCTCGACGATGTCGCGGTCGCCGGGATCGACGCTGCCGCCTGGAAACACCAGCGCGCCGGAGGCAAACTCGATCTGATAGTGACGCACCATCATGAACACTTCGATGGCGCTTTGACCTGCGCGCAACAGCAGGATCGTCGAAGCAGGCCGCGCGGCGGCCGATTGAACCGACATCAATATCTCCCTAACCAGCGGCGTGGCTGTGTGGCGCGGTCAGCGCGCGCTTGTCGACACGCGCCACGCGCGACAACAGATAATCGACCTCCTCACGCGCCTTGGCGCTGAGGCTCGAACCCGGCTTGCGTTGCGCGGCGGAGGCGATGATGCCACGCTTGTTGAGCACATATTTGCGCACCGCAAGGCCGACGCCCGGCTGCTGCTCATAACGGATCAACGGCAGATGCGCATCGAACAGATCGTGCGCAGCATCGCGCTTGCCGTCCTTCGACAATCGCACCACGTCGATCAGCAATTCGGGAAACGCGTAGCCGGTCATCGCGCCGTCGGCGCCGCGCTCCATCTCGAAATCGAGGAAGGTGCCGCCGTTACCGGTGAGGATCGACAGTGGCCGCAGCGAGCCGTCCTTCTGGAAATCGCGCAGCGCGGTGATCTTCTCCAGTCCCGGCCAGTCCTCATGCTTGAGCATCACGCAGGACGGATTGTCCATCACGATCCTGCGGATCACCGAAGGCGTCATCACCACGCTCAGCGTCAACGGGTAATCCTGCAACACCCATGGAATGTCGTCGCCGATCGCCTCCACCGCCTGCTTGAAGTACGTGACAATCTGATCATCGGTGCGCAGGTTCGGCGTCGGTGCGATCATCACCGCCGCCGCGCCCGCGTCCATCGAGGCGCGAGCCAGTCCGCGCATCGCGGCAAAACCGGGCGCCGAGACGCCGACCACCGTTTGCAACGCCTTCGCGCGCTTGACGAAACGCGTCGCCACCGCCGCGGCTTCGGCGCTGTCCATCTTCGGCGCTTCGCCGAGAATGCCAAGCACGGTGACGCCGTTGCAGCCGACCTCGGTGTAGAAATCGACCAGCCGATCGATCGAACTCTCATCAATGCGGCCGTCGTCATGAAACGGCGTCGGCGCGATCGCAAAGGTGCCGCTGGCTTCGTGGGTGAGTTTCATCGTCGTTCTTTCAAAACCGTCGTGCGCCCAGCGTATCGTCGGAGAAGAAGATCTCCTTGGCGTGGGTGACGATGTCCTCGGCCTTCCAGCCGTCATGCGGCGGCTTCCAGCCTTCCATTTCCATCATCTTCATCTCGCGAACGCCGCGTGGGCCGGAGACGCCGAGCACCTTGCCGGTCTGATCGCCGGACAGATCGCTGACCATGTATAGCACGGCCGGCGCGATGCCATCCGGCCCCAGCGCCGCGCCCGGATTGTCGATATAGCGTTGCAGGTCGGCGGTCATCCGCGTCAGCGCGCCGGGCGCCAGCGTCCAGATGCGAATATTGGACTTGCGGCCCTCGATCGCGAGGACGTTGGAAAGGCCCCAGATGCCGCCCTTCGCCGCGCCGTAATTGCTCTGGCCGAAATTGCCGATCAGGCCCGATGTGGACGAGGTATTGACGATGACGCCGCCGCCATTGTCCTTCATCCAGCGGAACACCGGCGTGGTGACGCAGAACGTCCCCTTGAGATGCACCTTGAGGCACTTGTCCCAATCGGCCTCGCTCATCTTGACGAAGCTGCGGTCGAGCAGGATGCCGGCATTGTTGACGAGGATATCGGCGCGGCCGAAATGTTTGATGGCGTCGTCGAACACCGATTGGCCGCCGGCCATGGTGGAGATGTCGGCGCCGTTGGCGACGGCACGGCCGCCTTCCGCCTTGATCGCATCGACGACCTTCTGCGCCATCGAGGTGTCCGAGCCGCTGCCGTCACGCGGCCCGCCGAGATCGTTGACGACCACCGCCGCGCCCTCACGCGCGAACAGCTTTACGTAAGCCTCGCCGAGTCCACCGCCCGCACCGGTGATCAGCGCCACTTTTCCGTCAAGCAATCCCATATGTCCCTCCGTAGCGCAGCAACCCTCGGGGCGTCATGCCCGGACCTGTTCCGGGCATCCACGCCTTCTTCGGCACATCAACATCCAAGACGTGGATGGCCGGGACATAGACGAGCGAAGCGACGTCGTTCTTCGAACGGCTATGCCCGGCCATGACGGCATCTGTGTTTATGACGCCAATTCCGTGCGGCCATTCTTGATCACGGTGACGCCGCGCGACTTCACCTTGGCCTCGAACGAGATCACGTTGCCGTCCTTCCACAGATCCATCGTCACGGTCTCGCCCGGAAATACCGGCGACGAGAAACGCACTGCATGACGGCGGAACGCCGACGGATCGTAATCGGCATAGGTCTGCAACACGCCGCGGCAAGTAATGCCGTAGGTGCACATGCCGTGCAGGATCGGACGCGGGAAGCCGGCGCGCTTGGCAAACTCCGGATCGCTGTGCAGCGGATTGCGGTCGCCGCAGAGCCGATAAATCAGCGCCTGATCCGGCCGGGTCGTAATGTCGACGGTCTGATCCGGCGCACGCTTCGGCACTTCGTGCGATTCCGGCTGCGCCGATGAAGGACCGCCGATGCCGCCGTCGCCGCGCGCGAAACGCGATGCCACCAAGGTCGCCAGTGCCTCGCCCTTCTCGTTCTTCAGCACGGTCTGATGACGGATCACCAGTCCCTTGTCCTTGCCCTTGTCGAATACGCCGAGCACGCTGGAGTCCGCCGTGATGTTGGCAGCCACCGGCATCGGCGTGTGGAAGGTGATGTCACGCTCGCCGTCCACCACCATCAGGCGGTTGAGCTGCATGTCGCCGGGGCCGGAGCCCCATGCCGCGACCGACGCAAACGTCGGCACCACCTTGAGCGGACGCTCGGTGAAACAGGCTTCGTTGACGAACGCCAATTCCTTCTCGTCCATCGGATCGGCGCCGAGACCGATGCCGTAGGCGTAAAGCATCACCTCGCGATCGGTGTAGCTGTATTTCTGGCCGGTGCTCTTGAGCGCCATGAGTTGGTCGTAACTGAGCGCCATGTGTGTCGTTCCTCCAGGATTTTCCGCGCTCCCTCTCCCCGCCTGCGGGGAGAGGGTTGGGGTGAGGGGCCGCTCCAACGGATACGCCCCCTCACCCGACCGTATTCGCTGCGTTTCGCCGGTCGACCTCTCCCCGCACGCGGGGAGAGGTAAGTCGTTAAGCCGTCGTAAAAAATGGCAGCGGTGCACCGTCGGTCGGCTTGAACACCACCTTGACCTTCTGTCCGATCTTCAACGCGCCAAGATCGCAATCAACGAAATTGGTCTGCACCGCCGGACCTTCCTTCAGCTTGACATAGCCAATGGCGTAAGGACCGGTCGGTGATTTCCGCATCAGGCTGAACGTGTAGATCTCGCCCTCGCCCGCGCTTTCTTCCCACACCGTCTTGTCGGAGAAGCAGAACGGACAGATCGAACGCGGAAAGTAATGCGCCTCGCCGCACGCGGTGCAGCGCTTGATCATGAACTTGCCCTGCTTGGCGGCGTCCCAGAACGCTTGCGTTTCCGGATTGCCCTGCGGCGCGGGGTACTTCTTCTCTTGGGTTTTCGCTTCGCTCATCACACGCGCTCCAGAACGGCAGTTGAGGCGGCGTGACGCACGCCGAGAAGACCGCCGGTGCCATGCACCAGCGCGAGGTCACAATTGGGCACCTGCACCTTGGGATGCGCTTCACCGCGCAACTGTCGCACCGCTTCGAGGATCTTGGTCATGCCGCCACGATTGACGGGATGATTGCTGCACAGTCCGCCGCCATCGGTGTTGAAAGGCAACTTGCCGACGCCGGAAATCAGGTTGCCGTCGGAGACGAACTTGCCGCCCTCGCCCTTCTTGCAAAAACCGAGGTCCTCGAGCTGCATCAGCACAGTGATGGTGAAGCTGTCGTAGATCGACGCATACTTGATATCCGAAGGCCGCACGCCCGCTTCCTCGAACGCGCGCGGGCCGGACCACACGCCGGCGGAATAGGTCAGGTCGAGGTCCTTGCCGCCGCGCGGTCCCTTCATCGCCTCGCCATGGCCGATCAGGCGCACCAGCGGCTTCTTCAGGCTCTTGGCGATTTCCGGCGTGGTAACGATCAGCGCGCCGCCGCCATCGGTGACGACGCAACAATCCATGCGATGCAGCGGATCGGAGATCATCGGTGAGTTGACGACGTCCTCGACGGTGACGACGTCCTTCAGCATCGCGTGCGGATTGTATTGCGCGTGATGCGAGGCTGCGACCTTGATCCACGCAAGCTGTTCGCTGGTGGTGCCATAGTCGTGCATATGGCGCATGGCACACATGCCGTAGGCGTTGTGGGTGGTGGCGCCGTAAGCCGTCTCGAAATCCACTTCCGCGCCGGCCGCGCGTGGCGGCATCACGCTGGTGCGGGGCTTACCGGCCAGCGTCACCAGCGCGATCGAGCACTTGCCCGCAGCGATGGCCTCGGCGGCATGGCCGATATGAATGATGTAGGAACAGCCGCCGGTCTCGGTGGAATCGATGTGGCGCAATTTCTTGGTATTGAAACCGAGATAATCGACCATCGGCCAGGCGCCGCCGGGCGCGTCGCCCGCGCAGAAATAGCCGTCGACGTCGTCGATCGTCAGCCCCGCATCCTCGATCGCACCCTTGGCGACCTCGGCGTGCAATTGCGCGGTGGATTTATCGGGTGCGTGCCGGGTGGGATGCTCGTAAATCCCGGCGATGTAGGCTTGGCCCTTGATCGTCAAAAGGTGTCTCCGCTGGCGTTTGTCCCCAGCAGATTTTCTGGCCCGTCTGCGCAGCCTTGGCAAGCGCGGAAATATTCCGCGCCGCGAGATTGATTGAATGCCGTCACCCTGAGGTGCGGGCAGAAGCGAGCTTCGAAAGATAGCTGCGAGGGGTGTCATCCTTCGAGGGCGATGGCAATTGCATCGCCACCTCAGGATGGCGGCGTGAACCTTGCTATTCCGCCGCCATCTGCCGCGTCACAGGAGGCGGGTTGACCAGATCCTTGGCCAACTGTTCATAGCGCGCCTTGGCGTCCTTCACCGCCTTCTCCTTCACCGGACCGTAACCGCGAATGCGATCCGGCAGCGACAGCAGTTCGACGGCGATATCGACGTTGGCCGGCGAGACCAGCCGCAGCACCGTTTCGATGTCGCGCTCATAACCGGCGATCAGTTCGCGCTCCATCTTGCGGTCCTTGTTGTAACCGAAAACGTCGAACGGTGTGCCGCGCAGTCCCTTCATCTTGGCCAGCAACCGGAACAGCGGCAGGATTCGCGCGCTGAACTCGCGCTTCAGCGGCCGCCCCTGCGTATCGAGTTCAGACGACAGGACCGGCGGCGCGAGATTGAAGCTGATCTTGTAATCGCCTTCGAACTGCTCGCGCAGCAGCTTCTGGAAACGGCCATCGGTGTAGAGCCGCGCCACCTCGTACTCGTCCTTGTAGGCAAGCAGCTTGGCGTAATTGATCGCCACCGCGCGCGGCAATTCCTCGCCGAAGCCGTGCTGCTTGGCCACCGCCTTCACCTGATCCACCACCTTGCGATAGGCGTTCGCTAGACCGGCATTCTGGTAATCGGTCAGCAATTTGCTGCGATGCGCGATAATTTCGTCGAGCGACATCGCATCGAGCGATTTCGGCGCCGTCGCCTCATCCTTGCCCTTGATCATCTGCGCCAGCCGCCCCGGATCGGCCGCCGCCAGACGCCCCAACTGGAACGCCTGCGTGTTCATCTTGATCGACACGCCGTTGATCTCGATGGCCTGCAACAGCGATTCCGCAGACAGCGGCAATCGCCCCTGCTGATAGGCATAGCCCATCATCATCATGTTGGTCGCAATGGCGTCGCCCAGCAAGCCTTCCGCGACCTTGGTGAAATCCATGAACGCGGAATCTTTGGTCAGCGCGCCTTGCAACACGCTATCGACCTTGCGGTTCTGGAAATCGAAATCGCGATTGTGGATGAAGTCGGCGATCGGAATGAGATGTGTATTGACCACGCCGTGGGTACGGCTGGAGTCGCACAGCGAAATCGTCTCCTTGGAGATCGCCATCACCTCGTCGGCGGCGATCAGAAGATCGGCGGAACCCGTGACGATCTTCGACGTCTTCACGTCGTCGGTGTTCTGCGACAGCCGAACATGGCTCAGCACCGCGCCGCCCTTCTGCGCGAGGCCGGACATGTCGAGGATCATGCTGGCCTTGCCCTCGATGTGCGCGGCCATGCCGAGCAGCGCCCCGATGGTCAGGACGCCGGTGCCGCCGACGCCACCCACAGCGATGTTGTAGGGCTTCTCCAGCGTCGGACGCGACGCTGGCTCCGGCAGATCGCCCATCAACGACGAAACATCCATCGCGGCGCGCTTGCGCGGCTTGCCGCCATCGATATTGACGAACGACGGACAGAAACCTTTGACGCAGGAATAATCCTTGTTGCAGCTCGACTGGTTGATGGCGCGCTTGCGGCCGAGTTCGGTTTCCAGCGGCTCCACCGAGATACAGTTCGACTGAACCGAGCAATCGCCACAGCCTTCGCACACCGCCGGGTTGATCATCACGCGCCGGGCCGGATCTTCCATCAGGCCGCGCTTGCGGCGGCGGCGCTTTTCGGCGGCGCAGGTCTGCACGAAGACGATGGCCGAGCAGCCGGGCGTCTCGCGCAGGGTCTTCATCACCGTGTCGAGATCGTCGCGATGTGCGGTCTTGACGCCGGGCGCGAGGCTGGACGGCGGATAGGCGTCGGGATTCTCCGACACCAGATAGATGTTACGCACGCCCTCGCTGTGAAGCTGATAGGTGATCTGCTGTGGCGAGAGATCGCCGTCATGGCGTTGACCGCCGGTCATCGCGACGGCGTCGTTGTAGAGAATTTTATAAGTGATGTTCGCTTTCGAGGCGACCGCCTGCCGGATCGCAAGGCTGCCCGAGTGGAAGTAAGTGCCATCGCCGAGATTGGCGAACACATGCTTCTCGTTGGTGAACGGCGCGATGCCGACCCAGGTGACGCCCTCGCCGCCCATATGCGTGAATGTCTCGGTGTTGCGGTCCATCCACAACGACATGAAGTGACAGCCGATGCCGGCCATCGCGCGGCTGCCTTCCGGCACCTTGGTCGAGGTGTTGTGCGGGCAACCCGAGCAAAAATACGGCGTGCGCGCGATCGGGATCGCCGGCTGCACCTGCGAAGCCGCGCGGCCGTGAAACCAGTCGGCTTTGGCGCGGATCAGCGCAGCGATTTCCGGATCGATCTCCATCGCCAGCAGGCGATCCGCAAGCGAGGTTGCGATGTTGGCGACGCCGAGTTCTTCCGCGAACGGCAGGAAGCGCTTGTCGTGATCGTCCATCTTGCCGATGATGCGCGGACGCACGTCGTCGCGCCAGTTGAACAGCTCCTGCTTGACCTGGTTCTCGACGATCTCGCGGCGTTCCTCGACGATGAAGATTTCCTGCAAGCCGACCGCGAACTGCCGCACACCTTCCGGCTCCAGCGGCCACGGCATGCCGATCTTGTAGAGGCGCAGACCTATGCGCGCCGCCACCTGTTCGGTGATGCCGAGTTCACGCAGCGCCTGCCGCACGTCCTCGTAGCTCTTGCCTGACGCCATGATACCGAAGCGTGCGTTCGGCGAGTCCATGGTAACGCGGTTGATCTTGTTGGCGCGCGCAAACGCGATCGCGGCAAAACCCTTGTAGTCTTGCAGCCGGCGATCCTGCTCGTAGCGGTCGTCGGGCCAGCGCAGGTTGAGGCCACCCGGCGGCATCTCGAAATCGGTGGGAATGACGAACGGCGTCAGTTCGTCGGCGAGATTGATCTCCGCGGTGGTCTCCACCGTTTCGGTGATCACCTTCATGCCGACCCAGCAGCCGGAATAGCGCGACATCGCGATGCCGAGCAGACCCATCTGGATCATTTCATGAATGCTGGACGGATAGAGATACGGCATCAGCGCCGAGATGAAGGCGTGGTCGGACTGATGCGGCACCGTGGAGGATTTCGCGCCGTGGTCGTCGCCCGCAAGGCATAGCACGCCGCCGTTCTTTGCCGAGCCCGCCGCGTTGCCGTGACGAAAGACGTCGCCGCAACGATCGACGCCAGGACCCTTGCCGTACCAGATGCCGACGATGCCGTCGTGCTTTGCGCCGGGCGAGAGATTGAGTTGCTGCGAACCCCATATCGCGGTGGCCGCGAGGTCCTCGTTCACGCCGGGCTGAAATTTGACGTTGTACTGCTCGAGGTGCTTGCGCGCCGCCATCAACTGCTGATCGTAACCGCCGAGCGGAGAGCCGCGATAGCCAGTAACAAATCCGGCGGTGTTCAAACCGGCCGCGCGGTCGCGCCGGATCTGGGCCATCGGCAGCCGGACCAGCGCCTGAATGCCCGTGAGAAAGATGTGACCGGATTCCTGGGTGTACTTCTGATCGAGACTGATCGGACCTTGGTTGATTCCCATTCCGCCCTCTTCTTGCACCTGCAAGGTGTTTCTTATCGAACTGATGAACGACGCTTTAGAACCAGTCTACGTCTGTTTTCCTGCTCAGTGCACGACAAATCTCCACCGCCGCGTGCCGCGCGCGCAGTTCACAATTTCATGTCCGGAAAGCCTGCAATGATTTTGAAAGATGTCGTTTGGCGGACATTTTCTTCATCGAGATTTCCGGTGGATTGGCGATCTCATCCACACGCGCAGGCGAAGCGGCTTCGATCGCTGTTTCTCGTAGGCCATGGCGGGCAGACAGCAGCGAGCAATCGCGATTCGCAGTCATATGCGGTGGACGACGCGACGGAGTCTCTCCTGCGAAGTCGGCCATGCGCTATTAGCTGATCTCCCATGCCCCGTCGGTTAGGCCGGTAGCGACCTCAAAGAGCGATTTTTTGCGGTGCAAAAGCGACCATCCGCACGTCGACCACATATCTATCGCCAGCTTTCGGAAGTTCCACAGGAACTGTGCCGCTCCTGCCGAATTGGTCCGTATCGACAGAAGGAGCGCTACGCCTATGGCTTATGAACGTGACCCAAACGACCCGTTCCGCCCCATCGTCGGTGACGAGCCGCTACGTGACGCGCGCTCAACCGACAACCATTTGTTGCAGGCCGATCCCGAACTGGCCGAAGGCCCCGCGAGCGGCAGCCGCATCGCGCTCTACGCCATTGCGGCGGCCGTGATTCTCGGCGCGGTGTTCTATGGTCTGAACAATAGCGAAACGACGACGGCAACCACCAATACCACCACGCCAACTGCACAGACCACCGCGCCGCAATCGACGCCAAAATCTGATCGCAACATGGCCGAGCAAAGCAAGCCGCCGGTGGCGCCGGGCGTTCGCGACGTGACGCCGTATAATAACCAGCCGGGCACCACCACCGGTTCGGCGCCGGCCCAGCCGCAGTCGGCTCCGCCGCCGCCAGCGAACGATGGCAGCAAGGCGCAACAGTAAGGCCGCGAGCGGCGGAGTATCGTCGAAAACAAT
Organism: Hyphomicrobiales bacterium; assembly: GCA_017305535.1. Taxonomy (GTDB): domain Bacteria; phylum Pseudomonadota; class Alphaproteobacteria; order Rhizobiales; family Xanthobacteraceae; genus 62-47. The sequence goes on along the minus strand of JAFKKN010000005.1, from coordinate 36,054 downwards.
GGGGCACGTCTGAGACGCGCCCCATTCGTTTTAGTCCGGTCAGGCGCCAAACATCTTGTTCAGTTCAGAGGCGGGATAACCCTCCGCGAATGAGTTGAACGATCCGTTGTCGAGAATGTCGCGCGCGCTGCGCATGAATGCGCCCCACGCACTGCGCGCCAACGCGCCGCCGATGCTGATGCGTCGCACACCGAGGTCGGTCGCTTCGGCGACAGTCAGTCCACCCGGCCAACCGATCAGAAGATTGACCGGCTTCGGATGCACCGCCTTCACCACGGCGGATACCTGCTCTTTTGTCCGAATACCCGGTGCATAGAGGCAGTCCGCACCAGCGTCGGCGTAGGCAGTGACACGATCAAGCACCAGATCGAGGTCGGGCTGGCCAACGAAGAAGCTCTCGCAGCGTCCGACCAGCATCACGTCCGTGCCGCTGGCATCGATGGCCGCGCGCGATGCTGCAATGCGTTCGATCGCCAACGAACGATCGTAGAGCGGCTTCGCTTTGTCGCCGGTGGAATCCTCGATGGATAATCCGGCTACGCCGGTCGCAAGCGCACGCGTCACATTCGCTGCCACACCTTCCGGCGCATCGGCGAAACCGCCTTCGAAATCGGCATTCACCGGCAGATCGACGGCGGCACAAAGCTGCGTGAGGTGATCAATCACGTCGTCGCACGTCACCTTGTTGTCGGCCCGCCCCGTCGACCAGGCATAGCCGGCGCTGGTCGAGGCCAGAGCCTTGTAGCCGAGATACTGCAACGCGCGCGCGCTCCCGACATCCCACGGGTTGGGGATCACGAAGCAGCCGCTTTGGTGCAGTTGCCGGAACGTCGCGCGCTTTTCTGAAATCGAAACTGACATCGCCTGCCTTCCTGTAAGGGTTTTCGCATCACATCATGCCGGCGGACCACCATGCTTCGGCCCCAGCCGAACTGTCATTGCATTCCGCCGTCAATGCAGGTCCGCATCGTAGACGAACTTCGGCATCTCCCATTTGAAGGCAATGGCCAGCAGCCGGAACGTCAGGCCGATCGCAAGCGTCACCAGCACCACCAGATCGTGGTTGATCTGCAACCAGACGCCGCCGACATAAATGATCCCGACCACCACCGAGACGCTGGCGTAAAGCTCACTGCGAAACAACAGCGGCACGTCATTGCACAGCACATCGCGCAGAACGCCGCCGACACAGCCGGTGATCATGCCCGAAACGATGACGATGAGAAGCGGCACCTGCATCGTCAGCGCGATGTCGCAGCCGAGAACGGTGAACACCACCAGCCCGATAGCGTCCAGCACCAGAAACGTCATGCGCAGCCGATACATGAAGCGCGCGACCGCGATGGTTGCGAGCGCCGAGATCGCGGTGAGCCCGAGCAGCCACGGATGCGCGACCCACAGCAGCGGATGATGACCGAGCAGCACGTCCCGCACCGAGCCGCCGCCCAGCGCGGTGATGCAACCGAGCAGCGCGACGCCCATCCAGTCCATCTTACGCCGGCCGGCGGCGAGCGCCGCGGTCATGGCCTCCGCCACGAATCCGACGATCGACAGCATGTGAAGGACCGTATCGCTATGCTGCATCAGCCCCTCACCCCACATCGACCATCGAGGCAATCACCCCGAACAGATGTCGGGATCGTAGCCCGACATCCCCATCATGCAAGATCAGGCGTCCGCCGGAATCGTTCGACGAGCGGCCCGGAAGTGACCGCCCCTCCGGCTCATTTTGTTCATCCCGCAGTCAGGAATCGACGCCTAGAGTCGCCGTTATCGATTGGATATGCCACCAGAGGAGACACCCATGAAAACGATTTTCGCAGCCGCCCTTGTGGCCGGCACCATGCTGGGCTTCGGCGTCGCCAATGCCGCCCCGATCGCCCCGGTCGCACCTGCCACCCAGGGCGACATCATCCAGGTCGCCGGCGGCTGCGGCCCCGGGATGCATCGCGGTCCTTATGGCGGCTGCCGCGTCAACCGCGGCCGCGTCGTGGTGGTGCCGCCGCGCATGGTGCGCCCTGCGCGCCGCTGCCCGCCTGGCATGTTCTGGCGCCACGGCCGCTGCTGGCGCTGAGCCGGATCGGCGACCCTGAAAGCAAAGCCCCGCTTAGGCGGGGCTTTTGTTTATGAACCATGGCCAGACATCGAGACATCCGCGCTATCAGCGCGATGCGTCACTCGAATATTCTTCCGCCAGCATCAGGATGTCGCGGGACCGTTTGACATCCGGCCAGTCGCGATCGAAATCGGCGATCAGCCGTTTCATCTCCGCGCCACCGACCGCGCTTTCCAGCGAAGCAAGATCGTCGAACTGATACATCGCGGAATGAAGCGACGGATCGGTCTTGCTCCAGCAACGCCACGCCGTCCTGACGCCGAACGATTTGACGGCGTCCGGCAGATGCTCGCGAGAATACCACGCGTCGAATGCCGCGCGCTTGCCTTCATCGGGAACGACTGAACGAACGACGAAGATGTGACGCGCCATCCTCTCTCCTTACAGCGGCAGGTTGTCGTGTTTCTTCGCCGGGATCTCGACCTTCTTGTCACGCAGCATGGCGAGCGCGCGGGCGATACGCCGACGCGTCGAATGCGGCATGATGACGTCGTCGATGTAGCCGCGCTCGGCGGCGACGAACGGCGACAGGAAGCGATCCTCGTATTCCTTGGTGCGCGCGGCGATCTTGTCGGGATCGTTCATGTCCTGACGGAAGATGATTTCCACCGCGCCCTTGGCGCCCATCACCGCGATCTGCGCGGTCGGCCAGGCGTAGTTCATGTCAGCGCCGATCTCCTTCGACGCCATGACGTCGAACGCGCCGCCATAGGCCTTGCGGGTGATGACGGTGACCAGCGGCACTGTGCACTGCGAGTACGCGAACAAGAGTTTCGCGCCGTGCTTGATCAGCCCGCCGTATTCCTGCGCGGTACCCGGCAGGAAGCCCGGCACGTCGACGAAGGTGACGATCGGAATGTTGAACGCATCGCAGAACCGCACGAAGCGTGCGGCTTTTCTTGAAGCATCCGAGTCGAGCACGCCGGCCAGCACCATCGGCTGGTTGGCGACGAAGCCCACCGTGCGGCCCGCGACACGGCCGAAGCCGGTGACGATATTCTTGGCGAAGGTCGGCGCCAGTTCGAAGAAGTCGCCCTCGTCCACGACCTTCAGGATCAATTCCTTGATGTCGTAGGGCATGTTCGGATTGTCGGGAATCAGCGTATCGAGCGAATTGTCGACCCGTTCGATGTCGTCGAAGCTCGGCCACTCCGGCACGCCGTCCGAATTGTTGGACGGCAGGAAATTCAGCAGCCGGCGCATCTGCAGCAGCGTCTCGACGTCGTTGTCGAACGCGCCGTCGGCGATCGACGACTTGGTCGCGTGTACCGACGCGCCGCCGAGTTCTTCCGCCGTCACCACTTCGTTGGTCACGGTCTTCACCACGTCGGGACCGGTGACGAACATGTAGCTCGTCCCCTTCACCATGAAGATGAAGTCCGTCATCGCCGGAGAATAGACGTCGCCACCGGCGCACGGCCCCATGATGACGCTGATCTGCGGAATGACGCCGGACGCCTGCACGTTGCGGCGGAACACGTAGGAGTAGCCCGCCAGCGCCGCGACGCCTTCCTGGATGCGCGCGCCGCCCGCGTCGTAGAGGCCGATGATCGGCGCCCGCGCCTTCATCGCCATGTCCTGCAACTTGGTGATCTTCAGCGCATGGGTCTCCGACAGCGAACCGCCGAACACCGTAAAATCCTTGGCGAACACGAACACCTTGCGGCCGTTGACGGTGCCCCAGCCGGTAACCACGCCGTCGCCCGGGACCTTGGTTTTCTCCATGCCGAACTCGGTCGAACGATGCTCGACGAACATGTCGAATTCCTCGAACGAGCCCTTGTCGAGCAGCACCTCGATGCGCTCCCGCGCGGTCAGCTTGCCGCGCTTGTGCTGCGCCTCGATACGCTTTTCGCCGCCGCCGAGTTTCGCACCGGCGCGCCGCGCCTCGAGAGATTCCAGAATGTCGGTCATAAGGTCCCAGCCATCAATGCGGGGCACGCGCCCCGGTGTCGCCGGGACGTTTTAACACGCTGTTTTCCGGTATGGAAACCGGGGAAACGGTGCAATTTCCGGTCGAATTCCCTATGTAGGGGAGGCCCCCTGCCCACAAGGAGCCCCTTATGATCGCCACCACCACCGAAACCACCTCAGAAGCCGGGGTAACCACCGGCGGGGTGAGAACCCTGCTGCGAATCGAGGGGGTGACGCTGTTCGTCGGCATGACCGTGCTCTACGGGGTCTGGGGCGGCTCCTGGTGGATTTACGTTGCCCTGTTTCTGGTGCCCGATCTCAGCCTTCTCGCCTATCTGGCGGGGCCAAAGGCAGGCGCGGCGTTCTATAACGCCATGCACACCTACATGCTGCCGCTCATCCTTTCCTTCGTCGGCTTCGGCATGGCGCTGCCGCTGACGCTGTCGATCTCGATGATCTGGATGGCGCATATCGGGATCGACCGCGCGCTCGGCCTCGGCCTGAAATACGACGCCGGCTTCGGCTTCACCCACCTCGGCCGCATCGGCAAAGCGGCGCGAGAAACCGGTTAGGGTGGATCGCGCGTCGGGCGAGCCTCAACTCGTTTCATCACCTGACGGCTGTTTCGATGGATGATCAGGCGTCCCGCGTTTCGAACATCAAAATATCCGCGCCGCCGCTGGCGAAATTACCGATGTCGCCTGCCGCCGCCTGCCCTTCGGGGCTCGTAAGGCCCTTTTGCGCGGCGGCCATGTCATCGAAATGCAGCGTCGCGACCAGATGCAGACCCGACGGCCCGGCCGGAGACGCGACCGGCCCCTTGCTGAGTTCGAGGCGCCGCAGGCCGGGAATCTTCTTGGCCAGCGGGGTGTGGATATCGGCATAATATTTGTCGAAGGCGGCAGCATCCTTCGGCGTCTTGTACATCACGACGACACGCGCCATCCGATCCTCCCTGTGTTCAGCGGAGCAGCGTTTCCGCATCCGCACCGGCGACAGTGTCGACGCGATCGGCCACCGGCGGAAGTCCGACCAAGGGAGTAAGCCTCAGATCGCCCCGATGTCGCCGAGCAACTGCTTGGTCAGTGTCATCCGCGCGGCGGTGTGGCTCGGTTCGCGGATGTCGAGGTTGAGCGCGAACACAGTCTGCTGTCCGGCCTTCTCGGCCCAGCCGACCAGCCAGCCGACCGATGGGTGCACCTTGCCCACCTCTGTACGGTCGTCGACACCGATCAGCCCGGTCTTGTAGCGGATCGTCGCCTCGCCCGCCTTCTCCACCGGCAGGATATCGCGCGTCAGGTCCTGACAACGTTTCGAGACGGGTAACGCACCCCGCCGCAGCCGGTCGAGAAAATCGATCTGCTGCATCGGATCGATCCGCATGTCACCGGTGAGCCAGAACTTGTCGATGCCGCCACCGATGTTCTTGTTACCATATTCCAGCAGGTTGACGTAGTTCTGCATCCGCTCCTCGCCGATGCGCCGCGCGATCTCCTGATAGACCGGCACGGCCGACGCAGCGATCGCCGAGCGTAGCGTGTGATCCTTATTCCAATCGGGAAAAGCGCGCGTCACACCATCCCATTTGAATACATCCTTATCAGGATCGGCGACGACGCCGGTGTCCAGCGCGATCACGGAATTTGGAATCTTGTAGGTCGATGCCGGCAGGATCGCTTCGCCGGAACGCGTCGCATCGCTGGCGATGATCAGATAATCGTCGGTCTTGTAGCCGACGAAAGTGCCCGCCGTACCCGCATCGCTAAATCGCTTGGCGAGGCTGTCCCTGATTTCGCTCCGCTGCGGCGCGACGTCGGCACGCGCGGCGCGCGGCAACGTAGCAGCGGCGAGACAGGCAAGCGCGTGACGGCGGCTAAGCATGAGATCATTCCGGTTCGACGTGTGGGCAGCGACTTTCAACCGCATCGTGGTCAAACGATGACGTATCCCGCACGAGACATGGCGTAGCTCATACTATCCGTCATGCCCGGCTTTATGCCGGGCATCCACGTCTTAAAGGCGTTTGAGCACGAAAGACGTGGATGGCCGGGACATAGGCGAGCGAAGCGACGCCGTTCTTCGAACGGCTATGCCCAGTCATGACGGGTTATTGATTCCATCTGGACGAAACCTGCTCCGGAGTCGCCAGGGACTCAACGCACGCGGCCCGACAGACGCAGCACGAACACCAGCACTTCGGCCACCGCCTTGTAAAGCTCCGCCGGAATCTCGTCGCCCAGTTCGACGTGCGCGAGTGCACCGGCAAGCACTTCGTTTTCCTCGATGGGAATATCGTGAGCCTTCGCCACTTCGACGATCTTCTCGCCGAGTTCGCCGCGCCCTTTCGCAACCACGCGTGGCGCGCCGGAATGATCGTATTCCAGCGCGATCGCGAGTTGGTCCTTCAATGCGCTCGCAATGCTCATCACAACGCCCGATCGAGAAAATGGCCGGCATGCGCGGCGGCGGTCTGTGGCGGCGCACCGTCACGGATGACGATGTCGCCGGGCTTGAGTTCGGCGCGGCTCAGCGCCTGACTGAGCTGACTGACACCGGCGCGTAGTTGCCCCGCGGTAGCGGGTCGCTCCGCCCACATCCGCACCGATGTGGTCTCGCCGCTCAGTGACACCACCGCATGCACAGGTCCCGCCGGTTCGACATCGAGCGAGAACCGCGCGCGCCAGACGCGCTTGGCGGCTTCAACCTCCCCGCTACCGCCATCGCGCGCGATTTCGAACTGCGCCACCGCCGTCCCCATCGGCGTCGCGAACGGGATCTCGAAATGCCAGCGCGGCACGGTGGAATCGTTACGCGCTGCCAAGGTATCCGCGCGCTCCGGCAGTGACGCGATCTGCAACAAGGTCGTGCGTGCGATCGCGGCGTCGGCATCGTCATGCAGACGATGCATCACTTCCGAGGTCGATGCACCGCTTGCGAGCGAAGCCACCGCGACCGCCTGCGCTGCGGGCGACGCACCGCGCACCGGCGGCGGCGGCACATTGGTGTGAACCAGCACCGCCTCGTCGACGGCGGCGGTCGCCACCTTCGCAGAGAAAGTCGCTTGATGCGCCGTGCCGTCCGACATGGTCGCGGCTTCCTGCAACAGGTTGAGCGCGAGCTTCGCTGTGACCGCATTCAGTGGTGTGCTCGTTGCATCGGAAGCACTGGTTGCGCCGAATGCAGCAGCAAAGCGTGTGCCCGCGCGCGCGACATCCTCGGCGACCGGCACACGCGCCTGCGGCAGCAGGATTTCCTGCACGTCGAGGTCCGGCATCAGCGACGGCGATGCCGCGTGCCCCGGTGTAGCGGACGCTTCAGACATCGGTGCGGCAGACCCTGATGATGTCTGAGCCTGTGTTGCCGGCTGCGGCGATGCGGTGTCCGTTTTGGCGACCTGATCGAGTTGCAGCGACAGCATCTGCTTGAACACCAGCAGCGCGGCTTTCAAGTCCGGCATCGCACCGCTGCTCACCGGCGCGCCTGTCGATAGCGTCCGCTCCAGCAGCAAGCCGGAGGTGTGCAACGCTGTCTTGATATCGTTGCCCGATAGCGCAGCATCGAATGGCAGTTGCCGCGCCAGCAATTGCGCTGCCGCCTGTTGCAGCTGCGGCGGCAGCCTTCCTGACAACGCCGCCATCTGCACGTCGGCGAACAGTTGCGACAAGCCGGCCTGCTTGGTCGCCGCCGATTGCGCTGCTGCCGACACAGCAAGCGCTTGCAGCGCCGTCAGTCCTTGCTGCGGCAACGGCGTAGTCGCGATCGGTTTCGCAACGGCATTCACCGGCATGTCGGACGCGATGGTCACCGTATCGGTCGGCGCGAGCGATGGCGCCGGTGCAGTCGCCGGCGGTTGCCCGACAACGGCGAGCCGGATGCCATCGGGGGTTTGGGACACGGCAAGCTGCAAGGTCTGCCCGACCTGCAACGGGATTTCCGACATCACCTCAATAGAGAGATTGGCGATGGCAATCCGCACCGCGTTATTAGCCAAGACCTTGAGCACCTGAGCGTCGATCACGGTGCCGGGTTGCAGCACCACGTCCGCCGGCACGCCCTGCGCGGCAATAACCGGAAAAATCGGATTGATCGAAATCGCCATGCTGCGGCTGTCCTGTTACCGCCGCAGAGTAACCCGCGCCTCTAAACCTCTCGTTAACTTCTCGGCACCGTCGCGTCCTGTGTCGCGAGCACAAAAGCTGCGGCACGGAAGTCACGCAACCGTACATTGCGCCGCGCCATCACCTCGGCGTCGGCGCCCCATTGCGCGATGTTCCAATCTTCGTCGACATGCGCCGCAGCCCACACCTCATCGGCGGTGCGCGCGCCGCGCGACAGAGCCAGCGCCAACAGCGCCGAACCCGTGATCGCGGTGACGATATGCAACGCCGCGATCAGCCATGGATCGTCCGGCAGCGCCGCGGTCGCCGCCGCCACGGCGGTTTCGGGCTGACGCACATGCACGATGCCTTCCGCCAGCACGAAGCGGGCGCCGAGTTCATCCGCGGCCCAGAACAGCACCGGATCCCAGTGCTCGCCTTCGCGTGCGATCAACGCCTCCGGATGCGCGGCGCGATAGAACAGCAAATCGGACTCGAAATACTTGGCGACATCGGCGCGCACCGCATCGACATTTCCGATCACCCCGGCGATGACGCTGTTGGCCAGCCGCGTCAGCGGCATGGACATCGGATCGATGAATTCGCCCTGCGCGTTCCACTCCTCGACGATGGCCTGCGCGATTGCACGGGTCGGCGCGGCCAATGGCTGGCCCGTTGGCGTCCGCACCGACTTGCCATCGAGCACGATCGTGAAGCCACCTTCTGTATCTTCAACGGCGGCGGATTTGTAGAAGCGTTTGCGCTGCGGCGCGCGCGAGGTCTGGCGAACAGCCTCCTGCGGATCGAGAGCCCCATTGGCGGCAACGTCTTCGAACAGTTCACGCATAGCGAAGTTCGCCTCTCACTGGTTGGCGCATGCGCGCGAATACGCGGCGCGTTCGCCGGACGTCATGCCCGCGGCCGCGCCCTGATGCAGGCAATCGATCACGCGGTCGCCAAACGAGCCGCGCCGCGATCCCCTCACCTTCGGCTGCTGCGGTGGCGCGTCGAGCTTCGGTACCGCCGGTACCTCGATCTTGGGCGGCGGCGGTGGGGGCGGCGGCAGTGGATTCGACGGTGTCACGTTCGGTCCGAACAATTGCGCCATGGCGACACCGCCCGGCGCCACGAGCGCCAGCACAACGCCAAGCATAATAGCCGACACGCATTTCATTCCAGATACGTCGTGACGGCGGCGGCGAAACGCAAGACAACCACGCTTCATTCCTCCGGCGCGTGCTCGATGGGATCGAAGCGATCCGCTTCCAGCCCGAGCAGGTTCCACGATTGCAGCATATGCGGCGGCAGCGGCGCGGTGGCGTCGATCATGCCGCCGCGCGGGTGTGGAATCACGATACGGCGCGCCAACAGATGCAGCCGGTTCTGGATGCCGCCCGGCAACTGCCAGTTCTCCTTATTGAAGTATTTCGGATCGCCAATGATGGCATGGTCGATATGCGCCATGTGCGCGCGCAACTGGTGCGTCCGGCCCGTTACCGGCTTCAGCGACACCCAGGCGAGTTTCTGCGCCGAGGTCTCCACCACCGCGTAGTAGGTCACCGCGTGACTCGCGCCCTCGTCACCATGCGCGGCGATGCGCATGATGGACTCTTCCTCGTTCTCCTCCTTGGCGAGATAGGTGGAGATGCGGCCCTGCTTCGGCTTCGGCACGCCCGCCACCAGCGCCCAGTAGATCTTGCGCGCCGAGCGATGACGGAACGCGCCGGTCAGCGCCGACGCGGCAAAGCGCGTCTTGGCGATCAGCAAACAGCCCGATGTCTCGCGATCGAGCCGATGCACCAGACGCGGCTTCTGCCCCTTGGCGTCGCGCATCGCCTCCAGCATCTGGTCGACGTGCCGCGTCATGCCGGAGCCGCCCTGCACCGCAAGCCCGGCCGGCTTGTTCAGCACCATGACGTCGGCGTCCTCGTAGAGCGTCATTTCCTTTAGCGCGTCGAGCGTCTTCTGTTGCGCTTCCGATATATGCGCCACCTTCGGCGCGTCGAGCTTGAGTGGCGGAATCCGCACGCTCTGCCCTTCCTCGAGACGATCCTTGCTGTCGGCGCGCTTGCCGTTGATGCGCAACTCGCCTTTCCGCACGATGCGCTGGATATGCGAGAACGAAAGACCCGGGAAGCGGTGCTCGAGAAAACGATCGACACGCATATTGTTCTCGTCGGCGGTGACGATCACGATCTGCACCTTGGTCGGTAGCGGCGGCGTCACGACCGCCGGCGCCTCGGCTGGCGGTTTGGCGCGCAGCGGCGCCGGCGCGCGCAAAGGCTTCGCGGCCACGGAATTTCCGACCGTCCGTTTTACCGCTCCCTTGGAGGCGATCCGACGTTTACCGGCGCCGCGTTCGGACTTCTTGGCGAGCGGACGTTTGACGCGACGACTCATGCTGTTGCCTCTAGTTGCATTTGGCGTCTTTCTCGATATGCGACAGATCTCGCACCGTGCTGCGCGAGGGTTTTCGCTTCCGCGCTTCGGCCGCATCCGTACACGCACCGGCCTTGTCGCCGTTCTGAAGTTTTGCGAAAGCCAGATAAGCCCACGCATCGCCGAAATCGGCGGTATCGACCACCGCCTTTTCCAGCACCGGCTGCGCGTCGCGATAGCGCTTCTGCATCAGCAGCAGCCGGCCGTAATCCGCGTCGAGCATCTTCAGCGGATGCGGCTGCTTGTAGGCCTGTTTGAACAATTCGTCGGCGAAAGCGAGATCGTTGAAGCGCATCTGCGCCACCATCGCCAGACCATGATAGACCGCGCTTCGCTCCGGCATCAGCAGCCAGGCCTGATTGAACCGCTTGGCGGCCTCGCCAGCGCGGCCGCTCTGGACCGCCTTCCACCCGCGCAGGGTCACGGCCTCGAACGCCTGCTCGCGCGAACCCGTCGCGGCGATCAGATCGGGCAAAAGTTTTTCGTCGGCCGCGCGCGGTCCCGCCGTCTTCGCCGTGAAGCCGTAGAACGGCTGCTCGTCAGCGGGTGCATCGAACGTTGTCTTCGTCACCTGCACGCCGGGCGCGACCTCGACCATCTCGGCGCGCGCCGCGCTTGAAAACGCGATCAGCATCAGCCCGATCATTAGTCCCGCGAACCCACGTCCCACCATCTGCACCTGATCCTGTTTCATGCGTCGCGCGCCTTGTCGCGTCGCAGCTTCGCCCAGTAGTCCAGCCGCTTGCGGATTTCGCGCTCGAAGCCGCGGTCCGGCGGATTGTAGAAGGTCTGGCGGCCGAGCGCCTCCGGAAAGTAATCCTGCCCGGAAAAGGCTTCCGGCGTGTCATGATCGTACTGATAGCCGCCGCCGTAACCTTCCGACTTCATTAGCTTGGTCGGCGCGTTGAGAATGTGCTTCGGCGGCAGCAGCGAGCCGGCGTCCTTCGCGGTGCGCATCGCCGCGCCGAAGGCCTTGTAGGCAGCGTTGGATTTCGGCGCGGTGGCGAGATAGATCACCGCCTGCGCGATCGCCAGTTCGCCTTCCGGCGAGCCGAGAAAATCATACGCGTCCTTGGCGGCGTTGCAGATCACCAGCGCCTGCGGATCGGCGAGGCCGATATCCTCCACCGCCATCCGCACCACGCGCCGCGCCAAGAACAGCGGGTCCTCACCGGCGTCGAACATCCGCGCGAGATAATACAGCGCGGCATCGGGATCGGAGCCGCGCACCGACTTATGCAGCGCCGAGATCAGATTGTAGTGGCCGTCCGCCGACTTGTCGTAGATTGGAGCGCGACGTTGCAGGATATCCTGCAACTGCGCGGCATCGAACGTCTCGCCCGCGCGCGCCGAGCGCCACACCTCTTCCACCAACGTCAGCGCGGCGCGGCCGTCGCCGTCAGCCATGCGCACCAACACGCCGCGTGCTTCCGCATCGAGCGGCAACGGCCGGCCCTCGAGCCGCTCCGCCTGTGCGAACAGTTTCTCGATCGCGTCGGCATCGAGCGAGTGAAACACCAGCACGCGCGCGCGCGACAATAGCGCCGCGTTGAGTTCGAACGACGGGTTCTCCGTGGTGGCGCCGACCAGCACCACGGTGCCGTCTTCCATCACCGGCAGAAAGGAATCCTGCTGCGCGCGGTTGAAGCGATGCACCTCATCGACGAACAGCAACGTACCGGTGCCGGTCTCACGCCGCGCCCGCGCGGCATCGAACACCTTCTTGAGATCGGCGACGCCGGAGAACACGGCGGATATCTGCTCGAAGTGCAATTCAGTCGCATCCGCGAGCAATCGCGCCACCGTGGTCTTGCCAGTGCCGGGCGGGCCCCAGAAGACCAGCGATCCCAGCGTGCGGGTTTCCAGCATGCGCGTCAGCGCGCCGTCGGGGCCGAGGACATGATCCTGTCCTACCACGTCGGCGAGCTTGCGCGGCCGCAGCCGCTCCGGCAACGGACGCGGCGCATCCTGCTCCAGCCCCGCGGCGGAGAAGAGAGATTGCGTCGCTGTCTTTTTCCGATCGGCCATGACGCCAGGTTCATCCCCCGAGCGTCACCTGAATCTGCTGGCCGCCGCGCAATACCGTGATGCGCCACAACCGGCTGCGTTCGCGCGTCACTCGCTCGAGCTCGGCGGTGTCATTGATCTTGGTCCCATTGACCGCGAGGATCACGTCGCCCTTCTTGAACCCGACATTGGCGGCGGTGCCGTCGTCGGCGAGTTCGGTAATCACCACACCGTCGTTGCTGTCGAGTTGCAGTTCATCGGCCACCGCCGGCGAGATGTTGGCAACCCGCGCACCCTGGAACGGCGAGCGGCTGGTGATAACGATCTCGTTGCGGTTCGTATCCGGCGCCTCCTCGAGCGGAATGGCGAGTTTCACCACCTTGCCGCCACGTTGCACCTCGATCTGCGCGGTGCCGCCGATCGGTCGCGTCGCGAAGCGATAACCGAACCCATTCGGATCATCGATGGTCTGGCCCTCCACGGAGACGATGAGATCGGACAGCTTCAACCCGCCACGCGCCGCCGGACTGCCGGGCACCACCTTGACCACCAGCGCGCCGGTGGGCCGCGCCAACCCCAGCGTATCGGCGATTTCCGGCGTCACCGCCTGGAGCCGCGCGCCGAGCCACGGCCGCTTCACCGCCTTGCCGCCGCGCTCGGCGGAGGCCACCACCACGCGCACCATGTTGGCGGGAATCGCGAAACCGATGCCCTGCGAACCGCCCGAACGCGAGAAGATCGCGGTGTTGATGCCGACCAGCTTGCCGGTCATGTCCACCAGCGCGCCGCCGGAATTGCCGGGGTTGATCGCCGCGTCGGTCTGGATGAAGAACTGATAGTCGGTGATGCCGACCTGGGTGCGCGCCAAGGCCGAAACGATGCCGTGCGTCACGGTCTGGCCGACGCCGAACGGATTGCCCACCGCGAGCACCACGTCGCCGACCTGAAGGTCGTCGGAGTTGGCGAAATCGAGCGTCGCGAATTTCTCCTTGGCGTTCTTCAGCCGCAACACCGCGAGGTCGGTGCGGGTATCCTTCAGTACGATCTCGGCTTCGAACTCGCGCTTGTCGGCGAGCGACACCTTGACCTGATCGGCGCCCTCGATGACGTGATTATTCGTCACCACCAGTCCCGACGCATCGACCATGACGCCGGAGCCGAGCGAACGCTGCATCTGTTCCGGCTGCTGGCCCGGCACGCCGAAGAAGCGGCGAAAGATCGGATCGTCGAGCAGCGGATTGCGGTTCTGCACCACCTTGGCGGCGTAGACATTGACCACCGCCGGCGTCACCCGCTGCACGATAGGCGCATAGGACAGCCGCAGTTCGTTCTGCGACGCCGGCACGCGGCGATCCTGGGCATGGGCGGGCGCCAGCACCGTCAGAATGAGGAGCGGCAGGGCGAACAGGCGAAGTGGCATCATGAAGCGATTCCCAGTGTGAGGGCTGAGATATAGGCATCCCGGCCATTCAAGAGAAGCATAAGGCGGCTTTTCGCGCCGTGATCGGCGTTACGCGGCGCGCGTTTCGGCGGATATCTGCTGGCCGGATTCAGCCTGCCGGGCACGGTGGTCTTCGCCCCAGGCCTTGAGTGCGTCGATCACCGGCTTCAGCCGCTCGCCGGTCTTCGACAGCGTGTATTCGACGCGTGGAGGCACCTCCGGATAGACTTTCCGGATCACCAGGTCGTCACCCTCCAGCGCGCGGAGTTGCTTGGTCAGCATGCGCTGGGTGATGCTGGGCATCCGCCGCCGCAGATCGCCGAACCGTAATGTGCCGCCCTGCAAATGATACAGGATGACGCCCTTCCACTTGCCGTCGATCAGATCCAGCGTCACCTCGACCGGGCAACCCGGCCCGCAGGCGAAATTCTTACGTTTCATCCGGGAAATCCAATAGTATCCAGATGGGTACTATCTACCATTTTCGACCGTACTTGCAATCCGGGCTCTGGTGCGTGATCTACCTCTCGGCGGCCTTGAACCGCCAGGCAGAGGAACTCGCGATGAAGGCAGTTGGCTATTCCCAATCCCTCCCGATCGATGCGGCGGACGCGCTGGTCGATTTCGAAACGCAGAAGCCGGAGCCGGGTCCGCGCGACATCCGCGTCGCGGTCAAGGCCGTCTCGGTCAATCCGGTCGATACAAAGGTGCGCAAGCGTGCCGCGCCGCCGGCCGGCGAGCACAAGATCCTCGGCTACGACGCCGCCGGCATCGTCGATGCGGTCGGCAAGGACGTCTCGTTATTCAAGCCGGGCGACGAGGTGTTCTACGCCGGCTCGATCCTGCGGCAGGGCACCAACGCGGAATATCACCTGGTCGATGAGCGCATCGTCGGTCGCAAGCCGAAGACGCTGTCGTTCGCGCAGGCCGCCGCGCTGCCGCTGACCTCGATCACCGCGTGGGAGCTGCTGTTCGACCGCCTCGGCGCGGTGCCGGGCAAGAGCCTCGATCCGCGCACGCTGTTGATCGTCGGCGCCGCCGGCGGCGTCGGCTCGATCCTGATCCAGCTGGCACGCCGCCTCACCGGCCTCACCGTGGTCGCCACGGCCTCGCGACCGGAAACGCAAGCGTGGTGTCGCGATCTCGGCGCGCACGCCGTCGTCGATCATGCACAGCCGATGCAGCATCAGATCGAAGCGCTCAAGCTGCCGCCGGTTGGCCTGATCGCGAGCCTGACGATGACGGACCAGCACTACAAGGCGCTCGCCGACATCATCGCGCCGCAAGGCCGATTCGGCCTGATCGACGATCCGCCGGAATTCAACATCGCCGCGTTCAAGGGCAAGGCCGCGTCGATCCATTGGGAATCGATGTTCACGCGCAGTTCGTTCCAGACCGCCGACATGATCGCGCAGAATCATCTGCTCAATGACGTCTCGGATCTGATCGACAAGGGCGTATTGCGCACGACGCTCGATCAGACCTACGGCACGATCAACGCTGCGAACCTGAAGCGTGCGCATGCGCAGATCGAATCGGCGACGTCGCGCGGCAAAATCGTGCTGGAAGGCTGGTAGCAGCAAAACGCAGCGTCACCTGCGATAATAACATCGCACTCTATTCTTCATGATCTGCATTGACGCGAGCGCGGCAAACATCGCGCTCGCGTCAATCGTTTGCATCGCTGATGCAAGCGCGACAATTGCGCCACACATTGTGGATGACACGTCGACATGCGGCGTGACGCCGCATGTCGCGCGTTTCCATGTCGCACAACTGTAATCGAAGGTTCCTAGTTTCCGCCCGAGCTTCGAACGGGGCTTGCTGGGGACGATCTACTTCGCCGTAAGGCGAGCGACACGACAACATCGACCCAAAAACAAAAATCGATCCAGCCTGCGGCAGCGATGTCGCGGGAGCTGGAGCAGTTTGTCTCGACAACAGGGGAACTTCATGTCGGCAAAAACCAAACTTATCTTGGGGGCGATCGGTCTGGCCGGTGCGCTCAGCGCGACGCAGGCGCACGCGCAATCGGCAACGACCGAACAGGTTGAGAGCTTGCAAAAGCAAATCCGCGCGCTGGAAAAGAAACTCAACAGCGTGCAGCAGAAGACGTTCCTCAACGCCAGCGCCGGCTATATGCCGACCAAGGCGAAATTCGCGCCGCCGGACGTTCTGGTGACGATGAAGGGCAACCGCCCGACCATCTGCACCGCGGATGGCTACAACTGCGTCGGCATCACCGGCCGGCTGCATTTCGACGTCGGCGGTTACTCCTACAAGCCGAACACCGCGGCCACCACGCCGCAATCTCTGCAGGACGGCGTCAACGCGCGTCGCGCCCGTATCGGCCTCACCGGCGTGTTCGCACGCGACTGGGAATACAACCTGATTTTCGACGGCGGTGGATCGCAGGACGGCACCGTCATTCTCAACAACGCGTATGTGTCCTATAAGGGCTTCAAGGGCGTCCGCATCGAGGGCGGCTACATGGACGTGCCCTACACCCTCGACGAAGCGACCAGCTCCAACAATATCACCTTCATGGAGCGCGCATCCTCGCAGGTGCTGGCGACTGATCTCGGCGCCGGCGACAACCGCGCCGCGTTCGGTATTCGCGCCGACGACAAGTGGTGGTGGGCGGGCGCCTATCTGACCGGCCCGACCTCCGGCTACGATCACTCGCTGCGCACGCCTTATGCCGCGACCGGCCGTCTGGTGTTCACACCGATCAACACCGATGCCGGCGCATTCCTGTTCGGTGGCGACGTGCTCTATCTCGCCGACACCGGGGGCGCGCCCAACGTCAACGAAATCCGCCTGCGCGATCGTATCGAAGTGCGTATCGATCCGACCCGCGTGCTCGACACCGGAGCGCTTGCCAACGTCAACAACGCGCTGGTGCTGAGCGCCGAAGCCGCCGCCACCGTAGGCAGCTTCCACGCCCAGGGCGAATATTTCGACTATTCAATCTCGCGCTTCGCCCTGCCCGATCTTCACTTCAAGGGCGGCTATGTTCAGGCCGGCTACATCCTCACCGGCGAAAAGCGCAAATACAGCCAGTCGTCCGGCTCGCTGGGTGGCGTCAAGCCGAACAATAACTTCTTCTGGGACATGACCGGCGGCACCGGCGCCTGGGAAATCGCGGCGCGTTACAGCTACGTCGATCTCAACGACAAGACCGTCTTCGGCGGCACCCAGGAAAACATCACCGTCGGCCTCAACTGGTATCTCAACGAGAACATGCGGATGATGTTCAACTGGATCCACGGCACGGTGCAGAAGACCAACCTCGCCAACGTCGATCGCGGTGCGAAGTACGACGCCTTCGCCATGCGCACTCAGTTCGCGTTCTAAAGCACAACCGGGACGCCGCCCCGCGCGGCGTCCCCTGCCTTCAAGTCGCGTCGCGCCCGGATGCCCTCGGCCACGGCGCAGGACCAAACATGACGAAGCCCGCGCACTCTTTTGTCAGGTGCGCGGGCTTGTTTCGTCACGGCGACGCCGCGATTATCCGATCATCGGCAATAACCGCCGCAGCTCGGCCTGAAGCGCGGCGATGGCGTCAGCGTCGCCGGAGAGATGCTGCAACAGATATTTCTGAAACAGGCCATCGAACAACGCGTAGAGCGATTCCGGCGAGACCGCGATCTGTTTGCCGCCGAGCGCGGCATAGCGCGACATGATGCGCCACACCATGTCCTCGAGGCTCTTGTCGATGGCGGTGACGTCATCGCGAAACGCGCTTTCGAACAGCGCTTGCGCACGCAGATCGTACCACAGCCGATGCATATGCGCTTCGGTGCGGATCGTCTCGCCGAGCTTCTCCAGAAAACCTTCGAGCAACTCCTCGCGGCTGCGCGCGGTCGCGGTGATCTGATCGTAACGGGTGACGCACTTCGCTTTGTAGTAGCGCACGCTGCAACAGATCAGATCGAACTTGTCGCTAAAGTAATAGTGCAGCACGCCGTGGGTGAATTCGGACTTCTGCGCGATCTCGCGCAGGCTGGTCCGCGCATAACCGATATCGGCGAGCGTCGCGAGCGCGGCCTCGGCCAGTTCGACGCGTCGCGCATTGAACTTGTCGACCGGCAGCCGGCCGCGCCGGGGCGGCGTGTCCCTGCCTACTTTCGCTTTCAACAACGCCTGATTCATATCCAACCCGTCGTTCCGCGACTCGGCGTCCCGGCTGTCGCACAGCCGATCATGCCAACTCACGACGAAAAAATCTCCGATTCACCCAAAACGATCCCTTGACAATCGTCAAGATTATCTTTGACATTCGGATAATAAAATTTGGGCAATCGTCAAGCAAACTGTCTTCGCCGGCCCATCGTCCCTTCCCGCATCCGGGAGCGAACCGGACCGACGTAGCAGGCCCTTGGAACGATTGACCTTTTCAAGGGAGGCGAGACCATGAGCGGAGGACGTCTGACTGGCCGCAAGGCCCTGGTGACCGGCGGCGCGCGCGGCATCGGTGAAGCGATTGCAATAGCCCTGGCGAACGCCGGCGCATCGGTGATGATCACCGACATTCTGGCGGATCTCGGCAAGGAGACGGCGGCCAAGATCGGCAAATCCGGCGTCAAGACCGGCTTTGCCGAACTCAACGTCACTGACGACGCGCAATGGGAAAAAGCGGTCGCGGCGACCGTGTCCGAACTCGGCGGCTACGACATTCTCATCAACAACGCCGGCATCGAACTCACCTCGCTGCTGATCGACATCAAGGCTGACGACATGCGGCGCATGTGCGACGTCAACATCGTCGGCACCGGGCTCGGCATGAAGCACGCCTTCCGCGCCATGAAGCCCGGCGGGGCCGCCGGCAAGGGCGGCGCCATCGTCAACATCTCCTCCGTCGCCGCCACCATCGCCTATCCGTCGATCGCCGGATATTCGGCGACCAAGTCCGCGGTCGATCGCATGACGCGAATCGGCGCGATGGAAGCCGGCAAGCTCGGCTATGGCGTGCGGGTGAACTGCATCTATCCGGGCCTCGCGCCGACCGAGATGGGCATGAAGCTCGCGACCGATATCGCCGCGCTCGGCCTCGCCGCCGACGTCAACGCCGCCGTCGCTTCAGTAATCGAGCAGACGCCGCTCGGCCGCCTCGCCGAGATCAGCGAGATCGCCGACGCCGCCGTGTTCCTGTGCAGCGACGAGGCGCGCTTCATCACCGGCATCGGCCTTCCGGTCGACGGCGGCATGGGAACCTGAACTTCAGCATCTGACGCAACACCACATCACAACGAGACAGGGAGGACGACATCATGAGCGACAAGCGACCCGTCGTGGTCTACGGCGTATCCGGCTACACCGGACGGCTGGTGTGCGAATACTTGCGCGAATACAACGTGCCCTTCATCGCCGCAGGCCGCGACAAGGCCAAGGTGCAGGCCGTTGTCGAAAAGATTCCCGGCATCGAAACCGCGGACTATGAAGTGATCGGCGTCGAGCACAACGTCGAGGCGCTGACGAAACTGTTCAAGGGCGCCAGTGTGGTCAGCAACATGGTCGGCCCGTTCATCAAGTACGGCGGCGAAGTCGTCGAAGCCTGTCTCGCAGCCGGCTGTCACTACACCGACACGACCGGCGAACAGGACTGGGTACTGCACGCGCAGAAAACGTGGGGCGATGCGTTCGCGAAGAAGAACCTGCTGCTCTCGCCGAATCTCGCGCAGATGTACACGACCGGCGAAATCGCTGCGAACATCTGCCTCGAGACGCCCGGTCTCGATACGCTCGATATCCTCGTATTCTGGAAAGGCTTTCCGACCTACGCCTCGACGCAGACCATCTTCACTATCCTCAAGGCGAACTGGTACTACCTCGAGCAGAACAAGTTTCTCGAATGGGACGTCACCGCGCGTGCCGATGTCGTGGTGCCCGGTCAGCACGAAACCGCGATCGCCGTGCCATGGGGCGGCACCGCGCATCCGGTGTGGTTCAAGAACGATCCGCGCGTCGCCAACTGCCGCGTGATGGGCGGCGTGTTGCAGCGCGCGGTGATGGAAGGCGTGGTGCAGACCACGCAGATGGTGAAGGAGAACATCAAGCCGCTGCCGCCGGACCAGCAGGAGAAGGCGCTGGCCGACATCGCCGCGACGGTGCAAGCCGCGATGCCGCCGCGCGAAAATCCGCGCATCAACACGTCGATCGATTCGGTCTACGCGTCAGGCCCGCTCGGCCGCGCGCACTGCGTGATCCATGGCAACTGCAACTACAAGCAGACCGGAATGCTGCAAGCCTATGCCGCCTATTCGTTGCTGCAACAGCCGCCGCGCAAGGTCGGCTTTGCTTCGGGTTGCCAGGCGTTCGGCTATCGCGAACTACTTGGGCAACTCCGCAGTTTCGGGCTGGTGATGAATCCGATTTTAACGGTGCAGACTTAGGCGACACCAGCGACCGATACTCACCCATCAATCGTCATGGCCGGGCTCGTCCCGGCCATCCACGTCTTTGATCTCGCGCCTAAGCAAGACGTGGATGCCCGGGACATAGGCGAGCGAAGCGACGCCGTTCTTCCAACGGCTATGCCCGGGCATGACGAGGGAAAATCGGTACAGCTGTCGCGCGGATAGCGACAACAACTGCCTTGTTTGCGCTGCTATCACAAACAAAAAAGCGGCGCCGAGGCGCCGCTTTTTACATTCGATGGTCAGCCAGCTTACGCCGCTTCCGACGCCTCGCCCTGCACCGGACCGGAGTCCTTGCCCTTGGCATCGACGTCGCGGTCGACGAACTCGATCACGGCCATCGGCGCGTTGTCGCCGTAGCGGAAGCCGGCCTTGATGATACGGGTGTAACCGCCCTGACGATCCTTGTAGCGGGTCGCCAAGGTGTCAAACAGCTTGCGGACCTGATCCTGGTCGCGCAGCTCGCTGATGGCCTGACGGCGCAGCGCGAGGCCGCCCTTCTTGCCGAGCGTGACCAGCTTCTCGACGATCGGACGAAGCTCCTTCGCCTTCGGCAGCGTGGTGACGATCTGCTCGTGCTTGATCAGCGACGCCGCCATGTTGGCGAACATCGCCTTGCGGTGTTCGGCGGTGCGGTTGAGCTTGCGATGAACCTTTCCGTGACGCATGTGATGTATCCTTCATTCTGTGTCACGACCGCTCGTCGGACAAGTTGCTCAGGTGGGCTTCCTGCGTTCGCCCGGTGGAAGTGAGTAGCAACAGGAAATCCGGTTGCTACTCGCTTTAGCTTAGTAGTGATCTTCGAAGCGCTTGGCCAGCTCGTCGATGTTCTCCGGCGGCCAACCCGGCACTTCCATGCCGAGGTGCAGACCCATCTGGGCCAGCACTTCCTTGATCTCGTTCAGCGACTTGCGGCCGAAGTTCGGGGTGCGGAGCATTTCCGCTTCCGACTTCTGCACCAGGTCGCCGATGTAGACGATGTTGTCGTTCTTCAGGCAGTTGGCAGAGCGCACCGACAGCTCCAGCTCGTCGACCTTCTTGAGGAACGCCGGGTTGAACGCCAGATCCGGAATGATCTCGGCGGTCACTTCCTTGCGCGGCTCTTCGAAGTTGACGAACACGTTGAGCTGGTCTTGCAGGATGCGCGCGGCATAAGCCACGGAGTCCTCCGGCGTGATGCCGCCGTTGGTCTCGATGGTCATGGTCAGCTTGTCGTAGTCGAGGATCTGACCCTCGCGGGTGTTCTCGACCTTGTACGACACCTTGCGCACCGGCGAGTACAGGCTGTCGACCGGGATCAGGCCGATCGGCGCGTCTTCCGGGCGATTGCGCTCGGCGGCGACGTAGCCCTTGCCGGTGTTGACGGTGAATTCCATGCGGATTTCAGCGCCGTCGTCCAGCGTGCAAAGCTGCAATTCCGGATTGAGGATGGTGATGTCGCCGACGGTCTGGATGTCGCCCGCGGTGACGGTGCCCGGACCCTGCTTCTTCACGACCATGCGCTTCGGGCCTTCGCCCTGCATCTTGATCGAGATGTCCTTGATGTTCAGCACGATGTCGGTGACGTCTTCACGCACGCCGGCGATCGAGGAGAACTCATGCAGCACGCCGTCGATGTGCACCGACTGCACCGCCGCGCCTTGCAGCGACGACAACAGGATGCGGCGGAGCGCATTGCCCAGGGTCTGACCGAAGCCACGCTCGAGCGGCTCGGCGACGAGGGTCGCGAAACGGGTTGCATCCGCGCCCGGCGTCACTTGCAGCTTGTTGGGGCGGATCAATTCTTGCCAATTTTTCTGGATCGTCACTGTTTCACCCATACAGGCCAGCTTTGCCATCAAAACAACTGGCGTTGGAGGTCGCGGGGATCGGCCCGCGTCCGAAGATCGAACAGCCGTCGCGGCCCGTGGCGTGGCCGCGACAAAAGCCCTGCGGCTTAAACGCGACGGCGCTTGCGCGGGCGGCAGCCGTTGTGCGGGATCGTGGTCACGTCGCGGATCGAGGTGACGGTGAAACCCGCGGCCTGCAACGCACGCAGCGCCGACTCACGGCCCGAACCCGGTCCGGCGACCTCGACTTCGAGGGTGCGCATACCGTGTTCCTGAGCCTTCTTGGAGACGTCCTCCGCGGCAACCTGCGCCGCATACGGGGTCGACTTGCGCGAACCCTTGAAGCCCATCGTGCCGGCCGACGACCAGGCAATGGTGTTGCCCTGCGCGTCGGTGATGGTGATGGTCGTATTGTTGAACGACGAATTCACGTGCGCGATGCCGGAGGCGATGTTCTTGCGCTCACGACGACGAACGCGGGCAGCTTCTTTAGCCATTACAGTTCCTTTTTACGATCTCAACGCCGCCGTGATTCCAGCGGCTCCACCAAATAAAGCGCGTCGCGAACAGATCCCCATTCGCGACCGCCTATTCGCAATTCGCTTACTTACTTCTTCTTGCCGGCGATCGCCTTGGCCGGGCCCTTGCGGGTGCGCGCGTTGGTATGCGTGCGCTGGCCACGAACCGGAAGACCGCGACGATGACGCAGGCCGCGATAGCAGCCGAGGTCCATCAGACGCTTGATGTTGATGCCGGTCTCACGACGAAGGTCACCCTCGACCAGATAATCGCGGTCGATGACTTCGCGGATTTGCAGCACTTCGGCGTCGGTGAGCTGGTTGACCCGGCGCTCGACCGGAATCTTCACCTTCTCAAGGATATCGGCAGCGTTCTTCTGGCCGATGCCGTGAATGTACTGCAGCGCGATCAACACGCGCTTGTTGGTCGGGATGTTCACACCTGCGATACGGGCCACAGACTTCTCTCCTGTCACCGGCCATGTTGGGCCGGCAGTTTTTCTCAACTAGCTTAGGCAGGCGGTCGCAAACGCGAATACGACGCCCGCCCCTCAATCACCTTGGGGCCCGGCATCGTCTGAAAAAATCCGACTGAATGCGGGCCTTATTAAAGGATTCATCCTCGTTTCGTCAACCGCCTCGCGGTTTTGGCTGGCTTTTTCGTGACCTTTTTCACGGGCCGGGAACTTGCCTTGGAACCCTTCCGGGCCCCCTTGGCAGCCCCCTTGCGGGCGGTCGTTTTGGCCTTCCTGGCGGCCGGTTTGGCCGATTTCTTCGCTTTTTTGGCAGCCGCCCGCTTGGGCGCAGCCTTCTTGGCAGCC
Organism: Hyphomicrobiales bacterium; assembly: GCA_017305535.1. Lineage (GTDB taxonomy): Bacteria > Pseudomonadota > Alphaproteobacteria > Rhizobiales > Xanthobacteraceae > 62-47. Next base: position 12,453 of record JAFKKN010000005.1, on the reverse strand, counting down.
TTTTTCACCGTTTTCTTGGCGGCTTTCTTGGCAACTTTGGCCTTCTTGGCGGTCCGGCCGGCCGACGCCGCCTTGACTGCCTTCTTGGCTTTGGCCTTCTTCGCCACCGGCTTGCGCGCCTTATTACGAGTCTTGGCAGGCTTGGCCGCCGATTCGTTCAAGGCATCGAGCACCCGCTTGATGTCGGCGGTGACCTCTTCGATCGACTTCATGCCGTCGATAGTCGCGAGCTTGCGCTTCTCGCCGTAGTAATCGACCAGCGGTTCGGTCTGGGCCCGGTAGTTGGCGAGCCGCTGCGACAGCACTTCCGGCGTGTCGTCGGCACGAACGGCTTCGCCGCGCGCCTTCATCTCGGCAATGCGGGTCTCGACCCGGCGCAGCAGCGCGCCTTCGTTGACGCGCAACTCGATGACGGCGTCGAGCGCCAGTCCCTTCGATTTCAGAAGCTTGTCGAGCGCGACAGCCTGCGGCACCGTGCGCGGGAAACCGTCGAGAATGAAACCGTTCTTGGCGTCGGCCTCCTCGATGCGATCGGCGATGATGCCGACCACCACCTCGTCCGGCACCAGACCGCCCGAGGCCATGATGTCCTTGGCCTTGAGCCCGACCGGCGTTCCCGCCTTCACCGCGGCGCGCAACATGTCGCCGGTGGAAAGCTGGACGATGCCGTGTCGTTGAACCAGATGCTGCGCCTGTGTTCCCTTGCCCGCCCCCGGCGGCCCGAGAAGAATCAGTCTCATTTACGTCGGCCCCTCAGTTTCGACTTCCGTATCAAGCCCTCATACTGGTGCGCCAGCAGGTAGCCCTGGACCTGCGCCACCGTATCCATCGTCACGCTGACCACGATCAGCAACGATGTGCCGCCAAAGTAGAACGGAACCGAGGCGTACGAAATGAGAATTTCAGGAACGAGACAGACGACCGCCAGATAGATCGCGCCGATGACGGTAATGCGCGACAGCACGTAGTCGATGTACTCGGCCGTCCGTTCACCGGGACGAATGCCAGGAATGAAGCCGCCATGCTTCTTCAGATTATCCGCGGTCTCGGTCGGATTGAATACAACGGCCGTATAGAAGAACGTGAAGAACACGATCATCGCCAGATAAAGCACGAGATAGAGCGGCCGACCGTGGCCGAGATTCGTGTTCAGCCATTGCAGCCACTCAGGGCCGGACCCGGCATTGAAGTTGGCGACCGTGGTGGGCAGCAACAGCAGCGACGATGCGAAGATCGGCGGAATCACGCCCGAGGTGTTGAGCTTGAGCGGCAGATGCGAGGACTGGCCCTCGAACATCTTGTTGCCGACCTGACGCTTCGGATACTGGATCAGCAACCGGCGCTGCGCCCGCTCCATGAAGACGATGAAGGCGATCACCACCACGACCATCACCAGGATGGCGAGGATCACCGCCGTCGACAGCGCGCCCTGCCGACCGAGTTCGAGGGTGGAGGCCAATGCCGCCGGCAATTCGGCGACGATGCCGGCCATGATGATCAGCGAAATGCCGTTGCCGATGCCGCGCGCGGTGATCTGCTCACCCAGCCACATCAGGAACATGGTGCCGCCAGTCAGGGTCAGCGCCGTCGAGATCAGGAAGAACATGCCCGGCTGGCTGACCACGTTGCCGGCGCCCTGCAAACCGACGGCAATGCCGTAAGCCTGCAATACCGCCAGCACTACGGTGAGATAACGGGTGTACTGGTTGATGATCTTGCGGCCCGCCTCGCCTTCCTTCTTGAGGGCTTCCAGCGACGGCACCACCGACGTCAGAAGCTGAAGGATAATCGATGCCGAGATGTACGGCATGATGTTGAGCGCGAAGATCGCCATGCGGTCGATACCGCCCCCGGAGAACATGTTGAACATGCCGAGGATGCCGCCTGCCTGCGTGCGGAAGATCTGGCTCCACACGCCGGGATCGATGCCGGGCAGTGGAATGTAGGTGCCAAGCCGATACACCAATAGCGCACCCAGCGTGAACCAGATGCGCTTCTTGAGTTCGTCCGCCTTCGCCAGCGCGGAGAAATTGAGATTGGAGGCGAGTTGTTCAGCAGCAGAGACCATGATCAGTTTTCTCCCGCGCCCCTGGCACTGTCATGCCCCGCCGTGGCGAGGCATTCAGCAGACGCCGGACATTTTCTGGTGCTCGGCAATCGTCTTATGTCTATCACAGCGGCATCCCGCATCGTTCGTCCGTGCCGGACGATGACGCGAATGTTACGCCGCTTCGCCTTCGTCGTTCTTCGGCGCGAGGATCTTCACCGATCCGCCCGCCTTCTCGATGGCTTCGATCGCCGACTTCGAGGCACCGTGCACCTCGACGTTCAGCTTCGCCTTGATCTCGCCACGACCGAGCAGCCGTACGCCATCCTTGGCGCGACGCAGAACGCGCGCCTTGACCAGCGCCTCGGCGTTGATGACGTCCTTGGCATCGAGCGTCTTGGCGTCGATCGCCGCCTGCAGACGATCGAGATTGACCTCGGCGAAGTCGAGCCGGAAGATGTTGTGGAAGCCACGCTTCGGCAGGCGACGATGCAGCGGCATCTGGCCGCCCTCGAAGCCCTTGATGCGCACGCCCGAGCGCGCGGTCTGGCCCTTGCCGCCACGGCCGGAGGTCTTGCCCTTGCCGGAGCCGATGCCACGGCCGACGCGCATGCGCTTTTTGCGCGAACCGGCATTGTCGGCGATATCGGTGAGTTTCATCGTCTTGTCCTCATCGTTTCCGTCATGGCCCCCGTCTTTCCATCAGCCTGGCTGATTCAACAAGACGTGGATGCCCGGCACAAGACCGGGCACATGACGGCAAATTCCTACTTGTCGTCAATCACGCGAACGAGGTGGTGCACCCTGTTGATCATGCCGCGAACCTCAGGCGTATCCTGCAATTCGGCGACGCGGCCGATCTTGTTCAGCTTGAGGCCGATCAGCGTCTGCCGCTGCACCTGCTGACGGCGGATCGCGCTGGCGGTCTGCATGACCTTGATCGTCTTTGTGGCCTTGGCCATCGTCATCACTCCAGAACGGTCAATTCAATCCGGGACCGGCCGGAGCCGCGCATCCTTCGCGCCGCTCCACACCGCATCCGCCTGTTTAGTCGGCGACCACTTCGGCATCGCCACCGATGCGACGCGACTGCAAGGTCGAAACCTTGATGTTGCGACGAGCGGCGACCGAGCGCGGCGAGTCCTGATGCTTCAGCGCATCGAAGGTCGCGCGGATCATGTTGTACGGGTTCGACGAGCCGATCGACTTCGCCACCACGTCCTGAATGCCGAGCGTCTCGAACACGGCGCGCATCGGACCGCCGGCGATGATGCCGGTACCGGCCGGAGCGGCACGCAGATAGACACGGCCGGCGCCATGGCGGCCGGCAATGTCGTGATGCAGCGTGCGGCCTTCGCGCAGCGCGACCCGGGTGAGATTGCGCTTGGCCGATTCAGTGGCCTTGCGGATCGCTTCCGGAACTTCGCGCGCCTTGCCGTGGCCGAACCCGACCCGGCCCTTCTGATCGCCGATCACGACCAGCGCCGCGAAACCGAAGCGCTTACCGCCCTTGACGACCTTGGCCACACGGTTGATGTGGACGAGCTTATCGACGAACTCGCTGTCGCGCTCCTCGCGATCCCTGCTCCGTTCGCGTCCGCCGCGTTCGCGTTCACCTGCCATGGTGTTTTCCAATCCTTGCGGGGCGATGCCCCAATTCAAAATTCAGTTCGTTGAACCTTAGAAGCTCAAACCGCTCTCGCGGGCCGCGTCGGCCAGCGCCTTGACGCGGCCGTGATAGAGATAGCGACCACGATCGAACACCACTTCCTTGACGCCGTTCTTGACCGCGCGCTCCGCCAGGAGCTTGCCGACCGCCGCCGCCGCATCGATGTTGGCACCGGTCTTGCCGCTGTCACGCATCGCCTTCTCCAGCGAGGAGGCCGACGCCAGCGTCTCGCCCTTCTGGTCATCGATGACCTGGGCATAGATGTGCTTCGACGAGCGGAACACCGACAACCGCGGGCGGCCGTTGGCGCTGCGGCGAAGCGCAAGCCTCACGCGCTGCTGACGCCGGGCATTCGTAACTTTCATCTTCGACATGACCGGCTCCGTTACTTCTTCTTGCCTTCCTTGCGGAAGATGAATTCGTTGGCGTACTTGACGCCCTTGCCCTTATACGGCTCCGGCGGACGATAGCCACGGATCTCGGCGGCCACCTGCCCGACGCGCTGCGCGTCGTTGCCGGCGATCACAATTTCCGTCGGCTTCGGCACGGTGATGGCGATGCCTTCCGGGATCGCATACACCACGTCGTGGCTGTAACCGAGCGCGAGTTGCAGGCTCTTGCCCTGCAGCGCGGCGCGATAACCGACGCCGGTGATTTCCAACTTCTTCTCGAAGCCCTTGGTGACGCCCTCGACCAGGTTCGCCACCTGCGCGCGCGCGGTGCCGTACAGCGAACGCGCCCGCTTGGTCTCGAAGCGCGGCGCAACCTTGACCGCGCCGTTCTCGAACTTGACCTCGACGTCGTCGTGCACGACGAACTGAAGCTGACCCTTCGGCCCCTTCATCTTGACGGTCTGACCCTCGACGGCAGCCGTCACACCGGACGGAACCACGACGGGCTTCTTGCCAACTCGTGACATGCGAAAATCCTTCCTCAGAACACCGTGAAGAGAACTTCGCCGCCCACGTTCGCTTCGCGCGCCTCGTGGTCAGCCATGATTCCCTTCGGCGTCGACAAAACCGAGATGCCCAGGCCGTTGTTGACGCGCGGCAGGTTCTTCACCGACGCATAAACCCGACGGCCCGGCTTCGACACCCGCTCGATCTCGCGGATGACCGGCTCGCCATCGAAATACTTCAGCTCGATCTCAAGCTCGTTGCGGCCCGAGGCATGCTCGACGCTGGCGTAACCGCGGATATAACCTTCGGTCTTCAGCACTTCGAGGACGCTGGCGCGCATCTTGGAGCCCGGGGTCGAAACCTTGGACTTGGAGCGCATCTGCGCGTTGCGGATGCGGGTGATGAGATCGCTGATCGGATCGTGCGTTGACATGCTCGCCCCTCCTTACCAGCTCGACTTGACGAGGCCCGGAACCAGGCCCTTGGAGCCCAGCTCACGCAGCGCGATACGGCTCAGCTTGTTGAGCCGGTAGACCGAACGCGAACGGCCGGTCAGCTCGCAACGGTTGCGGATGCGCGTCGTCGACGAGTTGCGCGGCATCTCGGCCAGCTTCAGGGTGGCGGCGAACCGCTCTTCCATCGGCTTGGTCTTGTCGGCGATGATGGCCTTCAGACGCGCGCGCTTCGGCGCAGCGTTCTTGGACATCTTCTTCCGACGGTTGTTCTTCTCGACTGAACTCTTCTTCGCCATGCGTGGCTCCTAGGTATCCGCGTTTGAGAGGCTTTTCAGCGTCTCACTGCCGGAACGGGAAATTGAAAGCGGTCAACAAGGCGCGCGCCTCGTCGTCGGTCTGCGCCGTGGTGCAAACCGTAATGTCCATGCCCATCGGCTCCCCGGCCTTGTCGAAATCGATCTCGGGGAAAATGATGTGTTCCTTGATGCCGAGCGAATAGTTGCCGCGGCCATCGAAGCTCTTCGGGTTCAGGCCGCGGAAGTCACGCACGCGCGGCAGCGCGACGTTGACCAGGCGGTCGATGAAGTCGTAAGCACGCGCCTTGCGCAGCGTCACCTTGCAGCCGATCGGCTGGTTCTCACGCAGCTTGAAGGTCGCGATCGCGATGCGCGAATAGGTCACGACAGCCTTCTGGCCGGCGATCAGGGACAGGTCGCCCGCCGCGGTCTCCGCCTTCTTGCGATCGTTGACAGCTTCGCCCACGCCCATGTTGAGCACGACCTTGTCAAGCCGTGGCACCTGCATGACGTTAGCGTAACCGAACTGCTCGGTCAGCTTGGCCCGAATGCTCTTGTCGTATTCCGCGCGAAGCCGCGGAACGTAAGCGGTCTCAGCCATCGATCTCTGCTCCCGAACGCTTGGCGACACGCACCTTGGTGCCGTCAGCCTGAATCTTGAACCCGACGCGGGTCGGCTTGCCGTCCTTGCCGACGATCGCGATGTTGGACAGGTGGATCGGGCTCTCCTTGGAGATGATGCCGCCTTCCTGGGCCTGCGTCTGCTTCTGGTGACGCTTCACCATGTTGACGCCGCGCACCAAGGCGCGATTCTCCGCCGGACGCACCTCGAACACTTCGCCGGTGCGGCCCTTGTCGCGGCCGTTCAGCACGATGACCTTGTCACCCTTGCGAATCTTGGCGGCCATCACAACACCTCCGGCGCAAGCGAAATGATCTTCATGTGGTTCTTGGCGCGCAGCTCGCGCGGCACCGGCCCGAAGATACGGGTGCCGATCGGCTCCGACTGGTTGTTGATCAGCACGGCCGCGTTGCGGTCGAAGCGGATCACCGAACCGTCGGCGCGGCGGATGTCCTTGGCGACGCGAACGACGATCGCCTTCATGACGTCGCCCTTCTTCACCTTGCCGCGCGGAATCGCTTCCTTGATCGACACGACGATAACGTCGCCCACGGAGGCATAACGGCGCTTGGATCCACCCAGCACCTTGATGCACATGACACGGCGTGCGCCTGAATTGTCGGCCACGTCGAGGTTGGTCTGCATCTGAATCATTGATGCACCTCGTCCTCTTTCTGCTGCGCTTGTCGCGCTCTGGAGTCGAACCCGCTCGCTTGTTCCGGCGGCCGGGCGGCTCGTCTAAAACGGTTGCCGTTAGGCGGTTTTCTTCTGCTCGCCCCGGACCACGGTCCAGCGCTTGAGCTTGGAGATCGGCTTGCTTTCCTCGATCCAGACCATGTCGCCCGGCTTGAACTCGTTGTTCTCGTCGTGCGCGTGGTAGTTCTTGGAACGGCGGATCGTCTTCTTGTAGATCGGGTGCGTAAAGCGGCGGTCGACGCGAACCACGACGGTCTTGGCTTGCTTGTCGCTGACGACCACGCCCTGCAAGGTACGTTTCGGCATCTTCGGCCCCTTACTTCGTCTTCGCGGCGCGCTTTTGCGCGGCGACAGTCTTGATACGAGCGATATCGCGGCGGGCCTCGCGCAGCCGCGAGGTATTCTCGAGCTGCCCGGTGGCACGCTGGAAGCGCAGGTTGAAGCGCTCCTTCTTCAGGTTCGCGACGGCATCGCTCATCTGGTCTTCGCTCATCGCGCGGATATCATCGAGTTTCAATTCGGCCATGACATCCTCACTCGGCGATGCGCGCAACGAAGCGCGTCTTGATCGGCAGCTTGGCGGCCGCCAGCGTCAGCGCTTCGCGCGCGGTCTGCTGATTGACGCCGTCGATCTCGAACATGATCCGGCCCGGCTTGACCCGCGCCACCCAGTATTCCGGCGAACCCTTGCCGGAGCCCATGCGGACTTCGGCCGGCTTCGACGACACCGGGAGATCCGGAAACACGCGGATCCAGACGCGGCCGGCGCGCTTCATGTGGCGCGTCAGCGCGCGACGCGCGGCTTCGATCTGGCGCGCGGTGATCCGCTCCGGCGCCATCGCCTTCAGGCCGAACTGGCCGAACGCCAGCGTCGCGCCCGAGGACGCGGTGCCGTGAATACGGCCCTTATGCGCCTTGCGGAACTTGGTTTTCTTAGGTTGCATCATGGCTTACGCCCTCAAACCTTCCAATTCAAATCAAGCAGCGTCGCGGCGCGGGCGCGAATTGTCGCCCTCGGCCATACGCTTATCCTGCGCCATCGGATCGTGCTCGAGGATTTCACCCTTGAAGATCCAGACCTTGACGCCGCAGGTGCCGAACGTGGTGAACGCCGTCGCCACGCCGTAGTCGACATCGGCGCGCAGCGTGTGCAGCGGCACGCGGCCTTCGCGATACCACTCCATACGAGCGATTTCAGCACCGCCGAGACGGCCCGAGCAGTTGATACGAATGCCCTCGGCGCCGAGACGCATCGCCGACTGCACGGCGCGCTTCATCGCGCGGCGGAACGCAACGCGGCGCTCGAGCTGCTGCGCGATCGATTCCGCCACCAGCGTCGCATCGAGTTCCGGCTTGCGGATTTCGATGATGTTGATGACGACGTCGGACGACGTGATGTCCGCGACCTTCTTGCGCAGCTTGTCGATGTCGGCGCCCTTCTTGCCGATCACGACACCCGGACGCGCCGAGTGGATCGTCACGCGGCACTTCTTGTGCGGACGCTCGATCACGATGCGCGCGACCGCCGCCTGCTTCAATTCCTTGTGCAGCAGCTCGCGGATCTTGACGTCCTCGTGCAGCAACCGGCCGTAGTCGTTCTTGCCGGCATACCAACGGGAATCCCAGGTCCGGTTGATGCCCAGGCGAAGCCCGATTGGATTGATCTTTTGACCCATCGTTCTCTCCCGCGCGTTTTAAGCGGCTGCTTCCGCTTCAACCTGACGAACCACGATCGTCAGTTGCGCGAATGGTTTGAAAATCCGACCCGAACGGCCACGGCCGCGCGGCGCGAAACGCTTCATCACGATGCCCTTGCCGACATGGGCCTCGGAGACGATCAGATCGTCCACTTCGAGGTCATGGTTGTTCTCGGCATTGGCGATCGCCGATTCCAGGCACTTCTTCACGTCGACCGCGATCCGCTTGCGCGAGAATTGCAGGTCGGCGAGCGCGGCCGATGCCTTGCGGCCGCGGATCATCTGGGCGACCAGATTGAGCTTCTGCGGGCTGACGCGCAGCATCCGGGCAACCGCCTTGGCCTCGTTATCCGGGAGGCTCCGTTCGCGCTTGGGCTTGCTCATGGCTTCGTCCTACTTCTTGGCTTTCTTGTCGCCCGCATGGCCGTGGAAGGTGCGGGTCGGCGAGAACTCACCGAACTTGTGGCCGACCATTTCCTCGTTGACCGACACCGGCACGAACTTCTGGCCGTTGTAGACGCCGAAGGTCAGGCCGACGAACTGCGGCAGGATGGTCGAGCGACGGCTCCAGATCTTGATGACGTCGTGACGGCCGGACGCGCGGGCGGTATCTGCTTTCTTGAGCAGCGAACCCTCGACGAACGGGCCTTTCCAGACTGAACGAACCATGTCCGGCGATCCTTACTTCTTCCGCTTGTGGCGGCTGATGAGAATGAACTTGTTGGTCGACTTGTTCGACCGCGTCTTCTTGCCCTTGGTCGGCTTGCCCCACGGGGTAACCGGGTGACGACCGCCCGAGGTGCGGCCTTCACCGCCGCCGTGCGGATGGTCGATCGGGTTCATGACGACACCGCGGTTGTGCGGGCGACGACCCATCCAGCGGGTGCGGCCGGCCTTGCCGATCGAGGTGTTCATGTGGTCCGGGTTGGACACCGCACCGATCGAACCACGGCAGCGGCCGTGAACCAGACGTTGCTCGCCCGAGTTCAGACGCAGGATGACGTAGTCATGATCGCGGCCGACGATCTGGGCGTAGGTGCCCGCCGAACGCGCCAGCTGACCGCCCTTGCCGATCTTCAGCTCGATGTTGTGCACGATGGTGCCGACCGGCATGTTGCCCAGCGGCATGACGTTGCCCGGCTTCACGTCGACGTAGTTGCCGGCGATCACCTGGTCGCCGACAGCCAGACGCTGCGGCGCTAGGATGTAAGCCTGCTCGCCATCGGCGTACTTGATCAGTGCGATGAAGGCGGTGCGGTTCGGATCGTATTCGAGCCGTTCCACGGTCGCCGCGACATCAGCCTTGGTGCGCTTGAAATCGACCAGACGATAGGTCTGCTTGTGACCGCCGCCACGGAAACGCACGGTGATGCGACCGGTGTTGTTGCGGCCACCAGCCGAGGACTTGCCCTCGGTCAGAGCCTTGACCGGCTTGCCCTTGTACAGGGCCGAACGATCGACCATCACCAGCTGACGCTGGCCGGGTGTCGTCGGATTGAATTTTTTCAGTGCCATCGTCGTATCCGCCTTATAGCCCGGTGGTGACGTCGATGCGGTGGCCCTCTTCGAGGGTCACGACCGCGCGCTTGGAGTCCGACTGCGACCCAAGATGTCCGCGGAAGACCTTCGTCTTGCCCTTGCGCACCAGCGTATTCACGCTCTTGACCTTGACGTCGAACAGCTTCTCGACCGCTTCCTTGATCTGCGGCTTGGTCGCCTTGCCCGCCACCTTGAACACAACCTTGTTGTGCTCGGAGGCTGTCGTCGCCTTTTCGGTAATCACCGGCGCGACGATCACGTCGTAATGCTTCGCATCGATTGTCATTTGAAGCGCGCCTCCAGCGCATCAACCGCCGCCTTGGTGAGCACAAGCTTCTGACGGCGCAGAATGTCGTAGACGTTGATGCCCTGGATCGGCAGCACGTCGATGTTCGGAATGTTGCGCGCGGCGCTCGCGAAGCCGACATTCAGCTCGGCGCCGTCGATGATCAGCGCGTTGCTCAGTCCGAGCCCCGAGAAGTGCCCCACCAGCGTCTTGGTCTTGGCGGCTTCCAGCGCGGCGTTATCGATCACGAGCAGACCGCCGTCCTTGGCCTTGGCCGACAGCGCATGCTTGAGCGCCAGCGCCCGCACCTTCTTCGGCAGATCGAACGCATGGCTGCGCACGACCGGGCCGAAAGCACGACCACCACCACGGAACTGCGGCACGCGGGCCGAGCCATGACGGGCGCCGCCGGTGCCCTTCTGCTTGTACATCTTCTTGCCGGTGCGCCAGACCTCGGCGCGGCCCTTGGCCTTGTGCGTGCCGGCCTGACGCTTGGCGAGCTGCCAGTTGATGCAACGCTGGATCAGGTCCTTGCGCGGATCGAGGCCGAAGATGGCGTCGGAGAGCTGCACGGAGCCCGCGTCCTTACCCTCGAGCGTGGTGACTTTCAGTTCCATCTCACGCACCCTTTTCTTCGGTCGCGGCCGCCGGCGCTTCCGCCTGCTCGCCAGCGAGCTTGAACTTGCCGGGCTTGGGCGCGTCCTTCGGCAACGCCTTCTTGACGGCGTCGCGCACCGAGATCCAGCCGCCCTTGGAGCCGGGGACAGCGCCCTCGACCAGGATCAGGCCGCGCTCGACGTCGGTCTGCACCACACGCAGGTTCAGCGTGGTGATGCGATCAACGCCCATGTGGCCGGGCATCTTCTTGTTCTTGAAGGTCTTGCCGGGGTCCTGACGGCCGCCGGTCGAACCGATCGAACGATGCGAAACCGACACACCGTGGGTGGCGCGCAGACCGCCGAAGTTCCAGCGCTTCATACCGCCGGCAAAACCCTTACCGACCGAGGTGCCGGTGACGTCGACGAACTGGCCGACGACGAAGTGGTCCGCCTGGATTTCGGCGCCGACCGGGATCAGCGAGTCTTCCGACACGCGGAACTCGGCGACCTTGCGCTTCGGCTCGACCTTGGCAACCGCGAACTGGCCGCGTTCCGCCTTCGGCATGTAGACCGACTTGCGCGCGCCCGATCCGAGCTGCAACGCGACGTAACCATTCTTCTCGCTGGTACGATGACCAAGCACCTGGCAATTGCCCAGCTTCAGCACGGTCACAGGGATATGTTCACCGGCTTCCGTGAAAACCCGTGTCATCCCGACCTTTTGTGCGATCACTCCGGAGCGCATCGGCGTGCATCCTGTTCTTTCTGTCCGCTTAGTGCGGACGGGACCTCGAAAACTTCGGATCAGGCGCCACCCGATCCAGCGACCGGCGCCTGACGTTCAGGGCGAAAGCCCTAGAGCTTGATCTCGACGTCGACACCGGCGGCAAGATCGAGCTTCATCAAAGCATCGACGGTTTGCGGGGTCGGATCGACGATATCCAGCAGGCGCTTGTGCGTCCGCATTTCAAACTGTTCGCGGCTCTTCTTGTCGACGTGCGGCGAGCGGTTGACGGTGAACTTCTCGATACGCGTCGGCAGCGGAATGGGTCCGCGGACCTGTGCGCCGGTGCGCTTCGCCGTATTCACGATCTCACGGGTCGACGTATCGAGGATTCGATGGTCGAACGCCTTGAGACGGATGCGAATATTCTGGCCGTTCATTGCCGTTGTCTCTCTCTGAAAAGCGAGTAGTGAGCAGCGAATAGCGAAGGTTATTCGCTACTCGCTATTCGCAATTCCAATCTTACTCGATGATGCTGGCGACGACGCCTGCGCCGACGGTGCGTCCGCCTTCGCGGATGGCGAAGCGCAGCTTTTCCTCCATCGCGATCGGCACGATCAGGTGCACTTCCATCGCGATGTTGTCGCCCGGCATCACCATCTCGGTGCCTTCCGGCAGGTGAACCACGCCCGTCACGTCGGTGGTGCGGAAGTAGAACTGCGGACGGTAGTTAGTGAAGAACGGCGTGTGACGGCCACCCTCTTCCTTCGTCAGAATGTAGGCTTCCGCCTTGAACTTGGTGTGCGGCTTCACCGAGCCCGGCTTGCACAGCACCTGGCCGCGCTCGACGTCCTCGCGCTTGGTGCCGCGCAGCAGCGCGCCGATGTTGTCGCCCGCCTGGCCCTGATCCAGGAGCTTGCGGAA
>JAFKKN010000004.1 GCA_017305535.1 Hyphomicrobiales bacterium | reverse complement strand
AACCTCCTTTCGGTTTGCTTCCGTGGTGCTTCCGCGACCTCGAATGCGATTTTCGTGCTTCCTTCGAGTTTCGCCAATCGCTTGGTTTCACTCGTTTTTTACGACACCCTCGACCATCAGAAAGAGCTTGCATTTGCCTTCGGAGGGCAACGCTCTATCCAGCTGAGCTACGGGTGCGTGAGGCGTTGTTTAGCCGATCGGGCGGGGCCGGGCAACGGGCGGGACGAGGAATTCTGTCCGCTAAACGGATTCTGGCGCCGGTGCTATCGGTGAAACGGGTGGGCATAGTCTGCCCGGCCCACGCGCTCTGTCGGGATTGGCAGGCAGAACGCGCCCTCTGGTTTAGTCCGAGAGGAGCGTTCGCGCGAAGAAAACAGGTGGCATCGGATGCTTCGCATCTCGCTTTACGAGAAGGGAAGCTCCCGGAGGCAATGTCGGGTTCGTTGTGGTTTCGGGGGCTATGCTACCCCGGAGCTTTGATTGCGCCGTCGGAACGGCGCAACTCCGTCATTTTCGTCAGTCGACCGTTTGCACGACAGCCGAGATGTCGCGGGCGTTGCTGGAGCGTACCGGTTGCGCCAGCTTGGCGATCATTTCATCGTATTCCGGCAGCGTGGTCAGCGTGCCCTTGGGGCGCACGTGAACCACCTTGTAGCCGTTCGCCTTGAGCTGGACGAGCAGTTGCGGCACGGCGGCCGCGGACCACTTGTGCAGATCGTGCATCAGGATGATGCCCTTCTGCTTCTTCTTGAGCTGCGTCATAATCGACGTGACAAGCTGGTCGGGATTCTTGACCTTGAAGTCCTGCGAGTCGATGTCGATCGAGAATGCCGCGATGTTGCGCTCAGCGAGATAAGCCTTGAGTTCGGGGGTCTGCCGCAGTTGCGGATAGCGGAAGAACGGCGCGACCGGCGTTCCAGCCATCATCGTTACTGCGCTGATACCCTTCTCGATCTCGTCCTTGGCCTGCTGGAACGGCAGATGCGCGAGATTCTTGTGCGACCAGGTGTGGGTACCGACGGTGTGGCCCGCCGCGATCACCAGCTTCAGCACGCTCGGATGCCACATCGCGTGTTCGCCGATGTTGAAGAATGTTGCTTGCAGGCACTCGGCCTTCAGTGCCGCCAGCACTTGCGGCGTCGTCACCGGCCACGGGCCGTCGTCGAAGGTCAGCACAACTTCGCCGGGCTGGAGGAAATCGTAGTCGCGATATTGCGACATGCCGAAGCCCGGGCCGCCGGTGGTGTCGATCTGCACCGTGCGCGAAACGCCCATGGCGCCCGGGGTATTGCAAGTCGGTTTGGCGGCGGCGAGGTTCTTTTCAGGCGCGGGCGGGGTTGGCGCGGCTTCCGGAGCTGCGACCTGCGGGGCCGGTTCGGCGGCTGCCACCTGGCGCTCGACGCCCGGTTTTGGCCAGCGCTTATCGATGGAGCCGGTGGTCAGTTCCGGCTTCGCGCTCGAGGCTGTCTCGACGGCGGTTGAGCCGAGGTAATGCTTAGCCGTGACCGCGATGACGCTGACGGTTGCGACGGTCGCAACAGCGGCCGCGACGACGAGAACCGGAAACTGACGCATGGTGACTCCACTGCACAGGGTAGAACGTCCTGCTGAGTCAAGACGTCCTCGCGCAACCATCCAGTGAAATAGTTAATCGAGCGTATGTTCGGGTTGGTGTGAGAAAAATTTTACCTTGAATCTCAACCGGTCGCGGCACATGGGTACCTATTGCCGCGCCATCTCGGCATCTCCGACGCCGTCGCCATTGAGGTCCTGATCGTCGTACATCGTCACCTCGACTCGCAACAGCTTTCCGGAAAACGCGAACGGCGCCTCGTAATGCGACACCGGACTGCCGCGATCGCGGCCGATATCGAGGCCGGACCACGAGATCAGATTGTGAAAGCCGAGTTGCGTCTGTATCATGCCGGCGGCTTCCCCGTCGATCATCAGGCGATATTCGGACACGCCGGTGCGCGCGCCCAGCGCCGGAGGCGCGGTGCGGCGCAGCCGCTCGACATGCACGCCGAGTCGATGCACGCCCGAGGTAATCTCGCTCTCCGACGTGACGAGGTGATGATGGCCGCCGATGTTGAGATCATGCACCAGTCGCCGCGCCTTTATATAAAGGCTGTAGCCGGAGGTGGCGTCGCCATGGGCGATCAGCACGCCCTCGGCCTTGGGATCGTCGATCTCGACGTGGGCCTCGATGGTGTAGCTGCGGCTGCGCACGTCCGGCGCGACGTCGGTGGGGACGTGGCCCATGCCGGCATGAAACACGAAGTTCTTGCGCGGTCCGTGAAAGCGCGCGGCGTTCTCGGCGAAGCGCGGACCGAAGCGGTCGTCGAGCGGCAACACATTGTGCGCTTCCGCCTCGCGCCACCACAGCCTGATTAGTTCGGCGAGGCGTTCGGGTTCCTTCGCAGCGAGATCGTCGACTTCTGAAAAATCGCGGTCGAGGTGAAATAGCTCCCACTTGTCGTTGTCGAACGGCGTGCCCGGCGGATGATAGGCCACCGCCTTCCAGCCGTCGTGCCAAAGCCCGCGATGGCCGAACATCTCGAAATATTGCGGCTTGGTGCGCGACGGCGCTGATGCGTTTGCAATGCTGCGGGCAAAGCTCTCGCCTTCCAGCGGCATCTGCGCGACGCCGTTGATTGCTCCCGGCGCGGCAAGCCCGATCATATCCAGCAGCGTCGGCGTCAGATCGCTGGCGTGGACGAATTGATGGCGCAGCTCGCCGGTCGCCGGAATTTTCTTCGGCCAGTTCAGCACGAACGGATCGCGAATGCCGCCACCATGGGTGTTCTGTTTGTAGCGGCGCAGCGGCGTGTTCGATGCCATTGCCCAGCCGTGCGGAAAATTGGTGTGCGTATCGGGGCCGCCGATGTCATCGATGCGTTGCAGTTTCTCCGGCATCGGTTCGGGGCGGAAGTTGTATGGCCCCATGGCGTTGATGAAGCCGAGCGGGCCGCCTTCCTGGCTGGCGCCGTTGTCGGACATCACGATGATCAGCGTGTTGTCGCGCACGCCGGTTTTGTCGAGGAAATCGATCAATCGCGCCAGATGTTGGTCGGCATGGTCAAGCATGCCGGCGAAGGCCGATTGCAGCCGGGTGAACACGCGCTGCTCGTCCGGCGTATGCGCATCCCAGGCTTTGACGCCATCGTTGCGCGGCGGCATCTTTGTCTCGGGCGGCACGATGCCCATCGCCTTCTGCCGTGCCATGCGCTGCTCGCGCTCGACGTCCCAACCGTGGGCGAATGTTGCATCGTAGCTCTTGATGATGTCGGCCGGCGCCTGATGCGGCGCGTGGCAGGCGCCGAAGGCGAGCCATGTCAGCCACGGCAAATCGGGCCGGTCCGCCATGTGATCGGCGATGAAGCGGATCGATTGATCGACGAGGTCGGCGGTGAGGTGATAGCCGTCGGCGTAAGTGCTGGGCGGATCGATGTGGGTGTTGTCGGCGACCAGCTCCGGCGCGTATTGATCGGTCTCGGCATCGAGGAAGCCATAGAAGCGATCGAAGCCGCGTCCCAGCGGCCAGCCGTCGAACGGGCCGGTGGCGCCGCTCTCGGTGAGCGGCGTGACGTGCCATTTGCCGACCATGTAGTTGCGATAGGCGTGGGCCTTCAGCATCTCGGCCAGCGTGCCGGCCTCGCGTGCGATCTTGCCGCGATAGCCTGGATAGCCGCTGTCGAAATTGGCGAGGCAGCCGACGCCGACCGAATGATGATTGCGGCCGGTGAGCAGCGCAGCGCGTGTGGTCGAACACATCGCGGTGGTGTGAAAGCCGGTGTAACGCAGGCCCTGCGCTGCCAGCGCATCGATGGTCGGCGTCTTGATCGGTGAGCCGTAACAACCGAAATCCGAGAAGCCGACATCGTCGAACAGAACCACCAGAATGTTGGGCGCGCCTTGTGGCGGCGGCTCCGGCGTCGGCCACCATGGCTTGGACTCCGCGATGGTCTTGCCGATGGTGCCGCCAAAAGCGGTCTTGTTCTGTGCCGTCATGCGTTCGCTCCCCATACCGACAGGCCTGTGCAGCGTTTTCGCTTGGTTGATGCCGTGTCGGCGTCCGCTATGATCGACGCCAGCATAACAAAGGTCAATCGGGGAGGCGCGACATGGGACGGCTTGACGGCAAGGTGGCGGTGATCACGGGGGCCACCAGCGGCATCGGCTGGCGCACCGCTGAAATTTTCGTGGCGGAAGGCGCGAAGGTGGTCGCGGCCGGGCGCCGCGCGGCGGAGGGCGAGGCGCTGGCGAAGAAGCTCGGCGCGAATTGCGTGTTCAGGCAAACCGACGTCACTGACGAAGCGCAGATGAAGGCGCTGATCTCGCACGCCGTGGAGACGTTCGGGCGCATCGATTGCCTGTTCAACAACGCCGGCGGGCCGGCGCAGACCGGCGGCATCGAAGGGCTCGATGTTACGCAGTTCGATGCGGCGATGGCGACCCTGGTGCGCAGCGTCATGCTTGGCATGAAGCACGTCGCGCCGCATATGCGCCGGCAAGGCTCGGGCTCCATCATCAACAACGGCAGCATCGCCGGGCATCTCGGGGGCTATTCGTCGTCGTTGGTTTACGGCGCCGCCAAGGCTGCGGTCATTCACTTCACCAAATGCGTGGCGATGGAATTGGGTGAGGCCGGCGTTCGCGTCAACAGCATCTCGCCGGGCGCCATCGCCACCGGCATTCTGGCCAAAGCCATGGGCCTGTCGCCCGGCGCCGCTGATAGCAAGGCCGACGTGCTGGAAGGCCTGTTCAAATCGGCGCAGCCGATCCCACGCGCCGGCGTTCCCGATGACATCGCGCATGCGGCGGCATTTCTGGCCAGCGATGAATCCTCCTTCATCAATGGCGCGGATATCGTGATCGACGGCGGCGTGATCGGTGGCCGCAACTGGACCCAGCAGCAACAAGGCTATGTCGGCCTGCGCAAGTTGTTGGGAGAGTAGCGCCCCTTTTCGTGATGCAAGTCCGCCGGCAGAAGGAATTCCCGAGCCAGCTCTCAAGACGCATCGTTGCGTTAAGCGCATTGAAGCGGTAGCAGGACGAGCGTAGCCTGCCGTCTCACCGTTCCCATTGTGCCGGAGGACCGCGCATGTCGACCATGATTGGGATGATGCCGAATGGACGCAGCGCATGGCGGCTGAGCCTTGCGGCCATGGCGGGCATCGCTTGCGCGGCGGTGATCGCCAAGGCGCTGCCGACGACGATGGACGTCGTCTCCAATGTGCTCGCGCCGTTGTGCACTGTCAGCGATGCCGGCGCATCGAGCCCGCTCGACAAGGTCGAGGTGATCGCATCCCATGCCCTGCCGAACGTGCCGGGCAAGCGCGTGACCATCGTTCGCGTGTTCTACGGGCCGGGCGGTTTTACACGCGCGCATAGGCATTCAGGAACGGTGACAGCCTATGTGACGCAGGGACAGATTCGCTCGCAGCTTGGTGGCGGGCCGGTCGAGGTGTTCAAGGTCGGGCAGTCGTTCTTCGAGCCGCCGGGCGCTACGCATTTGGTGTCAGCCAATGCCAGCGCTACCGAGCCTGCGGAGTTGATCGCCGTGTTCGTCGCTGACGAAGGCGCGGAGCTGACGACGTTCTTGGAGTAGGTCAGAAAGTTTTATGTCCGTCATGCCTGGCCATGGCGAACGCATGAGTTAAGTCAAACCCCGGTTACTCTCTCTCATGTAATGTCGCGCGGACTGTAAACTGCGACGGGCAACGAAACCCCACGCAATTCGTGTTTGCCCAAATGATCGAGCGGGATGTCGATGTGTCGCGCCATCGCTTCCGTGATCAGAATACTGCGGCCGAGTTTCTTCTGCAGTGCCTCGACGCGGCTGGCTTCATTCACGGCGGGACCAATCACGGTAAAGTCAAGCCGTTCCGGCGAGCCGATATTGCCAAAGAACACTTCGCCCTCATGCAGTGCGATACCGGTGCGTAATGGATGCCAGCCGTCGATACCTGCGAGTTGCGGCAACGCGCCGTCATTGAGTGCGTCGAGATCACGCCGCGCTCGCTGCGCGGCAGCGAGCGCGGCGTGTGCCGCGGCTTTGGCGCTGGTTTGCGCACCAATCGGAAAAACGGCGAGCAACCCGTCGCCCATGAATTTCAGTACCTCGCCGCCATGCGCCAGCACCGCGCCGGCCAGTGTCTCGAAATAGGCGTTGAGCAGTACGATCATGTCGGCGCCGGGCAAATGATCCGACAGCGTGGTGAAGCCGCGCAGGTCCGATACCCAGATCACGGCACGGATCGCCTCGCCGGCGCCGCGCTTGATCGAACCGCTCAATACCTTGCGGCCGGCAACCTCGCCGAGATAGGCGTTGACGGCGTTCTCGGCGATGCGCTGGGCAATATGCCGTTCGGCATGCAGCGCGAACAGGTCAAGCACATTCCTGACCTCCGGTCCCGCTGATTGCGGAAAACCGTCGGGATGTTTCGTCGCCAGCGTCATGGCATGGCGATAGCCAGTACCGCTGCTGAATGGCAGAGCGACGTAGTCGGTGATGCCGGCTTCGCCGAGTTCGGCCATCATCGGAAATTCGGTTCGCGCCTCGGCGTTTTGCGGATTACGGCGCAGCGGTTCGCCGGTGGCGAAGATGCGCGCCAGCGGGTTGAGCCTGAAGCTGTCGGTTTCCGAAGTTGAATGCAGCACTTTCACTTCGTAGCAGGTGGCGTCCTCGCGCCGCCAGTTCCAGGCGAAGCCGAGCAGTTGCGGATGCAGCGTGCCGATATGCAGGCTGGCGCGATCAAGCGGAATCCCGGCGGCGATCAGCCGCCAGATGAACGACTCGAACAGCAGGAGCATTTCGGTTTCGCGCGCCGCGCCCTTGAGCAGCCACGTCGCGATGTCGGCGAACGAGTTCGTATCGGGTGCGGACGCGACCCCGCGCGACGATTGCCGTACAACCGCCACCCCGTGTGGAAACTGGCGCGGCGGAGAACCGGTGCCCGATGCAGTCGTCAACGATCAAACTCCCGGTCGGTCAGGTGCTCCGCCCGGCTGGGAATATCGATGCGCACGCAGGAAATCTCGCCCTGCGGCGGTCAACTCCACAGTGGCGTGCTCGCCTCGCGATTGCTTTCGCGACGCGAAGCCCCGGTCGACGGTGTCTTCCCACACCGTCAGGCGTGGACACGAACTCCGCCAGACATCGATAACGTCGGCAACGCTGCGTGGCTCGCGTTCGAGCCATTCCAGCAGGTCGAGGATCAGTGGATCGAGATCATGTCCGACAGCCATGCACACCTCTCGATTCATGCCGGTTACACTGGGCGTAACAGCACGCGCAGGCCGTCTTTCGGTTTTGGGATTGGCCACATCTGCCACGATGCGACGTACCCGGGCTCAAGCGATACATCGAGGTTCTGTACGAAGTGCCGCACGAAACACTTTGCCTGCATGTAGGCGAAATGCAGGCCGAGGCACATATGCGCACCGCCCGAAAACGGAACCCAGGCGAAGCGGTGGCGGCTGCGTTGTGCCTCGTCGGTGAAGCGCAGCGGATTGAAGACGTCCGGCTCTGGCCAGATTGATGGCATGTGATGGGTGTAGAGCGGATTGACACCGACCAACGTGCCGGCGGGAATCGCAAAGCCCATGAAGCTGAAATCACGGGTGGCACGGCGCGGAATCGACGGCACCGGCGGCTTCATCCGCATCGCCTCCTTGAAGGCCATTTCCGCGAGCGGCATCGATTCGAGTTTGTCGAAGCTGATCGGTTCGTCGCGGTTGAGCCCGAGCGCCATCACTTCGTCGCGCAATTTCTCTTGCCACTCCGGATTGGCGGCGATGGCGCCGACGAAGGAGGTGAGCGACGAGGTCAGTGTGTCGTGCGCGGCCATGATGAGGAAGCTCATATGGTCGACGATGTCCTGGGTCGACAGTAGCGCGCCGTCGTCGTGGGTGGCGCGGCACAGTTGCGAAAACAGGTCGTCGCCGCCCTTCTCGCGACGGATCGGGACCTGACGTGAGAAATACTCGACGATGCGGGCGCGGCCCTTGACGCCGCGCGCCATCTGGGTGCCCGGCCACGGCTGGCGCACCGGAGAAACCGAGGCGGCAATCATGTCGATGAAGGCGGCGGTCACCTCATCCACCTCGGGGCCGATATCGGTGCCGAGGAAGGAAGTGGCGGCAAGATCGAGCGTGAGTTGCTTCATCGCCGGATAGAACAGCATCGCCCCGGGCGGTTGCTGGCGCCAGCGCGCGACGCGGGCGGCGATGCCGGAGTCGAGTTGTGCGAGATAGGACTTCATCGGCCCGGACTTGAACGCCACCGACAGCGCGCGGCGGTGCAGTCGGTGTTCCTCGAAATCGAGCAGCATCAGCCCGCGCGGAAACAGCCGGCCGAGGATCGGCTCCCAGCCGTGGGTGGAGGAGAACAGCTTGGTCTGGTCGAACAGCACCAGTTCGTTGGCCTCGGGGCCGAGCAGGCTCAGACTGGTCTCGCCCAGCACCCGACTGCGATAGACCGGGCCGTAGGCCGCCGCCATCCGCTCCACCTCGCCCCTCGGGTCGGCCAGCACCGAGAACGTGCGGCCGATCATCGGCCAGCCCTCGTCGCCGGGGATATGGGCCAGCGCCGCGCGCTTCGGCGGACGCAGCGGTAGCGCCATGGCGGGAGCAACCAGGCCTTGCATGGACATCGCGGTTTCCTCCGGGTCGTCTCGGCCGCATGGGCAGTGAGCTTCTCTGTGAAGGGTGTCCTCTTACTATGACCTTGACAAGGCGTGACCTTCGTTCGCTGCTCCTGCATGAGGCGCGGCAGTCTGTCCATCCGCGCGCTGTCCGCTATGGTGTGGACCATGGGATGGGCTGGCCATTGATGGGCGGCGAAGAGGACCGGGCGAGGCATGAACCCGAGACAGGAACGTCATATCCATCTGATGGCCATGGTGGTTGTCGCCAGCGCCGCCGCCGGGCTCATCTATAGTGTCATTCAGGGCAACCTCACGCCGGTCGGTATCGCCAGTGCGATGGCGCACGGAGTGGCGATCAGCCTGATCCTCAGCATCTTCGAGATGGTTTCAGCGGAAACTGGCATCGTCCGCGACTGGATTGGCGGTCTGCCGTTCACATCCAGTCTGCTGTTGCGCAGCGCCGTCTATGCCGCGGTTATTCTGCTGGTGGAGGTCGCCTTCAATTTCATTGACCACGGCGAATTCGGGCCGGAGAACACCCGGGATTTCTGGAATGCGGCAGTATTCGCCGCAATCGCCGCGGTCGCCATCAACTTCGTGGTCGAGGTCGGAAATCTGCTCGGCGCGCGCACGTTCTCGAATTTCATCACTGGCCGTTATCACGCCCCGGTCGAGGAGAGCCGTTTCGTGCTGTTCGTCGATATTGTCGGGTCAACCGGGCTTGCCGAGCGACTGGGTGGGATCGGTATCCACCGCTTCCTCGACCGTACCTTCCGCGCCCTGACCGAGCCCGTGGTCGATTATCGCGGCGAGGTGCTGGATTACGTCGGGGACGAACTGATCGTAACCTGGCCGGAGCGGACCGGTGCGGTGGATAGTCGCCCGCTGCGGTGCTTCCTGGCGATGCGCGCCGCGCTTGATGAGGCCGCGCCGCGTTTCGAGCGAGAGTTCGGCGCCGCGCCGCGGGTCCGTGGCAGCTTGCATTTCGGACCGATCATCATCGGCGAAATCGGTGACATCAAGCGCGCTATTGTGTTCAACGGCGACGTCATGAACACGGCCGCGCGATTGGAGCAACTCAGCCGCGAGGCGGACGGAGGGTTCCTCGCCTCGGCCGCCGCGATCGCGCGGCTGGGCGAGACCTCCACCGCCGTTCTTCGTGCCCGAGGCCGCGTGCCGATTCGCGGCCGTGTCGACGGTATGGACGTGTATGGGCTGGCGGTGGGCGCTTCCGACTGATCGCTCGCGCTTGCCATCGTGCCGCGACGCGCCGCCGCAGTTCCTTCTCTTGCGCGGGTCGGCCAGCCATTCCCATCTGATGAATGGGCCGCCTTGGCGGCGACTGGAGGGACTGATGAGTTATTTGCGCACGGCGATCCTGCTGGCGGGTTTGACCGGCCTGTTCATGGGCGTGGGCTATCTGATCGGCGGCGCTGGCGGCGCGATGATCGCGCTGGTGATTGCGGCCGGCACCAATCTGTTCGCCTACTGGAATTCGGATCGCGCGGTGCTGTCGATGTACGGTGCCCATGAGGTCGATGCGCGCACCGCGCCCGACCTGCACCGCATGGTCGCGGAGCTTGCGGCGCGCGCCGAATTGCCGATGCCGCGCGTTTTCATCATGGACAACCCGCAGCCGAACGCCTTCGCCACCGGCCGCAATCCGCAGCACGCCGCCGTCGCGGTGACCACCGGATTGGTGCAGTCGCTGAGCCGTGAGGAACTGGCCGGCGTTGTGGCGCATGAGCTCGCGCATATCAAGCATCACGACACGCTGCTGATGACCATCACCGCGACCATCGCCGGTGCGGTTTCGATGTTGGCGCAGTTCGGCATGTTTTTCGGCGGCAATCGCAACAACAATGGCACCGGCATCATCGGCTCGCTGGCCATGATGATCCTCGCGCCGCTCGGCGCCATGCTGGTGCAGATGGCGATCAGCCGCACCCGCGAATACGCCGCCGACGAGATGGGCGCGCGTATTTGCGGCCAGCCGATGTGGCTCGCCTCGGCGCTATCGAAGATTGAGAATTTCGCGCATCAGGTGCCGAACGAGGATGCGGAGCGTGCGCCGGCCACCGCGCACATGTTCATCATCAACCCACTGTCGGGGCAGGGGATGGACAACCTGTTCGCCACCCACCCCGCGACGGCGAATCGTATCGCGGCGTTGCAGCAATTGGCATCGCAGTTCGGCGGTACAGGCTTCACGTCGTCGCCACGACCCGCGCCGCCGCGCCCGGGTGGCCCGTGGGGCGGTGCGTCCCGCCAACGTGGGCCCTGGGGCTGACGTCAACCTTAGAAGTCATCAGGTGGTTCAAAAGGTTCAAGACAGGACGGCGATTTCGGCTGCGGCCAATCGTCGTCGATGCGTCGTCTTGTTTACGATCGTAAAATCGGTTTCGTGGAGGTTTCCTGGCTCAAGGAGACTCAACGGAATGTTCAAATCGATTGCGATGCTCGCCGGTGTAATGATGCTATTCGGTGCGACAGCTGCTCATGCGGACGCCACCATTCCTACCAAGGATATTGCCGGCGCCAAGGATAGTGCGCTGCTAAAGCGCTACGACGGCTCGTTCATCGTCAGCTACGAACGCCTCGCCTTCACCGATTTCAAGGTGCCGTTGTCGAAGCTTGAGCGCGTTGAAGGCGATGCCCGCGATCGCATGAACAACCGGATTTACAAGCCGAAGCAGGAGCTAGAGGTTGAAGGCGCACGCACCCGTATCGCTTATCTGTTGCCAGCCGAGCGTTCGCCGCTGGAAGTGCTGCGCAACTATCAGGACGTGGTGAAGGCCGCGGGTGGCGAGGTTCTCTTCACCTGCAAGGGCGAGGAATGCGGCGGTGCGCCGGACCGCTCCAGCGATGGCGGCGGCGGCAACATGAGCCTGATGATGTATTTCTTCCATGCCGGTCAGTTGAAGGATGCAGACTTCTCGAACGGCAAGTGCGCGCTTGCGTCGGGCCTCGACGATCAGCGCTTTTTCTCAGCGAAAATCCCGCAGGCCGGTGGCGACGCCTACGTCACGGTGCAGACTTTCGTGGTCAAGGACACGCTCTACTGCAAGGCATTCAATGAGCGAACCGTGGCGCTGGTCCATGTCGTCGAGCCGAAGCCGCGCGAACAGAAGATGGTCGTGGTGAAGGCCGACGAGATGGCACGCAACATCGCGTCAACCGGTCGCGTGGCGCTGTATGGCGTCTTCTTCGACACTAACAAGGCCGATCTCAAGCCGGAGTCCAATCCGACCCTGACCGAGATCGCCGGACTGCTGAAGGGCGATCCGAAACTTGCGGTGCTGATCGTCGGTCACACCGACAATCAGGGCGCCTATGACTACAACCTCGATCTGTCTCGTCGCCGCGCCGAAGCGGTGGTGAAAGCACTGACCACCAGTTTCCAGGCGGATTCGAAGCGGTTGCGCGCGGCCGGCGTCGGCATGCTGGCACCTGCGGCTTCCAATGACGCGGAAGACGGCCGTGCCAAGAACCGTCGCGTTGAAGTCGTCAAACTGAACTAAGCGCACTGAAGGATCAGGCATGAGCCGCAACCGGTTCATGCCTGACGTCGCGTCGCGGTTTTGTTCCCGAATTTTCCTTCATGCATGGGACCGTCGCGATTCTTGTCGCGTTGGAACGAAAGGCCTTGCCGTCGCTTGAATGCTCCCATTCATACAGAGGAGGACATTCATGAAACGTCGTTTGATCGGAACCGCCGCGCTTCTCGTTGTTGTCGCGATGCCGGTGATGGCGCAGGCACAAGGCGTGCCGGGCGGTATCGAACAGGGCGCACGCGAGGGCGAACGCGCTGCCGGTCCCCTCGGCGCTGTGGTGGGCGGCACCATCGGCGGTGTGGTTGGCGGTGTTGCGGGTGTTCTGGGTGTCGATCAGCGTCCGCGCTTCCATCGCTATGTCGTGGAACAGCATCGGCCGTCTTATCACTACAGGGAGGACGTTCGCGTCGGTGCGGTGCTGCCGGAGCACGGCGTCACCTATTACGAGGTACCGCAGGAATACGGCGCACGCGGCTACCGCTACACAGTCGTGAACGATCGCACCGTGCTGGTTGATCCGCGCACGCGGCGCGTCGTCGAGATTGTCGAATAATTCCCGATCGGCAGGCATATCTGTCCGCTGAGGGAGGGCGTTCTGTCGCGCTCTCGGCGGACAGACATATTCAATGTCAGTGATCTCGCGCACATACAATAGACACGCTTTCGCCGAATGATACAGGCGGATTTGCGACGATGAAACTTTCGATGACAGCGCGCGTTATCGTTTCATGACAAGCCCCGATATCTGGTACGTGGCATTCGGCCCCGACAAGACCCTGAAATCCGACGACCGCGCCTCCGGAGCGGTGCGCTCGACGCGCACCTTCAAGACCGAGGCCGATGCAAAGGCGTTTGCCCTGGAAATTCTGGCCAAGGGCTGGTCGGCGACTGCGGGAACGCTCAATCCGCATCAGCCGAAGCGGGTGGTCGGCGCCTCGCAGATCGAGGACTGGGCCGCGCCGCATCTGCGATAGCGCTGCGCCGCCATCACAGCACGGCGCTCTCCACCGGCTACATCGCGTCGTTCAGGAATGGATTGGTCTGACGCTCATGGCCGAAGGTGGAGCCGGGTCCGTGGCCGCAGATGAATTGCACGTCGTCGCCCAACGGCAAGAGCTTATCCGTAATGGATTGAATCAACGTTGCGTGGCTGCCGCCGGGCAGATCGGTACGCCCGACCGAGCCGTTGAACAGCACGTCTCCGACGTGAGCAAAACGCATGTCGCGGTTGAAAAACACCACGCTGCCGGGCGAGTGGCCGGGACAATGCAGGATTTCGAATGTCATCTCGCCAAGTGCGACCTTGTCGCCCTCGTTGAGCCAACGGTCGGGCGCGAAATTCCGCACGCCCGTCATGCCGAAGCTGGCGCCGCTCTCGACCACATGATCGAGCAGAAATTTGTCGTCGACATGCGGACCGACAATCGGGACATTGAGCATATCGCGCAATTCCGCCGCGCCGCCGACATGATCGATATGGCCGTGGGTCAACCAGATCTGTTCGACCGTCACTCCGACTTTTCTGATCGCATCGACGATAGTGGGAACGTCTCCGCCGGGATCGAAGACCACCGCGCGTCGCGAATTTTCACACCACAGCAGCAGGCAGTTCTGCTGAAACGGGGTGACCGGTATGATGGCGGCGCCAGCCTTGGGCTTGTCGCCCGATGTGTCTTCGGGATCGTTTGTCATGCCCTGCACAATGCCGATTTTTGCAGCGCCGCCAAGGGGGCTTTGGAAAATCGCAAGGAGTGTGAGGTTTATGCCGATGGGGCCGGAAGCCTCATGTGTCGCCCAGACCGCAGTCGTTTGAGTGCGATCCCAACGGCTGGCCTTGAACGGCTTATTCGGCCGCGGATGACCTAGGCGACCTTGCGTCGTGCCCCATCCTCAAGATGCTGACACGCCTCCAGGTTCTCGAACGGCTGCGGTTTGCCGATGGCGTAACCCTGAGCGCAATCGACGCCGATCTCGCGCAAGGCATCGAGGATCTCGTCATTCTCCACGAACTCGGCGATCGTGAGGATGCCCATCAGCTTGCCGATCCGGGCAATCATCTCGACCATGGCCCGGTCGATCCGGTCGGTGAGCATGTCCTTCACGAAGCCGCCGTCGATCTTCAGGTAATCCACCGGCAGGTGCTTGAGATAAGCAAAGGACGACATGCCGCTGCCGAAGTCGTCGAGCGCGAACCGGCACCCCATTTGCTGCAACATGCCGATGAACTTACGGGCGCTGGCCAGATTGGCAATCGCGCTGGTTTCCGTGATCTCGAAGCAGATCATGGCCGGGCGTATTTCATGGACCCTGAACTGCTCCCGCACGTAGTCCGCGAAGTCTTCGTCGCCGAATGAGGCACCTGAGAGATTGATCGAGCACATATCGAGTGGCTCGGCGTTCGGGTCCGCCGCTCGTTGGTTGATGGCCTCGAAGGTCGAGCGGATCACCCAGCGATCGATCAGCGGCATCAGGCCGTAACGTTCCGCTGGCGGAATGAACTTGTCGGGCGTGACGATGCGGCCCTCCTCGTCTTGCAGACGCAGCAGCATCTCAACATGCAGGCCGGGCTCGACTTCGTCGGATATCCCGAGAATCTGCTGTGCGTAGAGCCGGAAGCGATTCTGTTCGAGCGCGGTGTGGATGCGCAGCACCCAGTTCATTTCCCCGAAGCGTTCCTGCAATTCGGTATCGTTGGCGTGGTGTATCTGGATGCGGTTGCGGCCTTTCTCCTTGGCCATGTAACAGGCGATGTCGGCGGCGCGCAGCGTTTCTTCCAGGTTGGTGCCAGCGGTGGTGATCGGCACCATGCCGATGCTCACGGTAATATTGAAGACGCGCCCGTTCCATTCGAACTGGGCATCCTGCACCGACTGTCGAAGACGCTCGGCAACCGTGGTGACAGAATCGAGGTTGCAGTCCTCGATCAGGACGGCGAATTCATCGCCGCCGAGCCGTGCCAGAATGTCGCCTCGGCGCAAGGGCGCTTGCAGGATCGCGGTAGCTTGCCGCAACAACTCATCGCCGGCTGCATGGCCGCAGGTATCGTTGATGATCTTGAATTGATCGATATCCAGCAGCATCAAAATATGCTGCGTGCCCGATTGCTCGAGCCGATCGAGCGATGCCTCGAGCCGATGTTCAAACGCGCGGCGATTGGCAAGACCGGTCAGGGCATCGTGCGTCGCCTGCCATGACAGGCGACCGATCAGAGCCTGTTCGTCGGTCATGTCGTGGAACACAAGGACCGCGCCGGCCGGCTTGCTGTCGATGGTCAGCGGCGAGGCGACCAGCGACACAGGAATGCTGCTTCCGTCGGGACGGATCAGAAGCTGCACTTGCGTGCTGGGTTTTTGCCCAAAGTCGGGGGAAGTCTGATCGATGAGCCTGTCGTTGTCCTGCCCGCTGGACTGATCGACGATGCGAAGCAGGGTTGTGAGCGGCGTTCCGCTCGCTTCGGAAGCCTCTAGACCGATCAATCGTTCGGCGGCCACATTCATGTAATCGAGTTTGCCGGCGATGTCGGTGGACATCACGGCGTCGCCGATGGATGCGAGCGTGATTTGCGCGCGTTTCTTCTCCGCCTTCAGGGCAGATTCGAAGCGCTGGCGCTGCATCACCAACTTTCGCGTGTGCCATAGCATCAGAATGATCAGCAACGCCGCCGCGATGATATTGACGACCGTGAGAATGTTCTTGATGGCGCGCGAACCCTCGCCGAGACTGCCGGAGAAGGCGACCGCAAGCGGTGTGATCTGCCCGTTGATGGTGTCGATCTGTGTCTTGTAGATTTCAATTGCTCTTGGCGTCAGCGTCCCGTTTCCAATGTCGGTATGGATCACCGCGGCCAGATCGATGATCGTCTGTACTGCGGGGTCGGTCGCCGTCCAGTGGTCGATGGCGCGTTCCAGATAACTGACATGACGGAAATTCCGGTATAGCCAGATCAGGCCGGAAATGTCGTCCGGATGATTGCCGCCTTGGCGAAAGCCATCGCGCGCCGCCGCGAGATCGGGCGGGCTTTTATCGAGTGCGAAGCGCGCGTCGCGGTCACCGACCGGAATGGCGATCGCGTTCTGGTAGTGGCGATAGGCAAGCGGATCGCCGGTTTCAGCGTAGCGATTGAGGTAGTAAATGGCTTCCTTCTGGCCCTTCGACCATAGCGCTTCGCCGGCGACATAGGCGCGGACCGTGGAAAGGGTATAGAGGCTGACGACCGCGAGTGACAGTTGCGCGAGAACCAATGCGACGAATGGCCAGACAAGCCGCCACAGTCCTGAATTTGTCGACGGAGAACCGGATTTCATCGCGTACCCGGAAAAATCAGTTGTCACATCATCGTTCCGCTTAAGATCGGGCGATTACTTGAAAGAATTGCAATCGTTCGGGGCGATATGGTGTTAGATGTCGCCCCTTCTCAAACAGGCAGTTTCGCCGACAACCGCTTAATGCGAATTAAATGCTGCGGCGCGCCGCGGCATTTGGATGAATCCCCGGTAAACGATGTGATGAAACCACGAAAGAACTTGCGTGGATTCTGACGCGACGTATCCCTCCCCGCGGAATTGGGGGAGGGACGATGTCATGCTTGCTTCAAGATCCGACGGTGAATTTCGGACAGATCGAACTTGATGTTAGCGCGCGATCTGTTTCTTCAGCGTCTCTTCCACCACGCGGTCGAATGACGACTGTTTCTGCGGGGCCTTGGCGCGGTGCTCGGCGACGAAGGCGTCGCGCTTGGCCACCAGCTTGGCCAGTTTCGCGTTAAGCGTGGCGCGGGTTTTCAGCTTCTCCTCCAGCGCGGCGGAACGTTGCGCCGGCGGCAGCTTGCGCAGTGTTTCGGGAAGTTCGTCATCCTTGATCGTGTCGAGCTTGCGATGACCCGTGCCGACGTCGCTGACAAGATCGCCGCCGCCGGTAATGGCTTCCGACGAAGAAACAGAGCGTTTGTTGAGATAGCTCGCCATGTCCGACGCCGCCGCGGGCGCGGCAACCGCGACCTCCGACAGTTGCCGGGCTTTTTCCTCGGTGCGCTTTTGCAACGCGCGCGGGCCGTAGGGGATCACGGTGCCGTTGATTTCGTTTTGCAGGATGATGATCTCGCCGTCGAACGGTGTTTCGATGACGACCACTTCGCCGCCGTCCTGTGGAATCGGGATGAAGCGGCCGTTGCCGTTTTGCGCGATGTCGCGCCACACCCGCTCGGTGTCACGGGCATTGCCAGCCAGCACTGCGTTGACGACAATGCCCTTCTGTTTCGCGACGGCGAGCGTGGTGGGATATTTGGTGTCCTGGGCATAGTCCATATGCGGCGGCGCGTCTCCGACCAGGAAGATGATGCGTCGCGCCTCGCTGCCCGGCGTCCATTGCAGTTTGTTGACGGCGACATCGAGTGCTTCGTTGACGCTTTCCGGCCAGTCGCCGCCGCCGCGCGCCTTCACCGCCAGCAGATTGGCATAGAGGTCCTGAATGTCGGTGGTGAGGTCGTAGGTCTTGGTAACGTAGTCGTCGCCGATATCACGATAGGTGACGAGGCCCATGCGAATGTCGGCGTCGGCGTTGCCATCGGCGATGGCGGTGGCGATCGACCAGATCTTGCGCTTGGCGCCTTCGATCAGGCCGCCCATCGAACCCGTGGTATCGAGCACGAAGGCAACCTCGATGGTGGGTTTGGCGACGGCCTGTGATAGCGCGGCGCTGAACGGCAGCGCTGCGCAGACCAGCGCAAGGGTACCGAGACCGGCGCGAAGGGTGGTGATGAACGTCATTTTGCCTCCAGGAATAACTGCGAAAACCGCAGTTGCACGAACCCCCGTGCCCAGAGCAGCGATTTCGGCGCGCGGAACCACGCTCCGCGACGGGCGGGCCGGCCACGCCGAAGTCGATCTCATGCTGCTGTGTGGTGATGAAATCTGTTAGGGTTCGAAGATCATGGAATCGATTGCAGTGAATCCTGTGCCGCCCCCGGATGGTCGTCAGTCGCAGACCGCGTTGGCGGTCGCCCGCGGCACCACGCGCTGGCTCGGATCGCTCGGGTTCTCTTGCATCAGCGAGTTGCCGTTGCCGTCAGGACGCCGCGCCGATCTGGTGGCACTGAATGCGCGGGGCGATCTCTGGATCATCGAAATCAAGTCGTCGGTCGAGGATCTGCGTGCCGATCACAAGTGGCACGAGTACCGTTCGCACTGTGACCGGTTGTTCTTCGCCTTTCCGCAGGATTTGCCGTGTGAAATTTTCCCGGCCGAGACCGGGCTGATCGTCGCCGACGCCTACGGCGCGCATCTGCATTGCGAGGCGCCGGAGCACCGCTTGCCGGCGCCCACGCGCAAGTTGATGACGGTGCGATTTGGAATGGCGGCGGCGCTGCGGATCAACCGGTTGATCGATCCGCAGGGGGCTGTTTTCGACGATCTGGCGTAGTTCTGTGAAGCGAATGAGGCTTTCCGTCATGGCCGGGCTTGACCCGGCCATCCACGCCTTCTTATCTCATTGAAGCGTCGTTAAGACGTGGATGGCCGGAATAAATCCGGCCATGACGTATCCTAGCGCGGCGCGCGCTTGGCGAGAATGCGCTGCAAGGTGCGGCGATGCATGTTGAGCCGCCGCGCGGTCTCGGAGACGTTGCGGTTGCACAGCTCGTAGATGCGCTGAATGTGTTCCCAGCGCACGCGATCCGCCGACATCGGGTTGCTCGGCAGTTCCGACTTCTCGGTGCCGCTGGCCAGCAGCGCCGCGACCACATCATCGGCATCGGCCGGCTTCGACAGATAGTCGACGGCGCCCATCTTCACTGCGGTAACCGCGGTGGCGATGTTGCCGTAGCCGGTCAGGACGATGGCGCGCGCATCCGGCCGCTGCCGCTTCAGCGCGGCGACCACGTCAAGGCCATTACCGTCGCCAAGCCGCAGATCAACCACCGCGAAGGCCGGTGCGGATTTGCCGATGTGGTCTAGTCCGTCCGAGACGCTTTCGCACGAGGTCACGGTGAACCCGCGCGTTTCCATGGCGCGCGACAGCCGTTCGAGAAACGGCTTGTCATCTTCCACGATCATCAGCGAGCGGTCGGTCTCGGCGGCAAGTTCGGCAATGGCGGTCACGGGGGTTTTCCTGATTGTCGATCTTCAGAATATGGGGTGCTGCCATGCAATTCCAAGGGCACATATCGTCGCGAGACAAGGAATGAGGGTTCCCTTGCGGGTTATCATTGTTTCGGTGCTCGCCAAAGGGCCGACGTGTTCCGGCTTCGCCTGAACATCTTGTGCAAACAAGCAGATAGATAGTTCTGGCGGCATCAGTCGGTGGCGGTTTGCGTGGTTTCGAAACTGGCGCGTGGCCAGGCGATCCGTACCACCGCGCCGTGGTCCGGAAAGGTCCGATTGGAAAAAGTTACTTCCGCATCGGATCGCTCCAGAAAGGTCCGCGCGATGAAGATGCCAAGACCGAGACCGCGCCGCTCGCGATGGGTCGGATCGAGGCCACGGCGGCGCGACAGATAAGGTTCGCCGATCCGTTTCAAGACGTCGGGGGCGATGCCGGGGCCGTCGTCGGAAATGATGATCTCGACGATATCCTCGTTCCAGCGCGCGTCCACTTCCACCATTGTGCGGGCGAAGTCCACTGCGTTTTCAAGGATGTTGCCGACGCCATAAAGAATCGCCGGGTTGCGCATGCTGGCCGGTTCCGCGCTGTCGGAAGCGGCGATATGGATCTTGATGGCAACGCCGAAATCGCGATGCGGTGCGACGGATTCCTCGATCAACGTCGAAAGCGGCATCCGATCGAACGGTGCCCCCGACGACGACAGTTGCGCGATCTTGGCGAGAATGTCGCGACAGCGCTGCGCCTGCTCGCGCAGGGTTTTGATGTCGCTCGCCAAGGGACTGTCCTGCGGCGTCGTCTGTTCGAGTTCGCGCGAGATCAGGAAGATGGTCGAGAGCGGCGTGCCGAGTTCGTGGGCGGCCGCGGCCGCAAGGCCGTCGAGTTGGGTCAGATGCTGTTCGCGCGTCAGCACCAGTTCGGTCGCGGCGAGGGCATCGGCCAGTTTGCGTGCTTCCTCGGTGACTTGAAACGTGTAGAGGCTGGTTACGCCGATCGCCAGCAGGATCGAAAGCCAGATGCCGGCCATGTAGACCGGCGGCAGCACCAGTGGTTCGTCGCCGTTCCATGGTAGCGGCAGGTGGAAGAAGCCAAGCGCGGTGGAGCAGACGGCGGCGAAAATGCCGAGACCGATGGTGATCCGGGTTGGCAGCGCGGTCGCGGAGATCAGCACGGGGCCAAGGAACAGGAACGAGAACGGATTTTCCAGGCCACCCGTCAGATAAAGCAATCCGGCGAGTTCGGCGATATTCAGCGCGAGCAACGCTGCCGCGTAGCGTGGCGCCAATCGTTGCATTGGGTTGACGGCGATTTGCAGCGCCAGCGTGACGATGGCCGAGGCCGCGATGATTGCGACACAGGGAATGATCGGGACATCGAAGTCCAGACTCTGGACCACGAAGAAGATGGCCGCGAGTTGGCCAAGGGCCGCGAGCCACCGCAACCTCAGGATGGTATCAAGACGGATATACCGTCGCGGGTGATGGAAGTCGGGAAACGCGGTGTCTGTCATGGCGTTGATTCTACCGCATCGCCGGTCCGGGTGGGTATGGACTATCCGTCGCGGCCAAAAAGGGTGTGGTGACAGAACCACACACGGCGAGAATCGAACCCTCCTGCCATGGGTTCCATAGGCGTGACGGCCTCCAGTAGCCGGAATCCTCCCGTTAACCGGCTTCCAGCAGAATGAAGTTGCCGATCTGCGGGATTTAGCAAAATGGATGGATTGACGCTCCGCAGTGCACTCGTCACACTATTGCAACGCAAAATGCAACTCGGGGATTAGCTGATGGCGATTGGAGAATTTGGCGGTGCGCCGACTCTGCCGGTGCAGGGTGGCTCCGCGATGATGATGCCGATGTACTGGATGTATGAGATGGGCCAGGCCTCTCTCAATCCGGCGCGCGCCGTCACGGATGCCACCAAAATCCTGTTCGAAAATCCGATCAATCCCTGGACCCACACCACGTTTGGCAAGTCGATCGCCGCGGGCTGCGAGTTGTTCGAGCGCATCACGCGCCGCTACGGCAAGCCGGAATGGGGCCTCGACTTCACCGAGGTGGAGGGTCATCGCGTGCCGGTCACGGTTCGCTCGGTCTGGGAGAAGCCGTTCTGCCGCCTGCTGCATTTCGAGCGCGCGATTGTCGCGCCGCTGAGCAAGCCGCAGCCGCGCGTGCTGATCGTTGCGCCGATGTCGGGCCACTACGCAACGCTGTTGCGTGGCACGGTCGAAGCTTTCCTGCCGGGCCACGACGTCTATATCACCGACTGGGCCGATGCGCGCATGGTTCCGCTGTCGGCGGGCCGCTTCGATCTCAATGACTACGTCGATCACCTTATTGAAATTCTGCATGTGTTGGGCGGTGACGTTCATGTCGTCGCGGTCTGTCAGCCGGCTGTGCCTGTCGTGATGGCCGTGTCGGTGATGGAAGCCAAGAACGACCCCAATGTACCGCTGTCGATGACGCTGATGGGCGGCCCGATCGATACACGGCGCAACCCCACGGCGGTGAACAACCTCGCGCAGGAGCGCGGCATCGACTGGTTCCGCAGCAACGTCATCACCAAGGTGCCGTTCCCGCATCCCGGCTTCATGCGCGACGTTTATCCCGGCTTCCTGCAACTGACAGGCTTCGTCAGCATGAACCTCGACCGCCACGTCGATGCGCATCGGCGGCTGTTCGACAATCTGGTGAAGGGCGATGGCGACAAGGTCGAGAAACATCGCGACTTCTACGACGAGTATCTCGCGGTGATGGACCTGACCGCCGAATACTATCTGCAAACCGTCGACGAAGTGTTCGTCAAGCAATCGCTGCCGAAGGGCGAGATGACACATCGCGGCGAGCCGGTCGATCCGTCGAAGGTGCGTCGCGTCGCGCTGATGACGGTCGAAGGCGAGAACGACGATATCTCCGGTCTCGGCCAGACCGAAGCGACGCATGGACTGTGCAGCGCGATCCCGGCGAACCGGCGCGTTCATTACGTGCAGAAGGATGTCGGACATTACGGCGTGTTCAACGGCTCGCGCTTCCGCAAGGAGATCGTGCCTCGCATCTCCGCGTTCATGCAGTCGTCGGCTCAGCCGTCGGCGCATGTCGAACTGGCGATGGCTGCTGCTGAATAACGAATTCAGTCGTCAAATCGCGCTGGGACAGTCATGTTGAGTATGATTGTCCCAGCGGGCGCCTGAAGGATTGAATCTGGATTTCCTGTTCCCTGAAGTAATGAATGTGGCATCGTGATTTCAGCGTCGCGATACCATGTATTTTAACCGAAATCCGGCCCGGTTCCCTACATGATATAGGGCGATTTCGCCTCGCTGCCCCTGTATATTGGGCAAATGATTTGTTTTTGCGCGGACCGCTTTCCTTGGCGGCAGATATGGCAGAATCCCGGCGACTTCCTGAATGCCGGATCTGTAGACATGGCTTTTCGCGCCCTTCTTTATCGCCGTCCCTATGAACCATCGACCATCGCCATCAAATTCGGATCGCAGATTTTCGCGATTCGACTGAGGCGACATCGTCGAGCGCGCCGATACACGCTGCGAATTCACCCGAGTGATCGCGAAGCCATTCTCACCATGCCTCCACGCGGCACCATTGCCGATGCGAAAGACTTCGCGCAGCGTCATGGCGGCTGGATCGCCGCCCGATTGGGGCGTTTGCCGAAGGCCGCACCATTTCAGGCGGGCGTCGTGGTTCCGTTACGCGGTGTTGCGCATCGCATCGTGCATCGCGCCGGCAGTCGCGGCACGGTGTGGACGGAGACGCGCGACAGTGGCGAAAAGATTCTCTGCGTCGCGGGCGGTGCCGAATATGTCGACCGCCGCATCCACGATTTTCTCAAGCGCGAAGCGCGGCGCGATCTGCAAAAGGCTTCCGATCACTATGCCGCTGAGCTGGGCGTCAAGGTGAAGCGGCTGTCGATCCGCGATCAATCGAGCCGCTGGGGCTCCTGCACGTCGGCGGGATCGTTGTCGTTCTCATGGCGGTTGATCCTCGCGCCGTCTTTCGTGCTCGACTACCTCGCCGCACATGAAGTCGCGCATCTGGTCGAGATGAATCACTCGCCCCGCTTCTGGAAGGTCGTGGCTCGGGTTTGTCCGAAGGTCGAGCAGGCCAAGACCTGGCTCGATGTTCACGGCAACGACCTGCATCGCTACGGCATTACGGATTGAGCACGATAATTGAAGTGGCCGGTCGCGTCAGCGCCGGCCGCCGAACAGGCGCTCCACCAGCCAGCCATCAAGCCCGCTCGCCGCTTCCGGTCGCACCGAACCTTGCACCGGCCGCGGCGTGTTGCCGGAACTGACAGGGGCCGGCGAGGGCGGGGCTGGATAAGGCTGCGCTGCGGGGCGCGACGGCATTGCCGCAGGTGCCGCGCCGTTGGTCACCTTGCTCGTGGCCGTGCTGCTCGATGCGCCGGCGGGCATCATGCTGGCCTGCTGGGCCGGCGCGAAACTCGGAAACAATCCGTTGGACTGCGCACCCGGCAGCGCCGCGACCGGAACACCCTGATGGGCCGCGCGCATGAAGCGGGTCCAGACCTCCACCGGCAATCCGCCGCCGGTGGCCTTCTTGGTCGGCGAGTTGTCGTCGTTGCCGAGCCAGACACCGGTGACGAGATTGGCGGTGTAGCCGATGAACCAGGCGTCGCGGAAATCCTGGCTGGTGCCGGTCTTGCCGGCGGCGGTCCAGCCGGGAATCTCCGCCTTGCGCGCGGTGCCACTGACCAGTGTTTCACGCATCATGGTGTTCATCATGGCCACGTAGCGCGGATCGATCACCTGATCGCGCGGATCGGGCGGGCGGCGATACAGCACCTTGCCATTCTCGGCGCGGATGCGATTGACGACATGCGGAGAGATGCCGCGTCCGCCGTTGGCGAACGGTGCATAGGCGCCGGTCAGTTCGAGCAACGACACGCCGGAGGTGCCCAGCGCGATCGAGGCGTTGGCATCGAGCTTCGAGGTAATGCCGAGTCGGTGTGCCGTTCGCACCACATTCTTGGCGCCGACCTCGAGGCCGAGCCGCACCGCCACGGTGTTGAGCGACATCGCCAGTGCCTGCGTCAGCGTCACCGCGCCGAAATATTCGTGGGTGTAGTTCTCAGGCCGCCAGCCCTTGACGTCGATCGGCGCGTCCTGCCGGATCGTCTCGGGCGTGAGACCCGCCTCGACCGCCGTGAGATAGACGAACGGCTTGAATGCCGAGCCCGGTTGGCGCTTGGCGGTGACAGCGCGGTTGAACTGGCTGTCGGCGTAGTTGCGGCCGCCGACCATGGCGCGAACTTCCCCCGTCGGCGTCATCGCCACCAGCGCGCCTTGCGAGACGTTGAACTTGACGCTCTTGGCGGCGAGTTCGTCGATCACGGAGGCTTCCGCCACGCTTTGCAGTTTTGGGTCGATCGAGGTTTCCACCACGATGTTCTGGTCGATCTGGCCGATCAGGTCGTCGAGCACTTCGCCGATCCAGTCGGCGACGTAGTTGATTGTGCCGGCGCCGGGCGGTTTCACTGCGTAGGAGGGATTGGCGATAGCCGCTTTGGCTTGCTGTTCGGTGATGAAGCCGGCGTCGGCCATCGCGCTCAGCACGGTCTGTGCGCGCTTCTCCGCGCCCTCGGGGTTGCGATTCGGCGCCAGCCGCGACGGCGACTTGACGAGGCCCGCCAGCATCGCGGCTTCCGCCAACGTTACCTTCCGTGCCGACTTGCCGAAATATTTTTGCGCGGCGGCGTCGACGCCGTAGGCGCCGGAGCCGAAGTAGACCCGATTCAGATAGAGTTCGAGAATCTCCGCCTTGGTGTGCTTATGCTCCAGCCACAGCGCGAGTTCGGCTTCCTGCAACTTGCGTTGCATGGTGCGTTCCTGGGTCAGGAACAGATTCTTCGCCAGTTGCTGTGTCAGAGTCGAGCCGCCCTGCGACACGCCGCGATGCAGGAGATTGGCGACTGCCGCGCGGGCGATGCCCAACGGATCGATGCCAAAGTGGCTGTAAAAGCGACGATCCTCGATGGCGATGAATGCCTTCGGCAGATATGCGGGCAGTTCCCTCAGCGCGACGCTGGCGCCGCCCATCTCGCCGCGCGTCGCCAGCACGCTGCCGTCGAGACCGACGATCTGGATCGTCGGCGGCCGCTTCGGGATTTCCAGCGACTGGATCGGCGGCAGATGCGCGCCGACCCATATCACTACGCCGACGACGGCAATGACGCCCCAAAGCCCGAGTACCGCGCCCCAATAGGCGGTGCGATAGAGTTTGCGGCGCAGGTTGCCACGCGCGGCCGACTTGCGCGGCTTGCGTGAATTGCCGCCGCCACCGTTCGTCTCGCGCTTCGCGGGTTTCTTCGACTTCGGCTTGTCGTCGCCGCCGACGTTGATGCGGTCGGCGATATTCAGCCGCAGGCTGGCGAGCGACGCGCCCAGCCCGAACTGCGGCTCCTTCCGCTGATTGCCTTTCTTCGGTCGCAACGCCATCCGTTCACGCACCCGCCCCATACGTCCGTGGAACGTAGCCTGCGGGATTTAAAAGCGCGTTAAATGAAGGTTAATGCTAATGCCGCGCGTTGTTCGAAAAGGCCTGATAA
Organism: Hyphomicrobiales bacterium; assembly: GCA_017305535.1. Lineage (GTDB taxonomy): Bacteria > Pseudomonadota > Alphaproteobacteria > Rhizobiales > Xanthobacteraceae > 62-47. Next base: position 465,242 of record JAFKKN010000004.1, on the reverse strand, counting down.
ACAAGGCTTTCATGAGGCCTTAACCCTACCGGGCAGGGTGTCCAAAACGAAAGGCCGGCGCAACGTCGATGCGTTGCGCCGGCCTTGGCGTCGTGGATCGCGGTTGGGGTGCGATCAGTCCTTGTGATCATCGACGATGATCGGACCGAACAGTTCCCACCGCTCGCCGTCGAATTTCATCATCTGCAACTGCTTGTTGACACGGTAGTCGGTCGGCGAGGTCGAGCCAACGATACCAGGCAGCGACAGATCGAGCTGAACGTTCTTCAGGCTGGTGGCCTGCTTCATCACGTTGTCGCGGGTCAGGTTGTCGCCGCATTCCTTCAGCACATGGACCAGAAGCTGCGCGGTGCTGTAGCCGTAGGTGTTGAAGCTCGAATCCTTGTCGCCTTCCGGATAGTACTTCGCCATGAATTCGAAATACTTCTTCATCCCGGCGTCGTCCTTCCAGGCCGGATCGAGCGGGTCCTTGCCGTAGTTGGTGCTGATCACGCCCTTGGAGTTCTCAAGGCCGGCCGGCTTCATCACCGCGCCGACCGAAGTGGCGTTGATGTCGAGGATGTGGACCGGCTTCCAGCCGAGATCGGCCACTTTCTTGATCGCCTGCGCGGCAAACTTCGGCGTCGATGCGTCATAGAGCAGATCAGCGCCCGCCGACTTGATCTTGACGATCTGGGAATCGATCGTGGGATCGGTCAGCTCGTAAGATGTCTCGGCGACGATCATGGTCTTCGCCTTGTCGCCGAGCGCCTCCTTGAGGCCGGTCACGTAATCGCGGCCGAGGTCGTCGTTCTGATACAGGATACCGATCTTGGCGTTGGGGTAGGTGGCGAGGATGTACTTGCCGTAGATGCGTCCTTCGGACTGATAGTTCGGGTTGAAGCCCATCGTCCAGGGGAAGTTCTTGGGGTCGGAGAACCGCGTCGCGCCGGTGGCGGCGAACAGTTGCGGCACTTTCTTCTGGTTCAGGTATTTCTGTACGGCGGCGTTCGGCGGCGTGCCGACGATCTGGAACGTCAGCAGCACTTCGTCGCCCTCGACCAGCTTGCGCACTTGTTCGACGGCCTTTGGCGGGCTGTAGGCGTCGTCATATTGGATCAGGTTGAGCTTGCGGCCGTTGATGCCGCCCTGATCGTTGATCATCTTGAAATAGGCGGCCTGGGTCTTGCCGATCGTCGCATAGGCCGATGCGGGGCCGCTGAACGGCACGGTCTGGCCAATCTTGATTTCGGTATCGCTGGCGCCGGCGTCGTATTTCTTTTGCGCGTAAGTTGGAGAGACTGACAGCGCGATGGCAATTGCGGACGCGGCAGTCAGACTGAGAACTCGATCCCTCATCGTCATTTCTTCCCTTTGTATGACACGGTTTTGCGTCGATCGACGGTCGTTCGGCCGAAGCTGGCGCCGTCGTTGGGGAGATACTGGCGGAAGCGGTTTGCCAATGCAAAGGGAAAGGTGAAGCAATTTGGATTGATCGACTTTCAGCTATCCATGTCCGGCGAAACAAAGCAGAACTAGCGCCAGCGCCGCCGGGGCGGCCTGGACGAACAGGATGCGGCGGCCGACGCTAAGGGCGCCATAGAGGCCGGCGGCAATCACGCAGAGCAGAAAAAACACCTTGATCTGGAATCCGAAGCCGGAAACCGGGTGGACCAGTCCCCACAAAAGGCCGATAGCAAGGAAGCCGTTATAAAGGCCCTGATTGGCCGCGAGCACGGCGGAATCCTTCGCCTTTTCCAGCGAATTGCCGAAGGTCTTGAGACCGGTCGGCTTGGTCCATAGAAACATTTCGAGGATCAGGAAATAAATGTGCAGCAACGCGACCAGTGCCACCAGGACATTCGCGATCATGGCCATGACAACCCCCAAATCGAGACCTGAATCCATCAACCCTAACACGCAATTTTCGGATACGGCGATGCCCACGAAATCAGTCGAACGTTTTTATCTGGATCGCTTCGAGACGCCGATCGGCGTCGCACTGCTTGTCACCGACACGGATGGGCAATTGTGCGCGCTCGACTGGGCCGACTATGAGCATCGCATGGCCGAACTGATGCGCCAGCAATACGGTCGCGCCGATCTGGTCGAGGGAGCCGCACCGGCCGCGATCAAGCGCGCGCTGGCAAGCTACTTCGCCGGCGATCTCGACGCGCTCGACATCGTTCCATGTCGCTTCGGCGGCACACCGTTCCAGCGCGAGGTGTGGTCGGCGCTACGCAAGATCAAAGCCGGCACGACCACCAGCTATGGCAAGCTCGCCACGCGCATCGACAGGCCAAAGGCAGTGCGCGCCGTCGGTCACGCCAACGGCGCCAATCCGATCAGCGTGATCGTGCCGTGCCATCGCGTCATCGGCTCAACCGGTGCCTTGACCGGTTATGGCGGCGGGCTGGAGCGCAAGCGCTGGCTGCTTGCGCATGAAGGCGTGACGGTCAACGCGTAAGCCATCCACCCGTGCGGGTGGCTCACGCCGCGACCGAGTCGTTGGTCAGCAGATGGATCAACGCGCGCTTGATCGCGGCCTGCCGCGTCGGCGCGGTGATCTGTGCACCCATCAGGTCGGTGACATAGAATACGTCGCGGGCGCGCTCGCCGAAGGTCGAGACGTGGGCCGAGGCGATATTCAGGTTCAGCTTCGAGATCGCGGTGGTCAGTTGGTACAACAAGCCCGGCCGGTCGAGGCCGGATATCTCGATCACGGTATGACGGTCCGACCACTGGTTGTTGATGATGACCTCGGGTTCGACCACGAAGGGGCGCAGCTTGGTGCGGCTGGCGACGCGATGCGCCACCACTTCCGGCAATCGTAATTTGCCGTCGAGCACCTGTTCGATCATGTCGCCGATACGCGTGGCGCGGCGGCCCTCGTCCTCGTCGCGGTCGTATTCGCGGGAGATGGCGATAGTGTCGAGCGCAAGGCCATCGGTGGTGGTGTAGATCTGTGCATCGACGATGTTGGCGCCGGCGGACGCACAGGCGCCGGCGATGATCGACAACAGCCAGGGATGGTCCGGCGCGAGGATGGTCAATTCCGTGACGCCGCGCGCCTCGTCGAAGCCGACATTGATCGCCAGCTTGTGTTTGCCCTGCTCGGCGGATTGCAGGAAACGTGCGTGGCGAATTTTGCGCGGCAGATCGACCTTGAGCCAATAGGCCGGATAGTGCCGCGCGATATAGGCATTCAACTCCGGCTCCGGCCACTCCTTGAAAGCTGCGCGGAATTCCGCTTGTGCCGCCTCGATACGCTGGGTGCGGTTAACCTCGGAGAAGCCCCCCGTCAGCACCGGTTCGGTTTCGTAGTAGAGCGTGCGTAACAGTTGAGCTTTCCAGCCGTTCCATACGCCGGGCCCGACGCCACGGATGTCGGCGGTGGTGAGGATGGTGAGCAGCTTCATGTGCTCGACCGACTGCACCACGGCGGCGAAGTTCTCGATGGTTTTGCGGTCGGAGAGGTCGCGCGATTGCGCGACACCGGACATGGTGAGGTGTTCCTCGATCAACCATGCCACCAGCGCGGTGTCGGCGGCGTTGAGACCGAGACGCGGGCACAGCCGTCGCGCCACCTTGGCGCCGGCGATTGAGTGATCTTCCGGCCGTCCCTTGGCGATGTCGTGTAGCAGCACCGTGACATAGATGACGGTGCGGTGCTCGGGGCGGATCTTGCGCATCAGGTCGGAGGCGAGCGCGAATTCCTCGTTGCCGCCGCGTTCGATTTCCTGAAGGAAGCCGACGCAGCGCAGCAGATGCTCGTCGACGGTGTAGTGATGATACATGTTGAATTGCATCATCGCGACGATCTTGCCGAAGGCGCGGATGAAGTGGCCGAGCACGCGGGTCTCGTTCATCCGCCGCAGCACGATCTCGGCGTCGTCCGAGGTGAGGATCTCGATGAACAGTCGGTTGGCCTCGGGATCGTCACGGACCTGCGTGTTGATCAGTTGCAGCGACCGCGTCACCGCGCGCATCGCATCCGGATGGAATGCGAGGTTGTTCTTCTGCGCCAGGCGGAAGATGCGGATCAGGCTGACCGGATCGCGCCGGAAGACGTCCGGCGTCGCCAGCGTGATGCGGTTGTTGTCGATGATGAAGTCGTCGCTCTCAGGCACCCGCCGCCGCTTGTTGTTGGGGCGTAGCCGCGCCATCACCCGGCTCAGCACCGGAGCCGGCTTGGCCTGCTGGTCCTCCAGCTTGGCGCACAGGATCGCGGTGAGGTCGCCGACGTCCTTCGCCACCAGGAAGTAGTGCTTCATGAAGCGTTCGACGTCCTGCATGCCCGGATGCGAGGTGTAACCGAGCCGCTGGGCAATCTCGCGCTGCAAATCGAACGACAGTCGTTCTTCCGCACGCCCGGTCAGGAAGTGCATGTTGCAGCGAACCGACCACAGGAAGTCGGCGCAACGCCGAAATGTGCGGAATTCATGCGCGTCGAACACACCGCGCTCGAGCAACTCGTCGGTGTCGCGGACGCGGTAGACGTATTTGGCGATCCAGAACAGCGTATGCAGGTCGCGCAGGCCGCCTTTGCCGTCCTTGACGTTGGGCTCTACCAGATAGCGAGATTGCCCGGCACGACGGTGGCGTTCCTCGCGCTCCGAGAGTTTGGCGGTAACGAATTCGGACGCGGTGCCTTGCACCACGTCTTTGTCGAAACGCTCGACCAGTTCGTCGTAAAGCCCGCGATCGCCGGTGAGATAGCGCGTTTCGAGAATGGCGGTGCGGATGGTCATGTCGCCGCGCGCCTGACGGATCGACTCGTCCACCGAGCGCGTCGCGTGGCCGACCTTCAGCCCCATGTCCCACAGGCAATAGAGAATTGCTTCGGCGACCTGCTCGCCCCACGCCGTCTGCTTGTAGGGCAGGATGAACAGCAGATCGATATCGGACTCCGGCGCCATCAGGCCGCGCCCGTAGCCACCGGTGGCGACCACGGCCATGCGCTCGGCGCCGGACGGAATCGGCGAACGATAGAGATAGTGTGTGGCGGCGTCGAACAGGATGCGGATGATCTCGTCCTGCACGAAGCAGAGCCGCTCGGCACAATGGCGGCCGTGGCGGTCTTTCAGCAGTGCAGCCTGCGCGGCCTCGCGCGCCTTGAGCAATTCGGCCTTGAGCAGGTGCGCCAGCGCCGAGCGGAAAGCATCGTTGTTTCCGGCATGGCGCTCCGCCAGCGCGCCGACCTCGGCGGCGATCCGCGCGGTATCGAAGATGGTATCGGGAACGGGCGTCGGTGCTGCGGCGTGATCCATCATATCCGGATATCGAACGGTGCGGGCGCTGTCATCGATTCATTAAACCACCGCATGCGGACAGAACATCCTCATTTTCGGGAGTTTCGCGGTGTCATCATTCTCGTGCCGGGCCGCTCTTTAGGCGGATTTTCTCGCCGGTCCTGCCGTACAAGTGATTGGAATATATGGGCTTTATATGGCGAGGGGCACGGGTGGCCATTCACTCGGGACAGACACCCGAGCACGCGACCCGGCAATGGAGAAAGAGGATCATGTTCAAGATTTCGCGACGCGGCCTGACCGCGGCTCTGGCGGTTTCGCTGCTCGTTCCCGGCGCCGCGCTGGCCGCCGATCCGGTGAAGGAGATTCGCGTCGACTGGGCGACCTACAATCCTGTCTCGATGGTGATGAAGGACAAGGGCCTGCTCGAGAAGGAATTCGAGAAGGACGGGATCAAGATTCGCTGGGTGCAGTCGGCCGGCTCCAACAAGGCGCTCGAATTCCTCAATGCCGGCTCGATCGATTTCGGCTCGACCGCAGGTTCGGCGGCACTGGTCGCCAAGATCAACGGCAACCCGATCAAGTCGATTTACGTCTATTCGCAGCCGGAATGGACCGCGCTGGTGACGTCGAAGGACTCCAAGATTACCAAGATCGAGGACCTCAAGGGCCAGCGCGTCGCGGTGACGCGCGGCACCGATCCGCACATCTTCCTGGTGCGCGCGCTGCAAAGCGTCGGGCTGTCGGAGAAGGACATCAAGCCGGTGCTGCTGCAACACCCGGATGGCGCCACCGCGCTGAAGCGCGGCGACGTGCAGGCCTGGGCCGGGCTCGATCCGATGATGGCGGCGGCCGAGGTCGAGGACGGCGCGCGGTTGTTCTATCGCAACAAGGACGCCAACACCTGGGGCATTCTCAATGTCCGCGAGCAGTTCCTGAAGGATCATCCCGATCTGGTGCAGCGCGTACTGAAGGTCTACGAGGAGGCGCGCAAGTTCTCGCTCGCCAACTACGACGAGATGAAGAAGACCTTCATCTCGGTCACCAAGCTGCCGGACGTGGTGGTCGACAAGCAACTCAAGGAACGCACCGACCTGACGCATTCGAAGATCGGCGCTCCGCAGCGGGCTTCGATCCTCGCCGCTGGTCTCGCCTTGCAACAGGCGGGCGTGATCGCCGCCACAGTTGACGTCAAGGCGACGCTGGATTCGCTGATCGACGACAGCGTGCCGCTCACGAACTGATCCTGCGCGATCGCGCGGAATCACTTTGACAGATCAACGGACGCGCGCGGGGGTGCCGGGCGCGTCCGGTTCCATTTCCCAATTGAGCATGCCATGACTGCCGTTGAAATGACCTTGGCTCCGGCTCCTTCGATCGATCTGCCGACGCAGCCGCGCAGCCGCGCGCGTCATCTGCGATCCCTTTTGCTTGGTCTCGTGCTGCCGGTCGGGCTCGGGGCGGCATGGGAGCTCGCGGTTCATCTCGGCTGGTCGGACGGACGGCTGGTGCCGCCGCCGTCGGTAATCTTTGCGACGTTGTGGGAACTGGCCCGCACCGGCGAACTGTGGACCCATACCCAGGCAACGGTGCTGCGTGTTGCGGCCGGTTTCGCGCTCGGCGTGGTAGCCGGAACGCTGGTCGGTGCCATCGCCGGTTATTCGTCGCTGTCGCGCCGCGTGCTCGACCCGACCTTGCAGGCGCTGCGCTCGATTCCGTCGATCGCCTGGGTGCCGCTGTTCATTCTGTGGTTCGGCATCTTCGAGGCATCGAAGGTGGCACTGATCGCGGTCGGCGTGTTCTTCCCGGTCTATCTTGGAGTGATGGGCGCGATCCTCAGCGTCGATCGCAAGATCGTCGAGGTCGGTCGTGCGTTCCGCCTCTCTGGGCCGGCGCTGGTACGGCGCATTTTGCTGCCCGCCGTGCTGCCGAGCTACATCGTGTCGCTGCGTTCCGGCCTTGGTCTCGGCTGGATGTTCGTCGTCGCCGCCGAACTACTCGGCGCCTCCGAAGGGCTCGGTTATCTGCTGATGGACGGCCAGCAACTCGGCAAGCCGGCGCAGATCGTCGCCGCCATCGTCGCCTTCGCGATCATCGGCAAGACCACCGACTGGCTGATCGAGGTCGCCACCGCGCCGTTGCTGCGCTGGCAGGACGCCTACGGCCAGCAGGCGGGAGAGGCGTGATGCTTGCGCTCGATCAGGTCGGCAAGACCTATCCCAACGGTGTCAACGCACTGGAGCGGTTCTCGGCGTCGATCAAACCGGGCGAGATCATCGCGGTGATCGGAGGCTCCGGCTGCGGCAAATCTACCCTGTTGCGCGCCATCGCTGGCCTTGATCGTGCCAGCCGCGGCACGATCACGCTCGACGGCGACATCATCACCGCGCCGCATCCGAAGATCGGCATCATCTTTCAGGAGCCGCGCCTGCTGCCGTGGCTGAGCGTCGCAGACAATGTTGCCTTCGGCCTCGACGGCCTGTCGAAACAAGAGCGTACCGCGCGCGTCACCGAAGCGTTGAAACGTGTCGGTCTCGCCGACAAAGCCGGTGTGTGGCCGCGCGAGCTCTCCGGCGGTCAGGCGCAACGCGTCGCGATTGCGCGCGCGCTGGTGCCACGTCCCGAGGTCTTGCTACTGGACGAACCATTCTCCGCGCTCGACGCTTTCACCCGCCGCGACTTGCAGGATCATCTGCTCGACCTCTGGGCGGATTCGCGTCCGACACTGATCCTGGTGACCCACGATGTCGACGAAGCGGTGGTGCTGGCGGACCGGATCGTGGTGATGCGGCCACGTCCGGGGCGTCTGTTCGAGGAGATCCCGGTGTTCCTGTCGCGGCCGCGCGACCGGGCTTCGGCGCTGTTCGAGGATCTCAAGCGGCGAGTGCTGACCTCGCTCGATCAGTCGCTTGACCGCGCCGTGCCGGACCGCCAGGACAAACCCGTCTCCGGCGAGGCGATGTGGTGGTGATGCGGTATCCAGCGGGCACGAATTCGTAATAAGATCGTGGCAACCGATCGATATTTTCAGGAGAAAGATCAGTCATGGACGCCACCCAGCTTCGTGCGATGCAGGCGCCGATCAAGGAGCGCTACAAGAACGATCCGACATCGGGATTGATCACGTTGAAGGCGACAGGCTCCACCGACAGCGAGGGCATTGCCTGCAAGCTCGAGACCGGGCGTGCGATCGCGATGGCCGGTCTTCATCCGGCGACCGGCGGTTCGGGACTTGAGTTGTGCTCGGGCGACATGCTGCTGGAAGCGCTGGTGGCCTGCGCTGGCGTGACCTTGAAGTCGGTCGCGACCGCGCTTGAGGTGCCGTTGAAGGAAGGGCGCGTTTCCGCCGAGGGCGATCTCGATTTTCGTGGCACGCTCGGCGTCGACAAGGAAGCCCCGGTCGGGTTCGCTGAAATCCGCCTGCGTTTCGATGTCGATACCGAGGCACCGCAGGACAAACTCGACCTGATGCTGAAGCTGACGGAGCGTTATTGCGTGGTCTATCAGACCATCAAGAACGGACCGAAGATGTCGGTTGAGATGCACCGCGTCTGATCGGCGCGGCCGTCCGCCGGCCGCGCGCATTCCATCAATGCAATTTAGGGCGTAGATGCCCGGCGCAAAGCCGGGCATGACGCGTCCATGTCGATGTCGCCCGATCTCGCGTTTGTCCTGACGCTGTTGCTTCGCATGGCGGTGACCGCCGCGTTCGTGGTGACAGCTTCCGTTGTCACCGAACGTTCGGGACCATTGATTGGCGCGCTGGTGGCGACGCTGCCGGTCTTCACCGGCCCCGTCTATGTCTTTCTCGCGCTCGATCATGACGCGGCTTTCATCGCCGCCAGCGCGCTTGCCGCGCTGCCGATCAATGCCGTCATCATGGTTTTCGGCATGGTCTATGCGACGATGGCGCAGCGGCATAGTGCCGTAGCCAGCTTCGGGACGGCGATATCGGCCTGGCTGGTGCTGGTATCACTGGCGCACAGTATGAATTGGTCGCTGGGCGGTGGGCTTGCCGTCAATGCGCTGGTTTGCGCGGTCTGCTTGCCGCTGGCGCAACGCTATCGCAAGGTGGTGATGCCGCCGATCCGGCGGCGCTGGTACGATATTCCGTTGCGCGCGTTGATGGTGGCCTTAATGGTCGCGACGGTCGTGGGGCTATCGAGCCGCGTCGGTCCGGCGGTCACTGGAATCCTTGCGGTGTTTCCCATCGTCTCATCGAGTCTGATGCTGATCCTGCATCCGCGCATCGGTGGCCGCGCGACAGGCGCGGTGCTCGCCAACGGCCTGTGGGGAATGGTCGGATTCGGCTTCGGGCTTACGACGCTTCATCTTGGTGCGTTGCATCTTGGATCGGCCACGGGGCTGATCCTGGCGCTCGTCGTCTGCGTCGGCTGGAATATCGGCCTGTGGGCTTTCAGCCGACAGGCCGCGGCGCGCTGATTACGCCTTCGGCAATTTTGCCTTCAAAGCATACAGCGCGTCGAGCGCCTCGCGGGGCGACATCTCGTCCGGATGCAGCGCATTCAGCGCCGCGATCAACCGCTCCGCTTCGCTCGGCGGTTGCGGTTCAGGCGCCGCGCGCGAGGGCACGGCGAACAGCGGCAGGTCGTCGGTGAGCGCGCGCGTGGTTTGCCCACGATCATTGGCTTCGAGTTTTGCCAGCACCGCCTTGGCGCGGGTGATGACGCCCGGCGGCAGGCCGGCGAGCTTCGCCACCTGAATGCCGTAGGAGCGATCCGCCGAGCCCGGCAACACCTCGTGCAGGAACACCACGTCGCCGTGCCATTCCTTGACGCGCACGGTGGCGTTGAACAGACGCGGCAACCGCGCCGACAGCGCGGTGAGTTCGTGATAATGCGTGGCGAACAAGGTACGGCACTTGTTGCTCTCGTGCAGGTGCTCGATGGCAGCCCATGCAATCGAGAGGCCGTCGAAGGTCGCGGTGCCGCGCCCGATCTCGTCGAGGATCACCAGCGCGCGCTCGCCCGCCTGATTGAGAATGGCGGCGGTCTCCACCATCTCCACCATGAAGGTGGAGCGGCCGCGCGCCAGATCGTCGGCAGCGCCGACGCGCGAGAACAACCGGTCGACGACGCCGATCCGCGCGCGCGAGGCGGGCACGTAACTGCCGGTCTGCGCCAAGAGCGCGATCAGCGCGTTCTGACGCAGAAAGGTCGATTTACCGGCCATGTTGGGACCGGTGATCAGCCAGATTTGCCCGAACGCCTGCGCGGGTCCCGGTGAGAGATCGCAAGCATTGGCGATGAAGGGCTGGCCGTCGCGTTTGAGCGCCTGCTCCACCACCGGATGACGGCCGCCTTCGATGGCGAAGCCGAGCGAGGAATCCACCTCGGATCGCACGTAATTTTCATCGACGGCGAGCTTTGCCAACGCGGTCGCGACGTCGAGCACCGCGAAGGCATGCGCAGCGGCGCGCAGGTCGTCGCCGGCCTCAATTGCCATGGCGCAAAGCTGTTCGAAGATTTCGAGTTCGAGGCCGAGCGCGCGGTCGCCGGCATTGGCGATCTTGGCTTCGATCTCGCCGAGTTCCGACGTGGTGAAACGCACCTGCCCCGCCAAGGTCTGGCGATGGATGAAGGTGGCGTTGAGCGGCGCCGTCATCAGCTTGTCGCCGTGCTGCGCGGTCACCTCGACGAAATAGCCGAGCACATTGTTGTGCCGGATCTTCAGCGCCTTGATGCCGGTGTCGTCGGCGTAGCGCGCCTGCATTTCCGCGACTACGCGGCGCGAGTCGTCGCGCAGCTTGCGAGTCTCATCCAATGCGGTAGCGTAGCCTGCGCGGACAAAGCCGCCGTCGCGCTTCAACAGCGGCAGTTGCTCGTCGAGCGCGCGGGCGAATTCGTGGGCAAGGTCGCGCGAGGGGCGTTGCAACGCCGCCGCGACCGTTTGCAGATCACGCGGCAGATCGTTGAACTGTTGCAGCCGCCGCAAGGCCTGATCGGCAGCGAAAATGCCGTCGCGCAGGCCGGCCAGATCGCGCGGGCCGCCGCGACCGACCGACAGTCGCGCCAGTGCGCGCGACATGTCCGGCGCGGCACGCAGGATGGCGCGTAGATCGTCACGCGCCGCGATGTCTTCGACGAAGGCGCTGACGGCATCGAGGCGGTGGGCGATGGCGGCGGTGTCGGTCAATGGCGCCGCGAGGCGCTGCGCCAGCAGTCGCGATCCAGCGGCGGTGACGGTCAGGTCGATGGCGTCGAGCAGTGAGCCGCGCCGTTCGCCGCCGAGCGTTCGCGTCAGTTCGAGATTGGCGCGGGTTGCGGGATCGATCGCCATGGTCGCGCCGGTGATTTCACGCGCCGGCGGCGACAGCGGCACCCGTTTGCCGACCTGGGTGCGATCGACATAGGTGACAGCGGCGGCCGCGGCGGTCGCCTCCAGCCGCGACATTGCGCTGAGGCCGTCCATCGTCGCCACGGCGAAATAATCGCACAGCCGCCGTTCGGCGGTAGCTGAGTCGAACACGTCGCGTGTCAGCGGTGTGACGGCGGGCAGTTCGCGCAACAGCGGGCCGAGCACTGCGTCGCTATAAATCGCGTCGGTGACAATCACCTCGTTCGGATTGATCCGCGCCAGCGTTGCGCCGAGCTCGCCGCCACTTACCTCGGTGACCATGAATTCCGATGTCGAAATGTCGATCCAGGCCAGCCCGATACGGTCCTCGCCCGACGACGACGCGCGGGCGCGCGCCAGCGCCAGCAGATAGTTGTTGGCGCGGGCGTCGAGCAGGTTGTCCTCGGTCAGGGTGCCGGGTGTTACCAGCCGCACCACGTCGCGCTTGACCACGCTCTTGTTGCCGCGCTTGCGGGCGGCGGCGGGGTCCTCGGTCTGCTCGCAGACCGCGACGCGATGGCCTTTTTCGATCAACCGATGCAGGTAGTCGTCGGCGCGCTCCACCGGCACGCCGCACATCGGAATGTCTTCGCCCTGATGCTTGCCGCGCTTGGTCAGCGTGATGCCGAGCGCACGGGAGGCGACTTCGGCATCCTCGAAGAACAGTTCGTAGAAATCGCCCATCCGGTAGAACAGCAACAGCCCCGGATTGGCCGCCTTGATCTCAAGGTACTGTTCCATCATCGGCGTGACGCGCGCGGCCGGTTCTGGCGGCGAGGCGGGGTCGGTGGCGCGGGGGGCGGTGGACTGGAGCATGGCGGCAGCAAACTACAGAGTTTTGCCGGGCGATCCTATGGGCCCACCCGGTTCATGCACGATTTCCACGGCTTCGGGCATTTATCACGGCCTGTCCGGCGCGGGCGCATATCCCCCCGCTGCGGAACGCGGGGCCGCTCGCGCCGCCGTCAATTGACCTCGTTTGGATAGCTTCCTAAAACCTGACATCGTTGGAGTTTCATACAATCCGGCGTCCCGTTGAGGGGCGGCCACAATCGGGGAGTTTTCACCATGGGCGACGTTTTTCTCTGTGATGCTGTCCGGACCCCGATCGGCCGTTTCGGCGGTTCGCTCGCCAAGGTGCGCGCCGACGATCTGGCCGCGGCGCCGATCAAGGCGTTGAAGGAGCGTAATCCCGGCGTCGACTGGACTGCCGTTGACGAAGTCTATTTCGGCTCGGCCAATCAGGCCGGCGAAGACAACCGCAACGTCGCGCGCATGGCGCTGCTGCTGGCGGGGCTGCCGGATTCGGTGCCGGGCCAGACCTTGAACCGGTTGTGCGCGTCGGGCCTCGACGCGGTTGGTGCGGCGGGCCGCGCCATTCGCGCCGGCGAAATCGATCTGGCGATTGCCGGCGGCGTCGAATCGATGACGCGCGCGCCGTTCGTGATGGGCAAGGCGACCTCCGCCTTCTCGCGCAGCGCCGAGGTGTTCGACACCACTATCGGCTGGCGCTTCATCAATCCGCTGCTGAAGGCGCAATACGGTGTCGATCCGATGCCGACCACCGGCGAGAATGTCGCCGAGGAATTCCAGGTGTCGCGCGCCGATCAGGACGCCTTCGCGATCCGCTCGCAGCAGCGCGCCGGCAAGGCCATCGCGAGCGGTTATTTCGCCGAGGAGATCACCCCGATCAGCATTCCCGGCGGCAAGGCCGGGCCGATCATCGTGGACGCCGACGAACATCCGCGCCCCGATACGACCATTGAGGCGCTCGCCAAGCTGAAGCCGATCGTGCGCGATCCGGGCACAGTGACCGCCGGCAATGCGTCGGGCGTCAACGACGGCGCGGCGGCGATGATCCTCGCCTCGGAAGCGGCGGTGAAGAAGCACGGCCTGACGCCGCGTGCGCGCATTCTCGGTCTCGCCTCGGCCGGCGTGCCGCCGCGCATCATGGGCATCGGCCCGGTGCCTGCCACGCGCAAGCTGATGGAGCGGCTGGGCCTGAAGATTTCCGACTTCGATTTGATCGAGCTCAACGAAGCCTTCGCGTCGCAGGGGATAGCCTGTCTCCGCCAATTGGGAGTGAAGGACGACGCCGATTTCGTCAACCCGCATGGCGGCGCTATCGCACTCGGGCATCCGCTCGGCATGAGCGGCGCGCGGCTGGCGATGACGGCGGTGCACGGCATGGAGAAGCGCGGCGGCAAGCTGGCGCTGGCGACGATGTGTGTCGGCGTCGGCCAGGGCGTGGCGATGGCGCTTGAGAAGCTGAACTGACCGACCGCATCGCGGCCGGTGAATAAGCAAAGACCGCCGCCTGAAATGGGCGGCGGCGGGAGGACAATGGATATGACGCTGATCTATCCGCGTGAAAGCAACGTCGCGCATCCGCCGCGCCTGTTTCCCGGCTACAAGAGCACGCCGAAACGCTCGCCGCAGAAGCCGCTGATCCTCATGCGGCAGACGCTCTCCGAATTGACCGGCCCGGTTTACGGCCACGAAACGGTCCGGCCCAACGATCACGATTTGACCATCCAGCATAAAGGCGAGCCGCTCGGCGAGCGGATCATCGTGCATGGCCATGTTCGCGACGAGGATGGCCGCGGCGTGCCGAACACGCTCTTGGAAATCTGGCAAGCCAACGCCTGCGGTCGCTACATTCACGTCGTCGATCAACATCCGGCACCGCTCGATCCGAATTTCACCGGCGCCGGTCGCGCCCAGACCGATGCCGACGGCTATTATCGCTTCGTCACCATCAAGCCCGGCGCTTATCCGTGGGGCAATCACCCCAATGCGTGGCGGCCGGCGCACATTCATTTCTCGGTGTTTGGCCATGCCTTTATTTCGCGGCTGGTGACGCAGATGTATTTCCCCGGCGATCCGCTGTTCGAGTTCGACCCGATCTTCAATTCGGTGCCGGATGAGAAAGCGCGGATGCGCATGGTGTCGAACTTCGATCTGGAGAACACCAAGCCCGACTGGGCGCTGTGCTATCGCTTCGATATCGTCTTGCGTGGCCGTGATGCGACCCCGATGGAGACCAAGTAATGGCCGGCCTCACGCCTTCACAAACCGTCGGTCCGTATTTCGCTTACGGGCTGACGCCCGGCGGGAAGTACGAGTGGAACGACGCATTCACAAACGATCTGGTGACGCCTGATGCGTCCGGCGATCGGATTCGCATCGCTGGACAGGTGTTCGACGGCGATGGCGCGGTGATCCCGGATGCCATGCTGGAAATCTGGCAGGCCGACGCGCAAGGTCGTTATGCAAATCCGCGCGACACGCGGGCGCTGCCGAATGCGGCTTTCAAGGGTTTCGGCCGCTGCGGCACCAGCGCCAAGGGCGGGTTTTCCTTCGACACCATCAAGCCGGGCGAGGTGCCCGATCCCGACGGCAAGCCGCAGGCGCCGCATATCCTGCTCGCGGTCTTCGCGCGCGGCATGTTGCTGCACCTCTATACCCGCATCTATTTCGATGACGAGGCCGAGAAGAATGCCGCCGATCCGATCCTGGCCTTGGTGCCGGCGGAGCGCCGCGCAACCTTGATTGCCAGGCGCGAAGTCGGAGGCGCGACCTATCGCTTCGACATTCACCTCCAGGGTGACAACGAAACGGTGTTCTTCGACGTCTGAGAATGTCGATCAGCGTTGCCGCCGTCACTCCATGACGGCGGCGTGATCAGCGCCCGGTGCGAGCATCGCAGCCTTGGTCGAGCCCATGAAGAAGGCCAGCGGAATCGCGCACAGCGTCACCAGCGTCACCAGCTCGAAGTCCTGCGAGAACGAGATGATCTGCGCCTGCATGTAGAGGATTCCGTCCATCATCGCGCGGCCGGCATCGGTCTGCAAATTGATGATGCTGGTGACATTGGGCATTTGCAGCGCGTTGTTGAACGGGGTGATGTGCTCGGCCAGAACGGCGTGGGCGCGCGATGTGCCGCTGGTCAGTTGCGCGATGACGATAGAAATGCCGATCGAGCTGGCGACGTTGCGGATCAGCGTCAGCATCGATGTACCATCGGTGCGCAGGTGGTTCGGCAATGTCATGAAAGCCGCGGTCGATAACGGAACGAACACGAGGCCCAGACCGAATCCCTGAACCACGCTGTTGATGACGATGGTTTTCACCTGGGTATCGGCGGTCCAGCCTGTCATCTCGTAAAGTGTGATGGCGATGAGCGACAGGCCGGCTGCGATCAGATGCTTGGCTTCGAAATATTTCATCAAACGGCTGACCAGCATCATGGCGACGAAGGTGCCGCTGCCGCGCGTCGCCAATAGCAGGCCGGCGGTGAGGATCGGGTAACCGAAGGCATTCTGGAACAGTGGCGAGGCCAGCGCCATGGTCGAGAATAGGACGACACCGATCACCACCATGAAGATGCAGCCCGTTGCGAAATTCTTGTCCTTGAAAATTGCGAACTGAATGAACGGGCGCTCGGTGGTGAACGAATGCGCGAAGAAATAGTAGAAACCGACGCCCGAGATGATGAACTCGATTACGATTTCCCACGAGTTGAACCAGTCGAGTTGTTCTCCGCGGTCGAGCGCCAGTTGCAGTGCGCCGATGCCTACCGCGAGCGCGGTGAAACCGAACCAGTCGAAGCGTAGCTTGGTGTCGAGCTTCGTTTCATCCATGAAGATGATGAGGCCGATGACGGTAATGGCACCGAACGGCAGGTTGACGAAGAAGACCCAGTGCCAGGAGTAAGTTTCGGTCAGCCAGGCGCCGAGGGAGGGACCCATGATCGGTCCCATCATCACGCCCATGCCCCAGATCGCCATCGCCTTGGCGCGTTCATGCAGGGCGTAGCTGTCCAGCATCACCGCCTGCGACAACGGCACCAGTGCCGCGCCGAAAACGCCCTGTAGCAGGCGGAACAGCACCATCTGGGTAATATCCTGCGCCAAGCCACACATCACTGAAGCGACGGTGAAGCCGGCGGAGCAGATGATGAAGATGCGCTTGCGCCCGAAGCGGTTGGCGATCCAGCCGACCGGTGCGGTCATGATCGCGGCGGCGACGATGTAGGAGGTCAGCACCCAGTTGATCTGGTCCTGCGACGCCGACAGGCTGCCCTGCATATAGGGCAGCGCCACGTTGGCGATGGTGGTGTCGAGCGCCTGCATGATGGTCGCGGTCATGGCGCAGATCGTCACCATGTTCCGGCGCAGGCCCGGCACCGCAACAGGATGTGCGGCGGCGGTTGTCATGGTTATTTCCCGGCTTTGGCAGGTGCCTTGGCGGCGCCGAAACCGAACAGGCCAGCAAGCGTCCGCTTGTGCCCGGTATCGATGGTGACATAGGTGCTCATGCCGGCCTTGAGGCGCTGTACGGCGGCGTCATTCTTGTCGAAGTAGATGCGGACCGGAACGCGCTGCACGATCTTGACGAAGTTGCCGGTGGCGTTCTGCGGCGGCAGGATCGCGAAAGTCGCGCCGGTGCCGGGGCTGAGCGAGCCGACCGTTCCCTTGAATTGATGATCGGGGAACGCGTCGACATCAAGGGTCACTGACTGACCGACCGCGACATAGGTGAAATCGGATTCCTTCGGATTGGCATCGACCCACGGGGCCGAGGTGTCGATGACGCTGAACACCGGTGTGCCCGCCGCCACGAAGCGGCCGAGCTGAATGTTGTCGACCTGGGTGGCGACGCCGTCGATCGGCGCGCGCAATTCGGTATGGTCGAGATTGCGCTTCGCGTCATCGAGCGCGGCTTTGGCCTGCGCATAGGCGGGAAACTCCGCGAGCGGCAATTCGGGATTGCCGAGCAACTGATTCTTCGCGGCCGAAATCTGCTGTTGCAGGATCTGGTTCAATCCTTGTGCCTGCACCAGTCCGCTCAAACTGTTGTCGAGGTCGAGCCGCGATCCCGAATTGCTCTGGACCAAAGCAGATTTGCGTTCGACGTCGCGCTGCTTCAGCTCGATGCTCTGCTGCGACAGTTCGGACGACCTGGCGTACAGCGTCAAGTTGGAGCGCAGGTTGTCGTAGGTGACTTTGGCTTCGTTGAGTTTGGCGGTGGCCTGCTCGACGGCGAGGCGGAACGGCACCGGATCGATCTCGAACAGCAGATCACCCTTCTTCACCTGCTGACCTTCGCGCACCATCACCTTATCGATCTTGCCGGAGATGTCCGGCGTGATCAGCACCTTCTGCGCGCCGACATAGGCGTCGTCGGTGGTGACGTACCGACCGCCGCTGAGATAGAAGCCGATGCCGGCGATCAGGGCGACCACCGGCAGCACGATCAGAAGCAGCGGACGGCGATAGCGCCGGAAGCCGGCGGCGAGGCCGCGCTGCTGGGCCACGGGCGCTTCGGCTTGCGTCGGCGCGGGCGGATTGGCCTTCTGCTCGGGCGCAAGTTTAAGGGCGGGTTCAGCCATAACGGCGTTCCTTCAGCTTCGTTGCGCTCGGAGCGGTTTGCAGCGCGTCGCGGACATTGTCCTTGATGGTTTCGAGTTGCTCGACCAGCCGATGAACTTCGGTGTGGCTGAAGCCGGTACAGGCGGTCGCGACGACTTCGGATCGCAAGGCCGCAAGTTTCGCCATCAGCGGGCGCGCGGCCTTGGTCAGGTACAAACGGTTGATGCGGCGATCGGTGGCATCGCTGCGGCGTTCGAGAAGCCCGCTGCTGCAGAGCTTGTCGATCAGTCGCGTCAATGTGATCGGTTGGATCTCGAGCATCTCGGCGATTTCGGCCTGCTTCAGTCCTTCCGTGCGGTTGACCTTGGCCAGGACCGCCCACTGCGTTCGTGTCAACCCATACTGGGATGCCTGCTTGTCGGCGTAGAGCC
This sequence comes from Hyphomicrobiales bacterium, assembly GCA_017305535.1. GTDB lineage: Bacteria > Pseudomonadota > Alphaproteobacteria > Rhizobiales > Xanthobacteraceae > 62-47. Next base: position 446,849 of record JAFKKN010000004.1, on the reverse strand, counting down.
GCAACAACCGTTGCACCTCGAACAAGGCAAACAGAAAGTCAGCATCAATGGGTCCGGATCGGGTCATCGCTCGGTTCCTAAGTGAGCGATATAATAAGCAATGCTTACGATTTTTCCATTCGTGCTTTGCAGGAGCAGCCCTGCGACAAATTCATGGCTACCGGATGCTTAAAATTGATGAACCCGCGGCCTGCTCGCGACATCGTGAATGCCGGGACTGCACTTAGCTCCACTCGATCCCGGATTCCGCCGCGAGGTCGAGGGTGCTGCGTTGGCCGATATCGTCGAAGTGATGTTCGAGGAAGCCGCGCGCGGCGCGCTGGCCGGCGCGATGCAGCAGCTTGAAGAAGTCGAAGTCGGTTTTCAGCTTGCTCGACGCCGTCAGCCGCTCGCCAAGGCCGCCGAGATGGATGCGATGAACGTTGAGCTTGCGATAGGGGTTTTGCCCGGCGCCACGCGGAAAGCGGCCGTTGTCGATCAACTGATTAGCGAAATCCATGCTGCGCAGTTCGGCGATCAGCGCTGAATTGAACGTGATCTCGTTCAGCCGGTTGACGATTTCGGCCGAGGTTCGCGGCGTGGTGGCGCGCGTCACCGGATTGATCTGCACCACCAGTACGTCATCGGCGTCGGTTTCATGCAGGAACGGAAAGATCGCAGGATTGCCCATGTAGCCGCCGTCCCAATAGGGCACGCCATCGATCTCGACCGCGCGGAACATGAAGGGCAGGGCGGCGGAGGCCATCACAGCGTCGGCAGACAGCGCATCGCCGGAGAATATTCGCAGGCGGCCGGTATGGACGTTGGTGGCGGCAATGAAGACCGGCACGCCGCCGGCGCGCACCGCGTCGAAATCGACGAAACGGGCGATCAGATCCTTGAGCGGGTTGATGTTGAGCGGGTTAAGTTCGTAGGGCGAGAAGTAGTGCGACATCGCCTCCAGCCAGTTCTGCACCGGTGTCGCCGCGAACGGCATCATGGAGAACAGGCGGTCGGCCACGGCCCGCTGCACCGCCGGCAGGTCGCCGCCGGCGCTGGTCGCACGCCAGAATTCGCCAAGACGTTGCCGCGCCTCCTCGCGGCCGCCGCGTGCCAGCCCGTCCGCGACCATGACGGCGTTCAGGGCGCCGGCGGACGCGCCAGAGAGACCTGCGATTTCCAGCCGTTCGTCGGCCAGAAGCTGATCCAGCACACCCCAGGTGAAGGCTCCGTGTGCGCCGCCGCCTTGCAATGCCAGGTTGATTTTCTTGGTCGAACTGGTGGCGGCGCTTGCGTTGAGCCTCGCGTCAAGCGTTGGCGGATCGACGCGGTTCCATCGGGTCAAGCCATCCAGATAGGATTTCCAGGTGCCAGTCACGGTAGTTCCAATCGGTTGTCGGCCTTGCGGGGCCGGTGTCAGGTTCCAGTGCTTCGTCGCAAAGAGCAGAAAGCCCATTTGGGGCTTTTATGTTGCGATGCAATATAAAATACTGCATCGCGTTAATTTCATTGTGATGAAGGTCTGACGATGCGGGCCTTGAAAATTCCGGCAAAGACCCGATTCAACGGGTCAAATCGCGTGTATCGGGGTAGATTGCGGCCATGACGATGACGAAGCCGGTGTTCCCAACGCCTGACCACGATCACGGCCGCTGTGCCGCGGATGCCCTCGCGCATGCCGAGCGGGTTTGCCGCAGCCGGGCGCAGAAGTTCACCCCGATTCGCCGTCAGGTGCTGGAAGCCTTGCTGTCGAGCCATCGTCCGCTCGGTGCCTATGAGGTGATCGACCAATTGGCCACCCATCGTTCGCGGCCGGCGCCAATCACGATCTATCGCGCGCTCGAGTTTCTGATGGCGAACGGCCTCGTGCATCGCATCGAAAGCCGCAACGCATATCTCGCCTGTGCCCACGACCACGATGCGGCGTCGATGGTGGCCTTTCTGATCTGCGAGCATTGCGGCTCGGTCGGGGAAATCGTCGCCGGCCCGGCGACGCAGAGTCTCAACGACGCGGCACGCCAGACCGGCTTCGTGCCGAAACTTTCGGTGGTGGAGATCACCGGAACATGCGCACACTGTCAGGCGAGGCAATGAGACATCACCATCATTGATTGAGCGGCAACCGGCATTCTCACGCCGGACAAGAGAAGCAGGAAAGCCCGTTGCGGGAATGAACTGACGCGATGACCGAACCGCCGCCGTCCTCCACGGAACGTCCGCTCGATACCCCGGCGATTGCCCTGGTTTTGCTGCTGTGCCTGACCTGGGGTTTCAATCAGGTGGTGGTGAAGTTGCTGCTGCCGGAAATTCCGCCGTTGATGCAGGCGTTTCTGCGGTCACTTGGCGGATTGGCGGTCATCCTGCTGGTGGCTCTGGTCCGCCGCGTGAGTTTGTTGACGCCTGATGGCACGTTGCGTGCGGGCCTCTGGGCGGGGACGCTGTTCGGGATCGAATTCATTTTCCTGTACAGCGGGCTGTTATGGACCACGGCGTCCCGAGCCTCGGTCTTTCTCTATACCGCACCGTTTTTCGTGGCGTTCGGCTCGTATCGCTACCTCGGCGAGCGTTTGAGCCGCCTGCAATGGGCGGGGCTGGCGCTTTCCTTCGTCGGGGTGGCGGTGGCGATCGGCGTGCCGCAACCAAATGTCGACGCCAAGGTGATGCTGGGCGATGCCTTCATGATCGCGGCGGGGAGCCTGTGGGCGGCCACCACACTGATCGTCAAGGCCAGCCGGCTGCGCCACGCGCCGGCCGAGAAAGGGCTCGCCTATCAATTGGTTGTCTCGTTGCCGATTCTGGGGGCGGCGTCGCTGATCGGTGGGGAATCCATCGGCAAGTTCCCCGAAACCTCGTCGATCCTGCTGATGCTTTATCAGGCGGTTTGGGTTGTGGGCGCCACATTCCTGCTCTGGTTTGGGATGATCAAGACCTATTCGGCGAGCAAATTGTCGGCATTTACCTTCGTAACCCCTTTATTTGGCGTCGCGGCGGGCTATTTCATCCTGAACGAGCCGCTGACGGCCGCCTTCGGGGGCGCGGCGGTGCTGGTCACCGCGGGGCTGTACCTGGTGAACCGGCCTGCCCCTCATACGACTGATCCATTGCTGAAACTGCCAAAAACCTGATATTCGAGACGCCATGAACAAGCCCGAAAAGCCGTCCCAGATCGACGTCGCCGGTCCTCAGCCGCGGCATAAAACCACCCAGGTCAAGGTTGGCCACGTCGCCGTCGGCGGCGGTGCGCCGATCGTCGTGCAGTCGATGACCAACACCGACACCGCAGATGTCGCGGGCACTGTCGAGCAGGTGGCGGCGCTGGCACGGGCAGGGTCCGAACTGGTGCGCATCACCGTCGATCGCGATGAGGCGGCCGCGGCCGTTCCCCATATCCGCGACGGCTTGCGCAAGCGCGGCGTCAACGTACCGCTGGTCGGCGACTTCCATTACATCGGCCACAAGCTCTTGGCCGATCATCCGGCCTGCGCCGAGGCGCTCGACAAGTACCGCATCAATCCGGGCAATGTCGGCTTCAAGGACAAGCGCGACAAGCAATTCTCGGACATCGTCGAATTTGCCATCAAGTACGGCAAGCCGGTGCGCATCGGCGCCAACTGGGGCTCGCTCGATCAGGAATTGCTGACGCACCTGATGGAAGAGAACGCCAAACAGCCGAACCCCCGCGATGCCCGCGCCGTGATGCGCGAGGCGATGGTGCAATCGGCGCTGACATCCGCTGAGCGCGCCGAGGAAATCGGCCTGCCGAAGAACCGTATCATCCTGTCGGCGAAAGTGTCCGCCGTGCAGGATCTGATCGCGGTCTATCAAGATCTCGCATCGCGCTCCGACTACGCCATCCACCTCGGCCTCACCGAGGCGGGCATGGGCTCGAAGGGCATCGTGGCCTCGTCGGCCGCGCTCGGCATTCTGTTGCAGCAGGGCATCGGCGACACCATCCGCATCTCGCTGACGCCGGAGCCCGGTGGCGATCGCACCCGCGAGGTGCAGGTCGCGCAGGAATTGTTGCAGACCATGGGCTTCCGCACCTTCGTGCCGCTGGTTGCGGCGTGCCCCGGTTGCGGCCGCACCACCTCGACCACGTTCCAGGAACTGGCGCGTAGCATTCAGGATTTCATCCGCGACGAAATGCCGACCTGGAAGACGCAGTATCCCGGCGTCGAAGCGCTCAACGTCGCGGTGATGGGCTGCATCGTCAACGGCCCCGGCGAATCCAAGCACGCCGATATCGGCATCTCGCTGCCCGGCACCGGCGAAGCGCCGTCCGCGCCTGTGTTCGTTGACGGCAAGAAATTCCGCACGCTGCGCGGCCCGACCATCGCCGCCGACTTCAAGGCGCTGGTGATCGACTACATCGATCAACGCTATGGCAACGGCGCGAAGGCGCCCGAGGTCACTGCGGCGGAGTAACTTTCAGTCGCACGGCGTTGACTTTCCGTCGTCATGGCCGGACTTGCTCCGGCCATCCACGTTTTTACCCCGATGTATGTTTTCAAGACGTGGATGCCCGGCATAAAGCCGGGCACGACGGAGACCGCGTGTTGGCGGCATCTCCTGTTGTCAGAGCGGTGAATTCTTTTCCCGATTGTCCACTGCGGCTTCTTCGAGATCGAGATCGCGTTCGATGCGGCGCCGTGTTTCGTCGGTGATCTTGCCGTCGCGCAACAGCTTGTGCAGCAGCGTGCGTTCGATGGTGATGATCTCGCGCACAAGGCCCGCGCCCCTTGTTGCCGGCGTCGGTTGACCGGCTTCGGCGGGCGGGTCCGGCAGCGCGCGCATTCGCGTTTCGTGGCGCGCTTCAAGGAAACGCGCGAGGCTTTCCGGCAGGTTGCGGTCCTTGATGATGCGATCGAGTTCGCCGCGTGCCGAGCCGATGATTGTGCGTCGCGCGGCGATTTCGGCCTCGCGCTCCGCGACGGCTTCCGCCAGACCATGGCGCGACAGGCCAAGGCCTTTCACGACCCACGGCAGCGTCAATCCGATTCCCACCAGCGTCACGAAGATCACGCCGAAGGCGACGAACAGGATCAGGTCGCGATAGGGAAACGGATCGCCGTTCGGCAGCGTCAGCGGAATCGCGAGCGCGACCGCGAGCGACACCACGCCGCGGATTCCGGTGAATCCGATCACCACGATTTCACGCCACGGCGGTCGCGGTGTGCCGGGATGTCGTCGCCGGATCAGCAGCGTTTGCAGGTAGGTCCCCGGAAACACCCAGAGGAATCGAGCGACGATCACGATGGCGGAGGTGATCGCGATCGCGCTGACGATCTGGTTCATCGGGAGGGCGTGCGCTTTCTCCAGCAGAAGACGCAATTGGAAACCGATGGTCAGGAACAGCACGCCCTCGATCAGCCAGATGACGAAGTCCCAGAAGAAGATGCCTTGCAGGCGCGTCGCGGAGGGAATTAGCAACGGACCGTTCCAGCTCACATAGAGCCCCGTCACCACCGTCGCGATCACGCCGGACCCGCCGGCATGTTCCGGGACCCAGAAGGCGAGATAGGGTGTCAGCAGGGACAGCGCGATTTCGACGCGTGGATCGTGCGCCCATTTGCGCAGCCGCAGGCTGAGCCAGCCGACGATGACGCCGAAGATCACTTCGCCGAACAGGATCGCGAAAAAGGTCTCGGTGGCCGTCGGCAGCGAGAAGCTGCCGGTGCTCACTGCGAGTACCGCGAAGCGATAGAGGATCAGCGCGGTCGCGTCATTCGCCAGACCTTCGCCCTCGAGAATCACGAGGATGCGATGCGGCAGCTTCAGCCGTTTGGCGATTGCGAGCGGTGCCACAACGTCGGGCGGCGAAACGATGGCGCCGAGCACGAAGCCCACGCTCCATGGCATGCCGAGCACCCAGTGCGCGGCGGCGGCCACCAGCACCGTGGTGAAGATCACGCAGCCGATCGCAAGCAACGCGATCGGTCGCAGATTATGCTTGAATTCGCGCCAGCTCATCGCCACGCCGGCGGAATAGATGAGCGGCGGCAGCACCAGCAGCAGCACGCCTTCCGGCTTCATCTCGATGCGCGGGAAACCGGGCAGGAACGCGATGACGATGCCGACCATCAGAAAGATAATGGCCGGCGCGATGGTGAGCTTGCGCGCCAGCGTCGCCGAGGCGGCCAGAACCGTCAGGATCAGCAGGAAGGTGAGGAAGGTCGCGATCATGCGGACGGCGCGTCGGTTGCGAGCGGGATTAGAGGTGACGATGCCCGGATTTGATCCGGGCATCTGTCGTTTTGAGAAAGTAAGTTGCCGGACGAAGTCCCGCAATGCATGAGAAGGTTACTCGACGAGATCGTAACGATAGGACTTCGAGACAATGCGCCAACCGTCGGCCAACTTCATCGCCACCAGATAGTCGGTGAAATAGCGCGGCGGCAATTGGCATTTGACCTTGATGAAGGCGGTCTTGTCGTCGGAGCGGTCGACGGTGACGATGAAGTCGTCGCGTGGCTTGCCTTCGGCCTTGGCGGAGGGGCGCTTGCGCACCCATGCCAGCCAGTCCGGCACCGTCAGCACCTTGAGGTCGCCCTTTTCGACCCAGCGCAGGTCAGCGGTGGGATGGAAGATCGCGTCGAGGGTATCGGCATTGCCTTCGTAGAGTCCGTCGAAGTAGTGCTGAACCACGGCTTCGACGGTGGAGCGGTCATAGGTCAAGATCACCTCCCTAGAGACCATGATTGGATGCGTGCCAGCTTATTGGTTTTTCCCGGCCGGAGCCAATGCGGAAAAGGAATGGCGCGGGAAGCCTGACCTCAGATCGCGCTGGCGATGATGTTGATCATGAGCGCCAGCAGCGCGGTGTTGAAGACGAACGAGATGATGCCGTGCACGGTGGCGGTGCGGCGAATGATCTTGTCGGTGATGCCGACGTCGGACACCTGCGCCGTCATGCCGATCACGAACGAGAAGTAGACAAAATCCCAATAATCCGGGGCCGGGCTGTCCGGGCCGCTGCTCGGGAAGGCCAATCCGCCGGGTTTGATGTTGCGATAATACTCATGCGCGTAGTGCAGCGCGAAGGTGGTGTGCACCGCTGCCCAGGTCAGCGCGATGGTGGTGACCACCAGGGCCAGTTCGAAAGCTCCGCGATGGGATGCGGTGAGTTCGGAGACGATGCCGGCAAGACTTGCGAAGGCGCCGAGTGCGGTGACCATCAGGATCAGGAAGCGTCCGTCGTCCTGCATGATGGCGTAGCGGCGGACATGCCGGACACCTTCGCGCAGGATCATGCCGTAGGTCAGCAGCAGATAGCTGACAATGAACGTATCCCAGCCGATCAGCGATCGGCTGACCAGCCGCAGTGTTTCCGGCAGCAGGAAAAACACCAGAATGCCGAGCACGGCCGAGACAAAGGTGCGCGGGCGCGCATAGAAAATGCGCAGCACACGCGGCAAGCGACGAAACCGGACGAGGCGCTGATCCTGGTCGGGGGCGCCGTTCATCGTGCTGCTTAGTTCTTGCGTTCGGCAACGAAGCGCGCGGTGGCGCGGAGCACATCGCCGCGCGCGCCGAACGGCGCCAGCGCGTTGTCGGCCTTGGCGATCAGATCCCGCACGCGTTGCTTGGCACCCTCGACGCCGAGCTGGGTGACGAATGTGGTCTTGCCGAGCGCCGCGTCCTGACCGGTTTGCTTGCCGAGCGCCGCGGCATCGCCTTCGACGTCGAGCAGATCGTCGGCGATCTGGAACGCTTCGCCGAGCGCGCGGCCGTAATCGTCGAGCGCCTGATAATCCTTCTGCGAGGCTTGCCCGAGAATGGCGCCGGCGATGCAGCCGTAACGCAACAGCGCGCCGGTCTTCATCTGCTGCAACCGTGCGACATCCACCGGCTCCCGGTCGCCGAAGCGGCCTTCGCCGGCGAGGTCGAGCATCTGGCCACCGACCATGCCGCCGATGCCGGAGGCCCGCGCCAGCGCCCGCGTCAGCAACAGGCGCACCATCGGATCGCTGTGCAATTCGTCGCGGCTGATGATGTCGAACGCCAGCGTCAGCAAGCCGTCGCCGGCGAGGATGGCGGTGGCGTCGTCGTATTGCTTGTGCAGTGTCGGACGGCCACGACGCAATTCGCTGTTGTCCATCGATGGCAAATCGTCATGGATCAGCGAATAGCAATGAATGCATTCCAGCGCGGCGCCGGCCAATAGCGCGGAGGCGCGCGGCACGCCGAATACGGCGGAGCTTTCCACCACCAGGAACGGCCGCAGGCGCTTGCCGCCGCCGAGCGTCGAATAGCGCATCGCTTCCATCACCCGGCGCGGCCGTGCGATTTCATCCGGCAGCAAGGTGTCGGACAATAACTGGCCGAGCAGCGCCTCGGTGTCGGCCGCGGTGGCGTCCAGACGCTTGGCGAAGTCCTGCGATGAAGTAGCGGTGGTCATTTAGAGTGGCTCCGGATAATCTTTCGGGCGACATTGATAGCAACGCTCTCGCTTCGTCAATTCTGTCCGTGGCGGCCCCGCTGGGCCGTCGAGCATCTCAGTTAACCGCCGGGAGAGGTTGGTTTGTCCTCTGCCATCCATTTCGATCCCGCGCATATTCCGGCCTGATGCGGAAATTCATCCGTTTTGCGTTTGTTCTTGTCTTGTTGCTGTTGGCTGCACCCTATGTGCTGACCCTCGTGTACGCCGGCGGCCATCCGGTTTCGACGCTCATGCTTTGGCGCCAGATCACCGGTGCTCCGGTGACGCGGCAATGGATCGACTTCAAGAACATTGCTCCGATCCTGCCCCGCACCGTTATCGCTTCCGAGGATGCCCGGTTTTGCAGCCATCACGGAGTCGATTGGGATGCCGTGCGGGATGTGCTGGCCGATGCCGAAGACGGCGATGTCGGTCGTGGCGGTTCCACGATCACCCAGCAGGTCGCGAAGAATCTGTTCCTGTGGTCGGGCCGCAGTTACGTCCGCAAAGGTCTCGAGTTCCCCTTAGCGCTGTGGATCGATCTGGTGCTGCCCAAACAGCGGGTGCTGGAACTTTACCTGAACATTGCCGAATGGGGGCCGAACGGGCAATTCGGCGTCAATGCCGGGGCAAATTATGCGTTCGGGCGCTCGGCCGAGAATTTGTCCTCGCGCGAGGCCGCATTGCTGGCCGCGATGCTGCCCAACCCGCATGTCCGCAGCGCCCGCAAGCCCGGCCCGGGGATGCGCCGTCTCGCCGGAACCTATATGGCGCGGGCCAGGGCCGTGGATCTGGAAAGCTGCCGGAGCCGCAAGTCGGCGAGCTAGGCCGCATTTCCGACCGATCGGATCGCGAAAACCGGTACTAGCGTTGTGCCCGGCCTTCCGCTATAAGCGCGGCCTTAATCGCCCTTTTCGCATCCGCGAAGCGCCGGGCCGCCCGATCGGCGATGCCCCTGGCCGTAGTTTGCAAGGATTTTCGTTATGGCCGTTCCGAGAAGAAAAACATCGCCATCGCGGCGCGGTATGCGTCGCTCGGCTGATGCGATCAAGACCCCGACCTATGTTGAAGACAAGGACTCGGGCGAACTGCGCCGCCCCCATCACGTCGATCTGAAGACGGGGATGTACAAGGGCCGGCAGATTCTGAAGGTCAAGAAGGAATCCTGAACGGGATTGCTTCCGCGCACCCGGCCCCGATGCGCCGCCACCGGCGCTTCGTCTGCGGCCATTGCGCGATCTCGTGAACTCGGGAGCCTTTGATTGCCCGAATTCACGCCAACTCCAGGACTAGCGTAGCGAATTGGCGTATAGGACGGCGCAGTGATGCGCCGTGCTGATTCGCATGGATTCGTGCGCGAAAAGAAAGTCTTGCCGATGTCCAGGGTCGGTTTCCCGCTGCTGTTGATCCCGCTCGCGGTCTTCAACATCATGGTTTTTCTGATGTCGGGCGTGTCGTTTGACGCCCCGCTGCTGACCGTGACGTTGTTGTCCGAGGCGAAGTGGACGATCACCGTCAACGACGTGCTTCTCACGCTCGGCGTCCTGCTGTTGATGCTGGAAATTATCAGGGGGGCGCGAGGCAAGTATCTCACCGATCACTTGCTGTCGTTCTTGTTGCTCGGTGGTTCGGTCGCGGAATTCCTGTTGCTGCCGCAGTTCGCCAACTCGACCTTTTTCTTTCTGGCGCTGCTGACCCTGGTGGATTTCTTCGCTGGCATCGCCTTGCGGGCCCGGCGTCCGGCGCGCGTTGCCGTGCCGCCGGTTGTCGGTACACCGGCATCGGTACCGGAGCCTCAAGTGCCGCGCGTTGAACCCGCTCCCGCGACTGTCGCGCCGGAAACGCCTGCCGTAAGTTCACACGATGCTCCTTCGGCGCGAACCGAGCCGGTCATCGTGCCACCCGTGATCGCCGCCAATGATTCGGCCGCGCCCGCGCCTGCTTCCCAAACGACGACCGCGCCGCAGGCCGCGCCGGACGTGCATGTGCAGCCGACGCCGGACTCTCCGGCGCGCTGAGACCTTCAAGACGCTTCGTCGAAAGCTCAGATCGAGCGGATGATCCGGCTGCCGGATGGCAACGGCTGTGCCGCGCGATGGGCATAGCCATAGGCGACGCTGGCAGCATTTCGCGCAGGCCGCTCAGCCCCTTCATTGGCAGTGCTCGCTGTCGCGGTTGCGATCAACTGCATGATGAAACCCGCGTCGGGTGTTCCGTATTGTGCAAGACGAGCAGGCAATGGTGCCAAAGGCGCGACCGCGCGCGTCGCCGCCGGAGCGGCCGCCTTCGTCTCCGGGGGAACCCTCGGATGCCTGATGGTCAGGGCGGTGGCGTGGCTCTCGGCGATACGCATGATCGATCCAACACAGAACCCGATGTCCCGTTTTGGGACATGAGGTCGATCCTCCCGATCTGCCTCGCAAACGGCGTGCCGTTGGCGGGAGAATCACGGGGGAATGGTCCCCGCCTGCCGTTTGTCGATTTATTTAGGAACTTTGCCTAGCCTTGGATACCGCAGAAGCCGTAACCTTCCACCGGGAATCAGGTGCGCGTCCCAGAATGAGGCGAGCGTGAAATTCGTCACTCTGTCGACCAGCGACTCGGTATCGCTGCCGGCGCGCCCTTTTGGCGCGGCGGATCGCACTTGGCTGTCCTCCGCTACCGATAAGGTGCCCGCATTCGCGACGGCGCGAACAGATTCGCCTGCCGTCGCGTTGGGCACGCATCCGACGTCAACGGCCATCCTCGCGGCACTCGGCCGTGCCACTTTCACCTGGGACATCGCCAGCGACACACTGAGCTGGCTTGATGGGACCGAGGTAATCTTCGAGCCGTTTTCGATTCCCGCCACCACCACCGGCACTGAATTCGCCAGGCAGATCGAGCCGCGCTCGGTTCGGCTAGACGCAGTGCTCAAGTCCGCCGAGCGGGATCTTGGCGGCGGGGTCGCTTATCGCGTCGAATATGGTCTTCGCGCCGGCTCTTCCGCAAACACGCTATGGATCGAAGAATGCGGCCGCTGGTTCGCCGGGGCCGATGGCGCGCCGGCCCGGGTTCATGGCGTGATGCGTATCGACAATGAACGTCACGCCCGCGACGAGCAACTCTTGCGGCTGTCGCAACACGATGCCCTCACCGGCGAATTCAATCGCAGCCATCTGGTGACGCTGCTTGCGGCCACCCTCGACGATACGGCTCGCTTTCGCACCCAGGCCGCCTTCATGGTGATCGGCATCGATCATCTCGCACGCATCAACGATGCGTTCGGTTTCGATGTCGCGGATCAGGTGATCTGCGAAGTGTCGGCCCGCATTCGCGCGCGATTGCGCGGCGGTGACGCGATGGGCCGCTTTTCCGGCAACAAGTTCGGTTTGATCCTGAAAAACTGCGGTGTCGACGATATGCAGGTCGCCGCCGAGCGTTTTCTCGCGGGCGTGCGGGAGCCGGTGGTGCCGACCAAGTCAGGCCCGGTCGCGGTGACCGCATCGATCGGCGCGGTCAGCATTCCCCGTCACGCGCGCAGTGTCGATGACGCGATGAATCGCGCGCAGGAAGCCTTCGAAACCGCCAAATCCCGTCGGCAGGGATCGTATTCGATGTGGCAGCCGAACGTCGAACGCGAGACCCAGCGCCGCCTCAACATTCGTGTCACCGATGAGATCGTCACCGCGCTCAACCAGCGTCGCATCGGACTCGGCTTCGAACCGGTGGTCGAGGCGACGGCGCGTGACAAGGTTGTGTTCTACGAATCCCTGGTGCGGATGCAGCAGGACAACGGCGAGTTTCTGCTCGGACCGGACATCGTGCCGATCGCGGAGAAACTCGGCTTGATCCGTCTGGTCGATCATCGCGTGCTCGAACTGGTGATCGCCGAACTGGCCGAAGCGCCCGACGTTCAACTCAGCCTCAACATCTCGCCCGGCACAACAATCGATCCGGATTGGTGGGCGATCATGGAATCGCTGCTCAAGGCGCATCCGGACGCTGCCGCGCGGTTGATCGTCGAAATCACCGAGACGGTTGCGATTCAGGACATTGACGATGTCCGCGGCTTCGTCAGCCGCCTGAAGAATTTTGGTTGCCGCATCGCCATCGATGATTTCGGCGCGGGCTACACCTCGTTCCGCAATCTGCGCAAGCTCGGCGTCGATATCGTCAAGATCGACGGCGCTTTCGTTCGCAACATCACGCAGTCGAGCGACGACCGCGCCTTCGTGCAGACCTTGATCGACCTTTCACGCCGTCTCGGCATCAAGACGGTTGCCGAATGGGTTCAGGATACGGAAGCCGCGCAATTGCTATCGGATTGGGGATGCGACTATATCCAGGGCCATCTGATTGGCCTTGCCTCGTCGCAGCGGCCGTGGATTCCCGCGACGACATCGCAGCCTGTCACCCTCGCCTAGGTCGATAGCGTGCGCAAAACGAAAGGCGACCCTTTCGGGTCGCCTTCATGCGGTTTGAGAAAAACCCAAGCGCTCAGCCTTCCTTCTTCACGTCCTTCGACATGCGCTCGAGCTGTTCCTGCATTTCCTTCATTTGACGGCGAAGGTCATCGATATTGGTGTTGGTTTCGGGAGTCGGCTCAGGTGTCTTTTCCGGTGCCGCCGGCGGCGTGCCGGTGGTCGTGCGTGGTGACGGCACGAACGGCTTGAACATCGAGAAGGTGCGCTCGAACAATTCCATGTTGCGGCGGACGTGCTCCTCGAGCGGGGCGAACGGCCCGGTGCTGAAGGTGTCGCTCAATTGCTTGCGGAATTTTTCCTGCTCGCGCGTCAGCGAATCAATCGATTGCTCAAGATAGCGAGGGACCACCATCTGCATGCTGTCGCCGTAGAAGCGGATCAACTGACGGAGGAATGTGGTGGGAAGCAGATTCTGGCCGGCTTTGTTTTCTTGTTCGAAAATGATCTGCGCGAGTACCGAGCGCGTGATGTCTTCGCCTGTCTTGGCATCGTAGACTAGGAAATCCTCGCCGTTCTTGACCATCGCCGCGAGGTCTTCCAGCGTCACGTAGGTGCTGGTTCCGGTATTATACAGCCGCCGATTGGCGTATTTCTTGATCGTCGTAGGTTGCTCTGTTTTCGCCATATGCTCTCACATACACACCGGGGACAGGGACGCCGAAGGCGGGCGGGTAACGCGATGCAACAAAGTAAGCACTTTCGCGGGGGCTCGGCTACCGTTTTGTGCAACAAAGATCAGGGTTCGATTGGGGCAACGGGGCGAGTGGCCGTGGCGGGCCGTCGCGACAAAGGATTTGCATTAACAAGCTCATAGAAGCCATCGGAACAAACCTCCGGCGGATTTGGGTGTCGATGCTGCGGGGCTTGCTGCAACATCGCGCAGCATTGGATGCGGCGCGGAAATCACTTTCTCTCGCAAGGCGATTGACACGTCCCGGCTAGGTTAACAGGATAGTGGTGACAGAGCCCCGCCGGACCGGCGGCAGCCGCGCCAAACCGTAATTTTTGCAGTCACTTAAAGCACACAGACTTCAAGCCTCTCAGACCTCAAGCCTCTCAGACCTCAAGCCCAGGAGATGTCCATGTCAGACGATGTCGTCATCGTCAGTGCCGCCCGTACCCCGGTCGGAAGCTTCAACGGCGCTTTCGCCACCATGCCGGCGCACGATCTCGGCGCGGTTGCCATCAAAGCCGCGCTGGAACGCGCGGGTATCGAGCCAGGTCGCGTCTCGGAAGTCATCATGGGACAGATCCTGACCGCGGCGCAGGGGCAGAACCCGGCCCGGCAGGCTTCGATCGCCGCCGGGATTCCGGTCGAAAGCCCGGCCTGGGGCGTCAACCAGCTGTGCGGCTCCGGTCTGCGCACCGTGGCGCTGGGCTATCAGGCCATTCTCAACGGCGATTCCGACATCGTGGTCGCCGGTGGCCAGGAATCCATGAGCATGGCCCCGCACGCCCAATATCTGCGCGGCGGTGTCAAGATGGGCGCGCTCGAGTTCGTCGACACCATGATCAAGGACGGTCTGTGGGACGCCTTCAACGGCTATCACATGGGCAACACTGCCGAGAACGTCGCCAAGCAGTATCAAATCACCCGCCAGCAACAGGATGAGTTCGCCACCGGTTCGCAGAACAAGGCCGAGGCGGCGCAGAAGGCCGGCAAGTTCAAGGACGAGATCGTGCCGGTGACCGTGAAGTCGCGTAAGGGCGACATCGTCGTCGACACCGACGAGTATCCTAAGGCGGGCGTGACCGTTGAATCCATCGCCAAGCTGCGTCCGGCCTTCGAGAAGGATGGCACTGTGACCGCCGCCAATGCGTCGGGCATCAATGACGGTGCTGCCGCCGTTGTGCTGATGAGCGCGAAGCAGGCCGCCAAGGAAGGTCGCACGCCGATCGCGCGAATCGTGTCGTGGGCGCATGCCGGCGTCGATCCCAAGATCATGGGCACCGGCCCAATCCCGTCTTCGCGCGCCGCGCTGAAGAAGGCCGGCTGGAATATCGCCGACCTCGACCTGATCGAAGCCAACGAGGCGTTCGCGGCGCAGGCCTGCGCGGTGAACAAGGACCTTGGCTGGGATACGTCGAAGGTCAACGTCAACGGCGGCGCGATTGCCATCGGTCATCCGGTGGGTGCATCGGGGGCACGCGTGCTTGTCACCTTGCTGCATGAAATGCAGAAGCGCGATTCCAAGAAGGGCCTCGCCACGCTGTGCATCGGCGGCGGCATGGGCATCGCGATGTGTATCGAGCGCAACTGATATCGCGGCGGCGCGTCATGACGACATGATGACGCGGCCTCCTGATACCTTCTGACTCACGATCAATGCCCGGCCTTGCGCCGGGCATTTTTTGTCGTGAAGATGGCGAAGCCGCCGGTCGTTTATCGGCGGGGTAAAAGGATCTCGAGGAGGACATGATGGCGCGTGTTGCATTGGTGACCGGAGGGACGAGGGGAATTGGCGCGGCGATCAGCAAGGCGCTGAAGGCGGCCGGATACAAGGTTGCCGCGAGCTATGCCGGGAACGATGCGGCAGCGGAGAAGTTCAAGGCGGAGACCGGCATCCCGGTCTACAAGTGGGATGTCAGTTCGTTCGATGCCTGCACCGACGGCATCAAGAAGGTCGAGGCCGACCTGGGGCCGATTGAAATCCTGGTCAACAACGCCGGCATCACCAAGGACGGCGCCTTCCACAAGATGACCGTCGAGCAATGGAATGCGGTGATCAACACCAACCTCGGTTCGCTGTTCAACATGACGCGGCCGGTGATCGAAGGCATGCGCGCCCGCAAGTTCGGCCGCATCGTTAACATCTCGTCGATCAACGGCCAGAAAGGCCAATTCGGTCAGGTCAATTACTCCGCAGCGAAGGCCGGCGATATCGGCTTCACCAAGGCGCTCGCGCTGGAGAACGCCAAGGGCGGCATCACCGTCAACGTGATCTGCCCGGGCTACATCAACACCGAAATGGTGCAGGCGGTGCCGAAGGAAGTGGTCGAAAAAAGCATCCTGCCGCAAATTCCGGTCAACCGCCTTGGTGAACCGGAAGAAATCGCGCGCGCCGTGGTGTTTCTCGCCTCCGACGATGCTGGCTTCATCACCGGCTCGACCCTCACGGTCAACGGCGGCCAGTATCACGCCTGACCGTCACGGGGCCTAAGGCTTGTCATTCCGGGCTGCGCGTTCTACAGGCGCAGACCCGGAATGATGCAGCCCGCCGACCTCTCAATATGACCTCCCGCGCCGCCACCCTGATCGGATTGACCGCGATCGTGATGTGGTCGCTGCTGGCTGTGCTCACGGTGGCCACCGGCCGCATTCCGGCATTTCAGCTTGCGGCGATGACTTTCGCGATCGGCGGCCTGGTCGGCAGCGCAGCCGTGCTGGTGCGCGGCGGCGCTGCACGTGCGCTGCGATTGCCGGCGATCGCGTGGGCGGTCGGCATCGGGGGACTGTTCGGCTATCACGCGCTGTATTTTCTGTCGCTGCGGCTTGCACCGCCGGCTGAAGCGGGCCTGCTGAATTATCTTTGGCCGTTGCTGATCGTTTTGTTTTCGTCGCTGTTGCCAGGTGAGCGGCTGGCGCGGCATCACATTATCGGCGCGCTGCTCGGGCTGGCCGGAACGGTTTTGCTGTTCGCAGGCAACACCGGCGTGCAATACACCGCCGCACAAATTCCCGGTTTCGTCGCGGCATTCATCGCCGCATTCGTCTGGGCGGCTTACTCCGTGTTATCGCGAAAATTGAAAGCGGTACCGACCGATGCGGTGGCGGGCTTCTGCCTCGCGACGGCGCTGCTCGCCGCGCTGGTCCATTTCGGAATCGAAACGACGGTGTGGCCCGAGACCGTGATGCAGTGGTTGGCGATCGTGTTGCTTGGCCTCGGACCGGTCGGCGCTGCGTTCTATGCGTGGGACATCGGCATGAAGCACGGCGAGATTCGCGTGCTGGGCGCGGCATCCTACGCCACGCCGCTGTTGTCGACCGGCTTCCTGATCCTCGCGGGATATGCGCAAGCGACCGCTGCTATCGCGCTCGCTGCGCTGTTGATCGCCGGCGGTGGATTGATCGCCGCGAAGGATATGTTTCGCAAACGCCCTTAACCAGGCGGCGACCAGTTCGGCGGCGCGAGTTCGAATTGTGCGAACTCGAATCCCGGCGCGACAGTGCAGCCGACCAGTGTCCAATCGCCGATGCTCTCGGCCGCTTGCCATGCATGCGCCGGCACGATGCCCTGTGGCAGTTCGCCCGCCACGATATCCGACCCTAGTTGTATGGTGCGGATTCCAGTGTTGTCGGCGATTTCGAGCCGCAATGGATCTCCGGCATAGAAGTGCCATGTCTCCACCGCATCGATGCGATGCCAGTGCGAACGCTCGCCACGCGCCAGCAGGAAATAGATCGCGGTGGACGCCGCGCGTCCTTGCGCATCATGGTGCGAATCGCGAAACGTCTCGCGAAAATGCCCGCCCTCCGGATGTGGCTTGAGGCCGAGCCGTGCGATGATCTCCGCGGCGGTCGGGCGCGACGTGCGCGCCATCAGGATTTGTTCTTGCGTTCGCGCAACTCGCCGAACACGTCGGCGGCCCCCTTGCCGGCGAGACCGACGGCGGCGGCGACCTCGGGCGCGTCGGCGCGCAGGAACACGTTGGCTTTCTTTTCCTCGCCGAGCAGCACCGGAATCGTTGGCTTGCCGGCGGCGCGTAACGCTTCGACTTCCTTGGCGCGGGCTTGCAGCGCCGGATTGTTCGGTTCGATTCCCAACGCGAACTTGACGTTGGATGCAGTGTACTCGTGGCCGCAATAGAGCCGCATGTCGTCCGGTAATGCGCGCAGCTTCAGGAGCGACTCCCACATCATCGGATAGGTGCCTTCGAACACGCGGCCGCATCCGATCGAAAACAGCGTGTCGGCGGCAAACAGCGCGCGCTCGTCGTCAAACACGTAGCTGATGTGATCGAGGGTATGGCCGGGCGTCTCCAGCACGCGCGCGGTGAGCGTGCCGATCATCACGGTGTCGTCCTGCTTGACGCGCTCGTCGACTTCGGGAATGGCGGCGGCCTTGTCGTGCGGCGCGACGACGCGGCAATCGTATTTCTGCTTCAACTCGGCGATGCCGCCGACATGGTCGGCGTGGTGATGGGTGACGAGAATGTCCGTCAGATGCCAGCCCTCGCGCTGCAACGCCTTGATGACGGGCGCTGCCTCCGGCGCATCGATCGATGCGGTCGCCTTGCTGACCGGATCATGGATCAGATAGCCGAAATTATCCGACAGGCAGGGGAACAGGCGAATCTCGGCGGCCATGACGTCTCCGTTCGTTAAGCTCCCGCAAGGCTAGCACAGGCGTCGCAGCGGTGAAACGCCCGCACATTGCCGCGCGTGACGGGATGCGCGGCGCGCAAGGCTCGTGGGTTTTGTTTTGACGCGTTTTCTTCACGCGAACCGGGTCCCACTTCGCTCGAAAACGCTATAGAGTTTGAGCATGGCCATCGATGTGATCGATCTGCGCGATTTCTATTCACGGCGTCTCGGCGTCGTGGCGCGGCGTCTGATCAATCGCGGCATTCATGCCTGCTGGCCGGAGGCGCAGGGGCAACGTGTGCTCGGTATCGGCTATCCGACGCCATATCTCGGCTTGTTTCGCGATGACGCCGAGCGCTGCATCGCGATGATGCCGGCGGCGCAGGGCGTGCTGAAGTGGCCCACAGGTCGTCCGGCGTTGGCCTCGCTGGTCGATGAATTGTCGCTGCCGCTGCCGGATGCCGCGGTGGATCGCATCCTTCTGGTGCACGCGCTGGAAATGTCGGACGATCCGCAAGCGCTGTTGCGTGAGGTGTGGCGCGTACTGGCGCCGTCGGGCCGGATGCTGGCCGTGATTCCAAATCGTCGCGGCGTTTGGACGCGCACCGACATGACGCCGTTCGGTCACGGCCGTCCGTATTCGCGCACTCAGATCACCGATTTGCTGCGGCAGACCTGGTTCACGCCGAGCGCGTGGGGCGAGGCGCTGTTCATGCCGCCGATCGGGCGTGGCTGGTTCCTGCGTTCGGCTCTGGCGTGGGAGCGGATGGGCGCGGCATTGTCGCTGCCGGTTGCCGGCGTGCACATCGTCGAGGCCACCAAGCAGGTCTATCGCGCTATTCCCGCGCATCGCGAGCGGGCGCGGCTGATTCCCTCGCTCGGCCCGGTGCTTGTGCCGACGTCATCGACGTTTCAGCGTTAATTGGCCTTAATGAACTCGCCGCCGGACATGATCCGGCGGCGGGTTCATTGCATCACGGTATCAAGGCGGCGATGCCACTGATGGTATCGCCCTCGACGCTTATTCGTTGCCTGAACTGGCTTCCTCGGCGGCGGGTGCCGCGTTGGTTTCGGCGCGCGGCCCGTGCGGGCGGCGGCGGCGGCGCGGCGGGAAACGATCGCCGCTCGGCTGGCCGTTCGTTTCAAAACCATTGCCGGGCTGCGGCTGTCCGCCGGTGATGAACGACGGCAACCGATCGACGCCACTGTCGAGCGGTGGCATCGCGGGTTGCGATTGATAGTCCGGCTGTGGCTGCGCGCGTTGTTCGCGATAGGTGCGCTCGTTCGGCTGCTGCTGCTGCTCGCGGGGCTGCTCGTTGTCGCGCGGCTGGAAACGCTGCTCGCGGGGACGATCCCGCTGGTTGTCGCGCTGATTGTGCTGGTTGTCGCGCGGCGGGAACGGCTGCTGCTGCGCTGGCACGAAACCTGGTTCGGCGCCGAAGCTGGAATAGCCGTCACCGGCGTCCTCGCCCTCGTCGACGATGTCGAGGTTGTTGTGCGGTTGCTGCTGCTGCGGCTGGTTCTGGCGAAACTGTTCCTGGGCGGCGGCGATCAGGCGGAAGTAGTGTTCGGCGTGCTGATAATAGTTTTCCGAGGCGACCGGGTCGCCGGAGCCGCGCGCGTCGCGGGCAAGCTGGACATACTTTTCGGCGATGTGAGAAGCAGTGCCGCGAATCTTGATATCCGGACCGTTGGATTCGAAAACCCGCGTCATCGGATTCTGGCCGCGCCGATTGTTGTTATTATTGTTATTGTTGTTTCGGCCGCGCATCCGCTTGTTGTTCTGACCGTTTCTCATGTGTCGCCTTTTACCAATCCTTAGTTTGCCGCCTTAGATCGTGAACCTGGGTCATCTCAAATTTGGTGGTGAGTGGCCACACGCCGCAAGCACCGCATCACGCTGACCGGATTGCTTCGCAGTTCTCGATGTTGCCCTACGTCGCGTTCAGCAACGACGCGCTCCCCAACCGCCAGCGAGCCCGATACCGGGCCGGCCGGATCAAATCAATCAGCCCGCTTTCGCAAGCCCGCAAGCTCATTTGCTTCGCAAGCTCACTGGATCGTGCGAGCCCGCCTATCTCGTATGAATGTGTTTCGTATGGGTTCTCAAGCGTATGAGATCGCGCTTTCGTCGGCTTCGCGGTCAATCGGCAGCGCAGCCCTCTCGGCTATCGCGCGCAATGAAGACCAGCTTTTGGAACCTTTTGCTAGGGACGCTCTCTTCTCGAAAGCTTCGACCTCAATCCCGTCAATCGAGAGGGCCGATCACCCTGGACCAATATTATGAGCGGAACGTAGTCGTTCCCGATGGATATTCCAAGAGGTTTTTTTGCGTTCCAATCGGACTTTATCGAGGCAAATGCCGAAACGCGAGGGCGCGCGGAACACCGCTGAGATCGGCGCGCGGCGGGCCGTGTGGCGCGAGACCCGTGGCGCGCGCCAGCCGGGTGACATCGTTGCTCTGATGCTGGCCGATTTCGAGGACCAGCGTACCGCCAGGCGCCAGCACGTTGGCGGCTTGACCGAGAATCACCCGATAGGCATCGAGCCCATCGTCGCCGCCGTCGAGGGCGCGATGCGGGTCATGGTCGCGGACTTCCGTCGACAGGGTCTGGATGTCCCCGGTCCTGATATAGGGCGGATTGGAGACGATCAGATCGCAGGATACGGCGAGCGCGGCGGCGAAATTGCTCACCGCGAAGGTGGCGCGATCCGCAAGGCCCAATCGCGTTGCGTTGGTGCGCGCGGCCTGTAGCGCGGCGACGCTGATATCGGTCCCGATGCCGATCGCGTTCGGCAACTCATGCAATAGCGCCAGCAGGATCGCGCCGGAGCCGGTGCCGAGATCGGCGATGTGTAGCGCACGCGTTATATCGCCGTCAGTGCGCAAAATATCGAGCGCGGTCTCGACTATCGTTTCGGTATCGGGGCGCGGTACCAACGTTGCCGGCGACAGCGCGAAGTCCAGCCCCCAGAATTCCTTGTGACCGAGCAGCCGCGCCACCGGCTCGCCGCCGATGCGTCGCCGTGCGAGATCCTTCAACCGCGCTCCCTCGAACGCGGTCAGCCGCTGCTTGGCTTTGGTGATGAGACCGGTAAGATCAAGCCGCGTCACCGCGCCGATCATCAGCCGTGCATCGAGTTCGGGTGTTTCGATCGCGGCACTCTGCAAATGCGCCGCCAGATTCCGGCGCGCCGTCTCGATGGTCTGCCCTGCGAGCGATATGTCCACGGCTAAGCCGCCGCGCCCTGTGCCGCCAGTTGCGCGGCCTGATGTTCGGTGGTCAGCGCATCGATCAGTTCGCCCAGCGCTTCGCCGGCGATCACTTGCGGCAGCTTGTAGAGCGTCAGGTTGATACGATGATCGGTGACGCGGCCTTGCGGGAAATTGTAGGTGCGGATGCGCTCGGAACGGTCGCCGGAGCCGACCTGGCCGCGTCGGTCGGCGGAACGTTCGGAATCAAGGCGCTGGCGTTCGGCATCGTAAAGCCGCGAGCGCAGGATGTTCATGGCGCTGGCGCGGTTCTTATGCTGCGAGCGGCTGTCCTGCATCATCACCACGATGCCGGTCGGCAGGTGCGTGATGCGGATGGCCGATTCGGTCTTGTTGACGTGCTGGCCGCCGGCGCCTTGCGCGCGCATGGTCTCGATGCGCAGGTCTTCATTCCTGATATCGATATCGACGTCCTCGGCTTCCGGCAGCACCGCGACGGTGGCAGCCGAGGTATGGATGCGGCCCTGGGTTTCGGTGTCCGGTACGCGCTGCACGCGATGCGCGCCGGATTCGAATTTCAGTTTGGCGAAGACGCCGCGGCCCTGCACCTCGGCGATGATTTCCTTGTAGCCGCCGACAGTGCCTTCGCTGGCGGAAATCACCTCGACCTTCCAGCCCTGCAAAGCGGCGAAGCGCTCGTACATCCGGAACAGATCGCCGGCGAACAGTGAGGCTTCGTCGCCGCCGGTGCCGGCGCGGATTTCGAGGATGACGTTGCGTTCGTCCATCGCGTCCTTCGGCAACAGCGCGACGCGAAGTTGCTGCATCAGTTCGTCGCGACGCGTCTCCAGTTCGGGACGTTCGGCTTCGGCGAGCTCACGCATCTCGGCATCGGTACCGGGATCGTTGACCATGGCGTCGATGCCGGAGAGTTCAGCGGCGGCGGCGCGATAGGCTTTGACCGCGTCGATCACCGGATTGAGTTCGGCCAGTTCGCGCGTCATCCGCACATAATTCTCGGCGCCGACATCGCCCAGCAATTGGGCTTCGAGTTCGGCGTGGCGTGCCAGCAGGATGTCGAGTTTGGCTTCAGGCAGCATGGAATTGTCTCGATGAAAGATAGGCGAAGGCGGAGCGGGCGCAACAGCCTCGCTACAACGACAGCCCCTCGGCGTCGGCGAACCGCTTCAGTTCCTCGCGGATGGACACGCTGCCGGCGGGGGCATCGAGCAGCTTCGTCATCAGCGTCTCGGCTTTCTTGGCATCGAGGTCGAGAATCAGCGCCTTGACCGGGCCGTGGGCCGTCGCCGAGAGCGACAGCGTGCGATAGCCGAGAGCGATCAGCGTTAGCGCGCCGATCGGCGTCGAAGCCATCTCGCCGCACAGCGAGGCATCGCGTTTTGCCGCATTGGCCTTGCGGATGATGTCGCGCAGCGCACGCAGGATCGGCGCCGACAGCGTATCGAACCGATCCGAGACTTTCGAGTTGCCGCGATCGACCGCGAACAGGAACTGGAACAGGTCGTTGGAGCCGATCGACACGAAATCGACCTTTTCGAACAGTTCGTCGAGCTGATAGAGCAGCGCCGGCACTTCGATCATGGTGCCGATATCGATACGCTCGGGCAGCGCGTGGCCGTGCTGGCGCAGATAAGTGAGTTCGCGCTCGACGATCAGCTTGGCCTGATCGAATTCAGCGATCTCCGAAATCATCGGGAACATGATCTTCAGCGCGCGTCCACCGCCGGCGCGCAGCAGCGCGCGAATCTGCCCGCGCAACAGGCCTGGACGGTCGAGGCCGAGACGGATCGCGCGCCAGCCCAGCGCCGGATTCTCCTCGATCACGGTTTCCATGTAAGGCAACGCCTTGTCGCCACCGATATCGAGCGTGCGGAACGTCACCGGCTTGCCGCCCGCCGCATCCAGCACGGCGCGGTAGAGCGACAACTGCTCGACGGAGCGCGGCAGGCTTTGGCCGACCATGAACTGCAATTCGGTGCGGAACAGGCCGATGCCGCCGCAGCCGGTGTCCTCGATGTGCGGCAGGTCGATGACGAGGCCGGCATTGAGCAGCAGTTCGACGGGTTGGCCGTCCTTGGTCACGGTCGGGCGATCGCGTAGCGCCGAGTACTGCGCCTGCCGCCGGGCGCGGAAGCGCACCCGCTCGGCATAGGCGGACTCTACTTCCGCCGAAGGACGGACGTAGATCGAGCCCGAGGTGCCGTCGACGATGATGGCGTCGCCGGGATCGGCGAGGCCGGCGGCGTTCGGCACTTCGCCAACCGCCGGAATGCCGAGCGCGCGCGCGACGATGGAGACGTGTGAGTTCGCGGTGCCTTCCTCCAGCACCAGGCCGCGCAGCCGCTTGCGATCGTAGTCGAGCAGCGCCGCCGGGCCCATCGAGCGCGCGATCAGGATGGCATTGTCGGGAAGCTGCTCGCGCGACGGCGCGTGATCCTGACCGACAAGCTGGCGCATCAGGCGATGGCCGAGATCTTCCAGATCGTGCAAGCGGTCGCGCAGATACGGATCGGTGGAGCGCAGCATCCGCGCGCGGGTATCGGACTGCACGCGTTCGACCGCGGCTTCGGCGGTGAGGCCGGTGGCGACGGCCTCGTGCAGTTTATGCGACCAGCCGTGGTCATTGGCGAACATGCGATAGGCTTCGAGCACGTCGCGATGTTCGCCGCCATCGGCGACGTCGCCGCGCTCCAGCATGCGGTCGAGGTCGGCGCGCAGCTTGGCCAGCGCATCGTCGAGCCGCTTGATTTCCTGCGGCAGGTTTTCCGCGATGTAGTTGGTGATGACGACGCGCGGCTCGTGCAGCACCACATGGCCGAGTGCGATGCCGTCGGACAGGATCGAGCCGGCCTTGTGCTGTGGATGGCGCGCGGCCGGTTCGGCGCCGGGTCGCGCCAGCGCCGACAGCTCGCCGGAGGCGATCATCTCGGCCAGCACCATGGCTGTGGTTTGCAGCGCCTCGACTTCCTCCTCGACATAAGTGCGCTTGGCGCGGTTTTGCACCACCAGCACGCCGAGCGTGTTGCCGGCGCGCAGGATCGGCACGCCGAGGAAGGAGTTGTAGATTTCTTCGCCGGTTTCCGGTCGGAATGAGAAGGCCGGGTGGCTGTGGGCGTCGCTCAGATTGAGCGGCGTGGCTTCGCTGGCGACCAGACCGACCAGACCCTCATGGGCGTGGAGGACGGTCTGGTGGACGGCATCACGGTTCAGACCCTCGGTGGCATAGAGTTCCAGGGTATTGTCGATGCGGAGCACATAGGTCGAGCAGACTTCCGCCACCATGTTGGCGGCGATCAGCACCACGATCTTGTCGAGGCGTTCCTGAGCGCTGACCTGCTCCGCCATGACCTCACGGAGCCGTCTCAGCAAGACGCGGGGGCCACCCGACGCGCTCCGCATGTGCCGATGTCCTTCCCTGCGGGCCCCCGGCGGCATCCGTGCCGCAGGTCTCCCAATCGTCAAAATATAACTTTGGCTATTTTACACGTCGCGAGGGCGCGCAAAAACCCGCTTTTGTTCCCCTTCGGGGCAGCCGCGCTGGCGCTGGCGGTCTGTTAAGGCCGTATAGCGAATTGCAGCTTGTTTTGCCAAGCAAATCCCCTGCCAAATTTGCGGGCGGCAGGGATGCCTGGCGGTAATTTTGACGGGCTTGAGGGAGCGATCAACCAGCCTGGGTCGTCAGCGCCACATAGCCGTTCCAGATGATCTGGATGCCGATGCAGAGCAGGATGAAGGCCGACAGCCGCATCACCACGCTGGTGCCACGTCGGCCCAGCGCAGCCACCAGATTGCCGGCGAACCGGTAGCACACGTAGATCGTCGCCGCGACGGCCGCCAGTCCGGCCACGGCGGCTCCGGCGACCAGCGCGAAGTCGCCGACACCGGCGCTGACGGACGGCCGCTGGCTGCCCAGTGTAATCGCGACCGAGATCGAGCCGGGACCCACGGTCAGCGGCATGGTGAGTGGATAGAAGGCGTCGAGGCGGGCGTCCGGTGCGTGGTCGGTGACGCTGCGCTGATCCTCGAGTTCCTCGTTGGAATGCAGCAACTTCCAGGCAAACGCCGCCACCACGCTGCCGCCGGCGATGCGGACGATGGGCAGCGTGATGCCGAAAAACTCCAGCACGTGGGAGCCGATAATCAGGGATCCGAGCAGCAGCAGGAAGCTGTTGATGGCGACCCCCGCCGCCAGCGCCGGACGATCGGCCGGGCTCGGATAGGTGAGGCGCAGGAAGATCGGCGCGCCGCCGATCGGATTGACGATCGGGAACAGGCCGGCGAAGACCAGCAGGAAGGCGTTGGCGGCGCTTGCGAAATCGTTCACGGCCGCCCCCGCTTTTCCCCGGCTGTTCTAGCCTTTATCGAGACCGTACAGCGAATGCAGTGTGCGGACCGCGAGTTCGGTATAGGCGGCGTCGATCAACACCGAGAACTTGATTTCCGACGTGGTGATGGCGCGGATGTTGATGTTCCGCTCCGCCAGCGCGGCGAACGCCTTGGCGGCGATGCCGGCATGGCTGCGCATGCCCGAACCGATCACCGAGACCTTGGCGACGTCGGTGGCGCTGTCGAGCCGGGCGTAACGGATCTGATCCTTGGCGGACGAAATGGTTTCTTTCGCGCGGTCGAAATCGGCGGCCGGAACGGTGAAGGTGAGGTCGGTGGTCTTGCCGTCCTCCGAGACGTTCTGAACGATCATGTCGACATTGACGTTGGCGGCGGCCAGCGGCACGAAAATCGCGGCGGCGACGCCCGGCTTGTCCTCGATCTGGCGGACCGAAATCTGCGCCTCGTCCTTCGAGAAGGCGATTCCGGTGACAACGTGGCTTTCCATCATTTCTTCCTCGCTGCAAATCAGCGTTCCGGGCGGTGTGGCGTGGGGATCGATCGCGTCGGGCTCGTCGAAGCTGGAGCGCACGAAGATCGGCATGTTGTGAACCATGCCGAGTTCGACCGAGCGCACCTGCAGCACCTTGGCACCCTGCGAGGCCAGTTCCAGCATGTCCTCGAACGCAATCTTGTCGAGGCGGCGGGCCTTCGGCACGATCCGGGGATCAGTGGTGTAGACGCCATCGACGTCGGTATAGATGTCGCAGCGGTCGGCCTTGATCGCGGCGGCAATGGCCACCGCCGACGTATCCGAGCCGCCGCGGCCGAGCGTGGTGATACGGCCGGTCTGCGGGTTGATGCCCTGGAAGCCGGCGATGACCGCGACTTCCTTGCGGTCGGCGAAGCGCTTGACGATCTCGCTGCCATCGATGTCGAGGATGCGGGCCGAGGCATGCGCGTCCGAGGTCTTGATCGGAATCTGCCAGCCCTGCCAGGAGCGGGCCTGAATGCCGAGCGCCTGCAACGCGATGGCCAGGAGCCCCGAGGTCACCTGCTCGCCGGAGGCGACCACGGCGTCGTATTCGCGGGCGTCGTGCATCGGCGAGGCCTCACGGCACCATGCCACCAGTTCGTTGGTTTTTCCGGACATCGCCGACACCACCACGGCCACGTCATGGCCGGCATCGACCTCGCGTTTGACGTGCCGCGCGACGTTGCGGATGCGTTCGATGTTGGCGACGGACGTGCCGCCGAATTTCATGACAAGCCGGCCCATGGCGGATGGTATGTTCCTTGAGGACAACGAGATAAGGTGCGGCCGGGACGTGCCGCGGTGCCGAAAGGCGCGTATACATACCGGCGTGCCGACAGGCAGGCAACCGGTTTGCGCCGGCGGCGGCCTGTCACAGGGCGATTGCGAGAGGCCGATGGGGCGCTATATCGACGATATCCTGCAACCGGGCGAAAAGTTGCTGTATTCGACCAACCTGCACTGGGTGTTCTACCTGCCGGGGCTGGTCGGGTGGATCGTGTCCATCGCCCTGCTGCTAGGGTCGCAGATGATCCTGCAGGGCACCCTCGTATTGCTCTGTCTGGCAGGCTCGGGGATCGCCGCGCTGATTGCCTTCTATCTGTCGTTCCGGGCCTGGTTCAAGCGCTGGACCACCGAAACCGATGTCACCACCCTGCGGGTGGTGCACAAGGAAGGCTTCATCAAGCGGCGCACCTTCGAGATGAGCCTCGACAAGGTCGAAAGCGTCGACGTCAACCAGAGCATTCTGGGACGGATTCTGAATTATGGTGACGTGACGATTCGCGGCGTCGGCGAAGGCGTTGAGAGGATCAAGACAATCGCCTCGCCGCTGGCGTTCCGCAACCATATTACCGCGCGATAATCAGGAGGCGCGCGCCGATCATGACCATGCAAACAGACGTTTCCGGCGTTTCGAGCCCCAGCGTCGATCCCGCCGAGATCGCGAAATTTTCGAAGCTCTCGGCCGAGTGGTGGGATCCGCGCGGCAAGATGGCGCCGCTGCATAAGATCAATCCGCTCCGGCTTGCCTTCATCCGCGACGCCGCCTGCCGCAAGTTCGATCGCAATGTGCGCAGCCTGACCTGCCTCGAAGGCCTGCGCGTGCTCGATATCGGTTGCGGCGCCGGGTTGCTGTGCGAACCCTTGGCGCGGCTCGGCGCGCAGGTGATCGGGGTCGATCCGTCGGAAAGCAACATCGCGGCGGCGAAGCTGCACGCCGATAAGTCCCACGTCTCGATCGACTATCGCTGCACCACTCTGGAAGAGATGGACCAGCGCGAGCGCTTTGACATCGTGCTGGCGATGGAGGTGGTCGAGCATGTGGTCGACGTCGGCGCGTTCCTCGCCCGCTGCGCAAGCGTGCTCAAGCCCGGCGGTCTGATGGTGGTGTCGACGCTCAACCGCACCTGGAAGAGCTTCGCGCTGGCGATCGTCGGCGCGGAATATGTGCTGCGCTGGCTGCCGCGCGGCACCCATCAGTGGGAGAAGTTTGTCACGCCGGACGAACTCGCACGCCATCTGGAGAACAGCCGGCTCGGCATTACCGAGCAGGCCGGCGTGGTCTACAGCCCGTTCGCCGACCGCTGGAGCACGTCGTCGGACATGGAGGTCAACTACATGGTGGTGGCGGAAAGCGTGGAGTGAGATTCCTCGTCGTCCCCGCGCAGGCGGGGACCCATAACCCCTAACCTCGATTGCGATCGCAGGCGCGAGCAACCGGCGCTTTTCGTCTCACCGCCGCTGCGGAGTCTGAGTCCCCGCCTGCGCGGGGGCGACGAGGAGCGCGAGGCGCGATGCAATCCAGTCATGAGGCGGGGCCGGTTGACCGCATGGCCTATAGCGGTCAGGTTGCCGCGCCGTCTAAGTACCATCTCCGTTTGATCTGATCGCACCCTTATGTTCACCATCGCATCGCTCTGGGTTCCGTTCACCATCGTCGCCGCGCTCGGGCAGGTGGCGCGCAATGCCATGCAGCGTTCGCTGACAGGGCCGCTCGGCACCTGGGGCGCCACCAATATCCGCTTCCTGTTCGGCTTTCCGTTCTCGGTGCTGTTTCTGGCGATCGTGCTGATCTTCACCGGCGATTCGCTGCCGTCGCCGGGGGCTACGTTCTGGCCGTGGCTGCTGCTCGGCGCGCTGGCGCAAATCGCGGCGACCGGCCTGATGCTGGCGGCGATGAACGATCAATCCTTCGTCGTCACCACCGCCTATCTGAAAACCGAGGCGATCCAGACCGCGATCTTCGGCTTTGTGTTTCTCAGCGATCACCTCACTGGCTTGAAAGTGGTGGCGATCCTGATCGCCACCGCCGGCGTCGTCATCACCGCGTTGCGGCCCGGCGCGAAGGGCTTCGTCAAGAGTTTCGGCAGCCTCAAGCCGACGGTGCAGGGACTGGTCGCGGCGGCGTGTTTCGCGCTGTCGGCCGTCGGCTTTCGCGGCGCCATCATCGCGGTGCCGGACGTATCGTTCGTAACTGCGGCAAGTTACACGCTGGTGTTCGGGCTGTTTGTGCAGACGCTGGTGCTGACGATCTATCTGCTGACGCGCGCGCCAAAGGTGCTGGCCGACATTCTGAAGATGTGGCGGCCGTCGATGGCGGCCGGGTTCACCGGCGCGTTCGCCTCGCAGTTCTGGTTTCTCGCTTTCGCGCTGACCGCCGCCGCCAATGTTCGCACGCTGGCGCTGGTCGAGGTGCTGTTCGCGCAGGCGGTGTCGTATTATTCGTTCAAGCAACCGCTGTCGTTGCGCGAACTGAGCGGCATCGTGCTGATCGTGATCGGCGTCGCGTTATTGATCGCGGCGTGATCGCGTTCAGCCTTTGACGGCGATCAGCACGGCGCCGGCCGCGATCAACGCAATGCCGAGCCAGCCGATCGCTGACGGGCGCTCGCCGAGAAATGCCACGCCGAATAGCGCGACCAGCACCACGCTGAGCTTGTCGATCGGCGCAACCAGCGTTGCCGGGCCGAGTTTCAGCGCGCGGAAGTAACACAGCCACGACGCGCCGGTGCCGAGCCCCGACAGGATCAGGAATATCCAGCTCCGCGTCGAGATCGAGCCGGGATGACTGAATTGACCGGTTGCGTACAGAATGAACGCCAGGCTCATCAGAACAATGATAGTCCGGATGAAAGTGGCGAGGTCGGGATTGATATCCTCGACGCCGACCTTGGCAAAGATCGCCGTCAGCGCGGCGAACATCGCGGAGAGCAGCGCCCAGAACTGCCAGCTTGAGAGGGCGCCGTTGCTCATCGCTGAAGCATGATCCCGAAAAGTGGCAACCGATTTTCGGACAAGATCATGCTCCAATAAAAGACTTTAGTTGCGATCTTCCGGCAATGTCGGCAACGGCATCACCTCGATGCCTTCGTCGATCAGCGATTTGGCTTCGTCCGCCGAGGCCTCGCCATAGATCGGCCGATGCTCGATATCGCCGTAATGCATCTTGCGCGCTTCGTTGGGGAAACGCTCGCCGACATTGTCGGCGTTCTTCACCACATGGTCGCGCAGTTCCTTGAGTTTTGCGCGCAATTCCAGTTCCTGCGTCATCACCAGCGAAGGAGCCGGCGCTTCCGCTGACGTGGTTTCGCTGGGCGCCTCAACGCGACCGCGCTTCTTGGTGCCGGACAATCGCGGCGCCATGATCGCCTTTTCGATTTTCATCGAACCGCAGGAGGGGCAGGCGATCAGCTTGCGCTTGCGCTGGGAATCGTAGGCAGACGAACTCTGGAACCAGCTTTCGAAAGCGTGGCCCTGCTCGCAGCGCAGATCGTATTTGATCATGCCGAGCCTCGCACCACTTGCAGGCGGTCCGGTGCACCCTGGGTATCGAGAACGCTAAAGCGGCGGCCGTGTTGCAGAGAGGGAATGCTTCTGCGCGCGGTCTCGACCTTGGCTGGATCGATCGTTGCCAGCACTACGCCCGTCTCGGTGCCGCCGTCGGCGAGCACGACGCCCCATGGGTCGACGATCAGCGAATGGCCAAAAGTCTCGCGCTTGTTTTCATGTTGCCCGGTCTGCGCGGCGGCAAATACGAAGCAGCCGTTCTCGATGGCGCGGGCACGCAGCAGCGTATGCCAATGCGCTTCGCCGGTCTTCTTCGTAAAGGCCGAAGGCACCGAGAGGAATGTCGCACCGGCTTCCGCCAGCGCACGATAGAGCGAGGGGAAGCGCACGTCGTAGCAGATCGTCATGCCGAGGCGACCCCACGGCAGATCGGTGATCACCGCGGTGTCGCCGGGCTGATAGTTGGCGGATTCGCGATAGCTCTCGCCATTGCCGAGATCGATATCGAACATATGGATCTTGTCGTAGCTGGCGAGGATGTCGCCATTCGGCCCGAGCAGGAACGAGCGGTTGACCGCGCGCTCCGGCGTCGCGCGCAGCGCCAGCGAGCCGATATGCAGATGGATTTTCAGTTCGCGCGCCAGATCGCGATAGCCTTTAAGCGAAACGTCGTCGTTCTGATCGGCGAGATGCTCGAACAGCGCGGCGCGGTTCACCTGCATCATGTTGCTGACTTCGGGCGTCTGCACGTAGTCGGCGCCTTGCAGCGCGGCCTCGCGGATCAGTTCCGCCGCCTGCTCGAAGCTCGGCCCCGGCAACAGGCCGGTGCGCATCTGCACCATGGCGGCGACGAACGGCGAGCCTTTGCTCATGAAGCCACTCCTTCGCCTTCGCCGGCCAGAAGCGCGTCGAGCTTGCGTTCGCGGTCGAGCGCATAGAGATCGTCGCAGCCGCCGATATGCGCGCCGTCGATGAAAATCTGCGGGAACGTCGCGCCCATGCCGACGCGGTCGTACATCTGCTCGCGCACCGACGGGTCGGTTCCCGCATCGTAATGCGTGAAGGCGACGTTCTTGCGCGTCAGCAACGCCAGCGCGGCGCTGCAATAGCCGCAGCCGGGGCGCGTGTAGATTTCAACCGCAGCGGTCATCGGGCCTGCTTTCGTGAATGAAGTTGCGGATTATATGGGGCTTTAGGGGGTGTCCACAACCCGGGCAAACACCAGCACGTCGACCTGTCTGGCCTTGGC
This sequence comes from Hyphomicrobiales bacterium, assembly GCA_017305535.1. Lineage (GTDB taxonomy): Bacteria > Pseudomonadota > Alphaproteobacteria > Rhizobiales > Xanthobacteraceae > 62-47. Next base: position 415,048 of record JAFKKN010000004.1, on the reverse strand, counting down.
GCGCAGCAATGCGCGGGCGCAGGCATCGGCGGTCGCGCCCGAGGTCAGCACGTCGTCGATCAGGACGACGTGGCGGCCGTGTATGCCGGCGGCTTTATCCGGCGAAACGGCAAAGGCGCCTTGCACGTTGGCGGCGCGTTCGGTTTTTGAAAGGCCGATCTGCTGTTGCGTCGGCCGCACCCGGCGCAGCACGTCGCCGGCGATCTTGGCGTGGCCATGCGTCGCGATGATTTTCGCCAGCGCGCCGGACTGATTGTAGCGCCGGCTCCAGGCGCGGCGCCAATGCAGCGGCACCGGGATCAGAAGGTCGGCATCGGCGAGCAGTTCGCCGCCGGCGCGTGCCATCCAGCGGCCCATCGTGGGCGCCAGATCGGTGCGATCCTGATATTTCAGCGCGTGCACCAGCGTCTTGGCGATGTCGTCGTAACGCACGGCGGCGCGGGCGCGATGGAATGCCGGCGGATCGGCGATCGCCTGCATCGAGAGGATGTCCGGGCCGGGGTCGTAGACAAACGGGATGCCGAGGCGTGGGCAGTAAGGCGGTTCGATGAAGGAGAGTTGCCCCCAGCAGGTGGCGCAGAGACCGTCGCCGGCCACCGGTTCGCGGCAGGCGGCGCACAAGGTCGGCAGCGCGACGTCGAGAACCGCGCGCGGGAGTCTTGCGGCAAAACCGTGGCAGGCGCGCCAGGCGCCGCGGAGCCGGCCGTTCGGTCGCAATGAGGGGGTATCCGCCGCCGTCATGGGGCGAGCCTAGCCTTGCCGGTCTCGCGTCTCAAGGCGGATTGCCACTCGCGGGTGAGGGGCGTAACACGCCGGCATGTCGTCCGAGAAATCCAAAACGCCGGTTCTGTTCGATCGCGCCCTCCTGAGGGCGCGGCAGGATCGTGTCGCGCGGCTGGGCGCGGCGACCTTCCTGCTCGACCGCGTGGCTGACGATGCGGCGGAGCGGTTGGCGGCGGTCAATCGCAGTTTTACGTCGGGGATCGATCTGGCAACGCCGGGCCATGCGTTGCGTGTTGCCTTGGAGAAGCAGGGCGTGTCGCTGCGGCCGGTGGAGATCACGGCTGATGACAGCGCCGCGTTGCCGCTCGCGCCTGCATCGATCGATCTCGCGATGTCGTTGCTGGCGCTGCAATTCGTCAATGACTTGCCGGGCGTGCTGGCGCAGGTGCGGCGTGCGCTGAAGCCGGACGGCTTGCTGCTGGCCGCAATGGTCGGCGGCGATACGTTGACCGAGTTGCGGCAGGCGTTCGCGGCGGCGGAAGCCGAGGTGGAGGGCGGCGCATCGCCGCATGTTTCGCCGTTCGCCGACCTGCGGGACGCTGGCGGGCTGTTGCAGCGTGCCGGTTTCGCGCTGCCGGTGACCGATTTCGAGCGGCTGACGGTGCGTTACGACAACGCCTTCGCGCTGATGCGGGATTTGCGGCGCATGGGCGCAACCAACGTGCTGGTGGAGCGGCGCAAGATTCCGTCGCGGCGCGCGACATTGCTACGCATGGCGCAAATCTACAACGAGCGTTTCGCCGATCCTGACGGCCGCATCCGCGCGACCTTCGATATCGTCTGGCTGCTCGGCTGGGCGCCGGATGCGAGCCAGCCGAAACCGTTGCGGCCGGGCTCGGCGAAGTTCAGCCTTGAAGATGCGGTGAAGAAGGCGGGCGAGAAGAAGTAGGCCGAGATATAATCGTCGTCATGCCCGGGCTTGTCCCGGCCATGACGACTAAGAGGTCGTCGCGCTACATCAGCAAATCGATCAGCGGTGGGATCAGCGGAACATCTGCGGGCGGCATCGGGTAGTCGCGCAGTTTGTTGGCGCGGACCCAGGCCAGCGCCTGTCCTTCCTTCGAGCTTACAGTGCCTTCCCAGCGCCGGCAGATGTAGAGCGGCATCAGGAGGTGGAACGTCTCGTAGCCGTGGCTGGCGAAGGTCAGCGGCGCCAGGCAGGCTTCCTTGACCTCGATGCCGAGTTCCTCCCGCAATTCGCGGATCAAAGCAGGTTCGGGCCGTTCGCCCGGCTCCAGCTTGCCGCCGGGAAACTCCCACAGGCCGGCGAGTTGCTTGCCCTCCGGGCGCTGCGCGATCAGCACGCGGTTGTCGGCATCGATCAGCGCGCAGGCGACGACGAGGGTGAGTTTCATCGGTGGCCTCGCGCTTGCTCTCGAATGCGGATCAAAGACCTTCCACGGGTCGTCCCCGCGAAGGCGGGGACCCATACGCCGCGGCATGGCTTTTGGGCAGTGAAGCCGATGCCATCTGCATTTTCGGAATCCAGGGAGTCTGGGTCCCCGCCTGCGCGGGGACGACGGTGTGGTGAGGCTGTGCCTCTCACGACCGATAATCGCCGTTGATCGCGACGTATTCCTTGGTCAGGTCGCAGGTCAGCACGCGGTCGCGGCCTTTGCCGAGGCCGAGGGCGACCTTGATGCGGATGACGTCGTCCTTCATTGCCTTGGAGACTTCCGCCTCGTCGTAAGACGGATCGCGCGCGCCGCTCTTGGCGACGCGGATGCCGTTGAAGGAAATCGACAGCTTGTCGCGGTCGGCGGGCTCGCCGGCCTTGCCGACGGCCATCACCACGCGGCCCCAGTTGGCGTCCTCGCCGGCGATCGCGGTCTTCACCAGCGGCGAATTGGCGATCGACATCGCGATGCGCCGCGCGGATTTGTCCGAGGTCGCGCCCTCGACGGTGATTTCCACCAGTTTGCGCGCGCCTTCGCCGTCGCGGGCGACCTGTTCCGCCAGATCGGCCAGCACGGCCTGAAACGCTTTCGCGAACGCCTTCAGGCGCGGATCGCTGGCGCGCGAAATCTTCGGCGCGTCCTTCGCGGCGCCGGTGGCGAAGGCCAGCAGCGTGTCCGACGTCGAGGTGTCGCCGTCGATGGTCACCGCGTTGAAGGTATTGGCGACGCCGGTTTTCAAAAGCGATTGCAGCACCGGGGCCGACAGCGGCGCGTCGGTGAAGACGAACGACAGCATCGTCGCCATGTCCGGCGCGATCATGCCGGCGCCCTTGGCCATGCCGTTGATGGTCACCTTGGCCTTGCCGATCTTCACGGTCGCGGTGGCGACCTTGAAAAAGGTGTCGGTGGTCATGATGGCTTTGGCGGCGTCGTGCCATCGGTCCGGTTCGGCCTGTTGCGCCAGTTGGCCTAGCACGCCGTCGAACTTGTTGGCGTCGAGCGGCTCGCCGATTACGCCGGTTGAGGCCAGGAAGATGTCATCGACCGAACAGCCGACAGCCTTGGCCGCGACCTTCGCGGTCAGCGTTGTGGAGGCACGGCCGGTCTTGCCGGTGAAGGCGTTGGCGTTGCCGGAGTTGACCACCAGCGCGCGGGCTTTGCCGCCCTTCAGCTTCTCGCGGCACCATTCGACCGGCGCGGACGGACACTTCGAGGTGGTGAAGACGCCCGCGACCGTGGTGCCGGGGTCGAGCAGCGCCAGCAGCACATCGGTGCGCCCCTTGTAGCGGATGCCGGCGGCGGCGGTGGCAAGGCGGACGCCGCCGAGCGGCGGCAGATCGGGAACGTGTTTCGGAGCGAGGGGGGAGACGGCGGTGGACATGCGGCGACCTTGGTCAGCGAGGCGTTTCAATCGTCATGGCCGGACTTGTTCCGGCCATCCACGTCTTAGCGGTTCGCTGATGAAGGTCATAAGACGTGGATGCCCGGGACGAGCCCGGGCATGACGTCAAACTACGGGAGTCGGTGCGCGAAGTCGATTTACTTCTTCGCGGGCGCCGGGGTCGCGGGCGGCGTTGCCGGAGCGGAGACGGCCGGGGCGGCCGGCTTGTCCATGCGCTCGACCTTGGCGGTCTCGCGCAGCTTGGCGACGTATTCCGACTGCGCCTTGCGCGTCACGTATTGTTCGATTTGCGGCTTCACCTGTTCGAAAGTCGGCGGCTGGCGGTTACGCTTTTCCTCGACCTTGATGATGTGCCAGCCGAACTGCGTCTTGACCGGGTCCGAGATCTTGCCCGGCGCCAGCTCGAAGGCGACCTTGGAGAATTCCGGCACCATCTGTTCCTTGGTGAAGAAGCCGAGGTCGCCGCCGTCCGACGCGCCCGGATCCTTCGACTTCTCCTTGGCGAGCTTGGCGAAATCGGCGCCCTTGTCGAGTTCGGCCTTGATCGCCTTGGCCTCGTCCTCGGTCTGCACCAGGATGTGGCGGGCGTGGACTTCCTGCTCGCCGGAAATCTGCTTGGCGGCGTCGTCATAGACCTTCTTCATGGCCTCGTCGGTCAGCGCCGCCTTGCCCTCGGCCGCCAGGAGGTTGTCCATCAGCAGGCGGTTGCGGGCGAAATCGAGCTTCTTCTTGAAGTCGGCCTGTTCGGCGATCTTCTTCTCCTCGGCGGCCTTGGCGACAATTTTCATGTCGATCAGGAAGGCCAGCACGTTCTCTTTCTTGGTCGCCGGGTCCATCTGCGCCAGGCTCGGCGCGAGTTCCTCTTCGGCCAACGCCACGTCGCTCTGGTGGATTTCAACGCCGTTGACCTTGGCCAGCACCGGATTGGCGTCGTCGGCGCGGGCGGGAGAGCCGACCAGCAGCGCCAGGGCGAGGCAGCTTGCCGCGGACAGCGCGAGGCCGCGCAGGCTCGAGGTGGTCGGACGCAATAAAGCAGTCATGGAAAATCCTGTTCTCCCGGAGGGGGTCGGTTCGAGGCGGCGGACACTCGCCCAATCTCGCCGCCTTGGCAACGCGAAAACTCTGTCAAAATCATGAAATATCGGACAGCTTTCGGGGTGCCTTGCGCCGTCGACAACACGTTGACAACCCCTGGGGTGGGTCATATCTGTCCGGCACCGGGTCAACGGTGGCCGCATTGTCCGGTGCCCTTTTTTCGGTAAATCCTTGACGGTCGAACCGTTCCTGCGTGTGACCAGACCCATGGTCTGGCTTGCGGTCGCGGGAGCGAAGTATGTCGAGGCGTCACAACGAGTTGATGGGCGCGCTGGCGCGGCGATGCGACGGATTGGCTCCCCGGCGCGACAAGCTGACCCGCCGCATGTTAAACGATGCGTTCGATGACGTCGCATTGATGAATGATCTTACGGCGGCAACGCCGAACGGCATGGACAGGACACTGGTATGATCGGCGCGCTCGCCCGCAAGTTTTTCGGTTCTCCCAACGACCGTCGGGTCAAGGCCTATCAATCGCGTGTCAATGCCATCAATGCGCTGGAGCCGGACGTCGCCGCGCTGAGCGACGAGCAGCTCAAGGCGCGCACCAGCGAGTTCCGCCAGCAGATCGAAGCCGGCAAGTCGCTCGACGACCTGCTGGTGCCGGCCTTCGCCACCGTGCGCGAGGCGGCCAAGCGCGTGCTCGGCCAGCGCCATTTCGACGTGCAGTTGATCGGCGGCATGGTGCTGCACGAGGGCGACATCGCCGAGATGAAGACCGGCGAAGGTAAAACCCTCGTCGCGACGCTCGCGGTCTATCTCAACGCGCTCGCCGGCAAGGGTGTCCATGTCGTCACGGTCAACGATTACCTCGCCAGCCGCGACGCCAACTGGATGGCGCAGATCTACTCGTTCCTCGGGCTGACCACCGGCGTCATCGTCCACGGCCTCGACGACGAGCAGCGCAAGGCGGCCTACGCCTGCGACATCACCTACGGCACCAACAACGAATACGGCTTCGACTATCTGCGCGACAACATGAAGTACCGGCTGGAGGACATGGTCCAGCGCGAGCACTTCTACGCCATCGTCGACGAAGTCGACTCCATCCTGATCGACGAAGCGCGCACGCCGCTGATCATTTCCGGCCCGCTCGACGACCGTTCCGATTTCTACAACACCATCGACACCTTCATCCCGCATCTCGACAAGACCGATTACGAGGTCGACGAGAAGCAGCGCACCGTGGCGCTGACCGAAGGCGGCATGGAGAAGATCGAGACGCTGCTCCGCGATGCCGGCCAGCTCAAGGGTGAATCGCTGTACGACGTCGAGAACGTCTCCGTCGTGCATCACGTCAACCAAGCGCTGCGCGCCCACACGCTGTTCACCCGCGACAAGGACTACATCGTCCGCAACGACGAAGTGGTCATCATCGACGAGTTCACCGGCCGCATGATGCAGGGCCGCCGTTATTCGGAAGGGTTGCACCAGGCGCTGGAAGCCAAGGAACATGTCACGGTCCAGCCGGAAAACCAGACGCTGGCTTCGATCACCTTCCAGAACTACTTCCGCATGTACAAGAAGCTGTCCGGTATGACCGGTACGGCGTTGACCGAAGCCGACGAACTGTTCGACATCTACAAGCTGGAGGTGGTCGAGATTCCGACCAACCTGCCGATCGCGCGTCTCGATGAGGACGACGAGGTCTATCGCACCCAGGACGAGAAATACGGCGCCATCCTTGCCGAAATCGAGCGTGCCAACGCGCGGATGCAGCCGGTGCTGGTCGGTACGGCCTCGATCGAGAAGTCGGAAGTGCTGGCGGACTATCTCAAGAAGCACGGTTTCAAGCAGATCGACTTCGCCGATGCCAAGGCGATGGACAAGCTCTACGCGGCGGCGCGTTCCGGCAAGCCGGCGAAACTGTTCGCGGTGCTGAACGCGCGCTTCCACGAGCAGGAAGCCTACATCGTCGCCGAAGCCGGTGTGCCGGGCGCCATCACCATCGCCACCAACATGGCCGGTCGCGGTACCGACATCAAACTCGGCGGTTCGGTCGACATGCGGATCGCCAAGGAGCTGGAAGGCGTCGAGGACGAGGCCGAGAAGGCCAAGCGCACCGAGGCCGTCAAAGCCGAGATCGAAAAATTCCGCGACATCGTGCTGAAGGCGGAGGAGACCGTCGAGGTCGAGCCGGCGAAGGGCAGCCGTGCCGCCAAGACCATCACCAAGCCGGGCGGGCTCTACATCATGGGCTCGGAGCGCCACGAATCGCGGCGCATCGACAACCAGTTGCGCGGCCGTTCCGGCCGTCAGGGCGACCCCGGCCGTTCGAAATTCTTCCTGTCGCTGGACGATGACCTGATGCGCATCTTCGGGTCCGACCGGCTCGAATCGATGCTGACGCGGCTCGGCCTCAAGGAAGGCGAGGCCATCATCCATCCGTGGATCAACAAGGCGTTGGAAAAGGCGCAGCAGAAGGTCGAGGCGCGCAACTTCGACATCCGCAAGAACTTGCTGAAATACGACGACGTGCAGAACGACCAGCGCAAGGTGATCTTCGATCAGCGGGTCGACCTGATGCAGAACGAGAGCGTCGCCGAGACTGTCGCGGACATGCGCCGCGCTTTCGTCGAGGACGTCGTTACCAAGCACATCCCCGAGCACGTCTATGCCGAGCAGTGGGACGTCGCGGGCCTCAAGGAAGACCTCACGCGTGTTCTGGACCTGAACCTGCCGGTCGACGAGTGGGCCAAGGAAGAAGGCATCGCTGACGAGGAAATCCTGTCGCGCGTCGAGCAGCGGGTCGACGAGCACATGGCCGCCAAGGTCGCCCAGTGGGGCCCCGAGGTGATGCGCTATGTCGAGAAGACCATCCTGTTGCAGACACTGGATCACCTGTGGCGTGAGCATCTGGTGATGCTCGACCATCTGCGGCAGGTGATTGGGCTGCGCGGCTACGGCCAGCGCGATCCGTTGCAGGAATACAAGTCGGAAGCCTTCAGCCTGTTCGAGGCGATGGTCGCGCATCTGCGCGAGGCGGTGACGGCGCAACTGATGCGAGTCGAAATCGTGCCGCCGGAGGAGCAGCAGCCGCTGCCGCCGATGGAGGCGCACAAGCTCAATCCGGACACCGGCGAGGACGAGATGAGCTTCGCCAACGTCTCGCTCGCGCCGGCCGCCAACGCCGACAAGGCCAGCCGCGACCCGAACAACCCCGAGAGCTGGGGCAAGGTCGGCCGCAACGAGGATTGCCCCTGCGGCTCCGGCAAGAAGTTCAAGCACTGCCACGGCCGGTTCGCGTAAGGGCAGGCGCTGACGTTGCGGCGCGTTCTATTCTTTGCAGTAGCGTCGTCATGGCCGGGCATAGCCGTTCGAAGAACGGCGTCGCTTCGCTCGCCTATGTTCCGGCCATCCACGTTTTTCTGGCTTGCTGAAACGTCCTCAAGGCGTGGATGGCCGGAATAAATCCGGCCATGACGACGAGAGGCTGGTCGTAGTGTCGCTACGGCGAGCGCGTGATGCCGCCGTCGACGCGGATGCTCTGGCCGGTGATGTAGCCGGCGCCGGGCGACGCCAGAAAACCGATCACGTCGCTGATTTCATCGACATGGCCGTAGCGGCCCATCGGCACGCGTGCGGCGACGCCGGGCTTTTCCGGCAGGCTGTCGATGAAGCCGGGCAGCACGTTGTTCATGCGGATATTGTCGGCGGCGTATTTGTCCGCGAACAGTTTTGTGTAGGCGGCAAGCCCCGCGCGAAACACGCTTGATGTCGGAAACGCCGGATCGGGCTCCACCGCCGAGAAGCTCGAGATGTTGATGATGACGCCGCTTTTCTGCGCCTGCATGATCGGCGTCACCAGCCGCGTCGGCCGCGCCACGTTGAGGAAATACACCTCCATGCCGCGATGCCAGTCGTCGTCGGACAATTCGGTGATGCCGCCACGCGGACCATGGCCGGCGCTGTTGACCAGCACGTCGACGCGGCCCCAGCGCGCCATGGTCTGATCCACCAGCCGTTTCAGATCGTCGTTCGACTGATTGGAGCCGGTGACGCCGATGCCGCCGAGCTCCGCCGCCAGCGCTTCGCCTTTGCCGGACGACGACAGAATCGCGACGTGAAAACCGTCCGATGCGAGCTTGCGCGCCGCACCCGCGCCCATGCCGCTGCCTCCGGCGGTGACGATGGCGACTTTGTTTGTCGGCATGAATGACTCCCTCATCGTTGAGATCTGTTGATCGTCGTTGTCGTCATTGCGAGCGAAGCAAAGCAATCCAGTCTTTCTTCAAGAGTCTGGATTGCATCGTCGCGAACGCTCCTCGCAATGACGGGAATTAAAACGCGGTGCCGGCGCGCCGCCGTCGGTCCGGCGTTTCAGCTTCGCGCGGCAGGGGGCCGATGCGCAGCATGGTGATGCGGTTGCGCTCGCGGCGCAGGACGCGGAAGCGGAAGCCGTGGAAGGTGAAGCCCTGGCCGCGCTCAGGAATCGAACGCGCTTCGTGAATGACGAGGCCGGCGACGGTGGTGGCTTCCTCGTCTGGCAGGTGCCAGTCCATGGCGCGGTTGAGGTCGCGGATCGGCACCGAGCCGTCCACCACCACCGAGCCGTCGGGCTGCACGCGGACACCGGCCACCGCTTCGTCGTGTTCGTCGGAAATGTCGCCGACGATTTCCTCGAGGATGTCCTCCAGCGTCACCATGCCTTCGACTTCGCCGTATTCGTCCACCACCAGCGCGAAGTGTGTCTTGCGGCGGCGAAACGCCTTCAACTGTTCCGACACCGAGCGCATTTCCGGCACGAACCACGGCGGCAGCGCGATGGCGCTGGCATCGATCTTCGACGTATCGCCGTCGGACGCGCGGATCGCGCGCAACAGATCCTTGGCGTGCAGCACGCCGATGATGTTTTCCGGCTTGTCGCGCCATAGCGGGATGCGGGTGTACTCGCTGGCGAGCACTTCGCGCACCAGTTCTTCCGGCGGCAGGTCGGCGTTGACCATCACCATCGCGGTGCGGTGGACCATGACGTCAGCCACCGTGAGGTCACCGAAGCGGAAGACGTTCTGGATATATTCGGCTTCGCCGCTTTCGATGCCGCCATGCTCGGCGGATTCGCCAACGAGCCCCTCGATTTCCGCGCCGGTCAGCACCTCGTGATGCGAGACTTCCTTGACGCGCAAGGCGCGCAATATTGCGCGCGACGCCGAGTTGAGCAGCCAGTTCAGCGGATAGAACAGCAGATAGGACGCATGGAGCGGATAGACGATCCACTGCGACACCGGCTCCGGCTTGCGGATCGCCAGCGTCTTCGGCACCTGCTCGCCGATCACGATATGCAGCGACGAGAAGATCAGGAAGCCGGCCAGGAACGAGGTGAAGTGCAGCGCCGATTCCGACATCCCGAGCGGCAGCAACAGCGGCGCCAGCAGCGCCGCCACCGTCGGCTCGCCGACCCAGCCGAGGCCGAGGGACGCCATGGTGATGCCGAGCTGACAGCAGGCGAGATAGGCTTCGACATTGGCCATGATGTCGCGCAGCTTGCGCGCGCCGAAGCGGTTCTGCTCCACCATAGTCTTGACGCGATAGCCGCGGCTTTTCACCAGCGCGAATTCGGCCGCGACGAAAAAGGCGTTGGCGGCGAGCAGCAGCGCGGCGATCAGAACATTCAGGATGACCGAATTCATGATGTCTCCGCCGCGAGGTCGCGGTTACGCGCGCGCGTCGTTCAGCTTGCGCGCAAGAAAATCGCGCACCAGCGCCGGTTCGACGTCGCTGGAAATCACCGCCTGTCCGATGGCACGCATGAGGATGAAGGTGAGGCGGCCGCGCTTCACCTTTTTGTCTTGCGCCATCAGGGTCATCAACGCATCGGCGTCGGCAAGGCCTTCCTGCGCGAAGCCGGCGATGTCCTGCAAGCGTGTCGGCAGGCCGACGTCAACAAGATGGCGCTGGATGCGCGTCGCGTCGTCCTGCGCGATCATGCCGAGTTGCGCAGAGAGTTGCGCCGCCAGCACCATGCCGACGGAAACGCCTTCGCCATGAAACAGCCGGTCGGAAAATCCGGTGGCGGCTTCCAGCGCGTGGCCGAAGGTATGGCCGAGATTGAGCAGCGCGCGCTCGCCGTTCTCGCGTTCATCGCGCGCGACGATGGCGGCCTTGGCGCGGCACGAGGTGGCGATGGCGTGCTCGCGCGCCGCGCCGCCCGAGAAAATCTCGGCGTGATGCGCCTCCAGCCAGGCGAAGAACGCGGCATCGCCCAGCAGGCCATATTTCGCGACTTCCGCGTAGCCGGCGCGGAACTGGCGCGGCGACAGCGTGTCGAGAATCGCGGTGTCGGCGATCACCAGCACCGGTTGATGGAATGCGCCGATCAGGTTCTTGCCCTGCGGCGAGTTGATGCCGGTCTTGCCGCCGACGGAGGAATCGACCTGCGCCAGCAGCGAGGTCGGCACCTGCACGAAATCGACGCCGCGCCGCACCGCTGCCGCAGCGAAGCCCGCGAGGTCTCCGACCACGCCGCCGCCGAGCGCGATCACCAGATCGTTGCGCTCGATCTTCGCGCTGATCAGCCCCTCGCACACCTGCTGGAAGCCGGCATAGGTTTTCGAGCCTTCGCCCTCGCCGACGACGATGCGCGAACTTGCGATGCCGGCCTGCGCCAGCGAGGCTTCGGTCTGCTCCAGCCAGTGCTTCGCCACGGTGCGGTCGGTGACGATGGCGGTGCGCGTGCCGGGGCGCAGCGCGTTGATGCGCTCGCCGAGCGAGGCGAGCTGGTCGCGGCCGATCACGATGTCATAGGCGCGGTCGCCCAGCGCGACCTCAACGATGGTCGGGCCGGTATTGGTGAGCGACACGGTCATGGACTCTGATCCTGCTGTAAGGGATGGCCGGAAGAAGCGTCGGGGCGGAGCCAGCCATGAAGCGCGGCGATGCATTCGTCGACGATCTTCTCGTGCGGGACTTCGCGCGAGGCGATGGTGATATCGGCAAGCTGATAATTCGGGCTGCGCTCGGCGATCAAGCGCTCGATGGTCGCGGCCGGATCGGCGGTTTGCAGCAGCGGACGGTCGGAGCGCCGTTTCACCCGGCGCAGGATGGTGTCGGCATCGGCGCTGAGCCAGATCGATACGGCGTTGTCGCGCACGCGTTGGCGGGTTTCCTCGCGCTGGAACGCGCCGCCGCCGGTCGCCAGCACGCTGGCGCCGCCGCTTAGCAGCCGCGCGATGACGCGAGCCTCGCCGTCGCGGAAATACGGCTCGCCGTGGGTGGCGAAGATTTCCGGAATGGTCATGCCGGCGTGCGCCGCCTCGATCTCGATGTCGGCATCGCGGAACGGCAGGTGCAGCCGCGTCGCCAGCCGCCGCCCGATGGTGGATTTGCCGGCGCCCATCATGCCGACGAGGACGATGGCGCGCGCGCCGAGCGCGGCGACGATCTCGCTTTCCTCGATGCCGCGATGGCTGGGTTGCAGGGCAATCTCTGTCATATCGGGTCCGTTGGGCCGCCGAAGCGGATATTGGCCCTCTATACTACCCCCGTGGAGCGACTTGCCAGAGGCGGTTGCCCGTGGCGGCGTAAGATATGGTAGTGATTGTTGGATTCGTCGCCGTGCCGCGTTGGGTTCCGCGCGGCTGAAGTCCTGCCGTTCGAGATCCGTTCATGCCCAGCCTGCTGCGATTTCTCTCCGTCGTCGCGATCATCGCAGGGCTGATCTATGGCGCGATCTTCGCGCTGGCCAATTTCGTCAACCCATCGCCGCGCGAGATGACGGTGACGATCCATTCCGACAAGTTTCTCAAGGATTGAGGTTAACTGTCGTCGTCCCCGCGCAGGCGGGGGCCCATACGCCGTGTCGCTTGTGATGCAGGTGGCGCTGGTAGTCTTTGGTGGATGGGTTGTGCCAAACCACGACCGCCAGGGGTTATGGGTCCCCGCCTGCGCGGGGACGACGATGGGGGTGAGGAGGCGCGGGCAATTAACTCACCTGCATCGATCTTGCGTTAGTCTCGCCGCATGAGCATTCCGGCCACCTCCGATTCCCGTCTGATCGATCTGTTCCTCGACATGCTCGCGGCCGAGCAGGGGGCGGGGGAGAATACGCTGTCGGCCTATCGCCGCGATCTCGAAGATCTTGGCGCGTTTCTCAAGCATGCCGGGCAGGGGTTTGCGAATGCATCGACGCAGGCGCTGCGCGATTATCTCGCCGATCTCGATACGCGCGGTTTCAAGTCGTCCAGCGTGGCGCGGCGGTTGTCGTCGACGCGGCATCTGTTTCGCTTCCTGCTCAACGAGCGGATTCGCACCGACGATCCGGCCGCGATCCTCTCTGGCCCCAAGCGTGGGCGGCCGCTGCCGAAGGTGTTGTCGATCGCCGACGTCGATCGCCTGCTGTCGCGGGCGCGCGAGTTGATGCAGGCGCCCGGGCAATCGGCCGCGCAGCAGGTGCGCGCGGCGCGGCTGCATTGCCTGCTGGAGGTGCTTTACGCTACTGGCCTGCGCGTCTCCGAACTGGTGTCGCTGCCGCTGTCGGCGGCGCGGCGCGATGCCCGGATGATCGTGGTGCGCGGCAAGGGCGACAAGGAGCGGCTGGTACCGCTGAACGATTCGGCGCGGCAGGCGATGGCAGACTATCTCGCCGCCATGGCCCCGGTTCAGGAGGCGAAGGGCGAGCAGAAGCCGGCGGCGAAAGCGCCGAAGCCGTCGAAATGGCTGTTTCCGTCGTTCGGCGAGAGCGGCCATCTGACGCGGCAGCATTTTGCCCGCGATCTGAAGGACCTCGCGGTCGCGGCCGGGCTGCCGGCGCGGGTCATCAGCCCCCACGTCGTCCGTCACGCCTTCGCCAGCCACCTGCTGCACAATGGCGCGGATCTCCGCATCGTCCAGACCCTGCTCGGGCATACCGATATCTCGACGACGCAGATCTATACGCATGTGGTCGAGGAACGGCTGAAAAGCCTGGTCCGCGACCTGCATCCACTGGCGGAAGGGTAGCCGGATCACCACCTTGCAGAGGGCCGGCTTGAGGGGTGAGGGCGTGCCTTGCCGTTTTTGAACCGGTGAACAAAAAATCAACGCGTTGATTCGAAAAGACTTTTTCTACCAATGCCATGCGCGTGCGCTTGACTTGGCAGGCCATTTGACTTGAAAAGCCTGCGTGGCTGTTTCCGGGGGCCTCCAGCGGCTCCTTTTCGTCCCCCCGATGTGAATGATCGATCCGCATGCGCAGTTATCTCGACTTCGAAAAGCCTGTCGCCGAACTCGACGCCAAGATCGATGAGTTGCGGGCGCTGGCTGCCAGCGGCAGCGACATCGCCGACGAGATCGCGCGGGTCGAGGGCCGGGCCGGGCAGGCGCTGGGCGAACTCTACGGCGCGCTGACGCCATGGCAGAAGACGCAGGTGGCACGGCATCCGCAGCGGCCGCACTGCATGGATTACATCAACGCGCTGATCACCGAATTTACGCCGCTCGCGGGCGACCGCAAGTTCGCCGAGGACGAGGCGCTGGTCGGCGGTTTCGGTCGCTTCCGGGGCGAAAGCGTCTGCATTCTCGGTCAGGAAAAGGGCGCGACCACCGAAAGCCGGCTCAAGCACAATTTCGGCATGGCGCGGCCCGAGGGCTATCGCAAGGCCGTGCGGCTGATGGAAATGGCCGACCGTTTCGGTCTGCCGGTGCTGTCGCTGGTGGATACCGCCGGCGCCTACCCCGGCATCGGTGCCGAGGAACGCGGTCAGGCCGAGGCCATCGCCCGCTCCACGGAGACCTGCCTGACGCTCAAGGTGCCCAATGTTGCCGTCGTCATCGGCGAAGGCGGGTCCGGAGGGGCGATCGCGATTGCCACCGCCAACAAGGTTCTGATGCTGGAACACGCCATCTACAGCGTGATCTCGCCGGAAGCGGCGTCGTCGATCCTGTGGCGCGATTCCAGCAAGGCGCAGGAAGCCGCCACCAACATGAAGATCACGGCGCAGGACCTGATGCGGTTCGGCATCATCGACAGCGTCATCAAGGAGCCGGTCGGCGGCGCGCATCGCGATCCGCAGGCGATGATCGCGGTCACCGGCGACGCCATCGCCCAGGCCATGAACGACCTGCGCAGCCTCGACGGCGACGCGCTGAAGCGTCAGCGGCGGCAGAAGTTCCTCGATATCGGCCGCAAGCTCGGCTGACCGGGTTGATGTTTGCGGCCCCAATTTGGCCGCGACTGAGGCGTTTAAGCTCTGTTCACCACGGCCGCAGGCAACCGTGCGCCGGCACGCCGCGCAGGTTGCGGGCAAGTGACCTTTAACGCTAATATTTTATTCAATGGCTGGGGGCCTGACGTGTCGATTGTGGGGGGCGGATTTGCCCATCCGTTGCGGAGCTTGGCTGTGATTTTTCGGTTGCGGGGGCGCGTGCTCGCCACGGCGATGGTGCTTGGCGCCGGTGTGTTGCTGGCCGGCTGCAACAGCGACGGGGTGTCGCTCGCCAACAACGCCAAGGCTAACAAGCCGGTCCCGCCGAAGCTCGTTGCTGAAATTCAGAAGAAGGACATGGATCTGCAATCGCCGATCCTGATCCGCCTGTTCAAGCAGGAAGCCGAACTCGAAGTCTGGAAGCAGACTCGCTCCGGCGACTTCGCGCTGCTCGAGACCTATCCGATCTGCCGCTGGTCGGGCGATCTCGGCCCGAAGATCCGCGAAGGCGACCGTCAGGCGCCGGAAGGTTTCTACTCGATCACGCCGGGCCAGATGAATCCGCAGTCGGCCTATTACCTGTCGTTCAACATGGGCTACCCCAACGCGTTCGACAAAGCGCTCGGCCGTACCGGCTCGCAACTGATGGTGCACGGCGACTGCTCGTCGCGCGGCTGCTACGCCATGACCGACGAACAGATTTCCGACATCTACGCGCTCGGCCGTGAATCGTTCTTCGGCGGACAGCGCGCGTTCCAGGTGCAGGCCTATCCGTTCCGGATGACGCCGGTGAACATGGCCAAGCACCGCAACAATCCGAACATGCCGTTCTGGAAGATGATCAAGGTTGGCTACGATCACTTCGAGGTCACGCGCCGCGAGCCGAAGGTCGACTTCTGCGAGAAGAAATACGTGTTCGATGCCGTGCCGCTGCCGGGCTCGACCCAGCCGCCGACATTCAACGCCGCGGGCGCCTGCCCGGCCTATACCGTCGATGCGGCGGTGGCCGACGCGGTGAAGGCGAAGGAGCGCGCCGACGACGCCAAGGTCGCCGAACTGGTCGCCAAGGGCACGCCGGTGGCGCGAATGAACACCGGCATCGACGGTGGCATGAACAAGGTGTTCGCCGCGCACGTTCCGGGCGGCGCGACGGGGCTGTCCGACGAGGGCGCGTCCAGCGTGGCGCTGGCATCGGCCAAGCTGCCGGGCACCATTCCCTCGCATGTGAATCCGCCGCGCGCTCTGGAGCCGGAAACGCCGCCGGTGGTGGCGGAGACGCCCGCGCCGCAGCCGGCCACGCGCATGGCGATCGCCGCGCCGGAACAGTCATCTTCGTCCGGGAACTTCTTCTCGTCGCTCGCCCGCAAGGTCGGCATCGGCGGTTCGGACAACACCGCTTCGACCACGCCGGCCGCGCGTCCGCCGGAGCCCGTGCAGCCCAAGGTCGACACCGCCAAGCGTAACGATCCGCGTGCCGCGCGCACCGCAAGCCGCGCACCGGCGCCGAAGCACGTCGCGCCGAAGGCCGCCGCGAAGTCGACCGCCAAGAGCGATACGAGCCGGAAGCAGGCCAACGCCGTTTCCGGCGCGCAGCCAACCGTGCCGTCGAATGGTTTCGACAGCCGTTTCTCGGCGATGCGCTAGATATGCTTCGTCGTCCCCGCGCAGGCGGGGACCCATTACCCTGGCGCTGATTGTTATAAATAAACGCGCCCGGGTTTCTTGAACCGAACTGCTGCGGAGTCCGGGGCCCCGCCTGCGCGGGGACAACGATTTTCGTGCGGCAAATCCGCCCGGAAAAGTTCAGATCACTTCCGACGGTGCGTGGACCTTGAGCGCCAGCGCGTGCACGCCGCCGGCAAGTTCCTCCGACAACGTCTGATGAATCATGCGGTGGCGCTCGACGCGGCTCTTTCCATCGAAGGCCGGCGACACGATATTCACTCTGAAATGCGTTTCGCCGCCGGGACGATGTCCGGCATGGCCTGCGTGCAGATGCGATTCATCGATGACGTCGAGGCCGGTAGGTGCGAAAGCTCTCGTGAGCTTCGCGGCGATCTGATCCTGGACGCGCATGTGCCGATGATCCCATGTTGGTCACGCATGGCCGGGGCATAACGCCGATAACGGTCGCGGGTCAATCGGGATACATCGATCAATTTGTTTTCATCGTGGCGTATGCCGCCGCAACTAATCGACGCAATCGCGATGTCAAGACTTGAAGCCTGAGCGGTTGCGGTTCAAAAGGCCATCATGCCCATCGATTCATCCAAATTCTTCGACAGCATTCGCATCAAGCCCACCAAGACGGCGGGCGCGAAGCGTCAGGTGCGTGAGGAAGCCGTCACCTGCGAGTGGGCGGGTTGCGAGAACCGCGGCTCGCATCGTGCGCCGAAGGGGCGTGGGCAGGAGAAGGAGTATTTTCACTTCTGTCTCAACCACGTTCGCGAATACAACCAGTCGTATAATTTCTTCCAAGGCATGAATGCCGACGCCGTGGCGCGCTATCAGAAAGATGCGCTGACCGGCCATCGCCCGACCTGGAAGATGGGCGCCAACGGCGCCAAGGGCAAAGGCAAGACCGGTGAGGTCGATCTCGACACCGCCAACGATCCATTCCACGTCTTCAGCGAACTTAACGGCCGCGGCAAATGGCGTCCCGGTCCCGGCGGCGCGTCCTCGGAGCCGAAGCCGGAAGCGCGAAAAGTGTTCAACGCCGAGCGCAAGGCGTTGCAGGTGATGGGACTTGGTGTCGAAGCCACGCTCGAGGACGTCAAGGCCAAGTACAAGGCGCTGGTGAAACAACATCATCCCGACGCCAATGGCGGCGACCGCTCGACGGAAGATCGCCTGATCGAGATCATCAAGGCGTATAATTATCTCAAGACGGTGGTACGGAGCTGAGGCTCCTGCTCGTGACGCTGAAGTGCGTTATGCGTGCATGATGCGCAACACGGGAAGCGTCGCCCCTGCGCAGGCAGGGGCCCATAACCCCTGACGGTCGTGGTCGGCGGACTGACTATCAAATATCATGAACGCTTTCTGCATCATGCGCGACACGGCGTATGGGTCCCTGCCTGCGCAGGGACGACGTCAAGCCGCCTGCGCCTCGCGCATCTGCTCCGCCATTACCGACGCGATCAATTCGCCGAATTCGACGAAGTGATGCGCGCGCGGGGAGCTGCGCCGCCACGCGAGGCCGATGACGCGGTTGGGCTGCGGGTCGGCGAAGCGCATCAGATGAATGTCGCTGCGGCGGCATTCGAGCTTGATGCTCATTTCCGGCAGTAACGTCATGCCGAGGCCGTTCGACACCATCTGCACGATGGTCGAAAGGTTCGACGCGCCGAAGGTGTCGATGTTGTCGGCGCGGCGAAGGTTGCAGAAGGCCAAGGCCTGATCGCGCAGGCAATGGCCCTCCTCGAGCAGCAGCAGCCGATCCTGCTCCAGCAATTCCGGCGTTGCGTGAATGCGATGCGTGAGTTGCCGCGAACTCGGCATCGCCAGCAGGAAGCGATCGTCGAACAGCGCGCGCGTCTCGATGTCGGATGCGTCCACCGGCAGAGCCAGCAACAGAAGGTCGAGCCCGCCGTCGGTCAGTTCGCGGACCAGATGCTGGGTTTGGGTCTCGCGCAAGTGCAGGTCGAGATCGGGGTGGCGGTCGCGGATCACCGGTAGCAGCACCGGCAGGACATAGGGCGCGATCGATGGGATGACGCCGAGGCGTAGCGGCCCGGCCAGCGTGTCGCCCTGGGCGCGGGCGACATCGACGATGTCACGCGCGGCGGCGAGCACGCGGGCGGCGCGCTCCGCAATGTCGCGTCCGGCTTTGGTGAGCATGACGCGGCCGCGGCTGCGCTCGATCAATTTGACGCCGAGGGTCTTCTCCAGCTCCTGAATCTGCATCGACAAGGCAGGCTGGGTCACCGCGCAGCGTTCGGCGGCGCGGCCGAAATGGCGGGTGCGCGCGACGGCGTCGAAATAGCGCAGTTGTTTCAAGGACAACATGACGCGGCTCGATCTTTCATCAGTTTTTCTTATCAAGAATTATTCTTAATACGATTAGACCTGATAGGCAATGCGACCTAAGGTCAATGAACGGCGGCCCAAGATGATCCCAAGACCGCCGCAAGGTGAGGCATGAGCGAAGCAGACACGATGGTAACGACGGCAGCGGCTGCGACGCGTGGAATGCGGGATGCCCAAGTCTGCGGTGTCATGATCCGCGATGGGCTGCCTGAGGCGCATCGCGCGCCCTGAACCTTCACCATCGTGAGTGGGCACACGGCCCGCGCACCGAAACCAGCGCCGCGACAAAGCGCACCCACGGGAATGTGTCCGGCGACACCATTCCGATTTTGCAATCGTTCTATATCGCTCGACCAGAACAACCATCCAACGCAACTGGAGAACACCATGGACGCAAAGACTGACGACAAGGGCGCAGGCAAATGCCCGTTCACCGGAGGCGCACGCGGACCGAGCAATCGCGAGTGGTGGCCGAATCTGCTCGACCTTCAGGTCCTCCATCGCCATTCCGATCTGTCCAATCCAATGGGCGAGGCGTTCGACTACGCCGCTGAGTTCAAGACGCTCGATCTCAATGCGGTGATGACCGATCTCAAGGCGCTGATGACCGACTCGCAGGATTGGTGGCCGGCCGACTTCGGTCACTACGGCGGCCTGATGGTCCGCATGGCGTGGCACAGCGCCGGCACCTACCGCACCACCGACGGTCGCGGTGGCGCCGGCGGCGGCCAGCAGCGCTTCGCGCCGCTGAACTCGTGGCCGGACAACGTGCTGCTCGATCGCGCGCGCCGCTTGCTGTGGCCGATCAAGCAGAAATACGGCCGCAAGATTTCCTGGGCCGACCTCTATGTGCTCGCAGGCAACGCCGCGCTGGAGTCGATGGGCTTCAAGACCTTCGGTTACGCCGGCGGCCGCGCCGATCAGTGGGAGCCGCAGGAGCTGTTCTGGGGCCCCGAAGGAACGTGGCTCGGCGACGAGCGCTACAGCGGCGAGCGTGAACTCGCGGAGCCGTTGGCCGCGGTGCAGATGGGCCTGATCTACGTCAACCCGGAAGGTCCGAACGGCAAACCGGATCCGGTCGCGGCGGCGAAGGACATTCGCGAGACGTTCTTCCGCATGGCGATGAACGATGAGGAAACCGTGGCGCTGATCGCCGGCGGCCACACCTTCGGCAAGACCCACGGCGCCGGCGATGCCGCGCTGGTCGGTCCGGCACCGGACGGCGCGGCGATCGAGGATCAGGGCCTCGGCTGGAAGAGCAAGTACGGCACCGGCAAGGGTGGCGATGCCATCGGCAGCGGTCTCGAAGTCACCTGGACCCAGACGCCGACCAAGTGGGACAACAACTTCTTCGACACCCTGTTCAAGTACGAATGGGAGCTGGAGAAGAGCCCGGCCGGCGCCAACCAGTGGCGGGCGAAGAATGCCCCCGCGATCACCCCGGACGCCCACGACAAGTCGAAGATGCATGTGCCGACCATGCTGACCACCGACCTGTCGCTGCGGTTCGACCCGGCCTACGGCAAGATCTCGAAGCGCTTCCACGAGAATCCGGACCAGTTCGCGGATGCCTTCGCGCGCGCCTGGTTCAAGCTGACCCATCGCGACATGGGGCCGCGCCAGCGCTACCTCGGCGCGATGGTGCCGAAGGAAGTTCTGATCTGGCAGGACCCGATTCCGGCGGTCGATCACAAGCTGGTCGACGACAAGGACGTCGCGGACCTCAAGGCGAAGGTTCTCGCGTCCGGTCTCACCGTCCCGCAACTGGTCTCGACGGCGTGGGCCTCGGCCTCGTCGTTCCGTGGCTCGGACAAGCGCGGTGGCGCCAACGGTGCCCGCATCCGTCTGGCTCCGCAGAAGGACTGGGAGGTCAACCAGCCGAAGCAGCTCGCCACCGTGCTGGCCAAGCTGGAAGCCATCCAGAAGGAGTTCAACGGTGCGGCCGGCGGCGGCAAGAAAATCTCGCTCGCCGACCTGATCGTGCTGGCCGGTGCCGCCGGTGTCGAGAAGGCCGCCAAGGACGGCGGCGTCGACGTCAAGGTGCCATTCACGCCGGGTCGCATGGACGCGACGCAGGAGCAGACCGACATCGAGTCGTTCGGGCCGCTCGAGCCGCGCGCTGACGCTTTCCGCAACTATGTCAGCGGCAGGCAGCAGTTCATGGGTCCGGAAGAGTCCATGGTGGACCGCGCGGAGCTTCTGAATCTGACGGCGCCGGAACTGACGGTGCTGATCGGCGGTCTGCGCGTGCTCGGCGCCAATGTTGGCGACTCCAAGCACGGCGTCTTCACCCAGCAGGTCGGCAAGCTGACCAACGACTTCTTCGCCAACCTGCTGACGATGGACACCGAATGGCAGCCGACCGGCGACAACCTCTACGAGGGCCGCGATCGCAAGACGAAAGCGCCGAAGTGGACCGCCACCCGCGTCGACCTGATCTTCGGGTCGCATTCGCAGCTTCGCGCCTTCGCCGAAGTCTATGCCTGTAGCGATTCCAAGGTGAAGTTCGCCAAGGACTTCGTGGCGGCATGGGCCAAGGTGATGAACGCGGACCGGTTCGATCTGGCCTGATCGTCGCTGACGTTCTCTCGGAGGAAGCCGCAGCGAGTTTCTCGCTGCGGCTTTTTCTTTTCTGCGAGATGCCCAAAATCGCGGTTCAGCATCCAGTTCAACGCAGGGCAGCCTTCCAAAAACCGCAGCGAGGGCTTATCTTGATGATTATACAGTGGAACCTTGATTGCGCCGCGGGCTTCTGCCGGCCCCGACACTCTGCTAGGTTCCGGATCATATCCAACCGCAGCCAATGCATACATCATCTGGTTTCGGGAGTGCCCGCAACCACGGAGGACCGATGACCGCCGCCATCACCAAAGCGCAACAATCCGGGCCCGCGCCCACCGGCATCCCTGATATGAAAGTCTCGGTGCGGCAGGTTTTCGGTATCGACAGCGACCTCGAAGTGCCTGCTTTCTCCGAGACCGATCCGCATGTGCCGGATGTCGATCCCGATTATCGTTTCGACCGTCCGACCACGATGGCCATTCTCGCCGGCTTCGCGCACAACCGCCGCGTCATGGTCACCGGCTATCACGGCACTGGTAAATCGACCCACATCGAGCAGGTGGCGGCGCGGCTGAACTGGCCGTGCGTCCGCGTCAACCTCGACAGCCACATCAGCCGTATCGATCTGGTCGGCAAGGATTCCATCGTCATCAAGGACGGCAAGCAGGTCACCGAATTCCGCGACGGCATCCTGCCGTGGGCGCTTCAGCACAACGTCGCGCTGGTGTTCGACGAATACGACGCCGGCCGTCCGGACGTGATGTTCGTGATCCAGCGCGTGCTGGAAGTCTCCGGCCGCCTGACGCTGCTCGACCAGAACAAGGTAATCCGTCCGCATCCCTCGTTCCGGCTGTTCGCGACCGCCAACACCGTCGGCCTCGGCGATACCTCGGGCCTCTATCACGGCACCCAGCAGATCAACCAGGGCCAGATGGACCGCTGGTCGATCGTCTCCACGCTGAACTACCTGCCGCATGACAACGAGGTCGAGATCGTGCTGGCCAAGGCCAAGCACTATCGCACGGCGGAAGGCCGCGACATCGTCAACAAGATGGTGCGGCTCGCGGATCTCACCCGCAATGCCTTCGCCAACGGCGACCTCTCCACGGTGATGAGCCCGCGCACGGTGATCACCTGGGCCGAGAACACGCAGATCTTCGGCGATCAGGCCTTCGCGTTCCGCGTTACCTTCCTCAACAAGTGCGACGAACTGGAGCGTCCGCTGGTGGCCGAGTTCTATCAGCGTTGCTTCAATGTCGAACTCGCGGAATCGGCGCTCAACGTGGCGCTGAGCTGATTTCTATCTCTCTCCCCTTGCGGGAGAGGGGGCTTCGCGAAGCGAAGACGGGTGAGGGGCTTTTGTTTTCGTCGTCCCCGCGAAAGCGGGGACCCAGACTCCCGGAAGCTGTGAGTTGGGGATGGAGTTGAGGCAGGCGACAACAAGCGTCGGGATTAAAATCACCGCCCGGGGTTATGGGTCCCCGCCGTCGCGGGGACGACCTGCGGAAAGACTGCGATGAGCACACCACCGAGTAATAAATTCCGTACCGGTGCGAAGGAAGCACCAGCCGAGCCGTTCAAGCGCGCGGTGAGTTCGTGCCTGCGCGCCATCGCCAAGACGCCGGAGCTCGAAGTGACGTTCGCGTCCGAGCGCCCCGGCCTCGCGCCCGGCAAGGCGCGGCTGCCGGAGCCGGCGCGAAAACTTTCCAAGCGCGACGCCGCCATCGTGCGCGGCCACGCCGATTCCATCGCGCTGAAGCTCGCCTGTCACGATCCGAAGGTGCATCGCAAGCTGATGCCGGGCAATCCGCAGGCGCGCGGCGTGTTCGAGGCGATGGAGCAGGCCCGGGTCGAGGCGATCGGCGCGCGCCGCATGTCGGGCGTGGCGAAAAACCTCACCGCGATGCTCGACGATCATTTCCATCGCGGCAAGTTCGACGAGATCACCGACCGCGCCGACGCGCCGCTGGCGGATGCGCTGGCAATGCTGGTGCGCGAGCGGCTTACCGGCCTCGCGCCGCCGGAAGCCGCGCGCAAGGTGGTCGACCTGTGGCGGCCGGTGCTCGAGGACAAGATCGGCGCGCGGCTCGACCGGCTGGATCGCCTCACGGAAGATCAGGCGCGGTTCGGCGACGCGGTGCATGACCTGCTGCACCAGCTCGATCTTGGCGACGATCGTGACGCCGACGCCGAGGAAGACGAGAACCAGGACGAGAACAAGGAAGGCGAGAACGACCAGTCCGGCTCCGACGGTTCGCCCGACTCTGACTCCGCGCAGGAGATGAGCGCCGAGCAAGCGGAAGCGACCACCGACGAGATGTCCGACGCCGCGATGGAAAGCGCGCAGGCCTCCGCAAGCGACAGTTTCGACGACGAAGAACTCGGCGACGACGAGACGCCGGGCGAGGCGACGCGACCGCAGGGGCGCGGCGGCAACGAGCCGCGCGGCCCGGAGTATCACGCTTTCGCGCCGAAGTTCGACGAGGTGGTGGCGGCGGAAGACCTCTGCGATCACGACGAGCTGGAGCGGCTGCGCAGCTATCTCGACAAACAACTCGCGCATCTGCAGGGCATCGTGGCGCGGCTCGCCAACCGGCTGCAACGCCGGCTGATGGCGCAGCAGAACCGCGCCTGGGAGTTCGACCTCGAGGAAGGCATCCTCGATCCGGCACGGCTGTCACGGGTCGTCACCGATCCGTATCAGCCGCTGTCGTTCATGCGGGAGAAGGACGCGACCTTCCGCGACACCGTGGTGACGCTGCTGCTCGACAATTCCGGCTCGATGCGCGGACGCCCCATCACGGTGGCCGCGACCTGCGCCGATATTCTCGCGCGCACGCTGGAGCGTTGCGGCGTCAAGGTGGAAATCCTCGGCTTCACCACGCGGGCGTGGAAGGGCGGGCAATCGCGCGAGGCGTGGCTCGCCGCCGGCAAGCCGGCCAATCCGGGTCGCCTCAACGACTTGCGGCACATCATCTACAAGTCCGCCGATGCCCCGTGGCGTCGCGCGCGGAAAAACCTTGGCCTGATGATGCGCGAGGGGCTGCTGAAGGAAAACATCGACGGCGAGGCGCTGGACTGGGCGCACAAGCGGCTGCTCGGCCGCTCCGAACAGCGCAAGATCCTGATGATGATCTCGGACGGCGCGCCGGTCGACGACTCGACGCTGTCGGTCAATGCCGGCAATTATCTCGAACGGCATTTGCGCCACATCATCGAGGAGATCGAGACGCGCTCGCCGGTCGAACTGATCGCCATCGGCATCGGCCACGACGTCACGCGCTACTACCGCCGCGCGGTGACCATCGTGGACGCCGAAGAACTCGGCGGGGCCATCACCGAAAAACTCGCCGAACTGTTCAGCGAGACGCATGACGCGCCGGCGCCATCGCATGGACGCGGTGCTCGTCGTCGGCTGCATTCGTAAAGGTCTGATATGTTGCGCCCTGCTCCCTCGCCCCGCTTGCGGGGAGAGGGGTGGGGTGAGGGGGTATCGATGAATCCTCGCGAATGCGATTGCTCTGCGGCCGGCCCCTCACCCGGATTGCTGCGCAATCCGACCTCTCCCCGCAGGGGCGGGGCGAGGTGAAAGTCTCCGCGACGACAGTGGATTCCCTCCACCCTTGTGGGGGAGGGCTAGGGAGGCGGGTAAGCCGCAGATGCCGGTGCCTGCGAACACCCCCACCCCCAACCCCTCCCCACAGGGGGGAGGGGAACAGGCCGCGTGCGTGGCTCCGTTTTGTCATCGCTATCGCCGCCGCGTTGCTCTTCGTCACCGCATCCGCCACCGCGCAAACGCTGAAACTCGCCGCCGACAATCATCCGACTTCAATCGAAGTCTCCGCGCGGCCGCTGGCGGGCTTCGATCTGCGCGACCGCTCTCGCGTGCAGTTCGGGCAGTTGCGATTTCGCTCCGGGCTGGTGCTGACCTCGCCCTATAGCCGCTTCGGTGGACTGTCGAGCTTGCGGCTAGATGCCAGCGGCGAACGATTTATCGCCGCCAGCGACAGGGGCCGCTGGTTCACCGGCCGTATCGTCTATCGCGGCAAGGAGATGATCGGGCTTGCCGATGTCCAGACCGCACCGATGCTGGGCGGCGATGGCCGTACCCTGGCGTCGCACGGCTGGTTCGATACCGAGTCGATGGCGCGCGACGGCAACTGGATCTATGTCGGCATCGAGCGCGCCAACCGCATCGTGCGTTTCGATTTCGGCCGCCAGGGTTTGCGCGCTCGCGCCGAAACCGTGCTGGCGCCGGCTGACATTCGCAAGCTGCCGTATAATTCCGGACTTGAAGCGCTGGTGGTTGTGCCGAAGGGCTTGCCGCTTGCCGGCGCGCTGATCGCGATCTCCGAGCGCGGCCTCGACGCGGCGGGCAACATCAAGGCGTATCTGATCGGCGGGCCGTCGCCGGGCACGTTCGCGGTGCGTCGCACCGGGTCGTTCGATATCAGCGACGCCGCGTTGCTGCCGGGCGGCGACCTGTTGCTGCTGGAGCGCAAGTTTACGATGCTCAACGGCATCGGCGTCCGCATTCGGCGCATTGCCGCGACGTCGATCGTTCCCGGCGCGACGGTCGACGGTCCCTCGATCTTCGATGCCGATCTGGGCCAGGAGATCGACAATTTCGAGGGGCTGGATGTCCACGTCACGCCTGAGGGCGATACCGTGCTGACGCTGGTGTCCGACGATAATTTTCTGGCGATCCAGCGCACCTTGCTGGTGCAGTTCACCTTGATCGAATGACTTGCCTCGGCTGGCACTTGCGCCGGCGGTGGCCTATCTATCGTGAAGAGTCTTTTTGTTGAGCATGGTCTTGTCCGAAAACCGGTTCCCACCTTTCAGGATCATGCTCCCATCATCGCAGGCCGCATGCTCATGAATTCCTATCCGCGCAACGTTTCCGCTGTCATCGATCCGGTGAAACTCGACCGTCTCGCTGAAGTCGCCGTCAAGGTCGGCTTGCAGCTTCAACCGGGGCAGGACGTGTTTCTCACCGCGCCGTCCAGCGCGCTGCCGCTGGTGCGGCGGATCGCCGAACATGCCTACAAGGCCGGCGCGGGACTGGTGACGCCGCTGCTGTCGGACGAGGAGATCACGCTGGCGCGCTATCGCTTCGCGCGCGACGACAGTTTCGATCGTGCGCC
This sequence comes from Hyphomicrobiales bacterium, assembly GCA_017305535.1. Taxonomy (GTDB): domain Bacteria; phylum Pseudomonadota; class Alphaproteobacteria; order Rhizobiales; family Xanthobacteraceae; genus 62-47. The sequence continues at coordinate 388,512 of JAFKKN010000004.1, read as the reverse complement.
GGGCTGGCTCTACGAGGGTGTGGCGAAGGCGTTCGACAATAACACCGCGCGGCTCGCCATCGTCGGCGACGATCCGATGCTCTTGTCCGGCGAGGACGCCGCCAAGGTGGCGCGCGCCAGCAAGGCCAATGCGATGGCCTATCAGCCGGCGCTGTCGCGGATCACCGGTTTCGACGTCAACTGGAACATCGTCGCCTATCCGGGTGCATCATGGGCCAGGCTGGTCTTCCCGAACGACGATGAAGAAACGGCGGTGGCGAAACTCGCCGATGCCATCTTCAAGGCGTCGCGCGTCGACAACGCCGATCCGATCGGCGCGTGGACCGCGCATAACGCCGCGCTGAAGACCCGCACCGACTGGCTGAACGGCCAGCGCTTCCATGCGCTGCATTACAGTGGCCCGGGCACCGACCTCACGATTGGATTGGCGGACGGTCACGAATGGGTCGGCGGCGCCTCGACGGCGAAGAACGGCATCGTCTGCAATCCGAACATTCCGACCGAGGAAGTCTTCACCACGCCGCATGCGCAGCGTGTCGAGGGGCGAGTCCGCAGCACCAAGCCGCTGTCCTATCAGGGCACTCTGATCGAGGACATCGCGGTGCGGTTCGAGGGCGGCCGCATCAATGAGGCCACCGCCTCGCGCGGTGCCGAGGTGCTGAACAAGGTGCTCGACACCGACGAGGGCGCGCGGCGGCTCGGCGAGGTGGCGCTGGTGCCGCATTCGTCGCCGATCTCGGCCAGCAATATCCTGTTCTACAACACGCTGTTCGACGAGAACGCGTCCTGCCACATCGCGCTCGGCCAGTGCTATTCGAAGTGCTTCGTCGGCGGCGACAAGCTGACGCCGGAGCAGATCGTGGCGCAGGGCGGCAACAAGAGCTTCATCCACATCGACTGGATGATCGGCTCCGACCAGATCGATATCGACGGCGTCCACGTCGACGGCCGCCGCGTCCCGGTCTTCCGCAAGGGCGAGTGGGCGGCCTGAGCGGCCTCCCAGGCGCATCGGAAAAGGGGGCTTTTGAGCCCCCAAAAACCGGAATTTAATCCGCGTTTAACCAAAATCCGCCTTAATAAAGCTCTCGTCGTGCTGTCGGATGACAGTGCCGGGAGCGTTGGGTTTGCGGCCATTGGGGTCCTCAGAGGGCCGGCAGGCTAGGCGAACCCGGCGGAATTTGCTAAGCAGGACTCAAGCTTGGTTCGGGGTCCGATTGGAACCAGACTGGAATCGGGGCATATGAAAGATCGGAACGGCAGGCAAGCCTCGCCCGCGCATGTGCGACGAGGGCTTTCCCGGCAGGACCGCGTGGGTGAAATCCCGACGCGGCGTTCGTCGGTGCCGCGTCACGAGTCCGTCGAAAAAGCCTTCGCAGAGCAGCCGAAGCCGCGCCGTCTTTCGTCACAGCACGCTTCTTCGCAGCACGCCCAGTCACAACACTTTTCATCGCAGCATGTCGCGCCGGAGCACACCGCTTCGAGACCAGTCGCGCAAAAACATGCCGCGCCGAAGCAAGTTCGATCCCACAAAGGCTCAGCGCAGCAGGCCTCGATGCCTCAGGCGCGTGTTGCCCGCGCGCCTGCGCGGCAAGCGCCGCCGCGCAAAGCTCCCGCGCGAAAGTTTTCAGCGAAGGGCGTCGGGGCCAGCGCCTTCGTCGGCGTTGCGCTGGCGTTCTTCGGTTTTGCCCTCGTCTATCAGTCCGACGCCGACGCTAACGTTGCCGGCACCGAGACCGTCGCCGCCGCCGCCGAGGCGCCGCGCACTGATAAGGCCGCGGGCACCTACGCCGCCGTGCTCGATCCGAGCTACTCGCTGGGCGCCAAGCCCTCCACCTTCTCTGGCGTAGCGCCGCGCGGTGCGCGGCTGCAACTCGCCAGCCTGACCGTTCCGGACGCACCGCCGGTCGCCGCGCCAGCCGAGCCGATGCTGGCGGCCCCGCAGCCGGAAACCGCCGCCGCGCCGCTGCCGTTGCCGCGCCCCGAGGTGCCGCTTGCCGTCGCCAACGTGCCGCTGCCGATGCCGCGTCCGGCTGCCGCCACGCAGCAGGCTGCCAACACCAACGGTCCGTCGCCGGCCGAAATCGCCCAGCCCAACAAATCCGTCGCGCTCGCCACCCCGCCGGCCGAGGAAGATTCGATCTTCAAGAAGCTGTTCGGCGCATTCCAGGGCAAGGGTACGACCCTGGCCTTCGCGTCGCCCGACGGTGGCGTGCTGAGCGACGGCAGCAGCATCGCGCCGGGCAAGTACGATCGCTACACCGCCGTCTATGACATTTCCGCCAAGACCGTCTACATGCCCGACGGCCGCAAGCTGGAAGCCCATTCCGGCCTCGGCAACCGCCTCGACGACCCGCGCTTCGTCCACGAGCGGATGCGCGGCGCGACCCCGCCGCACCTCTACGATCTGACCTGGCGCGAAAAGCTGTTTCATGGCGTCCGCGCCATCCGCCTGACGCCGGTGGGCGGCAACGGCAGCATCTACGGTCGCACCGGGCTGCTGGCACATACTTATATGCTCGGCCCCAACGGCGACTCCAACGGCTGCGTTTCGTTCAGGGACTACAACGCTTTCACCAGGGCGTTCGAGAGCGGCCAGATCAAGCGCCTCGCGGTCGTGGCCAAGCTCTGATCTGATCCCGCAAATTCCGCCTCGCGATATCGCGTGCTGCCGCGATGGCCGTGCCGACGGATTCCGCATGGCTTCCGGCCGTGCCCTGAGGCGTCGGCCTCTGGACGCCACCCCCGCAACGTCGTAGCCAGAACGCGCACCGGTATGTCTGCCGGTGAAAAAGCGGAGCGGATTGCGTGGCGGAACAACGATCGTCGGACCTCATCGCGGACGTCGAAAAGGGACTTGCGGGCGCGGGCTACATCGCCAGCCGGCAGATCGCCACCGCCGTCTATCTGGCGCAGCAGATCGAGAAGCCTATCCTGGTCGAAGGCCCCGCCGGCGTCGGCAAGACCGAACTGGCGAAGGCGATCGCGGCGTGGCGCGGCCAGAACATGATCCGCCTGCAATGCTACGAGGGCCTCGACGAGGCCAAGGCGCTCTACGAGTGGAAATATGCCAAACAGCTTCTCTACACGCAGATCCTGAAAGACAAGCTCGGCGAGGTGTTGGGCGGCGCGGAGACGCTGGCGCAGGCGCTGCACCAGCTTCACGCGTTTGGCGATGTGTTCTTCTCGAAGGAATTCGTCGAACCGCGCCCGCTGTTGCAGGCGCTGGAGCAACCGGCGGGCTGCGTGCTGTTGATCGACGAGATCGACAAGTCGGATGCCGAGTTTGAATCGCTGCTGCTGGAAATCCTGTCCGACTTCCAGATCACCATTCCCGAACTCGGCACCATCTCGGCGGTGGTGCCGCCGACCGTGATCCTCACCTCGAACGGCGAGCGCGATCTCGGCGATGCCTTGAAGCGGCGCTGCCTGCATCTGCATATCGGCTTCCCCGAGCAGCGGCTGGAGGAGCGCATCGTCGAAAGCCGCGTGCCGGGTATCGCGCAATCGCTGCGCCGGCAGCTGGTCGGCTTCATCAACGACGTGCGCACGCTCGATCTGAAGAAGCTGCCGTCGGTCAGCGAAACCATCGACTGGGCGCGTGTGCTGGTGCTGTTGCAGGCCTCCGAGCTGGAGCCGGAAGTGGTGAAGGATACGCTCAACGTGCTGTTGAAGTACGAAGCCGATATCGAGGCGGCGCTGCCGGAAGTCTCCGGCTTCGTCGCCCGCGCCGGCCGGCAGGGTGTGTTCGGGTAGGCAGATGATGTTCGAGGCCATCAGGGATGCCGTCGTCCTGAGGTGCCATTGCGTAGCAATGGCCTCGAAGGACGAGGGCCATGGCCGTTCATCCTTCGAGGCTCGCAACTCGCGTTGCGCGCACCTCAGGATGACGGGATCACGCCTTGCGCGTTGGACCCGAAAACAATGAGGGAGAACCTGCATCGGTTCTTTCGGGCGGCGCGCGACGTCGGCGTTCACGTCTCGCCCGCCGAAAGCATCGATGCGATGCGTGCGGTCGCGGTGGTCGGCTTCAATGATCGCGACGTGTTGCGCGATACGCTGCTCCTGACGCTCGCCAAGTCCGAGGACGAGAAGCGCGCGCTGAACGACTGCTTCGATCTGTTCTTCGACACGCCCGAGGTTGCGGAGGCGAGCCCGCCGCAAGCCGACGAGGCCGATGCGAACAACGACGAGGCCGACGATGCGTCCTCGCCGGGCGAGATGCCGTCCGGCGGATCGCAGCCGTCGGGCGGAGGCGGCGCGCCGTCGGATTCGAATCTCGGCCAGTTGGCGCAGATGCTGCTGTCGCAGGACCGCAACGCGCTCGCTGCCGCGATGGCCAATGCCGCGAGCGCGGCCTCGCTCTCGGATATCCGCTTCTTCACCCAGCGCGGCATCTTCACCACACGGATGCTCGATGCACTCGGCATCGCCCGGCTGCGCGACGATCTTGACCAGCTGACCGAGACCGATCCGGCGATCGCCGAACGGCTGGCGGCGGCGACTGATGCGCTGCGCGAAAGCGTACGCGAGGCGGTGGCGCAGGCGCTGCTGCTTTACGGGCGCGAAGAATCGGAAAACCTGCGCAACGAGATTTTGCGCAATGCGCCGCTGTCGCGCATCGAGCCGCGTCAGGTCGAGGCGATGCGCGCGCTGATCCGCCGGATCGCGCGGCGCCTGCGCGAACGCTACAGCAAGCCGCGCAAGCGGCAGCGTCGCGGTCATCTCGACGTGCGCCGCACGCTGCGCCGGAATGCGGCGTGGGGCGGCGTGCCGTTTCTCACCGCGTGGAAGCGCAAGCATCGCGACAAGCCGAAGATCGTGGCGCTGTGCGACGTTTCCGGCTCGGTGGCGCGGGTCTCGGACTTCTTCCTGCTGCTGATTCACAGTCTGCATGAAGTGGTGTCCGATGTACGCTCCTTCGCGTTCTCGGGTCATCTGATCGAGGTCAGCGACATTCTCGAGAAGATGCCGCCGGAAGAGGCGATGCGCGAGATCATGGCCAAGGTCGGCTTCGGCTCGTCGGACTACGGCACGTCGCTGGAGAATTTCGAGAAGGAGTGGCTGTCGACGATCACGCCGCAGACCACGGTGATCGTGCTCGGCGATGCGCGCACCAACAATCTCGACCCGCGCGCGGACATCCTGCGCACCATCGGCGAGCGCGCCAAGCGGCTGGTCTGGCTCAATCCGGAAAACCGCATGGCGTGGGGATTCGGCGATTCCGAGATGACGCGCTATTCGACCTTCTGCACCGTGGTCCGCCAATGCGCCACCGCGCAACAGCTTGAACGCGCGGTGTCGGATATCGTCGCGAGTTATCAGTGATGATGCGATGTCGTTAGTTCTTCTTCCGTCATGGCCGGGCTTGTCCCGGCCATCCACGTCTTGCTTGTGCTGCCACTCTGTAAAGACGTGGATGCCCGGCGGAAGGCCGGGCATGACGGAGAACGAGAACTGGATTGAGTAAAGGAAAACTGAGGTTCACATGATCGAGGCAGTGATTTTTGATTTCGGCGGCGTTGTCACGTCGTCGCCGTTCGATGCATTTACGCGGTTCGAGACGGAGCGCGGACTGCCGGCCGACATCATCCGCCGCACCAACGCCGCCAATCATCTTGAGAACGCATGGGCGAAGTTTGAACGTGCCGAAGTCGATCTCGATGCGTTCGACGAACTGTTCGCGGCGGAATCGCTGGCGCTCGGCGCCGAGGTGCGCGGCCGCGACGTGTTGCCGCTGCTCTCCGGCGATCTGCGGCCCGAGATGGTCGAGGCACTGCGCCGCATCAAGGCGCGCTTCAAGACCGGCTGCATCACCAACAACCTGCCGAACAACGCCATCAGAAATGCCAACGGACGCTCGATCTATGTCGCGGAAGTGATGGCGCTGTTCGATCACGTCATCGAGTCGGCGAAGATCGGGCTGCGCAAGCCAGATCCGCGCATCTACCGGATGATGATCGAGGCACTCGGTGTCGATCCGAAAAACTGCGTCTATCTCGACGATCTTGGCGTCAACCTGAAGCCGGCGCGCGACATGGGCATGACCACCATCAAGGTGTTGAGCGGCGCGCAGGCAATCGTCGACCTCGAAGCCGCGACCGGTCTGACGCTGCGGGACAGTGCAGCGGCGTCATAAGCCACGTCTCATAATCTTTGGTCGTCCCCGCCTGCGCGGGGACGACGATTTTGGTGCGGCGGGCCTGCGCGCAAACATGAGTCTGTGCACAAACAAATGTCATTCTGACATTCGGGATGATGTGGGCGTAAATCAGCCCATCGTGCCCTAGCTGTTGCCGCTGCCGCCGATCACGGCGCGGACGGTGTCGTCCGGGCCGAAATCCTCGGCGCCATCGACGTAGAGCAGCGCGCTCAGCTTGGTCCGCGCGCGGTTGACGCGGCTCTTGATGGTGCCGACGGCGCAGCCGCAGATCGCGGCGGCGTCTTCATAGGAGAAGCCAGAGGCGCCGACCAGAATAAGGGCCTCACGCTGGTCCTGAGGCAGCTTGTCGAGCGCGGCGCGAAACTCCTCGAATTCGAGATGCGCGTTTTGCCCCGGCTGCGATTTCAGCGTCTTGGCGTAGTTGCCCTCTGCGTCCTCCACCTCGCGCCGCCGCTTGCGATAGTCGGAGCGGAACAGGTTGCGCAGGATGGTGAACAACCATGCCGGCAGGTTGGAACCCGGTTGAAACGAGTCGATGTTGGCAAGGGCGCGCAACAGGGTCTCTTGCACCAGGTCATCGGCGCGATCGCCATTGCCGCTCAATGAAATCGCAAAGGCGCGCAAACTCGGAACCGACGCCAAGATGTCGTCGCGAAGCTCATTTGTGAGAGGCATTAGTCCCTCCCGTCTTTGTTGGCCGCGAGATTCGCATCAGGCGTATCGAGCTTGCGAATCAGGTCGGCAAAACGATCAGGAACGCCTTGGCGCACGACCTCGTCATACATCGCGCGAAGCTGATGTCCGATGCGGGATTGAATCTCCGCGTTCAGGCCACCTTGCTTGCCCGGCTTCTTCACATCTGTCATGGGTTTGTTCCGAATTCCCAAACGTCTAAGTCTTTCGAATTTCGAAAGAATTTCGCCGGCAGAGGTGCCGATCGCTACGGTTCACGACGGTTTAAATGCCCAAGGTGTTGGAAAGTTCCGACTGTCGTGGAACTTTTATCCAACTGATACGTAAATAGCGGGCCGGCGGCGCGAAGGCGCCAGCTGGCGTTTGCGAACCCAGATAAGGATGGAATGGGGATGTCCCGATCACAGCTCGTTGCTGAGAATTTGCCGCTGCTGCGGCGCTACTCTCGTGCTTTGACAGGGAGCCAAGCATCCGGGGATGCCTATGTCGGCGCCATGCTGGAAGCGCTGCTGGAGGACCAGTCGTTACTCAACGAGGAACGCGGCGCCCGCGCCGGTCTGTTCCGGCTGTTCACCCAGATCTGGAATTCGGTCGCGGTCAACGGCGATAGCGCGCCGGCGCTGAATTCTTCCGAGCATCGGCTGGCCAACATCACGCCGCTGCCGCGACAGGCGTTTCTGTTGCTGTCGCTGGAGGGGTTCTCGGAGGAAGAGGTTGCCTTCATTCTGCAAATCAATGTCGCCGACGTCCGCAAGCTGGCCGACGAGGCCGGTCAGGAACTGGCGGCGGAGATCGCCACCGACGTCCTGATCATCGAGGATGAAACCTTCATCGCGATGGATATCGAAAGTCTGGTGAAGAAGCTCGGACATAACGTCATCGGCGTGGCGCGCACCCACGCGGACGCGCTGGCATTGGCGAAGACCAAGCAACCCGGCCTGATCCTCGCCGACATCCAACTCGCGGATGGCTCCTCCGGACTGGATGCGGTGAACGACCTGCTGAAGACGTTCGAGGTGCCGGTGGTGTTTATCACCGCCTATCCGGAGCGCTTCCTCACTGGCGAGCGTCCGGAGCCGGCGTTCCTGATCTCGAAGCCGTTCCAGCCGGCGATGGTGTCGGCGGTGGCGAGCCAGGCGCTGTTCTTCCAGCGCAATTCCCGTAACCGGATGCCGCGCGCCGCCGCTTCTTGATCTAACGCGATCGAAAGTAACTGAATCACTGAGACATGACTGCCCGCGCGAGCGCCCGGCTCGCGCGGGCAGTCGCTTTTTGCCTGGTGCCGCTGTCGAAAGTGGCGGTTATCGCAAAAAAGAACGGGACGCGGCCGGCATCACCACGGCTGCGCCCCGCATTGTCGGTCCTATAGGGCAGGGGATGATCGACGGTATATGGATGGGCGGACGTCCCGTCGGTTCCTGCCCCTCGCCTGCAAACTGACACACTTACGTGAAGCCGCGAGGTGAACTGAACCTTTCGTCGCGCGTTGTGACCAATGTTCGTGACCCTTCGGGGGAGCTGTTGGCGAAGCAGTGAGGCGCGTGATGTCTCAGATGTTTTCAATCCAGAGAGCGGTTGTTGCAGCGGCGCTGACGGTCGTTGCCGCGCCTTTCGCAATGGGTGGTGAATTGCCGGCCTGGCTGGTGCGGCCGTCGGTGGTGGCCATCGCGAATGCGCCGGTATCCGTCAGCGATCAGGCCAACGCCGTCGAGCGCTCGGGCAAGTCCGATCGCGCGCCGGTCGCCCGTACTGGCGTCGCCTCGCAAACCTTCTCGATCCAGCCGAGCGGTATGAGCGGCACATCGGTGCTGGTGCGGGTCGTCAGCCAGAAGCCGGATCGTCGGATGAATGCAAAGCCCGCGACCCAGCTCCAGCCAGGTGGCAAGTCTGCCAGACCTCGCGCAGCCTGCGAGCCGGTTGTCAGTCTGTTGACTGAAGTAGCCAAGCAGCTTGCGCCGGGCCGTTGTATTACCTGAGAGCCCGAGCGGAAATTCGCGTTTGGATGCCGCACACTCGGAGTCGGTTCCCGCCTGCGCGGAGACGGCTCCGAAGTCGTTTAAGTCTCGGCGATCCTCGCCGACTGGAATATCTGGGAATTGGTTTTTAGGAATCCGCGGCGTCGTCGGCCTCGTCATCCGTAGCGCTGTCGCGCCGCGCCGCCATCAGGCCGAGCGCCAGTCCACCCAACACGATGACCGGAAGTAATCGTTTGATGCCGATGACGCGCGCCAGTTGCAGGCCGGTCGCCAGCAGCGCAGGGTCGGAGAGAATGCTTTGCGAGGCGCGCTTGGCGGCTTCCTTGCGACGGACTTCCGCACGGCGTTTCTGCTCGCCGTGGATCCCCAGCACGACGAGGGCTGCGACCAGGAAGAGTCCCGCGCCCGCGAGACATGCGGTGATCGATCCATATTCCCGCGAAATGTAGATGAAGCCGGCCGCGCACAGGAAGATCAGCGCGATCACCAGGGCGACAATATTGACCACGACGAGGGCGGAAAGACGCAGCGTTGTGCTGGTGTTCGTTTTGAAATCGTCGATCCATCTCTGAAACATGCCTTGCCCCGAAAACGTTTTTACAAATAAGACCGCCGCAACAAAAACGCCGCGCCTCGTCTCCGTTGGCGCGGCCGGGCAAGCGGACAGGATGCCCTGCGGCTCCGGACCGCGTTGGTGGCGCGGCTCACCGCTGTCAAATTGATCCGCGCCAAATCTATCTGCGCCAAATCTATCTGCGCCACGTCACACCGATCAGAAAGCCAAGGCCAAGCGCGACGGCAATGGCCGCGACCGGCCGTTCGCGGATCGCATCTTCCAGCGTTTCCTCGAGGGAGTTGGCGGCATCCTGCGCGGCTTCCATGGCAGCGCTGCCGCGTTCCTGTACGTCTGACAGAGCCGCATCGACATTGCGGCGCGCCTGGCGATAACCGCGCCGTGCCTGCTTGGTCGCTTCGCCCGATACGGCATTGAGCGCATCCGCGATCCGCTCGGACAATTGAGTGATGTCCTTTTTTACCGCGGCCAGATCTTTTTCAAAGCGCTCGGACAGGCCCTTGTCGGCATCGCTGCTCGCCATTCAACTCTCCTTGGGGTGATACGACTGCACGACAACGTCGCCCGTCGATACAAAGTTCCATTGCGGAGAGACTGCGCGACGCATGGCGGGCGGCCCGATCCCCGCGCTCACAGGAGGTTAGATCTGGCCGAGCAGCAGCAGCACCAGCACGATCACCAGAATGGTACCGACGATGCCGGAGGGGCCGTAACCCCATCCGCGGCTGTAACCCCAGCTTGGAAAAACGCCGAGCAGGATCAGGATGAGGAGGATGATCAGAATGGTGCCGAGTGACATGTGAACGCCCTCGCAAAGCGGCGGATGCCCGATCGGTCAGGGACTCGAGACCGGCCGCATGCCGGGTAACGAGAACGCGATCCGAAAGTTCCATGGTTCGTTCGTCGCGCCATGCCGGAACCCGAACACACCAGCGCGCGTTGGCCGGCAGTCGGACGATGCGATGAACTTTCACGGATAATCCGCGTCTCATTGTCCGGTGCCGTTCAAGGATCAAGCGTGGAGTACGTCATGAGCACACCTGCCAGCAGGTCGACGGTTCGCGGTACGATCGTTGCGACCATTCTCGTTGCGTCCACCTTGGCAGTGGGTCCGGTACGGGCCAATGATTTCTTCTCGACGTTGTTCGGCGGCATGATGGGCCAGCCGTCGCCGCCGCCGTCGTTCTTCCCGTTCGGAAGCGGCGAGGCGGGACCGCCGTCAGCGCATCGCCAGCGCTCGGCTTCCGGCGGCGGACGACAGGCATTCTGCGTGCGGACTTGCGACGGTCGCTATTTCCCGCTGGCATCGCCCGCAGGGCAAAGCCGCGCGACCTCGTGTAACGAACTCTGTCCCGCCAGCGAGACCAGGGTATTTTACGGCTCCAGCATCGATCATGCGGCGGCCGAGAGCGGCAAGAGCTACGCGTCGATGCCGAACGCCTTCCGCTATCGTAATGAAATCGTCTCCGGCTGCACCTGCAACGGCAAGGATACGTTCGGCCTCGCCAAGGTCGACATCAAGAACGATCCGACCTTGCGCAAGGGCGACATCGTTGCTGGCGAAGACGGCCTTGTCGTCGCCGGTGCCAAGGATCGTCGCGGCGCGTCGTTGAACTTCTCGCCGGCATCGCCTGCGGTGATCGCGCGCTACGCGCGTGGGCCGATCGTGGCGTCGGAGTAGCGACGCACGAACGAACAGCGTTGCTCGTTCAGCAGACATTGCTGGAAGTTGTTCGCAGTTCCGGTCGTTGGAACCCGTTTCGGTCACGCGCGTTGGTTCGTCACGTCATCCGCACGGCAAACGTTGCGGATGATCGCCTCGACGCAGTTATTCCATGACCTGAAGGTGCCTTCATGCTGATCGGTATTCTGATTACCTTTCTTGTCGTTATCCTTGTGCTCTATCTCATCGGCATGCTGCCGATCGACGGACGCGCCAAGCAGATCGCGCGCGTCATCGTCATCATCATCGGCATCGTGTCGCTGCTGAAATATCTCGCGGTGTTTTAGCTGGTCGCCGTTGCGAGGAGCGTAAGCGACGAAGCAATCCAGCTCTTGCTTCATGGTTTTCTGGGTTGCTTCGCTTTGCTCGCAATGACGAACGATAGGTTTGCAAGAGATCGTCATGCCCGGGCTTGTCCCGGGCATCCACGTCTTCGATAGCTTAGCTTGATGAGTACTTGGATGGCCGGGACATAGGCGAGCGAAGCTATGCCTAGCCATGACGATCCGAGAAAACACCGGCAACAAAAAAGCCCCGGCGCTAGCCGGGGCTTTTGATGATCAAACGGTGCTGCTAATCAGCCCGCCGCCTTGGCTTCGCGGCGGCGCGCGGTCAGGATGAACTCCGTGTAGCCGTTCGGCTGCTCGCGGCCCTTGAATACCAGATCGCACGCGGCCTGGAAGGCAACGCCGTCGAACTTCGGTGCCATCGGCTTGTAGAGCGCGTCGCCCGCGTTCTGCTTGTCGACGACGACCGCCATGCGCTTGAGCGAATCCATCACCTGATCGCGGGTGACGACGCCATGTTGCAGCCAGTTGGCGAGATGCTGGCTGGAGATGCGCAGGGTCGCGCGGTCTTCCATCAGGCCGACGTCATGAATGTCCGGCACCTTGGAGCAGCCGACGCCCTGATCGATCCAGCGCACGACGTAACCCAGAATGCCCTGACAGTTGTTGTCGATCTCCTGCCGCACGTCGTCCGGCGCCCAATTCGACTGCGACACCGGAATGGTGAGGATGTCGGACAGCTTGGCGCGCTGGCCGCCCTTCTTCAGTTCGGCCTGACGCGCATGCACGTCGACCTGATGATAATGCAGTGCGTGCAGGGTCGCGGCGGTCGGCGAGGGCACCCACGCAGTGGTCGCGCCGGCCTTCGGGTGGCCGATCTTTTGCACGAGCATGTCGGCCATCTTGTCGGGCGCGGCCCACATGCCCTTGCCGACTTGCGCGTGACCGGGCAGGCCGTCGAGCAGGCCCATGTCGACGTTCCAGTCTTCGTAGGCCTTAATCCACGGCTGTGCCTTCATGTCGTTCTTGCGGATCATCGGGCCGGCTTCCATCGAGGTATGAATCTCGTCGCCGGTGCGGTCGAGGAAGCCGGTGTTGATGAACATGATGCGTTCCGACGCATTCTGGATGCAGGCCTTGAGGTTCACCGTGGTGCGGCGCTCCTCGTCCATGATGCCGATCTTCATGGTGTTGGCGGGCAGGCCGAGCATCTGCTCGACACGGCCGAACACGTCGCAGGCGAACTTCACTTCATCCGGCCCGTGCATCTTCGGCTTGACGATGTAGATCGAGCCGGTGCGGCTGTTGCGCGCCTTGCCGTTGCCCTTGAGGTCGTGCATCCCGAGCAGACCGGTGACGGCGGCGTCGAGCAGGTTCTCCGGAATCTCGTTGCCGTCGGCATCGAGCACGGCGTCGGTGAACATGTGATGGCCGACGTTGCGCATCAGCAGCAGGCTGCGACCATGCAGCTTGACATCCTTGCCGTCGGGGCCGGTGTAGACGCGGTCGGCGTTGAGCGCGCGCGTCATGGTCTTGCCGCCCTTCTCGAAGGTGTCTTCGAGCGTGCCCCTCATCAGGCCGAGCGTATTGCGATAGACCAGCACCTTGTCCTCGGCATCGACGGCGGCGACCGAGTCTTCCATGTCGAGAATGGTGGAGACGGCGGCTTCCATGATCACGTCGGCGACGCCGGCAGCGTCGTCCTTGCCGATCGGAGAGTTGCGGTCGATGACGATCTCGATGTGCAGGCCGTTATTGACCAGCAGCACGGCCTGCGGATTGGCGGCATCGCCGCGGTAGCCGGCGAACTGCTTCGGGTTCTTCAGCGCGACGTCGCCCTTGGCGGTCTTCGCCACAAGCGCGCCGTTCGCGACGCTGTAGCCGGTAACATCGGCATGGCTGCCGGAAGCGAGCGGCGCGGCCTCGTCGAGGAATGCCTTGGCCTTGGCGATCACCTTGTCGCCGCGCGCCTTGCTGTAGCCCTTGGCCGTATCGCTCGGATCGTGCGGGATGGCGTCGGTGCCGTAGAACGCATCGTACAGGCTGCCCCAGCGCGCGTTGGCGGCGTTGAGCGCGTAGCGTGCGTTGGTCAGCGGCACCACCAGTTGCGGGCCGCAGATCTTGCCGATTTCCTCGTCGACATTGGCGGTCTCGACCTGTTGCGTCGCCGGCTCGGGACGCAGGTAGCCGATCTCCTTGAGGAAGGCGGTGTAGGCGTCGATGTCGAACGCCTTGCCCTTGTGGGCGCGATGCCAGTCGTCGATCTTGGCTTGCAGCGTATCGCGCACCGCGAGCAACTCGCGGTTCTTCGGCCCGAGATCGCGGACGATGCCGGCGAGTCCCGCCCAGAACGCATCGGCGGATACACCCGTGCCGGGCGCGGCTTCCTTGGCGATGAAATCGTGGAGGACGGGGGCGATCTTCAGTCCGTGGGCGTCGATACGGTTCATAATGGGATTTCTCACGAGAACGGCGGCAAAAGGCGGATATTTGGCGCAAAACGCCGCGAAAAGCCCATGCCGAGGCGGGTTAAGCGCCCCTTTTAGCGCCCCCCCGCCCCCATGAGAAGGCCCCTCCGAAGGTCCAAGCCGGGGGTGGTGGTATCAAGCTCCGGGGTGGGAAGAGGCGGGGTTTCAGTGGCTCGGCGGGAATTTGCTAAGCGCGGAGTTGCAACCCGAACATCGTCGTCCCTGCGCGGACGGAGACCTCTCCGTCGTCATGGCCGGATTTATTCCGGCCATCCACGTCTTTGCGGAGATTCAACATGAAGAACGTGGATGGCCGGGACAAGCCCGGCCATGACGGCTGAGATGTCGCGTAAATAAGGACTAGCGCGTAGTGCGTCGCTATCCGCCTTCGCGGGGACGACGGTGAGTTTGTGGATCTGACGAAGTCAGATCGTTACGACGCCGCGAGGTCGGCGACGGTGTCGACCAGCACGCCGGTGCGTGCCAGCATGCGGGTGATGTCGCCGGTTGCGTCCGCGATGGCGCGGTGTGACGTGTCGATGGTCAGCTCACTCGCGTGCGGCGCCTCGTAGTCATTGCCGATGCCGGTGAAGCCGGTGAGATTGCCGGCGCGGGCCTTGGCGTAATGGCCCTTGGGATCGCGGCTCTCGCAGACCTCGGCCGGTGTCGCGATATAGATTTCGCGGAACAGGTCGCCGGCGATGCGCCGCGCCGCCGCGCGATCTTCCGTCGATGGCGAGACGGCCGCGACGATGGCGATGTGACCATTACGCGCGAGATGCGCCGCGACTTCGGCGAGGCGGCGGATATTCTCGCTGCGATCCTTTGCCGAGAAGCCGAGATCGCCGTTGAGGCCGGCGCGCAGCGTATCTCCATCAAGCAATACCGGCGAGCCGCCGGTTTGAAACAGCCGCCGCTCCAGCGCGCGCGCCAAGGTCGATTTGCCGGCGCCGGGCAGGCCAGTGAACCACAGCACCGCGCCGCGATGGTGATAACGCGCCGCGCGCTCGTCCGGCTGCAACGCGGATTCCACCGGTACGATATCGATCGGCGTGGCGCGGTGCGCGGCGTCGATGCCGATCACCAGTCCGCCGCCGGCGATGCGTCCGTTGACCTCGATGACGAGGCGGCCGGTATGCGGATTGTCGGTGTGAATGTCCGACGCCACCGGTTGCGCCAGCGCGATATCGATTTCGCCGACGTGATTGCGCGCGATCGCGGCGCTCGTGTCATTCGAGAGTTCGCCGGGATCGACGGCCTTGTCGATGGCGGCGACGGTGGCGCGGCTTTCCTTGGTGCCGAGCCGCACCAGAATGGCGGCGCCTGCCACGAGCGGCTCATCATGCAGCCAGAAGATGCGCGCGCGAAGGCGCTTCGTGGCGCGCGGTGCGCTGTTAGCATGGCCGATGATGTCGCCGCGCTCCAGAAACAGTTCGCGATCCAGCGTGATGCCGACGGCGTGGCCGGCATGATGACGCTCCCTGAGCGATGTCGTGGGCCAGCTTTCGACCGAGCGGATTTTCGCGATCTTGCCGGCCGGCATGATGACGATCTCGTCGCCGCTTGCGAGATGACCGGACTCGATACGGCCGGCGACGATGCGGCGGTCATCGAATTTGTAGATCGCCTGCACCGGCAAGCGCAGCGGCAATTGCTCCAGCGCGCGCGCCGGCTCGAATTGATCGATCGCGCTGATCACGGTCGGCCCGTCGTGCCAATCGAGTCGCTGTGAGGCCGTGCCGACGCCGTCGCCTTCGCGCGCCGAAATCGGGATGATCGCGGTCGGCGTCACGCCGAGGCCGGTGAGATGCGCCGAGATTTCGTCGCTGATGGCCTGGAAGCGCTGCCGGCCGAAGTCGACGCGGTCCATCTTGTTGACGATCACCGCGACCTGCTTCACGCCGAGCAGATGCAGCAGGTAGCCGTGGCGGCGGGTCTGGTCGCGCACGCCTTCGAACGCGTCGATCAGCAGCAGCGCCGCGTCGGCCTGTGCCGCACCTGTAATCATGTTGCGCAAAAATTCGGCATGGCCGGGCGCGTCGATCAGCACCACGTCGCGATGCGGCGTGCGGAACCCGATCTGCGTGGTGTCGATGGTGATGCCCTGGTCACGTTCGGTTTGCAGCGAGTCGAGCAGGAACGACCATTCGAACGGCATGCCGCGCCGTTCGCTGACGGCCTTCAGGGTTTCGAACTTGCCGTCCGGCAGGCTGCCGGTTTCATGCAGCAGACGGCCGATCAGGGTCGATTTGCCGTGGTCGACATGGCCGACGATGACGATGCGCACCAGCGGACGCGAGGACGTTGCAGCAGGTGCGACGGGACGATTGGCGACGATCATGTTCATGGCAGGACTCGATTGTCGTGAGAGTTAGAGATAGCCGGCGACGCGAAGCCGCTCGAACGCATCTTCGGTTTCGTGATCCAGCGCGCGGCCGGAGCGTTCCGGCACTTTCGTCTCGGCCAGCTCGACGAGAATTTCGGCGATGCTGGCGGCGTTGGATTCCACCGGGAAGGTGATGTCGGCATCGCCGAGCGAGCGATAACGCTTGCCGTCCTTCGCGAGATACAGCGGAATGATCGGGATGTTCTCGCGCTGGGTGTAGGCCCAGATGTCAGCCTCGGTCCAATGCAGGATCGGGTGAATGCGCAGATGCGCGCCGGGCGGCGGCGAGGCATTGAAGTGATCCCAGAACTCCGGCGGCTGATCGCGCACGTCCCAGCCGCCCTCAGTGCCGCGCGGCGAGAACACGCGCTCTTTCGCGCGCGTCGCTTCCTCATCGCGGCGGATGCCGGCGATCAGTCCGTCGAAGCCGTACTTCGCGAGCGCGAGTTTCAAACCTTCGGTCTTGCGTGCGGCTGATCGCGCCGCCGGCGGCAAGGTCGGATCGACCGTGTCGATCGGCGGGCAGGGCTCGATGCGCAGATCGAGCTCCCACTCTTTGCCGTAGTGATCGCGGAACGCATACATCTCCGGAAATTTCTTGCCGGTGTCGACGTGCAGCGCCGGGAACGGCACGCGGCCGAAGAACGCTTTGCGCGCCAGCCAGATCATCACGTTGGAATCTTTGCCGAGCGACCACAGCAGCGCCAGCTTCTTCAGCCGCGCGAAGGCCTCGCGGAAAATGTAGATGCTCTGCGCTTCCAGTTGGTCGAGCCGATCCATCGACGGGCCCGGCGGACCGCCATCCGGGTCTGGCGCGAGTTGTGCATTGCTGGAAACGAGAGCCGGGGACGACAGCGGTTTCCGGCTCGGCGGAACAGGTGAAGGACGTTGCATGCGTGGCGCCTGAAATTCGTAGCAAGGAATTCTGTTTTGCCAGGGCGCTGTAGAAGTAAAATTTTTCTGTTTACGTCCTGTATAAGAGGAATATACAGAAAATAATTCTAGTCAACCCTGAAGTTCGCGGGTTGGGAGTTTGTGATGAAGTGGCTTCCGGTTTTTCTCGACGTGCGGCGCGGTCCCGTGCTGCTGGTGGGTGGCGGCGAACTGGCGCGCGCCAAGCTGCGCATTTTATTGGCAGCGCAGGCGCAGGTGCGTTGGCATGCGACCGATGGCGATTATGATCTCGCCGGGCTCGATGCCGTGGCGGCCGAGCGCATCACCTTCGAGACGCAAGACCCGACCCAGATCGATCTCAGCGGCGTCATCGCGGTGCTGTGCGCGGGTGCCGGTGATGTTGGACTTGCCGTTGCGGCGCGCGCGTGTGCGCTGGGTGTGCCGGTCAATGTGATGGACGATCTCGCGCATTCGAGTTTCATCTTTCCCGCGATCGTCGATCGCGGCGATGTGGTAGTCGCGATCGGCACCGGCGGCGCGTCGCCGGTGGTGGCACGCCGTGTGCGCGAACGCATCGAGGCGTTGCTGCCGTCGCGGATCGGCGATCTCGCGGCGTTCATCGGAAACTGGCGCAAGACGATTCA
This sequence comes from Hyphomicrobiales bacterium, assembly GCA_017305535.1. Lineage (GTDB taxonomy): Bacteria > Pseudomonadota > Alphaproteobacteria > Rhizobiales > Xanthobacteraceae > 62-47. The sequence goes on along the minus strand of JAFKKN010000004.1, from coordinate 370,707 downwards.
CGCGCGCTTGCCGGAATTCGCATCGCGTCGTCGATTTTGGGAGCGCGTGGTCGATGGGCCGATCGGCGCGGCGGTGCTGGCGGGACGTCGCGATGAAGCGGAAGCTGCATTGCGCGCGATCTCCGATCCATCAGCATTTGCCGGCGTGACGCGAAACGGCGTCGAAGGTCATGTCACGCTGGTCGGCGCCGGGCCGGGCGATCCTGATTTGCTCACGGTGAAGGCGCTGCGCGCGTTGCAGGATGCCGACGTGGTATTTTACGACGAATTGGTCTCGCCGGAAATTCTCGACCGCATTCGTCGCGATGCCGTGCGCGTGCCGGTCGGCCGCAGGATCGGCAAGCCCGGTATCGGGCAAGAGGCAGTCAATCGTCTGCTGATCGACGCCGCGCGTGAAGGCCGCCGCGCGGTGCGGCTGAAGGGCGGCGATGGCTATGTGTTTGGCCGTGGTGGCGAGGAGGTCAATGCGCTGCGCGATGCCGGTGTTGCGTATACGGTGGTGCCCGGCATCACCGCCGCGCTCGGCGCAGCCGCCGAGTTCGAAGTGCCGCTGACCTATCGCCATGAAGCCCGGCGGGTCACCTTCCTCACCGCGCACAAGGCGGCTGACGCGGCCGATGTCGATTGGTCGGCGCTGACCGATCTGGAAATGACCGTCGTGGTCTACATGGGCATGACCGCCGCGCCCGCGGTGCGGGCCGGGCTGCTCGCCGCCGGACGCTCGCCGCATACGCCGGTCGGCGTGTTCGCGCGGGTCACGCGGCCGGATTCGCGCGCCGCTGTCGGTGTGCTCGACGATCTGCCGGAGCTCGCCACGCAAGTCGATGGCGGTCCCGCAATTCTGGTGATTGGCGATGTCGTCGCGCATTCCGCGCCGTGGCACGCCTCTGTGCTGGCGCACAAACATCCTAACCTGTTGATGGCGGCCGAATGACGATGATGTCGGAAGATACGGAAACTGTTGCAGTCACCGCATCACGGCTCGACCGCGACCTGTCGCACGCATCGCCAGCGCAAATCGTTGAAGCTGCGCTGAACGCGGTGGGCCGCGAACAACTCGCGGTGGTCTCGTCGTTCGGTACCGAATCCGCGGCGCTGTTGAAGGTGGTGGCCGACGTCGATCCGGCGATCCCGGTTGTGTTTCTCGATACCGGCTGGCTGTTCGCGGAAACGCTGGCCTATCGCGACACGCTGATTGCGACACTGGGCTTGCGCGACGTTCGTTCGATCCGGCCGCTTGCGGACGATTTGGCGCAGCACGATCCTGATGATGAATTGTGGTTTTCCGATCCCGACGCCTGCTGCCGCATCCGCAAGGTCGAGCCGTTGAAGCGCGCGCTGTTGCCGTTCAAGGCGTGGATCAATGGCCGCAAGCGATTCCAAGGCGGCGCGCGCGCGATCATTCCTGTCGTCGAGGATGACGGCGCGCGATTGAAATTCAATCCGCTCGCCAATGTTTCGGCCGAAGATATCGCGGCGATCTATGCGCTGGCGAAGTTGCCGGCGCATCCGCTGGCGGCCTCCGGCTTCCGTTCGGTCGGTTGCATGCCGTGCACGTCGCGCGCTACCGCCGATGAAGATTCGCGCGCCGGCCGCTGGCGTGGACGAGGCAAGACGGAATGCGGCATCCACACCATGAAGACTTCGTAGCAAATTGTCGCTGCGACGCGACAAACATTGAAATGCGGTTTCGTTGACTTAAAGCGCGCAATTCAACAGCTTTGTCGAAGCGTTCCGCGTGGCAATTTTGCTCCGGACAAGTGGAGATCGACAATGCATCGTCGTGCATTCCTGACCGCTGCTTCGTTGTTGTTGGCAAGCCCGTCGTCGTTATGGGTCACGCCGTCTCGCGCGGCGGATGTGTCGTTGTTGAACGTGTCGTATGACCCGACGCGCGAACTCTATGTCGATTTCAACAAGGCGTTCATCGCCGCGTATCAGAAGGAAACCGGCAAGAGCGTCGAGATCAAGCAGTCGCATGGCGGCTCGGGATCGCAGGCGCGTTCGGTGATCGACGGCTTGCAGGCCGATATCGTGACCTTGGCGCTGGCCTATGACATCGACGCCATCGCCAACAAGGGATTGATCGCGACCGATTGGCAGAAGCGCTTGCCGCAAAACTCCTCGCCTTACACCTCGACCATCGTGTTCCTGGTGCGCAAGGGCAACCCGAAGAAGATCAAGGATTGGGACGACCTGGTGAAGTCCGGCGTCAGCGTGATCACGCCGAACCCGAAAACCTCCGGCGGCGCGCGCTGGAACTACCTCGCCGCGTGGGGCTACGCGGAAAAGAAATTTGGCAGCGAGGACAAGGTCAAAAAGTTCGTCGGCGATATCTACAAGAACGTTCCGGTGCTCGACACCGGAGCGCGCGGCTCGACGGTCACCTTCGTCGAGCGCGGCGTCGGTGACGTGCTGCTGGCGTGGGAGAACGAAGCCTTTCTGGCGCTGAAGGAATTCGGCAACGACAAGTTCGAGATCGTGGTGCCGTCGGTTTCCGTTCTGGCGGAACCGCCGGTCACCGTCGTCGACAAGGTCGTCGACAAAAAGGGAACCCGCGCCGTCGCCGAGGCTTATCTGAAATACTGGTACACCAAGGAAGCGCAGGATATCGCCGGCCGTAACTACTACCGCCCGACCGATCCCGAGATCGCCAGGAAATATGCCGAGGCGTTTCCCAAGGTCGAGCTGTTCAAGATCGACGATGTGTTCGGCGGCTGGACCAAGGCACAGAAGACTCACTTCGCGGACGGCGGCGTGTTCGATCAGATCTACAAGGATTGATCGTGATGCGGGGGAGCGGTGTCGTGACAGCAGGATCGGGACGACGAAACACCTTGCCGGGGTTCGGCCTCACCATGGGGCTGACGCTGACATGGCTGTCGGTCATCATCCTGATCCCGCTGGCCGGACTGTTTCTCAAAACCTTCGAGCTCAGTTTCGCCGAGTTCGCCAACATCGTCACCAGCCGTCGCACGCTGAACGCGTTGAAGATCTCGTTCGGGCTCGCTTTCGGGGCGGCGCTGGTCAATCTGGTGATGGGCAGTATCGTGGTCTGGGCGCTGGTGCGCTATCGCTTTCCGGGCCGGCGCATCTTCGATGCCATCGTCGATATTCCGTTCGCGTTGCCGACGGCGGTGGCTGGCATCGCGCTCACCTCGCTGTTCGCGCAGAAGGGGTGGCTGGGTGCGCCGCTCGCCGAACTCGGCATCAAGGTGGCGTTCACACCGCTCGGCATCTTCATCGCGATGATCTTTATCGGCATTCCGTTCGTGGTGCGCACGGTGCAGCCGGTGCTGATCGATCTCGATCCCGAAATCGAGGAAGCGGCGGCAAGCCTTGGCGCCAACCGCTGGCAGACCATCTGGCGGGTGATTTTGCCGAGCCTGATCCCGGCGCTGCTCACCGGCTTCGCGCTGGCGTTCGCCCGGGCCGTCGGCGAATACGGCTCGGTGATCTTCATCGCTGGCAACCTGCCGAATGTCTCGGAGATCGCGCCGCTGTTGATCGTGATCCGGCTGTCGGAATTCCGCTATGCTGATGCCACGGCTATTGCCGTAGTGATGCTGATCGTGGCGTTCCTGATCATTCTCGTCGTCAATCGCCTGCAGTATTGGGCGCAAACCCGCATCCCGGTTCATTAGGAGAGCTGCGATGTCCGAGAGCGCGATTGCATTGTATTCGGAGCGAGGCGGGGCGCGCGGCGAGCCGTGGCTGGCGCGCGTCGTCGTCATCGGTCTGACGATGTTGTTCCTCACGGTATTCGTGGTGCTGCCGCTGGTCATCGTGTTCGCGCAGGCGTTGACGCACGGCGTTGGTGCCTATCTCGCGGCGCTGGCCGAGCCTGAAGCATTGGCGGCGATCAAGCTGACGCTGGCGGTGGCGGCGATTTCGGTCGGCCTCAATCTGGTGTTCGGGCTGATCGCGGCATGGGCTGTCGCCAAGTTCGAATTCCCCGGCAAGACGCTTCTGATCACGCTGATCGATTTGCCGTTCTCCGTCAGTCCTGTGATTTCCGGCCTTGTCTTCGTGCTGCTGTTCGGCGCGCAGGGGTATTTCGGCGCATGGCTGCAAAGCCACAACATCCAGATCCTGTTCGCGGTGCCGGGCATCGCGCTGGCGACGACGTTCGTGACGTTTCCCTTCGTCTCCCGCGCGCTGATCCCGCTGATGCAGGAGCAGGGCACGCTGGAAGAGGAAGCCGCGCTCTCGCTCGGTGCGTCGGGGTTGCAGACTTTCTTCCGTGTCACTTTGCCGAATATCAAGTGGGGCGTGCTCTATGGCGTGCTGCTCTGCAACGCGCGCGCCATGGGTGAGTTCGGCGCGGTGTCGGTGGTGTCCGGCCACATTCGCGGAGAAACCAACACGATGCCGTTGTTGGTCGAAATTCTCTACAATGAGTATCAGTTCGTGCCTGCGTTCGCGGTCGCCTCGCTGCTGGCGTTGCTGGCGCTGATCACGCTCATCGCGAAGACGATACTCGAGCGACATCTCGACGAAGGGCGACAAGTACGTGACAATTGAACTGACCAACATCACCAAGAATTTCGGCGCGTTCGCCGCGCTCGACGGCGTCGATCTGAAAATCGCCGACGGCGAATTGCTGGCGCTGCTCGGCCCGTCGGGCTCGGGTAAGACCACGCTGCTGCGGATCATCGCGGGCCTCGACTGGCCGGATGGCGGCGATGTGTCGTTCGATGGCGAGAACGCGCTCAAGCGCGGCGCCGGCGAGCGTCAGGTCGGCTTCGTGTTCCAGCACTATGCCTTGTTCCGCCACATGACGGTGTTCGAAAACGTCGCGTTCGGACTGCGCGTGAAGCCGCGCGCCATTCGCAAGGACGAGGCCAGCATTCGCGCCCGTGTCAAGGAACTGCTCGATCTGGTGCAACTGGATTGGCTCGCCGACCGCTATCCAGGTCAGTTGTCCGGCGGTCAGCGGCAACGTATCGCGTTGGCGCGTGCGCTCGCGACCGAGCCGCGCATCCTGCTGCTGGACGAGCCGTTTGGTGCGCTCGACGCCAAGGTGCGCAAGGAGTTGCGCCGCTGGCTGCGCTCGCTGCACGAGGAGATCAACGTCACGTCGGTGTTCGTCACTCACGATCAGGAGGAGGCGCTGGAAGTCGCCAACCGTGTCGTGGTGATGGACAAGGGCAAGATCGAGCAGGTCGGCACGCCGGGCGAGGTCTATGACTACCCCGCGACCGCGTTCGTCCATGGTTTCATCGGCGAGTCCGTAGTGTTGCCGGTGAATGTCGCCGAAGGCCGTGTCTGGATCGGTGATCAGCCGTTGAACATCACGGCGCCCAATGTCGGCGGCCCGTCGAAACTGTACGTGCGCCGCCATGACATGCAGGTCGGCTCCGAAAGCATCGGCCTGCGCGGCGCGGTACGCCATGTGCGCTCGTTCGGCGCGATCCAGCGCGCCGACATCGCGGTCTGCGCCGGCGGCAACGAGACGTTGATCGAGATCGACACGCCGCGCGATCATGCGCTCAGAACCGGCGAAACGGTCGAACTGCATCCCCGACGGTTTCGTATTTTCGCGGATTGAGCCGCGCCCTCGCGAAAAGCCGAGACTGTTCACCTTTCAGCCACGGTTGATGTGCAACAACGGTTGCATGGCAGTTGTGGGGATTCGGGCATGAAGCGCGTTGTGGCGGTCTTGGGCAGCCTTCTGGTCTTGGGCGGCTGCGGCACCACCGTCGAGCAGACGCCCGAACAACCTGCCTTCTACCTCAGCATGGCGCATGGCGGCGCCAAGGTCGACGCCGGTGTCGCAGCCTCGATGATTTCCGGCTACCGGCAGAACAATGGCCTCGGCGCGGTCACGGTCGATCCCGAACTGATGAAGGCGGCCGAGACCCAGGCGATGGCCATGGCCCGGCGCAACAAGCTCGATCACGACGTCGCGGGCGCGCTCGGCAAGCGCCTCAATGCGGCGGGTTATCCGGCAACGGTGGCCGTGGAGAACATCTCGGCGGGTTATCATACCCTCGCCGAAGCTTTTTCGGGCTGGCGCGATTCGCCGCCGCATCGCGCCAACATGCTGCACAAGGGCGTGACCCGGCTCGGTATCGCGGCGACCTACGCGCCGGGCACCAAGTATAAGGTGTTCTGGGCATTGATTCTGGCCGCGCCCGACGAGAAGCCAGTCGCCGCGCGATGACATCCGCGTCATGTGATGACTAGAGTGTGACGGCGCACGCGATTTCGTCGATTGACGGCGCGGATTTCAACCGCCACGGTGCCGCCTGAATTTCCGATCATTCCGACGTCATCCATGCTTATGTCCGATATTTCAAAATCCGCGATTCCTGCGCAGGCGCGGCGCGTGCTGGTACTGCAAGGCGGCGGCGCGCTCGGCGCCTATCAGGCCGGCGCCTATCAGGCGCTGTGTCGGCACGATTTCGAACCACAATGGGTCGCCGGCATTTCCATCGGCGCGATCAATGCGGCGATCATTGCCGGCAATCCGCGCGAGAAGCGCGTCGAGCGGCTGGAAGAGTTCTGGCAACTCGTCTCCGCGCCCGTGCCGTGGCAGGTGGAACCACCGAACGATTGCGCGCGCTCGCTGTTCAACGAAGGAAGCGCGGCGATGATCGCAGCGTTCGGCGTGCCCGGCTTCTTCATGCCACGGATTCCGCCAACGCAATTTTGGCCGACCTCCAATCCGGAAGGGTTGAGTTATTACGATACGTCGCCGCTGCGCGCCACGCTGGAACGGCTGGTGGATTTCGATCGCATCAACTCCGGTGTGACGCGGTTGAGTGTCGGCGCCGTCAATGTGGCGACCGGAAATTTCGTCTATTTCGATAACAAGTTTCAGACCATCGTTCCCGAACACATCATGGCGTCGGGTGCGTTGCCGCCCGGCTTTCCCGCGATCGAGATCGATGGCGAACATTACTGGGACGGCGGCGTGGCGTCGAATACGCCGCTCGACTACGTGCTCGATCAGGAGACCAAGGCCAATCTTCTGATCTTCCAGGCGGACCTGTTCAGCGCGCGAGGACCGTTGCCGACCACGATGCAGGAAGCCGCCGAGCGCGAGAAGGATATCCGCTATTCCAGCCGCACCCGGCTGAACACCGACCAGAACAAGAAGATCCACAACGCGCGCAAGGCGGTGCGCGATCTGATTTCGAAACTGCCGGACAACCTGAAGGACGATCCTTCGGTCAAGTATCTCAAGGAGGCGGCGAAGGAGAACACCGTCACGGTGGTGCACCTGATCTACCGCCAGAAGAACTATCATGGCTCGTCGAAGGATTACGACTTCTCCCGCCTCAACATGCTGGAGCACTGGTCGTCTGGTGAGCAAGATGTCGACAAGTCGATGCGTCACAAGAATTGGCTGGAGCAACCGCAGAACGGCGAGACCATGGTGACCTACGATCTCACCGCGGAAGAAGATCGTGTCGCCGCGCAGTGCCCGCCGTCGATCAAGGACTCAAACAGGAGCGCATGACATGGGTATTTTGACAGGCAAGACCGCAGTGATTACCGGTTCGACCAGCGGTATCGGGCTCGCTTACGCGCGGGCGATGGCGAAAGTCGGCGCCAATATCGTCCTCAACGGCATGGGCAAGCCGGAAGACATCGAGAAGGAGCGTTCCAGCATCGAAGCCGACTTCAAGGTCAAGGCGGTGCATTCGCCGGCCGACATGACCAAGCCGGCGGAGATCGCCGAGATGGTCGCGCTTGGCGAGAAAACGTTCGGCTCGGTCGACGTGCTGGTGAACAATGCCGGCATTCAGTTCGTGTCGCCGATCGAGGATTTTCCGATCGAAAAGTGGGATGCGATCATCGCCATCAATCTCTCGTCGGCGTTCCACGGCATCCGCGCCGCGGTGCCGGGCATGAAGAAGCGCGGCTGGGGACGCATCATCAACACGGCGTCGGCGCACTCGCTGGTGGCCTCGCCGTTCAAGTCGGCTTATGTGTCGGCCAAACACGGTATCGCAGGCCTGACCAAGACGGTGGCGCTGGAAGTCGCGACTCACAAGATCACCTGCAACTGCATCAGCCCCGGTTATGTCTGGACGCCGCTGGTGGAGAAACAGATTCCCGATACCATGAAGGCGCGCAACATGACCAAGGAGCAGGTCATCAACGACGTACTGTTGGATGCGCAGCCGACCAAGGAGTTCGTCACGTCGGAACAGGTCGCCGCGCTCGCGGTCTATCTGTGCAGCGACGACGCCAGCCAGATCACCGGCGCGAACCTCTCCATGGATGGCGGCTGGACGGCGGCGTAAAGAGAAACGTCTTTTGAAAGAGACTCGCTTAATTCGTCATGCCCGGGCTTGTCCCGGGCATCCACGTCTTTGCGATTGTCATAACGGAAAAGACGTGGATGGCCGGAATAAATCCGGCCATGACGGTCATGTTGGTTTCTACTTATGCGTCCCGCTTCCCGAACGCCAGAACATGCAGGCCGAGACGGCGGCGGACGATCCAGAACAGCAGCACCGTCTCGAATGTCAGCGCGATCGAGGTCGCGGCCGCCGCGCCATAGCCGCCGAAATGCGGGATCAACGCGATGCACAATCCAAGATTCATCGCGAACGACAGTGCATAGGCCAATGCGCAGATGTTCTGCTGCCCGACCATGTTGAGCAGCCGTTCCACCGGGCCGATCGCCGCGCGCACCACGAGGCCGATGGCGGCGACGAACATGATGCCGTAGCCGTCGACGAATTGCGGCCCAAACAGCCACAGCAGCGGCTTGCCCATCGCCAGCAGTGCTGCGGTCGCGGCCAGCGAGGGCCAGAACGTCCATTTGATCGCATAGGCGACGTAAGCCGCGAGCCGCTTGTGGTCTCCGGCGGCGTGGTATTCGGTGAAACGATGCGCGGTGGTTGCCGACATCGCGTAGTGGATGAACGACACCAGCGCCAGCGTCTTCACCACGGCGAAATAGATGCCGACTTCTTCCGATGAGCGAAACTGTTGCAGCATCAGCACGTCGGTGTAGGTCAAGAGCAGATAGAAGCCCTCGACCAGCAGGATCGGCAACGATATCGCGAGCCAGCCGCGCGGATCGTAGACCTTCGGGCCGGGCTCCACGACAGTGCCGATGCGGCGATTGAGCACGATCATCTGCCCGGTCATCGCGACCCACACCGCGGCGGCGCTGGCCAGCATCGCGGCGGTGGCGTCGAGACCGACGCCGAGCACCACCGCGCCGGCGGTGAAGCCGATAATGAGCGCCTGGCGGATGATGAACTGCGGCATCAGGCCGAGGCGCATCCAGTCGTAGGAGCGCGCGATGCCGTCCTGCGTATTGGCGACGACAAAGGCCGGCAGCGTCAAGCAGCCGATGTAGAGCGGTATGACGCTGGCGGGGTCAAGCCAGGGCGTGAGCAGTGTGACGACGCCGGCGAGCAGGAGAGCGGCGATGCTGGAAGTCGCAAGCGTCAGCCAGCGGCCGCCGGAGAGGAAGCCGCGCAGCAGCGCGGTCTCGTTGCGCGCGCGATACTCGGGAATGATCTTCTGAGCCGAAACGGCGATGCCGAAATCGAGCAGGCTGCCAAGCAGCAGCACCCATATCCAGACATAGACATAGATGCCGTAGTCGGAGCCGCCCATCCAGCGGGCCAGCAGAATCTGCGCGAGATAGGCCAGCGCCGCGCTAAGCACGCGGATGATGAAGATGGTGCCGGCGAGGCGATTGGTGACCGAGGTTTCCGACGAGCCGCCCAGCGCCGCGCGAAACGGCGCGATCAGCTTGGCGCGCCATGTCGAGGGTTCGGACGGGGTTTCCATGACAGCCAAGGCAATATCCTCAACGCGCGGCAGCCGGCGATGAGAAACAGGCTTAGCAACCATTCGTTAAGATTCGGTTGGATACGCGGCCAACCAAGACGCAGCAAAATGCCTGCTCGGAGGCGAACGATCCGGCCAGTCGGCTATTCGGCAATAACGTCCTGCTATTGCAGATTGACGTTGAATTCGTAGGCGCGATTGCCGCCGACCAGCGTGAACTTCAGCGCCGCGCCGTCCGGGTTGGCCCCCGACGGCAATCCGTCGAGCGCAAACGTGAAGCGCTTGAGATCGGATGTGGCGGGGTCGACCAGCTTCGGTAACGGCAGCGACCAATCCGGCGTCGGACCTTCGACATAGAGGTGCAGTTTGTCGGCGTTTGTCGCTGCGACGTCGACGATCACATTCGTCGGCCCATCGCGGCGAACATCGCGAATCGTCAGCGGATTGGGATCGCCGACATTCGCCGGCTTCGGCACGAGATCGAGCGCGCCGGAGAGCGTGTTGTCCTCGGTGCTGGCAACGTTGACGAAAGGCAGTTCGGCATTGGCTTCCACTGGCACGCACAGCTTGTCGCACACCGCGTAGCTGATCGCCATGCGCAGCACCGCCGGTTTGTCGGCCGCCTTCAAGGCGATGCGCAACGGAAGCACGACCTGATCCTTGTAACCGAGCGAGGTGCCGCCCGCGCCGTCAGGAAAAGGCTGCGGCGCCGGCCACAGCACCGTCACCGCCTCAACGTTGTCCGATTTGGAGAAATCGAAGCGTGGCGGCACACCGGAATCGCCGGGCGTGCGCCAATAGGTTTTCCAGCCCGGTTGCAGGCGAAACGCGATGCCACCGAGGACGACCGCGCCGCTGCGTGATCCGGCCAACAGGCGTACCGCCGAATGATCGTCCTGCGCCCACGGTGATGCATCCTGCGCGCGTGCGCCGGTGAACGTCGTGCAGGTCAGAAGCAATGCGGTGAAGCCAATTGCGAGGCGAGAGGGAACTATTGCGGTCATATGACGTCTTTACAGGGATGCGGTCGGCTAAACCATTGAATTGCGTGTGATCCATCCGCCGAGCGCCGCTTGATTGACAGGAACGGCGCCCAATATCAGGATGTGAAGCTAGGCGAGGGCAGGCAGCCATGAATCCCGCGAGCAAAACATCGAAAATCGGCCTCCGCAAGGCAACTGGTGCGAAGTCAGCCGGACCCGATGTCGAAGGCGGCAGCGGATACCTTGACGGTCAGTTGTTGGTTGCGATGCCGGTGATGGAGGATGAGCGCTTCGCACGGTCGGTGATCTATCTGTGCGCGCATTCCTCCGAAGGTGCGATGGGGATTATCGTCAATCGTCCCGCCGGCAGCATCGATTTTCCTGAGTTGCTGGTGCAACTGCAAATCATTCCTGAAGCGGATCAGATCAAGCTGCCGGAAAACGCGGAATCGATGAAGGTGCTGAAGGGCGGCCCGGTCGAGACCGGGCGTGGTTTCGTGCTGCATTCCAGCGACTTCTTCATCAAGGATGCGACGCTGCCGATCGACGACGACATCTGCCTCACCGCGACGCTGGACATCCTCAAGGCGATCGCCTCGGGCACCGGCCCTCGCCATGCCATTCTGGCGCTCGGTTATGCCGGCTGGGCGCCGGGCCAGCTTGAAAGCGAAATCCAGGAAAATGGCTGGCTGCATTGCCCGGCGGATTCCGATCTCGTGTTCGGCACCGATGCCGAGGACAAATACAGCCGCGCGCTGCGCAAGATCGGCATCGATCCCGGCACGCTGTCGAACGCGGCGGGACATGCGTGAGTGTGATGGCTCCCGCGCCATCATTCTGACGGTCCGCTTCGAAAGCGGTTTATCGTAAAACGTATCGCCACCCACGATGTCGTCCCCGCTTGCGCGGGGACGACGTCTTTCAGGCTGGCTAGTCCGCGCGCAAAATGAATTCCTGATCGGATGACAATGCCGTCATCGACGATGCTTCAATGCGTGGCTTCGAGCCGTTCCTCGGTGAGGAGGCGCATCGCGGCTTCGGTGTCCATCGGCTCGCCGAAGGCAAAGCCCTGCGCGTATTCGCAACCGAGCTGATAAAGCTCCACTGCGTCGGAATCGGTTTCCGCGCCTTCCGCCACCACGTCCATGCCGAGATCGTGGGCCAACGCGATGATCGATTTCAGGATCACCGGGCGGGTGCCGCGGCTGGTGGTACGAACGAACGACTGGTCGATCTTGATGGTGTCGAACGGGAAGCGTTGCAGATAGGCCAGCGATGAATGGCCGGTGCCGAAATCGTCGAGCGACAATCCGACGCCGAGTTCGCGGATCCGTTGCAGCATCTGTGCTGCGTGCTCCGGGTTTTCCATCACCAGCGACTCGGTCAATTCCAGCTTCAACGTGCCGCGCGTGATCGAGGAGCGCGACAGTACTGTGCGGATGTCGTGGATCAGGTCGTGCCGCAGCAACTGCCGTGACGAGACGTTGACGCTGACGAAGATTGGTGCGCGGGACGTGCGTGTCGCGCGCTGCCAGATGCTGAGCTGGCGCGCGGCCTGATCCATCACGAACATGCCGAGATCGATGATCAGTCCGCTCTGTTCGGCAATCCCGATGAATTCGATCGGCGACATGCGGCCGAGCTTCGGATGGTCCCAGCGCGCCAATGCTTCGAAGCCGGCGATGGAGCGATCCTCGAGCCGCACGATCGGCTGATAGAGGATAGTGATTTCCTCGCGCTCGATGGCACGGCGCAGTTCGGATTCCAGCGTCAGGCGGTCGGTCTTGCGCGCGCGCATCGCCGGTTTGTAGACGTCGATGCGATCCCCGCCGATCCGCTTGGAATGATACATCGCGAGTTCGGCGTCCTTCACCAGTTCGTCGTTCGGCACGGTCTGCGGATCGCTGAGCGCGAGGCCGATCGAGGCGGTGAGGAAAATCTCGCGGTCGTTGAAGGCGATCGGCGCGCGGATGGTCTTGCGGATGGTTTCGGCGAAAGCGGTGATGCGCGGCGATTCCTGTTCCGACATCAGAATCAGGCCGAACTGGTCGCCGCCGAGACGCGCCAGCGTATCCTGCGGTTTGAGGATACGCGTCAATCGCCGCGCCAATGTCAGCAAAATTGAATCACCCACCGCGACGCCGACGGAATCGTTGACCTGCTTGAAGCGGTCGATGTCGATCACCATCACGGTCGGCCGCATCGCTGGCACGGACTTCGACAGGTTGCTCAGGCTGGCGAGGCGATCGAGGAACAGTTTTCGGTTCGGCAGGCCGGTGAGGTTGTCGTTCACCGAGTCGTGCAGCAGTCGTTCCTCGGCGTTCTTGAGGTCGGTAACGTCGGTGAGGGTGCCGATCACGCGGAGTACCTCGCCGTCGGAGCCGACGACGGGGCGGGCTTTCAGCGAGAACCACATGAAATGTCCGTCGGCGGTGCGCAGGCGGAAGTCCTGCACCAGTCGCCCGCGGCGTTGATCGAGCACGCTGTCGAGCGCGGCGCGGAAGCGATCCTGATCGAGCGGATGCAGCACCTCGAGCCAGACGGCGGCGGCGTCTTCCAGTGTGCCGCGTTTCAGGCCGAGCAATGTTTCGGTTTCCGGGCTGGTAAATACCTTGTCGGCGGCGACGTCCCAGTCCCAGATCAGGTCGCCGGAGCCGGTCAGCGCCAGCGCGCGGCGTTCGACATCGGAGACGGTGCCGCCGGCCGCGCCGCCGGCGAAGGCGTGTTGCATCACCGTGAAGCCGATCAGCATTACGATCAGCACCAGGCCGCCGAGCAGCGCCGGGCCGACGATATCGTTGGTGACGCTGCCTTCCACCGTCATGCCGGCGGCGATCACCCACACCACCAGCAGGAACCAGGTCGGGATCAGCAGCACCGCGCGGTCGAAGCCGTGGGTCGAGAGATAGACAATCAACGCGAAACCACAAACCGCGATCATTGCCAGCGAGATACGGGCAATGCCGGAGGCAACGGCGGGATCGAACAGCGCCAGTGCCACGAGGGAACCGAGGAAGGCGAGCCAGCCCAGCGTGATATGCGAATAGCGTACGTGCCAGCGGTTGAGATTGAGATAGGCGAACAGGAACACCAGCAGCGTCGCGGCAAGGATTGCTTCGCCCGACGCGCGCCAGATGCGTTCGGCGCCGGCCGACATATCCAGCACCTTGCCCCAGAAACCGAAATCGACGCCGATGTAGACCAGCACCGCCCATGCCAGCGCGGCGGCGGCGGGAAACATGATGCTGCCCTTCACCACGAACAGGATCGTCAGCACCAGCGCCAAGAGGCCGGAAATGCCGATGACGATGCCCTGATACAGCGTGAAGGAGTTGACCTTGTCCTTGTAGGCGTCGGGCTCCCACAGATAGAGCTGCGGCAGCTTGTCGGTGCGCAGTTCGGCGACGAAGGTGACGACTGCGCCGGGATCGAGCGTGATGCGGAAGACGTCGGCGGTGGGATTCTCCTGCCGCTCGGGACGGTCGCCGGTCGACGGCGTAATGGTCGCGATGCGCGACAGGCCGAGGTCGGGCCACAGCAGGCCGGACGAGACGATGCGATAATGCGGCGCGACGATCAGGCGATCGAGTTGATCGTCGGTGTTGTTGGCGAGCGCGAACACCACCCAGTTCTGTCCGCCTTCGCGCGCGCGCACTTCGACGCGGCGCACGATGCCGTCGGTACCGGGCGCGGTCGATACCTGGATGCGATCGGTGTCGCTATGCTGATGTTCGAGAACCGCGGTGAGATCGATGGCGGCTGCGTCGCTGCGGACGCTGACCGCGTCGACGGCATAGGCGGGCAACATCGAAACCCATAGCGTGAGGCCGAGCGCCAGCAGCGCAAGAAACCTGATCGGACGCAATCTCGAGTCTCCACGTTGAACGGCGCCACGCGACAATGACAGCGTTGCGCGAGGCAACGAAACGGACACGGAAGACGCCCACGCAGGCCGATCAAAACCCCGTTGCTATCGGCCCGTCCCCCCGGCCGCGATAAATGCCATGGATGCTTGGGAATTCAAAGGCTTTCCAGCCGCGATCTCACGCGTCACACCGTCAACACAATTTTGCCAACATGTTGGCTGGTTTCCATCCGGCGATGGGCATCGGCCGCGTTGCGCAGTGCAAACGTGCTGTCGATCAGGGGTTTCACCTTGCCGGCGCGGATCAGCGGCATCACCTTCGCCTCGATAGCGGCAACCATCGCGGCTTTATCGGCCGGGCTGCGCGGCCGCAGCGTCGAACCGGTGTGGACAAGCCGCTTGGTCATCAGCTTGGCGAAGTTCACCGTCGCCTTCGGCCCGCCGAGGAATGCGATCTGGACGATGCGTCCGTCCATCGCGGCGGCGTCGTAATTCTTCTCGATGTAGTCGCCGCCGACCATGTCGATGATGAGGTTTGGACCATTGCCACCGGTAAGTTCCCGACTGACGGCGACGAAATCCTGCGTCTTGTAGTTGATGGCGTGATCCGCGCCGAGCTTGAGGCAGGCGTCGGCCTTGTCCTGCGAACCCACAGTGACGATGACCTTGGCACCGAACGCCTTCGCCAGTTGAATCGCCATGGTGCCGATGCCGGACGAGCCGCCATGGATCAGCATGGTTTCGCCCGCCTGCAATTGTCCGCGTTCGAACACGTTATGCCACACCGTCATCAGGGTTTCCGGCGTGGCGCCGGCCTCGATGATCGATAGCGCATCGGGAACCGTAATCGCCTGCGCATCCGGCGCGATGCAATATTCAGCGTAACCGCCGCCTGCCACCAGCGACATCACCTTGTCGCCGATCTTGTGTCGCGTCGCGCCGGGGCCGACCGCGACCACTTCGCCGGCGATCTCGAGGCCGGGCAGGTCGCTGGCGCCGGGCGGCGGCGGATAGCTGCCGGAGCGCTGCGCCACGTCGGGCCGGTTGACGCCGGCGGCGGCAACCTTGACCAGCAATTCACCGGGGCCGGGTGTTGGAACCGGGCGGGTTTCCGGGAGCAAAACCTCGGGGCCGCCGGGCTTGCTGATGCCGATGACGGTCATTTGCGCGGGCAGCTTTTCCATGATTTGTCCTCTTCTCAGTGCGGGAACCGGTTCTGCTTATAGCGTCTTGAAGCGGAGAGGGTATCGGTCCCGGGAAAGAAAGTGCAACGACGGGGAGGCACGCGATGGCCGGCGAGGACGACGACAAGCCGCGGAAGAAGGTGAACCACGAAATCGGTCAGGACCTCTCGCTGTTGTCGGTCGATGAACTCGGCGAGCGCATCGCGTTGCTGAAGGCCGAGATCGAACGGCTCGATCAGGCCATGACGAAAAAGCGCGCTTCGAAGGACGCCGCAAACAGCTTTTTCAAAACGTAGGTTGTTCTCGAAGTCGTAGGTCATTGACCCAATGCGGGACATCGCTTGCGCGGAGCATGGGTTCGGTATCGGCCAATGGCCGACATGGCAAACGAACCTTAAACAGAATCATTCATTTACGATCAGTTAAGGCTTCTGGTTTATGACTGAAATTGTCCTCGTTTGGACACCGAGTGGCTCCTGTCCACTCTGTTTGACGCCTCCCTGTTAAACCACTTCAAGCCGCCGGTCTTCGGCGGCTTTTTTTTGCGTCAAAACGCGACAAGTTCCCGGTCGCCGGCTTGGAAACCATAATTTCGGTTTGTCCGACGCGTCGGCTGGACTCCCGTTCCGCCGGGAGTAATGATTTGTTCACCATAAGCCGACCGCGCGTTGGATCATTCGGCGAGACGCCGGTGAAGTGGCAGAACGAATCGGACCCGCGCGTTAAGCAATGCGTGTAACGAACGAACTGTCATTCCAATGGAAGCGGAGCGGCACGATGGACGTAATCAGTAGCGTGAGGCGTTAAGCGATGTCGGATCGTTCCCAAAGCGAAGCGGGTCTCGTCCAGTTCAGCGAGCGACTGACCAACTCGGTAGCGTTCGGCACCTTGTTCCGCGAAGGCATGGACCTCGTGGAAGAAACCGCCGCCTATCTTGACGGCCCCGGCCGCACCGAGGCCAAGACCCTCGATCGTCCTGTCGGCCTGACCTACGCCACCGAAAGCATGCGCCTGACGACGCGGCTGATGCAGTTGGCTTCGTGGCTTCTTCTGCATCGCGCGGTGAAGGAGGGCGAGATGACGCTGACCCAGGCCAATCGTGAAAAGACCAAGGTGAAGCTCACTGCGGCCGAACCCGGCGCGGATGACATGCTGGAGAAGCTGCCGTCGCAGTTGCAGGATCTGATTGCGCGCTCGGTGACGTTGCAGGCCAAGGTGCGCCGTCTCGACGCCACCATCCATTCGCCGCTCACGGAGCGCCCTGCCGCAATCGGTAACCCGCTGGCGCCGCAGCTCAACCGGCTGCGGGCGGCCTTCGAGCGCCAGACCGGCTGAAGCACGAAGAACCGAGGTCGGATCAATGACGTTCGGCATGGCCGGGCACAGTCCGTCGAAGACGGGCGTGAACGCCCTTTTGTCCCGGCCATCCACGTCTTTGAACTGGCAATGCCTTTAAGACGTGGATGCCCAGCATAAAGCCGGGCATGACGGATGAGGCTGAATGCTTCGTGACGTATAGGCTCGGTTCGCGCAACCTGCCAATTCCATACAAAAAGGCCCCGGCGCGAACCGGGGCCTTTTTGTTGCGTCGCGGGTTGCCTGCCAGGCGTCGGCCGGTGGCGAGGCGAAAGCCTCAGTCCTTCTTGAGGAACCCGGAGAATTTCTTCTGGAAGCGCGAGACGCGGCCGCCGCGATCGAGCAGCTGCTGGGTGCCGCCGGTCCAGGCCGGATGCGACTTCGGGTCGATATCGAGGTTCAGCTTGTCGCCCGCCTTGCCCCAGGTGGAGCGCGTCTGGTATTCGGTCCCGTCGGTCATAACGACCGTAATGTTATGATAATCCGGGTGAATTTCGGCTTTCATGGCATACCTCTGGCGCGCCCGGCGCCTTCATTGCGATTGATCAAAGTACGGGATTTGCGGCGCTCTATAACGCAGACGCGGTGCCGAGACAAGCGCCTGCGCGATTTGCCAGCGGGCGTGGCTGGGCCTATGGAGCTTGGGCTTCTCTGGAGCTGTTATAAAGTGCGATCTGGTTGGGACTGCGAGGCGAGATGAGTCCGGTATTGCGGCGGAACGATCAACGGCAGGCGACGGCGGTGCCGCTCGATCCGACGCCGATGGAGACGGTCGCCGAGGCCGATTTCGTGGCACATGCCCAGGCCGACGCGGAAGCGCCGGCGAACGATCGCCGCAAAGGGCTGCGCCCGCTGCTGGCGTTGGCGCCCTATGTCGCGCGCTATCGCGGCCGCGCCTTTCTTGCGTTGATCGCGCTGATTGTCGCTGCGTTGACGACACTGGTGGTGCCCATCGCCGTGCGTCGCATGATCGACTTCGGCTTCAGCCCCGAAGGCATCGCGATGATCAACAGCTACTTCAGCGTGATGCTCGCGGTGGTCGCGGTGCTGGCCGGCGCCAGCGCGCTACGCTTCTATCTGGTGACGACATTGGGCGACCGCATCGTCGCCGATCTGCGTGGCGACGTGTTCGCGCATCTGACCTCGCTGTCGCCGCGCTTCTTCGATTCCGCGCGCAGTGGCGAACTGATTTCGCGCCTGACCGCCGACACCACGCAGATCAAATCGGCGGTCGGCTCGTCGGTGTCGATCGCGTTGCGCAATTTCGTGCTGTTCGTCGGCGCGGCGTCGATGATGGTGATCACCAGTCCGCGCCTGTCCGGCTTCGTGCTGGCGGCGATTCCGTTGATCGTGCTGCCGCTGGTGGCGTTCGGTCGCTGGGTGCGGCGGCTGTCGCGCAACGCGCAGGACACGCTCGCGGATGCCACCGCCTATGCATCCGAACTGGTGAATGCAATCCGCACCGTGCAGGCGTTCACCAACGAGCGGCTGGCGTCGACACGGTTCAGCGGCGAGGTCGAAACAGCCTATGAGGCGGCGCGGCGCTCGACGCAGGCGCGCGCGACGCTGACCGCCATCGTGATTTTTATCGTCTTCAGCAGCGTGGTGATGATCCTGTGGGTCGGTTCGCACGACGTGCTGGTCGGCGATATGACAGCCGGCCGTCTCGGCCAGTTCGTGTTGTATGCCGCGTTCGCTGCGGCGGGGCTCGGCCAGCTCAGCGAAGTGTGGGGCGAAGTATCGTCGGCCTCCGGCGCCGCCGAGCGGTTGTTCGAAATCCTCAACGTCAAGCCGGCCATCGTCGCGCCGAAGGTCGCGCGGCTGTTGCCGGAACCCGCGCGCGGGGACGTGGCGTTCGACAATGTGCGTTTCGCCTATCCGACGCGACCGCAGGCCAATGTCATCGACGGCATCTCGTTGTCGGTGCGCGCCGGCGAGAAGGTCGCCATTGTCGGTCCGTCCGGCGCCGGCAAGAGCACGCTGTTTCACCTGCTGCTACGGTTCTACGATCCGGCCTCCGGCGAGATTTCCTATGACGGCGTGCCGATCAAATCGGTGTCGCCGCAAGCGGTGCGGCAGCGCATTGCGCTGGTGCCGCAGGAGTCCGTGGTGTTCGCCGCGAGCGCGCGCGAAAACATCCGCTTCGGTCGGTTAGGCGCCACTGATGCCGAGGTCGAGCGCGCCGCCGATCTCGCCCACGCCAGCGAGTTCATCAGGCGGCTGCCGAACGGGTTCGACACACCGCTCGGTGAGCGTGGCGTAACGCTGTCCGGCGGCCAGCGCCAGCGCATCGCGATCGCGCGCGCGATTTTGCGCGATGCGCCGCTATTGCTGCTGGATGAAGCGACCTCGTCGCTCGACGCCGAATCCGAGACGCTGGTGCAGACCGCGCTGGAAGAACTGATGCGCCACCGCACCACGCTGGTGATCGCCCACCGCCTCGCTACCGTGCTGTCGTGCGACCGGATTCTGGTGATGGATCAGGGCCGCATCGTCGAGCAGGGCACGCACGCCTCGCTCGTTGCCGCCAACGGACTCTACGCGCGCCTGGCGCGATTGCAGTTCGAAGGGGCGTAATTTTAGCCGCGACTTTCCCGTCGTGGCTTGCGCTCGCAATGACCTGAAAATTGCCTCTCGCGTTACGGCTTCCATTCCATCCGCAACACCGGACGGCCCGACGTCGGATTCACATCCTCGCCGGCATGCGCAAAACCATTGCGCTCGTAGAAGCGAATGGCGCGGGCGTTGTCCTTGTTCACCAACAGCGTGACGCATGTGGGCGACAGCCGCTTGGCCTCATCGAGCAGCGCGGCGGCCAGCGGTGAGCCCCACTGTTCCGGCGCCACCACGATCTGATCGAGATAGCCGGTGGCATCAATGGTGACGAAGCCGAGCATTGTGCCGGCCGCCTCGGCGACGACCACTTGTGCTGCGGGAATGAGTTCATTGCGCCAGCGCGCGCGCCACCATGCAACACGCGCGGCGAAGTCGATCGACGGATACGCCAGTTGCCACGTCCGTTGCCACAGCGCGATGGCGGCATCCTCGTCGCTCTCGCGATAGTGGCGTAATTGGAATGAGGCGGACATCAAAGCACTCTCGTCGTCATGCCCGGGCTTGTCCCGGGCATCCACGTTCTTTTCTTAAGAAGCTCTGCAAGGCGTGGATGGCCGGGACATAGGCAAGCGAAGCGACGCCGTTCTTCGAACGGCTTTGCCCAGCCATGACGGGGTAGAGAACTGTGCAATAATTCGATCACTATTTTTCTGTCAGTTTCAGCTCGATGCGGCGGTTGCGTTTGTAGGCGTCTTCCGTCGCGGCGGTGTCGAGCGGCTGGAATTCACCGAAGCCCGCGGCAACGAGGCGCTGCGGCGGGACGCCGAGCGACACCAGATACTGCACCACCGAAATCGCGCGCGCGGCCGACAATTCCCAGTTCGACTTGAACTGCGGGCTATTGATCGGCCGCACGTCGGTGTGGCCGTCGACACGCAGCACCCAGGGAATTTCGCTGGGGATCTTCTTGTCGAGGTCTTTCAGCGCGTCGGCGAGCTTGTCGAGTTCGGCCTTGCCTTCCGGCAGCAGCGCGGCCTGTCCGGTGTCGAAGAACACTTCGGACTGGAACACGAAGCGATCGCCGACCACGCGGATGTCAGGGCGATTGCCGAGGATCGCGCGCAACCGCCCGAAGAATTCCGAGCGGTAGCGTGACAGCTCCTGCACCCGTTGCGCCAGCGCCACGTTGAGCCGCTGGCCGAGATCGGTAATGCGGCTCTGCGATTCCTTGTCGCGTTTCTCCGAGGCATCGAGCGCGGCTTCCAATGCCGCAAGCTGCCGCCGCAGCGCGCTGATCTGCTGGTTGAGGATTTCGACCTGCGCCAAGGCCCGCGCGGAAACCTGCTTCTCGGAATCCAGCGCCTTGTTCAATTCGTTGGCGCGCCCGGCGGCGTCATTGCCCGCGCCCGCGAGCCCTTCGTAGAGGCCCTTGGCGCGGTCGCGTTCCGCTTCGGCGGTGGCGAGCCCGGCGCGGGTCTGCGCGAGCTCATCGGAGAGGTTGAGTTGCGCGACCTTTTCCAGCGATAGCAGTTCGTTCAATTGCGCGATCTTGGCGTTGAGCTGCTCCAGCGCCTTGTCCTTGCCGGAAACTTCCTGCGACAGATAGAACTGCACGACAAGGAACACCGACAGCAGGAACACGATGGCCAGCACCAGCGTCGACAGCGCGTCGACGAAGCCGGGCCAGTAGTTGAAGCCGGAATCGGTGCGGCGGCGAACCAGCGCCATCACAAATCTCCGCTCAGATGCCTTTCGGGTTGCGCCGCAATCCGCTCCAGCAATTTCTTGATTTCACGATTCTGCTCGCCCTGGCCGTCGGCCCATTCGCGGATCATCTGCTGTTCGCCGCGCATGTGCTGCACCAGTCCCTGAATGGCGTCGGCGAGATTGGCCATCGCCGCGGTGGTGCCGCGGCTCGACCCCATTTCCTCGACGGTGGAGCGCAGCCGCTCGATCGCCACCTGCATCTCGCCGCCGCCGGCCGGAGCCTGAGTGCCCTCGCCGGTGTATTCGCGCACGGTGGAGGCCAGCCAGTCCTCGAGATCGGTATAGAAACGGTTCTGCGCCTGACTGGATTGCAGATCGAGGAAACCGAGGATCAGCGATCCGGCGAGGCCGAACAGCGACGACGAAAACGAAATGCCCATGCCGCCCAGCGGCGCGGCGAGCCCTTCCTTCAGCGTATCGAACAGCGATCCGGAATCGCCGCCGACCTTCAGTCCGTCGATGATGTGGCTCACCGAGCCGACGGTTTCGATCAGGCCCCAGAAGGTGCCGAGCAGGCCGAGGAACACCAGAAGGCCCGTCATGTAGCGTGAGATGTCGCGCGCCTCGTCGAGGCGCGTCGCGATCGAGTCGAGCAGATGCCGCATGGTCTGCTGCGAGATCGACATCCGTCCGCTGCGTTCGCGGCCGAGGATCGCCGCCATCGGCGCCAGCAGTACCGGACGCCGGTCGATCGCGAGGCCCGGATCGGCGATGCGGAAGTTGTTGACCCAGGCGACTTCCGGATAGAGCCGGATCACCTGACGGAATGACAGGATGGTGCCGATCAAGAGCACCGCGATGATCAGGGCGTTGAGGCCGGGATTGGCCATGAACGCCGTCATGATCTGCTTGTAGAGCACCACCGCGACCAGCGCGCACAGCACCAGGAACACCAGCATGCGCACCAGGAAGATGCGCGGCGACGACAGCTTGGTCAGTTCGAGTTCGAGAGAGCTGCGGGATGCGGAGCCTTGCGCCATGGTGCTTTCATCAGGTTCGAGAAACGCATTGGTCGGTCGCAATATGGCACAGCGAGCGCGTGAGGGAAGCCGCTCTCGCCGTGAAACCACTGCCGGCCTTTATGCCTCCCAATGGATGCGCGAAAATCGGCCGCGTCATTGTCGACAAAAGCGCGGCATCATGACAACAGCTTGAATTCGTGTCCGCTTTCAGGCGAGTTCGCGCAGCCAAGGGGCGAAAATGCGTTCCGCTTGCGCGGGAATACGCGGGGCGACGCGTGCTGTTGCAGTGCGAAGGGCCGGGATCGAAATCTTTGCCCCGCCGAGTTCGACGGTATGGCCGACATACCATTCCTCGAGACGCGCCGGATCGGCCTCGATGTGGAATTGCAGCGCGAGGGCATTCTTGCCGAACGCGAAGGCCTGATTCGCATAAGCAGGCGTCGAGGCAAGCCGGGTCGCGCCCGCCGGCAGGTCGAAAGTGTCGCCGTGCCAGTGCAGCACGGTGGCGTCGGGTTCGCCTAACGGGGCGAGACAGGAGGCGCGGCCGTCGTCGGTCAGTTGCAGCGGCGCCCAGCCGATTTCCTTGACCGGACCGGCATAGACGCGCGCGCCGAGCGCCGCCGCCATCAACTGGCTGCCGAGGCAGATGCCAAGCGTCGGCCGGTCGCCGGCCAAACGCTTCTCAAGCAGCGCGATTTCGCGGGCGAGGAATGGATAGTCGCCGATGTCGCCGACACCGATCGGGCCGCCCAGCACGATCAGCAATTCAGCGTTGGCGAGCTTCTGCTGCGTGAGATCGGCGCTGGCGGCTTCCAGAATCTCGTAGTCCCAGCCCGCGCGGATGAGAGCTGGCCCGAGCAGGCCGGGATCCTCGAAGGCCACGTGCCGCAACACCATCGCCTGCCGTCGTTGATTGCTCATGACCATGTGCCGGAATATGTCAGCATTGCGCGCCGTTGCTGGCTGTCGTGTCTGCCGACGTTGATGACGATGCGACTATACAATCTTGGTGAGCCCCGACAACGCGACAAACATCATGGTTGTTTTGTCGGGCACGCAAGGTAATCTCGGCGCGTTCTGGTTCGATGTCGTTTCGCGCGGCGGGCTGTACGTCCGTGCCGTGCGGCGTGGCGGATTTCGGAGACAGGACATCGGATGCAAACCGCCACGATACCGGGCAACCTCATGTGTGACCGAGATGCCTAAGTCCACCGCCAAATCGTCCGCCGCCAAATCACCGTCCGCGAAATCATCGGCGGCGAAGCCGTTGCCGTCGCTCAGCGTCCGCATCGATTTTGATTCGGACAGCCGCCTCGGCCCCGGCAAAATCCAGTTGCTGGAAAGCATCGCCGCTTGCGGTTCGATCTCCGCCGCCGGGCGCGCGATGGACATGTCCTACAAACGCGCCTGGGACCTGGTGGACGAAATCAACAAGATGTGCGGCCAGGCCGCGGTCGCGCGGCAGACCGGCGGCAAGCACGGCGGCGGCGCCACGCTGACGGCGTTCGGGGCGTCGCTGGTCGAGCGCTACCGACGCATCGAGCGCGCGGCGGCAACGGCGGCGCGCAAGGACCTTGCGTCGTTACGCTCCGATATCGGGCGCGGCGGCAAGGCGGCGACCTGACAGCGCGTTCCGCGAGCGGTTCGCCGGCTAAGCTCTCAGCGTCGATCAGTGCGTAGAAAACGATGAGCGCCGGACGCAATCGCAACTGAAGGCTTCGCCGAGTGCATTCTGCTGCTGTCGTTGCACGGTGAAGCAGACGCCGAAGCCATCAGGCGTCCGCAGGGTCACGATATTGGTGCCGGGGTCCGGCGATTGCTCCACCGCCCATGAGCCGAGCGGAAACGTGAAGCGCAGGCTGTCATCGCGAAACTGGCGGCGCAGCGCCTGTTCAATCAGCGCCGGCAGCGTCATCGCCAGCGCGCTGGCCTGTTCGAGCGGAAGCCTGACAGAGATGGGCTGACCGGACGCATCGGTAAAACCGAGCGAGATCGTCTTGCCGTCCGGCGCGACCGCGCATGTCGTCAGCGCCCGGCTGTCGATCTCCGTCTCCGTCATGGCATCGATGTCGTCCTTGGCGTCGCTCACGACCGTCCACCTCTATCGCGCATCCTTGATCGCGTCGCGGCATCAGGTCCAGTGCCGCTCGCGGCTTTTATAGTGAATCCAGAAAATCCCATGACGGCGCGCATCGATGATGCTATGAGTCCGTAATATATATAAGAATATAGCGATGCCAAGACGTCTATCACGATGGCCTTTCGCCGCAGCGGCGGCCGTCTCGGATCATAACTGACGTTAAATCAAGGGAGCGTAGACCAATGAGTGATTTCAATCTTCTGATCGATGGCAAGATGCAGCCGGGTGACCTCACCATGCCGGTATTGAATCCGGCGACCGAGGAGGTCATCACGCAGTGCCCGCGCGCGTCGAAAGCACAGCTCGACAAGGCGGTGGCGGCGGCGAAGGCGGCGTTTCCGGCGTGGGCTGCGACACCGATCGACGAGCGCCGCAAGCTGATCGTCAAAATGGCGGACGCGATCGAGGCGAATGCCGGCGAACTGGCGCGCATCCTCACCAGCGAACAGGGCAAGCCGCTCGCGGACGCCACCGGCGAAGTGATGGGCATGGCCGGCTTCTTCCGCTATCTCGGCTCGCTCGAACTCAACATGCGGGTGATCGAGGACAGCGAGGGCCGTCGCGTCGAAGCTTATCGTCGTCCGCTCGGCGTCGTCGGCGCCATCATCCCGTGGAATTATCCGTTGTTGATCCTCGGCTTCAAGCTGCCGCCGGCGCTGCTCGCGGGCAATACGCTGGTGGTGAAGCCGGCGCCGACCACGCCGCTGGCGACCTTGAAGTTCGCCGAGCTGGTGGCCGATATCCTGCCGAAGGGCGTGCTGAACGTCATCGCCGACGCCAACGATCTCGGCGGCGAGATGACCAAGCATCCCGACATCCGCAAAATCTCCTTCACCGGATCGACCGCGACCGGACAGAAGGTGATGGCGAGCGCGGCGGAGACGCTGAAGCGCATCACGCTCGAACTCGGCGGCAACGATGCCTCGATCGTGCTCGATGACGTCGATCCGAAGAAAGTCGCGCCCGGTATTTTCGAAGGCGCGTTCCAGAACAGCGGACAGGTCTGCCTCGCCATCAAGCGACTCTACGTGCACGAGTCGGTTTATGACGAAATCTGCGAGGAACTGGTCAACATCGCCAAGAATACGGTGGTCGATGACGGTTCCAAGCAGGGCACCAAGCTCGGCCCGCTGCAGAACAAGATGCAGTACGAGAAGGTGAAGGGCTTCCTCGACGACGCGCGCAAGAACGGCAACATCATCGCCGGCGGCAAGGCGATGGATCGTCCCGGCTACTTCATCGAGCCGACCATCGTGCGCGACATCAAGGAAGGCTCGAAGCTGGTCGACGAGGAGCAGTTCGGGCCGGTGCTGCCGGTGATCAAATATTCCGACAGCGAGGATGTGATCCGCCGTGCCAACGCCACCAACTACGGTTTGGGCGCGTCGGTCTGGTCGTCCAATTCGGAACGCGCGCACAAGGTCGCCGAGCGCATCGAGGCCGGCACCGTGTGGATCAACAAGCATCTCGACATGGCGCCAAACATTCCGTTCGGCGGCGCCAAGCAGTCCGGTATCGGCGTCGAGTTCGCCGAGGAAGGGCTGGCGGAGTTCACGCAGCTTCAAATCATCAACGAAGCGCGGTAAACTGAAAGCGTGAACGGCGCTCCGGCGGTGCGCGATCACCGCCGGAGCGCATTGTTTTTGCGGCCGCTTTTTATGGTCGACCTGGCCGCGAGGTGATCCGATGTTCGATGCGCAATGCGATGTTGCCGCGCTGGTCTATGAGGCGCATCAGCAGCCGGACGGTGTCCTGCTCGATTTTGTCGCGAGGCTGAAGACCGAAGGGTTGCGGCCCGTCGGACTGGTGCAGTTCGGGCATCACAATGCCGGTGTGGCGGAACTCGCGGCGATGATGATTCACAGCGGCGAACGCGTCGATCTGTTTCAGGAGGCTGCCGCTTACACGCAAGGTCGCCGGCTCGATCTCGACAAGCTCGCGGCCGCGCGCGGCGCGATGACGGCGGCGATCGATCAGGGCGCGGACCTGCTCATCGTCAATCGTTTTGGACGGCAGGAGCAGCAAGGCCGTGGCCTTGCGCGCCTGATCGAATACGCGCTCGGTGCCGACGTGCCGGTGGTGGTTCCGGTGCCGGCGTTCCGCTTCGACGACTGGATCGCCTACATCGAAGGCATGTGCGTGAAACTGCCTTGCGACGGCGATGCACTGACAACATGGTGGGATGGATTGGCACAGCGCGATCGCACGCGGCATGTGCAGCACAACGCTTGCGAAGTGCTCAAGTAAGTCGAAGCGCAATGATCGACATCATCGCGCGCGATCCACGCATTACCATTTCGTCATGTTGATGCGTCGTCGCCGGTACTCTCGTGTTCGCGGCGATGGATAAATTGTCGCAGGCGTAAGCACGCCCACCGCTTTGGAATCATTTCAAATTCATTGTGATCCCTCATGCATCGACTCACATTTATGTGAGTCCTGCAAAGTTGCTGCGACTTCAACGAAGTAACTTGCTGTGGCATTGCGCCGCCGCAAAATTTGTTGCGTCGCGCTCTCGCTGCGTTACTTTTGCGAAATCAAATGACGTCAGAGTTCGAATGCACCACGCCGCGCGGCCATGCTGTCGCGGCTTGCTTGTGATTCATGTCTGACGAACGGGATAGCGAGGCAATGGAACCGACAATGCGACGAGGACTGCGCTCTGGACTTGGTTTGATGTTGCTGCTCGCGATCAGCCCGGTGCTGTCCGGATGTGACGAGCCCGCATCGGCCGTGGCGGCGCAGCCGGCGCCGCCGCCGGAGGTGAGCTTCGTCGCGGTCAAGCCGCAACCGTTTGCCGTGGTGCGCGAGTTGCCCGGCCGTATCGCGCCGACGCGCGTGGCCGACGTCAGGGCGCAGGTGTCCGGCATCATCGTCGAGCGCATGTTCCATCAGGGCAGTGACGTGAAGGCTGGCGATCCGCTCTACAAGATCGATCCCAAGCCGTTCGAGGTCGATCTGATGGCGCAGGAGGCCGCGCTGGCAAAGGCGGAAGCGGTACTCGATCAGGCAAACCGTCACGCCAAGCGCATCGAAACGCTGACGCATCAGCATGTCGCTTCCGAAGCGCAACACGAGACCGCGATCGCGGCGCAGCGTCAGGCCGAGGCCGATGTCGCCGCGCGCAAGGCCGATGTGGCACGCGCCAAGCTCAATCTCGGCTACGCCACCATTCGCGCGCCGATCAACGGCCGCATCGGCGCGGCGCTGGTCAGTGAAGGCGCGCTGGTGGTGCCGAACGACACCACCAATCTCGCCTCGATCCAGCAGCTCGATCCGATCTATGCCGACTTCACGCAGTCGGTCAGCGATCTCAACAAGCTGCGGCGCGCCTTCGCGCGCGGTGATCTCGAGCAGATCGCGCCGGGTGCGGCCAAGATCCGCCTGATCGTCGATGACGGCACCTATTCGCACACGGGCAAATTGTTGTTCTCGGAAGCCAAGGTCAACGCCGAGACCGGACAGGTGACGCTGCGCGGCGAGTTTCCGAATCCGAACGGCGAACTGCTCCCCGGCATGTATGTGCGCGTGCTGATCGAGCAGGGCATCGACACCGACGCGATCGCGGTGCCGCAGCAGGCGGTGCAACGCAGTCGCGACGGCGGCAGCGAGGTGTTCGTGGTGAAGCCCGACAACCGCATTGCCGTGCAGGCGGTGCGCACCGGCGCGGTTCACGCCGGCAAGTGGCTGATTACCGATGGTCTCAAGGCCGGCGATCGTGTCGTGGTTGAAGGCTTCCAGAAGTTCGCCGCCGGCGATGAGGTGAAACCATTGCCGCTGCGCGAGGTCGCGACCGGTTCGATCGCACCGGACGATATCAAGGTGACGCCGGCATCGGTTCGCGATTGAGCCGCTGATGCCGTCCTTCTTCATCGATAGGCCGATCTTCGCTTGGGTCGTCGCGCTGTTCATCTGTTTGATCGGCGCGATCTCGATCCCGTTCCTCGCGGTCGCGCAGTATCCGATCATCGCGCCGCCGTCGATTTCGGTGTCGACCAGCTATCCGGGCGCCTCGCCGGAGAACCTCTACAACAGTGTCACCCGGCTGATCGAGGAGGAACTCAACGGCGCGGGCGGCATCCTGAGTTTCGAATCCACCAGCGACTCGCTGGGGCAGGTGGAAATCACCGCGTTCTTCCAGCCCGGCACCGATGTCGAGATGGCATCGGTGGACGTGCAGAACCGTATCAAGCGCATCGAGTCGCGGCTGCCGCGCGCGGTGTTGCAGCAGGGCATCCTGATCGAGGAGGCCTCCAGCGCGGTGTTGCAGATCATCACGCTGTCTTCCACCGACGGCAGCATGGATGAAGTCGCGCTTGGCGACTTCATGGTCCGCAACGTGCTCGGCGAAGTCCGCCGCATCCCCGGCGTCGGCCGCGCCACACTGTATTCCACCGAGCAATCGCTGCGCATCTGGATCGATCCGGAGAAGCTGGTCGGCTTCAACCTCACCGCCGACGACGTGACCAAGGCCATCAACGCCCAGAATGCGCAGGTTGCGTCGGGCAGCGTGGGCGCCGAGCCCAGCAACAAGGACCAGAAAGTTTCCGCGCTGGTGCTGGTGAAGGGTCAGCTCGGCTCGCCGGACGAATTCGGCAGCATTGTGCTGCGCGCCAATCCAGATGGTTCGACGGTGCGGCTGCGCGACGTGGCCCGCATCGAGATCGGCGGTATGGGCTATCAGTTCACCACGCGGCTGAACGGCAAGCCGGCCGCTGGCCTCTCGGTACTGATGTCGCCGACCGGCAACGCGCTGGCGACCGCGAGCGCCGTCGAAGCCAAGATGAAGGAACTCTCGAAGTTCTTCCCGGCAAACATCAAATACGAGATTCCCTACAACATCACGCCGGTGGTGAAGGCCTCCATCGAGAAGGTGGCGCACACGCTGATCGAGGCGGTGGTGCTGGTGTTCCTGGTGATGTTCTTATTTCTACAGAATTTCCGCTACACCATCATCCCGACCATCGTGGTGCCGGTAGCGCTGCTCGGCACCTGCGCGACGCTGCTGGCGTTCGGCTATTCCATCAACATGCTGACGATGTTCGGCATGGTGTTGGCGATCGGCATATTGGTCGACGACGCCATCGTCGTGGTCGAGAACGTCGAACGCATCATGGCGGAAGAGGGTTTGCCGCCGAAGGAAGCGACCCGCAAGGCGATGTCGCAGATCACCGGCGCCATCGTCGGCATCACCACGGTGCTGGCGGCGGTGTTCGTGCCGATGGCGTTCTTCCCCGGTTCGGTCGGCATCATCTATCGCCAGTTCTCGGTGACGATGGTGGCGGCGATCGGCTTCTCGGCGCTGATGGCGCTGTCGCTGACGCCGGCGCTGTGCGCCACCTTGCTCAAGCCGGTGAAGGCCGGGCACGGCCATGCGCGGCGCGGCTTCTTCGGCCTGTTCAACAGCGCGCTCGAGCGCACGCGCGTGCGCTACACTCGCACCGTGGGCTGGTCGCTGAAGCGCACCGGGCGATTGATGATCGTCTACGCCATCCTGCTCATCGGCCTCGGCTGGGCGTTCGTGCGGATGCCGGCGGGCTTCTTGCCGATCGACGATCAGGGCTTCATCACCACCGACGTGCAGACGCCGGCGGATTCGTCGTTCGCGCGTACCGAAGCGGCGGTGAAGTCGGTCGAGGATTATCTCGCCAAGCGCGACGGCATCAAGGACGTCACTTTCCTCACCGGCTTCAGCTTCCTCGGCCAGGGCATGAACACCGCGCAGGCGTTCATCACGCTGAAGGACTGGTCGGAACGCGGCAAGAACGATTCCGCCGCCGCCATCGTCAACGACGTCAACAAGCACATGGAAGGTCTGCGCGACGCCAGGATCTCGGCGTTGCAGCCGCCGCCGATCGACAACCTCGGCAACTCCTCCGGCTTCAGCTTCCGCTTGCAGGATCGCGGGCAGAAGGGCTATCGCGCCCTGCGCGACGCCGCCACCAAACTGGTGGCCGATGCGAATGCGAGTCCGGTATTGCAGAAAGTGTTCGTCGAGGGCCTGCCGGAAGCGCCGGTGGTCAACCTGATGATCGACCGCGAGAAGGCAAGCGCCTTCGGCATCACCTTCGAGGACATCAACAACACCATCTCGACCAATCTCGGCTCGGCCTACATCAACGACTTCCCCAATCGTGGCCGCATGCAGCGCGTCATCGTGCAGGCGGATTCGCCGGATCGCATGAATGCCGACGACATCCTGAACTACAGCGTCAAGAACAGCCGCGGGCAGGTGGTGCCGCTGTCGTCGTTCGCCACCATCGAATGGGCCAGAGGCCCGACCCAGATCGTCGGCTTCAACTACTATCCGGCGGTGCGCATCAGCGGCGAGGCGCGGCCGGGTTTCACCTCGGGCGACGCGATCAAGGAGATGGAGCGGTTGGCCGATCTGTTGCCGCGTGGTTTCGGCTACGAATGGACCGGCCAGTCGTTGCAGGAAAAACTGTCCGGCTCGCAAGCGCCGTTCCTGCTGGCGCTGTCGATCCTGGTGGTGTTCCTCTGTCTCGCGGCGCTCTATGAGAGCTGGACGATTCCGCTGGCGGTGCTGTTGACGATTCCGCTCGGCATGGTCGGCGCGGTGATCGCCTCCACGCTGCGCGATCTGCCGAACGGCGTTTATTTCACCGTGGGGCTCGTAACCATCATCGGTCTTGCGGCGAAGGACGCCATTCTCATCATCGAATTCGCCAAGGATTTGCGGGCCGAAGGCAAGTCATTGATCGCGGCGACGCTGGAGGCTTGTCAATTGCGCTTCCGGCCGATCGTGATGACGGGCCTCGCCTTCGTCAGCGGCGTGCTGCCGATGGTCGTCGCCAGCGGCGCCGGCGCGCAGAGCCAGCAGGCGCTCGGCACCGGCGTGATGGGCGGCATGATCGCGGTGGTGATCCTCGCGCTCTTGATGGTGCCGGTGTTCTTCGTCTTCGTGCAGCGCCTCTTCTCGAGGGCGGCGCGCGAGGAGGCGCGTGCGGAAACGGGGCTTACGCCGGCGCGGGCGTCGGCGGCAGAGTAATCGCCACCGGCTCTTATCATCATGCCCGGCCACAGCCGTTCGAAGAACGGCGTCGCGTCGCTCGCCTATGTGCCGGGCATCCACGTCGTCGCGAGAGATCAGCAGTTAAAAACGTGGATGGCCGGGACGAGCCCGGCCATGACGAAGATAAGCATGATGAGACGGGATGAGGCTTACTTCTTCAGCGGCCGCAGAATCTTCGTCAGTTCCGCGTGGATGGTCTCGTTGCCGCAGACAATGTCGCCGGTCACCAGCGGGTCGCCGGGAGTCTGGATGTCGCTGACCACGCCGCCGGCTTCGCGGATCATGATGAGGCCCGCCGCGATGTCCCACGGCTTGAGGTTGCGCTCCCAGTAGCCGTCGAGGCGGCCCGCCGCGACGTAAGCGAGATCAAGCGACGCCGCGCCGAAGCGGCGCAGGCCGGCGACGCGCGGCTGCAACGCCGTCATTTCGTCGCGGGACAACGGCAGGTCGCCGCGGCCAATATGCGGCAGCCCGCAGGCGATGACGCAATCGTGCAATTGCTTGCGCGCGGCAACGCGCAGCCGGGTGTCGTTGAGGAATGCGCCCTTGCCGCGTTCGGCGATGAACAGGTCGTCGGTCGCCGGATTGTAGATCACGCCGGCGATCATCGTGCCTTCGCGTTGCAGACCGATGGAGATGGCGAACTGCGGAATACCGTGCAGGAAGTTGGTGGTGCCGTCGAGCGGATCGACGATCCAGGTATGCGTCTTGTCGGCGCCCTCGCGCGTGCCGCCTTCCTCGCCGATGAAGCCGTAGCCGGGGCGCGCCTTCGACAGGTCGCTGTAGAGCATCTCCTCGGCGCGCTTGTCGGCGGCGCTGACGAAATTGGCCGGGCCTTTCAGCGACACCTGGAGATTCTCGACTTCACCGAGATCGCGGCTCAGGCTGCGGCCGGCGCGGCGCGCGGCCTTGACCATGACGTTGATGAGGGCGGAATGCAGCATGGGTGTCTCGATTCATCGTGCCCGATGGGGCCTTTGGTGAGGGGATTGGGTGCCTTGCGGGGCGCGCCCCGTCAAGAGCCGTTCTTGGGGCTGTTCTTGGGGCCGATCATTTGGTGCCGAGCCATTTCCTGGCGGCGGCATCAACTTTGGCGCGATCCTCCGGACTCAGCCGCGCCAGCGCCTCGTCGAGCAACGGATCGCCCTTGCCGGCGGTTTTCGCCACCAGATGCCATTTCAGGCCGTCGATCATGTCGACCGGCACGCCTTTGCCTTGCGTCAGCGCCAGCGCCAGCCGGTTCTGGGCGATCGGGTTGTTTTGCCGCGCCGCCTTGCGCAGCAACGAGATCGCGGCGACTTCGTTCTTGCTGGTGCCGGTGCCGTTGAACAGCGCGATGGCGTATTCGACTTCGGCGGGAATGTTGCCGGCCATGGCGGCGGCTTGCAGCAGCCGCACCGACTTGTCGATATCCTTCTCGACGCCGGTGCCTTCCTTGTAGAAACTGGCCAGCGCGTATTGCGCCTCGTCGTTGCCGGCGTCGGCGGCGATGCGCAGCAGTTCGGCCGCGCGCTTGAAGTCCTGCGGGAAAGTCTGGCCGTCGACGTAGAGCAGCGCCAGATTGTAGGCGGCCTTGGGCTCGCCGAGTTTCGCCGCCGAGGCCAATAGCCCCGCGCCGCCTTCACGATCGGCCGGGCCGCCTTGGCCCCCGATCTTCAGCATCGCCAGCGCGAACATCGCTTCGCGGTCGCCCTGATCGGCGGCGCGCTTGTACCACTGGATCGCCTTGGCGTAGTCGCGCTTGACGCCCTGGCCATTGGCATAGAGTTCGCCCAGCATGGTCATCGCGGCGGTGTCGTTCTTCTCCTGCGCGCGCTTGGTCGCGAGGTTGAACGCCGTGCGATAGAGGCCGCGCTGATAGGCGCCGAAGACCAGATCGACGTTCGGCGGCTCGTTCAGCACGGCGTCGAGATCGTTGTTCTCGGCGGCGGCCTTCGCCGCGTCGGGGGCAGGCTTTTCCGTGGTGGTCGATTTGCGCACCGGCGGGGGCGCGGATTTGGTCTCCGGCTTCGGAGCGGGTTTCGGCGCTGCCTTTGGCGTGTGTTTGGGGGCGGCTTTCGGCGCCGAATGCGGTTCGGGCGCGGGCTGGGCCTGTGGCTGCGGAATCGCGGCCGGCGGCACCAGCGAGATCTGCGCCTGCGCGCTCGCCGCGAACAACGTGGAACCAAACAGAATCGTGACGGCGCGCAGTAGTCTCATGCCCGCGTCAATTCCGCCCGGTAAGAGAGTGTCCCGCTGCCGCATAACCTTCCTTCAGCGCTGCGGCCACACCCGCAAGCGCCGCGGCCGATCCCGCTTGATCGGACCAAATCATGTCAGCGACAAGGACAAAATCAGCACCGGCGGCGGCGAAAGCATGCGCCTCATCGCGGCTCGCGGCATAGCCGACGCAGGGCGGTTCGAACAGTTCGGCCCACCAGTTCAGCCGCTCGGCGACAGCCTCGACGGAGGGGCGCTCGCCGCGTGCGTCCGGCTCGCCGAACAGCACGTAATCGGCACCGGCCTCGCCCGCGATCATGGCGTCGTGGCGGGTATGCAGCCCGCCGACGCCCACGATGCGGTCCGGTTTCAGGCCCGGCAGCGACTCCTGCATCGCTTCGAGTCCGATGAGATGTGCACCGTCGGCGCCGCCGCGCGCCACCAGATCGGCATGGCCGTCGAGCAGTAATGCGGCACCGGCCTTCTGCACGATGGGCGCGAGCGTCTTGATGCGGCCGAGCAGGGTGCGCGGGTCGCTCTCGGCGAGCCGCAGCAGCACGGCGGCGACATCGGCGCTGGCGAGGATTTCCCGCAGCATGGCGGCCAGCGCCGCCGCGTCATCCACCACGGGCGTCGCGAGATACAATCGCGGCATTGGACGGGCAGGGGCGGATTTCGCGGACATGGAGTCCCTTCAATGTCGAGCCGAAGATCGTTCGGCGTGGAGTAGAGCGCCGCCCCTTCATCGTCGTCATGCCCAGCCTAGTGCCGGGTATCCACGTCTTTGCTGAGATTCAACACTAAAGACGTGGATGGCCGGGACATAGGCGAGTGAAGCGACGCCGTTCTTCGAACGGCTATGCCCGGCCGTGACGGAAACTAGCTCGTTGCCGCCATTGCGAGGAGCGTAGCGACGAAGCAATCCAGTCCTTGCTTGCAGCTTCTGGATTGCTTCGCGGAGCCTGTGCTCGGACGGCGCGAAGCGCCGATCCGAGTGCTCGCAACGACGGAGAAGAAATGGATCAAGCTCGATCCATTCAGCCTTACGCCGCCTTCTTTTCCAGATCGGCCTTCCATTCGCCCTTGGAGGCGAGACCGTTCATGTGGGCGCGGTGGGTGAAGGCCTGCTGGCCGGCGCCAAGATTCTCGGCCTTGCCCGACCACGCCTTCTGCGGCGCGGCTTGCAGCGCGCGGCCGTAGGAGAAGGTCAGATTCCACGGCAGGCCGCCGATCTTGTTCATGGCGTCGAGATGCGCGGTGGCTTCCTCGTCGCTCTGGCCGCCGGAGAGGAAGGCGACGCCCGGCACCGCCGACGGCACGCATTCCTTCAACAGCTTGACGGTCTTCTCGGCGACCTGCTGCACGCCGGCGCGATCCTTCGCCTTCTTGCCGGAGATCGCCATGTTCGGCTTCAGGATCATGCCTTCGAGCGCGACCTTCTGGTAGTACAATTCCTGGAAGGTCTCCTTGAGCACGAACTCGGTGACTTCATAGCAGCGGTCGATCGAGTGATCGCCGTCCATCAGCACTTCCGGCTCGACGATCGGGACGATCTGCGCGGCCTGGCACAGCGCGGCATAGCGCGCCAGCGCGTGGGCGTTGGTGCGCACGGCGGTGTAGCTCGGGATGCCCTGTCCGATATCGATCACCGCGCGCCACTTCGCGAAACGCGCGCCCTGCTTGTAGTAATCGGCGAGGCGGGCGGCGAGCTTGTCGAGGCCGACGGTGATCAGTTCGCCGGGGCAGCCGGGCAGCGCCTGCGTGCCTTCGTCGACCTTGATGCCGGGGATGGCGCCGGCCTGCTCGATGAGCTTGACCAGCGGCGTGCCGTCCTTGGCCTTTTGCCAGATGGTTTCGTCGTAAAGAATCACGCCGGAAATGTACTTCGACATCGCGTCCTTGGAGCGGAACAGCATTTCGCGATAGTCGCGGCGGTTGTCTTCGGTGGATTCGACGTTGATGGCGTCGAAGCGTTTCTTGATGGTGCCGGAAGATTCGTCGGCGGCAAGAATGCCCTTGCCGGGGGCCACCATGGCCTGTGCGACTTTGTTGAGGTCAGCGAGGTTCATCGAGGTCTCCTGCATGCGTCTGGTATGAAATGAGAGCGTTAGCGTCGAAACTGAAAAGCGCGGAATGTGTTCCGCGATGATTGGCCCGTGCCGCTGACCGCCATTGAAGAAGGTCTTCGCGGCAAGGGCAGGGCGCTTATTTGGCGCGCAACACCTCGACCCCCGGCAGCGGCTTGCCTTCCATCCATTCGAGGAAAGCGCCGCCCGCGGTCGAGACGTAAGTGAAATCGCCGCCGACACCGGCGTGGTTCAGCGCCGCGACGGTGTCGCCGCCGCCGGCCACCGATACCAGCTTGCCGAGCTTGGTGCGTTGCGCCGCGTATTTCGCCGCGACCACGGTGCCGCGGTCGAACGGCGTCAGTTCGAAGGCCCCGACCGGGCCATTCCATACCAGCGTCGCGGCGTCGTCGATGGCGGCATGGATGCGTTCGATCGATTGCGGACCGACGTCGAGGATCATGCCGTCAGCCGGGATCGCATCGAGGCCGTAGGCGTGCGATGGCGCGTTGGCCTCAAAGTGATAGGCGACCACCGCGTCCACCGGCAGGATGATGGCGCAATTGGCGGATTCCGCCTTTTCCAGAATGCGCAGCGCGGTCGGAGCGAGATCCTTCTCGGCCAGCGACTTGCCGACATTGATGCCCTGCGCGTGCAGGAAGGTGTTGGCCATGCCGCCGCCGATCACCAGCGCGTCGACCTTCTTCACCAGGTTTTCGAGCAGATCGATCTTGGTGGAAACCTTCGCGCCGCCGATGATGGCGATCACCGGCTTCTTCGGCGCTTCAAGCGCCTTGTTCAGCGCGTCGAGTTCGGCCTGCATGGTACGCCCCGCATAGGCCGGCAACTTGTGGCCGAGGCCCTCGGTGGAAGCGTGGGCGCGATGCGCGGCGGAAAAGGCGTCGTTGACCCAGAGGTCGCCGAGCTTCGCGAGTTGTGCGACGAAGGCCGGATCGTTCTTCTCTTCTTCCTTGTGGAAGCGGGTATTCTCAAGGCAAAGGATGTCGCCGTCCTTCATCGCGGCGACGGCCTTCTCGGCCGGCTCGCCGATGCAATCCTCGGCGAAGGCGACATTGCGCTTGATGACTTTCGCCAGTTCGGCGGCGACGGGTTTCAGCGAATCCTTGGCGTCGCGGCCCTTGGGCCGGCCGAAATGCGCCAGCAGGATCACCTTGCCGCCCTTGTCGGAAATCTCGGTGATGGTCGGCGCGATGCGCTCGAGCCGCGTGGTGTCGGTGACGCGGCCATTGTCCATCGGCACGTTGAGGTCGACGCGCACCAGTACGCGTTTGCCCTTCACGTCGGCGTCGTCGAGGGTGCGGAAGTTGCTCATATTCCACCTCTGCCGTCATGCCCGGCCTTGTGCCGGGCATCCACGTCTTCAAAGTTTTGCATGTCCAAAGACGTGGATGGCCGGGACGAGCCCGGCCATGACGAGAACACTCAGATCAGCTTGCCCATCGCGACGGCGGTGTCGCCCATGCGGTTGGAGAAGCCCCATTCGTTGTCGTACCACGACAGCACGCGCAGCAGCGTGCCGTTCATCACCTTGGTCTGGTCGAGGTGGAAGGTCGACGAGTGCGGATCGTGGTTGAAGTCGATTGAGACGTTGGGCTGGTCGGTGGTGCCGAGAATGCCCTTCAGCTCCTGCGACGCGGCGCGCTTCATCGCCTCGTTGATGTCCTTCGCGGTCGTCTCCTTCTTGGCGACGATCTTGAGATCGACCACGGAGACGTTCGGCGTCGGCACGCGGATCGCGACGCCATCGAGCTTGCCCTTCAGTTCCGGCAGCACCAGCCCGATCGCCTTGGCGGCGCCGGTTGAGGTCGGGATCATCGACATCGCCGCCGCGCGGCCGCGATAGAGATCCTTGTGCATGGTGTCGAGCGTCGGCTGGTCGCCGGTGTAGGCGTGGATCGTGGTCATGAAGCCGGTCTCGATGCCGACCAGATCGTTGATGACCTTGGCGACCGGCGCCAGACAGTTGGTGGTGCAGGAGCCGTTCGAGACTACGAGATGGTCCTTGGTCAGCTTGTCGTGGTTGACGCCGTAAACCACCGTCATGTCGGCGTTGTCGGCCGGAGCCGAGACCAGCACGCGCTTTGCGCCGGCGGTGAGGTGGGCGGAGGCCTTGTCCTTGGCGGTGAAGATGCCGGTGCATTCCATCGCGATATCGACGCCGAGGTCCTTCCACGGAAGCTTCGACGGGTCGCGCTCGGCGGTGACCTTGATCTTGTTGCTGCCGATGACAATGCTATCGCCTTCGACCTTCACCTCGTGCGGGAAGCGGCCGTGGACGGAATCGAAGCGCAGCAGGTGGGCGTTGGTCTCGACCGGGCCGAGATCGTTGATGCCGACGACTTCGATGTCCTTGCGGCCGGACTCATAGATCGCCCGCAGGACGTTGCGGCCGATGCGGCCAAACCCGTTAATCGCGACCCGGACTGCCATTCAAATTCTCCTTCGAAGGTTCGATAGACCAATGTTTGGGCGGTTTCATGCCCCGAATGCGTCGTCGTTGCAATGCGTCACGTTGCAATTGTGCCGATAGCGTTACCCGGCGTTATTACTTGCCGCCGAGCCGCTTGGCGGCGGCCTCGACCACCGCCTCAGTGGTGATGCCGAAGTGCTTGTAGAGGTCCTTGGCCGGGGCGCTGTGGCCGAAATCGTGCATCCCGATGAAGATACCATCGGACCCGATCACGGCATCCCAGCCGAACCGCACCTGCGCCTCGACGGCGATCTTCACCGGCGCGTTGCCGATGATCGCGGCCCGCTTGTCGGCGGGCTGCGCCAGCAGCAGTTCGAGCGACGGGACGGACACAACCCGCGCGGCGATGCCGCGCTCGGCCAGTTGCTTTTGCGCCGCCACCACGATCTCGACCTCGGAGCCGGAGGCGAAAATCGACACCTTGGCCTCGCCATTGGCCGCGACCAGTTCGTAGCCGCCGGTTGCGCAGCGGTTGGCGGCATCTGCCGTGGTCCGCACCGGGGTCAGGTTCTGTCGCGAAAGCGCCAGCACGCTCGGTCCCTTGGTGCGCTCCAGCGCCAGTTGCCAGCATTCGGCGGTTTCCACCGGATCGGCCGGGCGGAACACCCGCATGTTCGGCATCGCCCGCAGCGCCGCGATGTGCTCGACCGGCTGGTGGGTCGGGCCGTCTTCGCCCAGACCGATGGAATCGTGGGTCATGATGTAGATGACCGGGATATGCGCCAGCGCCGAAATGCGCATCGCCGGGCGGGCATAGTCGGTGAAGCACAGGAAGGTGCCACCGGCCGGGCGGAAACCGCCATGCAGCGCGAGGCCGTTCATGGCGGCGGCCATGCCGAGTTCGCGGATGCCGTAATGGATGTAGCGGCCATCATACTGGCCGGGCTGAATTTCCTTCAGGCCCTTGGTGCGGGTGTTGTTGGACGGCGTCAGGTCGGCGGAGCCGAGCAGCAGTTCCGGCACCGCCGGCACCAGCACGTCGAGGGCCAGTTCGCTGGCCTTGCGGGTTGCCACCGTCTGCGGCTCGGCGGCGAGCTTGTCCTTGAGCTTGCCGATCACCGCGTCGAGGTCGGCCGGCAGCTTGCGGTCGATGACCCGGCGCTGGAACTCGGCGCGCTGTGCCTCCGGCAGCGCCTCGAACCGCTTGCGCCAGTTTTTTCGCGCGGCCGAGCCTTTCTTGCCGGCCTTGCGCCAGGCCGCCAGCACGTCGTCCGGAACCTCGAACGGGCCGTAGTTCCAGTCCAGCGCCTTCTTGGTGGCGGCGAGTTCGTCGGCGCCGAGCGGTTCGCCGTGGGCCTTGGAGGTGCCGGCCTTATGCGGCGCGCCGAAGCCGATGATGGTCTTGCAGGCGATTAGCGACGGACGGTCGGATTTTTGCGCGCGGCGGATGGCCGACGCGATGGCTTTGGGGTCATGGCCGTCGATCTGCTTGGCGTTCCAGCCATGGGCCTTGAAGCGCGCCACCTGATCGACATTGTCGGTCAGCGTGATCGGCCCGTCGATGGTGATGCCATTGTCATCATAGAGAAAAATCAGCTTGTTGAGCTTGAGATGGCCGGCCAGCGCGATGGCTTCGTGGCTGATGCCTTCCATCAGGTCGCCGTCCGAGCACAGCACGTAGGTGTAGTGATCGACGGTGTCGGAACCGAATTCGGCGGCGAGCAATTGCTCGGCCAGCGCGAAACCGACGGCGGTTGCAATCCCCTGTCCCAGCGGGCCGGTGGTGGTTTCGACGCCGGAGGTGATGAAATTCTCCGGGTGACCCGGCGTCTTCGAATTGAGCTGGCGGAAGTTCTTGATCTGGTCGAGCGTCATCTCCTTGTTCCCGGTCAGGTACAGGAGCGCGTAGAGCAGCATCGAGCCATGACCGGCGGAGAGGATGAAACGGTCGCGATCCGGCCAGTTCGGTTCCGCGGCGTCGTATTTCAGGAACTGGGTGAACAGCACGGTGGCGACGTCGGCGGCGCCCATCGGCAGGCCGGGATGGCCTGAGTTGGCTTTTTGAACGGCGTCCATCGCGAGCGCACGCACCGCATTGGCCATTTTCGAGGGTTCAACGCGCGTGGTCATGGGCTTTGCCTGCTAATCAACGGTTTCGGGGCCGGTATTCGCCGGGGGTGAAGTCTGCCGGTTATTACGGAATTTGGATGGGCACGGGTGAATAGCATCTGCACCCTACGAGTCCAAGGGCAGCGGACTGCTGCCCACCGCTTCCATCCGCTTTATGGTGCATAGCTCCCCAGCGTCATTGCGCTGGGCTGCCTTGGCACGTAAATTTCACTGACTAAACGTTTGCCGGGGCGCGGTTTTTGCCATGCAGCGGACCGCGATGTGCGCCCCGGCCCCGTGATGGGCCCTCGAACGTTCGCGAAAGTCGGCATGACCAATCGATCTCCTCACTCCGGCCCAGACGAAACCGCAGCCAGCGGTAACGGATCGGCTGAGATCGAACGCGCGACGCGCCGCTTGGTTGCCGCGCTCGACGCGCTGGAAAGCGCGGTGGAACGCCGGCGCGACGCCGACCGCGACGAGGACGAATTGGCCAACCGCATTCAGGCGCTGGGCGCCGACCGTTCGCGGCTCGCCGACGAACTCGACAATACGTTGGTGCGTTCGCGCAAGCTGGAGCGGACAAATCGCGAGATCGCCGAACATCTCGACGCGGCGATCGGCACCATTCGCAGCATGCTGGATGAAGACGCGCGGGACGGAGACGCGGAGGAGGGACGATGAATCACATCAACGTCACCATCAACGGTCGCCAGTACCGCATGGCCTGCGAGGACGGCCAGGAGCAGCGGCTGATGAGTCTCGCGGATAGCTTCGAGGCACGCATCGGCGAGTTGCGCGGCAAATTCGGCGAGATCGGCGATGCACGGCTCACGGTGATGGCGGCATTGATGGTCGCCGACGAACTGCTCGACGCCAACGAGCGTATCCGCGCGGTTCAGGATGAAGTGAATTCACTGCGCGACGTTCGCGTCGCCGCGGCCGAGCGCAACCGCGCGACGCAATACGCCGTGTCGGCCGCGCTCAACGCCGCCGCCGAGCGCATCGAGAAAACCACCCAGGTTCTCAACCGCACCGTTGGCAACGGCATCGCGATCGGGTGATCGCGCGTTCGCGTCATTTGGTTGTCGGTTGGTAACAGCCTTCCCGCAAGTCGTCCCCGCGCAGGCGGGGACCCATACGCCGCAGCGGCCGTGAAGCGGAAAGCGCTTGTTGTTTTTTCTTGTCTCACGTTTGCAATAACAACAAAGGCCAGGGGTTCTGGGTCCCTGCCTTCGCGGGGACGACTTCGAGGGGGAGTTCGCCCCACGCCACTCTGGCGTTCACGCGTGGCTGCTATTACATTGCCCCTCGCGAAGCTGTGTCGCGCGTCAGGAGCCATATATCCCCGGGGCCTTATCGATCCTTTAGGGAACTGTCCCTGGCCGGGTCCGTGGACCCGGACATATGGTGCCCACCTACTTTCGTAGGGAACTCCGGGATCGAGCGCTCCAACGGCCATCGCGGCTTCGCACTTCTTCGATTTCAGAATGTCGTCATGGCCGGGCTTGTCCCGGCCATCCACGTCTTTAGTGTGAACTGTGAACAAGGACGTGGATGTCCGACATAGAGCCGGGCATGACGGAATCGATGGTGATCGATCAAAACAAAAGTATGTTGCGCACGGCCGCGCTTGCGCGACGCGATGCGTTGAACGATCTCGCGCGAGACGCCGCCGCGCAGCGCCTCGCGGCGTTCGCGGATATTTTCAATGTCACCCCAAACATTGTCGTCGCGGGTTATATGCCGATGCGCAACGAGGCGGACCCGCTGCCGTTGATGCGCGCGCTTGCCGGGCGCGGCGCGCGGCTGGCATTGCCCGTTGTGATTGCGCGCGATGCGCCACTGGTCTTCCGCGCGTGGCGCGAGGGCGACGCGCTGATCGCGGGCCCGTTCGGCACGCGGCATCCGGCCGACACCACACCCCAATTCGTCCCCGATATCGTGCTGGTGCCGCTCGCCGCCTTCGACCGGCGCGGCCATCGCATCGGCTATGGCGGCGGTTACTACGATCGCACGCTGGCGGTGCTGCGCGCGCAAAAACCGGTCGTCGCCGCCGGAGTTGCTTTTGCCGTGCAGGAGGTCGAAACTGTTCCCGCATCACATCATGACGCGGTGCTCGATGTCGTTCTCACCGACCTCGAATGCATCGATTTGCGGAGCTAATTCAATTGCGCATTCTGTTTGTCGGCGACGTGGTCGGCCGTTCCGGCCGCGACGCGATCATGGAGCACCTTCCCAAGGTCATTGCTGACTGGAAGCTCGATCTCACCGTGGTCAACGGCGAGAATTCCGCCGGCGGCTTCGGCATCACCGAGGCGATCTACAATGATTTTATCGATGCCGGCGCGGACGCGGTGACGCTCGGCAATCATTCGTGGAA
This sequence comes from Hyphomicrobiales bacterium, assembly GCA_017305535.1. Classification (GTDB taxonomy): domain Bacteria; phylum Pseudomonadota; class Alphaproteobacteria; order Rhizobiales; family Xanthobacteraceae; genus 62-47. The sequence continues at coordinate 327,905 of JAFKKN010000004.1, read as the reverse complement.
TCAGAAAGAGGCGCTGGTGTTCATCGAGCGCGCGCCGCGTCTGGTCCGCCCGATCAATTACATGCCCGGCACGCCGGGACGCGGCGCGGCGCTGGTGGATACGAGGACCGGCAAGCGCGCGCTGGTCATCAACGCGTTGGGCCGGTTGTTCATGGAGCCGGTGGACGATCCGTTCGCGATGATCGATCGCGAGCTCGAGGCCTGCCCGCTGCGGCAGGCGGTCGACGCCATTGTGGTCGATTTCCATTGCGAGGCCACCAGCGAGAAGCAGGGAGCCGGCTATTTCTGTGACGGACGCGCCAGCCTCGTGGTCGGCACCCACACGCATATCCCGACCGCCGACCACCAGATCCTGCCCGGCGGCACTGCCTACATGACCGACGCCGGCATGACCGGCGATTATGATTCTGTGATCGGCATGAAAAAGGAGGAGCCGCTGCGCCGCTTCACCACCGGCATTCCGTCGTCACGCTTCGAGCCCGCCGAGGGCATTGCGACGATGAGCGGTATCGCGGTGGAGACCGACGACAGGACCGGGCTCGCGGTCAGGGTCGCGCCGGTGCGTATCGGTGGACGTCTGGAGCCGGCGGTGCCATCGTTCTGGTGACGCAGATCGCCGGCATGTCCGGCCGCGCTGCATCCGGGAGTGCGACGCGCATGGGACTTCGCCGACGTCATGATCGCCATCTGACCGCGCTGGGGCTCGGTGTCGCGCTGCTTGCGGCGACGAGCGATATGGGTGTGTCGGCGGAGGCGGTCGCGCTTGCGCCGTCGACGATGCCCCGGATCGGGACGGTCGACGCGCGCTTCCAGTCCTACAATATCGAGATGGTCGAGGTGACGGGTGGCCGGTTCTGGAAGCCGTATGGACCGACCATCAGTGAGGAAGGCGGACGGTCGAGCCCCTACGCCTATCGGCCGCCCATAGACCTGACCAATCCGAAATTGCGGCGGCTCGCGGCGGCGCTCGGCCCCGCCTACATGCGGGTCAGCGGCACCTGGGCGAACGGCGTCTATTTCGCCGACACCGACAATCCGTCGCCGGTGCCGCCGTCCGGCTTCCATGGCGTGCTGGCCCGCCAGCAGTGGCATGACGTGATCGATTTCGCCAAAACCGTCGATGCGAGGCTCGTCACGTCGTTCGCCGCCAGTGCCGGCGCGCGCGATGTCAACGGGGCCTGGAACGCGGATCAGGCGCGCAGGCTGATTTCCTACACGCGCGGCATCGGCGGCCGCATCGCCGCCGCCGAACTGGTGAACGAGCCGGATCTCGCGGGTCTCGGCGGCGTGCCTTCGGATTACAACGCAGCCGCATACGGTCGCGACTTCGCGACCTTCCATGCCTTCATCAAATGGGATGATCCGTCGATCATGGTGCTCGGGCCCGGCCTGTCCGGCGAGATCGCGACCGCGCCGGATTTTGCCGCGGCTACCAAGCCCGGCATCGATGGGTTCTCGTATCATCACTACGACATGTTGTCGGAACGCTGCTCCGGACATGCCCATCCCGAAACGGCGTTGTCCGAGGAGCGGCTCGCGCGCACCGATCATGCCCTGATGTTCCAGCGCGCGTTGCGCGACCGCTTCGCGCCGGGCAAACCGATCTGGCTCACCGAGACTGCGGAAGCCGCGTGCGGCGGCGATCGTTACGCGGCGACGTTCCGCGATACGTTCCGCTATCTCGATCAGCTTGGCCGTCTTGCCAGGGCGGGCGTGCAAGTGGTGATGCACAACACGCTGGCGGCCAGTGATTACGGTCTGCTCGACGAGACGACATTGACGCCGCGGCCGAACTATTGGGGCGCATTGTTGTGGCGGAAACTGATGGGCAGCACGGTCCTCAATGTCGGCGTGCGAGAATCTGGTTTGCACGTTTACGCGCATTGCCTGCGCGATGTCGGCGGCGGCGTCGCCATGCTGGCGATCAACACCGATCGTGGCACGACGCACGCGCTCAGGCTTCCCGAGGCGTCCTCTCGCTATACGCTCGATGCGCCGCAGTTGCAGGATACGGCGGTGCGGATGAACGGCACAACGCTGGCCTTGAACGCGCGCGATGAATTGCCGGCGATCGACGGCCATGCGACAGCGGCCGGCGTCGTGACGTTCGCGCCGGCGACCATCAGCTTTCTGGCGATGCCTGCGGCGCGAAATCCCGCCTGTCACTGAAGGTCGTGTAACAAGCGCGAACGCGAGGCAAGCCTGTCGTTATCCTGAGGTCCGAGCGACACTTGCCGCGAGCTTCGAAGGATGTGATCACTCTCCGAGGCTATTGCTTTGCAATGGCGCCTCAGGGTGACGACTGCTGTTCGTGTTGAGCTACTTGCAGATCGCTGCTGCCTACAGCTTGTACGCCGTGCGGAAACCGCCCCAGTGGCGACCTTGCACCCAGATCGGCACGTCGATCTCGCACATCATCACGGTGACGCCGTTGCCCATGTCGCGGGCGTAGCTCTGGATCAGATAGGCGCGGGTGTTGCGGCCCGCCGCCAATCCAGCGGGATCGTTGAAGATGCGGCGGTTGCGGCTGTTGGCGGTATTCCAGGCGACGTCGCCCGGCCGCTGCGGCTGCGAGTAGACCTTGTTGTGCACCGGCAGGTAGCCGTTGCGGTCCACCGCGATGCTGAACGCCATGCGCTTGTCCTTGGCGAGGAACGCCTCCTGAAATGCCGGCAGAGTGCGTTCGGTCCAGTCGAGGAAACGGGTGCGATGCTGCACCGGATCGGTGTTGGGGATCGCGACGTAGTTCTCGTCGAACAGATCGTCGAGCGTGACCGCGCCGTCGGATGTCGCATCGTCAAACATCTTTGACAGCGTCTCGCCCGCCTGCATCGCGCGAGTGACGAATTCGGTGTTCTCGTCGTGGATCGCCCACAGCCTGTCTTCGATGGCGTTGCTCAGCGCCGCGTCGGGCGCAACAAACACTGCCTTCATTCCAGCCTGCGTCCGCTCGATGCAGCGGATCTGGCAGGCGCCGATGCCGTCGAGAGTGGCCGCAAGCTGCGCGTTGAGCGGCAGGCTTTGCGCACTGCTGCCGCCGATCAGCAGGCCTTCCAGCGCAAGTTCGTAGACGGCGGCCTTGATCGGACGCGCGCCGGTGATCTCGATATCGAGATGGCACGGCAGCCGCTCGCGCATTCGCCAGTCGGTGTGGTCCTCACGTCGCAGCAGCACGGCGCAACGCGCCTTCAGTTTCTCGGTGAGCTGCATCATCGCTTCGCCGGCCTGCGCGACGGTCGAGCCATGCGCTTCGGCCTGGCGCGTCGCGCCATCGATGTCGGCGGCGCTGTCGCCGACCGACGCGATGAAGCTCGATGCGGTGGAGGCGTTGCTGACCACCTCGCCGGTCGTCACGCCCTGTTCGACGACGGCCTCGTTGACGTGGCCGAACACCGGACGGATGGCGTCGATGGCGGTGGAGATACGATGCACGGCGTCGATCGAGCTGGCGGCGTCCTGTTGCAGGGCGTCGATCTTCTTCTTGATCTCCTCCGTCGCAAGCTGGGTCTGCACCGCCAGCGTCTTCACCTCGGAGGCGACGACCGCAAAGCCGCGCCCGGCTTCGCCCGCGCGTGCGGCCTCGATGGTGGAATTGAGCGCGAGCAGCGTGGTCTGCTTGGCGATGGTGGCGATCAGGTTGACGACGGTATCGATGGCGGCGGAGGATTCGCGCAGCCGGTCGACATTGGCGCCCGCGTCGGCGGCCGCCGTGCTGGCCTGATCGGCCAGCCGGCTGGCCTCGCGGACCTGGTGGTTGATGCCGTCCGCCGAACTGGTGAAGCGGTCCGCGGCTTCGGTGAAGGCGGCGGCGGTCTGGGTTGCGGTGCTTGCGCGTCCGGTCAGCGCGTCGGTGCGCTGGCGGATAGTCTGGAGCGTCGCGGCGGTGCCGTCGGCGCCGCCGGCGACCGAGGCGGCAGCGTGTTCGAGCTGGCGGATCATCGCCCCGAGTTCCAGTTCCAGCAGGCCCAGGATGTCCTTGGCCGGATCGCGGACCACCTCGGCGGCCGGGGCAGACGGAGCGCTGATGGCGGGTTCGGGAATGTCGGCCTCGACCGTCGCGGCGGTTCGTTTGCGGAAGAGCGCCAGAGCCATGATGGAGATGTCCCGATCCGTAACCGTTCGGCGGAATATCGCACCGCTCCGTAAACCGGTGGTTAACCAAGCCGAGTGCAGCACCTCGCGCACAAGGATCGCGACTGCCGCTTTGAATTTGCCGGAGCCGGGCTTATAAGCCGCGCCTTGACAGGTTTTTGGCAGGTTCGAGATCGAGGAGCTTTTTCTGCATGGCCGGGCATTCCCAGTTCAAGAACATCATGCATCGCAAGGGGCGTCAGGACGCCCAGAAGTCGAAGCTGTTCAGCAAACTGGCGCGGGAAATCACCGTGGCCGCCAAGCTCGGCACCCCCGACCCGGCGATGAACCCGCGGCTGCGCGCGGCGGTGATCGCGGCGCGCGCCGAGAACATGCCGAAGGACAACATCGAGCGCGCCATCAAGAAAGCCAGCGGCAACGACGCCGAGAACTATGACGAGCTGCGCTACGAGGGTTACGGCCCCGGCGGCGTCGCTGTCATCATGGAAGTCCTGACCGACAACCGTAACCGCGCCGCCTCCGACATCCGCTCCTACTTCACCAAGTCCGGTGGCAACCTCGGTGAAACCGGCTCGGTTTCGTTCATGTTCGACCGGCTTGGCGTGATCGAATACGACGCAGCCAAGGCCTCCGCCGACGACATGCTGGAAGCCGCCATCGACGCGGGCGCCGACGACGTCGTCTCGGGCGAGGGCGGCCATGAGGTCTACGCCTCGCAGGAAACCTTCCGTGATGTCGCCAAGGCACTGGAAGGCAAGTTCGGCGAGGCGCGCAAGGTGGCGCTGGTCTGGAAGCCGCAGAATACGGTGGCGGTCGACGACGAGACCGGCGAGAAGCTGTTGAAGCTGATCGATCAACTCAACGAGCACGACGACGTGCAGAACGTCTACGCCAACTTCGAGGTGTCGGACGCGCTGATGGCGAAGCTGGGCGGATAACGCACGCGCTGATCTGATCGAGAAACAATTAGAGTCGCAGTCGTCCCCGCGCAGGCGGGGACCCATTACCCCTGGCTTTGATTGTTTGCAGATAGGTGCAACAAGCGCTTTCTATCATCACGGCTGCTGCGGAGTCTGGGTCCCCGCCTACGCGGGGACGACCGGGCCTTTATCGTCAGTGTCCATCGCGCGCTTTTTTCTTGACGCCGCCGCCGTGAGGGACCATGTCAGCGGCGCGAGGCGTGCCGGTCGCGGCCGGCGTCTCATCACTGGAAACCACGACATTATGCCAAGCGACAGTCCCGGCAATTTGCCAGGTACTTTGCCGATGACGGCCCCTGCGGTCTGAGCGCTTGTGAGCTAGCTCACCGCGCTGCCGTTGTTGGCGGTCCCCGAAGGTGAGCTATGACGGAAATCATTGAAACGGCGGATGGCGCCGTCGATACGCTGGCCTTGGCCTCGCGACTGAGCGACGGGCACATCGCCGACAACGTCGACATCCTCAATCAACTCGATTCCGATGATGCGGCCGCCGTGCTGGTGCTGTTGCCGGTCGAGATGTCGGTGCAAATCCTCGACAAGCCGGAATTGAATTTCGGCGCCGAGATCCTCGCCGCCCTGCCGCGCCAGACCGCGACCCTTCTGCTCGCGGGCATGTCGGCGGACATGGCCGCCGACCTCGTGCAGCAACTCGACGAGCCCGCGCGCGGCGAACTGATGCAGGCGCTCGACGCGGCCTCGCGCGCGACCATCGAAGGGCTGCTCGCCTATCCGGAGAACACCGCCGGCGCCATCATGACGACGGAGTTCGTCAGCGTGCCCGCGACCTGGACGGTGGAGCGCACCTTGCAGCATATCCGCCAGGTCGAACGCACCCGTGAAACCGTCTACGCCATCTATGTGCTGGACGCCTACACCCGCCGTCTGGTCGGCGCGGTGTCGCTGCGCCGCCTGATCGCGGGCGAGCCGACCGACAACATCATGGCGCTCGCGGTGCGCGAGCCGATTACCACCTCGCCATTGATCGATCGCGAGGATGTGGCGCGGCTGATCTCCAAGCACGACTTGCTGGCGGTACCGGTGATCGACAAGGCCGGGCATGTGCTCGGCATCGTCACGGTGGACGACATCATCGACACCATCATCGCGGAAAACACCGAGGACGTGCAGAAGTTCGGCGGCATGGAAGCCACCGACGAACCCTATCTGCAAGTCGGGCTGCCGGGCATGATCCGCAAGCGCGGCGGCTGGCTCTGCGTGCTGTTCCTCGGCGAGATGCTGACCGCGAGCGCCATGCAGCACTTCGAAGGTGAACTCGAGAAGGCCATCGTGCTGACCCTGTTCATTCCGCTGATCATGAGTTCGGGCGGCAACTCCGGCTCGCAAGCGACCTCGCTGTTGATCCGCGCGCTGGCGCTGCGTGAAGTGAAGCTCGGCGACTGGTGGCGCGTGGCGCTGCGTGAATTGCCGACCGGCTTGATCCTCGGCGCGATGCTCGGCGTCATCGGCATCCTCCGCGTCGTGGCCTGGCAGAAGCTCGGCATCTACGATTACGGCGAGCACTGGATGCTGGTCGCGCTGACGGTGGCGGCCGCGCTGATAGGCGTGGTGACGTTCGGCTCGGTGGCCGGCTCGATGCTGCCGTTTATTTTACAACGCATCGGCTTCGACCCCGCCAGTGCCTCGGCACCGTTCGTCGCAACCTTGGTCGATGTCACCGGACTGATGATCTACTTCAGCGTGGCGCTGCTGATTTTGAGCGGGACGTTGCTGTAGCCGAACCACACGACAATCGTCGTCCCCGCGCAGGCGGGGACCCATACCCCCTGGCGTTGGTGATTGTCGCAGGTGCGGGCAACGGACACTTTTCGCATCACGGCCGCTGCGGAGTCTGGGTCCCTGCCTGCGCGGGGACGACTCAGTGTGTGTTGATGCGCGTGCCTAATGCCTACTGGAACAGCCGCGACAACCAGTCGGCGGGGCCGGGCGGTGGCGGCAGCGGGCGTGGCGGCGCGGAGCGGCGCGGCTGAGGCGAGGCATCGCCGAAACGCGGATCGTTGGTGCGGACGATGATGTGCTGCCGCTTCGGTTTCTCGCCGGGCCGCGCCGTATTGGCGGGTGTGCCATTTGCAGGCGTCACCGCCGCGACCACCGGATCACCGGCGCGCTCGCGCTCGACCTCGCGGCGCGGCCATGCCGCGTCGTCGGCGCGGCCGGGTGGCGGCGTCAGCGCGTCGCCCTTCACCAGCGCCTTCGCTGCCAACGGATCGACCGATACCGGACGCACGTTAGCCGCGCCGAGCAGTTCGTCGGTACCGACTGACGAGGCCACCAGCGGGATCACCGGCCCGGCGATCGGGCGCGGTGCCGGGCCGCCCGGCTTGGTTTCTGCTTCAGGAGTGCCGGGTTCGGTGGGGATTTCGATGGTGGTGGGGCGGCCCGCCAGTACGCGGCTGATCTCGCGTTCGACGTAATGCGCGAGTTTGCGCGCGCCGGCCTTGGTGAAATAGACGCCATCGTTCGAGCGCAGTCGGCGGATCTGGCCTTCGAAGTCCGGGCCTTGCGCCAGATAGCGGCCGGACTCGTCGACGAAGCCATCCCACAGGTCGACATAGGTGATGCCGGCGCGGCCGGCGGCGTCGCGGTACAGCGTATTGAGGTAGAGCGCGTCCGAAGTCGATTTGGTGCCGCGGATCGAGGGCAGGCCGACCCACAGCACCGGCACGCCCTTGCTCTTCAGCACCGCGATCGTCTCGTCAATCTTCTTGCTGTAGAGCTCGCCCCAGCGCTCGTCGCGGAACTGATGGACACCATGGGCGCCGCGCGCGCCTTTCTCGGGGGCGGCGATCTGCAAATCCGGATCGGTGGAATCGTCGGCGGCGGTCGGGTCGCCCGGCTTGGCCTCTGTCGGTTTACCGTCGGATTTGGAATCCGGCTTGGCGTCGGCTTTCTTGTCGGCGGTGGTCTCGCGGATCGGCATCCGGTCGTGCAGGCCGAGCATCATCACGATCACTTCGGGCTTTTCGGTCGCGAGAATTTCCTTCGCCGCGGCCGCCCAGTCGGATGGCTCGCCCTTGGGCTGATAGCGGATCAGGCCGGATACCGTCTTGAACTTGCGGATCACGCCGAGTTCCGGCGTTTCGCTCAGCGCATCCTCGAGGCCGTAACCGAGCCAGTCGGCCATGGCGTCGCCCAGCACCAGCACGTTGCGTTCGGCCTGAACCTCGCGTTTTTCCGGCGGCGGCGCGCGCGAAAAGTCCTGCCGTTCCGCTGGGCGCTGCTGTTGCTGCGGCGGGCGCTGTTCGAACGGCGAGAAGAACGGGTTGCTGAAGAAACCACCGCCACCGCCGCGCGGCTGGTGGCGTTGCGGCTGCTGCGGGCCGCCGCCGAAGAACGGAAAAAATTGTGCCGAGGCGGGTGCCGCGATGGCGAACAGCATCACCCCCACCACCGCGAGCACGCTGAGCATGCTTCGGTCGCGGAACAGGCGTCGCAGATGTTTCAGCTTCGACATGCGCTCGTTCGCCAGAATGACAGAGCCCCTATAGCGGTCAAATCGGGCCGGAACCGGGCAGGCGTGCCGGTTCCGCCGGACCATAAGGGGGCGGCGCGGTCCATCGTCAAGACCGCTGCCGATATCTTTCCGGGGAAGGGTGAATGCGCGGCGGCTCAGGCTCCGGCGAGGGCCAGTTCCATCGTCATACGCCGCTCGATCCGTCCTGCCAGGTCCTCGCTCACCGGTACCATCGGCAGCCGTACTTCCGGGCTGTCGATCAGGCCCTGTCGCCACAGCCAATGCTTGATCGGCGCGGGGCTAGGCTCGGCGAATAGCAGGCGCGGCAGATCGGCGATCATGCTCCAGGCCGCGAGCGCGGCGGGCTGGTTGCCGGCGCGAATGTGCCCCGCGACCTGCGCGAAGGCGGCAGTCTCGACATGGGCGGAGGCGAGAATGCCGCCATCGGCGCCTTGCGCCAGTGCGCTGTAGAACAGTGCGTCCTCGCCGGTCAGCACCGCGAAGCCGGCCGGCCTGCGGCACAGCAGATCGACCGATTGCAGCGTATCGGCCGAGCAATCCTTGAGGCCGACGATGTTGGGCCGTTCCGCGAGCCGCAGCAGGGTGTCGTTGCCGATGTTCACCGCCGTCCGGTAGGGAATGTTGTAGAGCATGATCGGTCGCGCGGTGGTGTCCGCGAGGGCCGTGAAGTGCAGGTACAATCCCTGCTGCGTCGGCCGCGTATAGAACGGCGCGGAAATCAGATAACCGTCGATCGGCCATGTCTCGGTGCGCGCGATCATCGCCGCGACCTTGCGCGTGTCGTTGCCGGCGAGCCCGAGATAGACCGGGATGCGCCGCCGCGCGGTGTTGAGTTCGGCGGCGCAGATCGAGGCGAGCCGCTCGGCCTCGATCTCGTCGAGCACGAGGCCCTCGCCGGTGGTGGCGCCGAGGATCAGGCCGTCGATGGCGGTTGTCGCGTAATGACGCACCAGCCGGCGCAGCGATGTGACGTCGAGGTGACCGTCGCGAAACGGCGTGATCAGCGGCAGCCACAGGCCTGAGAGATTCGGGCCGGGCGGTCTTTGAAGGGGGAGCGTCATTGCAGGTCTCCTGTTCGAGCCGTGAACGGGAGACGCATGTTCATTGCCCCGTCCGAACCGGCGGGGTTGAGGGTGGTCTGTGCGAAAAGCGTGAGAAGTTTACGCGCACAGACGGCCCGCCCCGAAAAGGGCGGCACGTTTGTTGGCCATGGAAATCGCGCGCGTCATGCCTCGCTCATGCGCTTCGGCGTCGAGAGAGTCAAGTGACGGCATCATCCGCGAGACTGACCGAACATTCGTTTTGCAGGTGAGTTCGCCCCACCAAAGGAGTCGTCCCCGCGCAGGCGGGGATCCAGACTCCGCAGCGGTTCGGCTCTATCAACTGCAAGTCGTTAGCCCAAATTTGGAGTCGCTGACTCGATGATCCTCACCGGTATCGAGATTGCAGGGTCTTTCTGCTCGTTGAGGGTGCGGTCAGAATGCGAACTAGGAGTCAGACCTAAACGGCTTATAGAAGAACAGGATAGTCACCCATCCGACGAGGAAGAAGACAGCGATGATCTCGAAGATCGCGATCATGGCAAAGAATAGTATAGGTTGGTCTGATAGCGCGACCGACTGAGTTATTCCGAACCGCGAGATAGATATTAGTCCATTGTGATAGATGGCGACCGGTCCCAGAAATACGCAGATGCTAAGGCAGGCAATCGCAGACCATTTCTTCCATGCAGGCAACGACTGAAGATTGGCTGCGGACACGTCAAACTTTTGCCAGTCGGGTTTGAAGCGAAAAAAGCGCTTTGGCATATCCTACATCGACCTTCTCGAACGATGGCGGGGACGAGCCTTTGTGGTCATATCGAAAATTTCTTCGAAGGCTTGCCCCGAACTATAGAAATAGGAGGCAAACCTCAAGGACGAGCCAAAGATTCCACACTTACCCCTAAGGGCCAGCTATCAATCAGCGCGAGTTTGTTAGTAACAACCCAGGCTACGGGTTATGGATCCCCGCCTGCGTGGGGACGACTCGGTGGGTGGGGAGACTGATGTGCCTCACCGACCCCGCAGCCGGTCCAGCACGTCCGACGAGGCAAAGCCGTCGGCGGCGGTGCCGATGGAGGCCTGGAAACCGCGTAGCGCTTCGCGGGTCATGCTTCCGATCTGGCCGTCCGGCGTGCCGCGATAGAAGCCGCGTTGCGCGAGCAACTGCTGCAATTCCAGCCGCTCGGCGCGCGACAGCACGCGCTCCTGCCGCGGCCACGGCTGCACGAACGGCTGTCCGCCGCGCAGACGGTCGGCGAAGTGGCCGATGGCCAGCGCGTAGGCTTCCGCCGGATTGTATTTCATGATGACGCGGAAGTTTTGCAGCATCAGGAAGCCGGGACCTTCGGCGCCTGCCGGCGCCAGCAAATAAGCCTTGTCGCTCGCGTGCGGGAACGCTTTGCCGCCGGGCCGCGTCACGCCGAGGTGCTGCCACTGCGCCAGCGTCATGCTCTTTCCGCGATCCGCCAGCATGTAGTTGAAGCCCTTCGGTACCGCGACCTCGTAGCCCCATGTCTTGCCGCTCTGCCAGCCGTCCTTCTTGAGGTTGTTGGCGGTGGAGGCGATCAGGTCGGTGGGATTGTCGACGACGTCGCGGCGGCCGTCGCCGTCGAAGTCCACCGCATAGCGCTTGAACGAGGTCGGCATGAATTGCGTGCCGCCGAACGCGCCGGCCCATGACCCCTTGAGATGCTCGGGCCGCACGTCGCCGTGATGCAGGATTTCCAGCGCCGAGAGGAATTCATCCTTGAAGTAAGCCTGACGGCGGCCGACGCAGGCGAGCGTTGCGGTGGAGTTCACCACGCTGCGGTCGCCGCCTTGGGTGCCGTAATTCGACTCGATGCCCCAGATCGAGGCGACGATATAGCGGTCGACGCCGTAGGCGCGCTCCATCGCGTCGAATTGCGGCTTGTATTGCGCCAGGATCTCGCGGCCGCGCGCGATGCGGGTGTCGCTGACGAGAATATCGAGATAGTCCCAGATCGCCTTGGTGAATTCGGGCTGCGAGTCCATCAGGTCCATCAGCCTCAGGTCGGGCGAAAGCCCTGCCGTGTAGCGTTCGAAGCTGTCGCGCGAGACGCCGCGCCTTGCCGCGTCAGGCCACATCCCGGCGACGCAATTCGGGAAATTCGCTGCCGCCTGCCGGATCGCCGCCGCCGTCATCAGCGGATTGCCGGACGCGCCGTCCTCGCCGCTCCACGGCAAGGCCGCCGAGCTTGAGGCCGGGCTTTGCGCCGGCGCGCGCTGCGTCGGTGCACTGTGGGTGATCGAGCCGGTAAAGATATTGTCGAAGAAGGAGAGGGGGCCGTTGCTGGCGGTGACGCCCTGCGCCACCGCGACGCCGGGCATCGCCAGTGCCGCGAGCATTGCGCCCGCCACTCCGTCGATCAGCCGTCGTCCGCGCATCGCTGGGTTCGTCATTCGCATCCCGTCATCCCTATGTCGAAAATCTGTCTCTTTTCAGGAGGCCCCGATAGGGTTTCGATCAGCTTAACAGATCGCAGGTTTTCCGCGACGTCCCCATGGCGAAGCGCCGCAGGGGGCGGGAGGGGAGGCGCGAGGATCAATCGGATGCCGCTCGGGTCTGGATTTTCCGCCGCTAAAACAATGAATCAAAAAATATTGCGCGGTGCTGTCGGGATGCCGCCATCCTGTTCGTCCTTGGATCACAGCGCCCGTCACAATGACGTCACCGGAGCGGCGTTGATGCGGTGACGGCGACGTTCTTCCTCAACCTAGGAGAAGCCCCATGATGCTGAACCCCTATCTGTTCTTCGACGGCAACTGCGAAGAAGCGTTCAGGTTTTACGAGAAGACGCTCGGCGGCAAGATCGAAGCGATCATGCACACCGAGCAAGCGCCGACCGAGGCGCAATGCGCGATGGGTGATGGCATGAAGGGCAAGGTGATGCATGCCTTCATGCGGATCGGCGATTTCAGCCTGATGGCGAGCGACTCGCCGCGCGAGCATTTCCAGAAGCCGCAAGGGTCCGCGGTCTGCCTGAACTATGACGACGCGGCGGAAGCCGAGCGCATTTTCAAGGCGCTGGCGGACGGCGGCAACGTGCCGATGCCGGCCGGCCCGACCTTCTTCGCGCGTTTCTTCGGCATGTGCACCGACAAGTTCGGCACGCCGTGGATGGTGAACTGCGCGCTGCCGACCTGTCCGTAAGATTTTTGGAGGCCCCTGTAAAAGCAGCCGCTCGAACATGGTCACCGACTATCAACGCGTCATGGCCGGATTTATTCCGGCCATCCACGTCTTGATGGGATGGCGGCGAAAGAGACGTGGATGGCCGGGACATAGGCAAGCGGAAGCGACGCCGTCCTTCGAACGGCTATGCCCGGCCATGACGTGAGGAGAGTTTTTGCCTAATTGCGGCGGGAATATTCGCGTGACGAATGTTTCTCACTGTTCTTGCACGCTCTGCCACCATGCCTGCAAGGCACGGGCGTCGGGCGGCAGCGTTGCCGCGTCGGGGGCGTAGGCGCGCCAGGCGTCGCGCTGTTTCTCAGACACCGTAGTCAGGATCGGCTTGCCGGCCGCGCGCGCGGCGTCGAATACCGAGGCAAGGCCCTGATGCATCGCCTCCAGCTTGCCAAACTTGCTGAGCACGATGACGTCGCTGTCCTTGAGTTGATCCAGCAGCCCGTCGCCGGCGGCCTCGACGCCGGCGACGTCGAGATGGCACGCGGTGTTGCTGGGCGCGGTGAGGAAATAAATCTTGTAGGGTTTGCCCGAGGCGATATCGCGCAGCAGTCCGGCGCCGCAGGTGCGGTCGGGGATGCCGTGGGTTTCGGCGATCACGCCGCCGACCTTGACGCCTGCCGCGCGCCACGCCGCGACGGCGTCGCTCAGCAACGCCTGCGTGGGTGTGCCGTCACCACCGACGATGGCGGCGACCTTGCTTGCGGTTGATGGTTTGCTTGCGAGGGATGACATGGCAGTTCCTCGAACGGACGGATCGATCGCGGATATCACTACACCCTTCGCCGCCCGGAATCGTTGCGGCCGCGCAATGCCGGAAAACTATCCCAGCATCTGGGTGTCGCCGCAGATCGAGATTGCCTGACCGGAAATGGTCTTGCCGCGCGGGCTGCACATGAACACGATCTGGTCGGCGAGTTGCTGCGGCGTCACGTAGTCCTTGATCGACGTATAGGAGAACGCGATCTTCTCCATCTCGGCGTAGGACAGGCCGCGCTGCTGCGCCTTGGCTTCCAGCACGCGACGCTGGCGGTCGCCGGCGACGAGGCCCGGCAAAATCGCGTTGACGCGGATATTGTCCGGCCCGAGTTCGATCGACAGCGACTTGGTGAAGCCGATCACGCCCCATTTCGCCGCCGCATACGGGCTGCGCATCGCAAAGCCGAGCCGGCCCGCCGCCGACGAGATGTTGACGATGGAGGCGTTCCTGCTCTGCCGCAACAGTGGCACCGCGAGCCGCGCGCAGTTGAACTGCCCGGTGAGGCAGATCGCGAGGCAGCGGTCCCAGTCTTCCGGGTGCATCTCGTCCACTTTCGCGGTAGGACCGGCGATGCCGGCGTTGTTCACCAGCACGTCGAGGCCGCCGAGCGTGCGCTTGGCGTCCTCGAATAACGTCGCCACCGCCGCGCGGTCGGCGACGTCGCAGTGACTGGTCGAGATCGTCGCATCGCTCTTGCGCAGCGCGTCGAGCCCGGCGTCGTCGACGTCGCAGACGTGCACGCGCGCGCCTTCGCGGGCAAAGGCCTGTGCGATGGCAAGGCCGATGCCATTGGCGCCGGCGGTGACGAGAACGCGCAAACCCTTGATGTCGAGATCCATAGGTAACTCCGAAATGGTTTAGTCTGGCAGATGTAGCGACGACGTCTTTTGTATCTGATTGAAACAAACTCTCGGCGTCATCCCCGCGCAGGCGGGGACCCAGAACCCCTGGCGTTTGTTCTTACAAAATAAACTTGCCTCGGTGATGGAGCCGAACCGCTGCGGCGTATGGGTCCCCGCCTGCGCGGGGACGACGGCTTTCGCGCTGCGAATCCGTCGATCACGATGCTGGCGTTTGATTCACCTCGCTCTAATCCGGCAGGTTGCCGCGGGACAGGATGAAGTCCGATGCGCCCTTGATGTCGGCGGCGATGCCGGCGCGTGCCTTCTCCGGATCGCGCTTGACGATGGCGTCGAGTATCTCGGCGTGGAAGCGGACCGCGCCGCCGGTGTAGATGCGTTCGGGATTCTCGCGCAGGTCGAGGTTGATCACGGGGCCGACCTTGAGCCACAGCGCGCGGATGATGCCGACCAGCGTCGGCGATTTCGCCGCCGCGTAGACCGCGAAGTGAAACTGCTTGTTGACCTCGACCGCGAGCGGCAGGTCCGGCGTATCCGACAGGCTTTCGGCGCGCATCGCCGCTTCGGCGGCGGTGATCGCCGGAAGGTCGTCCTCGCCGCGGTGCTCGGCGGCGAGTGCGGCAGCATGGCCCTCGATGGCGATACGGGTGGCAGTGATGTCGCGAAACTGCGCCGCCGACATCACCGGCACGCGGATGGCGCGGTTCGGGGCAACCTCCAGCGCCCTGTCGGCAACGAGCCGCGACACCGCCGCGCGCACCGGCATGATCGAGACGCCGAGGATCTCCGCCGCGCCGCGCAGCGACAGCTTCTCGCCGGGGGCGAGGCGCCCGGAGATCAACAGATCGGCGATCCGCGCATAGGCCCGCTCGCCCAGCGTCAGCCGCTCCAGCGGCTCCTCCAGCACCAGCGCGGCGGGCATGTTCAAGATGGTGTCTCCCGTTGAAGTTCTCGCCGAGATGCGGAAACGCCGCAAAGTGCGAGAACGGGACTCGACAAGCAAGGTAACTTTTGTCAGTCTAACCGTGATCACAGATCACGGCAAGAAGCACCTCATCCAAGAATGGTGCGCGCCGCGGGACGAGGATGCCGCCGATGCGCGGCCACCACAGGGAAGGGAACATTCATGGCTGAGATTCCGCAGTTCACGCGCCGGCGCCTGTTGCAATCGGCAGGCGGGCTGGCGCTGGCGTCCACCGTCGCCGCGCCGTCGGTGCTGCTGGCGCAATCGTCCGACGTCATCCGCGTCGGCCACCTGACGCCGCGCACCGGGTTCCTCGGGCCGCTCGGCGAATACGGCGTGATGGCCATCGACCTCGCGGTCGAGGAGATCAACGCCAAGGGCGGCGTGATGGGCCGCAAGATCGAGTTGCTCAAGGAAGACTCGGTCAATCCGCAAACCGCTTCCACCAAGGCGGAGCGCATGATCGAGCGCGACAAGGTCGCCTGCATCATCGGCGAGATTTCCTCGGCTTCGTGTCTCACCATCGCGCAGGTCGCCCAGCGCAACAAGACGCTGTTCATCAACACCGGCGGCAACTCCGACGCGCTGCGCGGCTCGGATTGCAAGCGCTACATGTTTCATGTCGAGTCGCAGAACTCGATGTACGTGAAGACGGCGGGCCGCGCCTTCCTGCGCGACGGGCTGGTGAAGGGCAAGAAGTGGTACTCGCTGACGGCAGACTACGCCTTCGGCCACGACCTCCTGAAAGTATCGAAGCGCTTCATGCAGGCCAACGGCGGCGATTTCGCCGGGGACGATCTGGTGCCCACCGACGCCGCCGACTTCTCGTCGTATCTCTTGAAGATCCGCGACGCCAAGCCGGACCTCGTGGTGATCAACCTCGCCGGCAACCAGATCACCAACTTCCTCAAGCAATATGCCGAGTTCGGCCTGAAATTCCCGGTCGGCGGCTTCGGCTTCGACACCGCGCTGGCCTGGGCGGCGGGCAAGGGCAACTTCGTCGGCACCTGGCCGGTGGTGTGGCATCACATGATCGACACCGCGGGCACCAAGGCTTTCGTCGGCGCCTTCACCAAGAAATACAACAAGCCGCCGGAGAACCAGGCGTGGGGCGATTACATCGCCATGAAGATCGTGGCGCAGACCATCAACGATCTGAAGTCGCTGGAATCGCCGAAGATCATCGAGCACTTCGAGAAGGGCGCGAAGTTCGATCTTCTCAAGACGCGCGAAGGCTACTTCCGTGCCTCCGACCACCAACTCATGCACGAGATGTATACGGTGACGGCGCTGCCCGCCGACCAGGTCAAGAACCAGTGGGACATCTTCACCTCGGGTGCGCCGGTGCCGGGCCCGGATGAAAGTCTCGAAGTGATTGCAGCGACCAAGGAAGAAAACAGCTGCACATTCCCGACCTGATCGGGACATTGACTGCGGCCGGACGCTGACCCGTCCGGCCGTCATTCCTTTCTTGCCCGCGCCGTCCTGCGGCGTGCATCGTTATTATCCCGCCGCAGCCGAGGGCCTTGCCGTGTCCATGCTCCTGATGCAGCAGATCCTCAACGGATTGCTAGACGGCGTCTATTATCTCCTGATCGCGCTCGGTCTGTCGCTGATCTTCTCGCTCGGCGGCATCGTCAACCTCGCGCATGGCGCGTTCTTCGCCATCGGCGCGTATCTGACGCTGGTGATCTCCCCCTATCTCGGCTTCGGCGGTGCGCTGGTGTTGTCGCCGGTGCTGGTGGCGCTGCTCGGCATCGTCATCGAGCGCACGTTGTTTCGCCGCTTCTATCGCTCCGATCCGATCCTGTCGCTGCTGCTCACCTTCGGCCTCGCCATGGTGGCGGAGCAGGCGCTACGCATGATTTTCGGTGCGCCGCCGTTGTCGTATTCGATCCCGCAGGAGCTGCGCGGGCAGGTGGTGGTGGGCAGCTTCATCTATTCGTTCTATCGCGTGGTGTTGATCGGCATCGCGGTCGCCTGTGTCGCCGGGCTCTGGTTCCTGTTGCAGAAGACGCCGTTCGGCCGCGTGGTGCGCGCCGGGGTGCAGAACCCGGACATGGTCGGCGCGCTCGGCATTTCGTTGCAGCCTTACATGGCGGCGGTCGCGGCGCTGGGCATCGGGCTCGCGGGTCTCGCGGGTGTGTTGCTGGCGCCGATCTACGCGGTGCATCCGGCGATGGGCAACGAAATCATCACGCCGGCTTTCGTCGTGGTGGTGATCGGCGGGCTCGGCTCGTTCTGGGGCGTCGTCGTCGCGGCACTGCTGGTCGGGTTGGTGAAGGGCGTGATGGTCGGCATCGGCTATTCGGCGGCCTCCACCGCCGCGATCTATCTGCTGATGTTGCTGGTGCTGTTGTTCCGGCCGCGCGGCTTGTTCGGCGAACGCATGACGCGGCTGGAGCAATAAACAATGCGACAGTTGTTTCCTGCGCCGCTCATTGCTGCTTTCGTCAGCCTCATCGTGTTGCCGCCGGTGCTGCTGGCGCTCGGCCTCACCATGACGTCAGCGACCGAAGTGGTGGTGTTCGCCATGGCCTGCATGGCGCTCAACATTCTCGTCGGCACCACCGGCCTCGTTTCGTTCGGCCACGGCGCATGGTTCGGGCTGGCGGCTTATGCGGCGGCGATGCTTCAGCGCGACCTGATGCCGGGATCGTTCATTGGCCCGGTGATCGGCGGCGTCGTCATCGTGGCGTTGTTGGCCGCGCCGTTCGGCTACCTGTTCCTGCGCCGGCGCGGCGTTTATTTCGCGCTGCTGACCTTGGCGCTGGCGGCGATGCTCTATGTCGTCGCGTTCCGCTGGACCGACGTGACCGGCGGCGAGAACGGGCTTGGCGGCATCACCCGGCCGACGTGGTTCGGCATCGATTTCGAATCCTCCACCAATTACTACTGGCTGGTGGCGGCGATTGCCTTTGTCGTGCTGATCGTGCTGTGGCGCTTCCACAATTCCACTGTCGGCTCGGTGCTGGTGGCGATCCGCGAGAACGAGCAGCGCGCGCGCTTCCTCGGCTATCCCGTCAATCACTACAAGCTCGCGGCCTTCGTGCTGTCGGCCTCGATCACCGGGCTCGCCGGCATCCTGCTGCTCTACAAGAACCGCATGACATCGGCCGATCCGATCAACGTTGCCTTCTCCGGCGAACTGCTGGCGATGGTGGTGATCGGCGGCATGCGCAGCTTTATCGGCCCGGCCATCGGCGCGTTGTTCTACGTGCTGTTCCGCGAGTTCCTCTCGATCTACACCGAGAACTGGCTGTTCTGGCTCGGCCTGATCTTCGTCGCCTTCGTGGTGTTCTCGCCCACCGGCCTCGTCGGCGTGTGGGAGCGCGCCACCGCGCCGTTCCGCAAGAAGGTGGTGGAAGACGCCGCGATGTCAGCGCGCAAGATCGAGGCGCTGCCGCTGCCGGACTTCTTGCGTCCGACCGCACATGTCGATGGCGCGGTGCTGGCCGCCGACAATATTGTGAAAAGCTTCGGCGGCATCAAGGCAGTGCAAGGCGTCGATATCGCGGTGGCGGACCGGACCTTGCATGCGTTGATCGGCCCGAACGGCGCGGGCAAGACCTCGGCGTTCAATCTTCTCTCCGGCATGTTCGCGCCAGATAGTGGCGCGGTGACGTTACTTGGCAAACCCATCGCGGGCCGCACGCCGGAAGCCATCGCCAGCGCCGGCATCGGCCGCTCGTTCCAGATCACCAACCTGTTTCCGGCGCTGAGCGTTGGCGAAAACATTCGCCTCGCGGTGCAGGCCCGCCATCCGCGCCGCTTCGATCCGTGGACCAACGCACTCTCGATCGCGGACATCAATCGCGAGACGGATGATGTGATCCGCTATCTCGGCCTCGCCGGCATCGAGCGCGCGGAAGCGGGCGCATTGTCTTATGGCGGGCAGCGGCTCTTGGACATGGGCGTCGCGCTCGCCACCGCGCCGCGCGTGCTGCTGCTCGACGAACCGCTGGCGGGGCTCGCCGCCGCCGAACGCGAGCGCATTGGCGCCATCATCAAGCGCATCTCGTCCGACTTGCCAGTTCTCTTGGTCGAGCACGACATCGACCGCGTGTTTCAACTGGCCGACCGGATCACCGTGATGAACGAGGGCCGCGTGCTGCTCGACGGCTCAGTAGAGGACGCGCGCGGCAGCGCCAAGGTGCAGGAGGTCTATATCGGCTCCGGTGCTGCGGCGGTGGCGGCAAAGCCGCGCGAGGCAGCGGCAACGCCGGAGCCGCTGCTGGAGGTGTCGAACGTCGATACCTTCTACGGCAAGAGCCACATCCTCAACGATGTCGGCTTCACGCTGCATCATAACGAGATCATCGCGCTGCTCGGCCGCAACGGCGCCGGCAAATCGACGCTGCTGAAAACGCTGATCGGCATCGCGCCGGCGGCGAACGGCGCGATCAAACTGGCGGGTCATGATCTCGCGGGCCGACCGTCCGCCGAATGCGCGCGACTCGGCATCGGCTACGTGCCGCAGGGGCGCGGCCTGTTCGCCGGTATGAGCGTCGCGCAGAATCTCGAACTCGGCGGCCTCAAGCGCCAGACCGGCCACGGCATCCACTGGACCCGCGAACGCATCTACGACTACTTCCCGCGTATCCGCGAGCGGCTCGACAGCCCGGCGGATTATCTCTCCGGCGGCGAGCAGCAGATGGTCGCGGTGGCGCGCGCTCTCTCCGGCGACGTTCGCGTGCTGCTATTGGACGAGCCGTTCGAGGGGTTGGCACCGGCGGTGGTCGAACAACTGTTCGAGACGTTCGATCGATTGCGCAAGGAAGTCGCCATCATTATCGTCGATCACCATCTCGATCTCGCGCTGGCTTTGTCGGACACCACCGTCGCGCTGGAGCGCGGTCGGGTGATTCATCAAGGGCCGTCGCGCGCCCTGCGCGACGATCTCGACCTGCGCCGCAAGGTGCTGTGGTTGTGAAAGAGGCTTACCACTTTCGTCATGGCCGGGCTTGTCCCGGCCATCCACGTCTTCTCTTGCTGAAGTTTCCAAGACGTGGATGCCCGCGACAAGCGCGGGCATGACGGCGGGGAAGATGTAGTGTATCCGATTCAATCTATGCGGGATGAGCGTTAATATGTCGGAGCCGAAAACTGTCGCCATCGTCGGAACGGGCCTGATCGGTTGCGCCTGGGCCGCGATTTTTGCCCGTGCCGGATGGCAGGTGCGGCTCACCGATCCGCATGCACCGACGCTTGAAGCCGCACCGCAGCGCATCGCCGATGAGTTGCGCGGGCTGGCGCGGCATGGGCTGTGCGACGATCCCGAGGGCGCGGCGAAGCGGCTCACGGTGGCGCGCGATCTCGCGGACGCCGTCACCGGCGTGAGCTTCGTGCAGGAGAACGGCCCGGAGAAAATCGAGGACAAGATCGCGATCTTCAAGGAGCTCGATCGTCTTGCACCGCCGGGCGCGATCCTTGCGTCATCCACCTCCGCCATCGTCGCATCGCGCTTCACGGAAAACCTGCCGGGTCGTGCGCGCTGCCTGGTCGGCCATCCGGTCAACCCGCCGCATCTGGTGCCGCTGGTCGAACTGTGCGGCGCGCCGTGGACCTCGCCCGACACCATCGCCCGTGCACGCGAGGTCTATCTCGCCATCGGTCAGGTGCCGGTGACGGTCAATCGTGAGATCAACGGTTTTGTGCTCAATCGTTTGCAGGGCGCGCTGCTGGCGGAAGCGTTTCGTCTGGTGGGCGAGGGCTACGTCTCGGCGGAAGACCTCGACCACACCGTGAAGAACGGCCTCGGCCTGCGCTGGTCGTTCCTCGGGCCGATGGAAACCATCGAACTCAACGCGCCGGGCGGCATCGCCGATTACTGCGCGCGCTATACCGGCTTCTACAAGGAACTGGCGAAGGGCGCGGCCGGTCCTTCGGTGTATGAAAGCCCGAATGTCGATCAAGTCGTCGCGGCATGGCCGCATCAGGCGACGCCCGAACGCCTCGCGTCGCTGACGCGACGTCGCAACGAACGCCTTGCGGCGCTGGCCGCGCACAAGCAGAAACAAGCCGCGAGCGAAGCGTGAGCGCGGTCCATTCCATTTCGATCAAGCAAGGAAGCCTGTCATGAGTCGTAAAGTCATCATCACCTGCGCCGTCACCGGCGCGATCCACACGCCGTCGATGTCGAAGGCCTTGCCGGTGACGCCGCAAGAGATCGCGGACGCCGCCATCGGCGCGGCGGAGGCGGGCGCCGCCATCGTGCATCTGCACGCGCGCAATGTCGAAACGGGGCAGCCGGACCAGTCGCCGGAAGCCTTCGCGCCGTTCCTGAAAATCATCAAGCAGCGTTCGAACTGTGTGGTGAATCTCACCACCGGCGGCTCGCCGACCATGATGGTGGAGGAGCGCGTGCGCCCGGCGGCGGTATATCAGCCGGAAGTGGCGTCGCTCAACATGGGCTCGATGAATTTCGGCCTGTTCGGCATGCTCAACCGCTTCAAGGATTTCAAGCACGACTGGGAGCGCAAGCATCTCGAGAACAAGGACATCGTGTTCCGCAACACCTTCAAGGATATCGAGTTCGTGCTGCGCACGTTGTCGGAATCCGGCACGCGCTTCGAGTTCGAATGCTACGACACCGCGCATCTGCACAACCTCAACTACTTCCTGATGGAAGGGCTGGTGAAGCCGCCGCTGTTCGTGCAGACGGTGTTCGGCCTGCAGGGCGGCATCGGCGCGCATCCGGATGAAGTGATGCACATGAAGCGCACCGCGGATCGGCTGTTCGGCGACAAGTATCGCTGGTCGGTGCTCGGCGCGGGCCGCAATCAACTGCCGATCGCGGCGATGGCGGCGGCGATGGGCGGCAACGTCCGCGTCGGCCTCGAAGACTCGCTGTGGGGCGGGCCGGGGCGCTTGGCGGAGTCGAACGCCGAACAGGTCCGCGCCGTGCGCAAGATCATCGAGGGGCTGGGGCTCGAAGTGGCGTCGCCCGATCAGGCGCGCGAGATTCTGCATCTCAAGGGCGGCGATACGCTGAAGGTGTGAGGCGAGGCGACAGTGCCCGCATTGCTGACGTCAATATTTCGACATCAGCATTTCCATTCGTCATGGCCGGGCTTGTCCCGGCCATCCACGTTTTGAGCCCCTTTCGTCATTGCGAGGAGCGCAGCGACGAAGCAATCCAGTCCTGCTTCGTGGCGCTCTGTATTTTTTCGCTTCGCTCGCAATGACGGCTGATAGGGCGCGAGTCTCGCCATGGTCACGCTTCAATACGAAGACGTGGATGGCCGGGACAAGCCCGGCCATGACGACGTTGGTGCGCAATGCCATCCCACTGACGTGAGAGGTCTCATCCCCGCAGTGCCGCCAGCGTCTGTTCGGGCTGCTCCAGCATCATCATGTGACCCGCACCCGGCAACACCACGGTGCGCGCATCGGACAGCGCCGCGCCCAGCGCCTTGCCGGATTTTAGCGGCGTCATCATATCGCGCTCGCCGAGGATCAGCGTCACCGGCACCTTGATCTTCGCCGCGGCATCGAGCGCGCCCTGATAGGCGTTGCAGGCAGAGAGATCAGTGAACAACACGTCGCGCGCGGTGGTTTTCAGCACGCGCTGCGCGCCGCCATGCATCCACAGGCCGGGCAGCGGGCAGCCGCCGAGTTCGGCGTGGAAGCCGAGGCCCCAGATCGACATCATGTCGATGGCGCCGGGGTCGTTGTCCTTGGCGTTCTGTAACAACTCGGGCCCGACCGCCATCGCGGCGGATGTGCCGAGCAGGCTGAGCTTCGTCACCTTGTCGGGATGCCGCGCCGCAGTCTCGATCGCGATCAGCGAACCCATTGAATGGCCGATCAGCCACGCGTCTTTTGCACCCGCCGCCGCGATCAACGCTGCGGTCCAGTCGGCCAGCTCCGCGATGCTCGCAAGTGGCTTGCCACCGGAATGGCCGTGGCCCGGCAGGTCGGGCGCCAGCAGGTTATAGCCGTGATGCGCGAACCAGCGGCTGTGCAGCGACCATGTCGATGAGTCGAAGCCCGCGCCGTGCAGCATCACCACGGTCGGCAGCGATGCGTCGAAGTCGCGACCGCCGCAGGCGATGAAGGTGTCGATCCCGTTGACCTTGAGCTGCATGGCTTAAACCTTCTGCGAGATGCGGAGCGCCTGGCCGAGATCGTCGAGGATGTCCTGCGCTGCCTCGATGCCGACCGAGAGCCGCACCATTTCCTCGCCGATGCCGGCGGCCTTGAGCTGTTCGGCGTCCATCTGCTGATGCGTGGTGCTGCCGGGATGGATCACCAGCGTCTTGGCGTCGCCGACATTGGCGAGATGGCTGATCATGCGCAGCGTTTCGAGGAATTTCTTGCCGGCGGCGCGGCCGCCCTTGATGCCGAACGAGATGATCGAGCCCGCGCCACGCGGTAGCAGCGTCTTCGCCAGTTCGTAATCGGGATGGTTTTGCAGCGAGGGATGCAGCACCCAGTCCACGGCCTTGTTGGCCGTGAGGAAATCCAGCACCGCCTTGGTGTTCGCCATGTGGCGATCCATGCGCGGGCCGAGCGTCTCGATGCCTTGCAGAATCTGGAAGGCATTGGTCGGCGACAGGCACGCGCCGAAATCGCGCAGGCCCTCGGTGCGCGCGCGCATCATGAAGGCGATCGGCCCGAACTGCTCGTCGAACACGATGCCGTGGTAGCCGGCATAGGGTTCGGTCAGCACCGGGAATTTGCCCGACGCGCGCCAGTTGAAGCGGCCGCTGTCGACCAGCACGCCGCCGATGGCGATGCCATGGCCGCCGAGCCACTTGGTGGCGGAGTTCATCACGATGTCGGCGCCGAGTTCGATCGGCCGGCTCAGATAAGGCGTGGCGAAGGTGTTGTCGACGAGGAGCGGGATTTTCGCGTCGTGCGCGATCTGCGCCACCTTCGGAATGTCCAGCACCTCCATGCCGGGATTGCCGATGGTCTCGCCGATCACCAGCCGTGTGTTGTCCTTGATCGCGGCGCGCATCCCGTCGTGGTCGCGCGGATTGACGAAAGTGGTGGTGATGCCGAAGCGCGGCAGCGTATGGGTCAGGATATTGATCGAACCGCCATAGAGCGAGGACGAGGCGACGATGTGCTCGCCGGCGCTCACCAAGGTGGCGATGGCGAGATGCAGCGCCGCCATGCCGCTGGCGGTGCAGACCGCGCCGACGCCGCCTTCCAGCGCCGCGATGCGTTC
Source organism: Hyphomicrobiales bacterium (assembly GCA_017305535.1). GTDB lineage: Bacteria > Pseudomonadota > Alphaproteobacteria > Rhizobiales > Xanthobacteraceae > 62-47. Next base: position 303,327 of record JAFKKN010000004.1, on the reverse strand, counting down.
TTCAAGCACCGACACCGTCGGGTTGGAGATGCGGGTGTAGATGTGGCCGGGGCGTTCGAGGTTGAACAGCGCCGCCGCGTGGTCGGCGTCCTGAAACATGAAGGACGTGGTCTGGTAGATCGGGACCGCGCGCGATCCGGTCACCGGGTCCGGATGCTGGCCGGCATAGAGGCTGAGGGTCTCGAAGGCGGGCGGTTTCGGTGCGGGCATGTCGGCTCAACGTGCGATGATAAGGATCATCGCCTATGCCACATTTCGCCGGGGAATGTTAGGGCGTTGTCGGGCTTGGGATAGGCCGTCACCCTGAGGAGGCCGCTTCTTGAGCGGCCCTCGAAGGGCGACGGCTCTTTCTATCGCATCATGTTATCCTTCGAGGCTCGCGGCTTGCGCCGCTCGCACCTCAGGATGACGGAGGAAGTGAGGTCGCAAAGCAACCCACCAACCTCGGCGTCGTCCCCGCGCAGGCGGGGACCCATACGCCGTGTCGCTCGTGATGCGGGAAGCGCGAGTGACTTTGGTGGATACTTTCATCACCGCAATCTTCAGGGGATCTGGGTCCCCGCCTGCGCGGGGACGACGCTGGTTGTGTTGCGCATTGGGCCCACGCATCAATCCCCTTGCCCCGGCTTCGGCGAGAAAAATTGCTTCAGCTTGTCCTTGACGCCATCGAACGCTTTCGCGTCCGGCGGCGGGTCGCGTTTCTGGGTGATGTTGGGCCATTGCGGCGCGTATTCGGCGTTGAGTTGCAGCCAGCTTTCCAACCCCGGCGTTGAATCTGGCAAAATCGCTTCCGCCGGACATTCCGGTTCGCAGACGCCGCAATCGATGCATTCGTCCGGATGGATCACCAGCATGTTCTCGCCTTCATAGAAGCAGTCCACCGGACAGACTTCGACGCAGTCCATGTATTTGCACTTGATACAGTTGTCGGTGACGACAAACGTCATCGCGGGTCTCCAGTTCGCGCATGACTCCGCAAAGCCGGAAGCGGCTTTCGCAACGGATCATGCGTCTTCAAAAAGATGCGCGGTCAGTCGCAGCACGACCGCGAGGTGTCGCCGGTCCGCGGCACGATGTGACGATACAGGGCACGTCTCATGTGCGGTGGTGCGGCCGAATCCTGACGACGGCTTTCACGGATGCTGCATGATCGCTAAAGGGCGGCGGCAGCAGCAAGGCGCTCAATAGATGAACCGCGATATGAAGGCGATGCAGACAGAAACGGGCGCATCTGTCGTGCCGCAGGCGTAGCGTCGTTCGCGGCATCGTTACACCACCAAGGCAACGATGATGACGCCGAGTATGGTCCAGACCAGTGAATTGACCAGCATGCGGACCAGATCGCTGTATTCGGATTGCGGTAAACCAAGCGCGTTGCAAGCAAATGTGCCGGGAAAAAGGAACGGCCGTGCAAGCGCTTCACCGATCGAAGAGGCTCCTGACATTGCTTTTCTCCTCATCTTGATACGGGAGCCACCCTACGCCGGAGGCACGCTAAAAGCAATATTATAAATATATCTTTTAAAGCATGGCCAGGATGCATTCCCGGAAAGGTGAGAGGTCTGTCGGGTTTTACCGGGAACTGGTGTGGCCAATCGCCGGTTGACCTATCCCATCTGGATGATTTCGCAGGCAGCCATTGTGACCGCTCCAACGCCTCAAGACCCCGCCGCGCCGGCCGAGCCGGATGCACGGCGCATTCCTCATGTTCGCTATCGGTCGACGCTGACCGACCAGCCCGCGCTGGTGACCGGCGCCAATTCCGGCATCGGCAAAGCGGTCGCGCTGGGACTAGCGGCGGCCGGCGCGGACGTCGTCGTCAATTACGTCGTCAATCCCGAGGCGGCGGAGGAGGTGGCGCATGCTATCGAGGGCATGGGCCGGCGCGCGATCGCGCTCAAGGCCGACGTCAGCCGCGAGGACGAGGTGACCGCGATGTTCGCGCGGGCGATCGACCACTTCGGCACGCTGCATATCGTCGTCAGCAATGCCGGGCTGCAACGCGATGCGCCGTTCGAGCAGATGACGCTCGAGCAGTGGAATACCGTGATCGGGGTCAATCTCACCGGGCAGTTTCTATGCACCCGCGCGGCGACACGCGAGTTCAAGCGGCGTGGCGTCGTCGCCGATATTTCTCTCGCTGCCGGAAAAATCATCTGCATGAGTTCGGTGCATCAGGAAATTCCGTGGGCCGGACATGCGAATTACGCCGCTTCGAAAGGCGGCGTGATGTTGCTGATGAAAAGCATCGCGCAGGAGTTGGCGCCGTACCGGATCCGCGTCAACAGCATCGCGCCCGGCGCGATCCAGACGCCGATCAATACCGCCGCGTGGCAGACGCCGGAGGCGTATCGCGATCTGATGACGCTGGTGCCCTACAAGCGGATCGGCGAACCCGACGATATCGCGCAGGCGGCGGCGTGGCTCGCGTCGGATGCCGCCGACTATGTGACCGGTGCGACGTTGTTCGTCGATGGCGGCATGACGCTGTATCCGGGCTTTGCCACCGGCGGATAGTCGCCGTCGAACGAACGGTCGCGCTCGCCGCAGGGCAGCCATGAGCCACCTTTCTTGTGCGAGAATCCGGATCGGTCATGATGCTGTGGCGGCGAACTTCTCGCCGAATCTCCGGAGACCTTCATGAACAGCATCACCGGCCGTTCCGCATTCCTGGCCTTGCTCAAGGACGAGGGCATCACCCATCTGTTCGGCAATCCGGGCACCACCGAACTGCCGATCATGCACGCGCTGAAGGATCACCCGGACCTCACCTACGTGATGGCGATGCAGGAGAGCCTCGTCGTCGCCATCGCCGATGGTTACAGCCGCGCCTCGGGGCGGCTGGTGGCGTGCAATGTCCATGTCGCGCCGGGGCTCGGCAACGCCATGGGCTCGCTCTACAATGCGCAATTCACCGGCACGCCGATGATCCTCACCGCCGGCCAGCAAGAGCAGGGCCACGGCTTGATGGAGCCGCTGCTCTACGGCCCACTGGTGCGGATGGCCGAGCCGCTGGTGAAATGGGCGGTCGAGGTGACGCGTTTGGAAGACCTGCCGCGCATCGTGCGCCGCGCCGCCAAGATCGCCACCACACCGCCGACCGGGCCGGTGTTCATCTCGCTGCCGGGCGATATCCTCAACGCCGAAGCCGGCATCGAACTGGGCGCCTCGACGCGGGTGGATACGCGGGTGCGGCCGTCGGACGACGCCGTGCGGGCGCTGGCGCAGCGGCTGTTGAAGGCCGAGCGGCCGGTGATGATCGTCGGCGACGAGATCGTCAAAAGCGACGCGCTGCAGGAGGCGGCGGATTTCGCGGCGGCGCTCGGCGCGCCGGTCTATCAGCAGTCGGCGCCCTACGGTTCGCACTTCCTCTCCGAGCATCCGTGCTTCATGGGCGCGCTGTCGCGGGTGCAGACGCAGGTGCGCGATCTGTTGTCGGCTTACGATCTCGCCATCGTGCTCGGCGGCGATCCGTTGCGGATGTCGGTGCATAGCGAAGTCGAACCGCTGCCCGCGAACATGCCGCTGGTGCAGATCGGGCTGGTGGATTGGGACATCGCCAAGAATTTTCCGGTCGAGATCGCGATCAAGGCCGACGTCGGCGAGACGCTGCGCGCGGTGACGCCGGCACTCGTCGCGGCTGGCGGAACGGCGCTGGCGTCGCGTGCGAAGGCTGGCATCGCCGCGCTCGCTTCGAAAAATTGGACCGCGCGGCGCGCGCAACTCGTCACCGAGATCACCGCGCGCGGCGACCGCACGCCGATCGATCCGGACTGGCTGGCATTGCAGGTGGTGGATGCGATGCCGGCGAACGCCATCCTTGTCGACGAAGCCTTGACCTCGTCGCGTTACATGCCGGCGTTGCGCGCGCATCGCGATCGCTACGGCTATCACGCGCTGGCGTCGGGCGGCATCGGCTGGAGCGTGCCGGCCTCGGTCGGCGTCAGCCTGGCGCAGCCGGGGCGGCCGGTGGTGTGCTTCTCCGGCGACGGCAGCGCGATGTATTCGATCCAGGCGCTGTGGACCGCCGCGCGCAACAAGTTGCCGCTCAACGTGGTGATCGTCAACAACGGCGGCTACCGCATCATCAAGCAGCGGCTCTTGGCGTTCCACAAGGACGACAACTACATCGGCATGGATTTCGTCGATCCGCCGGTGGACTTCGCCGGCCTTGCGCGCTCGCTCGGCGCCGAAGCCCTGCGCATCGACGATCCGCGCGCGTTGAAGCCGCAACTCACCGACGCCTTCGCGCGCCCCGGCACCAAGCTGATCGAGGTGATGGTCGACCGCGCGGTGTGATCGGTTTCGTCAAGCGACGCTTATCAATACGAAAATCGTCGTCCCCGCGCAGGCGGGGACCCAGACGCCGCAGCGGTTCGGCTCTCTCACCAGAGCTAGTTTCTTTTGTAAAAACTGAGGTCAGGGGTTATGGGTCCCCGCCTGCGCGGGGACGACTCTGAATTGCATTGGAGCTCCCCGCTCCTCGTATTGACGAAAGCAATTTTCCGTCATGGCCGGGCTTGTCCCGGCCATCCACGTCTTGCTTGCTGACTCTCCGTAAAGCCGTCATGCCCGGGACAAGCCCGGGCATGACGGCTGAGAGGGGCTTCGATGCGTTGAATTCGAAGCCCGCGGATGGACTGCGCCTACCGCCGCCCGAACAGCTTCTCGATGTCCGCGAGTTTCAGTTCGACATAGGTCGGCCGCCCGTGGTTGCATTGGCCGGAATTCGGCGTCGCTTCCATCTCGCGCAGCAGCGCGTTCATTTCCTCCGGCTTGAGGATGCGGCCGGAACGCACCGAGCCGTGGCAGGCCATGGTGGCGGCGACGTGCAACAGCCGCCGCTCCAATGGCAGCGCTTCGTCCCATTCCGCCATGTGCTCGGCGAGATCGCGCAACAGTCCCGCCGCGTTGGTCTTGCCGAGCAGCGAGGGCGTCTCGCGCACCGCTACCGCCCCGGGCCCGAAGGATTCGATGGCGAGGCCGAATTGGCCGAGTTCGTCAGCACGCGCCAGCAATTTTTCAACCGTGGCCTCGTCGAGTTCGACGATCTCCGGAATCAGCAGCATCTGCCGCTGCACGCCGTTCGCCGCGAGCGAGGCTTTCAGCCGCTCGTAGACGATGCGCTCATGCGCGGCGTGCTGGTCGACGACGATCAAGCCGTCGCGGGTCTGCGCCACGATGTAGTTCTCGTGAATCTGCGTGCGCGCCGCGCCGAGCGGGCGGTCGAGCAGATCGGGCGCGGGCGTGGCCGCTTCAAAACGCACGTCGGCCGACGGCGCGCCGACATCGAACCCCGGCTGCGCGCGTTCGGCGAACTCCGGTGCGCGATCGTATGCAAAGGCCGGCGCGGGTGAGGCCGGCGAGCGTCGCCAGTCCCAGTTCGCGGGACGCGGCGAGAACGCCGGACGGAACGAGGAGAGCACCGCGCCGTCGCTGTTCGCCGCCGTGCGCTGGCCTTCGCGCGCCAGGCCATCCTTCAGCGCATGCACGATCAGCGCGCGCACGAGGCCGGCGTTGCGGAAGCGCACCTCGGTCTTGGCCGGATGCACGTTGGCGTCGACCTCCTGCGGATCGAGCGTGACGAACAGCGCCAGCACCGGATGGCGATCGCGCGGCAGGTAGTCGGCGTAGGCCGCGCGCACCGCGCCGACGATCAGCTTGTCGCGCACCGGGCGGCCGTTGACGAACAGGTATTGCCCGAGCGCGTTGGCGCGGGTCAGCGACGGCGTCGCCGCATAGCCTTCGACGCGCACACCCTCGCGTTCGCTCGAAACCGGAATGGCGGCGGCGCGAAAATCCGCGCCGAGAATGTCGCCGAGTCGCGTCAATTGTCCTGGTGGGCCGGGCAGCGCGGCGGCCCACGTCACCGGCGCGCGTTCCTCGCCAGCCAGCGTGAAGGCGACGTCGGGCCGCGCCATGGCGAGGCGACGCACCGCCTCGCGGATCGCTTCCGCCTCGGTGCGGTCGGTCTTGAGAAATTTCAGCCGCGCCGGCGTCGCGTAAAACAGATCGCTGACCTCGACGCGGGTGCCTTGCGTCAGCGCCGCCGGCACGATGTCGGATTTCACGCCGCCTTCCACACTCATGCTCCAGGCGTGCGGTTCGCTCTTGTGCCGCGTGGTGATAGCGAGCCGCGCCACCGCGCCGATCGACGGCAATGCCTCGCCGCGAAAGCCCAGCGTGCGGATGCGCAGCAAATCCTCGTCGTCGAGCTTCGAGGTGGCGTGGCGATCCACCGCCAGCGCGAGATCAGCATGGGTCATGCCGCCGCCGTTGTCGGTGATGCCGATGCGACGGCGTCCGCCGCCGTCGGTGAAGACGTCGATGCGGGTCGCGCCGGCGTCGAGCGCGTTCTCCACCAGTTCCTTCACCACGCTCGCCGGCCGCTCCACCACCTCGCCGGCGGCGATGCGGTTGACGATGGTTTCGGGCAACTGGCGGACGGGCATCGCGGGCAAGGCTCGATTCGGCTGGGGTGCCTAATCTAGGCGCTCACGACGGTAAATGCATGGGTGGAAAGACGGATGTCCCGGGTTGATTGCGGTTCGGGCGTCCCGGTGGGCGGAACCTCTCCGTCGTCATGGCCGGATTTATTCCGGCCATCCACGTCCTTCGTCCTGGACACTCATCAAGACGTGGATGCCCGGGACAAGCCCGGGCATGACGGAGGAGAGGTCGGTGTTTGTCGCTATTACTGTTGAGACGCCAAGCCGGATTCAATCATCATACCCCGCCCGCCCTCGCTTGGCTTTCACATCGGCGCGGCGTTTCTTGCCGTCGAGGCGACGCAGCTTGGAGCCGAGCGTCGGCTTGGTGGCGCGGCGCGGCACCGGGCGGATCGCGGCTTCGCGCAGCATCTCGATCAGCCGGTCGATGGCGTCGGCGCGGTTGCGCTCCTGGGTGCGGAAGCGTTGCGCGTGGATGACGATGACGCCGTCCTTGGTCATGCGCTGTCCGGCGATGCGGATCAATCGCGTGCGGGTGTCGTCGGCAAGCGTCAGCCGCGTCGTGTCGAAACGCAGTTGCGCGGCGGTGGCGAGCTTGTTGACGTTTTGCCCGCCCGGCCCCGAGGCGCGGACGAAGCCGATCTCGATATCGTCCTCATTGAGCGCGATGTCGCGCGTGATCCGCAGCATGGGTGCACCTATGGAACCACAGTCGTCATGCCCGGACTTGATCCGGGCATCCATCATTCTTTCAAGGAGGATGGATCGCCGGGTCAAGCCCGGCGATGACGATAACGTGGTGGAAACGCCCCGCTCAATTCGCCTTCGGCGTCGTCGCCGCTGCCGGCTGCGCTGCGGTCTGCGGCGGACGGCCGACCACGACGGTGACCAGCCCCTTGCCCCACAGCCGCTTGGCGACGCGCTTGGCGTCGGCGAGCGTCACCGCATCGACCATGGCGTTGCGCTTCTCGATGTAGTCGATGCCGAGATGGTCGAGCTGGAATTGCAGCAGCGCGGAGGCGAGCTTCACCGAGGTGTCGAGCGCCAGCATCTGCGAGCCCTTGAGATAGGACTTCGCCTCGTCGAGTTCGGCCTGCGTCGGGCCGTCGTCGGCCATCCGCTTCACTTCCTTGTCGATGGTCTCGACCGAGGCGTTGGCGCGGTCGGCACGGGTCGCGGTGTTGCCGAGGAACAGCGCCGAGTGCTGCATCCACGACATGTATTGCGCCACCGAATAAGCGAGACCGCGCTTCTCGCGCACCTCGCGATAAAGCCGCGACGACAATCCGCCGCCGCCGAGGATATGGCTGACGATGTAGCCCGCCATGAAGTCGGGATCGTCGCGCTTGATGCCGGGGCCGCCGAACATCACCACGGTCTGCGGCACGTCGAGCGGAATGAAATAGCGCTGCGGTGGTGCGGCCGCGGTCACGTCGGCGACCTTCGTCAGATCGGCCTTCGCCGGCAGCGCGCCGAACGTGTCGTCGAGCAGTTTCGCGAGCGTCGCCGCATCGACGTCGCCGACCACGGCGATCGTCAGCGTGTCCTTCGCCACCACGCGACGGGTGTAGTCGCGCAGGTCGTTCGCGGTGATGGTGGGGACGCTCGTGAGTGTGCCGTTGCTCGGCCGTCCGTAAGGATGATCGCCGAACTCGACCGCCATGAATTTGTGGCCGGCGAGCGAGCCGGGATCGGTGCTCTCGCGGCGCAGGCCGGATAGGATCTGCGCGCGCATCCGCTCGATATCGGGCGCGTCGAAGCGCGGCGCGGTCAGTGACAGCCGCAGCAGGCCGAACGCCTCGTTGCGATCATCCTTCAGCATCTTCAGCGAACCGCGCAACTGGTCGCGGGTGGCGTTGAAGCTCAGTTCGATGGCGCGGCGGTCGAGCCGCTCGTGGAAGGCGCTGGAGTCGAGATCGCCGGCGCCCTCATCGAGCAGGCTGGCCACCATCGTCGTCACGCCCGGCTTGGCGGCGGGGTCCTGGCTGGTGCCGCCGTTGAAGGCATATTGCATGGCGATCACCGGCACAGTGGCGTCCTGCACGAACCATGCGGAAATGCCGCCCGGCGTCACCAGATGCTGGATCTTCGTCGTGGCTTGCGCAGCCACCGGCCAGCAGGCGACAACGGCCAGCGCCAAGGTCCCTGTCAAGGCCGCCATCATCGTCGCGGTCCTGCGCATGGTGCGATCGATCACGGTCATGACCGCTTCCCTTCGCTCTTGTCGCCCTTCTGGCCCGTGGCATCCTTGGCCGTCGTGCTCTGGGGCGTGGTGTCCTTGATCAGGTAGCCGGTCACGGATCGGTTCGGCACCAGCCACGTCCGCGCCGCGTCGCGCACCTGCTCAGCGGTGACGGCACGCACGCGGTCCGGCCAGCTTCGCAGATCATTGACGGTGAGGCCGACGGTGAGCGCCGCGCCGTACCATTGCGCCAGCGTCGCCTGGCTGTCCTGCGCGTAGATCGCCTGCGCCACCAGTTGCGTCTTGGCGCGCTCGAGATTTTCCGCCGACACGGTGTCGTGCTTCAGCTTGGCGATGACCTCGTCGATGGCCTTGTCGATCTGCGCGAAGTCGACGCCGGGCTTCGGCGCGGCCGCCACCATGAACTGCGTCGGATCGATCGCGGTGCCCTGGTAGCCGGCATTGGCGCTGACCGCGAGCGATTGATCGACCACCAGCGCGCGATAGAGATAGGAGTTGGCGCCGGAGCCGAGCAGCTGCGCCAGCACTTCCAGCGCCGCGCTCTGTTCCGGCGACGCGGTGACGGCGGACGGCACCAGATAATAACGCTTCAGGATCGGCTGCTCGACGCGCGGATCGGCCAGCGTCACGCTGCGCGGCGCGGCTGGCGTCGGCTCCTGCGGCCGGATGCGCTTCGGCGCGATCGACGGCTGCGGCGGGACCGGTCCATAGGTCTGCTCCGCCAGCTTGCGTACCTCGGCGGCATCGACGTCGCCGGCGACGATCAGCGTCGCGTTGTTGGGCGCGTAGAAGCGGCGATAGAACGCCAGTGCGTCCTCGCGGTTGAGCTTCTCGATTTCATGGTGCCAGCCGATCACCGGGCGGCCGTACGGATGATTGAGATAAAGCGCGGCCATGATCTGTTCGTTGAGCCGCGCGTCGGGATTGTTGGCGACGCGCATGTTGTACTCCTCGAGCACCACGTCGCGCTCGGGCAGCACGTTCTCGTCCTTCAGCACGAGGCCGGTCATGCGGTCGGCTTCGAATTCCATCATGCGGCCAAGCTGGTCGCGCGGCACGCGCTGGTAATAGCCGGTGTAGTCGGTGGAGGTGAAGGCGTTCTCGTTGCCGCCGATCTTGAGCACGGTCTGCGAGAATTCGCCGGCTGGATGTTTCGCGGTGCCCTTGAACATCAGGTGTTCGAGGAAATGCGCGAGCCCGGATTTGCCCGGCGTCTCGTCGGCGGAGCCGACCTTGTACCAAATCATCTGGGTGACGACCGGCGTGCGGTGATCGGGGATCACCACCACCTGCAAGCCGTTGCCGAGCGTGAAGGTGGTCGGCGGCGCGGAGGTGTCGGTCTGGGCGGAGACGGCGCGGGGCGCGATCAGCGCCAGCAGCATGGCCGCCGCCGCGACGTATCGGGCGGCGCGTTTGTGCATTTGAATCATGAGCGGTGCCGATTGCGATGAAGCATCATGAGGTCGCGGCTTGTCCTTTGACGAGAGCGAGGCGGGAAAAGCGTCGTCGACGTGAATAGCAGGTCGCGTGACGAAAACGCGTTAAATTAAAGTCATGAAGTCGCGGTTCTGACGCTCTCGGACATCGGCGGCTCCGTGAGTTCGAAGCATCGCGACATTGTGCACTGGACGTCAAGCCGCCCGGCATGCGGATCGCGACAAGATATCGCGATCCCTGCGTGAGGTCGCGCGGTTACTTGCGTTCCTTGCCGGTCATGATGTCGTAGCCGCCCTGGTTGAGCGGCTGCTTTGGCCCGGTGCCGTAAACGTAATTGGGTGACGGCGTCTGGTAGCCCGGCGGCGGCTGGGTCAGGGATTCGCGTTCCGGTTCGCCGGTGAAGGGGGCGCTTTCGGTCTTGGTGCCACCGAACATCGAGCCGAAGATGTTGCCTTTGTAGCCGAGTTGCGACGGGCTCAGCATCGGGCTGGTGCTGACGCCCGGCTTCAGCGGTTCCGTGGCGGCGACATGCTTGGTCTTGCCGGCGGCGAGTTCGCTCGGCATCAGCGGCCGCGCGGCCTCGTAGCCCACCACGCGCTTCTTCTCGGCGTCACGGATACGCTTGCGCTCGACTTCATCGACGTCCTTCGGCCAGTTCGCGGGTTCTCCCGCCGAGGCGGATTGCGGCGGCGGAAGATCGACCTTGGGCGGGATCACCAGCGGCGAGCGCTCGCGATAGTCGATGCCGGTGTCGGTCCCGTCGGTGGCGCCGATGCCGGTCATGAGGTTCTTGATGATCTTTTGCTCGAACGTGGGCTCGCCGTCATCATCCTGGGCCTGCGCCACACCGGCGCCGGCGACCATACCGATGCCGAGCGTGACCATGCCGATTCGGACGGCGCGGGACAGGCGGGTCGGCGCAATTCCCGAGTCCAGGGGATTGAGCATGGTCCAGCGGCTTGTTCCGGCTTTGCGCATCGCGAGGGTCCTGTTCACGTCTGCTTCAATCGCGCCGGTCGCGTTTCGCGCCGCCCCAGGACGCAAGGTCCCGAGGTGTCTCGACCGGCAAAGTCAGCTTTGTGCGTTCCGACAGCGCGTATCGGCTGGGATCAGGGCGCTTTTACGGCGTCGGGCCCACGGAAGGAGTCATACAGCAGCGCGGTGACGCCGACAACGATGGCCGCGTCGGCAATGTTAAATACATACCAATTGAGGGTTTTTCCGCCCCATTGGATGTGGAACAGGGCGAAATCGACCACCGCGCCGTAGGCCGCGCGGTCGATGGCGTTGCCGATCGCGCCACCGATGATCAGGCCGAGGCCAATGGTCGCAAGCCGGGTTTTTGAATGCGCCATCCAGATCGCCAGCGCGATCACCGCGACGACCTTGAAACCGAGCAGAACCGCGGCCCCGACCGGGCCATCCTGCTGGAACCAGCCGTAGCTGATGCCGGTGTTCCAGGCCAGCACCAGATCGAAGAACGGCGTCACCTGCACCGCGCCGTGACGGCCCAGCTCGAACACAAACAACAGCCACAGCTTGCTCGCCTGATCGAGCACCAGCGCGACCAAAGCTGCGACGATGCCGGCGCGGAGGGGAGAGGTCATCGGCGTCTCGTTGTTATTGCGCGATACCAGTTATCGTCATGCCCGGCCTTGTGTCGGGCATCCACGTCTTTTTTGAAACCAGTCTCTCAAAGACGTGGATGGCCGGGACGGGCCCGGCCATGACTGTTGAGTGTATGTCATCCCTGCCTTCGCGGGGACGACCACGTCTTCGTCACGCCGTTACTCCGAGCGCCTTCCATTCGCGCAGCGCGTCAGCGTCGCGCGGGGTGACATCGGGATATTCCTTGTCCTCGCCGACTTCCGGCGAAATCTTCCACGAGCGGGCGCATTTGGTGCCAATGGCCTTCTCGACCACCACCGCGACGCCCTCGACCGCCGGCAGGCGGAACGCATCGGCCGGAACCTCACCCTCGCGCACCTCGTAGTTCGAGGTGATGCAGACCTCCGCGAGATCGACATCGAACAAGGTGGCGAGCACGTCGCGGTCGGCGACGTAAATGATCGGCGAGGCTTCAAGCGACGAGCCGATGTGTTTGGCGGCCCGCTCCAGCTCCAGCGCGCCGGTGACGACGCGGCGGACGTCACGAATCGTCTGCCATTTTTTCGCCAGCGCGTCGTCACGGTATTGCTGCAAGAGTCCCGGGAACAAAGTGAGGTGCACCGAAGGCTCCGCATTCGGCGCGTAGAGTTGCCACGCTTCCTCCGCGGTGAACGACAACATCGGCGCCAGCCACTTCAGGATCGCATCGCAAAGATGATCGATCACCGTCAGCGATGCCTTGCGCGCATTCGACGATGGCGGATCGCAATACAGCGTGTCCTTGCGGATATCGAAGTAGAACGCCGACAGCTCGGAGTTCATGAAGGTCGCGAGAGACGCGATCACCGTCTTGTAGTCGAACGCCGCGTAAGCCTTGCGCACCACTTCGTCCTGCTCGGCGAGTGCGTGCAGCATCAGCCGCTCGAGTTCGGGCATGTCCGCAACAGCAACCGCATCCTTGCGCTTGAAGTGATGCAAGGTGCCGAGCATCCAGCGGATCGAGTTACGCAGTTTGCGATAGGTCTCGATGGTGTTCTTGAGAATCTCCGGACCGATGCGCTGATCGTCGGCGTAGTCGGTGGCACACACCCACAGCCGCAGGATGTCCGCGCCGGATTGCGCGATGACCTTCTGCGGCTCGACGGTGTTGCCGAGCGACTTCGACATCTTGCGGCCGTTCTCGTCGAGCGTGAAGCCGTGCGTCAGCACGACATCATACGGCGCGCGGCCGCGCGTGCCGCAGCTTTCCAGCAGCGAGGAATGAAACCAGCCGCGATGCTGGTCGCTGCCCTCGAGATACATCACCGAATCCTGGCCGCCGTCGATCTTGCGCTTGATGCCGGCAAGACCGGGGAAGTGCACCGGATCTTCCAGCACGAACGCATGCGTCGAACCGGAATCGAACCAGACGTCGAGAATGTCGTCGACCTTCCGCCAGTCTTCATTGGCGTGCGAGCCGAGGAAGCGCTCGCGTGCGCCCTCCATGTACCAGGCGTCGGCGCCTTCCTTCTCGAATGCCTCAAAGATGCGCGCGTTGACAGCATCGTCGATCAGGACTTCGGCGGAGCCGTCGCCCTTCTCGCGCACGAACACCGCGATCGGCACGCCCCACGCACGCTGACGCGAGATCACCCAGTCCGGGCGACCAGCAATCATGCCGGTGATGCGGTTCTGGCCTTGCGGCGGCACCCATTGCGTGACGCTGATGGCCTGCAAAGCGCGGGCGCGCAGCGTATCGCCTGACTTTGCTTTGCCATGGTCCGCGATGTCTTTGTCCATCGCGATGAACCATTGTGGCGTGTTGCGGAAGATCACCGGCTTCTTCGAACGCCATGAATGCGGATACTGATGCTTCAGCCGTCCGCGCGCCAGCAATAGGCCGCGTTCGATGAGTGCCTTGATGACCGCTTCGTTGGCGTCGCCCTTCTCGCCCTTGTCGGTGAGTACGCGCCTGCCCTTGAAGCCCGGCGCCTGCGCAGTGAGCGCGCCGTTCTCATCGACGGTGTAGGGGATTGCGGTTGAGATGCCGCGCGCGTCGAGATCGCGCGCGCTCGCGGTCCAGATGTCGAAGTCCTCGCGGCCGTGGCCGGGCGCGGTATGCACGAAGCCGGTGCCGGTATCGTCGGTGACATGATCACCATCAAGCAATGGCACCGTGAATTCGTAGCCGCCGTTGAGACCCTTCAACGGATGCGCGCATTCGATCGCATCCATGGTATCGGCCGGGATGTCGCGCACTTTCTCGTAAGCGGTGACGCGCGCTTGTTTGAAGACATCTTCCGCGAGCTTGTCGGCGAGGATCAACATGTCGCCGGTCTTGGCCCAGTTATCGGCGGGCGCATCGGTGACCTTGTAAAGGCCGTAGCCGATCTTCGAGGAGAAGCTGATGGCGCGGTTGCCCGGCAACGTCCACGGCGTCGTGGTCCAGATCACAACATTGGCATTCGCAAGCGCGCCATGCGCCGGCGAGGTGACGGGAAACTTCACCCACACTGTATCGGAAGTGTGATCCTCATATTCGACTTCGGCTTCGGCCAGCGCGGTCTTCTCGACCACGCTCCACATTACCGGTTTGGAGCCGCGATAGAGCGTGCCGTTGGCGGCGAATTTCATCAGCTCGTGCGCGATCTGCGCTTCGGCGAAGTAATCCATCGTGGCGTAGCGGCCGTCCCAATCGCCGATGATACCGAGCCGCTTGAATTCCTCGCGCTGGATGTCGAGCCACTTGTTGGCATAGGCGCGACATTCCTTGCGGAACGCCACCATCGCGGCGGAGTCCTTGAAGTTCGGCTTCGCCTTGCCCTTGGAGCGATAGTTCTCCTCCTCGATCTTCCATTCGATCGGAAGGCCGTGGCAGTCCCAGCCCGGCACGTAGTTGGAGTCGTGGCCGAGCATCTGCTGGCTCTTGGTCACCACGTCCTTGAGGATCTTGTTGAGCGCGTGGCCGATATGGATGTTGCCGTTGGCGTAGGGCGGGCCGTCGTGCAGCACGAACTTCGCGCGGCCCTTCGCGCTTTCGCGCAGCTTGCCGTAAAGGTTGATCTCGTTCCAGCGCTTGAGGATATCCGGCTCGCGCTGCGGCAGGCCGGCGCGCATCGGAAACTCGGTCTGCGGCAGGAATAAAGTCTTGGAATAGTCGGGCCCGTCGGATTTCGGGGCGGCGGTTTTTTGCGGCTTGTCGGACATGAGACTCTGGCTTGGCTAAAGGGCGCGGACGTGCGGTAACGACATCAATCCCGGTCTTGCGCCGAGCGAAGCTCAGGCGGAAGCCGGGCCGATAATGATTATGGTGCACCGCGCCAACATGGCGCTTTCCATAGCAGGCGACGGCGGGAACGCAAAGGCCGTGATGGCGGCAGGGTTCATGCCGGCTTTATGCCGACGATCCGGCGGGCCGGATTGCCCGCCACGGTTGCTCCGGCGGCGACATCGCGGGTAACGACGCTGCCGGCACCGATCACCGCGTCGTCACCAATGCTGACGCCGGGCAGGATGATTGCACCGCCACCGATCCAGACATCGCGGCCGATATGCACCGGACGGCCGAATTCGACGCCCGAGCGGCGGGTCGCGGCATCGCGCGGATGATCGGCGGTATAAATCTGGACAGCGGGGCCGATCTGGGTGCGGTCGCCGATCGTCACCGTGACGACGTCGAGGATGACGCAATTGAAATTGAGAAAGACGCCATCGCCGAGCCGGATGTTGCTGCCGTAGTCGCAGAAGAACGGCGGCCGGATGGTCACGCCTTCGCCAAGCTGCGGGATGCGTTCGGCGAGAATCGCGCGCAACACCTCCAGCGACGATCCCGCCGCCGCGTTGTAGCGCGCGAGCCAGCGTGCGGTCTCGGCCTGATCCGCGATGATGTCAGGATCGTCCGGCCGATATAATTCTCCGGCCAGCATCTTCTGCTTTTCGGTTCTGTTCAGCCGATCGCTCCCAGCTTCGGAAAGGCATTCGGCGCAGCGGCCAGCGCGGCGCGCGCCTTGACGCTGTCGTCATCCATCTGGCGGATCAGCGCCTCGATGCCGTCAAATTTCAGTTCGTCGCGGATGTAGGCGATGAAGGCGACGTCGAGCGTCTTGCCGTAGAGATCGCCCTTGAAGTCGAACAGGAAGATTTCCAGAAGCGGCGCGCCATTGTCGAAGGTCGGACGGCGGCCGAAGCTGGCGACGCCGTCGATGCAGCGACCATCGAGACCGACGCGCACTGCATAGATGCCGTGGCGCAGGCCGCAATATGGATCGAGGCGGATATTTGCCGTTGGGTAACCAAGATCGCGTCCGCGCTTTTCGCCGTGGACCACTTCGCCGGAGACGAACCAGGGGCCGTCGAGCATTTCGGTCGCCTCGGCGATCTGGCCTTCCGCCAGCGCCATGCGGATCGCGGTGGAGGACACCGGTCGCTCGTCGATGTCGATATGGGATTGCACATGCACCTCGATACCGAGCCGTGGCGCTTCACTCTGCAACAGCGCCGGCGAGCCGACGCGCCCCTTGCCGAAATGGAAGTCGTATCCGATCGAAATCCCGCTGATGCCGAGCCGTCCGATCAGTTCCTTCTCGATAAAATCCTGCGCGCTGGTGCCGGCTCGCGCGGCGTTGAAGGTCATGATCACCGCGCCGTCGAGGCCGGTCCCGGCCAGCAGGCGGAGCTTGCCGGTCTCGTCGGTGAGGCGGAATTGCGGGGTATGCGGGCTGAAAAAGCTTCGCGGATGCGGTTCGAAGGTCACAGCGAGGGCTGGGCGGCCGAGCCGTTTCGCCATCGCCATCGCGCCCGCGATCACAGCGCGATGGCCGCGATGCACGCCGTCGAAATTGCCCATGGCGACCACCGCGCCTCTGGGAATGGCGGTCGCGGACGTCTGGTCGCGGATGACGGAAAAGCTGGAAGACATTGATGAATTCGCGATTTTGTCGGGGTTGCCGATCGAAGTGAGGTCAGCCGCGTTTGAAGTCAAGCCCGACTCTGGCGATTAAGACTGCCGGGGCGGCGGTTGCAATCCGTACTTTTCGCGCTCGCCGATTAACGCGCTGTTTAAGCCGTAATGGTAACAGTCAGCGCTGGTTGGGGACAAATGGGGCTCGCCGTCACCGTTTGTCACGCGTCGGTCAGATGTGAGGCAGGGAGCTAAATATGGCGGTTGATCTATCGATGCCGGTTCTGGTGGTGGACGACTACAACACCATGATCCGCATTATCCGCAATCTTCTCAAGCAATTAGGCTTCCAGAACATCGACGATGCAAGCGACGGATCGGCGGCGCTCGCCAAGATGCGCGGCAAGAAGTACGGGCTGGTGATATCGGATTGGAATATGGAGCCGATGACCGGCTACGACCTGCTCAAGGAAGTCCGGGCCGACCCTAATTTCGCGACCACGCCTTTCATCATGATCACGGCGGAATCGAAGACCGAGAACGTCATCGCGGCGAAGAAGGCCGGGGTCAACAACTACATTGTCAAGCCGTTCAACGCGGCGACGCTGAAGACCAAGATCGAGGCTGTCTTCCCCGATATCGTGGCGGCGTGAGCCTGCCTGCCATTTCAGTATTGACTATCTTTTGTCATGGCCGGACTTGTTCCGGCCATTCACGTCTTTGAACTGGAGATATCCAGGACGTGGATGCCCGCGACATAGGCGAGGACAGCGACGCCGTTCTTCGAACGGCTACGCGCGGGCATGACGTTCGAAGTTCTTACCAGCGCAGTTCGCGGGTCAAAGCCAGTGGCGGATGCCCGAACAGCTCCTTGACCGCTGCCGCATCCAGCGCATCGATGCCCTGAAATTCGTCGGCATGGATGCCGCGCGTGACGAACAGGCAATTGATCCCGAAGCCGTGCGCGCCAGTCAGATCGGTGCGAACGGAATCGCCGATCGCCAGTACGCGGCGGAGTGGGATCGTCGCCTGCCGGCGCGCTTCCGCGATGGACATGGCACGCTCATAGATCGGCCGATGCGGCTTGCCGTAGAAGATCACTTCGCCACCAAGTTCGAGATACAGTTCGGCGATCGCGCCCGCGCAATAGATCAGCCGGTCGCCGCGCTCGACGACAATGTCGGGGTTGGCGCAGATCAGCGGCAGGTTTCGCGCCCGCGCCTGCTCCATCATGGCGCGGTAGTCGTCCGGCGTTTCGGTCTCGTCGTCGAATGGGCCGGTACAGACGATATAATCGGCGCTCTCGATCGGCGCGAATGCCGCCTCGAGTCCGCGATAGATCGAGTTGTCGCGCTCCGGCCCAACCCAGAACATGGTCTTGCCGGGATGGTCAGCCACGAAATGACGGGTCAGGTCGCCTGAGCTGACGATGGCATCATAGGTCTCGTCGGCGACGCCGAGCTTGCGCAACTGTCGCTGCACCGAATCCGCCGGACGTGGCGCGTTGGTGATGAGCACCACGGTGCCGCCGCGTTGCCGGAAGGTGTGAAGGGCTTCGCAGGCTTCGGGAAAGGCGACCAGCCCGTTGTGGACTACGCCCCAGATGTCGCTGAGCAGCACGTCGACATCGGCCACGAGGTCGCGCATGTTTTCGATGAAACGCAGACTCGTCATGAATGATGCCGCTGCCGATCAGTGAGGGCGTACGGCACGCCGCGCCAGCGCGGCGTTGCCGCTGGCGCGTGGCGGATCGACCCGTCGAGACTCGACCTTCTGAGGAACAACGGGGACCTCTTGCTTTGACTTGCCCGGCAACGCCGGAGAGGAGAGTTCGCCCTGGGACGCGGATGCTGCCTCGGGCCGTAGCGGCTTCGGCGCCGCGAAGAGAAAACCTTGCCCGAACCGGACGTTATAGTCCAGCAGATCGACGACGGCGCGCTCGCCCTCGATGCGCTCGGCGATCAGATCGATGCCGAAGCGTCCCAGCAGATCCGACAGATCGGCGGCATGGATATCGGCGGCGGCCCCCTGCTTCTGATCCAGCAACAGCCCCGCCGAGACCTTGATGAAGCGCACGCCGCGGTCGGCCAGTTCGCGCGGTTCAATGCGCAGATCCTCGACGTGATCGAGCGAGAAGCGATAGCCGCGTTGCGCCAGCGCGGCCAGATGCTCGCGCTCAACCGGTCCGAGGTGTTCGAACGCGCTTTGCTTGAATTCAAGGACGAAAGAGGCCGCGACGGCGCGATTGGCGTCGAGGAAATCGAGGCATTGCGCGAAACTCGACGGATCGGCGAGCGTCGCCGGGGCGATGTTGCAGAATACGCCGACGTCCTTGTTGCGGACCATCAGGCGGCGCAACACCTGAATGCCGCGCAGGATCACGCTGTGGTCGATACGGCCCATCAAGCCGGCGGCTTCGGCGAGTTCGACGAAATCCTCGGCCGCGATCACCTTCTCGTCGTTGTCGCGCAGCCGCGTCACCGCCTCGTAAAAACGCACCTTGCGCTGTGGCAGTGTGACGATGGGTTGCAGATAGATGTCGATGCGGTTGGCGTCGACGGCATCCTTGATGATGTCGATCAACCCGTCGCAGGCTGTCGTTTCCGGCGCATCGATGTCGAGATAATCATCTTCGACCAAAGCGGTCGCTGACGCGATGGGTTCGGCAACGGCTTGATGTAACGATACGGTCGCGGGCGTGGTGGGAGCCCGCGGCGGAACCGGCACGTGCGGCCGCATAGCCGACGGTGTCGTGGTGATCATGCCGTCGGCGAGCTGGTCGTCATGGGCTGCGACCGCTTCCGCCAACTGATTGACCAGTCCTCCGAGTTCGCTGATCTCGTCGTGCATCGCTTTCAGACGGTCCTGCGAAGCTGAGGTCGCCGAGACCAGACGGCTCTCGATGGCGCTGAGACGGCGCCCGAATTCGCCGACTTGCCGCGCCAGATCCGCGGTGCCCTGCGAGAGGTCGGTGATCTGGCTGCCGAGCTTGGGACGGTCGCCGAGACGCATCGAAACCGCGTTGTAGAGGATCATGAAGGTTAGCGCGGCAAGGGCGACGATGGCGGATTGCGATCCATCGATGCCGGCGACGGCATAAAGAACCAGGCCGAGTGACGCAGCGATCAGCGCCATACAGATGGCGACAAAAATCGTGGATGCCCGAATCATGCTCCGCGTGTCTTTCCCGGTGTGCCTCCGGCCGTGGCCTTGAGCCCGGCCCGACGATCGGGCCGTGGTCCACTCGTACCATTAGACCTGATTCGAGGACACGTCTTGCGGGTGATTCGGAACCCGCAAGCTCTCCACAACGCAGTTCCGGGAAATCGGCCCGCCGGCCCGGGATAATAGCGTTGAAAAGTTCCGCCGACGGAAGCGTCGGCGGAACCGGGAAACGATCAGGCGACCGCGCGGATCACCTTGCCGACCTTTTCGATGATTTCGCCGACCTGAGCCTCGCTGATGATCAAGGGCGGCGTAAGCGCGATGGTATCGCCGGCGACGCGGATCATGATGTCGTTGTCGTGGAAGCCGTGCTGCAACGCCTCGAAGCCGCGTTTGCCGGGGCCATCCTTGTTCGGCGACAGTTCGATGCCGGCGGTGAGGCCGACGGTGCGGATGTCGACGACGTTGGGCTCGCTGCGCAGGCTCATCACGGCATCGGCGAACTTCGGCTCGAGCTTGTTGGCGCGCTCGAACAGCTTTTCGTCGCGGTAGATATCCAATGTCGCGAGGCCCGCCGCGCACGCCAGCGGATGCGCCGAATAGGTGTAGCCGTGGCACAGTTCGATGACGTGCTCGGGACCGGTCATGAACGCCTCATAGATGGTGTCGCGAACGATCACGCCGCCCATCGGTGCTGCGCCGTTGGTAACGCCCTTCGCAAACGTGATCATGTCCGGCAGCACGCCGTAGCGTTCCGCTGCGAAGGCGTAGCCGAGGCGGCCGAAGCCGGTGATGACTTCGTCGAAGATCAGCAGGATGCCATGCTTTTGGGTGATCTCGCGGAGGCGCTTGAGATAGTCCTTTGGTGCGGCGATCACGCCGGTCGATCCGGCCATCGGCTCGACGATGACAGCGGCGATGGTGTTCGCGCCGTGCAGGTTGACGAGGCGCTCCAGCTCATCGGCAAGCTCCGCGCCCCATTCCGGTTCGCCTTTGCTGAAGGCTTGCTTGTCGCGGTTGTAGGTGGATTGCAGATGATCGACGCCGGTGAGCAGCGTGCCGAACATCTTGCGGTTGCCGACGATGCCGCCGACCGAGGTGCCGCCGAAGCCGACACCATGATAGCCGCGTTCGCGGCCGATCAGGCGGCTGCGCCCGCCCTGTCCGTTGATCTGATGATAGGCCAGCGCGATTTTCAGCGCTGTGTCGGCGGCTTCTGATCCGGAATTGCAGAAGAAGACCTGCTCCAGGCCCTTCGGCGCCAGTTCAGCAATGCGGCTGGCAAGTTCGAAGGCCTGCGGAATGCCGAACTGGAACGGCGGTGCATAGTCGAGCGCCTCCGCCTGCTTGCCGATCGCGGCGGCGATCTCCTTGCGGCCGTGGCCGGCATTGCTGCACCACATGCCGGCGGCGGCATCGATCACCTGGCGGCCATCGGTGGTGATGTAATGCATGTCCTTGGCGCCGGCGAGCAGGCGCGGGGCTTTCTTGAACGCACGGTTCGCGGTGAACGGCATCCAGAAGGCAGCGAGATCGTTCGGGACATTCACGCTGCGCTGATTTGGGCTCTTGTCTAACATGGGGTCCCTCTGCTGCTTCTTGATGGGTTGACGACTGGGCTCAACCTAGATCGTTTTGGTTGTCAGTGGAAACGTAGCAACGCCGCAGAGCAGCTATTTTTGTGTCGGCGAACGCGATCCGCCGGAGCGCCGTGAGACGAGGCGAGCTACGCAGTTTTCCCGATGCGCCGGCATCCAATATACAATCTAAAATTGAGTTATAGGATATAAACACAATTAATAGTTGTATGATGGAGTGTGGCCATGACATGGCTCGCTCATCAGCTCCGTCGTTTGGCTCGAAGTCGCGATGCGGCATCCGCCGTTGAATTCGCGATCCTCGTGCCGCTGTTTCTGTTGCTGGTATTCGGCATCATCGTCTTCGGCTCGTACCTGGCGATGGTGCATGGGGTCCAGCAACTTGCGGCGGAGGCGGCGCGGCGTTCGATCGCCGGCCTCAACGATACCGAACGCGCGAGCCTCGCCGCTGGCTACGTCAGCGCCAATGCCGGTTCCTATCCGTTGATCGTCGCCGATCGGCTGACGGTGGCCAGTGCCAAGTCAGGCGCCAACGTCTTCGTGGTCACCGTCGATTACGACGCGTCGCGCAGTTTCATCTTCGCGTTGCCGACATTCGTGCCGATGCCGCGGCCGCGGATTGAGCGTTCGGCGGCGATTCCCTTTGGTGGATTTTGAGCGAGGAAACCGCGATGCCGAACCTGCTGCACCGTTTCCGCGCCGACCGCGAAGGCAACATCGCCATCATGGGTGCGGGGTGCATGATGCTGGTGATGGGCTGCGCTGCGCTGGGCGTCGACGTTGGCACCGTCTTCGCCGACCGGCGCAAGACTCAGAGCGCGGCAGACCTGGCGGCCATCGTCGCTGCCAGTAATCTCTCCAAGGCGGAAAGCGCGGCGCGGGCGACAGTGACGGACAATGCCTATCCGGCGGATGCGCTGGTGTCGGTAGAACTCGGGACCTATACGCCGTCGGCCGCGCTGGCCCCGCAAGCGCGTTTCGTGACGCCGGCGAGCGGCCTCGCCAACGCTGCGCGGGTGACGGTGCGGACGCAGACGCCGCTGTTCTTCGGGCGGATGTTCACGGGTAGCGATCACTTCACGATCACCACCAAGGCTACGGCGGCGAGCACGGCGGTGGCGTCGTTCGCTATCGGGTCGCGGCTGCTGGCGTTGGACGGCGGGCTGCTCAATGCCGTGCTCGGCAGCATGCTGGGCACGTCGCTGTCGCTGTCGGTGATGGACTATCAGGCGCTGGCCAGTGCGAAAATCGATGCGCTGGATTTCCTCTCCGCGCTGGCGACCAAGGCCAACCTGACAGCCGGAACCTATGCCGACGTGCTCGACAGCAACGTGAAGATCGGTGATGTGGTCAGCGCGCTGTTGACGGCGCAACAGGCGGCGAGTGGCATCAATACCGCGACCGGCGCCCTGCAACAGGTTTCGTCGGCATTGACTGGCATTACCACGAAAATCGCACTGGGAAAGCTGATGGATGTTGGTCCCTATCGTGATCTTTCGACCGGGCAGAAACCGCAGACCGGCGTGAATCTTTCCGCGCTTGATATCCTGAACGCCGCTGCCGCGGTCGCTAACGGCACGCATCAGGTCGCCGCGGGCGTGAACCTCAATCTGCCGGGCATCGCCAGCGTCTCGTTGACCGCGACGGTCGGCGAGCAGCCGCGCGGTTCGAGTTGGATCGCCATAGGTACGCAGGGGGCGAGCGTGCATACCGCGCAGACCCGCGTGCTGTTGCTGGTGAAACTGATCGGCAGCGGCAGCGTGTCGGCGGTGAATTTGCCGATCTATGTCGAGGTCGCCTCCGGCACCGCGACCCTCGATGCGGTGAGCTGCGGTTATCCGGACGTCAGTGGTTCGACGGTGCGGCTCGGCGTGACGCCCGGCATTGTGGATGCCTGGATCGGCAACGTCTCGGTGGCGAACCTGAACAATTTCACCAGCAAGCCCAATCCGGGACCGGCGACGCTGGTGGATCTTGGCGCGGTCCAGCTCACCGGCAAGGCCCATGCCGGCATCGGCAACACCACGTCGACACCGGTCACCTTCAGCTATGCCGATATTCAGGCGATGACGAGAAAAACCGTCACCACCACCAATTTCACGCGATCCCTGACCGCGAGCCTGCTCGGCGATCTGTCGCTGAATGTTCAAGTGGGTCCTCTGGGTCTGCCGATCCCCGGCCTTGGCGGGCTGGTCACCGGCATCATCGGCGGCGCCACCGGCTCGATCGATCAGTTGCTGGCGCAAGTGCTGGCGACGCTCGGCGTCGGCATCGGGCAGGCCGATGTCTGGGTTACCGGCGTCCGCTGTGACCGCGCCGTGCTGGTGAACTAGCGTTCTTCTTCGGCGTCATGGCCGGGCTTGACCCGGCCATCCATCCGCTTCGAAAGGGCATTTGGGAGAGCGATGGATACGCGGGTCAAGCCCGCGTATGACGCCAAACGACCTTGCCGCCCCGTGCTTGCGCTGGTACCACCCGCGCCATGGCTGACAAACCCAAAAAACCGCAAAAACTCCGCGCTCGCCTGCCGCGCGGGCTGGTGGATCGCACTGCGTCCGAGATTGCCGCCACAAGGCACATGACCGAGGTGATCCGTGGCGTCTACGAGCGCTATGGCTTCGAGCCGGTCGAGACGCCGGCGATGGAGTATACCGACGCGCTCGGAAAATTCCTGCCGGATCAGGACCGGCCCAACGAAGGCGTGTTCTCGTTCCAGGACGACGACGAGCAGTGGATCTCGCTGCGCTACGATCTCACCGCGCCGCTGGCCCGCTACGTCGCGGAGAATTTCGACGCGCTGCCGAAGCCGTATCGCAGCTATCGCGCGGGTTACGTTTATCGCAATGAGAAGCCTGGCCCCGGCCGCTTCCGTCAATTCATGCAGTTTGATGCGGATACTGTCGGCAGCGCGTCGCCCGCCGCCGATGCCGAGATGTGCATGATGGCCGCCGACGCCATGGAAGCGCTCGGCATTCCGCGCGGCAGCTATGTGGTGAAAGTCAACAACCGCAAGGTGCTCGATGGCGTGCTTGAAAGCATCGGCCTCGGCGGCGACGACAATGCGGGACGGCGGCTCACGGTGCTGCGCGCGATCGACAAGCTGGACAAGTTCGGTCCTGAAGGCGTTCGCCTGTTGCTTGGCGAAGGACGCAAGGACGAGAGCGGCGACTTCACCAAAGGCGCGGGACTCGCTTCCGATGCTATCGAACAGGTGATTGCCTTTACCGAAGGCAAACCGGCGGGCGAATCCAAACTTCTCGCCGATGGACGTGACGAACTCGAACAAATTCGTTCGCTGGTGACCGCTGGCGGCTACGATGAGAGCCGCATCAAGATTGACCCTTCTGTCGTCCGCGGCCTCGAATACTACACCGGCCCTGTCTACGAAGTTGAACTGCTACTCGAAACCAAGGACGAGAAGGGTCGCCCGGTGCGCTTCGGTTCGGTCGGCGGCGGCGGGCGATATGACGGGCTGGTGTCGCGCTTCCGTGGCGAGCCGGTGCCGGCGACCGGATTTTCGATCGGCGTGTCGCGCTTGCAGGCGGCGCTCACCATGCTCGGCAAGATCGACACCAAGCCGGATTTCGGCCCCGTGGTTGTGACGGTGTTCGATCGCGAGCGCGTCGCCGACTATCAGAAGATGGTCGCGGTTTTGCGCAACGCCAGCATCCGCGCCGAACTTTATCTCGGCAATCCGAAGAACATGGGCAACCAGCTCAAATACGCCGACAGGCGCAATTCGCCCTGCGTCATCATTCAGGGCTCGGATGAGAAGGCGCGCGGCGAAGTGCAGATCAAGGATCTGATCGAGGGCGCGAAAGCTGCCGCCGCGATTGCCTCCAACGCCGAATGGCGCGAGACGCGGCCGGCGCAGTTTTCGTGCGCGGAAAGCGATCTTGTCGCCAAGGTGCGCGAGGTGCTCGCGCGTCATGATGTGACGTGGGGAAATTGAAATTGCGGCGTCATGCCCGCGCAGGCGGGCATCCAGTAGTCCGTGAGATCGATGTTCTTCCACGATCGTTGCGGTTGCTGGATCATCCGCCTTCGCGGATGATGACGCCGGTGCTCATAAGCGAGGCGATCGGATAAACGAGAGGAAGCAAAAATGCCCGAGATCACCATTAGCATGGCCGCAGGCCGCACCGATGAACAGAAGGCCGGCATGATGCGCGACATCACGCAGGCATTGGTGAAGAATCTCGGCGTCGACGCCGAAGCCGTCGTCATCCAGATCAACGAAGCGCCGCTGCACCATAAAATGAAGGGTGGTAAGACCTACGCCGAGCGTAATCCGGCGGCGAAGGGCAAGTAGCGCGAAGGATGTTGCGATGTCGTTCCCGCAAAAGCAGGAACGCTCACATCGTAGACGCGCGGATAACGATTTCCAAACTTATGAAAATCGATGGCTATGGGTCCCTGCCCGCGCAGGGACGACGCCTCGTCTTTTGACCGAATTAGCCGAACACCGCGACGTTCTGCCGGCTGGTCATTACCGCTTGTCCGGCGGCGTTCCAGACTGTCATGACCTGACTGGTGTAGCCGTCCGCCGCGGCATCGGCCTCGGTGCGGATCAGCCACCAGCCATCGGTGGTGTCGATGGTGTCGGTCAGCAGGTCGATCGACCACGTCATGGTACTGATGAGGCCCGGCGCTGTCAGCATCGCGACGATCGCCGGCGGCGGCGCATCGGCGAGCGCCAATAGCGGCACCAGCGAGGGCTTCAGCGATGCATCGCGGTGGCGCAGCCACAGCGTCATCATCGGGTCTTTTGCGCCGCTGAACGGAAGGGCGCCGCCGGCATTGCGTCCCTCGATGTGTTGCAGGAAGCGCAGATGCGGTGGCGCGTTGTCGAAGAAGGTCGGACAGGATTCCGGCTTGTCGATTCGCGCGGCGGCTTTCGCGGCGAACACGACCCTGGACGCACGGCCCGCGCCGAAGCACAGCGTCGCGCGCGTCGCGAGGCCCGCTTCGCCGAAAAGATCGACGCCGACGAACACGGTGGATTTGCCCCTGCGCAACTCGACCGGCACGAGTTTCAGGTCGCCGGATGCCGGGCCGATGAAGGAGATCTGCGCCGAGCGCAGCGGCGGCAGGTCGCCGAATTGCCGATGCGCGGCTTCGAGGCACAGCGCGGCGGAAAGTCCGCCATAGACCGTCCGGCCTTGCAGCCAATCGTCGCTGACGGTGATCGCCCAGCCGTCGGCCGCGCGCGTCATGCTCTCCATCAATCCGCGAAATTCCGTCATCCTGATTTCCGATCCTTCGTCATCGTCTGTTTAGATGATTATCATCATATATAAACGATGTTGGGAAGTCCCGGCGGTCGCTGATCGAAAGGGGGGGTGGGGAGAAGCACGAATGGGGGGACTCGACGTCCATCCGATCCGGTTCTAAGAGTGCATGTATGGATGCACGCGATTTTATCAAGATCGGCATGAGTGCCGAGCGATTACTGACGGTCACACATGACCTGACCGTTCAACATTTTGTTCCGATGATGCCGGCGGTCTATGGCACGCCGATGATGATCCTTGAAATGGAGTTGACATCGGGCGACGCCATCGCGCCGCATTTGCCGGCGGGCTGGGTTACGGTCGGCACCGAGGTCAATATCAGGCATCTCGCGGCCACGCCGGTCGGGCGCGTGGTGCGGACCACCGCGCGCGTCGTCGAGGTGGAGCGCCGCGTCGTGCGTTTCGAGGTCGAGGCGTTCGACGGCGATCGCAAGATCGGCGACGGGCGGCACGGCCGTGGCCTCGTCAATACGGCCGATTTCAGCGAGCGCTTCGGGGTGGTTTAGGGTTACTTCGGCAGCAGGCCTTTCAGCTTCTGCATGTCGGTGATGTTGATCTTGAAGCCGCCGGGCATGACGATGTCGCCCGGCTTTTGATCCGGCTTGCAGGGGCCCAGCCATTTGGCCTCGACCGTCATGGCGATATCATGCGGGACGTTGGCCGGCGTGCCGCTCGTTTTCGACGTCACTTTCACCGTATAGGCCGAATTGAAATCGCCGGTGATGTCGGAGTGGGACGTCATCGACATGCCGTTCACGGTGCACACCGCGTCGGTCATGTAACCGGCTGCGGTTTTCCGGATATCGTTTTTCGAACAGGTCTGTTTCGCCATCGGTGACAGGTTCGACGTCAGGTCCTTGTCGGTCGCGGCGTCGGTGCATTGCTGCATGGTCATGCCGGCGGCCTTGGTGTCCGCATCAACCATGCGGATTTCCCACAAGCCGGGTTTGCGCGTCGGCAACTCGTCGGCGTTTGCCGTCAGGATGCCGGGCAGGCCTGCCAGCACAACCCCGGCGATCAGCCGCGCGGCGCAAAGGGACAGGATCGTCGATCGCATCTGCTGCTCCATCGATCACATCGCCGTGTCAGGCCGTCGCGGCTCAGTAGCGGACGCGCAGCGGCCGCTCATAGCTCCCATGGCGGGTCCAGATGCAGGCAAACGAGCTGTAGTTGCCGTAGGTCTTCTGGATCGACAGCCATTTGACGACCTTGCCGTATTGCGCGCAGTGGTTGACCGCCAGCGCCCGGATGTCGGTCTGGCCGATCAGGCTGGACGAAATGATGCCGCCGGTGTCGTTGCCCTTGAAGGGCGGCACAAAGTCGGCCCGGGCACTGCCACAGGCCAGAATTGCCGTCACCGCCGCGATGGCAGCCATACCGATCGTTCGCATGGTCATCTCCGATTCATTCCGGAGCAATTTATGCGGCCGGGAGCGCCAAGGAAAGGACCGCCGTGCCGCAAATCGTCGGTTGTCCGTCGGTGTTGCCGCGCCGCACTTGACCTCGCGCGGCGATCGCGGCACCGTCCCTGCCACAATTTCAGGATGGATGAAGCGATGACCGGCCTTGTCATGCCTTTCGCGAAACGTGGTGTCGGCGCCGTGCTGGGCGCGCTGTTGGGCATATTGGCGCTTTCGCCGGCGGCAAACGCCGCCAACCCGCTAGAAATGAATTTTGGCTTGTTCGGTCCGCGTTACGACGGCGTGCTGCCGTCCTGCGAATCAGCGCTCGGCACCATCTCTTCGCAGTTCGCCGAGAAGGAAAGCACCTTCTGGAATTCGGCGTTGCAGATCACCGGCTACGACCACGTGCGCGAGACCGGTTTCCGGCCGTGGACCTCGGACAACATTCCGCGCCGCTATTGCAGCGCCCGCGCCATGCTCAACGACGGCAAGCCGCGCACGGTGGATTATTCGATCATCGAGGACGGCGGCTTCGCCGGTTATGGTCCCGGCGTCGAATGGTGCGTGAGCGGGCTTGATCGCAATTGGGCCTACAACCCGCGCTGCAAGGCGGCACGCCGCTGAGGCGCATCACCATGGTGCAAATCTCGCTTTTCTCGCGCTTCCGCCGATTGCTGACCTTGCCGGTCGTCGCGGCGGCGTTGTCGTTCGCGGCCATGCCCGCGTCGGCGCAGGATCGCCGTCAGAACACGCCGGGCGAGTTTGATTTTTACGTGTTGTCGCTGTCGTGGTCGCCCTCGTTCTGCGAGGCTGCACGCGAACGCGGCAACAGCGGCCGTTCGCAGCAGGCGCAGTGCGGCGGCAGGCCGTTTTCGTTCGTGGTGCACGGCCTGTGGCCGCAATACGAACGCGGTTTCCCGGATTATTGCGAGCGGCCGTCGCCCCGGCTGCCGCGCAACATCATGACGTCGATGCTCGACCTGATGCCGGCGCCGGGATTGATCTACAATGAGTGGGACAAGCACGGCACCTGTTCCGGCCTCGGCCCGCGCGGTTATTTCGAAGCTATCCGCAAGGCACGTGCGGCGGTGAAGATTCCCGCCGAATATCTCGAACTGACGCAGACCAAGATGGTCGCGCCCGCCGCCGTGGAGGCCGCCTTCATCAAGGCGAATCCCGGTCTCAGCGAAGCGGCGATCGCCGTGACTTGCGACCGCACGCGGCTGAGCGAAGTGCGGATCTGCATGACCAAGAACTTGCAGTTCCGCGCCTGCGACGAGATCGATCGCCGCGCCTGCCGTCGCGGCACGGTGTCGATGCCGCCGGTGCGCGGCGGCTGATTTCGCCGTCGCTTTATTTCCCATCCAACCATCCCGCGCTGCCGGGAATATGACCGACCGGAACTGTCGGCGCGTCCAGACGTTGCGACTTATCCGCAACCACATGGACGATGATCATGCCACGCGGCGACAAATCGACTTACACCGACAAGCAGAAGCGCAAGGCTGAACACATCGAGGAAGGCTACGAGCACCGCGGCGTCAAGAAGAAGGAAGCCGAACGCCGTGCCTGGGCCACCGTCAACAAGGAGAGCGGCGGCGGCAACAAGAGCGGCTCCGGCCGCGGCGTGCGCGACACCAAGGTCGCGGCGAAGAAGGGCGGACGGATCGGCGGTCCGCGCGGCGGTAAGGCGGCCGCACGGCGTCCGGCAGCAGCGCGTTCCGCTTCCGCCAAGAAGGCGGCAGCGACCCGCAAACGTCATACGGCGACGCGTTCAACGGCAGCGAAGAAAGCCGCCGCGACCCGCAAGCGCAACGCCGCCGCACGCGCCAGGACGGCGACCAAACGATCGACGAAGAAGACAGCGAAGCGCGCGAAGAAGCGCTAGCGCTGGGTGAATCGTCATTGCGAGCAAATCGGGCATCGGGTCTGGATCATCTCGCACCCGGATTCGTCATGCCCGGGCTTGTCCCGGGCATCCGCGTTCTAAAAGCCTGGCGAATGAAAGACGTGGATGGCCGGGACCCATAGGCGAGCGAAGCGACGCCGTTCTTCGAACGGCTACGGGTGAGCGAAGCGACGCCGTTCTTCGAACGGCTACGGGCGAGCGAAGCGACGCCGTTCTTCGAACGGCTATGCCCGGCCACGACAAGCTGTGGCTTCCATCTGAACGAAATCTCACGAGGTCGTGGAGGGAGGCGATTCGACCTTCCGATGACAACTCTCAGCCGAACAGCAGCGGGCGACGGAGATGGCCAAAGCCAGGTCCGCCGCCCGCATGTTCTGGTCATCGCGCCTCAAGGAGAGAAGCGCGCTTGTTGCTTAGCGACGAGCCTTCTTGCCGCCCTTGGCCTTGGCCGCCTTCTTGGCTTTCGGCGCTTTCTTGGCCTTCACCTTCTTGGGCTTCGGCGCGGCGGCAGCCGGCTTGGCCTTCGAGATATCATCGACAGCGGCGGCCGCGACGTGCTTGACGATCGACTTGATGGTGCTCTTGGCCGAGGCCTTGCTGACGTAGCCTTCCGAGGCGAACATCTTTTCGCCGTTCGGCGCGACGAAGCGAAAACGGAATTCGTTTTTCTTGTCGCGATAGATTTCGAATTTGTAAGCCATCATGCCCTCCTGGATTGACCGTAGCGACTGAAGTGATTCGCAATCGTCGCAACGTCGATGTGCGTGGCGAGGATGTCAAGTCGCGGGAGGAAGGCGAAACGTATTGAACGCGGCGCGCACGATGCGCGCCGCGTCTCGTCTCAGGTGTTTGGCGTTGGAAAGTTTATGCCGCGTTGCTCACTTGATCAGCGGGCAGCCGCCGTCCTTCATCGGACGGAAGACCTGATCGCCGGGAACCTCGGCGAGAATCTTGTAGTAGTCCCACGGATATTTCGACTCTTCCGGCTTTTTCACTTCCAGGAGCAGCATGCTGTGCACCATGCGGCCGTCCTCGCGCAGATAGCCGTTGTCGGTGAAAGCATCGCGCACCGGCATTTCGCGCATCTTGGCGAGTACCGCCTTGGTGTCGCGGGTGCCCGCGGCCTTGACGGCCTTCAGGTAGTGCAATGTCGCGCTGTAGGTCGAGGCCTGATTCATCGTTGGCATCCGCTTCATGCGCTCGAAGAATTTCTTGCCGAAGGCGCGGGTGCGATCGTTCTGGTCCCAGTAATAGGCTTCGGTGATGACCAGTCCCTGCGCCATCTTTAGCCCGAGGCTGTGAATGTCCGAGATGAACATCACGATGCCGGCGAGCTTCTGGCCGCCGGCGACGATGCCGAATTCGGATGCCTGCTTGATGGCGTTGATGGTGTCGCCGCCGCCGTTGGCGAGCCCGATGATCTTGGCCTTCGATGCCTGCGCTTGCAGCAGGAAGGAGGAGAAATCCGAGGTGTTGAGCGGATGCCGCGCGCTGCCGAGCACCTTCCCGCCGGCGGCTTTCACAACGTCGCTGACATCGCGTTCGATGGAATGGCCGAACAGGTAGTCGGCGGTAATGAAGAACCAGCTGTCGCCGCCTTGCTTCACCAGCGCGCTGCCGACGGTGTGGGCGTTGGAATAGGTGTCGTAGGTCCAGTGCGCGGTGTAGGGCGAACACGACTTGCCGGTGATGTCCGAACTCGCAGCGTCGGTGATGATCATGATCTTTTCGTAACGCTTCGACATTTCCATCGCGGCCAGCGCGGTCGCTGATGTCGGCAGGTCGATAATCATGTCGACGTTTTCGGCCTCGTACCATTTGCGCGCGATGTTGGCGGCGATGTCGGCCTTCATTTGCGGATCGGCGGTGACCAGTTCGATCGGCTTGCCGAACATGGTGCCGCCGAATTCCTCGATGGCCATCTTGGCGCCTTCGACATTGCCGGCGCCGCCGATGTCGGAATAGACCGATCCGAAGTCGGTCATGACGCCGATCTTGAGCGGCGCGTCGGACTGCTGCGCCAGCGCGGCTCCGCCCATCAGCAACGACAGTGCAACGGTCGCGGTCGCGACCGTGCGATAAGACAACAGCATTCGTTCCTCCAGCTTCTTTCTTGTTTGAAGTCAGGCGTGCAGCATGGATGGCTGATCCAGTTGTGACAAGGTCTTTACCGGGTTCGTATCGCCGCACGCCTTGCAAAGGTCGCCCGTCGTCGGATGACGGTGTGGAAACTGCGCGTGCGAAAATATCCGCTTCAGCGAAGGCGCGGACCGCCTTGTGCCGTCTCCGTCCCAAGAATGGAGTCCCGGGAGGCGCCAGGGTGCTTGCGAGGCACCCACGATAACGAACCCTTGCGAGGGGTTCGTCCGCGTGCCGCAACGAGGACGGAGTGCGAGTCCGTCTCGCGAGGCGCGCGCGTCATGCAGCGATGAGGTTGCGAAGCCCATCGCGCCGACGCAGCGCCTCCCGGCGCTCCACCTCCGCCCCGGTGCACACGGGGAGGGGGCGATTATCCCTCCGCGTCATTGAGCGGGGAGGAATGAAAAGCAAAATAGGAATATATTCATGAGATCAGAAAGTCAAGCCCACGAAGATGGTGCGTGCTGGTTCACGGACGCCAACTAAATATCAGCGTCGTCCCCGCGCAGGCGGGGACCCATAACCCCCGGTATGAGTTTGACGAAAAACGTCACCATCTGTGATGGAGCCGAACCGCTGCGGCGTCTGGGTCCCCGCCTGCGCGGGGACGACGATTTTCGTGTTTCAACGCCGTGCGAAAAGAAATTTTGGTCAGGTTCGCAGCAGGCGACGGTGGTTACAGGTTAGCTGCCACTGCTCGTCGTTACGGCGCTTAGCCGTCGACCTTCAGCGCGGCAATGAAGGCTTCCTGCGGGATGTCGACCTTGCCGAACTGCCGCATCTTCTTCTTGCCTTCCTTCTGCTTCTCCAGAAGCTTGCGCTTGCGGGTGATGTCGCCGCCGTAGCACTTCGCGGTAACGTCCTTGCGCAGCGCCCGCACGGTTTCGCGCGCGATCACCTTGCCGCCGATCGCCGCCTGAATCGGGATCTGGAACATGTGTGGCGGGATCAGCTCCTTCATCTTCTCGACCATGGCGCGGCCGCGGCCTTCGGCGCGGGTGCGATGCACCAGCATCGACAGTGCGTCCACCGGCTCGTTGTTGACGAGGATCTGCATCTTGACGAGATCGGCGGCGCGATAGTCGGTGAGGTGGTAGTCGAACGAGGCGTAGCCTTTCGATACCGACTTCAGCCGGTCGTAGAAATCGAACACCACTTCGTTGAGCGGCAGTTCGTATTTCACCATGGCGCGGGTGCCGACGTAGGTGAGTTCCTTCTGCACGCCACGCCGTTCCTGGCACAGCTTCAGCACGCTGCCGAGGTATTCGTCCGGCGTCAGGATCGTGGCTTCGATCCACGGCTCCTCGATCTCGGCGATCTTCACCACGTCCGGCATGTCGATCGGATTGTGAATCTCGATCTCCTGCCCGTCGGTGAGGTGCATCTTGTAGATGACGCTCGGCGCGGTCGCGATCAGGTTGAGGTCGAATTCGCGCGAGAGGCGTTCCTGAATGATTTCGAGATGCAGCAGGCCGAGGAAGCCGCAGCGGAAGCCGAAGCCCAGCGCGGCGGACGTCTCCATCTCGAACGAGAAACTGGCGTCGTTGAGCCGCAATTTGCCCATCGCCGCGCGCAGCGTCTCGAAGTCGTCGGCATCGACCGGGAACAGGCCGCAGAACACCACCGGCACGGCTGGCTTGAAGCCCGGCAGCATGTCCGCCACCGGATGCCTGTCGTCGGTGATGGTGTCGCCGACGCGGGTGTCGGCCACTTCCTTGATCGCGGCGGTGATGAAGCCGACTTCGCCGGGGCCGAGTTCGTCGACATTGACCATCTTCGGCGTGAAGAAGCCGACGCGCTCGACGTCGTAGGCGGCGTTGGTGCCCATCATGCGGATGCGCTGACCCTTCTTCATCACGCCGTCAACGATGCGCACCAGCACCACCACGCCGAGATAGACGTCGTACCAACTGTCGACCAGCAGCGCCTTCAAGGTCGCGTCGCGGTCGCCCTGCGGCGGCGGCAGCCGCGTAACGATGGCTTCCAGCACGTCGGGAATGCCGATGCCCGTCTTGGCCGAAACCATGATGGCCTCGGAGGCGTCGATGCCGATGACGTCCTCGATCTGCTGCTTGACCTGCTCGGGCTCGGCGGCGGGCAGGTCCACCTTGTTGAGCACCGGCACGATCTCGAGGTTGTTGTCGATGGCCTGATAGACGTTGGCGAGGGTCTGCGCTTCCACACCTTGCGAGGCGTCGACCACCAGCAGCGCGCCCTCGCAGGCGGCCAGCGAGCGCGAGACTTCATAGGCGAAGTCGACGTGGCCGGGGGTATCCATCAGGTTGAAGATGTAGTCCTTGCCATCCTTCGCCTTATAGGCGAGGCGGACGGTCTGGGCCTTGATGGTGATGCCCCGTTCGCGCTCGATATCCATCGAATCGAGCACCTGCTCCTTCATCTCGCGGTCCTGCAACCCGCCCGTGGTCTGGATCAGGCGGTCGGCCAGCGTCGATTTGCCATGGTCGATATGGGCGACGATGGAGAAATTGCGGATGTTGGAAATCGGGGTTTTGGTCATCGGCGCGAGATAGCACTGGCGTCCTACGCCAGCAACTGTCTTGGAATTGCTTGAAGTCACGGCCGGCTGATTTGCCTTCTTCCGGCACCGAATTTAGTAGATTGGGCTCGACCGGGTTCCGAATCCGGTTGGCTGCCCCATTGCGCGCCCGTCCGTGGCGTCCGGCAAGTCCGGCAGTCCTGTGCGAGCTCCGTCACCTTGCCCGACGCCCTCGGTGCATCCATCAGGGACCGCGAATGCCAGTTGCGTCCAACCTTGTCCGCCAGCGCCGCCGCTCCGGCTTGCGGCGGATGGCCGCGTGGGTCGCGGCCTGCGCGACGACCCCGACGACGAGCCGCGCGCTGGTGCTGGGCCTCATCCTGCTTCACGTGGCGATATGGAGCCGGATTCTCACCTTGCTGAAGCAGGGGCAGGACATCCATTTCGATATCGCCGAAGCCTATGCCTGGGGCCAGCGGTTCCTATTGGGTTACGGCAAGCATCCGCCGCTGTCGGGCTGGGTTGCCGGCATCTGGTTCAGGTTGTTTCCGACGACGGATTGGTCCGCCTATGCGCTGGCAATGGCGGTTGCCGGGTTCAGCCTTTGGGTCTGCTGGCTGATCGCGCTCAGGGTGGTGGATCGCCGCCGCGCGTTTCTCGTCGTGGTGATGCTGGCGATCTATCCGATCTTCAACTTCAAGGGCTACAAGTACAACGCCGATCTGGTCCAGCTCGCGACGATGCCGGTGCTGGTGCTGGCCTATCTTCACGCGTTCGACAGGCGCACAGTGCTGTCGGGCATCTGGCTCGGACTGGCCGGTGCCCTGGCGCTGCTGGCGAAATACTGGGCGCTGACGATGATCGGCGCCATCGGCATCGCCGCCTTGCTGCATCCGCAACGGGTGGCCTTTTTACGTTCGCCGGCGCCGTGGGTGGCGATCGCGGCCATGCTCGCGGCGTTGACGCCGCATCTGTGGTGGTTGTGGCAGAACGATTTCCGGCCGCTGACGTATGCCGGTGGCGTCTATGAAATCTCCAGCCGGACCGAGAGCCTGCGGCTGGCGGCCGGTTACCTCGAACATAACGTTGCGTTGCTGTTGTTGCCGATCGCGTTCGCTGCGCTGGCGGTAATCTTCCCGTCGTGGCGGTCGCTGGCCCTGCTGCGGCATTTCTCCAGGGTGTCGCGATTGAATTGGTCGCGTGAGTCCAACCCGGCGGTGCATCTGCCGCGCGCTATCCATATCTGGATCATCCAGATCGTCGTCGCGGTCGGGCCGCCGCTCGGTGGCATCGCCTTCGCGATCTATATGAAGACGGATTGGGGCATTCCGCTGTTTTTCCTGGTGCCGCTGGCGCTGGTGGCGATTCCGATGCTGCACGTCCCGCGCATCGCATTGTTCCGCATCGCCGCGATATGGCTGCTTGCCAGCCTGATCGTGCTGGCCGCGGCGCCCGAGATCGCCAGCCGCACCGTGCCGATTGCCAACAGCAGCGACGGCGTCGGCAACGAGGCGCTCGATGGCCGGTCGGAACTCGCCCGCGATCTCACCCAGCAATGGCACTTGCGATTCAACACGCCGTGGCCGGCGGTGGTCGGATCGACCCGGGTTTCGAACCTGATGACGTTCTACAGCCCCGACCATCCGATGCCGCTGGCGCCGGAGGAGCCGCCGTCCGGCCTGATCACCGCCGCTGATGCGCAGCGCTCGGGCTTCATCGGTATCTGCGATAAAGGCGGGCCGTTCTATCGCCAGTGCGACGCGTGGATGAAGGCGAACGCCACGCGCGGCGATCGCATCATTGTCACCACGCGGCGCTTCTTCAACGGCAAGCCGGGGCCTGCGGTCAATTGGGAAATTCATTTCGTGCCACCGGCGGAACCCGTGCGCGAACCGGAACCGGTCGTGCCGCAACGATAAGGATGATTGTTGGGCAAGCGGATCGATTTCATCCTATTCTCGGCCGCCAGCAACATGGGTCGCGTACACTGAATGTGATTTGAAGAATCAACGACGCGGCTCGGCGCGCGGTACTGGTGGGACTTCACGGAAGGTCGGAGCATGAATCGTGGGAATGCCTGGAACTCTATTGCGCACGTCATGACAGTCATGACCGGCAGGCTGACAACGGCTCGCTTCGCGTCTGCTGTTTTCGGGCTGATCGCGCAATCCGTCATTGTGTTGCCGGCGGCCGCGCAATCCGACGATGCGCAGGCGGCCGCGACGTCGATGCGCGCGATGCTGCCGCACGATCTGTCGCCGTGGTCGATGTTCATGAACGCCGACATCGTCGTCAAGGCGGTGATGGTGGGGTTGGCGTTCGCGTCGCTGGTGACGTGGACGGTGTGGCTGGTCAAGGCGCTGGAGTTGCTCGCCGCCAAGCGCCGTGCGCGCAGCGCGACGCGAAAGCTGGCGCGTGCCGACAATCTCGCGCAGGCGCGGGCCGAGATCGAAGGCGGCTGGACCAAGCAGGGCGCGGTAGCGGATCTGGTGCAGGCAGCGACGCGTGAGACCGGGCGCTCCAGCGATCTCGCGGCCGAAGGCATCATGGAACGGCTGGCGATCGCGTTGTCGCGCATCGAGGCGCGCGCCGGGCGCGAGATGGCGCGGGGCACCGGGCTGCTTGCCACCATCGGCGCCACCGCGCCGTTCGTCGGTCTGTTCGGCACGGTGTGGGGCATCATGAACGCGTTCATCGGCATCTCGCAGTCGAAGACCACCAACCTCGCGGTGGTGGCGCCGGGTATCGCCGAGGCGTTGCTGGCGACCGCGCTCGGGTTGATCGCGGCAATTCCGGCGGTGATCATCTACAACGTGTTCGCGCGCGCCATTGCCGGCTACCGCGCGCTATTGTCGGATGCCTCCGGTGAAATCCTGCAACATCTGTCGCGCGATCTGGAGCGGCAGGCGTTGAACGCTTCGGCCGTCGCGCCGCGCGCCAGCCATCTGCGATCGGCGGAGTGACGCCATGGCGGTCACCCTGAAAGACGCTTACGATGGCGATCTCACCGAGGTCTCGGATATCAACGTCACGCCGTTCATCGACGTGATCCTGGTGCTGCTGATCATCTTCATGGTGGCGGCGCCGCTCTCTACCGTCGATGTCGCGGTCGATCTGCCGGTGTCGAACGCGCAGCCACAGCCGCGCCCCGACAAGCCGGTGTTCCTCACGGTGAAGCCGGACCTCACGCTTGCGCTCGGCAATGACGACGTGCCGCGCGTTGCGTTGCAGGCGACGCTGGATCAACAAACCAACAATGATCGCGAGCAGCGCATTTTCCTGCGCGCCGACGGCGCCGTGTCCTACAGCGAACTGATGAAGGTGATGAATCTGTTGCGCGATGCCGGCTATCTGAAGATCGCGCTGGTCGGGCTCGAGGATACCGGGCAGGGCAGTGTCACGCCCGCGACGCTTCCGGTGACAAAGCCGGCGGCCGACAAAGCGCAATGATCGACTGGCGCGATCCCGACGGCCGCTTGCTCACTGCGATCCCGCCGCGTGTGCTGGTGCGCTGGGGCGCGGCGGCTGTCCTGGTCGTCGCGCTGCACGTTGCGGCGGTATGGCTCGCGATGCATTGGCGTTCGGCGGCAGCGGCATCGGGTGAACCGCCGCCGGCGGTGATGATCGATTTGTCGCCGATGTCGGTTGCGCCGGAAGCGCCGTCGCAGGACGTCGCGCCGGGGCCGCAGATGACCGAGGCGCAACCGGAGACGACGCCGGAACCGCCGGAGCCGCCAAAGCCCGAACCCGATGTGACGCCCGCGCCGGAACCTCCGGCGCCCGAGCCGGACGTGAAGGTGCCGGATTTGCCGAAGGCGAATGACGCCGCCGCCGTGCTGACCCCGCCGCCGCCCGAGCCGCCGAAGCTCGAACCGGCAAAGCCGCCGGAGCACAAGCCCGCGAAGCCGCCCCCGAAGAAGAGGGCGGAGCACAAAAAGCCGCGCGAACGCGCGGACCACGCCGCGCCACGTACGTCGGCCCCGCCGACGGCGCAGGCTCAACGCGCCGAACGCGCGGCGGCACCCGCCGCCGGCGCGGCTTCCTCGGCAGCGGCGGCGGCATCGTGGCGAAGCGAGTTGATGGCGCACCTCAATCGCTACAAGCGATTCCCATCCGGCGCGGGCGGCGGCGGCGTCGCCACCATCTCCTTCACCATCAATCGTTCCGGGCAGGTCACTGGTTCGCGCTTGCTGCGCTCCTCCGGCGACAGCGTGCTCGACGCCGAGGCGGTCGCCTTGCCGCGCCGCGCCAGTCCGGTCCCCGCGCCGCCGTCCGGCACCGGCGGCAGTTCGATCGGCCTCGCGGTACCGATCCGCTTTTCGCGCTGAGCATGTTGGTCGGTCAGGCGGCAGGATTCGTCGCACGAGAAACTTTAAACTTGAAATAGTTTCGAGGGTGACGAATACTTTGCGCGAACTGCCGGGCGATGCCTGCTATCGCTATAGCAGCCTCAGCGTTGTCCCCGCGCAGGCGGGGACCCATAACCCCTGGCGTTTGTGGCTGGAGATAGTCACGCCATTGGTTGATGGAGCCGAACCGCTGCGGCGCATTATGGGTCCCCGCCTGCGCGGGGACGACGGCTCTCGTGTTGGAAATCCGCCTGTAACGCGAATTTCCGATCAGGTGTTATGGGTGGAGGGAAGCTCATGCGGATTGTTTGCATCGGCGGCGGCCCGGCGGGTTTGTACTTTGCGCTGCTGATGAAGCGGCTGCACCCGCAGCACCATATCACCGTCGTCGAGCGTAACCGGCCGTTCGATACCTTCGGTTGGGGTGTGGTGTTTTCCGATGCCACCATGCAGGCGATGCGGCAATGGGACCCCGAAACCGCCGCTACCATCGAGGATTCCTTTAATCACTGGGACGATATCGAGCTGCTGTTCAAGGGGCGGCGGATTCGCACCACCGGCCATGGCTTCGTCGGCATCGGCCGCAAGCGGATGCTGAACATCTTGCAGGAGCGCTGCCTCGCGCTCGGCGTCGGGCTGGTGTTCGAGCGCGAGGTTGCGAGCGACGAGGAGTTCGCCGACGCCGACCTCATCATTGCGGCGGATGGCGTCAATTCGCGCATTCGTTCCAAGTATGCCGACGTCTTCAAGCCGGACATGGTAACGCGGCCGAACCGTTTCGTCTGGCTCGGCACCGACAAGCGTTTCGACGCCTTCACCTTTGATTTCCGCAAGACCGCGCACGGCTGGTTTCAGGCGCACATCTATCGCTTCGACGACACCACCTCGACCTTCATCGTCGAGACCACCGACGAGGTGTTCAAGGCGCACGGCCTCGACCGAATGGATCAGGATCAGTCGATCGCATTCTGCGAGAAGCTGTTCGCCGAGACGCTCGACGGTCACAAGCTGATGAGCAATGCGCGCCATCTGCGCGGATCGAGCTGGCTCAATTTCGGTCGCCTGATCTGCGAGACGTGGAGTCACTTCAACGGTCGCAGCCACGTCGTGCTGATGGGCGACAGCGCGCACACCGCGCATTTCGCCATCGGCTCCGGCACCAAGCTCGCCATCGACGATGCTATCGAACTGGCGCGGCAGTTCGATCTCGTCGGTCACGGCCGCGACGGCATTGCCGAGGTGCTGGTGCGTTATGAGGAGATCCGCCGCATCGACGTCGCGCGCATCCAGAACGCGGCGCGCAACGCCATGGAATGGTTCGAGGTGGTGGGCCAACGCTATGCCGATACGCTGGAGCCGGAGCAGTTCATGTATTCGATGCTGACGCGCTCGCAACGCATCAGCCACGAGAACCTGCGGCTGCGTGACAAAGCGTGGCTGGAAAATTACGAGCGCTGGTTTGCTGCGCGCTCCGGCGTCGCGGTGTCATCCAACGGCAGCCCGCCGCCGCCGATGTTCACGCCCTATAAGGTGCGCGACCTGCATTTGCACAACCGCATCATGGTGTCGCCGATGGCGATGTACTCCGCGGTCGATGGCATGCCGAACGATTTTCATCTGGTGCATCTCGGCGCCCGGGCCGGCGGCGGCGCGGCGTTGATCTTCGGCGAGATGACATGCACCTCACCGGATGCGCGCATCACGCCGGGCTGTCTCGGCCTGTGGAATGACGCGCAGGAAAAGGCCTGGCAACGGATCGTTGATTACGTGCATCGGCACACGCCGGCCAAGATCGGCATCCAGCTCGGCCACGCCGGCCGCAAGGGCTCGACCCGGGTGGCGTGGGAAGGCATGGACGAGCCGCTGGCGACCGGCAACTGGCCGCTGATCTCGGCATCGGCATTGCCATATCTGCCGCGGTCCGACATGCCGCGCGCGATGACGCGCGCCGACATGGATCGCGTGATCGCGGATTTCGTCGCGGCGACCGAACGCGCGGCGCGGATCGGCTTCGATATTCTCGAACTGCACGCGGCCCACGGCTATCTGCTGTCGAGTTTTCTGTCGCCGCTGACCAACATTCGCGACGACGCGTATGGCGGCAGCCATGAGAACCGTGCGCGGTTTCCATTGGAGGTGTTTCGCGCGGTACGCGCGGCGTGGCCGGCCTCGAAGCCGATGTCGGTGCGGCTCTCCGCGCACGACTGGTTCGAGGGCGGAAACACGCCTGAAGATGCCGCGATCTTCGCGCGCATGTTCAAGGAGGCGGGCGCCGATCTGATCGATTGCTCGTCAGGGCAGGTGGTGAACGATCAGAAGCCGGTTTACGGGCGCCTCTATCAGACGCCCTTCTCCGACAAGATCCGCAACGAGGAACATGTCGCCACCATCGCAGTCGGTGCGATCTCGGAGGCCGACCATGCCAATTCGATTATCGCGGCGGGGCGCGCGGACCTCTGCGCCATCGCGCGGCCGCATCTTGCCGATCCGTCGTTCGTGATGCACGAGGCGGCGAAGATCGGCTTCGCCGGGCAGGCGTGGCCGAAGCAGTATTTGTCGGCGCGTGGGCAATACGAGGCCAATCTCGCGCGAGCGGTGGCTGAAGCAGCGTCGCGTTGACACGGGCGACGCTGGTTTCAATCCGCCTCGTCGTTGGCCGCCGCCAGCCGGTAGAATTCGACGAACATGCGGCCGGGTTCGAGAAATGCCACGCGATGTGGCACTTGCGATTCGATCACCACGGTCTCGCCGGCGCGCACGATCCTGTCACCTTGATGCGGCGCTTCCAGCCGGTAATGCACGACGCCTTCGAGCACATGCAGCAGGCCCCATGTGCCGGCCTTGGTGCTGTGCGCCGATTGCAGCTTGGCCGGCAGATTGTCGGAGACGAAGTCCGGCGAGCGTCCGTAAGCGACAAAGCCGGGCGGTATTTCGGGAGGAATTTTTGACACGCGGTGATGGTCCTGTGCGGTAGGTCGTCATTGCGAGGAGCAGAGCGACGAAGTAATCCAAATTCCGGGAAGAAAGGACTGGATTGCTTCGCTTCGCTCGCAATGACGATGTCGTTGGAATTGATGTGCGTGTGCCGCGCCTCACGAGACATGCTTGATCATGCGATGCAGAAAGACATTGAAGCGCTGCCACGCGGCAGGGTCGGTGTGGCGCAGTTCGGCGCAGGCCTGTCCGGCGAGACGGCAGGCGGCATCGGCTTCGCCGACTTTCGCCAGCGCTTCGAGGCTTGCCAGCAGCACGCCGGTCAGCGGCGTTGGATCGGTTGATTTGGATTGTTGTGCGGCTATCGTCATCACATGATCCCGAGATGCCGCTTGGCGTCGGGTGTCATCATGTCCGGTGTCCACGGCGGATCGTAGGTCAACGCGATATCGACGAACTCGACGGAGGGTACGCTCCATGCGGCGTCGCGCGCGCCGTCCTTGAGATAGCCGGTCGCGGGGCAGCCGCGTGTCGTCGTGGTCATGGCGACATGCACTACGCCGCCGTCCTCGACGTTGACCTCATAGACCAGCCCGAGATCGACGATGTTGTAACCAAGCTCGGGATCGATCACGAGGCGCAGCGCTTCCTTGATCTCCCCGGCGAAGGCTTCACT
This sequence comes from Hyphomicrobiales bacterium, assembly GCA_017305535.1. Classification (GTDB taxonomy): domain Bacteria; phylum Pseudomonadota; class Alphaproteobacteria; order Rhizobiales; family Xanthobacteraceae; genus 62-47. Next base: position 260,787 of record JAFKKN010000004.1, on the reverse strand, counting down.
GGCTTCGGGAGTCATGCGGCCTCCTTGTTATGCGGCTTCCTTTGCCGCGCCGACGCGAATGAGAATCTTGTAGGTCTTGCCGTCCGGTTCGAAACCACCGCGCCAGGCGTGGCCGCGCTTCGCGAGCTCGGGCAGCAGGAACATCGGCTCGCGGCAAAGCAGCGCCGAGAGCACTTCGCCGTTCGCCATCGCCTCGGCCGCCGCGAGAATGCGAACCATCGGCTCCGGCGGATCGAGGTCGCGGTTGTCCATCTCCTGCACCGGCGATGGCCACGCGCCCGTATCGCTCGCAGGCTTTGCCGGCGTCGTGTCGACAGATGCGGTCGCGGCTGGCGAGAACAGCACCTCCCAATCGCCGCCGCCGATTTCCTTGGCCACATGGCTGAAGCCCTTCGAGCCCAGCACATGGAATAGCGGCACCGGCTCGAAGGTCGCGAGCAGCCGCAGGCCCTGACCGGGCTGCAACTTTGCGATCGCTGCCATGATCGCGCCGAACGGCTCGCCGCCGGCGCGCAGGGTGGGACGGACATCGACATCGATGAATTGAGTGGCCATGCGTCTCTCCTTCAGCTTGGCTGGACCGATGAATGCAGAAGATGCGGCGGCCGCGTGCCCTTCGGCAGGCGCAGCGCGGGTGCGACATTGGCGAGCCGGCGGGTGCGCATCAGTTGAACGCCGATGCCGATGGTCGCGAGCAGCATCGCGCCGACGCCGAGGCGGAACAGCGACGGCGTCGTCAACAGCAATGAGATGGCGGCGATCCACACCGCGACGAAATACAACGCGAACCATTTTTGCGCGCGCGGCTCGGTGACGAGATCCTGCACGCGCGGGGTCGCGGTTTTGCCGAGCACCGGGCCGTAACACTCGAGCCAGGTGAGGAAGGCGACGATTTTATAGAGCTTCGCGAGACCGAATCCGGTGAGCCAGGCGAAGGCGACAAGGAACACGACGACACCGACATGATCGTTGAAGCGGCCGGCGAACAACAAACCGATACCGAGCGCGACGGTCACGGCGAGATTCGCCAGCGCAATGCCGGCCATGCGGCTGTTGAGTTCGATGACGCGCCGCTTGCGCGCGCGATAGAGATGCTGGATGTCGCCGCCATAAAGCGCGAGCGCCAGCAAGCCGAGGCCACCGGCGGCCCCAATGGGCCATATCACATTGGTCGATGTACAGATCGCTGCCATGCCGCCGACGATGGCGACAGTGAGCGCGGCGGTCCCGACATAAAGCGCGCCGCGCGTGGTGCGGCCTTCCAATTCAGGAGCCAGCATGAACATCGCCAACAGACGATAGCTGACGCCGAACGCGGTGAAGGTCAGCCAGCCGCCGAGCCCTGCGATCACATGGATCGGCAGGCCGAGCGCCGTGACGTCGAGCAGATGCGGTTTCGTGGCGACACCGCCCAGCACCAGCGCGAAGATGATGCCTAGAAATACCGTCGCGGCGAGGCTGCACAGCCCGACCACGACGAACCGCGCCGGCAGTGGCAACGGCCGCTCCGCCCACAGCGTGCGGCCGAGATTCCACAGCACCAGAACGAAGCCGGCGCCGAGCAGGATCGCGGCGGCGGGGAAGAATCCGAATGGCGTCTGGATCGTTCCGCCCAACTGGGCGAAGCCGAGTAGCAGGGCCGCGAGACCGGCCACCAGCAGGATCAGCGTCGGCAGCGGCAATGTATTGCTGTCAAGCGGCCGGTTCACCAGCACCGGCACGAACTGGAATAGCGCGCCGCACATCAGCAGACTGAGCCAACCGATCGCAACGAGGTGCACCAGCAGCAACGACTCGGGCGCGGCAATCGCGGTGTGGGGATAGCCGATGCCCGCCAACATCAATCCTTCGGCGGCGATCAGCGCGAGCACGGCCGTTGCGAAGTAGGACATCGTCCAGCGCGAGAGAGCGACGCCGACCACGGCGATCTTCCTTTCAGGAAAAGGCGCCGGCGGGGGGATGAGCCGCCGGCGCGGTCGGCAAACCGTCCCCTGCGAAAGACACTGGTTTCCGACGAGAGACATGATGCGCGCATGTCAGAATGCGCGCCTCAGTGAGGATGGATGATCCGTGCGTCAGGCGGCCTTGAACTGCTTGCCGATCTCGACCTTCCAGACCGCGGGACCTTTTTCCAGATAGGTCCAGGAGAAGTCTCCCGGGTGCTCGGCCTCGAGTTGATAGTAGAGCGGCTTGGGATCGTGATCGTTCACCAGAACGAACGAGTCACCCGCCGCGAGCTGGCCAACGAGTTGGAAAATCTTGGCGTGGCGTTGCGCCGGGATGAGACTGCGCACATCGATTTCGGTGACGTGGGCGTCTTCGGTGGTCTGACACATGGTGGCTCCTGTCGCCCGTCGCGGGCTGCTGTCAGCATGGCTTGCGGCATCCTGCCGGTCATACAATCGGTCAGGATATGGCTGCCGCATGTGCCGGGAGTGTTGCCTCTATAAGATATATTGTCAATACATCTTATTTCGAAACCGAAGATGGCGGCTGACGAGAGAAGTGTCAGGATTTGATATCTTGCAACGGTGATATCGGTATTGATGATGTAAGATGACCGCCGCGCCGCTGACGCGGTTCAAGCCCGACCCACGACGAAGCGCCCGGATGCGGTTTTCTCGACGACAAGCGCGACCCGATAAAGCCGCGACAATTCGTCGGATGTCATCACGCTCTCGACCGGTCCGGTGAGGAAGCCGTTCGCCGCCAAGATCGCGACACGGTCGGCGACGACGAAGGCGTGCTCCGGTTCGTGGGTCGAGAGCACCACGGCGAGATTATCCGCCGCGAGGCTGTGGATCGTATCCAGCACGAGAATGCGGTTGCCGAGATCGAGGCTCGCTGTCGGCTCGTCCATCACGATGATGCGGGCCTGTTGCGCCAGCGCGCGAGCAATCAGCGCGAGTTGGCGTTGCCCACCGGAGATGCGCGTGGAATCGCGATCCGCCAGCGCGGCAATGCCGAGCCGCTCCAATGCGGTCCTCGCGATGGCGTAGTCATGTGCTTTCGGCGCGGCGAAGGCGCCGAGATGCGCGGTGCGTCCCATTACCACGAGATCGAGTACGGAATAGGTGAACTCAGTCACCTGTGCCTGCGGCACATATGCGATGTGGCGCGCAACCGCCTGTTGATCGAGTACGGCGAGGTCGTTGCCGTCGACTTCGACCTTGCCGGCAAGCGGCGGAATGAGGCCGAGCAGTGTCTTGAACAATGTTGTCTTGCCGATGCCGTTGGGACCGAGCAGGCAGGTGACGCCACCGGCCTCGATCGCGAGATCGATGCCGCGCGCAATGACGGTGCGCCCATAGCCGATCGACAGATCCCGCGCGCGCAGCAAGGTCATGGCGACATCCTTCGCCGGCTATGCGCCAGCAGCCAGACGAAGATCGGCCCGCCGATCACGGCGGTGAGAACACCGAGCGGAATTTCGATGCGCGCGGCGGAGCGCGCCAGCGTATCGACCGCGATCAGAAACGCCGCGCCGAGCAGGATCGAGGCCGGCAGCAACCGGTCGAAGCGCGGGCCGACCAAGAGCCGCGCCATGTGCGGGACCATCAGCCCGACCCAGCCGATCACGCCGGAGATCGCCACCACGCTCGCGGTCACCAGCGTTGCGGCAACGATGACGATGGCACGGAGCCGCGACACGTTCACGCCGAGCGCGCGGGCCTCATCGTCACCAAGCGACAGCACACCGATGCGCCAGCGCATTAGAACCAACGGCGCGAGGCCGAGCGCGACGATCGGAACGGTCGCGGCAACGTCATGCACCTTCACGCCGGCAAGGCTGCCCAGCAGCCAGAACGTGATCGCCGGAAGCTGATCGTAAGGATCGGCCAGCACCTTTACGAGGGAGATGGCCGCGCCTGCCAGCGCGCCGATGACGATGCCGGCGAGTACCAGCACCAGGACGTCGCCGCCGCCGCGTAGCGTCCGCGCGATCACGACGACGATAAGAACGGTGATGAGACCGCCGGTGAACCCCATCAGTTGAATCGCAGTCACCGGCAGGCCGAGCAGGATTCCGGTGACGGCACCGAGTCCCGCGCCGGTGGAGACGCCGAGAATGTCAGGCGACACCAGCGGATTGCGAAACAGGCTTTGATAGGCAGCGCCGGCCGCCGCAAGCGCGGCGCCGACAATGCCGGCGGCGACCACGCGCGGCAACCGGATGTTGAAGATGACGGTCTCGACGGTGCCGTGATCGGCGGCGCCGAGCAGTCGCCGGACGAGTGCGCGCGCTACCTCGGGCGGCGACACCGCGTAAGGGCCGACGCCCGATGCGATCACCATCACGGCGATCAGCAGCGCCAGCAGCAGAAGCAGAATGGTTGCCGTGCGCAAGGCCGAACGTCAGCCTCCGGTTGAATCGAGCAGACGGTTGAGATCCGCATCGTTCGGCTCGACCTGATAGAACAGATGGTAAAACGCGCGAACCTGATCGCGAAGGTTGCCCGGAGCCTTGTCGGGATAAAGCGTATGCAGCAGCCACGTCAGCCCGATCAGACGGTTCAGCGACGGCGGCGCGTCGATGAAACCATAGGGCAGGTTGGGCGCGAGAAAAACCCGACGATCGCGCACCGCCGGTACCGGCGCCCAGGCCGGCTTGTCCGCGACGCTGCGGCGGAAAGCCGGATCGAGCGTGATGATGGTATCGGGCTTCCATGCGATCAGTTGTTCCGGCGACACATTGACGATGCCGCCTTTCTCGCGAAGACCCTCGACGACGTTGACGGCGCCGGCGCGCTCGATGATCTCGGTGTTGATCGATCCACGCGAGCCGGACTCCAGTCCTTCCGGACCGCGCGCGAGATAGACGCGCGGGCGCTCGTCGTGCGGGACCTGCGCAAGAACCTGGTCGACCTGCGTGAAAATCTCCTCCGCAGCCCGCGCCAGTTTCTCGCCGCGCTCCCTGACGTTCAGAATATCGGCCAGCAGCCGCAGGGCGGCGGGCGTATTCTGAAAGCGGCCGTCGATCAGCAGATAGGGAATACCGGTCTGTGCCTGAACGCGGTCGGCCAGCGAGCGATAGGTGTCGTTGATGGTGCCGAAGTCGATGATAACGTCGGGCTTTGCGGCGAGCAATCGCTCCAGGTTTAATGTATCGCCGCGTCCGGTGAGGCGGCCGAGTTCCGGGAGGGCTTGTGCCGAGGGCAACAGGAAAGGCTTTTCCGCGGCGCGCGGCGCACGAACCCAACCCACCATGTCCTGCGGTGCCAGCACGTAAAGCAGGATCGACGCCGGCGGACCGGCGGCGAACACGCGCGAGATGGTGTCGGGGACTTCGACGGTACGGCCGGCGGAGTCGATGACGCTGCGGGCCGTGGCCGGCGCCGCAAGCAGGATCGCCAGCAGGCCGATGAAGGCGGCGGCCATGGCAGAGAAACGATTTGATGTCCGCATCATGCCTCGCGCCGCGACCGCTGGAATCGCATTGTCGAAATGTCAGCCGTCAACCGCGACCATGACGTCGGATGCCTTGATCACCGCCCATGCCGTTGACCCCTTGGCGAGCTTGAGTTGATCAACGGCCTCGTTGGTGATCGAGGCGGTGACGATTGCGCCGCCGCCGATATCGATCCGGACATGCGACGTGGTCGCGCCTTTGGTCACCTCGACAACCGTGCCCTTGAGTTGGTTGCGTGCGCTGATCTTCATTGAATGGCTCCCTTGGGACGAAACGTTATGTTCAAACATATAGCACGAATATCGCGGAGCGGGAGTCAGCGACCGCGTTGTCGTCCGGGCCATTGAAATCGAAGCGGAGCGTTGGTGAATGGCTGCTCGGACCCGCCGGCCGCGCAAGGTGAACGATCCGGATGGTAACGCGTTATCGTTTCGGAGACGGGTACGTCAGGCGGCGGCCGTCCGTTCGGTTCTGGCTTGACAGCCGCAGGCCAAGCCGCAAGTCTGATCGCCCATGATCTCCGTTCCGCGAACCTGAAAAGGGGACATCCGATGACCGACGACAGCAAATCCGGCAAGGCTGGTGATATGCCGCTGTTCGATTTCACCAAAATGCTCAGCCAGTTTCGTATTCCGGGCGTCGACTTCGCGGCGATCGTCGATCGCGAGCGAAAGAACATCGAAGCGCTCACGGCGGCCAACAGGATCGCCTTCGAAGGTTGGCAGGCCCTGGTCCGCCGTCAGTCCGAGATTCTGCAAGACGCCATGAGGCAGGCGGTGGCGGATGCCAGCCAGGAGGACGCTTTGAAGAAGCGTGCCGATCTCGCCAAGGAGCGGTTCGAGGGCGCGCTCAACAACATGCGCGAGCTCGCCGAAATGGCGACCAAGTCGCAGAAGGATGCATTCGATATCGTGCGCAAGCGCGTCGAAGAGAACATGGAAGGTTTTCGCAACTTCGGAAAGAAGAGCGACTAGGCAGCCTTCCGAAATCGGTCTCTTGCTTCCGGCATGGCCGGTTTCGCGGAAACAGTGTTGCGAATGCCCGGACCATGTCCGGGCGTTCCTGTTTCAGCGGGGTTGCGCTGGCAGGATCAGACTTCCAGCCAATCCTTGCGCACCGCCTCGTTGGCCTTGAGTTCGTCGGGCGTGCCTTCAAACACGATTTGCCCGTGGCCCATGACATAGAGCCGGTGCGAGATGCGGAGCGCGATCGACAGTTTCTGCTCGACGAGCAGAATGGCGACACCGGCCGCCGCGATCCGCGCGATGAGATCGCCGACCTGTTGCACGATGATCGGAGCCAGACCTTCGGTCGGCTCGTCGATCATGATCAGTTCGGGATCGCCCATCAGCGTCCGGCAAGTCGTCAGCATCTGCTTTTCGCCGCCGGAGAGCACCCCGGCCGCGGTATCCGCGCGCCGGGCGAGGTTGGGAAACATCTCGAGCATGTCGTCGAGTTTCCAGCGGCCGGGCTTGCGCGGGTTCTTGATGCCGAGCAGCAGGTTCTGGCGCACGGTGAGACCCGGAAAGATGTCGCGGTGCTCCGGCACATAGCCGAGGCCGAGATGCGCGATCTTGTAGCTGGGGAGACCGGCGATATCCTTGCCCTTGAAGCGAACCGTGCCGTGCGGCGTCACCTCGCCCATGATCGCCTTGACGGTGGTGGAGCGGCCGACGCCGTTGCGCCCGAGCAGGCTGACCACTTCGCCGGCCTGGATGTTCATGTCCACGCCCTGAAGGATGTGGCTCTTGCCGTAGTAGGCGTGCAGATCCTTGACCTCGAGCATCAGTGCTCCTCCTCGCCAAGGTAGGCTTCCTTGACCTTCGGATTGCCGCGAATTTCCTCCGGCGTCCCCGAGGCGATGATATTGCCGTAGACCAGCACCGAAATCCGGTCGGCAAGACCGAACACCACGCTCATGTCGTGCTCGACGATCACCAGCGTGCGGCCTTCGGTCAGGCGGCGGATCAGAGCCACGGCACGATCGGTCTCGGTGTTGCTCATGCCCGCGGTCGGTTCGTCCAGCATGATCACGCTGGCGCCGCCGGCGATGGTGATGCCGATCTCGAGTTCGCGCTGTTCGGCATAGGTCAGCAGGCCCGCCGGCACGTCGCGCCGGTGGGTGAGGTGGATGTCCTCCAGGATTTCCGCCGTGCGACGCCGCACCTCCGGCAGGCTGTCGACGTTCTTCCAGAATGCGTAGCGATGCCCGGTGGCCCACAGCACGGCGCAGCGGATGTTTTCCCACACCGTCATCTTTGCGAAGACGTTGGTGACCTGAAACGATCGCGACAGGCCGCGGCGGTTGATCTCGAACGGCCGCAGGCCCGAAATCCGCTCGCCGTTGAGGTCGATCTCTCCGGAGGTCGGCGTGATGTGCCCGCTGATCAAATTGAATGTCGTGGACTTGCCGGCGCCGTTCGGGCCGATAATCGCGTGACGCTCGCCCTTGGCGACGGTCAGGTTGAGATCCTGAATGATGCGCACGTTACCGAACGATTTTTCGACCGCGCGCATTTCGATGGCGTTTGTCATGCGTGATATCCTCGCTCGCGTGCGGCCATCATCGCGCGATCCCACGCGGCGGTGACGCCGCGCCACGTCATGCGCGCGACGAGGAAGCCGCCGATCGTGAGGACGGCAGCCGCCAGCCACGTCATCGGATTCGCTGCCTCGAAGGGGATGCGGAACAGACGTATGGTGCTGCTGGCGGCGTTGCCCTGGGAATAGGCCGCGAGGATCTCGATCGTGAGGATCACGCCGCAGGCGAACAGAATCGTCGGTACGATGGCGACGAGATAGGCCGGGAGAATCATCGGCAATGTGCCGGCGCGAATGAGCGGCCTGTGCATCATCAGCAAGCTGGCGATGCCGCCCGGGGCATACATCACGATGCCGATGAAGATGATGCCGAAATAGAGCTGCCACACCGTGGTGACATCGGACAGTTCGAGTTGCAGCATCGTCACCACGACGGCGCCGAGAATCGGCCCGAAGAAATAGCTGACGCCGCCGATGAAAGTCGCGAACAACACGATGCCGGATTGCACTGCGCCGAGATAGGCGGCGTTGGCGATCTCGAAGTTGATCGCCGCGAGCGCGCCCGCGATTCCGGCGAAGAACCCCGCGAAGCAGAACGACAGATAGCGAACCACGTGCGGATCGTAGCCGATGAACTGGACGCGCTCCGGATTGTCCCGCACGGCGTTGCACATTCGTCCGAGGGGTGTGCGGGTCAGCGCGTACATGGCGATCGCCGAGATGATGAGCCAGAACCCGATCAGGTAGTAGACCTGGATCTGCGGTCCGAAATTCCAGCCGAACAGCGCCGGCAGGTCGGTGCGGTTGGTGGTGATACCGGCCTCGCCGCCGAAGAAGCTGCGCAGGATGAGCGAGGACGACGCGACCAGTTCGCCGATGCCCAGCGAGATCATGGCGAACACCGTTCCGGCGCGCTGGGTCGACACCCAGCCGATGACGACCGCGAAGACCAGGCCGGCGAAGCCGCCGATCAGCGGCACGAACGGCAGCGGCACCGGCAGCCCGTGCGCGGCGATGGCGTTCATGCCGTGGACGGCGAGGAATCCGCCGAGGCCGTAATAGACGGCGTGACCGAACGAGAGCAGCCCGGTCTGACCGAGCAGGATATTGTAGGACAGCGCGAAAATGGCCGCGATGCCGATCAGGCTGAACGTGGTATGCGAACCGCCGGATCGGAAGATCAGCGGCAGCAGCACCACGACCAGGATGAAAGCCGCCCATGTGGCGTAGAAGCCGATGTTCCGCGCGGGCGCGGCATCGCTCGGCGTGGGGGCGCGGGAGGTCAACTCTGTCATGTTTCGCGAGTCCCCATGAGTCCCATCGGACGGACGATCAGCACCAGCACCAGCAGCACGTAAGGCAGGATTGGCGCGATCTGAGCGATGGTCACGTTCCAGACGTCGGTGAGCAGCGAGGGGCCGATGCCGGGATCGAGCGGCCCGAACAGGCTGGCGAGAGAGCCGTTCATCGACACCGCGAAAGTCTGGACCAGTCCGATCAGCAGCGAGGCGAAGAATGCGCCGGGCAGCGAGCCGAGGCCGCCGACCACGATGACCACGAACAGGATCGGGCCGAGCAGGGCGGCCATGTCGGACTGGGTCACCAGCGCCGGGCCGGCGATGACGCCGGCGACGGCGGCGAGCGCGGTGCCGACGCCGAACACCAGCATGAAGACGCGTCCGACGTTATGCCCGAGATGCGCGACCATGCTGGGATGCGTCAGCGCCGCCTGCACGATCAGGCCGATGCGGGTCCGCTTGAGAACCACCAGCAGCGCGATGAAGATCGTCACCGACACCAGCAGCATGAACATCTTGTAGGCGGGATAGTTGGTCGAGAAGATCGTGAACGCCGGGAAGTCGAGCAGCGCCGGAACCCGGTAATCCATCGGCAGCTTGCCCCAGATCATCTGCACCACTTGCTCGATCGCGAAGGCAAGACCGAAGGTGAGCAGCAGCTCGGCGACGTGTCCGTGCTTGTGGGTCTGGCGAAGGCCGTAGCGCTCGACCACCATGCCGACGGCGCCGACGAGCAGCGGCGCCAGGATCAGAGCCGGCCAAAAGCCGATCCATCGGGTTAGTTGATAACCGAAGAAGGCGCCGAGCATGTAGAAGCTGGCATGGGCGAAATTGAGCACGCCCATCATGCTGAAGATCACCGTGAGCCCGCTCGACAGCAGGAACAGCAACATGCCGAACAGCACGCCGTTCAGAGTGGAGATTACGATCAGCTCAAGCACGGGACAACCACCAGGTTGGAGTTACGGATCGTGCATGGTGACGCGGAGACGATCGTAAGCCTGCGAGCATGTCGGAGCGGCGATGATCGGTTTCCGCGTTCGAGGAAAAGTGCCAGCCCGGCAAGTTGGTTGTCGGGCTGGTCGTCTCCACCCCTCCGCGCCACTGGATGCGGGCACGAAAGGGCGGAGATGCAAGCGTCTCAGGGACGCTTCATTTTGCAAGTGGTCGGCAGGGTCGCCTGCGCGGTGTCGACCTTGGCGGCGACTTTCCAGCCCCAGCCGGTGCCTTCCTCGTCGAACGGCTCCTTGTCGGTGCGGCTGCCGAACGACGAGATGTAGATCGGTTGCAGGAACTGATGGTCGTCCTTGCGCATCTCGCCCTTACCGCCGTCGAGCACCTCGAACTCCATGCCCTCGAGCGCCGCCGCGACCTTGACGGGATCGAGCGACTTCGCCTTCTCGGCCGCGGCCTTGAACATACGCATCTCGTTCACCGCGCGCGGATACCACAGCGACATGCCGACCTTGGCGCGGAACGCCTTTTCGAAGTCGATCGCCGCCTGATGGCCGCCGTTCGGCACGCCTTCGGTGATCTGGAACACCTGATGGTCAAGGCCGGTCTGCTTGATCGCGGTCGGGCCGCCAGCGCCACCCGCGTAGTAGGTGTACCAGTTGACCTTCAGGCCGGCGTCGGCCGCGGCCTTCAGCAGCAGCGCGATATCCTGGCCCCAGTTGCCGGTGACGACGGAATCCGCGCCCGACGCCTTGATCTTGGCGATGTAGGGAGCGAAATCGGTGATCTTCAGCAGCGGATGCAATTCGTCGCCGACGATCTGGACGTCAGGCCGCTTGGCCGCCAGCATCTTGCGGGCTTCGGTGCGGACCGACTGGCCGAACGAATAGTCCTGATTGATCAAGTAGACCTTCTTGATCGACGGAACGCCCTTCATGTAGTTGGTGAGCGCTTCCATCTTGATGTCGGAGTTCGCATCCCAGCGGAAATGCCAGTAATTGCACTTCTCGTTGGTCAGGATCGGATCGACCGCGGCATAATTGAAATAGAGCATTTCCTTGCCGGGATTGCGGGAATTGTGCTTGGCGACGAATTCCGACAGCGCGGCGGCGACGGCCGAGCCGTTGCCCTGCGTAATGTAGTGAATGCCGGCATCGACCGCCTTCTGCGCCTGGATCAGGCTTTCCTGTGGATTGGTCTTGTTGTCGAGCGGGACGATTTCGACTTTCTGGCCGAGGATGCCGCCGGCGGCATTGATCTCGTCGGCAAGGTATTGAAAGGTTTTCAGGCCGCCTTCGCCGACACTGGCGCCGCCGCCGGAGAGCGGATCGATGTAGCCGATCTTCACGGTGTCCGCCGCCTTCGCGGCGGTGCCGAAGACCGGCAAAGCCAGCACCGGCAACGCCAATGCGGCAAGCATCAATTTACGCATCATGTTCTCCCTTAGATGATCGTTTCTGGTCGAATGGCGAAAATGCCACTCGCGCGCGTAAGAGTAAATGACTTCGTGCACCGACGTGTGCGGCAAGAGTTCACGTAGCGATCTTGTGATGATCGCGGTTAATGCAGATGGCCTTGACGTGAAAAGCCTTGCGGTCAAGCAGCTCCCTTCACCGAAGCCGCCTTGCGTTCCTCCTCGTCATAAAGCTCTTTCTTGGAGAGTTTGCCCACGGCTGTTTTCGGCAATTCCGGCCGGATCTCCATCGCGCCAATCATCTCGTGCTTGCCGAGCTTGTCCTTGAGAAAGGCTTTCAACTCATCGAGCGTGAATCCGGTGGCGCCGTTCTTCAGCTTGATGAAAGCCTTCGGCGACTGCCCGCGATACTCATCGCGAATGCCGATGACGCTGACTTCCTCGACCGACGGATGCTGGTAGATCGCTTCTTCGATGGTGCGCGGATAGACATTGAAGCCGCCGCACAGCAGCATGTCCTTGGTGCGGTCGACGATATAGACGTAGCCATCGGCATCCATGTAGCCGACGTCGCCGGTGCGCATGAAGCCGTCTTCCGTCATGATGGCGGCGGTGGCATCCGCACGCTTCCAGTAGCCCTTCATGACGTTGGCGCCGCGAATGCACAATTCGCCGCGCTCGCCGAGCGGCACGTAGGTCTTGCTGTCGTCGACATTGAGGAACTTGATGGTGATGCCGGGACTCGGCACCCCGCACGAGCCGGGCCGCGGCGTGTTCGGCGTTGGCGTGAAGGTGCCGGTGGGCGAGGTTTCGGTCATGCCCCAGCCTTCGGCGAGATTGCATCCCGTCAGCTTCTCGAAACCCTGCTGCACTTCCAGCGGCAGCGGCGCGCCGCCGGAGTTGCACCACTTCAGCGAACTGAGATCGGCGGTCGCGGACGCCGGATGATTGATCACGGCGACGAACATCGTCGGAACGCCGGGGAACGCGGTGATCTTCTTCTCGCTGAGATCCCGGACGATCGCGTCGGCATCGAAGCGCGTGTGCAGGACAAGCTCCGCGCCGATCCGGATTCCCAGCAGCATGTTGACGGTGAGCGCATAGATATGGAACGGCGGCAGCACCGCGAGAACGCGCTCCTTGCCCAGCTCCAGCACCGGCGGATCGGTGCGGGTGGTCTCCAGGCATTGATGGGTCGCCGCCGAGAGGTTGGCGTGTGTCAGCATCGCGCCTTTCGGCAGGCCGGTCGTGCCGCCGGTATACTGGAGGACGGCAATGGCATCGGCCAGATCGGCAATCGGATAGGCGCGATAGATGCCGTCGTTATTCAGCAGCGTCTGAAACGTGACGTGTTTGTCGTCTGACGGAATATCGACCGTCTGCTTGGTTGCCCGCATCTGCGCGGCCACCGCTTCCGGCTGGCCTGTCATTTCGGCGATGTTGCCAACGATCAGTTTTTTCAGCCGGGTATGGCCAAGCAGCCGACCCATCTGCGGATAAAGCGCGGGGAGATCGAGGGTGACGAGAAAATCGGTTTCGCTGTCGTCGATCTTGTGTTCGAGAACCTTCTCGGCATCGAGCGGCGAATAATTGACCAGCGTACCGCCGGCCTTCAGAACGCCGAACAGGCTGACGAGATAATGCGGCGTGTTGGGCAGATAAAGGCCGACATGGACGCCGGGTTTGACGCCGAGCTTCTGGAAGCCGAGCGCTGCGCGATTGGCGAGGTCGTTGAGTTCGCGATAGGAGATTTTGCGGCCCATGAAGTCGACCGCCGAATTGTCGGGCCAGGTCGCCGCGGCATCCTCGAGGATCTGCTGAACCGGCACCAGCGGAATTTCAGCATCCCACCTCACGCCCGGCGGATAGGACTTGATCCAGGGTTGCTCGCTCATGGTTTCCTCCGTTCTCACGCGAGCACGTTGTTTCTCTTGTTATGCTCGCGCGGCCTCTGATCGCGTTCGATCATCAAAGACTAAAACGAAGTCGGAGCGCAATAACAATTTGGCTCGATAAAACGAGACGCTTGCCGGACGGTAATCGGCTGGCGCGAGCGGGCGCCCGAACACCTGAAAATATAGTGAATCGCGACATCGCCCGTGCTTGCGAGAAAAGGCAATATGGAACAAGGCCGTGATAACAAAGAGCGGATCGCGGCGGAAAATATCGCGCTTCGCAAATGTTATGCGCGACGTGTCCGATATTCACCCTTGCATGCGAAAGGATAAGATCATCATCGAGATTTCCGATGAATGTATGAGAGTGCGGCGTCTGATGTGTACATGGTCGCGATCGTCAGTCCTGCGTCTGGCACACGTCGACCCATTCGGCGGAGGTCAGTTCCGCCATGCGTCGTGGCGAGATGCGGACGGCGCTGTTGGTCGAGCCCGCCGCCGGAACCACGATATCGAACGCTTGCAGCGAGACGTCGCAATAGACCTGTAACGGCGTCTTCAGCCCGAACGGGCAGACGCCGCCGACCGGATGGCCGGTGATATCGACGACCTCTTCGGCGCCAAGCATGCGCGGTTTGGCGCCGAAGGCCGTCTTCGCCTTCTTGTTGTCGAGCCGCGCGGTGCCCTTCGTCACCACCAATACGAAACGTTCGCCGACGCGCAGCGACAATGTCTTGGCGATCTCTTCCGGTTTCACGCCGAAGGCTTCGGCGGCTAGCGGCACGGTCGCCGAGCTCTTGTCGGATTCGATCACCTCAAATTCGGGAGCATGCGTCTGGAAGAACGCGCGAACGGATTCAACACTCATTTTCGGCTTCCGTAAGATGGGCGGCGGCAGGATCAGCCAGCGGCGACGAGTTTCGGCAGGTCGGACAGCGCGGCGATGCGGTGGTCGGGTTCGACGCCGAGTTCATCCATCTGCATGCGCAGCGCCTTGAACATCGTCAGCGGCGCGATCAGATCGGTCCGCGCACACTCGCGCGCCATCGCCTCCGGCGTCACGCGCTCGATCCACGCGACGCGCAGGCCGAACGCCTTGGCGCCGCAGGCGTCCCACGGGTTCGACGAAATGAACAGCACGTCGGCGGGCGCGACGCCGAGTTTTTCCTCGATCAGGACGTAGGCATCGCGGTGCGGCTTGAAGATGCGCTTCGTGTCGACGCTGATGGTGGCGTCGAGAACGGTATCGAGCCGGCTGTTGCGCACCAGCGCATTGAGCATGTCGCTGCTGCCGTTGGAGAGGATCGCGAGCTTGCGGTCGCGCATCGCATCGAGCGCCGCGCGCGCATCGGGATAAAGGTCGAGATGCAGATATTTCTCCATGATCCGCGCGAAGGTGGCCTCGTCGCTAGGCAGGCCGAGGCAGCGCAGCGTATAGGACAGCGCATCGCGGGTGATCGCGGAGAAATCCGCGTAGCGGCCCATCAGCGAGCGCAGCCAGCTATATTCGAGCTGCTTGATGCGCCAGATCTGCGTGATGATGTCGCCGTGGCCGGGAAACGTCTCCTCGGTGATGGCGGCGACCGACTGCACGTCGAACAGCGTGCCATATGCATCGAAAACGACGGCCTTGATCGTCACCGGGATTCTCCTTCGTGCACCTTCGCAAGCCACGCAGTGGCTGTTGTTGCCGGTTTCGCCATGCGTTGCAAGAACACGGCGTAGATGGTTGTGCCGCTTGTGGTTCATAGCGGCTTCGTTACCTTGGCGAAAGGATTTGCCTGACAAGAAGACGACAAGGGGTGGCGCATGGGCGGGGTGGCGTTCGATCTTCCGGAGGATGTGATTGCGGTGCGCGACGGCGTGCTGCGCTTCGTTGAATCGCAGGTTGCGCCGCGGCTCGACCGGCATCATGCGGTGCTGGAGGATCAGCGGCGGCTCTACGATGAGACTGGCCGCTACACGCCGGAAGTGCGCGCGCTGATCCGCGAGGTGCGGATGCTGTCGGCGGAGGCCGGCTTCTACGCGATGTGCGCGCCGACCGAACTGGGCGGCGGCGGGCTCGGCCATCTGGTCTATTACGTCGCGTGGGAGGCGATCTATCGCCGGCTCGGCGGACAGGGCACGGTCATCCCGTGGGTGATCGCGCATTGGGCGTTCGGGCCGAGCCGCTTGCTCACGCAAGTAACCGATGAAGCCCGCAGCCGTTGCCTCGCCGGCATGATGAGCGGCGACACCTCGATGTGCTTCGGCCTGTCGGAGCCCGGCGCCGGCTCCGACGCCAGCATGATCCAGACCCGCGCGGTGAAGACCGGCAGCGGCTGGCGCATCACCGGCCGCAAGCTGTGGACCAGCAACGCGCCGACCGCCGAATGGTGCATCGTGTTCGCGATCACCGACGCGGAGAAGGCGGCGCGCAAGGCCGGCGGCATCAGCGCGTTTATGGTGCCGACCGATGCGCCGGGCTTTGCGGTGGAAAGCGTGGTGCGGCTGTTCGGCCACGCCGGCGGTCATGAGGGCGCGCTGGTGCTGGAAGATGTCGAGGTCGCGCCGTGGCAACTGGTCGGGCAATTGAACGAGGGCTTCAAGCTCGCGCTCTATGGTGTGTCGCTCGGCCGCGTCTACAATTCCGCGCGCGCGGTGGGGCAGGGGCGTTGGGCGCTGGAGATGGCGCTCGACTACGCCAAGCAGCGTGAGGCATTCGGCCACGTCATCGCCGATTATCAGGGCGTGTCATTGCCGCTCGCGGAGGCCGCGACCGAACTGCACGCCGCGCATCTGATGGGATTGAATGCCGCGATGCTGCTCGATCAGGGTGACAAGGCGGTGAAGGAATTGTCGATGGCCAAAGCCTATGCGGTGCAGGCGGGCTTTCGCGCGGTGGACCGTGCGATGCAGACCCACGGCGGCATGGGGCTGACCAACGAGGTCGGCCTCGTGCATGCGTGGCACGACTTGCGCATCGTCAATATTGCCGACGGCACCAACGAAATCCTTGCGCGCACCATCGCGCAGCGGCTGCTCGCCGGTGACGTCGAGCTGTAGTGCGTTCACATCCCGAGCAGCTTGCGCGCGTTGGCCTTCAGGATTTTCGGCCGCACGTCGTCGCGGATGTCGATCTTGGAAAAGTCCGACAACCAGCGGTCCGGCGTGATCACCGGCCAGTCGGAGCCGAACAGCATCTTGTCCTGCAACAGCGTGTTGGCGTAGCGCACCAGGATCGGCGGGAAGTATTTCGGCGACCAGCCCGAGAGGTCGATGTAGACGTTCGGCTTGTGGGTCGCGACCGACAACGCTTCCTCCTGCCACGGGAAGGAGGGATGCGCGAGAATGATCTTCATCTCGGGAAAATCCACCGCGACGTCGTCGATATACATCGGGTTGGAATATTTCAGCCGCATGCCGTTGCCGCCCGGCATGCCGGAGCCGACGCCGGTTTGTCCGGTGTGGAACAGCGCGATCGAGCCGGCTTCGGCGATCGCTTCGTAGAGCGGATAGGCCATGCGGTCGTTCGGATAGAAGCCCTGCATGGTGGGATGAAACTTGAAGCCCTTGATGCCGTAGTTCTCGATCAGGTTGCGCGCTTCGCGGGCGCCGACCTTGCCCTTGGCGGGATCGATGCTGGCGAACGGGATCAGCACGTCGGAATTCTGCGCGGCGAGTTCGGCCATCTCGTAATTGTTGTAGCGGCGGAAACCGGTCTCGCGCTCGGCATCGACCGGGAAGATCACCGCGGCGATGTTCTTGGATCGGTAGTAGGCGGCGGTTTCCGGCACGGTCGGCGGATGCTTGTGCGGCGACTTGAAATATTCCGCCATCGCCGCCTGGAAATCGTCGTAGCCGTCGTCGCCGTGGGTGCCGCAGGGCTCCTCGGCATGGGTGTGGATGTCGATGGCGATGACGTCGTCGAGATTGGGCATGGTCACTCCCTCGGGCGCGTCCTTGAAAGGGCGTCGGCAGAATAGTTATATTGTATAATTAAATCTACGCGGGCGTAAAGCGCCTTCCGATCGGGCCCGCGTATGCGGTCGCATGACGGCGTTCGGGTTCCATCTCGCTCGGCTGGCGGCTCGATAGCGGCAAAATCCCCGGATCGCGCCCACCAAACATTGACAGATGCGGCATGGCTGCATTAGAACGCAGGCGTCCCGGGCGGCTTGGCCGCTGGCGGGCTTATCCTTTTATTGCCAGATTCGGCCTGTCGCACACGGCCTTTCAACACGCTGTAGGATTGTTCCATGAAGGTCCGTAACTCATTGAAATCGCTGCGCAGCCGCAACCGCAACAACCGCCTCGTGCGCCGCAAGGGTCGCGTCTACGTGATCAACAAGGTGCAACGCCGGTTCAAGGCGCGCCAGGGCTAAGAGTTCTGGCTTCGGCCGAATCCGGCCCGCCTAAGCCGCTTTCCCCGATTTTAAAGGCCCAGCCGCGCGGCGCCATGGTGCGTCGGGCGGCTTTGTCGTCTTTTCAGCGCCATAACTCATGGCTAGACTCACGTCATGGCCGTGAAAGCGATTTTGCGATTCCCCGTTGCCGCCCGCCTGGGATGCGGTGTCATGGCAGCCTTGATGCTGGCGGCGGCGCCGGTCGCCGGGCAAGCGCAAGACGCGCGGCCGGGAAAGCCACTCAACAGGCAACTGGAAAAGCCGCCGGAGCCACCGTCCAAGCTGCCGGTCATCAAGGCCGATCGTGCACGCGGGCTGGATTTTCTGTTCGGTGCGCTGAAGGCGGCACCCGATGAAGCCAGCGCCAAGCATGTCGAGGCGCGCATCTGGGCGCAGTGGATTGCGACGCCGAGCGACACCGCGCAATTGCTGATGACGCGGGCGAAGGCTGCTGTCGACGCCAAGCAGTTCGACGTGGCGCTCGAATTACTCGATGCCATCGTCAAATTGCGGCCCGACTATATCGAGGCGTGGAATCGGCGAGCGACGGTTTATTATCTGAAGGACGATTATGATCACGCCCTGCGCGACCTCGAGCAAGTGCTGGCGCGCGAGCCGCGCCACTTCGGGGCGCTCGCCGGGCTTGGCATGATCATGCGCGACCTTGGTGACGACAAGCGCGCGCTCGATGCCTTCCGCAAAGCACTGGCGATCAATCCGCACCTCGACAAGATTCCCGAACTGGTCAAGACGCTGACCGAAAAGGTCGAGGGCCGCGATATCTGACCGCGGCATTTGATGTTGCCTGCAGGGGCGGGAATGCCCTGTTCATGCCGGAATCACGTATCAAGACACGCCTGTTTGCGGGGATCGTCTGGCGTATTTCTCAATCGCGTAGCATTTGGCGCTATCGCAAAGGAGCTTTCGTGTCACGAAAGGTTTTGCCTCTCATCGTTATCGGGTTGCTGCTGATCGCAGGCCCGGCGCTGGCTCAGAAGGGCGCGGCTCCCGCGCACGCGGGCGCGCCTCAGGCATCAAGCGAGGCGTTGACGCCGGAGCAGGCCCGCCGCGCGCTCGATACCCTGCAGGACGACGCCAAGCGCGCGCAGATGATCGAGACGCTGCGTGCGATCGCTAAAACCGCGCCGGCGAATAACAAGACTGCGCCGACGGGCGCGAAGACCGCGCCCGAGGATACACAGGCGGCGGGAGCTGCGGATGCGGCCAAACCAGACGCCAAGCCGGATGCCGCCGCAGCCGAAAAGCCGGCGTTGCCGACGCTCAACGCCGATAGCCTCGGCGCGCAATTGCTGCTGACGATTTCCGGTTGGGTCGCTGACGCCACGCGCGAGGTGACCTGGGCCGCCCGCAGTGTCACGCACTTCCCCGCGCTGTGGTACTGGGTGGTGCAAACCACCACCGACCCCTACTACTACAACCTGCTGCTCGATATCGCCTGGAAGTTCGTGCTGGTGTTCGGCGGCGCATTCGCGGTCGAATGGCTGGTGTGGTGGGCGATGCGGCGGCCGCTGCGGGCACTGGAAGCGCGCATTCCGCGTATCGCCAAGGTGCCCGCGCCGGAGGTGACGGTGTCAGATCCGCCGTCCTCCGCCGAGGATCTGACGCCGGAATCCGGCAAGAACCGGCGCCGGCTGAAATTGACGCGGGTCTGGCAATCCTTGCTGCGTCTGCCTTACGTGCTGGCGCGACTGGTACTTGAACTGGTGCCGGTGCTGGCCTTTGTCGCCGTCGCCACGCTGATGTTGGGCACCCAGATCGGCGATGTGACGACGACGCGGCTGGTGATTCTCGCGATTATCAATGCCTACGCGCTGTGTCGCGGATCGGTCTGTGTGATGCGCGCGCTGGTCGGGCCGCTCGGCGTGTTCTCCACCCGCGAGGAAACCGCCGCCTATATCGAGGTCTGGACCCGGCGCATCGTCACGGTCGGCGTCGCCGGCATCACCTTCGCCAACATCGCACTGCTACTCGGCCTGCATCGCGTCGGCTATTTCGCGCTGGTGCGGCTGATGATGCTCGCGGTTCACCTGTTGGTGGTGGTCGTTATCCTGCAATGCCGTGCGCCAGTGGCGCGCATCATCCGCGCCAAGCGCGATCAGAAGGGCGCTTTCGCCACGACGCGTAATCGCATCGCCAGCCTGTGGCACTACTTCGCGATTTTCATCGTGATGGCGCTGTGGGTGGTATGGGCGCTGAACATCCGCGACGGCTACTCGCTGCTGCTGCAATATGTCGCCGGCACCGTCGCTGTGGTGGTGGTGGCGCGGCTGCTGCTGATCGTACTGCTCAGCCTGATCGATCGCGGCTTCCGCATCAATGCCGATATCCTGCAACGCTTTCCGGGACTGGAGACGCGGGCGAACCGCTATCTGCCGCTGTTGCGTCGCGTTGCCTCGTGGGTGGTGACGGCGCTTGCCGTCGTCGCCTTGTTGCAAGTGTGGGGTGTCGATACCGTGGTGTGGTTCTACGGTGGTCAGATCGGCAGCCGCCTCTTGTCGGCGATCGTTACCATCGGCATCGCCGTGGTGGTGGCGGTTGCCATCTGGGAGGCGATCAATGCGTTGATGGATCATCAACTGGCGGCGCTGACCCGCGAGGGCCATGCGGCGCGCGCGGCGCGGCTGCGCACCTTCCAACCGATGCTGCGCACCGCGTTATTGTGCGTCATCTTCGCGGTGGTGGCGCTGACCGCGCTGAGCGAGATCGGCGTCAATATCGCGCCGCTGCTCGCCGGCGCCGGCATCGTCGGCATCGCGGTTGGTTTCGGTTCGCAGAAGCTCGTGCAGGATGTCATCACCGGGCTGTTCCTGCTGCTGGAAAACGTGGTGCAGGTCGGCGATTTTGTCACCGTGTCGGGACTGTCCGGCACGGTGGAGAACGTCTCCATCCGCACCATCCGGCTGCGTGCGAGCGACGGCGCGGTGCACATCGTGCCGTTCAGCGCGGTCACCAGCGTCACCAATGCCAGCCGTGGCGCCGGTAACGCGGCGGTCAATGTCAGCGTCTCCTACAAGGAGAATACCGATCGGGTCAGCGAACTGCTCAAGGATATCGTCAAGCAGATGCGCGAGGAGGCCGAATATCGGCCGCTGATCCGCAGCGATCTCGAATTGTGGGGCGTCGATAAAGTCGACGGCTCGATGGCCACCATCGTCGGGCAGATTCGCTGTACCCACGGCGGGCGCTGGCCGGTGCAGCGCGAATTCAACCGTCGCATGAAGCTGAGCTTCCAGGAAAACGGCATCGAAATCGCCACCAACAGCCAGACGATTCTCTTGCAGGCGCCAGTCCCGGTGGAGATCGAAATGCCGCCGTCATCGCAGCGCCGCGCGGCGGGGTAGTTACTTCTCCCTCTCCCGCTTGCGGGGGAGGGTTGGGGAGGGGGCGCATCTGAATTGAGAGAGATTAAGTGGCTTGAATGCCCCCTCTCTGTCTCTCCCCCGCAAGCGGGGGAGAGGACCACATCACCAATGCTGTTTTTCTTAGAGAGAATATGTGTTGAATCGCGATTGACTGGAGAGCCGTCCTAATAGTTCTCCGTCAGATAGTCGACGATCTTCGGAATATCGCCTTCCTCGATTGGCGCGCCGTAGACCTTGATCATCTTGTTGACCTCGGCGGTCCAGAAATCCTTCTTGAACTTCGGGCCGCGCGGCTGGGTCTGGATGTAGTCCGACGAGTGGCACGCCGTGCAGTTGTTCATCACTACCTCGCGGTTGGTCCCCGGCTTGAAGGCCGCGGTGTCGTCCGGCAGCGTGATCTTGAGCGGCTTGGCTTCGGCGTTAGTTTGGGCAATAGCGGCAAAGCCCATGCCGGTCGCGAGCGTAAGCGCAGCGGCAGCGAGGCGCATCGTTGCTTTCATAGTCATTCTCCTCAGGCTGCCGTGACGCGAACGGTTTCGACGACGTTGCGCAGATAGCCGGCCGGATTCCACAGCGCCTGCATCGGCTGCGTCTTGCCGTCGTTGCTGGTGGCGCGCACCTTCAACTCGTGGGCGCCCGCCGGCAATTTGACGGTGGTGTGCCATTCGCGGAACGAGTAGTTGCCGAGGTTCTTGCCGAGTTTGGTCGGCAACCAGGTCTTGCCGCCGTCGATCGAGACCGCGACCTCCTTGATGCCCTTGCCGCCGTCGAAGGCGATGCCTTTCAGGCGCGTCTCGCCGGCCTTCACCTTGGCACCATCCTTCACGTTGGTGATGAACGAGCGCACCGTGAAGCGGTTGATCGGAACGGTCGCCTTCGGCGCGGTGCCCGGCTCGACGCAGTTGCAATCGTTGTCGGGAATCCGATAGGCGGTCTTCATCCAGAAGTTATCGTAGACGCTGTCGATCACGGTGATTTCGTTGAGGTGCTTGACCCAGTAGGTGCCGTAATAGCCAGGCACCACGAGGCGCACCGGGAAGCCGTTGAGCATCGGCAGGTCGGTGCCGTTCATCGAATAGGCCAGCATCACCTCGCCGTCGCGAGCATGGTCGAGGTCGAGCGCCTTGGCGAAGTCCGGCGTCTTGTCGCTCACCGGGCCGTCGAGGCCGCCGAACACCACCTGCTTGGCGCCGGCCTGCACACCGGCTTTCTCCAGCACGGTCTTGAGCGGCACGCCCTTCCAGCGCGCGTTACCCATTGCACCGTTGCCGGACTGGCCGCCGGCAACGCGCGGCGTCGAGAAGCCACGGCTGTTGCCGGAGCACTGCGTCACCGCGACAATTTCCTGCGCCGGCATTTTCTTCAGGTCTGCCAGCGACAGCTTGAGCGGCTTGTCGACCTTGCCCTTCACCTCGATGGTGAATTTCGCGGGATCGATCTCGAGCGGAATGTCGGCGAGGTGATAGCGGACGAAGAACGCGTCGTTCGGAGTGATGACGCCCTCGTTGTAGACAGAGAACGGCGTTTCCAGCTGCGGCGGGCGGCTCGTCTGCAAAATGAGCGGACGTTTCTGCGGATATTTCGCCATCGGCCGCTCGCCGTTCTCGAACGGCAGCGTGACAGTTTCGGCGAGGGCCTTGATCGAGCCGAGGAAAGATCCGGCGCCCAGTGTGGCGACGGTCGCGGTGGTGCCCGCGAGCAGACGACGTCTGTCGAGCATGATGCTCCTCCTTGTTGGACCCACAGTCCATTTTTGACGGGCAGAGGCCGGATACCGGCGCGCGCCCGCTTTCAACCTCGACGCTGACGACCGGACAGGAAGCCAGCAGTTCGAAGTCGCTTAGAGAATAGGCAGAATGATCCCGGAAGCCGCGCTTCGCAAGGGTGGTGATGCGATGGATCGACCTAGGCGTGCGGCACGTTACTGCGCGGCGTCGCTGTTCGGCCCGACATAGGCGATGCGCAGCATGTTGGTCGCGCCGGGCGTGCCGAGCGGCACGCCGGCGACGATGATGACGCGCTGGCCGGCCTTGGCGAAGCCGTCGCGAAACGCGATGCTGCCGGCGCGGTCGACCATGTCGTCCTGGTCGTGGGCGTCTTCGGCCACGACGCAATGCACGCCCCACACCAATGACAGTTTTCGTCCGGTGGCGAGGCTTGGCGTGATCGCGACCACCGGCGGCTTCGGACGTTCGCGCGCGACGCGGAGGCCGGTCGAGCCCGAACTGGTCCAGCAGATGATGGCGGAGAGTTCGAGCGTCTCTGCGATCTGCCGCGCGGCATCGGCGATGGCATCGCCGATGGTGGCTTCCGGCTCGGGCCGCTGCGCGGTCAGCACGCCGCGATAGGTCGGATCGCGTTCGACTTCCTCGCCGATGCGATTCATCGTGGAGACCGCTTCCACCGGGAATTTGCCGGCGGCCGATTCGGCGGAGAGCATGATGGCGTCGGCGCCTTCATAGACCGCGGTGGCGACGTCGGACACTTCGGCGCGGGTCGGCACCGGCGACTGGATCATCGATTCCAGCATCTGCGTCGCCACCACCACCGGCTTGCCGGCCTTGCGCGCCATGCGCGTCATTTGTTTTTGCAGGCTCGGCACGCGTTCGACCGGCAGTTCCACGCCGAGATCGCCGCGCGCCACCATCAGCGCGTCCGAGACCTCCATGATGTCGGCGAGCCGTTCGATCGCCTGCGGCTTCTCGATCTTGGCCATCACCGAGGCACGGCCACGGATCAGCTTCTTGGCCTCGATCACATCTTCTGCGCGCTGCACGAAGGAGAGCGCCACCCAGTCGATGCCGGCGACCAGCGCGGCTTCGAGGTCGGCGCGATCCTTCGGTGTCATCGCCGACATCGGCAGGTCGGTATCCGGCAGGCTGACGCCCTTGCGATCCGACATCTTGCCGCCAATCACGACGCGGGTAACGGCGTGATCCACTGCTGCTTCCTCGACGATCAGGCGAACCTTGCCGTCGTCGAGCAGTAGGGCGTGGCCGGGTTTCAGCGCGGCGAGAATTTCGGGGTGGGGCAGTTGCACGCGTGTGGCGTCGCCGGGCTCCTTATTGGAGTCGAGCGTGAAGCGCGCGCCGTTGTGAAGCTGGATCGCGCCGTCGGCGAACGAGCCAAGCCGCAGCTTCGGCCCCTGAAGATCGACCAGAATGCCGATCGGGCGGCCGTAGCTGCTTTCGACATTGCGGATGGTGTTGACCAACTCGCGCATCTTGTCGTGCGGCGTGTGGCTCATGTTGATACGGAACACGTCGGCGCCGGCTTCGAACAGCCTCCGGATCATGGTGCTGTCGGAGGAGGCGGGGCCGAGCGTGGCAAGGATCTTGATGCGGCGCAGGCGTCTCATTGCTTGGTCCCGGGCAGCGTCGCTGGCGGCAGGCCGGGGCCTCCCGGCGTCGTGGTGTGCGGGGCGTTCGGAAGTCCCGGCAGCGGGCCGGGTGCTGCGCCGTTGGGATTCTGTTGGCCGGCTTCGGTCAATTGGACGGTCCATGAGCGTTGTTCGCCAGTGTCGACTTCGAAAAAGCCGGTGCGGTCAAAGCCGCGCGCCAAGCAGTTCTCGGTCCCCCGGATGGTGAATTCCTTGTCGCGTGAACACATGAAAGCCTGACCCGACCATTCGCCGCCGCGGTCGTAATCGAGGGCGTAGATGTAATAGTACCGCGCGATCAGCGTTCCCCTTAGCAGGGTTTCGCAACTGCGCGACGACACATTCCACCAGCCTTCCGTGACCCAGCCTTCGGCATCCTTATAGCCGAGCGCGATGCCGACGCGGCTCGAGGTGTTGTTGCAGAGCCGGAAGTCCGCGTGAGCGGGCGCGATCGACCAGCACATCGCGGCAAGTGCAATGGCGCACATCGGGATGGCGGCGCGCAGGGGGCGCAGGATCGGGCGGCGTGGAGAATCGTCTCGGGTCATCCCGTCCAGCTATAGCAAAGCATTGGCGATTTGGCGCGCACCAACGCGGCCGGCTCAACCGATGGTGACCGGACCGGTGCCGCTGAATGTAGGTGCGAACCTTCACGCGAGGCCGCTTTTTTACACATCAAGGTGGAAAAATCTGTGATCGGACCCATTTTGGGTTAACGTCCAGAGTTCATACGAGAGTTGCACCATGGCGATCGACGAGAAAACCACCACCGAACTGGAAGCTGCCGTATTTCGCCGCCTGGTGGCGCATCTGCGTGAGCGAACCGACGTGCAGAACATCGATCTGATGAATCTCGCCGGTTTCTGCCGCAACTGCCTGTCCAACTGGATGAAGGAAGCCGCCGACGCCAAGGGCGTTCCGCTCAGCAAGGACGAAAGCCGCGAGGCGGTCTACGGCATGCCTTACGAAACCTGGAAGGCGAAATATCAGGGCGGTGCCACGCCGGAGCAACTGGCCGCCATGGCCAAGGCGCAAGCGGGCCATTGAGGCCACAATGACGGGGTGCGAGGCCTCGGGATTTTTTCTTCTGTGGGGCCGCTGTGGATGAGCCGCATGCCGCCTTGACGAATGGTGCTCCACTCTTGAGTGTCACCCGGCAATGCGGTGCGCTTCCGGCGTCCGCCAATCATATTCAGTTCAAGTAGGAGTGCACGATGGCCACCGCAGCCGCCGTCAAGGACGAGCCCGCGACCCGATTTGCCAAGGATCAACTCAAGGCCATCATCGAACGCATCGAGCGGCTGGAAGAAGAGAAAAAGGCGATTTCCGACGACATCCGCGATGTCTATGCCGAGGCCAAGGGCAACGGTTACGATGTCAAGGCGCTGCGCACCATCGTGCGGATGCGCAAGCAGGACGCTAACGAGCGCGCCGAGCAGGAAACCATTCTGGAGACCTATCTCCAGGCGCTGGGAATGCTCTGAGGGACTGACCGGGAGTTCGGTTTCCGCAAAGGCGCGCAACACGGGAAACGTCATACTCAGCGAAAGCGGAGTATCCAGTACCCATATCGAGTCTGATATCTTCCGCGACTGCCCGGATTACTGGATCGTCCGCCTTCGCGGACGATGACGCCTCATTTTCGGTGAGGCTCTCAGGATGACGGCAGGCGTGTTGTCCGCTTGATCTCGCGTTAGCGCAGAGCGGCGGTCTGGAAGGTGACCGTGGGCAGGCTGGCGACAGCGGTGCCGGTGAAGCGGTCGCAGACCATGCCGGGGTGCGGGTCGCTGGAGAAGTTCGCGGCGACGGTGGTTTGCGGCTTCACGAAGTGCACCCGCATTGCCGCCATGTCCGGTTCGCCAAAGACAGTCGAGGACATTGCCGTGGTTGCGCTCGGCGACAGGATCATCGCGCGCATCCAGACGGTGTCGCCCTTCGCGGCCGAGGCCAGTCGCGTCGACACCGTGATCCGGCCGTCGCGACCCTGACGGCCTTTCTCCACCACGGTCGTCACGTCGTTGACGGACATCGGATTGTGCTTGGCCGCGCGCGGGCGCAGATGGCGCGGGATCGGCGCGCTGGCGGCGACGATATGAGCGCGATCAATTGGTGAGGCCACCGGGGCAAAAGCGAGGGCGTGGAAGGCGTGATCGATGCTGGCAGTCGACTGCGGATCGACGGCGTTGGAGAGCGCCTGTCGTGCGCTGATCGCGGCGACCTGCGCCGGCGTCGCCTGCTTCGGCTTGGTCGGCGGCGTATCACCCCAGAAGCCGCGTGAATTGATGATATCGGCCGGCGTCCTGAATTTAGGTTCGGTGCTGGCCACCGCTTCCTGTCTGGCGGGCGCGGGCGTCGGGACGACGTTGTCCGCCGAGGCGACTTGATAGCTGACCGCGATGGCGGGCTTGGCGCGCGGTAGCGGCACAGGTTCGGCCGGGATGGCTGCCGCGGTTACGACAGGAGCCGGTGCGGGCTGGGCGGCGGAAGCCTTGCCGGAAGACGCTGCGTTACTTGCCGGTGCCTCGTCATCCTCGTCGTTGGATTTCGACTTGAACAGCGATGCGAGCAGGCTCTTGGGTTTTTCGAACGAGAAGCTGTCGTCGCCCTTGCCGCGCTTTTGAATATCGGCCAGCGCCAGTTGATAGCCGGCCAGTGGCTTGCCGTCGGAGGGCACGTGGACGGTGCGGCCGTTGGGGAAGACGCGGACCAACTGATCGTGAGTCATGC
Source organism: Hyphomicrobiales bacterium (assembly GCA_017305535.1). Classification (GTDB taxonomy): domain Bacteria; phylum Pseudomonadota; class Alphaproteobacteria; order Rhizobiales; family Xanthobacteraceae; genus 62-47. Next base: position 233,401 of record JAFKKN010000004.1, on the reverse strand, counting down.
GCGGCCAGTGACGGATGCTGCCGGTATCGAGATGGACGAACGGCGATCCCGAGGTCGGGTAGAAGCCGACGCCGCCGCGTTGCAGGCGAAGCCCGGCGAAGCGGATCTGCTCCAGCGGCACGCCGGGAATGAAGAAGTCCATGGCGCGGCCGAGCATGTGCTGGCTGTGGCGCGCGACGCCGGTGTGGGCGGAGCGGCGGCGAAGCATGGAATTGGTGGCGGGGGAGCGGTAGGACGAAATGATCTGGATCGGCTTCTTGCCGTCGACGTCGCGATAGACTTCCCACAAAATGTCGAACAGGTGCGGGTCCATCGTGGTCTGCGCCTGGTTACGCCAGTCGCGCAGGAAATGATTGAGTTGCTTGAGCGCAGCTTCGTCGTAACGGCCGTTGCGCTTGTAGGTGATGGTCAGATCTTCGCCGGAGTGGGTGTGATGGAACGACAGCGTACGGGTTTCGCGCGACGCGGTGGCGTCATGAACCGAACCGGCGCCGGCAAGCAACAGCAGCGACGTCAGGCCAAGGCCATAACCGGCGCGCGATAAGGTCAGCGATTTGAGAACGCGTGCGAAACCGACCGGCACGAATGAGCCCACCCAGAGGACGTTCAGTCAAAACCCTTTCGCAACCCCATGCGGCGAAAGAGGGATAACGAGGCTTAAATCAGGAGGGTTAATCGAGATTTACCCCCAAATCGGATTGAAGAAAGAAACCTAGCCCAGCGAGTATGGCAAAAAATAGCCCGCGCCCAGCGGCGAGGTGGACAATGGTTAACGGAACGGGCCCCGTCGCTATGACGGAGCCCGTTGATATTGCAGATAAATTTCGTTCAATCGAAGCGAATTTGGCCTAGCGGTAAATTCTTCGGCGCTGGCCGTATTCGGCGGCCGGCGGCGGGGCCTGGGTCGGGATGCCGAACAGCCGCTCGAAGAAATTCGGGCCGCTATCGTAGCCGCTGCGGTCGTTGACCGCGACCGGAAGCTGGGCGCGCGGCCGCGAATAATTCGGCTGGGCGTGGGCCACGACGGCTTCGAGGTTCTTGTTCTTGCTGTTGCGCAGCAGCGCCAGCATCGCCGAGTCGCGTCCGTAGATGTCGCTGCGGGTATGCAGCTTGCCGGCATCGTCGACGAAGGCGGTCTGATAGGTGATGTTCACCGGAATCGGCGTCGCGAATTTGATGTCGCGTTCGCTGTTGCCGTACATCGAGCGGATTTTCTCCGGCGTGTAGTGCTCGTTCGGCATCGCGATGTTCAGAAGCACCGACGCATATTGATCGGGGTTCTGCACGCGCATGCAGCCGTGGCTGAACGCGCGGACGTCGCGCGAGAACAGGTTCTTGTCCGGCGTGTCGTGCTGATACACCAGGAACTTGTTCGGGAAGTTGAAGCGGATGCGACCGAGCGCGTTGCGCTCGCCCGGCGGCTGCGAGATGTGAATGGTGCCGTCGCGGTTCTGTTGCAGCTTCAGGCCCATGCGGTCGAGCACGGTCGGGTCCTGCTGCAACGCCGGCAGGTATTCGTTGTTGATGATCGACGGCGGCACGTTCCAGGTCGGATTGACCGTGATGTATTTCATCGTCTCGGTCAGAAGCGGCGTGGCGTGCTTGCCGGGCTTGCCGACCACCACGCGGGTCTTCCAGACTTCGGCACCGTTATGCATCACCTTCAGCGTGAAGTCCGGAATGTTGAGGATGGCATAGGCATTGCCCAGCGCCGGCGCGCCGAGCTGGCGCGGCAGCCAGCGCCAACGTTCCATGTTGACGACGATGGTGTCGATCTCGCGGTCGCGCTTCGGGCTGTTGATCGCCTTCACGGTGTGGTCGTCGAGCACGCCGGTTGCCTTCAGGCCGGCATGGGCCTGAAACTTGCGCACGGCGGCGGCGACGGTGGCGTCGTAATGGGTGTCGTCGGGATTTTCGGTGACGCCCAGCTTGGCGCGCAGTTGCGGGACGCGAGCGTCTTCCATCGCGACCGGGTTCGGATTTTTCTTGGTCTTTTTGGCGAGCGAGAGTTTCGGACCGTCCGGCAGCAGCGTCACCGGACCCTCGGACTGGCCGCGCAGCTCGGCGAGTTTGGCGCGCAGTTCCTTATAGAGTTTCTGCGGCGGGTTGTAGGCTTGCAACGCCATCGAGGCGTCCTTCGCCGTCGAGATGTTGGCGAGCACCTCGTTGGGATCGACCGGGTGTTCGGGATACTGGATGTCGGCGCTGACCTGCGACCAGTGCATCTGGCCGCTCTGCGCCTGGCGTGCGTAATCCAGCATGCTTGCGGTCAGCTTGAGGTCGGCTTCCGCCAGCGCGTCGGGGCCGGTCGCGGAGCCGAAATTCGGCACCGGGTATTCGGCTGGATTGAGGCCATCGGCGGCGGCATCGTTGAGGCGCGACACCACGCTCTTGGCCCGCGCGGTCAGGGTGCCGCCCTCGGTCCACAGCGGAGCGTAATCGCGCGCGGCATAGAATTTCTCGACGGCGGCGCGTTCGTTTTTGCGATCGAAGAATTTGCTGGCCTGGGTTTGCAGCGTATCGCGCAGCTTGTCGGCGACAGGCTGGTCGGCTGGTGCGACCTTGCTGGCGGTTTTTGCTGGCTCCTGAGCGGCGGGCGCGGCAGCCGGCTCCTTGGCCTGCTGGGCAGCGGCGTCGGACGGTGCCGCCGGTGTCGTCACGCTGGCAGCCGGTGCGGTGGCCGGCGTGGTGCTTGCGGTGGTTTCGGTCTTGTCGGCCGATGCGGGAGCGGCGGCGGTGCTGGCCGCCGCATTCGACGGTGTCGCGGTGATATCGGCGGCGGTCGGCGGCGGTACGATGCTGGTGTCCGGCACCGGAACCGCGGCATCGATCGCCAGCTCGGCGGCGTTGTTTTGCGCCGGCGCGGTCTGCGCGAATGCGTTCGAGGCCGAAACCGTCAGGAATGTCGCCGCGACCGCCATCAGCACGCGGTCAAATCCACCTCGGCTCATTCCATGTCGGCCAGTCGAGTCGTTCCGCATTCCTCTAACCTTTCGCTCTAACCTCTCGGCGAAACCGCTCAGCGTTGAGAGCAGTTCTGGTTCCAAGTACGTGCAGCCTGTCACGGCGACTTTGCCAAAGTGTCAACATCGCCGGCTCGTGCCGCTCGACACTGTCACGTTGACTGTCCGCAACCTAACACTGCGGTGGATGCGCGGTTCCGTGATGTGGTCCCGCGAACATGAAGCCCCGCGAAATACAGCACATCGCGAGTACGCCGCGATTCATTCGCAGGATACACGCATAGCGCTCAAGCAACCAGCGCGGCACCGAATGGTTCACGACAAACTGACCGGGAAATCGATCGTTTGCAACGCGCGCCGTGGCCTACCGGTCGCTTTTGCGTGTGTATGTCACCGGACCGCAACGGTTCAATTGACATCCAGCGTTTGCGAGATGCCACCCGTGTGTGACATCCATGCCACGCTCCAAGTCTGCAATCTTGCCTTGTCGTTTCACCGGTTCTTTTCGGGCGCATCCATCGCGTCGACAGCAGCCGCGTCGTCGAGCTTCCGGTAGAGTGTCGATCGCCCGATCTTCAGTCGCCGCGCCACCTCGGACATTTGGCCGCGATAGTGCGAGATCGCGAAGCGGATGACCTCGTTTTCGATCTCTTCCAGCGGGCGCATCTCGCCGGCATCGGTGAGCATGGCGAGGGAGCCGTTCGGGAACGGTGCGATGGGTATGTCATTACCCGCAAGTTCCGGCGCGGTCGGATGGAAGGCGGGTTCGATCGTCAGCGGCTCCTCGGAATAGTCGAGGGCGTCGAGCGGCGGTGCAGAGAGTTGTGGAAAGTCGGCCAGCCCGAGTTGATCGCTCTCGCTGAGCACCACGGCGCGGTAAACCGTGTTTTCAAGCTGCCGGATGTTGCCGGGCCACTCAAGTTGCGCAAGGCGGGTCATCGCCTCGCCGCTGACGCTGGTGATGACACGATTTTCCTCGGCGCAGAACCGCGCCAGGAAATGTCGCACCAGATGCGGAATGTCCTCGCGGCGGGTGCGCAACGGCGGCACGGTGAGCGGCAGCACATGCAGGCGGTAGAACAGATCCTCGCGGAAATGGCCGGCTTTGACCTGATCCAGCAGCTTGCGGTTGGTCGCCGAGATAATTCGGACATCGATCTTGACCGGGCGGCGGCCGCCGACCGCTTCCACGGTGCCTTCCTGCAACGCGCGCAACAGCTTCACCTGCGCACTGAGCGGCAGTTCACTGATCTCGTCGAGAAACAGCGTGCCGCCGGAGGCTTCGACGAACTTGCCGGTGTGGCGCTCGGTGGCACCGGTGAACGCGCCCTTCTCGTGGCCGAACAGGATCGATTCCACCAGATTGTCCGGGATCGCGCCGCAGTTGACGGCGATGAAGGGCCTGCTGGCGCGTTCGCCGCTGCCGTGAATGGCACGGGCCATCAATTCCTTGCCGACACCGGATTCGCCTTCGATCAGCACCGGAATGGTCGAGGTGGCGGCCTTGCGCGCGGTGCGCAGCACGGTAGCCATCGCCTCGTTGCGGGTGACGATGTCGGCGAAGGTCAGTTTGCCTTCGCGGCTGTGCTTGATTCGCTGGAGTTCACCCTTCAGCGCGCTGGTGTTGAGCGCGTTGCGCAAGGACACCTGCAAGCGCTCGACGCCGACCGGCTTGACCACGAAATCGTGGGCGCCGGCGCGCATCGCCGAGACCACGTTGTCGATGCCACCATGGGCAGTCTGCACGATGACGGGTGTATTGAGTCCGGCCTCGCGCATTCCGCTCAGCACGCCCATGCCGTCGAGGCCGGGCATCACCAGATCGAGCACCACGGCGTCGATCGGGGTTGCGTCCGGGTCGGTCAGCCGCGCCAGCGCAGCATCGCCGTTGTCGACCACGACGGCCTCGTAGCCGCCCCGCTGCACCATGTTTTCCACGAGACGACGCTGTACGGCGTCATCATCGGCGATCAAAATGGTGGCAGCCATGGCACTCCCCGCACGGAACAACTATCTGTTTCGAATCGGGGCACTCTCACCGATGCCGATTAACGCCCTCTTAAGAATTGTCATCGGGATGTCGCTTCTTTGTGCCGTCTTGCGAGGCGGTGACAAAAAAGCCAACCTTCGGATTCGACACACCTGACGGATTGAATTTCATGGCCTCGCGTTCTTCCTCGACCCTCCGCAAATCAGCTCCCCGGCGCGCGACGAGCGCTGCGAAATCGAAGCTCGCGAAAGCTAAAAGCGTGTCCAAGGTTGCACCGGCCAAGACCCCGGCGAAGGCCAAGAGCAAGGCCGAGGCCGCGTCGGGACTAGGCAAGCTGCCGGAATGGAATCTGACCGATCTTTATGCCGGGATCGATGCGCCGGAGGTGGCGCGCGATCTCGATGCCCTGGACAAGGACTGCGCGGCGTTCGCCACCGATTACAAGGGCAGGCTGGCCGAGGAAACGGCGAAGCCCGAGGGTGGCAAGTGGCTTGCGGAAGCCGTGCGACGCTATGAGGCGATCGACGATCTCGCCGGCCGGCTCGGCTCGTATGCCGGCCTGATCCATGCCGGCGACAGCGTCGATCCGGCGATCTCGAAGTTTTACGGCGACGTGTCGGAGCGGCTTACCGCCGCCTCGGTCAATCTGTTGTTCTTCGCGCTGGAATTGAACCGGATCGACGACGCGGTGATCGAACAGGCGATGCAGGCGCCGGAATTGGCGCACTATCGACCGTGGATCGAGGACAGCCGCAAGGACAAGCCCTATCAGCTCGAGGATCGCGTCGAGCAGCTCTTCCACGAGAAGTCGGTCTCGGGTTATGCCGCGTGGAACAGGTTGTTTGACCAGACCATCTCGTCGCTGCGCTTCAGGATCGGCGGCAAGGAGCTGGCGATCGAGCCGACGCTGAGCCTGTTGCAGGACCGCTCCCCGGAGAAACGCAAGGCGGCGGGGCAGGCGCTGGCCAAAACCTTCAAGGCCAACGAGCGTACGTTTGCGCTGATTACCAACACGCTCGCGAAGGACAAGGAAATCGCCGACCGCTGGCGCGGCTTCAAGGACGTCGCGGATTCGCGGCATCTCGCCAACCGCGTTGAGGGCGAGGTGGTCGATGCGCTGGTGGCCTCGGTGCGCGCGGCCTATCCGCGGCTGTCGCATCGTTATTACGCGTTGAAGGCCGGCTGGTTCAAAAAGAAGAAGCTGGCGCATTGGGACCGCAATGCGCCGCTGCCGTTTGCCGCGACTGGTCGCATCTCGTGGCCCGATGCGCGCAAGACGGTGCTGACCGCCTATGGCGCGTTCTCGCCGGAGATGGCGCGGATCGCCGAACGCTTCTTCGACGATCGCTGGATCGATGCGCCGGTGCGTCCCGGCAAGGCGCCGGGCGCGTTCTCGCACCCGACCACGCCGTCCGCGCACCCCTATGTGCTGATGAATTATCAGGGCAAGCCTAGAGACGTGATGACGCTGGCGCATGAACTCGGCCATGGCGTGCATCAGGTGCTCGCGGCCAAGAACGGTGCACTGATGGCGCCGACGCCGCTGACGCTGGCCGAGACCGCCAGCGTGTTCGGCGAGATGCTCACCTTCAAGCGGCTGCTCGGCCAGACCAGGGACGCCAGGCAGCGGCAGGCGCTGCTCGCCGGCAAGGTCGAGGATATGATCAATACCGTGGTGCGTCAGATCGCGTTCTATTCGTTCGAGCGCGCCGTGCATACCGAACGCAAGAGCGGCGAACTGACCGCCGAACGTCTCGGTCAGCTCTGGCTCGGCGTGCAGGGCGAAAGTCTTGGACCCGCGATCGAGATCAAGCCGGGCTACGAGAATTTCTGGATGTACATTCCGCACTTCATCCATTCGCCATTCTACGTCTATGCCTACGCGTTCGGCGATTGTCTGGTGAACTCGCTTTATGCGGTCTACGAGAATGCCGCCGAAGGATTCGCCGGGCGCTATCTCGATATGCTGTCGGCGGGTGGCACCAAGCACTATTCCGAACTGCTCAAGCCGTTCGGTCTCGATGCGCGCGACCCGAAATTCTGGGACGGCGGCCTCTCGGTCATCGCCGGGATGATCGACGAACTGGAAGCGATGGACTAAGCGGGCTTCTCTGCGGATTGTTAAACACGTGTTGAACGTGGGGTGGAGCGGTGTTATACGGTTGTATAACGCCAGCTTGCGGGCGGTCGCGTCATTTGCCGGAGGAGGTCGCCGTGAAGATTGAGATCAGGAAAATCGGCAATTCCGATGGGTTTCTGCTCCCCCGGGAACTTATGCAGCGCCTCGACCTCAAGCGTGGTCAGGAATTGCATATTACGGAACTGCCGGGAGGGGGGTTTCAGGCGATGCCTTACGATCCCGATTTCGCGAAGACCTTGGAAATCGCGGATGAAATCATGGACAAGTATCGCGATACGCTAGCGGCGCTGGCCAAATGAGCGGCTTGTGAGTGATTCGGCCGACCCACACTGGATTACGTACGAGCAGGTCATTGCGATACACGCTCGCCAACTGCGGCGTTTCGGCGGTGCGCCGGGTCTGCGTGACGAGGGGATGCTGCATTCGGCACTCGAGCGGCCGATCAATAAATGGCGCTATGAGCAAGCGGCGTTGCCCGAGCTTGCGGCGGCGTACGCTTACGGGCTGGCCAAAAATCACGCTTTTGTCGATGGCAACAAGCGCATCGCCTTTATGAGCATGATGATTTTTCTCTTGAAAAATGGGGTTCATTTCGAACCTCCACCCGCTCACGCCACGGCCATCATTCTTGCGCTCGCCGCCGGTGAGGTTAGCGAGGAAAGTCTGATCCGGTGGGTAAAGGACAACTGGCCGTCCGAAAAAACCTGAATGGACGACGACTCGAAGCCTTCAGTTAGCCGGCTGCCGTTGCTCTCCCATGCCGATTGCGCTAATTGCAACGAAATTGTGGAATTGGACTGGAGGGACAGATGTCCGATCATAGCGAAGTCGCCTACTCAACCGCCGACGGTAACGACTATGCCGAGCACGAGGCGACCTATAATTTCTTCATCGGGCTGGTAAAGTACGGGACCGCCGCGGTCGTTCTGATCGTCGTCCTGATGGCTATCTTCCTGCTCTGACGGCTTTCGGGCGTCGCCCAAGAGGGCGTGCCGCCGTTTGTTTCCCCACGCATCGAGTGTCGCCGGAGGCTTTATGAAGATTGGTGTGGCGAAGGAGATCGACGCGGCCGAGCCGCGCGTCGGAGCTACTCCGGACACGGTGAAGAAGTTCAAGGCACTGGGCGCGGACGTCGCGGTTGAGCCGGGTGCCGGAATCAAATCCGGTCTGCTCGATTCCGATTACGAGGCGGCCGGTGCCACGATCAGCGCTGATGCGGTCAGGGACGCCGATATCGTCGTCAAGGTGAAGCGTCCGGAAGCTAGCGAAGTCACGCGCTACAAGAAGGGCGCGCTGGTCGTTGCCATCATGGACCCGTACGGCAACGACGCTGCGCTGAAGACGATGGCGGATGCCGGCGTCGCCGCGTTCGCGATGGAATTGATGCCGCGCATCACCCGCGCGCAGGTCATGGACGTGCTGTCGTCACAGGCCAACCTCGCCGGCTATCGCGCGGTGATCGAGGCGGCGGAAGCCTTTGGCCGCGCCTTCCCGATGATGATGACGGCGGCCGGCACCGTGCCGGCGGCGAAAGTGTTCGTGATGGGCGTCGGCGTCGCCGGCTTGCAGGCGATCGCCACCGCCAAGCGTCTCGGCGCGGTGGTGACCGCGACCGACGTGCGGCCGGCGGTGAAGGAGCAGGTTGAATCGCTCGGCGCCAAGTTCCTCGCGGTCGAGGACGAAGAGTTCAAGAACGCGCAGACCGCGGGCGGTTACGCCAAGGAAATGTCCAAGGAATACCAGGCCAAGCAGGCCGCGCTCACCGCCGAGCACATCAAGAAGCAGGACATCGTCATCACCACGGCGCTGATTCCGGGGCGTCCCGCGCCACGGTTGGTCTCGGCCGACATGGTGAAGTCGATGAAGCCCGGCTCGGTGCTGGTGGACCTCGCGGTCGAACGTGGTGGCAATGTCGAGGGCGTTACGAGCGGCCAGACCGTCGAGGTGAATGGCGTCAAGATCGTCGGCATTCCGAACCTTGCCGGGCGGGTCGCGGCATCGGCCTCGAGCCTCTACTCGAAGAACCTGCTGTCGTTTATCGAAACCATGATCGACAAGTCGACCAAGGCGCTCGCCGTCAATTGGGACGACGAACTGGTCAAGGCGACGGCGTTGACGAAAGATGGCGCGGTCATCCATCCGAACTTCCAGCCGAAAGCATAGGGGCTCAAGCCATGCACGCCATTGAGATGGTCGATCCGTTCGTTTTCCGTCTGTCGATCTTCGTGCTCGCGGTGTTTGTCGGCTACTTCGTGGTGTGGTCGGTGACGCCCGCGTTGCATACGCCGCTGATGAGCGTGACCAACGCGATTTCGTCGGTGATCATCGTCGGCGCGCTGCTCGCGGTCGGCGTGTCGCTGGTAGGCGATAGCAACGGGCCGCTGTGGGCGCGCGGCTTCGGCTTCGTCGCGCTGATCTTCGCATCGGTGAATATCTTCGGCGGCTTCCTGGTCACCCAGCGCATGCTGGCGATGTACAAGAAGAAGCAGAAGTGAACGGCGTGCACCTCAAGGTGACGATGACAACGGGGGCATGAGATGAACGCCAATCTGTCAGCAGTATTGTATCTTGTCGCGGGTGTGCTGTTCATCCTGTCGCTGCGCGGACTCTCGAGTCCGGCGTCGAGCCGTCAGGGCAACCTGCTCGGCATGATCGGCATGGTGATCGCGATCGCCACCACGCTGGCGGCGCATCCGCCGGCCGATGGTCTGGCTTGGCTTCTGGTGGTGCTCGGCATCGCCATCGGCGGTGGCATCGGCGCGCTGATCGCGCGACGGGTGCCGATGACGGCGATGCCCGAACTGGTGGCGGCGTTCCACTCGCTGGTCGGTATGGCGGCGGTGCTGGTGGCGGCGGGCGCGTTCTATGCGCCGGAAGCCTTCGGCATCGGTACGCCCGGCCATATCCACGGCGCCAGCCTCGTCGAAATGTCGCTCGGCGTTGCCATCGGCGCGCTGACCTTCACCGGTTCGGTGATCGCGTTCCTGAAACTGTCAGGCCGCATGTCGGGCGCGCCGATCATCCTGCCGGCGCGGCACATCATCAACATCGTGCTCGGCCTGGCGTTGATCTTCTTCATCTACGGTCTGGTGCATTCCGGGTCGGTGCTCGACTTCTGGCTGATCACCGTGATCGCGCTGGTGCTCGGCGCGCTGCTGATCATTCCGATCGGCGGCGCCGACATGCCGGTTGTGATCTCGATGCTCAACTCCTACTCGGGCTGGGCGGCGGCGGGCATCGGCTTCACGCTGGGCAATTCGGCGCTGATCATCACCGGCGCGCTGGTCGGCTCCTCGGGCGCGATCCTGTCCTACATCATGTGTCACGCCATGAACCGTTCGTTCATCTCGGTGATCCTCGGCGGCTTCGGCGGCGAGACCGCCGCGGCCGGCGGAGGTGGTGGCGGCGAGGTGAAGCCCGTCAAGCTCGGCTCGGCCGACGACGCAGCTTTCATCATGAAGAACGCGCAGAAGGTGATCATCGTGCCGGGCTACGGCATGGCGGTGGCGCAGGCGCAGCACGCGCTGCGCGAGATGGCCGACAACCTCAAGAAGGAAGGCGTCGAGGTCAAATACGCCATCCATCCGGTGGCGGGCCGCATGCCGGGCCACATGAACGTGCTGCTGGCGGAAGCCAACGTGCCTTACGACGAAGTGTTCGAACTCGAGGACATCAACTCGGAGTTCGCCCAGGCCGACGTCGCCTTCGTGATAGGCGCCAATGACGTCACCAACCCGGCGGCGGAGGAAGACAAGACCTCCCCGATCTACGGAATGCCGGTGTTGCAGGTCTGGAAGGCCGGCACCGTGATGTTCATCAAGCGTTCGCTGGCGTCCGGCTATGCCGGCATCGACAATCCGCTGTTCTATCGTGACAACACCATGATGCTGCTCGGCGACGCCAAGAAAATGACCGAGAACATCGTCAAGGCGATGTAACGACGGTCTTTCGAGGGCGGTAAAAAGATGCGAGCGGCCGGGTTTGTCCCGGCCGTTTGTTTTTGCTTCCCGGGATGAGAACGCTTTCGCATTGATGAAAATGCTTTAAGTTGAATTCATGAGCGCACATGCCACGATGCCCCGGTCGGCCTGGTTGTTTCCCGTGCTGGCCGTTGCGTTCTTTTTCTTTGCCACCGGCATCGGCTGGGAGTTCTCGCGCTCGCTTTCCGGGCTGGCCTACGCGGCCATTGTCCTCGTTATCCTGTTTGGCACCGTATTTGCCGCCGTCCACCATGCCGACGTGATCGCCGAGCGGGTCGGCGAGCCCTACGGCACGCTAGTCCTGACGCTGGCCGTTACCGTGATCGAAGTCGCGGTGATCGCGACCATCATGCTCGGTGAAAACGAAGTGCCGACCTTGGCGCGGGATACCGTGTTCGCGGTCGTCATGATCGTCTGCAACGGCCTCGTCGGTGTCTGCATCATGAGCGGCGGCTTCCGCTATCGTGAGCAGGACATTCAGGCGACCGGCGCCAGCGTCTATCTCAGCGTGCTGATCGTGCTGGCGACCATCACGCTGGTCTTGCCGAATTATACGCTGACGACGCCCGGCCCGTTCTATTCGACCGTGCAACTCGCCTTCGTCAGCTTCGTCACCATCATTCTTTATGGTGTGTTTCTCTACATTCAGACCATCCGCCATCGTGACTATTTCATTGGTGGGAACGACGAGGGAGAACAGCATCCAGTGTCGAACCGGATGTTGTGGACCAGCGTTGCGTTGCTGCTGCTGGCGCTGGTCGGCGTCGTGGTGCTGGCGAAGAAATTTTCCGTCGTGATCGATGCCGCCGCCCTCGAGATCGGCGCGCCGCCGGCCTTCGCCGGCATCGTCGTGGCGCTGTTGATCCTGTTGCCGGAAAGCGTCGCGGCCATCGGGGCGGCGAAGCGAGACCAGCTTCAGCGCAGCATCAATCTCGCGCTCGGATCGTCGCTCGCGACCATCGGTCTGACCATCCCCGCGGTGTCGGTGGCCGTGATCGTCCTGGGCAAGGATCTGGTTCTCGGCTTGAGTCCGCGCGAGATGGTTCTGCTGGCGATGACGATTCTGATCAGTATGTTGACGCTGGGCAACGGCCGCACCAACATCCTGTTCGGGCTGGTTCATGTGTTGGTGTTTGCCGTATTCCTTTTCACGGCATTTGTTCCGTAAGCTTGCGAGAGGTTCCCATGGCGATCGCTGCGACATCCGACGTTCAGATCGACAATGACGAGGTTCGCGTCACCGAATGGCGGCTCGCGCCCGGCAGCGCCACCGGTCATCATCGCCACGGGATGGATTACGTCATCGTTCCGGTGACCAACAGCGACATGACCATCGTCGCGCCGGACGGCACACGCTCCATCGCACAGCTCCGCATCGGGAAATCCTATTTCCGCAAGGCCGGCGTCGAGCATGATGTGCTCAACGAAACCAAGGACGCCATCGTTTTCCTCGAAGTCGAATTGAAGGCATAGCGCGGTACGGATGCGGATTGTCCGGTACATTCTGATCGTTTGTCTGGCACTGGGGCTGACCGTCAACGGCCTCTTGCCGGCGCATGCGATGCCGTGCGCATCCGCACCGTCGGGCGGCATGACTTCGACGTCGGTGCCCGCCCATCATCATGCTCAAGGCGTGCATGAAGCGGGGAAGCATCACGCTTCATCCTCGCACGTGTTCGACGCCGGCCATGGCGCCGGGATCGCGTCGCCGGATCATGCGGCCGATCACAATGATCACGCCGCCACCGCGCCGGCCTGCAATTGCGGATGCTTCAGCCTGTGCGGCACCATGAGCGCCGCGCCGGCGCGGGTTGAGGTGCTGGAGCGTCAGGCCATCGACGTCGATTACGTCGTGATGGAGCAGGCCGCTCCCGACGGCATTCAGTTCATCGATCCCGGAATTCCCATTCTCACGGCATGAGGTGGCGGCGATCAGCCGCCAAACCGACGCGCCCACGGGGCGCTCGATCTCATTGTCCTGACAATTCGAGGATTCCGATGTTTCCATTCCCGTTTCATCGCGGCCGAGGCCGCATTCTATCGATCCTGCTCGGCTCGGCTGCCGTGCTGATCGTCATTCCCACCGCGGTTCACGCGCAACAGACGGCGCAGCATGATCACGCCGCATCCCATCAAGCCCCTGCCGTATCGTCGTCCGACCATGCGGCGCATCGCCATCACGCCGCGCGCCCGCCAAGATCACGGCCCGCGCGCAAGACGGCAACCCGCGCACATCAACGGCGGGCGACATCAGCCACGCCGGCGCCGGCAGCCGGTCATGCCGGCCACGACATGGCGATGCATGCGGCGGCAGGCCATGGCGGGCATATGGCCGCATGGCTCGGCCCCTATGCGATGACGCGCGAGGGGTCCGGCACCAGCTGGGTGCCCGACGCCACGCCGCACGAAGGCATGCATCAGAAGCTGGGCGACTGGAGCGTGATGACGCACGGTGCGTTGAATCTGATCTACGACCGTCAGGCGGGCCCGCGCGGCGCCGGCCAGACGTTTGCCAGCGGCATGTTGATGGTGATGGGGCAACGTCCGCTCGGCGATGGGACCCTGGGTCTGCGCGCGATGCTGTCGCCGGAGCCCTTCATGGGCGCTTCGGGTTACCCGCTGCTGCTTGCGGTCGGCGAGACGGCGGACGGCCGCCATCACCTGGTCGACCGACAGCATCCGCACGATCTGTTCATGGAGATGGCGGCGACCTATAGCGTCAATCTCTCCAAGACATCCAGCGTGTTCGTCTATGGCGGTCTGCCGGGCGAGCCGGCGTTGGGGCCACCCGCGTTCATGCATCGCACCAGCGGCATGGATAATCCCGAGGCGCCGATCAGCCATCATTGGCTCGATTCGACGCACATCACGTTCGGCGTGGTGACCGCCGGCATGGTCGTTGACAACTGGAAGTTCGAGGCGTCGGCCTTTCGTGGCCGCGAGCCGGATCAGTATCGCTACGATATCGAGCGCCCGACACTCGATAGTTTCGCCGGGCGCGTGAGCTGGAATCCGAGCCGCGAATGGTCGTTGCAGGTGTCCTACGGTCAGCTCAATTCGCCGGAGCAACTTGCCCCGACGATGAACGAAAACCGCCTCACCGCGTCGGCGATCTACACCACGCCGTTCGGTGACGGACATCTGTGGAGCACGACGCTGGCCTGGGGTCGCAAGATGTTGCGGCCGGGCGATACGCTCGATGCCTTCCTGCTGGAAAGTTCGGTGATCCTGAAGGACAACGTCACGTTGTTCATGCGCGCCGAGCGGGTCGATCAGAATGAACTGATGCACGACGTGCTTGGCCTCGACGGCAAGACCTTTACCGTCAACAAGGTGTCGGTCGGCGGAATCTACGATTTCATTCGCACCGAGCGGACCAAGTTCGGAATCGGTGGGCTGGTCAGTCGCTATGGGCTGCCGGAGGAAATCAAGGCCGAGTACGGCCGCGATCTTACCAGCTACATGCTGTTCGGACGGTTGAAGTTCTTCTAGGGGCTTGCCTGATGCGTTTTTCACGCGAGCAGGGTTTCCGCTTCGCGCGAAAACGCCATGATCCACAACGCGACGGATCGGGGCTTGCCACCGATCCGTCGCGATTGATCCCTGAATCGGCCCCAAAGCTCCCGCAACAATCGATGATTGGGTGAGGGCATCCGCTGGATCGCCTCGGGGAGTTGTCGCCGATGCTCAAGTTCATTTCGAAGTTTGTCCTGAATATTTTCCCGTCCGTGGCCGCGTCGGTGATCGGGGCTTACATCGTCAATAACTACATCTACATCAGCGCGAAACCTGCCGAGTCGCCATCGGCCATCGCCGCATCGATGTTCGCGCCGAAGGCTGATGGCGCCCGCGCGGACAACGTGCCCTCCGTCACGCCGATTCCGGTCAATATCAAGGTCGTCGAGGCGGAGGCGCCGATTGCCGCGCCTGAGCGGGCGGAGCCGGGCATGGTTGTCCCGGCATCGGAAACGACCACTGCGGGGCGGGATAAACGCAGTGCCGTGCATATGCGGAATGCGCATCCGCTGGCGCGTTCGACCGGCGAGCGGCCCAGCGTCGCCAATCGTGGCGGCCGTCTGGCTGAAACGTCGGCGCTGTCGCGCGAACGGGTCCATGCCGGTATCGCGACAACCTCCACCGCGCGGTCACTGCCGCCGCCCAATCAAATCTTGATGCCGGCCGTCGATATCGTGCCTGACGAACAAAACAGGGAAGCGGCGGCCCAGGCCCGGATCGGGACGGCGGCCAGCCCGACGCATGTCGGCCAGGATCGCATCATTCCGCCCGCAA
This sequence comes from Hyphomicrobiales bacterium, assembly GCA_017305535.1. Taxonomy (GTDB): domain Bacteria; phylum Pseudomonadota; class Alphaproteobacteria; order Rhizobiales; family Xanthobacteraceae; genus 62-47. Next base: position 218,038 of record JAFKKN010000004.1, on the reverse strand, counting down.
CAGAGCTTCCGCTGATGAAGCGGCTGTCGGTGTTTTCGACCGATGTGGAAACGACGCTCGTGTCGCAGACGCAGTCAGCGGCAGACGGTCTCGTGACGACCGCGAAATCGGTTTTCCATGCGGTATTGCCGCGATAGGCCGACCACGAACAAAAACGCGAGCCGTGAGGCCCGCGTTTTCGTAAGTTGATAATCTAAACTTGGCTCAGCGCGGTCCGCGCGGACCCGCGCCAGCACCCGGACCACGCGCGCCGCGGTCGCCGCCTGGACCGGCGCCGAACACCGGCTTCGGCTTCATCGGCAGCAGGCCTTCGCGCTGCAACTTCTTGCGGGCCAGCTTGCGCGCGCGGCGCACGGCTTCGGCCTTTTCGCGGGCCTTCTTCTCGGACGGCTTTTCGTAATGGCCGCGGAGCTTCATCTCGCGGAAAATGCCCTCGCGCTGCATCTTCTTCTTGAGCGCCTTGAGAGCCTGATCGACATTATTATCGCGGACGAGAACCTGCACGCGCCATCCTCTTTTCAATAAACCGGATTGGAATCTGGGAAGGCAGGGGGCGACAAAGGGCCGTATCCCTCACCTCAAGGGCGTCGCTGTACCAGATCGGATAGGGAATGTCCACCGGGCCCGTGGGACCGGTTGGCGGTATTTAATGGCCGTTTCCACCTATTCTTGCGGCTGTCCTGTCATCGACAACTCGACAGTCTCCGGTACCTGCTTCCATAGTCGCGGGGCGATTCGCGATTTTAATGGGAAAAGGGCAAAACGATGAATACCCAAAAATACGTCGCTGAGGCCATTGGAACCTTCTGGCTCACCTTTGCCGGTTGCGGCAGCGCCGTTATCGCGGCCGGGTTTCCACAGGTTGGCATTGGTCTGCTCGGGGTTGCGCTGGCTTTCGGCCTTAGCGTCGTGACCATGGCCTATGCCATCGGTCACATTTCCGGGGCGCATCTCAATCCGGCCGTGACGCTGGGATTGGCCGCAGGCGGCCGGTTCCCCGCCGGACAGGTGGTTCCCTACATCATTGCGCAAGTGATCGGCGCCATCGTTGCCTCGGCGGTACTCTATCTGATCGCCAGCGGCGCCGCCGGCTTCGACCTCGCCAAGGGTTTCGCATCCAACGGCTACGGCGAGCATTCGCCGGGGTACTACAATCTGGTTGCGTGCCTTATCAGCGAAGTGGTGATGACCATGGTGTTCCTGTTCGTCATCATGGGCTCGACCCACGGCAAGGCCCCCGCAGGCTTCGCGCCGCTGGCGATCGGCCTGACGTTGACGATGATCCACCTCGTCAGCATTCCGGTGACCAACACCTCGGTCAATCCGGCTCGCAGCACCGGTCCGGCACTGTTCGTCGGCGGTTGGGCGCTTCAGCAGTTGTGGCTGTTCTGGGTTGCGCCGCTGGTCGGCGGTGTGCTCGGCGGCCTACTCTATCGCTGGCTCAGCCCGGACGAACCAGCCGGAGTCGTGTCCGGCAAGTGATCGGCGCGGGATCATAACGACAAAAGGACCATGGCTCGCCATGGTCCTTTTTGTTTGTGGGATAGGTGCTGGTTATTTGTGGGGCAGGTGCTGGCAGATTTATGGCTTGCGCGAGGTCGGCGGCGCCACCTCCGTGACATGACCCATCTTGCGGCCGGGGCGCGCCGCGCCCTTGCCGTAGAGATGCACGGTGGCGCCGGGCACCATCAGCCAACGCGTATAATCGTTGACCTCGTCGCCGATGAGATTGGTCATCGTCACCGCGCCATGGCGTACCGGCTTGGCGAGCGGCCAACCGGCAATAGCGCGGATGTGTTGCTCGAATTGCGAGACCGATGCTCCGTCCAGTGTCCAGTGGCCGGAGTTGTGCACGCGTGGTGCAATTTCATTCACCAGCAAGGTCGGGCCACGCTCGCCGGGGACGACGAACATCTCGACCGCCAGCACGCCGATGTAGTCCAGCGCCGTTGCGATACGAGTCGCGATGCTGCGGGCCTGTTCCGCCAGTGTCTCCGGGATGCGCGCCGGTGCATGGGAATGCTTCAGGATGTGGTCGCGATGCTCGTTCTCGGTCACGTCGAAGCATTCGACCTGGCCGTCGGCGCCGCGCGCCGCGATCACCGATATCTCGCGTTCGAAAGGCACGAAGCCTTCGAGAATCGCGGACTTGGTTTCGAGATCGGTCCATGCCGCGTCGATATCGACGCCCTCGCGCAACATGGCCTGTCCCTTGCCGTCGTAGCCGAAGCGGCGGGTTTTCACCACGGCAGGCAGACCGATCGTCGTGATCGCGGCCCGCAGCCCGGCCGCCGATGCGACGTCGGCATAAGGTGCAGTGGCAATACCGAGGCTATTGACGAAGTCCTTTTCCGCAAGCCGATCCTGGGTGATCTCCAGCACCTTGTGGTTCGGCAGCACCGGGCGGCGCGCGGACAGCACCATCGCGGTGGCCGCCGGAACGTTCTCGAATTCGTAGGTTACGACATCGACGTCGGCCGCGAACAGTTCGAGTGCCTCGACGTCGGCATATTCGGCGCAGGTCGCGTATTGCACGACATCGAATGCCGGCGAATCCGGGTCGGGCGAAAACACCTGGCAGCGCAGCCCGAGCCGCGCAGCGGCCAGCGCCAGCATTCGACCCAACTGGCCGCCGCCGAGAATTCCGATGGTATCGCCGGGCTTGAGCTTTAGCAGACCCGACGCCGTCACGTCGCACCCTCCGGACGCTCGGCCACGGCCGCGGTCTGCTGCCGGCGCCACTCCACCAGCCGGCCGGCAAGGGCGGCATCGGTGAGCGCCAGCACGCTGGCGGCGAGCAGGGCGGCGTTGATGGCGCCAGCCCGGCCGATCGCCAGGGTTCCGACCGGAATGCCGGCGGGCATCTGGACGATGGAATAGAGAGAATCGACGCCGGACAGGGCCTTGGATTCGACCGGCACCCCGAACACCGGCAATTCGGTCAGGGCCGCCGTCATGCCCGGCAGGTGCGCCGCGCCGCCGGCCCCGGCGATGATGATCTTGCAGCCGGCCGCCTTGGCGCCCTTGGCGAAGGCATAGAGCCGGTCGGGCGTGCGATGGGCGGAGACGATCAGCGCCTGGTGCGTAACGCCGAGCGCGGCCAGCGTCTCTGCCGCGTGGCGCATGGTCTCCCAGTCCGACTGGCTGCCCATGATGATGGTGACGGGGGCGGTCATAGCGTCAATTCTTTTTGAGAATCCAGAAACATAGGCTGGATTATAGGTTTCGTCCGACGGGAGCAAGGCGTCTTGTCCCGCCCTGTTTTGACTAGCCTGCCTTCGGGAAGGCCAGCAAGGGCCATGATGACCCGCGAGCGCCAAGGGCCAAAGCGTCGTTTCGGTCCGGGCGCTGGAAGATTGACGGAGGTGGTCGTTGACGTCAGGCCGCCCGGAAGGCGCGGCCGGGCCGACTAGGCGATGATATCCGGCGTAATTTGATCTTCGATGAAGGCAATGCGATCACGCAGCAGCAGCTTGCGCTTCTTCAGCCGCTGCAATTGCAACAGGTCGGGCGCGGGCGATTGATGCAGCGCATCGATGGCCGCGTCGAGATCACGGTGTTCTTGTTGCAGCCGTGCCAGTTGGGCACCGAGTTCGCGTTCGTCGTCGTCGGTCATGTTATCCGAAATCTTGCATCGCGAAACGGTTGCGGCAAATCGTTGGTCGCGCCTTTGGCATTATCTTGACGATCGATAGACCGCGCAAGCGGCGCAGTTCCGTACTCACGTTTTGTTTTTCATGAGTACGCCGAAATGGAAATCCGCGACCTTATAACTATCGACAGATTTCCCATGTCATGTAGACTTCATCATCCAAATCGCGTTTGAGATTCATCCCAGCCCGAGGAGGTTTTATATGGCGGTTCAGTCGCATCTCGTTGAACTGGAACGGAAACACCGCGTTCTCGAGAGTGAATTGCACGAGGCTCTTAGGCATCTGTCCACCGACGATCTTCGTATCGTCGAACTCAAGCGCCGAAAACTTCTCCTCAAGGATGAAATCGAAAAGCTCCGGCAAAACGGCGACGCGACGCTGCACTAGGCAGCGCACGTAACTTCTGCTTCCGATTGAATCGGAAGCGAAGTTTTCGCGCCGAAGTCGAGCGCCATCACGACCTACAATCGTTGCTGCTACGCGCGGTATTTCGCTCGGCGCATTCTTTGCGGTGCGCCGATAGCGACGAAACTTCCGCGGCGGATGCTTTTGCGGCCGATACGATGGTGATCGTGGTGCGGTCCGACAAGCGAAGCAGCGTCAGGCTTGCGCCAAATTCGCAACGTGATCGGCGATCGCGAGGCATGACGTCAGTCCGGGCGACTCGATTCCGAACAGATTGATCAGCCCGGAAACACCGTGCTCGCGTGGGCCTTGAATCACGAAGTCCTGCACGGCCACGGCGGGCGGGACGATCTTTGGCCGTATGCCGACGTAGCCGGGGATCAGCGCGCCGTCGGGAAGGGCGGGCCAGTAGCGGCGAATGGCCGGATAGAACCTGTTTGCCCGCTCGGGATCGACGACATAATCGACTGTGTCGATCCATTCGACGTCGGGTCCGAATTTGGCTTGGCCGGCGAGATCCAATGTCAAGTGAACGCCGAGTCCGCCGGGTTCTGGCACCGGATAGATCAGGTGTGAAAACGGCGAGCGGGCGTTGCAACTGAAGTAATTGCCCTTTGCAAGATAGGCCGGGGGAATGCGGTCGATGGGCATCCCGTCGATCCGCCGTGCCACGGCGGTCGCGGCAAGTCCGGCAGCATTGATCAGCAGACGGCATTGCAACGACATTGGCGCCTCGCCGCCGACATCAATCTCGATGCCTTCACCCTGAATGCGCGCCTGCAGCAGCGGTGCATGAAAAGCGAAGGCAGCGCCGGCGGTTTCGGCTTCGCCACGCAGCGACAGCATCAAGGCATGGCTGTCGATGATCCCCGTCGAGGGTGAGAGCAGCGCCGCCTGACAGTCGAGTGCCGGTTCCAGCGCACAGGCGTCTTCGCCGCCAAGAAATTGCAGATCGTGAACACCGTTGGCTTCGGCGCGTGCCTTGATCGATTGCAGCTTATCGACTTCCGCAGGGCGCGTTGCCACGATCAACTTGCCGCAGTTGCGGTGCGGGATATCGTGGTCACGACAGTAAGCGTAGAGCGCGGCTTTGCCGGTTACGCACATTCGCGCCATCATGCTGCCGGCGGCATAGTAGATACCGGCGTGAATGACTTCGCTGTTGCGCGACGAGGTGCCCGTGCCGATCGTTTCGGCGGCTTCCAGGACGATGACTTCGCGGCCGGAGCGCGCCAGCCGACGTGCGATCGCCAGGCCGACGACACCCGCTCCGACGATGACACATTCGACCTGATCCATCGGTATTCGGCTCATTGGCGAGGTGATTGAGACGGAAGCGATCCGAATGAAGTCGTCCCGGTCTCTGGCTTTCGAAACCTGCGCCGCGCGATGTTAGCAAACCATTAATCATAACGCCGCATTTGCCCGAATTTGAGCCAAATTACGGCAAGCGAGCGCTACTCGTTTACCTGATTCAAATTTGGGTTGCCAGATATTACCTGCGGTATCCGCAGGTGAGTGATGGCTGGCAAGAAGTGGCAGGCAGGCGGCAACGGAGCGAATCCTGCTTGGAGTGCGGCGTTTGTTTTGATGACGATGATGCCGTTCACGGCAGCATCGGCGTTGCCTGCGAACTTTGATTACACGGTTTCATTTGGAGCGACCGATCCCATCCTGCTTTGGCAGTTTGTCATTGGCGGAGTTGTGGCTCTTGCGTTTTTGATCGCAGCCATTCTTTGGACCGTCGCGGCCCTGAACCGGATGAAGCGTGCCTTCTCGCATGGCACCGCGCTTGTCACGACGGCGCTGAACACGCTTAGTCATGGCGTCGTGATTGTCAGTCGCCAGGATAAGGTGGTTTTCTGCAACAATCGCTATCTTGAGATCTACGGCCTTGCGCGTGCGGATATTACGCGTGGCATCACAGGCACCGAATTGATTGCGTTGCGTCGCAGCCGGGGAATTCCGGAGGTTGCCGGCCCCGGCGGTTCCTACGCGGTCGATGCCAATGGCATGGTCGTCGAACTGGTCAACGGCCGGTCGATCCTGATGAAACGTTACGTCCTGCCGAACGGCAACGCGGTGGCGACGTATGAAGACTGCACCGAGCAGCGTGACCTCGCCAAACAACTGGCCTCCGCCAACAGTTTTCTGGAATCGATCATCGACAACGTTCCGGTTTGTATCGCTGCGAAGAGCGTCGAGAACGGTCGCTACATCTTTGCCAACCGGGCCTTCGAGCGCTTTTCTGGCTTCTCACGCGATATGATCGTCGGCAAAAGGGTTGAAGAACTCTATACGCCGGCAACGGCCGCCGCACTCGATGCGGCGGATCGGAAGGCGATCGAGTCTCCGACAGGGCGAACCAGTGGTGAGATCCATATTCAGCGTAATGGTCGGCCATGCGTCCTCGCCAACAATCGGGTTCTCGTTCGCAATCAGGACAATGAACCGGAATTCCTTGTCGCTCTGTTTGATGACGTGACCGAGCGTGTGTCGCTCTCCGAGCAGCTGGAGAATGCCAAGGCGTTCCTGGAACTGGTGGTGGATCATATTCCGATCGCGGTCACGGTCGAAAGCATCGATGACCGGCGCTACCTGCTTGCGAATCGTCGCGCCGAAACCATTCTCAATCGCCGTCGCGAGGATGTCACCGGATTGACCTCGGCGGAATTGTTCAATCCGCGCGAAGCTTCCGTGATCATCAGCCGGGACGATGCCGCGATCAAGAAAGGCGGAATGCAGACCGAGGAGCATCCGATCAGCACCAAAGATGGTTTGCGGCTGTTCCTGACCCGGCGCGTGACAGTCGCCGGCGAGACGGGCGGCCCGCAATATCTCATCAAAACCCACGAAGATGTCACCGACCGGCGTCAGACCGAGGCGCGCATGGCGCACATGGCCTATCACGACGGTTTGACCGATCTGCCGAACCGTCCCGCGTTCCTGCAAGCGTTGGCCCAAATGATCGAGGCTTGCGAAGGGACCGACGAGAAATTCGCCGTGCTGTCGGTCGATCTCGACGGCCTCAAGGAAATCAACGACGTGTTCGGCCACGCTATCGGCGACAAGCTGCTGGTCGAGGTATCGCAGCGGATTCAGAATGCTGCCCGCGGCGGTGTTGTCGCACGGCTGAGCGGCGACGAATTCGGCTTGATCATCGACGGATCGCAGCCCGAAGCGGCGTTGACCGTCGCCAATCGGCTGGTCGAAACCATGGCGGATGAATTCCGCATCGACGGCAAATCGGTTCGCACCGGCCTTACCACCGGCATCGCGATTTTTCCCGCCAACGGCACCGACGCGGCGTCGTTGCTCGCGAATGCCGGCGCCGCGTTGTTCCGAGCCAAGGCGCGCTCGCGCGGTTCGATCAATATCTACGAGCCGGAGATGGATCGCCAGGTCCGTGACCGGCGCGTTCTGCATCAAGACCTGTCGATGGCGATCCGCAACGGTGAACTGTCGTTGCACTACCAGCCGCAGGCCCGCGCCAGCCGCGATGAGGCCGGGCGTGAAACCATCGGCTTCGAGGCCTTGGCGCGCTGGAATCATCCGACGCGCGGCTCTGTTCCGCCAAGCGATTTCATTCCGCTGGCTGAAGAAAGCGGGCTGATCGTCGAGATGGGGCAATGGATTTTGCGCGAAGCCTGCCGCGAAGCGGCGTCGTGGCCGAAGCCGTTGCAGATCGCGGTCAACTTGTCGCCGGCGCAATTCATGCACAGCGATCTGGTCAATTTCCTGCATGCGGTGCTGCTTGAAACCGGTCTTGCGCCGGGGCGTCTCGAACTGGAAATCACCGAAGGCGTGCTGATCGAGGATTTCGACCGCGGCCTGGGCTTGCTGCGCCGTCTCAAGGCACTTGGCGTGCGCATTTCGATGGACGATTTCGGCAGCGGCTATTCCTCGCTGACCTATTTGCAGGCCTTCCCGTTCGACAAGATCAAGGTCGATCGAGCCTTTGTCATGAATCTCGGCCACACGCCGCAATCGGCCGCGATCATTCGCGCGGTGATTGGGCTCGGCCACGGCCTGCACATGTCGATTGTCGCCGAGGGCGTCGAAACCTACGAGCAACTGGGCTTCCTCGCCGATGAGTCCTGCGACGTGATCCAGGGCTTTTTCATCGGCCGGCCCGCGCCGATCGAGCAATATGCCGCGCTGGTCGGCCGCGCCGTGCCCAGATTGCCTGTCGTCGGCCGCAAGGCCAGTTGAACCGTCCGAAATTCCGCGTTCCGCTGCGTTTTGTCGCGTGGCGGTTGAGCCCGCGCGCATCCCCGGCTACATGATTGCTTCAAAATCCTGCGCGGCCGGACGTTCCGGCTCGCCGGATTTTTTTGCATGATGCGACTGCGGCATCCTCGGGAGTGACAAGGGTGGGGCCACTTTCAGAAACGACGCCACAGGCGAGCGCGGATGCGGCGTTACCGCTGCTGCGCATCGACACGGTCGGGAAGCAGTTTGGCGGCTTCACGGCCGTCGACGGCGTATCGCTCGATATCAAGGCAGGCGAGTTTTTCGCGCTGCTGGGGCCGAGTGGTTGCGGCAAGACCACGCTGTTGCGGATGCTGGCGGGCTTCGAGACGCCGGATACCGGGCGTATTCTTCTGCACGGCGAGGATGTCGCGCGGATGCCGCCGCATCAGCGCCCCGTCAACATGATGTTCCAGAGCTATGCGCTGTTCCCGCACCTCAACGTGCGCGACAACATTGCCTTCGGGTTGCGGCGCGCCGGCATGCCGCGTGCCGAGATCAACGCGCGCGTTGCCGAACTGCTGGCGCTGGTTCGTCTGGAAGGTCTGGAGAAACGGCGTCCCGAACAACTGTCGGGCGGCCAGCGTCAGCGAGTGGCGCTGGCACGGGCGGTGGCACGGCGGCCGCAATTGCTGCTGCTCGACGAGCCGCTGGCGGCGCTCGACAAGAAACTGCGCGACAGCACCCAGCGCGAACTGCTGGCCTTGCAGCGCAAGCTCGGTCTCACGTTCATTGTGGTGACCCACGATCAGGACGAGGCGATGACGCTGGCGGATCGGATCGGTGTGATGAACGCGGGCCGGCTTGCGCAGGTCGCGACACCGCGCCAGCTCTACGAGGAGCCGCGCTCGCGGTGGGTCGCCGAATTCGTCGGCGACGTCAATATCATCGAGGGACGGATCGAGACGCGTGAGGCGGGTCGCCTGCGCGTAACGACGCAAGGCGCGGGCGCGCTGACGGCGCTGGCACCGCGCCATCTTGGCGATGCTGCCGATGTCTGCGTTGCCATCCGACCGGAAAAGATCAGAGTGTCGCAGCGCGCGCCGGCGCAGGATTTCGCCGCCGGCACGATCAACCGGCTGGAAGGGACGATTGCGAACGTCAGCTATCTCGGCAGCGTGTCGTCCTACACCATCGCGCTCGACGGCGGTGCGACGCTGCGCGCATCGCTGGCCAATGCCGCGCGCGTCAGCGCGGACGCCTACGCGGTCGGGCAGCGCGTGACGGCCTGGTTTGCGCCCGAAGATTGCATCGTCCTGGATCGATGAGATGAGCGCGCGCAATATCTTCACACGGCCGGCACGTCTTGCCGCCATCGCGCCCTACGGCTGGATGGTGCTGTTCTTCCTTGTGCCGTTCGGGTTCGTGCTCAAGCTCAGCCTGTCGCAGGTGGTCAACGCCCAGCCGCCTTATCTGCCGGTATTCGATCTGGGCGCGGGCTGGCAGGTATTGTTCGCGGCCTTTTCGGCGTTGTCGCTCGACAATTTCCGCCTATTGCTCTCGGATAATCTCTATTTGATGGCGGGCCTGCGCAGCCTGACCGTGGCCGCGACCGCGACCGCGCTGCTGCTGTTGATCGGCTATCCGATCGCCTATGCGATGGCGCGGCTGCCACGGCGCTGGCAACCGCTGGCGATGATGCTGGTGATCGTGCCGTTCTGGACCTCGTTCCTGATCCGGGTCTATGCGTGGATCAATATCTTGCAACACGACGGGTTGCTCAATCAGGTTCTGCTGGCGTTGCATATCGTGTCCGAGCCGGTAGTGTGGCTGTCGACCGATACGGCGATGTATATCGGCATGGTCTATTCCTATCTGCCGTTCATGATCCTGCCGCTTTACGCGACACTGTCGAAACTCGATCCGGCGTTGCTGGAAGCCGCCGCCGATCTCGGCAGTTCGCCGTTGCAGAGCTTCTGGCGGGTGACGCTGCCGCTATCGTTGCCGGGAGTGGGCGCCGGCGCGTTGCTGTGTTTCATTCCGCTGGTCGGCGAATTCGTCATCCCCGATCTGTTGGCCGGATCGGATTCGCTGATGATCGGCCAGACCTTGTGGCTCGAGTTCTTCACCAATCGCGATTGGCCGGTCGCCGCAGCGACGGCGGTGATGCTGTTGTTGATCCTGCTGTTGCCGCTCGTGATCTACGACCGGTTTCAGCGCCGCCAGATGGTCCGGTCATGAGTGCCCGCCGCTTTGCCGCGATGTCGCGGTTCAACGTCGCCTCGCTGGCGCTCGGCCTTGCGTTTCTGTATCTGCCGATCGTGATCCTGGTGATCTATTCGTTCAACGGTTCGCAACTGGTCACCGTCTGGGGCGGCTGGTCATTGCGCTGGTACACCGCGTTCTTCAACGACGAGGCGATGCTGACGGCCGCCGGCACGAGTCTACGCGTAGCCGCGGTCTCGGCGACGCTGGCCGCCGTGCTCGGAACGCTGGCAGCGCTAGCGCTGGTGCGCGGCGAACGCTTCAAGGGACGCACGCTATTCTCCGGCATGTTGTATGCGCCGCTGGTGATGCCGGAAGTGATCACCGGCCTGTCGCTGCTGTTGCTGTTCGTGGCACTCGGTGCGGAGCGCGGTTTCTGGACGGTGACCATCGCCCACACCACGCTGACGATGTGCTTCGTCGCGGTGATCGTGCAGTCGCGGCTGGGCAGTATCGACCGCAGTCTGGAAGAAGCGGCAATGGACCTCGGCTGTGGCCCGGTGAAGGCTTTCGTCGCGGTGACGCTGCCGTTGATCGCGCCGGCCATCGCGGCAGGCTGGATGCTGGCCTTCACACTGTCGCTGGACGATCTGGTGATCGCCAGTTTCACCACCGGGCCGGGCTCGGCGACCTTGCCGATCCGGATCTATTCCGAGGTGCGGCTGGGCGTGAAGCCGGAGATCAATGCGATCTGCGCGTTGATCATCGGCGCCGTCACATTGGCCATCGTCACCGCGTCGTTGGCGACGAAACTCTCCAGCCGGCGGGGTGGCAACGCCGCGCCGATGTAAGTTAAAAACAGGCTTAGTTGGATTTGGGCGGCGGCGCGGCGCCGGCCTCCGTCGTGGTGGCCGGCGCGGACTTCTGCCCGGTGATGCGCTCCAGAACCGAGCGGACGGCGTCGCGGGTCCGGCGATCCTTGACGGCGTCAAGCAATGGCGCCGAGGCCGGCGAGCGACGGATCAGGCTGACCGGGTCGGGAAAGATCAGCGGATCATCCCAAGGACCTTGCACCACGAACGGCAGTTCGAATTTCGATGCGTCCGCCGACGTCGAGACCAGGCTTGCGACGCCCTTGAGGTCGTATTCGCGCAATGGCACCGAGGCGGTGCCGGTCAGGGTCAGATTGGCATTCGGGCCGTTGATCGCGATATCGTCGGCGGTGGCCACGCCGTCATTGAAGTGGACTGAGATTTTCAGGGTCTCGAACGGCGTCTGGCCGTTGCGGAAGTTGCCGCCGCCGGACAATGGTCGGCGCTCCAGCCGTTTCAAAAGCTGCTCGACGTTGAACCCGCTGATGGCGCCGTCGTGTCCGATCAACGTGGCGGTGCCGGCGAGTGTCTGTGCCAGCCCGAAGGGGCTTGAACCTGTCGCATTCAGAACGACGCTGAGGTTGCCGCGCCCGGAGAGCTTGCTTGTGCCGAACAATTCGCTGGCACAGCTTTGCAGGTCGACGTCCACCAGTTGAAACTGCGCCTTGATGTCGGCGGCGACATCGTCGCGCGCGATGCCGAACGAGCCTTTGGCGATGCCACCAAAGATTTGCGCTTCCGCCACGCTGAGCGCCAGCGCGCCGTTTCGCAGGTTGGCGCCAAGCGCGGTGCGACCGAGCCTCGACGAGCCAACCGTCAGCTTTGCCGCGGACAGGCGAATGTCGAGATCGGTGGTGGAGAGCGCGCTCAGGTCGAACAGTTGACGATTCCAATCACGCGCGCCGGAGGCGAGCCACCGGAATGTGCTGATGTAGGGCGTGAAATCGAGCGTTCCGGCGGCCAGCGTCGCTTGCAGGGTCTGTCGCCCGATGTTGCTGTAGGTCATCACGCCTTCGGCGGCATTGCCGTCGAGTTCGACGTTGACGTTGGTCAGCGCCAGCGACGGGCCGACCAAATTGGCGCGGGCTTTAAGCGCGAACCGTCCGAAGCCGCCGCGGCCGGGGGGCGCTTGTCCGATCCAGCGCAACGCATTGCGCAGCGAACCACTGTCGGCCGTCAGCGTGCCGTCCATCATGAGGTTGGTCTTGTTGGCGACAGCCCCGTCGAATCCGAGCTTCAGGGACGGCGCGGCGACGCGGATCTTCAACCCCGACCGTTCGCCGGACAGCGCGGCGATGAAATCGTTGACGCTGATGCTGCCGTCGACGCGCGCCCCGCGCCAGTCGAATTGCCCGGTGGCGGCGAACGAACGCGAGATTGAAGGCCACGCCAGCGAGAGATTGATATCCCGGATGGTTTCGACCTGCCTGGCGGCATCGGAATAGGTCAGGGTGCCGTCCTGGATACGAATTTCCGAGAACGACAATGGGCTATCGGCACCCGGCTTGACGGTGCGGGTCAGGGTGTCGATGAACGGCGTCCAGTTGCTGCTGCCGTCGGCTTCCCGCGCCACCCGGATTTGCGGCCGCGTGAGAATGACGTCGGCGATCTGGAAGCGCTGCATCAACAACGGCAGCAATCGGAGGTTCGCGACCATGGTATCGACGCTGAGTGCCGCGTCGGTCGCGCCGCCGCCCTTCAATCCGACACTGTGGAAGACCACGCGGCTCTGCGGAAACACCGAAACGTCGATCCCGCCATTCACCACCAGATCGAGCCCGGTGACGGCCCGGATTTGTGTCTCGACCGCCTGGCGCAGGGCATCCCGATCGAGCAGCAAGGACATGCTGGCCAAACCGGCCAGTACGACGCCCAAGATTGCCGCAATCGGCAACCCCAGGCGCTTCATTCCTTGGGCAATGGTCAATGGTCTACTCGGGTCGGTTGATGCTTGAGGTGGGCGCCGGCCTTCCCGGGACCACGATCCGGCGCAACTTGATGGGTTTTCTTGACGCTTTCAAGGCCGCTCGGGCCCGTCTCGCCGCACGGGGCTGCCGCAATTGACGTCCCTCGGCGATTTCGCCTAATACAACTACAACTTAGATTTGACGTTCGCCACCCCGGCACGCCCAATTCCCGCGTCTTTCCTCGATCAGGTCTTATCCCATGAACAAGGTTTTTCCCGACGCCAAATCGGCATTCGACGGCATTCTCAAGGACGGCATGATGGTGATGTCCGGCGGCTTCGGCCTGTGCGGTATCGCCGAGACGTTGTCGGATGCCTTGCGCGAGTCCGGGGTCAAGAATCTGACCGTGGTGTCGAACAATGCCGGTGTCGACGGCATCGGGCTCAGCCGCCTGCTGGAGACACGCCAGATCAAGAAGATGATTTCTTCCTACGTGGGTGAGAACAAGCTGTTCGCGCAGCAATATCTCGCCGGCGAACTGGAATTGGAATTCTGTCCGCAGGGCACATTGGCCGAGCGCATCCGTGCCGGCGGTGCCGGCATTCCGGCGTTCTACACCAAGACCGGTGTCGGCACGCTGATCGCCGAAGGCAAGGAAGTGAAGGAATTCGACGGCCAGAAGTACCTGATGGAACGCGGCCTTTTCGGCGATCTGGCCATCGTCCACGCCTGGAAGGGCGATACCGCTGGCAATCTGGTCTACCGCAAGACTGCGCGTAACTTTAACCCGATGATGGCGACCGCCGCCAAGATCACCGTTGCCGAGGTCGAGCATCTGGTGCCGGCCGGCGAAATCGATCCGGACCACATCCATACGCCGGGCATCTTCGTTCAGCGCATCATCGAGGTGGGCACCGACAAGAAGCGCATCGAGCAGCGCACCCTGCGCAAGCGCCCCGCGTAACGTTCAGGATACAGGAGAGAGCGATGGCATGGACCCGCGATCAGATGGCCGCCCGCGCGGCGAAGGAATTGCGCGACGGCTTCTACGTCAACCTCGGCATCGGCATCCCGACGCTGGTATCGAACTTCATCCCGGACGGCGTCGACGTCTCGTTGCAGAGCGAGAACGGCATGCTCGGCATGGGGCCGTTTCCGTATGAGGGTGACGAAGACCCCGATCTCATCAACGCCGGCAAGCAGACCGTGACCGAACTGCCGGACACCAGCTATTTCTCCAGCGCCGATTCTTTCGGCATGGTGCGCGGCGGCCATATCGACCTGTCGATCCTCGGCGCGATGCAGGTCGCGCAGAACGGCGACCTCGCCAACTGGATGATCCCCGGCAAGATGGTCAAGGGCATGGGCGGCGCGATGGATCTCGTCGCCGGCGTCAAGCGCGTCGTGGTGGTGATGGAGCATTCTGCCAAGGACGGCCCCAAGCTGCTCAAGCAGTGCAACCTGCCGCTGACCGGCGAGCGCGTGGTGGACATGGTGATCACCGACCTCGCGGTGTTCACCATCGACAAGCACGGCAACGACGGCATGGCGCTGATCGAACTGGCGGACGGCGTCACCCTCGACGAGGTGAAATCGAAGACCGATGCCGACTTCCGCGTCGCGCTGAAGAACGCTTGAGCGCCGATCGAGCGACCGCAGATTTTCGAGTTGGGTTGAAGCGCTCCGGTTCGTCATGCCGGGGCGCTTCTTCTTTGCCAGAAAGCGTGGAAATGACGTCTAGCGCGTTCCGCCGAGGGCTCGTGGCAGCAGGGATGAACTCAGGTCGCCACCTGCGAGGCCGGGTTGCTCTTGCGTGTAGCCAGCCGAGAAAGACAGGCTGAGATTTGATGTCGGCCGCACCTCGATGCCGGCATGAACGCCGTAAGCGGCAGGCGTGCCGGGGGATGAACTGAAAGAGGTGATGCTGCTGAACGCGTCCGGATTGTATTTCAGAGTATCGACGCTACCGAACAACGTCACCGGCATGTTGCCCGCGCCTTTGAAGCTGTAGCCGAACTGGGTGCGCTCGTGGGACAGCGAATCGAGTGTGCTGAACGCAGTCGTGTTGCCGAGCCCGCTCCATCCGAAACCAGACGTTAGCGCAGTGACCGGAGTGCTGTAACTTCTAAACACGAAGCCGGTCTTGTCGGCTTCCCCGAAGTTGAAATCCGGAACGTTGCTGTACGTCTCCATGCCCGTCGTCTCGGCCGCGCCGCCGCCGAAACCAAAGGGACCGAACGGAATCCAGTAACGCACCGGCTCGGATTGGGCGTGCGCGACGGACCCGGTCAGGCACAACACCGTCGCCAGGATGGCGAGACCGCATTTCCCCGAAGACGTCGACATCCGCGCTCCATTGATCCGTGCGCAACGACTATACGACGCGCACGTTTCAGAGACCAGCATGCCGCTTCATGTCGTGGCAGCCCGGAACCGTTGGATTGTCGCCGCGCTCGTCGTTCACGCCCGCGTTATGCCCGCGCCGTGACCTGTGGGAAGGTCACTTCGATCAACGTGCCGGATCGCGGCACGCTCTTGATCTGGAACCGGGCGCGGTTGGCTTCGACCAACGCCTTGGTCAGCGCGAGACTGACGCCGACATGGCCCGGCGTCTGATCCGGCATCGGTGTTCCGAACGGCTCGACGGCGGCGGCGAGTTCGTTGTCGTTCATGCCGTGCCCGGTATCGCGCACACGCAGTACGACGTCGCCCTCGTCCGAGAGCGCGGTGGAGACGATCACCTGACCGCCGGCATTGGCAAGGCGGATCGAGTTGCCGATCAGGTTCAGCGCGACCTGCCGCAGCGTACGTGCGTCTGCGACAATGTCGGGCAGCGTATGAGCAAGCGACGTGCGAATGATAATCCGCTCGCGATTGGCGCGCGGCTGCATCACCGCAACACATTGCTCCAGCAAATCGTTGAGGTTGTGACGGCCGAAAGCCAGATCGAGTTTGCCGGTCTCGGCCCGTGACAAATCGAGCATTTCATCGACGATGGAGGAAACGCGCTCGCCGGATGCGCGAATGTCCTTGAGATATTCGGTATAACGCTCGTGCCCCAGCGGCCCGAAACGTTCGTCGATCATCACATCGGCGAAGCCGATAATGGCGTTGAGCGGTGTGCGGATTTCGTGGCTGACGCGGGCCAGCACGTCGGCCTTCGCGGTCGCGGCGCGTTCGGTCTGGCGTCGCGCCAGATGCTGCGCGGCTTCGTCTTTCTTGCTTTGCGTCAGATCGCGAAACACCGCGAAGTAGTTCGGACTGCCGGGCATGGTGCGGCCCATCGTCATGGCTAGCGGCAGGAAGCCACCCTCATGCACGCGGCCCAGAACTTCGCGGCCATGATCGAGCAGACTGGCGGCATCGGCGTTGGCGATGCTGTCGAAATAGTCCCGCACGGCCTTTTCGCTTTCCGGCGCGAATAGTTCCGACAAAGTCCGTCGCGTGAGTTCGTCTCCACTGACGCCGAACAATGCCTCGGCGCTGCGGTTGCAGGCGCTGATGCGACCGCCCCCGTCGAACATCACCACGCCTTCCGCCATGGTGTCGAGGATGGCGCCCAGTTCTTCGGCGTTAACCCGGCCGTCGGCGGGAGGTGGAGGTGAGGTGATCGCGACCGCGGCAGGTGCCGCCGCCGATGTATGTGCGGTGTCCGTCAGGATCAGAGCCAGCGCCGGTTCGCCGTCCCATGCGATGGCGGACAAGTGAGCCTGAGCCGGCGCAACCAGCGCATTTTGCGTGGCGATCGTCACTGCCGCACCAGCGTCGTTGATGCTGTTCGCGACGGCATCCGCCGGATCGATGTAAAGTGCGTCGAGACCACCTGCGGCGTGGAGCGTGTCGGGATCGTTAAATCCGAGACGCGAGAGGAAAGCGCGGTTGACGTAGAGCAGCCGCTCCAGCCGGTAGATCAATACGCCGGACGGCATCAGGTCGAGAAGTTGCGTATCGCGCGCGCTTTCGCCGTGAGGCAACGTCGGCGGCTGGCGCGAGTTGAGGGTGGTCTCGTTGTGCCCGGCTTCCGGTCGCGTGGGCGCATCAACGTTTGCAGCGGCATCGTCGTGGTCGGATGACGGGGTCTCCGTTTCGCCGGTCTCGCTTTCCAATCGCGCCGACAGTTGCCGGGCCAGTTCGTGGAAGGCGTTGTTTTCCACGGGTGTCAGCGTCGGCAGCTTCGCATCGGGCGCAAGCCTGAACGGCACCACGTTTTGGGAATTCTC
Organism: Hyphomicrobiales bacterium; assembly: GCA_017305535.1. Lineage (GTDB taxonomy): Bacteria > Pseudomonadota > Alphaproteobacteria > Rhizobiales > Xanthobacteraceae > 62-47. The sequence continues at coordinate 200,585 of JAFKKN010000004.1, read as the reverse complement.
TAAGACGTTATCCAAAGTCGTATCCGGATCGGTTGGCGGTGAAAACGATGCTTCCACCGGAGAAGGCGCGTGTTCGTGGGAAGGCGGCATCGGCGCGGCGTCCGCGCTCGGTGCCGACGCATGCGGGACGTCGGCCGCGAGCGGGCGCGGCGCGGGAAGATCGTGGAAGAGCGTTGTGTGTTGACCGTTCGCCAGTTCGCTGAGCCGCGCGAGATCGCGGCAGACACCAAAACCGCGATAGCCCGCGAAGCTGCGTGCACGGTCGAACACCGGCAGCCCGGACAACTCCACCGGCAAACGCTGACCGTGATTGTCCACCGGCCAGTTCAGCGTGATGCCGCTCCAGGTTTCATGGGTCGCCACGGCCTTTGCGACGAGGCCCTGCGGGTCGAGGTCGAGGGCCGCGACGATTTCATCCCATGGCCGCCCGAATGCACCGGCGGTCCGGGTGCCGATCAATCGCATGAAATCGTCGGAGCCGAGCAGGAAACGGCCGTCCGCGTCCATCTGCCAGACGAAACGGACCGGCTGTACCGCGTCGCGTGGCGGCGAGACGTTAACTGACGCGGCCGCCCGGGCGCCTTGAGCGACGTGATCGGCCGCAGGTAGGTCAGTTCGCGGAGCGGGAGCCGATGCGTCGGCGGTCTCCGCTTCATCATGATCAGACGCATGGGGCCAGATCGGCTTCGGCACCTCGACTGGATCGTCCGTGGGCGCTGCTTTCGGCGTTGCTGCTGCATCGACCTCTGACGTGCTGGCTGCCATTTCGTCGGCGACCGGTGCATCCTGCATCGGCACGTTCGCGTCGTTGTCCCGATCGACGATCGCTTCCGATGGCGACGCGTGCGCCATCGTTGGCTCGATGGACTCCGGAGGCGGGGGCGCGATTGGTTCTGGCGACGCGTTGTCCACGGGGAGGATCGCGGTCGGCATAATGGCCGGAGCAATGGTCGCGATTAAACCGATGTCGTTGCCGCTGCCGATACGTTGCAGCGTGACATGCCCGGCGTCGATGGTCGCTTCGGCATGGCCCGTGCTCAGCGCGTCGTCACGTGTCCGCCCAAGACCGATATCGACCAGATTGCGGCCATTGAGCAACGCGCGCGCCGTTTCGCTGGCGCCGACCAACTTGCCGTCGTGCGTGAACGCTGCCATCGGCATCTCGACGGTCTCGACGATGCGTCGCAGCCGTTCGTCGAGCGGCATCGCTCGTCCTCCGGTCGTGGCGGCAACGATCAGGATTCCGCTGTCGCCATTGGCGAACGGCAGACGGGTGCAGATACAGGTGACGAGGCTGCCGAGCGGCGCGCCGAACCCTCGTAGCCGCTCCAGACGCGGGACCGCGTTTGACGACAGCCGCCCTGCGAGATGGGCGACCTGGCGGCGCTGCTGGTCGGCGGGGCTGAAGGTCCGAGCGGCCAACGTCCCGGCATCGGTCGCGCCGAGCAGCGCCACGCCGACCGGGTTTGCCCACAGCACGCGAGCGCCGTCGAAAGTCCACAGCCACGACGGCGACGCACTGATGGCGTGAACCGCCAGTCGGGCGTCGTGTACCCCTCGCAACTGGAATTCCGCGTTGTTCATCGCCACGCCATGATTGAGGTCCGGATGTCTAAGGAATCGCTGCCCGAGGGCGCGCTCGAGCGAATAGGCTTAACATTTGGTTAGTATCGCCTCCGGCGGCGATCCGGTCCACGGTTAGCTCGGAACCATGCAAGTGAAAGCCGGAATAGCGTTAATTTGGCGACTGTCACGAGCTTCAGGCCGTGAAGCGCCCTTGTCGGACGCTGGCGGGCGCAATGGGCGCTGTCCTTTCGAACCGAATCGGAGATTATGTTGCATCGCACAAAAAATCTTGGTAGATAGAAGACGCTGGGGACCTTGATGGGCGACGCATATGCGGCCCGGTTCGGCAAGATGTCGCGTCACATGTGGATTGGCGCCAGCTTGAACTCATCGAATAAGGGGCGCTGTCATGGCCGATTTCACCCATTCCTTTACCGTTCCCCCGACAGTCTTCGGTATTCCCGAGCCGGTTCGGGCGTTCGTCGAAAGCGGCTTCGCCCAGGCGCAGCAGAACTACGATCGGCTCAAGGACGCTGCCCAGGGCAATAACGTCGCGGTCGAAGCGGTATTTGGCGTCGCCAGCAAGGGCATCAGCGACTATTCCTCCAAAATGCTGGGATTCTTTCAGGCCAATACGTTTGCGGCGTTCGACCTCGCGCAGCAACTCGCCGGTGTGAAATCCGTCTCGCAGGCCGCCGAGCTGTGGCAGTCCCACGCGCGCAAGCAGATCGAGACCCTCACGGACCAGTCGCGGGAATTGGCTGAACTCTCGCGCAAGGTCGCAACCGACGCTGTTGAGCCGTTTAAGGACAGCGTTGCCAAGCTGTTCCAGCCGGCGGCGTGATTTCCGCCGCCGTTCCTTGCGCGGGTCGCTAGACAGGGTCTTATTTTCGGTGCGGGGACCCGAAACGCCGCATTGGCGGGACTTGCCAAACAGCGGCGTTGCACCTAGTTTCCGGCCCGTTCGCACCCGCCTCTCGCGGGGCACGATGCAGTTGTAGCTCAGTTGGTTAGAGCGCCTGTCTGTGGAACAGGAGGTCGGTGGTTCGAGCCCACCCAACTGTACCAACAACACCCATCAGCATATCATCGTCGGCCGGCAGCATTAGCGTGAGGCGCGCGGACTGTCGCTTCGATCGATGCGGGTCAGGATTTTGACGAACTCCGCCATGCTGGAACGGTCTTCGTCGAGGGCCGACGAGAACTCGGAGGGCTCCTCGGCAACCTTGTGCCAGCCACGGGTCCAGCGGCCCAACCACGCGAATACTTTCATCGGGCACTCCCAACTTGTCCGCGATGGCTCAAGCTGGGAGCAATTTGATTAAAATTGTCTGACCGCGCATCGGCCCAAAAGTGTTAACCACGCGGCTATGACGGGTGCGGGCAGGCGTAGGACCGGTCGGATGGCTTCCCCCGGATTTGCTTCAGGTAGAACTGCCCCATCGAAGGCGCGTCGAGCAGCGCGTCGAAAGTCGCTTTCGGCATGTCGCAGAACCGCCGATAGGTCGAGCGGATTTCGATGACGGCGGAGCGTTTTGCCTCATTGTAGCAGGCGCGGCCGATCATGGTGCTGCGAGTGATGTCGGTGCAGACGAACGGTGCGAGATCGACCGGCCCGGCGTTGCGCACATCGACGACGTCCGCATCGGCCCAGGTGGCGTTGCCGAGAACGGCGAACAACAGGATGATCAGCTTCTCCGGAACCATCACGGCACCGCGCGTCGCGTGACTATAGCGTTTTCAAGCGAAGTGGATACCGGTTCGCGTGAAGAAAACGCGTCAAAACAAAAATCCAGAGCCATTTCCGTTCCGATTCCATCGGAACGGAAATGGCTCTACCCTGCGTATTGACGCATCAAATCGCGCAACGTGCAACAGCGCCGTGATGGAGCGATCAGCCGTTCGCGCCCGCCTTCTTGTTGCGATAGCGCAGATGGAAAGCACAGCCGCAGCCCGGCGGATGCGATAACGGATCGCCATCGGTGACGTCGTTGGCCGGAGCGGGCGCGTCGCTGCTCGAAATGCTGCTCACGGGAGCGTCGCGCGACGGAATGTAATTGAGGATCGGCGCCAGCCAGCGCTCCATTTCCTGAAGCGATCGCCCCTTGCGAGCGGCATAATCCTCGACCTGATCGCGCTCGATCTTGCCGACGCCGAAGTAATAGCTTTCGGGATGGCTATAATAGAGGCCCGACACTGACGAACCGGGCCACATCGCGAAGCTTTCGGTCAACTCGACGCCGGTCGCGCGCGTCGCATCGAGCAGGCTGAACAGCGTCGCCTTCTCGGTGTGGTCGGGCTGCGCCGGATAACCCGGCGCAGGGCGAATGCCTTTGTATTCTTCCTTGATGAGCTGTTCGTTGTCGAGCGCTTCGTCCGGAGCGTAGCCCCAGAATTCTCTGCGCACGCGTTGATGCATCCGCTCGGCGAAGGCTTCGGCGAGACGATCCGCCAGCGCCTTCACCAGGATCGACGAATAGTCGTCGTTGGCGTTCTTGAAACGCATCGCGATCTCATCCTCGCCAAGCCCGGCGGTCACCGCGAAGCCGCCGATATAGTCGGAAATGCCGGTGTCCTTCGGCGCGATGAAGTCCGCCAGCGCGGCGTTGCGGCGGCCTTCGCGCTTCTCGAGCTGCTGGCGCAATGTGTGATAGGTCGCGATTGGCGTGGTTCGGCTTTCGTCGCTGTAGACCACGACGTCGTCGCCGACGCTGTTGGCGGGCCAGAAGCCGATCACGCCGGACGCCTTGAACCACTTCTCCTTGACGATTTTCTCCAGCATCTTGCGCGCGTCGTCGTAGAGCGAGCGCGCGGTTTCGCCGACCACCTTGTCGTCGAGAATGGCCGGGAAGCGGCCGGACAATTCCCAGACCTGGAAGAACGGCGTCCAGTCGATCACCTCGACCAGCTCCTCCAGCGGATAGTCGGTGAACACTTTCGTGCCGAGGAAGGTCGGCGTGGTCGGGCGATAGCTGCTCCAGTCGATCGGTACCGCATTGGCACGCGCGGCGGCCAACGTAATCCGCTTCTTGTCCTGCTGGGCGCGAAAATGCGCGGCGGAAATCTTGGCGTATTCGGCGCGCACTTCGGATGCGTAAGCCTCGCGCCGCTCCGGCGACATCAGCGAAGCGACCACGCCGACCGCGCGGCTGGCGTCGTTGACGTGCACCACCGGACCGCTCTGGTAGTTGGGATCGATCTTCACCGCGGTATGCACGCGGCTGGTGGTAGCGCCGCCGATCAGCAGCGGCAGCTTCAAGCCCTGCCGTTCCAGCTCGGCGGCGAAGTAACCCATTTCATCCAGCGACGGCGTGATCAGGCCCGAGAGCCCGACGATGTCGGCCTCCTCGTCGCGCGCGGTCTCGATGATTTTGGCGGCCGGCACCATTACGCCGAGGTCGATCACCTCGTAGTTGTTGCACTGGAGTACGATGCCGACGATGTTCTTGCCGATGTCGTGGACATCGCCCTTCACCGTGGCAAGCACGATCTTGCCGGCGGAATTCCTCCCGTCCCCGGCGATGCCGGCGGCCTGGTTGCGGGCCTTCTCCTCTTCCATGAACGGCATCAGGTAGGCGACCGCCTGTTTCATCACGCGTGCGGACTTCACCACCTGCGGCAAAAACATCTTGCCGTCGCCGAACAGGTCACCGACCACGTTCATGCCGGCCATCAGCGGACCTTCGATCACGGAGAGCGGACGATCCACGCTCTGCCGCGCTTCCTCGGTGTCCTGCTCGATGTATTCGGTAATGCCGTTGACCAGTGCGTGCGACAGCCGCTTCTCCACCGGCCATTCGCGCCAGGTCAGATCGGCTTCTTTCGCCTGCTTGCTCTGGCCACGGAATTTTTCCGCGAGGTTGAGCAGTCGCTCCGACGCGCCGGGATCACGGTTGAGGATCACGTCCTCGCAGACCTGCCGCAGCTCGGAATCGATGTCGTCATAGATGATCATCTGCCCGGCATTGACGATGCCCATGTCCATGCCGGCCTTGATGGCGTGATACAGGAACACCGAGTGCATCGCCTCGCGCACCGGCTCGTTGCCGCGGAACGAGAACGACAGGTTCGACACGCCGCCGGAAATATGGGCGTGCGGCAGGTTCTGACGAATCCAGCGCGTCGCCTCGATAAAGTCGACGCCGTAGTTGTTATGTTCCTCGAGTCCGGTTGCGATCGCAAAAATGTTCGGATCGAAGATGATATCTTCCGGCGGGAAGCCGACCTTCTCGACGAGGATATCGTAGGCGCGTTTGCAGATTTCGGTCTTGCGCTGATAGGTATCGGCCTGTCCGGTTTCGTCGAACGCCATCACCACCACGGCCGCGCCGTGACGGCGCGCGATTCGTGCCTCGTGCAGGAATTTCTCCTCGCCTTCCTTCAGCGAGATCGAGTTCACGACCGGCTTGCCTTGCAGGCATTTCAGCCCGGCCTCGATCACCGAGAATTTCGACGAGTCGACCATTACCGGCACGCGCGCGATGTCGGGCTCGGCGGCGATCAGGTTGAGGAACGTGATCATTGCCTGTTCGGAATCGAGCAGGCCTTCGTCCATGTTGACGTCGATGATCTGCGCGCCGTTCTCGACCTGGCTGCGCGCGACATCAAGAGCTGCGGTGTAATCGCCCGCCTTGACGAGGTTGCGGAATTTGGCAGAGCCAGTGACGTTGGTGCGCTCGCCGACATTGACAAAGGGAATGTCGGCCGTCAGCGAGAAGGGCTCGAGGCCCGACAGCCGCAGCCGCGGCTCCAGCACCGGCACGACGCGCGGCGGATGCGGCGCGACGGCGGCGGCGATCGCAGCGATATGGTCCGGCGTGGTGCCGCAGCAACCGCCGACGATATTGACGAGGCCGGCTTGGGCGAATTCGCCGACCAGCCGCGCCATGTATTCGGGGCTTTCGTCGTACTGGCCGAATTCGTTCGGCAGGCCGGCGTTCGGATAGGCGCACACCAGCGTATCGGCGACGCGGCCGATGTCGGCGACATGTGCGCGCAAATCTTCCGCGCCGAGCGCGCAGTTGAAGCCGATGGTGAGCGGATTGGCATGTCGCACCGAATGCCAGAACGCCTCCGGCAGCTGACCCGACAGCAGGCGGCCCGATTTATCGGTGATGGTGCCGGAGATCATCACGGGAATGTCGAGGCCGCGTTCCTCGCCAATCTCGGCGATCGCGTAGAGTGCAGCCTTGGCGTTGAGCGTATCGAAGATGGTTTCGACCAGGAGCAGATCGGCGCCGCCATCGAGCAGGCCGTTGATCTGTTCGGCATAGGCCTTGCGCAGGTCGTCGAAGGTGACGGCGCGATAGCCCGGATTGGAAACGTCCGGCGAGATCGATGCGGTGCGGTTGGTCGGGCCGATGGCGCCAGCGACAAAGCGCGGCTTGCCATCCTCGGCGCTGACGCGTTCGGCGGCGTTCCGCGCCAGCCGCGCGCCTTCGCGGTTCATCTCATAGACGATATCGCTGAGGTCGTAATCGGCCTGCGCGATCGAGGTCGACGAGAAGGTGTTGGTGGCGACGATGTCCGCGCCCGCGCGCAAATATTGCGCGTGAATGTCCTCGATCGCTTTGGGTTGCGTGAGGATCAACAGGTCGTTGTTGCCGCGCTGGTCGCGATGGAAGTCCTTGAAGCGTTCGCCGCGAAAGGCCGCCTCATCATATTGCAGCGCCTGGATCATGGTGCCCATGGCGCCGTCGAGCACCAGAATGCGCTCGCGGGCGAGTTCGCGGATACGGTCGGCGGTGGGATTCGAAACTTTGGTCACGGAAATCGTCCTGTGATCGTCATGGCCGGGCCTATCCCGGCCATCCATGCCTTTGAACTGGCAATGCCTTTAAGACGTGGATGCCCGGCATAAAGCCGGGCACGACGGAAGATTAAGGTTAGGCCGCCTTTTGGGTTGCGGGCCGAATGCCGAGCAGGTGGCAGATGGCGAACACCAGATCGGCGCGGTTCATCGTATAGAAATGGAAATTCTCGACGCCGTGCTTGGCAAGCTTCTGCACCTGACCGGCGGCGACGGCGGCGGCCACCAGCTTGCGGGTCTCGGCATCGTCATCGAGTCCGTCGAATTTCTCGTCCAGCCACGACGGCACGGTGGTGCCGGCACGCGTGACGAAATTCCGGGCTTGCTTGAAGTTGTGCATCGGCATGATGCCCGGCAGGATTGGAATGTCGATGCCGCGCGCCCGCACGCGGTCGAGATAGCGGAAGTAGAGATCGTTATCGAAGAACACCTGCGTGATAGCGCGGGTTGCGCCAGCATCGACCTTGGCTTGCAGCACGTCGAGATCGGCATCGAAGTCGCGGCTCTCGGGATGCTTCTCCGGATAGGCCGACACCGTGACGTCGATATCGGGGTAACGCTTGCGAATGCTGGCGACGAGTTCGGCCGATGTCTGATAGCCGTCGGGATGCGCAACGTAAGGCGTGCCGATGCCGGTGGTCGGATCGCCGCGCAACGCCACGATATGGCGGACGCCGACCTCGTGATAGCGCGCCACCACGTCGTCGATGTCGGCGCGCGGCGCATTCACGCAGGTGAGGTGCGCGGCCGGGATGAGGTCGGTCTCGTTGAGGATGCGGGCAATGGTGGCGTGGGTGCGCTCACGCGTCGAGCCGCCGGCGCCGTAGGTCACCGAAACGAAGTTCGGAGTGAGGGGTGCGAGGCGCTCGATCACGTCCCACAGGCTGCGCTCCATCTCCTCGGTCTTCGGCGGGAAGAACTCGAACGAGATATTCGGCAGGCCGGATTTGGCAGTGCCGGATTCAGGATGTCGGACGTTGGCACTCATAGCGCACAGGCTCGGTCTGGTTGCGGACGGCTGCGGTCAGCCGCCAATTTGTTCGGGCTCATCAGGTCTTCGGCGGAACATATGTCAGCCGGGCCATTTCGGCGCGGGCAAAATGATCATTCTCTATTGGGAAGTTTCCCATATAGGTGGGTTAATGGAGAAGTTGTTTGCCAATTTCATCTTGGTGGGCAGCGCGGATAAAGATTGGGGGTCTCATTCATCGTATTAAATATATGTAATATCAGTATAATTTATTGTGTTTTCAATTCTTAAGCTCTGACGGTGTTTGGGAAATGATGGAATTTGCGATATTTCTTGTCGAATTTCCCACTGGCGATTGGGTGGTCCGGCTGAGCCTCGGTCGATATCCTTCGCGGCAGCTTTTGGTGCCATTCCGGGAATAGTCTAGGTTTGGCGGCCATGCTCCCTCTTTCCATTCTTGATCTCTCGGTGGTGACCACCGCCACGCCACCGGCGCAGGCGCTGCGCAATACGATCGACCTTGCGCAACTGGCCGACCGGCTCGGCTACGCTCGCTACTGGCTGGCCGAGCATCACAACCTGCCGTCGGTCGCCAGTCCCGCGCCGGACCTGATGATCGGGCAGATCGCGGCCGCGACGGAGCGGATTCGCGTCGGCTCCGGCGGAGTGATGTTGCCGAACCACGCGCCGCTGGTGATCGCGGAACGCTTCAAGCTGCTGGAGGCGCTGTTTCCTGGCCGCATCGATCTCGGGCTCGGTCGCGCGCCGGGCACCGACGGCGTCACCGCACACGCGCTGCGCCGGCGGCTCGATGGTCGCGAGGGCGATGACTTTCTCGAACGGCTGCACGAACTGACGTTGTGGGAGACGCGCGATTTTCCGCCGAACCATCCTTACACCAACGTCGTCGCGATGCCGTCGGATACGCCGCTGCCGCCGATCTGGCTGCTGGGGTCGAGCGGCTACAGCGCGGAATTGTCGGCGCAGGTCGGCATGGGCTTTGCGTTCGCGCATCACTTCGCGACGCATGACGCGGTTGAGGCGATGCGAACCTATCGACGCGACTATGTGAGCACCGGCTGGCGCGCATCGCCTTATGCTATTCTCGCGGTGGCGGCGATCGTGGCCGAGACCGATGCGGACGCGGAGCGGCTCGCGGCGTCCACCGATTTCAATCGCCTGCAACGCGAGCGTGGCCAGTATGCGCCGCTGATCAGCGTCGAGGATGCGCTGGCTTATCCTTATACGGAGAGCGACCGCGCTATCATCGCACGCAACCGCGCGCGGTTGTTCGTCGGGTCACCGTCCACCGTTGTCGAAAAGCTGACACCGTTGGTCGAGGCAACACAGGCCAACGAGGTGATGGTGATCACGTCGGTGTTCGACCACGCCGCGCGCAGGCGTTCGTATGAATTGCTGGCGCAAGCGTTCGGGTTGGGTAAAGGGGCTTAGGCAGTATCTACGGCGTCATGCGCGGACTTGATCCGCGCATCCATCTTCATCAGAAGGATGGATTGCCGGGTCAAGCCCGGCAATGACGAATGGATTCGGTCTGCTATCGCCTCAGTCCTTGCGCTCACTAAAGGTCGCGCGGAAGGGGTGCGCCGGGTAGACACCGACGATGCGCAATTCCTTGGAGAAGAACTTCAATTCCTCCAGCGCGAAGGCAAGGCCGCGATCGTCCGGATGGCCGTCGACGTCGGCATAGAATTGCGTGGCGAAGAAATTGCCGTCCACCATGTAGCTTTCCAGCTTGGTCATGTTGACGCCGTTGGTGGCGAAGCCGCCCATGGCCTTGTAGAGCGCGGCCGGCAGGTTGCGAACGCGAAACACGAAGCTGGTGACGACGGGACCGTTGTTCGGCTTGGCCCATTGCTGGTCGCGCGCCAGCACCACGAAGCGCGTGGTGTTGCTGCTTTCATCCTCGACATCCTGCGCCAGGATATCGAGCCCGTAGATCTCGGCGGCAAGGCGCGAGGCGAGCGCGGCGCAGCTCTTGTCGCCGCGCTCGGCGACGGCGCGCGCGGAGCCCGCGGTATCGGCGGCGACCACCGCCTTGATGCCGAGCTTGCGGATGATGTTGCGGCACTGGCCCAGCGCCTGTACGTGGCTCTCGACGGTCTTGATGTCTTCGAGTTTCGCGCCGCGCGGCGCCATCAGTTGATGGCGGATCGGCAGAAACCATTCGCCGATGATCGAGAGATCCGATCGCGGCAGCAGATAATGGATATCGGTGACGCGGCCGGCGATCGAGTTCTCGATCGGGATCATGCCGAGATCGGCCTCGCCGGAGGAGATCGCCGACAGCGCGTCCTCGAAGGTCGCGCACGGCAGCGGCTTGGCGTCGGGATAGGCTTCGACGATGGCGAGGTGGGAGTTGGCTCCCATTTCGCCCTGGAATGAGATGGTCTTCGGTTGGGTCATGGCGCGTTGTATCAGCGGTTTCGGCTTTTGCCAGTGGTGAAACGAAAAGTTTGAAGGAAGCGTTTGTTAGGATGCGAGCGCGCGCCGCGCGGTTTCGAGATCGGCCGGCGTATCGACGCCGCGCGGCACTTCATCGACGATGGTGACGTCGATCCGCATCCCGGCCTCGATGGCGCGGAGTTGTTCGAGCTTCTCGCGTTGCTCGAGCGGCGAGGGCGGCAGCGCGACGAAGCGGGCCAGCGCCTCGCGGCGATAGGCATAGAGCCCGATGTGATGGTAGCGCGGGCCCTCGCCGTAGGGCGCGGTGGCGCGGGTGAAATAGAGCGCGCGCAGCCGGTTGGGGCTGAGCGGTGAGCCGATCACCTTGACCACGTTGGGGTTGGTGGCCTCCTCCTCGGTGTGGATTTCGGCGGCCAAGGTGGCGATGGGAATCTTGGGGTCATCCAGTGGCGAGAGCACGGCGCGAATGTGGCCGGGCCGGATGGTCGGAAAATCGCCCTGGAGATTGATGACGACCGGGTGGGCAGTCGCCCCATCGAGCTTTTCCATCGCCTCGAAGATGCGGTCGGAGCCCGAGGGGTGGTCGGCGCGGGTCATCACCACCTCGCCGCCATGGGCGGTGACGGCAGCGGCGATCTCCGGGGAATCGGTCGCCACTGCGACGCGGCCGAGCGCGGCCTCCTGGGCGCGGCGCAGCACCTGGACAATCATCGGCACGCCGCCGATATCGGCCAGCGGCTTGCCGGGCAGGCGGGTCGCGGCCATGCGCGCGGGGATCAGGATAAGCGGCTGTGACATCGTCTGTTTGCGGGTCTGGCGAGGGGCGCGAGTTGCGCCGGAATGGCGGGGCTTTTTTCCCGTGACGGTCTGTTTATACGGGTTGCCAGAGGCGGGGCAAACCGGTATCTCATCGCCATCGCCCCGTCTTTTTAGATCGATTCCGGGCGAAAAAATCCTTGGTCGCCTTCGTTCGGCCTACAAGTTGACCTTCCGGTCTGGAGCCTGATCCGCAATGGACTCCTTTGAGCTTAATAAGATTCTCGGGGCGATCCTCGCCACCTGCCTTGTCGTTCTCGTTACCAGCTTTGCCGCCCAGGCGGTTTTCGCGCCGGTCGTGCCGGCCAAGCCGGGCTTTGAGATTGCCGTGAAGGAAGCCGCCGGCGGCGACGCCAAGGGCGCCGCGCCGGAGAAGTCCGAACCGATCGAGAAGCTGTTGCAGACCGCTTCGGTGGAGAAGGGCGCGACCGCCGCCAAGAAGTGCGCCGCCTGTCATACCTTCGAGAAGGGCGGTCCGAACCGCGTCGGTCCGAACCTCTATGGCGTTGTCAACGACCACAAGGGCGAGGGCCGTGGCGGCTTCAATTTCTCGGCCGCGATGAAGGCAAAGGGCGGCACCTGGACCTTCGACGATCTCAACGAGTTCCTGAAGAGCCCGAAGGGCTTCGTCCCCGGCACCGCGATGGGCTTCGCCGGCCTCAGCAAGGACAGCGAGCGCGCCGACGTGATCGCCTACCTCAATTCGCTCTCGGACAAACCGGCGCCGCTGCCGACTGCGTCGAAGTAGATCTTTTCGCCTCCTCGTGATGGCGCAGGAAAGGCCGGGTTTCCCCGGCCTTTTTTGTTGTCCGCGTTAGATGGAGGTTTGATCGCAGGACTGGGCAAACAACGTCGGCGTGGCGGAGCCATGAGCCTTCATTGTCATCATGGCCGGGCATAGCCGTTCGAAGAACGGCGTCGCTTTGCTCGCCTATGTCCCGGCCATCCACGTCTGAATTCGCGAAACTCAGTAAAGACGTGAATGCCCGCGACAAGCACGGGCATCACGACGAAGAGGAAGTTCGGTGACGATGGGCTTCCGCCTGCGCGGGGACGACGATTTTCGTTTAGCAAGCCGCACGCAAACAAACGAAAGCATCGCCCGAAGGCGCGGCGAATTTCGGCGTTGCGCAGTTCATGAGCGGCGCGACAGTGATGGTCGATTAATTCTGGCGTAACAGTGCGGTCGATGGGTGAATGACAATCCTGGGGCGCCGACATCATTTTTCACCAGCTTTGCTCTCCCACGAACGACCACTGATGACGTTGCATATTTGATAATTGAACGTGCTGAAGAATTTCGTGAAGCCAAGCCTCTTGGCCTCACGGTGTTCGGGATGAACTTTCCACGCGCGAAGTGCTTCTTCAGACTCGAATTCAACGATGGTTACTCGCTCGCCGTCCTCGGCAATAAACCCTTTATGGGAAATGTAGCCGGGAATGCCTCGCGCAAGTTCGCTCATGCGCCGGGCCATCGGGCCATATTCATCCTGAACGTTGGGAGCGAGGTGGGAGCGAAATACGGTGACGATCATCAAGGAAGTCCTCTGGAGCCAAAATAACAACCTGAGCCGTGTCTTTTCATTCGACGCGGCAGCTCCGAACAAAGATGATCCTCACATCCATATAATGCAAATGCATTATTAATATAATGATTATGCCTGAATTGGAGTTTTTTCCAGCTTCGCCGTCAGTTCAGCAGCCAGCCGATCAATGGCCAGTTCGAACCGGCTCGGCATCGCGCGTCGGATCAAGGCAACCGTTGCAGGCATGTTGAAATCGACCACCGACAGAATCTGGCGGCCATCGCGGTGCTGGCTGTCCTCGAACAGGCGGCGCGGGACAAGCGACAGACCGCCGTTAGCTGACAAAAGGGATAACTGAAGATCTTCACCAAAGATTTCGGCAGCGATGCGCATGGGAAGCTGTTGACGGTCAAATGCGCGTACGAGCGCGGCGCGGCAGCCGCAACCCGATGGATTTAGAAACCAGTCCTCTTCCGCCAGATCGCGCAACCGCCAGGGGCTGCCGTCTCGTTTGGTGGGTGACCGCGACGCGGAGACCACCACGACCTGTTCGGCTCCAAGTGCAATCCGCTGCAGGCCGGCAGGGATCATGTGCTGATCGGTCAGTAGGCCGATCGCGCAGTCGATCGCACCGCTGCGCACCTCCTCGATGAGGCCCACACTCCAGTGTGAATTGATCTGAAGCCGGATGCGGGGAAACTCCCGCCGAAGGGCATCGAACGGCGTTGTCAGGACCATCTCGCCCAAGCCGTGGGCGATTCCAACCTTCAAGTCTCCGGCGGGATCGGCCGCGCTTGTCGTGCAGGCTTCCAATTCCGCCATGGCCGCCAGAACACGCCTGCAATGTCCGAGAACATGGTTGCCAAGCGTCGTCAACACAGCGGGCTTCACTGTGCGATTGAACAGGAGCCCTTCGCCAACCGCCGTCTCGAAACTCTGGATGCGTCGTGTTGTTGCCGGCTGCGTGAGGTTGAGCCGAGCAGCCGCCCGGCTTACGGAACCGGTTTCTGCAACTGCAACAAAAGCTTCGATATCCTGAATATTCATGCGCAATACTTATAATTATTGCGAATACATGCGCAAGGTGCGCTGCATGCGCCTTTTCCGTTACGTTCGCAATGACCGGCTCTTTCTGCGGTCACACGCGACAACCGAACCAGCTCACGCGTGCAATTTGGGCGGTGCGCGAATTCGCAAACCGGAAACGGTGGGGCTGTCCCGGCCATCCACGTCTGAGTTTACAAAACTCTGTCAAGACGTGGATGCCCGCGACATAGGCGCGCGAAGCGACGCCGTTCTTCGAACGGCTGTATCTGGCCATAACGGAATGGAGTGTCCCCGCCTGCGCGGGACGGCGTTTTTGTGCTGCAAATCCGCGCACAAAACAAAATGACACCGATTTCACGTGCTCTTGCCGTCAAATCGGTGTCCACTTTGCCATGAACGATCCTGAGGCAACCTGCGGGATTGCGGCGGTCTGATGGCGTGCCGCGAGCCCGGGCAGGAAGCGGTCCCGTTCAATCGGTGATCAAATAGCTCTAGGATCAACCGCGCATGGCGCCTTGGCGATTCGCCCGAGGCCGCAGCGCAAATGGCACTGACAGGAATCGCGATTTGGCAATCACCCGACGAGTTTTGTTGCAGAGTGGCGCGGCGCTGGCTGCGGCTCCGGTTCTTCCTCTTGCGGCGGGATTGCCGCCCATCTCCGAAGCGCAGGCGCAAGCCGCCGCAGGCCCCGCATGGCGGCACGGGCTATCGCTGTTCGGCAACGTGAAATACGCCGAAGGCTTCAAGCATTTCGACTACGTCAACCCGGCCGCGCCGAAGGCCGGCACCGTGCGGCAGATCGCGCTCGGCACCTTCGACAGCTTCAACATCGTCGTCTCCGGCGTGAAGGGCTCGATCGCCGGCGCGGTAGGCTTCATCTATGAAACGTTGACGACGCCGGCGCTCGACGAGGTCTCCACCGAATACGGCCTGCTCGCGGAAGCGGTGCGCTATCCCGACGACTACGCCTCCGTCACCTACCGGCTGCGCGCGGAGGCGCGCTGGCAGGACGGCAAACCGGTGACGCCGGAGGACGTGGTCTATTCGCTGGAGACCTTCAAGAAGTATCACCCGCAATACGCCGCTTATTACCGTCACGTGGTGAAGGCCGAGAAGACCGGCGAGCGCGAAGTGACCTTCACCTTCGACGCGCCGGGCAATCGCGAACTGCCGCAGATCGTCGGCCAGCTCACCATCCTGCCGAAGCATTGGTGGGAAGGCACGGATGCGTCCGGCAACAAGCGCGATGTCTCCGCCACCACACTGGAGCCGCCGCTCGGCAGTGCCGCCTATCGCATCAAGAATTTCGTCGCGGGGCGTTCGGTGACGCTGGAACGCGTCAAGGATTATTGGGGTGCGGCGCTCAACGTCAATGTCGGCCGGCATAACTTCGACGAGATCCGCTACGAATATTTCCGCGATCCGACGGTGGCGCTCGAGGCGTTCAAGGCAGACCATATCGACTGGCGCAGCGAGAACAGCGCCAAGAACTGGGCCACCGCTTATGATTTTCCGGCGGTGAAAGACAAGCGCGTGGTGCTGGAGGAATTCCCCAATCGTAATTCCGGCATCATGCAGGCGTTCGTGATGAATATCCGCCGGCCGAAGTTTTCGGATGCGCGGGTGCGCCGCGCGATGAACTTCGCGTTCGACTTCGAGGAGATGAACAAACAGATTTTCTTCAACCAGTATCAGCGCATCAGCAGTTACTTCCACGGCACCGAACTGGCGTCATCCGGCCTGCCGCAAGGCAAGGAACTGGAGATTCTGGAAACCGTGCGCGCCGAGGTGCCGCCGGAAGTCTTCACCACGCCTTACACCAATCCGGTCGGCGGCAATGCCGAGGCGGTGCGCAACAATCTGCGCGAGGCGCTGAAGCTGTTGAAGGACGCCGGCTATGAGGTGCGCAACCGCAAGCTGGTCGAGGCGAAAAGCGGCACGCCGTTCACGATCGAGCTGCTGGCCGACGATCCCAGCATGGAACGCGTGATGCTGTTCTTCAAGCCGTCGCTGGAACGGCTCGGCATCGACGTCAGCGTGCGCACCATCGATCCGACGCAATACGAGAACCGTCTGCGCACCTGGGATTACGATATCATCGTGTCGTCGTGGCCGGAATCGTTGTCGCCCGGCAACGAGCAGCGCGAATTCTGGGGCTCGCATGCCGCCGACAATCCCGGCTCGCGCAACCTGATCGGCATCAAGAACGCGGCGATCGACAAGCTGATCGAGCGCGTGATCTTCACCAAGGACCGCGACGATCTGGTCGCGGCCACCCGCGCGCTCGACCGTGTGCTGCTGCATCATTATTACGTGGTGCCGCAATGGACCTATCCGTTCCAGCGCACCGCGCGCTGGGATCGCTTCGGCAAGCCCGACGTGATGCCGAAATACGGCTTGGCCTCGTTCCCCACGGTGTGGTGGTATGACGCCGAGAAAGCCGCGAAGATCGGCAAGTGAGGTGAGGGGGCTGGGCGGGAGTGTTGTTAATGGAATTCAGTCACTCTCGTAGTCGTCCCCGCGAAGGCGGGGACCCATATCCCAGAGCGTAAAGGGTCATGGTGCAGCGATTCAGTTCAAGTCATCCCGGTGGAATGAACGCCATCTGTAACATTCGCGACACGGCGTATGGGTCCCCGCCTTCGCGGGGACGACGCCTGCAATTTAGTCGCCCGGTTTGTACTCGATGACTCACGATCGCACCTTCAATCGCCGGCAGGTATTCGGCCTCGGTCTCGGCGCTGCCGGCCTCGCAACAGGGCTTGGTCCGCGCGAAGCTCTCGCGCAAGCGGCCGCAGCACCAGCGACAGGCGAAGCGCCGTTTGGCGCGGCGAAGCATGGCATGTCGGTGTTCGGCGACCTGAAATATTCCGCCGACTTCGCCAACTTCGACTACGTGAATCTGAAAGCGCCGAAGGGTGGCGCGTTCTCCACCGTGCCGTCGGTGCGCGCCTATAACCAGTCCTTTCAGACCTTCAATTCGCTTAACGCCTACATCCTGAAGGGCGAGGGCGCGCAGGGCATGGACTTGACGTTCGCGCCGCTGATGGTGCGTGCCTATGACGAACCGGATGCGATGTATGGCCTTGTCGCGCAGTCGGTCGAGATCTCCGAGGATCGGTTGGCCTATCGCTTCACGCTGCGGCCGGAGGCGAAATTCCACGACGGCGCGAAGCTTACCGCGCATGACGTGGCGTTCTCGCTCAACACGCTGAAGGCCAAGGGCCATCCGCTGATCCTGCAACAGATGCGTGACGTTGCCGGCGCGGAGGCGCTCGACGATGCCACCGTGGTAGTGCGTTTCGCCAAGGGATATGCGCGCGACGTGCCGCTTTACGTCGCCGGACTGCCGATCTTTTCACGCGCCTACTACGCCAAGCGGCCGTTCGATGAATCGACGCTGGACATTCCGCTCGGCTGCGGGCCGTACAAGGTCGGCCGCTTTGAGGTCAATCGCTTCATCGAGTTCGAGCGCGTCAAGGACTGGTGGGGAGCCGATCTCGCGCCGATGCGCGGCAGCTATAACTTCGACACCGTGCGTTACGAATTCTATCGCGATCGCGACGTCGCCTTCGAAGGCTTCACTGCGAAGAACTACCTGTTCCGCGAGGAATTCACCGCGCGGGTGTGGGCGACGCGCTACGATTTCCCGGCGATCAAGGACGGGCGCGTCAAGCGCGAGCAATTGCCGGACCGGACGCCCTCCGGCGCGCAAGGCTGGTTCATCAACACAAGGCGCGACAAGTTCAAGGACCCGCGTGTCCGCGAGGCGCTGATCCAGGCGTTCGATTTCGAGTGGACCAACAAGACCATCATGTATGGCGCCTATGCGCGCACGCAGTCGCCGTTCCAGAATTCCGACATGATGGCGGAGGGAATGCCGTCGCCGGATGAGTTGAAACTGCTCGAGCCGTTCCGCGGCCAGGTGCCCGATGAAGTCTTCGGCCCGCCGGTGTCACCCCCGGTCTCCGATGGCTCGGGACAGGATCGCACGCTGCTGCGCAAAGCGGCGCAACTGTTGCGCGACGCTGGCTGCACGGTGAAGGACGGCAAGCGGCTGCTGCCGAACGGCGAGCCGTTCACGGTGGAATTTCTCGCCGACGAGCCGCAATTGCAGGCGCATCACGGGCCCTACATCAAGAACCTCGGCACCCTCGGCATCGCGGCGTCGCTGCGCCTCGTCGATCCGGTGCAGTATCGCGCCCGCGTTGAGGATTTCGATTTCGACATGACCATCGAGCGCTTCAGCATGTCTGCGACGCCGGGCGACTCGATGCGGCCGTTCTTCACGTCGCAGGCGGCCGCGACCAAGGGTTCGTACAACCTCGCCGGCATCGCCAGCCCGGCGATCGACGCGCTGGTGGAGAAGATCATCAATGCGGGCAGCCGCGCCGAGCTGACCACCGCCTGCCGCGCCTTCGACCGCGTGTTCCGCGCCGGCCGCTACTGGGTGCCGCAATGGTATCGCACCAATCATCCGATCGCTTATTGGGACGTGTTCGCGCATCCCGAAACGCTGCCGCGCTATCTCGGCAGCGTCGGCGGCATCGAATTGTGGTGGAATGACGCGGCAAAGGCGTCGGCCGCCGACAAGGCGGGCAAGCTAAAGGCGGAGCCGGTGAACAAGCCATGACCGCCTACATCGCGCGCCGCCTGTTGCTGATGATCCCGACCTTGCTCGGCATCCTGTTCGTCTCCTTCGTCGTGGTGCAGTTCGCGCCGGGCGGGCCGGTGGAGCGCGTCATCGCGCAAATGTCCGGCGCCGACACCGGCGGCGCCTCGCGCATTTCCGGCTCATCCGGCGGCGACTTCGGCGCGCGCACGCAGGTCGGCGCATCCGGCGACGCGGTGAATTCGAAATATCGCGGCGCGCAGGGGCTCGATCCTGCTTTCATCAAAAGCCTCGAGAAGCAATTCGGCTTCGACAAGCCGGCGCCGGAACGCTTTTTGCTGATGCTGTGGAATTACATGCGCTTCGATTTCGGCAAGAGCTATTTTCGCGACGTCAGCGTGCTGCAACTGATCAAGGAAAAGCTGCCGGTCTCGATCTCGCTCGGCGTCTGGATGACGCTGATCACCTATCTGATCTCGATCCCGCTCGGCATCCGCAAGGCGGTTAAGGACGGATCGCGCTTCGACGTCTGGACTTCGGCGATGATTATCGTGGGTTTCGCGATTCCGGGGTTCCTGTTCGCGATCCTGCTCATCATCCTGTTCGCCGGCGGCTCGTTCCTCGACTGGTTTCCGTTACGCGGGCTTACCTCCGACGGCTGGTCGCAATTCCCGTGGTACTGGAAGATCATCGATTACTTCTGGCACATCACGCTGCCGCTGATCTCGATGATCCTCGGCGCCTTCGCGACCATGACGCTGCTGACCAAGAACTCGTTCCTTGACGAAATCCGCAAGCAATACGTGATGACGGCGCGCGCCAAGGGCTGCACCGAACGACAGGTGCTCTACAATCACATCTTCCGCAACGCCATGCTGATCGTGATCGCCGGCTTCCCCGGCGCATTCATTCATGCCTTCTTCTCCGGGTCGCTTTTGATCGAAACCATCTTCTCGCTCGACGGACTCGGCCTGCTCGGCTTCGAGAGCGTGCTCAACCGCGACTATCCGGTGGTGTTCGGCACGCTGTTCATCTTCTCGCTGGTCGGCCTCGTGGTGAACCTCGCCTCCGATCTCACCTATATGTGGATCGATCCGCGGATCGATTTCGAAGCGCGGGAGGTGTGATGTCGCTCACCGCTCGCGAACCGGTCGAAACCACCACGCAGGCCCCGCTGGGCGAAGCCGTGCCGCCATCGCGCCATCGCTTGTCGCTGTCGCCGATCAACCGCCGCCGCTGGCAGAATTTCAAAGCCAACCGGCGCGGCTACTGGTCGCTATGGATATTCTCGATCCTGTTCGTCGTCTCGCTGTTCGCCGAGGTGATCGCCAACGACCGGCCGTTCTTCGTCTCCTATGACGGGCACTGGTACTGGCCCGCTTTCGTCACCTATTCGGAGACGACATTTGGTGGCGACTTCGAAACCGCCGCCGACTATCGCGATCCGTATTTGCAGAAGCAGATCGCTGCCAAGGGCGGCACCGTGCTGTGGCCGCCGATCCGCTATTCCTACGACACCCACAATCTCGATCTGCCGACGCCGGCGCCCTCGAAACCGACATGGTTGCTCACCGAAGCGGAATGCAAGAGCGTCGTCGAGAAGAAGGGCCTCAAGGGCTGCCGCGATCTCGAATACAACTGGCTCGGCACCGATGATCAGGGCCGCGACGTGGTAGCGCGACTGATCTACGGCTTCCGCATCTCGGTGCTGTTCGGGCTATGCCTCACCATCGTCTCGTCGGTGATCGGCATCGCCGCCGGCGGCGTGCAGGGCTATTTCGGCGGCTGGGTCGATCTCGCTTTCCAGCGCTTCATCGAGGTCTGGACCGCGATTCCCTCGCTGTATTTGCTGCTGATCCTGTCCTCGATATTGGTGCCCGGCTTCTTCGTGCTGCTCGGCACGTTGCTGTTGTTCTCGTGGGTGTCGCTCGTCGGTCTGGTCCGCGCGGAATTCCTGCGCGGCCGTAACTTCGAGTATATCCAGGCGGCGCGTGCGCTCGGCGTCTCCAACAAGGTCATCATGTTCCGCCATCTGCTGCCGAATGCGATGGTGGCGACCATGACGTTCCTGCCGTTCATCGTCTCGTCCTCGGTGATGACGCTCACCGCGCTGGATTTCCTCGGTTTCGGCCTGCCGCCCGGCTCGCCGTCGCTGGGCGAGATGCTGTCGCAGGCCAAAGCCAACGTGCAGGCGCCGTGGCTCGGCTTCACCGGCTTTTTCTCGCTGGCGATCATGCTCTCGCTGCTGATCTTCATCGGCGAAGCCGTGCGTGACGCTTTCGACCCCCGCAAGACGTTCATTTGAGAGGGCGCGGGATGGACGCTATCAACCAGCCGCTGCTCGATGTTCGCGATCTTTCGGTTGCGTTCGGCGCGGGCGAGCGCGCGACGCTTGCTGTGGACCGGATCTCCTACACCATGCGACGCGGCGAATGCGTCGCATTGGTGGGCGAATCCGGCTCGGGTAAATCGGTCAGCGCGCTGTCGATCCTGAAGTTGCTGCCGTATCCGAGCGCGTCGCATCCCTCGGGCACGATCCGCTTCAAGGGGCAGGATCTCCTGACGACGTCGGAGCGCGAGATGCGCGGCATTCGTGGCAACGACATCTCGATCATCTTTCAGGAGCCGATGACCTCGCTCAATCCGCTCCACACCATCGAGGCGCAGATTGCGGAGATCATCCAGTTGCACGCGCCGCTGCGTGGCAGCGCGATCCGCGCGCGGGTGCTTGAGCTGCTGACGCAGGTGGGCATTCCCGAACCGGAGACGCGGCTCGGCAGCTATCCGCATCAACTCTCCGGCGGGCAGCGCCAGCGTGTGATGATCGCGATGGCGCTCGCCAACGAGCCGGACCTGCTGATCGCCGACGAGCCGACCACCGCGCTCGACGTCACTGTGCAGGCGCAGATTTTGCAATTGCTGGCGGACATTCGCGCGCGGCTCGGCATGAGCATGCTGTTCATCACCCACGATCTCGGCATCGTGCGCCGCATCGCCGACGTGGTCTGCGTGATGAACCACGGCAAGATCGTCGAGCAGGGGCCGGTGGAGCAGGTGTTCACATCGCCGCAGCATTCTTACACCAAGGCGCTGCTCGCGGCCGAGCCGAAGCCCGACCCCGCGCCGCCGCAGCACGACGCGCCGGTGGTGATGCAGGCGACCGATCTCAAGGTGTGGTTTCCGATCAAGCGCGGGCTGTTACGCAAGACCGTCGGCCACATCAAGGCGGTGGACGGCGTGACGCTGGCGGTGCGGCGTGGCGAGACGCTGGGTGTCGTCGGTGAATCCGGCTCCGGCAAGACCACGCTCGGGCTGGCGCTGCTACGGCTGATTTCTTCCGATGGCCCGATCGTGTTTCTCGGCAACGACATTCAGGGCCTGCGCTTCAAGGCGATGCGGCCGTTCCGCCGCGACATGCAGATTGTGTTTCAGGACCCGTTCGGCTCGCTCAGCCCGCGCATGTCGGTGGGCGACATCATCGCCGAAGGTTTGAGCGTGCATCAGCCGCAGCTCTCGCAGGAGCAGCGCGAGGCGCGGGTGGTGAAGGCACTGGTCGATGCCGGGCTCGACCCGGCGACGCGCTTCCGCTATCCGCATGAGTTTTCGGGTGGGCAACGCCAGCGCATCAGCATCGCCCGCGCGGTGGTGCTGGAGCCGAGCTTCATCGTGCTGGACGAGCCGACCAGCGCGCTCGACATGCTGTTGCAGGCGCAGATGGTCGATCTGCTGCGCGACCTGCAACGCAAACGCGATCTCACCTACATGTTCATCTCGCACGACCTGCGCGTGGTGGCCTCGCTGGCGAGCCATCTGATCGTGATGCGCCACGGCAAGGTGGTGGAGGAGGGGCCGGCGTCGGAATTGTTCAGGAACCCGAAGACCGACTACACCCGCGCGCTGTTCGCCGCCGCGTTCCGGCTGGAAACCGCGAACGGTGCGGGCGACATCGATGGCTGAGCGCGACAAGACGGACGGCATTGCCGATCGCGCCTTGCGTGTCGATGTGTCGGCGCCGCGTTCGCTCTGCGACGACGGCTTCCGGCCCTACGAACGCTATATGTTGCAACTGCCGCTGCCGGACGGCGAGATGCTGACGCAGCGCCGCGACATCCTGCGCGGTGGCCGCGTTGCCGGCGTGCTGCCGGTCGATCTCACGCGTGAGCGTATCGTGCTGCTGCGTCAGTTTCGCCTCACCGCGCATTTCGCCAACGGTAACGGCGACATGATCGAGATCGTCGCCGGCCGCGTCGATGCCGGCGAGAGCGAAACGGATGCTGCGCGGCGCGAATGCATCGAGGAAATCGGCGTTGCGCCCGATGCGCTGGTGCGGCTCTACAGCGTGCTGCCGACGCCGGGGCTCACCGACGAACTGGTGACGAGTTTTGTCGGCTTCGTCGATTCCTCGCGCGTTGTCGCCCATGGCGGGCTCGCGTCCGAGACCGAGCATATCGAGACGCTGGTGGTGCCGCTCGACAACGCGCTGGATGCGTTGCGGAGCGGACGCATTTTCAACGCGCTGACGGTCTCGGCGCTGCAATGGCTTGCGCTCAATCGTGGACGGCTGCGCGAATTGCACGATGCGGCGGTGAAGGCGGGCGGCATGGTGCAGGGATAGGCGTCGGCGTGAGTTGATTTGCACCGACCTATCAGTTCGTCATGCCCGGCCTTGTGCCGGGCATCCACGTCTTTTCAGCAACTCATCAGGAAAGACGTGGATGGCCGGGACATAGGCTAGCGAAGCGACGCCGTTCTTCGAACGGCTATGCCCGGCCATAACGGGGATGTTATTTCACCCTCAGTTATTCCGCTTTAACAATACGAAAGCCGTCGTCCCCGCGAAGGCGGGGACCCATAACCCCTGGCGGCTATTATCAGAACGATGAACTGACAAGGGCGATGAACGCCGTCTGCATCACGGGCGACACGGCGTATGGGTCCCCGCCTTCGCGGGGACGACTTTGAGGTTTTTAAAGCCGCTTGATCCGCCGCACAGGACTTCCCGCCGCGGCGATGCGGGCGATGGCGGCGTGGGTGGATTCGATCGCGGTCGCCATGTGATGCGCGTTGGCGTGCACCAGCGTGGTGGCGTCGCGCGCGATGGCGACGTGGCCTTTCCAGAATACCAGATCACCGCGCTTGAGTTGCGCGATATGCGAGAGGGGCACGTCGGTGCCGAGGCTCGCTTCCTGCATGTCGCTGTCGCGCGGCGCGCGGATGCCGCCGGCCATTAGCGACACCTGCACGAGGCCGGAGCAATCGATGCCGAGGCTCGATTTGCCGCCCCAGAGATATGGCGTGCCGAGAAAGCGTTCCGCCACCGCGACGAAATCAGGCTCAAGATGCGCGAGCGGCGCGAGGTGCTGCACCGGCAGGTAACCGTCATCATGCGTGATCGCGAAGTTGTCTTCGATACGCGCGATGGCCAATGTCGTGCCGAGCGTCAGCGCGGCGCGCGGCGGCAGCTTGATCGAGGGACCGGGGAATACGAAGGTGCGCAGAGCCGCGACCTTGTGCGTCGGCGCGGGGCCGACCGGTGCGAGCATGGTGTCGGGAAGCCAGCCGACATAGCCGTCGGATTCCAGTTGTCCCCACGCCCAGCCATCACCGGGCCGGTCGTAGACAGTGACGCGCTCACCTTGCAGCGCTTCGGTTTGCAGCATCGCATCCGTGCGTGGCGCATCGCGTAGCGGAGCGAGCGGTGCGATCACTTCGAACGTGGTGCCATCGGCGAAACGTGCGGCTTTCACCTTGCCTTCGAGGTAGCGCGCGGCGAGGTCGGGCCGCGCCGGCGTCAGGCGCGGATCATCCATAGCGCTGGCTCAACAGGCGGTAGATGGCACGCGCGGCCTGACATTCGCCGCCTTCGGGCCGTGCGGGCTTCGCGCTCGGGGTCCAGCCGTAGATATCGACATGCAGCCAGCTTTTCGCGGCTTCGACGAAGCGCTGCAAAAACAGCGCGCAGGTGATGGAGCCGGCGAACCCGTTCGACGGCGCGTTGTTGATGTCCGCCACTTTCGAATCCAGCCACGCGTCGTAGGCCGGCCACAGCGGCATTCGCCACAGCGGATCGCGCTCCGCGCGTGCGCATTGCGCGACGTCGGCGGCGAGCGTCTCGTCGTTGGTGTAGAACGGCGGCAGGTCTGGACCGAGCGCGACGCGCGCCGCGCCGGTGAGGGTGCCGAGGTCGATCAGGAGGTCGGGCTTCTCCTCGTCGGCGAGCGCCAGCGCGTCGGCCAGCACGAGACGGCCCTCGGCATCGGTATTGCCGATTTCGACGCTCATGCCTTTGCGCGAGGGGAAGACGTCGAGTGGGCGGAAGGCGTTGCCGGCGACGGAATTCTCCACCGCCGGAATCAGCACGCGCAGCCGGACCTTCAAGCCGGCATCCATGATCATCGACGCCAGCGCCAGCACGTTGGCGGCGCCGCCCATGTCCTTCTTCATGATCAGCATGCCGGATGCGGGCTTCAGATCGACGCCGCCGGTGTCGAAGCAGACACCCTTGCCGACCAGCGTGACTTTCGGATGCGCGGGATCGCCCCACGAAAAATCGATCAGCCGCGGCGCGCGCGTCGAGGCCATGCCGACGGCGTGAATCAACGGGAAATTCTTTTTCAGCAGATCGTCGCCGATGACGCAGTTGAAACTGGTGTCGTAGCCGGATGCGAGATCGCGAGCGGCGGCTTCCAGCTCCGCCGGGCCCATGTCGTTGGCCGGCGTGTTGATGAGGTCGCGCGCAAGCGTTGCGGCCGCCGCGATGCGCGAGATGTCGTCGATGTCGACGCCCTCCGGCGGCACCAGCCGCACGTCGGGAGCATCATTCTTGCGGTAGCGCGCGAAGCGATAGTGGCCCAGCGCAAAGGCCAGCGTCGCGAGGCGCGCATCGTGCGGCGCGTTGGCGAAGCGATAGACGCCGGGCGGCAGCAGGCCCGGCAACTGGCCGGGGCGGAACGGGTCATGCTTCGGGCTGGTCACCTCGTCGAGCCCGAACAGCACCGCCTCGATCGCGCCGCTCGCCGCCGGCAACGCCAGGCAATTGCCGGCCTTGGCCTTGAAGTTCTGCGCCTCGGCAAAGCGGTGCGCCGGCTCGCTCAGGCCGCTTGCGACAGTGTTCCAGGTCGATGCCGTGACGAAATGGATAGGGATCGCGGAGGCGGCGTCGGTCTCGAATGCGGCGTGCATGATGGTCTCGCTGGTATCAGCGGCGGGGTTAACCGCTCATTAGGGTTAACAGCCTATTGAGGGATGTTAACCGAGGTAATTGTCTCCTGCATTGACGGGTTTATCGGCCATGCGTCAACAGCCTTCTACGTTCCGCTGGATGGGGTCGGTGACCGCGGCGGCCTTGCTGTCGCTGGGGCTCGCCGGATGCCAGACCACAGGGCTTTCCGATATCACCGGCGCGCTCGGCAGCCGCGCCGAGGCGCGCGCCGATGCTGATCCGGTTCGCGCCGCCGAAATCGCCGGCGAGCGCTATCGCGCCAACCCGAAAAGCGCCGACGCCGCGATGCGGTTCGGCCAGGCGCTGCGCAAGTCCGGCCAGCGCGCGCAGGCGGTGGCGGTGTTGGAACAGGCGACGCTGATTCATCCTACCGACCGACCGCTGCTTGGCCTTTACGGCAAGGCGCTGGTCGACAACGGCGATTTCCAGAAGGCGTTCGACATTCTCGGCCGAGCCCATACGCCGGCCAACCCGGACTGGCGCATCCTGTCGGTGCAGGGCACCGCGCTCGATCAGCTCGGCCGCCATGACGAGGCGCGGCGCTATTACGCGAGCGCGCTGAAGATCGTGCCGCAGGAGCCGTCGGTGCTCTCCAATCTCGGCATGTCCTATGTTCTCACCAAGGAATTGCCGCAGGCGGAGCAAGTGTTGCGGCAAGCTTATGCCAGGCCCAACGCAGGTTCGCGCGTGCGCCAGAACCTCGCGCTGGTGGTCGGCTTGCAGGGGCGCTTCGCGGAAGCCGAAAGCATCGTCAGGGCCGACTTGCCGCCGGACGAGGCCGCCGCCAACGTCGCTTACCTCAAGCAGATGCTGAACGGGCGTCAACAGCCACGGGTGGGCGAGGTTGCGACAGCGTCACGGCGACAGTCCTGAAGCGTCGAGCAGACCTATTCGCGAACCTGATTAGACTTATGTTTCGTCATGGCCGGGCCTGTCCCGGCCATCTGCGTCTTTCTTCTATGTCTTCCATCAATTGATGCGACTGCCAGAACGTGAATGGCCGGGACATAGGCGAGCGAAGCGACGCCGTTCTTCGAACGGCTATGCCCGGCCATGACGCACGACGTTTGAAGGGAAGCAATTCGCCCCGCTTCTCGGTCTCAAATTTTCAGACCGACGCCATCGCGCGTCGATCGCTGTTGAACGGCGCGCCGCTCAATGCATCAACTGGATCTTGATGTAGCTCGGTCCGAGAATAACGATAAACAGCACTGGCAGAAAGAACAGGATCATCGGCACCGTGAGCTTCGGCGGGAGAGCCGCCGCTTTCTTCTCCGCGGCGCTCATGCGCATATCGCGGTTTTCCTGGGCCATCACCCGCAAAGCCTGACCGAGTGGCGTGCCGTAGCGTTCGGACTGCTGTAATGCCAGACAGACCGACTTCACGCCGTCGAGACCGGTGCGCTTCGCCAGATTCTCATAGGCAACCTTGCGATCCTGGAGATAGGACAGTTCCGCCGTGGTCAACGTGAACTCCTCGGCCAACGGAATCGATTGCGAGCCGATCTCCGTCGAAACCTTGCGGAACGCCATCTCGATCGACATGCCCGACTCGACGCAGATCAGCAGCAGGTCGAGTGCGTCGGGAAACGCACGCCTGATCGACAGCTGACGCTTGGAAATCCCGTTCTTGAGGAACAGCATCGGCGCTTGCAGGCCGAGATAAGCCGCGACGAGACAGATGCCGATCTTGATCGTTATTGGCTGGTTCGTCTTCGTCAGCAGGAAGATATAGGTCGCCGCTGCGAGCAGAAAGACGATCGGCGTCATCATGCGGAAAAACAAAAACGTGATGTAAGGCGCTTGCCCACGATAGCCGGCCATCACCAGCTTTTCGCGCGCGGCTTCCTGCGCCAGCCATTTCCCGAGGTTGAGTTCGTCCACTACGCGCGACACCAGTTGCTTGGGACTTTGGCGTAGCGAGATCTTCTCCGTGCGAGCAAGATTGGCGCGCTCCCGCTGACGAATGCGTTCGCGCTCGCTGGCGACGGCCTTCATGCGCTTGGCGAGATCCTGTCCGGCGAACAGCGGCATGATCAGCGTGTAAGCGGTGGCACTGGCGGCGATGGCGGCGAGCAACATCGTCATGAAGCGCACATCGTGCATTCGTTCGATAAGAAAATCGATCATGACGGACCTCAGAAGTCGAAATTGATCATCTTTTTCATGACCAGAACGCCCATGCTCATCCACAGCACGCAGCCTGCCAGCATGATGCGACCCACCGGTTCGGTCCAGAGCAGCGCGATGTATTGCGGCGTTGTGATGTAGACCAACATCATCACAACCGGTGGCAATGAGCCGATGATGGCGGCGGACGCCTTGGCCTCCATCGACATGGCCTGAATCTTCTCGAGCATCTTCTTGCGGTCGCGCAACACCTTGGAGAGGTTGCCGAGCGCTTCCGACAGATTGCCGCCCGATTTTTGCTGGATGGCGACGACGATGCCGAAGAAATTTGCCTCCGGAAGCGGCATCCGCTCATAGAGACGCGCACAGGCTTCGCCGAGCGGAATGCCGATGGTCTGGGTTTCGATAATTGCCAGGAACTCGCCCTTCAGGGGTTGCGGGGCATCGGCGGCAACCACCTTGATGGATTCGAACAGCGGCAAGCCCGCCTTGATGCCGCGAACGATAACGTCGACAGCATCGGGAAGGGCGGCAAGGAATTTCTTTTCGCGTCGCTTCTTCAGGAAGCCCAGCAGCCAGCGCGGCACACCGAAGCCGGCCGCGAAGGCCAGGGCCAAAGCCACCAGCAATCCGCCGTTGGCGAGAAATGTGATCGCGAAAGCAAGAAAGCCGAGCACGCCAGATATCAGGAAAAACTTTTGCTTCGACCATGACAGGCCGGCCTGCGAGATACGGCTGCTGAGCGGGCGTTTCTTTTCCTTTTTGCTTCGCTCTTCGATCTCCTTCAGCGAACTTTCGACCTGCTGGCGACGCGAGCGTTGCACGCGGTCGGCGCTGGAGCGGACCGGTTCGGGCATTGCGAATGAAGCCCGGCGCTTCTCAGCCTGTCGTTCGCCCGACAACAGCGGATAGATGAAAACCCAGGCCATTCCACCGATGGCGGTGGCCGCGAGAAATGCCAGGGCGACGGTTTCGAGTTTCATGGGTCACCGTCAGACGTTGATATCGGCCTCGGAGGCGTCGAGCGCCGCTGCCAGCCGTCCTTCCTCGTTGTAGTAGCGTGCACGCTCCCAGAACGCCGGGCGTCCGATGCCGGTCGAGCGGTGGCGGCCGATGATCTTGCCGTTGGCGTCCTCACCCATGAGGTCATAGACGAAGATGTCCTGGGTGATGATGGTGTCGCCTTCCATGCCGATCACCTCGGTGATGTGCGTGATCCGCCGCGAACCATCGCGCAGGCGCGCCGCCTGCACGATGACGTCGATGGAACCGCAAATCATCTCGCGGATGGTGCGGGATGGCAGCGAATAGCCGCCCATGGTGATCATGGATTCGCAGCGCGAGAGCGCCTCACGCGGATTGTTGGCGTGCAGCGTTCCCATCGAGCCGTCATGGCCGGTGTTCATCGCTTGAAGCAAGTCGAAGGCTTCCGGTCCGCGGACTTCGCCGACGATGATGCGCTCCGGCCGCATACGCAGGCAGTTCTTGACCAGATCGCGCATGGTGATCTGGCCTTCGCCTTCGATGTTCGGCGGACGAGTCTCGAGCCGGACCACGTGGGGCTGTTGCAATTGCAGTTCGGCGGCGTCCTCGCAGGTGATGATGCGCTCGTCGTGATCGATGTACTGCGTCAGACAATTGAGCAGCGTGGTTTTTCCGGAGCCGGTACCGCCTGAGATCAGCACGTTGCAACGAACGCGGCCGATAACCTGCAGGATCTCCGCGCCTTGCGGGGTGATGGCGCCGAACCTCACCAGTTGGTCGAGCGTCAGCTTATCCTTGCGGAACTTACGAATGGTGAGGGCGGGTCCATCGATTGCAAGCGGTGGTACGATGGCGTTGACGCGAGAGCCATCGGCGAGGCGGGCGTCGCAGATCGGCGAGGATTCGTCGACGCGCCGGCCGACCTGGCTGACGATGCGCTGGCAGATATTGAGAAGCTGCTGGTTGTCGCGAAAGCGGATGCCGGTCCTCTCGATCTTGCCGCCGACCTCGATGAAAACCGTGCCGGCACCGTTGACCATAATGTCAGCGATGTCGTCGCGCGCCAGCAGTGGCTCCAGCGGACCGTATCCGAGGACGTCATTGCAGATATCGTCGAGCAGCTCTTCCTGCTCGGCGATCGACATCACGATATTCTTGATCGCGATGATTTCGTTGACGATGTCGCGGATTTCCTCGCGCGCCGATTCGGAATCGAGTTTGGCGAGCTGCGCCAGATCGATCGCCTCGATCAGGGCGCCGAAGATGGTGGCCTTGACCTGATAGTAATTGTCCGAGCGCCGCATGTCTTGCGGCGGAGGAGGAGCCGGACGTGTCGGCGCGAGCGGCGGCGACGCCACCGGAGCGGAGGCCGGCGGCACGAAGTTAGCCGAAGGCGGAGCCGCGGCTGGCTCCAGCGCGATGTCGGGGGCCCTCGCGGCCCTGCTATCGTTTTCCGATCCGCTACGCTTACCGAACACGACGATACTCCACCCGGTTTGGGTCTATTTGGCGCGCAGCTTCTGGAGCAGCGGCGCCAGCAGCGAGCCGCGCGGCTTCTTAGCCTCGCCTCGCCCCGTCAACCGTTGCGCGATCTGCAAGAACATTTCCGTGGTGCGATGATTGGCGGAAATCTCCGCGATCATCTGGCCGTTGTTGGCGGCTGCGCCGAACAACTGAGGCTCGAAAGGAATGACCGCCACCGGCTGGCTCTCGATTGCCTTTGCGAATTCGCTGGCATTGATTTCCGGCCGTTTGGGCACACCGACCTGGTTGAGGCAGTAAAGCGGCGCGCGATCGTTCGGCCTTGCCGCCTTCAGCAGGTCATAGAGGTTCTTGGTATTGCGCAGATTGGCGAGGTCGGGCGCGGCCACGATCAGGATATCGTCGGCGCCAATCAGCGCGCGACGCGTCCAGCCGGACCATTGATGCGGGACATCGAGCACGATGCACGGCATCGTGGTGCGCAACGTATCGAAAATCGAATCGAAGGCTTCCGTACCGAAGTCGTAGACGCGATCCAGCGTCGCGGGTGCCGCGAGCAGGCTGAGGTGATCGGTGCATTTCGACAGCAGGCGATCCATGAAGGCGGTATCGACCCGATCCGGCGAGAACACCGCCTCGGCGATGCCTTGCGCGGGGTCCTGATTGTAGTCGAGTCCGGCCGTGCCGAAGGCCAGATCGAGATCGGCGACCACCGAATCCAGCGCGAGATCGCGCGCGATGGCCCATGCGATGTTATGGGCGATCGTCGAAGCACCGACACCACCCTTGGCGCCGACTACGGCGATGATGCGGCCGACAGCCTTGGCTTCCGGGGCTGAGAACAGGTTGCAGATCGCGCGCACCACGTCGAGCGGAGCCATCGGCGCCATCACGTAGTCGCTGACGCCGCGCCGAACCAGTTCGCGATACAGAGTGACGTCGTTGATCCGGCCGATGACGACGACACGCGTGCCCGCGTCGCACACTGTCGCAAGTTGATCGAGCCCGGTGAGGATGTCGCCGCGTCCTTCGGTTTCGAGGACGATGACATTGGGCGTGGGCGAGGTGCGATAAGCCTCGATTGCGGCGGTGATGCCGCCCATCTGAATCTTGATGTGAGCCTTGCCAAGCCGGCGATCCTCTCCGGCCGACTGCACCACCGCGGCGGTTTCCACCGTTTCGCAGAACGCCTGCACCGACACGCGCGGTGCCGGCGCAATATGCGCGTCGGTATCAGGCGACGCGACGGTCGCCGGGATTTCGTCCTGGGTCTGGCGCTCGAAACTGATCATTGGCCCACACTGCTGATTTTGCCTTTGTCGGCGTCGGGGTAGGTGGTCGCGGTGCCTTCACCCTTGCGGTATTTATCGAGTACGACGGTGCGCCGGGCGTTGTAGGCCGGGCCTTCCGGCCGCGGCTGCACCAGATCGGAAGGGTTGGCGACCATGGCCGCGAGGTTGCGCTGGTTGGCGCAGCCGAAATTCCAATAGTTGGTGTTTTCCAGATATGACTTGCCCTTGACCGAGGGGCCGAGATCCTCTGGCCACAGTCCGCAAGGACCGGCGGAGGCGGTGATTCTCGGATAGCTCACGCGGATCGCCGCGAACACCTGCGAATCAGTCGGCTGATAGCTGCGCACCACGACGCCGCGCGCCGGAATGCCGCTCGCCGACAGCAACGACTTGATTTCGCGCAGCGAGTCGCCCGCGGCACGCGCATTCGGGGTGTGCGAGGGTACGTCGATGATGATCGCGCCGGTGCCTTCACGCATCCAGGTGCGTCCGAGCGCGACAATCTCCGCGCGTTGCGACGCGTTCAGGCCGCCGCGGCCGTTGCCGACGAAAATGGCGATGCTCTGGTCCGCTTCCTGGATGGCGATCGGATGCCGCAGACGATAATCGTCCGGGATGCTGCCGGTCACGTCCTGCGCGCGCGTGTGATTACAGGCGCCGAGCGCCAACGCGACGCCGACGAGCAGCGTGGCGGTACGAAGACGATGGAGTGTTGCGACGGGTCGTTGCAGGGTCATTGCGGTTGTCCTTGTCCCGTCTCAATCGGTGATGAAGCCGTAGGTGCCGCGATACTTTCGGTTTGCCGGATCACGCTCGGGCACGCCGTAGATGCGGTTGATGCTGCCGAGCAGATCGGCCTGCGGATCGGACGCGGCGACGAAGCCGTCGTCGGGTCGCGACAGATCCTTCTGCGCCACCGCGCGGACGACGTAAGGCGTCACCAGCACCATCAGCTCGGTGTTGTTGTTGACGTAGTCGCGGCTGCGGAACAGCGTGCCGAGGATCGGCAGGCGGGCCAGGCCCGGCATGCCGTTGATGGCCTGCTTGGTCTGCTGCTGGATCAGGCCAGCCATCGCCATCGACCCGCCGGAGGGAATCTCCAGCGTGGTGTCGGCGCGCCGCGTCTTGATCGACGGCACCGCGGTCCCGGAGATCTGAATGGCGTTGTCGTTGCTGACTTCGGACACTTCAGTTGCCACGCGCAGGCTGATGCGGCCCTCGCTCAGCACCACCGGAGTGAAGTTCAGTGAAATGCCGAACTTCTTGAAAGTGATGGTCGGCGTACATGTGCCGTTGGTACAGCTGATGCCCGATGGAATCGGGAATTCGCCGCCGGCGAGGAAGTTGGCGCTTTCGCCGGAGATCGCGGTCAGGTTCGGCTCCGCCAACGTGCGCATCACCCCGGCGCTCTCCATCGCACGCACCGTCGCCTGCACGCTCGGAACGCCCGGCGTTCCGCTGTTGCCGAAGCCGGCGGTTGCCGCATTGCCGCTCACCAGAGCACGTCCATTGGCGGTAAACGGGTTGGTGTTGTTGAAATTCACCACGGCGGTGCCGTAGTTCATGTTGGCGCTGAGATCGACACCGAGCTGCTTGATGATGTTGCGCTGAACCTCGGCTACCACGACCTTGAGCATCACCTGATCGCGGCCGCGCACGGTGAGGCTGTTGACGACGTTCTTGTCGTCGCCCACCAGCCGAACCGCGAGGTCGAATGCCTGTTGCGACTCTGCCTGCGACCCCACCATACCTGACAGCACGACGCCGGTGCCGATGCCTTCGACACGAATGTCGGCGCTGGGCATGACCTGCTTCAACATGGCGCGGATGCCGTTGAGATCGCGGGTCACCGCGATGTCATAGGCCGCGATCTGCTGGCCGGATGCATCGAAGAACACGATGTTGGTCTGGCCGACAGAGGCGCCGATGATGTAGGCGCGTTGCGCTGAACGCACCACGGCATTGGCGATCTTGGGATCGGCGACCAGTACGTCCTTGACGTCACGTGGCAAGTCGATCACCACCGATTTGCCGATGCCGAGCGCCAGGGGACGCGCATTGAGATAGCCGCTTGAGCTCGCGGCGGAGGGGATCGGCTGGTTCGCGGCAAGCACCGGCGTCAGCATCGGCTCGAGCGTCAGCGCACCGACGGCGGCAACGCACATCGCCTGCTTCATCACCGCGCCCAATGCTCCCGCGTCGAGTGTTCCGCGATTGTCCCGACACTTCATTTCGTGAATCCTTCCGATTTACTGCCGGGTCGTGGTCTTGGTCGCTACGCCGTAACGCACCACGTTGATCGAATCGCGCTTGCCGAGGTCGTCGTCGTGGGCCACGGGCGTGTTGGCATCGGCGAGGCTGCGCAGCGCCAGCGACAGCGTGCCGGTCTGGCGCGCGCGGGCCAGCGCTTCCGCCTGATCCGGCTTCAATTCGAGGGTCGCGGTCTTGCCGAGAACGGTGTTCTGGCCTTCCTTCTCGCGCGGCGTCTGGTCGATCGCCAGCACGCGCACGTTGGTCAGGATGGTTTCGGAGACTGCCGCTTCGCCGCTGTTCTGATCCGGACTTTTCTCGCGCCGCGACAGAATGACGTCGACACGGTCGTTCGGCAGGATGAAGCCGCCGGCGCCCGTTTCCGGCGAGATTTCAGTGGAGATGGCGCGCATTCCGGCGGGCAGCACCGCCGCCATGAAGCCGGCGCCACCGGCCATCACCAGTTTGCTGTCGCGAATGGGCTCCCCGGTGACGAATGGCGAGCGTGCGATGGCGGTGCCGTCGAGCTGTTTCGTGGCGTCAGGTCGGCTGTCGCGTCGCACGAAACTCGCACTGGCCGCGGCCGCCGGCCATGTCTGCCACTGAAGGTCGCTGGATGACAGCGTCTTTCCAAGCGGAATGTCGGCCTTGGCAACGAGAACGTCGACGGTCTGCATCTGGGCGACCGGCGCGGGCTGCGGTTTGCGGTCGGAGCCCGAGGCCAGATAAGCGGCGAGGCCGCCGGCACCGACAGCAATGGCCAGGACGACAATGCGCGCGGTATTCATACGCTTCACTTCCCACTAGACGCCGCGACGCAATCGTCGCCGTAGCGGGAGTTGAGCAGTTATTCGTCAAAGCATGGTTAATGACGCGTATCGAAATGAGATTAACGAGACCTTTTCGCGATCTCTGAGCTCATCCAGCGATGAAACGACTCAAGTCGACCGCCTTGATCCAGAGGGTTTCCGGATAGACCATCAGCGCGCCGGCGGCCAGCGCGATGCCGTAGGGTATGCCGGTTTCGTCGTGATGCAACCGCAGCAGCCACGGTTGCCCCGCGAGGACATGGGGTAACGGCCAACGACGAAATTCCAGCAGCAGCAACGTTAGTGCGCCGCCGAACACGGAGGAGATCAGAAGGTAAGGTAACAGATGATCGAAACCGAACCACAGCGCGGCCGCCGCAACCACCTTGGCATCACCGCCACCGATCCAGCCCATGGCGAAAAAGGTGAACGACACCGCGAGCACGGCGGCGCCGGCCGCAATATGCAGGCCGATCTGGCTCGGCTCCATGCCGGACGCGGTTGCGAGCACGAAGAAGCCCGCGATCAACAGCAGCGAGACGCGGTTGGAGATCGTCATGGTGAGCAGATCACTCGAGGCCGCGAAGGCCATCAAAGTCGGAAACAATAGAAGCCGAAGGAGATCGAGGATCATGATGATGTCCATGCCGCGCGTTCGTGGTGGGAAAGGCTAACCGACGAACAATGAACAATCGCGAAACAGCCGCGCCGTTTCACCAGAGGCTGACGGCTCGGATCAGCAGAGCAGCGGATGCAAGCGCAAGTGCCATGCAAACCGCCCGGATCGCATATTCTCCCTGCACGCTGGAAGATGCCGGGCGATCCGCTATTTTATTAGTGAATTTGGACAAACCGTCGCTCCGGCCCTGGAGACTGAAGTTATTGTCTGGAGTGAAGCCGACCAGAGACAGAAAGGCCCCGGCATGCCGAGGCCTTTCGTAGAGTAAACGTCGTAAGTTGACTTACTTGCCGTTAAGTCCGTCGTCGATCCGCTGGAACTTGGCAACGAGGCTGGTGCCAACGGTCTGAACGATGGTGATGATCGCAACGGCGATACCGGCGGCAATCAGACCGTATTCGATCGCGGTGGCGCCCGATTCATCCTTGGCGAAACGCTTGACGAGATTCTTCATAGGAAACTCCCTGTGCACGTGGCTGTCGAACCCAATGTCCGGTGGAAACGGCGTTCTCAGCACCGTGACCATGGCGTGAAGCCTATGCGGAGAAAATTTCAAGCCAGTTAATTCGATCGCAGAAACCCGTATGTATCGGGGGTTTCTTGCAGACGGTAAACTTCGACTTAAAGACATTGCATAAAATTCGACAAATCGATTTGGCCCGGTTTGGACGTCGCAAACGACGTGCTGGACGTTGTGGCTCAGGCGAGGGCGTTATATCTCACTGTCAGTATCGCTGCTTTTCATGCGGGGAGGCCACAGGATTGGAGCGGCGGTGCGAT
This sequence comes from Hyphomicrobiales bacterium, assembly GCA_017305535.1. Lineage (GTDB taxonomy): Bacteria > Pseudomonadota > Alphaproteobacteria > Rhizobiales > Xanthobacteraceae > 62-47. Next base: position 164,187 of record JAFKKN010000004.1, on the reverse strand, counting down.
CCGCGTGATTAAGTGGAATTCCCTTTGCGCGCGGATTCGCGACGCGCAAAACCTCGTTCTCGCGCAAGCCGCAGACTCATACGTCGCGGCAGCTGAGCTCCCTCAACCAGGATGGGGTTGGTTGTGACATCCAACGTCGAGGGTTTTGGCGCCTCGCCTGCGCGTGGACGGCACAGGGGTTGTCGCGCGTCGTCGGCGTTTGCAGTTCATTCATCAATTAACGGCATATTTGCCATATCCGGAGTCCCGACCCTGCCTATGGCGCGGTGCGGTCCGCGATTGTGTTGGGGTAATCGTATGGTTGTTCGAGGGCTGGGTTCCGCGAGGCGATGGCCGATGCTCGCCGGCATTGCTGCGATGCTGATGCTGTTTGCAGGGCTGACAACGGCAAGGGCCAACGACGATACCATCGCGGTCAGTGTCGATCAGGCGAAACTGGTCAAGCTGCCCGGCCGGGTTGCCACCCTGGTGGTCGGAAATCCGCTGATCGCCGATGTCACCTTGCAGTCCGGCGGCATGATTGTCGTGACCGGAAAGGGCTACGGCGCCACCAACGTCATTGCGATGGACCGCGGTGGCGATATTCTGGTCGACCGCACCATCCTGGTCGGGGGGCCGGCCGATAAGGTCGTCACCATCTATCGTGGCACCGATCGCGAGTCCTATAGCTGCATGCCGACCTGCGAGCGCCGCGTTACACTTGGCGACAGCGAAAAGTATTTCAGGTCCACCATGGAGCAGGCCGGATCGTTGAGCAAGGAGGCCGCGGGTGGCGGCACCACCGGCAAGGCCAACTGAGCGGCGCAATCGGGCATCGATAGCTTGAGACTTCGGGTTGATCATGCCAGGCGCGATCGCGCTTAACAGATGGTTAAGACGGCGGGGCAGTTTGTTCAGAACCGCCGAAACACTTCAACAATGAGTTTCGGATAGAACCCGACGGTAGATAAATCCTGCCGGCTGGGGAGACGCACCGATGTCGTCGTCCGAAACATCATTTGCCGCCCCGCGTCGCGCGTTATTGCGGTGGCGAAATGATCGGCGTGGCTCCGCGGCTATCGAGTTTGCTCTCGTTGCGCCGATGTTCTTTGGTCTGCTGTTCTCGATCTTCGAGATAGGCTTGGTGTTTTTCGCCGGGCAAGTCCTGGAGAACGGGCTGCAACAAAGCGCGCGAAAAATGCTCACGCATCAGGCCGCTGATTCGAGCATGACCCAGCAACAATTTGTCACTGACCTATGCGGTCGGGTCTCGATCTTGATGAATTGCGCCAATCTGCGCGTCAATGTCAGCGTTACGGCAGCGGGTGCACCAATCACCATCACGACGCCGATCGATGCCAACGGCAAGTTCGTGGACAGTTTCAACTACCAGAACCCGCAACCCAACACCAAGGAGACGGTGGTTGTCAGCGCCTTCTATCAATGGCCGCTCATGGTCTCGCAGCTTGGGTACAGCATCGCCAATATCGATGCCGGCACGGCGAATGGTAAATATCTGCTGGCGGCCATGGCAGCTTTCCGCGTCGAGCCAAGGTGATCGCAGCATGACGAACGCCGTCGCGAAATCCGTCCGGCTTCTTCGGTATCATCTTGCGCGGTTCTCGCGCCGCTCCGAAGGATTGGCCGCGATCGAGTTCGCCATGATTCTTCCGTTGATGTTGGTGACGCTGTTCGGGATGATCGGCACGACGTCAGCGATCTCGATCGATCGCAAGGTGACATTAATCGCACGAACGCTGTCCGATCTCACCTCGCAAGGCAGTATCGTCACGGGCACAGGAACCGGCACCGATATCTCGAACTTCTTCCAAATCGGTAGAGCGATGCTGACGCCCTACAATTCGGTCCAGAATCCGTTTTCCGGCGGGCCGCTCAAGATGACCATCACGGAGATCTACATCAATCCCACCAGTGGCGCGGCGCGGGTGCAATGGAGCTGGGGCGATGTTCAGAGGGCTGTCGGTAGCGTGGTGACGACCATGCCGACCGATCTCATCGGCAAGGACGCCTCTGGCAAGGTGTTGCCCGATCAGTACTTCATCCTGAGTGAGGTCAGCTATCTCTATGCGCCGTCGATATTGCCGGGCGTCGCCACCGTGCAGTTGAAGGAATCTACTTACACGCGGCCGCGTTTGAGCAAGCCGGTATGTGTTCTCTACAATCCCGGCTCGGCATCGGATCCATGTCCGACCAATTGAAAGTCGTGCGAGGTGCCTCGCGCCCGTACGGAAGGCGACGTTCATGGAAAACGAAAAGGCCGCGCATAAGCGCGGCCTTTTCTGTCTTGTAAACTGGATGCAAACGCACGAGGCGTTCGCGGTCCAGGGAATCCGCGAATGTCGCGCTTTAGCCGGCAGCGCGCAGATTGTCGGCGGAGGATTTGCCGGAACGGCGGTCCGCGACGATCTCGTAGCTGATCTTCTGGCCTTCGCGCAGCGTGCCGAGGCCGGCGCGCTCGACAGCGCTGATGTGAACGAACACATCGTTGCCGCCGTCGTCGGGCTGAATGAAGCCATAGCCCTTGGTCGCGTTAAACCACTTTACGGTTCCCATGCTCATGGGATAGTCCCTTCTCAAAAAAGTATAGTCGAAGCCCACTTTCATGGGCTGGTGGCATCGAATTTTTGGAAGGGTCGTCAGCGTCTAAACCGGCTGTACCGGTAGTTAGCGAGTGTCGTCCGGCCGAAAATCGATCAGGGTATATTATTCGAAACGTGGTGCCAAAACAATCCTGGCACGCACGTTTTTTCCGGCGCACCGAATAGCCCACCCCAGCCTGCGCCCAATGATGGCGCAGAACCATTGTTTTTCAACGTTTTTTTGTCGGCGGCAGGCGGTTACCGGCGGCGGAACTGACCTCGGGGTGGGGCGCCGCGCGGCGGTCCGCCAGAGGGGCGCTCGTCCTTGTGGCGGAAGATCAGCCGCCCCTTTTCGAGGTCATAGGGTGACATCTCGATGGTCACCCGGTCGCCCGCCAGCGTCTTGATGCGGTTCTTCTTCATCTTGCCGGCGGTATAGGCGACGATCTCGTGTCCCGCGTCGAGTTGAACGCGGTAGCGGGCGTCGGGGAGGATTTCGGTCACCAGTCCTTCGAACTGGATCAGCTCTTCTTTAGCCATGGGTTTCTCCAGGTCGAGAGGCTGTTATCGCCGTGGGCCTTGGTTGCGTTTGGGTTGATGCGGGTGGCTTTTGCGGCTCAGGAACGCCACGCCCTGAATTCCCTCGGACTTGCCGCCTGACGATGCCCGCGCGGGCTCGTGCCGTCCGGCGGGCTGCTGCGACGCCCCACCACCCGGCCGTCGGCGGCGCCGCGGGCGTTTACCGCTCGGCGCACCATCGGCGGCGCCGCGATGCGCGGCCGCGTGCGGGCCCGGCCGGCCTCCGCGCGATTGCGGCGCGGACGGACCGGACTCGCGATGGCCAGGTGTGCGTCGATCTTCTTTGGGCAAGGCGACACGGATCAGTTTTTCGATGTCGCGGAGATACGCCATTTCCTCGCCGGCGCAAAGCGAGATTGCAACGCCGTCGGCGCCGGCGCGCGCGGTGCGGCCGATGCGGTGGACATAGGTTTCCGGGATGTTCGGCAAGTCGAAGTTGACGACATGGCTGACACCGTCGACGTCGATGCCGCGCGCCGCGATGTCGGTGGCGACCAGCGTGCGGATCTCACCGGTGCGGAACGCCGCCAGCACCCGCTCGCGATAGTTCTGCGACTTGTTGCCGTGAATGGCGTCGGCGGTGATGCCGGCCTTGGCGAGGGTCTTCACCACCTTGTCGGCGCCGTGCTTGGTACGGGTGAACACCAGCGCGCGGTTGACCGGCTCATCCTTGAGGATTTGCGCCAGCGCGGCGGGCTTGGCGGAATGATCGAGCTGGATCACGCGCTGGGTGATGCGCTCCACCGTGGAGGACACCGGCGTCACGGCGACCCGCGCCGGATCGCGCAGCATGTGCTCGGCGAGTTCCGCGATATCCTTCGGCATGGTAGCCGAGAAGAACAGTGTCTGCCGCTTGATCGGCAGCTTGGCGACGATCTTCCGGATGTCGTTGATGAAGCCCATGTCGAGCATGCGGTCGGCCTCGTCGAGCACGAGGAATTCGACCTGGGTGAGCTTGAGCGCGTTGCTCTGCACGAGATCGAGCAGGCGGCCGGGGGTCGCGACCAGCACTTCGACGCCCTGCATCAGAGCGCGGACCTGACGGCCCATCGGCACGCCGCCGATCGCCAGCGCCGAACTCAGGCGGATGTGGCGGCCGTAGGCATTGAAGCTGTCGAGGATCTGTCCGGACAGTTCACGGGTCGGGCTCAGCACCAGCACGCGGCAGGTCTTCGACTGCGGGCGGACGCGGTTCTCGAGCACGCGGTGCAGGATCGGCAGCGCGAAAGCGGCGGTCTTGCCGGTGCCGGTCTGGGCGATGCCGACGACGTCACGGCCGGAAAGTGCGAGAGGAATGGTTTGTGCCTGGATCGGCGTGGGCGTCTGGTAATTCTCTTCCACCAGAGCGCGCGAAATGGGATCGGCGAGGCCGAAATCCTGAAAGGAGGTCAAACGAGATCTTTCCATCAAAAAACGAACGCCTGACGTTTCAACGTCAGGTGCGGGTGCCTCGGAGAGGCTTGGGACACCCGCGTGCTTGGGGCGTCGGTTTCGGTTGGCTGAAAGGGCAAGCCATAAGCCGATATGGTAACCGGCTCAGAACACGCGGCTCGCTGGGACCCGATGATATGATTCTAGGGGGTCGCGCCGCTGATATGGCGCAGCATCGCGGCGGATTCAAGGTCAAATTGACGGCTTTGCCATGCCGGCCTGGACCACATTGTGCCGAACCGCCGTCCGTATCCCGGAATTCCGCTGAATATTATGTCCCTGTTCGAGGTTTTCCGCCGCAACGGAGCCGCTGCCCACGTCTGCCGAAAACCCGTTCCCATGCGTTGCGGTCATGCTCTAATGTCGCTTCCACGAACCAAACGCTTGGGAGAATACCGTGATCTATGTCGTTGCCACGTTGACCGTGAAGCCTGAAATGCGCGCCGAACTGATCGAGGGCGCCAAGGCTTGCATCGCCGCCACCCGCCAGGAGCCCGGCAACATCGCCTACGACATGCACGAGAGCGTCACCGACCCCACCCGGATGGTCTTCGTCGAGCAGTGGGAGAGCGTCGAGGCGATGGGGCCGCACGGCAAGAGCGACCACATGCGGGCATTCGGCCGCATTGCCGTCAAGTGCCTGAGCGCGCCGGCCAAGATCGAGATCATCACGCCGGCCAAGGTCGACGTCCGTTAACCGCGCGGCTTGTAATGCGTGACTTGCGAACCTGGAGAGCACCCGCATGATCTATGTCATCGCCACCACCCGCGTGAAGCCGGAAGGCCGCGACGCCTTTATCGCCGGAGCCAAGGACTGCGTCGCCGCCACACGGCAGGAGCAGGGCTGTATCTCCTATGAGAACCACGTCAGCATTCATGACCCCAACCTGTTCGTGGTGGTGGAGCGTTGGGCCTCGCGCGAGGACCTCAACGCCCACGGCCGCGCGCCGCACATGAAGACGTGGCGGGCACTGTCGGCGCCGCTGAAGGAATCGCCGACCGAGATCGAGATCATTTCCGACGGCAAGGTCGAGAAATTCTGATCGTTCGCGCCCGGCCGCTCCGCCGTTGCGGCGGGGCGGAACCATTGACGCGTCGCATGGTTGTCATCATTCCAGCTTGGCTCGGCCGCGGCCGGCAATCGCGCCGGCGAGGCCGGATCGGCAAGGGGCCGGCTTCGAGCCGGATATCAACATGGACGGATATCGCGGCGGACGGATTTTGATCGACTGCATTTTCGAGTGAGCGCGTGGTCAGGCTGGGGTTCATTATCGGGTTCATCGCGCTGCTGGGGATGCTGCTCTCAGGCCTCGCCGCGTATCGCGCCCACGATCAGGAATTGACGGTCAATCGCATCGCGCTGTCGCGCGCCATCGACGTCAACGCCAGCCTGGTCCAGGATCGCCTCACCGAGCGCGAACTGCTGGCGCGGGTTTCGTCCGGCCTGTTTCATTCGCCGACGGTGACCAAGGCCAACATGCTGAAGCCGCTGCGCACCTCGATCTACGCCTTCAAGACCGATTTCATGGTGGCGGGCTGGATCGCGCGGTTGCAGCCGGGCGAACTGCCGCAAGCCCAGGCCGAACTGCAAGGCGCCGGTTTCCCGAACCCGGACATTCGCAGTTTCAACGACAAGCCGCTCGATCCCGCCGCGCTCGACGGCCCGCTTGACGTGCTGATGGATGTCGAGCCGCGCAACGGCGAGACCGAGGGTTTTCCCGGGCGCGAACTCGACGACCAGCCGGTGCTGAAGGCGATGTTGCAACAGGCGCTGGAGACGAAGCAGCCGGCGGCCTCCGCGCCGCTGCCGCTGTTGCGGCCGAACGGCCCGGTCGGCGTGGTGCTGGCGACGCCGGTGTTGCAGGAGAATACCGGACAGCCGATCGGCTTTATCACGTTCTCCTATGAACTCGCGCCGCTGATGCTGACCAACGACGAGATGTCGTTATTCTCCATCGCGCTGCGCAGTCCGGCCAGCAAGGGAACCGAGTTGATCGTCGATCAGAATGATCGGATCGTCGCCCGTCCGCAGGTGCAGCCGGCGGATGACGGCATCACCGCCGCGCCGCCGCCGGTGGTGCGGACCGTGACTTTCGGCGGGCGCGACTGGCAACTGGCTTATTATTCCAAAACCAATACCGAGCAACGCGCGCTTGAATTGGCGGCGGTGGTGGCGGCGATCGGCTTCGCGCTCACCGCGATCATCTGCGGGCTGTTCGGTTACATCGCCTACAACAACGTGCGCATGAGCCGCGAAATCCGGATGCGGATCGGCTTCGAGCACCGGCTGACGGCGGTGATCGATGAACTCAATCACCGCGTCAAAAACATTCTCGCGGTGATCCAGTCGATCGTCACCCGCACCATGCGGCACGGCGCGGACATCGACGTCGCGCGCGATCTGCTGATCGGGCGCATCCACGCGATGTCCAACGTGGTGTCACTGCTCAGCGAAAGCCGCTGGCAGGGTGTGCCGCTGAAGGGCCTGTTCGAGGCGCGCGCCATCCCCAACGCCGACCGCATCGCGGTGAACGGACCTGATATTTCCGTCAGCGCTCGCGCCGCGCAAAGCTTGTCGCTGCTGTTCTTCGAGCTGGCCTCGCACACCGACGAGGGACTGTCGCTGGTGGGCAAGCATCCGCACGTGGTGGCGCAGTGGACAGTGGAAGGCGATCCGCGCGACGCGATCTTTCATTTCCGCTGGGAAGAGTTCAACACCAGCGCCGCCACCCGCCGCCCCGACAGCGAGTTCGGTGTGATCCTGCTCGACCGCGTCGCGCCGGAAGCGCTCGGCGGCAGCGCCAAGCGTTACTTCACCGATGTCAGCTATGTCTACGAACTGGTCGCGCCGATGGCCACCGTGGTCGATCTCACCGAACGCGACCGCACCGACCGGCTGTCGGCACCGGTGAAGCGGGTGCGGTGAAGACGAAGACGTCGATATCGGCCGTCATTGCAATGACGTTAGTGTTTCCGTCATGGCCGGGCTTGTCCCGGCCATCCACGTCTTAAAAGACACGTCAGCAAGCAAGTGTGGATGGCCGGAATAAATCCGACCATGACGAAGAATCGTCCCCGCACAGGCGGGGACGATTCCCGCGAAGCCTCGCACGAATCTTTTCTATGCCAATTCCCGCAACAACACCTCGCGCAACTGCTTCTTCAGCACCTTGCCGTTGGCGTTGCGCGGGAGAGGATCGGTGCTCACGGTGACGGTTTCCGGCACCTTGTAGTCGGAGAGGCGCGCGGCGCACCAGGCACGCAGCGCCGAGACGTCGAGCGCGGGATTGCGGGTGACCACGACGGCGTGGACGCGCTCGCCGAGCACCGGGCACGGTTTGGCGATGATGGCGCTTTCCACCACGTCGGCGTGACTGGCGAGCACCGATTCCACTTCCGCCGAATAGATCTTGTGGCCGCCACGATTGATCATGTCCTTCTTGCGGTCGAACACCCGCACGAAGTCCTGCTCGTCGATGGAGCCGAGATCGCCGGAATGCCAGAATCCACCGGTAAAGCTTTCGGCGGTGGCTTCCGGCTTGTTCCAATAACCTTTGATCACCGAGCCGCCGTGAATCCATAATTCGCCGACATCGCCGCGCGGCACCTCGCGGCCGGCATCGTCCATCACCACGATGGTGGCACCGGGGCAGGGCAGGCCGACGCTGTCGCTATGCGTCGCGGTAAAGGCCGGAGGCATGATCGTCGAGGGTGAGGTTGTCTCGGTGGCGCCGTAGGCGTTGATCAGTTTCAGGCCGGGGATTTTCTGCGCCAGTTTCTCGATGGTGGAGCTTGGCATTGGCGCGCCGCCATAGCCGCCGATCCGCCACGACGAGAGATCGTAACTGTCGAAATCGGCTTGCAGCAGGCAGAGGTTGTACATCGCCGGCACCATGATGGTCTGCGTCGCGCGCTCGCGCGCCGCGACCCGCAGATAATCGGCGGCCTTGAATTCGGCGACGATGATCAGCGCGCCGGCGCAGCGCGCCATCGCCATGACGTTGGCGATGACGCCGGTGACATGGGCGAGCGGCACCGCGGCGATGGAGCGGTCGGTCGGCGCCAGTTCCATGCACGCTTCATAGATCATTGCCGAGTGGATGATGTTGCCATGCGACAGCATCGCGCCCTTCGGTCGCCCGGTGGTGCCGGAGGTGTACATGATCATCGCGGTGTCGTCCTCGGCCACCTGTGCGGCGGCGGCGAGTGGCGGTCGCTCCGTCAGTTGCGCCAGCGTGGGCGTCGTGGCCGTGTCGCCCACCGCGATGCGGTGGCGCAGGTCGGGTACATCACTGGTGTCCGGCAGGCGGTTTGCCAATGCGGTGTCGAAGATGATGGCCGCCGCGCCGCAGTCGTTGAGCATGTAAGCGACTTCCGGCTTTTGCAGCCGGGTGGAGAGCAGTACCGCGATCAGGCCGAGTTGGGCGGCGGCATAGAGCGTCAGCACGAATTCGGTGCGGTTGCCGACCAGCACGGCGAGGCGGTCGCCCGGTTGCAGGCCGAGGTCCTTGAGGCCGGCGGCGATGGCCGAGGAGCGTCGCACCGTTTCGCGCCAGTTCAACCGCTCGTCGCCGAACACAATAGCCTCGCCGTCCGGGTTGCGCCGGCCGGCGGCCTCGATCATCTCCCAGACGCTGCGCGGGCGCTGCTGGAACAGGGGGATCAGCCGGTCGCCGAAATGGGCTTCGATCTGCATGGCGGGAAGGGAGATGTTCGACCAGCCCATCGTCGTATCCTTGTGGTGTCTTGAAGTCGATTTTGACGCGTGTGAAGCAAGCGATCGTCCGCCCGCGCGCCGGAAATGTGAAGTTAAAACGCGGACGGCATCACGCGCCGCCTGGCGCGGCAGCGGTCGTCACCGGGATCGGCTGTCTAGAGCAGGTAGCGCAGCCCAACGGTGATGATGATGAGGCAGATGAATATCAACGCCACCGGCAGACGGGGCTTTTGCGCTGACGCGGCTGCTGCCGGCTTCGATTGCGCGCGGCGCGCTTGCTGCAATGCAATGACGTTGTCTGGCGGCGTTTCGGCGGTGTCGCGTGGGCCGGCGTTTGCCGGGGCAGCCGGGGGGGCGCCCTTCAGGTGGGTTTTCGGATGGGCGATGCTGGCGTCGGGCGCGGTGCCGGCGCCACCCATTTCGGCATAGTAGCTGCGATAGATCGCCTGAATCGTGGCCTCGGTCGCCTCGGCCTCGCTCATTTCCTTGAGCCGCTTCTCGTATTCCGCCAGAAACGCCTGTGCTTCGCTCGACAGCGAACTGGTGGCGTTGAGTTTGGCCATCATTCGCCAGGTCGGAAAATCGGCGCGCGCTTTGGTATCGGCGCGTCTGGCAATCAGAATATCGGAAGCCTTGATCACGATTCACGTATCCTTGCCCTGTCGCCGCGTGTTGCGCGACGGCAGCGCGATTGTCGATGTGTCCTGCGGCCGGTGAAGGCGCGCGAGGCCATCGTGCCACAACAGCGTCGGCTTGCGGTAGCCCATTTGCAAGAGCTAGTTTTGCATTTTGGTGCGGCGTCGCGCTGCGCCGCCGCATGCCTCGGTTCCCGAAGCATCCTGAAAACCTCAAATCAAAGAAGACGACGCGGGCATGAGCAAAGGCACACTCGTTCTGTCGATTCAGGGCGGCGCCGACAACTGGTCGCCGCAGCGCTGGGTCGAGCGCTTCAACGCTGTCGGGGGCGGCCGCAAGGTCGTGCTGCTGCCCGAACAGATCGCCGATCCGGACGACGTGCATTATGCCGCCGTGTGGAAACCTCAGCCGGGCGTGCTGGCCGCATTCCGCAATCTGCGCGCCGTCTTCAATCTCGGCGCCGGCGTCGATGCGCTGATGGCGGACCCGACCTTGCCGAAGGTGCCGATCGTGCGCGTCGCGGTGGACGATCTCACCGGCCGCATGACGGAGTATGTCGTGCTGCATGTGCTGATGCATCACCGGCAGCAGCTTTCGTTGCGTGACGATCAGGCGCGCAAGTTGTGGCAACCCGGTGCGCAATGGGCCGCCGGTGCCGTCACCGTCGGCATGATGGGGCTCGGCACGCTGGGCCGCGACGCGGCCGAGGTGCTGCGTCGCATCGGCTTTCGCGTGGCGGGCTGGAGCAATAGTGCGAAGACGATCGACGGCGTCGAATGCTTCAGCGGCCGCGACGGCCTCGCGCCGTTTCTGGCGAAGACGCACATCCTGGTGTGCCTGTTGCCGCTGACGCCGGACACGCGACACATCCTCGACCGGCGGCTGTTTGAAAAGCTGGCGCGCAATTCGCCGCTCGGCGGCCCGGTGCTGATCAATGCGGGGCGTGGCGGCTTGCAGGTCGAGGCCGATATCCTGTCATGTCTCGACGACGGCACCTTGCTCGCCGCAACGCTCGACGTGTTCGAGACCGAACCGTTGCCGGTGGACAGCCCGTTGTGGACTCATCCCCGCGTCGTCGTCACGCCGCACAACGCCGCCGATACCGATGCCGATGCGATCTCGGTCTATGTGGCCAAGCAGATCGCGCGGCTCGAGGCCGGCGAGCCGCTGCAAAATGTCGTCGATATCGCGCGCGGGTACTAACGCACCCAGTCCGCCGCCAGCTTCGCGTAGATGTCGGTAGCCTTGTGAATGAGATCGACCGCGCAATATTCGTCGGTCTGGTGTGCCTTGCCGGCTTCGCCGGGGCCGAGAATGATGGTCGGCGGATTGCCGAGCGCGGGCGTCAGCACCGAGGCATCGGTGAAGTAAGGCGCGGTGCGCGGTGCCGCGCCGAAACTTTCGCCGAGCGCGTCTTCGGCGCTCTTCACCACATGCTTGATCCACGGCGTCGCGGGTTCGCTCCACACCGCGCCGACATCGACGATGGTTTCGATCTCGACGTCGTCGCCGAGTTCGGCGGCGAGCTGTTCCTTGATGCGGTCATGCGGGAGCGCTGGAATGCTGCGAATATCGAGACCGATCTCGGCGCGGTCCGGCACCGAATTGGTGTTGAGCCCGGCGTGCACGGTGCCGACGTTGAGCGTCGGCGGGCCGAGATGCGGATGCGGCGCGACGTTGAATTGGAATTTCTCAAGCAGCGCGATGGCGCGCGCCGCCTTGTAGGCGGCGTTGACGCCGAGATGCGGCATCGAGCCGTGCGCGGTGACGCCCTTGGTGATCAGCTTGAGCCACAGCGCGCCCTTGTGGCCGACCACGGCGACGTTCGATGTCGGCTCCGCCACCACCAGCGCGCCGGCCTTGCCGAGAATGTCCGCCTTGGCCATTTCGAATGCGCCCTCGCAGCCGATCTCCTCGCCGGCGGTGATCGCCAGCAACACGCCGCCGTTGCCGCGTAGCTTGTCGGCGGTGTTGCATATTGCCGCGGCGAAGGCGGCGACGCCGCATTTCATGTCGGTGCTGCCGCGGCCATAGAGCTTGCCGTCGATGATCTCGCCGGCGAACGGGTCGACGCTCCACGGCGCGTTGCCGAGCGGGACCGTGTCGACGTGACCGGTGAAGCACAGCGGCAGCCTGCTATCGTTGCCTTTGATGCGCGCAACCAGATTGGCGCGATCCGGCGCGAAGGTCTGGATCGACGTCTCAAGTCCGGCGCCGGCGAGAATGCGCTCGAGATGCCTGATGCAGGCCAATTCCTGACCGGGCGGGTTGACGGTGTTGAATGCGATCAACTCGCGCGACAGGGCAATGGGATCGATCGGCATGGGAGGACGATTGGCTCCGAAGGTATGGGATTGCATGATCGTAGCCCGGTTGCGGGTGATGCGCGACCGAAATCCGGCGCGACACGGTACAGGTCCATGTCGTCGTGCTGTTAACCACATTCATCGTGGGTGACAGCATGGCCTCACATGACGCGGAAGTGAGGGCTGCCCGGTTGCAAAGCCGGCGCGCACCGTCATAACAGGTGCGGCATTGTTATTCTCACGTCGTCTATCTCCCGGATTGATCAGGTCATGGATTTGCAAAGCCCCGCCTTTCGCCGCCTCACGCGTATCATGGCGTGGCTGTGCCTCGGTTACATCGCGTTCGTCACCGTGGGGCCGATCTGGGTCAGGCCGGAGACCGGCTTCTCGCCGCGACTCGAACGACTGGTGGCATTCGCGGTGGTGGGCACGCTGTTTGGTGCGGCCTATCCGCGCCACATCGTGCTGGCGGCGGTGGTGGTGATCGGCGCGGCGATCCTGCTCGAAGCGTTTCAACTGCTGGAGCCGTCGCGCCATGGCCGGCTGTTCGATGCCAGCGTCAAGATCGTCGGTGGCGCCATGGGTCTCGCCACGGGATGGATTTTCGCGTGGCTGACGCGGCGTTGATTCCGCGTCCTCTCAAGTCGTCGCGGCGACCTCTCGTGTTTCCATCGCGCGGCCGCCGCGATAGACCGTCGCCGCCGCGATGATGCCGAGCGCCGCCGCGCACATCAGCCAATAGGCCGGCGAGGCCTTGTCGCCGGTGCGCTGGATCAGCCATGTCGCCGCGAACGGGGTGAAGGTGCCGAACAGGCCAGCCGCCAGCGCGAATGCCATCGAGAAGCAGGTGGTGCGCACGTGCTTCGGTACGATTTCGACGAGACAGCCGAGCATGGTGCCGCTGTAGACGCCGAAGTAGAACGAGAACATCATTTCCACCGCCAGCATCTTGCCGAAGGTTGGCGCGGCAACCAGCCAGTGCAGTGCCGGATAGGCGGTGACGAGCGACAGCACGGCGATGGTGATCAGCACCGGCTTGCGACCGACGCGGTCTGACAATGCGCCGCCGACCGGATTCCAGATGAAGTTGGTCACGGCCACCAGCAGCGTCACCAGCAGCGCATCCTGCGTCGACAGTTTCAGCACGGTCTTGCCGAAGGTGGGCGTGTAGACGGTAACGAAATAGAACGTCGTCGTGGTGAGCACGGCGATCATCATCCCGAGCACGACGATGCGCCAGTTGGCCAGTGCGGATGCGAACACCTCGCTCGCCGTCGGGTGCTTCTTCATCGCCAGGAATTCCGGCGTTTCCTCCAGCGTGCGTCGCAGGAAGAACAGGAACGGAATGATCAGGCAGCCGATAAAGAACGGAATGCGCCAGCCCCAGCTCGCCACCATGTCCGCCGGCATCATCTCGCTCAGGATGAAGCCGATGATGGCGGCGACAAAGATCGCGACCTGCTGGCTCGACGACTGGAACGAGGTGTAGAAGCCGCGATTGCCGGGCGTCGAAATCTCCGCGAGATAGACCGACACGCCGCCGAGTTCGACGCCGGCGGAGAAGCCTTGCAGCAAGCGGCCGATCAGCACGATGATCGGCGCCGCGACGCCGATGGTGGCGTAGCTCGGACAGAACGCGATGGTGACCGTTCCCGCCGCCATGATCGCCAGCGTCACGATCAGGCCCTTGCGGCGGCCGATGCGGTCGATATAGGCGCCAAGCACGATGGCGCCGACCGGCCGCATCAACGCGCCGAGCCAGAACACGCCGAAGGTATTGAGCAGCGCCGCGGTTTCGTTTTGCGCGGGGAAGAAGGCCTTCGCGATCGCGCTGGCGTAGAAGCCGAACAGGAAGAAGTCGAACTGCTCAAGGAAGTTGCCGCTGGTCGCGCGCAGGATGGCGCCGATGCGGGACCCGATCAGTGCCGGTTGGCCTGGATTCGATTGCGACATGGCGTGCTCCCCCATTGTTCTTGCGTCGGTTTCTTGCGCGTCCCGGCGGATCGCAGGGACGATCACTTGTGCGACAATATGGCACAGCGCTGCGGGCGCGCCAGCCGGAATGCGGGCCGGGCGTTACTTTCGCGGAGGAATGGTATTCGGCTGCGTCAGATTCCGCTGTCGGCGGCGCGGATCGAGTCCAGCAGCCACTGCCGAAATGTCGCGAGCTTCGGCGTGTCGGCGCGATCTTCCGGCGACACCAGATAAAAACCGGCATCGAGCGGCAACGTGATGTCGAACGGCACCACCAGACGGCCCTTGGCGATATCGTCGCGTACGTAGGATGTGCGGCCGATGGCGACGCCGTGGCCGTCAATCGCGGCCTGCACGGTGACGAAGTTGAGGTCGAAGGTCAGGCCGCCGTGGCCGGACAGGTCGGCCGGCAGCCCGGCGGCGGTCAACCACAGTCGCCAGTCGTCGCGTGAGGCGCCGCTGGTGTGCAGCAGGACATGGTCGCGCAGGTCTTCCGGCCGCCGCAGCAGCCGCTCGCCCTGCAGCAGCGCGGGGCTGCACACCGGAAACATCCGGTCGGCCATCAGCCAGTCGGCGCGCAGGCCCGGCCAGTTGCCGCGTCCATAGCGAATCGCGGCATCGACGTCGCCGCTATTGAAATCAACCAGTTCGGTCGAGGTCGTGATACGGACATCGATTGAGGGGTGGGTTTCCTGAAACGCGACGAGGCGTGGCAGCAGCCACTTCGCCGCCAGTGAAGCCAGCGTGCTGACCGTCAGCACCCGGTCGTTGTCCTTCTGCCGCAGCCGCGCGGTGGCGAGCCGCAGATCGTTGAAGGCGGCGCGGATACGGGGAAGGTATTCCTGCGCCTCGGCGGTGAGCGCGATGGTTCGATTCCGCCGGGCGAACAGCTTGATTCCGAGTTCCTGTTCCAGCCGCCGGATCTGATGGCTCACGGCGGTCTGGGTCACGTTCAGTTCGGCCGCCGCCGCCGTGAAGGACAGATGTCGCGCCGCGGCCTCGAACGCCCGCAAGCCGTTGAGGGACGGTAGTCGGAGGGGTACTGCGGAACTTTTATTCATGAATATATATCATGTATTTCGGGACAACATGTCGTTTGTCAGGACTCCGGATCGGGCAGATATTTTACGGCAAGAAGCTAGATTTGGAGATGGAAAATGTCCACTCGTCATCACGAAGCAATGACAAATCATCATGAGGAAGGTTTCCTCGCCCATGTCAACGAGACGCTGCACACGTGGCGGACTCGGCAGATCCAGCGGCGCGAATTGGCGCATTGGACCGAGCGCGATCTTCACGATGTTGGAATTTCGTGGAGCGAAATGCTGGCGGAGGCCGAAAAGCCGTTCTGGCGGGCTTGATCAAGTAGCGAGAACGCGCCGGCGCCGCCAACCTCGGGGCGCTGGCCTCCAATTATCTTAGCGATGTGCGGGAGCGCGTCATGGCGAACACCTTGCATCAGACCTTGCGTCGTGTTGGCGCCGTACTTGGGCCCGGCGATCTTTCGCAACACATCGATATCGTCAGGCTGCGTGACGGCCGCTCCATGACATTGCGGTTCGTCGAACCGGACGATGCGGCTGCCTTGCAGCACTATTTTCACGGGCTGTCGGTGAACTCGCGCTACAACCGTTTTCTGGCGGCAATCGGCGAATTGCCGCCGAGCGAACTGGAAAAGACCCTGCACAGCGGCGGCAACGCCTTTGCGATTTTGGCGACACTGAAGAACGGCGGTGTCGAGACCATTATCGGCGAAGCGCGCTATGCGTTCGATCCTGTTGCTTCGCGTTTCGAGTTCGGTCTGTCGATCGACGATCACCTGCAGGGACAGGGCATCGGCACGGTGCTGTTGTCCAATCTCCAATGCCGCGCCGTGGCACTCGGCGCGTCGACGATTTTCGGTGACACGCTGCGCTCCAACGATGCGATGCAGGCGTTGGCGCGCAAGGCCGGTTACACTTTCGCCGCGCTGCCGAGCGACTGGCGACTGGTGCGCTTCGAGAAGTCTCTCGATCTTGCAGCGGAAGTGCCGTGCGCCGGCTGGCGCGCGCATGGGCGGGAGATGGTGGTCGAGGCGAACTAACGCAGGTTTCGCTCAGATGGAATCAACGACTCGTCATGGCCGGGCTTGTCCCGGCCATCCACGTTCTTGTCCTTGCGAGACTTTAAGACGTGGATGCCCGGGACAAGCCCGGGCATGACGGATTGGGTGTTTCCGTCATAACGCAATCGCTCTAGCCCTTCCCGAACACTGGCTTGCGCTTCTCGATGAAGGCGGAAACCGCTTCGCGGTGATCCGCGGTCCCGGCCGACTTGATCAGCCGTACCGCTTCGTGATCGCGCGCGGTGGCGAAGTCGAAGGCCAGCGCTTCGTCGAGATTGTCCTTCATGTAACGCAACGCGATCGCCGGACCTTCCGCGAGCGACTTCGCCAGCGCAAAGGCCTCGTCGCGCAAACTCGCATCCGGCACCACGCGATTGACGAGACCGACGGTTTCGGCGCGTTTGGCATCGACCTTCTCGCCCGTAAACATCAACTCTCTCGCCCGCGACGTTCCCACCAGCCGCGTCAACAGCCAGGCGATGCCGTAATCGCCGCTTAGTGCCACGCGAATATAACCGGTGGTGAGAAACGCTGACTCCGCCGCGATGCGGATGTCGCAGGCCATCGCGATGGCGAGGCCGGCTCCGGCGGCGGGGCCGGGCAGCGCTGCGATGGTCGGCTTGCGCACCGCGACCAGCGCACCGGTGAGCAGCCGTTGCCGTTCCTGCAGATCCGCGATCCGTTCG
The DNA here is from genome assembly GCA_017305535.1 of Hyphomicrobiales bacterium. GTDB lineage: Bacteria > Pseudomonadota > Alphaproteobacteria > Rhizobiales > Xanthobacteraceae > 62-47. The sequence continues at coordinate 147,175 of JAFKKN010000004.1, read as the reverse complement.
TCGGACGACATCGCCGCTTTCGCCGGGTTCGTGTTGGTGCCCATGCCCTTGACGTCGCCGCCGGAACAGAACGCGGTGCCTGCCCCTGTAATCAGCAGCGCGCCGATAGAGGCATCCTCGCCGCAAACGCGGATCATGGTGCGCAACGCTGGCGTCAGATGGTCCGACAACGCATTGCGCGCCTCCGGCCGGTTCAGCGTGATGATCGCGACGCGATCGCGCACCTCGCAGAGCAGTTCATTGGTGCCGGTGTCGATGGATCGCGAGGTCGTTGTCATGGCTCACCGTTCTGGCTGCGAATGCTTGTTTCGTGATGCGGAAAATCACGCCGAACCCCGTTTGACTCGTGCATGGCCGCCTGCATCGGCGGGGCTTTATTCATCAGTCTAACAGGCGCATGATCATCGGCAAAACAGTTCGTCGCCGGAGGCCGCCATGAATATTCAAACGCCCATCGCATCCGATCTGATCGCGCCCGACACCACCGGCACCAATTTTTATCGCACCGATCCGTCGCTGGCGGACCTGTTGCGGATTCATCTCTCCGAAAAACTGTTCAAGCATATCGAGCCGCATCTCGACCGGCTCGGCGGCTTGGTCGGTGGCCGGCTCGACGAGTGCGGCCGCATCGCCGACCGCCACGGCCCGGTGCTGCATCCGCGCGACAAGTTCGGCCGTGACGTGCAGTCGATCGAATATCATCCGGCCTATCGCGAACTGGAAAACGCGGCGTTCGGCGAGTTCGGCATTCACGCGATGTCGCATCGCAAGGGCATTCTGGGCTGGTCCGAGACCTATCCGGTGACGGCGAAGCACGCCTTTACGTTCCTGTTCAATCAGTGCGAATTCGGCATGGGCTGCCCGATCAACGTTACCGACGGCGCGGCGAAGCTGTTGTCGCGCTTCGGCGACGAGGCGCTGAAGGCGAAGTATCTCGACGGCCTGACGCAGACTGACATGAGCAAGCTGACGCAAGGCGGCCAGTTCATGACCGAGAAGGAAGGTGGCTCCGATGTTGGCAGCCTCACCTCGCGCGCGGTGCAGGAAGGCGATCACTGGCGGCTCCATGGCGACAAGTGGTTCTGCTCCAACGCCGACGCCAAGGTGGTGATGCTGCTGGCGCGGCCGGACGGCGCGGGACCGGGCACGCGTGGCGTCGGCCTGTTCCTGATGCCGCGTTTCCTCGACGACGGTTCGCAGAACCACTACCGGATCGTGCGGCTGAAGGACAAACTCGGCACCCGCTCGATGGCGTCGGGCGAGATCAAGCTGGAAGGCGCGATTGCCTATTCGGTCGGGCGGCTCGATCGCGGCTTCGTGCAGATGGCCGAGATGGTGAATTCGTCGCGGCTGTCGAACGGCGTGAAATCCACCGCGCTGATGCGGCGCGCCTGGCATGACGCGATGGCGGTGGCGCGCGGCCGCATCGTATTCGGGCAGCGTATTTCGGATCTGCCGCTGGCGCGGCGGCAGTTGATGAAGATCTTGCTGGCGGTGGAGCAGGGGCTGTCGATGAGTTTTATTACGGCGGATGCGCTCGATCGCGCCGAGGGCGGTAGCCAGGATGCCGCCGCGCTGCTGCGCATCCTGACGCCGACGTTGAAATTCCGCGCCACCCGCGACGCGCGCAAGGTGTGCGGCGACGCCATGGAGATGCGCGGCGGCGTCGGCTACATTGAGGAATTCGTCACGCCGCGATTGCTCCGCGATGCCCATCTCGGCTCGATCTGGGAAGGCACCGGCAACATCGTCGCGCTCGATGCGCTGACGCGCGCGGTCGCCCGCCACGGCGCGGAATCCGCGCTCGGCGCCGATCTGCATGCGCGGCTCGATGACAGCGCGGGCGTGCCGCAGGCGTGGCGCGACAAGCTGCACGGCCTCACCGACAAGGCGATCGATTTCGCCCGCGAGGTCGCGCGCCATTCCGAGAACGAGGCCGACGCGCGCCGCGCCACCTCGACGCTCTATCAGGTGGCGAGTGCGGTGGCGATGACCTGGGAAGGCGCGCGCATCCATGCGGCGCGGGGCGATGCGCGACGCGTGCTGCTGGCGCGCGCGGTGATCGACCATCGGCTGACGCCGAACGACCCGTTCAAGCTGATGACGACAGGTGCTGAACGCAAGATTGTCGAGCATCTGCTCGGCGATGATACGCTCGGCATGGCGGAGGCGGGCGAGCTTCTGACAGCCGCCTGAGCCGTCGCGTCGATATAACAATCAACAATCGGGGAGTGCTCGATGAAGGCCGCCGTTCTCTATGAAGTGAACAAGCCGTTGCAGGTCGAGGAGATCAGCATCCAGAAGCCGGGACCGCGCGAGGTGCTGATCCGCACCACCGTCGCCGGGCTGTGTCATTCTGATCTGCACTTCATGGAGGGGCTGTATCCGCATCCGCTGCCGGTGGTGCTGGGTCATGAATCCGCCGGCGTGGTTGAGCAGGTCGGCTCCGACGTGACGTACGTGAAGCCGGGCGATCATGTCGTCACCTGCCTCTCGGTGTTCTGCGGCACCTGCGACTATTGCTCGACCGGCCGTCCGGTGTTGTGCACCGACACCACGGTGAAGATGCTGCCGGGGCAGTCCAACCGCCTGTCGTGGGCGCGCTCCGAGAAGCTCAACCAGTTCCTCAACCTGTCGTCGTTCGCCGAGCAGATGCTGGTGCACGAAAACGCCATCGTCAAAATCCGCAAGGACATGCCGCTCGAACTGGCGGCGCTGATCGGCTGCGGTGTCATCACAGGCTATGGCGCGGTGGTGAATACCGCGAAGGTGACAGCGGGAGAGACCGTCGCGGTGATCGGCTGCGGTGGTGTCGGCATGGCCGGCATCAACGGCGCGGCGATCGCCGGCGCCGGCCGCATCATCGCCATCGATAACAATCCGGCGAAGCTGCAACTCGCCACCAAGCTCGGTGCCACCGACATCGTCGATCCGGCGAACGGCGACGTGGTGCAGCAGGTCAAGGAATTGACCGGCGGCGGCGTCAACCACGCGTTCGAGATGCTCGGCCGCAAGGACACCTCCGAGCAGGCCTTCGCCATGCTGGCGCAGGGCGGCACCGCCACCATCGTCGGCATGGTGCCGTTTGGCCAGAAGATCGAACTGCACGGCTTCGACTTCCTGCGCGAGCGCCGGATTCAGGGCTCGTCGATGGGCTCCAACCATTTCCGTGTCGACATGCCGCGCCTCGTCGAATTCTACATGCGCGGCAAGCTGCACCTCGACGACTGGATTTCAGCCAAGCTGAAACTGTCGGAGATCAACGAGGGTTTCGCCGCCATGAAGGCCGGCAAGACCGTGCGCAGCGTCATCATGTTCGATGCGTAGCGTTGACGCTGCGATGCGTTCGCAGTGCTATTGGCTTTCGTCATGCCCGGGTTTGTCCCGGGCATCCACGTTCTTAATGACGTCTCTACTTGAAGTGCGTGGAAGGCCGGGACAAGCCCGGCCATGACGGATGAGAGGTTGGTTGCGTGGACTACAGCCGCCTCACCGCGATACGTGCGCCGACACCGCGAGCCATTTGCCGTTCTGCCGCGCCCAGCAGTCGGTGTAGCGTCCCGACGCCGCTGTACCATCGGCAGTAGTGTAGCTGGTGCGGGCGTGGATGATGGCGAAATCGCCCATCACACGGATCATCACGTCATGCGCTTCGAGATCGCGGATCGTCACCGGCCGTGCCGTCTGCGCGAGAAAGCCGGCGCGGTCGATGAGCGTCTTGTCGGGATTGGAGCAGTAGAATTCTGGCGCGAGAATTTCGTCGAAGCGCTTCACGTCGCCGTTCTGCACCGAACTGATGTAATCGCGATTGAGCTGCGTCAGTTGCTCGATGTCGGTGCTCATGCCTGTCGCTCCCGGATATGCAATGCGTGAGATGTCCTGATGCGATGACGATAGCCGCGTGAGGCAAGGACATGGTACGGCGGCGACCGAACTATGCCTGCTTTGATTTCAATCCTTGAACATCGGCGGAGGTGTGAAGCCGCCGAACTCGCGCTCGATCAGCGAGGCGAGGCGGATCGGCGTGTGATCCTCGAGCCATGGCCCGACGATCTGCGCGCCGAGCGGCAGGCCGTCCTTGTCGAGGCCGAGCGGGATCGCGGTTGCCGGCAGGCCGGGCAGCGTGGCGATGCCGGGCCACACCAGTTGATCGACGTAGGGATAAGCCTTGCCGTCGATCATGATGCGGCGTTGCTCCTGATCCGGCAAATGATCGTGCGGATAGGCCGGGATCGGCATGATCGGACAGATCACCGCATCGAATTTCTTGAAGAGGTCGCGCCATTGCGCGCGCAGCCGCGTGCGCCCGCCGTCGGCCATCACCCAGTCGCGATGGCTGAGCGTGATGCCGCGCAGCCGCTCGGCGGCGAGGCTCATGTCGCTCGGCGCGAGTTTGGCGGCGGCGACCTGTGCGGCGGCATAGGTTTCCGGCGGAAACGCGCCGGCCAGGAACGACATCAGCATCCGCATGTAAAGCCGCGACGAGGCGGCGAGGTCCGGCAACAGCGGCGTTTCGCGCGTGATGCCGACGCCGAGCTTCTCGAGATTGTCCGCGAGCTTGTCGATCGCTTCCTTGATCGACGTGCAGGTCGGCAGCAGCGGATGATTGTCGAGCACCAGCACGCGGAATCCCTTGAAATCGGGATGGCGCGGAGCCGGCAGCGACAGCCGATAAGCGACCCCGGCATCGATCGGATCGGGTCCGGCCATGACGTCCAGTAACATGCCGAGATCGGCGGCGCTGCGCGCCATCGGCCCGATCACCGAAAGATCGCGCGTGAACGGCAGCGGCGGATTGGGCGGCCCGACGTGGCCGCGCAGCGCGCAGAGATCGTAGGTCGGCTTGTGTGCGTAGACGCCGCAATGAAACGCCGGCACGCGCAGCGAGCCGCCGATGTCGGAGCCGAGCGACAGAGCGCCGTAACCGGCGGCCAGCGCCGCCGACGAACCGCCGGACGATCCGCCCGGCGTGCGGCCGAGATCGTAAGGGTTGTTGGTGACGCCATAGACCTCGTTATAGCTCTGCCAGTCGCCAAGCGAGATCGGCACGTTGGTCTTGGCGAGGATGACGCCGCCGGCATTTTTCACGCGCGTGATAGGCAGCGCGTCTTCGGCCGCCTTGAAGTCCTTGTGCTGCGGGTAGCCCCATGTCGTCGCCAGCCCGGCGACGTTGAAGGACTCTTTCACCGTCATCGGAATGCCGAGCAGCGGCTTCTTCTCGCCGCGTCCCAGCGCCGCATCGGCGGCCCGGGCGGCCTCAAGCCCGCGTTCGAAATCGCGGACGCAGACCGCGTTGATCTTGCCGTCGTGCTTTTGGATACGCGCAATGGTGTCTTGCGCCAGTTCGACGGCGGAGACCTTCTTCGCGGCAAGGGCGGCGGACATGTCGGCGGCGGACTTGAAGCTCCATTGCGATGCGGCCAAGATTTTCTCCCGTGCTTGATGATGGCGTCGGGATGATGCCAGTTCCCGCTCCACATGCAAGAACGGGGCGGCATGTCGCGGTTACGTCGCGCGGGGCAGCCATTCCTATCCTTGAGTAAAATCCTTCGGCGAGAATTCGAGGTCGAGCACTTTCCACTCGTTGTATTTGTCGGCGGGCAACATCGCGTAGGGCTGGCAGGCTTGCAGCGCGGCGATCGCGCCGTGCGCCAGCGCGATGGCCTTGGGTGAGGCCTTGCCTTCGATCAGGACCGGCGGCGCTGCGAGGCGACCATTCGGTGCGAAGACGGCGCGCAGCTTGATCCATACGTCATCGGATGCGGTGATGGTGTCCGGCATTGCCGAACAGGTTTTCAGGTGGCGGCGGAAGGCAGCGATGTTGACCGAGTCCACCTTGGCGCTGTCGGCAGCGGCTGCGTCGAAGTCGCTTTTGCCGTCGGAATCCGGAAGCCCCAGCATTACGCCGTACTTCACGGTGAGATCGGGCTCTGGCGGTTTGAATGAAGGCGCCGCTTGAGGCGGCGGATGTGATTGCGACTGTTGCTGTTGCTGTGGCGCGGCTTGAGGCGCGTTGGCGTGTTGCTCCGGCTGAGGCTGCGGCATGGCCTGTTGCTGCGGTGGCGAAGATGCTTGCGGCGCTTGCGGATGCGAGGTTTCGACCGAGGGTTTCAGGTCCGGCAGCGTCGGCTCCGGCTCAAGCGGTTTGGCGGCTTGTTCCGGCGGCTTGGCCTCATCCGGGTCGACCAGATCAACGGTGATGGCCTTGGCGCTTTCGGTCTGGAACGGACGGACGCCGGCATAGTGCAGAACAGCAACCAGCAGGGCGAGATGGCCGATCACCGATGCGGCGGCGGCGAGCTTGGTAAGGAGCCGGGACTCGAACATGGCGATCATTCAAGGCGACGGAGACGTCCGTCGAAGGGCGCGACAGCGGCGCAGCATTGTGCGGGTAGGGTGCGCGCGTCAAGCGCGGGAACACCGTCGCGAAGATCGTGCGTTGGCCGGGTGGATGTGTCGCGCCCGGCAGCGGGAACGTTCGCTGTGGGCTTCCGTTGTTTCTGTATGAAGCATGGAGGACTTGCATGGGTATCGAAGCGAAGGAACAAGGCAATCTGATTGGCAGCGACAAGGTCGAGGGAACCAACGTCTATGGCGCCGATGGTGAGAAAATCGGTTCCATCGAACGCGTGATGATCGACAAGCCCAGTGGGCGCGTGTCGTACGCGGTGCTCGGCTTCGGCGGATTCATGGGGCTTGGCAACGATCACTACCCGCTGCCGTGGCAGTCGCTGAAGTATAACAAGGATCTCGGCGGGTATCAGACCATGATCACCGAGAAGCAGATCAAGGACGCGCCGAAATACGCCAGCGACAAGGACTGGAACTGGGGCGATCCCGGCCGGGCGCGCGCGGTGAATGATTACTACGGCGTGCCGCTGGCGTGAGGCGCATCGAGTTGAATGGCGTTGCGTAAAACGAAAGCCCGCCGTGGAGGCGGGCTTTTTTCGAGAGGTGCTGCAATGAATAACATGGAAATCAAGCAACCTCAGCGTCGTCCCCGCGAAGGCGGGGACCCATAACCCCTGGCACTAGTTGTGTAAGGTTGTTTCGCCTTCTTGGATGGAGTCGAGCCGCTGCGGCGTATGGGTCCCCGCCTTCGCGGGGACGACGATTTTCACGCTGTGAATCCGCATAACCGAATTCTCGTCAGACGGGTGGCGAGTCTCCCGCTCAGAAGGCTCACGCCTTCTTCGGCCAGTACTTCTCGCGCAGGTGGCGCTTCACCAGTTTGCCGGTGGGCGTGCGCGGCAGTTCGGCGGCGAAGTCGATGCTCTTCGGGCACTTGATCGCCGACAGCCGTTCGCGGCAGTAGGCGATCAACTCGCCCTCAAGCATCTTGCCCGCCTTCGCCATGTCGTGCGGCTGCACCACGGCTTTCACTTCCTCGCCCATCTCCTCGTTCGGCACGCCGAACACCGCGACGTCCGCGACGGCGGGGTGAGTGATCAGCACGTCCTCGGTTTCCTGCGGATAGATGTTCACGCCGCCGGAAATGATCATGTAGGACTTGCGGTCGGTGAGATAGAGGAAGCCTTCGTCGTCGACGTAGCCGACGTCGCCCAGCGTCGACCATCCCTTGTCGTTGAAGGCGCGCTGCGTCTTCTCCGGATCGTTGTGATAGGTGAATACCGGCGCATCGGCGAAGTACACTTGGCCGATCTGTCCGACCGGCACCTCATTGCCGTCTTCGTCGAGGATTTTCAGCGAGCCGACCACCGCCTTGCCAACGGTGCCGCGATGGCTGAGCCACTGCTTCGAATCCGAGACGGTGACGCCGTTGCCCTCGGAGCCGGCGTAGTATTCGATCAGGATCGGACCCCACCACTCGATCATCCTGGCCTTGACCTCGACCGGGCAGGGCGCGGCGGCGTGGATCGCGCCCTTCAGCGTCGAGACGTCGTACTTCGCGCGCACCTCGTCAGGCAGCTTCAGCATGCGCACGAACATGGTCGGCACCAGTTGCGACTGCGTGATCTTGTACTTCTCGACGAGCTTGAGGAATTCCTCGGCGTCGAAATGCTCCATGATGATCGAGGTGCCGCCGAGCGTGATCGCCATCATGTTGAAGCGCAGCGGAGCCGCGTGATAGAGCGGCGCCGGCGACAGATAGATGCTGTCCTGTCCCATGCCGCACATGTTGGCGCAGAGGAATTTCAGGAACGGGTTCGGCACGTCGATCGGGCCGTATTCGTGGGCGCGCTTGATGCCTTTCGGTCGCCCGGTGGTGCCGGATGAATAGAGCATGTCGTAGCCCGCGACTTCATCGGCGATCGGCGTTTTCGGCTGAGCTTCTTCAGCCTCCTTCACCCACGAACGGAAACCCGGCAACGGCTCGTCGAGCATGTAGAACACAGGAGCGCCGGGTGCATCGCTGACGAGGCCAGCGATCTGCGACGCGCATTGCGGCGAAGTGATCACGACTTTCGCGCCGCAATCCTTGACGATGTAGTCGATCTCGTCCTGCTTCAGGTAGCGGCTGATCGCGGTGTAGTAGAGACCCGCGCGCTGCGCGGCCCAGCAGATCTCCATGAACGCCAGCCGGTTTTCCAGCAGGAAGGCGATGTGATCGCCAGCCTTGAGGCCGAGCGAGCGGAACAGGTGCGCGCCCTGATTGGAGAGTTCGTCGAGTTCGCGATAGGTAATGGCCTTGCCGGTGCCGGCCATCTGATAGGCAATCTTGTCGGGCTGGGTCTTGGCGTAGTGCGACGGGTGGGTCACGGAGAAGTCCTTGGGCGTTTCCTGATGGATATTGTCGGCGGATTGGGGCAGCTCTAGGCTGATTGAATGGCGTTGCAACAGACAGGTAATAAGCCGTCGTCCCCGCGAAGGCGGGGACGACGCTGCGCTTGTTGGAGTGCTATTCGCTCGCTTACAGCCGCTCGACGATGGTGACGTTGGCCATGCCGCCGCCTTCGCACATCGTCTGCAAGCCGTAGCGCTTGTTATTTTGTTTCAGCGCGTAGAGCAGGGTGGTCATCAGCTTGGTGCCGGAGCCTCCGAGCGGATGGCCGAGCGCGATGGCGCCGCCGTTGACGTTGAGCCGCGCCGGATCGGCGCCGGTGGTCTTCAGCCAGGATGCCGGCACCGAGGCGAAGGCTTCGTTGACCTCGAACAGGTCGATGTCGTCGATCTTCATGCCGGACTTCTGAAGTGCGCGCTCCGTTGCCGGCAGCGGCGTTTCCAGCATGATCACCGGGTCGCTCGCCACCATGGTCATATGATGGACGCGGGCCATTGGCTGGAGGCCGAGGGCCTTCAGGCCCCGCTCGTTGACGATCATGACGCCGGAGGCGCCGTCGCAGATCTGGCTGGCGCTGGCGGCGGTAAGGCGACCGCCGTTCTCGTTGATCAGCTTCACGCCCTTGATGCCGTCGAGCGTGGCGTCGAAGCGGATGCCTTCGTCGATGTGGTGGATGTCGGTCGAGCCGTCGGCGCGGGTGATCTTCAGCGGGATGATCTCGTCCTTGAACTTGCCGGCCTGCGTCGCTGCGATCGCCTTCTGATGGCTGTTGTAGGAGAACGCGTCGAGCTCGTCCTTCGAGAGATTGTACTTCTGCGCCAGCATTTCGGCGCCGGTGAACTGGCTGAACTGGATGTTCGGATAGCGCGCCTCCATGTTCGGGCTCTTGTAGGTGCCGAGCCCGGCCTTGGCGGCGAGGATGCTCGGCGTGCCCATCGGCACCCGCGTCATGCTCTCGACGCCGGCGGCGATCACGATGTCCATGCTGCCGGCCATCACCGCCTGCGCCGCGAAATGCAGCGCCTGCTGCGAGGAGCCGCACTGGCGGTCGATCGAGGTGGCCGGCACGCTCTCCGGCAGTTTCGAGGCCAGCACCGCATTGCGGCCGATGTTGACGGCCTGCTCGCCGGCCTGGCCGACACAGCCCATGATGACGTCCTCGATCTGCGCAGGATCGACGCCGGTCCGCTCCACCAGCGAATTCAGCACTTGCGCGGCGAGATCGGCAGGATGCCAGCCGGCGAGGCGGCCTCCCTTGCGGCCTCCGGCGGTTCGTGCGGCGGCAACGATATAGGCTTCGGCCATGGCAATCTCCTGAGCAGCGGTTAAAGGATATGCCGGGATTTAACGGGCGGTGCAGGATTTAGTCAATCAATCAATTAACTCTTGAGCCAAGCCGCCGCATAGGCTTATCTGGAAGAATGACGCCGCATCCAAATACCGCTTCACACCCTCGTTCGTCGGCGCGAAACGCCACCGCGGACAAATTGCTGGTGGCGGCCAGCGAGTTGATGATCACGCGCCAATCAACCGACGTCTCGCTCAGCGACATCGCGCAGCAGTCGGGGGTCAATGCGGCGCTGGTGAAGTATCACTTCGGCAACAAGGACGGCCTGCTGCTGGCGCTGCTCGCGCGCGACGCCGCCACCGAGACGGCGAACCTCGAATATCTGCTGGCGCAGCCGATCGCGCCAACGGTGAAGCTCAAGCTGCACATCGCCGGCATCATGAAGGCGTATTACCGCTTTCCGTATATGAACCGGCTGATCCACCTGCTGCTGCATGAAAGCAGCGCGGAGGCGGCCGACGAAGTCGCCAAGTTCTTTGTCGCGCCGCTCTTGGATTTCCATCGCCGCCTGCTGGCGGAGGGCGTCGCGTCGGGCGAGTTCCGTCAGGTCGATCCGGTGCTGTTCTACACCAGCCTGATCGGCGCCTGCGATCACCTGTTCTTCGGCCGTCACGCGCTGTCGCGCGCAGTCGGCGTCGGGCCGGTAACCGACGAGGTTTGTCGCGACTACATCGCCCACGTCGAGACGATGTTGCTGGGCGGCATCCTGATGCCGGCGCAGCGAACAGCATGAGGATCGACGCCGCGCGTCGCGGACTTAATCGAACATTGATCAGGTTTCCCAACAGAGAGGTTTTCCGATGCAGTTGAAAGACGTTGCTGTTCTCATCACTGGCGGTGGTTCCGGACTGGGCGCCGCCACCGCGCGCGCCATGGCGGCCAAGGGCGCCAAGGTCTCGGTGATCGACCAGAACAAGGACAACGCCGAGAAGGTCGCGGCCGAAGTGAAGGGCGTTGCCCTCGTCGCCGACGTCACCAGCGAGGAGCAGGTGCAGGCCGGCATCGAGAAGGCGGAAGCCGCGCACGGCGTCGCGCGCGTGCTGGTGAACTGCGCCGGCATCGGCGGTTCGATGCGTATCGTCAGCAAGGATGGATCGATCTATCCGCTCGAGCGCTTCGCGCGCATCATCAACGTCAACCTGATCGGCACCTTCAACGTGCTGCGGCTGTTCGCCGGCCGGCTGGTGCCGACGCCGCTCGACAGCGAGGAGCGCGGCGTCATCATCAACACCGCGTCGGTCGCGGCCTATGAAGGCCAGATCGGTCAGATCGCCTATTCGGCTTCGAAGGGCGGCGTGGTCGGGCTGACCTTGCCGGCGGCGCGCGACCTCGCGCAGCACAAGATCCGTGTCAACACCATCGCGCCGGGCCTGTTCCTGACGCCGCTGCTGATGGGCCTCAACGAAGAAGCCCGCAAGAGCCTCGGCGCGCAGGTACCGCATCCGGCGCGGCTCGGCGACGCTAACGAATACGGCGCGCTGGCGGTGCACATCGTCGAGAACGCGATGCTCAACGGCGAGACCATCCGCCTCGACGGCGCCATCCGCATGGCCCCGCGGTAGTTTGCTCGCAGGACCATCAATCTATGTCGTCCCCGCGCAGGCGGGGACCCATAACCACCGCCGTCCGTGTTGCTCAAGGCTCTCGCCATGATGTCAAAACGAGACTCCAGGGAGGATGGGTCCCTGCCTTCGCAGGGGCGACACTTCAAACACGGGGAGTGTTCGCGTGACGCAGCCGCTTGTGATCGAGCATGACGACGGCCTCGACCGCGTCACGCTGAATCGTCCCGACAGCCTCAACGCGCTCGATCCGTCGCTGATCGATGCGCTCAACGATTATTTCGGCAAGCTCCAGCGCGATCGCGATACCCGGGTGGTGTTGCTCAAGGGCGCGGGCAAGGCGTTTTGTGCCGGGCTCGACCTCAAGGAAGCGATGGCGCGCCGCGCCGGCCGGCAGGAGCCGCCGGGCGTCACCGAGTCGCTGGATTCGCAGCGGCGTATCGCCGACATCGTGATGCTGATGCGGCGTTGTCCGCAGCCGATCATCTCGCTCATTCAAGGTTCGGCGGCGGGCGGCGGTTTCGCGCTGGCGCTGGCCTCCGATATCCGGATCGCCGCCAAGGGCGCGCGGATGAACTGCGCTTTCATCAAGCTCGGCCTCGGCGGTTGCGACATCGGCACCAGTTATTTCCTGCCGCGCCTCGTCGGCGTGTCGGTCGCCTCCGAATTGATCCTCACCGGCCGATTCATTGGCGCGGAGCGTGCGCTCGCGGTGGGGCTCGTCTCCGAGGTCGTTGAGGAAGCGCAACTCGAACAAGCGGCCGAGCCCTACATCGATGCAATGCTGACCGCGTCGCCGGTGGGATTGCGGCTGTCGAAGGAGTGCCTCAACATGAGCGTGGATGCCGGCTCGCTCGAGGCGGCCATTGCCATGGAGGACCGCAACCAGGTGTTGTGCAGCCGCTCGGAAGAATTCAACGAAGGCATTCGTGCCTTCCTCGAAAAGCGCAAGCCGGTTTACATTCGACGCTAGAACAAGGTCCGGTGTACGGACGGCAACGGGAGAGAGTGACGATGGAAGGCAACGCGGCCAAGATTCTTCAAAAGCCGCCATTCCGCAAAGTGAACTGGCTGCCACGCGACATCGCGGTGGAGCGCCGGCCGGATGGCGTCATCGTGCTGAAGTCGCGTTTTCCGCTCAACGATTACTTGCCGCATATTCCCGCCGCGCTGGCGCGCTGGGCGGTGGAACGGCCCGATCATACCTGGCTGGCGCAGCGGCGCGGGCCGAACCGCGACTGGCATCGCGTCAGCTACGGTGAGGCCAAACGCACCGTCGATGCGCTGACGCAGGCGATCCTCGACATGGAATTACCGGAGGGCGCACCAGTCGCGATCCTGTCCGGCAATTCCATCGAGCACGCGTTGATGACGCAGGCGGCGATGCAGGCGCGGCTACCCGCGGCGCCGGTGTCGCCGGCCTATTCGCTGATGAGCCAGGACCATGCCAAGCTGAAATACCTGTTCGGCCTGATCAAGCCCAAGCTGGTGATGGTGCAGGACACGCCGGCTTTCGCGAAGGCGCTCAAGGCACTCGACCTCACCGGCATCACCGTTATTCACGTCGATCGCCCGGCGGAGGGCATTGCCAGTGTCGGGTATGCCGATCTCGCGGCGACGAAGGTCACCGATGCGGTGGCGCGGTCGATCGCGAAGATCACGCCCGATACCATCGGCAAGTTGCTGTTCACGTCGGGCTCCACCGGAATGCCGAAGGCGGTCATCAACACGCAGCGCATGATGTGCGCCAACGCGATGATGATGATGCAGGTGCGGCCGCGCGATCCTAACGGGCCGCTGCCGGTGTTTCTCGACTGGATGCCGTGGAACCACACCATGGGCGGCAACGCGCTGTTCAATCCGGCGCTGATCGAGGGCGGCACGCTCTATATCGACGACGGCCGCCCGGTGCCGGGACAGTTCGAGGAAACCTTGCGTAACCTGCGCGAGATTTCGCCGACCTATTACGCCAACGCGCCGGTCGGCTATGCGGTGCTGGCGGCGGCGATGGAAAAGGACGACGCGCTGTGCCATTCGTTCTTTAAGAACCTCGGCATCATGGGTTATGGCGGCGCGCGGCTGCCAGACGATCTCTATGACCGGATGCAGGCGCTCGCGGTGCGCGCCACCGGCGAGCGCATCGTGTTCTATACGGGATGGGGTTCGACTGAAACATCGCCAACCTCCACCGGCACCTATTGGGACACCGAGCGTGTCGGTCTGATCGGCCTGCCGTTCCCCGGCGTCGAGTTGAAGCTGGTGCCTGCTGGACCGAAATACGAGTTGCGGCTGCGCGGCATCAACGTCACGCCGGGCTATTACAACCAGCCGGACTTGACAGCGAAGGTGTTCGACGAGGAAGGCTTCTACTGCATCGGCGATGCCGGTGTGTTCGTCGATCCCGACGATCCCTCGCAGGGTTTGATCTTCGCCGGCCGCGTGGTGGAAGACTTCAAGCTGTTCACCGGGACCTTCGTGCAGGTCGGTCCGTTGCGTACTGACGCCATCGCGGCCGCGTCGCCCGTCATTCACGATGCATTGGTTGCGGGGCAGGACCGTGCCTTCGTCGGCTTGCTGGCGTGGCCCAATCTCCACGCCTGCCGGCAGTTGATCGGCAATCCCGATGCGACGTTCGAGGATGTGGTGAAACATCCCGCCGTGATCGACTGCGTTCGCAAGGGGCTCGAAGCGCACAACGCCGCAGCGGGTGGCGCGTCCAGCCTGCGGATCGGCCGCGCGCTGCTGATGACCGAGCCGCCGTCGATCGACGGCAATGAACTGACCGACAAGGGTTACATCAATCAGCGCGCCGGCCTCGATCGTCGCGTGGCGCTGGTGGAGCGGCTCTACGCCGATCCGCCGGCGGACGATGTGATCGTGCTGAAATGATGCGTGCAAGAGTCGTCGTCCCCGTGCAGGTGGGGACCCAGACTCCGCAGCGCTACTGAGAAGAACAAAGAGGATAGCCAAGCGAATAAACCGTTGACGTCAGGGGTTATGGGTCCCCGCCTGCGCGGGGACGACGCATCACGAGATTCAATTCCAAGCGAGAGCACACAGCCATGAACTTCGAATTCTCCGACGACCAGAAGCAGCTTCGTGATCAGGCCCGGCGTTTCCTTGCGGAGAAGTGTCCGCCGAAAGCCGTGCGCGCGGTGCTGGAAGGCTCCGCGGGCTACGACAAGGCGCTGTGGAGCGGCCTCGCGGAGATGGGTTTTCTCGGCGTCGCCATTCCGGAAGAGTTCGGCGGCACCGGCGCGGGGCATCTCGAACTGTGTGTGATCGCCGAGGAAATGGGGCGCGCGCTGGCGCCGGTACCGTTCTCCTCCACGGTCTATCTTGCCGCTGAAGCGCTGATGCTCGCGGGCAGCGATGCGCAGAAGCAGAAGTGGCTGCCGAAGATCGCGTCCGGCGAAGCCGTCGGCGCGCTGGCACTGTTCGAGGGGCCGGGCAATCCGTCGCCGCAAGCGATCAAGGTCGCCGCCGCCAACGGCGTGCTCAATGGCGTCAAGAAGCCGGTAGCGGACGGTGCTATCGCCGATTTCGCCATCGTCGCCGCGCGCGTTGGATCGAGCGGACGCGAAACCGACATCGCGCTCTATCTGGTCGATCTGAAGGCTGGCGGCGTCGAGGCCAAGACGCTCACCAACGTCGATCCGTCGCGCAACCAGGCCGAACTGACATTCAAGAATTGCAAGGCTGAGCCGCTCGGCGCGGCAAACGAAGGCTGGAGCATTCTGACTCGTGTGCTGGATCGTGCCGCGGTGCTGATGGCGTTCGAGCAGGTCGGCGGTGCCGACCGCGCGCTGGAGATGGGCCGTGACTACGCGCTGGACCGCATCGCCTTCGGCCGCCAGATCGGCTCGTTCCAGGCGATCAAGCATATCCTCGCCGACATGTATGTCGCGGCGACGCTCGCGCGTTCGAACTGCTACTACGGCGCATGGGCGCTTTCGACCAACGCGGGCGAGCTGGGGGAGGCCGCCGCCACCGCGCGCATCAGCGCGACGCAGGCGTTCCAGCATTGTTCGAAGCAGAACATCCAGGTCCATGGCGGCATGGGCTTCACCTGGGAGTTCGACTGCCACCTTTATTATCGCCGCTCGAATGCGCTGGCCCTGTCGCTCGGCAGTCTTTCCTATTGGGAAGACCAGTTGATCGAGCGCATGCGCAAGAAGAACGTGGCCTGATCAAATTTTTCGCCCCCGCGAAGGCGGGGGCTCATAACCACAGAGCTTGCGGTTTGTCATGATGGCTAGCTCAATCTTTCAATTGAAACGACACGGCGTATGGATCTCCGCCTTCGCGGGGACGACGATTGTGTCTGGTGAAAGCGTCATCCCATGAACTTCGACGATACCCCGCAGGAAGCCGCGTTCCGTGCCGAGGCGCGTGCCTGGATCGCCGCCAACGCGCCGAAGCAGTATGAAGACGAACTGGCGAAGGCGTCGCTCGGCCGGCTGGTGCTCTCGGGCGCCAACGTGCTCGATGTCGCGAAAGCCTGGCAGAAGAAGAAGGCCGATGCCGGATGGGCCTGTCTGCACTGGCCGAAGGAGTATGGCGGGCGCGGCTCGTCGCCCATCGAGCGCGTGATCTGGCAGCAGGAAGAGGGCGCGTTCGGCAAGCTCAGCCGGATGTTCATCATCGGTCACGGCATGTGCGGCCCGACCATGATGGCCTATGCCAGCGAGGAGCATAAGCGCAACTATCTGCCGCCGCTGGCGTCGGGCGAGAAGGTGTGGTGCCAGTTGTTCTCCGAGCCCGCCGGCGGCTCCGACGTTGCTGGGCTGCGTACCCGCGCCGAGCGCGACGGTGACGATTGGGTGATCAACGGCCAGAAGATCTGGACCTCCGGCGCGCATTATTCCGACTACGGCATCCTGATCACCCGCACCGACCCCACCGTGCCGAAGCACAAGGGGCTCACCATGTTCTTTCTCGACATGAAGAGCCCCGGTGTCGAGATCAAGCCCATCAAGCAGGCCAACGGCCAGTCCGAATTCAACGAAGTGTATTTCACCGACGTGCGAATTCCCGACAGCCAGCGGCTCGGCGCTGTCGGCGACGGCTGGAACGTCTCGCTCACAACCTTGATGAACGAGCGCATGTCGATCGGCGCGTCGGTGGCGACCGGCTTCCCGGAATTGTTCGACTACTGCAATGATCTTGTCATCGACGGCGCGCCCGCGATCGACGATCGCGCGGTGCGCGCCAAACTCGCCAACTGGGCGGTGAAGGCGTCGGGCCTGAAATACACCGCGTTCCGTTCGATCTCCGCGCTGTCGCGCGGTGAGCGGCCGGGACCTGAGAACTCCATCGGCAAGCTGGTGGCGGGCTCGATGATCCAGGAGGTCGCGACCTATGCGCTCGATCTGCAAGGCGCGGCCGGTGTCGTCAGCGATCCGGCACAGGCGGAGGTCGCGGGCAAATTCCAGGCGATGCTGCTGCGCTCACCCGCGACGCGTGTGGAAGGCGGCACCGACGAAATTTTGCGCAACATCATCGCGGAGCGCGTGCTCGGTCTGCCGGGCGACATCCGCGTCGACAAGGACGTGCCGTTCAACAAGATCCCGACCAAGGGCCGGGGATAGAGATTGGTCGTCCCCGCCTTTGTGGGGACGACGACGATAGAGATACGGAGGATTGACCATGAACTTCGACGATACCCCGGAAGAGGCCGCATTCCGCGCCAAGGCCCGCGAATGGGTTCAGGCCAATGCGCCGAAGGAATACGAGGAGGAGCTGTCGCAGGCATCGCTCGGGCGTATCACTCTGAAGAAGGGTGATATGGTCGAAGTCGGCAAGGCCTGGCAAAAGAAGAAGTTCGATGCCGGCTGGTCCTGCCTCTCGTGGCCGAAGGAATATGGCGGTCGCGGCGCGACGCCGATCGAGAAGGTGATCTGGCAGCAGGAGGAAGGCGTCTACGGCAAGCTGACGCAGCCGTTCCAGATCGGCGAGGGTATGTGCGGCCCCACGGTGATGGCGTTCGGCAGCGAGGAGGACAAGCGCCGCCGCCTGCCGAAGCTCGCATCCGGCGAGGAAATCTGGTGCCAGTTGTTCTCCGAGCCGTCGGCGGGCTCTGACGTCGCGGGGCTCCGCACCCGTGCCGAGCGCGACGGCGACGGATGGATCGTCAACGGCCAGAAGATCTGGACCTCCGGCGCGCACTATTCCAACTACGGCCTGCTGTTCGCGCGTACCGATCCCGATGCGCCGAAGCACAAGGGCCTGACCATGTTCTTCCTCGACATGAAAAGCCCCGGCGTCGAGGTGCGGCCGATCAAGCAGGCCAGCGGCATGTCCGAATTCAACGAGGTGTACTTCACCGACGTCCGCATTCCCGACAGTCAGCGGCTCGGCAATGTCGGCGACGGCTGGAACGTATCGCTGACCACGCTGATGAACGAACGCATGTCGATCGGCTCGCGGCTCGCTACCGGCTTTCCGGAGATCTTCGCGTTCTGTAGCGATTTCGTCACCGAACACGGTCCGGCGCTTGACGATCGCGCGGTGCGCGCGAAACTCGCCGACTGGGCGGTGAAATCGAGTGGGCTGAAATATACCGCTTATCGGTCGCTCTCGGCGCTGTCGCGCGGCGAGCGTCCGGGGCCGGAAAATTCCATCGGCAAGCTGGTCGCGGGAACGATGGTGCAGGATATCGCGACCTTCGCGATGGACTTGGAGGGCGCTGCCGGTGCGCTCACCGGTGCTGCGGATGCGGAGGTCGGCGGTCGCTTCCAGACGATGTGGATCGGTGCGCCCGGCACGCGCATCGCCGGCGGAACCGACGAAATTTTGCGCAACATCATCGCCGAGCGCGTGCTCGGCTTGCCGGGCGATATTCGCGTCGATAAGAACGTGCCATTCAACAAGATTCCGACCAAGGGGCGCTGACGATGTCAGAAGGTGGAGCGGGCAAGCCCGCGAAATATTCGACCGAACAACGCATCGGTGTGCTGGAAGAACTGTTGCACGAGCGTTTCTCGTGCCGGGCCTTTTTGCCAAAGCCCGTGCCGCGCGAGATCATCGAGCGCATCCTGAACACCGCGCAGCGCACCGCGTCGTGGTGCAACAGCCAGCCGTGGCAGGTCGTCATCGCCAGCGGCGACGAGAAGGAAGCGTTTCGCAAGCTGATCTACGACACCGCGGCAAAGGCGGGCAGCGAGCATCACGGCGATTTCCCATTCCCGCGCGAATATCGTGGCGTTTATCTCGAACGTCGGCGCGAGAGTGGCTTCCAGCTTTACAACACACTCGGCATCGCGCGTGGCGACAGGGCTGCCTACGCGCAGCAGGCGTTGCAGAATTTCAATTTCTTCGGCGCCCCGCATGTCGCCATCATCCACACCGACGAGGCGCTCGGCGTCTAT
The DNA here is from genome assembly GCA_017305535.1 of Hyphomicrobiales bacterium. Taxonomy (GTDB): domain Bacteria; phylum Pseudomonadota; class Alphaproteobacteria; order Rhizobiales; family Xanthobacteraceae; genus 62-47. The sequence continues at coordinate 128,152 of JAFKKN010000004.1, read as the reverse complement.
GGCGCGATCGATTGCGGCGGCTACGTCAACAACTTCATGCTGGCGGCGCAGGCGCTCGGCCTCTCCAGCGTTCCGCAGGCGGCATTGGCGTTTCATTCCGACGTGGTGCGCAAGCACTTCGATCTGGGCGACGACCGCCGCGTGGTATGCGGCATCTCGTTCGGCTACGGCGACGCGCAGCACAAGGTCAACAGCTACCGCACCTCGCGTGCGACCATTCCGGATACGGTGACGTTCGTGGGGGAGTGAGGGGCAATCCCAGTCAATTGCATTCGTCATGGCCGGACCTGTTCCGGCCATCCACGTCTTTGGCTCACGCCCGTCAAGGGAGACATGGATGCCCGGGCCTTCGCCGCGCCGAAGCGGCTCCGGCCGCGCAAGCGGGACAAGCCCGGGCATGACGAAGAATAAACACAGTGCCTAAAATCGCGGCTTGCGTTTTTCCTTGTACGCCGCGACGCCTTCCTTGATTTCGTTGCCGCGCATGCTGTCGCGTTGGCGCTGGTCGGCGGCGTCTTCGTCGAGTTTGCCGTGGGCAATCTCGTTGATGGTGCGCTTCATGCCGCGCATTGCCATCGGTGCATTGCCGGCGAGCGTCGCTGCCAAGGTGTCGACCTCGCGATCAAGATCAGCGGCGGCCACCATCTCTGTGAGATAACCGATCCGCAGCATCTCGGCGGCGTCGATCTTTTGTGCGGTGAGGAATAGCTTCTTCGCCGCATTGACGCCGAGGCGCGACACGTAGCGCGAGACGCCGCTCTTGTAATAGTGCAGGCCGAGCCGCGCCGCCGGCATGAACATCTCGCAGGTGTCGACGCCGATGCGGAAGTCGCAGGCCAGCGCCAGATCGGTCGCGCCGCCGTAGACGCCGCCGTTGAGCCGGCAGATGGTCGGCACGCCCAGGTCCTCGAGACGGTCCGCGACGGCTTCGAATGCCGACCCGGCGCTTTGTTCGTCAGGGGTGCTGTTTGCCCGCTCCGCGACAGTGCCGAGGTCGAAGCCGGCGCAGAACGCGCGTCCCGTGCCGGTCAGCACCAGCACGCGGATGCTGGAATCAGCCTCGACGCTGTCGAACAGGGTCATCAGCGTCGCGAGGTCGGACGGTTGCAGCCGGTTCAGCAGGCGCGGCCGGTTCAGGCGGATGGTGGCGCGAGGTCCGTCCCGGCTGAGGATCGGTTCGCTGGCGGCGTCGTCGGTCGTGCCTAGCATATTCTTTGTCCCGCGCTTGCCGTAGAGGCAAAAGCAATGTGAGATTGTTTGTATCGTTGACGGAGTTGTGATCGCCCGGCGTGCGCCGTCGTGCAAGCTGCATCATCCATCACAAGAGCATTTACTTTGGCAACAGGTTAGCCCCATGGACGTGTCCCATCTCGCCCAGACCTTCGGCAGTCTGTTCGTGTCGATCTTCGTGGTCGCGACCTATACCATGAAGACGATGATCCCGCTGCGGGTGTTCGGGATTCTCACCAACGTCATCCTGATCGCCATCGCCATCCCCACCCATCATTATCCGACGCTTGTGCTGCACGGCATTCTGTTGCCGCTCAATGTCTACCGGCTGCACGAGATGCTGCAACTGGTGCGCGACGTGAAGAAGTCGGTCAACAGCGACCTGTCGATGGACTGGCTGAAGCCGTTCATGACCAAGCGTACCTGCAAGGCCGGCGAAGTGCTGTTCTACAAGGATGAGAAAGCGGAGGAGATGTTCTACATCGTCTCCGGCCGCTATCGCTTGGTGGAGTCCGAGATCGAATTGCCGATCGGCGCATTGGTCGGCGAACTCGGCATGTTGTCGCCGACCCACGAACGGACGCAGACGCTGGAATGCATCGCGCCCGGCGCGGTGCTGAGCGTGACCTATACCCAGGTCGAGGAGCTGTTCGTGCAGAATCCGGAGTTTGGTTTCTACTTCCTGAAACTCGCCAGCGCACGGCTGTTCGAGAATATCGGCAAGCTGGAGAACAAGCTGGCCGACTATGCTTACGGGCAGACGACCATGGGGTCGCCGGCGTAACGGGCGGAGCTTGTCTTGAACAGCATCGCGGATTCATTTCGTTTTCTGCTCTCCGATATCACCGGCGTGGACGATTGCGCATTACCCATGGTGCCGGACGGCGTGCCGGAAACCCTCCGCTCCGAAGTGGCAGACGCGATCGCCGCGTTGATCGCCTATCAGGGACCGAGCTACGCGGAGCTCTACGTCCATCGTTTGCGAAGGTTCGCGCGCCGGCGCGATGTCGACGCCGTGCTGCTCGGACTGATCGCGCGCGAGATGACGCGACGCATGTGTTACGACGATCCGATCCGCATCGCGCAGCATCACCTTGCCACGATGCATGGCGGGGAGGCGGCAACATCACGCCATCGTTTCCGTCTCGAGGAATTGTTCGGTGCGCTCCCCGGTAAATTCGGACGGCCATTATTAATGGGCTGCGAGCACGTCGGCTGGACCCATCTGCCGATCTCGATGCGGTTCAACGCGTGCAGTGGTCCGGGGCGATTGCGATTGCGGCTCGAAGCCAGCCTGCGGCGCTGGCGGCTGTTTTCCGCGCGCTACGCGTCGGAACGGGCGTGGGTCGAGCGCTGGCTGCATATGATCGATCGCAGCCTGACCAAACAGCCCGCCGCAGCATTGGCGATAACCGGAACGGCTGCGATGGTGCAGGGTAGCGGTGACGTCTATCGGCGTGGTTTGACCGATTGGCATGCGCTGATCGACAGCATCGTAAAGCCGGCGCTGGATGGTGCGTTGCCGCTCGCAGATCTCTCCGGTGTCGTGACAGAAATCGTCGCGCTGTCGCGTGCAGGCGCGCCTTCGCAGGTGGCAACTGCCATCGCGCGGATTCGGGAGGGTGCGAACCTTGGCGCGTAATCCCGCATTCGGGCTTGGCAATCCATCAAATGCCACTAATCTGACGCGGCTGGCCGTTTGCCGGAGCGATGCTCCGGTGTTTTGGCGCGGCAGGTGCATTGCCTGAAAACGCGATCGCGAAGGGCGTCAGCTTGGTGTTTCCGAACATGTCTTCCGCGGTAACGGTCGGTCCGTTGGTCGGCTGGATGCTGGCCCTCACGGTCAAGCACGTCATTGCGGATTTCCTGCTGCAAAATCACTGGATGGCGGCCGGCAAGGACGCCAAGACCGGGTGGGCACTCCCGCTGCTGACGCACTGCCTGATCCATGGCGTTCTCACCACCGCGCTGGTGGCGGCGGTGGCGCCGCGCTTCTGGTTCATCGGCCCGGTGGATTTCGTCATTCATCTCGCGATCGATCGCGGCAAGGGCTTTTGCGTCGCGCGGTTCGATGTCACGCCGACCCACCGCTGGTTCTGGTGGCTGATCGGCATCGATCAGGCGCTGCATCACCTGACCGGATTCGCGCTCGCCATCTGGCTCACCGCCAATCAATAACAACAAGGAGACACCATGTCCGAGGCACCGCTTGCCAAGCAGACTGTCGATGTGCGCGGCCGGCGCATGGCCTATCATGCGCGCGGCGAGGGCCGGCCGATCCTGTTCCTGCACGGCAATCCGACCTCGTCCTATCTGTGGCGCGATGTCATTCCCGAACTGGAAGGCCGTGGCCGGTTGATCGCGCCGGACCTGATCGGCATGGGCGATTCCGACAAGCTGCCGAATCCGCAACCCGACACCTACCGCTTCACCACGCACCGCGATTTCCTCGACGGCTTCATCGAAGCGGTGATCGGCGACAGCGAGCCGGTGGCGCTGGTGGTCCACGACTGGGGTTCGGCGCTCGGCTTCGATTGGGCCAATCGCCATCGTGATCGCGTGCGCGGCATCGCCTATATGGAAGCCATCGTTCGGCCGATTGCCGGCTGGGAGGAGTGGAGCCCGTCGGCGACGCCGGTGTTTCAAGGCTTCCGTTCCGACAAGGGCGAGCAGATGATTCTCGACCGCAACCTGTTCGTCGAACGGGTGTTGCCGGGCTCCGTGCTGCGCAAATTGTCGGACGCGGAAATGGCCGAGTATCGCAAGCCGTTCGTACAGCGTGAGGATCGCTGGCCGACGTTGACATGGCCGCGCGAAATCCCGATCGCCGGCGAACCGGCGGATGTGGCGGCTATCGCCGCCGCCTATTCGCAATGGCTGGCGACGAGCGACATTCCAAAGCTGTTCGTCAACGCCGACCCCGGCGCCATTCTGATCGGCGCGCCGCGCGAGTTCTGCCGGACCTGGCGCAACCAGACCGAGGTGACGGTTCCGGGCTCGCATTTCATCCAGGAGGATTCCGGTGCGGCGATCGGACAGGCCATCGCGCAGTGGATCGCCGCGAACGGCGTTTGATTCGCCGATGGAACCGCGATTCCGATTCGGGAACAAAGCGCAAGGGGACAAGTCGGCCGTTGTAAGGCGTGGTTAACTCCCCGTTAGGAATTTACAGAGCATTTTCATGATCGGGGGATTTCTCCGACCAGGAATATGCCATGTGGTCCAGCCGCGAAGCGTTCGAGAATGATTTTTGCCCGGTTCGGGACGATCTGCTTGGCCAAATGTATCGCGCCAACCAGAACGGTCTGCCGCAACTGGTGGAAAGCGTGTCGCCCGACGTGCGGGCGATGCTGGCGTTGTTCTGTTATCGCCGCAGCCATCTGCACGCGCTGGCGATCGCCATTGCCGGAAGCTGCAACGAGCGCGATCTGATTCAGTTCGGCGGTCGTGTCGGCGCGGCGCTGTACGATCTGTCGCGCAGCACGCCGGCCTCGCGCGCGGCGCAGTCGTCCCACAGCGGCCGCAAGCCGGTGACGCTGTCGACCAAGCCGCTGACGACGCTGGCGCCGCTCGAGGATATCGAGGACGACGAGCAGCAGCCGCAAGTGGTGATGGCCTGAGCGGATCGGCTGTCGATCTAGTTCGCTTGTAATAGCGGCAGGCCGTAACGCCGCCGCGCCATCGCGCATTCCGCGTCGCCCGGCATGCAGACCCGGCACACTTCCGGACGCACCGCATAAACCGCGCACGATGTCGCCTCGCCGACGCGCCCGACCAGCGCCGTGCAACGTTCGCCCTCGCAGCGCATTCCCGACGATCGCTCATTGACGAATTGCGCCGGAATGAGATCCAGCTCGGCATCGTCCTCGATGGTGAAGCGCGGCCAGTTGCGCGAATAGGCGCAGCACGCGCCGCAACTCTGGCAGGGGCTCATCGTGTCGGTGTCGGTCATTCGTGTCCCCGCATCCGCCGAGTCTTGTCGCGGATCATTTGCTCGAGGCTGGCGCGCCATCTTGCGCGGAGTACGTCGCGCCGCTCGGCATAACGCTCGTCGAGATAAGTCGCGTCGATGACGCGGTCGGTACGAAAGCTGCGAAAGTCCTTGCGCAGCTCGCACCACGCCGCGAGCAGCCGCACGGTTTCGAGGTAGCCGACGGTGATCGGCCAGACCACGCGCGTGCTGTCACGCCCGTGTTCGTCGCGATAGCGCAATGCGATCTTCTTGCCGGCATGAATATGCGCGCGCACCTTGGTCATGTCGAGGCGATCGGGTTCGGTCGCGACGTCGCGGCGGGCGCGGCTCGCCGGTTCCTGCACGAACGGCCGCAAGGTGTCGGGCACTGTCGCTTCAATCTTGGTGATAAGATTTTCGGCGGCCTTGCCAAGGACCGCGTCAGCGTGGCCCGCGACCCATTGCGCGCCGAGCACGGCGGCTTCGATCTCGTCCGGCGTCAGCATCAGCGGCGGCATGTCGAAGCCGCGCTCCAGCACATAGCCCATGCCGGCTTCGCCCCGGATCGGCACCCGCTGCCCGATCAAGGTGGCGATGTCGCGATAGATGGTGCGCTTCGAGGTTTCCAGCTCGGTCGCGATGGCATCGGCGGTCAGCGGCTTGCGGGCGCGCCGCAGCACCTGAATGATCTGGAACAGCCGGTCGGCGCGTCTCATGATCGTGTCTTCCGGGCCTGACGGTTGATGCTGACAGCACGCTGGCAGCAGGGGGTAGCTAGGGTCGCGCAGGTTTTCAAGAGACAGGAGCTTGCGATGATCATTCTCTACGGGTTTGGCGAAGGTTTCGGCCTGCCGGAGATCAGTCCTTTCGTCACCAAGACCGAGGTGCAACTCAAGATGGCCGGACTGCCGTACCGCAAGGTCTTCGCGCTGCCGGATTCCTCGCCCAAGGGGCAAATGCCCTATATCGACGACCATGGCGACGTGATCGCGGACTCGACCTTCATCCGCGCCCATCTCGAACGCAAGTACGGTTTCGATTTCGATGCCGGGCTCGATACCGCGCAGCGCGCGCAGGCGTGGGCGATTGAACGGATGATCGAGCATCACGTCTATTGGGCGCTGGTCGGTGTGCGCTGGATCGATCCGGTGAACTTCGCCAAGGGGCCGGCGCATTTCTTCGATACCGCGCCGGAGCATCTGCGCAACGATATCCGCGAAGGCGCCCGCGCGCGGGTCGTCGAGAACTATCGGCTCACTGGCCTTGGTCGGCATACGCCGCAGGAAACCATCGAGCTTGCGATGCGCTCGCTGTCGGCGCTCTCGGTGCTACTGGCGGACAAGCCCTACCTGATGGGCGATCGTCCGTGCGGCATGGACGCGACCGCTTTCGGCGCCGTGGCCGGTTTGCTGTCGCCGTTCTTCAATTCGACGCTGCGCCATCGCACCGAGCAGTTCGCCAATCTCGTGGCCTATGTCGAACGGATGATGAGCCGCTACTATCCGGATCACGTCTGGCGAGTGCCGGAAGCCGCGGTGGCGTAAGGCGCACAGTACACGTGGGGGTGTGAAACGATGGCCGACAAGGATTCGTTCTTCTGGAAAATGGTCGACGGCCGGTTGCCGTCGCCACCCTGTGCGCAAACGCTGGGCCTCGCGTTCGGCGCCATCGATCCGGAGCGCGGCACCATCGAAGTCGATTTCGAGGGCAAGCCCGAGTTCGCCAATCCTGTCGGCAACATTCAGGGCGGCTTTCTCGCCGCGATGCTGGACGACACCATGGGGCCGGCATTGGTGGCGACGCTCGACGCCGGCGAGTTCGCGCCAACCGTCAATCTCAACGTCCAGTTTCATCGTCCTGCGAAACCCGGCCCTTTGAAGGGGCTGGGCCGGGTGACGATGCGCGGCAAGGAAGTCTGTCAGTTGGCCGCCGAGCTGCTCCAGAACGGCAAAGTCGTCGCCACCGCGACGGCCACCGCCGTTATTCGTCGGATGTAGTGGGGCATCCGACGCCGCAGCGCATGGAGGATCATTTGTCGAGGCTGAATCCGAGGTCGTCACCCTGAGGTGCTGGCGCGTAGCGCCAGCCTCGAAGGGCGACAGCCCCGATCCTTCGAGGCTCGCTTCGCTCGCTCCTCAGGATGACGGCACACGCTTCATTTCAAGTCGACGACGCTCTAAGCAGCAGAAATCGGCGTTTCCTTCAGCGCCGCGACTTCGGCTTCGAGTTCGGCGATCCGCGTCTCGCGCAGTTCAAGCGCGGCCTTGACGTCGGCGGCGTCGAATTTTTGCGGGATGTGCTGGCGGCAGTTGGTGTTCCACGCCGTCACCTTGATCAGGATCACCTGTTCCGGTCGCGCGCGATAGCCGCGCGGCATCAAGGCTTCCAGCAGCGCCGGATCGTCGTCGATCGCGCGCGCCTCGCCCCAGATCTTGACGCGCTGACGATTGACGTAGTCCAGCACGAAGATGTGGACCTTCGGATTTTCCGACAGGTTGCCGAGCGTAATGAACTGCCGGTTGCCAGCGAAGTTGGCGAAGCCGATGGTCGTCTTGTCGAGCACGTGAAGGAAGCCGGGCGGGCCGCCGCGATGCTGGATGGTCGGCTGGCCGTCGGCGCTGGCGGTGGCGAGGAAAATGCTGGTCTGCGCCGCGAGGAAGGCCGCGAGATTGTCGTCGATCTCGGTGGGCCACCCGGCATCCGCCTCGGGACCAGAATAGGATTCGCGTGATCCCTCACGGGTCTGGATCGCCTTGACGGCGGGGCTGAAGGCTACATCGCTGGGTGAAGTGTGGGGCATGGACATCGTCGTCTCCGGGTAAGCGTCCGGCGTATTCGATGCCCCGAATGTGGTTCGTGGTCCGGCTTTAAGCAATTCGCGCCGTTGACACGACATTGTTGCAATATCAGAAATAATGCCATGGACCGCATCGAGACCATGCAGGCCTTCGTCACCGTGGCCGACCACAAGGGGTTCGCTCCGGCGGCGCGCAAATTGGGATTGTCGGCGTCGGCGGTGACCCGGATGGTCGCCGCGCTGGAGGAACGGGTCGGCGCGCGGCTGCTGCAGAGGACCACCCGCTCGGTGATGCTGACCGACGCCGGCGAACGGTTTCTCGAACGCGCGCGGCGCATCCTCGCCGATGTCGAGGAAGCGGAAGGGGCGGTACAGGCGGAGCGGACGCAGCCGACCGGGCGTCTCGTGGTGTCGGCGCCGCTCGGCTTCGGCCGCCGCCACGTCACGCCGCTGATGTCGACTTATCTGAAACGCTACCCCGAGGTCGCCGGCGATCTTCGTTTGTCGGATCGCATGGTCAATCTGGTGGAGGAAGGCATCGATATCGCGGTGCGCATCGGCCATCTGCCGGATTCAAGTCTCGTGGCGCGGGCGGTCGGCGACATGCGGCGGATGGTGGTGGCGTCGCCGGATTATCTGGCTGCGCATGGCGAGCCGCATCATCCTTCGGAGATCGCGGTGCATCGCACCGTGCATTTCGGTGCGCTCAGCGCCGCGCCGGACTGGCGCTTTGTCGAGGACGGCCGCGAGGTTCGCGTCGCCTGCGCGCCGCGCTTCACCACCAACAGCGCCGACGCCGCAATCTTCCATGTCGAACAAGGCGGCGGCCTGACGCGCGTGCTCGCTTATCAGGCGGCGGAAGGACTCGCCAGCGGCCGGCTCAAGGCGGTGCTCGTCGATTACGAGATTCCGCCGCTACCGATTCATCTGGTCTATCCGACGTCGCGGCTATTGTCGGCGAAGGTCCGCGCGTTCGTCGATCTGGTGCTGCACGATTGTGATTGGCATTTCGCCAGGCGCTAGGCGGGCGTGTGCTGCGATCGCGGCACGACGCGGAATGTCGCGTTGGCACGGGCGATCGGTTCGTCGTCGGCGGTGATGATGCTTTGCACGAAGCAGATGGTGCGTCCGCTCTTGAGCACTTCGCTTTCCACCGCGAGCCACTGTCCGATCTTGGCGCTGCCGATGTAATCGACCGAGAGATTGACGGTGACCAGCGAGAACGCCGGCCCAAGCTTGTAGCCGCAGCTATGGCCCATCGCCTTGTCGGCCAACGCCGCGATCAATCCGCCGTGGATCAACCCGCGTGCGTTGGTGTGCGGCGTGTCGAGCCGTAGCCCGATCACGATCGCGTCCTCGGTCTGCTTCCAGTAGATCGGCTCCCAGGGATCGGTCAGCGGGCTCTTGCGCGGATTTCGAGTGAATCCGGACGGAATGGCAGAGGCGTTCAATCAGTTGCTCCGGTGCTTGCGACGGGCCGATCGTCGATCGGAAGTCTGGCCTATCATAGCCGGGATTCCATGCCTTGCCGGCAAGGTCGTTTACGGCGGATAATTATAACATATAATCAATTCATCGGCTGTCGGGCGATGCCGAATGTGTCTCGCGTCGGAAAAGTCCATCTCCGCCAGGGATCTTGCAATGGCCTTTGCCGTGCAGGCGTGGAAAATGCACACCACGCTTGCAATGCGGGCCATGCTAAATAACATGTTAAATAAAGCGGGCGGCCGGAGAACCGGCCCCCCATCAGAGGGAGAGACGACGATGAGGAAAGCACTTCTGGCGCTGCTGGTGGCCGGTTGCGTGAGCCCCGCCATGACGTCCGCGCAGGCGCAGGACAAGACCGTCAATCTGAAAGTGTCGCTGTGGGTGCCTCCCGCTCATCCGCTGGTGCCGGCGACCATCGCCTGGGCGAAAGACATCGAGCAGGCCTCGGGCGGTACCATCAAGCTGACGGTGTTTCCTTCGCAGCAACTCGGCAAGGCGTTCGACCATTACGACATGGCGCGCGACGGCATCGCCGACATCACCTACGTCAATCCGGGATACCAGCCGGGCCGCTTCCCGATCGCGGCGGCGGGACAACTTCCATTCCTGTTCAGCGACGGCAAGAAGGGCACGCTGGCGCTCAACGAGTGGTATCACAAATACGCACCGACCGAGATGAAGGACACCAAGCTGTGCTTCGCTTTCATCCACGATCCCGGCGCGTTGTTCGGCAAGAAGAAGGTTCTGGTGCCCGAGGACCTCAAGGGCCTGAAGGTGCGCCCGGCGCAGTCGACCATCGGTGAAATGGTCAAGATGTTCGGCGGCACCAACGTGCAGGCCTCTGCGCCCGAGGCGCGCGACGCCATCGAGCGCGGCGTCGCCGACGAGATCACCTTCCCTTGGGGATCGATGTTTCTTTTCGGTATCGAGAAGGCCATCAAATACGCGATGGATGTCCCGCTCTACACCACCGTGTTCACCTACAACATGAATCTGAAGAGCTACAACGCGATGTCGCCGGCGCAGAAGAAGGTGATCGACGATCACTGCACGCCGGAATGGGCTTCCAAGGTCACCGATCCGTGGAGCGAGTTCGAGTTCAACGGTCGCGCCAAGATGAAGGCATTGCCTGACCACGAGGTCTATACGTTGACGCCCGAACAGCTTGCGCAGTGGAAGGCCGCGGCGAAGCCGTTGCAAGACAGTTGGGCGGCCGACGTCAAGAAAGCCGGCGGCGATCCGGTCGCGATCGAGGCCGACCTTCAAGCCGCGATCAAGAAGTTCGGCGCGGGGCTGTAACTAAGTTGGCCCCGTTTTTGGGCTGATCCGGCCGGCTGAAAATTTGTTTTGTGCGCGGATTTGCAATCCGAAAAACGTCGTCCCCGCGTAGGCGGGGACCCATACGCCGCAGCGGTTCGGCTCCATCATCAGGGCGTGGTTATTCATAACAACCAATGCCAGGGGTTATGGGTCCCCGCCTGCGCGGGGACGACGCCGAGGTTGTTGAAGCCCCTTGCGATGACGTGAGACGTATCATGACCGCTGATCCCGAAGTCACTCCCGACGGTGCGTTGCGGCCGTCGATGGCGCCGCCGAAGAACTACATGGACAAGTTCATCGACTCGATCGAATGGGTCGCGGCCTTTTTCGTCGGCGTTGTCGCGCTGAACACCTTCATCGCGGTGTTCATGCGGAAATTCTTTTCGGTGACGATCCCGGACTACTACAATATCGGCCAGTTCCTGCTGGGTATTCTGATTTTCTGGGGCATCGCCGCGACCAGCTATCGCGGTACACACATCACCGTCGATCTGGTCTGGGCCAATGCCTCGCCGAAGTATCAGCGCTGGATCGACGTGTTCGCGACGCTGGTACTGCTGTTCGTGGTGACGGTGCAGACCTACACCTTGCTCGACAAGGTCATCACCACCCGCGAGGATCACGTGCTGACGATGGATCTGCAACTGCCGATCTGGCCGTTTTATGCGGTGGCGTGGGTCGGCGACGTCTCCGCCGTGCTGCTGATCGCCATCCGCACCTGGCGCCTGATCTTCCATCCGGACCAGTTGCACGAACCCAAGATCAAGACGGCGGAGTAGGCGATCATGGAATTGAGCAACGAAGCAGTTGCCGTGATCGGCTTCGTCAGCCTGTTTGTGATGATGCTATTGCGGGTGCCGGTCGGCATGGCCATGGGCCTCGTCGGTGTCACAGGCTTTGGTTATCTCACCGGCATGGAGCCCGCGCTAAAACTGGTGGCGCAAACGGTGATGCGCACCGTTACCGACTATTCGTTCGGCGTGATCCCGATGTTTCTGCTGATGGGTGCGTTCGTTTCGGTGTCTGGCATCAGTCGCGAACTGTTCCGCGCCGCCAACACCTTTGTCGGGCACTGGAAGGGCGGTCTCGGTATCGCCACCATCGGTGCCTGTGGCGGCTTCGCGGCGATCTCGGGATCGTCGGTGGCGACCGCCGCGACGTTCTCCGCGGTGGCCTATCCGGAAATGCGTCGCTTCGGCTACCCGCAGTCGTTTTCCGCCGGCGTCATTGCGGTCGGTGGCACGTTAGGCGCGATGTTGCCGCCATCCACCGTGCTGGTGGTTTACGGCATCATCACCCAGCAGGACATCGGCAAGCTGTTCGTCGCCGGTATCGTTCCCGGATTGCTGGCGATCACCATGCACATGATCACCATCGCCATCATCGGCGCTGCGCGACCGGGCTTTCTGCCCGCCGGTCCGCGCAGCAGTTGGCATGACCGCGTATTGGCGCTGCGCGATGTGTGGTCGCCGCTGGCGCTGTTCTTCTTCGTGATCGGCGGACTGTATGGCGGCTTCTTCATTCCGACCGAGGCCGGCGCGGTCGGCGCGGTCGGGGCCTTCATCATCGGCGTCATGCGCCGCAAGTTGTCGCGCGATGGGATTCTCGAAGCGCTGCTGCAGGCGACGCGTACCACGGCCGCGGTCTTCACCGTGCTGATCGGCGCGCTGTGCTTCGGCTACTTCCTGACCATCACCCAGACGCCGCAGCACGTTACCGAGTTTCTCACCGGTCTCGGTATCGGCCGCTACGGCGTGCTGGCGCTGATCCTGCTGATGTATCTGGTGCTCGGCTGCCTGATGGACGCGATGGCGATGATCATTCTCACGGTACCGATCGTGTTTCCGGTGGTGACCGCGCTCGGCTTCGACCCGATCTGGTTCGGCATCATCATCGTGATGACGGTCGAACTCGGGCTGATCCATCCGCCGGTCGGCATGAATGTGTTCGTCATCAAGAGCGTCATCAAGGACGTCAGCATGTCGACGATCTTCGCCGGCGTGCTGCCGTTCGTGGCGACCGACCTGGTGCGGCTGGTACTGCTGATCGCCTTCCCCGTGATCGCGACATGGCTGCCAATGCATATGATGGGATAGTTCATGACACCCGTACTCAAGACAAAATACGTTTTCACCATCACCGTGAGCGTCGGGCCGGTGATCTCGGCGGGCGACACCGGTTTTGGCACGCGTCGCGTCGTCCCGATTCTCGGTGGTGAAGTGCGTGGCGAAGGCATCTCGGGAAAGGTCTGCCCATTCGGGACGGACTTTCAGATCGTCGGTCCCGATGAACTGATCGATCTCGAGGCCAAATACGCGCTTGAACTGGATGACGGCGCGATGATCGCGGTGAGCAATATCGGCCTCCGCTTCGGGCCGCGAGAGCTTTTGGAGAAGCTCAAGCGCGGTGAGCCGGTTGATCCCGAGCTGATCTATTTTCGGACTACGCCGAAGTTCGAGACAGGCAGTGCCAAGTACCGCTGGCTGATGCAGCATATCTTTGTCGGCTCCGCCGCGCGCCACGCCGACCGCGTCGTCATCGACGTGCATCAGGTGCTTTAAGCGCGCCACGAGTTGCGCGTCGTCATGCCCGGGGCCTCCGCCTGCGTGGCCGAAGCCGCTTCGGCGCGGCGAAGGTCCGGGCATCCACGCTTTCGTGGCCGACGAAGGGTAAAGACGTGGATGGCCGGGATGAATCCGGCCATGACGGCCGGGATGTTGCCCCGTCAATTGTCAGATCGATTCCTGCGGATATCGCTTCATGGGGAGTGCGGGGCTTTATTGACTTTCGTACTAGTGGTTATAAAGTATAACTATTCTACGAAGGACATAATAAGCCCATGGGAAACGCCGCCGCCTCCGCTTCCATCGCCGCGCCCGCGCCGCTGCTGACCACGGAAACGGTCGGGCCGGTGCTGAGCGTCGGGCTCAATCGCCCGGCCAAGCGCAATGCGCTGAACGACGACATCATGGCGGAGATCCAGCGCTGTTTTTCCCATTTGCCGGACGGCATCGGCGCCGTGGTGCTGCATGGTGTCGGCGAACACTTTTCCGCCGGTCTTGATCTCTCCGAACTGACCGAGCGCGACGCCACCGGCGGACTGGTGCATTCCCAGATGTGGCATCGGGTGTTCGACAAGATTCAATATTGCCGCGTGCCGGTGATCGCGGCCCTGCGCGGCGCGGTGATCGGCGGCGGCCTTGAACTGGCCTGCGCGGCGCATATCCGCGTCGCCGACGCCAGTACCTACTATGCTTTGCCGGAAGGCAGCCGCGGCATCTTCGTCGGCGGCGGCGGTTCGGTGCGGCTGCCGCGTCTGATTGGCGTGGCGCGAATGGCCGACATGATGTTGACCGGGCGGGTCTATTCCGCCAGCGAAGGCGTCGCCTGCGGGTTGTCGCAATATCTCACCGACGCGGGCGGCGCTTACGTCAAGGCGATGGAATTGGCGCAACGGGTCGCCGAAAATGCACCGCTGACCAACTTCGCGGTGTTGCAGGCACTGCCGATGATCGCTGAATCGAATCCGCAGACCGGCCTGTTGATGGAATCGCTGATGGCGACGGTGGCGCAGAGCGATCAGGAGGCCAAGAAGCGAATACGGGCGTTTCTCGATCGCAAGACCGCGAAGGTTCGCCCCGCCTGAGGATTCGAGGAGCATTGCCGGATGTCGAGCATGGCTGCTTCCAACGCGACACCAGATGCGGCGCGCGCGCCGCTGCGGCCGATTTCGTTCGGCAGGCCCGCAGTGCGGATCGAGCGCCGCGACGACGGCACCGTCTATGTTCGTCCTACCAGCCCGCTCGTTGACTATCCGCGCCGGCTGACTGATCGCCTGCATCACTGGGTCGAGCGCGAACCGAACCGCGTCTTCATGGCCGAGCGCGCCGCAGACGGCGGCTGGCGTACCATCACTTATGCGCAACTGCTCGATGCAAGTCGGCATGTTGCGTCGGCCCTGCTGACGCGTGAGCTGTCGTCCGAGCGGCCGGTGATGATCCTCTCGGGCAATTCCATCGATCATGCCTTGCTGGCGTTCGGTGCGTTATACGCGGGCGTGCCGTTCTGTCCGGTATCGCCGGCCTATTCGCTGGTGTCGAAGGATTTTGGCAAGCTGTCCTTCGTGATGAAATTGCTGACGCCGGGGCTGGTGTTCGCGGCCGATGCCACGCAGTTTTGCGATGCGCTCGCCGCCAACGTTCCGACCGATGTCGAAATCGTCGCGGCGCGCGGCGAGGTGCCGGGTCGCACCGTGACGCCGCTCGCCGAATTGCTGGCGACGCCGGAGCATCCGCAACTCGACGCCGTACATGATGCGATCGGCCCCGACACCATCGCGAAATTTTTGCTGACGTCGGGCTCGACCGGCAATCCGAAAGCGGTGATCAACACTCAGCGGATGATCTGCGCCAA
The DNA here is from genome assembly GCA_017305535.1 of Hyphomicrobiales bacterium. GTDB lineage: Bacteria > Pseudomonadota > Alphaproteobacteria > Rhizobiales > Xanthobacteraceae > 62-47. The sequence continues at coordinate 112,952 of JAFKKN010000004.1, read as the reverse complement.
TCAGGTGATGCTGCGCGAGACGCTGGCGTTTCTGAAAGACGAGCCGCCGGTGATCGTCGATTGGCTGCCGTGGAATCACACGTTCGGTGGCAATCACAATATCGGGCTGACGCTGTTCAACGGCGGCTCGATGTATCTCGACGAAGGCAAGCCGACGCCGGGCGGTATCGCCGAGACGGTACGCAACCTGCGCGAGATTTCGCCGACCGTCTATTTCAACGTGCCGAAAGGCTACGAGTCGTTGCTGCCCTATCTGCGCGACGACGCGGGCTTGCGCGAAAAATTCTTCGGCAAGCTGCATGCGATGTTCTTCAGCGGCGCGGCGTTGTCGCCTTACGTCTGGGGCAGCCTCGACGAGATCGCCGTGCAGGTGACCGGGCGGCGGGTGCCGATGTTGACCGGGCTCGGGGCCACCGAGACCGCGCCGTTCTTCATGTCGGTGACGCCGGAAACCAGCCGCTCCGGCCACATCGGCCTGCCGGTGCCGGGTAACGACGCCAAGCTCATTCCCAACAACGGCAAGATCGAAGTGCGTGCCAAGGGCCCGAACGTCACGCCCGGTTATTGGCGGCAGCCGGAGTTGACGACGAAGGCGTTTGACGACGAAGGCTTTTACGTCATGGGCGACGCGATCCGTTTCGTCGATCCGGCGAATGTCGATGTCGGATTCGATTTCGACGGCCGCATCTCCGAGGACTTCAAGCTCGGCAGCGGCACCTGGGTCAGCGTCGGCCCGCTGCGCGCGCGTTTTGTCGCCGCCTGCGCGCCGCTGGTACGCGACGTGGTGATCGCCGGTATCAACCGCGACGAATTGTCGGCGCTGGTGATCCTCGATCTCGATGGCTGCCGCGTCATCAATCCGTTGTTGCCGCCCGACGATCTCGCCGTTGCTGCGAACGACCCAAAAGTACGGCAGGCATTCCGCGAGCGGCTCGCGGCGTTCGCGGCCACCGCGACCGGCTCGTCCAATCGCATCGCGCGCGCGATGCTGGTTGACGTGCCGTTGTCGATCGATCGCGGCGAGGTCACCGACAAGGGCTCGATCAACCAGCGTGCGGTGCTCGAACATCGCGCGGTATGGATCGAAAGCCTCTACGCATCGCCGCCGCCGGCTCGCGTCATTTCCGCAGACTGAACGCGCGCCACTCATATCATCGATTCACAGGAGGACGTCATGAAGTTGCAAGGTCAGGCCGCCATCGTCACCGGCGGCGCATCGGGATTGGGCGCGGCCACGGCGCGCAAACTGGCGGCGCAAGGCGCCAAGGTTGCGGTCGCCGACCTCAACACCAAGCTCGCGGAAGAGCTTGCCAAGGAAATCGGTGGCGTCGCCGTGCATTGCGACGTGGCCGATGCTGCCTCAGGCGAAGCGGCAATCGTTGCCGCCGCCAAAGCGCATGGCCCGGCGCGTGTGCTGGTGAACTGTGCCGGCATCGGCGTCGCCAAGCGTGTTGTCGGCCGCGAGGGACCGCATGGGCTGGCGGATTTCGACCGTGTCATCCGCATCAATCTGATCGGCTCGTTCAACATGCTGCGGCTCGCGACCTCGGAAATGTCGAAGCTCGCGCCGCTTGACGGCGGCGAACGCGGTGTCGTCATCAACACCGCGTCGGTTGCGGCCTATGACGGCCAGATCGGGCAGGCGGCGTATTCGGCCTCGAAGGGCGGCATTGTCGGCATGACCTTGCCGATCGCGCGCGAACTGGCGCAATTCGGCATTCGCGTGCTGACCATCGCGCCCGGCCTGTTTCTGACGCCGTTGCTCGGTGCGCTGCCGCAGGAGGCGCAAGACAGCCTCGCGGCCGCGATCCCATTCCCGCATCGGCTCGGCGTGCCGGATGAATACGCCTCATTGGCGCTGCACATGATCGATAACCCGTATCTCAACGGCGAGGTCGTGCGGCTCGACGCCTCGCTGCGCATGGCGCCGAAGTGAACGATGACGCTCCCGCAGTTAACGCTATGCCGCGCGATATCGTCGCGCGGCTCGCGCGGGGATGACTTCGCCAACAGCACCGCCTAAAGAAGGGGCTGAACTGAGAAACCAGGCCACTAAACTGACTTTAAAAGCATTTTCAGGGAGGAACGAATGAAGAAACTCACGCTGTCCATGGCTGCCGTTGCGGCGATGGCATTGCCGGGGCTGGTTGCGCCGGCGTTGGCGCAAAGCAATGAAATCGTCGTCGGCATTTCGGTCACCACCACGGGGCCGGCGGCCGCGCTCGGCATTCCGGAGCGCAACGCGCTGGAATTCGTGCCGAAGGAGATCGGTGGCGTTCCGCTCAAGGTCATCGTGCTCGACGACGGCGGCGACCCGACCGCTGCGACCAACAACGCGCGCCGCTTCGTGACCGAATCCAAGGCCGACGTCATCATGGGGTCGTCCACCACGCCGCCCAGCATCGCGATGTCGACGGTTGCCAACGAAGCCGCCGTTCCGCATTTGGGTCTGGCGCCGTTCCCGATCACGCCGGAGCGCGCCAAGTGGTCGGTGTCGATGCCGCAACCGATTCCGATCATGGGCAAGGTGCTCTACGATCATATGAAGAAGAGCAACGTGAAGACCGTCGGCTATATCGGCTATTCGGATTCCTACGGCGACCTGTGGTTCAACGATCTCAAGGCTCAGGCCGTGCCGATGGGCATGAAAGTCGTTGACGAGGAGCGCTTCGCCCGTCCGGATACCTCGGTCACCGGCCAGGTGCTGAAACTGATCGCCGCCAATCCCGACGCGATCCTGATCGGCGCTTCGGGCACCGCGGCCGCGCTGCCGCAGTCGACGCTGCGCGATCGCGGTTACAAGGGGCTGATCTATCAGACCCACGGCGCCGCCAGCATGGACTTCATCCGCATCGCCGGCAAAGCCGCCGAGGGCGTGCTGATGGCGTCCGGTCCGGTGATGGACCCCGAAGGTCAGGATGACAGCGCGCTGACCAAGAAGCCGGGTCTCGAACTGAACAAGGCCTACGAAGCCAAGTACGGCGCCAACAGCCGCAGCCAGTTCGCCGGCCACTCGTTCGACGCCTTCAAGGTGCTGGAACGCGTGGTGCCGGTGGCGCTGAAGTCGGCGAAACCGGGCACGCCCGAATTCCGCGACGCCATCCGCAAGGCGCTGTTGACCGAGCGTGACATTGCCGCAAGTCAGGGCGTCTACAACTTCACCGAAAAGGATCGCTTCGGTCTCGACGACCGCTCGCGCATCCTGCTGACGGTGAAGGACGGCAAATACGTTCAGGTGAAGTAAAGCGCGACCTGTAACGCCGCAATGGAATGAGAATGGCCGGGCTTGCCCGGCCATTCTTTTTGCGTGGTTTGCGTAATGTCAAAAAGCTTTACGTCATTGCGAGCGAAGCGAAGCAATCCAGAAAGCCATATAGCAAGAACTGGATTGTTTCGCCGCTGCGCTCCTCGCAATGACGTTCGATGTCAGTTAGTTTGCGGTCTGCCTTAAGGCGTTGCCGCCGCCTCGTTCTGGAAGCCGAGATAGCTGGCGATGACGCGCGGATCGGTGGCGACGGCATCGGCCGGGCCGTCGAGAATGAAGCTGCCCAGCTCCATCACGTAAGCACGATCGGCGATCTGCAACGCAGCCTTGGCGTTCTGCTCCACCAGCAGCACGGACACGCCGGAGGCGCGCAACTCGCCCACCGTCTTGAAGATATCTGCGACGATCAGCGGCGCGAGGCCGAGGCTCGGTTCGTCCAGCATCAAGAGGCGCGGCTCGCCCATCAGCGCGCGGCCCATTGCAAGCATCTGCTGCTCGCCGCCGGACAGCGTGCCCGCGAGTTGCTGCCGCCGTTCCTTGAGGCGCGGAAACAGCGCGTAGACCCGCTCGAACGATTTCGCAGCGGCCCCGGCGTTGCGGAATGCGCCGAGTTGCAGATTGTCCTCGACACTCATGGTGCCGAACAACTCGCGATGCTCCGGCACCAGTGACAGCCCCGCTGCGACGCGATCCTCGATCTCCAGCCCGGCGATGTCGATACCGTCGAAGCGGATACGGCCGCTCTGCGGCAGGATGCCCATGGTCGCATTGAGCAGCGTGGTCTTGCCCGCGCCGTTGGCGCCGACGATGGTGACGATCTCGTTGCGGCCGACCTCGAGCGACACCGAGCGCACCGCCTCGACCTTGCCGTAGGATATCGATGCATTGGAGACCGAGAGCAGGGGCGCGGTCATGCGGCGGCTCCGAGATAGGCGCGGATCACATCCGGGTTGGTCTTGATCGTGTCCGGCGTGCCTTCCGCAATCTTGGTGCCGAAATCGAGCACGACGATGCGGTCGGCGAGGTCCATGACAAATCCCATATCGTGCTCCACCAGCAGGATCGACATGCCGCCGTCGCGCAGTTGCCGCAGCAGTGCGGCGAGTTGCTGCTTCTCCATGTGGCGCAGGCCCGCCGCCGGTTCGTCGAGCAAGAGTAATACCGGATCGACGCACAACGCGCGGGCGATCTCGACGATGCGCTGCTGGCCGAGCGAAAGGCTGCCCGCCAGTTGATCGATCTGGTCCTTGAGGCCGACGCGTTCGATCTGCCGCGTGGCTTCCGCCAGCAATTTGGCTTCGTCGGCGCGGTCGAGCCGCAGCATGCTGGCGAAGGTGCCGGAGCGGCCGCGCAGATGCGCGCCGAGCGCGACGTTTTCCAGCACCGTCATGTCGGGGACGAGCTTGACATGCTGGAAGGTGCGGGCCACGCCCAGCCGCGCGATCTGCTGCGGTGTCGTGCCGGCGACATCGGTGCCGCACACCGTGATGCGTCCGGAGCTGGAGTCGAGTACGCGGGTGATCAGGTTGAAGGTGGTGCTCTTGCCCGCGCCGTTGGGGCCGATCAGTGCGACGATCTCTTTGGGTTTGACCGAGAAGCTGACATCGTTGACCGCGACCACGCCGCCGAACTGTTTGCGCGCGCCCTCAAGTTGCAGCAGCACCGGCGGCAGTTCGGTCGCGGGCCGCGCGGCGAGGTGCAGCGAGGTGTCGATGCGGGGCGGGCGGCGCTTGAACGGCAACAGGCCGGCGAGCCATGGCCACACGCCGCCGGGCGCGAGATGCACCAGCGCCACCAGCACGAGCCCGAACACGATCAGTTCGAGCTGGCCTTGTCCGCCGAAGATCAGCGGCAAATAGCTTTGCAGGATCTCCTTGAGCACGATGACGATCACCGCGCCGAGCACGCCGCCCCAGATGTAGCCGGCGCCGCCGACCACGGCGATGAACAGGTATTCGATCGAGGCGTGGACGCCGAACGGCGTCGGTGTCACCGCGCGCAGGAAGTGCGCGTAGAGCCACCCGGACAAACCTGCCAGCACGGCGGCGTAGATGAAGACCAGCAGCTTCGCACGCGCGGTGTTGACGCCGAAGGCCTCGGCCGCGATGTGGCCGCGCCGCAGTGCGCGGATGCCGCGCCCGGTACGCGAATCCAAGAGGTTGGTGGTGAGAACCGCCGACAGGATCACGGCGATCCAGATCACGTAATAGATCGAGCCGGCATCGAGCATCCGCCACGCCCCGATCTCGAGCGGCGGGATCGCCGAGATGCCGTCGTTGCGGCCGACGAATTCCAGCTTGCCGAACAGGTAGTAGAGGCCAAGGCTCCAGGCCAGGGTGCCGAGCGGCAGGTAATGGCCGGAGAGTCGCACCGTAATGAGCCCGAGTACCACGGCGGCGAGGCCGCTGACGATCAGCGCCAGCGGCAGCGTTAGCCATGGCGAGACGCCGTAGGCGGTGGAGAGCACGGCGGTGGTGTAGGCGCCGAAGCCGCAGAACGCGGCCTGTCCGAAGGAGGTGAGGCCGCCGACGCCGGTGAGCAGCACCAGCCCCATCGCCACCAGCGCGGCGAGGCCGATGTTGTTCAGCAGCACGATCCAGAATGGCGGAATCTCCGGGACCAGCGGCAGCGCCGCCATCACCAGTGCGAAAAGAATGATCGGCCAACGTTGCGTCATGGTCATCACTCCTTTTCTTCCTCGACGTCGGGCGCGGCGAGCGAGCGCAGGACGAGGACCGGAATGATCAGCGTGAAGACGATGACCTCTTTATAGTTGCTGGCGTAGAACGACGAGAACGCCTCGACCAGGCCAACCACGATGGCGGCGGCGGCGGTGATCGGATAGCTGATGAGGCCGCCGATGATCGCGGCGACAAAACCTTTCAGGCCGACGATGAATCCGGTGTCGTAGTAGAGCGTCGTGATGGGCACGATCAGGATGCCGGAGATCGCGCCGATCACCGAGGCGAGCAGGAACGCCATCTGTCCCGACAGCGAGGTGCGGATGCCGACCAACCGCGCGCCCAGCCGGTTCACGGCGGTCGCGCGCAGCGCTTTGCCGTACAGCGTGAAGTCGAAGAACAGCCACAGCGCCACGATCAGTGCGATGGTGATGCCGTAGACCGCGAGGCTCTGGCCGGTGATCTGCAACTGGCCGATGGTGATCATCGCATTGGAGATGGCCGGGCCGCGCAGACCCTCGGCGCCGAAGAAGATCAGGCCGAAACCTTCCAGCGCGAGATGTGCACCGACGGAGGCAATCAGCAGCACCAGCACCGAGGTATGGGCGATCGGCTGGAATGCGATGCGATAGAGAAACAGGCCGATGGCGGCAACGATCAAGAGCGATAGCGCGATGTTGACCGGAATGGCGTTGGTGCGACCGGCCAATCCCCACGTCAGGGCGAGCACAACGACTGGAAATACGATATCGACCGCGACCGCGCGCAAAATCACCTTGGGGCGAAACGCCTTGCGCGCTGCGAACAGGTCGAAGGCGAAGGCAACCAGCCCCATCACCACCGCGAGCATCGCCGTGCCCGGGATTTGGCCAGTGGCCAAGGTGGCGTAAGTCAGGGCGCCATAGGCCACAAATTCGCCTTGCGGGATCAGGATGACGCGGGTGACCGCGAAGACCAGCACCATCGCCAGCCCGAGCAGGGCATAGACGGCGCCATTGGTGATGCCGTCCTGAAGCAGGAACAGCAGGATCGTCGTGTTCAAGGCCGGGCCCCCCTCCAGCACCGCATTTGCCGTGGATTCGGTCCACCGGCAAGCGGAAGCGGCAGTTGAAATCTGCCGTGACTATTTGGTATGATTAATAACGATTATTGAATATAATCTCAAGTGCGCCGAATCCCTGCCGGGTTATTCCAAGGCGCCGCCGGAGCGGAGCGAAGCCATGACCGGATCGAGAGCAGCCGAACTGAATGCTTCGAAGCCGGGCAAGGCCGGTGACGTGGTCGACGACCACGAGGAAGCCGGCCAGATCAAGATGGGCGAACTGTCCGAGCTGCTCGGCTACTCGCTGAAGCGGGCGCAACTCAGGATATTCGACGATTTCATCCGCTGCGTCGCCTCCCTGAACCTGACACCGGCACAGTTCTCGGTACTGCTGTTGATCGACCGCAATCCCGGCCGCAATCAGACCGAGATCGCCAACACGCTGGGAATCCTGCGGCCGAATTTCGTCGCGATGCTCGACAGTCTCGAGAGTCGCGAATTGTGCGTCCGCGTCCGCTCCGCCAACGATCGCCGCTCGCATATCCTGATGCTGACCGACAACGGCCGCACCATTCTGGCGCGCGCCAAGAAGCTGGTGGCGACCAAACACGAGGCGCGCCTCAACGAGGTGCTCGGTCCCGCCAATCGCGCCGCGCTGCTGGGGATGCTGGCGACATTGGCGCGGGATTTTTAAAACGAGATGCGTTCATTCTGATTCGTCATGCCCGGCCCTGTGCCGGGCATCCACGTGTTGAAGGTGCGCAAGTTCAAAAGACGTGGATGGCCGGGACAAGCTCGGCCATGACGATTCGTCAGTCGTGCATCTCGCCTAGAATGATTGCGCCGTTCGCAATCAATCGACCAAGATCACCCGCACGTCGTTGACGTTGGTGAGCGTCGGGCCGGTTGTCAGAAGATCGCCCGTTGCTTCGAAGAACGCCGTGGCGTCGTTGTCGGCGAGATAGACGGCGGGATCGAGTTTTTTCGCGGCCATCGCCGCGAAAGTGTGCGCATCGATCATCGCGCCGGCCGGATCGGTGGCGCTGCCGGCGCCGCCATCGGCGCCGTCGGTGTCAGCGGCAATTGCTGAGATACCCTCCATGCCGGCGAGATGCTGCGCCAGCGACAATGCGTATTCCTGGTTGGGACCGCCGCGTCCCTTGCCGCGCACGGTGACCGTGAGTTCGCCACCGGAGACGATGGCAACGCGTTTGCCCTCGGCGCGCGCCTGTTTTGCCATCGCCGCGTGCGATGCCGCGACGTCGCGAGCCTCGCCTTCGAGATCGGCGCCAAGGTCGATCACCTCGTAGCCGGCGTCGCGCGCAACCTGCACCGCGGCGTCGAGCGAATCCCGAGGTCGGCCGATGAGTTCGAAGCGGGCGCGGGCGAAAACAGCGTCGCCCGGCTTGCGGCTTTCGTTGCGCGGATCGTCGAGCGCGCGGCGCACCGCGTCGTCGAGCGCGAGGTCGTAGCGGGTGATGATGGCGCGCGCATCGGCCAGCGTCGTCGGGTCCGGGACCGTGGGGCCGGAAGCGATGGCGGCGGGATCGTCATGGGGGACGTCGGAAATCGCCAGGGTCACGATTTGCGCGTTATGTCCGGCGGCGGCGAGGCGGCCGCCTTTGATCCGCGAGAGATGTTTCCGCACCGCATTGATCTCACCGATCGGCGCGCCGGAGCGCAGCAGCGCGCGGTTGACCTGCTGCTTCTGTGCGAAGGTGACGCCATCCGCCGGCGCGATCCAGTTGGCGGAACCACCGCCGGAGATCAACACCAGCAACAGATCGTCGGCGGTGGCGGTCGCGGCAAGCGCCAGCGTTTCATCGGCCGCCATGAGGCCGGCTTCGTCGGGTACCGGATGGCCGGCCTCGATCACCTTGACGCGGCGGGTCGGGACGCCGTGGCCGTGCCGCGTGGTGGCGATGCCGGCGAGGCGCTCGGGCGCAAGGCCGATATCGTCGAGGTAATGCCGCTCGGCGGCGGCGGCCATTGCGGCGGCGCCCTTGCCGGCGGCGAGCACGATCACGCGGCCGTTTGGCGGCGGCGGCAGATGCCGGGCCATGATCGAGTCCGGATGCGCGGCGGCGACGGCGGCATCGAAGATGGAACGGAGAAGGGCGCGTCGGTCGGTCATGGCGCTGCGGGCTCGCTGAACAGGTCAAGGCGGGTCACCGGTTATCCATCCGATCGCATCAAAAGAAAACCCTCGCGGTGCGAGGGCTTTCCATTTCGTAGCGGAGTAGATAGCGACGTCAGCCAAAACAGGATGGATGAGACTGGATCGGAAGTCGTCCCCCTGAGGTGGCTGCTTCAGCGGCCCTCGAGGGGCGACGGCGACCCTTCGAGGCTCGCTTACGCTCGCACCTCAGGATGACGCCGTCGCCAAACCTCATCCCAAACTATCCGCCGATCTCGCCGCTGATGATGTCGCCGAACAGCACCCATTGCTGGCCTTTGAACCGCATCAGCTGCAACTGTTCGATCGGCGCGAAATCGTTGGCGCTGGTGTTGATCTTGATGCCCGGCAGGAGATTGGTCGACGTGTAATCCTTCAGGCTTGCCGCCTGTTTCATCACGTTGGCGCGGGTCAGGTTATCGCCGCATTGCTTGAGCACCTGAACCATGGTTTGGGCTACGTTGTAGCCGACCATGACGCCGCCATCGAGCCGGTTGCCTTCCGGGAATTGCTTGGCGAGGAAATCGTCGAACGCCTTCATGCCCGGATTGTCCTTCCATTGCGGGTCGGCGGCATCCATCAGGTAGGTGGCGGAGATGATATCCTGCGAATTCTCGTAGCCGGCCGGCTTGATGACGCTGCCGATCGAGGCGCTGACGTTGTTGAGGAAGTGTGTCGGCTTCCAGCCGATCTCCGCCATCTTCTTGATCGCCTGCGCGGCGAATTTCGGCGTGGTGATGTTCATGAACACGTCGGCGCCGGACGCTTTCAGGCTGACGATATGGGAATCGATCGTCGGCTCTGAGAGTTCGTAGCTGTCCTGGGCGATGATCATGGTCTTGGCTTTGGCGCCGAGGCCGTCGAGCAATCCCTTCAGGTAGTCCTTGCCGTAGTCGTCGTTCTGATACAGCACGGCGATCTTGGCGTTCGGCATGTGTTGCAGAATGTACTTGGCGTAGATCCGCGTTTCGCTCTGGTAGCTGGGCTGCCAACCCATGGTCCAGGGGAAGTCCTTGGCGTCGTTCCACTTGGTCGCGCCGGTGGCGACGAACAGTTGCGGCACCTTCTTGGCGTTCATGTATTTGTGGATCGCCGAGTTCGGCGGCGTGCCCAGCGAATTGAAGATGAACAGCACCTCGTCGCTTTCTACCAGCTTGCGAGCCTGCTCGACGGTTTTCGGCGGACTGTAGGCGTCGTCGTAGGAGATAAAGTTGATCTTGCGGCCGTTGATGCCGCCCTGATCGTTGATCATCTTGAAGTAAGCGGCCTCGGTCTTGCCGATCACGCCATAGGCGGATGCCGGTCCGCTGTAGGGCATGATGTTGCCGATCTTGATTTCGGTATCACTTGCGCCGGTGTCGTATTTCTTCTGGGCGAATGCGGCGGTGCTGGCGGTCGCGAGAACAATCAAGGCAGCCGAAATCACCGCTGCCGGCCGTTTGATAACGGGCATGTCGAACCTCCCTCTGTGGTGATGATGTGTCGTGTTTTTATTGGAGGCGCGTTGGCCTCGCCGATATTCAACGCCCGCACGCGAAGTTCGGCAACAAGAAATCCTGTATGTGCGCCGCGATGCGCAGTCACGAAACCGTTTGCGGCGCTGCGATACGGTAGTGCTGCATCACAAAAGAACGGCCTCGCTCCCGGAGGAGCGAGGCCGCGGCTGGCCTCGTATATGGAGACGGTCAGATCATTTGCCGCCGTCGCTGCTAATGACGTCACCGAACAACTGCCAGCGGCCATTGTCGAACCGCATCAACTGCAATTGGCTGATCGGCGCGAAATCGGTCGGGCTGGTATTGATCTTGATGCCCGGCAGCAGGCCGGCGATTTCGAGATCCTTGAGGTTTGCCGCCTGCTTCATGACGTTGGCGCGGGTGAGGTCGTCGCCGCAGTTCTTGAGCAGGGCCACCATGGTCAGCGCCATGTTGTAGCCGGTCATCGCCGAACTATCGACGCGGTTGGTGTCGGGCAGGTACTTCGCCAGCAGGCTGTCGAAGTCCTTCATGCCGGCGTCGTCCTTCCACTGTGGGTCGCTGGCATCCTTGGCGTAGGCGGCGGAAATCACGCCTTGCGCATTCTCGAAGCCGGCGGGCTTCATCACGGTCGCGGTCGAGGCGCTGACGTTGGCGATGATCTGCACCGGCTTCCAGGCCAGTTCACCGACCTTCTTCAGAGCCTGCGCGCCAAACTTCGGCGTGGTGAAATAGACCATCACGTCAGGATTCTGCGCCTTCATCTTGACGATGTGCGTGTCGATGGTCGGCTCGGACAGCTCGTAGCTTTCCTCGATGACGATGTTCGATGCCTTGTCGCCGAGGCCGTCCTTGATGCCTTTCAGGTAGTCTTTGCCGAAGTCGTCGTTCTGGTAGAGAATCGCGATCTTCTTGCCGGGATGATCCTTCAGCAGATACTTGGCATAAATATTTCCTTCGGCCTGATAGCTCGGCAGCCAGCCCATGGTCCAGGGGAAGTGCTTCGGGTCGTCCCACTTGGTCGCACCGGTGGCAAGGAAAAGCTGCGGCACTTTCTTGGCGTTGAGATACTTCTGGATTGCCGAGTTGGACGGCGTGCCCAGCACGCCGAAGGTCAGCAACACCTCGTCGCTCTCGACCAGTTTGCGCACCTGCTCCACCGCCTTGGGCGGGCTGTAGGCGTCGTCATAGGAAATGAAATTGACCTTGCGGCCGTTGATGCCGCCGGCGTCGTTGACGCGCTGGAACACGGCGCCCATGGCCTTGCCAACCACACCGTAGGCCGAGGCCGGGCCGCTATAGGGCACAATGTTGCCGATCTTGATTTCGGTGTCGGTGGCGCCGGTGTCGTACTTTTTTTGCGCCAGCGCATGGCCGCCGGACACGGCAAGCGCCAGCGCAGCCGTCGCGAACGTGGAGATGGCAAAGGATGGTCGTCTCGACATGGTTTCCTCACTGTTTTGGCTTTTTAAAGAGGGGCGGCCCCGCCCCGGGGAGGGGCGAGGCCGCGGGTCATGTTGAACAGGGACGGATTGCGCCGATCAGTGACCGCCATCGCTGCTGATGATGTCGCCGAACAGCTCCCACTTCTCGCCCTTGAAGCGCATCATCCGCACCTGCTGGAACGGAGCGAAATCCGTCGCGCTGGTGTTGAGCGTGATGCCCGGCAGAGCCACGTCGGTCTGGAAGTCCTTCAGGCTGGCGGCTTGCTTCATCACGTTTTCACGCGTGAGGTTGTCGCCGGCCATCTCCAGCACCTTGTGCAGGGTCTGTGCCACGCCATAGCCGAAGACGAGACCGCTGTCGGCCTTGTTGGAGCCAGCCATGTACTTGTCGACGAAGGCAATCCACTTCTTCATGCCCGGATCGTCGTTCCACTGCGGGTCGGCGCCGTCCTTGAGGTAAGCGGCCGACAGCACGCCCTGGCCATGTTCGAAGCCCGCGGGCTTCATCACTGCGCCGACCGAGATGCTGACGTTGGTGACGATATGCAGCGGCTTCCAGTTCAGTTCGCCGTTCTTCTTGATGGTCTGCGCGGCGAATTTCGGCGTGGTGAAGTCCATCAGCGTATCGGCGCCGCTGGCCTTGATCTTGACGATGTGCGAGTCGATCGTCGGCTCGGAGATTTCGTAGCTCTCCTCGATGACGATCATCGACTTTGCCTTGTCGCCGAGACCTTCCTTGAAGCCCTTGACGTAGTCCTTGCCGAAGTCGTCGTTCTGATAGAGCACCGCCACCTTGGCGTCGGGCTTTTCCTTCAGCAGATACTTGGCGTAGATGCGGGCTTCGTCCTGGTAGTTGGGCTGCCAGCCCATGGTCCAGGGGAAGTGCGTCGGGTCGTTCCACTTCGCCGCGCCGGTGGCGACGAACAGTTGCGGCACCTTCTTGGCGTTCAGATACTTCTGGATCGCCGTGTTGGAAGGCGTTCCCAAGGGGTTGAACACCACCAGCACCTCGTCGCTCTCGACCAGCTTGCGGGTGTGCTCCACCGCCTTGGGCGGACTGTAGGCGTCGTCGTAGGAGATGAAGTTCACCTTGCGCCCGTTGATGCCGCCCTGCTCGTTGATCATCTGGAAGTAGGCCGCTTCGGTCTTGCCGATGATGCCGTAGGAGGACGCGGGACCACTATACGGCATGATGTTGCCGATCTTGATCTCCGTGTCGCTCGCGCCCGTGTCGTATTTCTTCTGGGCGAGAGCGCTGCCGCCGGTCGCAGCAAAAGCCATGATCGCCGTTGAAAACGTGGCGATTCTTAATTTTTGTCGAAAAGTCATTCCCCCTTAGCTCCTTCTGAGTTTGTTAAACAGGGTTTCGGCATAAATCGCCGCCTGCCGGGCACCATGCGGCACCAGGTAGATCACCGCGAACAGCAGCACGCCGAAGAAGGCGCCGGAGAGCCCCTTCGAAATGCCCTCGGCGATGTTCGGAACGAACACGATGAAGGCGGCGCCTGCCAGCGAACCCGGGAGCCAGCCGACACCACCGACCACCATGCCGAGGAACAGCGCGATAGCCAATGTAAAGGTGTAGCTGTCCGGCGCAACGAACTGCACCGCGATGGCGCCGAGCGCACCGGCGACGCCGGTGATACCGGCGCTGACGCCGAATGCCAGCGTCTTGTAGATCGAGAGGTCGACGCCCATTGCGGAGGCAGCGATCTCGTTATCGCGGATCGCCATCATCGCGCGGCCTGAGCGTGACTTCAGCAGGTTGACCGAGGCGAGGTAGATCGCGATCGAAACCGCCAGCGTGAAGTAATACAGCCACATGTCCTGCGACATCGGCAGGCCGAATGGCGCGTCGGGCTTGGTCACCACCAGGCCCTGGACGCCACCAGTCCAATGCTCGATCACGCCGAGCTTCAGCAGTTGCGGCATTGCCACGGCGAAGGCGTAGGTCGCCAGCGCCAGGTAGATGCCGGACAACCGCAATGCCGGGAAACCGAACAGGAAGCCAACAATGAAGCAGATGATGCCGGCGGCCGGTAGCGTCAGGGCATAATTGACGCCGCCGTGCTCGATCAGGATCGCGGCGGCATAAGCGCCGATGGCGTAGAACGCGCTCTGACCGAGCGAGAACTGGCCGCTGCCGCCGGTGAGGATGTTGAGTGCCAGCACGGCGATGCCGTAGATCAGAACCATCGTCACCTGGAAGATGACGAAGTTTTTGACGAGCAGCGGCAGGATAAGGAAGGCGATCAGCATCACCCATGATGCCGTACGTCCCAGGCCCATGGCCTTCTTGGGCGGTGCGTCGACGGTCGCGGCTTGAGTCTCGGCGGCGGATTCTTGAATGGTGCTCATGATCAAACTCGCTTTACGACGGTGTGGCCCATCAAACCGTTGGGTTTGACAACCAGAACAATGACGATCAGCGCCAGTGCGATCGGCAGCTTGAGTTCATTGCCGACGCCCGGAATGTAGGTGCCGACAAGGTTCTCGAAGACGCCGACCAGGAAGCCGCCGAGCACAGCGCCGAGCGGACTGGTCAGACCGCCGAGCACAGCCGCGGCAAACCCGTAGAGCAGTACGCCGAGCATCATGTTGGGCTCGAGGAACACCACCGGCGCGATCAGGATGCCGGCGATGGCGCCGATGGCGGAGGCCATGCCCCAGCCCAGCGCGACCATCCAGCTCGTGTTGATGCCGACCAGCCGCGCCGATTCAGGCATCGCCGCCGCCGCCCGCATCGCGAGGCCGATCCGCGTGAAGCGGAAGAACAGGAACAGCGCGATCAACAATCCCAGCGTGACACCAATCATGCCGACCTGGTGGGTCGAGATGAGTTGGCTGCCCAGGAACGGCGAGGAGCCGAACGGCGTCGGGAATTGCTTGATGGTGAAGTCCCAGATCAGACCGGCGACACTGTTGACGATCGCGAACAGTGCGATGAAACCGGCGACGTTGGTGAGCACGGGGGCCTTCGCCAACGGTTTGAAGAGCACCCGTTCGATGACGATGCCGGCGACGAATGAGATGATCAGCGTCAGCAGGAACGCCCACCAGTAGGGTATGCCCCATTGCATCAACTGCCAGGCGATGAAGGTCGAGAACATCGCCATTTCGCCCTGGGCGAAGTTCAAGTGGTCGATCGCCTGGAAGATCATGACGATGGCCAGCGCCATACAGGCGTAGATGGCGCCCGTTGCGATACCAGCCAGGACTTGATTGATGAAAAGCTCCATGACCGGTCTCCTCAGTAACCGAGATAGGATTTGCGGACCGACTCGTCGTTCGCGATTTCCTGCGCGTTGCCCGACATGACGATGCGACCGGTTTCGATGACGTAAGCCTTGTCGGCGATCTCGAGGGCGAGCTGCGCGTTCTGCTCCACCACCAGGATCGAGACTTTATCCTCGCGATTGATCTTGCCGAGGATGTTGAACAGGTCGCGTACGATCAGCGGCGCGAGGCCGAACGACGGCTCGTCGAGCAGCATCAGCCGCGGCCGCAGCATCAGGGCACGCGCCACCGCGAGCATCTGTTGCTCGCCGCCCGACAAGGTGCCGGCCTGTTGCGTATGCCGCTGCTTGAGCACCGGGAAGTGCGCGTACATCCGCTCGATGTCGCTGGAGATCGCCTTGGTGTCCTTCCGGCTGATGGCGCCGAGCTGAAGGTTTTCCTCCACGGTGAGCGTGGTGAAGGTGCCGCGGCCCTGCGGTACATGGGCGATACCGAGACGCACGATGTTCTCGGTCGACTTGCCGTTGAGTGGCTTGCCCTCGAACTGGATCGCGCCGGTCGAGCGCACCATGTTGCAGATCGCGCGCAGGGTGGTGGTCTTGCCGGCACCGTTGGCGCCGAGCAGCGTGGTCATGCTGCCTTCGTTGAGATCGAACGACAGGCCGTGAAGCGCCTGCACCTGGCCGTAATAGGCGCGCAGGTCGTGAACGCTGAGCAATATTGTCATTGGTCTTTGCTCCCCAGATAAGCCTTGATGACCTCCGGGTCCGACTGCACCTGAGACGGCGTCCCTTCTGCGAGTTTGCGGCCGAAATTGAGCGCCACCACGTGGTCGGCGATCGACATTACCAATCCCATGTGATGCTCGACCAACAAGACGGTGATGCCGCGCTGGTCGCGAATGCGACGGATCAGGTCGCCGAGAATGTAGACTTCCTCGTGATTCAAGCCGCCCGCCGGCTCGTCGAGCAGCAGGATTTTCGGATTGGCCGCGAGCGCGCGCGCCAGCTCGACGCGCTTCTGCGTGCCGAACGGAAGGCCGGATACAATGGTATGGCCGACGCTGGTGAGATCGAGATAAGCGAGAATCTCGTCGACGTTGCGATTGATCGCCGCCTCGCCGCGCCGCACCCACGGCAGCTTCAGCGAGTCGCTGATGATATCGCTGCTGGTATGGGCGTGCATGCCGACGCGAACGTTGTCGAGCACGCTCATATTGGGAAACAGCGCGACGTTCTGGAACGTGCGACCGATGCCGATTTCGGCGATCTTGTGCGGCGGACGCGTCAGGATGCTGACGCCCTCCATCAGGATATCACCCTTGCTCGGCTGGTAGAGCCGGCTCAGGCAATTGAACAGCGTGGTCTTACCAGCGCCGTTCGGCCCGATCAGGCCGAGGATCTGTCCCTGCTTCATGTCGAATGACACGCCATTCAGGGCGACGATGCCGCCGAACACGACGCTGACGTCGCGAACCGCGAGCAGGGGATTGGCCGAAGCAGCCTGTCCCCGCGCGAGCTGAGCCTGCATCATCGGTGGCAGCCCAGGCGTGTTACCATAACCGGCGAGAAACGCCGGAGGCCGTGACCGTGACGGTCATCGGATTCCCGCAACCATGCGCGCAACTTTCCCTCCTCCTTTTGATTTTTTGGTGTCGGCTTTTTTTGTGTGCGGCGTCGAGCTGCCGCCCAACGCTGCTTCGATGTTTCTTACCATCGTCACCAGACGTGGTCCAATGTCGTTGAGTAAACGATCTTCCGTGAAGCGGAATGCGGGTGCGCCGCAGTTGAATGCATACGGACCCGTCCCGTCGTTGAGCGTGATCGCGACGCCGGCGGCGTGAATGTCGTCCTGCCATTCGCCGACGGAGATCGCGAAGCCGCGCTTGGCGACGAGTTCGCCCGCGCGCTCAACGCCTTCACGAATGCGTGGCCAGCGACTGCCGTAATGTTCGCGCAGTTCGCGCAACAACTGCGTGCGCTCGTCGTCGGGGAGGGCCCAGATATAGGCGCGGCCCATCGCGGTTGTCGCGATCGGAACCTTCGAGCCGACATCGAGTTGCACGCCGAGCGCCAGGCCGCTGCGGCTCTGGCCAAAATAGATCATGTTGAGCCGGTCGCGCGCGCCGACAGCGACCGCGCCGCCGGTCGCGCGCATCACTTCCTCGCGAAACGACTCGGACAAATGCTGAACGCCGAGATTGGCCAGCGCGGCATAACCGAGCGACATGGCTGCCGGCGTGAGTTGATATTTCTCGAACCGCGGCACCTGTGTAAGATAGCCGAGCTTGGTGAGCGTATAGGTCAGCCGGGAAACGGTGGGCTTTGGCAGATTGGTGCGGGCGGCAATCTCCTGATTGCCGAGCAGTCCGTCCTTGGGATGAAATGCGCGCAACACTTCTAGGCCGCGAGCGAGGGCGACGACAAAATTGCGATCTGTCGCCACTTTCTTGGCTGGACGCTTCATGGTCTGTTACGCGAACCCTCTTTGCATCGACGCCGTCGGGCGTGAGCCCGAACGTTTCAAACCATGAATCCGAACTCGTGGATCGTCACTCGCGGGAAGTGCCAATTTATGAGTCTGAATGCGTGAGTTTGAACCCGATCGTGTTACGCTGGATCGTCATACGGTCTTTCGCCATATGTTCGATCGTCTGTAACATGTCGGTTGCGCGATCATTGATCTTCCGATCGTCGATCGCCGCGGCGTGTCCCCCTAACGTTTGCGCGTCTCTCTAACGCTTGAAGGTGATGCTGTGTCAATTCTCACCTCGTTGACAACGGACGCTCTTCAAAATAACCCTCCTTGTCAAGATGTGGAATTAGATTTCGCAGTGCGAAACTGAAGAAAAACGCTGATCGGATTGTCCGGATCAATACGCGGTTGAAGGAGATGGATGTGAGTGAAGTCGTACGGTTGGAGCGTCATGATGCTGTTGCTATCGTCACGGTCGACAGTCCTCCGGTCAACGCGCTGAGTGCGGCTGTTCGCCGCGGCATTTTTGAACAGGTCAAAGCTGCGGCGGGCGATCCGCAGGTGCAGGCCATCGTTCTCACCTGCGCGGGTCGCACTTTCATCGCCGGCGCCGACATCACCGAATTCGGCAAGCCGCCGCAGCCTCCGGGCCTCAATGAAGTTATCGCGGCAATGGAAAACTCTCCGAAGCCGGTGGTTGCCGCCATTCACGGCACCGCGCTCGGCGGCGGACTTGAGACCGCGCTGGGTGCACATTTCCGTGTGGCGGTTAAAGATGCCAAGCTTGGCCTGCCCGAAGTGAAGCTCGGCCTGCTGCCGGGCGCGGGCGGCACGCAGCGCCTGCCGCGTGCAGTCGGTCCGGAACTCGCGGTGAAAATGATCGTCGGCGGCAATCCGATCGGTGCACCGGAAGCGCTGAAGGCCGGCCTGATCGACGAGATCGTCGACGAGCTGGTGCCGGGCGCCGTGGCGTTCGCAAAGAAGGTGGTGGCCGAGAAGCGTCCGCTGCGCCGCCTGCGCGACGAAGACGGCAAGCTCGCCGCCGCCAAGGCCGATCGTTCGATCTTTACCAATGCGGTCGCCGCGCTGACCAAGAAGGCGCGCGGGCTTGAAGCGCCGTTCGCCGCCGCCGATGCCGTCGGCGCCGCCATCGACCTGCCGTTCGATGAAGGCCTGAAGAAAGAGCGCGAAGGCTTCATGAAGCTGATGACCGGCGATCAGTCGAAGGCGCAGCGTTATGCGTTCTTCGCGGAGCGCGAGGCGGCCAAGGTCGCCGGCGTGCCGGAAGGCACCAAGCCGCGCAAGGTCGAGCGCGTCGCCATCATCGGCGCCGGCACCATGGGCGGCGGCATCGCGATGTCGTTCGCCAATGCCGGCATTCCCGTCACGCTGATCGAGACCGGCGACGAGCAGCTCAAGCGCGGCATGGGCGTGATGCAGAAGAATTATGAGAACACCGCGGCGCGCGGCGGCATCCCGGCGGATGCTCCGGCCAAGCGCATGGGTCTCATCAACGGCGTCGTCGGCCTTGAGAACGTCAAGGATGCCGACCTCATCATCGAGGCAGTGTTCGAAACCATGGCGATCAAGAAGGACGTCTTCACGGCGCTCGACAAGTACGCCAAGCCGGGCGCGGTGCTGGCCTCCAACACCTCGTATCTCAACATCAATGAAATCGCCGCGGTGACCAAGCGTCCGCAGGACGTGCTCGGCATGCATTTCTTCTCGCCGGCCAACGTGATGAAGCTCTGCGAGATCGTGCGCGCCGAGAAGACCGCGCCGGATGCGCTGGTGACGGCTGTGGCGATCGCCAAGCGCATCGCCAAGGTGCCGGCGGTGGTTGGCGTCTGCGACGGCTTCGTCGGCAATCGCATGCTGGCGCAGCGCGGCAAGCAGGGCGAAAAGCTGCTGTACGATGGTGGGCTTCCGCAGCAGATCGACGGCGTGGTGACCAAGTTCGGCCTGCCGATGGGGCCGTTCTCGATGGGCGACCTCGCGGGCCTCGATATCGGCTGGCGCTCACGCCAGGATCGCGGCATCAAGTCGCCGATCGGCGACGCGCTGTACGAAGCGGGTCGTCACGGTCAGAAGACCGGCAAGGGCTATTACAAGTACGAGCAGGGCTCGCGCGCGCCGCTTCCGGATCCGGAAGTCGAGAAGATGCTCGAGGAAGTTCGCGCCAAGCTCGGCGTCAAGGGCCGCAACATCAGCGACGAGGAAATCCTCGAGCGGATGATCTATCCGATGATCAACGAAGGCGCGCGCATTCTGGAAGAAGGAATCGCGTCCCGTCCGAGCGACATCGACGTGATCTGGCTCTATGGTTACGGCTGGCCGATCTATCGCGGCGGTCCGATGTTCTATGCCGATCAGGTCGGCCTCAAGCACATCGCCGACCGGCTGTCGTACTACGCCAAGGAAACCAACGATCCGTCGCTGGAGCCAGCGCCGCTGCTGAAGAAGCTGGCGGCGGAAGGCAAGACCTTCGCCTCGCTCGCGGCGCCGAACAAGGCGGCGTGAGCGGAATGATTGCGAGCGCCTGCGCTCCCCTCCCCCTTGTGGGGAGGGGTTGGGGGTGGGGGTTTCACGAGCACAAAGCTTGTGGTCTACCCCTCTCCCTGACCCTCCCCCACCAAGAGGGCGTTTACGCCCGTCTTCGACGGGTTATGGGGGGAGGGAACGGATGCGCTGTCTTCGCTTTCAAGCAATGGAAGTTGTTTCCATGACTCACCCCGGCGAGCAGTTTTATCCGGAAGGCGTGCGATGGGATGCTCCGATCGCGCGGGGCACATTGCCGGACCTGCTCGCCACGGCGGTCGCGGACTACGGGTCGCGGCCGGCACTTGAATTTCGCGATCGTCCGATCAGCTTCACCGACTTGCAGGCGCGGGTCGATCAGGTCGCGGCGGCATTCCTGCGTGACGGTATCGGCAAGGGCCATTCGGTCGCGCTGTTCCTCGGCAATTCGCCGGACCATCCGATCAATTTCTTCGGTGCGCTGAAGGCCGGCGCGCGGCTGGTGCATCTGTCGCCGCTCGACGGCGAAATCGCGCTGTCGCACAAACTCACCGACAGCGGCGCGCGCGTGCTGGTCACCAGTAACCTGTCGGCGCTGTTGCCGATGGCACTGCGATTTCTTGCCAAGGGCCTGCTCGATAAATTGATCGTGTGCGAGGACGACGACTGGGGCGCGATCGGCACACCGCAGACGGCGCTGCCGGACGATTCCCGCGCGATCACTTTCCAGCAATTCATTGCCGGCGCCGCAAAGCCCGCGCAATGGCCGCAGATCGACGTCGAAGACGTCGCGCTGCTGCAATACACCGGTGGCACCACCGGTCTGCCGAAAGGCGCGATGCTGAGCCATCGCAATCTCACCTCGGCGGTGTCGATCTACGACGTCTGGGGTGCCAAGGCACGCGCCGAGCGCGACACAGTCGAGCGCGTGATCTGCGTGCTGCCGCTGTTCCATATCTATGCGCTGACGGTGATCCTGCTTGGCTCGATCCGCTACGGCAACCTGATCTCGCTGCATCAGCGCTTCGATGTCGGCGCGGTGCTGCGCGATATCGAGACCAAGCGCGCCACGGTGTTTCCCGGTGTGCCGACGATGTGGATCGCGCTCGCCAACGATCCGTCGCTGGAACGCCGCGATCTGTCCTCGCTCGCGGTGGCAGGCTCCGGCGGCGCGCCGCTGCCGGTCGAGGTCGCGAAAGTGTTCGAGCGCAAGACCGGCCTGACGCTCAAGAGCGGCTGGGGCATGACCGAAACCTGTTCGCCTGGCACCGGTCATCCGCCGACCGGACCGGACAAGCCGGGCTCGATCGGCCTGATGCTGCCCGGCATCGAACTCGACGTGGTGGCGCTCGACGATCCGTCGCGCGTGCTGCCGCCGAACGAGACCGGCGAAATCCGCATCAAGGGGCCGAACGTCACGCGCGGTTACTGGAACAGGCCGGAGGAAACCGCCGAGGCCTTTGTCGATGGTCGCTTCCTTACGGGCGACATCGGCTACATGGACAGCGATGGCTATTTCTATCTGGTCGATCGCAAGAAGGACATGATCATCTCCGGCGGCTTCAACGTCTATCCGCAGATGATTGAACAGGCGATCTATACGCACCCCGACGTCCACGAGGTGCTGGTGATCGGAATTCCGGACGAGTATCGCGGCGAGGCCGCCAAGGCGTTCGTGAAACTGAAGCCGAACGTCGCCGCATTCACCCTCGATGAACTCCGCGCGTTTCTCACAGGCAAGGTCGGCAAGCACGAATTGCCGGCGGCGCTGGAATTCGTCGACGAACTGCCACGCACCGCGGTGGGCAAATTGTCCCGCCACGAATTGCGCAGTCAGCAACCTTCACCCACGGTTCAACACTCACCAAAACTCGCAACAGGAGGTCGTTCATGACCGATGCCGTTATCGTCTCCACCGCCCGCACCCCGATCGGCAAGGCCTATCGCGGCGCTCTCAACAACACCGAAGGCGCGACCCTGCTCGGCCACGCCATCGAGCACGCGGTGAAGCGCGCCAAGCTCGACCCGAAGGAAATCGAGGACGTGGTGATGGGCGCCGCCATGCAGCAGGGCGCTACCGGCGGCAACATCGCCCGCAAGGCCGCGCTGCGCGCCGGCCTGCCGGTGACGGTCGGCGGCACCACCATCGACCGCCAGTGCGCCTCGGGCTTGCAGGCGATCGCGCTTGCGGCGCGCTCGGTGCTGTTCGACGGCGTCGAGATCGCCGTCGGTGGCGGCGGTGAATCGATCAGCCTGGTGCAGAACGATCACGCCAACAAATTCCATGTGATCGATCCCGAACTGGTGAAGATGCACAAGGACATCTACATGCCGATGCTCGACACCGCCGAGACGGTGGCGAAGCGCTACGGCATCTCGCGCGAGCGCCAGGACGAATATTCGCTGGAGAGCCAGCGCCGCACCGCGGCCGCGCAGCAGGGCGGCAAGTTCAACGACGAGTTGGCGCCGATCTCCACCAAGATGGCGGTCGTCAACAAGGACACCAAGGAAGTCTCGTTCAAGGACGTGACGCTGTCGCAGGATGAAGGTCCGCGCCCCGAAACCACTGCCGAGGGCCTTGCGAGCCTGAAGGCCGTGCGTGGCGATGGCTTCACCATCACCGCCGGCAATGCCAGCCAGCTCTCGGACGGCGCCAGCGCCACCGTGATCATGAGCGACAAGCTCGCCGCCCAGAAGGGCCTCAAGCCGCTCGGCATCTTCCGTGGCTTCGTCTCCGCTGGCTGCGAGCCGGACGAGATGGGCATCGGCCCGGTGTTCGCGGTGCCGCGTCTGCTGAAGCGTCACGGCCTTACCGTCGACGACATCGACCTGTGGGAATTGAACGAAGCCTTCGCGGTGCAGGTGCTGTATTGCCGCGACAAGCTCGGCATTGATCCGGAGAAGCTCAACGTCAACGGCGGCGCGATCTCGGTCGGCCACCCTTACGGCATGTCGGGTGCGCGCCTTGCCGGTCATGCGCTGATCGAAGGCCGCCGCCGCAAGGCGAAGTACGCGGTCGTCACCATGTGCGTCGGCGGCGGCATGGGCTCGGCCGGTCTGTTCGAGATCGTGCAGTAACATGACGCGCGCGCTCTTCCGCACGCACGGCGTCGTCCCCGCGAAGGCGGGGACCCATACGCCGCAGCGTTGCGGAAGGGCAATGACGTCGACGCTCGATAACAACGAAGCGCCGGTGGTTATGGGTCCCCGCCAAATTTTGTCATCGGGCGGCGCTTCGCGCCGACCCGTTGGCGGGGACGACGCGCGGAAAGATACCGCGTCGGCAATTTTCGTATTTTAATCTCGCAAGGAGCATCCGATGGATCTCAGTCTCACCCCGGAAGAACAGGCATTCCGCGAGGAAGTCCGTGCGTTTTTCCGCGATAACGTTCCGGCCGGCATCAAGAAGAAGCTGTCGGAAAACCGCCACACCACCAAGGAAGACATGGTGGAGTGGACGCGCATCCTGCACAAGAAGGGCTGGGCCGTTCCGCATTGGCCCAAGGAATATGGCGGCACCGACTGGACCGCCGTGCAGCAATACATCTTTAATGAAGAATTGCAGGCGACGCCCGCGCCGCCGCCGCTGCCGTTCGGCGTCAACATGGTCGGCCCGGTGATCTACACCTTCGCCAACGAAGCGCAGAAGAAGCATTACCTGCCGCGCATCGCCAATCTCACCGACTGGTGGTGCCAGGGCTTCTCGGAACCGGGCTCGGGATCGGACCTCGCCTCGCTGAAGACCAAGGCCGAGCGCAAGGGTGACAAGTACATCGTCAACGGCCAGAAGACCTGGACCACGCTGGCGCAGCATGCCGACTGGATTTTCTGTCTGGTGCGCACCGACCCGGCGGCGAAGAAGCAGCAGGGCATTTCGTTCCTGCTCATCGACATGAAGTCGAAGGGCATCACCGTGCGCCCGATCGTCACCATCGACGGCGGCCGCGAAGTCAACGAAGTGTTTTTCGACGACGTCGAAGTGCCGGCGGAAAATCTCGTCGGCGAGGAGAACAAGGGCTGGGATTACGCAAAGTTCCTGCTCGGCAACGAGC
Source organism: Hyphomicrobiales bacterium (assembly GCA_017305535.1). Classification (GTDB taxonomy): domain Bacteria; phylum Pseudomonadota; class Alphaproteobacteria; order Rhizobiales; family Xanthobacteraceae; genus 62-47. Next base: position 88,587 of record JAFKKN010000004.1, on the reverse strand, counting down.
GCACCAACATCGCCCGCGTCGGCATGTCGAAGGAGCGTCTGCGTCGCCTGCGCGAACTGGCAAGCAGCACCCAGGCCGGCGGCCGTCCGATCATCGAGGATCCGAAATTCCGCGAGAAGCTCGCGGCGGTCGAGGTGGAGCTGAAGGCGCTCGAACTGACGCAGATGCGCGTTGTTGCCAACGAAGGCAAGAACGGCAAGGGCAAGCCGGACCCGGCGTCGTCGGTGCTCAAGATCAAGGGCTCGGAAATCCAGCAGACGCTGACCGAGCTGATGCTCGAAGTGGCCGGCCCGTTCGCCAGCCCCTACGACATCCATGGCGACGACAACACCAACGAGACCATGGACTGGATCGCGCAGATCGCGCCGACCTATTTCAACTACCGCAAGGTGTCGATCTACGGCGGCTCCAATGAGATCCAGCGCAACATCATCAGCAAGGCGGTGCTGGGGTTGTAAGACATCGCTCTTCACCTCTCCCCGCAAGCGGGGAGAGGTCGGATCGCGCAGCGATCCGGGTGAGGGGCGCTTCTAGGACGTTATGACGAGTGGCAAGAACCCCTCACCCCAACCCTCTCCCCGCGAGAGCGGGGAGAGGGAGAAGTGGCATTCAGCGCGGCGACAGCCGGCGCAAAACCGAAGTTTGAGGAACGAAACATGGATTTTGATTTGTCCGAGGAGCAGCGGCTTCTCAAGGATAGTGTCGACGGGTTGTTGAACGACTCCTACGATTTCGAACAGCGCAAGAAATACGGCGCGGAGAAGACCGGCTGGAGCAAGACGGTCTGGGACAAGCTGGCGGAGCAGGGGCTGCTCGGCCTGCCGTTCGCGGAAGCCGACGGCGGTTTCGGCGCCGGTGCGGTCGAGACCATGATTGTCATGCAGGCGTTCGGCCGCGCGCTGGTGCTCGAGCCGTATCTGCCGACCGTGGTGATCGCTGGCGGCTTCCTCCGCCACGCCGGCTCGGCCGCGCAAAAGGCCGCGCATATCCCCGGCATCATCGACGGCAGCAAGACGTTTGCGTTCGCACAGCTCGAGAAGAACTCGCGCTACGACCTCAACGATGTCTCCACCACCGCCAAGAAGAAGGGCGATGGCTGGGTCATCGATGGTGAGAAGTTCGTGGTGCTGAATGGCGAAGCGGCAGATACGCTGGTGGTTACCGCGCGCACCAAGGGTGGGCAGACCGATCGCGACGGCATCGGCGTTTTCCTGGTGCCGCGTAACGCCAAGGGCGTGACAGTGAAGGGCTATCCGACGCAGGACGGCATGCGTGCCGCCGACATCACCTTCACCGGCGTCGAGGTCGGCACTGACGCGGCACTCGGCGATCCGGCGAACGGTCTGCCGCTGATCGAGCGCGTGGTGGACGAGGCGCGTACCGCGTTGTGCGCCGAAGCGGTGGGGGCGATGGACGAGTCGCTCAAGATCACCGTCGAGTACATCAAGACGCGCAAGCAGTTCGGCGTGCCGATCGGCAGCTTCCAGTCGCTGCAACATCGCGCGGCCGACATGTTCGTGTTCACCGAACAGGCTCGCAGCATGGCGCTGCTTGCGACCATGGCGAGCGATTTCGACGACGCCAAGGAGCGCGCCGCGTCGGTCGCCGCCGCGAAGGTGCAGGTTGGAAAATCGCTCAAGTTCGTCGGCCAGCAGTCGATCCAGCTGCACGGCGGCATCGGCATGACGATGGAGGCGTCGATCGGCCACTACTTCAAGCGGCTGTCGATCATCGAAAGCACTTTCGGCGATACCGATTACCACCTGCGCCGCGCCAGCGAGGCGGGCGGGATCATCTGATAGCGCCATGAGGGCTGTGTTGGTCACACCCTCACTTACACGGACTGCGTCATGGCCGGGCTTGTCCCGGCCATCCACGTTTTAGGCGGAGCAGTAATGAAAGGCGTCATTGCCGGGCTTGACCCGGCAATCTATCATTTTGAAATGATGGATACGCGGGTCAAGCCTGCGTATGACGCTGGTGTGAGTTGAAGGCCAGCACAAAAAGCAGGAACGCCGCCATGCAGAACACACCCTTCGATCTCTCCGGAAAAGTTGCCGTCGTCACCGGCTCCAGCCGCGGCATTGGGCGCGCGTCGGCCGAACTGCTGGCGAAGATGGGTGCGAAGGTGGTGGTGTCGAGCCGCAAGGCCGATGCCTGCGAGGAGGTCGCCAAGGGCATTCGCGAGGCCGGCGGCGACGCGCTGGTCATTCCCTGCAACATCTCGCGGCGGAACGAGGTCGAGGGGCTAATCGACGGTGCGACCAGGCACTATGGCAAGATCGATATCCTGGTCTGCAACGCGGCGGTGAATCCCTATTACGGCCCGCTGCTCGACATCACCGACGAAGCCTTCGACAAGATCATGGGCTCCAACGTCAAGAGCAACATCTGGCTCTGCGCGCGGGCGATCCCGCAGATGGCGGAGCGCGGTAATGGTTCGGTGGTAATCATCTCGTCGATCGGCGGCCTGCGCGGCTCGACGGTGATCGGCGCTTACGGCATTTCGAAAGCGGCGGACTTCGCGCTCTGCCGCAGCCTTGCCGGGGAATGGGGCCCGAAGGGCGTGCGCGTCAATTGCATCGCGCCGGGTCTGGTGAAAACCGACTTCGCCCGTGCGTTGTGGGAAGACGAGGCTCTGCTCAAGCGCCGCACCGCGACCACGCCGCTGCGCCGCATCGGCGAACCGCACGAGATCGCGGGCGCGGTGGCTTATCTCGGCTCCGACGCATCCACCTTCATGACCGGGCAAACCATCGTCATAGACGGCGGCGTGACGACGGCGTCGGTGTAGATGTTTTCCTGAGCGGAGGTGTCTCCTATTCCGCCATTGCTTCGCTTCGCTCGCAATGACGGCAACGGCTCTCACTCCGCCACCTAATCGGCTTCGATCTTTGTGATGGTCTTGGTGCCGTTGGTCTCACTGACGGAAAACTTGACCTTGTCGCCAGCATGCACGCCATCGATCAGCTCACGCTTGATCTTCCAACGTTCGGCGGAAGCTTCCTCGGCGGCAGCCTTTTCAGCAGCGGCTTTCTCGGCTGCGGCTTTCGCGGCGGCGGCGTCCGGATTGGCGTTTTTGGCGCTGTCCTTGGTCGGTTCGATCACGACCGTTCCATTCAGCCGATTGACGATCCTCACCACACCGGTCTGCATTTCTGATGATGGGGGCGGCGTCTCCTTGAGCGGCGGTGTCCCCTGAGCCAGCGTGACAGAACCGAGTGCGGTGAGCATGGCTCCTGCCAGGACGATCTTTGTCAGTGCCATGGAAGAACCTCCTGGTTGTTGTGCGGCCCCGAAGAGGAATAAACAAATGCCGCGCAAATCGTTCCGCCGGCCACGGAATGGTCCCATATGGGGCGTGGCTGCCGCATATTGACCTTGGACGCGCAATCCGGTTGCTTTGGACTGCAAGCATCGTAACCGGAAAACGCCGCATGTCGTCTCATATCCTCGCGATTGATCAGGGTACCACGTCGTCACGCGCCATCGTGTTTCGCGCCGATACCTCGATCGCGGCCGTTGCCCAGCAGGAATTCCCGCAGCATTTCCCGGCGTCGGGTTGGGTCGAACACGAGCCCGACGACATCTGGCAATCGACGCTCGCGACCTGCCGCGAAGCAATGCGGAAGGCCGACGTGACGGCGGTCGACATCGCGGCCATCGGCATCACCAATCAGCGCGAGACCACGGTGGTGTGGGATCGCGCCACCGGTCGCGCGGTGCATCGCGCCATCGTCTGGCAGGATCGCCGCACGGCGGACGTCTGCGCGCAACTCAAGGCCGACGGTCATGAGCCGGAGATCACATCGCGCACCGGGCTGATCATCGATCCGTATTTTTCCGGCACAAAGGTGGCGTGGATTCTCGATCACGTGCCCGGCGCGCGGGCTCGCGCCGAACGCGGCGAACTGCTGTTCGGCACGGTGGATTCCTATCTGTTGTGGCGGCTCACCGGTGGCAAGGTGCACGCCACCGACGCCACCAACGCCTCGCGCACGCTGTTGTTCAACATTCATACCGGCGAGTGGGACGACGCGCTGCTGCAAATCCTGCGGGTGCCGCGCTCGATGCTGCCGGAGGTCAAGGATTCCTCGGCGCACTTCGGCGACAGCGCGGTCGATTTGTTCGGTGGTGGCATTGCTATTCGCGGCGTCGCCGGCGATCAGCAGGCGGCGACCATCGGGCAGGCCTGCTTCGCGCCGGGCATGATGAAATCGACTTACGGCACCGGTTGCTTCGCGCTGCTCAACACCGGCACCACGGCAGTGACATCGAACAACAAGCTGCTCACCACCATCGCCTATCAGTTGAACGGTCAACGCACCTATGCGCTCGAGGGTTCGATCTTCGTCGCCGGCTCCGCGGTGCAATGGCTGCGTGACGGGCTGAAGATCATCGCCAATGCCGCCGAGACCGGGCCGCTGGCGGATCGTTCAGACCCGGCGCAATCGGTGTATCTGGTGCCGGCCTTTGTCGGGCTTGGCGCGCCGTACTGGAATCCGCGCGTGCGCGGCGGCCTGTTCGGCCTGACGCGCAACACCGGCCCTGCCGAATTCGCGCACGCGGCGTTGGAAAGCGTCTGTTACCAGACCTACGATCTGTGGGCGGCGATGCGTGCCGACTGGCCGGGTGCGGCTGATGCCAACACCGTGCTGCGGGTTGATGGCGGCATGGCGGTGTCGGACTGGACCATGCAGCGGCTCGCCGATCTGCTCGACGCGCCGGTCGATCGCCCGGTGATTCAGGAGACCACCGCCTTGGGCGCGGCCTATCTCGCCGGGCTCGGCGCCGGCGTCTATCCCGAGCCCGCGCGGTTCGCCGACAACTGGCGGCTTGAGCGTCGCTTCAAGCCGAACATGAGCGCTGCCACACGCACGCGAAAGCTGAAGGGCTGGGCCGCGGCGATGCGTGGCGTGTTGGCCAGCGACGGCGGCGGCGATTAGTTCGAAGTCTCGCGGCCCTCGGAGAGGATCCTTAACTAATTCCACCCGATGATACCGCACGCGCGGGGGCGCGCGGCGGCATGGCCTGCCGTCTGAGGAAACGCGATTCAGGGAGTTGTGAGATGTTAAGCCGTCGTGCCTTTTGTGGCTGCGCGTCAGCCGCTTTGTGGTCGGGTTTCGTGGCGACACGCGCTGAGGCGGAGCCTGCGGCCTGCGCGGTGATGACCAAGGATAGTCAGCGTGCGACGTCACCCGCGGATGCGTTGGCCCGGCTGAAAGCCGGCAACGAGCGCTTCGTCGGTGGTCACACCGTCAACTGCGATCTGATCAAGCAGGCGAAGGAAACGGCAAAGGGGCAGGCGCCGTTCGCGTCGGTGGTCGGCTGCATTGATTCCCGCGTTCCGCCCGAACTGGTGTTCGATCAGCGCATCGGTGATATCTTCTGTGCACGCGTCGCGGGCAATTTCGTCAACACCGACATCATCGGCAGTCTGGAGTTTGCGACCAAGATTACCGGGACGCGCGCCATCGTGGTGCTTGGTCACAACGAATGCGGCGCGGTGAAGGGTGCGATCGACAACGCCAAGCTCGGTAACCTGACGGCAACGCTCGCCAACATCCGGCCGGCGGTGAAAGCCACGAAGACGAGTGGCGAGCGAACCTCGAAGAACGCCGCTTTCGTTCAGGCCGTCGCCGAAACCAATGTGCGAATGGCGGTGGCCGAACTGACCGCGAAAAGCCCGGTCATGAAACAACTGGTCGCGGCGGGCGATCTGAAAATCGTCGGGGCGATGCACGATCTTGCGACCGGCAAGATCAGCTGGCTGAGCTGATCGCGGCACGGCGCGCGCCTGCCGTCGTTGACCGGCGCGCGCCGCTCATGCACGACATGAAGTTACGCCATGCGTGCTACTGACAAATCTGTCGCTGGCCGTTGGCGTTCTTGAACCAGGTGCCGGGCTGACAGACGAAGCCGTTGCGGGCCGCGTAACTTCGCGAATCCAGCATCGCGGTGCCGTTGTAAGTGTACGGCGCGTCGTAAGTTTCGTTGTAGGCGTATTCGGGCTCATACGCATAAGGTCCGCCGCCGAACGGCGCCGTTGCGATCGCTCCGGCTGTTCCGACCGCTGTACCAGCAATCGCACCTGCGGTGCCGACCGCGCCGCCAACCACATTGCCGGCGAAATCAAGCGGCGCGAAGCCGCTGTTCATCGGCCGATTCCACTCGTCGCGATAGGTCGCGCTGCGATCGTAACGCGGCTGATCCATGCGGCTGTAGCGTGGTTGTTCCATACGGCCATAATGTCGCTGGTCCATGCGGCTCATATGTTTGTGATGCGCGGGTTTCGTCCGCTTGATCGATGTGTGTTTCATCGGTTTCTTCATTGGCTTGGCCGCAGCGGGCGGCGCAGCCGTATCCGATTGCGTTGTCGTGGATTGCGCGGTCTTGTCTTTCGCGGCGGGCGCGGCCATGGCGGGCGCGGCCACGAGCATTGCCGTCGCGGCTGCTGCGGCAAGGAACATAGTCTTCATGCTGCAATCTCCTTCAGTATCGGGGGCGCCCCGACAACGGGCGATCGCGCGCCGCGTTCCATCGCTCACACGGGTGTGAGCGGTGCGTGCATCGATTTCTGCGTGCGCTGGATCCTCAAGGTGCGGAGCTGCAACGCACGAGCGTCAGAAGATGTCCTGTCTGGCCTTCGACAGCGAAAAGCCGTGACGATCGGCATTGAAGCAGGTGAGGCCGCCTTGGTCCGAGGTGCAGGTGAAGCCGCCGCGTTGCCAAATCCCGCCGTAGCCCAGCACAGGAAGCGATTTGTCCATCACGGTATCGCCATGGCAGATGCGTTGTGCATCGTTGCCGCGTGCCGATATCTCGAAGGCACTGCCCCAATCGAGTTCGCAATCCGCCGGTCGCGGTGGCCGCGTCGCGATCTGGCCGATGTCGCAACGAAGTGTGGCCTGCTTATCGATGGCAAAGTATTGGCAATGAATATTGCCGGACGGCGTTTGCAGACCGATGGCGCCCTCCTGCGCGCCGACCGGCGACGTGCCGGGCAACCATGCCAGCGCGGCGAAAATGCAGATCGTCAGGGACCGGATCGAGGCCATGTCGGTTATCTCGCGCGGGATGCGGTTGCGAAGGATAGGGCTGTTACATGGATCGGGGTGGGCCAATTACGGCGGAAATGTGTTGTCAGGCGCTGCCCTTATCAGTCGGCCACGTGTCTTGTTAGTCGGCCAAGTGTCTTGGCGTTGTCGTTTTTGCCCGGAATGATCGAGCAAAACAGCGAGGTCTGAGTGACGAACCATCAAGCTGAACTGGACCGGCACTTCGCCTGGTTTGAAAGCAAACTACCGCCGAAGCTTGCGCGTTTCTCCACTTGGGTGCGTCAGCCGTCTTCGCGATTAATTCGCATCCCGCTGGGGATTTTACTGATCATCGGCGGCATTCTCAGCTTTTTACCGGTGCTTGGACTCTGGATGCTGCCGCTTGGCCTGATGCTGATCGCGCAGGATATCCCGTTCCTGCAAGGGCCGATCGTTCGTCTGCTGGGATGGATGGAGCGCAAGTGGCGCGAGCGCCAGCGTGCGCGCGGCGGCGAAATGAGCTGAAGCGGGGCAATATCCTCCGCCTGTTGCAGCGCATGGTGTGACTCGAAAGGCCCACCTGCCGACTAAATGTAGTATGCGCGAAGCCATGCAACGCAAATTTCGCTTTAACGAATCAGCAACCTGATTCACTTTCGCCTCCTGGGGTCAATCTGGAGGCCAAGGTATGAACGTTATTGTTTTTGCATCACGCAAGGGAGGCTCGGGGAAAAGCACCCTGACGGCTCATCTTGCGGCGCACGTCCATAAACCGTCGCGCCCATGTCTTCTTGTCGATGCCGATCCGCAGGGATCGTTGACGCTCTGGCACAAGCTGCGCGGCACCAACGAGCCGCCGCTGAAAACCGCTACTCGTTCGGTGAGCGAGATTGTCGCCGCCGCCAAACGTGATGGTTACGAGTGGGTGTTTATCGATACGCCGCCGAATATGTCTGCCGTGGTCGATGACGCCGTTCGTAACGCGACGATGGTGATCATTCCGGCCCGGCCCGGCGTGTTCGACGTCAATGCCGTGCAGGAAACCATCCAGACCTGTCGTTCGGCGCGCAAACCCTATGCCGTGGTGATGAACGGTGCGCCGGCGCTGCGTGAAGGCTCAGAAAGCCCGATCGTGACCATCGCACGCGAAGCGCTGGCGAAATTCCGGGCTCCGGTGTGGAGCGGACAGGTCACCAACCGTGCCGATCTGCTGCTGGCGCTGGCACACGGCGAAGGTGCTCAGGAATACTATTCCGAGGGACGCGCTGCATCCGAGATCAGCCGGTTGTGGTCTGCGATCGATCGCTCGGTCAAGGCCATTCGCGGCAGCGCATCCGCCAACGGCGCAATGCACAAGCAGGCGGCGTAACCGTACGCCGCAGCCATCGAGCTTCAAACGCGCGCATGTCGCGCGTTTTTTGTGTTTGCAGTGTGTGTGAGGCTAAATCAAGCGCTGGCGCTTCGATCAGAAGCGCTCACCGCGCCTCGACGCTCACGCGACCCTGGCGACGGGCAGTTCGTCTTCGGTGTCGCTTTCTGTCGTAGGGCTCGGATCGTCGTGGATGACATCGTGGAACGTCGCGATGTCCGATGGCCGGCCGAGCAGATAGCCCTGCACCGCGCCACAGCCTTCGTTTCGCAGGAAGTGCAATTCCTCGCTGGTCTCGACGCCTTCGGCCAGCACCGGCAGGCCCAGTCCGCGACCGAGCCCGAGCACCGCGCGGACGATGGTTGCCGCCGAGGCGCTGGCATCGACCGATTTGACGAACGAGCTGTCGATCTTGATCTTGTCGAACGGAAACGCGCGCAGGTTGGACAGCGACGAGTAACCGGTGCCGAAGTCGTCCATCGCGATGCGAACGCCCAGCGCCTTGAGTTGCCGCAAGGTCGTCAGCGCGCGGTTGAGATCGCGCACCAGCGCCGTCTCGGTGATTTCAAGTTCAAGCCGGCTTGGTTTTAGTCCTGTTTCCAGAAGAATCTGGTGCACGGTTGGGACAAAATCGGCGTTGTGCAGTTGGACGACGGAGACGTTGACGGCGATCGAGAGCGGATTACTCCATCGCGCCGCTTCGCGGCATGATTCGCGCAGCACCCAGATTCCGATGTCGAGGATCGACCCGGTTTCTTCCGCGATCGGAATGAAGATCGCTGGTGAAACCGCGCCGCGCTCGGGATGCTGCCAGCGCAGCAGGGCTTCGAAACCTGTCACCTCGTTGGTTTGAATGTCGGTTTGTGGCTGGAACGCCAGCGAGAACTCGCCGCGCGGAATCGCCAGCCGCAGATCGTGTTCGAGTTCGCGGCGGGCGCGAACCTCCGCGCCCATCCTGGCTTCGAAGAAGCGATATGTGGCGCGGCCATCGGTCTTGGCGCGATAGAGCGCGGTATCGGCATGGCCGAGCAGCGTCTCGCGCAGAAATGCGTCGTCGGGATAGACGGCGATGCCGATGCTGCATGAAATGTGGTCGATATCCGAGCCGTCGTCGACCACTTGCAGCGAGGCCAGGATGGTTTCCGCCAGCCGGCCCGCGGCCGAGGCATGATTGATCCCTGGCATCAGGATCGCGAATTCATCGCCGCCGAGACGCGCCATCATGCAATCGTCGTCCAGCAAGGCGCTGGTTCGTTTTGCGACGGTTTGCAGCACGCGGTCGCCGGCCGCATGGCCGAACAGGTCGTTCACTTCCTTGAAGCGGTCGAGATCGAGGCAAAGCACGGCGAGCTTGCGACCGGTTGCATTCGCCTGCGCGATCGCCTGATCGAGTTTGTTGTTGAAGGAGCTGCGATTAGGCAACGTGGTCAGGGCGTCGTGATGGGCGAGATAGCGGATGTGCCGTTCGGCTTCCTTGCGCGCGCGCAGATCGCGGACCGCAATGACCTGATGTGACCGTCCATTATAGTCCATGGTGCGGTGAAGGATCTCGACCGGAATCGTTCGGCCGTCCTGTTGACGCAGGCCGGTTTCCAGCGGTGCGTCGGGAGAGGGCGCCGCCGCGAGACGCGCCGCCAGATCAGGAAAGCAGTCGTCGAGCTGTTGCGGTGCTGCACCGGATGCATTGAGGCCCATCAGTGCGGCAAAACTCTTGTTGATGGTCACGATCGCATTGCCGTCGCATAGCACGAGGCCCTCGACGGCGGCGTCCGCGAGGCCCTGGATTCGACTGGCTTCGAGTTGACTTCGCTTGCGCTCCTTGAGGTCGAGCGACACGCCGGCGAGCGCGAGGAAGATAATGGTTGCGCTGACCAGCGCGACGCCGACGGCGAGCAGACCGGTCGGCAACGCCGACGATGGAATGTCGAGGCTCGGATCGGGAAGGATCGATGCCGCGGCCATCGCGGTGAAGTGGTGGCTTGCGATCGCCAGCGTCAGCAGCACCGTGCCGTAATATCTCCATGTGACGGGTCGTTTGTGGAGCCCGACGGGCAACGCGGCCGCGCCGATCAACCCGCCAAGCGCGATGGAAGCGGCGACCATCGGCAGATCCCACAGGATGATGCCCTGAATTTCAAATGCCGCCATGCCGAGGTAATGCATCGTGGCGATGCCGCCGCCGACAACCGCGCCGCCGATCCACGGCATCGCGCGCGAGGTTCTGTTGAGCGCGATGGCAAAACCTCCGCCACACAAAAGCACGGCGGCTAGCAGCGACACGATGGTCAGGAAAATGTTGTAGCCGCTGGGGACGCCAGGGGTAAACGCCAACATCGCGATGAAGTGCGTCGCCCAGATACCGAAGCCGCCGGAGATCGCGGCAACGCTGATCCAGATGGTGCGCATCTGGTCCCTGGTCGCGGCTGCGTAGCGCAACAGGCTGATGGTGGTGAATGACGCCAACCCGCAGATCACGACGGCGAGCCCCACCAGCCTGATGTCGTGGGCGGTCGTGATGCAGCTATAGACTTTCAACATGCGCCAATCACCAATTCGAAATTTCTTTTCGTCGGGATGCAGGGAGTAAGTTGAATTCCGTAATGGGACGTGAATCCGGACAGGTGAAATGCGGCCATGCGGCCGAATGGTGAATCAACTCGCAACAGACGGCGCAATTTGTTGGCGGGTGGTATTATTAGGGGATCGGCAGAGCCACGAACGTTTGTGCGGTATGCGGCTCGTTCTCGCGTCCTGGCTCACGTCACGCCGCTGGTATTCGTGTCACATTCACTGACTGCGGCGTTCGATAATGAAAAAAGCCGGGCTCGAAGAGCCCGGCTTGAGGTATTGGCCACGTGAGGCCGACACAATCACCTTCCAAGAGGGATAACTGAACGCCCGCACCGCTAGAGGAGGGGGACAGATGCGCGATGCGATCGCTCAGTGTGTTAGGAGTATGATCCCCGTTGGCGTATTGCGGCAACCAGACAAGTCGCATGTCAGTCATGCGACGATTGAAGGTGTGCAAGGCTGCTATTCAGGAAAGGCTCCTGTTCAGGATGGCCAGCGCTGTGCCTTGCTGACGACGAAATCCCGGAATGCCTGCACGCGCGCTACCGACTTCAGTTCCTCGGGATACACAAAATACGTATCGAGTTGGATTGAATCGGATTCACTGAATAACTGCACCAGTCGGTTGTTGTCCTCGACCAGGTAATCGGGCAGCGCGGCAATGCCGAGCCCCTGCTGACAGGCGCGCACCAGGCCGAGGATGTTGTTGACCTTGAAGAACGCTTCGCGCGGACCGGAGCCGTTGCGGCCGGCTTCGACCAGCCAGTTGCGGTTCTGAAGGTGTTGCGGCACCTGCGCGTCGCTCAGCAGGATGATGCGATGACCGTCGAGATCTTCCAGCGTGCGCGGCGTACCGAAGTGCTTGATGTATTCCGGTGAGCAATAGGCGTGGAAGCCCATCGCGAACAGTTTGCGCTGAATCAGGTCGGGCTGCGTCGGCTTGCGGGTGCGGATCGCGACATCGGCCTCGCGCATCGACAGGTCGAGTTCCTCGTCGGTGACGATCAGCGAGATGCGGATCTCGGGAAATAGAGCGGTGAATTCGCCGAGACGCGGGATCAGCCAGTGAATGCCGACGCCCGGCGTCGTGGTGATCTTGAGATCGCCGCTGGGGCGCTCGCGGCTGTCGGTCAACTTGGCGCGCGCCGCCTGCAGTTGCATGAAGACGTCATGCGCGGTGCGAAACAGCAGATCGCCCTGCTCAGTGAGGATCAGGCCGCGGGCGTGGCGATGAAACAGCGAGACCGACAATTCCTGTTCGAGCGCGCTGACCTGGCGGGAGACTGCGGACTGCGACAGCCCCAATTGCTCGCCGGCGTGAGTAAAGCTGCCGGCTTCGGCGGCGGCGTGAAAGACCTTCAGCTTGTCCCAGTCCATGTCCGAGAGGCTGTCGCGATTTCGAGGCATGTTTACTCCGCTGCGGCCCGTTCGGTGGCGCTGTGGGCAAGGAAACGTTCGGCTTCGAGGGCGGCCATGCAACCCATGCCGGCGGCCGTGACTGCTTGGCGATAGGTCTCGTCGGCGACGTCGCCGGCGGCGAACACGCCCGGCACCGAGGTCGCGGTCGAATGCGACGCGACTTCGACGTAGCCGGAGGGTTTGAGTTTGAGTTGGCCCGCCACCAGTTCGGTCGCCGGGGCATGGCCGATGGCGATGAAGACGCCGTCGGCCGGGATTTCGCTTACCGCGCCGGTCTTGATGTTCTTCAGCTTGACGTTGGTGACCTTGGTGGGCTCCTTGTCGCCGCAGATTTCATCGAGCACGCTGTCCCACACCACCTCGATCTTCGGGTGGTTGAACAGGCGGTCTTGCAGGATGCGTTCGGCGCGGAAGTGGTCGCGACGATGCACGACGGTGACCTTGGTGGCGAAGTTGGTCAGGAACAGCGCTTCCTCGACCGCGGTGTTGCCACCGCCGACCACCACGACGTTCTTGCCGCGATAGAAGAAGCCGTCGCAGGTGGCGCAGGCCGACACGCCAAAGCCCTTGAACGCTTCCTCGGATGGCATGCCGAGCCAGCGCGCCTGCGCGCCAGTGGCAAGGATCACGGTGTCCGCGAGGTAGACGTCGCCGCTGTCGCAGGCGAGCCGGAACGGCCGCTGCCCGAGGTCGAGCTTGGTGACCAGATCGGTGACGATCTTGGTGCCGACATGGGCGGCCTGCCGCTCCATCTGCTCCATCAGCCAAGGGCCCTGGATCACGTCGCCGAAGCCGGGATAGTTCTCGACGTCGGTGGTGATGGTGAGCTGGCCGCCGGGTTGGATGCCCTGGATCAGCACCGGCTCCAGCATCGCGCGCGCGGCGTAAATGCCGGCAGTATAGCCGGCCGGTCCCGAACCGATGATCACAACCTTAGCGTGTATTGGCGTCGACATGGGGGTTTTCCCCTTCTCTCAAGGAAAGGCCGTCAGAGAGCGAAATCGCTGACGGCGGCAGATGGCTTGAATGAGCCGGAATATTACAGCGAGTTTAGGCTATCTGGGCAGCTATGCAAGAATTGCAACACATCGTTGGCGATTTTCCCCTTCCATCTCCGCCTCTGCATATCTCGCGAAATAAAATTGCGCAGCGTCGCGCGGGTGGGGTAAGGGTGTTGCCGGGGCGTTCGCCATGGAATCAGGCGAGCGGGATCGGCAATTGAGGGATTTGCGCCACGTGTCCAAGAGCCTTGATGAAATTGATCTGAAGATTCTCAGCGAACTTCAGGCCGATGGCCGCATCACCAACGTCGAACTCGCCAAACGTGTCGGCATCTCGCCGCCACCCTGTTTGCGACGGGTCCGGACGCTGGAGGAGGAAGGCTATATCCAGGGCTATCGCGCGCTACTGGACCCGCGCCGGCTCGGTTACGACGTGACGGTGTTCGCCTCGGTGCATCTGTCGAGTCAGGCCGATGCCGATCTGCGCGCCTTCGAGGATTTTGTGCGTCGAGCGCCGCTGGTGCGCGAATGCTGGATGCTGTCGGGCGAGGTGGACTTCATTCTGAAGTGCGTCGCGCCGGACATGGCGACGTTCCAGGCCTTCGTCACGCAACTGACGGCGGCGCCGCATGTGCGTAACGTACGCACCTCGCTGGTGTTGCAGAACGCCAAATATGCGGCGTCGGTGCCGCTGGAACTGAAAATTCAGAACGATTGACGCAAATGCCGTTGCCACATTTTGGCATGGCTACGTTTGGCTTATGGCGTTTCCTTCCGAAGGGCTTTATGCACAAAACCGATGCATTGACGGAGCGGTCCCGTGGGGTGGATCTGCGCTGTTGCTGTTCACATCACGGGGCGTGAGCGTTTTCCGACACGCGCTTTCTGTTTCGCAGAAGCATGCCCCGACAATGTCGGCCGGGCGATGTGATTGCCTCGACCGGCCAAAGGGGCCGTTGTGACACTCTTTCAGATGTTCATGCTCGCGGTGGCCGGGTTCGCCGCCGGGACCGTCAATGCCGTTGCCGGCGGCGGGACATTCGCCACCTTCGCCGCGCTCGTCGTCTGCGGTCTGCCGACGCTCGATGCAAACGCCACCAGCGCGGTGGCGTTGACGCCGGCGAACCTCGCGACCGTGGTGGCCTACCGATCCGAGATCCGCACGCACTTCCGGCGTATGGTGCCATTCACGCTGGTCGGCTTATGTGGCGGAGCGATCGGCGCGCTGCTGCTGATCTGGCTCGGCGATGCCGGTTTCCGCCCGCTGGTTCCGTGGCTGCTGCTGTCGGCGACCCTGATGTTTGCCTTCAGCGATCGCATTCGTGAGCTGACCAAGCCGCTGGCGCAGCAAGGCAGCGGCGCGGCATCCCGCATCGTTGCTTTCGTGGTGATGGCGCTGGCGACGATCTATGGCGGTTTCTTCGGCGCCGGCATGGGCATCATGATGCTGGCCGCACTCGCTATCATTGGTAGCGGCGATTATCACGAGGATAATGCGATCAAGAACGTCGTTGCGTTCCTGATTCAAGTGGTGTCGGCGGGGCTGTTGATCGCGGGCGGTTTGGTGCATTGGCCGCAAGCGCTGGTGACGATCGTGGCCTCGGTGCTCGGCGGCTATTTGGGCGTCAGCGTCGCGCGCAATGTTCCGATCAAGGTGATCCGCGCAACTGTTGTCCTGGTGGGCGCGGTGCTCACCGTGATCTTCTTCATGAAGGGCTGACAGCTTCCGTCGCTGCGCGTAACGCCGGCGACGAAGCGTTCGCCCGAACGAAGGGTCTACTGACCTTGACCTCACAATGTCGCAGGCATGGCCGCCCTGCGTCGATATCTCTGGTCAAATCATCGTCGCGAGCCTAAATAAAGCCCATCCAGCGAACGACAGATGCGAACCTCCGGCGATGCCGCCGGAGGTTTCGTTGTCTTCGCATTGTCATATCAACCACGTCGCCGCCTTGATGATCGTATCGCCATGCTTTTTGTTGCCCGCCAGAACGCGTTTACGCGCGACGCCTGGCTCGGAGAATTCCGGGCAATGCTGGCGCTCGGCTGGCCGATGGTGCTCACCAATCTCGCGCAGATCGCGCTGACCACGACCGACGTGATCGTCCTCGGCCGGCTCGGCCCATCGGCGCTTGCCGCGGCGACACTGGGCGTCAATCTCTACTTCGGCCTCCTGATTTTCGCCATCGGCCTCGTCACCGCGACCTCGCCGATGATGGCGGAAGCGATCGGCCGTGGACATCGCGTCGTACGCGACGTGCGGCGCACCTTTCGTCAGGGTTTGTGGTCCGCAGTCATTGTCTCGATTCCGGCATGGATTCTGTTGTGGCACACCGACACGGTGTTGCTGGCGCTCGGGCAGGAGCCGCAGCTCGCGGCCGACGCGCATCTCTTCATGCACGAACTGCAGTGGGGCTTTCTACCCGCGCTCGGTTTCATCACCTTGCGCTCGTTCGTCACCGCGCTGGAGCGGCCGATCTGGGCCATGGTGGTGACGGTGGCGGCGATCCTGTTTAACGTCCTCGCGAACTGGGTGCTGGTGTTCGGGCATCTCGGTCTGCCGGCGCTCGGGCTGCGTGGCTCCGGGCTCGCGACGATGCTGTCGAACACCTTCATGTTCCTCGGTCTCGTCGTCGTGGTGCTGACCGATCGCCAGTTCCGGCGCTTCCATCTGTTCGGGCGCTGGTGGCGGCCGGACTGGCCTCGTTTCGTCACGCTGTGGCGGCTCGGTGTACCGATCGGCGCGACGATGATGCTCGAGATCACGCTGTTCAACGCGGCGGTGTTTGTCATGGGGCGGTTCGGCACGGCTGCGATCGCCGCGCACTCCATCGCGATTCAGATCGCGGCGGCCTCCTTCATGGTGCCGCTGGGACTCGGCCAAGCGGCGACGGTGCGCGTCGGGCTCGCTCATGGCGCCGGTCTTCGTGATGACATCACCCGTGCAGGCTGGACCGCTTTCGCGATGGCGATGGTCTTCATGGCGACGATGAGCTTCGTGCTGATGACGTTTCCGAACGTGCTGATCGGCGCCTTCATCGATGTCACCGATCCGGCCAACGCGCCCGTGGCGAAGATGGCCGCGCTGTTTCTGTTGTGGGCGGCGATCTTCCAGCTTGCCGACGGCGCGCAGGTGGTCGGCGCCGGCATGCTGCGCGGTTTGCAGGATACCCGCGTGCCGATGCTCTACGCCGCGTTCGGCTATTGGGGTTGCGGCATGCCGCTGAGCCTGCTGTTCGCGTTCAAGTTCGACTACGGCGGAGTCGGCATCTGGGTCGGCCTGGCGTCGGGCCTTGCCGTTGTCGCCTGCCTGATGATCCGGCGTTGGATACGGCGCGACCGTTTGGGTTTGGTGCCGGCGGGTTGATGCGTCTTACGCCGCCGCCTGTTTCGGCTGCACCTCGGCGGCGTAGTCATGCATCAGTTGCGCGGTGAGCGCGCCCGGCGTGAACCGCCAGTGCGCGATCTCCGCCACCGGCGTCACCTCGGCGGCCGAGCCGGTGAGGAAGCATTCGTCAAAGCCCGACAATTCCTCCGGCATGATGCGGCGCTCGATCACTTCGATGCCGCGCCGCTTCGCGAGGTCGATCACGGTGGCGCGGGTGATGCCGGCGAGAAAGCAGTCGGCGATCGGCGTGTGCAACTGGCCGTCCTTCACGAAGAAGATGTTGGCGCCGGTGCATTCGGCGACGCGGCCTTCCCAGTCCAGCATCATCGCATCGGCATAGCCTTCGCGCTCCGCCTTGTGCTTGGAGATGGTGCAGATCATGTAGAGCCCGGACGCTTTCGCCAGCGCTGGAATGGTGCGCGGATCGGGCCGGCGATAATCCGCCAGCGCGACGCGGATGCCTTTCAGCCGCTCCGCCGGATCAAAATAGCTCGGCCAGGTCCAGCACGCGATCGCGAGGTGGATAGTGTTCGACGGTGCCGACACGCCCATCATCTCCGAGCCTCGCCAGGCGGTCGGGCGAAGGTAAGCGTCGGTCAGCTTGTTGCTGTCGAGCACGAGTTTCTTGGCAGCATCGATCTCGGCCACCGAATACGGAATCTCGAAATCGAGAATCCGCGCGGAGTTCTTCAGCCGCTCGGAATGCGCGGTGCTGCGGAACACCTCGCCGCCATAGGCGCGCTCGCCCTCGAACACGCAGCTTGCGTAGTGCAGGCCGTGGGTGAGGATGTGGACGTTCGCATCGCGCCACGGCACCAGTTTGCCGTCGTACCAGATCGCGCCGTCGATGTTGTCAAATGAGACGCCCATGTGATGGCTCCAGTGCGCGTTGACGAGAATGCATCCAGCGAAAGGCGCGCGTCGGCCCGTTCACGGGACGGATGGTCCCGCGTTGGATGAAACGATGCGAGCGTTGGCTAAGGAGGGAGCGGAGTAACTCCGCGCCCGGTTACAGGACCTTCTTGATCCAGTTGTGGTTGTCGGCGGCTCGGCCGTACTGGATATCCACCAGCTTCTTGCGCAGCCCCATCGCGACTTCGCCTGCGGCGCCGCCGTTGATGGTGAAGTCGCCCTTTGCCGAGCACACCTTGCCGATCGGCGAGATCACCGCCGCGGTGCCGCAGGCGAAGGCTTCCTTCAGCTTGCCGCTGGCGGCATCCGCACGCCACTGATCGATCGAATAGGCTTCCTCGCGCACCGGCGTGCCGGCTTCCTTCGCCAGCGCGATGATCGAGTCGCGGGTGATGCCGGGCAGGATGGTGCCGAGCGGCGGCGTCAGCAGCGAGCCGTCGTCAAACACGAAGAACACGTTCATGCCGCCGAGTTCCTCGATGTAGCGATGCTCGACCGCGTCGAGGAACACCACCTGATCGCAACCGCGCTCGATGGCTTCGGCCTGCGCGCGCAAGGATGCCGCGTAGTTGCCGCCGCACTTGACGGCACCGGTGCCGCCGACCGCGGCGCGCGTGTAATTCTCCGAGACCCAGATCGAGACCGGCGCCGGGCCGCCCTTGAAGTAGGAGCCAACCGGCGAGGCGATCACCGCGAAGATGTATTCCGCCGACGGCTTGACGCCGAGGAAGACCTCGTTGGCGATCATGAAGGGGCGGATATAGAGGCTGCCTTCGCCGCCCGGAATCCATTCGTGGTCGATGTGGACGAGCTGCTCGACCGCCTCGATGAACACCGCCTCCGGCACCGGCGCCATCGCCATGCGGTCGGCCGAGTTGCGGAAGCGTTTCGCGTTGGCGTCGGGGCGGAACAGGTTGATGCCGCCGTCGTCGCGCCGATAGGCCTTCAGCCCCTCGAAAATTTCCTGCGCGTAGTGCAGCACCGCGGTCGCCGGATCGAGCGGGAAGTTGGCGCGGGATTCGACGCGCGCGCTGTGCCAGCCCTTGTCCGCGCTGTAGCGGACGATCGCCATGTGATCGGTGAACACCCGGCCGAAGCCCGGGTCCTTGAGCTTGGCGGCGCGGTCGGCGTCGGATGTCGGATCGGCCTTCGGCTGGACGTCGAACTTCAACCAGAGCGAGCCATCGGCCTTATCGAACGAAACTCCCATGGATCATCTCCCGGATCTAGCGACGTGCGCCAAGGCGCATGGTCGGATTGTCGTCAACTTTATGCCCATTCCATCTGCAAAGCGGCTTTCAACTTTTGCGGAACAGGCGAACTCCAGTATGTTTGCCGGGCCGTCGGCCGACAATCGGGTGGTGTAGAAATTTCAACCCTGGCACCGGCGGGGAAACAGATGGGTCGCGCAAACTTAGAACCAGGAATGAGGCGAAAACGATCTAATATTTCGTCCTCATCGTCCTTTTTGTAACATTGAGACCAAGATACGTCAATATGGCTGACATAAATTTTGCGAAGGCCGAAGTGACCGCCGCCGCCGGGGATGCGCGACCGGTGGACGATGCCGCGCCGGCGGGCGGGGGGCCGCCGCTGCGCTGGGACATCATTGAGCTTCTGTTCTTCGCCTATCGCGATTTTGTCGGCGAGGCCGATCATGTGCTTGAAGCCTTCGGCTTCGGTCGTGCCCATCACCGCGTCGTGCACTTCGTGCATCGCTATCCGGGCCTCACTGTCGCCGACCTTCTCGGGGTACTTCGGATTACCAAGCAGTCGCTGGGTCGAGTC
Organism: Hyphomicrobiales bacterium; assembly: GCA_017305535.1. Classification (GTDB taxonomy): domain Bacteria; phylum Pseudomonadota; class Alphaproteobacteria; order Rhizobiales; family Xanthobacteraceae; genus 62-47. Next base: position 69,102 of record JAFKKN010000004.1, on the reverse strand, counting down.
CTCAAGCAATTGCTGGAGGAAGGGTATATCGTGCAGCGCGCCGGCGATCAGGATCGGCGGCAGCGCCTGTTGTTCGCCACGGCCAAGGGCGAGACGCTGATCGCCAAGCTGGCCGGATTGCAGACCGACCGGATCACGCGGGCGATGCGTGGCCTGAGCGCGTCGGACGCGGCCGCTGTCAGTCAGTTTCTGCGCGGCATGATCGACCGGGAGGAATCGGACAAGGTGCTGGAAAGCTTGCTGGATCATCATCGTCCCGAGACGCGGGACCAATGACAACGGTTTCACTCATGGCACGCCCGCCGATCCAACCCGCCGACGACGCTCCGCATCTCTTGCTGGTCGATGACGACCGCCGTATTCGCGATCTGCTGTCGCGCTTCCTTGCCGGCGAAGGCTATCGCGTCACCACGGCGATGAGCGCCGCCGATGCACGCGCCAAATTGCAGGGACTGCATTTCGACCTTCTGATCCTCGACGTAATGATGCCGGGCGAAACCGGTTTTGAGCTGGCGCGCTTCATACGAACCACCTCCACGGTGCCGATCGTGATGTTGACGGCGCGCCACGAGGCCGAAAGCCGTATCGAGGGCTTGCAACTCGGCGCCGACGACTATGTTGCGAAGCCGTTCGAGCCGCGCGAACTGCTGCTGCGGATCGGCAACATCCTCAAGCGCGCCACGCCCGCGCCGGTGGCGAAAGTGGAATCGGTGCGGTTCGGGCCTTTCGTCTATTATCTCGATCGCGGCGAATTGCGCGAAGGCGAGACCGTCATTCACCTCACCGATCGCGAGCGTGAGATGCTGCGCATCCTCGCTGCCATCCCCGGCGAGACGGTGGCGCGCGGCGATCTCACCGGCGCGGGCGGCAACGTCAACGAACGCGCCGTCGATGTGCAGATCAACCGGTTGCGACGCAAGATCGAGCGCGATCCCGCCAATCCGTTGTTCCTGCAAGCGGTGCGGGGCGTCGGCTATCGTCTGGTCGCCTCGCCGTGAATCTTGCCGTGAGCCCCGCCCGATGAGTTTTGCCCGATGAGCACGCTCGATGCTGGCCTGACGCTGATCCGCAGCGCCGCGCAGCGCGCCTCGGCATTCAATGCGCGGCTCGGCAACTCGTTCAAAAGCTGGATGCCGAAGGGTCTCTACGCCCGCGCGCTGCTGATCATGATCGTACCGATGGTCGTGTTGCAATCAGTGGTCGCCTTCGTGTTCATGGAGCGGCACTGGAACACGGTGACGCGGCGACTGTCGGCCACGGTGGTGCAGGACATCGCCGCGCTGATCGATATCTACAAAGGCTATCCGCAGGACAAGGACCACACGCTGTTGCGACGCGTCGCGCAGCAGCGGCTCGGGCTCGTGGTCGATTTCCTGCCGCCCGGCGACATGCCGCAGCCCGGACCGAAGCCGTTCTTCTCGCTGCTCGATCAGTCGCTGTCGGCGCAGATCGGCCGGCAGATTTCGCGGCCGTTCTGGATCGATACTGTCGGGCGTTCCTCGCTGGTGGAAATCCGCATCCAGCTCGACGACTCCGTGATGCGGGTGTTCGCGCAGCGCAGTGCCGCCTACGCGTCGAACTCGGAAATCTTCTTCCTGTGGATGTTCAGCACCTCGTCGGTGCTGCTGATCGTCGCGGTACTGTTCTTGCGGAATCAAATCCGGCCCATTGTGCGGCTGGCGGATGCGGCCGAGAGTTTCGGCAAGGGCCGCGAGGCGCCGAACTTCCGGCCGCGCGGTGCGCTCGAGGTGCGGCGCGCGGCGCATGCCTTCATCGAGATGAAAACCCGCATAGAGCGCGCGATGGAGCAGCGCACCGCAATGCTGGCCGGCGTCAGCCACGACCTGCGCACCATCCTGACGCGCTTCAAGCTCGAACTCGAACTGATCGGCGACAATCCCGAGCTTGAAGGGATGCGCAGGGACGTCGACGAGATGTCCGGCATGCTGGAAGGTTATCTCGCCTTCGCGCGCGGTGACGGCGATGAGCGCGCACAGCCCACCGACATTTCCGCCACGCTTGAGGAATTGCGCGGCGATGCCGAGCGCAACGGCCACGCCACGACTGTCTCATTCCAGGGATTGCCGGTGGTGACGGTGAAGCAGGCCGCGTTCAAGCGCTGCCTTGGCAATCTGGTGTCGAACGCGTCGCGTTACGCGAAGGCAATCGCCATTTCAGGCCATCGCGATCACCGCTGGCTGACGATTACCGTGGACGACGATGGCCCCGGCATTCCGCAGAATATGCGGGAGGAAGTGTTCAAGCCGTTCCTGCGGCTGGATGACTCCCGTAATCAGGACCAGGGCGGCAGCGGGCTCGGCCTCGCCATCACCCGCGACATCGCACGCTCGCACGGCGGCGACGTCACTCTTGGCGACAGCCCCATGGGCGGCCTCCGCGCCACGGTGCGGATCCCGGTGTAGGGCGCTTTCGCTACTGTGAAAATCCTATCCGCCGTCATGCCCGGGCTTGTCCCGGGCATCTACGTTCTGTGGAATATCAACGAAGAAGACGTGGATGGCCGGGACGAGCCCGGCCATGACGAATGGAGAGCCCAATGTTTCGTCAAACGTCTTCGTGACTACTTCGCCAATTCCTTCGAACGCTTCGTCGCCGCCGCGACTGCGCGTTCCAGCAGCGGCTGGAATCCACCGTCGCCCATCAGCACGCCGAGCGCGGCCGCCGTCGTGCCGCCGGGCGAGGTGACGTTCTGGCGCAATATCGCGGCGTCGAGATCGGAGCGATAGAGCAGTTCGCCGGAGCCCGCGACGGTTTCGCGCGCGAGCGTTGCGGCCAGCTCCGGCGGCAGGCCCGCCGCGACGCCGGCGCGCGCCAGCTCTTCCGCCAGCAGAAACACGTAGGCCGGGCCTGAGCCGGACACCGCCGTCACCGCATCCATCAGGGCTTCGTCGTCGAGCCACTCGATCTTGCCGGTGGCGGCGAGCAGCGCATCGGCAATCGCGCGCTGCCCGGTGCCGACCGACGTGTCCGGTACCGCGACGGTGATACCGCGGCCGATCGCGGCCGGCGTGTTCGGCATCGCGCGCACCACGTTGCCGCCGCAGGCGCCGCTGATCGCTTTGATGGTGGTGCCGGCCATGATCGACACCACCAGCGTCGAAGGCCGCACGAATGACTTCAGCGTCGTTGCGGCGTCGTGAAACATCTGCGGCTTGACCGCCAATACCAGCGCGTCAGCGGCTCCGATCTCCGATGGCGCGGGATTGATGCGCACGCCCTTCGCAGCCAATGCACGGATGTCGTCCGACACGTGCGGATCGATGATGGCGACGCGCGCGGGATCGAGTCCCCGCGCCAGCCAGCCGGTGAGCAGCGCGCCGCCCATCTTGCCGGCGCCGGCGAGGACGACGTTGCCTTTGATCTGCGCGAGCGGGGTCGACGATTCAGTCATGGGAAAGTCCAAGCTTAATGGAGAACGCGCTACAGCATCACCAACAATAGGTGCCATCGCCGGGCATAATCGTCGAAGAACAGCGTCGCTTCGCTCGCCTATGCCCCGGCGATCCATCATTTTGAAAAGAGATGGATGCGCGGGTCAAGCCCGCGCATGACGATCGGCAAAAGCGCTTACGCCTCGCCCTGGGTGTCGAACATCGCCGCGCTCATGGCGTCGGGGGCGGATTTGCCGGCCCAGACGACGAACTGCAATGCCGGATAGTAGCGTTCGCAAGCCTCGATAGCGCCCGACAGCATGGCCCGGCATTGCGCGCTCGACGCCGTCAATCCTTCGGGCAACAGCAGCGACTGGCGATACATGATGGTGCCGGTCTGCACCCAGATATCGAAATGTCCGATCCAGAGTTGCTCGTTGATCGACGCGATCAGCTTCTGCACCTCGCTGCGTCGCGCCGGCGGAATTTTCATGTCGAAGGCACAGGCGAGATGCAGCGCTTCGATCTCATTCATCCAGGTGAAGGAGAGCTGGTAATCAGTCCACGCCCCCTGCGCGACGATAGTAATCTCGTCGTCGCCCGAACGCTCGAACGACCAGTCGTTGGTGGCGGCGATCTCCTCGACCACTTCCAGCGGACTGTTTCGGGAATCGAACGTGCCTTCGAGGAGGGACATGCCGTCTCGACCTTGCTGTTGTTTGTTGTGATACGCACGCGGCAGGACAATAGGCACTGAGCCCGACGCGTCGCTGCAAGTCGCGAACCGTGAAGGAATGTATTTGCTTCAATCAGGTGCGCGAGGATCAAGTGATGTGATTTGCCGAATCCGTGCAACGGCACGCGGACTCCATCCACAGGCAAACCGCGGCTCGTCCACAGATCATCGCAACGCGAAGGTTCGGCGCCGAGAACAAAACGGAATCGGATTCGCGGTGTGCGAGTCCGAGGGGTGGATTCGCGCGATGCGAGTCTTGCTCCGGCGATGCAAGTCATGGCGTGCGGGTGATCGAAATCCGATTACCTCCTGGCAAGTCCCCGCGCTTCGCGCGGGTGCCATGCGATCCGCCCATGGCGGATGGCTTGCGGCGACGGGGTGCGTCCGGCATATTTAGGTCGCCGCTCCAATCGGGGTGGTAGTTCTCAGGGCGGGGTGAAAGTCCCCACCGGCGGTAAGAGGCCCACGCTCCTTAAACAGGTATACGTGCCTTAAGCCCGCGAGCGCCTTCCTCACTTCGGTGAAGAAGGGTCAGCAGATTCGGTGCGATTCCGAAGCCGACGGTCATAGTCCGGATGAAAGAGAGCGGGTTACCGAAGGCCGCGTTTGCGCGTGGCCGGCGGTCCGTATGCCCTGATTCTGGTCCTTAACTGAGGAAAGCCATGAATCAGATGTTGTCAGACTCCACCACAACCACCACCGAAACCGCGTCTTCCGGCGTGCCGCCGGGCGTCACCGCGGAGCCGACCCGTTTCGCCAAGCCGCAGCGCGTCGCCTTCGTACAATCGTGCTGGCATCGCGAGATCGTTGCCGAGTGCCGCGTCGCCTTCCTTCAGGAGATCGAGGTGCGCGGCATCGCGCCGTCGCAGGTCGATCTGTTCGAGGTGCCGGGTGCGTTCGAGATTCCGCTCCACGCGCAACTCTTGGCAAAGACGCGGCGCTACACCGCGATCGTTGCCGCCGGCCTCGTGGTGGATGGCGGTATCTATCGGCACGACTTCGTCGCAGGCACTGTCATCAATGCGTTGATGGACGTGCAGTTGCGCACCGAGGTGCCGGTGTTCTCGGCAGTGCTGACGCCACAGCAATTCCATGAGCACGCGACGCACTTCGAATTCTTCCGCAAGCACTTCGCCATCAAGGGCATCGAGGTCGCGGAAGCCTGCGCCAACACGCTTCACGCGCTGGAGCGTCTGCGCGGGCAGGTCGCGGCGGGGATGCCATAAGTTTGCCGCAAGAATCCCGGCGCCCCGTTGCATCTCGCGGCGGGGCGTGAGGGATGCGCGGCGGTTAGTCGAACAGGCTGGAAACGGATTCTTCCGCGGCGGTGCGGCTGATGGCTTCGGCGATCAGCGGCGCGATCGGCAGTACGCGGATGTTTTTCACCGCGAGCACCGCATCGGTCGGCTGGATCGAGTCGGTGATCACCATCTCCTTGAGCCGGGAGTTGGCGACGCGCGCGGTGGCGCCGCCCGAAAGAACGCCATGGGTCAAATAGGCGTAGACTTCCTTGGCGCCGTTGGCGAGCAGCGCATCGGCCGCATTCACCAGCGTACCGCCGGAATCGACGATGTCGTCGATCAGGATGCAGGTAAAGCCGGCGACGTCGCCGATCACGTTCATCACTTCGGATTCGCCGGCGCGCTCGCGGCGCTTGTCGATGATGGCGAGCGGCGCGTTGATGCGCTTGGCGAGGCCACGCGCACGCACCACGCCGCCGACGTCAGGTGACACCACCATTACGTTGGTGAGGTCGAATTTCTCGCGAATGTCGCGCACCATCACCGGCGACGCGTAAAGGTTATCGGTCGGGATATCGAAGAAGCCCTGGATCTGCCCGGCGTGGAGGTCGAGCGTCATCACGCGGTCGGCGCCGGCGTGGGTGATCAGGTTGGCGACGAGTTTTGCGGAAATCGGGGCACGAGAGCCGACCTTGCGGTCCTGCCGGGCGTAACCGAAATACGGAACCACCGCGGTGATGCGGCGCGCCGAGGCGCGGCGCAGCGCGTCGATGATGATCAGCAGCTCCATCAGGTGATCGTTCGCCGGATAGGAGGTCGACTGGATCACGAACACATCGGAGCCGCGCACGTTCTCGAGGATCTCGACGAAGATTTCCATGTCGGCGAAGCGCCGGACGCTGGCCTTGGTCAGCGGGATCTCAAGAGCGGCGGAAACCTGCTGCGCCAGCGCGGGATTGGAATTTCCGGCGACCAGCTTGATGGATCCGTTCTTGGCCGACATCGTCGCTTTTCCCCCGGGTTTGGTGGACACAACGTTGAGCATATCGGCTACCTATCGAACTGACGCCCTGGACATGTGGCGCACCTGTGACGGGCGTGGTGATATCAAGGCGGGACCGGCGATGGCAACCCGTTACAAGCGCTTTTCGGGGGTTAAATCAACGTCGGGGGGCCGATGCGCCATCGTCCATGCTGGCGAAACTGAGCGCGCTGCGGCTGGTTGTGGCCGAACCGTCGTTCGCGGCAATGGCCGGTCCGCTCTCCTGTGACGGAGACGGGGCGGCGGATGGCGCCGTTTCGACCGGCACGGCGCTGCCGCCGGTCACGGCGCTGAGGCCGCTCAGGCCGGCCTGGGCGATCCGTCGGAGCGTGAGGTCGTCAGCGGCTGCCCAGGCGTCGCCGCCGGTCTTGGCCACCGGCTCGGTGCCTGCAAGGCGCAGCGCACGCCGCTGGTCGCGGTCATAAACGTCCCAGACCCAGTCGATCGAGGTTTGGCCGCGAATGGTCTGTGCGGCCAAATAGCTGCGCACGCGATAGGCGGCCGTGGACTTCCGGGAGACGACGGCGACATTGCGCAGTTGCGATTCACTGTCGAGGATGCCGACCATGCGGTCGAACACCTGCGGCGGCGGGCCGTCGATGGATTCAAATGCCACCGTCGCGCCGCCCGGCGTGGATTGTGAGGCCACCGGCCCCTGACCGTCGCTGACGCAACCCGCCAAAGCGCCGCCCAGCGTAAAAACCAGCGCGGCGCGCCAGATTGTGCGGACGGATGGGCTGCGGGTAAGAGGCATCGGGTTCGGTACCGGTTCCTGGCTCGCGACATCGCCCACTGTACTGGCGTCGGGCCCAGCACCGATATCGTTAAAATCCGTTAAGGTCTAGGGCAGACGCCATCGAAGGCCGCGCAGGGTGAGCGAATTCCCCCCGTTTATGGCGCGATTTGCGTCAAATTGAGCGCGCGGCTGTTTGGCTTGACGCGTTTTCTTCACGCGAACCGGTGCCCACTTCGCTTGAAAACGCTTTCAGTCGCTGGACAATGCGATGGCGTGGATGAGCCGGCCGTAGTCCGGTTCCTTGCGATGCACTGAGCGCCGGTAGCTGAAGAAGCGATCGTCGGTGTAAGTGTCGTTGCCGAGATCGTCGATCATCAGTACGCCCGCCTGCTCCAGCCGGGCGCGAATGAAGCCCGCGAGATCGAACATGGCATGACCATCGCGCTCGGAGGCGACGAAGAAGGCGGCATAGCGGGGATCGGCGGCGGTGAAGCGTTCGACAAACTCCGCGCCAACCTCATAACTGCGCTGGCGGATCAGCGGTCCGATGGCGGCGATGATGCCGTTGCGTTCGGCACCGAGTTTTTCCATCGCGGCGATGGTCGATTCCAGCACGCCGGTCAGCGCGCCTTTCCAGCCGGCATGGGCCGCGCCAATCACGCCCGCCTTGGGATCGGCGAACAGCACCGGTCCGCAATCGGCCGTGGTGATACCGATAGCAAGATTGGGGGTGCGGGTGACGATGGCGTCGGCATGGGGGCGGGTGGTCGAATCCCACGTCGCCTCCGCGACCGCGACGTCCGGCGAATGCACCTGATAGACGGTGAGGAAATTTTCCGGCGCGACGTTCATCATCGATGCCATGCGTGCGCGGTTTTCGCGGACATGCTCCGCGTTGTCGCGTGAGCCGAGCCCGCCGTTGAGGCTGGCATAGATGCCGTCCGAGACACCGCCCTCGCGGGTGAAGAAGGCGTGGCGCAGGTTCGGGACGGCGGCGAGCAGGGACGATGTGAGCAAGGAGTTGGCGAGCATCATGGCGCGGCTCCGGCGGCAGGGTCTTCGTCGGCGAATCCGACCAGCATGGGCAACGATGGATCGGAGATCGCCAGCACCTTGAACATCGCACCCATGCCGCCACGCCCGCCGCCGATCAGGCGGGCTTTCGCGGTCTTGATGCCTTCGGCCACGTCTTCACTGGCCTTGGCCATCAACGAATTGGCGCGCGCCTCGATCCCCAGCCGTTGCAGGAACTCGCCCTGTGTCACCGGCCCATGAACGCAAGCGCCGACGTCCTCGGCGGCGCGCGCCAGGGCCTGGAAATCGACATGGGCAGTGACGTCGGCTTCGCCGGCGTTCTGCAACGGATCGGCGAAGGAATGCCGCGCGATGGCTTGCAACGTATCGCCGGCATCGCTGCGGACATGGCCGTAGTCGATGATCAGTGCCGCGCCGCTGATTTCGCGCAGCCGTGTCGCCAGCGCCATGATCTCGCTGTCGGGCCGCCATTCGAAGATGGCGCCGACCGGCGCGGCGCGCACCAAAGGCGGCAGCAGCACCTCGAAGCGGGGTGTCGGCTCCGGCGTGACGCCGAAGATCAGTTTACCGGCCGCGTCGAGTTCGACGGTGCGCTCGTGCCAGCCGTCGTCACGCTTCACCATCTGATGGATCGGCAGCGCGTCGATATATTCGTTGGCGAGGATGATCGAAGGTCCGCGCGGCACGTCGTCGAGGGATGTGTGCCAGTGCGCATTATGGACGCCGGTGAGCGTGGCGCGTTGCTGGTCGCGCAGCACCGGATTGATCTCGACCAGATGAATGCTGAGCGCCTCGTGCAGCGGCGGCAGCACGCGCAATGCACGCAGTGCATCCGCCATCATGGTGCCACGGCCGGGGCCGAGTTCGATCAGGTGCAGCGTCGATGGCGATCCCATCTCACGCCAAACCGAGGCCGCCCACAGGCCGATCAGTTCGCCGAACATCTGGCTCACTTCCGGCGCGGTGATGAAATCGCCCTCACGGCCGAGCGGATCGTGCGCGATGTAGTAGCCATAACGCGGATGTGTCAGGCACAACTGCATGTAGCGCCACACCGGCATCGGTCCGGCGGTCGCGATCAGCTTGGCGATCTCGTGGTGAAGCGGAGACCCGTCGATCACGGCGCACCTCGCGCGGTGGTTTGCGGCTGCGGCTTGCGCCGCAACGCGGTGACGATGATGGCGATGCCGGCCAGCACCATCGGCACCGACAGCAGCATCCCCATGGTCAATCCGCCCCACAGGAAGCCGAGTTGAGGATCGGGCTCGCGGAAGAACTCGCCGGTGATGCGTGCAAGGCCGTAGAGCGTGATGAAACTGCCGAGGATCAGGCCCGGCCGCTTCAACGCGCCGACGCGGATCATCAGCGCGAGGATGACGAACAGCGCTATTCCTTCAAGCCCGGCTTCGTAAAGTTGGCTCGGATGGCGCGGCAGCGGCCCGCCGTTGGGAAACACCATCGCCCACGGCAGGCTGGGATCGGCAGGCCGTCCCCACAACTCGCTGTTGATGAAGTTGGCGATGCGACCGAGAAACAGTCCGATCGGCCCCACCGCACAGGTGATATCGCCGAGCGACAGGATCGAGACGTTGCGCTTCCAGCCAAACGCCATCACCGCGACGACGCAGCCGAGAAAGCCGCCGTGGAACGACATGCCGCCCTCCCACAGTTCGAAAATCTTCACCGGATGCTGCATGAAGAAATCGAGATTGTAGAACAGCACGTAACCGGTGCGACCGCCGAGGATGATGCCGAGCGTCACCCACAGGATGAAGTCATCGAGTTGAATCAGCGTGATCGGCGATTGCCCGCCCCACAACTGCGGACGGCGGATCACCGCGCGCGCGTAAATCCAGCCGAGCACGATGCCGCCGATATAGGCCAGCGCATACCAGCGGATGGCAAACGGTCCGATCGAGATCGCGACCGGATCGAAGACGGGAAAGGCGATGGTGAGCGAAGGCATCGACGCGTCGGTCAGGATTGCAGGTGGCGGTGGAACAGCGCGTGCAACCGCTCCCAATGCCGTTCGGCGGCGGCCTTGTGATAGTCCGGCCGCGCCGGAAACGCGAAGCCGTGATGCGTGCCGGGATAGAGTTCGACCTCGGCGTTGGCGCGGTCGGCGGTCAGCGCCTCGCGCAGCGGTGCGATCATTTCCATCGGCGCCCAGCGGTCGACTTCGGCACAAGCGAAATACAGTTCGGCCTTGGCTTTTTTGGCGACCACATGCGGACTGTCCGGCTGGTCGGTCATCAGGTGCGTGCCGTAGAGCGACGCGGCAGCGGCGATGCGGTCGGGGAAATTGGCGGCCGCGTTGATCGCGTAGCGCCCGCTCATGCAATAGCCCATGACGCCGGCCGGTCCTTTGCTTGCTGCCGGCTGGGTGGCGGCGAAGTCCAGCAGCGCGCGGGCATTCTGCATCACCCGCGGAATGTCGATCGAATACATCAGGTCGAACATTTTCTTGCGGAGCGGTGCATCTTCCTCGGGGGGAATCGGACCGAGCTCCATCTCGCCCGAGCGGTAGTAGAGATTCGGCAGCATCACATAATAGCCGGCGGTGGCGAGGCGTCGCGCCATGTCGCGCAGCTCTTCGCGAATGCCGGGCGCATCCATGAAGAACAGGATTACCGGAGACGGGTCGCCGCGTTCGGGATGGGTGATGAACGTCGTCATCTGACCATCCTTGGTCGCGATGTCGATCTGCTGGTCGATCATGACAGATTCTTTTTCTCGGGAGAGTATGATTGCGGCAAGATCGCAAGGAAAGCCGACCGTGGCAAGGCGCAGGCCGCCATCAATCCATCGCGGTGAGACTTGAAGTGAACGCGCGTGATCGCCATTGTGAATGGCGGAACGTCCGTTGCTCAACGTTCCATGCGCAATGACCCTTGGCGGATCGCGGGAGAATTTGAGATGACCCAGACCAGCAATCGCTTCTTCGACGAGATCGGCCGCCTGATGAACGATGCCGCCGGTGCCGCGCAGGGTGTCAAGCGCGAGGTCGATACGGTGGTGCGCAACCAGGCAGAACGAATCCTGCGCGATCTCGATATCGTCAAGCGCGAGGACTTCGAGGCGGTGAAGGAAATGGCCCGGTTGGCGCGCGAGGAGAATGAGGCGTTGAAGGCCCGGATCGCGGCACTGGAAGCGAAGCTCGGTACCTAAGTCCGCCGGGAATCCTTCGAATTTCGACGAATCCTGTCTGCGAATCCTTGACCAAAGCAGGAAAAATCCCAGCATTCCTTGTCTTTTGGGGGCTTTGGCGCTAAAAGCCCCGGCATGTCCGTGGCCCCTGCACCCCTGGAGGCTCGCCACGACAGCAAACGGGGCCGCTTCGCGGCCTTTAACTTTTAGAAAACAAGGATTTACACGATGGCGACCGTCAAGGAATTGAAGGCGACCGCTCGTCCGAAGGCCGGCAAGGGGGCCGCTCGGGCAGAACGTCGCGCAGGCCGGGTTCCGGCCGTGATCTACGGGAACAACGAGCCCCCGCTGACCATCTCGCTGGACGACCAGGAACTGCGTCTGCGCTTGCAGGCCGGCCGCTTCCTGACCACGATCCACGACATTGTGCTGGACGGCAAGAAGCACCGCGTGATTCCGCGCGACTTCAGCCTCGATCCGGTGCGCGACTTCCCGCTGCACGTCGACTTCCTCCGGCTGGGTCAGGGTTCGAAGATCCGCGTCAGCGTTCCGCTGCACGTGCTGAACGCCGAAACCGCACCGGGCGTGAAGCGCGGCGGCACCGTCAACATTGTGACGCACACCGTCGATCTCGAAGTGCCGGCCGACAACATTCCGCAGTATCTGGAAGCGGACGTCGGCGCGCTCGACATCAACGGCTCGCTGCACCTCACCAGCATCAAGCTGCCGGCGAACGTGCGGCTAATCACCCGTGAAGATGCGACGCTGGTCACCATCGTGCCGCCGTCGGGCTACAACGAAGAGCAGAAGGCGGCTGCTGGTGCCGCTCCGGCTGCCGGTGCCGCTCCGGCGGCGGGCGCTGCCGCTCCGGCCGCGGGTGCCGCGAAGGCCCCGGCTGCCGACAAGAAGAAGTAACGGTCAGGCGCGGGATACCGCGTCATGCGGCTGTTTGTTGGTCTCGGCAATCCTGGCACGAAGTATCAGGGCAACCGGCACAACATCGGCTTCATCGCACTGGATGTGATGGCGCGGCGTCACGGTTTTGCACCGTGGCGCCGTCGTTTTCAGGGCGAGACCTCGGAAGGCACGCTCGACGGCGAGCGCGTCGTTTTGCTGAAGCCCGCGACCTACATGAACGAGTCCGGTCGCGCGGTCGGCGAGGCCATGCACTTCTTCAAGATGACGCTCGGTGACATCAGCGTGTTTCACGACGAACTCGAACTGCCGCCCGGCAAGATCCGCGTCAAGGTCGGTGGCGGCATCGCGGGACACAACGGTCTGCGCTCGATCTCCGCGCATGCGGGTAATGACTATCGCCGCGTGCGGATCGGCATCGGTCATCCCGGTGTGAAGGATCTGGTCCACGCTTACGTGCTGAATGATTTCGCCAAGGCGGAGCGGCCGCGTTTCGAAGCGCTGTGCGACATCGTCGCCGACAACGCCGCGCTGCTGGCAGCAGACAAGGATGCGACGTTCCAGAACAAGGTGCATCTGGCGATGCAGGCCAAGGGATTTGGCAACGACGCCGGTGAAACCACGTGAGTGGAACAACGCAAAGATAAATCGATCCGTCATGGCCGGGCTTGTCCCGGCCATCCACGTCTTCATAGGTTGCAAGGAAGATGTGGATGCCCGGCATAAAGCCGGGCATGACGAAGTCATATGTTGAGGGTCACATGGGTTTCAAATGCGGCATCGTCGGGCTGCCGAACGTCGGCAAGTCCACCCTGTTCAACGCGTTGACGGAAACGGCTGCGGCGCAGGCGGCGAACTATCCGTTCTGCACCATCGAGCCCAATGTCGGCGCGGTGGCGGTCCCGGATTCCCGGCTGGACAAGCTGTCGGAGATCGCAAAATCGCAGCAGATCATTCCGACGCAACTGACTTTCGTGGATATCGCCGGGTTGGTGAAGGGCGCATCCAAGGGCGAAGGGCTCGGCAACCAGTTTCTCGCCAACATCCGCGAAGTCGATGCGGTGGCGCATGTGGTGCGCTGCTTTGAAGATTCCGACATCACCCATGTCGAAGGCAAGATCGCGCCGCTGGCCGACATCGAGACCATCGAGACCGAACTGATGCTGGCCGATCTCGAAAGCCTGGAGAAACGCGTCGACAACCTGACCAAGAAGGCCAAGGGTGGCGACAAGGATTCGAAGGAGCAACTGGATCTCGTCGAGCGTGCCCTGAAACTGCTGCGTGACGGCAAGCCGGCGCGTTTCCTTGAACGCAAGCCCGAGGAGGAGCGGGCCTTCCGGATGCTCGGACTGCTGAGCTCGAAGCCGGTGCTCTACGTCTGCAACGTCGAGGAGAGCGCGGCGGCGAACGGCAACGGTTTCTCGCAGGCGGTGTTCGACCACGCGAAGAAGGAGGGCGCGGTCGCCGTTGTCATCTCGGCGAAGATCGAATCCGAGATCGCGACGCTGTCACGCGCCGAGCGCACCGATTTTCTCGAAACGCTGGAGCTTGAGGAAGCGGGCCTCGACCGGCTGATCCGCGCCGGTTACGAACTGCTGCATCTCATCACCTATTTCACCGTGGGGCCGAAGGAAGCGCGCGCCTGGACCATCACCAAGGGCACCAAGGCGCCGGCGGCGGCGGGCGTGATCCACACGGATTTCGAGAAGGGTTTCATTCGTGCCGAAACCATCGCCTACGACGACTACGTGACGTTGAACGGTGAATCCGGCGCGCGCGATGCCGGAAAATTGCGGTTAGAGGGCAAGGAATACGTTGTCGCCGACGGTGACGTGATGCACTTCCGCTTCAATAACTGAGTGCTGCCGGCGCGTGCGTATTGAGATTGAATGGTTGTTATCGTCATGGCTGGACATTGCCGTTAGAGGAACGGCTATGCTTCGTTCGCCTACGTCCCTGCCATCTATGTCTTGGAAATTGCCGCGCATTAAGGCGTGGATGCCCGGCACAAGGCCGGGCTGATGAGCTAGCTAGCGATGCTGGCCCTGATCGCGAATGGCACCGAGGTGCTCGTTGATGCGGAAGATGATCAGCACGAATTCCGCCGCGATCCGTGAGAAGATGATTCCGACGATGATCCCGGCGAGGCTGTAGAGCACGACGATCACGCCGGCGAATGGACTGACCGCCATCGCCGCGAGGCCGGAGAAAACGCCGGAGATGCCGAACAGGATGACGAGGCCGATCACCAGCCAGTAAAATGTCTTGATGATGCCGGGCGTGATGAAACGGTCCCATTGGAACAGATCCCGGAATTCGAACATCGTCGTTCTCCTGTTACATCACGCACGGCCGATCGCCGTCGCGGTTTTATCGAATCTCGCCAGCGCCGGAACTCGGGCCGCGGGCGATGTTTTGCTTGATACCAAAGGAAGCCAGCCGGCGCTGAACGCATTGGCTTGCCGTCGGCGGCATTCTGCCCGGGCAGGCTCAGACGTCGGAGGTGACATGCGGCAGGGTCGAGGCTGGCCGCCGCAGGCAGGCTTGAGATTGCTGCAAATAGCGGCCACAATCGGGCATCCCACCAGCGATCAACAGCATGACCCTGACATTCGAAGACTTTCCACCCGGCCATTTCGGGACGTTTGGCCCGCGTCATGTGACGCGGGAAGAAATTCTGGCCTTCGCCGCCGAGTTCGATCCCCAACCGATGCATCTCGACGAGGAGGCCGCCAGCAAGTCGATGCTGCGCGGGCTTTCGGGATCGGGATGGCATCTCGGCTCGTTGATGATGCGGATGTTGTTCGACGGATTCATCGGGCGCACGGCCTCGCTCGGCTCGCCCGGCGTCGATGAACTGCGCTGGCTGTCGCCGCTGCGTCCGGGCGACGACCTCACGCTCGATGTCGAGGTCAAGGAGGCGCGGGCGTCGCGCAGCCGGCCAGACCTCGGCATCGTCACTTTCGGGATGCAGGTCCGCAACGCGGCCGGTCAGGTGCTGCTGGAGGCGACATCGCCGATCATGGTGAAACGGCGTGATGCCGCGGCGGCGGCGGGTTGAGGACAGCGCATGAAATTTTTTGAGGACATCGCCGTCGGCCAACGTCGTGAACTCGGCTCGTTCACGTTCACGCCCGACAATATCAAGGCGTTCGCGCGCCAGTTCGACCCGCAGCAATTTCATCTCGACGAGGAAGCTGGCCGCAACTCGTTGTTCGGTGGTCTCGCGGCCTCCGGCTGGCACGTCGGCTCGGTGTGCATGAAGCTGCTGGTCGCCAAGGGCAAGGAAGAAGCGGCGGCGATGCTCGCGGCTGGGGAGACGCCCGCGGTGTGGGGACCGTCGCCCGGATTTCGTGAGTTGAAGTGGCTCAAGCCGGTCCTGGCCGGCGACACCGTCACTTTTGGGAGCGTGGTGGAGTCTCTGCGCACATCGGAGAAGCGCCCGGAGTGGGGAATCGTCCAGGCCCGCAACCTCGGCGTCAATCAACGCGGCGAGGCAGTCTTTTCGTTTCTGGCGACAGCCTTCGTGCCCAGGCGCGCCAGAGCCGGAGGGCAGGCGCCGGCGTAGCCGGCGGCGTGCCTTACTCGTGCCGCAGATTCTCGGCGGCCTTTTTCCACTGCGCGACGTTCTCGGAAATGATCCGCGTCGACTTCATCGCGGCCTGGCTGAGCTGGGCATAGCCGGAGATTTCGCGCTGGACGCGCTGACCTTCGGAGTGCAGCAGGTCGCGCAAACCTTCGAGTTCGGTGATCAGGCGCTCGATCTCGGCCAATGATGTGCCGGCAACACGCTGGATCAGCGAATTGACGCTGCTGACGGTCGCCTCGGCGTTGCTGTCGAGCGCGGGCTCGCTGCTGGTCATGCCGGCGCCGGGACGGCGCAGATAGGCGACGTCGTTGCGGACGAAATCACGAATGCCGGCCTCGACATCGGACACAGCCGCGAGGTTCTCGTCGGTTTCGGTGGATTCGGTTTTCTCGGGCGAAGTTGCGTTCATCTGCCGTTCCTTTTCGCATGACGCGAGCGCGGATGTCCCCCGCACGATGACAGGCCATCAATACAGCCGATCTTGTCGGGATCGGGGCCGATCTAGGGCATGGATCGCCTATTTGCTGTTAAAGCCGGGTTAAATCCCGCCACCGGCCCCGTGTCGGCGGCCATCGTTGCCCCCGGTAGATGTGGTCGCAGGCCGGGCGGCGGGCTTTTTCCCGCCGCCGACGCTCAGGCGATCTTAGGCAGATGGATCGGAGCGCCGAGCGCCTGCTCGATCAGGTCGAAGGTGTCGATCAGCACCCGCATGCTGCGCAGGCGGCCGGCCTTGAACTGGGCGAAATTGGCGATCCGCAAGCTGATCGGCCGGTTGGAGTCGAGGGCGGTGAGGGAATAGCGCATCATCGATGCGGCCGAATCCTCGCCCAACATAATGGATTCACGATCAAAACGATGAATCCGGACGTTTTCGGCGATTTGCCGGCAGACGTCGAGAACGGCGGCTTTGCCGCGACGTGCACCGAGGAAAGTAAACATGTCGACCGGACCGTAAACGGTCCATTCGACGTCGTCATCGATCAGAGCTTCGAGATCAGCGGGTTGGCGTTCATTAATGGCGCGAAGCATCGCGCGCGAGAAACGCCAGAGACTGTGTTCGGTCATGGCGGTCGATCCGGAAATTTGAAGTGCAATACGAAAGCCAGCCGACGACCGCGCATGAGTAAGGGCGGCCAACAGGCTGGCTTGTTCATTTGCAAGCGCAAATATCCCGGATAGCGGCAAATGCAATGCATGTTTTTGCAGCGCACAATTGCAGGATTGGGTGTCCTCCGGCGCCGGTGCAATCCGGACGGGTCCTCGGTCTCGCTGGATGCCGGCCCTAGCGCTCCATGGCGCCGCGCACGCTGATGGCGAATTCGTCGGCGAGGTCGTGGCCGAGAATTTGCTGCACCAGGTCGAATGAATCAAAAAAGGCGCGATGCTGGGCGATGCGTTCGTCGCGCAGTGTGAAGAATGCAGCTTCGACGAATTGCACCACGCGTCCGTCGTTACGCTTGGTCAAGGCGCAGCGCGTCATGGCGGCGACCCTGTCGTCCTCCGCCGTAATGAATGTCACCTCGTGTTTTCGGATTGTGTAGCGTTGCTGCTGGATTGCTATGGCCTCAGCCACCCAGGCTCTGCCGTGCTTATGGCCGAGATGCGGAAACAGGTCGACCGGCGCATAGGTGATGGTGTCGATGTCATTGTCGCAGCAGGACATTGCCGCTGCGGCATCGCCGGCATAGAACGCTTGCAGGAAATCAAGGACGCATTGCCTGTTGCTGTCGCTTTCCATGCAGGCCTCCCGATCATTCCATTGACGGCATTGTCGCCGAAAATGGCTGCGGCGCAAGCGCAAGCCTCGCGGAAGGTTGTTGTTCTATTGACGGTTCACTTTGTGAAACGCTCACGGTACCGCGGCGCGCAAGATGCACGTAGCGCGCTTGCGATGCAGCGCGATCAGGCCTTGGCTTTGCGCGCCTTGGCTTTTGCTTTCGGCTTGGGGGCGGGCTTGGCTGGCGCGGTCTTCGGCGTCATCGCCGCTTCGGCGGCTTTACGCATCGCGCGCGCGTAGCTGTCTGCGGCATTATCGGCCGACATCTGCAAGCGTCGCGCCGCGGCGGTGCCTTCTTCCATGGCATGCTTGGCCATCTGGCGATAGCGCTGCTTCGCGGCGGCATCCTTTGCCTTGCCGGCCAGTGCGAGGTAGCGATCGCGTCCCGCTTTCACGGCGGCGGTCAGGCTTTTGTGTTGCTGCTTCGCCAATTGCCGGATGATTGCATCCAGATCGGTGCCCGCCATGAGTGATATCCTCGTCTGCGTCCTGGGTCGGTGATGCGATCACGTAGCAGGCGGAGAGGGGCGGTGGCAATCTCGGTGCGGACTTGATGTTGATCAGTCGCCGTAGCCCAGGCTCCACTCGGCGAGCGTCGGCTTTGCCGATAGCAGGATCGCGTTGTCCGAGCGGATCTGTTTCTCACCGATGATCGAGCGGAATGTCTTGCCGGAAATATCGATGCCGGGCGAGAAACGCAGCATGATGCCGCAGCCGCCCGGCAGGCTGGCGAGTTTGCCTTTGAGGTTCACGGCATAGCCGCCGTAGTCCCATTCGAAACCGTTGATCTTGAACGGCTCGCCGTTGCGCTGTGCGACCTCCGGCAAGGTCATGCCGGTCTGAATGCCTTCGGGGCCAGCCCACGCCGACGGTGATTTCACGATGATACTCGCGGGCTTCGCCTTGGCCTTGTCATCGCTCCAGGTGACCTCGACGCGGCGCTTGGGGTCTTTCGCGAACAGGACGGTGGCCTGCTCGGTCGAGCCCTCCGCGCCATCGATCGTTTCGTCGGTGATATTGGCCGCGCCAAATGCCTCCACCAGTTTCGCCCGCGACGAATCCTTCGCGAACGGACCGCTGCAGGTGATGGCCTGCGGGGCCGCTTGTTGGGCGATGGCGAAGGCAGGAAGACAAGCGAGAACTGCGGTAAGGAACGACAGGCGAAGAATGGTGTGCATCGAGAGCGCCGCGAGATAAGGATCAAGAAAGGGAGATCTTATCGTGTGTCTTGGCAGAGAATGAAAGGTTCGAGGGCGTGTGCGCGCGGCTATGGGGCAATCAGTCGCGGTAGGTTGCGTTGCTGGTTGATAGGTCTCTTCCTTCTCCTATCTCTTCTTCCATCCGCCCCGTCGTCCCGGCGCGCCGGCGGATGAGCGCGGCGAGGGTGCGTCCTTGATGACGCCGCCGAATTCCTGTCCGCCTTCGCGCATCGATTTCGGTTTGTAGATGCGGCTTTCGGTGCCGGGGCCCATTTCATCCAGCGTCGGCTTGCGCGGGCGGTCAACATCCTTTCGGTCCGGCTTCACCTCGTGCCAGGTTGCGATGCCCATTTCGTCGAGCGAGGGTTTGTGAATCTTAGATCCGGTCGCTCCCGCTGACGAGGATTTCCTGCCGAACTTGCCGGACGGCTTGCCCTGCGCGGCTTTGTCGAGTCGCGCCGGCAGGTTGGCCGCGTCGCCGTATTTCTTCGCGCCGCTATAGCTGCCTGCCTTCGCCGCGACGCCGCGCTGCTTGATGGTGGGATCGTCCACCACCGCCAGCTCCGTCGCGCGCAGCCGCTTCACCTCGTCGCGCAACCGCGCCGCTTCCTCAAAGTTCAAATCGGCGGCAGCCTCGCGCATCCGGGTTTCGAGATCGGCCAGTACCGTCTCGAAGTTGTGGCCGATGGCGATGGCGTCGTTGGTAAAGCCGGTGCCGCCGCCGTCGCCGATTTCCACCAGCACGTGATCGCGCTCGTAGACACTGTTGAGAATGTCGCCGATCGATTTCTTCACGCTCGCCGGCGTGATGCCGTGCTCGGTGTTGTAGGCCACCTGCTTCTCGCGGCGGCGGTCGGTCTCGGCGATGGCGCGCTCCATCGAGCCGGTCATCTGGTCGGCGTAGAGAATCACCTTGCCGTCGACGTTGCGCGCGGCACGGCCGATGGTCTGGATCAGCGACGTTTCGCTGCGCAGGAAACCTTCCTTGTCGGCGTCGAGAATGGCGACCAGCGCGCATTCCGGAATGTCGAGGCCCTCGCGCAACAGGTTGATGCCGACCAGCGCGTCGAAGGCGCCCAGCCGCAGGTCGCGGATGATCTCGATGCGCTCGATGGTGTCGATGTCCGAGTGCATATACCTGACACGGATTCCCTGCTCATGCAGATATTCGGTGAGGTCTTCCGCCATCCGCTTGGTCAACACCGTGATCAGCGAGCGATAACCGCTGCGCGCGGTCTCGCGCACCTCGCCGACGAGATCGTCGACCTGTGTACGGGCAGGGCGGATGTGCACCGGCGGATCGATCAGCCCGGTGGGGCGGATCACCTGCTCGACGAATACGCCGCCGGCTTCGTTCATCTCCCAGCCGCCGGGCGTTGCCGACACGGCGACCGACTGCGGCCGCATCATGTCCCATTCCTCGAAGCGCAGCGGCCGATTGTCCATGCAGGAGGGCAGGCGGAAGCCGTATTCGGCCAATGTCGCCTTGCGGCGGAAGTCGCCACGGAACATGCCGCCGATCTGCGGCACGGTGACGTGGCTTTCGTCGGCGAACACCAGCGCATTGTCGGGGACGTATTCGAACAGCGTCGGCGGCGGCTCGCCCGGCCGGCGGCCGGTGAGGTAACGCGAATAATTCTCGATGCCGGCGCAGCTTCCGGTCGCTTCCATCATCTCGATGTCGAACGTGGTGCGCTGCTCGAGGCGTTGCGCTTCCAGCAGGCGGCCCTGCGCGTGCAACTGCTCGAGCCGCTGTTTCAATTCGAGCTTGATCGATTTGATCGCCTGGATCAACGTCGGGCGCGGCGTCACGTAGTGCGAGTTGGCGTAGATCTTGATGAACTCAAGTTCGTCGCTCTTGTGGCCGGTGAGCGGATCGAACTCCTCGATCGCTTCGACCTCGTCGCCGAACATTTTCACACGCCAGGCGCGGTCCTCGTAGTGCGCCGGGAAGATGTCGATGGTGTCGCCGCGCACCCGGAAGGTGCCGCGGGTGAAATCGGCCTGCGTGCGTTTGTATTGCAGGGCGACGAGGTCGGCGATCAACTGCCGCTGGTCGATGCGTTCGCCCTTCTTCAGCGCGAAGGTCATCGCGGTGTAGGTCTCGACCGAGCCGATACCGTAGATGCACGACACCGACGCCACGATGATGACGTCATCGCGTTCCAGCAGCGCACGCGTGGCGGAGTGGCGCATCCGGTCGATCTGTTCGTTAATCGAGGAATCTTTCTCGATGTAGGTGTCGGTGCGCGGAACGTAGGCTTCGGGCTGGTAGTAATCGTAATACGAGACGAAGTACTCCACCGCGTTATCGGGGAAGAAGTTCTTGAACTCGCCGTAGAGCTGTGCGGCCAGCGTCTTGTTCGGAGCGAGGATCAGCGCCGGGCGCTGCGTCGCCTCGATCACTTTCGCCATCGTATAGGTCTTGCCGGAGCCGGTGACGCCGAGCAGCACCTGCGTGCGGTCGTTGCGTTGAATGCCTTCGACCAGTTCCTTGATGGCCGTCGGCTGGTCGCCCTTCGGCTCATATTCGGATTTGATCTCGAGACGCACGCCGCCTTCGGACTTTTCCGGGCGCGGTGGACGATGCGGCGTCCACACTTTCAGCGAGCCGTCGTCCTTGCGGAATTCCGGTCGGCCGTCACGGATGAGACTTTCCAGCGCCTCGGCGGTGGCTTGCACGCCGAGCGCTTCCATCTTGTTGCGCGGCGGGCGGGCGAGGTCCGCCTCGTCGTCTTCCGCGGTCGGCAGGCCGAGTTGCCGCGCCAGTTCCGGATCGAGCATCGGAATCGTGGCGCTGGTGCCGTAGTTGGCCTGCGGCGCTTCCTCGAAGCCGTTAGCGCCCCCGGAGGGAGAAGGGGAGATCGCGTCAGGCTGCTGCGTGCCCGCATCCCGTTCCGCTGCCGCCTCGCTTTTGCCGCGTGTCGAGGCGCGGGCGCGATGCGCGGCCGCTTCGCCGCCGGTGCGGCGATCCCAGGAGTTGTCCGGCGGCGGCTGCAATCCGGTGCCCGAGCCCATGCCCGCATCGCCACGATTGATCGCGGGGTTCAAAAGGTCCGCCAGCGCCGGGCCGATCGGTTTGACGTCGGGGCGGTGGGCCTTCGATTTGGGGGACTTGCCGGGCTTTTTCGGATTGTCTGGATTCTTCACCATCGCCCGAATATGGGATGAGTCCGGCGGCGATAAAAGGGCAAAAATCCCCAAGGAAATCGTGAAGGAAAACCCGCGATGAGCGATCGTCACAGGGACGATGCGGAGGAGGGTGCTTCGCGCAGCTATTGCGTGTTCGAGCGCGACCGCGTGCTGCTGCGCCCGACGCCGTGGACACCCTTGATGATCGACGCCCCGGTGCGACAAAAGTCATCTGTGACAGCCTGGTGGGACGGCTGCGTGGCAACGATCGTCGGTCTGGTGCAATCGCGCCGTGGGCGAAAGCCTTGAGGGCACGGCCAGGCGCTGTGCGTCACGCTCTTGTCGTGTTGCTCGGCCGCAGCCGTCGCAGCGGTTCCGGCAGGATGCCGTCGAACCAAGTGCTGATCGTCGCCTGCCGGCGGTAATACCAAAGACCTGCGACAATGACGCCGATGCCGATCAGCGACAGCACAAACGGAAACAGCAGCGAGTTTTTGAATACCTTGTCGGCGAGATCGCCGAGATAGATCGCAATGCCGATGATGCCGAACACCGCAAACACGCGCCGCCCGAGATAGACGGCAAGGAACAGGAAACCGACGTTCATCGCGCAGTAGAGCGCCTTCTGCACGGCGGTGCCGTCGGAGGCGGCGGTGATGCCGCCCCAGAACGTCAGGACGCCGAACAGATAGAGCCAGAACGCGAAATCGCCCGAGCGCTGCCGGATGTTGACAGCGAAGGCGACGATAAGCATCGCCAGTCCGAACGCGATGGAAACCTGCCGCGCGGTTTCCCAGTTGCCGTAGCGCGAGCCGGTGATCCACGGCACGATGTCCATCGACAGAAACCATAGTGCGATGCCGGCGATCAGCACGATGAACGGAAAGCGGTAGAACCACAGCGCGACAATCGATGCCGCGATTGCCGCGATCTCCATGAACACCCAGCTTCCCTTCACCCAGACGTAGAAGTCGTGCGTGCTGCCGGGTTTGCCGAAGGCGCCCCACAGACCGAGCGCGTCCTGAATGCCGTAGGCCGCGAGCGGCGCCATTGCGACTGCAACGGCGATCAGCAGGCCGCCCGGTGTGCGCAGGTTGCTCTTGTTCCACAGGTAATGGCCCGCCAGCAGAAACAGTACGGCATAGACGGCGGCGGTGATGGCCAGCGCCCAGCCGCCCATCTGTGAGAACGCCAAGGTCGAGAACAGACCCATCGCCGACATCACGATCAGCGCACCCGCGTACCAGAGCAGATGCGCGACATCGAAGGCTTTGGTCGGCGCGTTTGCCGGGGCGCGGCCTGCGAGGAATGTCGTGAGGCGGTTGAGATCGCTGTCCGAGAGAATGCCGGCGGCGGCTGCCGCCTTCAGGTCGTCAAGAGAATAGGCCATGCATCGTCTCCGGCATCCGCGATAGTGGTGCGGTGGTTGTGTCGCCTTCGTTGAAGCGGAGGTTCAGCATGAGAGGCGTGCGGATGCAATCGCGCCGGCCGCGCTCGGCAGGCGTACAGTCTGTCGTTGACTTCGGCGCGGCGATGGGCCCATATTCATGCAAATGCATGAATATGGCGGAGCGTGATGAAAGCTCCGCGGAATGAGGCACGCAACATGATCGATCTGCATTCTTGGACCACGCCGAACGGCCACAAGATCACGATCTTCCTCGAAGAGGCCGGGCTGCCCTACACCATCTTTCCGGTCAATATCGGCAAAGGCGACCAGTTCAAGCCGGACTTCCTCGCCATCGCGCCGAACAACCGCATGCCCGCGATTGTCGATCATGAGCCCAAGGGCGGCGGCAAGCCGATCTCGATCTTCGAATCCGGTGCGATCCTGCTCTATCTCGCCGAGAAGACCGGACAATTCCTGTCGACAGATGTGCATGGTCGTTTCGATGCACTGCAATGGCTGTTCTGGCAGATGGGCGGCCTCGGCCCGATGGCCGGACAAAACCATCATTTCCGCAACTACGCGCCGGAGAAGATTCCCTATGCGATCGACCGCTACGTCAATGAGACCAACCGGCTCTACGGCGTGCTGAACAAGCGACTCGCGGACCGCGAGTTCATCGCCGGTGATTATTCGATCGCCGATATGGCGAGCTATCCGTGGGTCGTGCCCTATGCCAACCAGGGCCAGAATATCGACGACTTCCCGCACCTCAAGCGTTGGCTGGAAACGATCGCTGCGCGCCCCGCGACGCAACGCGCTTATGCCAAGGCGAAGGAGATCAATCCGAATTTCGGCCAGCCGGCGATCCGCACCGAGGAGGAGCGCAAGCTGCTGTTCGGCCAGACCGCGAGCGTGGTGAAGGGTTGAAGATAATTGCGTCACCTCTCCCCGTTTACGGGGAGAGGTCGGCATGCGAAGCATGTCGGGGAGGGGCGTTCCATGAGCGCCTCGGCCGTAATGGCCCCTCACTCCAACCCTCTCCCCGCAAGAGCAGGGCGAGGGAGCAAGAACATTGTGCCGGAAAGTCAAACCATGCCTCGCAAATTATTCGAACTCGTTGGCGCCGACGCGACGCGGCCGTTCAGTCCGTTCTGCTGGCGGACGCGAATGGCGCTGGCGCACAAGGGCCTGACCTCTGAGACCGTCCCTTGGCGTTTTACCGAGAAATCCGCCATCGCTCCGCACGGCTCGGAAAAAGTGCCGGTGCTGCTCGACGGCGAGAAACCGGTGGTCGATTCATGGACCATCGCCAATTATCTGGAAGACAACTATTCGGATCGCCCGTCGCTGTTCGGCGGCGAGGGTGGCCGCGCCATGGCCCGGATGCTCAACTGGTGGGGCGATGTTGTTGTGGTCGGCGGCATGTTTCCAATGATCGCCGCCGATATCGTCACGCGGCTTGCGCCGGACGATGCTGCCTATTTCCGCAAGACGCGCGAGGCGCGGCTTGGCGGCATGCGGCTGGAAGACGCGGCCGCCAGTCGCGAAAAGGACGTGCTTGCGTTTCGCAAGAACCTTGATCCGATGCGGTTGACGTTGAAGACGCAACTCTATCTCGGCGGCACCGCGCCGAACTATGCCGACTACATCGTGTTCGGCTGCTTTCAATGGGCACGCGTGGTCAGCGAATTCAAGCTGCTCGCGGAGGATGATCCCGTCCATGCGTGGCGCGAGCGTCTGTTCGATGCGTTCGACGGACTTGCGCGCAAATCGCCGGGATTCGCCGTTTAGGATAATGCGTCAGGCGCGCGTGAACACGCGCTTGTCGTGCAGCATCGCCAGCACGGCGTGCAGGTCCGGCAGCACGGCCGCGCATTTGGCGCGGGTGTCGTCGGTTGGCGGGACGATGTCGGGTACCATGATCGGAATCGTGCCCGCATTGTGGGCGGCCTCGATGCCGGGGCGTGAATCCTCGATAGCGACGCAGACCGTCGGCGCGAATCCGAGTTGCTCCGCAGCAAGCAGATAAAGATCTGGGCTGGGTTTGCCGCGCGCGACGTCGTCGCGAGTAAGTACCGTGTCGAAGTGATTGCGAATGCCGGCGAGTGACAGATGATGCTCGGCATTGTGCCGCGTCGATGACGTGACGATGGCGGCGGGGCAATCGAATTCGCGCAGCGCCGCGACCAGTTCCAGCGTGCCGGGCTTCAGCGGCAGTCCGTCGCGCAGCATGCCGTCGCGATGGATCTCGTATGCGGCGCGCACGTCGTTGATGCGAAAGCCCGTGCCGTAGTGCTCGCGCAGCATGATCTCGCATTCCGCCGCCGGAATGCCGATCATGGCATGGGCGATGGCGGTGCCGTCGCCATAGCCGAGGTCGGCCAGCGCGTTACACAAGCTGGTGCGATAGACGCGCTCAGTGTCGAGCAGCGTTCCGTCCATGTCGAGCAGCACCGCGTTAATGGTATGGTCTTGCAGCGATGCGAGCACCGCCACCGCACGCAGGCAGTCGCGACAGAGGCAATCGGCGAAACCGGTGCCGGATGTCGGCAGTGGCAGCCGCGCGGCCTCCTCGCCGCACCAGCAGTCGGTCGACAGCGTGCAGCCGAACTCCGCCCCGCAGCGCGCGCAGGCGAGACGTCGGGGCGAGGGAACTGATTCAGCTAACGGATTTGTCATCGCACGGACCGGCGCATCTTTGATATTTTCATCGCCTGTTCATCTCGGCGAACCGACATTCGGCGTGTCAGTGCCTCACGCAATATGAGAGTTAGTCCGATGGCTCGCGATCCGCAAGCGGCGCTTATTGCTCTCAATCGGTTTGGTTTCGGCGCGCGGGGCGGCGCATCCGGCGACTTTATCAACGCCGCTTCCGATCCGAGAGGCTTTGTCCTCGCGGAACTTCAACGCCCGGCGGCGGCGTTGATCGAATCGCCCGCCTTGCAATCGACCTCCGTGCTGGCGTCGGAGTTGTTCGCCTTTCAAATCGAGGAGAAGCAGAAGCGGGAAGCGGCGGCCAAGGCCGTGCCGCCGGCGAGCGTCATGGTCGCGTCAAAGGCTGATTCCGCCGCCGCGGCGAACATGGCCGCGCAACAGAAAATGTCCGGCGCAGTGACCGACAAGGCTCCGCCACCGCTGGCCAATTCACGCCCGCCGAAGCCCGCGCCCAACGTGATCGAACGAACCTTCCGCGCCGAAGCGCTCGCGCGCATCCAGCGCGCCAGTCTGGCCGAATGCGGGTTCCTGGAGCGGCTGGTGACGTTCTGGTCGAACCATTTCTGCATTTCCGCCAGCAAGGGACAGCCGGCTCGCATATGGGCGGGGGCGTTCGAACGCGAAGCGATCCGTCCGCATGTCCTTGGCCGGTTCGCCGATATGTTGAAGGCCGTGGAGCAGCACCCTGCGATGCTGTTCTTTCTCGATAACCAGCAGTCGATCGGTCCCAATTCGCGCGCGGGTCAGCGGAGCAAGCGCGGGCTCAACGAGAATCTCGCCCGGGAGATCATGGAACTGCACACGCTCGGTGTCGGCGGCGGTTATACGCAAGGCGACGTCACGGCGCTGGCGAAGGTTCTCACCGGTTGGACCTACGCCGGTCGGCAGGGGCGGTTAGGAGAGCCCGGCAGTTTTATTTTCAATGCAAACGCGCATGAGCCGGGGTCGATTGTCTTGCTCGGCAAGAGTTACGCCGACAACAATGCAGCGCAGGGCGAGGCTGCACTCGCCGATATCGCGCGGCGGCCCGCGACGGCAAAGTTCATCGCGACCAAACTGGTCCGGCATTTCGTCGCCGACGATCCGCCGCCCGCGTTGGTAGCGCGCCTCGCCGATGTTTTCACGAAGACGGACGGTGATCTTCGCGCGGTGTCGCATGCGTTGGCGGACGCGGATGATGCCTGGCGTGCGCCAATGGCCAAGATGCGTTCGCCCTATGAATTCCTGATCGCGACCGGCCGCCTGATGGCACAAATCCCGGAAGATCCCGGCCGTTATCTTTATGGGCTCAATGTGCTCGGCCAGCCGCTATGGGCGCCGGCCGGGCCGAACGGCTTTGCCGACACCAATGCCGCATGGGCTGCGCCGGAGGGCATGAAACTGCGTCTCGATATCGCCGCGCAGGTGGCGTCGCGCATCGGCGACAACCGCGATCCGCGCGAGATGCTCGATTTGATCGCGGCCGGCGCGGCGTCGCCGGAAACGCGTCAGACCATCGCCCGCGCCGAGTCGCGCCAGCAAGCCTTCGCGCTTTTGCTGATGTCACCGGAATTCCAGAGGAGATGACGATGGAGTGCTGTGAAAGCCGAACGTCGCTTGCGGTCACGCGTCGCGGACTGTTGCTCGGTGGCGCGTCGTTCGCCGCATGGGCCTATCTGCCGAAGTTCGCCCGCGCCGTGGATGGACGCGATCCGCGCTTGATCGTGGTCATCCTGCGCGGCGCGCTGGATGGCCTCGCCACCGTCGCGCCGGCGGGCGATCCCGACTACGCCGATCTCCATGGCGCGATCGCGTTGACGCGGGACGGGCCACACGCCGCGATCGAACTGGATTCGTTCTTCGTACTGCATCCGTCGATGCCGCAGTTCGCGCGGATGTATCGTGAGAAGCAGGCCGCGGTGGTTCATGCGGTGGCGACGCCGTATCGCGAGCGCTCGCATTTCGACGGACAGGACGTGCTGGAAAGCGGATTCGCAGGCCCGGGGCGCGTGCAGTCCGGCTGGCTCAATCGCGCGCTGGCCGCGTTGCCACGTGGTGAGCGGGTCACCAGCGGACTTGCGGTCGGTGCGACAGCGCCGCTGGTATTACGCGGCGCGGCGCCGACGGTCGGCTGGGCACCGGTGAATTTGCCGCAGGCCGCCGACGATACCGCGATGCGGCTGTTCGATCTTTACAAGCATCGCGATCCGGCGCTGGCGCAAGCGTTGTCGCAAGGCTTGCAACTCGACAGGATCGCCGCGCGCGGCGACGACATGCGGGGCAAGCCGCAGAACGGCATCGGCGCGATGCAACTCACCGCGCGCGGTGTTGCGAAGCTGATGGCGGAAGACGATGGCCCACGCATCGCGGCTTTGGCTTTCGACGGCTGGGATACGCATGCCAATGAGGGCGGGCCGGTCGGCCGCCTGGCGCAACTGCTCTCCGGGCTCGACGGTGCATTCGCGGAGTTCGAATCCGGACTCGGCGCGCATTGGCGCGACACCGCCATCGTGGTCGCGACCGAGTTCGGCCGCACCGCGCGCATCAACGGTACGCAGGGCACCGATCACGGCACAGGCACGGTGGCGCTTTTGGCCGGCGGCGCCATCAAGGGCGGCCGCGTGATTGCTGACTGGCCGGGCTTGAAGACCGCGAACCTCTATCAGAACCGCGACCTCGCGCCGACGACCGACTTGCGCGCGGTTCTCAAGGGCTTGCTGCGCGATCAACTCGGCATCAGCGAACGTGTGCTGGCGGGAAGCGTGTTTCCTGACAGCGCGGCGGTGAAGCCGATGCAGGGATTGCTGGCATAACTGAGCTGTGCATTACGTCAGCGTGATCCGGTCGATTTCCGCAAGATCCTCCGGCGTCAGCGCCCAATCGATCGCCTTGACGTTGGCTTCGATTTGCTCGACGCGTGTCGCGCCGGCGATGACACTGGAGACTTGTGGCCGCGCCGCCAGCCACGAGAACGCGAGTTCAAGCATCGAGTGGCCGCGTGCCTTGGCGAAGACCGCAAGTTTCTCGACAATGCCTTCGTTGCGCGGCGTGACGTAACGGTCGCGCAGCGCCGGCATTTTGGCGAAGCGCGTGTCGTCGGGAGCGGTCGCGCCACGCTGGTACTTACCGGTCAATAGTCCGCTCGCCAGCGGGAAGAACGGCAGCAGGCCGAGGTTGTAATGTTGCGCGGCAGGGAGCAGGTCTTTCTCGATGCCGCGCACCAACAGGCTGTATTCATCCTGACACGACACGAAGCGCACGGTATTCGCCGCGCGTCCGACCAGTTCGGCCTCAGCGATGCGCCATGCCGGAAAATTGGAATTGCCGATGTAACGGACCTTGCCCTGCCGGACGAGGTCGTCGAGCGCGCGCAAGGTTTCCTCGATCGGCGTCAGCACGTCATAGTCGTGCTGCTGGTAGAGATCGATGTAATCGGTCTTCAGTCGTCGCAGGCTGTCTTCCACCGCCGTCATGATGTAGCGCCGTGACGCGCCCTGTCTGGCTACATCGTCGCTCATCGGCTTGGCGTATTTGGTCGCCAGCACGATATCCTTGCGGCGCGGGCCGAGCACTTCGCCGAGCACGGTTTCGGAGCCGCCGCGTCCGGCATAGATGTCGGCGGTGTCGAATAGCGTCACGCCGAGATCAATCGCCTTGTGGATCACCTTGCGCGAGGTTTCGAGGTCGGTGCGCTGCCCGAAGTTGTTGCAGCCGAGCCCGACAGCGGAGACACGCAGGCCTGAGCCACCGAGATTGCGAATTTGCATGGGGATGCGATCCTGTCGCTTGTGATTGCCGAACTGAAGCGGATTTTGCCGCCCTTGCGGCGAGGCGGCAACATGCGCATCGGCATGGTTGCCCGGCGCATCACGACCGGCGCGATCAGACGGCTTTCGGCGCGAGCTCACCTTGGGGCGAAACACTGACCACAGGTGAGGGCGTGCGCAGCGCGGCGGCAGTCATGCGTCGCACCGCCGCTTCGGCGGTGCGGGTCACATGCTTGCGGTCGGTCTCGGCGCGAAGAGGGATGGTCTCGCCCCAACTCAACGTGACGTCGATAGCGCCAGAAGCCAGCACGCGGATGAAATGTGGAATAAGGTCGGCGTCGCCATACCATGCCACGCGTTCGCGCAAGGCGCGCCCGACTGGCAGGCCGTCGAACCGGGTATAGGCCAATGACAGCGGCTGCACCGCGATCGAGTCATGTCCGTGCGATGTGCCAAGCGCCTGATGCACCGATCCGACCAGCGCCGATTTGAATGGAAGGATACGGATGCCGTCGCTCGACGTGCCCTCGGCGAACAGCACCACGGCCTCGCCGCCGAGCAGGCGGCCGGCGATTTGCGCGGTGGCTTCTCCGGTCTGCTGCCGCCGGTCGCGGTCGACAAAGACGGTGCGTTGCAGTTTCGCCAGCGTCCCGAACAGCGGCCAGCGCGCCACTTCACTCTTGGCAACGAACACTACCGGGGTCGTCGCGGTGATGATGCAGATATCGAGCCAGGAGGCATGGTTGGCGAGGATCAAGACCGGTCGTGCCGAAGTCCGGTTTCCGACCTGCCGGATGCGGACGCCGGCCAGCACGCAAAGGATGCGATGGTAGAGGCGGGGAATCCTCCGCTGCCAGCTCAGGCCGAAAGCGATCGCGACCAACTGAAATGGCAGCAGAACCAGCGTCAGGATCGCGAGCGCCAGGATGACCAGGGTGAAGCGGATCATGGGTGGTCGTTAACCCGCTTTCGCAAGCCAGGCAATGGACCAGTGATTGCAGTGAATGTCGCGGGTCGTCATGACGTCTCGCAAAAAAGCGGCCCCGCTCAGGTGGATAACTGACGGGACCGCGGGAGCATTGATCCGTATCGGGGGGCTCCGGATCAAGCATGGCCGAAGCCTAGCGTCGGATTGTTGCGGGCGGATGACAGATGCGGGACGGTCTATTCGGCGGCGTGCAGGCGCGACGCCGCGAATACGTCGCCGCCGTTGCCGCGCAACGAACGATAGTAGTCGGCCAAAGCGGGGTCGTCGTTGCGGCGGATCAGATCGGTGATCGGCGTATAGCTGAGCATCCGGCCGCCGTCAGGCAGCGCCGTGCACTGGAAGCGCATCACCTGGCCGTCTGCGAGCTTGATGTTGATCGGCGTTGAATCGCCGGTGCGCATTTTCTCGATGCGTTCCGAGATGAAGTGAGCAAGCTCGTCCTTGGGCAGTTCGTAGCAGCCGGCGTCGCGGCCGTGATACATCAGTGCGATGAACGGCGGCTTGCTGTCGGCCTTGGCGTCGGGCAGCGCGAAGTATTTGCGGAAGGCGCGGTTGATGAACTCGGCACGCGTGTCCGCGTCCAGCAGCACGACGCCGATATCGATCTCGTCGAGCGCCGATGCGAGGCGTGTGGCGGTGGCGTGGCGGGCGCGTTCCCAGACCATGGCGTCGCGCATCTTCTGACGAAGCAGGCCGGTGACCACGGCCGTGATGGCAGCGGTTGCCGCGAGTAGCCCGAGGCGCAGCAGTTCGACGACATCGAATGCCGTACCGAGGCCGTGATGCCGGACGAACAGTGCGTTGGTCGCAACGGCGATCACGGCGCTGACCAGTCCGGAGCCGATGCCGGCGAGCGCGGCGGCGACAGCCACAATGCAGATTTGGAGGGGAGCCGGATTGGGGACACGGCCATAGGCCTGATCGACGACGAGCGCGGCGAGCGAAATCGCCGTTATCAGGACAGGGCCGGAGATCGCGCGCCACTCAGTTCGCATGGACGGAACCCTTGTGTCCCCTGAATGTAAGCGCAACTACGTGTAAGTTGTTCACAGCTCCGCAGGGGCTTTTCATGACACCGTCAACGTTTGGTAAACGGCGGCTGTCGGGCAGTACGTTAAATTCGATATGAATGCGAAAGTGCCGTCGTCGGGCACCGCTCAATCCGACGTCCGGCATGTCGGTGCGCACCTCATCGGATCGCATTGTGCGGGCTGACAGTGCGATGGGAACTGAGCCGGTGCCCCGATGACGGCTGATCCCTGAAACTCCGGACGGACATTGCCGCGCGTCGTGGTGACGATCAGCAAGGTGGCCGCCAGCGCGGTCGCAGCAGTCAGCGAACCGGTAACCCAGAGGAGGGGTCTTTGCATGAACGGCGGCCTTTTGCGGCGAGCACGATAAAAGGATGTCTAGACGGCGGGCCGCCGTCACGCTCAGGCCGGCAACGGCAAGTGCGTGTTGATCGTCAGCAGTGTGAAGGTCATCATCAGGCAGACCGACAGCGCGATCGCAAGCGACGCAGCAACCGCATGAGTCAATCCTGAAGATGCAACCGGAGTGGGTTCCTCGGCGAAACCCGGCCCGGGACCGCGCGACCGCGACATGGTCGTGATTCCTTCATTTCACGGGCGAATCACCCGCAAAATGGAAATTGCCGATTCGGCACGGCAAGATTTTGGCGGCCAAAGCGCCGAAGGTGGCCAAAACGTGGCGGCCGATCAGCATGACGTGATCGGTCATTCTGGTTCCTGAAGTGATTTCAGATCGACGCAAGCGCGTCGATCTGTTCGTGGAGCGCGGAGATGACCTCCTCCACCTGGTCCGCGTCACCCGCCGCGCGTGCGATCACGCGCCGTCCGCTCTGGAAGCCGGTCAGGCTTGCGATCATCATGATGGCGCGGACCTTGCCGGCCGGCTCGGATAATCGGCCGGAGGTGGCGCGGTTCAGAAGCTGCGCCGTCAGTTCGATGCCGGGTTGCCAAAGCTCCCCATAGAGGATCTCGAAGGCTGGACCGGGGCTCGCGATTTCCCGTCGCACGAATAGCGTTCGTCCTTGATCCGATGATGACGCCAGCAGCAGGAAGCGCGCCAATGCCGTGAGCAGTTGCTTCAGGAGCTTGCGTGCATTGGCGGCATCCATTGGTTGGCGCAGCGCGATCGTCGCCTCGCTGGCGACCCGGCCGACGCCTTCTCGAAAGGTGTCCACGATGCTCCGTGCGCAGGCGAGATAGAGCCCTTCCTTGTTGCCGAAGTAATAGGTGAGGGCCGGCAGGTTGATCCCGGCGGCTTCCGCGATCTGGCGTGTGGTGACGGTCTCGAAGCCGTTGTTGCCGAAGACCTCCAGTGCCGCCCGCAGGATGCGGGTCCGGGTTTCCTCACCCTTGCGATAGCCCCCGTCGGCTGGGCGCAGCGGGATAGTACGAGCGGTTTTTCGCGCTTTTGACGGCGGCATGCTAGGTCCTGCTTGAATTTATATCATATGATATATATTGTCCGGATCGGGATTGGGAAAGGACGACTTCCTTATGACCGAGCTTGCGACCGAAAGCCTTTGGGCAAAAGTGGAATCTCAGAAGACACTGATCCCGTCGATGTACGGCGCCGTCGATTTCACGATGGTTCCGGAACGGTTCGCGGCGGGGCCTGACGATCAAACCACAATTCCGGCGCGGCACGCCGGCCGGCGACAGGCCTTGCTGGCTGACCGGGCCCGCGTCGAACTGGTTCGTGCCTATTCGATGATGGGCGACCTGACCGCCGACGCCTATGCCGGTCTGATGCGGCAGTACGGTTTCAAGAAGCTCGTCGCCATGCTGATGGAAGCCTGCGATCGTGGCGTCGAGAACGTTGCCGACGCGCCGGCGGAACTCGGCGCGCTGATCCGGGACATGGAGCGCAAGCCGGACTGGCTCGACATGAAACTGGTCGAGCAGGGCGCCCGGGTCGACCGCAATTTCTCGGCGAATTTCAGCCCCTTCTTCATCCGTGGCGCCTTTATCGCGACGTTCATGAACAAGTATGCGGCCTTGCCGATGGCAATCACGAACAACCTGTCGAGCAACACCGCGAGCCGGCGTGTCAAGGAAACCGCGACGTTCTTCTCGACGTCCGTGCTGCCCGGCGCGCTCGAGCGTTTTGGTCCGGGGTTCAAGGCCGCCGCCATGGTGCGGCTGATGCATTCGATGGTTCGGGCCAATGTGTTGCGGCGCGCAGGCGACTGGGATTTGAAGGTCTATGGCATTCCGATTCCGCAGGTCGACCAGATGCCCGCCGGGCTGATCCCGATCTTCCTGCTATCGGAGAAGGTTCTCGCCCAGGGGCGTACCGAATTCACCAAGAAGGAGCGGGCCCGCGTCGAACTGGCGCGCTATCGTTGCTTCCTGCTCGGCCTGCCTGAGGAGTTGCTGGCGGATACGCCGCAAGGCATTGTCGATCTGATGTCGATCCGCAACGGCACACTTCGCCGCGGCTTCGATGATCGTACTTGCGGCGAGCTGTTGCGCGCGACGATGGCTGCCGATCTTCGGTCCGGCAGCGGTGTCGTCGAGAATGTCCGCGCATTCTTCGAGCGGCGGGTGTCGAAATTCTTTTTCGTGAAGAGTTTTATGGCGGGTGACCGCAACAAGGCCGCCGCCATTGGTGTGCGTTTGAGCAGGTCGGACACCTTGCTCGCGGCACTGACACAGGTCTTCCTCGTCGCGCAAGTTGGTCTCTATGCGATTTCCGCGCGCGTGCCGGGATTGCGTGATCTGGCCGACCGCAGGCTCGTCGCGAGGATCAAACGACAACTCGCCAGTTACGGGCACGCGCATTTCACGACCGATGCCGCCAACTATCGCGCGGCTCCGGTCGACACCGCCGCCCCGGTATCGCGGCCCTCCGCATCGTGATTGCGGGCGTGCCGCGTTTTGCTTTCACGGTCAGTGATGAATGAAAGTCTCAGGCGCTGGCGGCGGTGTCCGCCGGTCGCCAGTCCATCGAGACGAAGCCGGGACTTTGTTCGACGCGGGCGAGCCAGCCGCGAATGGCCGGGAAGGTCGCGAGTTCGAAATCGCAACGGTTGGCGACATGGGTGTAGGCGTAGAGCGCGATATCGGCGACGGTGAATTGCCCGGCGGCGAAGTAATCGTGCGCCTTCAGGTGGTTCTCCATCACCCGCAGCGCGGCGTAACCACGCTCCATCCAGTCCTCGAGCGCATGGGTCTGGAGGTCGCGGCCGCCACGGACCAGCGCCAGCCAGAAATAGGCGGCGCCGATATTAGGCTCCAGCGCATGCTGCTCGAAGAACATCCACTGCAATGCCTCGGCACGCCCTATCCGTGATTCCGGTCGGATCGGGGTGTCGTTGGCCAGATACCAGAGGATGGCATTGGATTCGGCGATGTAGCGGCCGTCCTCGACCTCGAGCAAGGGCACCTGGCCGCTCGGATTTTTAGCGAGGAAATCCGGCGTGCGGCTTTCGCCTCTCAGGATATCGATTTCGACGGCGCGGTAGGGAATTTTGAGCACGGACAGGGCCAGCCGAACCTTGTAGCTGTTGCCGGAGCGCTGCATCGAATAGAGCTTGTACATCCGTTGTTCGTCTCATTGGCGGCGGATGGCCGCAAGGGGCTAGTATCTCGAGTCCGATGTTCGCCACGATACTAGAGGGATTCCTGAAGGATTTCTGGCCCATACAATGAGGTGCGGGCACGGTGCCCGCAAGGCGGCCAAGGTGGAATAGTTGAAAGCTATCTTTCCGACGGGCTTTGCAGCAGGATTTTGCCGCACCGCAACGGCGTGGTGGTCGGAACTTCGCTCGTCACGCTCAGATCAGGCCCGTGCGAAGTCGGCGGCTTCGTGCTGCTTCTTGGTCCGGGCTTGCACGAGGACGGTCACGTAGAAAGCAGCTATTGCAAGAAAGCCTGCAGGCAAGCCGAGAAAGCCTGCCGCCTGGCGAGTCAGAAGCGGTACGATCCACAGCGCGCCGGACGACGATATCTCGAATGGACGAAAGCCCATACGAAGCCCGCGCGATGCGAGGAATGCGATCGGGACCGCAAGGACGACGAGATCGTAGTCAAGAATGTGAGGTGAGGCCAGCAGGGTGCCAGCCACCAGCAATGCGGCCTTGTGGGCTTCGTCTGACGCGGAGCGCCAGCACCACACAATGCTGGCGATGACCGCGCAGGAGACGAGCGCTTGTACCGTATAGGCCAGCGTCACACCGCCTCCCCACAGCCGCACGATGGCAAATGCGCTTTGCAGTTTCTCGAATCCGACAGCGCCGCTTTCGAGCAGCGTTTTGCGAGAGACGCTGGCGGAAGCGAGGAATGCACTCCATGACTCGATGCCGAACAGCCACGCAGTGACAACAATGAGACCCGCAACCGTGAGACATGCCGCGACGATCGTCCGCCATCGCCCGGCCGCAAGCAGCGCGAATGGAATTGCAATGCCAAATTGCGGCTTGTAGGCGAGCGCCGCGAACAGGATGCCTGCGAGCAACGGCCGCCTTGGCAAAGCGAGGAGCGCCGCCCCAAACAACGCGGCGCTCAGAAATCCGTTCTGACCGTGGCCGAGATTCACAAGTACCGCCGGAAATGCCGTTGCGACGAGAAGCCAGTTGCGCCGCACGGCCGGGTCGGTACGAACGCCACGCAGGATCGTGCCAATTACGGTGAGATAGAGCGCAAGCGTGCCGAATTGCCAGACGGCAAACGCAGCCGGATAAGGCAGCCACGCCAGCGGTGCCGCGATCAGGAAGAAGATCGGCGGATAGAGCCACGCATAATACGGCGTGGCTGGGCCGAATATCTGCTGCTCCCGGGCATGATGGAGAGCGAAGTCGTAGGCGGCCGCCGCATTCCCCTCCAGCGCCATCGATCCGGCAGCGTAGAAGCTGGAGAAGTCCGTCCCGAGCGGCTTGCCGTTAACATCGACGCCGTCCTTTGACAGGCCAATCCAGATCACGATGGCGGCAAGGCCGATTGCCAGCACGATGAGGCTGTAGGCGCGGATGCGCTCCAGCGTCAGCCAGTCTCCTGATTTCAATCGGTGCCAGAACTGGCGCATTCGGGGCAGATCTTGTTGATTGAAGACGCCATGGTTGTAGGTGGCACCATTTAATCTTTCGTGAGACGCGATGCGCTTTTAAGAGGGTGCAGCCCGCCGTACCGCCTTGCACGCTGGCCTGTGCGGCCTTAGTGTGCAGCGCACTTTTCGCCAAAATCCGCGAATCCCGGTGTGTTAGCCGGCCTTCGCTTGCCCAAATGGAGCCAATGATGTCGTTTCTGTCCGCCGCGCTTGACCGTGTGAAGCCGTCCGCGACCATCGCGGTCACGGATAAAGCACGGCAGCTCAAAGCCGCGGGCCGCAACGTCATCGGTCTTGGCGCCGGCGAGCCGGATTTTGACACTCCGGCCAACATCAAGCTGGCGGCGGTTCACGCCATCGAGGCGGGCAAGACCAAGTACACCGCCGTGGACGGCATTCCCGAGCTGAAGGAGGCGATCATCGCCAAGTTCCAGCGCGAGAACGGCCTGACCTATACGCCGAACCAGATCACGGTGGGCACCGGCGGCAAGCAGGTGCTCTACAACGCGCTGATGGCCACTATTAATCCGGGCGACGAGGTGATCATTCCGGCGCCGTACTGGGTCAGCTATCCGGAAATGGTGGCGCTGGCGGGTGGCGAGTCCGTGCCAGTGGTCTGCACGGCGGAGTTCGGCTTCAAATTGCAGCCGGAGGCGCTGGAACGCGCCATCACGCCGAAGACCAAGTGGATCATTCTGAACTCGCCCTCGAACCCGACCGGCTCGGCCTATACCCGCGCCGAACTCAAGGCGTTGACCGACGTGCTGCTGAAGCATCCCCAGGTCTGGGTGATGACCGACGACATGTACGAACACCTCGTCTATGACGACTTCGAGTTCACCACCCCGGCGCAGGTCGAACCGAAACTGTTCGACCGCACCCTGACGGTGAACGGCGTCTCCAAGGCCTATTGCATGACCGGCTGGCGCATCGGCTACGCCGGTGGCCCGGCGTCGCTGATCAAGGCGATGGCGACCATTCAATCGCAGTCGACCTCGAACCCGTCGTCGGTGTCGCAATGGGCGGCGGTGGAGGCGTTGAACGGTCCGCAGGACTTCATTGCCGCCAACAACAAGGTGTTCAAGGAACGGCGCGACCTGGTGGTGGCGATGCTGAACCAGGCGACGGGCATCGACTGTCCGCGTCCGGAAGGCGCGTTCTATGTCTATCCGTCCTGCGCCGGTACCATCGGGAAAACCGCGCCGTCGGGCAAGAAAATCGAGAACGACCAGGATTTCGTCACCGAGCTTCTCGAAGCCGAGGGCGTCGCCGTGGTGCAGGGCTCGGCCTTCGGCCTCGGCCCGGCGTTCCGGATTTCCTATGCCACCAAGACCTCGGACCTCGAGGACGCCTGCAAGCGCATCCAACGTTTCTGCGGGAACCTGCGGTAACGGTATAATTGCCGCGAATGGAGAACCTCGGGCGATCATATCGTCGTGATCGCCCGGTTCGCCGCAATTTTTTCCGGTTTTCTCATGGAACTGCCATGTTTTGGACACGGCTGGACCTTCCTGTGCGCCGGGATTCAAAGCGTGGCCGTCAAGGACCACACAATCGGAGACTAAACTCAAATGCAGATGACGAAGATGTTGGGTGTCGGCGCGCTCGCGCTGGTTGCTTCCATCGCCACGGCGAACGCGCAGCAGGGCCGGCTTCAGGTTGGCGTGCTTTCTTGCGAAGGCGGCCAGAATGTCGGTTACGTGGTCGGCTCGACCACTGATCTGACCTGCACGTTCGAGAGCCAGGGCCGCCGTCCGGAAGGCTATGTCGCCACGATCAAGCGCTTCGGCGTTGACCTCGGATTCACCCAGCAGACCGGCCTGGCTTGGGCGGTCTATGCGCCGACCAACCGGATCGGCCGCGGCGATCTCTCTGGTCACTTCGGCGGCGTCGGCGCCAACGCGTCGGTCGGCGTCGGTCTCGGCGGCAACCTGCTGGTCGGCGGTTCGAACAATGCGTTTTCGTTGCAGCCCCTCAGCCTGCAAGGCCAGACCGGCCTGAACGCCACCGCCGGCGTTATTGACGTCGAGCTGCGTCCGGCCGCCGTGCAGCCGCACCGCAAGGCGCGCAAGCATCGCAAGCATCATCGTCACCACCGCTAAGCGGCGTGACCTGACATTGAAAGGCCCGCGCAAGCGGGCCTTTTTTGTGACTGGCTTCGGCGGTCGAGATGATCCGGCCGAAAGGTTGCGCAGGCTTTAGCCGCAGCAGCCGCCGGATTGCATCGGCGGGCAGGGCGCGGAGCCGTAGGAGCAGAACACGCAGCAATCGCCGGCCTTGGGTTTCAGTCTCTGCCCGCATCCCTTGCAGTCGTAAAAGAACACGCAGGCATCGGTCGGCATGGTTTCAATCGACTCATGACCGCAGGCCGGACATCGTATCGTTGATTGACGCTGCATGGCTTTCCTTCACGAAAATACCGATCATCCGACCACGTTTGAGGTGACGTTGTCGGGGATAGTGCGGTCTTCGGCCTCTCACCAGTCACATCCGCGATATCAAATCGTTGCTGCCGCGTGTAACATTTGACCTGATCGCCATTTGTCCTTCCTTCCTGCCGGAGAAGAAATGTCATGCGTCGTCGTTCGATCATGGTTGGTGTTGCAACCCTTCTGCTGACGGCGACTCTTGCTCACGCCCAGCAATCGCAGCGTGTCCAGATCGGCGTGCTGGAATGCCGGGGCGGCGCCAGTGTCGGCTTCATCGTCGGTTCGGTGACCAACCTCGGCTGTCTCTTGCACGCGGAAGGCAAGCCGGACCAGCCGTATGTGGCAACCATCCGCAAGGTTGGCATCGATCTCGGCATTACCGAGCAATCGACGCTGACATGGGCGGTGTTCGCGCCGGTGGAACGCGCCGGCATCGGCGATCTCTCGGGCAACTACGCCGGTGCGCAAGGCAGCGCCAATGTCGGGATAGGTCTTGGTGCCAATGTTTTGATCGGCGGTTCGGCCAATTCGATCGCGCTGCAACCGCTCAGCGTGCAGGGCTCGACCGGTATCAGCGTGGCCGTGGGGCTGGCTGGTCTTGAGTTGCGGCCGGGGCGCTAACTCGCCTCGACCAAGTTCCTGCTTGCCAACCGGCGGGACCCTTGAGACCATTCCCGCCGCCGACCCAATCAAGGGCCGAGCTCCAGATCAGGAGGCGGCAATGGGACAAGACGTCAGAAGTCCCTCTGGTCATCCAGGACCGGGCTCACGTTGCATCGCGCTCGTGGGCCCATTTCAAAGCGGAAAAACTACTCTTCTCGAAGCCATCCTTGCCCGCACCGGCGCGATCCCGCGCGCTGGCAGCGTCGAGGCGGGCACCTCAGTTGGTGATGCGGGTGCGGAAGCGCGCCTGCACAAGATGGGTGTCGGCCTCAATGCCGCGACCGTCGCCTTCATGGGTGACACCTATACGTTTCTCGATTGTCCGGGCTCGATCGAATTCGCTCACGATATGCGCGCGATTTTACCGATCGTCGATGCGGCGGTGGTGGTGTGCGAAGCCGACGAGCGCAAGTTGCCGCAATTGCAGGTGATCCTGCGCGAGCTAGAAGATTTGCGGATTCCCCGCTTCCTGTTTCTCAACAAGATCGACAAGGCGACCAAGCGTATCCGCGAAGCGCTCGCGGCATTGCAGCCGGCGTCGCGGGTACCGCTGGTGCTGCGGCAAATCCCGATCTGGAATGGCGACCTCATCGCCGGCTTCGTCGACCTCGCGCTGGAGCGCGCCTTCGTCTATCGCGAGCATGCCGCGTCCGAACTCGTCACGCTCGACGGGGGTAATCTCGATCGCGAGAAAGAAGCGCGGTTCACGATGCTGGAATATCTGGCCGATCACGACGACGCACTGATGGAGCAATTGCTCGACGACATTCCGCCACCGCGCGATGCGATCTTCAACGATCTCGCTCGCGAATTGCGCGAGGGACAGATCTGTCCGGTGCTGCTTGGCTCCGCCGCGCGTCAGAACGGCGTCGGCCGGCTGCTCAAGGCGCTGCGTCACGAAGCGCCCGGCATCAGTGAGACTGTGGAGCGGCTCGGTGCGACTGGAGAGGGACCGGCGCTCGCTTACGTCGTCAAGACCACGCATTTGCAGCACGGCGGCAAGTTGTCATTGGCGCGCGTGCTGCGCGGTCACCTTGACGATAGCGCGACGGTGCAATCCTCCGGCGGTGGTATGGGACGCATCTCGGGTATTCTCGCGGCGAATGGCGTGAGCGACAGCAAGCGCGCTTCGGCGGAGGCGGGCGAAGTGGTGGCGCTCGGCAAGCTCGACGCCGTGAGGACAGGCGAGACGCTGACGACGGCAAAGACCGCGCCGGCTCCACTCGCGCAGGTGAGCGCGGCGCCGCCAGTATTGGCGATCGCACTGGCGGCGGCCGACCGCAAGGACGACGTCAAGCTCGGACAGGCGTTGCAGCGTCTCACCGAGGAAGATCCCTCGCTCACGGTGCAGCATAATCCCGCCCATCATGAGATGGTGCTGTGGGGACAGGGCGAAATGCATTTGCGCGTCGCGATGGAGCGTTTGCAGGAGCGTTACGGCGTTAATGCCAAGTCGCATCCGCCTGGCATCGGCTATCAGGAAACGATCCGGAAATCGGCTACCCAGCGCGGCCGCCACAAGAAGCAGTCCGGCGGGCACGGCCAATACGGCGACGTTGTGCTCGACATCAAGCCGCTGCCGCGTGGCGAGGGTTTCCGTTTCGAGGAAACCGTGGTCGGCGGCGCCGTGCCGAAGAACTACATTGGCGCGGTGGAGGAGGGCGTGAAGGACGCGCTGTTGCGCGGCGCGCTCGGCTTCCCGGTGATCGACTTGCAAGTGACGTTGACCGACGGCTCCTATCACAGCGTCGATTCATCGGATCAGGCATTTCGCACGGCGGCGCGGATGGGCGTTGCCGAAGCGCTACCGCAATGCGCACCGGTTTTGTTGGAGCCGATCCATCTCGTCGAGATCGTGTGTCCCAGCGAGGCCACGGCGAAGGTCAACGCCATCCTGTCCGGCCGGCGTGGCCAGATCCTCGGCTTCGATACCCGCGAGGGTTGGGAGGGATGGGATTGCGTGCGGGCGTCGATGCCGGAAGCCGAGATCGGCGATCTTATCGTCGAGTTGCGCTCAGCGACGGCAGGTGCGGGCGGCTTCACCCGCACCTTCGATCACATGGCCGAAGTCACCGGCCGCGCGGCCGACCAGATCGTCGCGGCGCATCGCGCGGCGGCGTGAGCGGCGCCGGCCAAGCCTAGCAAGGCCGCGCTGCGACGGCGTAATGACGTCGCGGCATGGTCTTGAATTGCCGCATGGATCATCCGATGGCAGAAGATGGACTATTCGCCGGCGTCGCCGACGAAAGGGGCAATCTATGATATGATGTATTTTACATCATTGTCATTGTATTATACATCAATTATAACTCTCCAACATGGAATTCTGGCGTTGATCACCTCATTCCAGATGCGGGCGGCGCGGGCGCTGCTCGGCATAGATCAGAAGACACTGGCGGAACTCGCAGGGGTTTCGTTGCCGACGATCCAGCGCATGGAAGCCAGCGAAGGCAACGTGCGCGGCGTCGTCGAGTCCCTGACCAAGGTGGTCGATGCGTTGAATCGCGCGGGCGTGGACCTCATCGGTGAACATGTGCGGAGCGATGACGGCGGGCGTGGGGTGCGCCTGAAGCAACCCGGACCGCCGCCGCGCGTCTGACCATCGACCGGCCGACGGCTTGCAGCGCTTTGCGTGAGGCGAGGCCGGGAGCATCGGATGGTCAGGACGGGTAACGGGGCGTCGCCGCGCGGCGCCAGCTTCGCGGAATTGTTCACGCCGAAATTGATCACGGTGCTGCGCGAAGGCTACGGCCTTGCGGATTTTCGTGCTGACGTCGTCGCCGGTCTCACCGTCGCCATCGTTGCTTTGCCGTTGTCGATGGCGATCGCGATTGCCTCCGGCGTGACCCCGGATCGCGGGCTTTACACCGCCATCATCGGCGGCTTCTTCGTTTCGCTGCTCGGTGGCAGCCGCTTTCAGGTCGGCGGGCCGGCGGGTGCGTTCATCGTGCTGGTGGCGCTCACGGTGGAGCGCCACGGCGTCGACGGCGTCATTCTCGCCACCATGATGGCGGGCGCCTTCCTCATCGCCGTTGGCCTGTTGCGGGTCGGCACCTACGTCAAGTTCATTCCCTATCCGGTGACGGTCGGTTTTACCGCCGGCATTGCGGTGATCATTTTTGCCAGCCAGTTGCACGATCTGTTCGGCCTCAAACTGTCGGGCCACGAGCCGAGTGAACTGCTGCCCAAGCTCGCTGCGCTGTGGCATGCCGCCCGCACGATCAACCTGTGGGCCATCGCGCTGGCGGTGCTCGCCATCGTGGTGATGGTGGGGGTGCACAGGCTGCGGCCGACATGGCCGAACATTCTGATCGGCGTCGTGGTGGCAACGCTCGTGGCATGGGCGCTGGCATTGCCGGTGGAAACCATCGGCTCGCGCTTCGGCGGCATTCCCGAAACGCTGCCCGCGCCAGTACTGCCGGCATTCTCGTTCGCGAAGATGCAGGCGGTGCTGCCGGATGCGATTGCGTTCGCGCTGCTCGCGGCGATCGAGTCGCTGTTGTCGGCGGTGGTGGCCGACGGCATGACCGGACGTCGTCATCGCTCCAATTGCGAGTTGGTGGCGCAGGGCGTCGCCAATATCGCCTCGCCGCTGTTCGGCGGCATCTGCGTCACCGGCCTGATCGCGCGCACCGCGACCAATGTGCGTGCCGGTGCGCGGGGACCGATTGCGGGCATGATGCA
Organism: Hyphomicrobiales bacterium; assembly: GCA_017305535.1. Taxonomy (GTDB): domain Bacteria; phylum Pseudomonadota; class Alphaproteobacteria; order Rhizobiales; family Xanthobacteraceae; genus 62-47. The sequence goes on along the minus strand of JAFKKN010000004.1, from coordinate 25,471 downwards.
TTCGGCATTTCTGTTGCTGTTCATGCTGATCGCCGCGCCGCTGGCGAGCTACATCCCGTTGTCGGCGCTGGCGGCCGTGCTGGTGATCGTGGCATGGGGCATGGCGGAGAAGCAGGAATTCTGGACGTTGCTGCGTTCGTCGTGGGGCGATGCGACGGTATTGCTTGCGACGTTTCTGCTCACGGTGTTTCGCGATCTCACCGAAGGCATTTTGGTCGGCTTTGCGCTCGGTGCGGTGCTGTTCATCAATCGCATGGCGGACTCTACCGGAATCGAAGCGGCCGCGCCGCTCGCGCAGGACGACAAGGCCGACGATGCCAATGGTGAACGGGTGCCTTACGATCCGGCGCTCGCGACCGATCCCGACGTAGTCGTGTATCGCATCACCGGTGCGTTCTTCTTCGGCGCCGCCTCGACGGTGGGCGCGGTGCTCGACAATATCGCGGGCCGCCACAAGGCGTTCGTGATCGACGTCAGTGCGGTGCCGCTGATGGACTCGACCGCCGCCAACGCCATCCATCGGCTTGCCGTGAAAGCGCAGCGGCAAGGTATGCGGCTGTACATCACCGGCACCTCGCGCGGTGTGCGTCGCGTGCTGCTGACTCATGGCGTGCGGCCGCCGCTGGCGAAGTATCGCGAGACCATCGCGCGGGCGCTGGAGGATATCCGGCAACAGCGCGAACGCTCCGTCGTGGTGCCGATGAAGCGCGTGGCGACTTGAGGCAACGCATCGCGCATTGACAAGCGTGGCCCTTCGCGTGAAGGGAACAGCGACGTTGTCGTGACGGAGAACTGCGATGCCCGCGCCCGAAAAAGCCCCCGCCGCCTGTCTGATCGGCTGGCCGGCCGCGCATTCGCGCTCGCCGATCATTCATCACCATTGGCTGCATCGGTTCGGCATCGCAGGCGGTTACAGCATCGAGGCGGTGCCGCCGGAAGGTTTCGCCGAATTCGTGCAGAATCTGTCGCATCACGGTTTTATTGGCGCCAACGTCACCATCCCGCACAAGGAGCGGGCGTTGCTCTTGACCGAGCCGGACGAGCGCGCGCGTGCCGTCGGTGCGGCGAATACGTTATGGTACGATGGCGAGACGCTGCGCTCCACCAACACCGATATCGAAGGCTTCATCAACAACCTCGACGCCAGCGCGGCGGGTTGGGATGCCGCCGATGAAGCCGTCGTGCTCGGTGCCGGAGGCTCATCGCGCGCGGTGGTGTTCGGATTGCTGGAGCGCGGCATCAAGCGCGTGCATCTCGTCAATCGCACGGCGGGACGCGCGCAAGCGCTGGCCAATCAGTTCGGCGCACGCGTCTCGGCGCACGGCTGGGAGGCGCTCGGCGAGGTGTTGCCGCGCGCACGGTTGCTGGTCAATACCACATCGCTCGGCATGAAGGGCCAACCCGCGCTGGAGATCGATGTCGGCCTGTTGCCGCCGCAGGCGACGGTGGCAGATCTGGTCTATGTGCCCCTGGATACGCCCTTACTTTCGGCGGCGCGGGAGCGTGGCCTGCGCACTGCCGATGGGCTTGGCATGCTGTTGCATCAGGCCGTGCGCGGATTCGAACTGTGGTTCGGGCGCAGGCCGGACGTCACGTCCGAGCTGCGCCGACTGGTTGAGGCCGATCTGGCGATCGCCCGATAACGAGCGGTCAGTTGCAGACCTCCACGCGGCGGATACGCCAGCCGTAAGATGTCCAGACCCGCTGCCGGGTCAGGTAGCAGCCACCATAGCCATAATCGTCGTAGGGATAGGCCGCGTAGCCGTAACCGCCATAGGGGTAGCCATAGCCATAACCGTACGGGTAGCTATAGGCTCCGGCGAGGCCAAGGCCCAGCCCGACGCCGAGCGCGCCCGCGCCCCAACCCCAGCCGCCGCCACGGTGCCATCCGCCGCCGCGCCAGCCGCCACCACGGAACCCTCCGCCATGGAAGCCTCCACCGTGGAAACCACCGCCATGAAAGCCACCGCCGCCGTGGAAGCCGCCACGTTGGGCCGAGGCCGCAGTCGGTGCAGCTATCGCCAGCGCCGTGGCCGCGCATAGCGCAAGAACCGAATAACGTCGCATCGTCGTCTCCTGTTCTGAGTGTCGATCAGAAGACGCATACTGTGACATTTTGTTTCACTTTGCGCCGCACACAACTGCGTGCGCGGCCTCGTCGCCGGCGTATGGCGCGGCTCGGCCGATGGCGGTTTCACCCCGCCAGGATATGTTCGTCGATCTCGGCGACGGTGTTGACGCCGCACAGGCCCATGGTCACCAGCATCTCGTTGCGGATGATGTCGATGGCTTTTGCGACACCGGCTTCGCCATAGGCACCGAGGCCATGAGCATACGCACGGCCGATCATGCAGGATTTGGCGCCGAGCGCCAGCGCCCGCATCACATCCTGTCCCGAACGAATGCCGCCGTCGAACATGATTTCGATCTGATCACCGACCGCCGCGACGATTTCCGGCAGCACCTCGATGGAGGATTGGGCGCCGTCGAGCTGGCGGCCGCCGTGATTGGAAACGACCAGCGCCTGCGCGCCGGTCTTCACCGCCTCGCGGGCATCCTCGATATCGAGGATACCCTTGATGATCAGCTTGCCCGGCCAGATCGAACGGATCCAGTCGAGGTCCTTCCAGTTCAGCGTGGTGTCGAACTGCGAGTTGGTCCACTGCCCGAGCTGGGTGACGTTCTCCATGCCCTTGATGTGGCCGGCGAGGTTACCGAAGGTGCGGCGCTTGCCGCGCAGCACGCCCGCGACCCATTGTGGCTTGGTGGCAAAGTCGAACAGCTTCGACAGGCTCCATTCCGGCGGCACGGTCATGCCGTTCTTGATGTCCTGATGGCGCTGACCGATCACTTGCAGGTCGACGGTGAGCACGAGCGCGCTGCATTTGGCGGCGACAGCGCGCTCGATCAGCGCCTTGATGAAGCCGCGATCCTTCATCACGTAAAGCTGGAACCAGAACGGCTTGTCAACGTTGGCTGCTACATCCTCGATCGAGCAGATCGACATGGTGGACAGCGTGTAGGGAATGCCGGCGGCCTGCGCGGCGCGGCAGGCGTGGATTTCACCGTCGCCATACTGCATGCCCGTCAGGCCCACCGGTGCGAGGATCAGCGGCAGCGCCGCCGGTTCGCCGAGAATGGTGGTCGAGGTGTCACGTCGGGAGACGTCGACCATGATGCGCTGGCGGAATTTGATGGCTTCGAGATCGGCGCGATTGGCGCGCAGCGTGTCCTCGGTATAGGAGCCGCGGTCGCAATAGTCGAAGAAGGCCTTCGGCACCCGCCGCTTATGGATTTGGCGTAGATCTTCGATGCAGGTGACGTGCTTGATGGACATTCCCGGCCCCTTGCTTACTTCAGCTTTCAAGAACCAGTAGCATGTCCCCGCGTCAGACAAAATTATCTTTGCGGCAGCGTGTTAATTCAGCGGAGCGACCATGAGCGCCACCCATTCTTCAAAGACTTCCGGGACCGCGGGCAGCAAGCACGCGGAGAAAGAGAAGCAGCGTCTGGATGAGGCGCTGGAGGAAGGGCTCGAGGAGACTTTTCCAGGGTCCGATCCTGTCAGCGTGGTGCAGCCGTCGCCGTCGAAACTCGATCACCATGCCAGGCGCAAGACGTGAGAGGCGATCGCGCAGCCGGAACAATGGCCCCACGGCTACGTTGATCCCGGCACCGATGGAGACCGACATGGCAGACACGCAGGCGCGCGAGCGATCCGATTCCCGAAGTGATCCCAAGGACGCCACCCGGAAAGAGAAGTTGGACGACGCGTTGAACGAAGGCCTGGAAGAATCATTTCCGGGCTCCGATCCGGTCAGTGTGACCCAACCGGCGCCGTCCAAACCCGACAAGGACATCAAACGAAAGGGGTAATCCTTCGTCAATCTCTAGAATATTGATGTATATCAGATAGTTATGCGTGCGAATGCGGATGCCGTGCGTGGTAATGATTAATCATATTTCTTGAAGTCACCGGCGCGGTAAACGCATTATAAACCAGCCCGGTTATGCTCGCGGACCTCGCGCGACGATTGAACGCTTGAGCATGAGTCGGCGCGGTAAACCGCCGCTGGCGCTAGATGACTTCGCTGGGGGATACTTTTATGAGCCGGAAATATTTTGGGACCGATGGCATCCGTGGTCGCGCCAACGGGGTGATCACGCCCGAACTGGCGATGAAGGTGGGTCAAGCCGCGGGTCTTGCCTTTCAACGTGGCGACTATCGTCATCGCGTGGTGATTGGCAAGGACACACGGCTCTCCGGCTACATGATCGAGAACGCGATGGTCGCGGGCTTCACGTCGGTCGGCATGGACGTGCTGCTGGTCGGCCCGCTGCCGACGCCGGCGGTTGCGATGCTGACCAAGTCGATGCGCGCCGATCTCGGCGTGATGATCTCCGCCTCGCATAATCTCTTCGAGGACAACGGCATCAAGCTGTTCGGCCCCGCCGGCTACAAGCTGTCGGACGAGGTCGAGAAGCAGATCGAGCAGTTGCTCGACGAGAACCTCGATAAACGGTTGGCGGCAAGCCGCAGTCTCGGTCGCGCCAAGCGCATCGACGGCGTGCATGATCGCTATATCGAATTCGCCAAGCGCACACTGCCGCGCGACATCAGCCTCGACGGCCTGCGCGTCGTCGTCGATTGCGCCAATGGCGCCGCCTATGGCGTGGTGCCCAAGGCGTTGTGGGAATTGGGTGCCGACGTGATTTCGATCGGTGTCGAGCCGGACGGCTTCAACATCAACAAGGAATGCGGTTCGACCGAACCGGAAGCGCTGAGCCGCAAGGTGCGCGAAATGCGCGCCGATATCGGCATCGCGCTCGACGGCGACGCCGATCGCGTCATCGTGGTCGATGAACGTGGCCATGTGGTCGACGGGGATCAGTTGCTGGCGGTGATCGCGGAGAGTTGGAAAGAGGATGGCCGGCTGGCGCAGCCGGGTCTCGTCTCCACCGTGATGTCCAATCTCGGTCTCGAGCGCTTCCTCGAGGGTATCGGTCTCGATCTCGTCCGTACAGCGGTGGGCGATCGCTACGTGCTCGAGCAGATGCTGGCGGGCGGCTACAATCTCGGCGGCGAACCCTCCGGTCATATCATCCTGTCCGACTACGCCACGACCGGCGATGGTTTCGTCGCCGCGCTTCAGGTACTTGCGGTGATCCAGAAGCATCAGAAGCCGGTTTCCGAAGTTTGCCACCGCTTCGATCCGCTGCCGCAGATTCTGAAGAACGTTCGTTATCGCGCCGGCAGGCCGCTGGAGACCGCCGGCGTTAAGACGGCGATCTCGTCGGCGGAGAAGCGCCTTAACGGCCATGGCCGGTTGCTGGTGCGCTCATCGGGCACCGAGCCGGTGATCCGCGTGATGGGCGAGGGCGACGATCGCATCCTGGTCGAGGAAGTGGTGGACGATATCGTCTCCGCGCTCGGCGCCGCGGCCGCTGCTTAAAGGGCGCTGCATCGCAGCCATCGCGGATTGGCGGTGGTCCGGCGGCCGTGCGTGCCCTAAATTTCACGATCTGAATCAGATGTTATGCGTCAATCTCGCCCCGCTTGCGGGGCGAGGGGCGTTAGAGCGGTCCGCAATTCGTCGGCTTGTACCGACTCGATGTCGCTCTGGCTGGCTGCCGTTGTTTTGAGAATCGGAAATTGCCGTGAACAAGTCTGTCGTCGTTACCGAAGAAACGCTCGTCGCGCCAGTGATCGCGGCGGATATCGATGCGGTTGCGAAGCCGGCCGTCGCAGCCGGTCCGGTCTATATGGTGTTGGGCGGCATCAGCTTCTCGCACTTCCTCAACGACACCATGCAGTCGCTGATTCCGTCGGTCTATCCGATCCTCAAGGAAAACTATTCGCTGTCGTTCGCGCAGATCGGGTTGATCACGCTGGCATTCCAGATCACCGCGTCGCTGTTGCAGCCGGTGGTCGGTAGCGTCACCGACCGCAAGCCGCAGCCTTATTCGCTGGCGATCGGGATGGGTTTCACTTTCATCGGCCTCCTGATGCTGAGCGGCGCGCACAATTTCGCGATGCTGGTGCTGTCGGCGTCGATGATCGGGTTGGGCTCCGCGATTTTTCACCCGGAGTCCGCTCGTATCGCGCGGATGGCGTCGGGCGGCCGCTACGGCTTCGCGCAATCGGTATTTCAGGTCGGCGGCAATCTCGGCTCGGCGATCGGACCGGTGCTCGCGGCGCTGATCGTGGTGCCGTTCGGGCAACCCAGCATCGCGTGGTTCTCCTCGATCGCGTTCGTCGCCATCGTCATTCTGTGGCGCATCGGGAGTTGGTACAAGCCGCGCATCATGACGCGCGGCAAGGCAGCAATGAAGCCGTCCGCCGGCGCGCCATCGGGTTCTCGCGTTGCGATGGCGATCGGCATTCTGATCGTGCTGGTGTTCTCGAAGTACATCTACCTGTCGAGCCTCACCAGCTACTACACCTTCTATCTGATGCATAAGTTTGCGGTGACGACGCAGACGTCGCAACTGCTGCTGTTCGTGTTCCTCGGCGCCAATGCCGCCGGCGTCTATTTTGGTGGGCCGATCGGCGACCGCATCGGCCGCCGCTACGTAATCTGGATCTCGATCCTCGGCGCGTTGCCGTTCACGTTGCTGCTGCCTTACGCAAGCCTCGGCTGGACGGTGGCATTGAGCGTCGTCATTGGCTTCATCATTTCCTCGGCGATGCCCGCGATCATCGTCTATGCCCAGGAACTGGTGCCGCATCGCTTCGGCATGATCTCCGGTCTGTTTTTCGGCTTCGCATTCGGCGCGGGCGGATTGGGGGCGGCAATGCTGGGCGTGGTGGCCGATGCCAAGGGCATCGACTTTGTCTACACGGTGTGCGCGTTCCTGCCGGCGATCGGGCTCCTGGCGATGTTCCTGCCGAAGATGCCGAAGCTGGCGGTGTAACGCGACGCGCAGCGCGGCAGCGGAACAGCCCGCGGCATCTTGTTATCAACGCATCGTTAAGACTTGTGGCGGCGGTTCCGTGCAGGGGCCGCCGCTGTGTTGCGCGCGTGCACCAAATATCAACCTTAAAAATTAGGGTTAAGCGACGCTTAAGTATTTGCTGGCATCGTCCGTCCGTGAGTTTCCGATGTGAGGCCGCGTCTGCCTCACCGCATCAGAGGACGAAGCCAATGCGTAGCGTTATCATCCTGGCCGCCGCTGGAGCGGCGTCCTTAATGTCCAGTGTGGCATTTGCCGCGGATATCCCCGTTGCCCCGCCGCCGCAGTATTATGCGCCGCCGCCGGTCGAGGATTTCGGTGGCTGGTATCTGCGCGGCGACATCGGCATGACCAACACCCGGGGCAAGTTGTTCGCTCCGGCCTACAATGACGCCAGCACGGTTTCGGTCAATCAGATCGGCCATGAGTTCACCGGCGGCATGACTTACGGACTGGGTGTCGGTTATCAGTTCAACAACTGGTTCCGCATGGATGTGACCGGCGAATATCGGTCGCGGGTGCAGTTCAGCGGCACCGACTACGCCAACATCAATTTCGGCGGCGGTCTCGGCGTTCTGCCGATCGGCGATACCTATCGCGGCGGCTATTCGAGCTGGGTCGGCATGATCAACGCTTACGCCGATCTCGGCACCTGGTGGTGCATCACGCCGTTCGTCGGTGTCGGCGTCGGCGGTGCCTACAACACCTTCAGCGGATTCTCAGACGTCACCACCGTCAACCTCGGCGGCGGCACCACGTCCGGTCTCTATCAGGCACAGACCGCGAGCAAGCTCGATCTGGCCTGGGCACTGCACGCCGGTCTCGCCTATCGCGTCAATCAGAATATGACGGTGGAACTGGCGTATCGCTACCTCAACCTCGGCACCGGCGTCACCGGCTCCGGTTCGTCGTTCGATGGCACGGTGACCAACGGTCGTCCGTTCCAGTTCCACGATCTGACTTCGCACGACATCAAGCTCGGCGTGCGCTGGACCTGCTGCGACGTGGCGCCGCCACCGCCGCCGCCGCTCATCACCAAGGGCTGATCGGACAGCTTTCGGCTTCGTCTTCGTGAACGGCGCGGGATATTCCCGCGCCGTTTTGTTTTGCGACTGCCTTCGAAAAAGGTGAACGAGGCGCGTCGGATTTTAACTGAAACCACGTCCCGACAACGATTAGTTAAGGTTAACAGGCGATGATCGCATGAGATCGAGAGCCAGGTTCGCGTGACGATCTCGCGGTGGTGCCTCGATTTTTGTTCTGGGGGAATTGCGATGCGTAAGTTGCTGGTAGCGGGAATGATGCTTGGGGCGGTGCAGGGCGCGCAAGCCGCCGATCTGCCGATTCTTCGCGGTGCATTGCCGGATACTTACGGACCGCGCGTCGTCAACTGGGAAGGTTTTTACATCGGCGGTCAGGCCGGCGTTGGCGAGTCCGACATGAATTTCACCGGTGCGACGCGCGATGTAGCCGCGCATCTTCTGGCGAACACCTCCATCGAGAGTGGGGGCAGCGTGTCGTCGTGGCCGGTCGGCAGCAAGGCTTCTGCGCGCGGCGACGGCTTCGGTGGGTTTGCCGGTTACAACAGCCAGTGGGACGATGTCGTTCTCGGTATTGAAGCCAGCTACATGCACGGAAAATTTGGTGGCACGCAAACCGAGTCGATGGGCCGCGTGTTTACCGACGGGCAGGGCTATACCGACAACATCACCTACACCAGCACGGCCACGATGCGGTTGACCGATGTCGGCACGTTCCGCGCACGGGCCGGTTATGCCTTCGGCTCGTTCTTGCCGTATATCTTCGGCGGTTTGGCTCTGGGGCAGGCCGACATCATTCGAACCGCCACCATTACGGGAACCCAGGACAAGGTTGGCGGCTCACCCAGCCACATCGATGTTGCTCTGAGTCAGACCGACGGCAAGTACAGTCATCTTGTCTATGGCTACTCAGCGGGTCTCGGTGTCGACGTCAACCTGACAGCGGGATTGTTCCTGCGAGCTGAATGGGAATACATCCGCTTCACGTCGCCGATCGATACCGCCGTCAACACCGTCCGCGCCGGTCTCGGCTACAAGTTCTGAGCGGCTTCCGCCGCGACGCGGAGCGATCCCCGCGTCGTTGACAGAATCGCGTCGCGTTGCTGCTCTGTCGTCCGAATTTATGGTGGCGGCAACGCATGAAGATCTACGGCGATCTCAATTCCGGCAATTGCCTGAAGGTGAAGTGGGTCTGCGACCAGCTTCGCATTCCCTATGAGTGGATTGCCGTCGATACGATGCGGGGCGAAACCCGCACGCCGGCGTTTCTCCAGTTGAATGCTTCAGGGCAGGTGCCGGTCGTCGAATTCGACGATGGCTGTGTATTGGCGCAATCCAACGCCATCATCCGTTATCTGGCGCGTGGCAGCGATCTCATTCCGATCGATGATTTTCTTGCGGCCAAGATGGACGAGTGGCTGTTCTGGGAGCAGTACAGCCACGAACCCTACATCGCGGTGTGTCGTTTCCTGTTGGTCTATCTCGGCAAGCCGGCATCCGATCTCGATCCGGACAAGGTGAAGCGCGGTTATGCCGCGCTGGCGCGGATGGAGCGGCAACTCGCAACGACGCGTTTTCTTGTCGGAGATTTGTTCACCCTCGCGGACGTCGCGCTGCTGGCCTATACGCGTGTCGCGCATGAAGGCGGATTTGATCTGGCGGATTATGGCGCGGTGCGCCGCTGGATCAACGATAGCGAGCGAGCACTCGGCTTATCCCGTTGATCTAGGCCAGCCGCAGCGTCGCCGCGCCTGCCACCACGAGAACACCGGCGATGATTCGTCGCGGGCCGGTGGCTTCGCGCAGGACAAAGGTTGCGATGGCCACTGCGAACAGCACCGATGTTTCGCGCAACGCAGCGACGGTCGCGACCGGCGCTTGCGTCATCGCCCAGAGCGCGAAACCGTAAGACCCGATCGCGCAGGTGCCGCCGATCAAAGCAACCGCGCCGCGCTGACGTAACTGCCGCTGAAATCGTTTTCCGTCGCGCAGCCACAACCACGTCAGCAACGGAAAGGCTTCCAGAAACGTAAGCCAGAGCACGTAGGAGATGGCGTTGCCCGAGAGCCGCGTCCCGGTGCCGTCGATCAGTGTGTAGATGGCGATCACCAGCGCATTGGCCAGTGCCATCACCGTGGCGCGGGGGGCGGCGTGGCGATGCAGCGCCAGCAGCAGGATGCCGCCGCAGATCAGCAACACGCCGACCCACGCATGAGCCGAGAGCGTTTCGCCGAGCAGCGGCGCGCTGACCAAAGCGACCAACAGCGGTGCGGTGCCGCGCATCAGCGGATAGGTGTGCCCCATGTCGCCAGCGCGATAGGCTGCTGCAACCAGCGCGTAATAAAGCTGATGGATCGCGATCGATGCGACCAGCCACGGCCAGCTTGCGGCGGCGGGCAAGGGAATGAACGGCAATGCGAGCAATGCAACCAGCGCCCCGCCGCCGGCGATCAAGCCGGTTTCGCCAAGCTTGTTGCCGCCGGATTTGACGATGGCGTTCCAACTCGCATGCAGCAACGCGCCGAGCAGGACGAGCAACATGACATGAGTTGGCATGGGATTATCCGGCCCGGCGGGGGCGGCAGAGGCGGCGGCGATGCATGGCTCTCATTACTTTGTCGGATGGGCAGGGGCTATCCCTTGACCGGCATGGCAGGTTGGCGTATCTCCCGCGGCGGGACACCTCCCCCCAACGGGAGGCTTACTATCTGGAAGGATAGACGATGACTGTAGCGAAGCCCGCTGCGCGGCCGAACGTGCCGCATTTCTCTTCCGGCCCCTGCGCCAAGCGCCCCGGCTGGACCCCCCAAGCCCTCGAAGATGCTGCCCTCGGCCGTTCGCACCGCGCGAAGATCGGCAAGACCAAGCTCAAGCTTGCGATCGATCTCACCCGCGAAGTGCTCGAAGTGCCGGCCGACTACAAGATCGGCATCGTTCCCGCGTCGGACACCGGCGCCGTCGAAATGGCGCTGTGGTCGCTGCTCGGTGCGCGTCCGGTCACCATGATCGCCTGGGAGTCCTTCGGCGAAGGTTGGGTCACCGACGTCGTCAAGCAGTTGAAGCTGAAGGACGTCACCAAGCTCACCGCCGGTTACGGCGAAATTCCCGATCTGACGAAGGCCGATCCGGCCTCCGATATCGTCTTCACCTGGAACGGCACCACCTCCGGCGTGCGCGTTCCGAACGCCGACTGGATCAAGGCCGACCGTGAAGGCCTGACCATCTGCGACGCCACTTCGGCTGCATTTGCCCAGCCGCTCGACTGGGCCAAGCTCGACGTCGTCACCTTCTCCTGGCAAAAGGCATTGGGCGGCGAAGGTGCGCACGGCATGCTGATTTTGTCGCCGCGCGCGGTGGCGCGTCTCGAGAGCTACACGCCGCCGTGGCCGATGCCGAAGATCTTCCGCATGACCAAGGGCGGCAAGTTGATCGACGGCATCTTCGTCGGCGAGACCATCAACACCCCGTCGATGCTTTGCGTCGAGGATTATCTCGATGCGCTCAACTGGGCGAAGTCGGTCGGTGGCCTCAAGGGTATGATCGGCCGTGCCGATGCCAACACCAAGGCGCTGAGCGACTGGGTCGCCAAGACGCCGTGGATCGATTTCCTCGCTGCCGATCCGGCGATCCGCTCCAACACCTCGGTTTGCCTCAAAGTGGTCGATCCGGCGGTCACGGCGCTTGCCGCCGACGCGCAGGCCGCGTTCGCCAAGGCGTTGGTCGCCGCGGTGGAGAAGGAAGGCGCGGGCTACGATCTCGGCCACTACCGCGATGCTCCTCCGGGCCTGCGTATCTGGTGCGGCGCCACCGTCGAGACGGCGGATGTCGCGGCGCTGACCGGCTGGCTCGACTGGGCTTTCGCGGAAGCCAAGGCCTCGCTCGCCAAGGCGGCGTAGTTGTCTTTTCCCTCTCCCCTTGTGGGAGGGGGCCGTCCTCCTAGGGTGGCCGCGTCAGCGGCCCTCGAAGGATAGACGGCGACATTTTCGGATTCCCCATTCCAATTTCCCATCATCCTTCGAGGCTCGCTTCGCTCGCTCCTCAGGATGACGATCCCGAAAGGATCCATCCCATGACCAAACCGAAAGTTCTCATTTCCGACGCCCTCAGCCCCGCCGCCGTGCAGATCTTCATGGATCGCGGCATCGAGGTCGATTTCCAGCCGGCGCTCGGCAAGGACAAGGACAAGCTCGCCGAAATCATCGGCAACTACGACGGCCTCGCCATTCGTTCGGCCACCAAGGCAACGGCGAAGATTCTCGCCAACGCCAAGAAGCTGAAGGTGATCGGCCGCGCCGGCATCGGCGTCGACAATGTCGAGATTCCGGCGGCGACGGCCAAGGGCATCATCGTGATGAACACGCCGTTCGGCAATTCCATCACGACCGCCGAGCACGCCATCACGTTGATGTTGGCGCTGGCGCGTGAAATCCCCGCCGCCGATGCGTCCACGCAAGCCGGCAAGTGGGAGAAGAACCGCTTCATGGGCGTTGAGATCACCGGCAAGACACTGGGCGTGATCGGCTGCGGCAACATCGGCTCGATCGTCGCGGACCGCGCCGTCGGCCTCAGGATGAAGGTGGTCGCGTTCGATCCGTTCCTGTCGCCGGAGCGCGCCAAGGATCTCGGCGTCGAGAAGGTCGAGCTTGAGGACCTGTTCAAGCGCGCCGACTTCATCACGCTGCATACGCCGTTGACCGACAAGACCCGCAACATCATCGACGCGGCCGCCATCGCCAAGATGAAGAAGGGCGTTCGTATCATCAATTGCGCGCGTGGCGGTCTGGTGGATGAACAGGCGCTGGTCGACGCGCTCAACTCCAAGCAGGTCGCGGGCGCAGCCTTCGATGTGTTCGTCGAAGAGCCGGCAACCAAGAACGTGCTGTTCGGTCATCCCAACGTGATCTGCACGCCGCATCTCGGCGCTTCCACAACGGAAGCGCAGGAGAACGTTGCGTTGCAGGTTGCCGAGCAGATGTCGGACTATCTGCTCACCGGCGCGATCACGAACGCCATCAACTTTCCTTCGATCACGGCTGAAGAAGCGCCGAAGCTGAAGCCATTCGTCGATCTCGCCGAAAAGCTCGGTTCGTTCGCGGGCCAATTGACCGAAACCGGCATCGGTAAGGTCACCATCACCTACGAGGGCCAGGTCGCGGAAATGAAAATCAAGGCGCTGACCTCGGCGGCGCTCACCGGTCTGCTGCGGCCGATGCTTGGCGACATCAACGTGGTGTCCGCGCCGGTCGTCGCCAAGGAGCGCGGCATGGTGGTGGACGAAGTGGTGCGTGCCGCCCAGAGCGACTACGAGAGCGTCATCACCGTTACCGTCACCACGGAGCGGCAGGAGCGCTCGGTGTCCGGCACAGTCTATGCCGACGGCAAGCCCCGTCTGATCGACGTCAAGGGCATCCGCGTCGATGCCGAGTTCGGCCCCTCGATGATCTACATCACCAACGAGGACAAGCCGGGCTTCATCGGCAAGTTCGCCTCGATCCTCGGCGACGCCAAGGTCAACATCGCGACCTTCAATCTCGGCCGTCATAAGCAGGGCGGCGACGCCATCGCGCTGGTCGAGGTCGATGGCGCGGTGCCGGCCGATGTGCTCGCCAAAGTGCAGGCGCTGCCGCAGGTCAAGCAGGTCAAGGCGCTGACGTTCTGAGCCGACGGGCGCCCGGGCGCCCCATTTGACTCATGATCGCCTCGCAAATATAGAATTTAGAATTATTCTAAATTCGTGAGGCCTCATGAGGTCATCTGTCCGGGTGCGTGCCGGGCGCCGCTGGTCTGCGCGGCGTTTGCAGGGACTATCGGCCGCGCTGCGCGGTGCCGGCGGGATGTCCATGGTCGTTGCTGGCTTATGCGGAGGGATCGGCGCCGCGTGGGCGACCGATGAAATTCAGGTCTACGACGCGTCGATTGCCGCGCCGGGACAATTCACGATCCAGCAACACCTGAATTACGTCGGCCGGGGGCAGCCGCTGCCGCCGTTTCCGGGCGGCTTCCGGTCCGATCGGAGCCTGAACGGCACACCGGAATTCGCCTACGGCATGACGGACTGGTGGGAGCTCGGGCTTTATTTGCCGTTTGCCGTGCAAGATGGCGCATACCTTGCCGATGGCCTCAAATTGCGGACGTTGTTCGTCTCGCCCAATGCCGACAAACGGAATATTTTTTACGGCATCAATTTCGAGTTGAGCAATTCGTCGCCAAAATTCTCCCAGACCCGCTACGGTCTTGAGATTCGTCCGATCCTCGGTTTCCGGCACGATGGCTACGAGTTCATCGTCAATCCGATCGTGGATATCGGCCTCGGGCGCAACGGTGAAGCCGATTTCGCTCCGGCGGTTCGCTGGGCCAAAAAGATATCCGACGATGTTGCGTTGGGTCTCGAATATTACGCCGACCTTGGTGAGATAGGGCACTTTTCCGCCCTGCGCGATCAGCAGCACACGCTTTTCGCGGTCACCGATTTCAAGCTCGGCGATTTCAGCGTGAATTTCGGATTGGGCTATGGCCTGACGCCGGCGTCCGACAAATTCGTCGTCAAGACGATCATCGGATATGCTTTTCCAGTCCCTGGTGCAGGGTTGACCGGTGATGCGGTCGCCTCGCTCAGGAATCCGTTTCAAAAACGGTATGGTGCGCATGTGTGGCCGGAAGGGCCGCAATAATAAACGGTCAACTGTTCTGTCTTAAATTCCCGGGTCCGATTTCCTGCCTTGCGTGAATTGCGCAGTCCATCCGGAGCACAGAACGTGAAGTTGCTGAACAACCTTCCTATTGCCATGAAACTTGTCATCCTCGTCGCGATCACCCTGCTGGGGCTGGTTGGAGCCGGCTTTTATGCCGCGACCATGATGCAGCGGGAGATGTATGCCGCGCGTGCCGAACAGACCCATGCGATCGTCGAGACCGCGCGCAACATGGCATTGGAATTCCAGAAGCAGGTCCAGGCCGGCAAGTTCACCAAGGAACAGGCGATTGCCGAATACGCTCATCGTATTCGGTCGATGAATTACGACAATGGCAGCGGTTACGTGTTCGCCTACACCATGGACGGCGTCACAGTGGCGACGCCGGATGCCTCCAAGATCGGCAGCAATCAGCTCGACGTCGAAACCGGCGGTCGCAAGCTGGCGCGCGAATTGCGCGACGGCGTCGCGGCCAAGGGCAGTGTCAATTTGCGTTACGAATACATGAAGCCCGGCACCGACGAATTGATCCGTAAGATGTCCTACGCGGTCGCGATTCCGGGCTGGGACATGTTCGTCGGCACCGGCGCCTATCTTGACGATATCAACGCCAAGCTTCGGCCGGTCATTTTCGGTCTGGCGATTGCTACCATCATCATCGCGCTGGGCGCGGGTCTTGCTGCCTGGCTGATCGGCCGCAGCATCACCCGTCCGCTCGGCCAGCTCGGCGCGCGGATGCAGTCGCTCGCCAAGGGTGAGCTGGACGCTGAAATTCCCGGTGTCGGCCGCAAGGACGAGATCGGCACCATGGCTGCCACGGTCGGTGTCTTCAAGGAGAATGCGCTTCGGGTTCGCGATCTCGAACAGGCGGAAGCGGCGGCGCAGCAGCGTGCGGCCGATGAGCGCCGCGTCGCCATGCAGAGCCTCGCCGACGATTTCGAGCGCAGCGTTAACGGCGTGGTACAGTCGGTCACGTCGTCGGCGGCCGGCATGCAGGCGACCGCGGAAAGCATGACGGGCCTGGCACGTGACGCGAGTTCGCGGGCGATGACGGTGAGCGAGGCATCGCAGAAGGCGTCGGGTAATGCCGGCACCGTGGCGGCCGCCGCGGAGGAGCTTGCCAGTTCGGTTGCCGAGATTTCGCGTCAGGTGACGCAGTCCACCGAGATCGCCAACAAGGCGGTCGACGATGCCCAGCGCACCAATGCGACGGTGCAGGTGCTGTCGAACGGCGCGGAAAAGATCGGCGAAGTGGTTCAGTTGATCCACACCATCGCCGCGCAGACCAATTTGCTCGCACTCAATGCCACCATCGAGGCGGCGCGCGCCGGCGAAGCTGGCCGCGGTTTCGCGGTGGTTGCGTCGGAAGTGAAGGCACTCGCCAACCAGACCGCGAAGGCGACCGAGGAAATCTCCGCGCAGGTGTCGACGATGCAGTCCACCACCCACGAGGCGGTGGACGCCATCAGCAACATCACCCGCACCATCGCTCAGATGAACGAGATCGCGCTCAGCATTTCCAGCGCGGTCGAGGAGCAGGGCGCGGCGACGCGTGAGATCGCCCGCAACATTCAGTCGGCGGCGGCCGGTTCGGACGAGATCAGCCACCACATCGGCGGCGTCAGTTCGGCGGCGGAAGCCACCGGCTCGGCGGCGTCGGATGTTCTGGTCAATGCGCAGGAGCTTGACGGTCAGGCCGGCATGCTGCGCTCGGCGGTGAATGAGTTCCTCACCAAGGTGCGCGCGGCCTGACGGCGAGGCCGCATTTGAAACTTGTGCGCGTGAATGAAATGTCCGGCCCTGACTTGGTCAGGGCCGGATTTATTTTGGAAGCCTCACTCGTCATGACCGGATTTACACCGGTCATGACGAGTGAAACCTACCGCCCATAAAGTCCGGTCAGTGTCGCTTTTGCCAACGTATGGAAATTGATGTCGAAGCCGACCAGCGCGGCGGAGGCGGCGTCGCCCTTGGCGTTAGGCAACTGATCGACGTCAAGCGCGAAGACCGTGATCCGATAGTGGTGCGGCTTGTCGCCCGGCGGCGGGCAGGGGCCGCCGTAGCCGGCGCTGCCGAAATCGGTGCGGCTCTGCACCGCGCCTTTGGGCATCAGGCCCTTGCTGGGATCGCCGACATCCTTCGGCAGCGACGTGGTGCTGGCCGGAATGTTGTAGACCACCCAGTGCCACCAGCCGCTGCCGGTCGGCGCGTCGGGATCGTAGATGCTGACCGCGAAGCTTTTGGTGTTGGCTGGCGCGCCGCTCCAGCTCAGCGCCGGCGAGATATTGTCGCCGGTGCAGCCGAAGCCTTTGAACACCTGCTGGTTGGCGATGGTGCTGCCGTCCTTGATGTCGGGACTGGTCAGCGTCATGGTTTGCGCGTGGGCGACGGTGAATGTGAATGCCGCGAGGCCAAGGGCCGCGAAAATTCCGACGAGTCTGTCATTCGCCCGGATCATGATCGTCACTCCCGTGTTTCACCGATGATAGCACATCGACAAGGTCTCGGAGGACACGACACGCTGATCGCGCGTGGATCGGTGTGTCGTTTTACGCGATCAGCGGTGCGGCGATGGCGCCAAGCACCTTGCAGGCATCGTTCGGATTGAGCTGCACCTGCAAGCCTCGCTGGCCGCCGTTGATGAAGACGGTCTGTTCCTGCAGCGCCGTCTGTTCGATCGCGGTGGGAACGCGCTTCTTCTGGCCAAACGGACTGATGCCGCCGACGTGATAGCCGGTCAGTCGCTCGGCGTCGGCAGGCTTCATCATCTTCGCCGACTTGCCGCCGAATGCTTGCGCCAGCTTCTTCATGCTGACCTCGTGATCGGACGGCACCACGACGCAGACCGGCTTGCCATCAAGCTCTGCCATCAGCGTTTTGAGTACGCGGCGCGGCTCCGCGCCGATGGCGGCGGCGGCCTGCAAGCCGATGCTGTCGGCATCGGGATCGTAGTCGTATTCATGCAGCGTGAAGTCGACGCCGACTTGCTTCAGCGCCTGAGTGGCGCGGGTGGTTTTCGACATGATGCGTTACCGTGGAATACGGGCGGTCAGCGCCTCGCCGCCAGCGCTTCGCCAAAGGCCTGAAACAGCGCGCGGTTGATCGGATTGTGCTGCGGATCGTATTCGGCGTGCCACTGCACGCCGAGTGCGAAACCCCGCGCGTCCTTGATGCGGATCGCCTCGATGGTGCCATCATCGGCAACGCCCTCGATCACCACGCGCGCGCCCGGCTCGAGAATGCCCTGGCCATGCAGTGAATTCACCCGGATGGTGTCGCGGCCGTACAACTTGGCGAAGACGCCGTCGGGCGTCAGCCGCACGTCATGGCGGTCGGCGAACACAACCTCCGGGTCGGGATGAATCTCGCCGTTGGCGAGGCGCGGCATCCGATGGTTGATCCGTCCGGGCAGTTCGCGGATTTCCGGATGCAGTGAGCCGCCGAATGCGACATTCATTTCCTGCAGGCCGCGACAGATGCCGAACAGCGGAACGCCGCGCTTGACGCACAGATCGATCAGGGTCAGCGCCACGTCGTCGCGATTGGGATCGTAAGGTTCGTGGCGCGGGTCGGGATCAGTGTGGAAACGCGTCGGATGGACGTTGGCGCGCGCGCCGGTCAAAAGCACGCCGTCGACGACGTCCAGCAGCGCGTCGAGGTCGGTGATATCGGGCACACTCGCGAACATCAGCGGCAGCGCGCCTGTCACCTCGGCGATCGCGCGCATATTCCGCTCCCCGACCGCCTGCACGGCAAACCGGTTCTCGATCATGTACATATTGCCGATCACGCCGACCACCGGCTTGGTCATGATGTCCTGCTCACCTTGATGGCCCTGGCGCCAACTCGCGATTCAGCCCGCGCGCTGGCGCTCGGCTGGTGCTGGCATGTGAGGGAAGAAATTTCGGTTTGATTAGCATGGTTTGGCAAATTATGCCCCGTTGCCGTCGGCGCATCAATTGCGATGCGCCCGGTTCGCCATGTTCCTCACATCGTTCTGATCGGATCAAGGCGTCAGCGGCGATCTCTCGTCGCCGGCTTCGCATGCCACTGTGTTCCTGACGGATTTTTCGGGGATATCAATGGTTTGGGACGATCACGAAACAGCGCTGACGCGCCGTTTTGCTTGCGTCGGATAGCGGCATCCTTTATCCGAAGGGACGACCCGAATCCGGGCAGCCGGGCCGCCTGAGCGCCCGGTGGCGAGTACTACGGGGATTTATCTCGATATGACCAACGTTGTCGTCGTCGGCGCCCAATGGGGCGACGAGGGAAAAGGCAAGATTGTCGACTGGCTTTCGGAACAGGCCGATATCGTCGTGCGCTTCCAGGGCGGGCACAATGCCGGCCATACCTTGGTCATCAACGGTAACACCTACAAGCTGGCGCTGCTGCCGTCCGGCGTAGTGCGGTCCTCGAAATTGTCGGTGATCGGCAACGGCGTGGTGTTCGACCCGCAGGCCTTCCTCACCGAGGTCGAGAAGCTCACCAGCCAGGGGATCGCCGTGTCGCCGGAGAATCTCCGCGTCGCCGAGAACGTCACCTTGATCCTGCCGCTGCATCGGGAACTCGATGCGTTGCGCGAGAACGCCAGCAAGGCCACCGCGATCGGCACCACCCAGCGCGGCATCGGCCCGGCCTATGAGGACAAGGTCGGCCGCCGTGCCATCCGGCTGATGGATCTCGCCGACCTGCAAACCCTGCCGCACAAGATCGAGCGCCTGCTTGCGCATCACAACGCGCTGCGGCGCGGCCTTGGCATTGCGGAAGTCGATAGCGCGGCGTTGCTCAGCGATCTCGCCGCAATTGCGCCGCGAGTGCTGCCCTATGCTGACAGCGTGTGGAATCTGCTCGATCACAAGCGTCGTGAAGGCAAGCGTATCCTGTTCGAAGGCGCGCAAGGTGCGCTGCTCGACGTCGATCACGGCACCTATCCTTACGTCACCTCGTCGAACACCGTGGCGGCACAAGCAGCCACCGGCACCGGCATGGGTCCGAGTTCGCTCGGCTATGTGCTCGGCATCTGCAAGGCCTACACCACGCGGGTCGGCATGGGCCCGTTCCCGACCGAACTGACCAACGAGATCGGCGAAGAGATTGGCCGTCGCGGCAAGGAATTCGGGGTCAACACCGGGCGCAAGCGGCGCTGTGGCTGGTTCGACGCCATGCTGGTGCGCCAGACGGTGCGGACCTGCGGCATCCACGGCCTGGCGCTGACCAAGCTCGACATCCTCGACGGCTTCGACTCGATTGAAGTCTGTGTCGGCTACAAGCTGGACGGCGAGGTGATCGATCACCTGCCGGCAGGCGAGGGCGCGCAGGCCCGGATCGAGCCCATCTACGAGACCATCGAAGGCTGGAAGGAGCCGACCGCCAACGCCCGCTCGTGGGCCGATCTGCCGGCGCAGGCGATCAAATATGTTCGCCGGGTCGAGGAACTGGTGGGCTGCCCTATCGCGTTGCTGTCGACGAGCCCGGAACGCGAAGACACCATTCTGGTGCAAAATCCATTTGAGGCTTAATGGACTATTACCGGAATATCGGCAAAGTCCCTGCAAAGCATCCTCGCGAGCAGGGTCTGCAACATTGACGAGACATGGCTGATTACTACCCGCTGATCGCCCGCGCCATCTCCGGCCTCGATGCGAGCGCACCCGGAGAAAGCCGGCGCGCCCTGTATGAGCGCGCACGTTCGGCGCTGATCGCGCAATTGCGCAGCGTGCAGCCGCCCTTGACCGAATCCGAGATCACCCGTGAGCGGCTGTCGCTGGAAGAAGCGATCCGCAAGGTGGAATCCGAGGCGGCGCAACGGGCGCGCGAAGTTGCGCGCACCGATTCCAAGGGCCGGCCCCGCCCGGGCGATGCATTCCGTGCCGGCAGTCGTGCCGCCGCCACCCGCCAGGCCGAGCGCGACGCGGCCAAACCGGGCGGCGCGACGTCGCCGCCGCCCCGCCCGTCATTTCTGGAGAACCGCCCGGCACCCGCGCCGGAAGAGCCGCACGCCGATGAGCGGCCGCTGCGCGCTCCGCATTCCGAACCGCATGAGCCGGCGCCACCGTCTTTCGATGCACCGCCACCAGTTGCGCGCGAGCGAAGCGGGATTCCGCGTCGTGGCTTCGATGCTGACCGTGCGCCTCAAGGGCCTGCCGAGCCTCCCGCCCAAGGTGGCGGTCAGGGCGTGCGGGGCTTCCGCGATGTTGTGGCCGATGCGGACGATCTCGGCCGCGCCACCGCCAAGGCCAATCGCTCGGCGCGCCGCACCTATGCCAACGTGCCTTCACCCTCGCCGGAATTCGACCGGCTCGAGCCGAGCATGGAAGATCGGGGCGTCGGCGCGCCGGTGTCCTACGATTATGACGAGGGTATCGAGGAGGCTTACGAGCCGCCGCCGTCCCGGCCGCAACGGCGCGGCAAGGAACGCCGGGTCAAGACCGGTGGCGGCTTTCCGTTCAAGGCCGCGATTATTCTGGGGCTGGTGCTGATTCTCGCCGGTGCCGGCATCCTGTGGGGCCAGAAGGGGCTGACCTATGTTCGCGGCTTGCTGACCAAACAGGCCGCCGTTACCACGCCGGCGCCGAAGAGCACCTCGACTACGCCGCCGCCCAAGATCGCCGATCGAGTCGGGCAGCCGGGATCGTCGGACGCGGTGGCACCCGTGGCGCAGCGCGTCGTGCTCTATGACGAGGATCCGAACGATCCGAAGGGCAAGCAATATGTCGGCAGCGTGGTCTGGCGTACCGAGCCGGTGAAGAGCAACGACGGTAAGCCCGACGACATCGCGGTTCGCGCCGACATCGATATTCCGGAACGCAAGTTCAAGATGACGATGTCGTTCCGCCGCAACACCGACACTTCGCTGCCAGCGAGCCATACCGCCGAACTGACCTTCGTGCTGCCGCCGGACTTCGACAATGGCACCGTCGCCAATGTGCCGGGTATCCTGATGAAGTCCAACGAGCAGGCGCGCGGCACGCCGCTGGCCGGGCTCGCGGTGAAAGTCACTGACGGCTTCTTCCTGATCGGCCTTTCCAATGTCGAGGCCGATCGCGCGCGCAACCTGCAATTGCTCAAGGAGCGCTCGTGGTTCGACGTGCCGCTGGTCTATTCCAACCAGCGCCGCGCCATCATCGCCATCGAGAAGGGCGCCCCCGGCGAACGCGCGTTCAACGCCGCTTTCATGGCGTGGGGCGAGTAGTTACGACAGCGTGACGCTCGCGGCTGGTACTTGAACGGATGGTTTCACCAACCCATTCTCCTTCATTGCGAGCAAAGCGAAGCAAAGCAATCCACAAGGCCACGAAGTGAAGACTGGATTGCTTCGTCGCCAACACTCCTCGCAATGACGAGGATGGTCGCGCATCTATAGCGCCGCGCTCATGCCTGGCCTGGCGCGACGTTGCCTTCTTCAAGCCGCCCTGGCCTTACGCTCCGGCGCGCGCAGCGTGCGTTGCTGTTGTCGGCGCAACCTCGCCACTTCGACTTCCAGCAGTTCGTTGGCAATCAGCAGCGCGCGCAACGCGCCGTGGATGTCGTTGTCGCTGGCGGCGATGGCTTCGTCGATCGCGCTCTCGTAACGATCCTCGCTCGGATCGATGGAATGTTGGATGGAGTCACGCACGGACGCCTCCGGATGTTGCGGTCGGTTTGTGTTCCGATACACCAAGCGCTTCGCGGGCGACGGAGTTTCGACAGCAAATTGATTATGCCCGATATTCCCGCTGTCCACAGGGATACGAGGCGTGGCAATCGCTCTCCGCGGGTCGTCCTCGCGAAGGCGAGGACCCAGAACCCCTGTGCTGATTGTGATCTTCAGCCTTGCCAGATGATACGCGCCCTCTCGCTCACGAGCGCTGCGGCGTATGGGTCCCTGCCTGCGCAGGGACGACTTCGGGTTTTGTGGAAAGGCGACCTGCAACGATTCGCTTTCGCATCGCGACGTAGTGTCGTGGAACAGAACGCCTCAACAAAAAAGCCGGCGTTGCCGCCGGCTTTTGTCGTCAATGATGTCAGCGCGATCAGTGCGCGGCTGCGAGCGCGGCCTGCTCCTGACGGGCGACGGTGGTTTTCACCGCGGCCTGCACCTTCTCGAACGCGCGCACCTCGATCTGGCGCACGCGCTCGCGCGAGACGCCGAACTCGCTCGCGAGATCTTCCAGCGTCATCGGTTCGTCGGCCAGACGCCGCGCCTCGAAGATGCGCTTCTCGCGCGGGTTGAGCACGCCCATCGCGCCATTCAATGCCTGGCGGCGATGATCGTATTCCTCGCTCTCCGCCATAATGGCTTCCTGATTGGGCGAGGTATCGACCAGCCAGTCCTGCCATTCGCCGGGTTCGCCGTCATCGCGGATCGGTGCGTTGAGCGACGCGTCGCCACCGAGGCGGCGGTTCATGTCGACAACGTCCTGATCGGTGACGCCGAGCCGCTTGGCGATCAGCTTGACCTGATCGGGATGCAGATCGCCGTCCTCGAGCGCGTTGATCTTGCTCTTCGCCTTGCGCAGATTGAAGAACAGCTTCTTCTGGTTCGCGGTGGTGCCCATCTTCACGAGCGACCACGAACGCAGGATGTACTCTTGAATTGAAGCCTTGATCCACCACATGGCGTATGTGGCGAGGCGGAAGCCCTTGTCGGGCTCGAACCGCTTCACCGCCTGCATCAGACCGACGTTGCCTTCGGAGACGACCTCGGAGATGGGCAGGCCGTAGCCGCGATAACCCATGGCGATTTTCGCCACGAGCCGCAGATGGCTGGTGACCAGGTGGTGCGCCGCATCGCGATCGTCATGTTCGCGCCAACGCTTGGCGAACATGTATTCCTGCTGGGGTTCCAGCATGGGAAACTTGCGGATCTCGGCGAGGTAATGGGACAGGCCGGACTCTCCATTGAGAACCGGCAAGGTGGCTGTACGGGCCATGTGTAGCGCCCTCCAGAGTTCAGGCCCCCGATAGCGGCGGGCCAGGCAGGGGTCGCTTTGTTAAAGCCGACCGGGCTGCGATGTTCCTGCGCTGGGACATCCAGCGCAGGTGCAATATACACGAAAGCCGCCGGAAAAAGAAAGAACAAAACGGGGTCACGATCCCGTGTAGAAGATTAAATAATTGAAAGAAAAGGTATTAATAGATGCATTTGCGTCATTCTGCCGCGTGGAGGCTCTGTCGCAAAGCAGCAAGATCGGGCGGAAGATCGCTTGTCCATTCAAGGATTTCGCCGGTTCCCGGATGCTCCAGCGTCAGGAGATAGGCATGCAGCGCCTGCCGGCCAAGACCCTCGAGAGTGGCCTTGGCGCCGGGGGCGAGCCCATTGGCCTTGGTCTTGAAGCCGGGGCCGTAGACGGCATCGCCCAGCAGAGGGTGGCCGATGTGGCTGAGATGCACGCGGATTTGATGGGTGCGTCCGGTTTCGAGCTGGCACGCGAGCAGGCTGGCGACCGGTTTGCCGTCGCGGCCTTTGAAGGTGTCGAGCACCTCCCAATGGGTGATCGCCTCGCGGCCGCCCTGACGCACGGCCATTTTCTCCCGCGCATGGGGGTGGCGATCGATCGGCGCATCGATGGTGCCGTGGGGGCGGTTCGGCACGCCCCAGACGAACGCCATGTAGCCGCGCCGCAGGGCGCCGGTGCGGCCGTGATCGGCGAACTGCGCTGACAGCGAGGCGTGGGCGCGGTCGTTCTTCGCCGCCACCATCAGCCCGGTGGTATCCTTGTCGAGCCGGTGGACGATGCCGGGCCGCCGGACGCCGCCGATGCCGGAAAGGCTGTCGCCGCAATGGGCGATCAGCGCGTTGACCAGTGTACCTGTTTCATGGCCAGCCGCCGGATGCACCACCAGCCCGCGCGGCTTGTCGATGACGATGATGTCGTCGTCCTCATGGATGATATCGAGCGGGATGTTTTCCGGTTCCGGCTCGGGCGAAACCGGTGGCGGCACGCGAATAGTGATCGTATCGCCGGAGGCGACATGATAAGCGGGGTCGAGGATCGGGGCGTCCCGCAACGAGATCTGGCCCGCGAGGATCAGCGCTTTCAGCCGCGACCGCGACAGCTCCGGCAGCCGCGCCGCGAGAACGCGGTCGAGCCGCGCCGAGCCCTCGTCGCCGGCGACGGTAATCGTCTGCAATTGACCGGATTCTGAAGCCGTTTGTTCCACCAGTGAGCCTTGTTCAATGAGCCTTGCAAAGAGCGTTGTATGACTGAAGCCGTTGCGCCCGAACCGACCCCCGAGCAGGCCGCGCTGTTTTCGCGGGTGCGGCGGATGATGCTGATTGCGGGCCTGACCACGGCGCTCGCGGTCGCGGCTGTGCTCGTCGCCATCGGCTACCGTCTTTTTCGCACCGAGGGAAGGGTGGCCGCTGCCGTCGAGACCACCACGATGCTGCCGAAGGGGGCGCGCATCGTCTCCACCGCCACTGCCGGCGATCATCTGGTGGTAACGCTGGACGTCGGCGGCGCCACCGAAATCCTCACCTTCGATGCCCGTACCTTGAAACCCGCCGGCCGGCTGAAATTCGCCAACGAACCTTAATTCCCGGTGCGGTCTTGCGGAGCAGTCGTTTCGCGGCTATTCCCTCCGCCAGTGCTCCCTTCGTCTAGCGGTTAGGACGCGGCCCTCTCAAGGCTGAAACAGGGGTTCGATTCCCCTAGGGAGCGCCACTTCGGTACACATCTGCGAACACCGCCTCCGGCCACAACACGACCATTAACCGCTTGTTCCAGCGTATTTTTATCCCCCACAATGCGGATGACGCGGTCGTCGACTTCGATCCTGTCGATGACCGCCCTGATATAG
>JAFKKN010000015.1 GCA_017305535.1 Hyphomicrobiales bacterium | reverse complement strand
CCGGCGATGCTCAAACAGGTCAAGGTCGGCGACAAGGTGCAATTCCAGGCCGAACGGGCAACGGCTGGCATCACCGTCACCAAGATCGAGAAGCAGAAATAGCACCCGGCTTTTCGACGCCGTCGGCCTCAGGTTCGGCGGCGTCGAATGCGGCGGAGCAGGAGTTTTATGATGGAGGGATCGTTGCGTCGTAACAATGGGGCCAATGCAGAGTTTTTCTACGACCGCCAGAGCGGCAACCTAAGTGGGGCAAGCCTGGTCGACCAAATGGCGGTCTACGCACTGCAGATCGGCTCCGTCGTTACGCGGCCGTTCGGTCACCGCGGTTACGGATGGGGGTGCGACGTGGTTTCCAGCGCCGTCGCGCAACGCGACATCGTCGTTGGATTGAATGCAGATGCAAGATTTGCGATTCCGTTTTGTGATCGATACTGGAGCCGAATCCTCAACGGTCGATACGACTACGAAGAAGAGATCGAGGCGTTTCTGAAGAGCGTCGCCGACATCAGGTACAGCTTCGTCGATTGCGGGGCCAATTTCGGCTATTGGTCGGTTCTCGCATCGAGCGAACCGTTCGGCCGCCAGACCGTCCTGGCGATCGAAGCCTCACCCGATAACGCCGCGCGGCTCACATTGAACGCCGGATTGAATGGTAACCGGTATCGCTGCGTGAACGCGGCCATCGGCGGCAGCACAGGCGGATTCGTGCGTGTCGCGGGACGACGACATGAGGCATTTTCGACTTATGCGGTTGCGGATGACGATCACGGAGCGGTGAGACGAGTCTCGCTCGACGGCCTACTTGGCAGCGTCCTCGATGCACAGGCGCCGACGGTCATCAAGCTGGATGTCGAAGGGGTAGAGATCGAAGCAATCGAAGGCGCAAAGAACTTGTTGTCCGGAGATTCGCTTTTGATCTGCGAGGATCACGGCTCGGATCGGGCGCACGGTGTTTCGTATCATTTGATGAATGAGGCCGCGTTGAGGCTCTACATATTCGACCCCGCCGATTGTCGTTTCGTTCGCGTCGAAGGTCCGGCGGTGCTGGATCGCGTGAAGCGATATCGTTGGGTCGGCTACAACGTATTCGCCACGCGAAGCCCGGTTTGGGAAGACCGATTGCAGTCTGCGCAATGGATTCGCCGATGACCGAGGGCGACATGCGGTGCGCACCGAATGCAGGTTCGCCTGGCGGAGGCACGGTCGAAGGCCATGGAGTACGCAGATCATCATCCTTGGGGCGCGACTTGCGGCTGGATCTGTTCCGCGGACTGGCGAACTGGGCGATCTTCCTTGATCACATTCCGAACAATACGGTGGCATGGGTGACCACGCGAAACTACGGCTTCAGCGATGCCGCGGACGTTTTCGTGTTCATTTCCGGTTACACCGCAGCGTTCATCTACGCACGCAGGATGGCCGCGCAGGGATATCTCGCGGGGACGGCCTTGCTGATCCGCCGGGTGTGGCAGCTGTATGTGGCGCATGTCCTATTGTTCGTGTTCTACGCCGCGGCCATCGGGTACGTGGCGCAGGACTACGGACATTCCCACTTGCTGGATGAGTTCAACGTGGCCGGGCTTATAGAGCGGCCGGTGGCGACGCTCACACACGGCCTCCTTCTCCAGTTCAAGCCGCTTAATCTGGACGTCCTGCCTTTATATATCGTGTTGATGGCGGGCTTTGCCCCGTTGCTGATGCTGATGATGCGGACTCCGAATACGGCGCTGGCTGCCGCAATCGCGGTCTATTTGCTGGCCCGCCATTTCGGTTGGAATTTTCCTGCCTATCCCGCGGGCGGCTGGTACTTCAATCCATTCACATGGCAGCTTCTGTTCACGATGGGAGCATGGGCGGCGTTGGGCGGCGCCGCCCGGGCGCAAGCGTTGGCTCGGACCCGAACAGTCCTGATCGCGAGCGTGGCTTTCGTGGTTTTCGCATTCGTTGTAACGGTCGGCGCTCGCCTCGGTCTATCGACGTCGTTGTCGCCTGTTTTCGATGTGCTCAGCGAAAAAACCAATCTTGCCCCCTACAGAATCCTTCATTTTCTGGCGCTTGCTGTGATCGTGGTTCGTGTCGTTCCGCGAGACTGGAACGGCCTTCGTTCGAGGCTGGCGCGTCCGATCATCGTATGCGGTCAGAGGTCGCTGGAGGTGTTCTGCATAGGAATTTTCCTGTCGTTCGTCGGGCATTTCATTCTGGAGATGTATTCGGACCGTCTGCTTACCCAAATCGGGGTGAGTGTTGGCGGACTTCTGCTGATGACGGCCGTGGCGTTCTATCGGACATGGTCCCGAACGCTTGATGCTCGCGCCCCCAAGGCGCCGGTTACGCGCGCCGCCATCGACTGAAAGGAGAACGTTCAATGACGAGGGACAAATTCACACGCCGCGCGATTGCGGCTTCGTTCTCGCGAAGAACGATAAGTCGGCTCAGGCGTTGAGACGGCAACGCCGCAACAAGCCGCAGGCGATGCTGCGATCGCTGAACGCGGCAGCGATTGTACGCGAGTGAGGTCTCCATGATTGCACTTCCTTATGATTATTTCCTGATCGCCTGGTTCGTCATCGCGGCCGCCTCCACAGCGTACGTTGCATTCGACCAGTTCAACGGCAATCCCGAACCGACGGTCATGAAGTGGGGCTTCATCCTCGTCACGCTCTACATGGGGCCGTTCGGCCTACTGATCTACGTGCTGGCGGACAAAGAGCCGCATCCTGGTGAGCACGAGCAGTTCACGTCGCCGCTCTGGAAGCAGGGGATCGGAAGCACCATCCATTGCGTCGCCGGCGATGCCACGGGGATCATCCTCGCGGCCACAATAACGGCGCTCATGGGCCTTCCGATGTGGATCGACCTGATCGTCGAGTACGTTGCCGGGTTCTCGTTCGGCCTCTTCATTTTCCAGTCCCTGTTCATGAAGAAGATGATGGGCGGAACGTACTGGGAGAACGTGCGCAAGAGCTTCATGCCCGAGTTCATCAGCATGAATGCCATGATGGCGGGAATGGCGCCGACGATGAGCTTTCTGATGATGGGCCGCGACATGCGCGCCATGGACCCACTTGAACTGGTGTTCTGGGGCGTGATGTCGTTGGGAGTGATGGTCGGGTTTGCGACGGCGTATCCATTCAACGTCTGGATGGTGAAGAAGAAGATCAAGCACGGTCTGATGACCGAGCGGGTCGGGGACGCGGCATCGCGGACGCATCACGAAGGGCATGAGGAGCAGCATGATGCCGGACATCACGGCGGCGGAATGCAGCATGGCGGCGGTCACCGGATGGACGGCGAGGCCACCGTCCCGCAGTTGGTGGCATTGGCCGGGGTAACCTCGTTTCTTCTGATCTCCGGAATGGTGGTGCCGGGATTTTCGGTGAACTTGGGCCTGAGCGCCCGCGACGTCGATGCCTCCATCATGCCGCCGGGCATGATCAACACGTTCGACCTTCCGGGCGAGGCCATGAAGGACATGGCCGCGGTGAAGCCACGACAGGTTACCTACATTGCTCCGCGCGATGCAAAGGGCGACCAGGTGCTGCAACCGCGGATTGAGAACGGCGTCAAAATCTTCGACATCGAAGCCTCTATCATCCGCTGGAACATCCTGCCCGACGTCGCGGTCGATGCCTACGCCTACAATCATCAGGTGCCGGGCCCCCGACTACAGATGACCGAGGGAGATCACGTCCGCATCAACTTCCACAACAATCTTCCGGAATCCACCACCGTGCACTGGCATGGCCTGATCGTACCCAACGAAATGGATGGTCCGGCGAAGATCACCCAGGATCCGGTGCCCCCGGGCGGGTCCTACACTTACGAATTCACGGTTGGACAAAGCGGCACGTACTTCTATCACAGCCACGATCATCCGGATCGGCAGCAGGCGCTCGGACTCTACGGCGCGCTGCTGATCGCGCCCAAGGACCCCAGTGCCGAAGTCAAGGCCGACCTCGATTACACGATACAGCTACAGGAATGGCTCAAACGCGAGTGGCTGACCTATCCGGCCATGCTAATGGAGGGGGCGTTGCCGAACTATTTCACCATCAACGGCAAGGCCTATCCATCCACCGACACGGTACCGATGAAGGTCGGTCAGACCATCAAGCTGCGATTCATAGGCACCAACAACAATTTCGTGCACCCGATGCATGTCCACGGTGGGCCGTTCGAGGTCGTTGCCGTCGATGGTGTGACTCTTAACGAAAGCGCCCGGTATCAGGCGGACACCGTCAACGTCGGGCCGGGCCAGCGTTACGATGTCGTCTGGACGGCCCGCAAACCCGGCAAATGGCTGGTGCATTGCCATATCCCGCATCACACGGCGAACAACAATGTCGAGCAGCAGGGCGGCGGAGGCCTGATGCTCGTCCTCGACGTGAAATGAGCTTCCGCTTCACCGCAACAGGAAAACAAATGTCGAAGACTTCAACGGCCATGGGATTGATCGCAGTAATCTTTTCAAGCGGAATAGCTCTTGCTCATCCGCAACTCGAGGCGTCCGAACCTGCTGCTGGCGCAACGGCGTCGTCGCCCAAGCAGATCAGGATCACTTTCAATGAAGTGGTGATACCCAAATTCTCCGGCATCGAAATCAAGGACAAGGCGGGTCGGACGATCACGACCGGGAAGTCTACGGTCGATCCGGCCGACAAGAAGCGATTGGTGGTGCCGGTCAAAGAGGAATTGTCTTCCGGCGAGTACAAGGTCGATTGGCACGCAGTCTCGGACGATACCCATCGCGTCAAGGGGACCTATTCGTTCAGCGTGACCCGCTGATGATCGAGGTCGGACTCATCATCGCGCGGCTCCTGCATTATGCAACGACGATCACCCTCGCGGGGCTGTCGTTGTTTCCGCTTTATGCGTTTGCGGGAGCCGAACCTGAAGTCTTGAGTCACTGGCGGCAAAGGTGGCTGTTGTGGACCGCCGTTGCAGCGTTGTTGAGCGGCCTCTGCTGGTTCGCGTTTACGGCCGCAAACATGAGCGGCAGCATGAACGATCTCGCCGATGTGGAGACGGTTTGGGCGGTCGTCCACGACACGGGTTTCGGTCACGTCTGGACGCTGCGCATGCTCCTTGCCGTCCTCACGGTTGGCGTGGCGGCATGGGGTATCCGTTCGAAGGCGGCGGCGCATCGCCTCAATTGGATGATGCCGCTCCTGGCCGCGCTTCTTTTGACATCTCTGGCCGGAACGGGTCACGCCCAGATCGAGGAAGGGTGGGCAGGCGTCATTCACGTTGTTGCCGACGCCGCGCACCTTCTCGCCGCTGGGGCTTGGCTCGGCGGTCTCATTCCGCTGGCCCTGATCCTGCATCGTTACCTTGGGACGGACCTGAACGTCGGACCGAAGGACATGGATCGAATTCTGATGCGGTTCTCCGGCACGGGATATATCGCGGTTGCCACCTTGATTGGGTCGGGCCTCGTCAACAGCTGGTTCCTGGTCGGATCGTTGTCCGGATTGAACACGCCGTACGGCCAAATCCTTCTCGGGAAGCTTGCCCTGTTCGGTGGAATGCTCGCGCTGGCGGTCGCAAACCGGTTCTGGCTCGTGCCGTCGATGCGCAACGTCCGGACAGACGCGGCCGAGGAATTGGCAATGTGGTCTGCAAGGCTGCGCAACCATGTGCTCGGAGAACAGGTCTTGGGGTGGATGGTTCTCCTGGCGGTAAGTATCCTTGGCACGATGCAGCCGGCCGTGGTCGGGCCGTGACAATGGATTCACGCAAAGGGATCGGCGATGAAGGCGATAGGCTTGGAAGGAGGATCAAGATGAACACATCTGACGTATCGCGGCGGAGCGCACTCGGAATTGGCGCGGCGGCATTGATGTCTCCGACGGTTTCCGTGGCCGCACAAAGCCCTGTCATTCGTGTCCACAAGGACCCGAATTGCGGCTGCTGCACCGGTTGGGTGCGCCATCTCGAATCCGCGGGATTTCACGTCACGGTTCAGGAAGAGAGAAACCTTCAGGACATCCAGAAGCGTCTTGGCGTCCCGGCCGACCTGGCCGCATGCCACACGGCCGAAGCGGGCGGATATGTCATCGAGGGACATGTTCCGGCGGCGGCCATCCAGCGTCTGTTGAAAGAACGCCCCGCTGCTACGGGCGTGGCGGTTCCGGGAATGCCGGTGGGGTCGCCCGGCATGGAGGGCGGCACACTTGAACGATACGCCGTCGTTCTCTTCGGGCCGGATGGTCGGCGTACCTTCATGGAGTTCGAAGGCCTGCGCCCCGTCGGTTGATTTAATCGCCCTGGGATTGCTCACATAAAATCCGTTCAGGCAACGACGTCAATTTTGCGCGGGTTCAAGGGAGCGTCGACGATATCGGCACCGATCGTTTGACGCCCCGAGTATGATCGGATGTCTCTGAATGGGTTCATTGATCTGAACGTCCGAATCCAAGAAATCCCGGACGTGTGGAGCGTCGACTCCGTTGTTCATTCGGTTGCAAAAACGGTTGGCGCCGTCCCATCCTTGGCGACGGCATAAATCGTAAACGGTCCTCTCTTCTGGCCCACCATGCCCGGAGACCCGGTCGGCATCCCCGGCAGGGTGATGCCAGCGATCGCGGGCCTTTCGGTCAGCAGTTTCCGGATCGTCTTGACCGGCACATGTCCGTCAACGACGTAGCCATCGATAAACATGGTATGACACCCCTGCAAGTTCTCCGGGATCCCGGCGTTGAGACTGATCTGGGCGAGGTCATTGGTGGGCTTGACGTCCACCGCAAATCCGTTCTCGCGCAGATAGGCAGCGTAGCCGTCGCAGCAGCTGCAATCGGGATTTTTGTACAAGGTGGCATGGAGCGTCTCCGCACGAGATGTCAGCGGCAATCCGACCAGCGCGGCGGCCGTCGTTAAGCAAAAGATTCGTCTGTTCATGGTCGCTCTCCTCTTTCGGGATTTCATCTCACGTCCAGGACGGACATCATTCCCGACACCTGATGGTCCGTGATATGACAATGCAGCATCCACTTGCCGGGATTGTCGGCGACAAAAGCGACATCGACGTTGTCTTTCGGCGCCATGAGCACGGTGTCGCCCCACTGACGGTGCGGAACAGGGGTCCCGTTCCGGCGCAACAATTTGAAGCTGTAGCCATGCAGGTGCATCGGATGCCACCACGCGGTCTTGTTCTGCATCTTCAATATGATGCTCCGTCCCCGAGGCAGCGTCAGGAGTGAGGGCATGCTCGCTTGGCCGTCTCCGATCATGGAGTGGCCATTGATGCTCCAACTCGCGTCGTGCGCCATTCCGGACATGCCGCCCATGCCATGCATCATCCCGCCGCCCATCATCCCGCCTTGCAAGACGATCTGATGCGGTTCGGCGCCCTGAAGATCCGGTTCGGGCAGGGGATTGCCCGGAAGCGGGACGTCGTTGTCGTCGCGCGCGGTGCGCAACGCTGCGTTTGCACTATAGTTGAGATGGGTGACCGTATAGGCGAGATTCTCGTAGAAATCGTCGCGGACGGCATAATGATGGCCGGGCTTTCCTCGCAAATTGAGCACAATGTCGATGCGCATCGCTGGCCCCAGTAAGAGCCGGCCGTTGGGGGGCTGGTGCGGTTGGCAGGGCTGGCCGTCAACGGCGATGATCACCGGACGGTGGCCTTCGAAACGAAGCGCCATGATGCGCGCAAGCGCGCCATTGATCAGCCGCAGGCGGATCCGCTCCCCGGCGTGGACTTGTTCGCCGCTCGAAATAGCGCCGTTGACCGTAACGGTGTTGCCGACACGACCGGACATCGCGGCTTCCATGGCGTTGCCAAATCCGGATGCAATCTGCGCATCCGTGGTGAGCCGCCAATCCGCGAACATCCAGACCAGATCGCGATCGACCGGATAACGTTCCGCCTCCTCGACAATCAATGGACCAGTGAGGCCCCGGCCGAGTTGCTGCAAGCTGTTGCTGTGTGAGTGGTACCAAAATGTTCCGGCGTCCGGCGGCGTGAATTTGTACGTGAAGGTTTCGCCAGGAGCGATCGGACGCTGCGTCAAGCCCGGGACGCCGTCCATGTTGTTGGGAAGCCGTATGCCGTGCCAATGGACCGTCGTCTCTTCCGACAGACCGTTGCGCACGTTGATACGAACAGGCTCGCCCTGACGGACTCGGATCTCCGGACCCGGAATGCTGCCATTGTAGCTCCAGACCTCCGTCCAGGGACGCGATGCGCCCAGGATCGGTGACTGCGCGCTCGCTGCGGTCAGGTTGTACTCGGCGCAGGGTGCTTCAGCGCGTCCGGAGCGCGGCAAGAGTCCGGCGGCGGCGGCGCCAGCACCCGCCAGCAAAAACGCGCGCCGATCAACAATTGGACTACCGAGTGAAGACATTGCAAATCGGCTTTCCATAAACGCGGCGTCCCGTACCGTGATCGGGAAGGGAGGTGCTTCGTCAACACCTCCCTCGTTGTGGCGGACCGGATCCAATTCGTTCCGTCCGCCACGTTCGTCAGGGCATCGGCATGATCGATTGGACGGTATAGGTGCCGCCGGAGCCGCTCAGGGTGAAATTGACCTTGTCGCCGGTCTTCACCTTCGCGAGATCGACCGACGGAGCAACGGCGAACTCCATCTTCATGGCGGGCCAGTTGATGGCGGGAATCGGACCGTGATCGAAGGTGATCTTGTGGTCGGCGGCGTTGAGCGCCGTGATCGTGCCGGTGGCGGTCGCGGTCGTCGCCGCCTTCGCGTCGCTCATCGGCGGCATCTTCTTCATGTCGGACATGCCCGCGCTTCCCTGAGCGAACGCGGCTGCCGCCGGCAGCGTCAGTGCCGCGCCGAGCAGCGCGGCGGTCATAACTCCGGCACGGCTGGCCCGGTGATGGCTGTCGATGAAATGCATGGATACTCTCCTGTTCTGGTGTGACGGTTGTTGAGCGCAGGGCTCGGAACGAATGAACCGATCCCACGAGGATGGTCCTCGCGCCCATTGCCGCCGTTTCCGGCGCGCAATTCTTGTGTGGCCGCTCGGCGTCACTGCACGTTCTCCGCACGATGCAGGTCGAGCTTCGGCGTCGAATCCCGCCGCCGGCCGCCTTTCTCTTCGCCGTCCTGCGGCGCTGCGGGCAACCCGAATCCCTTGACGACCGCAAAGATCGCGGGAATGACCACGAGGGTCAGCACCGTCGACGAAACCATGCCGCCGATCATCGGCACGGCAATGCGCTGCATGACCTCCGAGCCGGTCCCCGTGCTCCAGAGAATCGGCACCAGGCCCGCCATGATCGCGACGACCGTCATCATCTTGGGCCGCACCCGGTCCACCGCGCCGACCATGATCGCGTCGTACAGATCGGCGCGCGTGAAAGGCTCGCCCGTGGCCGCGCGTTCCGCCTTCAATTCGGCCATGGCCTGTTCGAGGTAGATCAGCATGACGACGCCAGTCTCGGCGGCGACGCCGGCCAACGCGATGAAGCCGACGGCGACCGCGACCGACATGTTGAATCCCAGCGACCACATCAACCAGATGCCGCCGACCAGCGAGAACGGCAGCGACAGCATCACGATGAGGGTGTCTGCCAGTTTCCGGAAATTCAGGTAGAGCAGCAGAAAGATGATCAGCAAGGTGACCGGTACGACGATCTTGAGCCGCGCCTCGGCGCGCTGCAGATACTCGAACTGTCCGCTCCAGGACACGTAATATCCCGGTGGAAACTTTACCTTCTGCGCGACCGCCTGCTGTGCCTCGGAGACGTAGCCGCCCAGATCACGACCGGTAATATCGACGTAGATGTAAACCGCGAGTTGACCGTTCTCGGTGCGAATCGACGTGGCGCCGCGGGTCAATTTCACGCTGGCGACCTGGCCGAGCGGGACGCTCCCGCCGGACGCCAACGGCACCTGGACATCGGTGCTGATCGTTTGCGGGCTGGAGCGCAACGCACGCGGATACCGAATATTGACGGAATAACGTTCCCGGCCTTCGACCGTCGTGGTGACCGTTTCACCGCCGAGTGCCGTCGAGATCACGTCCTGGATATCACTGATCGTCAGCCCGTAGCGGCCCAACGCCAAACGATCGGGGATGATCTCCAAATAGTATCCGCCGATCACGCGCTCGGCGTAAGCGCTTGAGGTACCCGGCACCGATCTGACCACCCCTTCGACTTCGCGGGCGATCTTCTCCATTTCCGCAAGATCCTTGCCGAAAATCTTGATCCCGACGGGCGTGCGGATTCCGGTCGACAGCATGTCGATGCGGGCGCGGATCGGCATCGTCCACGCATTCGACACGCCCGGAAACTGGAGCGCCTTGTCCATCTCGGCCTTGAGGCTGTCGATCGTTACGCCAGGCCGCCATTCCGACTTCGGCTTCAAATTGATGATGGTCTCGAACATTTCGGTCGGCGCCGGATCGGTCGCGGTCGAGGCGCGGCCCGCTTTGCCGTAGACCGATGCAACTTCGGGAAACGACTTGATGATGCGATCCTGGGTTTGCAAAAGCTCAGCAGCTTTGGTGATGGACAGCCCCGGCAGCGTCGTCGGCATGTACATCAAGGTGCCTTCATTGAGGCTCGGCATGAACTCGCTACCGAGTTGGCGGGCGGGCCAGATCGTCACCGCAAGCGCAACCAGCGCAAGCATGATCGTCAATGTCTTGGCGTTGAGAACCCACCGGATCACCGGTCGATAGACCCAGATCAGGAACCGGTTCACGGGATTCTTATGTTCCGAGATGATCCGCCCGCGGACGAAGACGACCATCAGGGCAGGCACCAACGTGATCGAGAGTAGGGCGGCCGCGGCCATCGAAAATGTCTTGGTGTAGGCGAGCGGCCCGAACATGCGTCCTTCCTGGTCCTCCAGGGTAAAGATCGGCAGGAACGCGACGGTGATCACCAGCAAACTGAAGAACAGCGCCGGTCCGACCTCGCTCGCCGCATCGATGAGGATTTGTGCCCGCGGCGTGCCGGGCTCCGCGCGCTCCAGGTGCTTGTGCGCATTTTCGATCATGACGATCGCCGCGTCGATCATGGCGCCGACCGCGATGGCGATGCCGCCAAGGCTCATGATGTTGGCGCCGAGTCCCATGAATTTCATGGCGGCGAAGGCCATCAGGATGCCGACGGGAAGCATCAGGATGGCGACGAGGGCACTGCGCAGGTGAAGCAGGAAGACAAAGCAAACCAAGGCAACGATGATGCTCTCTTCGAGCAGGGTACCCTTGAGTGTTTCGATGGCCGCTTTGATCAGTTCGGAGCGATCATAAACCGTGACGATGTCGACGCCCTTGGGCAGGCTTGAGGCAATCTCCGTAAGACGCGCCTTGACGTTGTCGATGACGGTGAGGGCGTTGGCGCCAAAGCGCTGCAGTGCGATGCCGCTGACGACCTCGCCGTCGCCGTTGAGTTCGGTAATTCCTCGCCGCTCGTCGGGACCGAGTTCGACGCGAGCAACGTCCCGCAATCGAAGCGGAGCCCCCGCGTCGGTCTTCAGCACGATATTTTCGATGTCTTCGATGCCTCTCAGATACCCGCGGCCGCGGACGACGAATTCAAACTCGGACAGTTCTACGGTGCGCCCGCCGACATCCATATTGCTGGCCCGAACGGCACTGCGGAGCTTGTCCAGGGAAATGCCCTGGGCGCGCAGTTTTTGCGGATCGACGACGATGTTGTACTGCTTGACGAAGCCGCCGACGCTGGCCACTTCCGCGACGCCTTCGGCTTTGGAAATGCCGTACCGGATGATCCAGTCCTGGACCGACCGCAGTTCGGCGAGGGTCATGTTCTTGGCCACGACGGCGTATTGATAGACCCAGCCCACGCCGGTTGCGTCGGGCCCAAGAGTGGGTGTCACGCCGTTAGGAAGCCGGCGCGCTACGGTGTTGAGATATTCCAGCACGCGACTTCGGGCCCAATAGGGGTCGGTGCCGTCCTCGAAGATAACGTAGACGAAGGACACGCCGAAAAACGAGAAGCCCCGCACCACCTTCGATTTCGGCACCGTCAGCATCGCCGTGGTCAACGGATAGGTCACTTGATCTTCGACGACCTGCGGCGCTTGCCCGGGATATTCGGTGTAGACGATCACCTGCACGTCGGA
>JAFKKN010000003.1 GCA_017305535.1 Hyphomicrobiales bacterium | reverse complement strand
CCCGCTTGCGGGGAGAGGTCGGATCGCGCAGCGATCCGGGTGAGGGGCTCCCTCCGACGGCACGCCCCCTCACCCCACCCCTCTCCCCGCACGCGGGGCGAGGGAGCGCGCTGCATCGCTTGGATGGATATCGCTCATGACCCCGCGCGACAATATCGTCGCACTGGGCGCCGGGCGGATGGGGCGCGGTATTGCGATCGCCTTTGCCTTCGCCGGCCACGCGGTCGCGCTGGTGGATTTCAAGCCGCGCGACACGACGGCATTCGACAAACTTGCGAGCGATGCGTTGGCCGACATCCGCACCACGCTGGACATGCTCTCGCGGGTTGGAATGCTCGCAGCCGATAACGTCGCGCCGATCCTGTCGCGCGTCCGCGTGGTGGCGGAAACGGACGCGGCGGACGCGCTGCGCGACGCCGCGATCATTTTCGAAGGCGTGCCGGAAGTGGTCGATCTCAAGCGCGAGGCGCTCGCGCGCGCGTCCGAACTTGCCGGTCCCGAAGCAATCATCGCCTCGACGACATCGACGATTCTCGTCGACGATCTCTCGAGCGCGGTCGCGCAGCCGGAACGCTTCCTCAACGCGCACTGGCTCAACCCCGCTTATCTGGTGCCGCTGGTGGAAGTCTCGCCCGGCAAGGCCACCGATGCCGCGATCACCGCGCGGCTGAAAGCCATGCTGGAATCGATCGGCAAGGTGCCGGTGGTCTGCGCCGCCTCGCCCGGCTATATCGTGCCGCGCATTCAAGCGCTCGCCATGAACGAAGCCGCGCGCATGGTGGAGGAAGGCGTCGCCTCGGCCGACGAGATCGACAAGGCGATCAAATATGGCTTCGGTTTCCGCTTCGCCGTGCTCGGCATGCTGGAATTCATCGACTGGGGCGGCGGCGACATCCTGCACTATGCCAGCCGCTATCTCGCCAAGGCGCTCGACAGCGAGCGCTACGTCGCGCCGGAGATCATCGGCCGCAACATGGAGCAAGGCCGTATCGGCCTCTCGACGCGGCAGGGTTTCCTCGACTACGCCGGCATGGATGTCGACGTCTACCGCGAGGCGCGATTGAAGGCGTTCGTCGAGTTGCTCAAGCACTTCGACCTGGCGCGGAAGCCTGTCGTTAGGCGCGACTGACTACGCCAGCGCGCTGCGCGCCGCGACGAGCGCTTCCGCCTCGGTCGCGACGAAGGCCATCGGATACGGCGTTGCCTTCTGCCGCTTGTCGGCGGAACGCAGGAAGTCCGCGCGTAGCGTCTCGTCCTCGACGATATAGACCGTGGCGCAGACCCACGCGCCGAGCTGCGCCTTGCGCGATTTCATCCACAGCGCCATCGGCTTGCCGGCCAGCGGCTGCGGCCGCTGCGCAGCGTTGACAATCACCGTGAATGGCCGCTCCTCGCCGAGTATGGCGTCGTACTCTTGCGTCCACTGCGCGCCGTCGCCCTCACTCGCAAGCGGCGCATCGGTGCCCGCATAGATGCCGGGTTCGATCTGCCGGAAGAATTTCATCGTTGAATCCATCGCATTGCACATGCGCATCAGGTAGCGCGCATGCGTGCGTGTCTCAACCGCCGCAGACTGGAATAGATCGAAGCGAGGGCAGCTTCTTATCCGAACACATCCAGCACTTCGCCGTCGCGGATCACCGTGGTGCCGTCGAGCGTGATGGTGGTGCCGAACATCGGCAGATCGAAATGGCCGGCGGTGTAGCGGCCGGCGAATTCATTGGCGCCGGTCGAGAACAGGAAGTTGCCCGACACCGCGCGGATCTCGGTGCCATTGGTATCGTTGAGGTCGTACATCGTCAGCGCTTCGTAGCGCGCGTTGGGATTCATGCCCCAGCCGACATGCGACACCGCGTAGGCCTCGCGGTCGCCCCACGCCGCGAGATAGCGCTTCATCATCTCGGCGTCGGCGCCCTCGCCGGTCAATTCGACGACATAGTCGTCCTTGATGACCATGTTCACCGCCGAGGTGAGATAACGCTTGAAGGTGAGGTTGATGTCGCCCGCCGCCATCACCAGCCGGCCGTTGACGCCGCCGCTTTTCGGGAAGCTCACCACGATGCCGCCTGGCCAATGCGCCAGCGTGCCCGGCTTGTCGGTCCAGCCCCAGACGCCGACCGTCGGCGCGCCTTCCATGTTAACGTCGAGATCGGTGCCGGCTTTCGAGGTCACCGTCATGCGCTTGGTGCCGCGCAGCATCTTGGCGGCGGCGCGCACGCGCTTTTCCAATGCGCTGTCCGGCACCATGCGTTCCAGCGCTTCCGGGTGTTCGTTGGAGATCACCAGAATGCGCGCGCCGGCTTTCAGGATCTCCGGCGTTTCCGGCGCGTGCATCAGCCCTTCGATGGTGCAGTCGACCACGAAGCCCGCCTGCTGCAACGCGCTGACCACCGGCCCAAGTTTCTGGATCGCTTCGCTGGCGCCGGTCGAGCGCACCGGCACCACCTGCCTGTTGCGCGGCGTCGGCAGCACGACATGGAACGGCCGCGCGCCCATCCGCAGCAGCGCCAGTTCGGCAATGTGCACATTGAGCGCGCGCGATTGGGTTTCCGATAAAATGGCGGCGGTGTCGCCGGGCTTCACCGCGCAGCGTTCGAACACCTCGCAGAACGCGTCGATCCATTTCGCCTCGATGCGATCCGCCTGCATTGCCGTCTCTCCTCATAGCGTTTTCGAGCGAAGCGAGTACCGGTTCGCATGGCGAAAACGCGTCCAAACAAATGGCGCGATTGTCGTTGGATGATAGGTGGCGGCGTGTTACATGAAAAGGAATATTTTTAGAGTTAAAGGAGTAGCGGCACGGCTGCCGCGTTCCAAATCCGTCGTCCGGGACAAGGGCGGGAGCACCGATCATGGCGGAAGCACCCAGGAAATCCGGTGAGACGTCCGGGACCAAATCCATCCCGGTCGACGGCAACCCCGCCGCGCTCGATCCTGCCGCCTTCCGCAAGGCCCTTGGCCAGTTTCCGACCGGCGTCGCGGTGGTGACCGCCACCCATGGCGACCACCCCATCGGCATGACGGCAAATTCGTTTTCGTCGGTGTCGCTGGCGCCGCCGCTGGTGTCGTGGAGCGTGGCGAAGTCGTCGCCCAATCACGATCCGTTCGTCGCGGCGGACGCGTTCGCCGTGCATTTTCTCGGCGCCGATCATCGTGACCTCGCGCTGCGCTTCGGCAGTCGCGGCATCGACAAGTTCGCCGGCCTCACGCATGCGCCCGGCGAGACCGGCGCGCCGCTGATCGAGGGGCTGGCGCCCATTTTCGAGTGCCGCGCCTGGGCGCGCTATCCTGGCGGCGATCACACGATTCTCGTCGGCGAAGTTGTGCGCATGGTGGAGCGCAATCACGAGCCGTTGCTGTTTCACTCCGGGCAATTGCGCCGCATCGATCCGCTGCGCCGCGCGCCGCCGCTCTCCAGCGACAGTTTTGCCCGCAACTATCTCGCCTATCTTTTGGCGCGTGCCAGTTTCAACGTCTCCAACGAATTCCACGCCCGGCTCAGTGAATGGAAGCTGTCGGTGCCGGAATGGCGCGTGCTGGCCTGCCTGATGGACGTCGAGGGGCTGTCGGTCGGCGAACTGGCGGCGATGGCGCTGATGAAGCAGCCGCGATTGACCAAGGTGCTCGACCGCATGGAGCGCGACGGCCTGCTGAAGCGCCGCACCACCGCCGACGATCGCCGCCGCGTCACCTTGCACCTCACCGCGAAGGGCCGCACCCGCGCCGCGCCGGTGCTCGCCGCCGCCAAGGTGCATGAGGCGGAATTGCTGAAGCAATTTACGGACGCCGAGCGCGCCACCATCAAGCACGCACTGGATCTGCTGATCGACCGCACGCGGACGGGATGAGGCGAAAACCGGCGTCTCAACGACCACGGGCAGATCACAGCAGGCACAAAACATCAGCCGTCATGGCCGGATTTATTCCGGCCATCCACGTCCTTCCTATATCCGCGCCGCTAAAGACGTGGATGCCCGGGACAAGCCCGGGCATGACGAGAACAAACGCAGCGCCCAGGCGTCGTCCCCGCGCAGGCGGGGACGACCTCCATCCCTACTGCAACGGCGCGACGATGCCTTCCTTCCTGAACTGGTTGACGTCCAGCCTCTTCGGGATCATCCCCGTCGCGGCGTAGGTGTCGAGCATCTGCTGGATCGCCGGGAAGTTCGGTGCGGCGCCGGGGTCGCGGCCGAAATCGTTGTCCTTCAACAGATAGGTGTCCAGCACCGGGATCGGCGCCTTCATGACTTCGTTGACCACCTTCAGCGTTTCGTCGCGATTGGCGAGTGCCTTCTTCATGCCGAGCGTGAGGTCGCGGACATAGGCTTTCACCAGATCCGGATTCTTGTCGACAAAATCGGCACGGCAGGCGTCGAGAATGTGCACGATGTTCTTCTGCTGCTCCGACAGCGAGAACAGCTTGCGCATGCCGCCCTTGGCCTCGGAGCGCGCGGCGAACGGCTGGTTCATCGGCGCGGCATCAACGCGACCCGAGCGCACCGCGTCCTCCGACAATGAGAAGCCGAGTTCGACCAGCTTGATGTCCTTTTCCGGATCGACGCCGTTCTGTTTCAGCAGCAACGCCATCGGCCCGTAGATGCCGGAGCCGAGCACGTTGATCGCCATGGTCTTGCCCTTGAGGTCGGCGATGGTCTTGATCGGGGAATCATCCTTCACCGCCCAATACACCGAGAACCCGCCCGGCTTTTCATAAACGTGCTGCGCGACGATGTAGGCCTTCAGGTTGCCGGACGCCGCGCCCTGCGCCAGCGACAAGACACCCTGGGTCGCGCAATCCAGCGCGCCGGCGGCGAGCGCCTGCGTCATCGGCGCGGTGCCCTGAAATTGCACCCACTCGATCTTGTAGGCCTTGCCGATGTCGGGAAATTCGGTCGGCCGCCGCATCATCCAGTATTTCGCTTCCTCGGCCGGAATGGTCCAGCCGACGCGGATGGTCTGCTGCGCCTGGGCCGGCGTCGCCATACCCACGGTCAAGCCGCCGACGATCAACCCCACGGCCATCGCGCCGCCCATCACGAAATCGCCGATCGCGCGTCCCCGCATCGCCCTCTCCCTCAATTTTGTTTGTTCACCTGTTCTTGAAACAAGTCTTTCATGCCTCAAATGATCAGGCAATATGCTTTGTATGCTGGAGAATGCCGCATAGAATGCCGCGCGTCGCAATCGGATCACAATGCGCTGCGAGAGTGCCCGTGCCCATGAACAATGATTTCTTCTCCGATCTCCTGGCATCGATTTCCGAACGCGGCCGCAGCCTGTTGCGGCGAAGCGGATGGAGCAGCGCCGCGCCGGTGAATGCCGGCGGCATGGTGGCGCTGTGCGAGGGACTGCTCTCCGGCCGCGGCGAAGCTTCCGGCACCGTATTGGCGCGCGATGTGCTCGATGCCTATCGCGGGCTCGACGACGCCGACCGCACCGCGTTCTTCGAAGCGCTGGCCAGCGCCTTCGGCCCCGACCGCGACAAGGTGGAAAAGGCGATCGAGCTGTGGCGCAGCGGCGTCGGCGGCGCGGGCGGCAGCCTGCACTTCGCCTCCGAGCCGCGGCGACAGGAATTGTTCCGCCGCCTCAACCGCGCGCCCGGCGGCACCGGCGAACTGGTCGCGATGCGCGCAGATCTGCTCAATCTGAGCAAGGATCGCAAGGACCTCGACACGGTCAATCGCGATCTCGAACACCTGTTCATGTCGTGGTTCAATCGAGGATTTCTCGTGCTGCGCCGTATTCACTGGTCGAGCCCCGCCAACATTCTCGAAAAAGTCATCCGCTATGAGGCGGT
This sequence comes from Hyphomicrobiales bacterium, assembly GCA_017305535.1. GTDB lineage: Bacteria > Pseudomonadota > Alphaproteobacteria > Rhizobiales > Xanthobacteraceae > 62-47. Next base: position 539,044 of record JAFKKN010000003.1, on the reverse strand, counting down.
GCACGAGATTCACGACTGGGACGATCTGCGCCGCCGCATCGATCCGGTGGACCGGCGCTGCTACGCCTTCTTCCATCCGGCATTGCCGGACGAGCCGCTGATCTTCGTCGAAGTGGCGCTGACCGACGGCATTCCTGGCGCCATCGCGCCGCTGCTGGCGAAGGACCGCGTGCCGGTGCCGATCGAGCGTGCGCGCACCGCCGTGTTCTATTCGATCTCCAACACCCAGCGCGGGCTTGCCGGCATTTCCTTCGGCAACTTCCTGATCAAGCAGGTGGTGGAGGAGCTGCGCCGCGAACTGCCGAAGCTCGACAGCTTCGTCACGCTGTCGCCGGTGCCGGGCTTCATGCGCTGGCTGAAGCGCGAACCGGAACTGCCGCTCGGCGACGACGATCGCGCCCTGCTCGCGCATCTCGATGACGACAACTGGATCAACGATCCCGAATTGGTGGAGAAGCTGCGCGCGGTGATCGAACCGCTGGCGGCATATTATTTCCTCAAGGCAAAGAATCCGCGCGGAAAACCGGTGGACCCGGTGGCGCGCTTCCACCTCGGCAACGGCGCGCGGCTGGAGCAGATCAACTGGCTCGGCGATGTGTCCCCGAAGGGCCTGCGCGAATCCGCCGGCGTGATGGTCAATTACCTCTACCGCCTCGACGACATCGAGAAAAACCACGAAGCCTACGCCAACGACGACGAAGTGGTGGCCTCGAATGCGGTGAAGAAACTGCTCAAGGGCGAAGGCCGACGGCTGCTGGATTTACGGTTGTCGTAGAGGATCAAAGGCGGCTTCGTCTAATCTCATTCGAACGTGGATGGCCGGGACAAGCCCGGCCATGACGAGATGAGAGAGCAAATCCGACCGAAAGCTCTCCCGACGAGCAGCCAAAGATTCAAGAGCATGCTGATTCCCAGCCAAAGATCACCCCTCCGGCGTCATGGCCGGGCTTGTCCCGGCCATCCACGTCTTAATGACACAGACTCGAAAAATATCGATCTGCACACCGCGCAAACTGCCCATTTCAATTTCAGAGTTCACACCTCCGGAAACCCACGCAGCAGATACTTGCGCAGGCCGTAGAGCAACCCGTTCAGCATCAGTCCCAACAGCGAAATCGTGATCAGCGGTACGAACATATCCACCGTCTGAAATGTACGCGCCGCGCCGACCAGCAAATGGCCGAGCCCGTCGGTCGACGAGATCATCTCGGCGAGAAACACCACGATGCAGGAAATCACCAGCCCGATGCGACAGCCGGTAAGGATCGACGGCAGCGCGGCGGGCGCGATCACCTTGAACAGGATCTGCCAGCGCGGCGTCCCGGCGGCGAGCGCCGACCACACCAGCTTCTGCTCCACCATCGACGCGCCGTAATAGGTCGAGAGCAGGATCGGAAACAACGCATCCAGCGTCACCAGCGTGATCTTCGAGGCGTGATCGAAACCGAACAGGATAATCAGCGCCGGATAGAGTGCGACCTTCGGCAGCGGCGCCAGCACCTGCACCAGCGGCCGCACCACCGCGTTGATCGCCGGCACCACCGCCGCCGCAAGCCCGATGCCGACGCCAAGCACCACCGCGATCAGGAAACCCGCGAACAGCCGGATCATCGTCGCCAGAATGTCGTCGAGAAAACCGAGGCTGCCAAGTTGCTGCGCCAGCCGCAAAAACACTTTTCCCGGCGGCGGCAGCAGCGACGGCGGCGCAAAACCGAAACTGCACAGCGCCTGCCAGATCGCCAGCACGAACAGAATCGGCAGCGCCCCCATCAGGACCGTGGCGAGGCGTTGCGTACTCATGACGCCCCCAGCAAAATTTCCTGATGCGGCTCGGCCCACTTCACCAGCCGCCAACGCAGCTTGTCGAACGCCGCATCCAGCACGATGCCGAGCGCGCCGATGATGATGATCATCGCGAACACGGTGTCGTATTGCGCCATGTCCATGGCGTTGAACAGGATGTTGCCCGCCCCCGACTGCCGCGCGATCATCTCGCTGGTGACCATGGTGATCAGCGCCAGCACCAGCCCGGTGCGGCAGCCGGTGAGGATTTCCGGCAGCGCCGCCGGCAACACGATGCGCAGCATGCGTTGCAGGCCGTTCAGTCCCATCGCCGCGCCGGACCACAGCATCTTCTCCTCGACCGCTTTCGCCCCCTGAAAGGAGTGATAGATCACCGGCAGGCTGACGCCGAGGAAGATCACCAGCGTCTTCGACGCATCGCCGACGCCGAGCCACAACATGATAATCGGCATCAGCGCCGCCTTCGGCACCGGATAGATCATCATCAGCAGCGGATTGAAGAATGCCGACACGCGCGCGCTGCGCCCCATCGCGAGCCCGAGCGGAATCGAGATCAAAACCGCCAGCGAAAACCCGATCACCATGCGGCGAATCGAGTCGAGAATATTGAGAAGCTGCTCGGGATCGCCGAGAATTTGCGGCACGGTCTGCAAAGCATGCCATGCCGTGGGGAAACTTTCGGTATCGAGCCAGAGCGCCACAACCTGCCACACCGCCAGTAGCCCGAGACACGCCAACAGCGGCGACAGCGTCGCGATGATGTTGCGCGCGGACGTCACGGGTGCTCCGCATCGTCGCGGCCGTCGTCGATCATCCGCTCGATATCGACGACGTATTTCTGATAACGCGAATCCAGCAGCAACTCGGCGCGAACGCGCGGACGCGACAGATCGATATCGACGATCTCCTTGATACGCCCCGGCGCGCGCGTCATCACCACCACCTTGTCGGAGAGGAACACCGCCTCTTCGACCGAATGCGTGACGAACAGCACCGTCTTGCGGTCGCGTTCCCAGATGTTGAGCAGATCATTCTGCAAGCGCGTGCGTGTATGCGCATCGAGCGCGCCGAACGGCTCGTCCATCAGCAACACCGACGGGCGATAGGCCAGTGTGCGCGCGATCGCCACGCGTTGCTTCATGCCGCCGGACAATTCCTTCGGATAGAAATGCTCAAAGCCCTTGAGCCCGACCATCTCGATCAGCCGCAGGCTCTGCGCTTCCGCTTCCGTGCGCTTCACGCCTTGCTGCCGCAGCCCGTACATCACATTGCCGAGCACCGTCTTCCACGGAAACAGCGCGAACTCCTGAAACACCGGTCCGCGGTCGGGTCCGGGTCCGGTGATTGCCGCACCTTTCATGCGAGCGACGCCTTCGCTCGGTGCGACAAAGCCGCCGACGATGTAAAGCAAGGTGGACTTGCCGCAACCGGACGGCCCGAGGATCGAGACGAACGCGCCGTCATTAACGGTGAGGTTGATATCGGCGAGCGCGAGGTGGCTCTTGCGGCCCGACGTTTCAAAACGCTTCGAGACGCGATCGATCTCGATCATGGCACGCGCGCGTTCATCGGACGTGGCTCCGGTTCCGGTGTCGATCTCCGGCCGCAACGGCACCTGCATCCGTCCCCCTGTTGATCTTCGTTCCGACGGCGAGGACAGTTTGCGGACTTTGTCCCGCATTGCAATCCTCGGACCGGTCGTTCGGCGAATTATTTTAAGATTGAAACGTGTCGGAAAGCCCGGTTCAGCACCGGATTCGGCGCCACAATCGCGCCTTCGTATCGCCGCAAGAATCCCGTCGCCAAAACTAGGCCGCAAGCGCCCGCATTTCGGTGGCAAGATCGGCCTTGCCCTCGAAGCCGATGCCCGGCAACTCCGGCATGGTGATGTAACCGTTCTCGACCTTCACGCCATCGGGGAATCCGCCATAGGGCTGGAACAGGTCGGGATAGCTCTCGTTGCCGCCAAGCCCGAGACCCGCCGCGATATTCAGCGACATCTGATGACCGCCGTGCGGAATGCAACGCGACGGCGACCAGCCGTGCGTCTTCAACATCGCCAGCGTGCGCTGATACTCGCAAAGCCCATACGACAACGCGCAATCGAATTGCAGGAAGTCGCGATCCGACCGCATCCCGCCGTAGCGAATGAGATTGCGCGCATCCTGATGGCTGAACAGGTTTTCGCCAGTCGCCATCGGTCCCGGATAGAACTCCGCAAGCGCCGCCTGCAACTGATAATCAAGAGGATCGCCGGCTTCTTCGTACCAGAACAGCGGATAATCGCGCAGCATCTTGGCATAAGCGATCGCGGTTTCGAGATCGAAGCGGCCGTTGGCGTCCACCGCTAACTGCGCCTGCGATCCGATCTCCTTCAACACCGCTTCGATGCGTTCGCGATCTTCGTCGAGCGACGCGCCGCCGATCTTCATCTTGACCACGCTGTAGCCGCGATCGAGATAGCCACGCATCTCCTGCCGCAGTTTGTCGAGACCCTTGCCGGGATAGTAATAGCCGCCCGCCGCATAGACGAACACGCGCGGATCGGCGTTGCGGCCATGACGTTCCGCGAGCAAGCGAAACAACGGCTTGTCCGCGATCTTCGCCACCGCATCCCATACCGCCATGTCGATGGTGCCGACCGCGACCGAACGTTCGCCGTGACCGCCCGGCTTCTCGTTCGACATCAACGCGGCCCAGACTTTATCCGGATCGAGATTACCGCCGCTCGCATCAAGCAAGGTTGCCGGGTCTGCTTCGGTGATCCGCTTCGCGAAACGCTCGCGGATCAATCCGCCCTGTCCATAACGACCGTTCGAGTTGAAGCCATAGCCGACCACCGGCTTGCCGTTGCGTTCGACATTGGTGACGACGGCCACGAGGCTCGTCGTCATCTTCGAGAAATCGATATAGGCGTTGCGGATCGCGGAGGCGATCGGCTTCGTCACCTCGCGCACGTCGACAATGCGAACCGACATCGTAAATCCTCTTGCGCCGATCAGCTTGCGCCATCGCGGAAATACGGCTCGACCGAACCGCTCAGCTTGATGGTCAGCGGATTGCCGTGGCGATCCTTGGCGGCGCCGGCCGGCACGCGAATCCAGCCCTCGCTGACGCAATATTCCTCGACGTTATTCTTCTCGACGCCCTTGAAGCGCACGCCGATATCGTAGGCGAGCAGATCGGCGTTGTAGTACGGACTACGCGGATCGGTGGACAGCCGGTCCGGCAGTTGAGCCGGCGATGGATTGGTGTTCTCGTTCAAAGCAGCGCCTCGATTTCCCTGGTCAGACTTTCGGGTCGCGTGGTCGGCGGATGCCGTGCCACCACCCTGCCCGCCTTGTCGATCAGGAATTTGGTGAAATTCCACTTGATCGACGGGCCGAGCAGGCCCGCTTTCTCACGTTTCAGAAATTTGTACAACGGGTGCGCGGCATCGCCGTTGACCTCGATCTTCTCGAACATCGGAAACGTCACCGCGTATCTGCTGTCGCAGAACGCCGCGATCTCCGCCGAATTGCCTCGTTCCTGCTGCCCGAACTGGTTGCAGGGGAAGCCGAGTACCGCGAAACCGCGTGGCGCATACTGACGATAGAGGTCTTCAAGGCCCTTATATTGCGGAGTGAAACCGCAGGCGCTGGCAGTGTTGACGATCAATAGCGCCTTGCCCTCGAACTCCTTCAGCGCCACCTCATGCCCATCGAGCGCGCGAGCCGAGAAATCGAAGATGCCTGTCATCGCTCGCGTCTCCTCAACCAACCGGATCGACTGGCGACGACGGGGTGCCTCCGGCCTCGATCGCCTCACCGGCGAGCAGGCACAGGTCTTCGCGATAACGCCCCGCCACCACCTGCACGCCGACCGGCACGCGCCCGACCAGCCCGGTCGTTACCGTCAGGCCCGGCAATCCCATGAAGGGAATGCCGACCTGCGGCATCTGCGCCCGCCACACCCGCGCGAACGATGCATCGTCCTTGAGATCGAGTTGATCCTCGAACGGCAGTTCGCCGGACACCGGCATCACCAGCACCGGATAATCTTGCAGGAAAAGTTGCCACGCGCGCGTCAACGCGGCGCGCCGCTGCACGATCGCCGAGAGCCCCGCCGCGTCGAGCGGATAGACCTTGTCGCGGCTGCCGCGCAGGCACGCCAGCGCGCCGGGGTCACCTTCCTTTTCGGCTGCCGCCAGCATCGCCTCGAAACCGTCTCCGAGCCAGAATTTGCGTTGCAACTCGGCGGCCTCGTTGAGCGGCGGCGTATTCGCGACCTCCTCCACCGTCCAGCCGGCGCTTTGCAGCCGACGTGCGGAGTCCTTCAATGCATCGACGACTTCGGGAACGGTTTCGAGTCCATCGGGCCGCAGGCACAGCGCGGCGCGACGCGGCATCGGCGGCCCTTCCAGCGGCGCCGGCACCCACCATGGATCGCGCACGTCCTGTTGCGACATCGCGGCCAGCGCGATGCGCAAGTCGCCGATGGTACGTGCCAGCGGACCGGACACGGCCGAAATCTGCGGGCACAACGGCCGCTCCGGCAGCGACAGGTTGTGAGCCGCGATACGCCCGAGCGTCGGCCGCAAGCCGTGAATACCGCAAGCATAAGCCGGATAGCGCACCGATCCGGCGATGTCGGTGCCATGACCGATATGACCGATGCCGGCGGCGGTGGCCGATCCCGCACCACCCGACGAACCGCCCGGGGTACGGCTCGGATCGCGCGGGTTCTTGGTATGACCATGCAATTGATTGTTGGCGAACCAGCGGAACGAAAATGCCGGCGTGTTGGTGCGCCCGACGATCACCGCGCCGGCGCGCCGCATATTCGCCACGACGGGATTGTCTTCCTTGGCAATGTGATCGCGCTGCGCCTTGATGCCGTTGGTGGTGGCGAAGCCGGCCTGATCGACATTGACCTTGATGGTGATTGGCACACCGGCCAGTACGCCGGGGTCCTTGCCCTCGGCGATGGTCTTGTCCACCGCCGCCGCCTGCGCCAGCGTATCGTCCGGCCGATAGTCGACCACCGCATTGATCTTCGGATTGACCGCTTCGAGCCGCGCCAACGCCGCCTTCGCCGCCTCCACCGCCGATACTTTTCGCGAACGAACCAGCGCGGCCAGTTCGGTTGCCGGGAGACGCCAAAGGTTGTCCATCAACTTGCTCCATCCTCGATCACGGTCTTGTCCGCCGCCGCTCTCCGAGCGTTACGGCGTTTCAGGCCAGATTGCCACCCGTCAGATGCGACCTTGATTTGACGCCTTGCGCGGACGTCAAAATGCAAAATTGCTGCACCGCGACAATCTTTGTCCAGTCTCTGCGGCGCATCATCAAATCAGAAACTGCAATGGTCTTGATCTGAATCGCCGTAAGTTGCTCATGGATATCCGTGCCGCGCAGGTAGGCGAGGCTATAACTATGGGCGAATGCAACCGATGATGCCTGACGCAGGTGGACCGCAGCCGAGCGAATGCGCCGACCCTTACGCGCCGCTGACCACCCAAATGCTACCGGTCAGCGATGGCCATGAAATTTACGTCGAGACGGTCGGCAATCCCGATGGCATGCCGGCGGTATATCTGCACGGCGGCCCCGGCAGCGGTTGCCAGCCCGACCACCGCAAGCTGTTCGATCCGAAACGCTGCCGGGCGGTGCTGTTCGACCAACGCGGTTGCGGACGCAGCCGCCCGAAAGGCAGCCGCGACGCCAACACGTTGCCGCACCTGATCGCCGACATGGAAGCGATCCGCGACGCGCTCGGCATCAAGCAGTGGCTCGTCAGTGGCGGCTCGTGGGGCGCCACGCTGGCATTGGCCTACGCCGAGGCCCACCCCAAACGCGTCAGCGGCATCGTGTTGCGCGCGACGTTTCTCGGCACCCGCGCGGAGGTCGACGCGGCTTTCTGCGATGTGCTACCGCGTCTCTATCCTGGCCTCAACGACGACTTTCTCAGCCTATTGACGCCGCAGGAGCGCACAGAGCCGCTCAATGCCTATTGGCGGCGCATCCTCGACCCCGATCCGGCGATCCATGGGCCGGCCGCGCGGGCCTGGCACGACACCGAACGTATCCTCTCCGAACATGCCCCGAAACAGACGCGGCTCGATCTTGCATCGCTGACATCGTCGCGGCCGCTGCCGTCGACGCCGTTCATGGAAGCGCACTACTTCTTCAACGATTGCTTCATGGCGCCGGGACAATTGCTCGCGGATGCGCCGCGCCTGCACGGCATTCCCGGCATCATCGTGCAGGGCCGTTACGACCACTTGTGCCCGCCATCGACATCGCACGCGCTCGCGGCGGCGTGGCCGACATCGGAAATTCGTATCATCGAAGGCGCTGGGCATTCGTTGTACGATCCCGGCATCCGCGATGCCGTCATCAAGGCAACCGCGGATCTCGTGGCCCACCATTCGCTTTGAGATCACTCGATGTAAGGACGCCCGCCAATGCCGATCGTCGCCAAGGGAATGCTGCTCACCTCGATGGATATCGATTCCACCGACCAGGCGGATTTCAACCGCTGGTACGATCGCGAACACATCGCCGAACGCGTCGGCATCGATGGTTTCGTCGAGGCGCGGCGCTACATCGCCCATGCCGGCAACCCGAAATATCTGAGCCTGTATTCCACCGCGACCTTCGAGGTGCTGGATAGTCCCGCCTATCGCACCGCGCTCGCCAACCAGACCGACTGGTCGAAGCAGAATATCGCCCGCTTCCGCAACATGATCCGCGCGGTGGCGCGCATCACCATGAGCAAAGGACAAGGGCGCGGCGCCGTACTCGGTATCATTCGGCTGCGTCCGATCGACGCCGACAAACTCCACGCCTTTCTGGCGCCCCGGCTCGATCCCGAGATGCTGGAAGGCGGCATTTCGATGCATCTTCTGGAGAGCGATCCCGCGCTGTCGAAATCGCTCACCGACGACGGCCCGAATCCCGGCGCGGGCGACTGGTTCGTGCTAATCGACGGAACGGACGTGAAGCCGGTCTCAATGGCAATGGCGCTGCGTTTCGATCCACTGGATCTCGCCGGCGCGGGCCAGATCATCTCGTCCGGCATCTATCGACTGATGTGGGATCTCGCGAAAAGCGATCTCTAGAACACCAAGCCCCACCGTGAACTTGTCTGCGCCTAACGCGCATCGGCCCCGCGCGTCTCGAATGGCTATGTTGCAGCGCGACAGAACTCGATCCGCGACGACGCGCCTCATGCTTTCCGATCACTTAAAAATGCATTTGCACTCCGCTGTGGATCATATTGAATTATTATACTTCTAAGACCATGATCCAAACGAGAAGCAACAAGAGCGGGACAACGAACGCTCGAAAACTGCGAAAGACCGCGCGACTGAGCCCACCTTCCGAAGCGCGGATTTGGGATGGGAATGAAACCGACCGATATCTCGGCGCCTGACTATTTTCACAAAGTGGTCGATTGCCAATGGGCCTGTCCGGCACACACGCCGGTTCCTGAATATATCCGATTGATCGCCGCGGGCCGCTACAGCGATGCCTACATGATCAATTGGAAATCGAACGTGTTTCCGGGAATTCTCGGGCGCACCTGCGACCGTCCGTGCGAACCGGCCTGTCGTCGCGACCGCGTCGAACATGAGCCCGTGGCAATCTGCCGACTCAAACGCGTCGCCGCCGACTACAAGGACGACATCAAGGATCGTCTGCCGAAGAAGGCCTCGACGAAGAACGGCAAGCGCATCGCCCTGATCGGCGCCGGTCCCGCCTCGCTCACCGTGGCGCGCGATCTCGCGCCGCTCGGTTATGACTGCGTGGTGTTCGACGGCGATACCCGCGCCGGCGGCATGATGCGCACGCAGATTCCGAAATTCCGCCTGCCCGACAGCGTGATTGACGAGGAAACCAACTACATCCTCGATCTCGGCGTCGATTTTCGCGGTGGCACGCGCATCGACAGCATGAAAGCACTGCTCGCTGATGGCTACGACGCCATCGTGGTCGGCTCCGGTGCGCCGCGCGGGCGCGACCTCGACATTCCCGGCCGCAAGGAAGCTGCCGCCAACATCCATATCGGCATCGACTGGCTTTCCAGTGTCTCGTTCGATCACATCCATTCCATCGGCAAGCGTGTCATCGTGCTCGGCGGCGGCAACACCGCGATGGACTGCTGCCGCTCCGCGCGCCGCCTCGGCGGCGAGGACGTCAAGGTGGTGGTGCGTTCCGGTTTCGAGGAGATGAAGGCCTCGCCGTGGGAAAAGGAAGATGCCGCGCGCGAGGGCATCCCGATCCACAATTTCCTTGTGCCGAAAGAATTCCTGCACAAGGGCGGCAAACTTACCGGCGTGGTGTTCGAGAGGGTCAAGGCCGAGTACGACGCTAAAGGCCGCCGCAAACTGGTCCCGGCCGGCGAACCGGACGTGACGTTCGAATGCGACGACGTGCTGGTGGCTGTCGGCCAGGAGAATGCCTTCCCGTGGATCGAACGCGATGCCGGCATCGCTTTCGACGAATGGGGCATGCCAAAGGTCGACAAGGTCACCTTCCAGTCCACCAATCCCAAGGTGTACTTCGGCGGCGATGCCGCGTTCGGCCCCAAGAACATCATCTGGGCGGTGGCGCACGGCCATGAGGTCGCGGTGTCCATCGACAAGATGCTGCACGGCGAGAACATTGCCGAGCGGCCGCTGCCCGCCGTCACCGTGGTGAACCAGAAGATGGGCATCCACGAGTGGAGTTACAAAAGCGAGATCATGCCGGACCAGCGCTACGCGGTGCCGCATCGTGACAATGCCACCGCGCTTAGCAGCATCAAGGCCGAAGTCGAGCTCGGTTTCGACGCCAAGCTGGCGCTCGCCGAAGCCGGACGCTGCCTGAACTGCGACGTCGAGACGGTATTCTCCGCGCCGCTATGCATCGAATGCGACGCCTGCGTCGACATCTGCCCGATGGACTGCATCACCTTCACCGAGAACGGCGAGGAAGGCGAGTTGCGCGAACGGTTGCACGCCCCCGCGCTCAACCTGACCCAGGACATCTACATCGCCGACGGGCTCAAGACCGGTCGCATCATGGCGAAGGACGAGGACGTCTGCCTTCATTGCGGGCTGTGCGCTGAACGGTGCCCCACCGGCGCTTGGGACATGAACAAGTATTTCATCGAAATGACTCACGCAGGCCCGGCATGCCGCTAACCGCTGTCAACGATTTCGTCATCCGTTTTGCCAACGTCAATGGCTCGGGCTCCGCAAGCGCCAACGAGATGTTCGCCCGCGCCATCATGCGGATGGGCATTCCGATGTCACCGCGCAACGTCTTCCCCTCGAACATTCAGGGCCTGCCGACCTGGTACGAAGTTCGCGTCACCGAAGCGAACCATCTCGGCGCGCGCGGCGGCACCGACATCATGGTGGCGATGAATCCGCAGACCTACAACGCCGATGTCGCCTCGATCGAACCGGACGGTTATCTGGTCTACGATTCGACGCGCGCGATGCCGCCCGGCAAACCACGCACCGACATCAATCTGATCGGCATTCCGCTGACCGCAATCTGCAACAAGGAATACTCGGATCCGCGCCAGCGCCAACTGTTCAAAAACATCATCTGCATAGGCGCGCTGTCGGCGCTGCTCGATATGGACATCACCGAGCTGGAGAAGCTGGTCGGCGAGCAGTATCGCAGCAAGGAAAAGCTGATCCAGCCCAACATCCACGCGCTGCATCTCGGCCGCGCCTACGCCGAAGCCAACTTCAAGTGCCCGATCGGGCTCAAGCTGAAGCGTTCCGACAAGGTCGGCGACCGCATCCTGATCGAAGGCAATGCCGCCGCCGCGCTCGGCGCGGTCTATGGCGGCGCAACGGTGTGCGCCTGGTATCCGATCACGCCGTCCTCGTCGGTGGCGGAGAATTTCACCAAGTTCTGCGGCAAGTATCGCCACGATCCCGCGACCGGCGAAGCGCGGTACGCCATCGTCCAGGCTGAAGACGAAATCGCCTCCATCGGCATGGTGGTCGGCGCGGCATGGAACGGCGCGCGCGCTTTCACTGCCACCTCCGGACCTGGCATCTCGCTGATGCAAGAATTGTTCGGCTTCGCTTATTTCGCGGAAATTCCGTCGGTCATCATCGACGTGCAGCGTGCTGGTCCCTCGACCGGAATGCCAACGCGTACTCAGCAATGCGACCTGATCAACTGCGCTTACGCGTCGCACGGCGATACCAAGCATATCCTGCTGATGCCGGAAGATGCCGCCGAGGCGTTCGAATTCACCGCCGGTGCGTTCGACTATGCCGACCGACTGCAAACGCCGGTGTTCGTGCTGCTCGATCTCGATATCGGCATGAACCATCGGCTGAGCCGCCCGCTGCAATGGGACGACGCCCGCCTCTATGATCGCGGCAAGGTGATGACCGCCGCGGACCTCGAGGCCGGCAAGGATTTCGGCCGCTACACCGACGTTGACGGCGACGCCATTCCGTTCCGCACCTACCCCGGCACGCACCCCACCAAGGGTGGCTATTTCACACGCGGCACCTCACACGACGCCCGCGCCAAATATTCCGAGGAAGGTGTGGATTATGTCGAGGGAATGCAGCGGCTGTTGCGCAAGCACGAAACCGCCAAGGGCATCCTGCCGCGTCCGCTGCGACATGATGCCGGCAAGCCGACGCGTTTCGGCGTGATCTATTACGGCTCGACCGCGCCGGCGATGCATGAAGCGGCCGAAATCCTCACCGCGCGCGGCCACACGCTGGACCTGATGCGGGTGCGGGCCTTCCCGTTCCATCAGGACGTCGCGAGCTTCATCGCGGATCACGACTTCGTCTTCGTCGTCGAGCAGAACCGCGACGCGCAACTCCGTTCGCTGATCGTCAACGAACTCGATATCGATCCGGTGCGACTGGTGCCGATCCTGCATTACGACGGCACCTCGATCACCGCCCGCTTCATTTCCGCCGCGATCGGTGATCGACTCGACGCCTTGAAAGTCACGCCGTTGCGAAAGGCGATGTCATGACCTATCTGACCAAGCCGAAATTCCATCACCCCTCGCTGCCGAAAAACGCACTCGGCTACACGCGGCGCGACTATGAGGCGGCGACGTCGACGCTGTGCGCCGGCTGCGGTCACGACTCGATTTCGGCGGCGATCATCGAGGCATCATTTGAGTTGGCGATCGAGCCGCATCGCGTGGCGAAGATCTCCGGCATCGGCTGCTCGTCGAAAACGCCGACTTATTTTCTCGGCGCATCGCACGGTTTCAACTCGGTGCATGGACGCATGCCCTCGGTGCTGACCGGTGCCAACCTCGCCAACCGCGATCTGATCTATCTCGGCATCTCCGGCGACGGCGATTCCGCCTCGATCGGCTTCGGCCAGTTCGCGCACGCGCTGCGGCGCGGCGTCAACATGACCTATATTGTCGAGAACAACGGCGTCTACGGTCTGACCAAGGGGCAATTCTCCGCCACTGCCGATCGCGGTTCGAAATCGAAGAAGGGAGCGGTCAACACCGACAACGCCATCGATCTGGTAGCGATGGCACTGCAACTCGGCGCAACCTTTGTGGCGCGCTCGTTCTCCGGTGACAAGACGCAACTGGTGCCGATCATCAAGGCCGCGATCGCGCATCGCGGCGCGGCTTTCATCGACGTGATCTCGCCGTGTATCGCCTTCAACAATCATCCCGGCTCGACCAAGAGCCTCGATTACGTCCGCGCCCATAACGAGGCGGTGAATGCGCTCGACATCATGATCGGCCGCGATGCCATCACGGTGGATTACGAGCCCGGTAAAGTGGTCGAGGTCACCCAGCACGACGGCTCGGTGCTGACGCTGCGCAAGCTCAACGACGACTATGATCCCTCCGACCGGCTGGCTGCAATGAACTTCCTGCAACAGGAAGCCGCCAGGGGCCGGATCGTCACAGGGCTGCTTTATGTCGACGGCGAGGCCGACGACCTGCACCGCCACTTCAATACGGTGGCGATGCCGCTGAACCAGCTCAACGAACCCGAGCTGTGTCCGGGTTCGAAGGCTCTGGACAAGATCAACGCCGGGCTGCGTTAACCCGGCCTCCCCGCCTCACGAAATTGCGACCGCGTCCCTGGCATGGCCAGGGAACCCTTTGCCGCGCCATGCGTCAACTCCGGCCATCCGCACCGCAACCGGACGCCCATCCGGCATCCCCAGATGCCTCCGACCGGTTGCTCCCTCTTCGGATCGGTTGACAAAATTCGGCCGCAGGGCAGAACACATGATGGAACCTGCCCTCCTCCTCACAGCGAACAAGGCATCATGAATCCCGTCAAAGCACTGCAAAAGCACGGCCAGGCCGTATGGCTCGACTTCCTCGCCCGCGGATTCATTGCCAAAGGTGACCTCAAGAAGCTGATCGACGACGACGGCGTGCGCGGCGTCACCTCAAATCCGGCGATCTTCGAGAAGGCCATCGGCTCCTCCGACGAATACGACAGTGCCATCGCCAAGGCGCTGAAGCAGGCTGACCGTCCGGTCACGGCCCTGTTCGAGGCGGTGGCCGTCGAGGACATCCAGAACGCCGCCGACGTGCTGCAGCCGGTTTATGACAGCCTCAAGGGCGCGGACGGCTACGTCAGTCTCGAAGTCTCGCCCTATCTCGCCAACGACACGGAAGGCACCATCGCCGAGGCCGAACGGCTCTGGGCCGAGGTCAAGCGGCCCAACCTGATGATCAAGGTACCGGCGACGCCGGAAGGTCTTCCCGCCATTCGGCACCTGACCGCGCAGGGCATCAGCGTCAACATCACGCTGCTGTTCTCGCAGAAGGTCTATCAGGAGGTTGCGGAAGCCTACCTTGCCGGCTTGGAAGAGTATGTGAGCAAAGGCGGCAATCCGTCCCACGTCGCCAGCGTCGCCAGCTTCTTCGTCAGCCGCATCGACAGCGCGGTCGACAAGCAACTCGACGACGCCATCGCCAAGGCCAACGATCCGGCGGAAAAGGCCCGGCTCAAGGCGCTGCAAGGCAAGGTCGCCATCGCCAACGCCAAGATGGCCTATCAGCATTACAAGAAGGCGTTCACCGACGCTCGCTGGCAAAAGCTGGCGGCCAAGGGCGCCAAACCACAGCGGCTGCTCTGGGCCTCGACCGGCACCAAGAACAAGGCCTACAGCGACGTGCTCTATGTCGAGGAACTGATCGGGCCGGATACCGTCAACACGGTGCCGCCCGCGACCCTCGATGCTTTCCGCGATCACGGCAAGCTGCGTGACAGCCTCGAGGAGGATATTCCCGCTGCCGAGCGCGTGTTGGCCGATCTCGCCAAGACCGGCATCTCACTCGATGCGGCGACGAAGAAGCTGGTGGAGGAAGGCGTGCAATTATTTGCCGACGCCTTCGACAAGCTGCTCGGCGCGGTCGCGCACAAGCGTGCGACGTTGCTCGGCCAGACAATCGATCCGCAGACGCTAACGCTGGGCGACAAGCTGGCGAAGATGGTGAGCACCGATACCGAAGAGTGGCGCGCGGCTGGCACCATCCGCCGGCTCTGGCAACGTGATGCGTCGGTCTGGACCGGCAACGACGAAGGCAAGTGGCTGGGCTGGCTCCATAGTGTCGACGCCGAACAGAAGAAGCTGGCCGATTACACCGACTTCGCTAGCTGGGTGAAGCAACAGGGTTTCACGCACGCCGTGGTGCTCGGCATGGGCGGTTCAAGCCTTGGGCCGGAAGTGCTGGCGAAAACCTACCCGCAAGCAAAAGGCTTTCCGAAACTGCATGTACTGGATTCCACCGATCCGGCTCAGGTGGCGCGAATGGAAGCCGTCGTCGATCTCAGCAAGACGCTGTTCATCGTCTCCAGTAAATCCGGCGGCACCACCGAGCCGAACGCGTTGAAGGATTACTTTTACGGCCGCGTCGAAGCGAGCGTCGGCAAGGGCAAGGCCGGCAATCATTTCGTCGCCGTCACCGATCCCGGTTCATCGCTGGAGAAGGTCGCGAAACAACAAGGCTTCGCCCGTACCTTCTTCGGCGATCCTGCGATCGGTGGCCGCTATTCGGTGCTGTCGCCGTTCGGCCTCGTGCCAGCGGCTGCTGCCGGCCTCGACATCGCGCGTCTGCTGGATCTCGCGCAGGCGATGGTCCGCTCCTGCGGCCCCGATGTGCCGCCGCAGGAAAATCCCGGCGTGCAGCTAGGTCTCGCGCTTGGTTGCGCTGGACGCGAAGGTCGCGACAAGGTCACGATACTGGCGTCTGCCAAGATCGCGGATTTCGGCGCGTGGGCGGAGCAACTCATCGCCGAATCCACCGGCAAAAACGGCAAGGGTTTGATCCCCATCGACGGCGAAACGCTGGGCGATCCGGCAGTCTATGGCCATGATCGCATCTTCATCGACATGCGCACCGAAGGCGAAAGCAATTCCGCGCATGAGGCAAAACTCACAGCATTGGAGAACGCCGGCCATCCGGTGGTCCGCATCGTGCTGTCGTCGATCGAACATATCGGACAGGAATTCTTCCGCTTCGAGATCGCGACAGCGGTTGCCGGCGCGGTGCTCGGCATCAACCCGTTCGACCAGCCAGACGTCGAGGCCGCCAAGATCAAGACTCGCGAACTCACGGCGGCGTTCGAGAAAACTGGGAAATTACCGGACGAAAAGCCGGTGGCTGCCATTGATGGCGTTGCCATCTATACCGATGGCGCCAACGACGCGGCCCTGCGCAAGGCCGGTGCGGACGGTAATCTCGGCTCCTGGCTGAAGGCCCACCTCGCCCGCAGCCAGCCCAACGACTACGTCGCACTCCTCGCCTATATCGATCACGACCCGGCGCATATCGACACGCTGCAAGCGATGCGAATGGCGATCCGCAACCGCCGCCACGTCGCGACCTGCGCCGAATTCGGCCCGCGTTTCCTGCATTCCACCGGGCAGGCCTATAAGGGCGGCCCGGATAGCGGCGTGTTCGTGCAGATCACTGCTGACGACGCCAAGGATCTGCCAATCCCGCAGCAGGCCGCGAGCTTCGGCGTGATCAAGGCGGCGCAGGCCCGCGGCGACTTCGATGTACTGACCGAACGCGGCCGTCGCGCGTTGCGGATTCATCTCAAGGGCGATCTCAAATCCGGACTCGAGAAACTGAAAGCCGCGATCTCCGCCGCGTTGAACTAAAGGACGAAAACCATGCAGCTTGCCGTCGTCGGTCTGGGGCGGATGGGCGCCAACATCGCCCGCCGCGTGATGAAGTACGGCGGGCACCAGACGGTGGTTTACGACAAAAGCGCGGAGGCGGTCGCCGCCCTCGCCAAAGACGGCTCAACCGGCGTGGCCTCGCTTGAAGACCTCGTCGCCAAGCTCGACGCGCCGCGCACGGTGTGGGTGATGCTGCCGTCCGGACCGATCACCGAAACCGCCATTGAGACGCTCGGCACACTGCTGTCGAAGGGTGACGTCGTCATCGATGGCGGCAATACATTCTGGCAGGATGATATCCGCCGCGGCAAGACGCTCGCCGCGCGCGGCATCCACTACCTCGATGTCGGCACCAGCGGCGGCGTGTGGGGACTTGAGCGCGGCTATTGCATGATGATCGGTGGTGACAAGGATGTCGTGACGCGGCTCGATCCGATCTTCAAGGCTCTGGCGCCGGGGCGCGGCGATATTCCGCCAACACCCGGACGCGAGAAACGCGATCCCCGCGTCGAGCAAGGCTATATCCATGCGGGACCAGTCGGCTCCGGTCATTTCGTCAAGATGATCCATAACGGCATCGAGTATGGTCTGATGCAGGCTTACGCCGAAGGCTTCGACATTCTCAAGAACGCCAATAGCGATGCATTGCCAGCCGACCACCGGTTCGATCTCGATATCGCCGATATCGCCGAGGTCTGGCGGCGCGGCAGCGTCATTCCATCGTGGCTACTCGATCTCACCGCGTCGGCGCTGGCGAAACAGCCGACGCTTGAGAACTATTCCGGCTTTGTCGAAGACTCCGGCGAAGGACGCTGGACCGTGAATGCCGCCATCGACGAAGCCGTACCCGCCGAAGTTCTCACGGCCGCGCTCTATACTCGCTTCCGCTCGCGGCGTGACCATACTTTCGCGGAAAAAATCCTCTCCGCCATGCGCGCGGGCTTCGGCGGCCACAAGGAGCCACCGAAGCCATGAGTTCGAACGGCATCGCCAAACAAGCCCGCCCCGATCCGTGCAGCTTCGTCATCTTCGGCGTTACCGGGGACCTCACGCATCGGCTGGTGATTCCGGCGCTCTACAATCTCGCGGAAGCCGATTTATTGCCAAACCATTTCTGCATTGCCGGCGTGGTGCGGAAACAAATGAGCCCTGATGCATTGCGCGAGAGCCTGATGCAGGGCCTGCACAAATTCGCGACGCGCCCGGTGCAGGATAAGGTCGCTCGACAACTCCTCGGCTGCCTCACCACCATTGAGGCCGATCCATCCGACCCCGCCTCGTTCGACCGGATGCGCGAGCAACTTGAACGTACGGAACAAAGCCGTGCGACGGCTGGAAACCGGCTGTTCTATCTGGCGACGCCGCCCAACGCATTCGCGCCGATAGCCCGCCAGCTCGGCCGCGCCGGACTGCTGCGCGAGGACAATGGTTACTGGCGAAGATTGGTCATCGAAAAGCCGTTCGGCACCGATCTGGCTTCGGCCAAGGCATTGAACGACGAACTGCTCAAAGTCGCCAGCGAGCGGCAGCTCTATCGGATCGATCACTATCTCGGCAAGGAGACGGTGCAGAATATCCTGGTGCTGCGCTTCGCCAACGGCATGTTCGAGCCGATCTGGAATCGCAATCACATTGATCATATTCAAATCACTGTGGATGAGAAACTCGCGGTCGGTCATCGCGGCAGCTTCTACGATGTCACCGGCGCATTGCGCGACATGGTCCCGAACCACCTGTTCCAACTCCTGTCGCTGGTAGCAATGGAGCCGCCCGCACGCTTCGACGCTCACACCGTGCGTACCTGCAAGGCGGAAGTGCTGGCCGCGATTCAGACTCAAAGCGAGACCGAGGCATTGGAAAATTCCGTGCGCGGACAATACCGCGCCGGCCACGTTGGCGACCAAAACATAGAAGATTATCGCAAAACCGAAAACGTTGCGCCGAACAGCACCATAGAAACCTATGCCGCGCTGAAGCTGACCATCGACAACTGGCGATGGGCCGACGTACCGTTCTATCTACGGACTGGCAAGGCACTCGGGGCCAAACGCACCGAGGTCGCGATCAAGTTCAAGGAGGCCCCATTCGCGATGTTTCGCGATACACCAGTGGATCGCCTGTCACAGAATTATCTGGTGATCGGCATTGAACCGGTCGAGGGCATCACCCTGCAATTCAACACCAAGGTGCCCGGCCCTTCCATCGCCATTGATGGCGTCGAGATGAAGTTTCACTATAAGGACTACTTCCACGCCGCGCCGAGCACAGGTTACGAGACGCTGATCTACGATTGCATGATCGGCGATAATATCCTGTTCCAGCGCGCCGACAGCGTCGAAGCCGGTTGGCAGGCTGTGCAGCCGTTCCTCGATGCGTGGAAGAAGGCCGGAGACAAAGGGCTCGCGTTCTACAAAGCCGGCAGCGACGGACCCGATGCCAGCGAAGCGCTTCTGGCCCGTGATGGCCGCAACTGGCGAAAACCCTGCTGAATTATGAAAAGCGAACGCCAGATCATTCGGATGCCCGACGCCACCGCGCTAGCACAGACAGCAGCGGAACGATTGATTGCGCGTCTCGAAGCCAATAGCGACCGAACCGCGGTGTGCCTCACCGGCGGCTCGAGCCCGGAGCGGCTTTATCGATTGCTGGCAAGTGAACCATACCGAAACCGTATTCCATGGCGACGCGTTCACTGGTTCATGGGCGACGAGCGCTTCGTTCCACCTGAGGATTTTCGCAACAACATGGCGATGGCGCGACGCCTCTTTCTCGATATGTGTGCGCCGCCGGAAAACATCCATCCCATTCCAGTGCAAGCCGGAACGACACGCGATGCGGCGCGTCGTTATGAAATCGCCCTACAGACATTCTATGGCAGCGGCCGTCTCGATCCCGCGCGACCGCTGTTCGATCTGGTCCTGATGGGGCTCGGCCCGGATGGCCACACCGCGTCGCTGTTTCCAGGCGATGCCGCACTGGACGAACGCGAACGATGGGTCATCGGCGTCGCTCACGCGGGCGTCGAACCGCTGGTGCCGCGCGTGACGATGACATTGCCGACGCTGGCATCGTGTCGCGAAATGCTGTTCGAGGTCAGCGGTCCGGACAAGCGCGCCATTTTGGCGCAAGTCCTGAATAGCGATGACCTCCCTGCCGTCCGCGCCCGATCGCTTGGCGACACCGTTTGGCTGGTCGATGCCGCTGCCATGCCCGGATCATCGCATGATACGTGAAAACATCGATCCCGGGCTCCGCGCCCTCATCGTCATGGGGGTTTCCGGTTCCGGAAAGAGCACCATCGGCGAAGCGTTGGCCAAACGGCTCGACTGGCGCTTCGAGGACGGCGACAGCTTCCACCCGCCGGCCAACGTCGCCAAGATGAAGGCAGGGCACCCACTCAACGATCAGGATCGCCGGCCATGGCTGGAAGCAATAGCCACCGAGATCGAGCGCGTCGCCGCCGCGCACAGCCACGTCATCATCGCATGCTCGGCATTGAAGCGCGCCTATCGCGACATCCTCGTCCACGGACGCCGCGACACCCGCATCGTGTTTCTCGATGGCAGTGAAGACCTGATCGCCTCACGGTTGCAGAAGCGCAAGGGTCACTTCATGCCGCCCGGGCTGCTCGCCAGCCAGTTCGAGGCGCTCGAAGTACCCACCGCCGAAGAACACGTCGTCACCGTTCCGATCGACGCCGACATTGAAACCATCGTCGACGAGATCGTGCGGAAATTACCTACCCCGTAGCCCTGAATCCGTCAGGAGTGCGCGCGCTGCACGGCAGGTTTGGCCGAAGCCGTTCTGGCGGCGCTGATATTGTGCGCCGTATTGATGAGGGCGATATGCGTTAGCGCTTGCGGAAAATTTCCGGTCTGCCGTCCCGCGATCGGATCATATTCTTCTGCAAGCAATCCAAGATCATTAGCGACGCCCAGCACACGCTCGAACAACGTTTCAGCTTGATCAAGATGTCCTGCCAGCACATGGGCATCCGCCAGCCACAACGTGCACGCAAGGAAAGCGCCCTCGATCGGTTCCTGCTCGTCGGTGACGCGACGCGGATCGTGCCGCAACACGAAGCCGTCACGCATCAGATGTTTTTCGATACCGGCTAACGTCCCGATAACGCGCGGATCGGTCGGCGGCAGGAAACCGACCGACGGTAGCAGCAGGATACTGGCGTCCAGCACATTCGCCCCATAAGATTCGACAAAACTATTCTGAGCTTTGTCGAATCCCTTGTCGCAGACATCGCGGTGAATCGTCTCACGCAGACGCCGCCATTCCGCCAGCGGCGCCCTGAATCCGAATTTTTCCGCGCTCTTGATCGCACGGTCGAACGCCACCCAGCTCATCACCTTGGATGAGACGTAGTGCTTACCCGGCCCGCGCACCTCCCAAATGCCGCTGTCCGGTTGATCCCAGATCTTGGCGAGGTGCTTGAGGAATGCGCACTCCATCGCCCAACTGCCGTCATCGAGCTTCAATTTGGCAAGCCGGCCCTGATGAAACACATCGAGCAATTCACCAAACACGTCGAGTTGCAACTGAACATGCGCGGCATTACCGACCCGCACCGGCCGCGCGCCTTCATAGCCAGGCAGCCAGGTCGCCTCCCACTCGAGCAAGCGGCGCTGGCCCATGATGCCATACATGATCTGCATATCACCCGGCGAGCCAGCCACCGCGCGTAACAGCCAGTTGTGCCACGACAACGCCTCGTCGAAGTAGCCGCTATCCATCAGGGCCAACAATGTGAAGGTCGCATCGCGCAACCAACAGAATCGATAGTCCCAGTTGCGAGCACCGCCGAGCTTTTCCGGGAGAGAGGTGGTGGGCGCGGCCACGATGCCACCGGTCGGTGCGTAAGTCAGCGCCTTCAGCGTGACCAGAGAGCGGATCACCATATCGCGTCGTCGCCCGCGATAGGTGCAGCGATCGACCCAGTCGGTCCAGAATGATTCAGTATCGCGCAGGGCTTGATCGACATCAATCACCGCCGGCAGTTCGCGATGCGACGCGCCGTAGGTCAGCACGAATGGAATCGTGTCACCCGCGTCCACGGTAAATTCCGCTACGGTCGTCATGTTCTCGCCACGGGTCTCGACCGGCGTTCGCAGTACCGTCATGTCCGGCCCGCTGATGGCCAGCAGTTCGCCGTCTCCGGTGCGCCTGACCCACGGAATATTGGCGCCAAATCCGAAGCGGATAATCAATTCCATATGCATGGCAACGCGACCGCGCTCACCACGCACGAGCCGCACGACATCGGAAGCCGAGCCACGCGGCGGCATGAAATCAATCAGGGTGACGGCGCCCTCCGCTGTCTCAAAGCAAGTTTCCAGGATCAGCGTTTCGCCGCGATACCTTCGCGTCATCCGTGAATCGCCGGCTGGCGCGATTCGCCAGCGCCCGTGGCTCTTGTCGCCCAACAGTGCTGCAAAGCAGGCCTCGGAATCGAAAGCAGGCCAGCATAGCCAATCTATCGAACCGTCGTTGCACACCAGCGCAGCGGTCTCGCAGTCGCCGATCAGCGCATAATCCTCAATCTTGCCGGGCAACTGTTCTGTCCTTCACACCTGGTTTCATGATGGCATCCGCCGCTCTCCGAGCGCACTCTTCAAAGCCTTCGCGTCGATCGCTGTTGCAATCTCGTCCAGTGTCAGCGGCAACCGCCGCCGCCAATTCGGATGTTGATCCACCGTGCCTGGTACATTGATCTGCTCACTTACCGCGAGCAAATCGTCCAATGCGACCGCAAGCAATCGTGACCTGGTTCTTGCGAGAAATCGTAACACGCTGAAATAGTCGTCCTGCTCGATGGCTTCTCCACGCAGAACGTCCGACAACATTTTCCGCGCATGCTGCCGCGCCTCCGCGGTTTCCCCCGGATCAATGCCAAGAGACAACTTCAGCGCCAAATCGCCCGCATCACGCCAG
This sequence comes from Hyphomicrobiales bacterium, assembly GCA_017305535.1. Lineage (GTDB taxonomy): Bacteria > Pseudomonadota > Alphaproteobacteria > Rhizobiales > Xanthobacteraceae > 62-47. The sequence goes on along the minus strand of JAFKKN010000003.1, from coordinate 516,149 downwards.
CCGGCAAAACTTGCGAGATCATGTGTATTGAACGTCACCAGCGCCTTTTCGCCGTAATGATCGATGCCAAGAAAACTACCGCTGCCGTCGCGCTCGAACATCATCACCCGATAGGACCAAATGCCCCAGGCAGCGATCTCTTCGCGGAAACCTTCAGGCACGGTACCGAGATCCTCACCTATCACCACACACCGCGCCGTCACGCTCTCCTGCGCAACAATTGCCAGCAAGGCCTGAAACGGCATCCGTACATAGGCACCGTCCCGTGGGCCAAAGCCATGCGGCACCAAGTATAACCGCTTGAGACCCAAGATATGATCGAGCCGGATCGCGCCGGCATAACGCATCACGGCGCGCAGCATGTCGCGAAACGGCGCGAAATCACGCGATTGCAATCCAGCGGAATTGAAACCGGCCAGCCCCCAATCCTGACCCGCGGTATTCAGAGCGTCGGGCGGCGCACCGACCGAGAGATGCCGCGAGATCGCTGTCTGCTCGTTCCAGGCATCGAACCCGTCCGGCTGCACGCCCACTGCTACATCGAGATAGAGGCCGACTCTCATGCCGAGTTGTGCCGCCCGGTCGCGACAAGCCCGCAACTGCTGATCGGCGATCCATTGCACGAAGGCCACAAAAATTATCTCGGTATTGTCCTCGGTTGCGCGCAGGCTCTCGCATGCAGCGCCATCAGCGCGCCGCCATGGCTCGGGCCACTCCCACCACGGGCGCTGAAAGCGACACCGCAACACTTCAAAGCAACCAAACCGCCACAACGTTGCCCCACCCGCCTTGCGAAAAGCTTCGAATGCAGCGGCACGCGCGGCGTCCGGCGTTGCATTGAACTGATCAAACGCGACGCGCAGAGCCTGCCATTTCAATTCCGCGATCGCGGCATAATCGACCAGAGCAGTCTGCCGCAGATGTTGCAATGCTTCGTAATGACCGGCCACAAGGGACGGCTGAAACTCGGGCACCGCCTCCACGTCGATATAGAGAGCATTGAGAAATAATCGGGTGTTCGGTGCATATGGGCTGCAGTCATTCGGTCGTTCGGCAAATAGAGCATGCAACGGATTGAGGCCGACACCATCCGCACCCCAGCCCGCCGCCAGTTCAATGAGCCATCTCAGATCGGAGAAATCGCCGATACCCCAATTGTGCCGGGAGCGTAATCCGTAGAGTTGCACGGCCAACAACCACGATCGTTCGAACTCTCCCTGATAGGCCGCCGCCGGCGCAACGATCAGCGGCCATTCCTCACGGATTTCATTGGCATCACTCAGCCGAAGGCAATAGTTGCCAATGGGAAGCCGTTCGAGAAACAAGGTCCGACTGCTCGCTGCGTCTCCATGGGTCACTACATTCTCGCCTGCGAGGACTTGCCAGCGCACCGGCGGCATCGCAGTCGATGTCAATTCGATCGCCATAGCTCGGTCGGCTTGCAGCACCGCAGCCCCGGACAGCAGTCGGCCGGTTCGCGGAGCCGGCATAGCCACCAGGAGCAAGTCCAGCGCCTCGCGCGCGATCCGATGGCTTCGGCCTTGCCCGTCAACAAAGTCGGTATCGATGCCGAGTTCCCGAGCTTTCGCGAAAACGTCCATGTCTTGTCCGCGCGACGCGACGTTGCCTCGCCGCGAAATTTCCGAACTACCTTAGCAGGATAGCGACGAGACAACGGATTTGTATCGATCCGGTTCCAATGGAACCAAAAGCCCGACGCAGGCTTGATAGATGGCTTGCACGTGTCCCTCGTGGAACTCGTCAGAAGCATTCGGGGTCCTGATCAAAAGTTGAGCGTTGCCATCGTGAACAAACCAAACCGATCAGTCGGAAGCATCGTCCGCGATGCTTTCCACATCGAGGATATTTATCCCAGCATTGATGGCGGGCGCTTTGCCGTGAAACGCGTGGTCGGCGAATCCATCGATGTGTGGGCCGACATTTTCCGGGATGGCCACGATGTCATCGCAGCGGCCCTGATCTGGCGGCGAGAGCAGGAGACGGAGTGGAATCGCATCCCGATGCACCTCCACAACAATGATCGGTGGACAGCTTCATTCACACCAGAGCACATCGGCCGCCACGTCTATGCCATCGAAGCATGGACTGATGAATTCGCCAGTTGGCGCCACGGCTTTGAATTGAAACAGGCCGCAGGTCAGGACGTCGCGCTTGACGCGCTGGAAGGTGCCGGCCTCCTCACCAAGGCGCAATCAGCCAGCGCGGAAGCTGCTGCCGTCATTCTGCGGCACTGCGAGCAATTCTTGCAGACTGGCGATTCCGCCGCATTGCTCTCATCCGAACTACGTGATGCGATGGCGGCGAACCAGGACCGCGCCGACGTGACGCGTTCACACATATTTCCTTTGACGGTGGATCGTCCCTTGGCGCGCTGTGGCGCCTGGTACGAAATGGTGCCGCGCAGCCAGGGGCGCGAACCAGGGCGGCATGGAACCTTCCGCGACTGCATCGACCGCTTGCCGGATGTCGCGGCCATGGGCTTCGACGTCGTATACTTTACGCCGATCCATCCCATCGGGCGGACCCATCGCAAGGGCCGAAACAACACCTTGACCGCGGCACCCGGCGATCCAGGTAGCCCCTATGCTATCGGCTCCGAGGACGGTGGCCATGATGCCATCCATCCCGAGCTCGGCACGATGGACGATTTTGATGAATTTGTCGCAACCGCGCGACGCCTGAACATCGAGGTCGCGCTCGACATTGCTGTGCAATGTTCGCCGGACCATCCCTGGCTGCGCCAGTATCCACAATGGTTCAAGCGGCGACCGGACGGCTCGATGCGCTATGCGGAGAATCCGCCGAAGAAGTACGAGGATATCGTCAACCCCGACTTCACCTGCGACGACGCGGGATCGCTATGGAATGCATTACGCGACGTGGTGCTACTGTGGGTCGATCGCGGCGTACGCATCTTCCGCATCGACAATCCGCACACCAAGCCGTTGCCGTTCTGGGAGTGGCTGATCCATGAGGTGCAGAACCGAGATCCCGGCGTTATCTTTCTCGCCGAAGCCTTCACCCGGCCGAAACTGATGAAGGGACTGGCAAAGCGCGGCTTCACCCAGTCATACACCTATTTCACATGGCGTACCCAGAAATGGGAGATGGAAGAATACCTGCGCGAATTGACCGGCTATCCCGAACGCGACTTCTATCGTCCGAATTTCTTCGTCTCGACGCCGGATATCCTGCCCTATCACTTACAAAGCGGCGAACCATGGATGTTTAAATCACGTCTCGCGTTGGCCGCGACCCTGTCGGCAACTTACGGCATCTACAATGGCTTCGAGCTGCTTGAGCACGAAGCCATTCCCGGCAAGGAGGAATATCTCAACTCCGAGAAATATGAAATCAAGGTGCGCGACTGGAATCAACCTGGCAACCTCAAACCCTATATCCGCGCTCTCAATTTTTCTCGCCGCGCCAACCCCGCCCTGCAACAGACCAGCAACCTGCGCTTCGTGGCGATTGACGACCCCAACGTCACGGGGTTCATTAAAATCTCGGCGGATGGAGCCAATGCCGTGGCCGCGGCCATCGCGTTAACTCGCGATCTGCATGAGATTTGGCTGCCGCTCAACGACGTAAAAGTGAAAGTCGGCGACGACTTGCGACCCGCCGCGGCAGTGGAAAACCTGCTGACGGGCGAGCGCCACCCCGTGGAATGGGGCGGCCTGCGCTTACGTATCGATCCGTCGCACGATCCTGCATTGCTTTTCCGCTGCATGGCTTGAAGGAGCAAGTCGTGAACGTGATTCAGACCGTTGCACCTGATAGAGCATCGATGTCCCGGCACGCCGATCCTTTATGGTATAAAGACGCTATCATCTATCAACTGCATGTTCGTGCCTTCTCCGACAGCAACAATGACGGCATCGGTGACTTCGTCGGTCTTACTGAAAAACTCAGCTACTTGCAGGACCTCGGCGTAAACACGTTGTGGCTGATGCCGTTCTATCCATCGCCCGGTCGTGACGATGGCTATGATATCGCCGATTACGGCGCCATCAGCCCCTCCTACGGCACGATGAAGGAATTTCGCCGCTTCATCAGCGAAGCAAAACGCCGAGGCTTACGGGTAATCACCGAGCTCGTGATTAACCACACCTCCGACCAACATAACTGGTTCAAACGCGCCCGGCGCAGCCCCGCTGGTTCCAGCGCTCGCAACTGGTATGTCTGGAGCGATACCGATCAGAAGTATGACGGCACGCGCATCATCTTCACTGACACGGAAAAATCGAACTGGACCTGGGATTCCGAGGCCAACGCCTACTATTGGCATCGCTTTTTCTCGCATCAACCCGACCTCAACTTCGACAATCCGCGCGTGGTCGATGCCGTTATCCGCGTGATGAAACGCTGGCTTGATACCGGTGTCGATGGTTTTCGGCTCGATGCGATTCCCTATCTTTGCGAACGCGACGGCACCAACAACGAAAACCTCCCCGAAACCCATGCGGTGATCAAGCGGCTGCGCGCCGCACTCGATGCGTACGCCCCGGGCAAGGTTCTTCTGGCGGAAGCAAACCAATGGCCGGAGGACGTGCAAGAGTATTTCGGCACGGGTGACGAGTGCCACATGGCCTACCATTTCCCGTTGATGCCGCGCATCTACATGGCAATCGCACAGGAAGATCGTTTCCCGATCACCGATATCCTTCGACAAACGCCGGACATCCCCGACAATTGCCAATGGGCGATGTTCCTGCGCAACCACGACGAACTGACCCTCGAGATGGTCACCGACGTCGAACGCGACTACCTATGGTCGACCTACGCCAACGATCCTCGCGCCCGCATCAATGTCGGGATTCGCCGCCGACTGGCCCCGCTGATGGATAACGATCGGCGCAAGATCGAATTGATGAACTCACTGCTGCTGTCGTTCCCTGGAACGCCAATCATCTACTATGGTGACGAAATCGGAATGGGAGACAATATCTATCTCGGTGACCGCAATGGCGTTCGCACGCCAATGCAGTGGACGCCGGATCGGAACGGTGGCTTCTCGCGCGCCGATCCCGCACGGCTGTACGCGCCACCGATCATGGATCCGGTCTATGGCTACGAGGCGGTCAACGTCGAGGCACAATCACGCAGCCTGTCGTCGTTGCTCAATGCAACCAAGCGACTGATCGCGGTCCGAAAATCAACGCTCGCATTCGGGCGCGGCAGCATGACGTTCGTGCGCTCAAGCAACCGCTCGGTGCTGACCTACGTGCGTCAATACGGCGACGAGACAGTGCTGTGTGTCGCCAACCTGTCACGCTCGGCGCAGGCGACGGAGATCGACCTGTCGGCCTGGAAGGATCGGGTCCCGCTGGAAATGTTGGGCCGCTCGCAGTTTCCGTCCATCGGCGAGCTGACCTACCTGATCACGCTCGCGCCTTATGGCTTCTACTGGTTCCACCTCCGTGAGAAGGAAATTTCGATCCACGTCGAGCCGACGCGGATGCCGGAATTCGAAACCCTGGTGGTGCCGCTCGGTGCGACCTGGGTGACGCTGGAGCGAACCCGCGGCGTCTTCGAACGGGAGGTTCTGCCATCCTATCTGTCACGAACCCGCTGGTTTCCCGAGCGTTCGCCGTCAGCCATCGGCGCTAAAATGACGTCGGCGATTCCGTTTGCCAATCTCGGCGACAACCGCCCATGGTTGGCATTCTTCGAATGGACGCAAGCCGGATCGGCGATCCGTTACACCATTCCCCTGCGCATTCGCTGGCATCGCTTCGAGCGGGAATATCATAATCCGCGAGCGCTCGCCGCCGTGCGTCAAGGCGCCCGCGAAGGCACCTTGCTGGATGTCGCCAACGAACAAGATTTTGTCGAGATACTGATCGACAACCTGCGTGGTGGAGAAACCGTCGTCGAAGGCGACGCGCGGTTGGAGTTTCGCGGCACTGAAGCGTTATTGCGGCAATCATCGCGGCCGATCGAACATACTCAGCCAGTGGAGACGGAACAATCCAACAGCACCACGCTGGTCGACAACCATTACGTAGTGAAAATCTATCGAAAGCTTGAAGCCGGTATCAATCCGGAGATCGAGGTCGGACGCTTTTTGACCGAAACCGCGCGGTTCGCCAATTCGCCGGAACTTCTCGGAAGCGTTGAACTGATCGAGGGAGACCGACGCAGCGCGGTTGGAATCGTCCACTCCTACTTGCAGAACCAGGGCGACGCCTGGACCGTTACGGCTGCCTATCTCGACCGGTTCGTCGAACACGCCCGCCTGCAGATCGATGGAGGCAATGCGCCGGACAGCGAGGATCAGACCTCCTATCTGCGTTATACCGCGCAGATGGGACGGCGCATCGCCGAGATGCACGTAGCGTTGGCAAGCCGCGACGATATCGTCGAATTCCGTCCCGAGCCGGTGACGGGGGACGACGCATCCCTTTGGATCGAGGAGATTGCCGCGCGTGCGGACAACGTCGCTAATCGCCTTAAAGGCCTTCGCGCAACGTGCACTGCTTCAGATCACGCTCTCATCGATGGGCTCTTGGCCAAACGCGAGCACCTTCGCCCGCACCTGGAGCAGCTGACACGCGGCGCCACGGAGACCCTGAAAATCCGTCATCATGGCGATCTTCATCTCGGTCAGATGCTGATCGTCAAGGACGACATCTTCATCATCGACTTCGAGGGAGAGCCGCGCCGTCCACTGGCCGAGCGCCGCCGCAAGGCGCCTGCCGCACGCGACATCGCCGGACTGGTACGCTCCATCGACTATTCGACAACTGCAGCTCTGGAACGAGCGCTCAAGATCGCACCCGACGAGCAAGGCAGACTCATCGCAGCGCTTCATTCGTGGCGGGAACGTGCAGTGGCGACCTTCCTTTCAGCTTATCGTGCACATATGAGCAATCCCCGGCTGTGGCCGGTTGATAAGAAGGCCGCCGATCGGTTGCTTGACGTTTTCCTGTTGGAGAAAGCGTTCTACGAGATCGATTATGAGATCGCGTATCGGCCGGAATGGATGCGGGTGCCGCTCGCCGGCGCATTGCGGATTCTCTCACAACCCGGCGGGGTGTCGGCATGAGCAAACTTCCTGCCGACGCCTATGCCATTCTCGAGGGGCGTCACTCCGATCCGTTCCGCTATCTCGGCCCGCATGTAGAAGACGACCACGCGGTGGTTCGCGCCTTTCTGCCGGAAGCCTCCGATGTCGAGGCCATCGACGAGCGCGGCCATGCCGCGTCGTTGGCGAGGTTGCACGAGGCTGGCCTTTTTGCTGGAACGTTACCGCGCGGAGTCACCCGCTATCAATTGCGCGCCCGCTTCGGCGACAACGTGGTGGACTTGCAGGACCCCTATCGCTTCCCGCCGATTCTCTCAGACTTCGATCTGTATCTGCTGGGCGAAGGTACACATCAGCACTTGTATGACAAGCTCGGCGCGCACCCGACGACGCTCGACGGCGTGGAGGGTGTGGCGTTCGTTGTGCTGGCACCGAATGCGCGACGCGTCAGCGTCGTGGGCGACTTCAATTTCTGGGAGCCGCGCCGTCATCCGATGCGTGTACGCGGAAGTGGCTATTGGGAAATTTTCATTCCCGGTGCGGCCCCCGGCGACCGCTACAAATTCGATATCATCGGACCTCAAAATCAGCAGTTGCCGTTGAAATCCGATCCGGTTGCATTCGCCGCCGAGGTGCGGCCGAACACTGCATCCATTGTCGTCGATATCACGCGTTTGCCTCACCCGGCGCCGGCGCCCGAACATATCAATGCCCTGAGCGCGCCAATCTCGATCTATGAGGTCCATCTCGGCTCTTGGCGTCGCACCGGGAGCAATGAATGGCTCTCCTACCGCGAGCTGGCGGAGACGCTGCCGCGCTATGCGCGCGAGATGAACTTTACCCACGTTGAATTTCTTCCCGTCAGCGAACATCCGTTCGACGGCTCGTGGGGTTATCAGCCGACCGGCCTGTTCGCACCGAGCAGCCGCTTCGGCACTCCGGAGGATTTTTCCATCCTGATCGACGCCTGCCACCGCGAAGGACTTGGCGTTTGGCTCGATTGGGTACCGGGGCATTTCCCCGATGACCCTCACGGGCTGGGCCAATTCGACGGCACGGCTCTGTACGAGCACGCCAACCCGCTGCAAGGTCGTCATCTGGATTGGGGGACATTGATCTACAACTACGGCCGCACCGAGGTGGTCAATTTTCTTGTCTCCAATGCGCGGTTTTGGTTGGACCGCTACGGCATCGACGGCCTTCGAGTGGATGCCGTCGCCTCGATGCTCTATCTCGACTACAGCCGTCCGGCCGGCGGCTGGATACCCAATAAATATGGCGGCCGCGAAAATCTCGAAGCGATTGAGTTTCTGCGTCGCTTCAATGCCGAAATATTCGCGCGATTTCCCAACGCGACCACGGCGGCTGAAGAATCCACGGCCTGGCCACAGGTGTCGCGGCCGGTGGAGTTCGGCGGCCTGGGCTTTGGCTATAAGTGGAACATGGGATGGATGCACGATACGCTGAATTACATCAGCAAGGATCCGATCCATCGTCGTCACCATCACGGCGATATCCTGTTCGGCCTGCAATATGCGTTCTCGGAGAACTTCATCCTGCCACTGTCGCACGATGAAGTCGTGCACGGTAAGCGCTCCCTGCTCGGACGAATGCCCGGCGACAACTGGCAACGCTTTGCCAATCTGCGCGCCTACTACGCCTTCATGTTCGCGCATCCTGGCAAGAAGCTGCTGTTCATGGGCGGCGAATTCGGGCAGGAACGCGAGTGGAACCATGACCGCTCGCTCGATTGGCACCTGCTCGAGCAGCCCGCTCACGCGGGAGTGCAGGCATTGATCCGCGACCTCAATCGAATCTATCGCAAAACGCCCGCGCTGCACGAGCGCGATTGCGAGGCTGGTGGCTTCGAATGGCTGGTGACGAATGACCCCGATCGGAACGTCTTCGTGTGGCTTCGCAAAGCCAACGATGCTCGCAGACAGTGCCTCGTGGTCGTCAATTTCTCACCAAACGTCTATCGCGATTACCATATCCGGGTGCCGTTTCCGGGAAGATGGCGTGAGATATTCAACTCCGATTCCGCATTCTATGGCGGCAGCAATGTCAGCAACACAGGCGCAGTGCACACATCCGACGCACTGGTGCCGGAATTGTCGTTATCGATCCCGCCGCTTGCCGGCATCTATCTCGCACCTGAAGAACCGACATGCGACTGAGTGCCGGCACGCCGCATCCGCTGGGTTCGACCTGGGACGGGCGCGGCACCAACTTCGCCCTGTTCTCCGCCAATGCGGAGAAGGTTGAACTGTGCCTGTTCGATAATCAGGGCCGCCGCGAACTGGAACGCATCACGCTACCGGAACGTACCGAAGACGTCTGGCACGGCTATCTCAATGACGTTTCACCGGGGCAGCTTTATGGCTATCGCGTCCATGGCCGTTACGATCCGGAACATGGTTTCCGTTTCAATCCCTATAAATTGCTGCGCGATCCTTATGCGCGGCGCCTCGCTGGCCGGCTGGTCTGGAGCGACGCTCATTTTGCCTATCGCACCGGCAGCGCGCGCGAAGACCTCTCGTTCGATCGCCGTGACAACGCGCGCGGCGTTCCAAAGGCCGTCGTGGTCGACGAAGCATTCAACTGGGGGCGCAGGGAAATTCGCCCCAACATCGCCTGGGAAGACAGCATCATCTATGAAGCGCATATCAAAGGGTTGACGCAGACCCGCGAAGACGTCGCGCCTGGCCTGCGCGGCACATATCGCGGCCTGGCTGCGCCGAACATGATCCATCATCTCAAGCTGATGGGTGTGACTGCCATTGAGTTGCTGCCGATTCACGGCTTTGTCGACGATCGACGACTGATCGAAATGAAGCTGAGCAACTATTGGGGTTATAATTCGCTATCGTTTTTCGCCCCTGAAGCACGTTATGGGCCGGATAATCCGCTCGACGCCTTTCGAACCACCGTGGCAAGACTGCATGACGCTGGCATCGAAGTATTGCTCGATGTCGTCTACAACCATACCGCCGAAGGCAATCATCTCGGACCGACGCTGTCATTTCGTGGCATCGACAACACATCATATTACTGGCTGACACCGGATAATCCCCGCTTCTACAACGATTTCACCGGAACCGGAAATTCACTCAATCTGACGCACCCACGTGTTTTACAAATGGTGATGGATTCGCTGCGTTACTGGGTCGAGGTCTGCCACGTCGATGGATTCCGCTTCGATCTCGCCACCACTTTAGGGCGCGGCGTCAACGGCTTCGATCGCGGCAGTGGTTTCTTCACAACAATACGGCAAGATCCCGCTCTGGCCTCCGTCAAACTGGTTGCTGAACCGTGGGACGTCGGGATCGGCGGTTACCAGGTCGGCGCATTCCCTTCGCAATGGTCAGAATGGAACGACAAGTATCGCAGCACACTGCGACGCTTCTGGTCAGGCGAAGCGGGTCTGATCGGAGACGTCAGCAAGCGCATGACCGGCTCATCGGATACCTTTAATCACGACGGCCGTAAGACGCGCGCCGGTATCAATCATGTCACCGTCCACGACGGCTTTACGCTGCAAGACCTATTCAGTTACAGCGAAAAGCACAACGAGGCGAACGGGGAAGACAACCGCGACGGCTCTGATGACAATCACAGCAACAATTGCGGTCACGAAGGTCCAACCGACGATACCACGATCGTGGCGCTACGCCGCAGGCTTCGAAAAAACCAATTCGCCTGCCTTTTTTTAGCTCAGGGCGTGCCGCTGATCCTTGCCGGCGACGAGGTCGCAAATTCGCAGAATGGAAGCAACAACGCTTATTGTCAGGATAACGAAATCGGATGGATCAATTGGGATGGCTTGGGTCGCGATGGCGATGACATAACGAACTTCATCGGCCACCTCGCAACCATTCGCCGCGACTTTCCACAACTTCGATCGCAAGATTGGGTCGATGGACGCCGCGCCGATGGCAGCTACGGCGCGCTATGGCTCACGCCGCAAGCCAACGAAATGACCCCGGAGGATTGGAATTTTCCCGAAAGCCGATTTCTGGCCTATGTGCTGGGACCGGTCGAAACCAGTTCCGCTCCCATTTTTATTGTGCTCAACGCCGCGTCGGAGAACATCGCATTCCACCTGCCAAGGTGGCCTGAATACAAATCCTGGCGGCAACTCCTGAATACGGCCGAGGATACCCAATCGTCCGCCGAATTTTCTTCCGGGAGCGAAACAAACGCCGCGGCGCGGTCTGTGCTGGCCTTTGCTGGTTTGGAATAACGACGCATGCGCCATACTCGGCGCATGAAAAAGGCCGTCCGGGATCGACGTTGGCCGGACGGCCCCGCGGATGTCGTGCCGACTCAAAAGTTCGGTTCCCTCCCCCCGCGGCCGAACGATATTGCCTGAGATTCCCCACTGACAAGCACAATCAGCGACTTTTCACAGGCATCACCGCATCACCGGTTTACGGTCGGCTTCTCCAGCAGCAGCCGGCCGCTCTGCTGGATTGCTTTCTGCGCCACATCCGCGAAGCGTTGCAGCAGCCATGGCAAGGTCACTTCGAGCCGAACGTTGTCTTCCGCGACATCGACGAGTCCGGACACAGCCTGCCCCAATGCGCGGACACGAAAGGTCATGCGATCTCCATCCCAGCGCTCTTCGTCGATGCTCAAGGCCGGAACGCGCGATGCCGCGCGTGTCAAACCGGTTTCCAGCCTCCGGCGCGCTTCCTCGCGACCCAACCGATGCGGGATTGAAACGATCAACGGCGCAGACATAACGCCTCCTTTGAAGATGATGGAAGTTATTGAAGGCAATGCATAGTGATAACCGCCGCTGGTTGAAAGCCATATCCGGAGGAAGGAACCGAACCGACGCGAAATTGTTTTCTCCCTGAACATGTGCATTTCGGCACGCCGGGCTGAGGAGGATTTTCTATGTCGATCGGTACGATTATTCTGATCATTCTGGTGATCGCATTGTTGGGAGGCTTCAGCGGCATTGGTGGCGGATCATTTTATGGCACCGGCTATTATGGCGGCGGCGGCCTTGGCCTTGTTATCGTTATTCTGCTGATTCTGTTGCTGTTAGGGAAGATTTAGGCCGGCGTAGCGCACGGAGCGGGAACGGCACGCTATGCCGAATGCGTCTCGGCGCTGTCTGTAACGCAAGTGCCCAGAAACAACGCTTTCAACTCCACCCAACGATCAGAAAGAAGCGGTAGCGGTGGCCGGCTATGGAGCCGGCCACTTTTAGTCATGGGCGTGATGGTGTCGATCGCTCGACGTCCATGGGCGTCCCACGTCCGAAAATCGCATAGAGTGTTGGCAGCACGAATAGTGTCAGCACGGTCGCGCTGACCAATCCGCCGATCACAACCGTCGCGATGGGACGTTGAACCTCAGCGCCGGTGCCCGTCGCCAGCGCCATTGGTACGAAACCAAACGACGCGACAAGCGCCGTCATGGCGACGGGTCGCAGACGAACGATCGCTCCAGTCATGATCGCGTCATAACGGTCGTACCCCTCAGCGATCAACTGCTTGATGAAGGTCAGCATCACCAACCCATTCAGCACCGCGATTCCTGACAGTGCGATAAAACCTACCGCGGCCGATATCGAGAACGGTAGGCCACGCAGCCACAACGTGATGACGCCTCCCGTCAATGCAAGCGGTACAACGCTGAACACGAGCAACGCATCGCGCGGCGTTCCCAACGCACTGATCAGGAGAAGCAGAATGATGGCGAAGCAGACCGGTACCACAATCATCAACCGTTCGCGAGCTTTCGCCAGATTTTCGAACTGTCCACCCCATGCCAGCCAATAACCCGGTGGCAATTTCACCTCGGCATCGACCCGCGAACGAATATCGCCGACGACGGATGCAAGATCGCGATCACGAACGTTAGCGCTAATCACGATGCGTCGCTTGCCGTTCTCCCGGCTAATCTGGCTTGGTTGATCGCTGAAACGAAATGTCGCTAACTCACCCAACGGCACGGTCGGGGCCGTCGCCGCAGCCGATGGCAAGGAAACTGGAATTCGCCGCAACGCCTCCGGGTCGTTGCGAACGGATTCGGGTAGCTTGACGATAATCTCGAAATTGCGGTCGCCTTCGAAAATGAGCCCCGCATGTCGACCGCCGATGGCTGTTCCTATCACATCCTGAACCGCGGCCAATGTCAGACCACGCCGCCCGATCGCGCTTTTATCGACGTTGATTTCGAGAACCGAAAGGCCCGAGACCTGTTCAACCTTGATATCCGCCGCCCCCTTTACGCCGCGAGCCAATTCAGCGATCCGATCCGCCGTTCGACGTAACGTATCCATGTCATCGCCAAACAGCTTGATCGCGATATCCCCTCGCACGCCAGCGATCAGTTCGTTGAACCGCATTTCGATCGGCTGGGTGAATTCATACTGGTTGCCCGGCAATTCATTCACCACCTCTTCGATTTGCGCCAACAACGCGGTCTTGTCGAGCTTCGGATCTGGCCATTGCGAGCGAGGTTTCAGAATGACGAAGGTATCCGATGCGTTTTGCGGCATCGGATCGGACGCGACTTCCGCAGTTCCGGTCTTCGAAAACACCGTGGCTACCTGCGGCAGCTTGACTACGGCCCGTTCGATATCCAGTTGCATGGCCTGCGATTGCGTCAAGCCCGTGCTGGGAATTCGTAAGGCGTGCATGGCGAGATTGTTCTCATCGAGACGAGGGATGAAGTCCTGGCCCAGCCGTGCAAATAGAACCACCGCCAGCACGATCAACGTTCCCGTTCCCGCCATCACGAAGACTGGGTGCTTGAGCGCCGTTTTCAAGGCTGGAGCATAGATCGCCTTCAGCCATCGGATCGCAATATTGTCGCCTTCACGAACCGGCCCGGTGAGGAGAATAGCGATCATTGCCGGCACAAAGGTCAGTGACAGGATAAAGGCGAATACCAACGCCAGCACTACGGTCAGTGCCATCGGCTCGAAAATCTTGCCTTCAGTACCGGTGAAGGAAAGTAGCGGCACATAGACCAGAATGATGATTGCCTGCCCATAGACGGTTGGTGCAATCATTTCCCTCGCTGCATCCTGAATCGTTTGCAGCCGTTCGGCGGGCGAAAGAACCCTCTCCCTCTCGCTTTGCCGTTCGGCGAGACGACGTATTGCGTTTTCACACAGGATGATTGCACCGTCGACAATCAGACCGAAATCCAGCGCGCCGAGACTCATCAGATTGGCGCTGATGCCCCATCGCAGCATTCCGGCCGCCGTCATCAGCATCGTGATCGGAATGACCAACGCAGCAATCAGCGCTGCGCGGATATTTCCGAGCATCAGGAACAGGATCGCGATGACCAACAATGCACCTTCGCCCAGATTGGTGCTTACGGTTACAATGGTGGCATCGACCAGTTCAGTACGATCGAGCAGCGTCTTGATTTCAATGCCGTCCGGCAGCAAACGCCGGATGTCATCGATTTTCGCATCGACCAACGCGGCTACGGTTCGGCTGTTGCTGCCGACCAGCATCAGGGCAGTACCGATCACTGCCTCCTCGCCATCGACGCTGGCACTGCCAGTGCGGATCTCGCCACCGATGTTGAGGTCCGCAACGTCGCGTACCCGCACCGGTACACCGCCGCGCGTGCTGATGACGACATCGCCGATTTCATCGAGACTCTCCAACCGTCCGCCGGAACGCACGGCGATTCCCTCGCCGTTGCGCTCGATAACGCTGGCGCCACGGCTGGTGTTGTTCGCCTCGATGGCCTTGACCACCTCCGCGAATGACAGGCCGAACCCGATCAATCGCGCCGGTGAAGGTTGCACGTGGAACTGCTTCACCTCGCCACCGATGGAATCCACACCCGCGACGCCAACGACGCTCTTGACCTGCGGACGGACGATCCAGTCCTGCACCGTTCGCAGATATGCCCCGCGCTCGATCGCCGACTGCAAGGAATGTCCGTCGGGTGTCACAAAGACGCCAGCCTTCCGGCTCGCGCCCGAGAATCCAACGGACCACATATAAACCTCGCCGAGGCCGGTGGAGACCGGCCCCATCCGTGGATCGACTCCGGGCGGCAGATTGGCGCGCAGCTCGAGCAGCCGCTCCATCACCTGCTGACGCGCGAAATAGATATCGGTGGCATCGGAGAAGATCGCGGTGACTTGTGAGAAGCCGTTGCGCGACAGGGAGCGGGTGTGATCGAGTCCGGGAATCCCGGTTAGCGCCAGTTCAATTCGCGCGGTGACCTGTTTCTCGATTTCGACCGGCGACAATGCAAACGCTGTCGTATTGACCTGCACCTGCCGATTGGTGATGTCGGGCACGGCGTCGATCGGCAACCGTAACAGCGACCACCAACCGAAACCGACCACAATCAGGGCAAGCACAACGACAACCCAGCGATAACGGATCGAGAGCGCAACAATAGAACCGATCATGATTGTGCGCCTCAGTGCTGGTGCTCGATCGCGGACTTGCCGAGATCAGCCTTGAGAACAAAGGTATTGGCGGTGGCAATGTGTTCGCCCACGACAAGGCCAGTCGTGATCTCTACACGCCCACTATCTTGTCGGCCGAGCGAAACCGCTCGCGCCGTGAAGCCTTCCGGGGTGCGAACAAAAACCGAGGACTGACCCTCCAGCGTCTGAAGCGCGGAGGCCGGGATAACAATCGGCGCTTCGCTCTGCTCGAACGGAATCTGTGCGGTGACAAAGGCACCGGGTCGCCAATGTCCTGCGGCATTATCAATCGACACCACGACGCGAGCCGCTCGGGTATCCTTGTCGAGGATGGGGCTGATTGACAGTACCGTGGCCGGAGACGTCTCGCTGCTGGTCTCGGAGGCTATTGTGATATGCTGCCCAACGCTGACCTTTGGCAGATCTGACGACAGAATCGTAAGATCTGCCCAAACCACGCTTTGATCGATGATGACGAACAACTCGCTTTCCTGACCTTCGCGGCCAACCAGCGATCCGACCTCGACACGTCGTTCGGCAACACGGCCGGCGATCGGCGCTCGCAATTCCTGCAAACGCAGCGTCTCGCCGGGCTGTTGCGGCAGAGCCTCGATCTGCTGTGCCGTCAGGCTCAGCGCGAACAGCTTCTGCCGCGCCGCCTCGTACTTGACGCGCGCATCCTGGAAGGTGACTTCGGCGCGAAGATATTCATTCTCGCTGACGACTTTGCCCTCGAACAGAGTCTTCGAACGATTGAACAGCTTCTGCTGCAATTCGAACAACAGCCGCGCACCAAGATAATCGCTCTTGGCGTCGGCCACTTCGCGACTTTCAATCACAGCGATCACTTCACCGGCTTGGACCGGATCTCCGACTCGTTTCCGCAGTTCGGCTACCGTGCCCAGCAAGCGCACCGCGACACGCGCGATCCGATCGCCGTTCGGCACGATTGAGCCCGGCACAGTAATGTGCCTGCCGATCGTGCCGCCACTGACCGGGGCGACGGCAAAGCGGCCTGCCTCGACCTGACGGTCGCTCAGTTTGACGTCTTGGTGATGCGCATCGGATTGCGTGTCCAACGCAACGGCAGGAAGAACAGCGGCAAGCCATAGCGCCGCCGCCAGTAGTCTCGATCTGATCATGACATGCGTTCCGAAACGGGCGTCGTCGGCCCGTCAGTTCATCAAGCCGCGCGGGCGCGCGACAACGCTCGCGCAACCCATGGCAGCAACGGAAGACACGCGCATCCGTTGGGACGCGCGACGATCAGACTCGAGGGGGTTTGAACAGGCCGAGACCTGCGAATGAGGTCGGCACCTGGGCTTCACCGTCAAGCGGTGTGGTTGGGATGGCCTCCGCCAGATCAATAACGGCCAATCCCGGAGAGGCGGTGACGTGGGAGAGACAATGACCGCTGTGGCAAAGAGCGGGCGCGGCCGGATGATCGGGTACCGCACCATGCCCGATGTCGCTCGCTACGGCCGGCGCACCGCCGGCGTCAGCGAAAGCCGGCCCACATTCGGCGCAATGCATCAGCGAGAACAACATGCCAATGGTCAGCAACAGAACCAGCGGCAGCCGGCTTAACCGCCCGCCCCATCCCAATCCTGCTGCATTGCGTTCAATTCTGACCATCGCGGCCAATAGGCCCGGGCCTCAAGGCATTTTCAAGTCCGATTTTTCGCTTTACCGTCCGATTGCAAAAAGTCCAAATATAGACTATATCCATATTCGGAAAGGATAGAGGTTATGTTGCCTGACCAGATCCCAGGGCCATATGCGAATGCGATCGCGGAAGGCCCCCACCAGATCGATATTTCCCGATTTACGCCATCCAATCGCCGCCGCCTCAGCGCGCCGGCCCTGAGGACGTTCCTGGCGATTGCCGATCTCTGGGGATTGACGGAAGAACAGCGCCGCCTACTGCTCGGCTATCCGTCACGGTCGACCTATTACAACTGGTGCAAGCAGGCGCGCGAACATGGTGCGTTCACACTCGATGTCGACGTGCTGGTGCGAATCTCGGCGGTACTCGGTATCCATCAGGCACTCGGCATCCTCTTCGCGGAAGAACGGCTCGGGGTCGACTGGCTGCGGACGCCGCACCGCACCACCGTCTTCGGCGGGCAGCCCCCACTCGCTCTCCTGACTTCCGGCACGCAAGATGGCCTGCTGACGGTGCGCCGCTTTCTCGACGGCGCGCGCGGCGGTCTCTACATGCCGCCAAACGCAATCGACGAAGCATTTACACCCTACGATGAGTCAGAGATCGTCTTTCGGTGACCGATGTATTCGCCATCGCTCCGCGACCGGCTCATCGCCTGATCCCGTCGCAATTTCCACCGATCGGGCTGTTCGATACGGTAGCAACCGCCGCCGACCTCTCGGCCGTGATGGAGTTGGTCGGCTGGACCAATGACAGGCTGGTGACGGAGCGCATCAACCGACTGCCACAAGACGAATGGGTCTATGGCTCACCCAATGCCAGCATCGTCATGGCCGCGTTTCTTCATGTGGCACCGGGTGGCATGCGATTCAACGGTCCTGATCTCGGTGCATGGTATGCGGCCGATCATATTCGCACGGCGGCAACGGAAGTCGGTCATCATCTGCGGCGTGAAGCCGTCGCGCGCGGTGTCGCCACCATGAGTCGGCGCTACCGCGCTTACGCCGCGACCCTACACGGCGACTACCTCGATATCCGAGGACAGCAAGCCTCGCGTCCTGATATCTACGCAAGCAATAGCTATGCGGCATCGCAGCCATTCGGCGAGCAGATCCGGGCCAGCGGCGGCGCAGGATTGATCTACGACAGCGTGCGCCTTGCCGGAGGAACTAACGTCGTCACGCATCGGCCCCGCAACATCACCGACATTCTGCAAACCGATCACTACGAGATCACGGTGCAGGCCGCTTTCCGCACCATCGATGTCCGCAAGCTCGCGACGTTACAATAAGCGTATCCAGACCGCTCCAAGGAACGGCAGGATGATTGCCAAGCCGGGGAAAAACGCTCTAAAAATTAAGGCTTAAAATAACGGCTAACAGGCCGAAACCCAGGGGAGGCTCTTTGTCATGAAGGCGCGACGTCTATCTGTCCCCGCAGCCTTGGCGGCGATCTTGCTGTCATCATCTGCCGGACATGCTCAAGTCTCGGACGACATTGTCAAAATCGGTGTTTTGACCGATATGTCGGGGCCGGCCTCGACACCGTCGGGTCAGGGATCGGTGACCGCCGCGCAGATGGCGGTTGATGACTTCGGCGGCAAGGTGCTCGGCAAACCGATCTCGGTCATCGTCGGCGATCATCAACTCAAACCGGATATCGGCTCGGGCATCGCCCGTCGCTGGTACGACGCCGAACAGGTCGACCTGATCCTCGACGTGCCAGTGTCCGCGGTCGGGCTTGCGGTGCAAAGCGTTGCGAACGACCGCCACAAGCTGTTTATCACCCATTCCACGGGCTCCGCCGACTTCCATGGAAAGTTCTGTTCGCCCTACGCCATTCAATGGGTCTTCGACACGCGCGCGCTGGCGGTGGGAACTGCCCAGGAAGTCCTGAAGCGCGGCGGCGACACCTGGTTCTTTATCACCGATGACTACGCTTTCGGCCACTCCCTTGAGCGTGACGCATCGACCGTCATCACAAAAAACGGCGGCAAGGTCATCGGCTCTGTCCGCCCGCCTTTCGCGACTCCTGACCTCTCTTCCTTCGTGCTGCAAGCCCAAGCCTCCAAGGCCAAGATCATCGGCATCGCAGGCGGGCCGCCCAACAACACCACCGCGATCAAGACCGGCGGTGAATTCGGCATCTTCAAGGGAGGGCAGCAGATGGCAGCACTCCTTGCGCTTATCACCGACATCCATGGATTGGGATTGCCCGTCGCGCAAGGCTTGTTGTTGACCACGTCGTTCTACTGGGACATGGACGACAAGACGCGCGAATGGTCGAAGCGTTACTTCGCCAAAATGAACCGGATGCCCACCATGTGGCAGGCGGGCGTCTATTCGTCGGTGATGAACTATCTCAACGCAATCAAGGAGTCGGGCACCGACGACCCGTTGAAAGTCGCCGCGAAGATGCGCGAGAAGCCGGTCGAGGATTTCTTCGCGCGTAACGGCAAGCTGCGCGAGGATAACCTGATGGTGCACGACCTCTGGCTGGTGCAAGTCAAGAAGCCGGAGGAATCGAAATACCCTTGGGATTACTACAAGATCCTGACCAAGATCTCCGGCGACGACGCCTTCGGCCCGCCGGACCCCGCCTGCCCGCTGGTGAAGAAGTAAAGTCATCCAAGTCGTGAACAACCGCCCCCGATGCGCACAGCATTCGGGGCGGCTGTTATTTCGGAAGTAAATAACAGTGGAGCGACTTCTGCGCCGTATCGGTTGTCGCGCTAGTGAATGGCGGCATACATAATCTTCTCTTCGGTCGCATCAAGCGCGGAGAATTCCTCCACCACCTTACCCTGGCGGCTGACCAGGATTCGATCCGAGAGCGCCAGAATTTCCGGCAAGTAGGACGAGATAACGACCACGGCCTTGCCGTCGTCGGCAAGCTTGTTGATCAGTTCATGAATCTCAACGATGGCGCCGACATCGACGCCGCGCGTCGGTTCGTCGAAGATGATCAGATCCGGCTCCTGCGCCAGCGACTTGGCGATCACCACCTTCTGCTGATTACCACCCGACAACTCCACCACCTTGGCCCTCGGGCTGATGGCCCGCACCTTCAGCCGCGAGATCCAGTCGTCGCCGGTCTGATCCGCCTCTCGTCGCGAGAGCAGGAATCGACCGCCGGGAAACTTCGAGAGCAGGCCGAGATAGACATTTCGCGCGATTGACATGGTTTCGAAGAAACCCTCAACCTTGCGATCCTCGGTGACGTAGGCAACGCCATCCTGTACTGCCGGCGCTGGCACACGGTAGCGTACCGGCTTGCCCTTCAGCAGAACCTCTCCGCCATAGAAGAAATCGCGCTTGAGCACGCCGGCGACGATCTTGAATGTCTCGGTACGTCCGGCACCGACCAGACCGAACACACCTGTGATCTGGCCCGCGAAAATCGACAACGAGTTGTTCTTGACCATCGGCGCCATCTTCAGGTTTTGCACCGACAATATCCGCTCGCCGGAGCGACGCACGGTGGTCTTCCGTTTGCCGTAGAGCGTATTGGACAGATCGCGGCCGACCATCGCCTGAACGATCCGCGCACGATCGAAATTCGCGGCATCATCCGTCACAACATGCTTGCCGTCACGCAGAACCGTGATGCGGTCCGCGAGCAGAAGTGCCTCTTCAAGCGCGTGCGAAATAAAGATGATCGAAACGCCACGTTTCTTCAGATCGCGCACCAGATCGAAGAAGTAAGCCTTCTCTTCCGGCGTCAGCGTTGCGGTCGGCTCGTCGAAGATGATCACCTTCGCCTGATGCAGAACCGCACGTGCGATTTCCACCATCTGCTTCTTGGCCGCACCGAGGAGGCCTACCGTCGCAGTGGGCGGCACGTCGAAGTTCAGCGACTGAAGAAATTGCTGTGCCGCGATGTAGATGCCACGGAGGCGGTTGTAGAATTTTTCCTGCCCGAGAAACAAATTCTGGGCCACCGTCATGGTTGGAACCAGGCTGTTCTCCTGAAATACCATCGCCACGCCGAGTTGCCGTGCTTCCAGCGGAGTTCTGGGTGAGACTTCAACCCCGTTGATGAACAATTGTCCCGACGTCAGCGTCACCACGCCAGATAGCGCCTTGGTCAGCGTCGATTTGCCGGCGCCATTCTCGCCAACCAACGCATGAATTTCGCCGCGACGAAGTTGCAGGTCTACGTCCTTGATTGCAGGCACGCCGGCATAGAGCTTGGTCGCCTTGCGAAGTTCGACAACATTGTCCGTCATGTCCCGAACTCCGCTTCGATATCCTTGAGCGGCAGCCGCAGCAAGCGGCCGGCGCCCTTCGCCAGAACATAAAGCGCGCCGCCCACCTCCGCAGCCGCGACCACACCGTGGTTGTGGCCATCCACTCGGCTATGCAAGGAATAACGCGGCACGCAATCGGGGCTGAGCCGAATGACGAGACCATAAGAGCGCGGCGGCGCCCAGGGCTTGACGACACCCATGGTCTTGAGATGCGCGCCCTGCATCGGCTCACGGAACGAATTCCCGGAATTGAGGCGCGGCGCGACCCAAAATTCCGGATCGATCTCCTGCATCATCCGACGGCGATAGGCATTCTCGCGCAGTACGAATTCCACGAGTTGCGTCCGACCGGTAAATGCCGTCAGCCAGAAGCCGCCGCCCGCCGCCGGGCAGAGCCGCGACGGATACACCGGTAGATTGTCGAGCGGCGAACGACCAGCCCCCTTCGTCCCGATCATGAGCAGCCGATGACGCCAGCTCTCACTGACAATCGCACCGTCGCGCGAAGCGGCAACGCCAAAGGCATAGCGAAGTCCGCTTGCGAGCACCTGAACCTGCTTCGATGCAAGATCGATCGACAAGACCCGGCCGCTCCGTCCGTGGCTCATGAGATCATGCGCCCATTGCGATGTCGGGTATGATGCCGAGCCATCCGTTGCCAACAGACTGCCCGACGACGCAGCCGCTAGCGCATTCACTGCCGTCATGTTCCCGCTGCTGATCACCACGTCGGTGTCAGCCGGTCCGTTTGCCGCCGAGAAAACACGTACTTCCCGGCCATCGAGCGCAACCGCCAGACGGCCGTCAGGCAACGCGCACAGCGCCGTCACCTCGCGATCGAAATGCGCGACGACCTGCATCGCACCGGCGGCATGACGCAACACCGCAACACCATCGGCGATGTAAAGATCATCACCGTGGCTCGCGAGGTCGTTCGGTTGCGCGAACTCGGCAACGACCTCGGCTCCTTCGAGCATCTGGTTCGGCTTCAGCGCGCCGTCAAACGGAGGCACGGTAATCGCGGCGCTGCCGCGGCCAAAGACGCGGTCGGTAAAATCCCTGAGCGCGGCGATCACGATTGCTTCCCCCAGCGTCGGTCATACTGCACGAAATCGGGATCCGCGTTCGCGAGTTTGTAACGTCCGATCCGGTTGTTCGAGATGCCGCCGAGATAAAGGTGCCCGCGATGCTCGCGCATCGAGGTGATCATCGGGTGATTGACACCCTTGAGATCCCAGAACGACTCGAGGATCTCGCCTTTCTCGTTGAATTTAACAACGCAACCGGTGTTGATGTTCGGGAACAGCCATTCGTCGATCGGCAGCCGCTTGCCCATACGCTTGCGGAAACCGGGCATCCGCCAGGCCAGATCCAGCGCGGGCGAACGCATCCCGACCAGCGCCAACCAATAGTTGCCGTCGGAAGCAAGGTTGATGTTGTCGGGATAGCCCGGCAGGTTGTCCATCACCACTTCGACCTTGCCCTTGCTCGGTCCGTCGAACCAGTAGCGCTTGATCGAGCAGCCGAATGTCTCCGCGAACAGGATCGACTGCCCGTCGCTGGCGATACAAATGCCGTTTGGAAATTTCAGACCACGCAACACCGTGTGCGTTGTGCCCTTGTTGGGATCGTAACAGATGATGCGACCGTTGCCGCGCGCCTCGAGGCCATCCACCGGCCATTCATGCATCTCGTAACGGACCGTGGCTTCCGAGAAGAAGATGCGCCCGTCGTCGGCAATGTCGAGATCGTCCGCGAGCCGCAGCCGACTGTCGTCATTCACGGAGTAGAGGCTACGGTTGGTCTCGTCGGTTGCCTTCTCGATTTTGCGGTCGGGTGTGATGCGGTACAGGCCCATACCGCCGATGCAGCAATAGAGATTGTCCTGCCGGTCGAAGGCCATTCCCAGCGGCTGGCCGCCGATGTGCGCGTAAACTTCCATCGTCTGGTAGTCGGGCGCGAGAAAGCGGATGATGTCGCCATGTCGCGATCCGGCGTACAGGTTATCGTGCCGGTCGAGGATGACATCCTCCGGCGCCTCGATGCGCCCTTCCCCGATCAAGGTGACATCGCGCAGCTTGTCATTCTGCTCGAACGGTCCACCTTTGCCGACTTCCGTTGAGGGCGGCGGCGGCAGGAAGTGATAGGTCGGGCTCACATACACCTTGCTGATGATGCGGGTGCGGTTTTTCAGCCAGCGAATATCAACAATGGCCGCGACCAGTAGAATGGAAGCCAGAACCATTCGATTGAAACCGCCGCGCACACCAAGCGTGGTCAGGCCATTGGTGACCAGCAGCACGATCAGCGTTCCCGCCAGCGCCTTCGCGACCGATCCATTGCCGCCGCCAAGCGTGATGCCGCCCAGCACAGTTGCCGTCAGAACCGTCACCTCAAGGCCGATACCGACGTCACCGCCGACAGTCCCGAGCCGTGCCGCGAAGAACAGCGCGCCGATCGCGGTCAACGCACCACTCGCCACATAGCACAGCGCGATAGTGCGGCGAACGGCAATACCGGAGTTGTAAGCGGAGCGACGGGAGCCACCGATCGCCGTGATGTGCCAGCCCGGCCGCATCCGCGTCATAAAGATGTGCCCGAACACTGCAATGACAAGATAGACCAGCGCGACGCTAGGGATACCGAATACGGCCCCCATCCCAAGGAAATCCCATGACGGGAAATCGGGCATGGCCGACGCGATTTTCACAGAGTTTCCGAACAACAGCAGGTCGTAGGCCGAGCGATAGATAATCAGCGTGATCAGCGTTGTGATAAACGCGCGCAATCGCAGATAGCCGATCAGGAAGCCGTTAACCGCGCCTAACAGCGCTCCGCAAACGATAGTCGCCACTACCACGGCCGGCACTGGCCAGTTCAAGATGTTGAGACAATACAGCGCGCAAAAATCGCACAGCGCGAACATCGAGCCGACCGACAGATCAATGCCGCCGACAATGACGACAAGCGCCATGCCGAGAACGACGAAGCCGACTTCACCGGCCTGACGCGCGGTGTCCGAAAGCGCAGCCGGCGTGAAAAAATTGTCAATCATTCCGCTCAGCGCGAAAGCGACGAGAATGAGAACGATGACGGGAATCGCCGTCTCGGTCCAGCGCTTCGAAAGAATTTCACCGAGCAGATGGTCCGGCCAGTAGCGCGCCTTCAGTCGGACAATAGTTTCCTGCATTGCACGTCCCAACAACAATCGCGGATGGAGCAGTGTGGATGGCGCCCGCACCCCGCGAACGCCATCCGATGGGGACGTATCAGCCTACTTCTTGAGGTCGCTGAGATTCCAACACGCGGTATCCGAGCCCGCATTGTCCTTCGTGATGTTGGTCAGGGTCGTGTAGATCGACCCCTTCGCATCGCCCGGCTTCACACCCGAGGACAGCAGCCACTTGATCATGCCAGCCATATCGGCGGCCTGGGTCGGCACATCGTAGCTGACGTTGAGATCAAACGCGCCCGACTTGACCAGTTCGCAGGCACCCTTGCGTTCGCCGCCACCGGACGTCGCAAGGAAGACCTTGCCGGTCAGCCCGGCTTCCTTCACCGCGGCAGCGGTGCCGATATCCATGCCGTCCCAGAAGCCGATGATGCCGCACAAATCCGGATTTTGCTTGAGCACGGTCTGAGTGATGGCCTTGGCCTTGGCTGCATCCCAATCCGCCGCCTGGCTGGAGACAACCTTGATCTCCGGATGCTTGGCGAGAACGTTTTCGACGCCCTTGAGCGTGTAAGCCGAGGTCGCGGCCGACAGCGCGCCTTGCACGATGGCGATCTTGTTGGATTTGCCCTGACACGCCTTGATCACCGCGTCGGCATTGCGTTCGCCGATCTCGATCCAGTTCGCACCCACGAAGGCCGCGCTGCGATAGACCGATCCCATGTTGACCTGGATGACGTAGATGCCTTCCTTCTCGGCGCGCTGCATCAGCTTGGCATAGGTCTGCACGTCGGGATTATGCACGATGATGGCAGCTGGTTTCTCCGAAATCAGTGTTGTCAGCGCCTGCGCGCCCGCGCTCGTGCTCCAGTTCGGATCGCGCACGATTACCTTCACACCGTAGGGTTCCAGCTCCTTTTTGACGCCAGCGAACCAGCCCTCGGTGAGGTCGAAATTCATCGCCACCGGCAGATAGCCGACCGTCTTGCCTTCGAGCGCCTTCTTGAACGAAGCCTGGAACGGTTCGTCGAGCCCCTGCGCCAGCACCGGCGCGACCGCGAGCGTCGCAAGACCGACACCAGCTATACCTGCCACGATAAGTCTTTTGATATTCTTCATGATCGATGTCCTCCCTCTCATTCTTGCTATCGTTATCGCATCAGGTCAGATATCGCCCTGTTGCGCTGTTTCCTCGTTGCGTGGATTCAAGAATGAATCGACGACAACCGCCACGAGCAAAACCATGCCCTTGATCAGATTTTGCCCCGAGTAAGAAATATCCATGATCGTCATGCCGTTGAGCATGGTCCCGATCAGCAATGTTCCGATAATGACGTTCAGCACGCCGCCACGGCCGCCGGAGAGGCCAATACCGCCAAGAACGACGACGAGAATGACATCATAGATCAGCGTCGAATTGAAAATGCGCGTTGGCATACTGCTGACGGACGCCGCAAGAACAAAGCCTGCAAAACATCCGATCAGCGCGGCGAGCACATATTGCAAGACGATGATCGGTCGCGATGGGATGCCGGTCACCCGCGCGCCGTAAGGATTATCGCCGATGGCGTAGAAATAGGCGCCAATCCGCGTCTGCCGCAATAGTAGAGCGACCACGATACAGACGACGGCGAATGCGATGATCGGCGTCGGGATGCCGAGAATGGCGCCCTGACCGAGACGCTCGAACCCATTCATCCCGGTGCTCCATTGCACCACGTCAAGCTTGAACAGAACGGCTTGGCCGAACCCTGCGAGGAAAATACCCGTCGCCAGCGTCGCGAAGAGTGACGGAACCTCGGCGTAGGCAATCAGCCAGCCGTTGACGAGACCGAACACCAGCGCCAACGCCACGGCCGCCACCATCGAGACCGGTAGCGAATAACCATCCTGAACCATTTGCAACACCAGCCCGGGCGGCACCGCAAGCGCGGCGATCAGCGAGATATCGATGCCGCGCCCAATAACGATGAGCGCCATCGCCAGGCCAAGGATGCCCAGAACCGCGACGTTCTGGAGCAACGTGAGCATGTTCTGGGTGGTCGCAAACCCTGGAAGGAAGATCGCAAATATGGCGAACAGCACGGCAAATATCGCGAAAACAACTTCCTGCTGGCCAAGCCGCTTGAGCTTCATCCCACGTCTCTATTTTGTTTTCTTTATATTATACGGAGCACCAATCCTGAGAACCCCGATGCAACTCAGGGATCACGGGTACCTTGAGCAGGTACTCGACTGATCGGCTGTTGGATCGGCTGGCCGCGGGCTTGTTGCATTCTCCGCGAGAACAACATCGAACCTCCCGCATCCTCGCAACCGGTCCAGACACACTGCCGATTACGGTGAAGCCAATTCAATTGATGGCGAACCCCGATCAGTTAATGACAAAAAAAACGACGAGTCAAACCGAACGGAACGTCCAAGACCCCGTCCGTTAGATATATGCGTCATGAGACAATTCAGGCCTTTCCCGGCCCTCGCTTCCGGATTTCATGCACCCGGCCGCTCACTCCCCGCCCGATGCGAGTCTATTCGGCAACCGCTTTTCGATTGTGTATTTGAGCAGCGCAGCCGAGCGGAACACGCCATGCGCGAACTTGCCATAGGGCATCGTCAGGAACAGCGCCATCACTGTACCGAGATGGATCGCCAGCCAGAGCGCCATGAACCGCGTATCGCGCAACACCAGTAGCGCGAATCCCGTTGCGCTGATCAGGAACAGCAATGCAATGAAGCCACGATCCATGCCATGCTGCGCGCTATCGCCATGCTGCGGATCACGACGGAGATTCAACCACAGCAAACCGGCGGGGCCAAGCAGCAATCCTGCACCACCGAGGCTGCCGAGAATGACGGGCAGGCTGATCCACGGATACGGCGCCTCCCAACCGAACAGATAGTGATAGAGCGTCGCCACGCTGGTTGCCGCGAAGCACAGCAGGAAGCCATAGAGGGTGAACTGATGGAAATAGCGCCGCAGCAGCGTGAACCCGTCATCCTCTTCGTTGCAGCCCTCTCCGTGTCCGCCGCCGAGATATCTCAAGGTCGCGACATCGGAGACCGCTTCGGCGGTAGCAGGGAGTCGAGCTGCTGCGATTGCAAATCTATCTTCACTGACAACATCGCGCGTCGGAGAGACCTCACGCCAGAAACGCGTCACACCGATACACAGCGCCAGGATCGCGAACAGAAACACGGAGCTGAATACGACAGCGAGAAAATTGTGCGGGAAGATCGCATAGAAATTTCCAGCCAGCGGTTGATGGATCAGACGGCCGCTCATTGCCACCGCCAGCACCATGAACAGCGATAACCCGCCTGCCAGCGCCAGAGCCACGCTCAGCCCCGCACGCCGATACAACTGCCCCATCGCGCGAGGCCAGGCATAATCCTGATAGGTCTGCACTCGCACTTTCGCCATGGCTTGCGGCACGTTCACCGCGAACTCATGCGGTGGCGCGTATTGGCAGGCGTGCAGGCAGGCCCCGCAGTTGTGGCAAAGGTTGGCGAGATAATGAACATCCGCCTTGCCGAACTCCAGACGGCGCGTCATCGCCGGAAATACCGCGCAGAAGCCTTCACAGTAACGGCACGCGTTGCAGATCTGCATCATCCGCGCGACATCCTGCTCACTTGCCGTCAGCATTGCCGCGAGCCCGAGCGCATCGCCGCAGGCAGGCGGCGTCTCTATCACGGCCTGATCAGAGCGCGGCGGCATAAGCGAATTCCTCCTTGAACTCCGGATGCGCGAAGCCCGCGCTTTGCGCCGCGTTGACGCCGGCAATGCGTCCGAACGCGGTGCCGATGCTCATGCCGACGCCGGCGGTGTAGCCTTTACCAAGCACGTTGCCGGCCATCATCTCGCCGGCAGCAAACAGATTGACGCTCGGAGCACCGCCAAAATGTACCGCGGCGGTGCGATCCGTGCGCATGCCGAGGTAGGTGAACGTGATGCCGGGCCGAAGCGGGTAAGCGTAAAACGGCGGCGCATCGATCGGCAGCGCCCAATGGGTCTTGGCGGGCGAAAGCTCTTCGGTGTGGCAATCGTCGAGCGTCGTGTGATCGAAAGTGCCAACGCGACACGCGGTGTTGTAAGCGCGCATGGTGTCCATGAACGGCACGGGATCGAGGCCGATCTTTTGTGCAAGGTCTTCAAGCGTACCCGCGCGCGTCCCTTCGAACACCGGCGGCATGAAGCGGCCGACGGCTTTGCGGTCGATGATCGACCACGCCGTTTGCCCGGGTTGCTGCGCGACGAGACGTCCCCAGATCGCGTAGCGCTTCGGCCAGAAATCCTCGCCTTCGTCGTAGAATCGCTGCCCGTCGCGATTGACCACGACACCCAGCGACACGCAATCAATCCGCGTGCAGATGCCACCGTCATAGAGCGGCGCACGGGCATCGATTGCCACGCAGTGCGCCTGAGTGGGATCACCGATGGTGTCGGCCCCGGCATCGATCATGAATTTGAGCAGCACGCCCTGATTGTAGCGCGTGCCGCGGATCAGAAAATTCTCCGCCGGCCATTCACCACGCTCGTTCTGCCCCCAGGCTTCGCGCTGCCACTCCAGATTCGACTCGAAGCCGCCGCACGCCAGCACGCAGCTCTTTGCCGTAATGCGCTCGCCCGCTTCAGTGATCGCGGCCTTGAAGCGGCCATCGGCGATCTCGAGGCTTTTCACCGGCGTCTCGTAACGTATCCGCACACCGAGATTCCGCGCGCTGCGATAGTAGGCATTCACCAGTGCCTTGCCGCCACCCATGAAGAACGCATTGGTGCGCGCGACGTGCAATGCACCAGAGAGCGGCGGCTGGAAGTGGACCCCATGGCGGCGCATCCACGGCCGGCAACGCGAGGAATGACGGATCACCAACCGCGCCAGACCTTCGTTGGTCAGCCCGCCGGTGACTTTCAGGAGATCCTGCCAGAATTCCTCCTCCGGATAGGCCTCGACCAGCACGTCCTGCGGCGCATCGTGCATGCAGCGCAGATTGCGAACATGCATCGAATTGCCGCCGCGCCAGGCGCGCGGCGCGGATTCCAGGATCAGAACCGAAGCGCCGGCCTCGCGCGCCATCAGCGCCGCGCACAGCGCCGCGTTACCGCCCCCGATCACCAGAACATCAGGATCGCCCGATGACGACATCCACTCTCTTCCATTTTCCGCGCGACAGCGCCATGTCCTTGATGGCTTGCGGAAAATAGAACTTCAAGCATTTCCTTGCATAGCTTCCTTGTACGAAAAAACACATCGCCAAGGCGCAACTGCGCCTTGGCGATGGAGCCCGCCCTACAGGCGTCCGAACACTTTGTCGGCGGCGCGTTCCGCCATCCGCCGCAGTCCCGGCCACCTCTCCTGTTCGACCACAAGACGAAAGCCGAGATTGGCGGGCGGCACCCCGGCGGCACAGCCTCCGGTGCGCGGATCGCGGATGAAGTCGGTCATGTAGGCGCGGTGCGCGCCCTGAACGACGCGGACACCGCAGTTGGTGTTGGTCACCCGCGCGGCACCCGACGGTTCAACGTCATGCCGCACGAAACAAGTGTCGGTCCACTCCCAGACGTTGCCAGCGACGTCCTGCAATCCGCGTTCGTTACGGCCGAAGGCACCGACCGGCTGCGGCGCAAGCAGGGCTGGCCGTTCGCGACTCGTCTCCGCTTCGTATCGCGCGATCCAGACCCGCACCGGATCGGCCGCTCCGGTCACCGGCAAGGCATCGTCGCTGGCCTTTTCTGCCGCGGCAAATACCCACTCCTCGTCGGTCGGCAGTCGATGGAGCTTGCCGGTAGTTCGGGTCATCCACCGTGCGTAGGCTGTCGCATCGCGCCAGTTGACGCCGACCATCGGCATGTCGTCCTTTGTTGAAGCCTGCGGAATGCGCGGGCAACCGCCATCATCAACACAGCGGGCATACTCGGCCGCTGTCACCTGACGAGTCATGATGGCGAGAGAGGAGTCGAGCTTGATCTGGCGCAGCGGCGCCGCCACCGGCTTTCCGTCGCGGGAAAAATCACCGGCGATGCGATAGGAGAAATTCTCCGCCTTCAACGCGGCGAATTC
Organism: Hyphomicrobiales bacterium; assembly: GCA_017305535.1. Lineage (GTDB taxonomy): Bacteria > Pseudomonadota > Alphaproteobacteria > Rhizobiales > Xanthobacteraceae > 62-47. The sequence continues at coordinate 485,524 of JAFKKN010000003.1, read as the reverse complement.
CTGCGCCGACGGTAGGGTGTCGCTCGGCGTCACCGCCGTCATCGCAAACGGACTTGCCAATGCCGCGGCGGTCAACGCCGCCTTGAGTTTCATCGCCAGTAACATGGTCCATCCTCCAAGCAAATTCTCAAGGATGCGCGGCCTGCGGAGCCTCCGCAGGCCGCCTCGTCGTCATCGCGTCAGCACCGTCGCCGCGGCCGCGCTGGACTTGCCGACCGGGATCGGGCCTGGAGGCACGACCTGCTTCATCAGGTCGTTATTCCATTCGCCATCCACCTTGATGTGCGCGGTAGCACCGAGTTCAGCCGCCTCGATCAGGTTGTGGTTGACGTAGGCATAAACGCCAGGCTGCCGAAAGGTGTAGAGCGCGGCTCCCGCGGATCCGCCGCGGATGAACCAGGTCTCGAGATCCTTCTCCGGCGGATTACTGAACTTGCCGGTCTCCCAGACGTAGTCGCCGTGGCCACCGATGATATGCGGGCGTGTGTCGCGATTGGCTTCGGAATGCACGAACATCACCGTTTCACCGACCTTGGCAGTCATGGCGTTCTTGCCGGTGAGCGCGCCGACGCGACCGTTGAAGACGACATGGGTCGGGATCAGCTTGCGCATCACCTCGGTGGTGTCGGCAAAGGCTTCGCCGGGAGAATCGTAGGATTTGTATTTCCCGTTCTCGTCCTTCGGAATGTAGAAGTCGTTCTCGCCGACGTAATAGATGCGGTCATAGTGCAGCGGTTTACCCTCGGGATTCTTGAGGCCATCCCGTGGCAGAACCATGATCGTCCCGTGCATCCCGGAAACCACATGCCAGGGGATCATTCCCTCCGGCGCGCAGTGGTAGACGAAGGTTCCGGTACGGGTCGCCTTGAAGCGCAGCACCGTCTGCTCACCCGGATTGACGTGGGTGAGCGCGCCGCCGCCGAGACCACCGGTCGCGGCATGGAGGTCGATGTTGTGCGGCATGGTGTTGGTCTCGGGATTGACCAGCGTGAGTTCGACGTAGTCGCCCTCGTGCACCACCATCATCGGCGCCGGGATCGAACCGTTGAACGTCATGGCCTGGAGCTTGGTGCCGGCATCGTCGATGACGACCTCCTTCTCCCGAATGGTCAGTTTGAACTCCATGATCTTCGGGCCGCCCTTGGCGACCTGATCGTGCGCATGCACGAACGGCGGCGCCACCAGTTCGACGCTCTCGCGCGGCAGCTTGAGATCGTCGGCCAATGCCGGCGCGGCGATCACAAGAGCTACGGCGGCAACGCCCATCAATGCGGTTCGGCGGGTGATCATGACACTCTCCTGTTCGGTGTCCGTGATTGATGCCGCGAGTATGCCGTGGCCCGCCGTGCGCTCTTTGCGACTTCGCAAACAAAACAAATATTCGAGATCGATCTTATTTCTCATGGCCGCGCGATCGCACGCCCATTACTTAACGTGATAACAATTTCGGAAAGCGCGGCGCGCCCACTACTTAACTTGATAACAATCCGCCGAAACGGATCGCACCGCGATCGATGGGCATCGATTAGCTCCTGAGGCTTTCAGTGCGGCTCGCCGATGTGCCTGCTGCGGATGCGATGCACCACCCACCAGATGGCCAGCGCCGCGATCGGCACGAAGCCGGCGCTGAGATAGAGCGGATCGATCGGCACCACATGCGCCTCATGCGCGGCCTTGGCGAGATAGCCGAACAGGCCGACCACATAGTAAGTGATCGCGGCGACGGAGAGCCCTTCCACTGTGGTCTGCAATCGCAGTTGCAGCCGGGTGCGCTCGTTCATCGACGACAGCAGTTGCTGGTTCTGCTGTTGGCGTTCGACATCGACGCGGGTACGCAACAGGTTGGCGGCGCGCTTCAGCTTCTCCGACAGGGCCGCCTGCCGCGCCTCGGTCGCCATGCAGGTGCGCAACGCAGGCGCCATGCGGCGGGCGAGGAACGACGACCACGTCGGCAGGCTGCCGATGGCGCGCTCGCCGATGCCTTGTAGCCGCTGCGCGACGATCTCGTCGTAGGCGCGGCTGGCGCCGAAGCGAAACAGGCTGGCGGCGCCGCCAGCCTCGACCTCGGCGGACAGCGCCATCAACTCGTCAAGCAAATGATGGTTATCGGAAAGATCGCGCGCGCCGCGCATCGTTTCAGTCACTTCCGCCAGCCGCTTCTCGGCGGCGGCGATGGAGGGTGCGAGCCGCTGCGCTTCGGGCAGGCCGAGCAGCGCGAAGGTGCGATAGGTCTCGATGTCGATGATGTGCTGGATCAATGTGCCGGCGCGCTCGCCGCTCATGCCGCGGTCGGTAACAAGAATGCGGACATAGCCGCCGGCGTCGAGCTGGAAGTCGGTGGCATAGGTCGCGAGCGCGTCCGCGGTTTCGGCGGCGGCAAGGCTGGCGCGGTCGAACAGTTGCTCCGGTGCAGTACGCGCCGGGTTCTCTGGCAACAGATGCAGGTCGATGGCCACCAGCACCGGCCCCGACTGGCTCACCTGCCGCATCGGCGCGGCGAGGCTTTCGGCGGAGGGATGAAACGGCGGCATGTCGGCTTCGGACGGAAATTCCCACGTATAAGTGGTGAACTCCGAATGTTGCTCCCAGCGCAACACGGTGGCGCCGAGCGTGACGCGCAAATGCTTCTCGCCACGCTGCGGCGTCGCCAAACCGCGCGCGGTACAGAACGCGGTGAGTTGCGCCCGATCGGCAGCCGCGCGCTCGCCAGTGGTATCGAAAGCGAAATGCAGGATGCGCGTCGGCGCGACGATCGCGGTGACCGGCCGGGCATGGACCTCGCCCAGCACCGCCGTGCGCAGAGGGTGCGGCTCCAGGCTTGCCGCCTTGCTGTCACCGATCGAAACCGCTGCGCTCATGCTCGCCGCCCGCCTCTCGTGATATGGGCCAGCCTTAGCATCCGCACGCCGGATGCGCCAAGGCATCCCTTGGGCGGACGGACGATGGACAACACACACAGCAGTCGTCCCCGCACGGGCGGGGACCCAGATCCCCTGGCGTCAGTGGTTACCGGGGTATTCGTTAAAGGTTATGACCGCCATCCGCATCATATGCGACACGGCGTATGGGTCCCCGCCTGCGCGGCGACGACGCCGAGGATGTTGAGCCGCTTCGCACACGATCACCTCAGGGTGAAGCGGGCCTCACATCTAACACGGCGTCATGCCCGTGCGCAGCCGTTCGAAGAACGGCGTCGCTTCGCTCGCCTATGTCACGGGCATCCACGTCTTTCTATTCGTACATCATCAAAGACGTGGATGGCCGGAACAGGTTCGACCATGACGGCAAAGATTTTTCGGCGAGGCAAACAATGGGAGTTCAACTTCACAAGCGCCGTCAGCAACGACAACGCTCACGTCCCCCGACGCCGCCGTGGAAACCAGGGCGCGACCAGCGCGCTAGGGCGAAACAGCTTCCAGCTTCCCAATGGCTGCGCGAGACGGTCGGCGATCACCCACAACGCAGGCGCGTGGAAGCCGAGCCCGATATGCGTGGTGATCACTTCGATATTCTCGCGCCCCTCGCCGTCCTCCTCGAGGCACGCCTGCCACGCCACCACACCGTCGGCGCGGGTGTAGATCGAGGTCGATGGCACCGGGATCGGCTGCGCCAGCCGGCTGATCCTCTCCTCCGTCGGCGGCTCGTATTTCTGGCCGGTGAGCACGCGCCAGATGGTCTTAACGTTGCTCGCGCCGGGTGCCGCGAACGGACTGCCGAGCGTCACCACCAGACGCACCGCCTCGGGCACATGCCGCGCCACCTCGCGCGCGATGATGCCGCCGCGGCTCCAGCCGATCAGGCTGACCTTCTCGCCCGACTCCGCGTGAAGCTTCTTGACCTGCTCGGCGATCGATACGAGATCGGAATCCGGCGCGCGGACGTTGCGCCCGCGACCCCAGCCCTGAACCTTGTAGCCGAGACGTTCGAGGAAGCCGCGAATGGCGATCGTGGAGGTGTCATCGGCACCGAGGCCGGGCAGCACCATCACCGGATGCGGCTGCCCGCGCGGCGCGGTGGCCAGGAACGGCGCGGCGGCGAGCAGCGCCGGGATATCCAGCAACCCGCGCCCTTCGGTCGCGAGCAGGGCAAGCGACGGCGCTTTCACCGTCTTGCTGTCTCGAGCCATCGATTGTCTCCTTCAGTGGCAGAATGACGTCGCCGAGTGCACACGTCGTAGCAACACTCACTGCATCATCCCCGCCTGCGCGGGGACGACGCTTTCCGGGTTGCATGACACCGCGTCATTCGGCCGGCTGCGGCTGACGGTCGGCGGCGCGGCAATGGTCGGCGATGGCTTCGACCAGGACCGGCACCAGGCCGGGCGCGATATCGTGGCCCATTCCGGGCACAATGGTGAGCTTCGAACCGGGGACGTGCTTGGCAGTATCCTGCCCGGCTTCGACCGGGACCAGCGGATCGTCGGCGCCATGCAGCACCAGCGTCGGCGCGGCAATGGTTTTCAGCAGATCGACGCGGCTGCCGGAGGCGAGCACAGCCATCAACTGCCGCCCGACGCCGACCGGATAATACGAGCGATCGGTGGATTGTTCGATCTTGACGCGCAACTCCGCGTCGGAGGTCGGGAAACCGGGGCTGCCGATGACGCGATAGACCTTCATGCCGTGCGTGATGATGGCCTCGCGGTCGGCGGCGTCGGGGCGCGGCGCCAGCAGCGCGGCGATGGCCTCGGGCTTGCCCGGCGGCAGATTCGGATCGCCGCTCGACGACATGATCGACACCAGGCTTCGCGTGCGGTCGGGATATTTCGCGGCGACGACCTGCGCGATCATGCCCCCCATCGAAGCGCCGACGATGTGGGCGCGCGCGATGCCGAGCTTGTCCATGAGGCCGACGGCATCGGCCGCCATGTCGTTCAGCGTGTAAGGCGCTTCGACCGGCTTCCCGGCCAAGGCGTTCGTGAATCCGGCGACCACATCGACCGGCCCGACGCTGTCGAACTTGGTCGAGAGGCCGATGTCGCGGTTGTCAAACCGCACCACGCGAAAGCCGCGCGCGGCAAGCGCTTCGCAAAACGGGACCGGCCACGCGATCATCTGGGTGCCGAGGCCCATGATCAACAAAATGACCGGCGCCTTCGCATCACCGAACTCGTCATAGGCGATCTCGATTCCGTTCGCGGCAACTGTAGGCATAAGCAGTTCACTCCTCAGGTTTAGTCGTCTTCAGAAACATTGGATCGTTCACTTCACCCGATCGCTCGGTGCGCAACCTTACTTGGCGCGCGCGATCGCTTCAACGATCAGGCGGCGCGCCTCATTGGCGTCACCCCAGCCGTCGCACTTCACCCATTTCCCCGGCTCGAGATCCTTGTAGTGCGCGAAGAAATGCTCGATCTGGCGGCAGGCGATCTCGGGCAGGTCGGTATAATTCCTGATGTGCGCGTAACGCTGCGTCAGCCGTGCCGTCGGCACCGCAATGATCTTCTCATCGCCGCCGGCCTCGTCGGTCATCCGCAGCACGCCGATGGGACGCACGGCGATGACCGCGCCCGGCGTGATCGGCCGCGTGTTGGCGACCAGAACGTCGCACGGATCACCGTCCTGCGACAGCGTGTGCGGGATGAAGCCGTAGTTTCCCGGATAACGCATCGGCGTATAGAGGAAGCGATCGACCACCAAGGTGCCGGCTTTCTTGTCGATCTCGTACTTGATCGGCTCGCCACCGATCGGCACCTCGATCAACACATTGACCTCGTCCGGCGGGTTTTTCCCGATCGAAATGGCGTCGATATTCATGCGTGACGTTCTCCCGAAAGCGACGGCCTCACGTGTCGCGCCCCTTGCTCAACACGCTGCCGACCGCCCGCACCAGCCAGCTCGGCTGATACTTGATCCACTGCATCGCAAGCTCGTTGGCGATGCCCGCGACATGGACCGGCTTGCCGGCCATGCAGGCGCGATAGCCTTCCAGCGCCACGCTTTTGGGGTCCATGATCATCACGCTCGGCACGCTGCCGAGATCGGTGCCCTTCACCATGCCGGTGTCGGTGACGCCGGGACAGAGCGTCGTCACCGTGATGCCGCTACCGCTCAATTCCTGAAACAGCGCATCGCCGAACGAACGGACATAAGCCTTGGATGCGGCATAGACCGCGAGATTCGGCACCGGCATGAACGACGCGATGGACGCGACGTTGAGAATGCGGCCATGCTTGCGTTCCAGCATCGGCGCGAGAAACAGATGCGTCATCGCGGTCATGGCGACGATGTTGACCTGCAGGAGTTGCAACTGCTTGTCGAGATCGAGCGCGTTGAAGCGGCCCTCCATCAGCAGCCCGGCATTGTTGACCAGAAGATCGACCTGCGTTCCGGCATCGCGCACCGCCGCAAACACCGCCTGTGCCGCGCCGGGCTCGCTTAAATCCGCCGGAACGATGGTGGTACGGACGCCGTGCGCAGTCGATAACTCATTGGCGAGTTCTTGCAGCTTGTCGCGGCTGCGCGCCAGCAAAACGAGGTTGAATTTGTTGGCGGCAAGAATCCGCGCCAGCTCCTGACCGATGCCGGCGGACGCGCCGGTCACCAGCGCGCATTGCCCTTCGTTCTCGTTCGTTGCCATGGCGTCCCTCTCCTGCTTTCGACGATTAGGCTTTGGACGGATCGGTCGGCGGCGCAAAACGACCGTGCAGCGCCTGCCATCCTGATTTCAGTGCATGATCGAACAGGCCGAGATGCTCGGCGACGGCCTCGCTGGCATAGCTCGCGAGATCGGCGCGCGGTAGTTTCACGAAGGCCTCCGCGTCGGCGCCGGACACCACAATTTTCATGCCCTGCTTGCGCGCGAGATTCATCATCGTGGTGTTCTCGACCAGGCAATTCATGAACAGCACGCGCACGCCCCAGTTGCGCACGCGCGCGGCCGAGCGCTCCAGCAGCGCCGCGCCGATGCCGCGCCCGCGATGTTCGGGCAGAACCGACACGCCAAGCTCGGCGTCATTCTCCTTGCGCGCCAGATGCGCGGCACCGATCACCGCCAGTTCGGCATCGGTCACCACGAAGACGACATCGCGCGACAGATCGATACCCTCGACATATTTCCGGATGCCGTCGTCGGACAGGGTATGGCCGAACCGGAGGTGACGATCCTCCGGCCCGAGCGCCAGAAGATGCGCCAGCAATTGCGGCCGCTCGTCCTCGGGCATCTCTCGCGTCAGTGCGTTCAGGTCCATCGGCGTTCAGACTTCCATCGAAGGCGTTAGAACGTCGTTGCGGATAATCATTGGCAAAGGCCGCCCCATGGGGCGGCCTCCGTTTCGATCGGTGGCGGACGACGCCGTCAATGCGCCGGAGCCGGCACCGCGCCACGCGCGGTCACCGTCGGCTTGATCGCCAGCAGCAGCAGCAAGCCGGACAGGATGTAGAGCCCCATCACGAAATACATGCTGTAGATATTGTCGCCGGTGTTCTTGACGATGAAGCCGTTGATCGACGGGCTCACCGCCGGGCCGAGGTTGCCGAGGCTGCTGATCAGCGCGAGGCCGCCGGCGGCCGCGCCGGCCGACAGGTATTCGCTGGTCAGCGCGAAGAACAACGGCGTTGCCGACGCGATGCCGATCACGGCGAACGACAGCGCGATGATCGATCCCGCCAGATTGCCTTGCAGTAACGTGGTGATGAATAGACCGAGTGCCGCGATGGCGACGCAGGCCGCGAAGTGCCAGCGGCGCTCGTGCCACTTGTCCGAGTGGCGGCCGATCAGAATCATGCCGATGACGCCGACAGCGTTGGGAATGGCGGCGTAGATGCCGATCAGGAACAGGTCCTTGACACCCCAGCTCTGGATCAGGGTCGGCAGCCAGAACACCATGGTGTAGGTGGCGCCGAGGAGCAGGAAGTACACCAGCGAGAGGATGTAGACCTTCGGATCGCGCAGGCACTGACCGAACGAACCGGCGGGCTCGCCCTGTACATCCTTGACGTCATGGCTCATGCGGTCGGCATGCAGCGCCTTTTCCTCGCTCGTCAGCCAGTCGGCCTGCGCCGGCTTGTCCTGAAGCAGAACGAAGACCAGGAAGCCGAGAATGATCGCGGGAATGCCCTGCACCAGGAACAACCACTGCCAGCCGTGCAGGCCGGCGATGCCGTCGAAGTACTTCAGAATGCTGCCGCACAGCGGCCCGGCGATGACCGAGACGATGGTGGTGGCCGACATGAAGATCGCGATCACCTGCCCGCGCCGCACCGACGGATACCAATACGTGAAGTACAGAATGACGCCGGGGAAGAAGCCGGCCTCGAACGCGCCGAGCAGGAAGCGCACGACATAGAACTGCGTCGGCGTCGAGACGAACATCATCGCGGTGGCGGCGGCGCCCCACAGCACCATGATGCGCAGCAGCGTCTTGCGCGCGCCGATCTTTTCAAGCAGCAGGTTGCTCGGCACCTCGAACAGGAAGTAGCCGATAAAGAAGATGCCCGCGCCGAGGCCATACACCGCATCGCTGAACGGCAGCGTCTGCTTCATCTGCAACTGCGCATAGCCGATATTGATGCGGTCGAGATAAGCGACCATGTAAGCGATCAGCAGCAGCGGAATGATGCGCCAGTTGATCTTGGAGAATAGAGCGTTGAGCGGTGCGCTCTCGGCCACGTGGGGCGTCTTGCCCGTCGTCGTAGGATGCATTTTGGTTCCCTCCACCCGATAGTCTGTTCAGTGAACGATGGCTTTCCGTCGCGGAAAGACCGCCCGTCGAAATTTTTCCGTCCCCGCCCGGTTGCTGCAACCGTGACGACGTCATGCCCGAACGGTGTTCGAGAATCGCTTCGCCACGGCCGCTGCGACGGCGCGTCATGCCTCCCGGGAGGCTTCAGGCTTTGCAGCCTTCGCTTTGCCCGCCTTGCTCGACGGTTCGATGGTCAGCTCGGCGGGCTGGGGCGCGGCAGCGGCCCCGGCTTCCGTGGCCGGCGGCAGCGCCTCGATCTCTTTCAGCGCCTTCTTCAGATGCTCGATGAGTTCATAGGACTCATCCTGCGAGAGCACGCGCCGGCAGGCTGTGAGCCCGAACTCCAGCACGCCGGCATAGCTGTGCACCGTGATGTTCAGTGCGGCCCCGTGATACGGAATCGACACCGGGAAGTAGTGCACCATCTGCGCGCCCGCCATGAACAGCGGCATCGGCGGGCCGGGAACGTTGGAGATCATGACGTTGCCGGCGGCCGGAACGCGGCTCGCCAGATTGGAGCGGCCGAGCAGCGACGCAAGGCCGGTCATCAGCCACGGCGCACCGGTGATCGGCACATTCATCCCGAGCACCGGCTTGAGTTCGCGCACCACCGCCTTCGCCGCTTCCGATGAGGCGTGGATCGCCTTGAAGCGATCCGGCAGGTTCTTGATGTCGGTGGCGAGATCGACGCGCACCGCCGACACCTGGTTGTTCATCGCGCTGTCGCCCTCGGCGCGCAGGCTGACCGGCACCATCGCAATCAGCGGCTCCTTCGGCAGCAGGTTGCGCTCCTTCAGGAAGCGATGCAGCGCGATACTGCACATCGCCATCACGATGGTGTTGACGGTGCCGCCGACACGCTTGCCCAATTCCTTGATGTCGGTGAGCGGCACCGACAACGTCGAATAGGAGCGCTGATTGGTAATCGAGTCGTTGAAGATGGTCTTGGGCGCGAGACCGAGATTCAACTGGCGCTCGCCTTGCGGCACGCGCTGGCTGGCGATCACACCGGCGGCCGTGCTGAACGCCTTGGCCGCGGTCGGCAGCGCCTCGGCGATCTTGCGATACTGTTGCGCCGCGTTGGTGGCCGCGGCTTGCAGCAGCTCCGTGACGCCGAGCTGATATTGTCCGCTCGTCCGCTTGCGGCGCGGCGGCGGCACTTCGCGCATCTTCGGCGAGGTATCGTAGAGCACCTTCGCCAGCTCGACGCCGGCCTTGCCGTCGACGCCCGAGTGATGCGCCTTGGTGTAGAAGGCCATCTGGCCGTTCTCGAGGCCGTCGATGACGTACATTTCCCACAGCGGGCGGCTGCGGTCGAGAAGCGTCGAATGCAGCCGCGCGATCAACTGCTCGAGCTGCGCCATGGTGCCGGGGCGGCGCAACGTCACGGAACGGATGTGGTAGTCGAGGTCGATATCGTCGTCCTCGATCCAGACCGGTTCGGCCAGTTCGAACGGCATCGGTGCCAGCTTGCGCGTCAGCACCGAGGCGAGATGCAGCCGCTTGCCGAGCATCGCCTTGACGTCTTCGTAGTAATCGCCGTCATACCCTTCGGGCAATTCGAACAGCATCAGGCTGCCGACATGCATCGGCGTTTCCGGCGTTTCGAAATGCAGGAATGATGCGTCCATGCTGCTGAGTTGGTCCATCGCCGTGCCTCCCTCATGCGAACGCGGTTTCGGTTCGCTTCCGTTTTTTGCCAAACGCTTCGACTCTTGCGGCCGAAACGCCCTTGTCGAACCGGATGCGAGCGGCGCGGCCGCATCCGACGTGTTCGTCGTCGCGCCGGTTACGACGCCTTCGCCTTCTTCGCTTCCTCGTCGTAGAGATCTTTCTTTGAAATCTTTCCGACCGCCGTTTTCGGCAGTTCGCCGCGAATATCGAGCGCGTGGATCATCTCGTGCTTGCCGAGCTTGTCCTTCAGGAAGGCCTGAAGCTCCTTCAGCGTGAACGCGGCCGCTCCCGCCTTGAGCTTGACGAAGGCTTTTGGCGACTGGCCGCGATATTCGTCATCGATGCCGATCACCGCCACTTCCTCAACCGACGGATGCTTGTAGACCGCTTCTTCCAGCACACGCGGATAGACATTGAAGCCGCCGCACAGCAGCATGTCCTTGGTACGGTCGACGATATAGACGTAGCCGTCGGCGTCCATGTAACCGACGTCGCCGGTGCGCATGAAACCATCGGCAGTCATGATGTCGGCAGTGGCGTCGGGCTTTTTCCAATAGCCCTTCATCACGTTCGGACCCTTGATGCACAGCTCGCCGGTCTGGCCGAGCGGGACGTAAGTGGCGTTGTCGCCGGTATCGAGGAATTTGATGACGATGCCCGGGCTTGGGACGCCGCATGAACCTGCCCGCGGCTCGTTGGTGACCGGCGTGAAGGTTCCTGTCGGCGACGTTTCCGTCATACCCCAACCCTCAGCGAGCCGGCAGCCGGTCAGCTTCTCGAAGCTGCGCTGGACTTCCAATGGCAGCGGTGCGCCACCGGAATTGCACCACTTCAACGAAGTCAGGTCAACCTTGCTTGCTTCGGGGTGATTGAGCACCGCGACAAACATCGTCGGCACGCCGGGGAACGCGGTGATCTTCTTCTCCGCAAGCTCCCTGACCACCGTATCCGGATCGAAGCGGATATGCTGAACCAGTTCGGCGCCGAGCCGGACACCAAGCAGCATATTGACCGTCAATGCGTAGATATGGAACGGCGGCAACACACCGAGCACGCGCTCCTTGCCCTCATCCAGCGTCGGCGGATCGGTCCGCGTCGTCTCGATGCATTGATTGGTCGCCGACGTCAGGTTGCCGTGGGTCAGCATCGCGCCCTTGGGCAGGCCGGTCGTGCCGCCTGTATACTGCAACAACGCAACCGCATCGGTCAGGTCGGCGATCGGGTAACTGCGATAGATGCCGTCATTGTCGAGCAACGCCTGGAAGGCGATGTGCTTGTCGTCGCTCGCCACGCTGGCGAGTTGTTTGGTCGCCTGCATCTGCGCGCGAACCGCGTCGGGGTTTCCGGACATTTCCGCGACGTTGCCGACGATCATCTTCTTCAGGCGCGTGGTGCCGAGCATCGGTGCCATCTGCGGATAGAGCGCGGCCAGATCGAGCGTGATCAGGAAATCGGTCTGGCTGTCCTCGATCTTGTGCTCGAGCACCTTGGCGGCATCGAGCGGCGAATAGTTGACGACCGTTCCACCGGCTTTCAACACGCCGAACAGACTGATGAGGTAATGCGGCGTGTTCGCGAGATAGAGGCCGACGTGCACGCCCGGCCCCACTCCCAGCTTCTGCAAGCCGGCCGCGGCACGATTGGCGTAGTCGTTCAGTTCGGCGAACGTGATCTTGCGCCCCATGAAGTCGATCGCGGATTTTCCGGGCCATTTCGCCGCCGCGTCTTCGAGAATCTGCTGAACCGGCGTGGGCGAAATATCCGCGTCCCATTTGACGCCAGGCGGATACGACTTGATCCAGGGCATGTCCCCGAGCGACATATCGTTCATTTGCAATCCTCCCGTTTTTTGTTTTGCGTGTGTTTCAAACCGCGGTCAGTCCGCCGTCCACGGCGAGCGTCTGTCCGGTGATGAAGGCACAGGCGTCCGATGCGAACAGCGCCGTGACGCCCTTGAGATCCTCCGGGCCGCCGCCGCGATTCATCGGCGCCATTTGCGCGGTCGAGGTTTCGCCGAGCCGCTCCGTCATCTTGGTCGGGAAGTATCCCGGCGCGATGGCGTTGACGTTGATGCCGTACTTCGCCCACTCGTTGGCGAGCGTGCGCGTCATGTTGACCACCGCGCCCTTGCTGGCGTTGTAGGCGAGCGTCGGAATGTCGTCCGCATAGGTGCCGGTGAGCCCCTGGATCGAGGCGATGTTGATCACCTTGCCGCTCTGGCGCGGCACCATGCAACGACGGCCGACTTCCTGCGTGGCGACGAAGATCGCGGTGACGTTCAGGGTGATGACCTTGTTCCAGCCGTCCATCGAATGCTCGATGGTCGGCGCACCCCACGACGTCCCGGCATTGTTGACGAGAATGTCGATCGGCCCCAACGCGGCGATCACCTGCTCCACCATCGGCGGGATGGTCGCCAGTTGCCCCATGTCACAGACCAGCGGCAGCGCCTCGATGCCGAGCGACTTCAGATGCGTGGCGGCGGTGTCGAGTTCGTCGCGCTTGCGCGCGGTGATCGCGACCTTCGCGCCCAGTTCACCCAGCACCTCGGCCATCTGCAAACCGAGGCCACGCGAACCGCCGGTGACCAGCGCCACCCGTCCCGTCAAATCCTGCAACTTCGCCAGGCTCATTGCGGCCTTCTCCCATGGCGATCCGATCGCGACCGACAAGCGATCGCGTCATCAGCGTTTCACACCCTTGAAGTCATTGCCGCGTCGCGGCGCCGGTTGCGGTCTTGAATTGCCGCATCGACCGGAATGGCAACGTTATTTCGGCTGCAACAGCTTTTGCAGATTGGCCATGTTTTCCTGCATGCGCTCCTGCACAACCTTCCAGGCGTTGGTGTGCGCCTGCATTTCCAGTTGCGTCAGTTCGCGGAAATTCGCGACGGCCTTCTCGACGCCCTGCTTGGCGATGTCGGCCTGCTTCGACAGCGCATCCGTGCCGGTCATGTTACCGGCCATGTTCTGGACCGCGGCCTGCCATTCGGCGAAGGTTTCACCGAGAATTTCGTTGCGTCGCTCGATCAGCGCGCGGATGCCTTCATTGGCCTTCCGGTTGGCTTCGACCAGCGCTTCCATGTCCTTGCGCTGCCATTCAACGAGCGCCGCGATGTCCACGTTGGGCAGCTTGTACTTCTCGACCATCTGCTTGAAGTCGTCCAGCCACGGCATCATGGCGGTGATCCCGTTGTCGGATTTGTTGTTATCGGCTCCCATGGTCGTCCTCCTCTTGAACTCATTACTTGCGCCGGGCATGCGGCGCGCCAACGCCATTGGTCGACGGCACTAGGCCGCGAACGGTTCAGCCTGCAACAGCCGCGCATAGTCGTCGTCGGCACGATTCGGATCGGGATAGATCAACCCGCGAAGGCCACCGCGATCGAACGGCGACCATTCGCCCTCTTTCTGCGCGAGACGATCGGCGATGGCGTACAGCACCGCCGGATGATGCCCGAGACCACAGTGGCTGCCCTCGACCTCGATGTTCTGCGTCGTGGTCGCCTCTTGCTCGCGGCATCCCTGCCAGGCGACGATGCCGTCGGTGCGCGAATAGATCGCAGTGCTCGGCACCGGCGGCGGCAGCTTCATGGCTTCGCGCTCCGGCCAGTCGTCGACCTTGCGCTCGCTGAGATATTCGTAAAGCCGCCAGGCATTGCTGGCCTTCGGCTCGCTGGCGAACGGGCTGCCGAGCGTGATCACCTGACGCACCAGCGACGGCGAACGTCGCGCCAGTTCGCGCGCGAACACACCGCCGAGGCTCCATCCGATCAGGCTGACCTTCTGTTGATAGCGATCGGCAAGTTCGGCAAGGCGCGCATCCATCCCATCTTCGACGCCGGGACGCGGACCGCGATTAGGGCCGAGCTTCCAGCCGTGCGCGGCGTAGCCTTGCGCCTTCAGATAGGTACGCAGCGGTCGCGTCGAGGCGTCGCTGGCGGACAGTCCCGGAAGCACGAGCACCGGATGTCCGTCGCCGCGCGGCGCGCGGCGCAACAACGGATAGAGAGCAAAGAATGCTTGCAGTTCCCAGATGCCGCGCATCTCGAGTGCCAGCAGCAACTTCGAGGGCGGCTTCTTGCCATTCGCGGCCATCTCCATGTCGGAACGTTCCCTCATGTTAGTGCGGTTGACCCGCCTGGATGCCGTTACATCTGCAACGGAATGAAACGCTATCGAGCGTGCGAAAGAGCGAAAAGGTGCGGTTGGCCCATCTCAACGGTTACTTTGGGACAAAAATTGGCGTGTGCGTTGCAGCAGTCATGGTGTCTTTTCCATTGCGAAACGCCGACGGACTCTTGCGCGTCCAGCGCGCGAAGGCGTGACGGAAGTTCGCGGCGTCGCTGTAGTCCAGTCGCGCGGCGATTTCCTCGTTGGTCATCTCGGTGTTGCGCAGATATTCGATCGCGAGTTTCATCCGCACCTCGGCGATGATCCGACGATAAGTAATCTGTTCCGCTTCGAGTTTGCGGCGCAGCGTGCGCGGATGCACCGAGAGCTGCGCGGCCATGGTCTCGATGCTGGGGAACCAGCCGGGACGCGCGACCATGGCGCGGCGCAGATCGGCTGCGATGCCGCCTTCGCGATTGACGTCGTCGAGCAGCGGCTCGCACATGTCAGCCGCCATCACGCATGTGGTCGGATCGGGACTGACCATCGGATGATCGACCCACCCCACGTCGAATTCCATTTCATTGCCGGCCTGCTCGAACAGAACCGGGCACCGGAACAACTCGTGATACAGATCCACATGCGGTGGCTGCGGATACGTCGCCCGCAGGCAGGAGAAGCGGAACGACGGGCCATAAACGTCGGTGCTGAACGTCAGACACGTCGCAAAGGCGAATTCTAGCGCGAAACGATGAACGTCCTTGGCCGAATTACGCGAGAGCAATGCGGCAAGCGTATAGGTCGCGGTATCGTCGTCGCGCGAAAACGCCACGTCGGCAACCATACCGAGATGGCGACTGTACTTGATGGCGAACTCGATTCCGTCCTCGCGGGTCGGACTGCTCAACAGCGCGTAGCCGTACATGCCGTAAGCGATGACATGCATGCGCTGGCCGGCACGAAAGGCGATCGCCGGATCGCTCGACAGCCGGGTCGCGTTGCGAAAGACGGTTTCAACCTGCCGATAGGACACGCGGGTGTCAGGCGATCTGAGATCGGCGCTCTTGAGGCCGGTCCCCGTCAGCGTGCGCGAGGACGTGATGCCTTCCTCTTCGAGAACATCGACAACCGCGGCGATGCGCTGCGTCAGGTGGATGCGCTGTACGAGATTGGGGGTCGGCCGATACATGCTTCAGCGTTCCTCCGGCGTTGATGCCGTCCGGCATCGCGATGCCGGAGTTCATTGCGACCGATGACGATCGATCTCAGGAGGCTATCGGCAGGTTTTTCGGCTTGGAAGGTTCGATCAAGCCAGACTTCAGGTGATTTGCGGACAAAATTGCGATCCGCGTTGTCCATCGCTGCGGTGCAGCGTTTACGCGACGGAATGCGCGATCAGGAAAATACCCCATCGCACTGAACGCCGACGCTCAACTCCCTCAAAAGGACGACCGCCGGCAGCGCCGGCGATCCAGTTTGGGGGGCGGAATACACTGAATGGAGATGCAGCGTATCGCTCCCCTTTCGATCTGAAAGGTGCGATCGAGCCAAACTTGCAGTGAGTTGCGGACAACGTATGGCCAGCCCGGCCGTACTGTCATCATTTCGCGCTCGTCACAACGCGCGCGTGGCGCTGCGGAAATCGGACGGGCTCTTTCCCGTCCAGCGGATGAAAGCGTGGCGAAAATTGGCGGCATCGCTATAGCCAAGCCGGCCGGCGATTTCCTCGTTGGTCATTTGCGTCTTGCGCAAGTACTCGATGGCAAGCCGCATCCGCACTTCAGCCAGCAGATCGCGATAGGAGGTCCCTTCCGCTTCGAGCTTGCGCCGCAGCGCGCGCGGATACATCTCCAGCTTCTCGGCGATCGCCTCGATGCTCGGATAGCGACCGGGTTGCTCGATCAGGATGCGGCGGATGTCAGCGGCGATGCCGCCAGTGCGATTGATTTCGTCCAGCAACTGCTCGCACATCTCCCGCGCCATGGCGTGGGTGCGCGGATCTGCCAGTTTCACCGCACCGTCATCCCGCACATGCTCGTAGCTGCACCCGGGCTGCCGAAACAAGATCGGACATTCGAAGATCCGGTCATACATCTCGGCATAGGGCGGCGGCGCATAATCGAGAAGCACGCGCGAGAAGGCGAAATGCGGCCCGATACGATCCCTGGTTGCTGTCAAATGCGCCGACAGCGCGAACTCGACGGCGAAGCGATGAATGTTATCGGTGGGATTCGGCCAGTGCATCGGCTCGAATGCGACGGATATAACTGCCTCGTCGAACGATAGCGCGCAATCGCAGAACGGACCGATCACACGCATGTACCTGATCGCGAAGTCGCGCGCCTCGGCATGGGTCGCGCTGCTCAGCAGGGCATAGCCGTACATTCCATAAGCGGTGATGTGCATCCGCTGACCGGCGCGCAATGCCAAAGCGGCATCGTTCGACAGGCGGATCGCGTTCCGAATGACCTGATCAAGCTGCCGGTACGATATCTTCGTGGTGTGGCGGCTCAGTTGCGGTGCAGCAAGGTCTGTCCCCTCAAGCAACTGCACCGGATCGATGCCCTGTTCCTCAAGTTCAGCCACCACAGCGGCGATGGTGTGCGGCGAGTACATGCGCTGTTCGAAGCTCGGCGGCGACTTGTGCGCCGGGTCCCCGTTCTCCAGCCGATGCGGCTTGTCCATAACAGCCATTGTCGCCCTCCACGCGCCTTAATCCGAATCCTCCCAGTCAAGATGATGCATTTTTTTCAGAAGCTAATCCTGATCCCGCGCCGAATGCAACGCCTTCGATAGCGAAGCGGATTTGACATCCGCAACTTCTTCGCAACGGCGTCGAGCAGCGAAGGCCGAACTTCATTTATAGTTTACGCTTGTCGATTTCTTCCGATCGCATATTCGCCGGAGAACCGCCGATAACGAATACGCATGACGACAAAGAAATCCGCGCGGAGCAATGCGCAAGCGCGCTGCATTCCACGACAGTCAGGCGAGTTGCTCTTTAAACGTCCACCAGATCGGAACTTCCAACCGGCACATATTCGGCTGCTCTTGAATCACACTCTGAATGCGCCGCGGCAAACGGCGTACTTCGTATCCGAAGTATACAGGACAGGTTCACTGACCGATCTGCCGATCGAGACATTCCGTCCTCAAGTCACCCGAACAAAGGTCCAACTGCACCTTTCCCCTCTTCGTCGGGCTTCGATACCCTCCCTGTCGAGAGATGCGATAGCGACGGAAACGCGTCGGCGCCCGCCCGGGCGAAATCAAAAGCATCTCCGGGAGGATTCCGATGAAGCAGAAAGACGTGCTCAGGCAACTGACCACTCCGATCGGCGCGCCGGCCTTTCCGCGCGGGCCGTTCCGGTTCACCAACCGCGAATATCTCAACATCCTCTATCGGACCGACATCGAGGCGTTGCGCGCCGTCGTTCCCGAGCCGCTCGAAATCGACGATCCGCTGGTGCGCTGGGAAATCATGCGGATGCCCGATGTCTCCGGCCTCGGCGACTACACCGAATGCGGACATGCCATTCAGGTGCGGCTCGGCGAGGAAAAGGGCGAATATCTGCACGCGATGTATCTCGACAACCTGCCGGCGCTGGCGTCCGGCCGCGAGATCAGCGCCTATCCGAAAGTCATCGGCAAGCCGCGGCTCTATGTCGATTCCGATACGCTGGTCGGCACGCTGGATTACGGCACATTGCGTGTTGCCACCGCGACCATGGGCTACAAGCACCGCGCGATGGATCTCGAAGTCGCCCGGAAGGAGATTTGCGTCCCGACCTTCATGCTGAAGATCCTGTGGACCTACGACAGCCCGAAACCGGCCGGCGAGCCACGCATCTGCGAACTTCTGCGCACCGAGATCACCGACATCACCGTCAAGGGCGCATGGACCGGTCCGGCGCGGTTGGAGCTGTTCGCCCACGCGCTCGCGCCCATGGCGGACTTCCCGGTCCGCGAAGTCGTCGGGGCAAGTCATATTCTGACCGACCTGACGCTCGCGCGCGCCAAGCGTTGCTATAATTACCTCGACAGCACCGGATAGCGGCCGAAGCGCGCCGTATTTAGCGGCTCCTTCTCAGCAAACTTCCAAGTCACCATGCTCATGCGGACGGGAGAAAGCCATGTCGTCAGGAGGAAACCATTCGGCGGTGCTCGACCGCTATCGCAACACCTGCGTGATCGGCGCCGGCGTGATCGGCGCCTCGTGGGCGGCGCTGTTTCTGGCGCATGGCCTGAACGTCGTCGTCAACGATCCGCAACCGAACATCGAAGACGTGGTACGGACGATGCTGGCGAAGGCCGCGCCGACATTGAAGGCGCTCGGGCTTCCCCATGAAGGGCTGGAGAAAAACCTGCGCTTCGAAGCCGATCTTGAGCACGCTGTCGCCGGCGTCGACCTGATTCAGGAAAACGGCCCGGAAAATCCGGAATGGAAGCAGAAATTGTGGGCCCGCGTCGAACCGGCCTTGCCGAAGCACGCGTTGCTCTTGTCATCGAGTTCAGCGCGTCCCGCGACCGAGCAAGGCAAGCTGATGAAGGACGCGAGCCGCCTCTTGGTCGGCCACCCATTCAATCCGCCGCATCTCATTCCGCTGGTCGAGGTCGTGCCGGGCGACCACACCTCGCCGGACGCTACCGCCGACGCGGTCGCTTTCTACGAAGCGATCGGCAAGGTCCCGCGGGTGCTGAAGAAGGAAATCCAGGGTTTTGTCGCCAACCGGCTGCAACGCGCCATCATGCGCGAGGCCTGCTATCTGGTGCAGGAAGGCGTGGTCACCGTCGATGAACTCGACGACATCGTCACCAGTTCGATCGGCCTGCGCTGGGCCGTGAACGGGCCCTTCAGTTCGTTCCACATGGGCGGCGGACCAAAGGGGCTGGAGTCGTTCTTCCAGCACCTCGGCAAGAACATGGCGGTGTCGTTCAAGATCATCCCGCAGGTCGAACTCGACGAGAAACTTCAGCGGACCATCATCGATCAGGCTGCCGTATCGTTCGGCAGAACGCCGATCCCTCAGATGGAACGCAAGCGCGACGACTCCCAACTGGCGATCCTGCACGCGCTGGCGGACGTCGACGCACAACAAGGCGGCCGGTCATGAGTGGTTCACTTCAAGGACGCCGCGCACTGGTGACGGCGGGCGCCGCAGGCATCGGCCGCGTCATCGCGCAGCAACTGATCGATGCCGGTGCCCGCTGCATGGTCTGCGACGTCGACGCAACGGCGCTCGCCGATTACGCGGCGACGTTCGGCAAGGATCTCGCGGTGCGCGCCGACGTCTCCAATGAAGCGCAGGTCGAGGCGTTGTTCGGGACCGTCGAAGCGCAATTCGGCGGCCTGGACATCCTGGTCAACAATGCCGGCATCTCCGGGCCGACCCTAGCGGTGGAGGAACTGTCGCTCGCCGACTGGCAGCGCACCCTCGCCGTCAATCTCGACGGCCACTTCCTGTGCTCGCGGCGCGCGATTCCGCTGCTACGCGCCGCCGGCGGCGGCAGCATCGTCAACATGTCGTCGATCGGCGGCCGGCTCGGATATCAGAAGCGCGCGGCTTATGCGGCGGCCAAGTGGGGCATCATCGGCTTCACCAAGACGCTGTCAATCGAGCTCGGCCGCTTCGGCATTCGCGTCAACGCCATCCAGCCGGGCATGGTCGAAGGCCCGCGCGTCGAACGCGTGATGCGCGAGAAGGCCGCATCCCTCGGCATTTCCTACGAGGAAATTCAACGCAGTGTCGCGAAAAATATCTCGTTGGGACATGGCGTGACCGCCGCGGACGTTGCCGCGCTGGTGGTTTTCCTCGTCGGCAACGGCGGCAAGAACATTTCCGGGCAAGCCATTCCGGTCGACGGCGATCAAACCAGCCTCGGCTAGTCCGAGGCTCGGACGACAACTGAACAAGAATGGAGCCGCATCGTCGGCTCCTTCATCGCAATCAACACCACAACTCAGGGAGGGACGCCATGACCGGAATTCTCGAGGGCTTGAAGGTGATCGATTGCGGCAGCTTCATCGCCGCCGCCATCGCCGGCACGGTGATGGCCGATTTCGGCGCCGATGTCATCAAGGTCGAACCGCCCGGCAGCGGCGATGCCTATCGCCACGTCACCCGCAATCCCGGCATGCCGAAGTCCGAACACAATTACGGCTGGCTACTGGACAACCGCAGCAAGCGCGGCCTCGCGCTCAACCTCGCCTCGCCGGCCGGGCAGGAGGTGCTGCACAATCTCGTCAAGAACGCGGATGTCTTCATCACCAACCAGCCGCTCGCGGTGCGCAAGAAACTACGGACGGACTACGAGACGCTTTCCGCGCTCAACGACCGCCTCATCTATGCATCCTTCACCGGTTACGGTGAAACCGGCGACGAATCCGGCAAGCCGGGTTTCGACCTCACCGCTTATTGGGCGCGTTCCGGCCTGATGGACCAGGTGGTGCCGCACGCCGGCGCGACGCCCGCCCGCGCGCTCAGCGGCATGGGCGATCATCCCTCCGGCGTCTCGCTGTTCTCGGCCATCATGCTGGCGCTTTATCAGCGCGAACGCACCGGGCGCGGCGCCCATGTCGGCTCGTCGCTGATCGCCAACGGTGTCTGGGCCAACGGCGTCTGGGCACAGGCCGCGCTGTGCGGCGCGGCATTCCAGCCACGGCCGCCACGCGAGCAGAGTTTCAACGCGCTCTCCTGCTACTACCGCTGTCGCGACGGCGGCTGGTTGCTGCTGGCACTCGTCAATGAAGACAAGCACTGGCCGGTGCTGGCGAAATGCCTCGGCCGCGAGGAGTTACCGTCAGACCCGCGCTTCGCCGACCGCGCCTCGCGATCGAAGAACTCGACGGCCTTGATCGCGGAGCTCGACGCCGCCTTCGCCACCCGCGACAGCGGCGACTGGCGCGCGCTGTTCATGGCCAACGGGCTGGTGTTCGAGGCGGTGGCGACGATGGATCAGGTCGCCAACGACCCGCAGATGCATGAGACGAAAGTGTTGCTGCCGTTCGAAGGCGATACCATGATGACGGTGAACAGCCCGTTCTTCGTCACCGGCGCCAATAAGGTGACGCCGCGCAAACCGCCCGAACTCGGCGAGCACAACGAGCAGATCTTGCTCGAGGCCGGCTACGACGCCGCCGCCATCGCGCACCTGCGCGAGAACAAGGCGATCGGATAGGCGATCGCTTCCCGCATGGCCGATCCGACAAGAACGGCTTCAGAACATCGTGTTCGTATTCGCCGCGGTTTCCGGCACCGGTTGGGCAACATCCCAGTGCTCGACGATCTTGCCGTTTTCGAGACGGAAGATATCGATGATCGCGCGGCCGCGATCGGACGCCTCGCGCTTGGCGAAGACATGCAGGATGACGTGGTTTCCATCCACGAACGAGCGCTTGATCTCGCTGTGCGACGCCGGGAATTTGTCCTTCAGAAAACTGATGAACTTGCGAAAGCCGGCAACGCCATCCTCCGCGGTCGGGTTGTGCTGGATATAGCGGTCGCCGATATAGGCGATCGCGCCATCGGCATCCTTCTGGTTCAGCCCCTTCTCGTAGAACGCCAGAACCGCCTTCAGGTTGGCTTGCTCCTGTTCCTTGCTGACATCGGCGGCAAACGCGACGGACGCAGACATCGCCAGCGCCGCCGCAACGACGACGCCACTGAAAATTCGCGGAAGTACAGTCATCAGCCTTACTCCTTCGGTTTCAGATACCTTGGCTACACCGCGCGGCTCTGCACTGGCGCGCGACCGCCACCATCGGCGACCAGCGTTGCGCCGGTCACGAACGATGCCTCGTCCGACGCGAGAAACAGGCAGCACGCAGCGATCTCCTCCGGCTGCGCCATGCGGCCTAGCGCAATACGATTGGCCGTCGCAGCGAACTCGTTTTCGGGCGTGCTGTTGTTCTTTTCGGCCGCAAGCTGCATCTCGTATTCACTCATCGGCGTGCGAACCCAACCCGGCGCGACCGCGTTGGCGCGCACGCCGTAAGACCCGGCGGCATAAGCCAGCGAGCGGGTATAGGACACGACCGCGGCCTTGCTCGCCGCGTAGCTCGCGCTGTCCGGACTGGCGTTAAACGCCGCAACCGACGCAACGTTCACCACCGCGCCGCCGCGCTGCTGCAACAACGGCAGCGCCGCGCGGCATACCGCCATCGTACCGGTGACATTGACGGCGAAGGTCTTCGCCCAGACTTCGTCCGTGATCGTCTCCGGCCGATCCGGCGTGATGATACCGGCGGCGTTGACGACGATATCGAGTTGACCATCACACGCGCGCAACGCCGCATCGATATCGGCCTGCCGCGTCACGTCACCATGCACCGCGCAGCCGCCGATCGCGCTCGCCAGTTCGTCGAGCAATGATCCACCAAAGCCGAACGCAACAATATTTGCGCCATGTCGCGCGAACAGTTCAGCCGTTGCCCGGCCGATACCGGTTGCCGCGCCGGTGACGAGCGCCTGTCGCCCTTGCAGCCGCCGCATCAGCACCCTCCCCATTGCCGTTCGACGGCGAAGCCGGTTTCCGGCAAGGTCGAGCCGCCATCGACCACGATGGTCTGCCCGGTGACATACTTGGCTTGCGGCGAAGCCAGATAGAGCATCGCGAAGGCGATATCGTCGGCCTCGCCCATCCGCCCCATCGGCACGAAATGCTCGATGCGGCTTCTATTCTCAGGCTGACTCATGGTGCCGCGCCCCGGCTTGGCGATGAACCCCGCCTCAACGGCGTTGACGGTGATCCCATCGCGCGCCAGTTCGAACGCCGCGCCGCGCAGGAATGCATTGACGCCGGCCTTTGCCGCCGAGTAATGCGCGCCGCCGCCCATCGCGACCCGCGACGACACCGACGACGTCACCAGTACACGCCCGGCACCGGCGCGCTTCATGTGCGGCACCGCCGCCTGCGTCAGCCAGATCGCGGCATTGAGATTCAGCGTCAGCACATCGTCCAGCTTGTCCTGATCGAGTTCATCCAGCGACGCCCACGGACAGCCGCCGGCATTGTGCACGAGGATATCGAGCCGGCCGTGTGTGCCGGCAACACCATCGACCAGCTTGCGGAGACTATCGCGATCGAGTTGATCAAACGGCACTACGTCGGCCTTGCATTGTTGCCTCTTGAGCATCGCGGCCAGCTCTTCCGCGACGTCGGCGGTGCGGTTGGCGATGACGACATGCGCACCGGCCCCCGCAAAACGCGTGACGATGGCCGCGCCGATGCCGCGCCCGCCGCCGGTGACAAGCGCGACCTTTCCGGTCAGATCGAACGGACGCACGCTCACGCTCGGATCACCTTCGCCTGTTGCAGCAGCGCGACGAAGCGCGCGAACACCTCGGCGTGGCGCGCGACGTCGGCGGCTTCCGTCGCCGGGCACATCAGGAACATGGTGTGGAACGGCGTCACCAGAATGCCCTCGTTCATGTAGAAGGCATGCAGTAGCGTCTCCAGATTGGCGCGCCGCCCGGCGATGACATCGGCGCCGCTCTTGGGCGGCAACGGCATGAACATGATTTCCGCACGCGCGCCGACTTGGGTGACATGCCACGGCAGACGATGGGCATCGATGATCGCACGCGCATCGTCCGCGAGTTTCGATGCGAGCCCGATCATGTGCGTGTAGTTCGCGGGTGTCAGCACCTCCTCGAGCACGGCGCGCATCGTCGCCACCGTCAATGCGTTGCCGGCGAGCGTCCCGCCGATGCCGAGATGCGCGGACTGGCGGATTCGCGGATTGACGCGCGGCACGATGGCCCAGACCCGCTCGGCGATCGCCTGTGTCAGGCCGAATACCGCCGCCGGAATCCCGCCCGCGATCGCCTTGCCGGCAACCAGAATATCCGGCTCGAGTCCGTGCAGCGCCGTATAGCCGCCGGGGCCCGACGACAGCGTATGCGTCTCGTCGATCACCAGCACGGTGCCTGTGCGCCGCGTCAACTCGCGCAATGCGGCGTGAAATCCTTCCGCCGGCGGGATCATTCCGAAATTGGTCATGATCGGCTCGGTGAGCACACAGGCGACGTCGCCTTCCGCAAGCACCGCTTCGAGCGCGGCGAGATCGTTGAACTCGACCACCTTTGACACCGCCGCGTGATTGACCCCGTTGGGATGGATCATGTTGCGCAGGCCGATCTTGCCGTCGCGGATTTCGACATGCGCTTCCTCGACGCCGCCGTGATAGCAGCCCGAGAACACCAGCACCTTGGTGCGGCCCGTGATCATGCGCGCGATACGGATCGCGCCACGATTGGCGTCGGTCGCCGACGTCGTCAGCGTCCAGTACGGCAAACCGAAGCGCCGCGTCAGTTCCTGTCCGACCCACAAGCTGTCCTCGGTCGGCAGCATCATCGTGGTGCCGCGCGCAAGCTGACGCTGCGCCGCTTGCAGCACCGGCGCCGGCGTGTGGCCACACATGCCGCCGGTATCGCCGAGGCAGAAATCGACATAGTCGTGGCCGTCGATGTCGCGAATGCGCGCGCCTTGCGCCTGCTCGGCATAGACCGGGAAGCCGCCGGCCCAGCGACGCATCCAGTGCGACGGGCCACCGAACAGGAAATGCTCCTGCCCTTCCTGCCACGCAGCCGCCGAGCGCGGATGATTTTTCAAAAATCGAGCCTGCTCGGCATCGAGCAGCGCCTCGATTGTCGCCTCGGCGGTCGCCTGCATCGTCATCGTCATGAGATCATCCATGGATCATTATTTGATCCGTTAGTTCATATATAGACTTGCATCGCGGTCGGCTCGGTGTCAAGTTAAGGCAGAGGCATCGTGAGCCCGCATCCATGAGCACCGTTGAAAAAGCCATTTCGCTGCTGAATTTCTTTACTGAAGACACCCCCGAGTGGGGGCTCTCCGAATTGGCCCGACAAGCGCGCTTCGACAAGGCGACGACACGCCGCCTGCTTGTCGCCCTCGCTAATTCAGGCTTGATCGAACAGCACACGGTGACACGGCGCTATCAGCTCGGCGCGGGATTGCTGCGCCTCGCGCGGGTGCGTGAATCGCACTTCCCGCTGTTGCAGGTCGCAGTGCCAGTGCTGCGCGACGTCGCTGCCTCCACCGACGAAACCGTGCATCTGTCGGAGTTCGGCGGACGCGGCCTCGTCACGCTTCATGTCGAGGAATCGACCAAGGCCAATCGCGTCAGTGTCTCGACCGGCCAGATCCTGCCGTTGCATGCCACCGCGTCCGGCATCGCATTCCTCGCGTTCTCGCCGTCGCAACTTGCCAGGTCGTATCTGCGAAAATCCCTGACCGCCTTCACGCGCCACACACTGGTGCAGCCGGCGCGCCTCGACGACGCCATCAACGCCGCCGCGGAGCACGGCTATTCACGCGGCGAGCAAGGCTATGAAGACGGCGTCTTCAGTATCGCCGCGCCGATCCTCGGCCTCGACGGATACGCCATCGGATCAATCGCCATCGCAATGCCGCAGTCACGCAACACCAAGGCGACTACCGAGCGCCACATTCAAGCCGTGCGCGGCGCGGCACGGGCGATTTCCACGCGGCTGTTCGGCGAACAGCCGACGCCGCGGCACGCCAGAGTGGCTTGAGACACTGACGCAGAGACGCGCCGCAGCCACGATATTTTCGTCCGAACAAAGAAGGCCATCGTCATGCAGGACAGCAATTTTCTGATCGCCAACAACGCCAAGGCCATCTGGCACCCGATGGCGCATCCGGCGGAAATGCGCGCGCATCCGCCGAAGATCATGATGAAGAGCTCCGGCGTTCACGTCTCCGATATCGAGGGCCGCACGCTTCTCGATGCAGTGGCGGGCTTGTGGAACGTCAACCTCGGCTATAGCTGCGATCCCATCAAGAAAGCCATCGCCGAACAACTCGACATGCTGCCTTATTACTCGGGCTTTCGCGGCACTTCGACCGGCCCCTCGATCCAGCTCGCGGACGAGTTGACCGAATGGTTCAAGCCGGAAGGAATGGCGCGCGCGTTCTTCACCTCCGGAGGTTCGGACTCGGTCGAGACCGCGCTGCGGTTGGCGCGGCAATACTGGAAGATCAAGGGCGAGAACGACCGCACCAAATTCCTGGCGCTCAAGAAGGGCTATCACGGCACGCATTTCGGCGCGGCTTCTGTCAACGGCAATGTCAACTTCCGTCGCAACTACGAGCCGCTGCTGCCCGGCGTATTTCACATTCCCGCGCCGTGGACCTACCGCAATCCGTTCAACGAAACCGATCCGGCCAAGCTGGCACAGCTCTGTGCCGCCGCGCTGGAGGACGAGATCGCGTTTCAGGGCGGCGACACCATCGCAGCCTTCATCATGGAGCCGGTGCTCGGCGCCGGCGGCGTGATCGTGCCGCATGAGAGCTTCATGAAGCTGGTGCGCGAGATCTGCGACAAGCACGGCATCCTGATGATTTCCGACGAGGTCGTCACCGGCTTCGGGCGCACCGGCGCGTGGTCGGGCGCGCGGCTGTGGGGCGTGAAGCCGGACATGATGACGATCGCGAAAGCGATCACGTCGGGTTACTTCCCCCTCGGCGCTACCTTGATCGGCGAGACAATGGCGGAGGTTTTCGAATCCGATAAATCCGGCACCGCCTCGATCGGCCACGGCTACACCTATTCCGGACATCCGGTCGGCTGCGCCGCCGGCATCGCCGCGCTGGCTGAAACGCGCCGCCTCAAACTCAACGAGAACGCGGCCGCGCGCGGCGAGGAACTGATCGCGGCGCTTCGCGCGCTCCAAACCAAACATCAAATCGTCGGCGACGTCCGTGGCAAGGGACTGATGGCAGCGCTCGAACTGGTCGAGGACAGGGCGACAAAGAAGCCGTTGGACAAGGCGCGACTCGCGACAATCGCCGAGACGGCCTACGAGGCCGGCGTGATGATCCGCGTCTCGGGCAACAACATCATCCTGTCGCCGCCGCTGATCCTCACCGCCGCCGACGTCACCAAGATCGCGCAGGCGCTGGATGCGGGGCTTTCGGCGGCGGGATGAGCGAGGCTGACCTGACGAGAATATCTCGAAGTATCAGCAAATCTGGCAGTGAGTTGATTTTCGTCATGGCCAGGCTCGTCCCGGCCATCCACGCCTTGGTCGCATCGGCTCGTTAAGAACGTGGATGGCCGGAATAAATCCGGCCATGACGAACCGTAACTATGGTGCCAAATCTACGGATTGCTTTTCAGTGCACACCCTTACGACAAATTCTTCGGCCGCGGCCACAACCCGCCGTCCGACCACGCGGCGGACTCATCCGGTGACAATTGATCGCCGCTGCCGCCGGTCTGTTTCGGATCGGTGTTGAGCCAGCGGCGCAGTTCAAGTTTGCCGATCTGGTTGCGGTGGACTTCATCGGGACCATCCGCCAGCCGCAGCAGGCGCGTCGTCGCCAGCGCGGCGGCGAGGAAGTGGTCGTTGCTGGTGCCGCCGCCGCCGAAGGCCTGGATCGCCCAATCGACAATGGTCTGCGCCATGTTGGGTGCGATGACCTTGATCATCGCGATTTCCTGCCGCGCCGCCTTGTTGCCGACAGTGTCCATCATGTAGGCCGCCTTGAGCGTCAACAATCGCGCCTGCTCGATCATGATGCGCGCTTCGGCGATACGCTCGAGCGTCACCGTCTGCTCGGCGACCGGCTTGCCAAACGCAACGCGGTTCATGGTGCGGCGACACATGCGCTCGAGCACGCGCTCGGATAGGCCGATCAGCCGCATGCAGTGATGGATGCGGCCCGGCCCGAGACGCCCCTGCGCGATCTCGAAGCCCCTGCCCTCACCGAGCAGCATGTTGCTCGCCGGCACCCGCACGTCGGTGAAGATCACCTCCGAGGCACGATCCGGCACGCCATAGAAACCCAACACCGGCAGCGAGCGAATGACGCGCACACCGGGCGCATCCTTCGGCACCAGGATCATCGATTGGCGCTTGTGGCGATCCGGATTGTTCGGATCGGTCTGCCCCATGAAGATGACGATCTTGCAGCGCGGATCGGTGGCGCCGGTGGTGTACCACTTGCGGCCGTTGATGACGTAGTCGTCGCCGTCGCGCACGATCAGGCTCGCGACATTGGTGGCGTCGGACGAGGCGACGTCGGGCTCGGTCATCGCGAACGACGAACGAATTTCACCGGCCAGCAGCGGCTTCAGCCAGCGATCCTTCTGCGCCTCGGTGCCGTAGCGCAGGATCGTCTCCATATTTCCGGTGTCGGGCGCGCTGCAATTGAAGACTTCCGGCGCGAGATGCGAGCGGCCCATGATCTCGCACAGCGGCGCGTATTCGAGATTGGTCAGCCCGCCTTCGTGCGCCGGCAGGAACAGATTCCACAGTCCCTCCTCGCGCGCCAGCGGCTTCAACTCCTCGACCACCGGATGCACCGCCCACGGCCCGAGGCGCTCGGCCTCCTGATAGAAGCGGCGCTCGTTCGGATAAATATGACGCGCCATGAAGCGCTGGATGCGGCCGGCCAGTTCCTGGCTGCGTTCGCTCTGAGTGATGTCCACGTAAACCCCTCCGCTGTTCCTGGCGCAGATCGTATCCGAATTGATTGCATGCCGCGCTTTCGCCGCAGCAGCACGTCGATCTATCGCGCAGATCGCGCACCTCGTCACCTGCAAAATGCCGTTCGAACATTGTTCGAATCGGCGGATGTTTGAAAAGCGCGCTCACGCGCTGCACTCAGCAACCCAGGGCGTCATTGCCGGGCATAGCCGCTCGAAGGACGGCGTCGCTTCGCTCGCCCATGCCCCGGCAATCCATGTTTCAAGAAGATGGATGCCGGATCATGTCCACGCATGACGAACAGATAATTCTATCGAAAGCAGAAAGACCCTAGCCGATCTTCTGCCGCTTGATCTCGACGCCAGCCTTGACGCGGTCCCAAGTATCTTCGGTGATGCCCTGCTGCCGCAGAACGTATTTCTCGACCTTCTGCGTCGGCGTGCGCGGCAGGTCCGCGAGCAAACGGACGTAGCGTGGCAGCATGAAATGGGCCAGACGCGGTTGCAGGAAATCGAGCAGTTCGAGCGGCTCGATCACTTCACCCGGCACCGTGGCGACCACCGCCAGCACGTCGTCCTCGGCCATTTCGTTCGGCACGGCGACGACGGCGCACTCCCGCACCTTCGGATGCGCGAGGATTTCGGCCTCGACCTCGAAGGATGAAATGTTCTCGCCGCGCCGGCGGATCGCATCCTTCATCCGGTCGACGAAGAAGTAATTGCCGTCGGCATCGCGCCGGAATGCATCGCCGGTGTGAAACCAGCCGTTGCGCCACGCCCGCACGGTTGCCTCGGCATCCTTGTAGTAGCCGGAATTGAGCGCCCACGGCCCCTCGCTGCGCACGATCAACTCGCCGATGGTGTCGACCGGCACCTCGCAATCGTTCGCATCGACGATCCGCAGCTCGTTGCCCGGTCGCTGCCGTCCGCAGGTGCCGATGGCATCGGGGTCGGCCTCGGACACGATCGGCACATTGAGTTCGGTCATGTTAAATAGGGTCCAGACCTTAGCGTCGAACCGATCCGCGAAGGTGCGCCAGTCGTCGGGCAGCGGGATCATCGTGACTTTTCGCAAGCTATGCTCGCGATCGTCGGCGGCGGGCGGGCGCTTCGACAGGAAGTTCGACATCACGCCGAGCAGAATGGTGTAGGTCGCCTTCACGGCATGCACCGCAGGCCAGAATGCTTCCGTGGTGAAATCACCGCCCATGCCGATGGTGCCGCCGCGATTGAGCATGCCGATCACCGGCAAGGTACCACCGACATGGAAGAACGGCAGGAAGGTGAGATAGCAGTCCTCCTCGCCCAGCATCGGAAACGCTTCGAGGCCGCTCATGTGCCACATGTGCGCATACGACGACAGCACGCCCTTCGAGCGCCCCGTGGTGCCGGAAGTGTAGATGATTGACTGCACGTCCCACGGCTCGATCGGTCGCGCCAGCGGCGGCAGTGTCGCGGGATCGGCGTCAAGCTCGGCGAGGGACAGCCGGCGCAGACCGTCGATGGCCGGCGCGGCGCCGCCGGCAACGACCAGCGTGGTCAGCGCGGCACGGTCGATCGGGACGAGACGCTCGACAAGGTCGGCGCTGACGATCATGACGCGCGCATCGCCATTCGCGATGACGTGCGCCAGCAGATTGCCGCGATAGGCGGTATTGATCGGAACATAGACCGCGCCGAGCCAATTGATGGCGAACCAGACGCGAACGATATCGACGGTGTTGGGCAGCCAGACGTTGACGTGGTCGCCCTGCTTGACGCCCAGCGCGGCAAGACCGGCGGCCATCCGCATCACCTCGTCGCGAAACGCACTGTAGCTGATGGCGCCGCCGTCCAGCAGGCGGATGTACGGCCGATCCGGATGCAGGTCCGCGCGCTTCTCCAGCACATAACGCATCACGCAATCCTCGCGCGCAGGAACGCGGGGATCGGGACTCTGCGTTGCATCCGTCATGACGTGCCTCCCAGACTGGCTTTTCTGAATTATGTCAATGCATTTACCGATTTGCAAGATTGCTTCTGCCACAGGGGCTACTTCGTGCGCGCCGCCTTCAGCCCGCGGCTGATGCTGGCAAGCACCTCGATGCAGGCGGAAATCTGCGCCATCGACACGTTGGCCGTCCCCTGCCGGAAGAAATCAATGGTCCGCAGATGCAAATCACGCCATGCGGCGACACCGTCCGGCGTCAGACGGACGATCCTGCTGCGGCGATCGGTCTTGTCCTCGATACGCTCGACAAGGCCGGCATGTTCGAGCCGCTTCAGCACCGCGTCCATGTTCTGCCGGCTGACCGCCAGATAGCCGTAGAGTGCCGAGAACGACATGCCGTTTTCGGGATCGCGATAGAGCGCGCCCAGGGTAGCGCCCTGCACCGCCGAGATGCCGAGTTCGCGCAGCGCCGCCGTCTGGTAGACGTTCTCGGTTTGAAACAGGCGGAAGAACAGCTTGTTGTTCAGTTCCTCGCGCGGCGAGAGCGGGGCCGCTTTTGCCGTCTGGCGAACCGTCGCGGCACGCCCGCGTTTTGCTTGTTGTTTCATCGGCCTCCCTCAATTCGGTAAATGTATTGACACGAATTTCCGGCGTCCATAGTTTTGTGCGATCAAATTCCCGCGGAATGCCGGACCACGCTTGACGTCATGGGCTCCGCGCGGCGCGCGACTGTCGATGCAGGCCTCATGTTGTGCCTGCTGACCACCAAAAAGGCCAGCCATGCCATTCCAGAAAATCCTGATCGCCAACCGCGGTGAAATCGCGCTGCGGATCGCCCGCGCCGCCGCCGAACTCGGCATCGCCACCGTCGCGGTGGCCCCGGCGGACGATCGCGGCTCCGCACACGCCGCGACCGCCGAGGAATTTTACGAGCTTCCCGGACAGGGCGCGGCCGCCTATTTGTCGATCGATGCGTTGCTGGACGTCGCGGAGCGCGCCGGCTGCGACGCCGTGCACCCCGGCTATGGTTTCCTTTCCGAAAGCGCTGCCTTCGCGCGCGCGGCGGCGGCGAAAGGCATCACCTTCATCGGCCCGGCATCGGAAGCCCTCGACCTGTTCGGCGACAAGGCCAAAGCGCGCGCGCTGGCGCGCGCCTGCGGCGTCCCCGTGCCGGACGGCAACGACGCCACGGCGACGCGCGATCAGGCCGCCACCTTCCTCGACCAACTCGGCTCCGGCGGCGCCATCATGATCAAGGCCGTGGCCGGCGGCGGCGGGCGTGGCATGCGCATCGTCCGCGCGCCGTCGGAACTGGATTCCGCGTGGCAACGCTGCCAGTCCGAGGCGAAGGCCGCGTTCGGCAACGACGCGCTCTATGTCGAACGCTATCTGCCGAGCGTGCGTCACATCGAGGTGCAGGTAGTGGGCGACGGCGCGAGCGTCACCCATCTCGGCGAGCGCGAATGCACCATCCAGCGCCGCCACCAGAAGCTGATCGAAATCGCGCCGAGCCCCGGACTGTCCGCTGCAACGCGCAAGGCGATTTGCGACGCCGCCATCACCATGGCGGCGAAGGTCGGCTATCGCAGCCTCGGTACGTTCGAATTTTTGGTACCGACCGATGGCGACGGCTTCGTCTTCATCGAAGCCAATCCGCGCCTGCAAGTCGAGCATACCGTGACGGAGGAAGTTTTTGGCGTCGATCTGGTGAAGACGCAAATCCGCATCGCCAGCGGGGCCACGCTGGCCTCGCTCGGTCTCGATTCTACCCGCATCGCGCCGCGCGGCGCGGCGATGCAATTGCGCGTCAACATGGAAACATTGTCGCCGGACGGCAGCGCCAAGCCGAGCGGCGGCATCTTGCGTGCGTTCGATCCTCCCTCCGGCCCCGGCGTGCGTATCGATACGTTCGGCTATGCAGGATATCGCACCAGCCCGCGCTACGACTCGCTGCTTGCCAAGATCATCGTCTCGTCGCCAGAAAGTTTTGGCGACGCGCTCCAGCGCGGCCGCCGCGCGCTGCGCGATTTTCGTATCGACGGCGTCGCCACCAACATTCCGGTGCTCCGCGCCATTCTCGACCAGCCGGATTTCGTCGCGGACCGGATCTCGACGAACTTCATCGAAACGCATCTCGACGGCATTCTTGCTAGCGCCACGCAGTTCGAGTCCAGCAACGACGCCAGTGGCCGCCCCAGCGAGCGCGCCCGTGTATCCAGCGATCCGCTCGGCGTATTCGACAGCGCCGCCGCTATCGCCCTGCCCGACCGTAACGCACCGTCGAGTGCTGCCTCGGCACCGCTCCCGGAGGGTGCCATCCTCGTGGCCGCGCCGCTTCAGGGCACCATCGTCTCCTGCGATGTGGCGAGCGGCGACACCGTGCGGGCGGGCCAGCAGGTGCTGGTGATCGAATCCATGAAGATGGAGCACCTCGTCACCGCGCCAGTCGCCGGCACAATCGACGGCGTGATGATCGCGCCCGGCGATACGATCTTCGAAGGCGAACCGCTGCTGCACATCGCGCCGTCCGACGACGCGGGCGCAACCGAGACGGCCGAAACCGCCATCGACCTCGACCATATCCGCGGCGATCTCGCCGAAGCGCTGGCGCGCCGCGCCGCGCTTTACGACGAGAACCGGCCCGACGCCGTCGCGCGTCGCCGCAAGACCAATCAGCGCACCGCGCGTGAAAATATCGCCGACCTGTGCGATCCTGACAGCTTCATCGAATATGGCGGACTGGCGCTGGCGTCGCAGCGTCATCGCCGCAGCATCGATGAATTGCGCCGCATGAGTCCGGCGGACGGCATGGTGACCGGCGTCGGCGCCGTCAACGGCACGCAGTTCGACGACGAGCAGGCGCGCTGCGCGGTGATGGCCTACGATTACACGGTGTTTGCCGGCACGCAGGGCGTCACCAACCACAAGAAAAAAGATCGCCTGCTGACGTTGGCCGACAAGTGGGCGCTGCCTGTGGTGGTGTTCGCGGAAGGCGGAGGCGGACGACCCGGCGACGAATGGCCGACGCCGGCGGGACTCGACACCACGACGTTCCATCGCTTCGGCGACCTCAACGGCAAGGTGCCGACCATCGGCGTCGTCTCCGGCCGCTGCTTCGCCGGCAACGCCGCGCTGCTCGGCAGCTGCGACGTCATCATCGCCGACAAGACCTCCAACATCGGCATGGGCGGCCCGGCGATGATCGAGGGCGGCGGCCTCGGCGTATTCCGGCCCGAGGACATCGGCCCGGTGTCGGTGCAAGCGACCAACGGCGTGATCGACATTCTGGTCGAGGACGAAGCCGAGGGCGTTGCCGCCGCGAAGCAGTATCTCTCCTATTTCCAGGGCCGGATCGACCAGTGGAATTGCGCCGATCAGCGTCTGCTGCGGCAGTCGGTGCCGGAAAACCGGCTGCGCGCCTACGACATCCGCAGCGTCATCAATACGCTGGCCGACGCCGGATCGGTGCTCGAACTGCGTCCACGTTTCGGCGTCGGCATGATCACGGCGTTCATTCGCATCGAGGGTCGGCCGCTCGGCCTGATCGCCAACAACTCGCATCATCTCGGCGGCGCGATCGATGCCGACGGCGCCGATAAAGCCACGCGCTTCATCCAGCTCTGCGACGCGTTCGATATTCCGGTGGTGTCGCTGTGCGACACGCCCGGCATGATGGTCGGCCCCGAAGTGGAGAAGACCGCGCAGGTACGCCACGTCTCGCGCATGTTCGCCACCGGCGCGCGCTCCAGCATCCCGTTCTTCACCGTCGTGCTGCGCAAGGCTTACGGCCTCGGCGCACTGGCGATGACGGCGGGCAGCAGCCAGGCGTCGTTCTTTATCGTGGCATGGCCAAGCGCGGAATTCGGCGCGATGGGCCTCGAAGGCGCGATCAAGCTCGCCTATCGCAAAGAGATGGCGGCCATCGAAGATCCGGCCGCGCGCAAAGTCTGGTTCGACGACATGGTCGCCAAGTCCTACGAAGAAAACAAGGCGCTGAGCAGCGCGACATTTCTGGAAGTCGACGACGTCATCGACCCGTGCGAAACTCGCCGCTGGATCATACGCGGCCTCAAATCGGTCCCTCGCCCAAAGCGGACATCCGACCGCAAGGTGACGCGGGTCGATTTGTGGTGATGCGATAAAAATATAAAAGAACAGGAGAACGCCGTGACGACCGAAACTGCCGTGGCCGATTACACCCGCGACGAGGCCAGCTACCTCGCCCATGTCCGCAAGCTCATCGACAAGGTGTGGCCCGCCGACGTTCCGCGCCAGCCGCGTTTTCCGTTCGGGGAAAAGCCACTGACCGCCTACCTGCATGCCTGGGCCGAAAAGCAGCCGGGCAAGGCGGCGATCAAATTCTACGGCGCGGAAACCAGCTACCGCGATCTCGACCGCCTCAGCGACAATTTCGCGGCGCTATTGGTCAAGCTCGGCGCGCGCCAGGGCGACCGCATCGCGGTGTTCCTGCCGAACTGCCCACAGTTCTATGTCTGCTTCTATGGCATCCTGAAAGCCGGCTGCGTGCATGTGCCGGTCAACCCGATGTTCACCGAGCATGAGTTGCGCTACGAACTGAACGATTCCGGGGCGCGGATCATCGTGGTGCAGGATCAACTGTTCCCACTGATCGAAACGGTGCGGCCGCACTGCACGCTCGATCACGTCATCAGCACCAGCTATCGCGACGCGTTGTCGTCCGATCCGGAAGGCCCGCTGCCCTCGGCGCTGGCGGTGCCGAAAATCGACATTCCCGGTACCATCGACCTGATGACTGCGCTGGCCGAAGACGCCAAGCCGCCGCAGGTTGACGTCGGCCTCGATGACATCGCGGCGCTGAACTACACCGGCGGCACCACCGGGATGCCGAAGGGCTGCGTCCACACCCAGCGCGACATGCTGTTCACCGGCGCGGTGATGGGCTCGATCAGCGCGCACGTCGGCAATACCGACGTCGTCATCAATTTCTGGCCGATCTTCTGGATCGCCGGCGAGGATGTCGGCATCATCCTGCCGGTGATCACCGGCGCCACCTGCGTGCTGCTGGCGCGCTGGGACCCGATCGCCTACGCGCGCGCGGTGGAGCGGCACAAGGTCACGGTGTCGATGATGGTGGTCGACAACGCCGTCGAGATCATGAGCAACCCGGAGGCGATGAAATACAACATGCGCTCGCTACGCGAGGTGCTGGTGGCGTCGTTCGTGAAGAAGCTCAACCCGGCGTTCCGTCAGGGCTGGCTCGACCTGACCGGCTCCACGCTGCGCGAAGCGGCGTGGGGCATGACAGAAACCCATTCCTTCGACAGCTTCACCCAGGGCTGGCAGGAGGACGACCAGGACCTCAAGGCACAGCAGATCTTCGCCGGCATTCCGGTGCCGTCGACCGATTTCAAGATTCTCGAATTCGGCTCCAACAAACTGATGCCGATCGGCACTGAGGGCGAATTATGCGTGCGCACGCCGTCGCTGCTGAAAGGTTACTGGAACAAGCCGGACGCCACCGCCGAAGGGCTGGTCAACGGCTGGCTGCGCACCGGCGACCTCGGCATGATCTCCGAGCGCGGCACCGTGCATTTCCTCGGCCGCCGCAAGGAAATGCTGAAGGTGAAGGGCATGAGCGTGTTTCCGGCCGAGATCGAGGCGGTGCTGGGCCAGCACCCCGCCGTGACCGGCAGCGGCGTGATCGGCCGCGAGGACGATACGCGCGGACAAGTGCCGGTCGCCTTCATCACGCTGCTTCCCGAGGAGCGCAAGACGGTGACGGCGGACACGCTCGGCGCATTCTGCAAGGAACGCCTCGCCGGCTACAAGCTGCCGGAGATCCGCATCGTCGACGCGCTGCCGATGACCGCGACGGGTAAGGTGAAGAAGGAAGAGCTGTCGCAGTTCTTGTGAGCGCGGCTGCACTTCACCTTCGGCAAAAGAGAAAGGCGGGATATCAATCCCGCCTTTTTTGTTGCCCGGAAAACCGTCATGCCCGGGCATAGCCGTTCGAAGGTGGATGGCCGGGACAAGCCCGGCCATGACGTTCGATCTTACTGCTTCAGCAGCTTGCACGCGCTCTGGGCCGCCGGCACGAACGCCTGCTCGCCCGGCACCTTCTTCACCAGATTGACCAGATCGGTCGGCGACTTCATGTCTTCCGGCTTCTTGGCTTCAGCGTAATAGACCTCGCGCATCAGACGGCCGTCGGCGCGGATCTTGGCGTTGTCAGTGAAGAAATCCGACACCGGCGTTTCCTTCATCTTCGCCAGAACGGCCTTGGTCTCGGTGGTCCCCGCCGCCTTTACCGACTTCAGGTAATGCAGCACGGCGCTGTAGACGTTGGCCTGCGGATCGGTCGGCATCTTGCCGAACGCCTTCTTGAAACGTTCGCTCCAGGCGCGGGTCTTGTCGTTCTCGTCCCAGTAGAAGCTGAACACCAGAGGCATGCCCTGCGTCACCTTGTTGCCGAGCGCCTCGATATCCACTGTGGTCATCGACAGCGGCACGAAGCGCTGGCCGGCACGCTCGATGCCGAATTCACCCGCCTGCTTCACGGCGTTGCTGAGGTCGGCGCCACCGGCGATCACGCCGATGTTCTTCGCGCCCGATGCCTGCGCCGTCAGCAGGAACGAACTGAAGTCCGGCGTATTGAGCGGGAACCGCACCGCGCCCTTGAACTCGCCGCCGCCCGCTTCAATCATTTTGCGCGCATCGGCCTCGATGGAATGCCCGGCGGTGTAGTCCACCGTGATGAAGTACCACGAACTGGCCTTGTCGGCGGACACGCCCTTGATGGTCAGGTTGGCGACTTCGTAGCCGTCGTTGGCCCACTGCATGCCGTTCGGCGAACAGGATTTTCCGCCGATGTCGCTGCTGCTGGCCATCGACACCACGAGGATCTTGTCTTTCTGTTCGGCGAGGCTCTGCACCGCGAGCGACACGCCCGAGCTGTAGATGTCGAACACCGCGCCGACGCCCTCGACGTCGAACCAGCGCCGCGCGATGTTGACGCCGTTGTCCGGCTTATGCCCGTGGTCGGCGAATACGATCTCGATCGGCTTGCCGAACATGGTGCCGCCCATGTCCTCGATCGCAAGCTTCGCGGCCGCGACCGAGCCCATGCCGGTGATGCTGGAATAAACCGAATTCTGATCGTTGAGGATGCCGACCTTGACCGGCCCCTGCTGCGCCACCGCGCTTCCCCCAACCCCCACCATGATGGCCGCCGCGGCGATCCAAGCGCGCATCCGCACCTCCCGAAATTTGCGATTCTTTCAACGCTCGATGGCGTATGGGGCAATTCTGCCCGAGCCCTCGGATTACGTCAATTCCTTTACGTATCTTGAACGAGGCGTTCGTGACCGGGAATCACCCTGCACTCGCCGAGATGCGGGAGAGACGGATTTCGCCTCGCGGAAATGACGTACGCCGCAACCTATCAGCGGTCAGTCGGCCAGTCCGCTGCCATGTCGATATCGAGATTGGCGAGTTCGTAGCCCCGACGGAAATCGACGATGTGCTTGTCCATCCAGCTTTTCGCGCCGGCCGCGTCGCGGTTGCGCAGGGCCTGGACGATCTTCTCGTGCGCGAACAAGAGGCGCTCGCCGGCGCTCAGGCTGGTCAGCACCTTGGAGAAGGACGGATAGAACAACTGGCTGATAGGCTGTCGGCACAATTGCAACGCGCGATTGCGCGAGGCGCGGGCGATGATCTGATGAAACGCGATATCGAGTTGCACCAGCGCCTGCCGGTCCTCCAGGCTCGCTCGCGTCTTGTCGAGGTTATCCTGCAACAGATCGAGCGTCTCGTCGTCGATGCGCCGTGCGGCGCATTCCGCCAGCACCGGCTCGAAGCAACGCATGCTTTCCCACAATTCGAGAAAGCTGATCTCGTGCAGCACGATGGCCGCCGTGATCCTCGCCGAAATCTCCGCCTCGCGCGGTGCGGTGACATAAAGCAGCTTACCGCCATCGTGGCGGCGCACCAGGCCATTCTGCTCGAGCACGCGGACGGCTTCGCGCACCGTCGAGCGATGCACGCCGAAGTCATTTGCCATCGTGGTTTCCGACGGCACGCGATCGCCGACCGACCATTGCCCCGACATGATCTTCGCTTCGATGCTGCGTACCACCAGCCGATAGGCGGGCTCGTTGCGCGGCGCACCGCTTGCGGGATCGGGGGACACGATCAGCCCCGCTTTCCGGAGACAACCGCGCGATCCTCATCGCGCAACGCGCGCCGGCTGACCTTGCCGGTGATGGTGGTCGGCAATTCGCTGCGATATTCGATCGCGCGCGGATATTTGTAAGGCGCGGTCACCGATTTCACATGATCCTGCAATTCGCGCGTCAACGCCGACGAAGGGGCGACGCCGTCGCGCAGCACCACGAACGCCTTGACGATCTCGCCGCGCTCCTCATCGGGGCTACCGATCACGGCGCAGACCTGAATCGCGGCATGTTCGGCCAGCGCGTTCTCAACCTCCAGCGGGCCAATGCGATAGCCAGCGGAATTGATGACGTCGTCGGAGCGGCCGCGATACCAGAAGTAGCCGTCGGCATCCTTCTCGGCGCGATCGCTGGTGAGATACCAGCGGCCTTCCGGGCTGTCGACGAAGCATGCCGCGGTCTTCTCAGCATCCTTCCAGTAACCCAGCATCAGTTGCGGGTTCGGCAACTTCACCGCGAGGTCACCCTCCTGCCCCGGCGGCAAGCGCCGGCCGCCAGCGTCGATCACATCCATCTCGGTGCCGGGCGACGGCAAACCCATCGAGCCATAGCGCACCGGCTCGCCGGGATAGTTGAGCGCGACCATCAGCACCTCGGTCTGCCCGTAGGCTTCGTCGATGCGAATGCCGGTGGCCTGCTCCCAACGTTCGGCCACTGCGGGATTCATCGCCTCACCAGCCGTCACCACGCGTCGCAATGCGGGAAGATCCCCGCGCTGCACCTCATGCACGACACGCGAGAGTTCGGTGCCCGGCGCGCAATAGACGGTGACGTTGTGCTTGCGCAAAAGCTGCGGCCGCAGCTTGGCGTCGAACGGACCGTCATAGAAGAACGAACACGCGCCGCAACTGAGCGGGCCGAAGATAATGCTGGTCCCGGCCTTGGCCCAGCCGGTGTCCGCCGTGCACCAGATGATTTCGCCGGGACGAAGATCGAGCCAGTAGATCGCCGACACGCGCCATGAATAGATCGCGCGCGAGGAATGGATCACCGCCTTCGGATGCCCGGTCGAGCCGGAGGTGTAATACATGATGGCGGGGTCTTCGGCGTTGACAATGGCCGCTTCGGCGGCGTCCACCGCAGCCGCCATTTCCTGATGCCAATCGAGCCAGTCCTTCGCTTGTCCGATGGCGATCTTCACCGGAACCTTTTCCGCGACAAGCGAGAATTTCCCGGTGTGCTCGGGACGGCAGATCGCGGCTTTCGCTTCGGCGTTGTCGACGCGATAGGCGATGTCACGCGCCGTCAGCATCTCGACGCAGGGGATCGGCACCGCGCCGATCCGCATCGCGGCGATCACCGCGATAAACCACTCCGGCAATCGCGGCAGCATGACGATGATGCGATCGCCCTTCTCGACGCCGCGCGCGCGCAGCACGTTTGCCATCCGGTTCGAGAGGCGCGCCAGTTCGGAGTAGCTGAACGTCCGCTCGTCACCGGCTGCATTCTCCCAGGTCAGCGCCGGGCCATCGCGTTCGGAAGCCCAGCGGTCGATGACATCGGTGGCGAAGTTGAACGTCTTCGGCACGCGCCAATCGAAACTCGCGCACATCGCGGCGTGGCTCTCCACGATCGGCTTGTCCAACGAGAACACATCGCGCATGGCTTCCTCCCGATATTGTTGTTCTTGCTGTTGGCGGTGGCGTTATCGCTCCTCTAGCCGGCCTGTCCTTGAACGATGCGGCGGCCGAGCGCCCAGCGATGCACTTCCGACGGACCGTCATAGATACGGAACGCGCGGACGTCGCGATAGAAGCGCTCCACCACCGTGTCGCGCGTAATGCCCAGGCCGCCGAGAATCTGCAAGGAACGATCGGCCACGCGCGCCACCGCTTCCGAGCACACCACCTTGGCCATCGAGCTTTCGGTGCCGCCGCGCTCGCCTTTATCGAGCACCCACGCGGCGTGCCAGATCGTCAGTTGCGCGGTGTGAATGTCCATCGCGTTATCGGCCAGCATGAACGACACGCCTTCGTGCGATCCGAGCGGCTTCCCGAACGCGGTGCGACGTCGCGCATAGTCGGTGGCGATCTCGTGCGCGCGGATCGCCGAGCCGAGCCAGCGCATGCAATGCGTCAGCCGCGCCGGCGCGAGCCGGACCTGTGCGTGGCGAAAGCCCTGCCCGACTTCGCCGAGCACGGCATCGGCCGGCAGCCGCAAATTGTCGATGCGGACCACCGCGTGACCACCGACGAAACTGGAATCCATGGTGTCGAGCGTGCGCTCGATCCGGATCGCGGGGTTCGGCAGATCTGCGAGGAACATCGTCGCGCCGCCATCGCCCTCGCCGCCGACCACCTTGGCCATGATGATGGCGAACGCCGCGCCTTCCGCGCCGGTGATCAGCCACTTATCGCCATCGATCACCCATTCGTTACCGTCGCGCCGCGCGGTGGTCTGCATCTGCCCCGGATCGG
Organism: Hyphomicrobiales bacterium; assembly: GCA_017305535.1. GTDB lineage: Bacteria > Pseudomonadota > Alphaproteobacteria > Rhizobiales > Xanthobacteraceae > 62-47. The sequence continues at coordinate 444,013 of JAFKKN010000003.1, read as the reverse complement.
AGCCGGCGCCGGGCGCGGGCTCCGTCATGCAGAAGCACGATCGCACCACGCCGGTTGCCAAAGGCTTCAGGTAACGCTGGCGTTGCTCCGGATTGGCAATCACATCCAGCATATGGATATTGCCTTCGTCCGGCGCGGCGCAATGTAACGCGATGGGGCCGAGCATCGAATAACCGGCGGCGGTAAACACCGCGGCACGGCCGATATGCGACAATCCCGCGCCGCCGAACTCCTCCGGCGCATGCGGTGCCAGCACGCCGGCGCGGGCCGCGAGCGCGTTCAACTCACGCCGCAGTTCATCGGTCGGCCCATGCGAGGTCCAGCGCGGGTCCTTTTCATAGGGAATGACCTGCTCCTGCACGAAGGTTTTGACCCGCGCGGCGAGGTCCGTCACATGCGATGGCAATGCGAAATTCAGATCAAGTGCAGTCATCAGTTCAATCCTCCTGTCGCGACATCGCGCGCAATCAACACCATATTCTCGCCGAGACGGGCAAAGTCGGCGTAACGCTCGTCCTTCACCGCACCGTTGACCCACTGGCGATGCAGTTGCAGGAAGACGATGCCGAGTTTGAACAGCGCCAGCACGCGCATCGCCGGCAGATCGTCGAGATCGCATCCCGTCGCCGCCGCGTAGCGTTGCGCGACTTCGGCGCGCGTCCAGAAACCGGGAAGCGCCGTCGGCATCTGCCGCAACTCGCGCCACGCAATCGGATCGCCCGGCTCAGCCCAGTAGCTGAGCAGTGTGGCGAGATCGAACAGCGGGTCGCCGCGCGTGCCCATGTCCCAATCCACCAGTGCCACCGGCGACAGAGTTTCAGGGTTCAGGATCATGTTGTCGAGCTTGAAGTCGCAATGCAGCAGCGTGACCGACCGTTCGCGAAAACGCTGCTGTGCCAGCCATTGCGCAACATCATCGAGCAGTTTTCGCGCTGTATCGGAGCCGGCCACCAGCGCGCCGCGCTTCGACCATCCGGCGATGGCGCGGGCGATGAAGCCGTCCGGCTTGCCGAGATCGCCGAGCCCGACAGCTTGCGCATCGACCTTGTGCAGGCTCGCGAGCGTCGCCACCAGCATCTCACACAACAGGCGCGGCGCATCGGCATGCGACGCAACAGGAGCGAGATCAACGCCGCGCACCACGATGCCGCTGCGATACTCGATCAATTGAAACGGCACGCCGATGACGTCGCGGCGCTCGCAATAATGCAGGCTCGGCGCGATGAATGGCAGCGCGGTGGCGAGGCGCGAAAGAATCTTGTGTTCGCGTGCCATGTCATGCGCGCCAGGCGGCAGATCGCCATCGGGCGGCCGGCGCAGCACCGCGCGCACGCCGTCGACGACGACAAGATAATTGCGGTTGGCGAGGCCGCCGGCGAATTGCCGGATCGGCTGATCCGGATCGAAATTCATCCCCTGCGCGCGCAAATAGTCCGCGAGCCGATGCCAGTCCGCCGGCACTGTCTCGGCGACCGAGAGCAGTGCGGCTGACTCCGCGGCTAGCGGATGAATGACCGGATTGGCGTTCACATCGCCTCCATTATTGTCCGACAATAAATCCTATGATGAGGAGGCGTCTGGCTGTCAAGCCATGCACACGCGATGAATTGAGGTTGAATCAATACGGCCGCTATGGTCGGCTTATCCTTGCCATCCATGCTATTGAATTTACATATCTTTTAAGGCGCGGATACCCGACATAAGGCCGGGCATGACAAACTGGTCAAATACGCCTGACCTGAAAGCAGTATTAGGACTGCCCCAGCCGTTTGGCGGTCGTGACGGACAATTTCCGACCGACAATAATGAGCGCGCAAAGCGACCCTGTTTGGGTCACGCACGGGCCTCAAAAACCAGATCATCCGGTCCGGCACGCTAACGCCCGGTGACTTACAACGCGAGATAGCGCTGACGGATCTGCTCGTTGGCTTTCAGTTCGTCGATGGACGCGCTGTAAACGATCTGTCCCTTGTCGATCACCGTCGCCTGGCTGGCGATGCCGAGACAGAAATGCATGTTCTGCTCGGCGATCAACACCGTCGCACCGGTGTCGCGCAATTGCCGCAAGAGTTCGCCGATCCGCTGCACGATGATCGGCGCAAGACCTTCGCTCGGCTCGTCGAGCAACAGCAGCACCGGATTGCCCATCAAGGTGCGCGCGATCGCCAGCATTTGCTGTTCGCCGCCTGACAAGCGGCCGGCAACGCGATGGCGCAGCGGCTCCAGCAACGGAAAGACCTGATAGATGCGTTTGATCGACCAGTCGTCCTGACCGTCCGGGCCTTTCTTGTGGCCGATGACCAGATTGTCCTCGACGCTGTGATCCGGAAAAATCTGACGGTCTTCCGGCACGAAACCGAGGCCGGCGCGCGCAATGTGATGCGGCTTCAAACCCGACACCGTGCGTCCGCGCAGAGTGACACGGCCGCGCCGCGGCAGCGCGAGGCCGGCGATGGCTTTCATCGTCGTCGATTTTCCGGCGCCGTTGCGGCCAAGCAGTGCCATGGTCTCGCCCGGCTGCACCGACAGCCCGACGCCGAACAAAATCTGGCTGGTGCCGTAATAGACGTCGAGCCCTTCGACTTCGATGACAGCTTGCGTGCTCATAGCGCACCCGCATGTTCATCGGTGCCGAGATAGGCTTCGATCACCGCGGGATTTCTGCGGATTTCATCCGGCGTTCCTGTCGCGAGAATGCGGCCGTAACACAGCACGACGATGGACAGCGCGATCTTGAAGACGATATCCATGTCGTGCTCGATGAAGACCACGGTGATCTTCTCGCGCACCCACAATTCGTGGACTTTCTCGATCATGCGCCAGCGTTCCTCGGTGCCCATGCCGGCGGTCGGTTCGTCGAGCAGCAGCACCTTCGGCTCCAGCACCAGTGCCAGCGCGATGTCGAGCAGCTTCTGGTCGCCGTGCGACAGTGCGGAGGCGATACGGTCACGCTTGTTGGCGAGCCCGAGCAGTTCGATGACGTAGTCGGCACGCTCGCGGGTTTCCGCCAGCGGAAAGCGCCGGTGCATCACGCTGGCACGGCGCTGATCGGCACCCACTGCAGCCAGCATGGTTTCGCTCACGGTGAGTGACGGAAAGATGCTCGCGACCTGAAACGCACGGCCGATGCCGTGGCGGACGATGTCCGGCGGCGAGCGCCCGGCCATGTCGACGCCGTCGAGCAGGATGCGGCCGCTATCCGGCTTCAACGCGCCGGTAATCAGATTGAAGAACGTGCTCTTGCCGGCACCGTTGGGGCCGATCACCGCGGTCAGCGAGCCGGTGGCGAAATCGAGCGTGACATCGTCGGTCGCTTTCACGCCGCCGAACGACTTCGAGATGTGCTGAACTTCCAGCATCGCTAGCCGTTCGCCTCCCGCAATCCGCCATAGGTGTTCCACGGTGTGGCGGCGAGCCAGCCGCAATCGACCGGCACATTCACGCCGGTTATCGCGGACGCCGCATCCGACGCGAGGAACGCGACGACGCTAGCGATTTCTTCCGGCGTCACCAGCCGCTGCAAGGCCGCATTATTCGACAGGTTCGAGACATCGCGCTCGCCGCGATCGATGGCATCCTGCAACGCCGGCGTCAGCGTATAGCCGGGCGACACCGCGTTGACGCGCACGCCTGCCGGTCCCCATTCGGCTGCGAGACATGCCGTCATCGAGATCACCGCCGCTTTCGCCGGCGCATAGGCATGCAGCGGCATCGAGCGCATTCCGGCGACGGACGCGATATTGACGATGCTGCCGCGACGACGCGTAATCATGGCACGAGCAAACGCGGTGCAAGCGACATAGGTGCCGCGCTGATCGACGCGAACGATATCGTCCCAGCGCTCCATCGGCAAATCGTGCGGCCGCACCGGGATCTGGATGATGCCGGCGCTGTTGACCAGCACGCCGACCGGCCCGCACTCGCGCTCGATCGTTGCGGCGCAGGCCTCGACCGCGCGTTCGTCGCCGACATCGAGCGCATAAGCGCGGCCGCCGATCTCACGCGCGATGGCTTGCGCCTTGGCAATATCGCGATCCACCACCGCGACCGGCCCGCCGCCATTCTGTGCGAGTTTGCGCGCGCACGCCGCGCCGATGCCGCTGGCGCCGCCGGTGACGACGCGGACAGGACCGGATGTGATCGTACTCATCAGGATTGCTCCTTCGCCTTGTCGCGCCACGCCCGATACCAGTCGACGGCGAAATCCATCAGGCCCTTGCGCAGACCCAGCGCGAAGAAAAGGATCACGATGCCGAGCACGAGGCCGTAGTGTTCGGTCAGCCGGGTCGCGGTGTCGTTGAGGATCAGCAGGATCACGGTGCCGACCATCGGGCCGAGGAAGGTGGTGACGCCGCCGAGCATGTTGATGAAAATGCCTTCGCCGGAAATGGTCCAGTAGGCAAACTCAGGATAAGCGCCGGAAACGAACAGGCTCATGATCATGCCGCCGGCGCTGGCGAACAGCGCGGCCAGCACAAATACGGTGAGCTTGGCCCGCCACACATTGATGCCAATGAACGAGGCGCGGGTGGCGTTGTCGCGGATCATCCGCAGCGTATAGCCGAACGGCGATTGCGCGATCTGGCGCATCAGAAGCAACCCGATCACCAGCAGCGCGCAACTGAAGATGTAGAGCTGGACGTGATTGGTGAGATCGATACCCCAGAACACCGGGCGCTTGATGCCGCCGCGCAAGCCCTGATCGCCGCCGGTGAGCGATTGCCACGACAGGATGACGCTGTGAATCAGCATCTGGAATGCCAGCGTGACGAAGGCGAAGTAGATTTCCTTCAGCCGCACGCAGATGGCGCCGATCACCACTGCCGCCACCGCCGTGATCGCCAGCGTGCAGACCATCGCCACCGGGATCGACACATTGGCGCGCTGCATCAGAAGGCCAAAGCCATAAGCGCCGAGGCCGAAGAACATGCCGTGGCCGAACGAGATGAGGCCGGTGTAGCCGACCAGCAAATTCAGCGACGTCGCGAACAGGCCAAAGGCAGCGCAGCGGATAACAAAATCCAGCAGCGCCTTGCTGTCGAACAGGAACGGTAGCGCCGCCAGAATAGCGAACGCGACGACAGCGGCTACCACGTCGATAGCGGCGGCGCGGCGCGGCCTCGCGACATACGGCACGGCCCCCGCGCGGTTCTCGACATTCAGCTCGCTCATGCCACATCCTTGCCGAACAAGCCAGTCGGGCGCGCGACCAGAACAATCACCATGAACAGATACATCAGCCCGTCGGTGAACAGCGGAAAGCCTAGCGAACCGAACGAACGGATCAGGCCGATCAACAGCGCGCCGATCAGGGCACCGAGGATCGAGCCCATGCCGCCGATCACCGTGACGATGAAGGATTCGATCAGCACCGAGAAACCCATGCCCGGCGTCATCGAGCGCACCGGCGCGGCCAGTGCGCCGGCAAGCCCGGCGAGCGCGCAGCCGAGCGCAAATACGCTGCCATAGATCAGCGCAGTATTGATGCCGAGCGCAGAGACCATATCGGGATTATGCGCGGCGGCGCGGATGACCTTGCCGAGTCTCGAGCGCGCCAGTCCGATGCCGAGCAGCGCCGCCACCGCCAACGCCACACTGATGAGCAGGATATAGAACGGTGGCACCACGCCGCCGGCGATGAACCACGGCGGCACCTGGAACGCCTCCGGCATGCCCATCGACTTGAATTCAGCGCCCCAGATCAGCTTCACGGTGTCGTCGAAGATCAGCACGAAGGCATAGCAGACCAGAAGCTGCATCAGCACATCGCGACCATAGACGCGGCTGATGAAGACCCGCTCGAAGATCAGGCCAATCAATGCTGCGCCGATCGCGCCGAACAGCAGCGCCACAACAAAACTGCCGGTCAGTTGATAGCCGGTCAGCGCGAAGTACGCGCCGAACATATAGAACGCGCCGTGGCTGAAATTGACGATCTTGAGCACGCCGAAGATCAGCGTCAGCCCGACGGCGACGAGAAACAGCAGCATGCCGATGATGAGGCCGCTGGTGGTCTGCGTCACCACGCAGGCGGAGCTGCCAAGACAGCCGATAAGCGCGTCGAGATCCAAGGGAAGTGTCCGTCGTTAGATGGTGACGTTCTGCGAGTCGTTCCGACGCAAGCAGCGTCCCATAACCTCCATCCCCGCCGCAAGATATTCCAGTGCCGCGGGAATGACTTTGGTGGCTTTCATCAATGACACAGCGTATGGGTCCCCGCCTTCGCGGGGACGACGCCGTGTATGGGGTGTACGCTCATCACGAACACCCCACACCTGACGATCAGGTGTAACCCTTGCTCTTCTTCCATTCGGCTTCGAGCGCGAAGATCTGTTTCCAGTCGCCGCTCTTGACCTCCGGCACGTAGGGCTCGTTCGGGATGGTAGTGCCCCAGCCGATGGCGTAGCCGACCAGGGTACGGTCCTCACCGCGCATCGTCACGGTGCCGTCGGCGCCGAACGGGCACTTGATGGTGAGGCCGGTGAGCACTTCCGCAAGCTTCTTGCCATCGGTGGAGTTGGCCTTCTTCGCGGCTTCGCTGAGGAACATCACCGCGGTCGCGTTCTGCCACGACCAGTTGGTGGGATATTCCTTGTACTTCGCCTTGTAGGCATCGCCCCACGCGGCGTTCTCGGCGGTGGCCGGATAGGTCTTGATGTAGCGGTTGCCGGAGTGAATGCCCTTTGGCAAGTTCTTCACCACGGTCAGCGCGGTGTAGTCCGCCATGTTGACCGCGAACACTTCCATCTGGGTGAACATCGCGTAGATGTTGGCCTGATCGATGTAAGACGTGAGATCGCCACCCCACAGCGCGGAATACAGCGCCTGCGGCTTCGCCTGCAGAATCTTGGTCACCGTCTCGGTGTAATCCGGCTGGAACAGTTTCGGCCAGTTCTCGCTGATGATCTCGACGTCCGGCGCAAAGTGCTTGAGGTAGGTAACGAATTCCGCCGTGGTGTCGCGGCCGTAAGCGTAGTCCGGCGAGCAGGTCGCCCACTTCTTCAGGCCCTTGGCCTTGGCGATGTTCGCCGCGTAACTGCCGCCGGCGATGGAATCGTGGATGCCCTGCCGCACGCAACGGAAGGCGTTCGGAATATGCTGCTTCGGATCGGCGGTGAGCGACGAGGCTTCCGAGCAGGTGTGGATGCACAGCACGCCGATGTCGCGCGCGACTTCATGCACCGCGAACGATCCGGAGGACGCTTCGCCGTCGAGAATGATTTCGCAGCCGTCGGTGTTGACCAGTTCGCGCGCGATACGCGCGGCTTCCTGCGGCTGCCCCTTGGAGTCGCGGACCACCATTTCGATCTGCCGCCCGGCGAGACCACCAGCGGCATTGACCTTCTCGACTTCCAACATCACCGCGTTGCGCGACGAGGTACCGAGTTGCGCGACGCGCCCGGACAGAATGGTCGGCATGCCGATCTTGATGGTCTTGGCCTGCGCCCGCGCCACCCACGGCGAAGCCACGGTGAAGGCACCGGCACCCATCAACGCAAGCGTCGTCCGCCGGTTGATCCCCGGCTTTCCAGTCTTTGTCATTTTGCCCTCCTCAACGGGTACGCGTCCTCGCTCGGAGATCATGCCGTCTCCGTGCCGTGAAGAATTTCAGACACGCCGGGGTGACGTCAAGCGAAAAATGAATTACGACTCAGAGTTCAGGCTCGCCGATTTCATTTGCGGCAGCGTGCGACAACCCGGCGTTTCGACGGTCAAAATGATCAATTTATCGAGCTTTATCGCCTATCACGCCCGCCGCACCCCGGAGCGATGTGCGCTGAAATATCGCGGCCACGAAATCAGCTATTCCGCGTTCGACACGCGCATCCGCAAGACCGGTGGCTGGCTCGCCTCGCGCGACGTCAAGGCCGGCGATGTGGTCGCGGTGCTGATGAAGAACAGCGCGGCGTTTCTCGATATCGCATTCGCGACCAGCCACATCGGCGCGGTATTCCTGCCGATCAACTTCCGCCTCTCGCGCGATGAGGTCGCATACATCGTTGAAAATTCCGGCGCGCGGATTCTGATCGTTGACGACGAATTGGCAAGCAACGCCGGCGGACCCGCGCCGGTGGTATTGATCGACGAGGCTACGCAACACGACGCCACGCGGCTCGCGCCGGATGCCGCGCCCGCGCCGCTGCATCATGTGCAGCCGGGCGACCTGATGCGGCTGATGTACACCTCGGGCACCACCGATCGCCCCAAGGGCGTGATGCTGACTTACGACAACATCTACTGGAAGTCCGCCGACCAGACGATTGCACTGGGATTGAGCCGCGACACTCGCCTGCTGGTGGTCGGCCCGCTCTACCACGTCGGCGCGCTCGATCTGCCCGGCATCGCGGTGCTGTGGCACGGCGGGATGTTGTGCATCCATCGCAACTTCGACGCCGAGGAAACCATCGCCGCCATTGCAGCCGAAAAGCTCACCGGCGCGTGGTTCGCACCGGTGATGACATCCTCGATCCTCGCTCTGCCGCATCGCGACCGCTACGACGTCTCCAGCCTGCAATGGGCCATCGGCGGCGGCGAGAAGACGCCGGAATCGCGCATCCGTGCGTTCTCGGATTACTTCACCAACGGCCGTTACATCGACGCCTATGGCCTGACTGAGACCTGCGGCGGCGACACCTTCATGGAAACCGGGTTCGAGATCGACAAGATCGGCTCCACCGGCCGCGCTATCGCGCATGTCGAAATCGAAATCCGCGACGACGCGGGACACGCGGTCGCCGCCGGCGAACCCGGCGAAATCTGCCTGCGCGGACCGAAAATCACCAAGGGTTACTGGAAAGATCCGGACAAGACCGCGGCGGCGTTCTTCGACGACTGGTTCCGCAGCGGCGACGTCGGCTATCTCGATGCCGACGGCTTCCTGTATCTGACCGACCGCAAGAAGGACATCATCATCTCCGGCGGCGAGAACATCGCCTCCTCCGAAGTCGAGCGTGTGATCTACGAACTGCCGCAGGTCAGCGAAGTCGCGGTGATCGGCGTGCCCGATGCGCGCTGGGGCGAGCGGCCAGTGGCGGTGATCGCGCTCGCGGGCGGCGCCGCGCTCGATCTCGCCGCCCTCACCGAACACTGCCGCGCGCGGCTCGCCTCCTTCAAGGTGCCAAAGCAGATGATCCTGCGCGACAGCCTGCCGCGAAATCCCTCCGGCAAGGTGCTCAAGCGCGTGCTGCGCGCCGAACTGGAAGGAATCGCGGATGGCTAAAGCCACTCCCCTTCCCGCACGCAGCGGCCGCAAGATCGAAAAGCTCAGCCGGGCCGAGCGTAACGAAGAAACCCGGCAACGGTTGTTCGACGCCGCCACCAAGGTCGTCGGTAAATACGGCTATGCCGAAGCTTCCGTCGCGCGCATCACTGAATTGGCAGGCGTCGCGCAGGGCACGTTCTACAATCACTTCGAGAACCGGCAAGAGTTGCTGGACCAGTTGCTGCCCGCCATCGGTATCGACATGGTCCATTTCATTCGTGAACGCGCCGGGCCAAACCTGCCGGCCGCCGAACGCGAACTGGCGGGTTTTCGCGCGTTCTTCGAGTTCGTGCATCGCGTGCCGGAATTCCAGCGTATCCTCAACGAAGCGGAATTCTTTGCCCCCGAGGGCTATCAGAAGCACTTCGACAACGTCGCTACCGCCTATATTCGCATTTTCAAGCGTGCCCGCGCCGATGGCGACATCGTCGATTATAGCGACGAGGAGTTCGAAGCGATCGTCCACATGTTCATGGGCGCGCGCAGCTATCTCAGCCGCCGCTATGCCTCCGGCAGTGACACCGCCTCGGTGCCGGACGACGTCATCACCGCCTATCAGAAACTGATCACGCGCGGACTGTTCAAACCCGCGAACCGCACGAGAAAATCATGACAACAGACGGCATCATTCTTGTCACCGGCGGCAGCCGTGGCATCGGCGCGGCCACCGCGATCATGCTGGCGGAGCGTGGCTATCGCGTGGTGGTCACCGACATCAAGCCTGAGCGGCCTGCCGAGGCAGCGGCCTCGGTCATCGTCTGGCCCGATAGCTTCGACGTTGCGCGCGAAGATAATGTCAGCGCCGGCGTCGAAGCCATCGAAAAGACGCACGGCCCGATCATCGGCCTCGTCAACGCGGCCGGCGTGTTCGGCAAGATGCACAGCCTCGACCGCATTCGCATGGAGAACTGGGATCGCGAGGTCAACATCGACCTGCGCGGCACCTTCCTCGTGGCGCGCGCGGTCGGCGTGCGCATGGCCGCGCGCAAGCACGGCGCCATCGTCAATGTCGCGTCCGTCGCCGGCATGACGTCGGGACCGATCCACGCCTACACGGCCGCCAAGGCCGGCGTCATTCAACTGACGCTCTCGATGGCCGGCGAATGGGGCCGCGCCGGCGTGCGCGTCAACGCGGTTTCGCCCGGCTTCACCCGCACCGTGGCGCTGCAGGCCGGCATCGATTCCGGCGCGATGAGCGAGGAACGCCTGACGCGCAACGCCGCAATGGGCCGGCTGGTACAGCCAAACGAAGTGGCGGAAGCGATCGTTTGGCTGCTGAGCCCTGCGAGCAGCGCTGTCACCGGCATCAATATTCCCGTCGATGCCGGCTTCCTCGCCGGTTCGACCTGGGATTCCTACTGGGGCCTGCCGGACAGCGACGGCAAGATCCACGGCAAGACCTGATAATCCACTCCGCTCTCCCGACGTGCACAAGACAAAGCGAGGCATCCGCTTATGAATATCGCCACGACGCCGAAAGAGTTCGATCTTCCTTCCGCTCTCGAACAGGCCGACATCCGCGTGCTGCTGATGGTGCTGGTCCACATGACCGGCGACCTGCGCTGGCTGGAGCCGCCCTACGCGCCGCGCCGCGACGTGCGGCTGATCCCCGATCCGCGCGCCGGCCTCTCCGACGAAATTCAGGCGGACATTCGCAAGGCGGCGCTGAAGATTCTCAGCGGTGATGCCAAGCCGGTCATCACCGATCCCGGCAACGAGCTGATGCAGCGGATGATGAGCGCCACGCTCGGCGAAAAAGTCGCGCCGGAATATGCGCCTCTGATGCGCGAGGAAATGGGCCTGATCGAACGCCATGCGACTTGGAACGTGCAACCGCCCGCCGACAAGATCGAGGAGCGTCACGTCCTGATCGTCGGCGCGGGTGTCTGCGCCATCGCGCTCGGCGTCGGGCTCAACCGACTCGGCATTCCCTACACCATCGTCGACAAGGAAGACGAAATCGGCGGCACCTGGTACGTCAACCGCTATCCGGGCTGCGGCGTCGACACGCCAAACCATTCCTATTCCTATTCATTCGGGCCGCGCAATCGCTGGACCCGCTACTTCTCCCAGCAGCAGGAAATCCACGATTACCTGAAGGCCACCGCCGACCGCTTCGGTGTTCGCGACCATGTCCGGCTCAAGACCCGCCTCACCTCGTCGCGTTGGGACGAAGCCACGAAGCGCTGGATTTCAACGCTGGAAACGCCGGATGGCCCGCAGCAGATATCGTCCATGATCCTGGTCAGCGCCATCGGCCAGTTGAACGATCCGTCGATGGCCCCTTTCAAGGGCGCCGACGACTTTGCCGGGACCATCTTCCATTCGGCGCGGTGGCCGAAGGATCTCGACATCAAGGGCAAGCACGTGGCGGTGATCGGCACCGGCGCGACAGCGATGCAACTGGTGCCGAGCATCGCCGATCAGGTAGGTTCGGTGACCGTCTATCAGCGCACCGCGCAGTGGTCGCGGCCGGTGGCGGGCTATTCCGACAACATCACCGATGGTGCGCAGTGGCTGTTGGAACGTGTGCCCTATTACGCCGAGTGGTACCGCTTCAACATGTTCTGGCGCTACGGCGACGGCTTGTTGCCGTTCCTGCGCAAGGATCCGAACTGGCCGTATCCCGACCGCGCGGTGAACGCCGGCAACGACCGGCACCGCGAGGAACTGACCGACTTCATTCTCTCCGAACTGGAAGGCCGCCCCGACCTGATCGAAAAGTGCATGCCGACCTATCCGCCCTACGGCAAGCGTATCCTGCTCGACAACAACTGGTTCCGCACGCTGCGCAAGCCGAACGTCGACCTCGTCACCGAGAAGATCGATCACATCGCGCGCGACGGCATCGTCACCGCTGACGGCGCGATGCATCCGGCCGACGTCATCGTTGTGTCCACCGGCTTCAAGGTCAACGAGATGGCCGCCAAGCTCAACATCACCGGCCGCGACGGCAAGAATCTCCGCGACGCCTGGGCGGGCGAAAACCCCACCGCACATCTCGGTCTCACGGTGCCGGATTTCCCCAACCTGTTCGTGATGCTCGGCCCCAACACCGGTCCGGCACACGGCGGCAGCGTGATCTTCCAGGCCGAATGCCAGTCGCGCTACATCACCTCATGCCTCGTGGAGATGATCGAGAAGAACATCGCCGCCATCGACGTGCGCCCCGAGGTGAAGGACGCTTACGTCGAAAAGGTCGACGCCGAGCACGAGCAGATGATCTGGACCCACCCCGGCATGACAACCTATTACCGCAACAGCCACGGCCGGGTGTTTTCGGCGATGCCGTGGCGCTTTGTCGATTACTGGGAAATGACCCACGATCCCGATCTTCGCGACTATCGCGTCACCACCGCATGAGATGAATAAACCTATGACAAAACCTCGAGTCCGTATCTACACCGACTACAAGAGCCCTTACGCTTACGTCGCCAACAAACCGCTGTTCGCACTGGAGCAGGACCACGGCGTCGAACTGGAATGGATGCCCTACACGCTCCGCGTCGCGGAGTTCATGGGCACGGTCGAGGAGCGCACCCCGCACTTCTGGCGCAAGGTTCGCTACGCTTACATGGACGCGCGCCGCTACGCCAACGCGCAGGGCCTGACCATGAAGGGACCGCGGCGGATTTACGATGCGTTCTATTCCAGCGCCGGAATGCTTTTCGCGCAGCGTAACGGCATTTTTCGCGCTTATCACGATACAGTCTTCAGCCGTTTCTGGAATCACGATCTCGAAATCGACGAACTGGCCGACATCAGCGGCGTGATCGCCTCGGTCGGCGGATCGGCCAAGGATTTCGAAGCCTATGTCCACGGCCCGGCGCGCGAAGAGCACGACCGCCTGATTACCGAGGCGGAAGGCCTCGGCGTGTTCGGCGTGCCGACCATGGTGTTCAACGGCGAACTGTTCTGGGGCGGCGACCGCATCGGCCTCCTGATCGAACGCATCAACGACCCCGATTCGATCAAAACCGCGCTTGGCAGCCGCCATCGCGCGACGTGATTGGCTGACAAATTCACGCTCATCTCCGTCATGGCCGGGCTTGTCCCGGCCATCCACGTCTAGGCTTCACCACAAAAAATTTAAGACGTGGATGGCCGGAATAAATCCGGCCATGACGCGCTCAGAGCGGAGCGTGCTGTATTGCGCCCTTCGTATCAGGCACTCTCAGTATCCCATCCCCTCAACTCAAGTGATGCCGCTCCTGCAAGCCGTAGACCGGGGTGGGGATGCCTTCCATTCGCGCTTTCAATTGCAGCGACAGATACTGCGAATAGTGCCGCGACTGGTGCAGGTTGCCGCCGTGGAACCAGAGCGCTTCCTGTTGCGTCGGCTTCCACATGTTGCGCTGCTCGCCTTCCCATGGCCCGGGATCCTTGGTGGTGTTCGAGCCCAAGCCCCACACCTTGCCGACCTTGTCCGCAACGTCCTTTGAAATCAGGTCGGCGGCCCAACCGTTCATCGAACCGTAGCCGGTGGCGTAGACGACGAGATCGGCCGGGAGTTCGGTGCCGTCGACGAACTTCACGCCGGTCTCGGTCAGTTCCTGTACGGCGGCGCCCGGCCCGCTCTTCAGTTTGATCGAGCCGTCGATGACGAGATCGCAGGCACCAACGTCGATGTAATAACCCGAGCCGCGCCGCAGGTACTTCATGAACAGGCCGGAGCCGTCATCACCCCAGTCGTGCATGAAACCGACCTTGTCGAGCGCATCGTAGAAATCCCTGTCGCGCTCGTGCATCTGCTGATAGAGCGGAATCTGGAATTCGTGCATGATCTTGTAGGGCAGCGAGGCGAAGATCAGATCCGCCTTGCGCGTGGTCATGCCATTCTCGACCGCCTGTTCGGAATAGAGAGCGCCGAGCCCGATATCCATCAGCGTATTGGAGCGCACAATGTGCGTCGACGAGCGCTGCACCATGGTGACATCCGCGCCGCCCTCCCACAGCGCCGCGCAGATGTCGTGCGCGGAATTGTTGGAGCCGATCACCACCACCTTCTTGCCGCGATATTTCTCCGGCCCCGGATGGGTCGAGGAGTGCTGTTGTTCGCCCTTGAAGATATCCTGCCCTTTGTACGTCGGCCAGTTGGCCTTGCCGGACATGCCGGTGGCGAGCACGAGTTGCTTCGGCTTCAGCGTAATCTCTTTGCCGTCGCACTCGACAACGACGGTCCACTCCTTGGCCTTCTCGTCATACTTGGCCGACTTCGCCGTGGTGGAGGTCCAGTAGTTCAGCTCCATCACCTTGGTGTACATCTCGAGCCAGTCGCCGATCTTGTCCTTCGGCGCGAACACCGGCCAGTTCTTCGGGAAATCGATGTAGGGCAAGTGGTCGTACCAGACCGGATCGTGCAGGCAGAGCGACTTGTAGCGCTTGCGCCAGGAATCGCCGGCGCGTTCGTTCTTCTCGATGATGATGGTGGGCACGCCGAGCTGACGCAACCGCGCGCCAAGCGCGATACCACCCTGCCCGCCACCGATGATCAACGTGTAGGGCTGCCGGGAATGGCCGAGTTCGGTCGTTTCCTGCTCGCGCTCCTCGCGCCAGCTCTTACGATCCTTGCCATGACCGTGCTTCGCGCCGAGCGGACGAGTAAAGCCGGATTTCTCCTCGTGGCCCTTGAGCTCACTCATGGTGGTGAGCAGCGTCCAGATACGGCCGTCCTTCAAGCGCAGATGGCCGAAACCGCGCGCGACACCGGTTTCGAATTGAATCCAGCTTTCGGTGATACCATCGGTTTCGGTTGCATTCTCGCCGTCCGCGATGCGCCAGTTTGATGGCTTGGTATCGGCAAGCCGTGCCTTCAGCATCTCGCGAACCTGATCCTGACCTTCCATGGTTTTGATGTTCCATGTGAAGGTGACGAGATCGCGCCAGTAGCAATCGGTTTGAAACAATGCGACGGCGCGTTCGATATCGCCTGACGACAATGCATCGTCGAGCGCGTTGAGCAGCGTGGTCACGCGTCCGTTCGGAGCCTTCTCGAGCATGTGATCCTCCCTTTGTGCCGCCCGCGAGCCTACGCCCGTTTTTCCGGTTGCGGCGTACTAATGCCGAGGTCGAATGTGCCTCTGCGCCAATGTGAGCAAAGACCATGCCATCGCCGCAATCGTTGGATTCTCACGGAAAATCCGCGCGTTAGAGGTAGTACCGTGGCGCGTGAACCAAGGCGCGATGCAACAGGTGTTGCACGCAACACTTCTTGATCGACGCGACATTCCGGGAGACACTCCACGCAACCAGAAAAGATACGGGACAACATCCAGGAGACATGCTGCCGTGATCACGGAGCAGGCGGCTCACATCGATGAACTGGTGCGCGTCGCGGTCGGCGAGAACAGCGCGCGCGACACGATCATCCATCAGTCGTGGGTGCGTTGCGTCTCGGAGCACAAGCTCGACCCGGTGGTGTTGCGCGAAGCCTGCATCGTCACATCGGGACGCCTGCGCGAACATCGCGACGCGATGGATGAATTCCTTCACACCGCGCGCTTCGGCCTCGAGATGCTGTATCGCCAGATCGCGGGCCTCGGTTACGTGCTGCTGCTCACCGATGCCAAAGGCATCACGGTGGATTTCATCGGCGACCCGACCTTCAACAACAACCTGCGCAAGGCCGGGCTCTATCTCGGCGCCGACTGGAACGAACCGAACGCCGGCACCTGCGCGGTCGGCACCTGCATCGCCACCGAGGAAGCGTTGACGGTGCATCAATCCGATCACTTCGACGCGACGCATATTCCACTGACCTGCACCGCCGCGCCGGTGTTCGATCCCTCCGGCAAGCTCGCAGCAGTGCTCGATATTTCCGCGCTGCGCTCGCCGGAGCCGAAGGCCAGCCAGTTCCTGGCGCTGCAATTGGTGAAGTCGTTCGCGCACAAGATCGAGAACGCCAATCTGCTGAACCGCTTCCGCAACGAGTGGATCATCAAGCTGTCCGGCTCGGCCGAATTCGTCGACGTCGATCCGGACTACGTGATGGCGCTCGACAGCTCCGGGCGTATCATCGGCTTCAACAACATGGCGCGGCAATTGCTGGCGCGGGAATTGAGCAAGCGGCCGGAGATCCGCCTGCGCGCCGATGGCTGCAATATCTCGCACATCTTCGAATGCGGCATCGACGACCTGCCGCGCTTCGCCCATTCGCGCCCCACCGCGCAGCGTACGTTGCGCCTGCGCGGCAGTGGCACCACGCTGTTCGCGCAAACCTTGCCGCCACCTGCCAAGATCATGTCATCGGAATCGCGGAGGAACGAACCCGCGTTACCGACGCCGCTCCGCAACTTGTTCCGCGGCGACGCGACGATGGCCGACGTGGTGACGCGTGCGGCGAAGCTGATCAACACGCAGATGAGCCTCTTGATCACCGGCGAAACCGGCACCGGCAAGGAGCACTTCACCAAGGCACTGCACGCCGTCAGCGCGCGCGCCGGCAAGCCGTTCGTCGCGATCAATTGCGCCGCGCTGCCGGAAAGCCTGATCGAGAGCGAATTGTTCGGCTATGAATCCGGCGCATTCACTGGCGCCAAGGCCAAGGGCAAGAAGGGACTGGTGCTGGAGGCCGATGGCGGCACCCTGTTCCTCGACGAGATCGGCGACATGCCGATTTCGTCACAGACCCGCCTGCTGCGTGTGCTCGCCGAGCGCGAGGTCACTCCGGTCGGGCGAAACAAACCGGTGGCGCTGAATATCCGCGTCATCGCCGCAACGCATCGCGATCTGGTCGATCTGGTGAAGGCCGGTCAATTCCGCGAAGATCTGTATTTCCGCCTCAACGGTGCGGTACTGGCGTTGCCGCCGCTGCGTCAGCGCAGCGACCTCGAATGGCTGATCGAACAGCGCCTGCTCAAGCTCGCGGGGATACATGGCACCGCCTATTCACTGACCGCCGCCGCGCGCGCCGCGCTGCTGGCATATAATTGGCCGGGCAACATCCGCGAGTTGATGAACGCCATCGATTACGGCTGCGCGCTCTCGACCGGTGGCGTCATCGATGTGAGTGATTTGCCCGAACGCATCACGCATGCGCAGCCCGAGACGAAGTCGTTTGGCAAAGCCGGCAAGCGGTCTACGACCAGTGCCGCTACAGCGGATCAGGCGGAAGCCCTGCTGGTTGCGCTACGCGACAACCGCTGGAACATCTCGCGCGTCGC
Organism: Hyphomicrobiales bacterium; assembly: GCA_017305535.1. Lineage (GTDB taxonomy): Bacteria > Pseudomonadota > Alphaproteobacteria > Rhizobiales > Xanthobacteraceae > 62-47. The sequence goes on along the minus strand of JAFKKN010000003.1, from coordinate 426,589 downwards.
CCGCGCGCAAGGCGTCGACCGCTCGACCATTCATCGCCAGATCCACCGCTTCGGCATCACGACGCCGAAGGATTTGGTTTAGATCGGAATCTCTCCGCCATGCGCGGGCATAGCTGTTCGGAGAACGGCGTCGCTTCGCTCGCCCATAACCGTTTGAAGAATGGCGTCGCTACGCTCGCCTATGGCCGTTTGAAGAACGGCGTCGCCACGCTCGCCTATGGCCCGGGCATCCACGTCTTTACTTCTCGTTTCATCGACAGAACGTGCATGGCCGGGACGGGCCCGGCCACGACGCGTTGTGACGTAGAGCGCTCTGAAGAAGCGCCCCGTTTCTTCTACCCGTTCATCGTCAAACCACCGGACACGCTGATCACCTGCCCGGTAATGAAATTGGCGTCGTCGCTGGACAGGAACGCGATCATGCCGGGGATATCGTCCGGTTGTCCGAGCCGCTTGAGCGGAATCGCGCGCTTCAACCCTTCGTAGATCTTCTGGCCGAACTCGCCGTCACCGACGAAGGAGCGCAGCAGCGCGGTGTCGGTGGGACCGGGGCACACCGCGTTGACCCGGATATTGTCGCGGGCATATTCCCGCGCGATCGTCTTGGAGAAAGAGATCAGGCCGCCTTTGCAGGCCGAATAGACCGACTCGCCGGACGAGCCGACGCGACCGGCGTCCGACGCGACGTTGACGATTTTCCCGCCGCCGCCCGCGATCATGTGCGGCATCGCGGCCTTGTGGAGGTTGAGCGGCCCACGCAGGTTGATCGCGATGATCTTGTCCCACAGATCCGGATCGGTCTGAAGGAACGGCTTGGCGATATCCCAGCCGGCATTATTGACCAGAATGTCGAGCTTGCCGAACTTGGCGACGCCGCGATCCACCGCCTCCTTGACCGCCCCGTAGTCCGCGATGTCCACCGCAAGCGGATACAGCCGCGATTCATCGGCTCCCAGATCGGCGGCCAACCCTTTCAGCGCATCCGCGTTGATATCGACCGCGAGGATATGCGCGCCCTCGTCGAGGAAACGGCGGCAAATCGCCCGCCCGATTCCGCCGGCCGCGCCGGTGACGATGGCAACGCGGTTCTTCAGACCTCTCATACTTGTTGCTCCAGTTAGGGCTGTCGCTCATGTCATCCCCTGATGCATGAGTATCGCTTGGGGTTTTCAACCTTGTTGATGAATCCGGTTCCAGTCAACAGAGGCCCAAACGGCCTTGCACCGTCTCGCCAGGTCCTCTCCGACTGCCGTTACCCGCAACGGCAACGGTATCAGGGGCCTTGATTGCAGTCGCCACGGGAAGCCCCTATTCTCCCCACAAAGACTTCAGTGTCGCCTGACATGACGTCACAGGGAGAAACCACGTGGGTCGAACCGACAGCCGGTTCAACGACGAATCCGGGGTTGCGATCGCGCAGGCCAGAGCCGCCGAAGCGCCCGCCGCCGCCGCTGAACTGGCCAAGCAACTGCCGGCCGACGGCCTGGCGATGATTCTCGTTTTCGCCTCGCCATCCTACGATCCGCATCAGTTTTGTGCCGAACTCGCCGCGGTTTTCGGCGACATTCCGATCTTCGGCTGCACGACCGCGGGCGAATTGACGCCAGATGGCTGGGGCGACAACAGCGTGGTCGCGCTGGGTTTCAGCGCGCGGGACTTCACCATCGCTGCCCGCCCCTTTCTCGACCTCACCAATTTCCGCATCGAGGACGGCCGCCGGATCGGTAACGAATTGCGGGAGGACCTGGCGCGCAGCGGGACCAATGACGGCACGGAGAAATCCTTCGGCCTGTTGCTGATCGACGGCCTGTGCCAGCGCGAGGAAACGGTGATGTCGTCGATCTACGCGTCGCTCGACGACATTCCGGTCGTCGGCGGCTCGGCGGGCGACGGATTGCGCTTCGAGAAGACGTGGATATTCCACGGCGGCAAGGCTCACACCGATGCGGCCATCCTGATCCTGCTGAAGACCTCGCTGCCCTTCCGCCTGTTCAAGTGCGATAATTTCGAGCCCTCCGCCACCAAGATGGTGGTGACCGAGGCCGACATCGAGCGGCGCATCGTCAAGGAGATCAATGCGGAGCCGGCGGCGGAAGAATATTCCCGCGCGGTCGGCATCATGGATACCAAGCTCGATATGTTCTCGTTCGCTTCGCATCCCGTGCTGGTGCGTGCCGGCGGCGCGTACTACGCGCGTTCGATCCAGCAGGTGAATCCGGACGGTTCGCTGAATTTCTTCTGCGCCATCGATGAAGGCATGGTTCTCACCGTCGCGAACGCGCGCAATCCCATCGGCGTCACCAAGGAACTGTTCGAGGAAACCCGCGCCGAGATGGGCGACGTGTCGCTTTACCTCGGCTTCGAATGCGTCTTCCGCCGCCTCGATGCCGAGCAGCATCAGTTTGCCCGCGACATCTCGCAGCTCTATCGCGAGAACCATGTCGTCGGCTTCCATACCTATGGTGAGCAGTATCGCTCGATGCACGTCAACCAGACGCTGACCGGCGTCGCCATCGGCAAAAGGCCGGCAACCACATGACACCGCAGGAGCCCCGCTCGCTGGAGACGCTTGAGCGGGAAACGATCAAACTGAAAAAGATCAATGCCGCGCTGATCTCGCGCGTCGAGCGCTCGATGGATCAGCAGGCGAACGCCTTTTCCCTGTTCGAGACGGCCATCGCGCTGGACAATCGCGTGCTCGAGCGCACGCGGCAGCTTCAGGAGGCACTTCGATCGATCGAACGCTCGAACGATGATTTGCTCCGCGCCAAGCAACAGGCCGAAGCGGCCAGTTCGCTGAAATCCTCGGTGCTGATCTCCGTCACCCACGATCTGCTGCAACCGCTGAACGCGGCCCGGCTGACGTTGTCGACGCTGTCCGAGATGGATATTCCCGGCCAGGGGTCCTCGCTGATCGGCCAGGTCGACCGGTCGCTGCTGACGCTTGAGGACCTGCTGCGAACGCTGCTCGACATATCGAAGCTGGACGCCGGCGTTCTCAAGCCCGACATCCGGCCGATCGCAGTCTCGTCGCTGTTCGAGCCGCTGCGCCAGGAGTTCGCGCCGGTGGCGGCGAAGCGCGGCATCTCGCTGCGAATTCTACCCTCACCCCACGCGGTCGTGTCCGATGCGCTGATGATGCGGCGCATCTTGCAAAACCTGTTATCCAACGCCTTGCGCTATACGCAGAGGGGCGGCGTTCTGATGGGGTGCAGGCTCAAGGGCGACCGCATATGCATCCAGGTGCATGACACCGGCCCTGGAATTCCCGAGGCCCAGCAGCAAGCCATCTTCGTTGAATTCCAGCGCGGCGAAGCCAGCGACGGCGATCAGGCCGGCTTCGGGCTTGGCCTGTCCATCGTACATCGCTTCGCCACCGAACTCGGCCACGATATCCAGCTCGATTCATGTCTTGGAAGAGGGTCGACTTTCTCGATCACTCTGCCGCGCGCGGAAACCGAGGACGTCGTCGAATCGGGACGCGAGGTGCAGCATCTCGACTTCCGCTACAATGTTCTCGAAGGCCGCAAGATCTTGTTGATCGAGAATGATCCCTCAAGCGCCGAGGCGATGGCCGCGCTGCTGGAAAAATGGGGTTGTGATGTAGCCACCACCACATCGGCGACCGACGCCATGGAAAGCATCGGCGCACTCGGCGAACCGCCGGATGCAATCATCGCCGACCTGCACCTCGACCATGGCGAGAACGGGCTCGACGCGGTGAATTCGATCCGCGAGCAGATCAAGATCGACGTCCCCGCCATCATCGTCACCGCCGACTACTCGACCGAAGCCGAGCGGGAAGCCGCCGTATACGGGCTCGAGCTGTTGCGTAAGCCGGTCAAGCCCGCAGAGATGCGGTCGCTGCTGTCGTTCCTGCTGGCATAGGTACAGTCACGATCAGCGCCGCCTCTACTGCAGTCGCACGTGCTCGAGCGAAACGTGCCTTGCCGGGGTTTCGCCGGCCAGATTGGTGAAGTCGATCTTCGAGATTTCAATAATGGCGTTGGTGCGGCTGGCGACGTTGAGTTTCCGCAAGATTTCCGAAACGTGCACTTTCACCGTGGTTTCGCAAATCTTCAGTTCATAGGCGATCTGCTTGTTCTGCAATCCCCTGCGCACCATGTCCAGAACTCGCAACTGCTGCGGCGTCAACTCGTGCAGCCGCTTGAGCAGTTCAAGATTATGCGGCTGCGCCCGCTTCGCTCGCGTCGCATCGATGAACCGCCTCGGCAAATAGATCGAACCGCGCAGTACCTCTCCGATCGAATCCGCCAACTCCCGCTTCGATGTCGATTTCGGGATGTAACCCGATACGCCAAGCGACAGCACGCTGCGGATGATCTCCTTGTCCTCGAAGCAGGACACGATCACCACCGGGTTTTTGGGAAACGCCTTGCGGATGCGGACCACGCCAAGCAGCCCCGTGGTCCCCGGCATCGACAGATCGAGCAGGATCAGATCGATGGCATGGGTGGAACCAAGAATATTCAGCGCCTCGTCGATCGACGTCGCCTGCAGGATTTCAGCATCGGGATTGGCGACGCAAACAGCGCTTTCCAGCGCCTCGCGGAACAGCGGATGGTCCTCAACGATCAGAAATCGTGTCACGTCCTGGCGATCCTCACCTTGAACATGGCCTCCGCCGATCCATCAATCGCGTCGCGGCATGTTCCTGATACCCACGTGCCGGGGCACCGTTCACGTTTTCGTTGCTTGCCTGTCGATATAGCACGCCCCGAATAGCGGCGGAAGTTGATTCCGCCTCGGCTTTCGCGGCACGCTGTGCGGTATCGCGCAATTCGTCCACGACGGAATGCATTTGCCGTCTACTACCAAGTAGGTCCTTGCCGCATGGCATGTTTTGTAGATCATAGCGAAAAGCCCCGGAAACGGAGCACAAAAGACCACGATTTGACGGGTTTGGGAGCTTGCATGGGAAGGCACGCCGCATGGCCTCGTTTGCTGCGGAGCCTACCTCGGAAGCACACTTTTCTCGTGGTGAAGCTGTGTCTGGCGGTTGCGACTTGCCTCGTTGCAAACTGGATCGGCGCGCCTGCCGCCGCTGAATCTCAGCCCATCAAGATCGGCTACCTGCACGGCCCGCTGTCGAAGGAAAAGATTTCGCTGATCGACATTCCGGCGCCGAACGAAGGCCTCGCTGGCGCGCAGCTTGCGATCGACGACAACAACACCACCGGCAGCTTTCTCGGCCAGCGCTTTGAGTTGATCGAAAGCAAGATTGCCGAGGGCGACGATCCGGCCTCCGCCGTCAAGGCGCTCGCCGATCAGGGCGCGGCCTTCATTGCGGTCAATCTTCCAGCCACACAGCTTTTGCAGGCGGCCGACGCCGGCAAGGCGAGTGGCGAAATCCTCATCAACGCCGGCGCTCCGGACGAGCGGCTACGTGAACAGGACTGCCGCGCCAACGTCATCCATGTAGCGCCGACCCGCTTCATGCTGGCCGACGCGCTGGCGCAATATCTGATCGTCAGGAAATGGCGCAACTGGTTCCTGGTCAGCGGCTCGCATGACGGCGACAAGGCCTTTGCCGATGCCCTGCGGCACGCGGCGAAGCGGTTCGGCGCGAAGATCGTCGCCGAGAAGGAATTCAAGGACACCGGCGGCGCGCGCCGCACCGATAGCGGCCTCGCCGAGGTGCAGCGCCAGATGATTGATCTGACGCAGGGCGTCCCCGACTACGATATCCTGGTCGCGGCCGATGAAAGCGAGGTGTTCGCAGGCTACCTGCCCTATCGCACCTGGACACCGCGTCCGGTCGCGGGCTCCGCGGGGCTGGTGCCGACGACGTGGGACGCAGCGTTCGACCAATGGGGCGCGCTGCAACTGCAAAACCGCTTCAAGAAGAAATATCAGCGCTTCATGACGCCGCTCGACATGCAGTTGTGGACCGCCGTTCGCATCGTCGGTGAAGCGGCGGCTCACGCCAACACGGCTGACGCCGCGCAATTATTCGCTTACATCAAGAGCCCGGAGTTTTCCGTCGCGGCGTTCAAGGGGCAGAAGCTGACCTTGCGCGACTGGAATCTTCAATTGCGGCAGCCGATCCTGTTGTTCGACGGTCGCAATACGGTGTCGATCTCGCCGCAGGAAGGTTTTCTGCATCAAACGTCCGAACTCGACACGCTCGGACTGGACCGGCCCGAAACCAAGTGCAAACTACGGTAACATTGCTTTTCAGGGCAGGGTTTTCATGATCGGAATCGGCATCCTTAGACATTTTGGCCTGACCATCGCCACGCTGGCGGCGATGACCATGCCCAGCCACGCCTATACCGCCTATGTTTCCAACGAGAAGGGCAACTCGATCTCGGTGGTTGACACCGAAAAAATGACCACGGTCGCCACCATCAAGACCGGCGAGCGGCCACGCGGCATCGAGGTCTCGCGCGACGGCAAGTTCGTGTTCGTCGCCACCGGCGACGACAACACCATCCAGATCATCGACACCGCGACGCGCAAGATCGTCGGCGAACTGCCGTCCGGTCCCGATCCCGAGCAGTTCGCGCTCGATCCGGCCGGCAAATTTCTCTACGTCGCCAACGAGGACGACGCCGCCGTCACCGTGATCGATGTCGAGGCGCGCAAGGCGGTGGCGAAGATTCCGGTCGGCGTCGAGCCGGAAGGCATCGCCGTCAGCCCTGATGGCAAGATCGTGATCTGCACGTCGGAGACGACGAGCATGGCGCACTTCATCGACACCACGGATCGCAAGGTGGTGGCCAACGTGCTGATCGGCTCGCGCCCGCGCGCCGCGGCATTCAAACCGGACGGATCGGAATTGTGGATCACCTCCGAAGTCGGCGGCGGGCTGTCGATCATCGATCCCACGACGCGCAAGATCACCAAGGTGGTGCGCTTTACCATTCCCGGCCTGCGGGCGGAAAAGATTCAGCCGGTCGGCATCAATATCACCAGCGACGGCAAACTGGGCTTCGTTCACCTCGGACCGTCGAATCGCATTGCCGTCGTCGACGGCACCACGCATGAGGTGCTGAAATATCTGCTCGTCGGGCAGCGGGTATGGCATGGCGCGTTCACGCCGGATGGAAAGTATCTGCTCGCCGCCAACGGGTTGTCGAACGACGTCTCGGTGATCGACGTTGCCAGCCTCAAGGTCATCAAATCGGTTCAGGTCGGCGAATTACCGTGGGGCGTCGCGATGGGGTCGAAGTGAACGAGGCGACGGCCACTGTGAGCGACACCGATACGGCGGCCCCGGCAGCGCTGGATGTCCTTGGTGTCGGGCATCGCTATGGCGCGCGCGTCGCGCTGCGCGACGTCAGTTTCTCCGTCAGACCCGCCTCGTTCACGGTGCTGCTCGGCCTCAACGGCGCCGGCAAGTCGACGCTGTTCTCCCTCATCACCCGGCTCTATGCGATTCGCGAAGGTCGCATCCGCATCCTTGGCCACGACGTGGCCCGCGAGCCCGGCGCGGCACTGAGCCAGCTCGGCGTGGTGTTTCAGTCGCGCGCGCTCGACGTCGACATCTCGGTGCAGCAAAACCTGATCTACCACGCGGCGCTGCACGGCATCGGCCGACGAAAGGCCGACGAGCAGATCGCTCGCGTGCTCACACTGGTGGATTTGACCGATCGGCGCCACGAGCGCGTCAACAACCTCTCCGGCGGACAAATGCGTCGCGTCGAGATCGCCCGCGCGCTGCTGCATCAGCCTCAATTGCTGTTGCTCGACGAACCCACGGTCGGCCTCGATATCAAATCCCGCGCCGATATCCTCGGCCACGTCCGCCGCCTGCTGCAAAGCGGTATCGGCGTGTTATGGGCGACACACCTCATTGACGAAGTCGGCGACAACGACGACGTAGTGGTGCTGCACAATGGCCGCGTGCTGGCGAAAGGCGCGGTCGGCAGCGTCGTCGCCACCGCGAACGCACCAAATATCGGCAGCGCCTTCACCAGATTGACTCAAGCCGACACCGTCGCGGGAGCTGGCGCATGACGACCACCGCTACTCCCGCGCCACATCGCCTCACCCCGACGCAATACTGGATCTGCCTCTGCGGCATCGTCTGGCGCGAAGCGTTGCGTTTCATCCATCAGCGCGAGCGCTTCATCTCGGCGCTGGTGCGACCGCTGGTCTGGCTGTTCATCTTCGCCGCCGGCTTTCGGCAGGTACTCGGCGTCTCGATCATCCCACCCTACGACACATACGTGCTCTACGAAGTTTACATCGCGCCGGGCCTGATCGCGATGATCCAGCTTTTCAACGGCATGCAGTCATCGCTGACGATGGTGTACGACCGCGAGACCGGCGGCATGCGTACGCTGCTGGTCAGCCCCTTCCCGCGCTGGTGGCTTCTGACCTCGAAACTGCTCGCCGGAACGATGGTGTCGATCCTGCAAGTCTATGCGTTTCTTCTGATCGCGTGGTTCTGGGACGTCGAGGTGCCGCCGGTCGGCTACGTCCTGGTGATCCCGGCGCTGCTATTGAGCGGCTTCATGCTCGGCGCGCTCGGAATGCTGATCTCGTCGCTGATCAAGCAACTTGAGAACTTCGCGGGCGTGATGAACTTCGTCATCTTCCCGATGTTCTTCGCTTCGTCGGCGCTCTACCCGCTGTGGCGGGTCAAGGAATCCAGCCCGTTCCTTTATTACGTCTGCGAGGCCAATCCCTTCACCCACGTCACCGAACTGATCCGCTTCGCGCTCTACGGCAAGGTGGAATGGGTTTCGCTCGCGGTGGTCGCCGGTTGCGCCGTGGTATTTCTGTGCGGCGCCATCATCGCCTATGACCCCTCGCGCGGTTTCCTTGCCCGGCGCGGCGGCCCGGGCGGATAACAGGTCAGGAGGATCGGGAATTTTTCCCGATCCTGATGCTCGATTCTCCCGTTCGCCTACGACCTAAAGAGCCTCCCCCACCCGCTTTTCCGTCATTACGATCCCTCCCCAAGGCGTGACGGCCAACGCCGCGTCGTTCGCGGCAACTGCCGTCATTGGGGGGAAGCGTTGATGAAGAAGACACTCGTATTGGGAGTCCTGGCTCCGGGATTGCTGGTGGCCATGCAGGCGGCTCAGGCGCAAGAGATGCTGCCGGAGATTCAGGTCGTGGCCGATACGCCGTTGCAGGGCCGTGGCATCGATCGTGACAAGGTGCCCTCCACCATCACCACCGTCCATGCCGACGATTTCCAGCGCGCGGCGTCGCCGAATATCACCGATACACTGTTCCAGCGCGTTCCCGGCGTGAGCCTGTCGGACCCCAACGGCAACAGCGCGCAGCAGGAGATCCGGTATCGCGGCTTCGCGGCCTCGCCGCTACAGGGCACGCCTCAGGGGCTCGCCGTCTACATGAACGGCATCCGGCTCAACGAAGCCTTTGGCGACACCGTCAACTGGGACTTGATCCCGACCAACGCTATCCAGCAGGCGGACGTCTTCACCAACAACCCGATCTTCGGCCTCAACGCGCTCGGCGGCGCCGTCAACCTGACACCGAAGAACGGCTTCACCTGGCAGGGCTTCGAGCAGGAAATTTCCGGCGGCTCCTACGGCCGGGTTCAGGGCGGCCTGCAATTCGGCGCCGAGTCCGGCAACTGGAGCACCTACATCGCCGCGCAGGGCATGCAGGACCAGGGCTGGCGGCAGAAATCTCCGACACAACTCGGCCGCTTCTACGGCGACATCGGCTGGCGCGACGACAAGGCGGAATTCCACCTGTTCGGCTCGGTCGCGACGTCGTCCTTCGGCGTCGCCGCGGCAACGCCGATCGAGATGCTCAATCGCGACTGGAGTTCGGTCTACACCACGCCGCAAACGACGCAGAACAACACAGCGCTGCTCGGCCTCAACGGCAAATACGCGCTGACCGATAACTGGACATTGCAGGGCAGCCTCTACGGACGTTTCTTCCGGCAGTCCCATGTTGACGGCAACGACGGCGATTTCGAGCGTTGCAGCAATTCGTCATCCTACGCTAATCACCTGTGCCTCGAAGACGACGGCTTCGCCCGTCCGGTGCCCTTCACCGGCGCGGCGGCGCTGGCCTTTCGCAACCAGTTCGCGATCCTCGATGCCAACAACCAGCCGATCCCCTGCCCGCCCGGCGCCGGCAACACCTGCGGCACGGTCCCCTACGGCACCATTGATCGCACCAACACCCGCAGCACCACCTTCGGCGGCTCGCTCCAGGCAACCAACGAGGAGAAGCTGTTCGGCCACGGCAACCGCTTCGTGATCGGCGGCAGCATCGATCGCGGCAACACCGACTTCAACGGATCGAGCACGCTCGGCTACATCTTTCCGGACCTGAGTGTCGGCACTAACCCGGCAATTCCCGGCATGGGATCGGTCATCCACACGCTCGGCGATGTCGGTTTTGCACCGCTCAGCATCACCAGCCGCAATACCTACTACGGCATCTACGCGACCGACACCTTCGATATCACCGATCGCCTCGCCGCCACGGCCGGCGTGCGCTACAATATCGCTGACATCACCGTTCGCGACATTCTCGGCACCAGCCCCGATCTCAACAGCGATTCAAGATTCTCGCGGCTCAATCCGGTCGGCGGGTTGACCTACAAGATCCTGCCGGGCCTGACCGCCTATGCCGGTTATTCGGAATCCAACCGCGCCCCGACGCCGCTCGAACTCGGCTGCTCCAACCCGAACAAGCCGTGCCTGCTGGAGAGCTTCCTGGTGTCGGACCCGCCGCTGAAGCAGGTGGTCGGGCACACCTATGAGGTCGGGTTGCGCGGCACGTCGGCGCTATGGGGCGGCTCGTTGAACTGGAAGGCCGGTCTGTTCCGTACCGACAGCACCGACGACATCATTACTCTCGCCAGCAGCATCGCCGGGCGCGGTTACTATCAGAACGTGCCGGAAACCCGTCGTCAGGGTGTCGAACTCTCCGCCGAGTACAAATCGAGCCAGTGGATGGTCTATGCCAGCTACAGCTATATCGATGCGACCTACCGCTTCTCCGGCGATCTTGCCTCGCCCAACAACCCGATGGCGGACGACGACGGCAACATCCATGTGGTGCCCGGCAACCACATTCCCGGCATCCCGCAGCATCAGTTCAAGGCGGGCGTGGATTACATGGTCACGGCGGAATGGAAAGTCGGCGCCGATCTGATCGCGGTCGGGCAGCAGTATTTCGTCGGCGATGACTCCAACCAGAACCCGAAGCTGCCAGCTTATGCGGTCGTCAACCTGCATACCTCATATCAGGTGTCGAAGAACGTCACACTGTTCGCCAACATCAATAACTTGTTCAACAACAAGTACGCCCTGTACGGCACCTATTTCGATCCAAGCGGCGGAGCCGCCAAGGCGGGGCTGCCGATCACACTGACGGATCAGCGCACGCTGGTGCCCGGAATGCCATTCGCGATCTACGGCGGAATTCGGGTCAAGCTGTAGGAGATCAATCGCTCAGTGTCTCGGCGCATGGAATGACCGCCTCGACCGTGACGCCGCTGGCCGATGACACCATCATGGTGCCGCCAAGCGCCATTACCCGCTCGCGCATCCCGGTCATCCCCAGGCCGAGTTTATGATCGGGCGGCAAACCCTTGCCGTTGTCGCTGACGCGAACACAGGCGGCCATCGCGGTACGCCCGGTGCCGGCGACCGGCTCGATCGTCACGCCAACCCGCGTCGCACCGGAATGGCGGAAGGCATTGGTCAGAGCCTCCTGCACGACGCGATAGATCGTCAATTCCGCCGTCTCGCCGATGGGGCCGAGCGTGTCGGAAATATCGGTGTCCACGACGACGCCGGGATGGGCATCGCGCCAGAACCGGACCAGCGCGGCCAGCGCCTCGCCGAGCCCGAGTTCGCTCAGGCCCGCCGGCCGCAATCTGTCGAGGACGCGTCGATTGAACTGTTGCAAGGCATTGACCTGTTCGAGCATCGCGCCGCCATGCTTGCGCAGCCCCGCGATATCGGGGCTGGTGGCGTCCGCTGTCCGCATCAACGCCGTCGCATGGGCGCGCAGCGCAAACAGATAGGGGCCGAATTCATCGTGCAGTTCGCGCGCGATTTCCTTGCGTTCGACATCCTGCAAGGACACGACGCGCTCCGCGAGCCGCTGCTTGTCCGCGACCGCATCGCCAAGCGTGGTAGCCAGATGATTGAGCTTGGCGCAGATCGCGGCGATTTCAGCCGAGCCCGTGGGCACCACACGTGCATCGTAGTTTCCAGCCTCGAGATCGGCCATCGCATCGGCGAGCGACTGGATCGGCGCCAATGCCCGGCTGACGACAAGCATCGTCAGGATCAGCAACGCCGCCGCGATAGCTGAGCCGAACTGAATCTGGGTGACGATGCTGTCCCAGATTTCAGCGATCTCGTCGGTCGGATGCGAGGCGATCAGGAGCGTTCCGTAAGACTTCCCCTCGACCGCGATCGGAATACGCAGACGCGTCGGCTCCGGCCGCACCATGGAGACGAACCATTCGGGCGGCGCATCCAACTGGACGTCGACGGCACCGGCCGGTGGACCGTCCGCGGACATACCATCACGCGCCAGCGTTACGCTGATGTGGCGCAGCTTCTGCAAGCCGTCGACAATCCCCGCCAGTTTGGCCTCGGGGTCCGAACTGCCTTTCAGATCGGCAATCGACGCCTCGACGAATTCACGTGCCAGCCGGATGACGCTGTCATCCTCGGCCTGAATGCGCGGTCCCGCTTCCAACACGAGACGCCCGATATTGGCCGCGAGACCCAGCGCCAGCACCAGCGCGAACAGGAGATTCAGGCGCATCCGCAGGGAAAATTTCCGCCACATCCTCTTGTTCCGCTATGCCGTCGCGCCGCAGGCTCCGGGGGAGAGCGTTGACAGATGAAAATGGCGACGTTCTAATCGAACGGTACATTATTCTGACGCGATAGCCAGATGCGCGCGTCAATCTCGCCGGTCATCATGGCAAAGTCGAAGACGTCGAACAAACTCCGGGTCCTCATTGTTGACGACCATCCGATCGTGGTGTCCGGCTGCCGGGCCATGCTCGCGGATGAGTCGAACGTCATCATCAACGATGCGGCCGATGCGGAGAGCGGTGAAGCCGCGTTCGCCGACGATCCCACCCAGTTGTGCGTGATTGACATCAATCTGCCGGGCGTCTCCGGGTTCGAACTGGCGCGACGGATTCTGCGCCGCGACGCGGAAGCGCGGATCATCATGTTCAGCATGAACGACGATCCGATTTTCGCGGCGCGGGCGATCGAGGCCGGCGCCAAGGGATATGTTTCCAAATCGGGGGACCCCGGAGACCTCGTCAGCGCCATTCGCGCGGTCGGAAACGGCGGCACGTTCTTGCCGCCGTCGCTGGCGCAAAGCCTCGCCTTCGCGGGCCCAGCCTTCGCGTCGAGCCGGCTGGCGAAACTGACCTCGCGTGAGATCGAAATCCTGCGGCTGATCGGCGCGGGCAAGAGCCTGACGGAGATCGCGTGGATGATCAACGCCTCCTACAAGACGGTGGCGAATACCTCCTCGATCATTCGCCACAAGCTCGGCGTGCGTTCCTCATCCGAACTGGTGCGCGTGGCGATCGAGTCGCGGCTGGCTTGAATCGCCGCCTATGCGCGCATGGTCTCCGGCATATACGCCGGAACGCGCGCACCCACCTGCCCTGCGATCTCATCGATCATCGCCTTGCTACGCGCACCGCGCGGCGGCGGCAAGGTCATTTCGACCGCGACGCTGGCGGGCCGCGTCGACAGGAAAAACAACTTGTCCGCCAGCTGAATAGCGTCGTTTAAATCATGAGTCACCAGCAGCGTCGTGACCCGCTCGCGCTGTGTCAGTGTGGTCAATTCCTCGCGCAGTCGCGCGGCAACCGCCACGTCCAATGATACGAACGGCTCGTCGAGCAGCAGGAAATCCGGCCGCACCGCGAAGGCGCGAGCGATCGCCACACGCCGCGCCAGCCCGAGCGACAATTCGCCCGGATAGTGCGACAGATGTGCACCGAGTCCCAGCGTCTCGATCAACCCGTCGAGCTTGTCGAGGGATTCGCCGGGCGACAGCACGAGACGAAGATTGTCGGCCACCGTGCGCCATGGCAGCAGGCGCGGCTCCTGAAACACCATGCCGAGCCGGCCGCGCCCTGGAATCCGCCGCTCACCGGTGAAATCGGGATCAAGCCCGGCAGCGATATGCAGGATGGTGGTCTTGCCACAACCCGAAGGGCCGATCAGCGCGCCGAACGAAAATGCATCGAGTTGCAAGCGCAGATCGCGAATGACCTCGACCGGCTTTCCCTCCGCCGAGACATAGGTTTTCGAATCGATACGGATTTCAAGCGGCGTTGCGGCGCCAGCGGTTCGTGCGTCGTTCAAGCGGTTGCACCAGGAATGTTTCGATGGCGAGCATAAGCGCGACGAACGAGATCGCATAGCTCAAAATCCGCGTCATATCGAACAGCGAGAACGACGAGCCGAGCACGAAACCAACGCCATTCGGCCGCCCCAGCAATTCGACCACGAGTACGATCTTCCAGATGATCGACAGTCCCGAACGCGACACCGCCGCGAGATACGGCGCCAATTGCGGAAGCACCACGTTGCGCAGCTTCGATTGCCGGGTGAAGCGAAACGCCTGCGCCATTTCGTCGAGCGCCGGATCGAGCGAGCGCGCGCCTTCCCGCGTCACCACGATCACGTTCGGTAACTTGTTGAGTGCGACCGCGACGATGGCGGCCGTCTCATTAAGCCCGATCCAGATATAAGCGAAGATGATGATGACCAATGCCGGCAGATTAAGCAGCACCACCAGCCATGGATCGGCGTAGCGGTCGACCAGTTTCGAACGGCCCATGATGTAACCGCCGGCAACGCCCAACGTGAAGGCAATGGCAAACGCCGCGACGACGCGCGCCAGCGTGCAGGCCATCTGGAACGGCAGTTCGCCGGATCGCGTGTCGGTGATGATCATCTCGCCGACGCTGATGGGACTTGGCAGCAGTTGCGACTGCGCCAGCCATGCGACCAGCGCCCACAGTCCAAGCAGCACCGCGAGCGAGACAACCTTCGCCAACGCTCATCCTCCCGATGACGAGCGATGATAATACATGCCCGCGGGAATTTCCTTCACCGAACCGAGCAGCGTCGGGCCGGCAATCTCGGTCAACGTCTTGAACAGCGTTCGCGCGTCGGCTTCCTCCGCAAGGATGGTCCGGCGCGGGATGCCCTCCCGCGTGCGGTCCCGATAGGCAAGGAAAGTGGCCTGATCCTCGGCCTGCATCAGCGGCCGCAACGCTTCCCACTCCGCATCCGACTGCATCAGGATATCGTTGGCCTTCTGCACCACGGTCAGGAAACGCTCGATGGCGTCGCGATGAGCCGCCGTGAATTTTTCGGAAAAGACATAGCCGGTCAGCGCCAGCGGTTCCTTCAGGCCGAGTTCGACCTGAGCCTCGCGGATATCGTAGAGCCGACGATAACCGCGCGCTTCCAGCCGTGCGCAAAAATTCCAGTAATTGAGGTTGGCCTGCGATTCGCCCTGCAACGTCTTCTGGAACATCAATGGCGGCGCGCCGTATTGCAGCGTGACGTCGCGCTTGAGATCGAGACCACGACGGATCGCGACCGCCTGCACGATGAGCCAGCTCTTGTCGAGCGGCCCGCCCGCGATCGACAGGGTTTGGCCCTTAAGGTCGGCGAGCTTTTGCAGCGGCGCGTCCTGCTTCACCATGATCGCGCCGATCGCGGTCGAATACGGATAGAATTGCAGCCGAGTGCCCAAGGCGCGCTCACGCGCCACCCACAGCCAGTCCACCACCGCGACATCCACCGAGCCGGCATTGAGCGCCAGCTTGCCCGCATCGGCCGACGACATTTCTGTGAGCTTGAGATCCAGATTGGCGGCGGCCGCCAGCCCATGGCGCTTGATGACGTCGAGTTGCCACGCGAAGGTGCCGGTCTTTTGCAGGCCGATGCGCAGCACGTCCGCGGCGAAGGAAGGAGACGTGGCAAGGATCAGAATGGCGGCGATAGCGATACGGAGCAAAACGTTATTCCTCGGCCTGTTCTGAACCTGTCTTCTCAACCAGTCTTGGGCTGGCCGAGCATCGACGTTGCCGTCGTTGACGATGATCACCCCATCTTGCGGCATCTAGCGGCGCTTGGCCATGCCGCCCGCCTCTGCCGACTTGTGATCGCCGCCCTCGATCGACTCGGACTCACCCTTGCCGCCACGCTTTTTCGGGACCGGCAGATTGATTTTGCCAATCTCGATCACCGCCTTGTTGCGGCTGAACAGCTTCAGCTTGCGGAGAATTTCCGTCACATGCGCCTTGACGGTGGATTCCGCGAGCTTGAGTTCGGCGGCGATGTGCTTGTTCTGATAGCCGCGACGAATCAGGTCAAGCACGCGAAGCTGCTGCGGCGTCAATTCCTGCAAGCGCTGACGCAGCGCCTGGGTGAAGTCGGTGTCGCCGCGCTCACCCGCGACGACGAAATTCTTCGGCACCGCGACCGACCCGCTCAGCACGCAGTCGATGGCTTGAGCCAACTCGCTCTTGGACGTCGATTTCGGCAGATAGCCGGCGGCGCCGAGCGACAGCGCCTCGCTGACGACGTCCTGATCCTCATGGCTGGAGACGATCGCGACCGGCAGCCGCGGATAGGTCTCGCGTAACCGCATGAACCCCGAAAATCCCGTCGCATCGGGCAAGGAAAGATCCAGCAACGCCAGATCAATCCCCTTCTTCTCCGCGAGAATATGCAGCGCACCCTTGATCGACATGGTCTCGAAGATCACCGCATCGGGATGGGCCTGACGCACGGCATTGCCCAACGCCTCGCGGAATAGCGGATGATCGTCGATGATCAGGAAGTTCGTCATCTGCCGGCCTCGTCAGCGGCTGGCCGCATCGCCGACGGGACGCCGACGAGCGGCACCCACAGCAATCCGGTTCCAACGCGATCCGATTTCAGCATGCAGCTTCCGCGACAGTGACCGTCCTTGGCAAGCCCAATCGACGCAGGTCCAGTTAACACAGCTAGATCAACGAAAGTCAGCCGACCAATATCTGGCGGTAAGACCACCACGCTTCAGGCAGCGGCGCGGAAACCTGCGCCGCCTTCCGAAAAGCAAGCCTTAGTCCGCCGGCACCTGCACCGTGAGCAGATAGGCATAAATCTCGTTGAGCTGCTTGTCGTCGAAGACATCCTTCCAAGCCGGCATGCCCTTGGCCGGCCGGCCGTTGTGAACCGTCTTCCAGTAGGTATCGCGCATGTCGTCGCCGTACTTCTTGTGCAGCCGGCGAAGGTCGATGTGACGCTCGCTCTGCACCGCGTCAGGTCCATGGCAATGGGCACAGGTGCCGTTGAAAGTTTCACGACCGGAAGTCACCGCCTCGGTATCGTTCTCGCGGCTCTTGATAACCTCCGGAGTCAGCGGCGCTGGTGCGGCAGCCGTCGGTGACGGCGCAGTGGTGGAGTCGGCAACCACGAGGGGTTTTGCTTGCGTCTCTGCTGATGCCAATCGCACCAGAGGCTGCGCAAGCGCCGTCAGCTTGACCGGCGCGTCGGTCGGCAGTCCATATTTTTCGACGAGCGTCGGAATCATCGCCTCGACTTTCGGCAACGCCGCATCGATCTCATCGCGCAGATCCTTCGACGCCTTGGCGAAGCCGATCGCGACCGGCCATGACAGCGCCTCGCCATCCACGCTCTGGATGTCGTACTTGCCGCTATAAACCGTCTTGTTGAGCCAGCCCGCGACCGGCCCCCACACGAAGGCGACATCGGCCTTGCCCTGATCGAGCGCCTTCATGCCTTCGTCGGGACTGAGCACCGTGACTTTCACGATCTCGTCACGCTGCGCCAACAGGTTTTGCGGCGTGGTCTGGTATTGAACCGCGACCCGCAACTGCTTGAGGTCGGCGAGTCCGGAAATCTTGCGGCCCTTCGCCGTCACCAGCGCGTAGCCCTCCTTGATGATCGGCTTGGAGAAGATCACCGCCGGCCCCATGAAGTCGGTCGAGGGCGTCAATCCGATCATCGCATCGCACTGCTTGCCGAGCAGGGTCACGCGCACAGTGCGCTTGCCGAAATACGACTTGTACCAATCGTAAACCACCGGGCGGTCCAGCGCCTTCGCCAATGCCTGACCGATCTCGAGATAGAACCCGGGGTTGGCCGGGTCGTCACTCGAGAACGGCAGATTAGTCGGATCGGCGCAGAACCGCAGCGGCTGACGTTCATCCGCGACAGCCTGCGTGGCTGGCGCGATCAGCGATAACGCAACGACAAGAGCCGGGATGCCTGCAAGGGCACGAGAGGTTCGGCGATTGAAAGACATTCCGTTCCACTCCAAACGATTTGCAAGCATCCCTGGCTCCCTTAGTGGCGTTATTGCAGCGCGAACACGAACAGCGAACCGCCTTCAGGGGCCGCCGCCGTCATCTTCTTGCCAACCTCACCGAGGAAGGCCGGCAGTGATGCGGTACGACCCACCACGACGGCGACGTACTGCTTGCCGTTGACCGAGTAAGTCACGGGGCCGGCGCCGATGCCGGAGCCGAGATTCTTGTGCCAGAGAATCTTGCCGTCCTTGGCGTTGATCGCGCGGAATTCACCGCGGATATTGCCCGAGAACACTAGGTTGCCGCCAGTGGTCAGCGTGCCGCCGTTGAAGGGGAGGTCTTCCTTGATACCCCAGACCTTCTTCTGCTTGACCGGGTCCCAGGCAACCAGTTCGCCGAGATATCCGCCCGGGCCTTCCTTGGTCGGGAATTCGGCGCCGAGATAGAACACGCCGCGCTTGTAAGAGACGTCGCTGACCGACCAATCCATGCAGACGTTGTTGGTCGGGATATAGACCAGACCCGTCTTCGGATTGAACGACATCGGCTGCCAGTTCTTGCCGCCGATCAGGTTCGGACAGATGTCCTTGGCCGGATGGTTCGGACCGGGACGCTTGTCGGGATCCTCGACCGCACGCATGGTCTTGATGTCCCAGGACTTCGCCCAGTTGGTCGACGGCACGAACTTCTCCGCCGAGAGAACCTTGCCGGTTTCGCGGTTGGCGACGAAGAAGAAGCCGTTGCGATCGGCCTTCAGCATCGCCGGGACCGTCTTGCCGTCCATCTTGAGGTCGGCGAGAACCAGTTCGTTGACGCCGTCATAGTCCCAGGCGTCGGCCGGCGTGGTCTGGAGATGCCACTTGATCTTGCCGGTGTTCGGATCGAGCGCCAGCGTCGAAGCGGTGTAAAGGTTGCTCAGCTTGCCGAAGTTGCCGTCGCCGGTCGAGCGCACGCCGGTGTTCCACGGTCCGGGATTGCTGGTGCCCCAGTACACGGTGTCGGTCTTGGCATCGTAGGAGCCGACCAGCCAGGCCGCTCCGCCACCATGCAGGCCGGTGTCGCCCTTCCAGGTGTCGCTGCCTTCCTCGCCCGGAGCAGGCGTGGTGAAGGTCTGCCAAAGCTGCTTGCCGGTATTGGCATCGAACGCGAGCAGCGCGCCGCGCACGCCGTATTCACCACCACCGAAACCGGTGATGACCTTGTCGCGCACCACCAGCGGCGGCGAGGTGATGACCGAACCCTGCTTGTAGTCGACGACCTTCGATGTCCACAGCTCCTTGCCGGTCTTGGCATCGAGCGCGGTCAGCTTGCCGTCGAGGCGGCCGATGTAGAGCTTGCCGTCGGCATAGGAGACGCCGCGATTGTTCACGTCGCAGCAGGCATATTGCAACACGTCATCGGGAATTTCAGGCTCGTAGGTCCACTTGCGGGCGCCGGTCGCGGCGTCCAGCGCGTAGACGTATTTCGGACCCCAGGAGGTGGTGACGTAGAGCGTATCGCCGATGATGACCGGCGAGGATTCATTCGAACGCAGCGAGGCGAGCGAGAAGGAATAGACGAGGGACAGCTTGCCGACATTGTCGGCGTTGATCTGGTTCAGCGGACTGAAACGCGTGTTGGCATAGTCGTGGCCCGCGACCGCCCATTGATTGGCGTCGGCGACCGCCTTGGTGACGGAGTCGTTGGCGCTGGCGCCAAGCGATCCCGCGACCAGACTGGCGATGATCGAAACGCCAGCCAAGAATCCCCTGCTCCTCAACCTCATCTGCTTCCTCCCAATGTTTGCTTTCGCTGCGTTCGCAATTCGACGAACCGGATCCGCAGGACGTATTGCTCAGCGCCGACCGGCAACGCGCGGTTGCCATCGCGATCGGAATTACAGCATCGGATTTTCGTCGCCAGTATAGGCGGAAGGTAGTAGTCCAGGAAAAGACCGGGAATTTCTCCCGCCCATGAGCCGTCAGGCATGCGCTTACCATCGGATCTCGGCCGCGCGCTGCAGTTATCGAATCCGCGTCGATGGCATGAATGTCATCGCGTATTTTCGCGCGCATTTTTCATACAAATTGCCCGCGAACGATCCATCGGCATGGGTCCGGCTTTGTTCGTTCTGTTGTTCGCACTTGCACAATCCACAATCGCTTCCGACGCGGGTGAGATCGAGACCGAACATCTGTTCGGCTTCACGACGGGAAGCGATGTCGGCACGCTCGGCGAGCGTGAATTCGAAGGCGGTACGACCGCGCGATTCGGAAAGCGCTCGGGCAACTATGCCGCTGGCGAGCAGACGCTCTCCGCCGAGTTCGTCCCGCTGCAAAATCTCCGCACCGAATACACCGCCACGGTGGTCGCCCACGACATCGCCGGCGTAAGCGGCCTCGAGAATCGTCGTCAACTCGCGGTCGGAGGCTTCTCGGCGGATTTCCGCTACCGCCTGCTTGACCGCGCGACCGGACCGTTCGGCTTTGCGCTGGGCATCGAGCCGCACTGGTCCCGTATCGACGGGGGTTCGGGGGTGCGGGTCCGCGAGTACGGGGCCGATCTGGTGGCGGCGTTCGACAAGGAAATCGTCCCGGATCGGATCGTCGCAGCCTTCAACCTGCTCTACCAGCCGGAGATTTCGCGCGCGAAGGCGGGAGGCGAATGGTCGCGGGAAGCGACTATCGGCATTGCGGCAGCGCTGATGGCGCAAGTCTCGCCCGGCGTTTTCCTTGGCATCGAAGGTCGCTATCTCCGGCGCTATGAGAGCCTCGGCTTCGACGACCTTGCCGGGCACGCCGGCTTTCTCGGGCCAACGCTGTTCGTCAAACTGTCACCACGCTCCTGGGTCGCCGCCGCCTGGAGCGCGCAGATCGCCGGCCACGCCACAAATGCGCCCGGCCCGCTCGATCTGGTCAATTTCGAGCGTCATCAGGTCCGTCTGCTGTTCGGCATGAATTTCTGAGAGGCCGGAAACGGCCCGCCGCGCTCTTCGTGCCGCGATAAACTATCCTGAAAAATCCGACGTTTGACCGACAACTCCCTACTACCAAGATCGCTGTTGCAAAGTTGTATCGGGATGCCTCTAATTTGGAACTATAACAATCCAACGGGAGGTGTCTCGTGACGGCGATAAGCTTGACGGTGAACGGGAAGGTAGTTTCCGGCAACGTCGAAGACCGGACCTTGCTGGTCCACTTTTTGCGTGATCATCTGAATCTGACAGGAACGCATGTCGGCTGCGATACCAGCCAATGCGGGGCCTGCGTGGTGCATGTCGACGGACGCGCGGTGAAGTCGTGCACGACGCTGGTGGGCCAGGTCGACGGCGCCAGCGTGACGACGATCGAAGGATTGTCGCAGGGCGATCAATTGCATCCGATGCAGGCGGCATTCCGCGACAATCATGGACTGCAATGCGGCTATTGTACGCCGGGCATGATCATGTCCGCCGTCGATATCGTGCAGCGCCACGGCGGCAAGCTCGACGAAGCCACGGTGCGACATGAGCTGGAAGGCAACATCTGCCGCTGCACCGGCTATCACAACATCGTCAAATCGGTGCTGGATGCGGCCGGGCGAATGAGCACCGCGCAAGCAGCGGAGTAACGCGGACGCGTGTACGCGCTCAGGCGTCGTGCATGCGGGCGTCACAGCTTCGGGTTTTGCAAGATCAGGCTTCGCGCGTCGGCGTTCCGTAGATTCGGGGCGATGCGCGGATCACGCGATTTGAACCAGCGATCGGGCACGCGGCCTGTCACGGCGCGGCCTGCGATCGAGCAAGGAGAGATCCCATGGGAGTGGAAGGCATCGGCGCAAGCGTATTGCGCAAGGAAGACCGGCGGTTCACCACCGGCAAGGGTCGTTACGTCGACGACATCAAATTGCAGGGCATGACGCACGCGCATTTCGTGCGCAGCCCGCACGGCCACGCCAAGGTCAAGGGCATCGATTCATCCGCGGCGCTGAAAATGCCGGGCGTGGTTGCGGTGCTGACCGGGCAGCAGATCGTCGATGACAAGGTCGGCAATCTCATTTGCGGCTGGGCGGTGCATTCCAAGGACGGCACGCCGATGAAGATGGGCGCATGGCCGGCGATGGCGCCGGAAGTGGTGCGCTTCGTCGGTCAGGCGGTCGCGGTGGTGATCGCCGAAACCAAGAACCAGGCACGCGACGCCGCCGAAGCCGTGCAGGTCGATTACGAAGAACTGCCGGCCGTCACCAACGTCAAGGCCGCGATCGCGGCCGGCGCACCGCAGTTGCACCCAGAAGCGCCCAACAACATCGTCTATGATTGGGAACTGGGCGATCAGGCCGCCACCAACGATGCCTTCGCCAAGGCGGCGAATGTGGTCAAGATGGACCTCGTCAACAACCGCCTCGCCCCCAACGCCATGGAGCCGCGGGCGGCACTCGCGCAATACGACGAGGCGGAGGAGCACTTCACGCTCTACACCACGTCGCAGAACCCGCACGTGGCGCGCCTCGTGCTGTCGGCGTTCTACAACATCGCCCCCGAACACAAGCTGCGGGTGATCGCGCCGGACGTCGGCGGCGGCTTCGGCTCGAAGATCTTTATCTATCCGGAAGAAATGGTGGCCTTGTGGGCCTCCAAGAAGGTCAATCGTCCGGTGAAGTGGACCGGCGACCGCACCGAGGCGTTCCTCACCGATGCCCACGGCCGCGATCACGTCTCCCACGCCGAGATGGCCTTCGACAAGGACAACAAGATCCTCGGCCTGCGGGTCAAGACGCTGGCGAACTTCGGCGCCTACATGTCGCTGTTCTCGTCGTCGGTGCCGACCTATCTCTACGCGACGCTACTGTCGGGCCAGTACAACATTCCGGCGATCTACGCCGAGGTGATGGGCGTCTACACCAACACCTCCCCGGTCGACGCTTATCGCGGCGCTGGACGCCCGGAGGCGAGCTACCTGATCGAGCGCATGATGGAAACTTCCGCGCGGCAGCTCAAGGTCGATCCGGCCGAGTTGCGGCGCAAGAACTTCGTGACCGTGTTCCCGCACCAGACTCCGGTGATCATGGCCTACGACATCGGCGACTTTAACGCCTCCCTCGATGCCGCACTGAAGTCGGTCGACTATGCCGGTTTCCCGGCACGCAAGGCCAAGGCCAAGGCGGAAGGCAAGCTGCGCGGCATCGGCTTCTCCTGCTACATCGAAGCCTGCGGCATCGCACCTTCGAAGGCGGTGGGCAGCCTCGGCGCCGGCGTCGGCTTGTGGGAATCCGCGGAAATCCGCGTCAATCCGGTCGGCACCATCGAAGTCCTCACCGGATCGCACAGCCATGGTCAGGGCCACGAGACGACGTTCTGCCAGTTGGTGGCCGAGCGGCTGGGCGTGCCGGTAAGCCAGGTTTCAGTTGTGCACGGCGACACCGACAAGGTGCAGTTCGGCATGGGCACCTACGGCTCGCGTTCGCTGGCGGTGGGCGGTTCGGCCATCGTCAAGGCGCTGGAGAAGGTCGAGGCCAAGGCCAAGAAGATCGCGGCGCATCAACTGGAAGCGTCGGAAAGCGACATCGTCATCGAGAACGGCGAGTTCAAGGTGACCGGCACCGACAAGTCGATCGCACTGCCGATGGTGGCGCTCGCCGCCTACACCGCGCACAACTTGCCGGACGGCATGGAGCCGGGCCTGAAGGAGAGCGCGTTCTACGATCCGTCGAACTTCACCTTCCCGGCCGGCACCTACATCTGCGAGATCGAGGTCGATCCGGGCACCGGCAAGACCGAGTTCGTCAACTTCGTGGCGGCGGACGACTTCGGGCGCCTCATCAACCCGATGATCGTCGAGGGCCAGGTCCATGGCGGTCTGACCCAAGGCATCGGACAGGCGCTCCTGGAAGGCGCGGTCTATGACGGCAACGGCCAGCTCATCACGGCGTCCTTCATGGACTACGCGATGCCGCGCGCCGACGACGTGCCGTCCTACAAGCTGCAACACACCACGACGCTGTGTCCGGGCAATCCGCTCGGCGTTAAGGGCTGCGGCGAAGCCGGCGCCATCGGCGCTTCGGCAGCGGTGATCAACGCCATCACCGACGCCATCGGCAACAATAGCCTGGAGATGCCGGCCACCCCCGACCGGGTGTGGCACGCCATTCGGGCCGGCGCGTAACATAAGGGAGACGCATCATGTACGAGACTCACTATCATCGCGCCTCCTCGGTCGACGACGCCGCGGCGCAGTTCGCCAACGGCAGCGAGGCTAAATATCTCTCCGGCGGGCAGACCCTGCTGCCGGTGATGAAACAGCGCCTCGCCGCACCGTCCGACGTGATCGATCTCGCCAAGATCCCGGCGCTGATCGGCATCGACTTCGGCGGCGACAGCGTCACCATCAGGGCAGCGACGCCGCATTACGACGTCGCGTCCAACGAGGCTTTGCAGAAAGCCCTGCCGGCGCTGGCAGCCCTCGCCGGCATGATCGGCGATCCCGCCGTGCGCTATCGCGGCACCATCGGCGGCTCGCTCGCCAACAACGACCCGGCGGCGGATTATCCGGCGGCGGTGCTGGCGCTCGACGCCACGGTGAAGACCAACAAGCGCAGCATCACGGCGGCTGACTTCTTCAAGGGCCTGTTCTCGACGGCACTCGAAGACGGCGAGATCATCACCGCGGTCACCTTCCCGATCCCGGCGAAAGCCGGCTACGCCAAGTTCCGTCACCCGGCCTCGCGCTTCGCGTTGACCGGCGTGTTCGTGGCGCAGACGAAATCGGGCGAAGTCCGCGTCGCCGCCACCGGCGCCTCGCAAAACGGCGTGATGCGGGTGCCCGCCATCGAGCAGGCACTCAAGGCAAACTGGTCGGCTCAAGCGCTGGACGGCGTCTCGATTTCCGCCGACGGCCTGATGGCCGATCTCCACGGTGCTGCCGACTACCGCGCCAACCTCATCAAGGTCATGGCCCAACGCGCCGTCAAGGACGCCGCGTAAAACAGCTCTCCCGCAGAGGACCACTCCGGCGCATCGCAAGGTGCGCCGTTTCTTTTTGGAGTTTTGGTTTTTTAGAGTGAGAACTAGAACCGTCATGCCCGGCTTTATGCCGGGCATCCACGTCTTGAAGTCGCCGCAAGGTTAAAGACGTGGATAGCCGGGCCCCATAGGCGAGCGAAGCGACGCCGTTCTTCGAACGGCTAAGCCCGGCCATGACGAATTGCTGCTTCTATCTGGACGAAACCAGCTCTGAGCACCTATTTCAGCGCATCGAAATGCTGCAAGAATTGCGCGGCCGAACTGTCCTGCACTTTTACTTCGACCTCACCGTCCCCCTTAGGAACATAGCTGAAGGCGATCGACGGGTCTTCGCTCAACGAGATGCCACCTTCCATGTCAAACACCTTGGCGCCGCCGACACTGACCGAGACGCGCTCGAGATAACGCGCCGGGGTGTAGTCGCCGCTCGCGTTCTGCTGCATCCCGCTATAGTTCGGATGACTGATCAGCAGCCGCGTCGGCACCTGCGTCAGATCCGAGGAGCGCTCGCGGCGCAACTGCATCTTGCCCATCCTCGCCAGCACATCGGCCGAGGCGCGTGCATCCGGCGCGGAGCAGCCGCCCGCAGCCTTGATATAATGCGACACCGCGTAGAGCTTGCCGTCGTCGGTCTCGGCGACCGCGTGGATAAGGGTGTATTCGTTGACCCGTACCCGCATCTTGATGTCGTCGCGCACGAAGGCCGGGCCGAGCTTGAAGCGGCCGGCGAGCGGCATCGGATTGTTGTCGATGACGACCGATACCGTGGTGATCGGGCGATCTCCGATCAATTCCACGCTGATCGGCACCAGCGCCGCGTTCATCGCCTGCTCAGGAACCTTCAATTTCAGCAGCGTGCTGCCGTCCTCGATGGCGCGTTCGCCGAAGATGTCGGTCGCCACGCTGCGCCAACGCGCCTCGCGTTCGGCCATCTCGTCGTCGGCTACGGCATAGTTGATACCGGACACCATTAGCAACGCCACCATCAGCAATCGTTTCATCCGTGCTCTCCCTGATGAAGCCTCATTGCACGCCCGGGCCTTCCGGTTCGACCACCGCAGTCGGCAGACCCGCATTCTGCCACGCCTCGATCCCGTCAGGATACCAGAATACGCGACGATAGCCCTCTGCGATCAAACGCTTCGCGGCGTTCCAACTCGCCCAGCAATCGGCGCGGCAATACACGACGACCGGCCGGCCGGAATCGCCACCTGTGAGCGCGGACAGCCGCGCCCGGACATAATCAGCCATCGCCACCGAGATTACGCCGGACCCCATGCCGGGCATCCAGACGCTGCGCGGAATATCGTGATGCGGCACCGGCCGCCACGGCGACGACAGATGTTCCGGACGGCGCGGCGCGGGAAACACATCGATCACGACAGCCTGCTCGCGGTCCAGCAATGCGGCGAGCGTCTGGGTGTCGATCACCGTGCCGCCGGCGATCGTCGCCGGCACCCGGCCATTCATAGGCCCTTGCCAATAACCCTCGGGCTCCGGCGGCGGATCGGATTGCGCATATGCATTCGCGGTAGCAATCAACATCATCGTTGCCGCAACGAAGCACACGGCGAATATGAAGCGCGCGATGAGCGGCCGCCTCATTCCCATTCCAGCCGCCGATAGGCTTCAATCACGTTACGGCCGTTGTAGGCATCGAACATCGCCCAGTGCGGCCGCTCCGACAGCGCCAGCGTGGTCGCGGCTTCCTCGATCGGCGTACCTTTCGCGATCGCTGCGCGGGTCTCGTCGCGCAGCACGGTAAAGTAGCGTTCGAGCGGCGCAACCGCATCCTGCATCGGCACCAGCGGCGGCCCATGACCCGGCACCGTCTGACGCACGCCCGAGTCGCGCAACGCTGCCAGTTCCTTCAGCCATCCCTTGAGATCGCCGTCGAGCGACGGCGTTCGCCCGACAAACAAGAGATCGCCAGCAAACAGAATCCCGGATTGCTTGTCGAGCACGCTGAGATCGCTGACCGTATGCGCCGGCTGATGCGCGGTCAGGACGAGGCCGCGTCCGCCGAGATCGAGCTCAGCCGGCTTGTCTCTCGCCACCAGCATGGTCGGCGTGATCACCTCACCCACTTCTCCCGCGCCGAGAATTTTCTCGAGGCCATCGCGATAGAACGCACCGCGCGCAGCCAACTGCTGCGGCAGTTCGGCGTGGCCGACGAATATGGGCGCGTCGTCCTTGAAGGCGGCCGCGCCGAAAACGTGATCGGGGTGGACGTGCGACAGCACCACATAGCGGATCGGCAATTGCGTCCGCGCGCGTATCGCCAAGCGCAGACTGCGTCCGTCATGCAGACTGCCGCCGGGATCAATCACCGCCACCGCATCGCGCCCGATGATAAATCCAAGGTTGGCGATGGCGTCGAAGTTGCCGGCGGTGGCGTCCTCGGTCAGGCCCTGACGGACATGAATGCCAGGCGAAACCTCAACCATCGCGGCCGGCTGCGAAGACGATAAAGCTTCCGCGCGCGGCCGCGTCGGCACGCAGCACAGGCAGAGTCCGCCCAGCAATGCTGTCCGACGTGACAGTTTTTTCTCGGCCGCGAAATTCATCAGGGCGAGTCTAGCAGCGTGCTGGTCGCACCCGATGCGTACTTTGGTCGTAGGTTGCGCTTTCGGGAGCGGCGCGTCCTCAAGCGCTCCGGTCAGCTTGATCTTCCGGCGTGCCGCCCTTGAAATTACGATAGATGAAGCGATTGACATCGCCCGCGGCTTCCGTCTCCGCCAGCTTGAAGATCCGCTCGTGCAACGGCGACAACGTACAGGCCGGATCTGTATTGCCGGCATCGCCGGTCAGCGCGAAGGCCTGACAGCGGCAGCCGCCGAAATCGATCTCCTTGAAATCGCAGCTCTGGCACGGCTCCGGCATCCACCCGGTACCGCGATATCGGTTGAAGGCGTCGGAATTCTGCCAGATCCAGGCGATCGAATGATTGCCGCGCACGGACTCGAAATCGAGGCCGGTGATGGTTTCCGCCGCGTGGCACGGCAGGATTTTTCCGGTCGGCGAGATGTTAAAGAACTGACGCCCCCACCCGCCCATGCACTTCTTCGGCCGCAGGGCATAGTAATCCGGCACGACATAGTCGATGGCGAGGATACCCTTCAGGCGCACCTCGGCATCCTCGACGATACGGCTGGTCTCCTCGATCTGTTGCAACGTCGGCATCAGGGCCGCGCGATTCTTCAGCGCCCAGCCGTAATATTGCACATTGGCGACTTCGAGCCGATCGGCATCGAGATCGACCGCCATCTGAATGATGTCGGCAAGCTGGTGCAGATTCTGCCGATGCATCACCGCGTTGACGGTGAGCGGCAGATCGAGTTCGCGCGCCCAATGCGCCACCTCGATTTTCTTCGCGTGTGCGTCCTTCATGCCGGCGACGCGATCCGCCACCATCGGCTCGTTGCCCTGAAAACTGATCTGGATATGGCACAGCCCGGCATCAGCCAGCGCGCGCAGCTTGTCCTTCGTCAGCAGCACCGCCGAGGTGATCAGGTTCGAATAAAGTCCGACATCGGTGGCGTGTTGCACCAATTCCGCAAGATCCTTGCGCGCGGTCGGCTCCCCGCCGGAGAAATGGATTTGCAGCACGCCGATCTCAGCAAGCTCGCTCAACACCTTCTTCCACTCGTCGGTGGTCAGTTCGGTGTTGGCACGGTCAAGTTCCAACGGATTGGAGCAATACGGACATTGCAACGGGCAGCGATGCGTTAATTCGGCCAGTACCGCGAGCGGAATGCCATATGTCTCCGCGACCGACCCGCGCGACTCCAGCACGGCAAGGCTGTCCACCGTCTCGTTTGCCATCTCGGTCGCATTGGTCGGCGTCGGAGTCATGGCGTGGGTTCTTTCGCTTCGACCAGAAATCCCTTGTCGGCGAGATCCTGCAACATGGTGACAACATCGGCGCCGATGTCGTCGCGTGGCGCGGCGTATTTCGCGGCCAGTTGATCGAGCATTTGCGCGACGCTGCGGCCATCGCACAATTGCAGAACCTCCACCGCGATCTCATCCGGCGCCAGCACACGCTCCGGTGCGAGGATCACCCAGCGTTCGCGCGTCTTGTCGAATTTCAATTGCGCATGGCGCGGCAGAACCGGGCGGCTCGCTTCGGTCACGCTCAATTTCCGGCTGCGCGATGCGGACATCGATCTGCCCTTCAAGTCGTCGCGGGGACGAAAGCACCCGGAGGCACGTGCCCGTCGACATAGGCATGATACAGCGCATCGAGCTGAACCCAAAGCACGTTGGTCTTGAAGATCAGCGCGTTGCACACCGCTTCGCGTTCCGCGGGCGTCGTGGCGTGAGCCTTGACATAGTCGAGCGCGAAATTGGCGTCGCGCGGCGCCTGTGTCAGCCGGCGCTTGAAATAACTCATGATGTCCGGGTTGACGAAATCATAATGCGCCAGCATCCCGGAGATGCGCTCCTCATGCAGGTTAGGCGCGAACAGTTCCGTGAGCGACGACGCGATGGCTTCCAGCGGCGTACGATCACGGACGAAATGCACGTAGGCCTCGACCGCGAAGCGTGTCGCTGGAAGAATGCCCTCGGTGGACTCGACGTAAGCGGTGTCGAGCCCGAGACCTTCCGTCAGCTTGAGCCAGCGCTCGATACCGCCTTCACTGCCGATATCGCCGTCGTGATCCTCGATACGATGCCGCCACTCCTGCCGCGTCTCGCGGTCGCGGAAGCGCGAGATCACCACCGCATCCTTGATCGGAATCGTGCTCTGATAATAATAGCGGTTGAGCGCCCAGGCCTGCACCTGCCCCTTGTTCAGCTTGCCGCCGTGCAACAGGCGATGAAACGGATGCAGGTTATGATAGCGCGTCGCACCGATATGGCGCAGTGCCGCCTCAAGGTCTTCCGCATTTTGCAGCGGCTTGTCGGCGACCAGCGAAAAGGCGGTGGTTGCGATCACAGTGCGATCTCCATTCCATCCGAAGCGACTTCCCATCCCGCTTGCTGCGCCGCCTGGCGCTCGGGCGAGTCGGCCAACAGCGCCGGATTCGAGTTATTGATATGCAGGAAGAGTTTGCGCGCGATGTTGAGGGACGCAAGCGCGGCGATCGCACCATCCGCACCCGACATCGCGATATGTCCCATCGCTTGCCCGGTCTTGCTGCCAAGCCCTGCCGCGATCAACTCGTCGTCGCGCCACACAGTGCCATCGAAGAACACCAGCGGAGCGCCCATGATGCGCTGCGCCAGATCAGGGGTCACCCGCGCACACGCAGCAAGATGATAGAAATATTGGCCGCTGTGCTTGTCGGCAATGCACAGCCCCAACGTGTCGCCTTCGGCGCCGTCGTCACCGGGATGCTGTTGCCCCTCGAGATACCACGCACGTTTGCCCGGCACGATGAACGGCAGAACTTCAAGCCCCGACGGTGAGCCGTCCGGCAACAAAGGTTCGAAGGTGTGATCGGCCGCGATCGGTTCGCGCCGCACCAGCTTCTCGTTCAGCACATTGAAGATGCTGTTGCTGGCCAGGATCGCCAACACTTGCGGATGGGCATAGATCGTAAACGGCGAACTTTCGCGCAGCGACAACAAGCCCGCCACCGCATCGACTTCGCCATTGGTGAGGATGACGCCCGTGATCGGGCTGTGCCGCAGAATGCCGGGCTTGGGATGCAACTGCTTCGTCGCGGTAATTTGCTGCCGGATATCCGGCGAGGCATTGATCAGGAACCAATGCGTATCATCGACGCTGACAGCGATCGATGATTGCGTGCTTTGCAATTCGGGACGATGATTCCGCGATGCGCGACACACCGCGCACCCGCAATTCCACTGCGGAACGCCGCCGCCTGCCGCGGCTCCAAGAACGACAACACGAAGCATCGCCTCGCTCCTGGACCCGGACAGGTCGTCGCGAAGCTGCTTACTTGCGGGCCGCGCAGGCGTACATGTTGATTTCCATGCCAACCGGCACTTCAACGATCTTCGGTGCTTTCCAGGCCATTTCCGTCTCCTAGGTGGCGCGATTGCCACATTACAAGTCTACGCATCGCCGGACAGTTCGCCACCTATTCAGTGAATAGGAAACGCCTATTCCGCAGCGCAGCAATTTTCTTGCTAGATCTTTCCGGGCGTGCGCAGGAATGGCGGCGTATCAAGCAGCGGCGGCATCTTGAAACCCTCGCCGGCCTGCCGCAGCGCGTCCAGAAACGCGGCATAGGGCTCAAGCCGCCGGTATTGCGACGGCAGCAGCGCCACGATCTGCCGGGGCGGCATTGCGACCCGATAGAGCTTCACCCCGTCCAACGGCCCGGCCCCAACAACCGCTGAAAGCGCCGGGGCCAGGCAAACCCCCAGTTCCGCCCGGACCAGCCGGATCGCGACCTCGAAGCTGCGGCAGCGGGCGATGACGCGGTGGTCCGGGAGCATCTCTCCGAACCAGTTCGCGGTCTGCTTCGCATGGGGACTGCCGAACACGAACTGGATCACCTGATTGAGAATTGCGCGATCTCCTGCCCGCAGATCGCGGTTCGGCGACTTCGACCGCGACAGGTCGAGGCGTTCCGGCACAACGAGGACGTAAGGGTCGTCGACAATGGGGATACGCAGGAAACCATCGCTCGCCTGGGGGATGGAGCTGGCCGCGATCAGGCCGATATTGACCCGCCGACTGTTCAAAAGCTCAAGTACGTCGGCAGGTGCCTGCTCGTGAATATCGAAATCGACATCGGGAAAGGTGGCGTGGAATCGCTGCATCGCCGCCGGCAGAATCACGCCCAGGATCGAGTTGACGCCGGCAAGACGAATGGTGGCGCGCGCGCCACCGGCCTGCTCGTTCAGACTGTCCTCGAATTCCCCCATGCTGCGCAGCACGGCCTCGACCTTCGGCATCAGCCGCGTGCCGGCATCAGTCAACTTCAGTTGATTGGAACGGCGATCGAACAGCCGCGCGCC
Source organism: Hyphomicrobiales bacterium (assembly GCA_017305535.1). Lineage (GTDB taxonomy): Bacteria > Pseudomonadota > Alphaproteobacteria > Rhizobiales > Xanthobacteraceae > 62-47. The sequence goes on along the minus strand of JAFKKN010000003.1, from coordinate 394,373 downwards.
GGAAATCGATTCAAGTTTCGACAATTGCTGCGACAGCGATGGCTGCGCGAGGCCAAGTTGCTTGGCGGCCTTGGTCAAGGTCTCGGAATGCGCCACCGTCCAGAAGACACGGAGTTGATGCAGCGTGATTTCCGAACGGCGCGATTTGGCCGCGGCCGAACTCAGATCAATCGGCACCACGATGTCATCAATCGTGATGGTCGGGCGGTGTTCCTCGTGTCTCATCCGGTCCTGCGCTTCTCGGCCAGTGTTGCCGACAAAGCTACACTGATTGGCATCACACCGGGAGGGGCCGTTGGAACTAGACGCCCCCCTCAGCGCAGACCGAGGCCTCTAGCGATGATGCCGCGGAGGATTTCGCGGGTGCCGCCGCGCAGCGAGAAGGAGGGTGCGGCGAGCACAGTGTAATGCAGCGTTCGCGCCAGTTCGGCGGTGCGCTCCGAGCCCGGCTCGATCTCGACCAGCGAGCGGACGATATCCGGTATCTCCTGCTCCACCAGCGCGCCAAGGTCCTTCACCACCGCCGCTTCCTGCGCAGGGTTCCGGCCGTTCTGCAACAGCCACGCCACCCCGCGCGACAGTTGCCGCAGCACCACGAAGTGCGACACGAGGCGGCCGACCGCGATGGTCGCCTGCTCCGACGGATGCTCCCGGAGCACGCGCACCAGCTCCGCCAACAGCACGAACGACGACAGGAAGCGCTCCGGCCCGGAGCGCTCATAGGCCAGTTCGCTGGTCACCTGATGCCAGCCGTTGCCCATCTCGCCGATCAGCGCCGACGACGGTACGAACACATCCTCGAACACGACTTCGTTGAAATGTTTCGCACCAGTCAGGTCGACGATCGGGCGGATGGTGATGCCCGGCGTCTTGAGGTCGACCAGCAACTGGCTGGTGCCGCCATGACGGTCGCTCGGGCCGCCGCTGGTGCGGCAGAACAGCAGCATATAATGCGCGCGATGCCCGAAGGTGGTCCACAGCTTGGTGCCGTTGACGCGGAAGCCGCCCTCGACCGGCTCGGCGCGGGTACGCACCGCGGCGAGGTCGGAGCCGGAATCCGGTTCGCTCATGCCGATGCAGCAGAACAGCTCACCGGCGGCGATCCTCGGCAGAACGCTCCGGCGTTGCTCCTCGGTGCCAAACCGCAGCAGCAACGGACCGCTCTGGCGATCCGCGATCCAGTGCGCCGCCACCGGCGCGCCGGCCGCCAGCATCTCCTCCAGCACGACGTAACGTTCCAGACTGGTGCGCTCGTGGCCGCCATACTGTTTCGGCCAGGTCATACCGATCCAGCCGCGCTGACCCATCTTGCGCGAGAAGTCGGCATCGAAGCCGCTCCACGACGCCGCGCGCCGATGCGGCGGCATCGTCTTCAGCTCCTCGGCGAGAAACGCGCGCACGTCGCCGCGCAATTGCTCGGCTTCCGGAGAGACGGGCGGATTGGGAAAGGTGAAGAACGACATCATGCCCCCTGAACTGCACCGACAGACACGACGAACGGCCACAACCCTTCGGCCCCGGCCGCGATCGCCGCCTGTCCCACCACCTTGCTCCAGTAACGCTCCGAGCCGCATTCATCGCGCCAGCCCCAAAGTCGCCGCGTAAAGAAATGCAACCGATGCTCCTCGGTAAAGCCGATGGCGCCGTGCACCTGATGCGCAATCGGAGCGGCGATACTGGCGGCTTCGCCCGCGCGCACCTTGGCGGCCGCGATCGCGATGACATCGAGACGGTCGAACGCGGCGCTGGCGACATCGGCCGCGCCGCCGCAGGCCGCCGCCTGCCCGGCCAGCACTGCCAGTTGCTGCTGGATCGCCTGCTGCTTGCCGATCGGCTTGCCGAACTGCACGCGCTCGTTGGCATAGCCGACGGTGATCTCCATGACGCGTGCCAGCGCACCCGCCATCTCGGAGACGCGCAGCGCCGCGAAGGCCGCTTTCAACGTTTGTGGCGTCCAGCTTGCCGGTGCTGGGCGCACGTCGTCGGCGGCGACCTCCGCATCCACGGCGACATCATCCGCGGGAAGATTTGCGAACGACATCGCGGGGGCAATGCTCGCGACACCTCGCTTCAACCGCACCACGAACGACTTGCCCTCATGCTCGACCAACAGCACGATCGTCTCGGCATGGCGCGCCCACGGTACGCCAGCCGCGCGGCCGCTGATCCGCCAGTCGCTGCCGTGCTTCGCCAGCGCGAACGCGCCGCTCTCCGCGACGACAACGGTGGCCGGACCTTCCGCGACGTCAAACCCCGCTTCGCTCAACAACCGATTGGCAAACATGGTCTCCGCCAGCGGCACCGGCGCGGCGTGATAGCCGGCAATGCGCAACAGCGCGATCGCCTCCGCCGACGCAATGCCAAAACCGCCACCCGCCTCGCTCACCAAAGCCAGTGGAAAACCGGCCTCCTCCACCTTGGCCCATGCGGTGTCAGGCCATTGCCCCTGCTCGACCGCGCGAATATCCTTCTCGTCAAACGACCCAAACAGCCGACCGGCGCTTTCATTCAAAAGCGCGCCCGTCTCGTCAGATTCCTGATCCGCCATACCCAATTCCCAATCGCCATTGGCCGATGCGAGTTCAGTGCCGCATCCGCGACGCCCGATCTGTCATAAGCGTCGTCAAGCTGGGGATCAACGTCATCCATGCATGGCCGCCCGTCATCGAGCCGAGGCAATCCGGCGGCAATGGAGGCGCGAGCCGCTATGCGTATCGCGCGACCGACAGGTCGGCGGTGGGCACCTCCGGCGGGACGCCCGCGATCTGGTCGGCAATAACGCGCGCCGCACCGCAGGCCATGGTCCATCCCAGCGTGCCATGACCTGTGTTGAGATGGAGATTGCCGAAGCGCGTCGGTCCGATGATCGGCGGTCCGTCCGGCGTCATCGGCCGCAGCCCGCTCCAGAATGTCGCGCGCGAGAAATCACCGCCTCGCGGAAATAGGTCCGTCAGCGAGCGGTCAAGCGGCGCGCGACGGCTCGGCCGCAGCCGAACCTGATAGTCACCAACCTCTGCTGTGCCACCGACACGAATGCGATCCCCGAGTCGAGTGATCGCGACCTTGTAGGTCTCGTCCATGATCGTGGATTCGGGTGCGGCGCTCTTGTCCGTAATCGGGACCGTGAGGGAATAGCCTTTGACCGGATAAACCGGGATATCGATTCCGAGCGGCCGCAACAGCAGCGGTGAAAAGCTGCCGAGAGCCATCACATAAATATCGGCGGCGAATGCACCGCGATCGGTGGAGATATGGGCGACGCGACCGCCGCTCACGTCTATCGATCTGATCGTCGTGCCGTAGATGAATTTCACCCCGCGCTCAGTAGCGATCTGTTCGAGCCGTTGCGTGAACAGATGACAATCGCCGGTCTCATCATCGGGCAACCGCAAGCCACCGACGAAACGCTCGCGCACCGCGGCCAGTGCCGGCTCGACGCCGATGCAGCCGTCGCGGTCGAGCACCTCGTAAGGCACGTTGTATTGTTTCAGCACCTCGATGTCGCCGCCGGTCGCATCGAGTTGCGCCTGTTTGCGGAAAAGCTGGAGCGTGCCCCGGCTACGCTCGTCGTAGACGATACCGGTCTCGGCACGCAACGCACGCAAGCAATCACGGCTGTATTCCGCAATCCCGACCATGCGCGCCTTGTTCACCGCGTAGCGCGCCGCCGTACAGTTGCGCAGCATCTGAAACATCCAGCGCCACATCGCCGGATCGAGTTGCGGACGCACCACCAGCGGCCCATGGCTATCCAGAATCCAGCGGATGGCTTTCAGCGGGACACCGGGCCCAGCCCACGGCGAGGCATAGCCCGGCGAAACCTCTCCGGCATTGGCGAAGCTGGTTTCGAGGCCGGGACCGGGCTGGCGGTCGATCACCGTCACCTCGAAGCCCAGCTTCGACAGATAATATGACGTGGTGACACCAATCACGCCGGCACCGAGAACCAGAACCTTCATGACAAAACCCAGTCTCTACTGCGATCTTCGTCACAGCGACGCCTCGCAGCAATTTTTACACCGCCAGATTGCCAGCGAAATGGCGACGGTTCCTGTCAAATGTCCCTTTACAGACCTGCGTTTGCGCGGAATTATGTCGTAAAATGACTTTGAGTTAGAGATTTCAACCAATAACGTGGCTATCTGCGCCGGAATCGGAAGTTTTTATGACAATCGAGCCGGACGCGATCGACCGAAAAATCATCCGTGAACTGGTGCGTGATGCCCGTATCAGTCAGGTCGTCTTGTCGGAACGGGTCGGACTGTCGCCGACCGCCTGCGCGCGGCGGCTGCAACAGCTCGAGAAGGCCGGCATCATTCGCGGCTACGCGGCCGAGATCAATGCCGCCGCGCTCGGCTATCGTATGCTGGTGATCGTCAACATCACGCTGGACCGTCAGAGCGAAAATGCCCTCGCAGCCTTCGAGAAGGCAATCGGTAAATGTCCCGACGTCATCTCCTGCTATCTGATGTCAGGCAGCGACGACTATCTGGTGCAGGTACAAGCGCGCGACATGGAAGACTATGAGCGCATTCACAACCAGCATCTGTCGCGGCTGCCGGGCGTGGTGCGGTTACATTCGAGTTTCGCGATGCGCAGCGTGATCGCGCGCGGCGTCTCGCCGGCTGTACTGAGCGGATGACAGCGAAGAAGCCTTGCTTCTCATTCAGAGATGCAAGGCCCCGAAGTGCTCCCGAGTTACCAGGTATCGATGCACGGCCGCTTGCGATGCGTCCGCTTCTCCGGTGTCGGCACCGAACGCAGTCCGGCCATGATCCAGTCCCGCGTCTCGGCCGGGTCGATCACCTCGTCGATCTCCAGCACCGAGGCGATCGAAACCGCCTTGCCGTTGGCATAGAGCTGCGCGACCTTATCCTGATAGTACTTCTCGCGCTCGACCGGATCGGCGATGGCCTCCATTTCCTTGCGGAAGCCGAGTCGCACGTAGCCCTCCAGACCCATACCACCGAACTCGCCGGTCGGCCACGCCACCGTGAAGAACGAAGCGTGGAAGCCGCCGCCGATCATCGATTGCGCACCAAGCCCATAACCCTTGCGCAGCACGATGCCAAACAGCGGCACCGTGAGGCTGGCGCCGGTGACGAACATCCGCGCGACGTGACGGACGATCGCGGTCTTCTCGGCTTCGGGACCGACCATGAAGCCCGGCGTGTCGCACAGCGAGACGAGCGGGATATCGAACGCGTCGCACAACTGCATGAAGCGCGCCGCCTTGTCGCCGGCATCGGCGTCGATCGCGCCGCCAAGATGCTTCGGATTGTTGGCGATGAGGCCGAACGGCTTGCCCTCGATGCGGATGAACGCGGTGATCATGCCGACGCCAAAGTCGCGGCGGATTTCCAGCACCGAGCCTTCGTCCGCCAAAAGATCGATCACGTTGCGGATATCATAGACACGCAACCGGTTCTCGGGGATGGCCCGACGCAGCAATCGCTGGTCCGGCGCTTCCCAACTCGTCACCGCGCCCTGGAAATACGACAGATATTTTTGCGCGACAGAGGTAGCTTCCTCCTCGTCCTCGACGAGAATATCGATCACGCCATTAGGTGACTGGAACGAAACCGGACCAACTTCGGCCGGATGATAGACGCCAAGGCCGCCACCCTCGATCATTGCCGGGCCACCCATGCCGATCGATGCATTCTTCGTCGCGATGATGACATCGCAGACGCCCAGCATCGCGGCGTTGCCGGCGAAGCAATAACCCGAAACGACGCCGACTACCGGCACCAGACCGGAGAGCTTCGCGAACTGCACGAAGGACGGACCATCAAGACCGGTCATGCCGAGGCGGTCGGTATCGCCGGGGCGGCCACCGCCGCCCTCGCCGTAAAACACCAGCGGCATCCGCCACTGCTCGGCAAGGCCAAGCATCCGGTCGATCTTCTTGTGATTCATGTGGCCCTGGGTGCCGGCCAGCACGGTGTAATCGTAGGAGATCACCATGCAGCGCGCCTCATGGGCGCCGAACTTGTCGGCGTTGACCGTCGCGACGCCGGTGATGAGACCATCCGCCGGGGTATTCTTGATGAGGTCGTCGAGCGGACGGCGGCGGCGCTGCGCGGCGATCGCCAGCGACCCGTATTCGACGAACGACCCTTCGTCGACAAGCTGCGCGATGTTTTCGCGTGCGGTGCGCTGATTGGTCTTGCGGCGTCGCTCAACAGACGCGGGGCGGTTCTCGTCGCGTGTGTTGGCGTGGCGGGAAATCACCTCCGCGAGATCGGGGCGGATGTGATCGAGATCGATATCGAGTTGTTCCTCGACCGCACTGCCGCCGACGTCCGCCGGCTCGATGAACAGGATCGCGTCGCCCTGCATCAGCGTCTCGCCATCGCCCGCCGCGATCTTCACCACCTTGCCGCCTTGTGGCGCGGCGACGAGGTGCTCCATTTTCATCGACTCGATCACCACGATGTGCTGACCGGGTCGCACCAGATCGCCTTCAGCGACGTTGATGGTGACGATGGTGCCCTGGAGCGGTGCCGGCACGGCAACGGAGCCTTCCGGCGCAGCGGTAGCGCCGCTTGCCGCCTTCGCTGCACCGGTGCTCGCAGTCCCTGCGACCTGCTCGAAGAACAGCGGCCGTTCCGGCTTCTTCGTCGCGCCGACGAGTTCGGCGACATGCGTATCGACGAAATTGGTGCTGATGCGGTTGGCGACAAAGTCCGGATGCGCCAGCACCGCCTGAATGAAGGGTGCATTGGTGGCAACGCCTTCGACGCGGAATTCACGCAATGCACGGCCAGCCTTGGCAACGGCTTCCGGCCAGCGCGCGGCCGGTGCATGGACGATTACTTTTGCGAGCAGCGAGTCAAACGCGGCGCTGGTCTTGTAGCCGGAATAACCAAACGTATCGACGCGCACGCCGGGACCGGAGGGCGGATCGAACACAGAGAGCGTGCCGCCGGTCGGCTTGGTCGCCCCCTTCTCGTCCATCGTCTCCATGTTGATACGGAGCTGGATAGCATAGCCGCGCGGCGCTGGTACCGCCGCCTGCGTCAACCCCAGCGACGCCAGCGTAGCGCCAGCAGCGACTGCGATCTGTGAGCGTACCAGATCGACGCCGAGCACTTCCTCGGTCACCGTGTGCTCGACCTGAAGACGCGGATTAGCCTCGATGAAAGCGAAGGCCGGCTCGTCGCCGGTTGTCTCGCCATCCACCAGAAATTCGAAGGTGCCGAGGCTGTCGTAGTGCGCCGCTGCCGCAAGCTGCTTGGCGGCATCGACGATACGCGCGCGCAGGCTTTCACTCAGCGAAGGACTCGGCGCCACCTCGATCAATTTCTGGTTGCGGCGCTGGATGGTGCATTCGCGCTCCCACAGGTGGCTGATGCCGCCGTGCTTGTCGCCGATAATCTGTACCTCAATGTGACGTGCCTTGCGGATCAGCCGCTCGACATAAACGCCATCGCTGCCGAACGCGGCCTTGGCTTCCGACTGGCAGCGCGCATAGGCATCGTCGAGCTGCGACGCCTGTTCGACGATGCGCATACCGCGCCCACCGCCGCCCGCCAGCGCCTTAATCATCACCGCCGCGTTGTTGCCAAGCGAAGCGAAGAACGCTTTCACTTCGTCCAGTGTTGTCGCGCCTTCGGTGCCTTCGATGATCGGTACGCCGCAGCGCTTCGCCAGGATCTTGGCTTCGACCTTGTCGCCGAACAGTTCCAGCGCTTCCGGCGACGGCCCGACGAAAGTGATGCCCTCTTCCTTGCAACGCCGCGCCAGCCCCGCGTTCTCGCTGAGGAAGCCGTAGCCTGGATGCAGCGCATCGCAACCGGCGGCCTTCGCCGCCGCCACCACAGCCTCGATATCGAGATAGGCACGCGCGCCGCGGCCGGGGATTTCGCGCGCCTCATCGGCGGCGCGGACATGCAGCGACAATGCATCGTCGGCCGGATAGATGGCGACGGTGGCGATGCCGGATTCACCGGCGGCGCGGGCGATGCGGATGGCGATCTCGCCGCGATTGGCGATCAACAGCTTGCGGAATGACATGAATGATTTCCGGTTCAACACAAAGACAAGCGAGGCCGCGACGATCCGCAGCCTCGCAAACCAATCAGGCGCTCAGTTCCTGCTTCTTGACCTTGCCGGTCGCCGTCATCGGCAGCGCATCGATGATGCGAACCTCCGGCACCTTGTAGACGGCCATGCGCTCCTTGCACCACGCCTGAATCTCTTCCGGAGTCACGGTGCCGATCGCTTCCGGCTTGAGCTGGATGAAGGCGACGGGCACCTGCCCCTTGCCGGGATCCTCGCGGCCGACGACGCCCGAGCCGAGCACGGCTGGATGCTGACCGAGCAGCGCCTCGATCTCCGGCGGAAACACGCTCATGCCTTTGACCTTCAACATCTCCTTGCGGCGGCCGAGGAAGTGGATGAAGCCATCCGGGTCGATCACGCCGATATCGCCGGTGCGCAGCCAGCCATCGACGAGGCATTCAGCCGTCGCTTCCGGCTTGTTCCAGTAGCCCTTCAGCAGCGACGGGGTGCGGACGCGAATCTCGCCCTCCGTGCCGATCGGCAGCAGTTCACCCGTCTCGAAATCGGTGACCTTGAATTCCGCGCCGGGCACCGGCAAGCCGACAAAGATCGGTTGCGCGTTGAGATCGAAGTTGTCGTCCTGAAAGCCGGTGGTGAAAGTGTTCGAGGTGTGGGTCTCGGTCATGCCCCACGAGCTTTCCGCGAGAATGGTGCCGGTGAGCTCCTTCCAGCGCTGGCGATAGCCGGCGTTGAGTTTCTTGACGAACGACACCACGCGCACCTGGCTGAGCGAAGAGAGATCGAACTCCTTGAAACGCGGGTGATCCATCATCTCGACCGCGCCATCGACCGGCATGGCCATGATGGTGACCTTGTATCTCTCGATCGCCGCGAGCACGCCGACGGCGTCCCACCGCGACAGCAGCACCAGCGTGGCGCCGGAGAACAGCGGAAAGATCAGGCCGAGGTTTTCGCCCGCGATCCAGAATTCCGGAAAGAACGAAAGGAACACGCTGTTTTCGTTGCTGGTCAGCCCGGTGCCGTAGTTGGCGGCGGCAGTGTAGACCATGTCGCGCTGGGTATGGACGCAGCCCTTCGGCATGCCGGTGGTGCCACCGGTGTAGTTGAGCGCGGCGACATCGTCGAGCGCGGCCGGCGGCAGTGGTTTGACGTCGCCCATCGTAGCCAATGCGGGCAACAGATCAGTCGCGCCCGGAATCGCAATGCGCGGCGCGCGCAGCGAATCCGGCACCGGAATGGTTGGCGCAGCGGGAATCACATCGGCGAGGCTGGTGACGATAATCTCGCGCAGCTTGGTCTCGCCCTTCACCTGATCAACCGTCTCGATCAACTGATCCTGCGCGACGATCACCTCAGCCTCGGTGTCGTTCAACTCGTAGGCGAGTTCGAATGCGCGCGACAACGGACTAACCGGGACATGTACCGCGCCGAGCTTGAGAATGCCAAAAAATACGATGTGAAATTGCGGGCAGTTCGGCATGAACACGGCGACACGGTCGCCTTTCTTCACGCCCTTCGAAACGAGCAGTGCCGCGAAGCGATCGCTTTGCTTGTCGAGATCGGCATAGGTCAGCGTGTGGCCATAGAAAATCACCGCCGGATGCTCCGGCTGCTTCTTCGCCCAGACCCGCAGATATTCCGTGAGCGCGACTTCGCCATGCAAATACTGCGGCTCGCGCGCCGCGCCCTTCGGCCACGCCTTGCGCCAGAGCGCGTGCACCTGATCGAGATAATCCTTTTCGTTCAAAGCCGCGGCCATGCTCGCCGGTCCTTCATGCTTGTGCGCCGCTTACGACGCGGATGAATTGAGTTCGCCCAGAATCTGATTCTTGAGCTTGTATTTCTCGACCTTGTTGGTCGGCGTCACCGGCAGCGCCGGGACGAAACGGATATGGGCGGGCTGCATGTATTTCGGCATCACCCGCTTGGCGTGCTCGCGCAATTCGTCCTCGCTCAAGGTCTCGCCGGTCACGAGTTCGACGAACACAGCGATGTCTTCCTCGCTGCCGACTTTCGCAGGAATCGGGACAGCGGCCGCCGCACGCACCTTGGCGTGACTCGCGATCAGCGCCTCGACCTCGTAGGACGAGACGTTCTCTCCGCGCACGCGAAAGAAGCCGCCCATGCGGTCGACGAAGCAATATAGCCCCGAACCGTCGTCGAGTTGCTTGCAGGCATCGCCAGTGTGGAACCAGCAGGTTCGGAAGACCTTGATGGTCGCTTCCGGTTTGCGGAAATATTCCTGAAGCAAAAGCCCCGGGAACCGCGGACGGAACGCAAGCTGACCGACCTGGCCCGGCGGAAGAACGTTGTCGTCCTCATCGAGAATGGCGACCTCGAACAGCGGATTGGGCACGCCCATCAAGCCCTTGGGCAAGGTCTGCGCGCCATCCAGCAGCGGCCGACCGATCGCCTCGCAACGCGCGCGAATCTCCGCTTTCGACGGTCCGCGCCACAACGCCGCCGGCGTGCCCTGCTCGTCGCCGAACTGGTCGATCACCACTGCGAAGGCAGAGCCGGATTCAGTTTGGCCGAAACCGGCCGTGACGAAATCGAAACCGAAGCGGCGCGCGACTTCGTGGTGATTGCGCGGGAACGGTTGCATGTGGACTTTATTCAAGGTGTTTGCGCGATCGTCCGCACGCGGGTCGACGCTCATCAGATATGGCACCATCACATCGAGCAACACGCAACTGGTGGCGCCGCATTCCCGGATGCGATCCCAGAATTTATTGGGGCTGAACTTGTCCCACAGCCCCACCGTGTTGCCCTGCCACACCGCGCGGGCCAGCAGGAAGAACGCACCACCGACATGATACAGCGGCAGGTCACAGTAGATCACGTCATCGGATGACGTCAGTTGCCGGGTCTGGAAGCCGTAGTGATTCATCCAGCGGAACGGTTGCAGCACGCCCTTCGAGGGCCCCGTGGTCCCCGAGGTATAGACGATATTAGCAAGATCGAACGGGCCACGCGGAACGTTCGGCACCGGCGCGGCGCTGGCGGCAAGACTTTCGAACGATACGATTTCAAGCCGCTTGAAGGCAGCGCCAAACGTATCATCGGTGCGGTCATGGTCGTTCGGATGCGGGGTGTGCACGACCAGTCGCTGCAACGGAATGTCGTCGACCACCTCACCGAGCACCTCCGCGAAAGAAGGGTCCGTGATCAGCGTAAACGGATCGGTATCCTTGAGCTGATACGACAACAACATACCGCGGAAATTGAAATTGACCGGCGCGAAGATGCCCCCCGCCCGCCAGATGGCGAACATCGCCAGCGCACTGAGCAGCGAATTGCGCGTAAGCACGCTGACCGGCGCACCTTCGGTGACGCCAAGCGCGACCAGCCCCGCCGCGATACGGTCGGTACGGGCCTTGAACTCAGCGAAGGTCAGCTTGATGTCGTCCTCGCCGTAGTGAATAAAGACCTTGTCCGGCACGGTGCGGGCGCATTCATCGAGCTTGTCGAGCACGACGTCGCCTTCCGCAACCAACGCGGCGAATGTCTGTTCCGGTGTCATCGTCTCTTGCATGGTTCGGTCATCCACTAACGGCGCTTCATGGTGGGATCGAGTGCGACGCGCATCGATTCGCCGAGCGCATTGAAGGCAAGCGCGGTGAAGAGAATTGCGAGTCCCGGCGGATACATCTGCTCAGGCGAAATCTCCATGTTCTGATACGCCCGCGCCAGCATCGCGCCCCAGCTTGCATTCGGCGGCTGAATACCGAGGCCGAGGAAGCTGAGGCTCGCTTCCGCAAGAAGCGCACCAGCAAGCAATAGCGTCACCTGCACGATCACCGGCTGAATGGTGTTCGGCAACACATGGCGCCACAGGATGCGGCTCGTCGAAGCGCCAAAGCAGCGGGCACTATCGACATACAACTCATGCCGCACCACCAGCGTGCGTGCGCGCACCAGCCGCGCGAGCTGCGGTGCGAATACGATACCGACCGAGATCATGCCGTTGGTGAGACCAATGCCGAGCGCACCGGTGACCGCAATCGCTAGCACGATCGCCGGAAACGACAGGAAGCTGTCGATGATGCGGCTGATAATCTCGTCGACCCAGCCGCCGAGATAACCGGCCACAAGACCAACCGGAACGCCGATCAAAATCGCAACAAACACCGCAAGGAAGCTCGCATAGAGCGACGCGGTACCGCCGTAGATCAACCTGCTGAGGGTGTCGCGGCCGAGATCGTCGGCGCCGAGCCAGTGCGCCGCCGACATCGGCGCCAGCGTCGCGTCGAAATCCTGCGCAAGCGGGGAATAAGGTGAAATCCACGGCGCCAGCGCGGACATCACAACAAGGATGCTAAGAAATATCAGGCTGATGGCACCGCGCAGATCCGACCTGAACCACTTGCCGAACTTGCTTACGCGACTCGGCCGCGCCTCGATTGCCAATGCGGTGTCCGTCATCTCAACTGATCCTCGGATCCAGGATGCTGTAAAGCACGTCGGTCAACAGATTGAGCGTCACCACGATCAGAACCATGGAGAAGACCACGCCCTGCACCACCGGGAAATCGCGATGGATGGCGCCATTGACGATCAAATTGCCCATGCCGGGAATCGCGAACACCGCCTCGACCACGACGGTCGCGGCCAGCATCCGGTTGAACAAAAGGCTGATGACGGTCAGCAGGTTCACGCTGACGTTCTTCAAACCGTGGCGCCACAGAATCGATGAAGGTCGCAGCCCTTTGGCGTGCAGCGTCCGTACCTGTTGCGATGATAAAATCTCCACCAGCGACGAGCGGAGTTGACGCGCGACTTCAGCGACGCCGCCCGCCGCCAGCGCGCAGGCCGGCAGGATTGCGTGTCGGATCGCGTCCCAAAAATCTTCACTAATCGGAGTGGCACCAGTCGCGGGCAGCCAGTTGAGATCGAGCGAGAAAAACGCGACCAGCAGCATGCCCAGCCAGAAGTTCGGAATCGCCACGCCGAGCGAAGCGATGGTCATGACAAAGCTGTCGGTCCACGATCCGGGTCGGCTCGCCGCGGCGATGCCGAGCGGAATGCCGATAGCGAGTGCCAGCAGCATCGCAAGCACCACGATCAACATCGTGTGCGGCAAGCAACGCTCGATCGACGACAATACGGACTCGCTCGAGACCAACGAACTCGATAGATCGCCGTGGACGGCCTTCCACAGCCACGATCCATATTGCACCAGGAACGGGCGATCGAGCCCGTAGATGTGGCGAATTTCGGCAATTCGAGCATCGGAGGCGTTATCGCCGGCGAGCGTCACCGCGACGTCGCCCGGCACCAGCTTCAACAATCCGAACACGATAAACGTCGACAACACGATCACCGGGATCGCCTGTAACAGGCGACGGACAATGATGCTGCTTTTGCGGGACTGAAACATGACGCTGATAGTCCGAGTGAGATGGAGGCGTCGCGTTCACGGCAAAGGCCGGAACGCGACGCCGGAGAGTCAGCCGAGATGCATATTCTCGAACTTCGGCTTGCCGAGCAGATTTGGCTTGTAGCCTAGCGCCTTCTTGCTCAACGCATCGAGTTCGTACTGGAACGCGATCGGCGCCGAGAGCCCGTTCTCCATGATGAAGCGCTGGATCTTGGCGAACACCTTGGCGCGTTCTGTCAGATCCTCGCTCTCGCGGCTCTGCTGGATCAGCTTTACCAATTCGGGATCGGCTTCGCGACCGGCGTTGTAATAGGCGCCCTTATCGAAGCCGAGCGCGTAAGTCATGCTCGGATCGGGCCGGCCGGTCCATGCCGAGAGCAGAACATCGAACTTCTTCTCGGTGGCGAAGAACTGCGCGCTGATTTCGGCGATGGTGCCACGCGTGAACTTGAGGCGGATACCGGCTTGACCAAGCTGCGCTTGCAGCACCTCGCTGCGGCGAACCGAGTCCTGGTCGGTATAGCTGCCGATGGTCAAATCGAGGCCGTCCTTGAAGCCGGCTTCCGCGAGCAGCTTCTTCGCCTTGGCCGGATCGTGCGGATAAAGCGTCGAGACCGACTTGTCGTAGGCCCAGTGCGAGCTTGGCAGCGTCATGGTCGCGGGTTCACCGAGGCCGCTCATGGTGGCCTTCACGAAGGCATCGCGATCGATCGCGAAATTGATCGCTTGCCGCACCTTGACGTTGTTGAGCGGCGCGCGCGCATAGTTGAAGTAGAGCTGGATGCAGTAGAGCGTCGGCGCGGTGATGACCTGCAAATTCTTGGCGCGGTCGATCACCGGCTTCAGGCGCGCCGGCAGCGAGAAAGCCATTTCATTTTCGCCGGCGATGACCGAACGCAGCGCGGTGGCGAGCTCCGGAATGATCGCGAATTCGATGCCGTCGAGATAGGGCCGGCCAGGACGCCAGTAGGTCTCGTTGCGCGTGACGACGATGCTGGCGTTATCGGCCCAGCTCACGAACTTCCACGGGCCTGCACCAACCGGCTTGCGGTTGGTGTCGTTGCCGAGCGCCTTGATGTTGGTTGGCGACACCATCATGCCGGCGCGGTCGGACAGAATCGCGGGAAGCGCGGTGTCTGGATTTTTCAGCTTCAGCGTCACCTGTAGCGGACCGGTCACCTCTACCGATTCGACACTGGTGAGGTCCGCCTTGACGTTGGAGCGCTGGTCCTGCCGATTACGATCGAGGTTGAATTTGACCGCCTCGGCGTCGAGATCGGTACCGTCGTGAAACTTGATGCCCTTATTGATATCAAGGATCATCGTGTTGGGATTGGGATAGGACCACTTCGCAAGGCCCGGTTGCGGCTTCAGGGTGGTGTAATCCCACTCGATCAGCGTGTCGTACATCGTCCACAGGATGCTGTGGTCGGAGCCCGCACCGCCGGTCGCGGGATCCAGCGACGACGGATTGGCAGGCGCCGCCACCTTGAGGACTCCGCCCTTCTTCGCAGCCTGCTGCGCAAAGGCCGGCAAACCGGTCATGCCCGCCAACGCCGCGCCGCCCGCCAGCGCCATGATCTCCCGCCGGCTCAGCATTCCGACCATGCGATTGGAGTTCGTCATCCTATCCTCCCTGTTTCGAATCGTGTTGCGATATGGCGTTGTTCGACGGCGGACCTTCCGCAGTCGAAAAATGACAAGCGACCCAGTGCCCCGGCTTCAGTTCGCGCCACGCCGGCACCTCATCGGTGCAACGCGGCTGTGCGACGGGACAACGGGTGCGGAAGCGGCAACCGCTGGGCGGCGAGATCGGGCTGGGGATTTCACCTTCGAGCACGATGCGCCGCGCGGTGCGCATGGAAGTCGGCAACGGCAGCGGCTCGGCGGACAACAGGGCTTGCGTGTAAGGATGCAGTGGCCGCTCGATCACATCTTCGGCCGACCCCAGTTCCATCAGCTTGCCGAGATAGGTGACAGCGATGCGGTCCGAGATATGCGACACCACGGAGATGTCGTGGGTGATGAAAACGTAGGTCAGGCCGAATTCGCGTTGCAAGTCGGCGAACAGATTGAGGACGTCGCCACGGATCGAGACGTCGAGCGCCGCCACCACCTCGTCACAGACAATGACCTTGGGCCGCAGCATCAGCACGCGCGCGATGTTGACACGCTGCTTCTGGCCACCGGAAAGCTGATGTGGATAACGGTCGGCGAATTCGCGCGGCAGTCCGACGCGCGATAGCACCGCTAGTCCGTCCTTGCGTCGCGATGCGTCGTTGCCTTCCTTGAGGACTTCGGCCGGCTCGATCACACTATCGAGAATGGTCATGCGCGGATTGAGCGCGGCGTTCGGATCCTGGAACACGATCTGGTAATCACGCCGATGGCGGCGAAACTCGGCGCGGCCGAGGGTCGCCGGATCGCGGCCTTGATGCAAAACCTGCCCTTCGGACGGCTTGATCAACGATACCAGCGCTCGCCCCAGCGTCGTCTTGCCAGATCCCGATTCGCCGATGATGCCGAGCGTCTCGCCCGGAAACACATCGAAGCTGACATCATCGACGGCTTTCACCGTGTCGCTGCCATCCCGCGTCGGAAACAGGATGCGAAGGTTTCGCACCGACATGACCGGCGTTTGCGCGGATGCTGCCACCGGCTCTTGACCTGTTGCGCTCAATTCACGGCTCCCGGCAACGAAACCTCCGCCGCTCGACAACATTGAACGGAATGTTGCGGCCCAAGCGCCACCAGCGTTTGCCGAACCTGACAGCCCTCCGCTGCGTAGGAGCACCGTGGCGCGAACCGGCATCCGGGGGGCATGGCATTCGGCGACGGCACCCGACCCGGGATCGACGGCAAAACGCTGCGGCGCGCACTCAGGCTCGGCAGCGATCGCAGCAGGCCAGACGTGTAAGGATGACGCGGCTTCATCAGCACATCGTCGACCGGTGCATCCTCCACCACCTCACCCGCATACATCGTGATCATCCGGGTGCAGGTTTCGGCGACAACGCCGAGATCGTGGGTGATGAACAACAGTGCCGTGCCGGTGCGTTCGCTGAGCGTTCGAAGCAAGTCGGTGATTTGCGACTGCACTGTCACGTCGAGCGCGGTGGTCGGCTCATCGGCGATCAAAAGCTTCGGCTGGCAAATTAACGCCATCGCGATCATCACGCGTTGGCGCATGCCGCCCGAGAGTTGATGCGGATATTCGTCGCAGCGCCGCTCGGGCGCCGGAATGCCGACTTCCGCAAGCGCCGCGATGGCGCGTTGCCGCGCTTCCTTGCGATCGACAGGGAAGTGCGCGCGATAGGCTTCGCCGATCTGCTCGCCCACAGTGAAAACCGGGTCGAGAGCGCTCATCGGCTCCTGGAAAATCATCGCCATGTCGCGGCCGCGCACGGCGCGCATCTGCCGCGCCGACAGCGTCGCAAGATCACGGCCCTCGAACAGAATCTGTCCGGACAGGCGCGTGGTTTGTTCCGGAAGAAGCCGCAACAGCGAGAGCCCCGTCACGGTCTTTCCGCAACCGCTTTCACCGACGATGCCGACCCGCTCACCAGGCGCAACCGAAAAGCTGACCTCGCGAATGATCGGCAGTTCTCCCTCGGAGGTCTGGAAGGCCAGCGACAGCGCCCGGACATCGAGCAGAGCATTCGTCGGCAGCACACCTGCACGGTCGGCGTTCGTTTGCGCGGGAGTGGACTGAAGAGGGGCCGCTGCGGTCACCATCGTCACGCCGCCTCAGATGCCGAGAACGCCAAGCCGCGATGGCGGAACAGCGCCAACGCCATAGGCCGCCGAGACAAGGCGCAATTGTCGCCACGATCCGTCACGGAAATCAGGAAGACCGGTTTTTCGGCTGACTGCCTCACTCAAGTCGCTCCTTCCCGATCAACCCGATCTTGACGCCGGGCTCCGATCGTCTTTGCGCATGTGCGCGAGAATCGGCTAAATCGTTGCAAACAAAAGAATTCTGACGGCAATGCGGCCACAGAAATCCTGTTGACGGATTATGCGAGGCTATAAAGGCCAACTCTTGTCAATTGTCAACAATTGACAAATCGAGTTATAGATGATGCTGGGCCGTCTAGCCGGCCTCAAAAAGACTGGAGCAGGTTCATGGCAGCGCCCCTTCTAAGGCTGGCCGCAGCGAACGACGGCGACGCGGATGGACGATTTTCACCGCGGACGATCCCGGAACAGCTCGCCGAAGAACTGGGTGCCGACATCGTCGCCGGTCGGCGCAAGGCCGGCGAGCGTCTGATCGAACTCGACCTTGCGCAGAACTTCGGCGTCAGCCGCGGACCGGTTCGCGAAGCGCTGCGTATCCTCGAACGCAAACGCATGGTCGATCTTCTGCCCCGCCGTGGCGCTTACGTGCGGCCACTTTCGCTAAAATCGATCGCCGATCTTTTCAACGTTCGCCTCGCTCTCTCGCTGTTGGCAGCGCGGACAATGGCGACTGCGCCAGTCGAAAGCTACGTCGAGACGCTGGCGCGCCGTTGCACCGAACTCAACGATATGGTGGAGACCAGTGACCCGATCGCGTTTGCGCGCGTGACAACGCGCGCCGTGCGAACCATCGCGCATGGTTCGGGCAACGAACTTTTGCTAGAGTTGTCGATCGATCTGGCAAACCAGACCGTCTGGGAGACGATCTGGAAAACGCCGCTCGATTATCTCACGCAGGATGTGCGCCGCGAAGCCGCGGATTTGATGGCAGAAACGCTGGAAGCGGTTCGAAAGCGAGACCCCGAAGCGGCGGTTCGGAGCCTTCGCCTGTTGCTTGAGAACGACCGCGATCGTGCGCTCGCCGTGCTGACAGACCTGCGCAAGGAAGCCGGCGATCTCAGCGCGATCTCCTCGGGTTAGTGGCCGGTTTCCACGAACGATTCCTTAAGGCTGGCACTGTTGAGCAACATGGCCGCGATCACATCGTTCGCTCCCGGCCGATAGACCGATGTACGAACCCACATGCTTTCGGTGCGCTTGCTTTCGCTTAACGCCACGACTTCCCGCTCGATCTCGTAGTCCTCGCCAACAAAAAGCGGCCCCTTGATCAGCTTGATCTCCTGATCGGCAAACAGGCCGACAGAAGAACCACGAACGGGGAACGGATCAACCTTCGCGGTGTGATTGAGCAGCACGCTGATCATCTCCATCGGGATGATCGGCTTCCCCCACGGGCTCGATGATCCGCCCTGCGGCGTGTACCACGATGAGGGTTGAGTGATCTTCTGAAGTTTCTGATTGAGGGAGAACGGATAGAGCGCGCCCATGTTCTGCGCAAAATCCATCCGGACCTTCTGGCGTTTCGACCTCATGCCGACGCGGATATCACGCAGAATAACGAGCTCCCCGACGGGTTTCAGACCGGCAACCCTGCGCTCCAGCGCCGTCTCCGACGAATCACGGGCCAACGATATCGAGCCGCGCAGAACTTCTGTGCCGTCTTTTTTCTGCATCCATATCTCGGCATGGGTGCTGTCTGCCGCGGGCGAACTGAGAAACGCACGCACCTCCTCACCTTCGAAAACCGCATTGCGATAATGCGCGGAGATACAACCGCTTTCGAGAAATTCCTGCCCCCAGATCGACACACCGAGCGGAACAAACTGGCTGAAATGGGTGGGCCCTTCGATCGTGCCTCCCCGGAACCCGAGCTTTTGCGCGGTCGCATCATCATGAATCGAGGCGTGACCGTCATAGGATTGTTCGGCCAGCATCTGCTTCGGAGCACACCAGGGACCGGACAGAATAGCGCCCTCAGCCAAAATGGCCGTCGAAAATCCGAACTCGTTCATGCGTTCATTCCCTCGTCGCATCGATGGCGGAAATACTTCACCCCCCGCTCAAAAGACGAGGAGATAGCAGATCGTCGCTAAGGAGATAGCATGCTCGTGAGCGCTCGCCATCATATTCGTCACAACCACATATCGCGCGGCGCGGAATATCACTCAAGCTTTACGGAATACATTGCACGGCTATTTGATGAGCATGTCGCGCAGTTTGAAGCGGATGATCTTCCCCGAGCCGGTACGCGGAATCTGATCAACGAAATGCACCGAGAAAGGGACTTTGTAGGATGACAGCCGCTCCCTGCAATGTTTAAGGATCTGCTCGGCAGCGACATCACTGTCACCACGCTTGACGACGAATAGCGCAGGAACTTCGCCGAGAAGTTCGTGCGGCAGACCGACGACCGCATTGTCGACGACACCCTCGATGACGCTGACGACCTCTTCGATCTCGGCGGGTGCAATGTTTTGCCCACCACGAATGATCAACTCCTTCAAACGACCGGTGATTGTCAGGAAGCCGTTCTCATCACTCCTGGCCAGATCGCCGGTGTGATACCAGCCGTCGCGAAGCGCGACCGCTGTCTCTTCTGGCTTGTTATGATAGCCGATCATCACATTCGGGCCGCGGACAATCAATTCGCCCTCACTGCCGGTCGGTGAATCCTTGCCCGTAGCCGCATCAACAATGCGAACGGCAAGGCCTGGGATCGGCAGCCCACAAGATCCCAACACCCGTCCACCGGACGGCCAGTTCATCGTTACCATGGTTGCGGTTTCGGTGATGCCGTATCCATCGAGAAGCATCACGCCGAAACGCGCTTCGAATTCGCGGTTGAGCGTGGCCGGCATGATCGCGCCCGCCGAAATAGCCAATCGAAGGTCTTTCAGAACTGTCCGAGGATTTCCTTTCGCGGCTTCCAACAGATAGTGAAACATCGTCGGCACACCCGGAAACAGCGTGAACGCGCCGCTCTCAAGCAGCCTGAGCGCCTCGCTTGTTGAGAATTTCTCCATGATGTATTCGCTGGCGCCAGCGGCGAGAACACCAAGCACCGACAGATTCAACGCGTACGAATGGAATAGCGGTAACGGCGAAAGTACCTTGTCGTGCTCGGCAAGCTGGGCGATCGGCGCCCAGCAAGATGCCGTTACCCACAACATGCTGTGAACCGACAGCAGAACGCCTTTCGCCCGCCCCGTGGTTCCCGATGTATAGATGATGTACGCCGCATCATGAATTGAAGACGGATCACAAGGATTCGAGTCCGGCTTGGTTGAAGCGAGACTTTCGTAACGCAATCCGGCCTTGCCGCCTTCCCCACGCCCAACCAAGATCGTCGTCGTAACTGTTGGGCATTGTGCCTTGATCGCATCAATCATCACAGCACGTTCGTCGGTGGTGATGACAACCTTGCAGGCTGCATCCTGAATCCGATATGCGATCTCGCTCTCGGTCGCATCGTAGCTGATGGGCACGCCGATCCCCCCGGCGCGGGTGATCGCAAAGCTGGATTCAATCCAGTCCACGCTATTCGGCAGGTAGATCGCGACAGTATCGCCAGCAGCGACACCAAGATCGGACAGATGTCCCGCCAAATTCGAAGTTCGAACGGCCAGTTCGCCGTAAGTCACCTGACGAACGGCATCCTGAAATGCGACCTTGTTGCCGCGCTCATCAGCGTGGCGTTGAATCAGCGCCGGAACCGACGCGATCAAATCCGTCCGTAGCATATCTACGTCCCTTACTTCGAAAGCGCTCTCGCTAGACCATACTGAATCCGCCACTGATGCTGATCACCTGCCCGGTAATCCAGCCGCCGTGCGGCGACGCCAGCAGCGTCACCATCGGCGCGATATCCTGCGGCACGCCGAGGCGGCGAAGCGGATAGAACTTGGTCAGCTTGTCGCGATTGGCTTCAACCCATGCGCGATCATGCGCGGTCTCGATCAATCCGAGAGAGATGGTGTTCGCGGTCGTGCCGAAGCGGCCAAACTCACGGGCAAGCGATTTCATCAATCCGATCACTCCGGCGCGAGCAGCGGCAACGATTGCAAGGCCAGACTCTCCAACGCGTGACGAGTCTCCGATCAAGGCAATGATCCGGCCATCTCCTGCTTTCTCAAGATGCGGTGCAGCGGCCTTCGAAACATGGATTGCGCCATAGAGACAAATATTGATCTGTTTCTGCCATTCGTCCGGCGTGGTTTCGACAAACCGGTTACGCAAAGCAACGCCGGCATTGTTGACGACGATATTCAGACGACCGAAATCGGCGACGATTTTTCCGACCATGTCCTGAACGGCTGAAAAATCCGAAACGTCGGCGCGATAGGCGATCGCCTTGCCGCCATTCCGTTCTATTTCGGCGACAACAGCTTCGGCTTGATCCTTAGAGCCACGATAGTTGACGGCAATCGCCGCACCCTCGGCGGCAAGGCTGAGCGCGATTTCCCGGCCGACGTCCCGCGCCGCGCCGGTAACCAGTGCGACCTTGCCTTTAAGTTTCATGTCCATGCGATGAGTCCTTGTGGTTTTTGCTGCTTTCGATCAGTCGAAAAAGCCGCTCGGGAGAAATCGGAAGTTCCAGAATATCGATACCGAGCGGCGCAACCGCATCGGCGACCGCGTTAGCCACAGCGGCGGGCGCGCCGATCGTGCCGCCCTCGCCCATGCCGCGAAATCCATTCAAGGTCGTCACTGATTCCGCCTCGATGTGCACGACATCGATCAACGGGACTTCGGTCGCGGTCGGAATGACGTAATCGACGAGACTGGCAGTGACGTTCTGGCCCTCATCGTTGTAGACGACCTCCTCATACAACGCGGCGCCGATGCCCTGAGCGACGCCGCCATGCACCTGCCCATCGACAATCATCGGGTTGATCAGTCGCCCGCAATCTTCGGCAACGACAAATCGCTCCAGCTTGATCTCGTATGTATCGGGATTGATCTCGACGACGGCGAGATGCGCGGCGGTTGCGCTGGTGCCAAATACAGGATCATAGGTTTTGGTTGACGTCAGTTCTTCCCGCTTGTCGGCCGGAATACGTCCCATCTCGAGATAAACCGCTCTCGCCAACTGTCGGAACGTCAAAGTTCTATCGGTGCCTACGACCGAAACCTTGCCATCCTCGACAACGAGATCTTCCGATGCGGCCTCAAGCAGATGAGACGCGGCGCGGATGATCTTCTCCTTGACCTCCTGTGCGGCAAGCGTCGCCGCGCCACCCGCGAGCACAGCGCTGCGACTGGCATAACTTCCGGTGGCGTTCGGCACCGCCGCGCTATCGCCCTGAATCACCCGGATATCCTCGACCCGCCCACCGAGATGTTCAGCAACCACCTGGGCAAGCGTTGTCTCGAGGCCCTGTCCCATCGCCGTGACGCCGAAGGCCGCGGTCACGGCACCGGTCGAATCGATGGCGATCTTCGCCGTCTCGGTGCCGGTGTTAATCGGCATTCCCGGCGCCACCGAGATGCGCGATCCAATGCCAGTCAGTTCCGCGTAACAAGCGACACCGATGCCGAACCAGCGGCCCGCGGCTCGCGCTTCCGCTTGCCTCGCGCGCAGTTCTTGGTAATCGGCCTTCCCACACGCGGCATTGAGGCATTCAGTAAACGCACATTGATCCCAAATGATTCCCGACCCGATACGGTGGGGAAACTCATCGGGCTGGATCATATTTCGCAGACGCAACGTGATAGGGTCCATGCCAAGCCGCTGCGCGGCCATGTCCATTAAACGCTCGGTCACAAAGGTGGATGTCGGACGGCCAACGCCCCGATACGGTCCGGTCGGCGGCTTGGAGGTGGCGATGCCCCGGACGCGTCCGAGATAGTTGGCGATCTTGTAAGGGCCGGGCAAGAAACTCACGACCTGAACCGGCTCGATCACCGCCGTCCATGGATAAATCGAATAGGCGCCAACGTCACCGATCACCTCCGCCCTAAGAGCTATGGCATTCCCTTCGGCATCCAGTGCCAGTTCGGCATTGACGATCTGGTCGAAGCCCTGGCTGGTGGCAGCGAGATCTTCCATCCGATCGCTGGTCCATTTCACCGCCCGTCCGAGACGACGCGCGGCGAATGCGACGAATATTTCTTCAGGATAGAGCGAGGCCTTTCCACCGAAACCACCACCGACATCAGGAGCAACTACGCGCAACTGACTTCCCGGCATGTCGAACGCATCCGATAGCGCATCGCGGATAATTCCCGGCACCTGGGATGACGTATAAAGCGTGAGTTCGTCCCGGCCCGGTTCATATTCGGCGAGGTACGTGCGATTCTCCATCGCGGTCGGCGTCTTGCGATGGAACCGGAAACGCCCCGAGACGCGAACAGCTGCGCTTGCGATCGCCGCCTCGGCGTCTCCGGTTTTAAACTCCCGAGAACACAGGACGTTGGTATTGGCTTCCTCATGAAGAAGCGCCGAAGACGGCTTCGCCGCCTCCTCAGGATCAATCACAACGGGCAAAGGCTCATACGTGATGTCGACTAATTCAAGCGCATCCTCGGCGAGATAGCGGCTTTGCGCGATCACCCCGACTACGGGTTCGCCAACGTAACGCACCTTCCCAATGGCCAACCCGGTAATCGGCGTGGCGTAATAGTTCTTCATTCGCGAGGTCGCGAAGACCGCGTTGACCTCCCTCATATCCTCGGCGGTAAATACCGCAACGACGCCATCAGCGTCGCGGGCCGCGCCGCAATCGATTGCCTTGATCAACGCATGAGAATGATCGCTGCGCCGGAATGCGACATGCAGCATACCGGGGACTTTACGATCATCGACATACGCACCCTTGCCAGTCAGCAACCGGGGATCTTCAGTGCGTTTGACACTGGCTCCCACTATCTTGGGGCGCGTGGCGAGTTCCTCGGCTTCCCGAGACGCAGTAGCCGACTTTGGCAATGCTTCAGTCATAACCATTGGCCAGCTTGCGCAGTGACTGCCATTGCGCATCGTCATGCCCGCAAATTACGGTTGCACCGTCTGCCTCCATGGCTCGAATCTTCGCGAAGCTGTCGCGACAGAGCTCTCTGTTCCAGGTATTTTTCGGAATGATATCGCCATCCAGATTTTCCCGGATGCTGACGGCATCCGCCGCCAGCAAGAAACGCCCGCTGTGCTTCAGGGTCACCAGCGCGCCCATCGTTCCCGGCGTATGACCTGGCAAATGCATCAGCCGAATGGCGCCATCGTCGAAAAGATCAAGATCGTTTGTCACCGCCTGATAATTGAGGGGGTAATCCCACTCGACAGGCAGATACCCAGCACCGAGGGCATCCGCGCTTCGTGCGGCCTCTAGTTCTTCCGCACGTGCTAAAATGCGAGCTTTCTTGAAGAACTGATTGCAACCACAATGGTCCGGGTGCAGATGTGAGCAAACCACGATGTCGATGTCGTCCGGCGCCAATCCCACCGCCTTCAAGCTACTGATGACATTGTCCTCGGCCGACATCAGCGGCGCCATGACCCGCGCCAACGGCCCCCATCGTCCTTCAACGTTAGTGACGATATCCGGGTGACAACCGGTATCGAACAATACGTTGCCTTTCGAATGCCGAAGTAGAATGCAATTCACCGGCAGCTCGATCGTCTCACTTCGATCGGCATCGGGGAAGTAGATATGCTTGCGCATTTTCAAACGGCCGCCGGTCAAAACATGCATTTTCATGATATGGCCTCGTCAGTCGCGAGCGTGTTCAATTGGTCCGCGGCCTGACGCACGGCACGAACAATGTTCTGGTAGCCAGTACAGCGGCAGAGATTTCCGGACAGTCCCTCGCGAATGTCCTCGTCATTCGCCAAAGGCGATTTCCGCAACAGATCAATCGTCGTCATCAGCATCCCCGGCGTACAAAAGCCGCACTGCAAGGCATGGTGTTCATGGAAAGCTTTCTGAACCGAATGCAATGCCTGGGCGGTACCAAGCCCTTCGACGGTTTCGACCTTCGCGCCATCGAGCTGTATCGCCAGCAGAAGGCAGGACCTGACGCTGTCGCCGTTCACCAGCACTGTGCAGGCACCGCAAACGCCATGTTCACATCCAACGTGCGTCCCCGTCAGCCCGAGATCGTTGCGAAGAAAATCGGATAGGAGAAGCCGCGGTTCGACCCGCCTTGCATACTCGACCCCGTTGACGTTGACGCGAACAATGACGGGCTCGGTCATTGTGTAGCCTCCCGTAATCGAGCCCACGCCCTGGCAAGGGCTTGCTGTGCCAGAACGCCGACCAGATGCCTGCGATATTCCGCGGACGCGTGCAGATCGGTATTTGGCTCAACCGCGGCACGTATCGCTTCGACAGCCGCAGTAACTGTAGCCTCGCTATAGCGCTGCCCCGTCAGAATGCGCTCAGCATCTAGTGCACGCATCGGCGTTTCGCCGATACCCATCATGCCGATGCGCAGATCGGAAATCCTGTCGCCATCGCTGCCTATGATCACCGCTACGGATGCCAATGCAAAGTCGCCGGAGCGCCGCGCAACCTCTTCGAATGCCCATCCGGTTCCTTTTGGCAATTTCGGCAGGCGCACCTCGACAAGCATGTCACCTTCCTCGAGTGCCGTGGTCAGGGCGCCGAGAAAGAAATCCCGAGCTGTGATCGTTCGACGTCCGGAGAGTGATTGCACCACGAGGCACGCGTCGAGCAGCAGCGACATCATCGGCAACTCAGCTGCGGGATCAGCGTGCGAAAGACTTCCACCAATCGTACCGCGATTGCGGATGGCCAAGTGGGCAACGTATCCCATCGCCTCGTGCAGGACTGGAAATTGCCTTGCAATGACATCGGATGTTTCCAACATACGATGCCGCGCCAGCGGGCCGATGCAGATTTCGTTGCCGTCGTCACGGATATAGGCAAGATCAGGAATTCGGTTGATATCAATCAATATCGAAGGCCGAAGCAGCCGGAAGTTGAGCATCGGCATCAGACTTTGGCCGCCGGCGATCAGCTTGCCGTCACCCCCGGCACCAGCTAGCGCCTGAACAGCGGCCTCGACACAGTCTGCGGCAAGGTAGTCGAATGGCGGAGGCTTCATGCTCAAAGCCCTTTGAATGCGGGACGTCGCTTTTCAGCGAACGCCAGCCGCGCCTCGCGATAGTCTTCGCTATCCGATGCGCTGTCGATCATTGTTTGCGCGAGTGCCCCGCTTTCTCCCATCGAGGCCTGGTTCAAGATGTATTTCGCGCCTGCGATCGAAAGTGGCGCCTTCTCGAGGATTTGTGCCGCGAAGCGTCGCGCTTCGTCTCGCGGATCGTCATTCAGACGATCGACAAGACCCATATGCAAGGCCTCGGACGCGCGGATACGTTCGGCCGTATAGAGCATACGCTTCGCCGCCGTGAGCCCGACCAATCCCAGGAGCCGCTTGGTGCTCTGAACCCCATAGACAATCGATAGATTGGCGGACGGAATGCCGATCTCAGCCATCGGACTTGCGAAACGAAAATCGCACGCCATCGACAGATGGCATCCACCACCGAGGCAGTAGCCGTCGATCGCCGCGATGACCGGTTGCGGCACGTTGGCAATTGCTTCGGACGAGGCATCGACGGCAATTTCATAATCCGTGCTGTCTTGTGCGTTCGACCGCACAATGGAGAATTCGGAGACATCGGCCCCCACGCTGAAGTTGCCGCCCGCACCGGTGAGAATGATCGCTCGAACGTTCCGCTTTCTTTCCAGTTCCGAAAAGATGCGCGCGATGTCCCTCCACATCGACAACGTTACGGCGTTGCGCACGGTTGGACGATTTAGCGTCACCATCGCTACACTATTTTCAACCGTGCATTCGATATCAGCCACGATGCTTGCCTTATTCCGCGTGAGGTCGTCGCTCTATGCCTGCGGCCCGCGCCGCACTGGAAACCTGCGTACCAAACTGCTCAAAGAACTGAGCGGCGAGCTTCCTTGCCGTGGAATCGATCAGGCGCGCTCCAAGCTGCGCGATTTTTCCACCAACTCGAGCTTCAGTATAATAGGACAACTCGGTGGTCTGCGGATCGATTTCCTCAAGCGCGACCTTGGCGCTGCCGGCAGCGAATCCTGCGATTCCACCCTGGCCCTGGCCGGCAATCGTATAGCTTGTGGGCGCAACGATATCCGACAAGCGGACCTTGCCCTGAAACCTGGCCTTGATCGGACCGACCTTGAGAACCGCGATCGCGGCAAATCCATCATCGGACGTCTTTTCCAGACTTTCGCAGCCGGGAATACAGGCCTTGAGGATATCCGGATCATTGAGCGCTTCCCATACGCGCTGCTTCGATGCGTTCAACGCGATACGTCCCGACATGTCCATGCCCGCCCCTCTTTTCTAGTTCACCAGATGCCGGTGCAATGGCGCGACGGCCAAGGAGATATCGTTCGGTATCGATACAGGACGTCCTGATTTTCGTTCGACGTAAACGTGGACTAAGAATCCTTGCGCACAGGCCAGATCATCGTCGTCACGAAACAGGCCGATCTCATAGCGAATGCTGCTGTTCCCCCGATGACCGATCCGCATCCCGACATTGACAATCGACGGAAACGCAATCTCCTTGAAGTATCTGCAATTGGTCTCAGCAACCAAGCCCACGACCGGGCTCGCCTCGACATCCAGGACGCGGTTTTCGATCAGATACTGACACACCGCGGAATCGAAGAAGGAGAGATACGTCACGTTGGTCATATGACGATAGGCGTCGTTATCTCCCCATCGCGTCGTCATCGCGCGAAAGTGAATGTAAGCGGCTCTCGCGTCCGGTCCCGGGCGATTACTCATCGAACAACCTCACAAACTTTCGACATCTGTACGCCTCATCTCGGCTTACTTATCGAACCCATCTGAGGACCCTCCTGCGAAACCTCCCTCGCGACATGAACAATACCGGCGCCACACCGCGAGGGATCAAACCGAACCCAAAAGCTGACGTCAGCCCTTCTTGACCAGCGGACAGGCGCTGTCCTTGAGTGGGCGGAAAGCCTGATCTCCCGGGATCACTTCGCGTAGTTTGTAGTAATCCCACTCGCCCTTCGATTCGGACGGCTTCTTGACTTCGTACACGTACATGTCGTGCACCATCCGGCCGTCCTCACGGATCTTGCCGTTCTTGGCGAAGAAGTCATTCACCGGGATTTCACGCATCTTGCGCATCACCGCTTGTGCATCGTCAGTACCGGCCGCTGCGATGGCCTTGAGGTAGTGCATGGTCGACGAATAGTCGCCGGCATCGCCCATGTGCGGCATCCGCTTCATCCGCTCGTAGAACCGCTTCGACCACGCGCGCGTCTCGTCGTCACGATCCCAGTAAAATGCGTTGGTCAGCACCAGCCCCTGCGCGAGGTCGAGTCCCATGCTCTTGATGTCGGTGATCCAGACCAGCAAGCCGGCCAGTTCCTGTCCACCCTTCCGGATGCCGAATTCCTGCGCCGACTTCACCGCGTTGACCAGCACCGTGCCGGAGCCGGCCAGCGCGACCACCTGCGCTTTCGACGCCTGCGCCTTCAGCAGAAATGACGACTGGTCGAAGGTTTCCGGCGGATAGCGCACTGAACCCACAACCTCGCCACCCAGCGCCTTGACGATCGCGCTGGTATCAGACTCAAGCGCATGACCGAAAGCATAGTCGGCTGTTAGAAAGTACCAGCTCTTCTCTCCAGCCTTCAGCAGCGCCGCACCGGTTCCCTTCGCGAGTGCATAGGTGTCGTAAGCATAATGAATGCTGTTCGGCGTACAGGCGTCGTTGGTCAGGCGTGACGAACCGGAGCCGTTGACGATGGCGATCCGGTCCTTTTCCTTTGCAAGCTGCGAGACGCCAAGCGCAATCGACGAGTTGATGAGGTTGGCGATCATGTCGACCTTTTCGACGTCGAACCATTTGCGCGCCAACGCCGATGCAACATCGGGTTTGTTCTGATGGTCCGCAACCACGACTTCGATCGGCTTGCCCAGCACCTTGCCGCCGAAATCCTCGACAGCCATCTTGACCGCGGTGACCGCGCCCTCGCCAGATTCGTGCGAGAATTGACCTGACATATCGGTCAGTACGCCGATCTTGACGACATTGTCCGAGATGGCGCCGGATTGCGCCGCCGCCGGATTGATCAGCAAAGCGGCGGCGGCCACTGCGATCAACATTCCTCGAGTTCCAGCCATCGTATCCTTCCTCCCCAGGTTGTTCGATGCGCTTGTCGCTTTTCCAGTCACATGCATAACTAGACTGTATTTACATGCATAACTAGACTTACATTTCCGGAGAGTCAATCGCGATGATGTGGTAAACGAGCGCACCGTTCAAAACACCTGCCACCGCCGCCTACGACGAGACCTGCTCACGATGCCCGCCACCGCCAGGATCCGGACGGCGAAACCTCCGGTCAGATCAGCTCCAAAGTCCGCCAAGACTCGCTCGGGCGTCGCGCGGCGCGAACGAAACTGCTCGGTCGCGCGGACGCTCGATATCGTTTCGGACGCGTGGGCATTTCTGATCATCCGCGAGGCCTTTTTCGGAACGCAGACATTCGAGGCGTTCCGTTCGGCGCTCGGCATTCCGCGCGCGACACTCACCGATCGCCTGCGGAAGCTGACGCAACTTGCGATCTTCCGTCAGGTCGCGAGCGGTTCCTCGCAACGCAAGGAATATCGCCTTACCAAGATGGGATTCGATTTGTATCCGAGCTTCATCGCCTTGATGCAGTTCGGCGATCGTTGGCTGGCCGATGGCAAGCCGGTGCCCTTGACGCTGATTCACATGAGCTGCGGCTGCGCATGCCATCCCGTGGTTGCCTGCTCCCATTGTGGTGAGAGCGTCGGCGCACGCGAAGTAACCTATCGGGATGGCCCCGGCGCGGGGCGCTATCCCGCGAAGGCCGGCCGCAACACCCGGCGAGCCTCGGATGGAAACCGCTTCCTGCTCGGGCGCCCGAGCTCGGTTTCCCGGGCATTGCAAATCATCGGTGACAAATGGAGTTTCATGGTCGTCCGCGAGGCATTCTTCGGCAATAGGCGATACGACAAAATTCTGACCGAGCTCGAGATTGCGCCGAATATTCTGACCGATCGCCTGTCTCGCCTTGTCGCGAACGGAGTATTCTACCGCCGGCAATACCAAAGCTCGCCCGATCGTTACGAATATCTCCTCACCGATATGGGACGCGACCTCTACGGCCCCTTCATCGTGATGCTGCGCTGGGGCGACCGCTGGCTCTCGAAGGGTAAGCTACCGCTTCTGCTGAAGCACACGGCTTGCGGCCATGACTTTCATGCCTCGGTGATTTGCGATCACTGCAAGCAGCCAATCGTTGCTGCCGACATGCAGTACAAGCTTACTTATGATCCGGCGTCGTTCGGAGCCTTGAGCCCCCGCTCCGTTACATAAGGCCGGGACCGCCCCCAATCGCCTATGAAGGGACGCGCGCGAGCAGCCGTTGCGCCAGCTTGAGGTGCGGCATATCGAGCATGCGTCCGTTGAGGCTCACGGCTCCCGCGGTCGGATTGGCCGCGAATGCGGCGATCACGGCTCGGGCCTCCGCGATGGCGGCTTCGCTTGGCGTGAACACATCATTGATAATATCCACCTGCCCGGGATGGATTGCCATTTTTCCGGTAAAGCCGTCGCGCCGCGCTTCCTCGCACTCGCGACGTAATCCATCGCGGTCCTGAAATGCCGGATAGACGGAATCAATCGGTTGCGCGCCGGCAGCAACGGCGCCGAACAGACACAAGGAGCGCGCAAGACGAAACGGCTCGATGTAACGGCCGTCCGCATCATGCTTCGATTCGGCGCCGATATCGGCGGCTAGATCCTCGGCACCCCACGTCAGACCGCAGAGCCGCGCGCTCGCCCCGGCATAGGTCCCGAGTTGGAAAATCGCTTTCGCCGTTTCGGTGGCTACCACCAGAATCCTGGTGTGGCCAATGGAAGTTCCATGCGCCTGCTCACGACGCGCCAGTTGCGCATCGAGATAACTCACATCGACCCCGCCCTCCGCTTTCGGCAACATGATAGCGTCCGGCCGCGCCGGCATGACTGCGTCGAGATCGGCCTCGGTCAGCCCACTGTCGCGCGCGTTGACCCGCACGATCAAATAGGGACGCTTGGGTTTGGCAACTTGGTCAGACAGAAAGCCATGCGCGACCGTTCGCGCCTGCGGCTTGCGGTCAGCAACAACAGAATCCTCAAGATCGAGAATTAAGGCATCGGCTGCGGTCCCGAGCCCCTTGGAAAGTTTCTTTTCCGAGTCCGCAGGAACGAACAGAAACGAACGCATGATGCCGGCCATCCATCGAGTTTGAATATCGTCGCTATAACACGCGAACAGCGTGGTCATGAAGATGTGTGATATGATAATAACAGGGCTTCGCTCCCGACGCCGCCGAAAGCGAAGCCCTGATCCAAACGCGTGCGCCGCTCAGCGCCCGAAGCGGGCGGCGGAGAAACTGTCGAACGACAATTCGTTGACGCGCCACCAGAACAGTTCCTCCTGCCGGTACGCGCTCCAGGACTCGTAGACTTTCTTGAATTGTGGATTCTGCGCGCTCAACTCGGCATAGAGTTTTTCCGTTGCATCATACAGTGCATTCAGAACCTCTCGCGAGTAGATGCGCACTTGCGCGCCAGCGGCAACCAGACGCTTGAGTGCGGCGGGATTACCGTTATCGTATTTGCCCAGCATCCAACCGTTGACCGTGGCGCAGGCAGCTTCAATGGCGGCCTTGTAGTTTGCCGGAAGGTCATCCCAGTGCTTCTGGCCGACATAGAGCGAGACCTGCGCGGACCCCTCGGCCCAACCGGGTGCATAATAATATTTGGCGACCTTTTGCAGACCCAGACGTTCGTCATCATAGGGACCGACCCACTCGGCCGCATCGATGGTGCCACGCTCGAGTGCCGGATAAACGTCTGCCGCACCAAGCTGCTGCGGAACCACGCCGAGCTTGGCCAGCACCTGTCCCGCCAATCCGCCGGTACGGAACTTGAGGCCCTGAAAATCCTCGACCGTCTTGATCTCTTTGCGAAACCAGCCGGCCATCTGCGCGCTGGTATTGCCGGCGGGGAAGACACGAAGGTTGTAAGGCGCGAACACCTCCTGCATCAGCGCCGCACCGCCACCGTGCGTCATCCATGCATTCTGCTGCCGCGCGTTGAGCCCGAACGGCAGGCAGGTGTCAAACGCCAGCGCCGGATTCTTGCCGATGTAGTAATAACTCGCCGAATGTCCCATTTCGACGGTATTGCTCTGCACGGCATCGAGCACCTGCAACGCCGGGACGACCTCACCAGCGGCGAAAACCTGAATGTCGAATTTCCCATCGGTCAGATCGCTGACGATTTTCGCCAGCATCCGGCAGCCGCCGTCGAGCGCATCGAGGCTTTTCGGATAGCTGGTGACCATTCGCCACTTCAACGTCGGTTGCGACTGGGCAATGGCTGGCGATGCGACCGCTGCGGCGGCACCCGCGAGCGTAACGCCGATAGCCCCTCGCCGGGAAATGGCCTTCGATGACAAATCCATGGTGATCCCTCCCTGTCATTTTAAATGTTTGAGATTCCGTCGAAGCGAGCAGGCGAGGACTATTTCGCCTTCTCGGCAGGCCGCTTCCGCATGAAGGCCACGCGGCTGCAATTGGCGACCTCCTGATTGTTCTGGTTGAAGGCCCGATGCCGGAAGGTCACCAGTCCCGCGTCAGGGCGCGATCCGCTGGCGCGGACCGCTTCCACCGTGGTCACGACACGGATCGAATCACCATGAAAAACTGGAGCGGGGAAATTCACATCGGTCATCCCGAGGTTGGCGATGGTGGTGCCCAGCGTCGTATCGTGCACCGATATCCCGATCATCAGTCCGAGTGTGAACAACGAATTCACCAGCGGCTTGCCGAATTCGGTCTTCGCGGCGAAATGAAAATCGATGTGCAGCGGTTGCGGATTGAGCGTCATGTTGGAAAACAACATGTTGTCCATTTCCGTCACCGTGCGGGTGATCGGATGATCAAACGTCTGCCCGACTGAAAACTCCTCAAACCATAGACCCGCCAATCTGACCTCCCCCGTTAGGAATTTGCGGCATTCGCCGGCTCGATCGATACGATCAATTGGCCGGCGCGAACGGTCTTGCCTTTTTCCGCCGCGACCCGTGTGACCTTCCCGGCGCAAACCGCCTTCAGATCGGTGAACAGCTTCATCGATTCAAGGACAGCTACCGTTTGCCCGGCTTCGACCGCATCGCCCTCCGCTACCATGACGTCCGCCAGCAGGCCCGGCATCATCGCGGTGATGTTGTTGGGATCGGCATTGTTCGCAGCAGAGCCGCTTTCCAGCGCAGCATCCGCCGTGAGACGAACATCGAAGCTCGCTTCGACCGATCGGGCGCGGATCGCGACGCGATGACCATCAACGGCGAACGGAAAACGATAGGTCGTCTCGCCGACCCGCGTGACGAGGATATTCTCCGACGCCGTAGCGACAACGGCAAGAACGCCCCCGGAATCGGAGATCGTGAACTGATCGCCGTCCCCTGCCACCGTTATGGCCCAGGCATCGGTGTCGCTCTTGACCGTGAGATGGCTGACGCTGGTGCGACCACCGGGGCCGAGCACGCGAAAGCCGGATTTTCCAGACCACGGCGACTGCTGTAGCGACGAGCCGCGCGCGATCCGGACAACGAGTGCGGCCATGCGACGCGCCAGAGCCATATCTTCCGGATCATACGTCCAGCCGCTCGGCCAATTCTCGGTGATCAGCCGGGTCGTTGCGCGGCCTTCGGCGAAGTCGGCGGTACGCAGCGCATCGCACAGGAACGCACGGTTGGTCGCCGGCCCCAGCACGGTCAGGTGCTCAAGCGCTGTCGCGAGCTGCGCAACTGCTTTATCGCGATCGCTTCCGACGGCAATTACCTT
This sequence comes from Hyphomicrobiales bacterium, assembly GCA_017305535.1. Classification (GTDB taxonomy): domain Bacteria; phylum Pseudomonadota; class Alphaproteobacteria; order Rhizobiales; family Xanthobacteraceae; genus 62-47. The sequence continues at coordinate 360,262 of JAFKKN010000003.1, read as the reverse complement.
GGCCAGCAGGCTGTCGTAGTGCAGCCCGATGGTGGTCCTTGTCGCGACGCCGCTGTCGATGCGCACATCAGCCGGCGGCGCCCACAGTTCGATTTTTCCGGTATCGGGGCGGAAGCCCTGGTCGGCTCGCTCCGCGGTAAGACGCGCCTGAATCGCGTGCCCGCGACAGCCGATGTCATCCTGCTTGAACGGCAATTTTTCGCCGGCGGCGACCCGCAATTGCCACTCCACGATATCGAGGCCGGTGATTTCCTCCGTCACCGTATGCTCGACTTGCAGGCGGGTGTTCATTTCGAGGAAGAAGATATCTTCCGTCTTCGCATCGACCATGAACTCCATCGTACCGACCGAATCATATCCGATGCTTGAGGCTAACTGCACCGCGTAGCGGTGAAGCGCGTGGCGAGCCTGTTTGGACAGGTTCGGCGCGGGAGCTTCCTCGAGGAGCTTCTGATTGTTACGCTGGACCGAGCAATCCCGCTCGAAGAGATGTACGAGATTGCCATGCTTGTCGCCAAGAATCTGAACCTCGACATGGCGCGGCCGCTCAATCAGTTTCTCGATCAGCAGGCGGCCGTCGCCGAACGCCGCTTCCGCCTCGCGGCGCGCCGCGATCAGCGAGTCCCGAAGTGCGGCCACGTCATGCACCGGCCGCATTCCCTTGCCGCCGCCGCCGGCCGATGCCTTGATCATCACCGGCAAACCGATGCGCTCCGCTTCGGCAGCAAGGCGCTCATCGCTCTGATCTTCGCCGTCGTAACCCGGCGCGACCGGCACGCCTGCCGCGACAGCGAGACGCTTGGCTTCGATCTTCGATCCCATCGCGGCGATAGCCTCGACGCGCGGGCCAACCCAGACGAGACCGTGTTGCTGGCAAAGCTGCGGCAAGTCCGTGCGTTCGGACAGGAAACCATAACCGGGGTGAATGGCATCGGCACCGGCGGCTAGTGCCGCGCCAACGATGCGATCGGCGCGGAGATAACTGTCGCGCGCGGGCGCGGATCCGATCGGCACCGCGACATCAGCGAGCCTGACATGCATGGCGTCGCGATCGGCATCCGAATAGACCGCGACTGTGCGCAAGCCGAGGCGCTTTGCCGTACGGATGATGCGAACGGCGATTTCGCCGCGATTGGCAATGAGAAGCGTACGAAACATGCCTTGTCCTACATACGGTAAACGGGTCGCGCCGACTGGTCGCGCGGCTCATCGGCAGAGAGCGAAAGACAAAGCCCCAACACGTCGCGGGTCTGCGCCGGCTCGATGATTCCATCATCCCAGAGCCGCGCCGTCGCGTAATACGGGTCGCTCTGCTCCTCGAACTGTTCGCGGGTGCGGCGATCCAGTTCGGCGATGGCCGCTTCATCACCGCTGCCTTTCAGGCTCTGCCGGCGCAACTCGGTGACGACAGTGGCGGCCACGTCGGAGCTCATGGTGGCGATGCGTGAATTCGGCCAGGTGAACAGGAAACGCGGCCGGAATCCACGTCCGCACATGCCGTAATTGCCGGCGCCATATGATCCGCCGATCAGCACCGTGTATTTGGGCACGCGCGCGTTGGACACCGCGTAGACCAGCTTCGCGGAATGCTTGGCGATGCCGGCGCGCTCGGCTTCGGTTCCCACCATGAAGCCGGTGATGTTCTGAAGGAACAGCAGCGGAATATGCCGCTGATCGCACAACTCGATGAAATGGGCGCCCTTCACCGACGACTCCGAGAACAGCACGCCATTGTTGGCGAGAATGCCGATCGGAAAACCGTGGATGCGCGCGAAGCCGGTGACCAGCGATGCGCCATAGGCGGGCTTGAATTCATGCAGTTCGCCGCCGTCGACGATCCGCGAAATCACCGCGCGAACATCATAAGGCTTTTTCAGATCGACCGGCACCAGCGAGGCCAGTTCCTCCGGATCGCCAGCCGGGGGCATCGGCGTGAAAGGTGGCTGCGCCACGCGGCGCAACGTGCCGAACCCCAGCACGATTTCACGAAGCCTGCCGATGGCCGCGGTTTCGTTATCGACGACATGATCGGTCACGCCGGAGACGGTCGCGTGCATATCCGCGCCACCCAGCGTTTCACCATCGACGATTTCATTGATGGCCGCCTTGACGATGGGCGGTCCGCCGAGATGGATGCGGCCGGTGCCACGCACCATCACCGATTCATCGGACAGCGCCGGAATGTACGCACCGCCCGCAGTGCAGCCACCGAATACCGCCGAAATCTGCGGAATGCCCGCCGCCGACATCCGGCATTGATTGTAAAACGTACCGCCAAAGTGATCGCGATCCGGAAACACGCGGTCCTGCTCCGGCAAAAACGCACCACCGCAATCGACAAGATAAATGCAGGGAAGCCGATGCTCCTCGGCGATCTCCTGCGCGCGCAGATGCTTGCGGACGGTTTCTGCGAAGAACGATCCGCCCTTCACGGTCGCATCGTTGGCGATCACTATGCAGGGCGTGTCGTGAACAATGCCGATCCCCGTGACGATCCCCGCCGACGGCAATTCACCGCCGTACAGTCCGTGAGCCGCGAGCGGTGACAATTCGAGAAACGGACTACCGGCATCAAGCAACAAGTCGACGCGATCGCGCACGGGAATCTTGCCGCGCGCCCGATGACGCTTGACCAGCGCCTCACCCCCGCCCTGCAGAATAGTGCTGTGCCGGCTTCGCAACGTCTCGACCAGCGCCTCAAATCGTGATGCAGTCATCATGTCCCTTCCAGCCGGAGGATCGCCTTGGCCCGGCTTGCGGTCAGTCTCGCGATGCCTTATACCTAACAACTGTTAGATAGGGAAGCGAGAAATCCGGACCGTACACGGCGGCAGCCCGGATCGGAAGCCGATCCGTTTTGGATCGATAATGGAGATCGCAAATGAACGGACTCGTGCAAACACAATCGCCGTTTTTCACTGCCGAGCACGAGATGCTGCGCGATCAGATCCGCCGCTTCGTCGAGGAAGAAATCAAGCCGCACGGGGATGCATGGGAGCAACAGGGCTTCATCCCGCGCGAGGTATTGCGGCGCATGGGCTCGCTGGGCTTCTTCGGCATCCGCTATCCGGAAATTTACGGCGGATCGAACATGGACACGTTGGGCAGCGTGGTGTTCGCGGAAGAACTCGGCCGCTCGACCTTCTCCGGCCTCGCGATCACCGCGCTGGTCCATACCGACATGGCCTCGGTCCACGTTTTCAATGCCGGCAGCGAGGCACAGAAAGCGCGGTGGATGCCGAAGATCGTTTCGGGCGAAGCGATCTGCGCCGTCGGCGTGACTGAGCCGGATGCAGGTTCGGACGTTAAAGGTATTCGCACCACCGCGCGCAAGACCGACGCCGGCTATGTGCTGAACGGCGCGAAGATGTTCATCACCAACGGCGTCCACGCCGATCTTTATTGCGTCGCTGCAAAGACCGGCGACTTATCGGGCGGCAGCAAGGCGATCACCATGTTCCTCATCGAGAAGGGAACGCCGGGCTTCCGCGTCAGTCGGGCGCTCGACAAGCACGGCTGGCGCTCGTCCGACACCGCTGAACTGGTGTTCGAGGATTGCCTGGTGCCGCACGACGCGGTGCTCGGCGAAGAGGGCAAAGGCTTCTACGCCATCATGCGCAACTTCCAGAACGAGCGCACGGTGATCGGCGCTATGGCCATGGGCGAAGCGCAGGCCGCGCTCGATCTGACGGTCGCCTATCTGAAAACACGCCGGGCCTTCGGTGCACCGTTGTGGGAAAAGCAAGGCATCCGGCAACGGATTTCCATGCGCGCCGCGGAAGTCGAGGCCGGACGGCAGCTCGTTTACGCCGCCGCATGGGGCGATGCGCAGGGACGCGACGTTACCCGCGAAGTCTCGATGGTAAAGGCCTATTGCGGCGAACTGGTCAACGCCGTGATGTACGATTGCCTTCAGTTCCATGGCGGCATGGGCTTCATGCGGGAAAGCGTCATCGAGCGAATGACGCGCGACGCGCGCGTCCAGTCGATCGGCGGCGGCGCGACCGAGGTCATGCTCGAAGAAGTCGCGAAGCGGCTTTGAGGATCGCATGAGCAGTCCAGCCGATGCGCCAGTTTCGCTTGATGACAAATATAGCCTCGACACGGGGCGCATCTACCTGACCGGCGTGCAGGCCCTGGTCCGCCTGCCGCTGATGCAGCGGCGCCTCGATCGCGCTGCCGGATTGAACACCGCGGGATTTATCTCCGGCTATCGTGGCTCGCCGCTGGGCACCTATGACCGCGAATTGTGGTCCGCAAAACGTCACCTCGCGCAGGACGACATCGTTTTTCAGCCGGGCCTGAACGAGGACCTCGCCGCCACCAGCGTATGGGGAACGCAGCAGATCAGCCTGTCACCCGGCGCGACACGGGATGGCGTGTTTTCGATCTGGTACGCAAAGAGCCCCGGCGTCGATCGTTCCGGCGACGCGCTCAAGCACGCCAACGCAGCGGGTACTGCACCGTTTGGCGGCGTTCTCGCTATCGCGGGTGACGATCATGCGTGCAAATCGGCGAGCCTGCCGTCGCAGTCAGATTACGCCTTCCTCGACGCATCGATGCCGGTGCTGCACCCGGCTAACGTCGCGGAGGTGATGCGCTTCGGCCTGATCGGCTGGGCCATGTCGCGCGCGACCGGGCTTTGGGTCGGCATGAAAGCGCTCGCGGACACAATGGATTCGGCCGCCACTGTCGAACTCGCCGATGTGGTGCCGCACATCGTTCAGCCCCCGGGACTGCCGACCGACGTGTCGATCCGTTGGCCGGATACGCCGCTCGAACAGGAGCGCCGGTTGTTCGATCTGCGACTTCCGGCGGCGATTGTCTTCGGCCGCGCCAACGGACTCAACCGCGCGATCGTCGATCCCGGCCGGCAGCACCGCCGGCTGATGATTGTCACTGTCGGCAAATCGCGGCTCGACGTGATGCAAGCGCTCTCGATGCTCGGCCTCGATATTGATCGGCTCGCGACATTGGGTATCGGCTTCTGCGCCATCGGAATGCCGTGGCCGCTTGATCCCGATTTTGTGCGCGAGCATTGCGGCGATGCCGAAGAGATTTTGATCGTCGAAGAGAAGCGCCCGCTAGTGGAAGATCAGGTGGCGCGCGTTCTGCTCACCGGCGATTCCATCCGCAAGCCACGACTGGTCGGCAAGATCGACGAACACGGGCAGCCGCTGCTGTCGCCGCGCGCGGCATTTTCCGTCGATCACCTGGCCCGCGTCATTGCCAAACGTCTCGCGGGATTGGGACTGGGCGATCAGCTGCCGTCGCGTTTCCTTTCCGACGACGCAGCAGGTCAAGCCCTCGAGCCGGCGCTGGCGAAACGCCTGCCCTACTTCTGCTCCGGCTGTCCGCACAATCGCTCGACGTTGGTGCCAGAGGGAAGTCGCGCGCTGGCCGGCATCGGCTGCCACTACATGGCGCAATGGATGGATCGCGACACCACGACATTCACGCAAATGGGCGCGGAAGGGTCGAGCTGGATCGGGCAAGCGCCATTCACGAGCACCAAGCACGTTTTCGTCAATCTGGGCGACGGCACTTACGCCCATTCCGGCCTGCTGGCGATCCGGGCTGCGATCGCGGCCGGCGTCACCATCACCTATAAGCTGCTTTACAACGATGCCGTGGCGATGACCGGCGGCCAGACCGCCGAAGGCGGATTCACCGTCGCGCAGATCGCACGGCAACTCGCGGCCGAGGGTGTGCGCGACATCCGCATCGTCGCCGAGGATCCAGAACGTCATCGCAACGAAACGTTGCCGTCCGGCGTCATCGTCGATCCGCGCGATCGTCTCGAGGTCGTGCAGCGCGCGCTGCGCGAAACGTCCGGCGTCTCGGTGCTGATTTACGATCAGGTCTGCGCGGCAGAGAAGCGCCGCCGCCGCAAGCGCGGCCAGATGCCGGATGCCGGCAAGCGCATCGTCATCAATGAAGCGGTCTGCGAAGGCTGCGGCGATTGCGGCAGGAAGTCGAACTGCGTCTCGGTCGTGCCATTGGAGACCGAGTTCGGCCGCAAGCGGCAGATCGATCAGACCACCTGTAATCAGGATGCAACCTGCGTCGATGGCTTTTGTCCGAGTTTCGTGACGATCGAAGGCGGCGTCGCGAGGAAACCGAAATCCGACGCGATCGCACCACCAGCGGTGCCGACGCCACTGCTGGATTTATCCCGCCCTGCAAATCTTGTCGCGGGCGGCATCGGCGGCACTGGCATCGTCACCGTCGGCGCCATTCTGGGCATGGCAGCGCATCTCGATGGGCGCGGCGTATCGGTGATGGATCAGATCGGCCTCGCGCAGAAAGGCGGCGAAGTCACCACCCACGTTCGTATTGCCGCGAGCCCGGACGACATAGGCCCGGTGCGGCTCGCGCCCGGCGAAGCGGATACGTTGATCGGATGCGACCTCGCGGTAGCGGCAACGCCGGAAGTGCTAAGTTTGCTCGCACCGAATTCCATCGCGGTGATCAACGATCACGTGGTGATGACCGGCGACTTCACTGCCAATCCCGACCTGTCCTTCCCCGACGCGGCGATGAAGCGCCGTATCGCAGCGCGCGCCGAGACGTCATTCGCCGACCTGTCGGCGCTTGCGACCGCATTGCTGGGCGATGCCGTCGGCGCCAACATGATGGCGCTGGGCGTTGCCTGGCAGAAGGGCCGCGTGCCGCTGACGGAAGCGTCCATTCTGCACGCCATCGAACTGAACGGCGCGGCCGTCGGGATGAACAAGCGCGCCTTCGCCTGGGGACGCGCGCTGGCATTCAATCCCGATAGCGTTCTTGGACGGCTATCCAGCGCGGAACAGCAACCGCTTGCGACATCGTTGGCCGATATCGTCGATATCAGAGCCGTCGAACTGCTCCGTTATCAGAACGAACACCTCGCGCGCCGCTTCCGCGATCTTGTCGCCGACGTGGCGAACGCGGAGGATCGGGTTCGTCCGGGTTCGACCGAACTTGCGGTCACGGTGGCGCGCGGCTTTCACAAGCTGCTTGCCTATAAGGACGAATACGAAGTCGCACGCCTGCATGTCGAAACGGACTTCCTCGCAGGACTGAGCAAGCAATTCGACGGTGGCACCGTTGCCTTCCATCTGGCGCCGCCGCTGTTCGCGCGGCGCGATCCGGTCACCGGCCATCCGCGCAAGATGCGGTTCGGTCCTTGGGTAATGCCGGTATTCAAGCTGCTGGCCAAGCTGAAATTCCTGCGCGGAAGCTGGGCCGATCCGTTCGGTTACACGGCCGAGCGGCAATCGGAGCGGCGGATGATCGAGCAATACGAAACGTTGCTGCGGACACGCATCATACCGGAACTGAAAGCGACAAATCACGCGCTTGCGGTGGAGATCGCCGCCTTGCCGCTCACGATCCGTGGCTTTGGGCACATCAAGGCGGCGGCGGAAGCGGATGCGCTCAAGCGTCAAACCATCCTGCTTCTGCGCTGGCCCGGTGCCGGGATCACACATCAGGCGGCTGAATAACGCGGGCTGACAAAGAGCAGTCAGGCCCGCCGTGCGCCAAACGCGATCTGCGCAAAGTCGGTCGCGATCTTGTCGATCGGGACGCGGCCCGGGCGATACCACTCGCCGGCCCAGTTTACCGCGCCGAGCAGCATCAGGCGCGCCGCATCGAGCGAGACATCCTTGGGGATATAGCCTGACTGCGAGGCATCCCGCATGAGCTGCTGCCAAATGTCCTCATAGCGCCGCCGCTCGACGCGGCAGGTTTTGCGCAATTCTGGCGGAAGGAACGCAAAAGCCCGGATCGACGCCGAAGTGTAATCGCTGTGCTCCAGTGAGGACAGCAGATGAGCCTTGATCGCAGCTTGCAGCCGGTCGCGCGGTGTCGCCTTCTTCGGCAGGGCATCCAGCGCCGACATGACGGCTTTATTCACAACGAGCACCCCCTCGTTGATGACGCGTTCGACGATCGCATCCTTCGACGGGAAGTGATGATAGATGCTGCCGGCCTTGATGCCGACCCGCTCGGCGATCGCACGCGTGGTCGTCGCCTCGTAGCCGCGATGGCGCAGCAGCCATGCCGCAGCATTGAGGATTTGTCGGGCCCCGCCGTTCTGATCCGGTGTCTCGGATTTAGCGGCGGATGCCTTCGCGGTCCGTGCGGCTGCCTGACTAATGGTCACCTCTCCTTACGATCAAACACGACCCCATTTCGCTTTCTCATGCGCCGTCTTCCGCATCAAGAGACGTGCGCTGCCCTCCTGGAGCGGCTTCCCGGTTTCATCGACCAACGTAATGGACAGCCCCAGCAGACCGTGAGTCGGGTTACTGACATTGCGCGTTTCGACCACCTCGATCAAGGCGCGAATCGTGCTTCCCGGCCGCATCGGCGCCTTGAAATCCCAGGTTACGCCGAGCAATGCGACCACCGTTCCGTCGATCAGGTCGAGGCGCGAGGCAAGGCCGAACGCGATCCCGATACCCATCGGTCCGTGAGCGATCCGACCGCCGAAGCCGGTCGCCGCGGCAAACACCTCGTCGGTGTGGACCGGATTATAATCGCCGGTCAGCCCGGCGAACGCCCCGATGTCCCCCTCGGTAATGGTTCGGGACGGCGTCTCGAACCGCTGACCGACACTGAATTCATCAAACAAGCGTCCCATCAATTCTTTCCTTTGTCCGGTGCGAATGCCGGTTGCCGCTTCTCGACGAAAGCGCTCATGCCCTCCAGCCAGTCGGCGCTGCCGACCAGCGCCGACAAGGCTTCGACGCCGAAACGCCTCGCGCTGCGCAGATCGACGTCACCGCTGAGATGAATCGACATCTTGCATTGCGCCAAGGCTTGCGGGCTGACCTTCATGAGATCGCGAGCGAGGTCAAGGGCCGCATTCTCCAGCGCTTCCGGCGCAACAACCTTGGTGGCAAGACCGGCCGCAGCCGCTTCCTCGGCGCCGACATGGCGCGCCAGCATGATCCACTCCAGCGCCTTGCCGCGACCGATGTGACGGGAGAGTTTTTGCACACCGCCGGCGCCCGGCGTGGCACCCAGCTTCGCCTCCGGAAGTCCAACCTTCGCCGTGGTGACCAGGACGCGGAAATCGCAAGCCAACGCCAGTTCAAAACCGCCACCCATGGCGAAACCGTTGACGGCCGCAATGACCGGAATGCCGATGGCTTCGACCTTGTCGAACAGCCGCGCGATTCGCTCGAAATAGCCGTCACGCGTGCTGAAGCGCTCGGTGAAAATGCGATCCGGACCGGCGAAGTATTTCAGATGAGCACCAGCACAGAACGCACGCCCGCTTCCCGTGACGATCACGACCCGCGCGCGCGCCGCAACCGCGGCATCGATGGCACGCCCGAATTCATCGAGGAATTCCAGGCTCAGCGTGTTCATTTCCTCCGGACGATTCATGCGGATGCGCATGACGCCCGGAATCGGCGTCTCAACAACGAGGGTGGTGTAGGTCACGGCGTCGCTCCATTGGCCTCGTCGCGGAGATCCTTGCGACGGATTTTCCCGGTGATCGTCATCGGCAGCGAATCGCGGATCTCGATCTGGCGCGGATATTCATGCGCGGACAGGCGGGCCTTGACGAATTGCTGCATGTCTTCCCGAAGGGCATCGTCCACCGTTGTCCCGGCGCGTGGCACGACGAACGCCTTCACCACTTCGCCGCGAACGCTATCCGGTACGCCGATGACCGCGACGAGCGCGACCGCCGGATGCTGCATCAGGCAATCCTCGATTTCGGTCGGCCCGATCCTGTAGCCACCGGAGATGATGACGTCATCGTTGCGGCCGTGGAACCAGAAGTATCCCTCCTCGTCACGGTGGCCGGTATCGCCCGTCAGCAGCCAGCCATTGCAGAACTTCTGCTTGGTAGCGTCGGGCATGTTCCAGTAACGCAGGAAGAACACCGGGTCGGGCGCCTTGACGGCGATGGTCCCGGTCTCACCGGGCTTCACGGGATTCCCCCCTTCGTCCACCACCTCCAGCACATGACCGGGCATCGCCCGCCCCATCGATCCCTCTTTCAGTTGCATGACGGAGGCGCAGTTACCGACCGTCAGGTTGGCCTCGGTCTGACCGTAGAATTCGTTCATCGTGAAGCCGAAGACCTCACGGCCCCAGCCGAGCATCTCCTCCCCGAGCCGTTCCCCGCCGCTCGCGATCGAACGCATCGAGTAAGAGAAACGCTCCTGCGGCCGCGTCACTTGACGCATCATCTTGAGCGCGGTCGGCGGCATGAATGCATTGCGCACGCCGTGCCGACCGATCAATGAGAATGCCTCCTCGGGGTCGAATTTCTTCAAGCGTTTCGCAAGCACCGGAATGCCGTGGAACAGCGACGGCAGCAGAACGTCCATCAAACCGCCCGCCCAAGCCCAATCGGCCGGCGTCCACATGCGATCTCCGGGCTGCGGAAAGAAATCATGCGGGAATTCGACCCCCGGCATATGGCCGAGCAAGGTACGATGCGCATACAGCACGCCCTTCGGATTTCCCGTCGTGCCAGACGTGTAGACAATGATGGCAGGATCTTCCGCGGCGGTGTCGACCGTGGTGTGGCTGGATGACGCGGCCTCGATCAGTGCCGACCATCCGAGCGTCGAAGCATCGACGCGATCCTCGATCGCGATCAGCAGCGGCCTGGCCGTCAGTTGATCGCGCAACTGAATCAGCTTCTCGATGCCTTCGGTGTTCGACACCACGGCCTTGGCGCCGCTGTCATTGAGCCGATAGGCAAGCGCGTCCGGTCCGAACAGCGTGAACAACGGCAGAGCGATGGCGCCGATGCGATAAGCGGCAAGATGTGTGATCAACGCTTCCGGGCATTGCGGCAGCAGGATTCCAATACGGTCGCCACGATTAATACCTTGCGCCGAGAGAGCGTTCGCCAGTCGTCGCGAGCGTTCCTGAAGCGCCTCGAAGGTGAAATCCGTAACCGCACCGTCCGCGGTCTCATAAATCAAGGCGGTACGCGCCGCGCCGACGTGCCGGTCGCAGATCGCGTCGGCGATGTTGAAGCGCTCCGGGATAACCCAGGAAAAGGTCTCGCATACTTCTTTGTAGGATCGTCCGCCGAGTGACATGTAAATGAGTCCTTGTGAGTCTCCCTAACGGTTGGTAGGTATATCGGACCGCGACCGCCGCGGCAAGCCTGACTCCTGGGAGAAAACGACGATGAGATATCTTTGCATCGGTGCCGCGCTTGGCGCGTTGATGTTGGCAACGCCCGCCACCGCGCAATCGACAAACACGCCGCTGCGGATCGGCGTGCTGAACGATCAATCCGGCATCTATGCCGATCTCTCGGGCCAGGGATCGGTGATCGCGGCGCGCATGGCCGTTGAAGATTTCGGCGGCAAGGTCCTCGACAGGCCGATCGAAGTCATCTTCGCCGACCATCAGAACAAGCCCGACGTCGGATCCGCGCTCGCATCGCGGTGGTACGACGCCGAAAACGTTTCCGCGATCGTCGACGTTCCGGTGTCATCGGTTGCACTCGCGGTGCAAGAAGTCGCGCGCGAACGTAAGAAGATCGTGCTCTTCTCCGCCGCTGGTAGCTCCGATCTGACCGGGAAGGCCTGCTCCCTGATGGGAACGCAGTGGTCGTTCGACAGCATCGCTTTGGCAAAAGGAACCGCTAGCGCAGTGACCAAGTCCGGCGGCAACACGTGGTTTTTCCTGACGGCCAATTACGCTTTCGGCACGGCCATGGAAGCCGATGCGCGCCGCTTCATTGCCGAAGCCGGAGGCCAGGTGTTGGGCAGCGTGCGTCATCCGCAAGGCACCACGGACTTTTCGTCTTTTCTGCTTCAGGCGCAATCCTCGAAAGCCAAGGTGATCGGATTGGCCAACGCAGGCAACGACACCATCAACGCGCTGAAGGGCGCATCTGAATTCGGTATTGTCGCCGGCGGTCAGAAGCTCGCAGCCATGCTGACGTTCCTGTCTGACGTTCACTCGCTGGGACTGAAGACGGCTCAGGGCCTGCAACTCACCGAGAGCTTCTACTGGGACCTCAATGATTCAACGCGAGCCTGGTCCAAGCGGTTCGGCGAGCGGATGAACGGTCGGATGCCGACCATGGTGCACGCCGGCGTCTATAGCGCCGTGACGCATTATCTGAAGGCGATCAAGGCTGCCGGGACCGACAACTCCGAGAAGGTTGCCGAGCAGATGCGCCTGCTCAAGGTCTCCGATGCGATCCTTCCCGAAGCCACGGTTCGGCAGGATGGCCGCGTGCTGCGCCCGTTCTATTTGTTCGAGGTCAAGAAGCCCGAGGAGTCAAAGGGACCCTACGATTACTACAAGCTGGTGCGCGAAATTCCCGCCGACGAAGCGGTCCGTCCGCTCAATGAAGGAAACTGCCCTCTCGTCAAATAAGATGAGAGACGGCGCGGCCTATCGTGGAAGGATAGGCCGCGTCATTCGTCAGGCGATAGCGACGGGCCGGATCGGCGAACCGGTCGCGCCGGTCAGGCGCAACGGCAACGCCACAAACAGCGCGCGCGGCGCACGCTTTTTGGCGATCTCCTCGAGATTGAGGTTCTCGATGATGTGGATGCCGGCATCCACCAACAGAATGGCGTGAACCGAAACGCCGGGCGTCGGCAGGCATTCGAAGCCGGGCGTGTCCGATCCCATCAAGGTCGCGCCGCGTTCGATCAGCCAGCGCGTGGCTTTCTCACCAGGGCCGGGCATCCCGCCACGACGGCCGATGAACATTTCCGCGTCCGTCCAATACTTCGACCACCCGGTGCGGATCAGCACTGCGTCGCCCGGCTTGATCGTCGCGCCGCTCAACACCAGCGCGGCCTCGACATCGGCGACAGTGATCTCCTGCGCTGGCGCGAGACAATCGACGCCCTTGGCAGCGGCGACGTCCAACACCACCGCGCTTTGAATGATCGGCGGGATATCGGCGACCGAATGTTCACGGTAACCGTCGCGCGTCTCGACATCGGCTACACGCACGTCGCCATGCAGGCAGCCGTTGCGGGAGAAATGACCGAGCGCATCGATATGCGTACCGGAATGACCGGACGTGACGATCACCTCGTTGGCAAAGCTGGAACCGTCTTCCCGCTTCACCGGGTGCGGATCGCCGTGGCGGCGATGCAGCGCGAGCGAAAACGGAATGTGCTGGTGATAGACCGGCATCGACGGCGCCATCGCGTGCGACAGCTCATAAAGCTGTGCACCGGCGGCAACCGCGCCGAGAATACTGGCATCAAAGCGCGGAAGCTTGCTTTCCATCTTCGTCTCCCCTGCGCCGGTCAGCCTAGACGCCGATCTTCGGCGCGCGATGCTTGTCGAGACCGATGGCGATGTTTTTCTGCTCCATATAGATCTCGAAGGCATAGTCGCCGCCGTCGCGGCCGATGCCGCTGGCCTTGACGCCGCCGAACGGCGTCGGCAGATGCCGCACGTTTTCCGAGTTCACCCACACCATGCCAGCCTCGACGCTCTGCGACACGCGATGCGCGCGGCCGACATCGCCGGTCCAGATGTAAGCGGCGAGACCATAACGCACGTCGTTGGCGATGCGCAGTGCATCGGCCTCGTCGTCAAACGGAATCGCGGTCAGGACGGGTCCGAAGATTTCCTCCTGCGCAATCTTCATCGAGTTCTTCGCATCGGTAAACAGCGTCGGGCAAACGAAATTGCCCTGTCCTTCCATCGCGCGCTTGCCGCCCGTGGCAACAGTGGCGCCGTCCGCCTTGGCATGATCGGCGTAGCTCAGCACCTTCTCGACATGCCGCTTGTGGATCAGCGGTCCGATCTCGGTGGCGGGATCGAGCGGATGGCCAACCTTGATCTTCTCGACGCGCGCCTTCAACTCGGCGGTGAACTTGTCGTAGATCGAACGCTGCACCAGCGCGCGGCTCGAGGAGGTACAGCGCTGGCCGTTGAGACTGTAGATCATGAACAACACCGCGTCGCGCGCGCGATCGAGATCGGCATCGTCGAACACGATCACGGGATTCTTGCCGCCAAGTTCGAAATGCACGCGCTTCAGGGTTGGTGCGCCTTGCGCCATAATGTGGCTGCCGGTGATCGACTCGCCGACGAAAGCAATGGCCTTGATCGCCGGATGTTCGGTCAGCGCCTTGCCAGCGCTTTCACCAAAGCCGTGCACGAGGTTGACGATGCCCTTGGGCAGACCGGCGCCTTCGAACACCTCGCTCATGATTTCCGACAGGATCACGGCGGTCAGCGGGCTCCATTCCGCCGGCTTGTGCACGATGGTGCAACCGGCCGCGAGCGCCGGCGCGATCTTCCAGGTCGACAGCATAAACGGCGTGTTCCACGGCGTGATGACACCGACAGGACCGATGGGCTGACGGATGGTGTAGTTCAGGTGCGTCTCGGTCGGCAGCGACAGGCCGTCATTCGCTTCCGGCGCCTTGTCGGCATAGAAGCGGAAGTTCTCGGCGCCGCGCAGCGCCGCCTTTGCCATGTAACGGATCGCCTGCCCGCTATCGACGCTCTCGATCAGTGCGATCTCTTCAGCGCGCGCCTCGATCTTGTCCGCGATCTTGTGTAGCAGCGCACGGCGCTTCTCGCCCGGCACGGTGCGCCAGACCTTGAACGCCTCTTCCGCCGCGCGCGCCGCGCGATCGATTTCGGCCGCACCACCCGACGACACGTTGCACAGCACCGAGTTGTCGGTCGGATCGTAGTTCTCAAAGGTTTCGGCGCCGGTCACGCTCTCTCCGGCGATCCGATGCGGCACCGGACCGCTTTTGAAACGGCTGAGATAGGTTTGCGCCTTGCGCAGATTATCGGTCAGGGCATCATTGGCGAGAGGCTTGTTCATGGTGCTCTCCTAGGGCGATCAGCAGGTCAGGGCTTCGACGATATAGCCATGGCGAAACACTCCCGCATGGCCGACGAAATATATTTAACGTGTTAAGTATTTTTCCGCAAGTCCTTTAGTGGCGGCCGCTCCGCCTTATTTTGAGGTCAGTGTTCCGTCCGAAAAGACTGTCTCGCCGCCCACCAAGGTCAGCCGCGCCCGCGTCGGCTCAATTGCCTCGGGCGGAAGCGCCAGAATATCGCGATCCAGCACCGCGAGATCGGCATATTGCCCGACCGCGATGCGGCCACGACGCTGCTCGTGCCCCATCGCGAAGGCGCCACCCTCGGTATAGGCGGCGAGCGCCTCGACGGCGGTCAAGGCTTCGCCGGCATTGAGGACCCGCCCATTGGCGGCCTTGCGATCAATCGCGGCGGCAATGCCAAGATGCGGCGACAACGGCCCGATCGGATGATCGGAGCTGCCGGCGACGACGATGCCGGCATCACGCAAGGTTCGGCCGGGATAAAGCTGCTCCGCGCGCGCCTCACCCACCGCCTCTGCAAACGACGCACCGAGCCGGCGCAGGAAGCCATATTGCGGCACGACCACTGCGCCGAGCGCCTGCACCTGCGCCACTGCCTTCGGGCCACGCACCGCGAAGTGCTCGATACGGTGACGCGCATCATCGCGCGGCCATGCCTTGTGCGCGGCGGCCAGACAATCCAGCCAGTGATCGATACCGCGATCACCGATGACATGCGCGGCGAGTTGCCATCCGCAAGCATGACCACCGATCACCTTCGCGCGCAGATCGGCCGGCGGCTCCATCAGGAGGCCCGATGTTTCGCGATCCGCGTAAGGCTCGAAGAACGCCGCGGTGCGTGCGCCGATGATGCCGTCGACAAAGAATTTCAGCGTCCGCACCTGCCAGCGGTCGTCGATGCCGGACGGCGTCAGACCATATTCACGCGCCTCATTCGGATCGATACGCAGCATGAAGCCCATGCGTAGCGGCAAGCCACCTTCGCCACGCAACGCGTTCCAGATGTCCCACTCAACCTTGAAGCCGCTATTGAAACCGACCGCCGCCTCGGTGACCGCGACGATGCCGTAACTCAGGCATTCGTCAGTCACTTTGCGGATGGCGGCGATGGTACGCGCTGTGGATGGCGGCGGGATCAATGCCGCGACAATATCGGCGGCATTTTCGGTCAGCACGCCGTTGAGATGCCCGTTGGCGCGCTCGATGGTTCCACCGGACGGATCGGGCGTCGTCGCGTCGAATTGCGCGCGCTGCAAGGCGGCTGAATTCGCGACCGACAAATGACCGCCGGTCCGCCGCAGCAACACCGGTCGCCCGCCAGACACCGAATCCAGCTCCTCGCGGGTCGGATGCCGGCGCTCATCGAGAAATTGTTCGCTGTAGTCCGCCGACATCACCCATTCGTCGGGCGCCGCGATCTTACAGGCAGCACCCAGACGCTTCAGAAGTTCGGCGATGGAGTTAGCGCCGGGGCCAAGTTGCAGGTTCAGCAGTTCCTGCGCCCGCATGAACAGATGGGCGTGGGCATCGGTGAGCCCCGCCACGACGCGACTGCCATCGAGATCGATCGTGTGGCCGGCGTGCGGCGCGTCTTTCGCTGTGCCGATCCAGGCGATGCGGCCTGCCTCGACCAAAAGACTGTCGGCACCATGTTGCGCGGCGGTCGCAAGGCGGCCACCGCGCAGCAGTATCGTAGTTGCCTCAGACGGCATCCTTCACCACGGCGATCATGTCGATCTCGATCTTGAGGCCAGCGCGGGCGAGATGCGCGACGCCGACCGTGGTGCGCGACGGAGGATCCTTCGGGAAGAACTCGCGGAACACTTCGTTCATCGCGGCAAACTCATTCATCATGTCGGTCATGTGAATGGTCATCTTCAGCGCGGTATCGAGCGATGCGCCGCCGGCTTCCGCCAGCGCCTTAACATTCTCCAGCGCGATGCGCGTCTGCGCCTTGATATCTTCGGGAAACTCGCGCGTCACCGGATCGGAGCCGGTCTGCCCCGAGACGAACAGCAACTTATCCCAGCGGATCGCCGGCGAATACGGAATGCCCGGACGAAGACCCGTGGGCGGAACAACGACAGTACGTGACATGTTTCTTCCTTCTTCTATGGGAGAGATGGTTCAAGTGTCGGTCATGGCTTCGCGATAGCGATCGCCGGCGCCGAGATAGGCCGCAAGCACACGCGGATCCTGGCGAAGCTGTTCGGCCTCGCCCGAGGCGACGACATTGCCGACCTCGAGCACGAAGCCGCGCTCGGCAACCGACAACGCAAGATTGGCGTTCTGCTCGACCAGAATGCCGGTCATGCCGGCAGCCTTGAGCCGATCGATCGCCTCAAAAATTTCTTCGGTGATGCGCGGAGCAAGCCCGGTGGACGGCTCGTCGAGCATCAGCAATTGCGGCTCGGCCATCAGCGCGCGGCCGACCGCCACCATCTGCTGCTCGCCGCCCGAGAGCGTGCCGGCGAGTTGTTTCCGCCGCTCCTTCAGCTTCGGCAGCAACGCATAGATGCGCTCCAGCGCGGCGGCCATTTTCGCGCGGCCTTGATGACGTCGCAGGAAGGCACCGAGCCGCAGATGATCCTCGACGCTGAGGCCGGGAAACAGTTCGCGCCGCTCGGGTACGATGACGATGCCGCGCGCCACACGTGCCTCGGGTTTGAGCATCTTCAGGTCTTCGCCGGCAAAGGTGACCGTGCCGGAGGTCTGCTGCAACACACCCATTAGGTTGTTAAGCAGCGTCGTCTTGCCCGCGCCATTCGGCCCGATAAAAGTGACGAACTCGCCGCGCGCCACGGAGAAGCTGATATCGTCGATGGCGATCGCCTCGCCATACCCCACGGTGAGATTGGCGACCTCAAGCAGCTTTGTCACGGCCGCCTCCGAGATATGCGGAAATCACCGCGGGATTGGCCTGCACATCCTTGGGCGACCCTTGCGCGATAATGCGGCCGCGATCCAGCACCACCAGACGCTCGACGCATCCCATCACCAATTCCATGTCGTGCTCGACCAAAAGAATGGTGACATGCTCAGCCTGCAATTGGCGCAGGATTTTCACCAAGGTCAGCTTTTCCGAAAAACGCAGGCCGGCCGCCGGTTCGTCCAGCAGCAGAATTTGAGGATCAGCCACCAGCGCCCGCGCGATCTCAACGATGCGCTGCTTGCCGAGCGGTAGACTACCGGCGGCAAGATCGGCTTCCGCTAAAAGCCCGACGCGTTCCAGCGCGGCGCGCGCACTGGCCAGTGCCTGCCGGTTCTCCTCGCCATCGAGCGCGAACAACCCGCGGATGAAACCTGCGCTGGTGCGGCAATAAGCTCCGAGCGCGACGTTCTCGATCACCGACAGGTCCGGCATGAGTTGCACGTGCTGAAAGGTACGCGCCATACCGCGGCGAACGATCTCATATCCGGTCGGCAATGGCACACCGAACAGCGTGACCCGGCCGGTGGTTTGGCGCTGCAAGCCGGAGATGATGCTGAACAGCGTGGTCTTGCCGGCACCGTTGGGACCGATCAGCCCGACGAATTCGCCGCGCTTCAACTCCATGCCGATACCTTCGAGTGCCTGAAGGCCACCGAAGCGAATGCCAATATCCTCAAGCCGCAACAGCACCTCGCCGCGATTTTCGGTCAATATGGTGCGTGAAAGGCCCTCGCCTGCGCGACTGCGCAGCCTCGGCTTCGGCAGGAAGCGCTCCACGGCCGGCCACAGACCCTGCGGCCACTTCAGCAGCATCACCACCAGGATGACGCCGAATACGATGACCTCCAGATTACCCGATAGCCCCCAACGTGCGAGAATATCCTGCAACGTCCATTGCGCGCTCTCCAAGGTGAGCGCGCCGAGAACACCGCCAGCCGCGCTCATCGGCCCGCCGACCACCGCCATGATCAGCAGCTTGAACGAAGTCATAAGCGAGAACGGCGAAGGACTGACGAAGCGCAAAAGATGGACGTAAAGCGCGCCGGCCAGTGCCGCCAGCACCGCGGAGAACACGAACACCTTGACCCGCAGCATCGTCGTATCGACGCCAAACGCCTGCGCGAGACCGTCGTGACCTTCGAGCGTGGCGATGGCGCGTCCCGTTCGCGAGGTGTGCAGTCGCGACAGACCAAGCACCGAAAGCAGCGTGATGATCCAGATCAGTTGGGTGTAGAGGCGATCATCGGTCAGCGCAAAGCCGAACAATGACAGCGGGGGAATCTTGTCGAGGCCGGACGCGCCGCCGGTCACCTCATGCCAGGCTGTGAACACGCCTGCCAGCGCGATACCGTAAGCCAGCGTCGCAAGCGGCAGATAGTGCCCGCGCAGCCGCAGCGTGATGAATCCGATCAGCGCGGCGACCAGCCCCGTCGCGCTGACACTGAGAACCATTGTTACCAGCGTATCGATGCCATAAGCCCGCGCCACCAGCGCCGATCCGTAGGCGCCAAGCCCCATGAAGGCGCCCTGCCCCAGCGAAATCTGTCCGGCCTGCAACAGCAGAACGAGACCCACCGCGACCATGGCGTAGATTCCGGCATAGGCGAAAATTCCGACATAGAACGACGGCAGCAGCCACGGCATGACCAGAAGAATTGCGCTCGCGGCGAGGGCGAGCCTGGCACGCGCGCTCATCATCTCGCCTCCACGCGCGAGCGCGTATTGCGCCAGAGCAGAATGGGAATCAGAAGGCTGAACACCAGCACGTCACGATAGGCGCTCGCAACGTAGGCCGATGTGGACTCCAGGCCACCGACGATCATCACGCCAACCAGCGACAGCGGATAATCGATCAAGCCACCCATGGCGCCGCCGACAAATCCTTTCAAACCGACCATGAAACCCATTTCATAGTTCGCAGTGATGAGCGGCGCGAGCAGCATGCCGCTGACCGCGCTGAAAGCTGCCGCGAGCAGAAACGCCAATGCACCGGCGGCATTCACCGGAATGCCGCAGAACTGCGCGCCAAGCCGGTTCATCGCCGATGCCTGTAGCGCCTTGCCAACCAGCGTGAATTCGGAAAACAGATAAAGGCCCCCCATCGCCAGCAACGCCGTAATGAGAATGGCGAAGCTCTGATAGGGAATGAACACCGGTCCCATCATCACACCGCCGGCCGCGATCGGATCAACGGGATAAGGATTGGCACCCCAGATCAGAAGGCCGAGCCCCTGCACGCTCATCGACACGCCAACCGAGATGATGACGAAGACGATGGTGGTCGCATTCGGAATAGGATGCACGGTAAAGCGATAGATCAGCGCGCCAAGCGGCGCGACCAGGATCAGTGCCACGACCATCATGCCAATCACCGGCAGATGCAGCGCCAGCGCGCCGCGCGTTAGAGCCAGCGCGGCGACGCCCGCGATCACCAGCCCGCTGGCATAAAGCAACGCTTGCCGCCAGTCGCGCCGCCAGCGACCAGCATCCAAAATCACGCAAAGTACGAGCCCGCCGATCAGAAGATATAGTGTCCCGGGCATTCGCCCCTGCAACAGATCGGCAAGCGTGAGCGCGCCGAGCATCACGTACTCGCCTTGTGCGATGTTCACCACACGCGTGACGGTGAACACCAGCACAAGGCTGAGCGCGAGCAGCGCATAGACGAGGCCGCTGGTCAGGCCATCGACCAGAAGGAACAGAACAGTGTCGGTCATGCCTTACTTGGATTCGTACAGGCGGAATTCACCGTTCTTGACTACGGAGATGAAGGTGCTCCGATGGTCGAGACCGAGGTGATCGGTCGGACTGTAATTGAAGATGCCGCCGACGCCGACGAATTCCTTCACACCTTCGATCTTGTCGCGCAAGGCCGCCCGCGAGGCATCGAGATCGTCAAGCTTGATACCGGCCTTCACAACCTCCTCGGCGGCCTTCAGCGTGATGTTGCCGGCATCCCAGGACTGACCGGGGAAGATATCGACCTTCGGCACGTTGAAGCGTTTCTCGTAGAGCGCGGCGAACTTGGCGATCACCGGCTTCAGCGGGTTACTGTCGGGCATGTCGGTGTAGACCAGCACCGGTGTGGTACCGAGCAACGCCCCTTCGACATCCTGTTTGCCGATCGAGATGAAGGCGTTGTTGGCGGAGCCGCCCGAGTGATAGATCGGCCCGGTGTAGCCGACGCGCTTGAGTGCCTGATGCACCAGCGCCGAGGACGGCGGAATGGCGTGGATATAGACCGCGCCGGGATTGGACTGACGCACCTTTAGCGCCTGCGGCGTGAAGTTGGTATCGGTTCGCGAGAAGCGTTCGGACGCGACAATCTCGACGCCCTTGGCCTTGGCCACGCTTTGCATTGCGATCCAGCCACCCTCGCCAAAGGAATCCTCGAGGCCGAGGAAAGCGACCTTCTTGATGCCGCGCTTGACCATGTCGTCGACGAGACCGGTGACCTGAAGCTGGTCGGTGCTGGGCGTCTTGAAGATCCAGTGCCGCTCGTTCGCCGGTTCGATCACGCTCTGGCCCAGCGCGAGCGAAATATTCGGTACCTTGGCCTGCGTCACGGTTTCGAGAATCGCCATCGAGGTCGGCGTCGTGGTGCAGCAGATCACGACATGCGCGCGATCCTCGGTGATCAGCTTACGGACGTTGTTGACGGCCTTGGTCGGATCCGATCCGTCATCATAGGTGATGAACTTGACCGTGAACGGCAGGCTGGTGTCCTTAGCAAGTTGCTCCTGCAACAGCTCCAGCGCATTCTTTTCCGGCAGACCCAGCGCCGAGGCCGGGCCAGTCATAGCGACGACCGAGCCGATGCGCAGTTCGGGTTTGTCGGCTGCGTGCGCCGCGACCGAAATCGTCAGCGCAGCCAGGGCCGCAGCCACTGAAAGAGTCCTCATGTTTCACTCCCCTATAAAATCGACAGAACGAAATCGGCGGTGGGAGCAGCGTCTGCGGACCACGTCGACCGCCCCCGTCGAATTGTTGTTGGTTGCGTCTTCTCCGAGCGCTTCAGTCGAGAACGTAAGTCGGGATCGCCGGCAGTAGCGGTGGCTTGGTTTCTTTCATTCCGGCGCCATCGAAGGTTTCCACTGCCATCGCTTCCTCGAACCAGCGCCGCGGCGGCGGCGCACCCCACAGCGTCTGCCGCACAGGATTGTTGAGATTCCAGCGGATCGGCTCGGCTGCGGTGTTTCCGGTGAGATAATCGCCGGTGTAAAGTTCGAAGCGGTTGCCGTCCGGATCGCGCACATAAACGAACAGCGCGTTGGAAATACCGTGACGCGCAGGCCCGCGTTCGAGGCTATCGGCATACCCCGCACCGGCAAGCATGTCGCAGGCGCGAATGATCGACAGTGTGTCAGGCAACGAAAACCCGACATGATGCGCGGCCGGTCCCGCTCCCGTCATCACGGCGATGTCATGCACGGTCGATTTGCGGAACAGCCAGCTTGCCCAGATGCGCTTTTCCGGCGGATCGGATTCGGTCAGTTCGGCGCAGCCGAAACCCAGTTCCTGCGTATACCAGTCGTAACCGGCCTGCGCGTCCGGCGTCAGCACGTTGGCATGATCGATACGGGTCGGCGACGCGCCCTTATGCAGGTGATATTGCTGCACCAGCCACGGCACCTGCTCGATCTCGGCGTAATAATCGATGATGAAGCCGAACGGGTCCTGAGTTCGCAGCGTGCGGCCCTGACCCAACATATCGTTCCCGGCCCAGCGTGTCGGCAGGCCCAGTTCCTCGAAACGAACCTTCATGCGGTCGAGGTCGTCTTCCTCGCTCACCACAAAGCCGATGTGGCCGACGCCTGCGGATTCCGCCTTGCGCAACACGAAGGTATGATGCTGCTTGTCCTCGGTGCAGCGCAGATAAATGCGATTGTCGTCGCGGGCCGTCTCGTGCAATCCGACCAGATTGACATAGAAGTCCCGCGCCCGCTCGAGATCGGTGGTGCGGAACTCGATGTGTCCCAGCTTTTGGATATTGGCGATATCCTTGATGCGGCCAGTGCTCACGGTCATCCCCTTGCTCGTTTCAGCGGCGATACTGGCCGGCAGGTTAGCGGGCGGCCGGGGCGCGTCTGTATCAGCCGCTACCAAGCGCCGATATTCTTTGCCGCAGCCACCCTCCTGGCCGGAACGCTATTTCGGCGCGTAGGCCACCGCCTTGATCTCGATGATGAGTCCCGGCCGGGCCAGACCGGCGATTTCGAGGATGGTCCAGGTCGGATACGGCTCGCGGATGTAGCGGCTCTTGATCTCGACGAACTTGCCGAGATGGTTCTGCAACCCGACGTGGTAGCTGACCAGTTCGACGATATCGTCGAGCGAGGCGCCGGCCTCCTCCAGCACGATCTTGAGCCGGTCGAAGGCGTTGACGATCTGCCCCTCGTCATTGGCCGGCATCGAGCCATCCGGATTGAGGCCGATCTGGCCGGCGACGTAAAGGAAATCGCCCGCGCGCACCGCCGGCGAATAGCCGAACTTCTTGAAGATCGTCGATCCGTCCGGCGTGGCGAAGATCGGATTGGTCGAGTTGATGGCTTGTTTCTTCATTGTGGTCTCCGGTGGTCGAAATCAGATTCGGGCGGTCGGCGGCAGCGGCAGGTCGAGCAGCAGGCGACCGTAGGGCTCGCCGATGGCGTCGGGTTGCAGCAGCATGTGGCTGCTCATGGCGTGAACATCACGGAACAGGCGCTCGATTCGCGTGCCGCTTGGCAGCACCGAGCCGCCAAGCGCCGCGAACAGCCGCTGCGTAGTCTGCAAGGCGAGCCGCGACGCGACGGCGAAGCGGGTGCGCATCGCGGCGCGCGCGATCAGGCTGACATGACCCCCGCGCGCGGCCTCAAGAATCTCATCCGCATCGTCGAGCAGCGAACGCCGCAAGATCGCCAATGTCGCCTCGCTGGTCGCAGCTTCAATCTGCGCGACGCGATCTTCCACCAGCGCTTTCTGCGCCGCAGGGCTGACTTTTGCTTTGGCAATGGCGCGAAATTCCTCCACCACCGCAGAGGCAACGCCCAGCGTCGGCGCAAGCGTGGACATGGCATTGATCGGGTTGAGCGGCGCGGCGGTAATAATGCCATGTTGCGGGCAAGTCGGATGACAGCCGCCATCCTGCAACACCTGCCAATTCATCCAGCGATGCGCGGGCACGAACGTCTTCGTCAGCGAAATGTCCTTGCTGCCGGTGCCGCGCATCCCGAGCACGTTCCAGCTTGCCTGATCGACAGCGAAAGCATCCGCCGGCACCAGCACCACATGCGGCACCATCTGCCCGTCGATCGGGATCGGCACCAGAAGGCCCGCCCAGGTCGCGACATCGATGCCGGAGGCGTAACGCCAGCGGCCGCTGAGCAGCATGCCACCCTCCACCGGCTCCGCCACCAGATCCTGCCCGACCCCGCCGGTCAGCAGCGACACGATGGTCGGCTTCCCGGAGAGAAAGACATCGCGTTGGGCTTCCGCCGAGAATTTTCCGATCATCACCACGTTGGCGCTGGAGAGGCCGAGGATCCAGGCGGATGACGAGCAGCCGCGCGCGATCTCGTAAGTTGCTTCCCATGCAGCGCGCGGATCGAGCCCAAGGCCGCCATAGAGGCTTGGCTGAGTAATCCGGAATAGATCGGCCGCCACCAGCCGCTCGACCACTTCCGGCAAAAGGCTGCGACGCTGTTCGATCTCGGCGGCCTTGCCTTGAAGCCAGTCCCGCATCCCGGCCGCTTTGGCCACCACGGCGGCTGCGTTGACGCTGTCCGCTCCCGTTGGCCGGTTCTCCGCTTGCGCAAGTGCCATTGACGCCATCGGCTCCATCCGAAAAACTGATGCCGCAACGCTAGCCCGGCCGATTTCTGCCGGGCTGTATCGCCCTATACGAGAAGGCGCATCTTTTCCGTTCAATCTGGGATCATGCCCCGGACCACGCATTCCATGACGAAAAAGAAACTCGGCACATGGCGCATCGATCGGCAACTCGTCGAGCAGATCAGCCGACACGCCGCCTTCGGCCGTCGCCGCAAGTTCAAGAAGAACTCTGTGCTCTATGAGCAGGGTGAGGTCTCGACGCGGTTCTATTTCGTGCTCAAGGGGCTGGTGCAGATCTCGATCTTTCGCGCGGACGGCTCCGAGGTCGTGCTGGAGTTGATGGGGCCGGAAACCGTTTGCGGCGAGGGTTCGGCTTTTGACGGCTTGCCACGCTTCTCCAGCGCCGCCGCCATCGAGGATACCGAGGCGATCGAATTCGACACCTCGAAGATGACGGAGATTTTTCGCGCCCATCCGGAATTCGCGACCTCGCTGCTGCGTGTCACTAGCCTGAAGCAGCGCGTCGTCGCGATCCGCCTCAAGCATCTCGCGTCGCGCGAGCCGCAGGACCGCATCATGGAGCTACTGACGCGGCTTGAGGAGATGTTTGCGATCGATCATCCGAAAGGACGGCTGCTCGTCACTCACGTCACGCATGAGCAGATCGCGACCATGACCGGCACGTCACGCGTCACGGTGACGCGTACCTTGCAGCGACTGCGCGAGCAGAACCGTATCGATATCGTCGATGGCCACATCCTGCTGAAACGCCGGCCCAATGCCAATTGAAGCACCGATCTAGCCACACGCACCGAGCGGATGCATGACGCTATAACGCCCTTCATGATAGAGCAGCGGCCGCTTGGCGGTCGGCGGACCGACGATCTCCCGGACGGCACCGACGATGATGGTATGATCGCCGCCAGGATAGGTGCTCGCGACCTCGCAGAACATCGCCGCGTTGCAATCCGGGATCGTGAACCATTCAAGATGTCGCCGGCATGCGTTCATATTCCAGGCTTCGGTCTGGCCGGCAAAATAGCCGGAGATATGTTGCTGCGCGTCCGACAGAATATTGACGGAGAACAAGCCTCGGGCGATCACCGCGCGCCCCGCCCGGCTTTCATTGCGAGCGCAAAACAACAGAAGCGGGGGATCGAGACTAAGAGAGGTAAGCGAATTTACCGTCAATCCGATCGGTCCCTGCTCTCCGTCCGTCAACACCACCGCGACGCCGGTGGCGAAGCGGCCCATCAGGCGACGAAACGTCAAGGCAGCGGCGTCGGTCATACGCATCGTCCCGGTCATTGCATCGACAGGAGCATGACAGATCACGTCGGGGAATGTCGTATCGCCGTACACAGGCCGCGACGGCCGCCTCAGGTCTGCACGTGCACACCGTCCACGAGTTGCGACCGCACCAGTTCGTACTGACCTCGCTTACAGCGCACCGCCCCGTCGCGCCGCAGCTTTTGCATCGCACGTGTCACGGTAATCCGCGAGGCGCCGATCAGGTTGGCGATCTGCTGATGCGTCAGAACGATGGTCGGGACATCAGGCGTCGTGATCTGCGACAGGAGCTCGGTGATGCGAACCTCCGGCGAGGCCTGCGTCACTTGCGCCAGCCGCGTCGCCAGCATGCGCTGCTTCAGCGCAATCGTCTGCACCACCAACGGCGAGAGCTGGGCGTGCGAGGACATCAACTTGCAGAAATCCGCTGCCGGAATCACCAGCACCTCGCAATCCTCCAGCACACTGGCGCTGGAAAATCGCGGCAAGCCGTCGAAGGCGGCACCCTCGCCGCAAAGCGCGCCGGAGCCGACGATATCGATCAACAATTCCTGCCCATCGGGGCGCAACATGGTGATGCCGACGCGGCCGGAGATGACGACAAATACCTGATCGCTGACGTCGTCCTGCCGATAGAGGGCGCGTCCCTTGGCCAATTTGCGCCGCGCCAATGCCGGCGCAATGCCAAGAAGATAGGCCAGCATCGCCTGCGGCACGCGCAATGTCTCGCTGACGCCCGGACGCCCCGCCGGGGGTAGCGCAGCCTGGATCTGGGACATCCCGTCGCTCCTTGAACGAGACCGGACGACGATCGCGACCGGCACCACGGCCGTTATATCACCGCGCCGTGGTCCGCAGCCACTGCGTCATTGCCTCATGCTCGGCCTGAGCAGCCTCGCACACCGCTCGCGCGCGCACAAAGCCGTGAATGAGTCCCAGTCCGGGCCGGAACGTCACGGGAACGCCGGCGGCCTTCAGCCGTTCCGCGTAGGCGTGGCCGTCATCGCGCAATGGATCGTGTTCGGCCACGACGACGAAGGCCGGCGGCAAGTTGGACAGATCTTCGCAGCGCATCGGGACGGCCAGCGGATTTTCGCGCCGCTGCGCGTCCGGGCAATACTGATTCCAGAACCAGACCATCTCCGCCGTCTTCAGGTAAGGCGCCTGGGCCTCGCTGATATAGGACGGTCGTTCGAAATCGACATCAACGCAAGGATAAAGCAGCAGTTGCCCGCGCAGCGGCGCGGGGCCATCGCGGAAGGCAATCGTCATCGCCGCAGCGAGATTGCCGCCGGCGGAATCGCCACCGACGAAAATTGCCGAGGGGTCGACACCGATCGCACCTGCATTAGCGAACGTCCATGCAACGACCGCGCGGCAATCCTCCATCGGCGCGGGAAACGGATGCTCCGGCGCACGGGCATAGTCCACGCTGATCACGACACAAGGCGTATCCATTGCAATCGCGGCGGTGATTGAATCGTGGCTGTCGATGCTGCCGATCACCCACCCGCCGCCGTGCATGTAAACCAGCGCGGGCAACGGCTGCGACGCGCGCGGACGATAGATGCGCACGCGCACCGGCCGCGGACCGTCGATGACACGAGTCTCGACATCGAGACCATCCGGATACGGCGCGCGCGCCGCCGCTGACAGCCGCTCGACGCGCTCGCGCCAGACATCGACTGGCAGCGATAGAACCGGCTCCGGCCACGCCTCCTCAAGCCGCGCGATGAACGGAGCGAGTTGCGGATCGATGGCCATGATGGTGTCCTAGAATTTGAACTAGATGTTACCGTGAACGAAGCGACCACCAACCATGGTGGCGAGACAGGACAGCGTTTCCAATTCCTCGCCCGGCGTGGTGAGCGGACACCCGCTGAGCACCGCGAAATCGGCCAGATAACCCGGCATGATCCGCCCCTTGACGTTCTCCTCGAAGGAGAACCACGCGCCGTTTTGCGTCATCGCGCGCAGCGCGAGCTCGGGCGAAGCGCAGGCAGCAGCGCCCAGCACCGTGCCCGTGGTGCGCTCGCGACGCGTTCGCATCGCGCGCATCGTGGCCAGCGGATTAAGCGGGCTGTTGTCGGTGCCGCATGCCACCGGCACGCCGAGAGCGTCGAGTTGGGCGGTCGGCGACACCAGTTCACGATCTGCTTCCGACAACGGGAAGAAGCGCGTGCCGACTTTCCAGACGTGGTAATCCGGGATCAGGGTCACACCGATGCCGAGCGCCTTGAGGCGCGCGAGATCGGACGCGGCGGCGTGGCTCATGTGCTCCACCACCCAGCGGCGGCGCGAGATGTCGTGAGCCGCATGCACGCGTTCGAAGATCGGCAAGAGTTCGTACAGTTTGTCCACGGCGATGGTGTGAATGCGCAAATCATGTGCTGCCGCAAGCATGCAAAGCTTCTCGAACTCCGCCGGCTCGTTGGCGTGTTTGATGTAGCACGACCAGCCGAGATCGCCCGGATCGATCCGCGCAGCGCGCGCCGCCGACGGTTCACCGCCATATCCGACAAAAATGCCGCCGATGCGCAGCGTCGGATCGCCGATCCCGGCCCCGCGCACATGCGAGAGCCAGTCGCGCATCATCGACTCGGCCTCGTCGCAAGTCGCCCAGGTCGGACTGACGACAAGGTGCATCCGCATCGTCAACTCGCCGGTCTGCCAAAGATCGCGGTAAGCGCTGATAACCTCCGGCGCGCAGCCGTGACCTTCATAAACGCTCGTGGTGCCAACCGCATGATAGGCACGCACCGATCGCAAGATGCCGTCGCGGCGATCCTTTGGTGAAAAACGCGGCACTGCCGGCAACAATGCGATCTGCGCCGAGTCCGGATAGTTGTGCTCGACGATAACGCCGGTTAACTCACCCGCGGCATCGCGCGCCAGTTCGACGCCCTCCACCGGCGACATCGAGCTGCGATCCAAGCCATTGAGCTCGAGCCCCAGCGAATTCAGCGCGGTGTGGCAGGGCACCAGGCTCCAGTAACCCGACGGCGGCAGGATGCAGACCGGATGATCCGGCGCCGCGCGATCCAGCTCCTCGCGGGTCGGCATCCGGCGTTCGCGCAGAACGATCGGGCCACCGAAGTAGAACGGCTCATCGCCGACCGGCATGGTGACGATCCATTCGCCGCGAGGCGTCGCGCGGGCAAGTTCGGACACGCGCGCCAGGACATCGGCGATACTGCGGACATGACCGAGCGAGGGGAAACGATCGCGCAGTCCCTCGGTATCCATGTGCGCGTGCGCGTCATTGAAACCGGGAATGATGGTTCCGGCGGTTTCGGTGACACGCGTCTGCGGTCCCTTCAATTCCAAAATCCGGCGCCGCTCGCCCACCGCGACGATGCGATCACCTGCGACCGCCACGGCCTCGGCGATACTTCCCGCATCATCCAGCGTGACAATCCTGCCGGTGAGAATGTGATCGATGTTAGGCTGGCTCATTCTGCGCACTCCCCATCGCTTCCGATCCGGCTCGCGTGGCGCGGGCGCCCTCCACCCAGCCCAGCCTGGTACAAAGCCAGATGAAGACGCGCTCACCCAACCCGCCGATGCCCACCGGAATCACCACCAGCGTGACGATCAGCGCGCCGCCGAACACCAGACCGCCGAGCGAGACATCGATGTCACTGGCCCAGATCGGCACGAACTGGATGAACATCGCGCCGATAATCGCACCATTGAGCGAAGTGATCCCGCCCACCACCGCGCCGACGAACAGGCTAAGGCTCATCATGACGTTGAAAGTGTCGGGCGACACGAACCCGACAATCATGGCGTAGAGCGATCCGGCAACGCCGGCGTAAAGGCTGCTCATTGCGAAGGTCGCGGTCGTGAGCTTTGCGCGATCCACCCCCATCACGGCCGCAACGAGTTGATTGTCGCGCGCACCTACCAGCGCCCGCCGCAGCGGCCCCGACAGGATGCGACGCGCCACGACGTAAAGCAAAGCGGCGATCACGAGGCAGATGAAGTAGATCCACTGCGAATCGTCGAGCGGCAGAAAGGCCGGCGCTTCCGGATTGCCGACATTGAGTCCCTGCACCCCTCCGGTGAATCCGTCGAAGCGCTTCAGGACCGGCGGCACCGTGATCGACAACACCAGCGTGCCGAGCGCCAGATAAAGCCCTTGCAGGCGCAGCGCCGGAAACCCCAGACACCAGCCGGCGACCCAGCTCAACGCTGCCGAGACCGGAATCGTCGCATAAGGATTCCAGCCATAGCGCACGACCAGAATCGCCGTGGTGTACGCGCCAAGCGCCACGAACGCGGCATGGCCGAGGGTGATGGCGCCACCGAATCCCGTCACCAGGTTGATGCCGGCGATGGCAATGGCGAACGCCAGCACCGTTGCAAACTGGCTGACCAGATAGCTCGGGATGACGAACGGAATGACGTACAGGAAGACGACGGCAAGCATGGCCGCCGCCGCCACGCGAACGGCGAGCGGCAACTTCGGTTTCACGACAACGCTCATAGCCGCACAACTTTCCTCCGGCCGAACAACCCGTCCGGCTTGATCAGCAATGTTCCGAAGATGAGAATCAGCGCGACGATGATTTTGAGGTCAGGCCCGATCCACGGAATATAAGTGCCAACTAGATTTTCCACGACGCCAACCAAGAGGCCGCCCACAACCGCGCCGATTACGCTGTCGAAGCCGCCGAGCGTCGCCGCCGCGAATGCGTAGATGATGACACCGAACATCATCGTCGGGTTCAGGAATACCCTCGGCGCGACCAGAATGCCCGACAGCGCACCGAGCGCCGCCGCGATGCCCCAACCGATCAGCAGCATCACAGGAACCGAAACGCCGACCAGAATAGCTGAATCCGGTGTCGAAGCTGCGCCGCGCATCGCCAGCCCCACCTTGGTGGTCTCGAACAGAAGATAGAGCAGCAGCAATACGACGCCGACGACTGCGATGATCCCCGCCGTCTCCGCCGACACGGCGAACGAACCGATTTGCAGATGTGCCTTCGGGAACAGGCTCGGCAGTGCCTTGATCGTGTAGGTCCAGAGGAATCCGGCAAGACTGTTGAGCGCCAGATACAAGCCGATCAACACGCTGACCACCGTAAGCAGACTGGCATGGGACAACGGCTTGACGATGGTGGCATATAGCAGCGCGCCGGCGATGAATGAAATGACGATACTCACGAGCGCCGCCGGCACCAGCGGCATGCCCCATGCCATCAACTGCCAAACGAGATAGGCGGATAGCATCGCCATTTCGCCTTGCGCGAAATTGACGATTCCGGTCGAGCGATAGCTGAAGACGAGAGCGAGCGCGAGCGACGCATAGATCGCACCATCCGCGAGACCGTCGACAATCTGGCTGGCGAAAAGATTCATTCGTACCCCAAATAGATGCGGCGAACCTCGTCATTGCCCGCGAGGTTCTGCGCGGAATCTCGCAACACGATCTCTCCACTTTCGAGAACCACGCCGGAATCCGCCACATCGAGCGCTAGATTGGCACTTTGTTCGACGATCAGCATCGTCATGCCAGCTTCTTCGCGAATGGCAGCGAGGGTCTTGAACAGTCCCTGCGTGATGATCGGCGCGAGACCCAGCGACGGCTCATCGAGCAAAAGCAGCCGCGGTCGCAGCATCAGCGCGCGAGTGATCGCGAGCATCTGCTGTTCGCCACCGGAGAGGCTTCCGGCCTGTTGCGACAAACGTTCGCGCAGACGCGGGAAGAACGTCAACCAGCGCTCGCGATCCTGCCGCGCTTCCGCGCTCGTACGCAGATAAGCCCCAAGGCGAATATTTTCGTCCACCGTCAGGTCGGCGAAGGTGCCGCGCCCTTGCGGGACATGGGCGACGCCGGCGGCGACAATTTTGCGTGCCGAGAGATGATCGATGCGCGCGCCATCGAACACGATCGCGCCCTCACGGGCGATCGTACCGGAAATCGCGCGCAGCAGCGTTGTCTTTCCGGCGCCGTTGGCGCCAAGAACGACTTGAATCTGCCGCTCCTCGACATCCAAAACGATGTCGTGCAGCACGCTGCGCGCGCCGTATCCAGCGCGCATTCCCTTGATGCTGAGCAGGCTCATGCCGCCGCTCCCAGATAGGCGGCTGCGACTTTCGGATCAGCCTTCACCTCGGCAGGTGTTCCATCGGCAATCTTGATGCCGTTCTCCAGCGCCACGACGCGATCCGAAATCCGCATCAGCATCCGCATGTGGTGCTCGACCAGCAGCACGGTCAGACCATAGCGCTGCCGCACGCGCAGAATGACGTCCGACAATTCATCGACTTCGCCATGCGAGAGCCCGTTCGCCGGTTCATCCAGCATCAGAAGCCGGGGATGCGAAATCAGCGCACGCGCAAGCTCGATCCGTTTCAGGGTGCCGAACGGCAAACCTCCGGCGAGATGGTCGGCAATCCCGGCCAGGCCCAGATCGTGAAGGATCGCATGAGCCTCCTCCTCGATTGCGGCAGGATCGATCACCGCCCCCATGCCGGAGATTGCGTTGATGAAACCCGGGTGCAGCCGATGATGCGCGCCGAGCATCACATTGTCCGTCACCGACATGGTGCCGAACAGCCCGACGTTCTGAAGCGTACGTGCGATACCGAGGCCGATGATACGGTTTGCCGGCAACGTCGTGATATCCTGACCGGCGAAATGGATGGTGCCTCGGCTCACCTGGTAGACGCGTGAGATCGCATTGAACAACGTGGTCTTGCCCGCGCCGTTCGGCCCGATCAACCCGCAGATGATGCCTTCCGCCACATCGAACGAGACATCCTGTAGCGCGCGCACGCCGCCGAACTCGATCTCGACGTTGCGGACTTGCAACAGCGCGGTCATTGATCGATCTTCCTGTCGAAGATCCCCTTTGGCATACGCGCATGAATGCCGTTGACGCCGTTGACGAGCTGAGTCACCAACAGATCGGCTTGCAGGGAGCACAACGCGTAAGCATCGGATCGCGTCATGTCCTTGGTGGCAACCATCAGGTCTATCATGTCAAGCACGGCTTGCCGCGCGGCCTCACGCAGATCCTCGTGCAGTCCCATGGTGATGAAGTGTTCGCGTGTCTCCGCCCACGGCCGCACGATCGAGCGGCCCTTGACGACGGACAGCTTCAAATGGGCGGCGGTCATCGCCGTCTCCAGCGCGGTCTGCACCACCTCTCCCGACCCTTGCGCCGCATGCGCGTCGCCGGCGTAGAACCCGGCACCGTCGACGAAGACCGGCAGATAGAGCACGCTGCCCGCAACCAGATCGGCGCAATCGATGTTGCCGCCGAAATTGCCCGGGATCGCAGAACTACGCGGCGCGTCGCCGAGCGGCGGCAGCACGCCCATAATGCCGAGGAACGGCCGCAACGGAATTTTGATGCCGTCCCCGAAGCGCGCGGTCATGGTTCGTCGGTCGAGTTGAAAGTGACGCAGTTCAGCATCCTGAAAGATGTCGCCGAGCAGACCACGACTGCGCCCACCCGGGAAAATCAGGTTGATGCCGTGATCGGCGATTTCGAGACTTTCGATCTCGACCTTGAGGACATCGCCTGGACGCGCGGTCTCAACCGCGATGGGCCCAGTGAGGCTGTGCGGGCCGCGTCCTTCGGCGCGGAACTGCTCGCGCAGCGCCATCGCTTGTTCGAGCGCAAGCGACGGCCCGCCGGCATTGTCCCACATCGCCCAGGTATCAAGGATCACCGTGTCGCCGGACGCCACCGTGTGGACGGCCTTCGCCTTCGGATCGATGATCCCGCCCTGCACGGTGGTCGCGCAGGCTTTGAGAACGTGAACCGCCATCAGCCCGCCTGTGCTGTCGCCGCCTCGGCGGCAAAGACCTGGAGCCGCATCGGCGTACAGCGCCCGCCATTGATCTGGCTGACATGATCTTCCGGACAATTGGAGATCGCGACCAGACAATCGGTCTCCGCGCGCAGTTCGACGTAGTCGCCCGGCTTCGACACTGGCGTTTCGGCAACCCAGGAATGGCTCCCGCAGTCGTGATGGTAATTCATGAAGAAGTCGATCGTGTCGGGAATGTCCTCCGGCAGGATTCCATAGGGCGCCACGACACCGCTGATGATTTCGTGGCAGCCGTCGATGCCGGTCAGGCCGAAGCTCTCGTAGAAGCGCCGATTGCACATCCGTTGATTGACCTTGTGAACGCCCTTCGGTTCGGGCGTTTCCTTGATGATGGTCATCAACGGCGTATAGATGGTGGACATCAACACGTCGCCCTCGGTCAAAAAGTCTTTCGACATCGCGACCGTCGGTTCTGCGCGCCCCGCGCGGCGCGCGCTGTACTGCATCGCATATCGCGTCGTGGAATAGGACAACGACAGCCGGTCGCGATGATTGTTGGCGTTGAAGATCGCCACGTCGACGACCTGTTGCCCTTCCAGATCGGTAATCCTGAACACCTCACCCTGGCGGACGATCAGCGCCTTGCCGGTTTTCGGAGGCAGGATTTCATTCAACAGTTCGGTAGCCATGATCAATCACCTGCCTTACTTGGCCTGATGAGGGGTCTTACCCTCGTACTTCGTGATCACGTCACCGACCGGCACCCAGCTTCCCTTGCTGTAGCGGACCACCTGCATCGATTCCACGTAGAACGGATCACGCTCACCATCGACACAGGCCTTCACGCCGGGGACGAGGCCGAGCACCTCGACACCGCATAGATGCCGTGCGGATTCCATAATCGCGGCACGCGTCGGCGCCTTGGCGTTCGCCAGCACCGCAACCATGGTCTGCGCCTGCCCGAAGCCGATCATCGTCATCGGGTCGTCGAGGTTCAGGCCAGAACTGGCGAACTTTGTACCGATCTCGCGATAGGTCTTGATGTCCTTGCTCTCGGCATAATCCTTGGTGGTCGGGTCCATCTGCGCGACCGCTGAAAAGACGCCTTCCGATGCTTCCTCGCCGGCCGGCTCCATCACGGTCTTCTTCGAGGCGCTGATGTTGGTGACGATCACCATCGGTCGCCAGGAGGTATCCTGCACCTTGCGCAAAGTCTGCGCCGTGAACTTCGGCACCGCGAACACCAGAAGCACATCGGCGTTGGTGGCCGCGAGATTGGAAACCTGCGAGTCGACCGTCGGCGAGGTCACCTCATAGGACTGTGCCGCCGCGATGCTCACACCGCTGCCTTCGACTGCGACCTTGAACGCGTTCAACAGCTCTTTGCCGAAATCGTCGTTCTGGTAAAGAATCGCGACCTTGGCATCGGCTTTCTTCGACTTGACGAACTCAGCGAAGATGCTGCCTTCGGTCGTGTAGGCCGACTGCCAACCGATCGTCCAGGGGAACGCCTTGGAATCGGTGCTGAACGCCGACAGACCACTGCCGACAAAAAGCTGCGGCACGCCACGCTTGTTGACATAGTCACGGATCGCAAGGCCGGTGGCGCTGCCGAGCGGGCCGATGATCAACGCGACCTGATCGCGTTCGACCAGACGCCGGGCCTGCTCCACGGTGCGCGGCGGCGAGTAGCCGTCATCGTAATGAACATAGGAAATCTTGCGACGCTTGCCGTCGCCCATCATCACGCCGCCGTCACGATCGTTGATGTACTTGAAGTAGGCGTCCTGCATGGCGCAGATCGTGACGAAAGACGCGATCGGGCCGGTGCTGGGGCAGATGCCGCCGATTTTGATCTCGGTATCAGTCACTCCCGGCGAAGCTTTTTCGGCCGCCACCGCGCCTGTCGCCGCAATCACCAGAACCGACGCCGCCGCAAGCGTCGGCCTGATCCAACCA
This sequence comes from Hyphomicrobiales bacterium, assembly GCA_017305535.1. GTDB lineage: Bacteria > Pseudomonadota > Alphaproteobacteria > Rhizobiales > Xanthobacteraceae > 62-47. Next base: position 324,658 of record JAFKKN010000003.1, on the reverse strand, counting down.
AAAGCATGACGCATCTGAGAACTCCCCCTTCCTCGACAGCGCAAGCCGTCTCAATTGCTGTTCCGATATTGGCGGCGAATGGCCGCACGTCTCCGTTCCGTGCGCGCACTCGCGCGCCGGGTCATCATGAAATGCCGATTTTAGAAATCAGTCGGCGGCTATGCGACCGACCCCTTTCCCTGAAGCGATTCAACCAGCTTGTTGACGGCGACGGTCGCGCCCTTGCCGGCCTCATTGCCGAAGATGAGCCGGGCGAACTGTCCACCGAGATAAGGATGAAGCCCGAGATCGTAGAGCGCGAGAAAGTTGCGTGTCTCGATCGCGTGCCGTTCGTCCTTCCGCAACGGATAGCGGTCAAGCACCGCCGCTTCGTTCGCGGCGAACTCCTCACGCAGTTCCGGCGACCATTTCAGGTCCTGAACGAGATCGTGCGTGGCAAGCGACGCCTTGAACTTCTCGAGTCCCATGATCGTCTCCCCTATCAAGCCGCGCGCAATTTCGGCATGTTTGGGCTCATGTCCCACAACACACCACCGACGCCACACTTGAAGTCCTTGTGCACTGTATAACCAAAGCTCCTGCCCGGTTTCGAGCCGATCGCACCGAGCACAACCACCCATGCAAGCAATTCCGCCGTGCCGCCGGAGCCGGCCGCTTCCATCTTCTCCAGCGTCAGTTCGTTGAGCAGCTTTTCATGATCGCCAGAGGCGACCAGTTCGAGGAACCAGCGATCGAATTCTTCGTCGATGAAGTAATATCGCGCTCCGCCCGGTTCATGGCTGAGGCCACCGGACCCGAGCAGCGCCACGCGCATATCGGCCGGCAGATCGTCGCGAATGAAATCGCCCAGCGCCTTGCCGACCTCGTAGCAACGACGCTGATCCGGAATCGGCGGCACGGTACAATTCTGCAGCACCGGTACCATCGGAATACCGGAGCCCGCGACATTCGTCAGCAGCACGGGCACGGAGATATTATCGTCGAACTTCAGGTTCTCCGTCTGTGCGAACATCCGGATACCCCGCTTGGTCATGCCATCGAACAGCGCGGCCGCCACCTCGGGCGAGCCCTTCACGGTGTAATCCTCGCAGCCGATCCACGGCTTGAACCATTCGTAAGGCCCGCGATGCTCCGCGGCCATTCCAATCAGGAAATCGGGATAGGTCCGAACCCGGCTATTGGCGAGATGGTCGTTGGCAAACACGATCAGGACATCCGCCCTGGCCGAAGCCATGGCGTCGGCGAGGCTGCGGTAGGTATTGATCACCACATCCTTCACGTCGGCGGGAGCCGCCTCCAACAATCCGATCAAACCCGGCGCGTGGGGCGCACCGGCGGCGTAAACGATCTCGGCCATCGCATTCTCCTTCTCCATCCAAAGCTGCTTGATATTTCCAATCGTGTCAAGATTTTCGAAAATCTCTTTCTGCTTGGATTCTAGGCATCGCTGGCTCATATTTGTGTCTGGATTCGTGACAAATAGGCGCAGCCATGCGGAATACCCCTAAGCTACCGACCCGCAAGTGGGGACCGAGCCTGCATCCGTCGCGCAACGAAACACCCAAGACTCTCGCCGGCCGCGTCGCCCAACAACTGCGCCTCGACATCATCCGCCATCATCTCGAACCCGGCGAACGGCTGCAATTCGAGAAGCTGAGCAAGCGCTACGACGTCGGCACCAGCCCTTTGCGCGAAGCCCTGTTTCAGGTGGCAGCGCAAGGCCTGGTGGTCGCTGAAGACCACAAGGGTTTCGTCGTCGCGCCGATTCAATTCGACGAGATGCTGGACGTCTCCAATCTCCGCGCCAATCTGGAGGCCTACGCGATCCGTAGCGCGATCCGCGAAGGCCGCGAGGACTGGGAGGTCGACCTCCTCTCCGCGTTCCACCGCCTCAAGCTCGCAGGCAGCGCCGTCTCCGCCGATCAGGATGATGAGGACCTGCGCACCGAGTGGGAAGACCGCCATCGCGCGTTTCACTACGCGCTGTGCAAGGGCTGCGGATCGCCCTGGTTGCTGCACTTCTTCGACGAGCTGTACGATCATATGGAGCGCTATCGCCGCTACTTCTGGAAATATGCCGAGCGCGCCGTCGCAACCGACCACGAACACGAGGCCATCATGAAGGCCGCGCTCGATCGCGACGAGGAGCGCGCGGTCAACTTGCTACAGGCACATTTCCAGAAGCAGGCGCGCCTCACCATGAACCTGCGCAAGAAGGTCGAACGCGCCACCGCCGCAGCCAGCTAAAAACAACGACGATCCGCAACGGCTCGCCGATCCTGGATCGTGGATGCACGAGTCCCAACCGAAATACCTGGCCAAGGATACCTTGCTGGGCCGAAGATCGTATGGCGTCTCTTCATTTCGGCCAGGAAATGGAGATAGAATCACGGTAACAACCGGTCCACGACGCCAGACGCGGACAAGTATCGATCCGTGATTTCGCACCGTTTACCCACCCGGAAGTGGCCGGGTCCACAGCAAGATACCCGCAAGCGAGGAGCTCTAGGTGGCCACCAGAAAGCAGATCAGGAATCCCCCGAATGCACCACTGGGGCCGATCGCGACCACGGCTACCAAACCCCACAAACTGGGCTCGATCGGCTCGCTCGACGACTTCATTCCCTACAAGTTGTCAGTGGTCGCCAACCGCGTATCGCAATCGATCGGGCGGCTGTTCGAAACCCAATTCAACCTGCAAATGCCCGAATGGCGCATTCTCATGGCGTTGTACGCTTATGGAACGCTGTCTTTTCTTGAAGTTGTCGAGCGCACCAGCATGGATAAGGCGCGCGTCTCGCGCGCCCAGCGCCGGCTTGTCGACTTGAAAATGATCGCCCTGCAGAACGACCCGAACGATGGTCGGCGGATATTCCTGTCGATCACTCGCCATGGCGCGAAGATGTGCAAGAGTATCCTGCCGGAAGCGGCCCGTACGCAAGCCTGGTTTCTTGAGGGCCTTTCGGACGCCGAACAGCTACAACTCGATATCATTCTCAACAAGCTGATGGTCCGCAGCCAATTGTTGCAGAGATCGAACGTGCCGTTCGACACCAGCGATGGCAATGGCGACGACGATTGAAGAACAGTCGACGAACCGGAACGCCGCGGCTGTGCAGCGTGACAAATGCATCGACTTCCTGAGATCCGGATCACGATGCATTTGACCTGATCTGTCGTGCCCGGCTTTACGCCGGGCATCCATGTCTTGAAAGCGACGTAAGCTCAGAAATGTGGATGGTCGGGACAAGCCCGGTTATGACCACGGTATTGATTCAACTCATCCTGCACTAAGCGTCGTCGAGCACGTCCGCCGAAAGCCCCAGTTTGGCCAGGGCTTGCGCATAAGATTTCCTCGGCTCGCGTACGTCAAAATGTACCGTCGACATCCCGACTTTTTCGGCGCCGTCGACGTTCCGCCGCTGATCATCGACAAAAACGCATTGGTCGGCCGGCAATTTCAGCGCGTCGAGGCACAGTTGATAGGCGCGAGGATCCGGCTTCAAGATGCCGGTGTAGGTCGCATCGATAACCACGTCGAAATCACTCAAAAGCGGAAAGCGGCTGGTAAAGCCTTTCCCATAAAACAGGTCGAGCTCGTTCGATAGAATCGCAAGGCGCCTGCCGGCCCTTGCCGCCGCTTCGATGGTCCGCACCGCTTCCGGCCGCATCGTCGTCATCGGATCGTCGCCTCGTGCCCGGCGCACGAAATCGCTCATCTCCCATCGCTCACCGAACAAACTGCTGATTTCCTCGACCCGCAGGCGCCAGTAGTCGCGCTCCGTGATGCGGTTTTCCTGCATGTCGACCCACAAGGGGTCCGACGCGGGATCGAACGGTCCGCGCCACGTCAGACTGCCGGGCGCAAGCCCCAGCGCCCGCTCCGTGATCGGATGTGTTTCGAACATCGTCCGCGAAATGACGCCCCCGAAATCGAGAACGAGCGCCTGCTTCCCTATTGCCATCGGAATGAGACCTGTCGAACCTATGGTGAAGCAGCGTGGGTTTCCGGTATACCCCGCCGGATAATTCCCGCCTTCACCCAATCGTCGAATGTCGCGAGCACCGCATCGGTAAACGATGCATCATTGATGTGTCCGCCAAGCTCGAAAACTTCGACCGGTGATTTGAGGCAGCCCACGAATTCATCGACAAAAGCGCGATGCGCCTCGGGTTCGTGGAGCGGCTGCCCTTCACGATCCCATTCCTGAATGCCCTCTCGCGGCACGATCACTTTCACCCTGCCTTGGGCATTCGCCAGCTTGCGGGCGATAGCACGTGCCACGGCGCGTCGTTCCTCCGCGGTCGACACTACCGAGGCGATCAGTCGATTGTGCTCATGCCGCGAACGGTCGGCATAGGCCTGGGGAGTTTCCTTCCATGATGGCATGTCGATCATGTCGATCGCACCCGGCGCGACAATCTGGGGAATTCCAAGCCGGCCCGCGTTTTCCAGCCGGTCGCTGCCGGCCGTGACGATCGAGCCGTGAACTTCGTTGGCCAGCTCTTGAAGACAGAGATCGAGAACGGCGGCGAACTTATTCTGGGCAGCCAACGACTCGAAAGCGCGCCCACCCATCCCGGTTGAATGAAAAACCGCCACCTCGTAACCGCGCTGCTCGAGCGCGGGCTTTAATGCCACGATGTAGCGCAAAGCGCTGGTGCCGAGCGACGTAATCCCGACGAGAGGCCGGTCCAGCATCAGCGGCGTCGCGCTTCGGCAGGCCCCGACGATGGCACTCGCCGCCATCTGTAAAGACGATTTGCAGAGGCTGTTGAGGCCATAAAGCCCGCCCGCCCACAGAATCGCCATCAGATCTGGCGCCAGACGTTCGGGCGGAACGAGATGGGAGAACGAAACGGTAGACACAAGGAATTTCGGGACGCCGACCGGCAGCGCCGCGGTGACATCCAACGCAAGGTCCGTCCCCATGGTGCCACCGAGCACCAGGACACCGTGCACCCTGCCCTCCCCGAAGGCCAGGCGCGTCAGTTCGATCGCGCCGCGCGTCATCGCCTGCATGGCGACGTTTTCGTCGACCGAGGCGGCAACCTGCTCCAGCGTAAGTCCGGCCGCGGCCGCGACCTCCCTGTTGGTAATGTCGGGTGCGAAACGCGTCTGCTCGCGCACGCCGACATCCATGATGACGGTCCGACCGCCAGCCTCAAGAATGCAATCGCGCAGAAACGCCAGTTCATCGGGCTTGGTATCGACAGTGCCGATCAGCAGCACATTATCGCGAGGAGTTTGGTCACTGGCGTTCATGGAACAATTCACTTCAGAACCAGATACTGATTGATCAAGAATCTAACATCGGAGCGCCGCGTGCCTCGTCATCTTGACGTCTTCCGCCATATGACGGATCGCCTGCACACCTTCTCGGTCGCGATCAACTATGGCGTTTATGCCGCGCACACTCCCACGCGATATGTCTTCGTCCCCACGAAAACGATCGCTTTGCTTAACGTGCGCGCGATGCAACTCATACCTTGCCAATTTCTTCTTCACAGTCAGGCCAGAACGTTTCGTTGTCAACAAACATTTCCCGCGCACCAAGCCATCCGTCCCGCCGTTGATCGTCGCAGTCGTCGAAGGGATTGCCGGGATAGCGGGGGGCTGCCTCAGACCCGATCCAAATATAGGGTTTTTGCCGGCACCTCGATCCGCCTTTGCCACAGCCGGAATCCCCAATAGGCAATCTTGGACGTTCATTGCTTGACAGGCCCTTGAGCGACTTCTTATATGCGGCGCACTCGCCTCGGGATTCCGTCGGGCGGGTACTGCGGCGGGGTAGCTCAGCTGGTTAGAGCACGGGAATCATAATCCTGGGGTCGGGGGTTCGAGTCCCTCTCCCGCTACCAAAAATCCAAAGTAAAATCAGTACATTGCAGAAAATCGCACTTTCGCTCGTGACGCCGATTTTAGCTCGTACAAAATCCGTATAAATCACAAGGCTTGAACCTGCGCAAAACTTGCGCGAGTTGGCGGAGACCATCATCCTTGAATTCGGCCGCGCGCCGGCGCCCGCTGAATCACATGAACTCGTTCCGCGAAAAGCTTCAACGCTTGGGCGCCGTGCGCCAGATTGAGCGCGTCGCCAGCGGTCCCCCGGAAACGGTGACGCTGCTACGCGAAAGCGCGCGCTTGAACCCGATCGCTGCGACGATCTCACTGGCGCAACGTCACCTTCCGCTGACAGAAGCGAAGGCTGCTGCGGAACGCGCCATGGACGGTGCGCCAGCGACAACAACTCTTCCTATGGTGGAAGACTTTTCGTTGCTAGAGAGAGAACTGAACGCTGCTGGATTCCGCGGCGAATTCGGAACCGACCGCGCAAAGCAACTGCAGGCGGTGTACGAGCTTGCACAGATGGATGAGATCGACGTCCAGGTCGAACCTCGGCTCTAAGAAAACGATCACGCTCTCGGCGGGTAGGTCTTGACCACAACGTCCTCGCCGTCCGCTCCAACCTTGATTGCTTTGGGCTGGCCTCGCGGATTTCATGTTCCTGCCGATTGATCTGTTCGAGCGTCATGCCGCTCAAGCCCATTATGTCGTCCTATGAGACGAATCCATGCCTTAAATAGGCCAATGCGACGTATTGCAGGCCTTATGTAGCCTTCAGCACAGGTTCCAATTTGGCAGCGGCTTACTGCCAAATTAGGCCGCAGGTAGAATTTTTTCTCATCATGCAGCGGCGTGCTGCAGAGTTGACCGGAGATAGCGATGGCCGGACGACGTCCCGCCGACTGGCGTGTCCCCACCGAAAGACAGGCGCGCGCTGAGGAAACATCCCGCCGCATGCGCGAGGCGGCGACGGCTCCCCGATCAGATCACGACTGCTAGTGGGATTCCGTGCTCGCGGATCCTCGGGCGCAAACTCCGCGGCCCGCGCCGGCGCGCTCGCTCGGCGTCATCCGGAGCGATCTTCTGCGTGTTGAATGTTTGAAATTCTTCCGCATCGTCGAGATTAAGCGCGACGACGCTGTTCGCATCTCCGGTGCCAACCGTATCACGCGGCAAACAGCGGAGCGTGCTTCGATGCTGCCCTGCCTCAACGAGACGTAATCGCAATGTGACACGCAGGCATCATTCATGAATCGATCACGTTTGGCGCCCTATCCGATCTGGCGGCTACCCATCCACCATGGAGCTCGGGCCGGCCATTGCGAACTTCATTGCCTGTGCAATGGGTACACTCTCGTCTCTGCTTCTACATCTTTGATAGGAAATCAACTCGCCTTAGCTTCCCATAATCGCAAGCTACATTACACTCACTTGCACTGCGATTTTTCTAACATCACGTGTGACGCCGTCACACGTGCGCTCATTTTCGCCAACACCCCCATTACTTCCCAACGCTGCAACGAAGAAATTCAAATTCATTCATCAGATATCCATCCAGCTGGCGCGAGCGGCTCTCGGTTTGGATAGCCGCCTCTATCGGTGAGGTGGCTCGCCCTACGCTTGGCTTCCGAAATGGCACAAGGTTTGGCGGCAAGCGTGTGGATACCTGCTTCGAGACAGTACTATTTCGGATTACGGACCGATGGTGACGGCGCGATGGAATTGGGTGCGGCGGACCGTGCTGCCTTGGGCTGCCGTTTGCGCGCGGATTTTGCGACAACTGCCGGCGTCGTGGGCGGAGAAGTGACGCCAATGTTTGTGATCGGCGTCACCGAGATGCCGAAGATACGCCAGCGTCCTCCCGCGACTTCATATAGTAGCTCGTAGGCAACGGGATGTGGTCTGGTGTCGAGTTTCCCGGTGATATGGAGTTGCTTCTGTGCGTTGAGAGTCGCGGTGCTGATGTGCGGATCGAGAACCGTGGCCACGCTCAAATCAATTTTGGCGTCGCGGATCGGCGCAAAAATACGGGCAAGATCCGCGGCCGAATTTCGGTCGCGAAAGCCAGGGGCGCCGATATCACGCAAGACGGTATAGTTTCCGCTTTCATTGGCCTGATCCAGCGCGACCATGGTCGATCGCACCAGTGTCAGGACCACCTCGGCGTCGGTTTGGCGCGCGGCCGAAGGTCGTGGCGTAGCCGGGGGTGCCGTCGGTGCTGGCGGCGGCGCAGGAGCCGGCAGCACCGACGGCGCGCTTTGAGCAGAAGGTGGTGGTGATTGCGGCTGAGTTGCCGGCGGATCGGCTTCGGCGACGCGCACTAACGGTGCGGACGATTCATCCCCGGCCAGCACCGACGATTCAGCCGCGTCGGCGGAGCCGGCCCAATCATCACCCCCTAACGGCAGAACGACCGCCACTGCAACAGCGGCCGCGATTACCACTGCTGCGCTGCACGTGATCAGAGCTGTTGCATTCTTCACCACTGCAACGAAATGCCGCCGCGGCCGCCGACCACATTGGTGTTGAGACCGACGCCCACCGATGCATTGGCGACGACAGCGTATTGTTTGGTATCCATGAGAAGCGCGGTGCCACCGACCGCGAGGGCCCCACCACCATCGAAAGTGCCAAAATTCGCCGAGACGGCGAACCGTCTTCCGGGCAGCAGCGGCGGTGAACCGCCGGCGGCCAGCGCCAGCGCCACGCCATCACGCAGCCGGCGATCTTGATTGATGAGATCGGCCGGACCAACCGAGGAAGTGCCGAGATTGCCGTTGCCGTCGGCGGTGACAAAAGTGGTTCGCCCGGACTGCGCACCGCTGCCGAGAATGCTCGGAAACGCCACCTTGGTCCCCGGACCGCCGATGACGACCTGGTTCGCGGAGGTTGTAACAGCCCCGGCGCCGATCGCCGTTGAGTTGGCGTAGTTCGCCTGTGCGCCTTGGCCGAGCGCCGTGGCGTTGGTCGCGGTTGCCGCCGAACCTTGGCCCAGGGCGGTGGCGTTGCCGCCCGATGCGACGGCGGCCTGACCGATGGCGGTCGAAGACACTCCGGATGCGGTCGCATTGCCGCCAAATGCGGAGCCGTTATCGCCGGTGGCCGCGGCGCTGAAGCCGACGGCGGTAGTGGGGTCGGCGTTCGCCACCGCGAAGGCGCCGAAGGCCGTGGCGCCGAAGGCCGTGGCCTGAGATTTCGATCCCACCGCCGTCGTGCTGACATTGAGAGCCTGCGCGTTGGATCCCATCGCGACCGGGTCGGCGCAATCGGCCGCCGGAGTCACGCCGCCGCAATGCTGTTTATCGAAATCGCGCATATTTGTTGTGGCATTGCGGCCGACCGCCACGCCCGAGAAGTTCGAGTAGCCGTCGAGAGCCGACGGACCATTGTTGGCGCCGCCGCCGATGGCGACGCCACCATTGCCGGCCCGTGCCTGGTAACCGACCGCCGTTGAAATCTGGCCGCCGGCGCTGGCGTTGGTGCCAACAATCGTCTGGCCGAAACCGAAGATGTCAGTCTTGCTGTTGGCGCCGATGGCGATTGAATCGTGAGTGGCAACGAACGAGTTGTTACCGATCGCGATCGAGCGCGTGCCGCTGATGGCGGTGACGGTTTGGCCCGTCGGCGTATCGGCGACAAAGGCGCCGCCGCCGATGGCAATCGCGCCGGTGTCTTTGGCCTGCGCGTTGTTGCCGAGCGCAACGGCCTCATTATTCAACGCCGACGCCGTCGACCCGACCGCGATCGAACCGGCCGCAGACGAAACCGATCCGTTGCCGAGCGCCAGCGCCGCGAAACCGGTCGCCTGCGCGTTGGTCCCGACCGCGAGCGAGGCGGTCTGCGCCGATGCGTTATAGCCGACCGCGATGCCGCTATCGCCATTGACGACTGCGGATCGCCCAACCGCGATACCGCTGTCGCCATTAACCCTCGCGGATCGCCCGAGCGCCGTCGACGACTCACCGACCGCATGTGATCCCGCGCCCAGCGCTGTCCCGTTGTCGTTGGCCGACGACTGGAACCCGATCGAGGTCGCGAATTTGCCCGGCGCGGCGGCGTTGCCGCCATAGACGACCGCGTCTTGACCGCTGGCGACCGATCCCGTGCCGCAACGCAATTGACTTCCGGTTTCTACACAAGGCCCGCTCCCGCCGCCCCCGGCAATATCGCTGAGCAGCATCGATCCGAGATTGCCGTTAGCATCACTTGTCACGACGCTGAGCGTTCCGGACTGCGCGCCATTCCCTGCCGCTACGATACCGGAAAGAATGTAGTTGTTCTGCCCGTTGCCGATCATGACTTGATTGTCTTGCAGGGCTTGCACGCCGTTGCCGAGCGCAATCGAATTGGCTCCGGCGGCGACCGTTGGCTGCGAGACGCCGCTGCCGAGCGCCAGCGAACCGGTACCATTGGCCTGCGTTCCCTGCCCAACGGCGGTGGCGTTCGTTGCAGTTCCGGCACCGCCGGCACGCGAAGCGTGGCCGATCGCGGTGTCGCTGGCCCCGTTGGCAATGGCTCCTTGGCCGAATGCGCTCGTGCCCTGCGCGGTCGCTTGCGCGCCTTGACCGACAGCCGACGAGCCTATCCCGGTCGCAAGGGCCGAGTTACCGACCGCAGTTGAAAAGCCATTCGGGGCAGCGCTGGCGTTCGAGCCGCAGGCGAACTGCTTGGTCCCGGCATTTTCCACACACCCGGCAGCGGTCGCCGGTGCGGACACGGTTTGCGCGACAGCAATTTCCGGCGCTGTAGCAGTGCATACAGCCAGCGCTGCAAAGACCCCGGCGACTTGCGTCGTGATGCGAAAATTGCCAACAGCCGATCGGCCGGCAGAAAACCGAAAGCAATTCATCAAAATACGCCCCTACTTCAAAAACGCTTTGTCAAACCCAAATCGCGAATACTAGAATGTGGCTAAAGATATGAATTGTCGTAATTTGAGTGAAGCGACGCCCGCTTAACCTTGAAGAAGTCGATTGACATCGCTCTTAGCTTTGCCACGGCCGACGCCGCCGCGCTCGCAAGTCGGCCGAGTTCATCAGGAGAGCCGCTGCTATTGGATTGCAGCAGTCGTACGCACCGCGAAACCGCGACTGCTCCTCCCAAGAGCAACACAAGCATAGATTTATTCATGACGCCCCCCCCCCTCAAAGGTGCTGCATCCTCCTAGAAAGTAAGCAAAACTGGCGAAGGAGCGCGTTGCCCCATGCCTTGGGATGCCAATTAATCGGGTAGAATATTCACTGCCCCGCTTCAATTGCCTAAAGAGGCAGGTGCGGTGATTGCTAAAGGCGGCTACGAAAAGCTATGGCAGCAACAACGCTTCTCATCGTGGACGACCATCCCGTCTTCACTGGCGGATTCTCGCATATGCTGCGAACCTTGCGGCCAGAATGGACGCTGCACGCGGCGGGGTCGGCCACGCAAGCACTAAACGCATTGCAAAATCTTGCTCCCGATTTAACAATTATCGATGTTGCGCTTCCTGACCACGACGGATTTAATCTTCTGAGAATTATTGCAAATACATGGCCGAGGCTGCCTTCAGTCTTAATCTCGGGCCGCGACGACGTGACGATACGGACCCGCGCTCGAGCAAGTGGCGCAGCCGGCTTCATTACCAAGACGGCTTCCCCGGAGATCATCGTTGACATGCTCGACACTGTTTTGGGCGGAGGTTTGGCCTTTTCGGACTCGGAGCGCCCCAACGATTTGCCCGTGCTTACTCCCAGACAAGCGGAAGTGTTAACGCTTCTCGCCGCGGGTCTTGGCAACAAGGAAATCCGGCATCAGCTTGGTATTGCTGAGCGTACAGTCCGTGCGCATCTGACGGAAATCTTTCACTTGCTCGGCGTGCATAGCAGAATGCAGGCGATCATCCGGGGACGCGAACTGGGCCTTATCGAACGATGAACCCTATTCGCGCAGAGGCGATACGGACACTTTACCTTCAAATGCGGAACTCCGCCGCAGCCGCGGTGGTCGTCACGCTGTACATGATCGGAACGGCAGCACCGTACACACCGTGGCCTACGATCGCGGGCTGGGCATTGGTGCAGGCCGCGACACAAGTATGGCGCGAATTGCTTATTCGAGCCTGGCGACGGCACCAGCACGAGGACACGACGCTTGACCGCTGGGCTAACGCCTACACGCTCTATATGGTCGTCACAGGTTCACTTTGGGGCTCTACGATTTTTCTGTTTGCCCATCCCGATGAACCGGCGACCGTCGCACTCACACTTTGTTGCCTGTATGGCGTGTCCGGCGGAAGTGTGCCGGCGAATGCTTATAATCCGCCTGGTCTCTATGCACTTGTAGGATTCATGTTCGCACCCGTCGTCGTCAGACTACTGGCTACGGGACAGTTCGAATACATCCTCCTTGGCGTGGCTTCTGGTCTTTTTGCGCTGACGATGTTTGCCTTTTGCCGAGTTCAGGCTCGAACGATCGACGACGGTTTTCGCATCAGATTTGAGAATCGCGCGCTCTTGGACGCTCTGACGGTGCAAAAAGCGCAGGCCGAAGACGCGCGCCATAAAGCCGAACTCGCAAGTCTCGCCAAGTCGCAGTTCTTGGCCGCTGCCAGTCACGATTTACGCCAACCTCTTTATGCACTCGCCCTATTTTCGGCGTCGCTGGACGAATTGAAGCTGAACGCGGATAGCCGCGCTGTCGTCAACAACATCCAGGACAGCATCGGCGCGATGGAATCGCTTTTTGACGGCCTGCTCGATCTGTCGAAGCTGGAAGCTGGCGTCGTGCAGCCTCGGCTCGGCCCTACGTCGGTTGATGCGATGTTCGATCGACTGAGCCAATATTTTCATCCAATTGCGCTGGACCGGAAGCTTGATCTGCGTTTTCGATCCAACGGCGAGTGGGTGGTAAGCGATAGTGCGCTCCTGGAACAAGTGCTTGCCAACCTCGTGTCGAATGCCCTCCGCTGCACCGTTTCCGGTGGTGTCTTGGTTGCCGCTCGGGCCCGTTCGTCCCAGATCAGATTTGAAGTTTGGGATACCGGCGCCGGGATCGCCCAGAAGGACCTTGAGCGCATTTTCGAAGAGTTTGTCCAATTGGGCAATCCCGAGCGAGACCGTCGAAAGGGACTTGGGCTTGGACTCAGTATTGCGCGACGTTCTGGAGCGCTGATCGGCGCAGCGATCTCGGTTACTTCGCGACGGGGTCGAGGCTCGCGCTTCACATTCAGCCAGCCCGTAAGCCCGCCGGCCGGACCGCAGACGGCTCCCATGGGCGCTATGGTCAACATCGACACATTAAAAATACAGTTAGCGAGACCTCTCGACCTGCCGGTGCTGATCATTGATGACGACCGCGACGTTCGGGCGGCGCTCTCTGATCTTCTTCGCCGGTGGGGCGTGCGATTCGACGCCGTTGCCGACGGCGAAGCAGCTCTTGCGCTACTTGCGGAAGGAACACACTACGGGCTCGTGCTTGCCGACTATCGTTTGACAAACGGTTACAACGGACTGGATCTAATTGTCGCCATCACAGCACGCCACCCCGAACCGTTGCCGGCATGTATGCTGATTACTGGCGATTTCAGTCCCACGCTAATGAGCGATGCGAAGGCGCGTGGAATACCGGTCATCCAAAAGCCGCTACGACCGGCACAGCTCCGCACGTTGCTCGGATTGCCCGCGGCTTGAATTTTGCGAAGCAACCATGCTCTCCAAGCCGCCATTGCCGACAAACAGCGACATCCGTTGCGCCCTAAAGTGTGTGCGAACCACCGATCGAAACACCAGATAAGACATATGCCGAGGAGGCTTGGCACTGTCGCAAGACAGCCCGACTTTTCGTGGAACGCTGTCACCATCGATGTAAAAATATCCCTCAGCTAAGCAACAAACCTGTTCAGAATTTGCTGACAATCCTGCGTAAGACGCGCACCCGGAGCACGTGCTGATGCTGCTCAGCGTCGGGCTGCCGCTGATCTTCCTGCCGATCCTGGTAGCCTCGTATTACGGTATTCCGCCAGACAAACCGACCAAGCCTCCGACCTCATCAATGCCGCGCGCAACACCGGCGGTTCGATCGGCGTCTCAATCGTCTCCAACGTGTTGACCCATCGCCAACAATTCCACCAGAGCCGCCTGGTCGATCAGCTAACCCGGTCGAGCCAGCAATATCAGGACACGCTGCATCAGGTGACCAACTTCTTCGTCGCCCATCGCAACTCGCTCGTATCGCTCGCACAGGCGCAAAGCCAGGCGATCCAGTGGATCGGACAGCAGGTGCAGGCGTCGTTCCTATCCTACATGGATGCGTTCTGGGTGCTGATGCTGACTTTACTCTCGACCATGCCGCTCGCACTAACACCGCGCAACGTCAAGCTCGGTGGCGCCGCTCACGCCGGATACTAGCCACGGCCAGCCATAGAGCTCGCATCGGCACGCGGCATTAATCCAGATTTCAGACGAGACAATAATTTTCCGGAAAGTTGAACAAGATGGGCCCTATCGACGTTCGGCGCCTCCCGTATCGGCAGTCCATCCATAGTCGGCGACTTCGTAGTGAATGATTTGAGCCTCCAGTTTGAGAGTTTGAATCACGGGAGGCTCACTGAACGTAATGCTTCTGGCCCGCTCCGGGAACGCTGGTTTCATGTGATGGTGAGCAGCTATTTCACGCTATCATGAGCGTCCGCTTTGGAGCCGAATTTCTGGGTAGGCATCAGCTTTCTCATCCGTTGATGAGAAAGCCGTAGCCCGGTTAAGTTGTCGGCCGAAGCGTCTGGCAGCCACTAAAAGCTACTCACGATCCCCTAACCGCGCGGCCTGCCGGCTCCGGGCCGCCATTCGATCAGGTAGATCTTTAGGGATGCGATAGGCCATCGCGGGTACTCTAGCTGACGCGTATCTAATGTTAACGCTCATCCATCCGATTGAGCATGAAGTTCAGTTGAAGGCCCGGAGCCTGCTTGGCAAAGCCGGTCCCTGATATGGTCGGGTCACCGGTCGCGATACCGCTCACCACAACGTCGGCCTTGTCCAAACCAAATACGCCCGGCGGCCCCGGGGCAATACGTTGGGCGCAAAATTCAGCCTTAAACCGAGGTCCAATACGTCTCCAGCATCCCGAGTAAGCGAAGTTGGTGTCGCCCCCGATCAGACTGCCGTCTGGCAAGAACTGCACCTCTCCGGCGCCTTGGCCCAACGGCGTATTGAACCAGACGAAATATCGACCTTCGTCGAGCATGACCCGCGCTCCGCTCCCCGCGCCGCAGCATGAACGTGGTGCCGCGAGACGGACTGATCAAGCGCCGGGGTCGATCACGGTTACCGGAGTCTTGAGACGGAGTTTTTCCAGCACGCCAGTTTTTCGCAACTTCACTTACCCGAACCAATGTACCTCAACTGCGAATATTTCGACGGCGTTGGACGCAATCCAACCGGCGCACCGGAAAATCAGACGGGAGACGGCCTCAATAAACAGTCGCCGTACTTTGAAACGAGCGTCGGCAGTACGTGCCAACGGGTTTTCCCATGTTCAACAAGGTGGCCTGACGCCGACCACGGTTAGAATGCTCCATCGATCCGGGCTAGGACGGAGAGAGATAGAGAAATCCTATGAGGCGACTCGGAATTGAAGAAGAACTTGATGCCTTTGCTCCCGACCGAATCATTCGCCACTATTCAGATTCAGACCTGGATCGTCCCCGGCGGTTGATCCGTTATCACCATTCGGTCGAATCAGACCCGATCCGCTACCGTCAGTTGCTTTATGCTGGGCTCTGTCGCCGTATCTGCCGCAGGCAATATACGTTCGTATAGTTCAACGTACGCATGGATATCCACATTCTTCGCGTTACTTAACACTTCATCAGGCTGCGTCGCTAAAACATTGTCGGTGCGAGGTCACATCATGAAGGTACGCCGCAGCGTATCTTCTCAACACCACGTCGTTGCGAAATTACCCCGCCAAGGACGATGACAATGAATGAGCGCAGATTGCACGGACGTCGCCGCACATTCAAAGGCGGCAAGCTGATCTTCAACAAGGGGCTTTCGGTGCTTGATTGCATCATTCGCGATCTGTCGGACGATGGGGCCCGCCTCGAGCTCACGACAACCGCTACCATCCCCGATTAGTTCGATGATCATCATCGTACCCGACCAGATTAAGCGCTTTTACAGAACAGCCTCTATGCCAGCACATCGGCGTTCACAGCGGCTTTGCTGGCAACGTTTGCCATCTGGTACCGCAGGGAAAGGACGCTTTCGATCAACACGATCGTCACAAGACGGCGCGAACTGTTCTATTGGGCCGCGATCCTCTGCACATTTGCGCTTGGTACCGCGGCCGGCGATCTCGCGACCGAAGCCCTGGGATTGGGTTTCAAATTGGGCGTCGTGGTTTTCGGCGCCATGATCGCAACGGTGACGGTCGCATACTATCTGTGTGCGAATTCCGTACTTTGTTTTTGGCTAGCCTACATCCAGACCCGACCTCTCGGCGCCTCCTTGGGCGATCTGCTCTCACAATCGCGCGAATACGGCGGGCTGGGACTAGGTTCAGTCTACACCAGCTTCGGCTTCCTCACCCTCATCATCTTCCTCGTTGCGTTCCTCAGCCTCGAGCAGGACCAGGCACAATCACCCTCGACGGGACTCGACACCCCTCAACGCTAACCCGACACGGAGACCAAATATGTCTGTCCAAAACTCGTTTCGTCACCGCATGGTCGCGCCGATATTGCTCGGTACGGTTCTATTGACGGGTCTCATCCCCTCCATTCCCCGCGGTTTCATTGGCCCGACGATCGCGGCGGCCGCATCTCCAGCCAAGCTGGGCGACCTCGCCCGCTTTCGGAAGATTGCAGCCGACGCACGAGCGTTACTCGACAAGAACGATATCGCCGGAGCGAAGGCACGCATGAAGGACCTCGAAACGGCATGGGACGAAGCGGAAGCTGGCCTCAAGCCACGGGCAGCCGCGGAGCGGCACGTCGTCGACAAGGCGACCGACCGCGCGCTCACAGCGATCAGAGCATCCGCGCCCGACCTTTTAAATTGCAAGAGCGCTCTCGACGAATTGATCACCACGATGGGTCAAGGTGGCGGAAAAATCTGAACGAACGCCCCCAGTTCGAATCGAACATGACCCGAATGAAAGCCACTACCAATGAAATTCCAACCAAGACCCGCACTACCTGAAACCTTGGCCAAGGTTCCTGCCGTGACACTTGGCTTCTGGATCATCAAGATTCTTGCGACGACGCTTGGAGAAACCGGCGGCGACGCGCTCACCATGAGTGTCTTTCATGCCGATACCAATGCACACAACGGTGGATACCTAATCGGCACCGGGATTTTCCTTGCCATCTTCGTTGCGGCCGTCGCAGCCCAGATATCGACCAAGAAATTCAATCCCTGGATTTACTGGCTGGCTATCGTGGCGTCGACGACAGTGGGCACGGCCATGGCGGATTTTTTCGACCGGTCGCTGGGGATCGGATACACGGGCGGCGCATCAATCCTCTTCGTTTGTGTCTTGGCGTCCCTGACGATCTGGTATTTTTCCATGGGGAGTATCGACGTTCAAACCGTCGCCACGCCCAAGGTCGAGATATTCTATTGGATCACGATCACGTTCTCGCAAACACTCGGCACAGCCCTCGGCGACTGGCTCGCCGATACGGGTGGGCTAGGCTATGACGGAGGCGCGCTGATCTTCGGCGCCGCGCTCGTGATCGTCGCAACATTGTATTATTGGACGAATGTTTCGCACGTGCTGTTGTTCTGGACGGCATTCATCCTGACCAGGCCGCTCGGAGCCACTGTCGGCGATTTCCTCGACAAGCCGTTGGCCCACGGTGGCCTGGCGCTGAATCGATATATCGCATCAGCCGTTCTTGCCGCGCTCATCGTCGCCCTGATCGCCTTGCTGCCGCAACGAGCGGGCCGACATCCAGCATGATCATGAAAGAATACGACGGTCCGAAACTCCATAACGGCTGAAGCGCGAGGACTCCACGAGCAAAATATCGGGAAAACCATATCGCAGTGGATTGGTCGCATGGTTCTGACGGTTCGCGAAATGATCGCGCAGCAGGATTTTGATCTGGTGCTGCTCGACATCATGATGCCGGAAATCGATGGCATCGAAACACTGAAGCGCATCCGGGTACAAAAAATCGGCGGTGGCACTTCCCGTCATCATGGTGACGACGAAGTCCGAAAGCAGCAACATCGTCGATGCTCTCGAGCTCGGCGCCAAATCAGCTGCGCGACCTGGGTGCGCGCATCTGCATGGATGACTTCGGCACCGGCTATTCGAGCATCGGATATCTTCGCAATTTTCGCTTCGACAAGATCAGGATCGATCAGTCCTTCGTCCGCGACGTATTGGTGGACGAGGGGAGTCTCGCCATTGTCCGCGCGATCGCGGACCTCGGCGCCAGCTTCGGCATGACCACAACGGCGGAAGGCGTCGAGACCGAAGCACAGATGCGGCGCCTGAATCTCGAGGGATGTGTCGAAGCGCAAGGTTATCTCTATAGCGAGCCGATCCCGGTCGATCAGGTCGCGCAATTCCTGCACCAGCTTCCCGTGATTAGCGGAATGGTCAACGTTTCATCCGGTGAGGAGTAGCCACGCGCCGCTATCGCGTCGTCCTGGAAGGATGCGTTTTCACAGGCTGATCATTTTCCGGACCAGTTCCGATTTCTATTCATAAGTTTTGGAGGCAACGCAAGCTCTGCTGTGCCGCAACCAGAAAGCCGGCGGCTGTTTCAAGAATGGAGGCATCTGCTCTGCCCGACCCATAATCCGGCGGCGGTAGCGCCCGAAATCTCACGTCGAGGCCTGATCCCGCAAGTGGTCCGCCATCCAACCTTGGCTCCGGATAACGGGTGAACCGCGACGGCCACTCAAGCAGCAACAGTCGTAGCATCGCGCTACGAGGTCGGCACCTGCGACCTTCGGCACGAAAATCGTCGCTCGAAAACAGCAACCGCGGCGACCGAGGTATGATGCGCTGAGTCTCAGAAGTGATGCACAACGGTCCCAATACTGAGATTCCCGCGTGAGCATCACGGAACCTAGGTGCCGAAACACGTGGTGACATGCCTCATATTACTGCTGAGTAGCAAAATCCCACCCCGATTCTTGCGTGGCACGGCGTTTGCTCTTGTTCGGTTCAACGCGCGAGAGACGCGTTGTGTTGAGAACAATGAAAAGGAAACGTCATGGAAATCGGCTACTTCACTATGCCGTCGCATCCGCCGGAGTGCGGACTGAAGGAAGGGCACGACTGGGACCTCCAGGTACTGCGCTGGTGCGATGAATTCGGCTATCAGGAAGGTTGGATCGGCGAGCATCACACTGCGCCGTGGGAGCCGCATCCCTCGCCGGATTTGCTGCTGGCGCAGGCGTTCCGCGAGACCAAGAACATTCGTCTCGGGCCCGGCGGCTTTCTGTTGCCTTATCACCATCCCGCAGAGCTCGCGAACCGCGTCGCAATGCTCGATCATCTCTCCGAAGGGCGTTTGAACTTCGGCGTCGCCGCCTCCGGTCTGCCGAGCGATTGGGCGATGTTCAATGTCGACGGCATGTCGGGTCAGAACCGCGACATGACGCGCGAGGCACTTGAGATCATTCTCAAGATGTGGACCGACGAAGCGCCCTGGACCCACACCGGAAAATACTGGACGGTGACCAAGCCGGACGTCATGTTCGATTTTCTCAAGCCGCACATCAAGCCGGTGCAGGCACCGCATCCCCCGATCGCGGTGGCCGGCCTCAGCAAAGGCTCCGACACGCTCAAGCTGGCCGGTGAGCGCGGCTTCATCCCCATGAGCCTCAACCTGAATCCGGCTTATGTGGCGAGCCATTGGGAGTCCGTCGAGATCGGCGCGGCGAAGACCGGCCGCAAACCGAGCCGCAAGGACTGGCGCATGGTGCGCGAGGTCTTCGTTGCCGATACCGACGAGGAGGCCTGGCGTCTGTCGGTCGGCGACATGATGGGCCGCATGATGGGCGAGTATTTCCTGCGACTGCTCGGCCACTTCGGGTTCAAGGACTATCTGAAGCATCAACCGGACGTGCCGGACAGCGACGTCACCGTCGAGTATTGCGCCAAACACAACTGGATCGTGGGCTCGCCCTCGACCGTCGCCGAGAAGATCGAGAAAATCTACGACGAGGTCGGTGGCTTCGGCACGCTGCTGGTGTTCGGGTTCGACTACAAGCACAAGCCGGAAGCGTGGCGCAATTCGCTGCGGCTGTTGAAGCAGGAAGTGCTTCCGCGCCTCAAGCATCTCGATGCCGGCGCGGCGAAAGCCGCATAAAAGGCCGCGCAACCACGGTAACCCGATCCGTATAAGCGGCCTGCCTCTCCTCTTCCGCGGGGAGAGGCAGGAGCTTACATCGGCACCAATATTCTTTTCGTCGTCGAGAGCGTTCGAAACAACGTCACAAGATCGCCAGAAACGCCGGTTGTTCGCTCAAGGTGAGAGATATTTCTTATGGATGCACAAGATTTCAAGCAGGCGATGCGACATTGCGCCGGCGCGGTCGCGTTGGTCACCGTGGGACGCGAAGCCGGACGGCGGACCGGATTGACCGTCACGGCGGTGTGCTCACTGTCCGACGATCCTCCGTCGCTGCTGGTCTGCGTCAATCGCAACGCCAGCGCGCATCCACGCATTCGCGAGGAAGGTTGCTTCGCCGTCAGCTTTCTTGCCAACGAACACATGGCGCTGGCACTGACCTTCAGCGGGCAGAAGGGCGTCGATGGCGACGCGCGATTCGGGTTCGGCCGCTGGACGACGGCGGCGACCGGCGCGCCGGTGCTGGAAGATGCACTGGTCTCGTTCGACTGCGATCTGCGTGAAGAATTCGAGGCGAAGACGCATTCGATATTCATAGGCGCCGTGCGCGACATCAGCTTCCGGCCCGAAGGACGGCCGCTTGTTTATCTGCGGAGCGCTTTTCACGATGTGCAGGCGATGCGCGAACCGATCACACTCGGGGATCTCAAGGCCCGCAAAATGATCTGGAGCGGATTTTCGTGACTGCACCACTCCTCGACGGGCGGCTTGCACCCCAAAATGCCGTGACAGTCAGTGCGGCATCGTTTCGATCTTCAGAGCCTTGATCTTGCGGTAGAGCGTGGCGCGGCTGATTTTCAACGCACGCGCGGCGTCAGTGACATTGCCGCCACTCGTACGCAGCACGTCGATGATGACGTTACGTTCCGCCGCCTCGAAATCAGCTACCGGCATTAATTTCGCGGCAGCCTCCGCGCCGGACGGCGGAAGATCGAGATCAGCCTCGGTAATGAGGCCGTTTTCCGCCGTGCATGCGGCAAGCCGGAGCACGTGACGCAACTGCCGCATGTTGCCCGGGAAGGGATGCGCCAGCAGCATTTGCCATGCGCCGGGCGTGAAGTGCGCGTTCGGCGCCTCGTCGGCGGCGACTTGCGCGATCACCGCAGCCTTGTCGGCCCGCTCGCGCAGTGCCGGCAGTTCAACTTGCAAACCGCGAATACGGTAATACAGGTCGGCGCGGAAGCCGCCATCTGCAACCATGGCGTCAAGATCACGATGCGTCGCGCTGACGAGGCGAATATCCACTTTCACCGGCTTCAGCGCGCCAAGCGGCCACACCTCGCGATTTTCCAGCACGCGCAACAGACGCGTCTGTAACGCCAACGGCATGTCGCCGATCTCGTCGAGAAACAGCGTACCGCCGCTGGCCTGCACGATCAGCCCCTTCGAGCCGTCGCGCCGTGCGCCGGTGAAAGCGCCGGCCTCGTAGCCGAACAGCTCGGCATCGATCAGGCTTTCCGGCATCGCCGCGCAATTGAGCGCGATGTAATCGCCGCGCGTACGGTGACTTGCGGCATGAATGGCACGGGCGAACACGTCCTTGCCGCTGCCGGTCTCGCCTCGCAACAACACGGGAATATCCTCGTTCGCCACCAGCATCAGCCGCTTGACGCTTCGTTGCAGCCCAGGGTCAGCGCCGGCAAGACGCGCCAGCGCATCGTAGCGCGGATCGCCCACCTTCGTGCGCCGGTGCGGTTGCGACGTTGCGCTTGTGCGCGGCTGCGGCGTGCTGATGCGGGCACGGCCGAGGTCGCCGCCGTTGCTTCGCCGCAGCAGTTGCGGCGCATCGGAACGTCGCGCCGCATCCATATCGAGACGGATGAATTGCGAGAGCGGCGTTCCTGCGCCGATCACCGTATCCGACAAATCGAACTCGCGCCGCGCCGCCCGATTGGCGCCAAGCACACGCTGGTCGTCGTCGAAAGCAATCAGATGAACGTGGTTGCCATCATGACCGGGCAGCGCCGCAATCCAGGCATTGCGATAATACGTTCGGAAGATCGCCTCCTCGATCCGCCGCACCGTTTGCGCGGCAACCGCCAACGCCATCTGATGCGCGGTGCGATCGAGATCGGCACGACATGAGGTGATGTTCACCGCGCCCGCCAGTTGACCGGCATGGTCAAACAGCGGCGCGACCGCACAACTGAACATCGACCACTGCTCGCGGAAATGTTCGTCGCGATGCACCAGGATCGGCCGCTGCTCCGCGAGCGCGGTGCCGAGTCCGTTTGTACCCTCGACGGATTCAGAGAACCGCGATCCGGTATAGACCTTCCATTGCCGCAGGATGGTTGCGGCTTCGCCCTCCGGCAGACGACTGACCAGAATGGTGGCGTTGGTATCGGCAAGATTGACGCAATAGCCCGCTTCACGCACTACGCGATAGAGATCTTCGAGGTCCGGCAACGCCATACGAATGAGATCGTTTACCGGTTCCACGCAATGTTTCAGCTCGGATTGTGTCAGCGTAAGAGGCGGTCCTCGCCGCGCGGGATCGAGCTTGTGATCCATCAAGCAACGCCGCCACGAATTCGCAATGCGGGGTTCGCCAGCGAGTGTCGCCGCGCCATCCGCGGTCGACAGCACGCGCGCGACATGCCCCCCTGCCACAAGCTTGGCCATCCCGGATGTCTCCGCCCATGTCGTTGGCAAAGTTTCTCATGGCCTCGGACGGAGTCAACCGCGATATTTGCAGGAGAGGAAGCGACCTGAGTTGTCGTCCAGCTATTCAGAAGCAGGCCATTGCGCTGGGTTATCGGTTTCCGACGGGATTGGAACCAAGGCCGATCCTGCGTGTGCACTGCTATCATTCGTCCATGCGAAGCGTCCGCAAGTTGCTTTGCGGAATCGCCGGTGGCGCCCGCCGGCAATCCGTGGTCGAATGGGTATGCGATCGTTTTCAGGTTCCAGGAGAAGATATGCGCTATATCGGCTGGCTGTTCGTGATCGTGGTATTGGCGGCGCTCGGTTCATTGTTGTGGTTCGCAACCCGCCCGCCGCCGCTGGTCATCCAGGGTGAGGTTTCCGCCAATCGCATCGATATCAGCGCACGTGTCGCCGGACGGGTCTCCAAGCTCAACACCGACGTCGGTCAGATGGTCAAGAAGGGCGCCGTCGTCGTCGAGTTGGAAAGCCCGCAACTTGATGCCGCGCGCCTCGCGGCCGACGCGTCGGTTGCCGTCGCGCGTGCGGATCTCGAACGCATCAGCAGCACCCGCCCCGAGACGATCGCCGCGCGCCAGGCGGAACTGGCGGCCGCCGAGGCCGACGTCAAGCTCTATCAGGAAGTCTACAACAGGCAGACCCATCTCGTCACTGGAGGCAATACACCACAATCCCGCGTCGACGAAGCAACGCGCAATCTCGAAGCCGCCATCCGCAAGCGCGAGGCAAGCGAGGCGGCGTTGCGCCTCGCCACCGAGGGTGCCAGCCCGCAAGAGCGCGCACTCGCCGCAGCGCAGGTAAAGCAGGCCGAAGCCAGCCGCGCCCAACGCGAGACCGACATTACCGAACTGACGGTGCAGGCACCGATCGACGGCCAAGTGACGACACGTGTCGCCGAGATCGGCGCGAACTACGGTGCCGGTGCGCCGCTGCTGTCACTGATCGATACCGGCAATCTTTGGCTCACCTTCAACCTGCGCGAGGACCTGCTCGCCGGGCTGAAGGTGGGCGACACGTTCGAGGTGTCCATCCCCGCATTGCAGAAGGAGCACCTTCAGGTCCGCGTCACCATGATCAACGTGCAGGGCCAGTACGCCACCTGGCGCGCGACACGAGCGACGGGCGGCTTCGACCTGCGCACTTTCGAGGTGCGCGCTGTTCCCACCACGCCGGTCGACGGACTTCGACCCGGCATGAGCGTCGTCGCCGCATGGACAGGCCGAGGCACCTGAGATGCGCCGCAGGGGCGATCTGCGTTTCGGATTCTCTCTCGTCTTCTGGCGGGAAGTGAGTTGGTTGCGACGCCGGCCGCTGCTGCTGATGATGACGACGATCATTCCCCTCGCCGTGATGGCCCTGTTGGCGACCGTGTTCAGCGCAGGTCTTGCGACGCGGTTGCCGATCGGCGTCATCGATCTCGATGGCTCCGAGTTGTCGCGCTCGCTGGTGCGCACCGTCGATGCGACACCGGAAACGAGCGTCACCGAGCATCTCACGGATCTGGCGCAAGGCCGCCAGATGATCCTCTCCGGCCGCATCCACGGACTGCTCCTGCTGCCGCAGAATCTGCAACGCGACGTGCTGAGCGGCCGGCAGCCCGAGGTGGTTTTCTTCTACAACGCGCAGACGCTCACCACCGGCAACCTCGTGCTCAGGGGAATTAATGCCGCGATTCCGACTGTTTCGGCCGGTATCCGCCTCTCGCTACGCACGGCGCAGGGATCGCCGACCGTACAGGCCACGGCCTCGCTGCAACCCATTCCGGTGCAGGTGAACCCGCTGTTCAATCCGTCGCTCAGCTACACGTTCTTTTTGCTCGCCACCCTGCTGCCGACCGTCTTGCAGATCGTCGTCACCACGACATCGGCCTACTCCGTCGGGCTCGATGTCGAAACGCCGTACCGACTTCGCATTCTGCGCCGGCTGGGCGGCGGCCTCTGGCCGGCGATGGCGGGCAAGGTGCTGCCTTACACGATCCTGTTCCTGCTGGTTCTGGGACTCGCGGACGCGGTGCTGTTCGGCGTCCTCGGACTCCCGTTAAGCGGCAGCCGCCTGCTGCTGATCGTCGCCGCCATCCTCTTCATCCTCGCCTGCCAGATGATCGGCGGCCTGCTCGCCTTGCTGCTCCGACCGATGGCGAGTGCCGTCAGCATCGCCACGCTTATCACCGCGCCCGCTTTCGGCTTTATGGGGATCGGCTTCCCGCGGTTCGGAATGAACCTGTTCTCCTATTGGTGGGGCGCGTTGATGCCCGGCACCTGGTTCCTGACCGCGCGCATCGACCAGACGCTTCGCGGCACGCCGCCCGATCTCTCGCTACAGCCAGTGCTCATTCTCGGCATCTTTGTGCTGGTGCCCGGCCTGCTGGCGGCATTGCGCCTCGAAGCGTTGCGCCGCCGCGCTGCTGAGACGCCGCCGCAACCGACATCCGCACCACAGGAGGCGACGTGATGCGCGCCGTCCTGCTGGTCTTCCGCAACGAATTGCACCGTGTCCTGACCCTGCGCCCGGCCTTCGCCGTGCTGGTGATCGCGGCAGCGCTCTACGCGCTGCTCTATCCGCAGCCTTATCTGAGCGAGTCATTGCGGAAGAGCCCGATCGCCGTCGTCGACCAGGACCACAGCACCACCAGCCGCGACCTCATCCGCCGCCTCGATGCCACGCCGGACGTTGCGGTGTTGTCGGTGGATCCCGATCTCCCCGCCGCGCAACGCCGCGTCTTCGCCCGCGATGCGTCCGGCATCCTCGTTATTCCAGAGGGATTCGAGCGCGAACTGCTACGCGGCAATTCCTCGCCGGTCGCACTCTATGCCGATGCCAGCTATTTCCTGATCTATCAACGCGTCGCGCTCGGCGTGGTGAGCGTCGTACGTACGCTCGGCGCGGAGGTGGAAGTCCGTCGGCTGATCGGTCTCGGGGTCGATGCGCCGCGCGCCACGGCCGCCGCCAACCCAATGCCGCTGACGACAATCGCACTTTTCAATCCGCAGGAAGGCTACGCAAGCTACGTGCTGCCGGCGGCCTTTGTCCTGATCCTGCAACAGACGCTGCTGATCGGCGTCGGCCTGTTAGGAACGATGCCGGGCGCCGCCTCGGTCTGGCGCCGGCCGGATGGTCGCTCATTCGCAGGTCCACTCGCGACCGTATCGGGCAAGCTGCTCGCATACTTGATGCTGGAAGCCGTGATCGTGCCGTTCTATCTGGTCGTGCTGCCCTATCTCTATGGTATTCCACGACTGGGAAGTGTGGGTGCGATGTTGCTCTTTGCCGTTCCCTTCATAATGGCGACCGGCGCCCTCGGTCTCGTGATTGCAGCCCTGTTTCGTTCACCGCTGGCTGTCCAACTCACCATGGCGGCGATCGGTATGCCGTTCTTTTTCCTCTCCGGCTTTTCCTGGCCCGTCGAGGCGATGCCGAAAACCGCGCAATGGCTCGCACAACTGGTGCCCAGCAGCGCTGCGATCGACGGGTTCGTCCGGCTCGGGCAGCTCGGCGCAGTCTTGTCGGACGTACGCGGACAGGTCAGCGTGCTGTGCTCGCTCGCACTTGCCTATACGCTCGCGGCCGTGCTGCTGGAGGCGAGATCGAGAAGCCGGCTTGCCGAGACGGAATTTAATCGCGTCTGACGACAAGCCTCTATGAAGCAGTAAAGCGGATATGAAGTACGATGGATGCTTCGAACTCCTGCATCCTATTCCTAGTCATGGCGCATTGGCCTGCGACCTCAACACGATAATCAAGCGACGCCCCGCCGACGAACGCTCGGTACGAACTCAAGGAGCTAACAACCTTACCGAGGATAGCGTCGCGAAATTGGTGAAGTCTTGACTGATCCGTCGAATAACCGAGAGCTCCGCGAGAGAAGCCAGGTACATCCCATCGAAGCGTCCGAGAGTGGATCGATCAGTTCGTGCTGCCCGATATACTCTCTTCAACGGGCGAAAATATCGAAGCCAGTGATAGTATAAACACTGATATCTATAGTCGGCTGGAAAGCCGGCTATATGTGTTGATGCTCGTTTGCAAACCTTCACAAGTTCCGCAACTGCGTCCTCCCTGTCGCTTTAGCTATCAGGGCCCTCGAGTTGTTAAGCACGATCCTGATTGCGGAGACTGATTGATGATCGGTCAGGTATATTTCTGATCACATCGAGCTCTGCGACAGGGCTCGTTAAGCGGCCCTCACAGTGTCGAGAAAATTACCCAGCTCGAGCTTCAGGCGATTGCTATCGGCTGCCAGGGTTTGAGCCGCGGACAAAACCTGGGAGGACGCCGAACCTGTCTCTCCGGCCCCGTGCTGAACGCCAAGAATGTCGGACGATACGTGCTGGGTACCTTGAGCTGCCTGCTGAACGTTCCGGGATATTTCCTGAGTTGCGGCCCCTTGCTCCTCGACAGCTGCCGCGATCGTGGACGAAATTTCCGATAGCTTCTTAATCGTCTCCGAAATGTCCTTGATTGCCTCAACGGAATCCTGTGTTGCCGACTGAATGTCAGTGATCTGTTGACCAATCTCGCTGGTCGCTTTGGAGGTTTGCTCCGCAAGCGCTTTGACTTCCGAGGCCACGACTGCGAATCCCCTACCGGCATTTCCCGCGCGGGCCGCTTCAATGGTGGCGTTGAGCGCCAGCAGATTAGTCTGGCTCGCGATCGTGTTTATCAACTCGACTACATTGCCGATACGAGCCGCGGCGCTGGACAACTCATTCACGCGTTCCGACGTTGAATGAGCTTGGTTTGCCGCCTCGCTCGCCATCCGCGCCGATTGTTGAACCTGGGAGCTAATTTCCCTCACGGAGACCGACAATTCCTCAGAAGCGGAAGCGACCGACTGTACATTGGTAGCCGACTGCTCGGATGTCGCTGCAACTCTGGTGGCCAGTTCCTGCGCCTTGCCGGCGGTGGCGGTCAACGTGACTGCAGATGCTTCAAGCTCTGTCGAGGCCGACGAAACGGCCTGGACGATCTCGCCAACCGCGGTTTCAAAGCCATCGGCGAGTTTGTGCATTTCAGCCTTGCGCTGCTCGGCCAGAATCCTGTCTTGTTTCATCTTGGCTTCCGCTTCGGCTTGCGCCTTCTCCGCGGCCTTTAATTTGAATCTCTCGACAGCACCGGCAATCCCGCCGATCTCGTCCTTGCGTCCGAGCCCCGGCAGCACCACGTCGAATTTTCCTTCGGCAAGTTCCAGCATCGAAGCGGTCAGCGCACGAATCGGCTTACTGATGCTCCATGATGTGAGGAAAGCGAGGGAAGACCCAAGGAGCACGCAGAGGGTGCCGAGAATTATCGCAATCTTGATACTGAAAGCGAGATCGCCCTGAGCGCCAGAAACAACCTGATCGGCGGCTATCCGGTAGGCGTTTCCAAGTGATTCCGCCTGCCCTTCCATCTTCCGAGCAGCAACGACTGCCGTTTCAATCCCAGCCTTTGCCTGATCAGTCTCAAGTGCACCGTTCCGGCCACGAAACTCCTTGAGTGCGAAGTTCTTCGTTCTGTTTTCCTCAACGGCAGCCTTCAGATCGGTTGCCTGCGCCTTGCGAGCCGGGTCAATTGTATTCTCGATAAGTTTGTCGAGAAGCGCAAACGCCTGCTTGTACGCTAGCTCGGCCTTGTCCCAATAGGACTGGTCATCAGTTGCAAGCGCCGTCCAGGTTCGCATCCGAGCCTCAAAAACGTGCTTGAGTACTCTTTCATCACTGGCTTCGTTCGTCTTGAATCTCACTGCTTCATCGAACAACCCACTTGCATCGCGTGAGGCAAAAACAGAATAACCAGCAATCGCGGCGGTCATCAGCAAAACCAATCCAAAGCCGATCATCAAGCGTCCGGCAATTTTCAGATTCTTCAGCATTCGTGCCCTCCGACCTTTCTGTAAGGTCTCCAATACGATTGTCTGATGATCATCGCGGCGCACAATTGCGACCGAGCCCCCGAGTCAAACAGGAACGATTGAGAGAATGGCGCGCGAAGGTAGATTCGCCGTTAGTCCGAGAAGCGCCACTTGGCCGACTTCTGCCATTCACTATGAGAATGTCTCATATGCCCTTGACGCTCGGATCAGAAGATCGAATGGTGGTGAATAATTTAAAAAATAATAATTCTTGCGGAATAGTGGGGGACGAATGCAGCCGCTCTCTCCGTCATCCGGCTTTTGTACGTCAGATATAGATGAGTTAGGCCGTCGGCTCACTACCATTTTCGGTGCAACGGGATTTGAACTTGCCAATCCAACGGACCTGAAATTTCGCAACAATGTCGTCCACCTTCACGATCTCGCCCTGAGCTCCTGGACATTCGGAACGCCGGTCCAGATCAGTTTTGCGGAAATGTCCGTCGCTGCTTTGGTATTACCTATAAGAGGGCGTGGCGCGACGACCAGCGGCAGACGAACCGTACCGGTAAGCGCCGGCAGCCCTGCCTTGGTGTCGGCCGGCCGGCCCGCGGCGTTTCGGTACGATGCGGGACTTGAAAAACTTGTCGTGTGCATCAGGCGAGAAGCGTTGAAACGTGAGCTGTCGATGTTGCTCGGCGCACCGATCAGCCGGGAGATTGAGTTTGAACTCACCGGATTTACATCCGGGGAAATGCTGTCGGGCCTCCTTGGTTTGATCGATACGCTCGTTCGCCAGTTTGACGATCGGCGCAGCCTCCTCGCTCCACTCGCGATCCGCCAAATTGAGAGAGCTATTATCGTTCAGATTCTGCTGACCGTTCGTCATCAATTCAGCGATCAACTCCATCGGACACCGCCGGAGACATCATCCGGCTATATCAAACGAGCGGAAGAGTTCATCGAGGCGAACTGGAATCAACTGATCACCGTGGGAAGGCTGACAGAGGTCACCGGGGTCAGCGCCCGTACCTTGTTCAGGATATTCGGAAAGCATCGAGGCTATTCGCCGATGACTTTTGCAAGGAAAATCAAACTTGAGCGCGCCCACGCATTGTTGGATCAGGCGGATGACAACACCTCCGTGACCGGGGTGGCTTTTACTTGTGGTTTTTCGAATCTCGGTCGCTTCGCGAACGATTACTGGAAGATGTTTGGAGAGTTGCCATCGGAAACGCTAAGGCAATCTTATCAGAGGCAATAAAGCTCGCCTCGAACCTATTCTTCCCGCGCGACGTATCATCACGATACAAAGGCCATTATCGTGCAAAAGCGCTAAGTGTTTTCGATGAATTGAGAATCTGCGGAAATCAGATCGCGCCTGGCGTGACATCGATCCTTAATCGTTAGGCTTGTTTCTGCCCGCTCGGTGGCCGACCTGTGAGCAATTTTCCGCAACGCGGCTGCAACCGTCACGCGGCTTTCAGCGCCGGCGGCCGCGATGGCCGGATCAGCGCGAATGTGATCTGGATGATGCCGCCGGCCAGCCCGAGCGCGACGCCGAGGCGCCAGGCCATCGTATAGGAGCCGAGCGCATCATAGAGCAGCCCACCGCCGTAGGCTCCGAGGAAGCTGCCGAGCTGATGGACCATGAAGGACAGCCCCTGAATCATGGCCTGCCAGCGCAACCCGAACATCTCGGCAATGGCGCCCGCCGCCAGCGGACTGACGCCCAACCAGAGAAAACCCATGATGGCGCCGAACAGCAGTGTGGTCGTCGGCGTCGCCGGTAGCGTGAAGTACCAGGCGATCGTCAACGATCGCAGCACATAGATCACACCCAGTAGCGCCAGCTTGTTCCAGCGTTGCCCGGCCCAGCCGAAAAACAACGAGCCCAGCACATTGAAACCGCCGATCATACCGAGCGTCTGCGCACTCAACATCGGATCGAGCCCGCAGATCGCGAGATAGGACGGCAGATGCGTGGTGAGAAACACGAGCTGCATGCCGCACACCATGAAGGCGCAACTCATCACCACGAAGGAGACGTTGCTGAAGGCGGTTTTCGCGGCCGTCAGCGCCGTGGCGTCGTCGATCGCCTCCGGCGTGTTGGACTTCGGGAGCGGAATCTTGTCGACGCGACCAGCGTACCACGCGGCGGGTAGCATCAACACTGCCAGAAGCACGAAGCCGAACAGCCCGAAACGCCAGCCCAAATTTTCGCTCAACGCCTGCCCGATCGGCGCGGATAGCAACGCGCCGAGGGAGCCGACAGCGGACACGATGCCGAGCGTGGTCGAACGCACCGTCTCCGGTACCGCGCGCGTGGTCACCGACATCGCGATCGCCGTCGCCGTGCAGGCCAGCGACGCGCCGATCAAGACGCCGCCACCGATCATGATGCTGACCATGCCGTGCGCGCCGGTCATCAGGGCAAGCCCCGCCATGTAGAGCAGCGCGCCGACCATCATGATGAGGCGGAAGCCGTAGCGGGTGGTCAGGGCGCCCGCGAACGGTTGCAGGAATCCCCAGGCGAGGTTCTGTACCGCGATCGCCAACGTGAAGTCGGAGACCGAGATGCCGATGTCGCGGGTCAGCGGCTGCATGAAGATGCCGAGACTTTGCCGCAGCCCCATGCTCAGCGTCAGCACGATCGACGCGCCGATCAAGATCGGCAAGGCAGGGCGCAGCACCTGTAGCAAGGGCGCCGCCTTATGCTCCGCGCCATCCATCGCAGCCATTCGGTCTTCCTTGTCCGGCTCGTTCGTGTCCAGACTTATTTATCATGACAATCGTTATGTAAACAACGGAGATGGCTTCGGCCTATGCAACGTTGCAAGGGAGGGCATGCGCTAAACAGCAAGGGTACTGGCGGTATGCCCACCGCTCACGAGCCGGCCTTCCCGTCCTCGGCCCTTGGCGGGGCAACCATGGCGAAGGTTGCATCCAGCAGCGCTTGCATTCGCGCTGGCTGGAAGCGTTCAGGCTCGATCGGATACATCATCATCCAGCCATCGCCCATGGCGCTGAGCTGGTCGGCGAGCAGGTCTGCCGGAATGTCGCTGCGGATCACCCCCCGGCTCTGCCCCCGCGCCAATATCGCGGTCAGTGCGGCACGATACCGTGCATAACGCCGTTGATAGAGAGCGGCAAAGGCCGGTTCGTGCCGCGCGTATGCCAGCAACTGAAATCCTGCTTGCCAGGCATCGACATCAGCGTTTGCCCAATCGAGCCAACGCTGGAAGCCGACGCGGACGTCGATCCGGTGCTCGCCTTTTCCAAGCTGGGTGTCGAACCGGTCGAACAGGCTTTCAGCGACGGCAGTAATCATCGCCTCCTTGTTGGCGAAGTAATAAGTCACCGCGCCCGTGGTGCATCCGGCATGCTGCGCCACCTTGCGCAGCGAGGCTCCGGCAAAACCCTCATGCGCGATCACGGCGATCGCCGCCTTCAACAGCTCGGCACGCTTGGCCTCGTGATCGCCCACGGGTCGTCCTCGCCCACGGGTCACCGGTTCGGCTTCGTGAGCACGCCTTTTCCTTGAGAGAGCACGATGGTCGATCATATGCAGAAAATAGCGGGTTTGAAGGCCGCATCAATTCCCAAAACCTATGTTTGGATAAATTCGACGATGCGATCGGGTCGTTGCTCGGGGCGAAACGCCGGCACGAACAGAACACCCGAATGCATGGCGTGCCGGATATATCCATATTGCAAATGATCAAACGATTGCCATCTTAGATAGAAGACCTCCTTCGCCTTGCGGATCGGCTTTCCGCGACGGATCAATGCGTGTTGATGGGCAACGCGAGAGGACGGCAGCAGATGATCGACCATGCTCCGCTGACCTTGCATGTTCCCGAACCGGCGGTTCGGCCCGGGGGTACACCCGATTTTTCCAGTGTCCGCATTCCCAAGGCTGGATCGGTCGCGCGCCCGCCGGTTGACGCTGATCCGGAATCGATCCGCGACCTCGCTTATTCGATCATTCGTGTTCTCAACCGCGATGGCGAGGCGGTCGGTCCCTGGGCCAACCTGCTGAGCGATAGTCAACTGCTCGATGGCCTGCGCCACATGATGACGCTGCGAGCCTTTGATGCCCGCATGCTTATGTCGCAACGGCAAGGCAAGACTTCTTTCTACATGCAGCATATGGGCGAGGAGGCCGTGAGCTGCGCCTTTCGGAAAGCGTTGTCTCCCGGCGACATGAATTTTCCAACCTATCGGCAAGCCGGATTACTGATCGCCGATGACTATCCGCTCGTCGACATGATGAACCAGATCTATTCAAACGAGCGCGATCCCCTGAAGGGCCGTCAGATGCCGGTACTGTATTCGTCGCGGAAGAATGGCTTCTTCTCCGTGTCGGGCAACCTGGCGACGCAGTATATCCAGGCTGTCGGCTGGGCGATGGCGTCGGCGATCAAAAACGATACCCGCATCGCTGTCGGCTGGATCGGCGACGGCGCGACCGCGGAATCCGATTTCCACGCCGCGCTGGTGTTTGCCTCGACCTACAAGGCTCCGGTGGTTCTGAATATCGTCAACAATCAGTGGGCGATTTCGACCTTCCAGGGCATCGCGCGCGGCGGCTCCGGGACATTCGCCGCGCGCGGCCTCGGATTCGGCATTCCGGCGCTTCGGGTCGATGGCAATGACTATCTTGCTGTGTATGCCGTCGCGCGATGGGCAATCGAACGGGCGCGGCGCAATCTCGGCCCGACGCTGATCGAACACGTCACCTATCGTGTCGGCGCTCACTCGACCTCCGACGATCCCGCCGCCTACCGGCCGAAAGCCGAGTCCGATGCCTGGCCGCTCGGAGATCCGATCATTCGCCTGAAGAAGCATCTGATCGTGCGCGGTGCCTGGTCGGAAGAACGCCACAACCAGGCCGAGGCTGAAATTCTCGACACCGTCATCGCAGCGCAAAAAGAAGCCGAGCAGCACGGCACGCTACATGCAGGTGGCCAGCCCTCGGTTCGCGACATGTTCGAGGGCGTGTATGAGCAGATGCCACCGCACCTGCATCGCCAGCGTCATGAGGTCGGAGTCTGACCATGCCGCGCAGGACCATGATCGAGGCGATCCGCGACGCGATGGACGTGATGATGGCGCGCGACGCCAACGTCGTCGTCTTCGGCGAGGATGTCGGATATTTCGGCGGTGTATTCCGTGCCACTCAAGGCTTGCAAGCGAAGTACGGCCACAACCGTTGTTTCGACGCCCCTATCAACGAGTCCGGAATCGTCGGGGCCGCGATCGGCATGGCCGCTTACGGACTGCGTCCCTGCGTCGAGATCCAGTTCGCCGACTATATGTATCCAGGCTACGACCAGATCGTATCGGAGGCTGCCCGCCTGCGCTATCGGTCGAACGGAGATTTCACATGTCCGCTGGTAATCCGGATGCCAACCGGCGGCGGCATCTCAGGCGGAGAAACTCATAGCCAAAGTCCGGAAGCGTTGTTTACCCACGTCGCGGGTCTCAAGACCGTCGTGCCGTCGTCGCCGCGCGACGCAAAAGGGCTCCTCATCTCCGCTATTGAGGACCCCGATCCGGTGATCTTCCTGGAGCCGAAACGGCTCTATAACGGGCCTTTCGACGGCCACCACGATCGACCGATGACACCGTGGTCGAAGCACCACCTGGGCGAAGTCCCTGACGGACACTATACCATTCCGCTCGGCCAAGCTGCGATCCGGCGAGAAGGCAATGCTCTCACCGTGCTCGCCTATGGCACGATGGTTCATGTCGCCATGGCAGCCGCTGTCGAAACCGGCGTGGATGCGGAGATCATCGATCTTCGGACTCTCGTGCCGCTCGATCTCGAAACCATCGCGGCATCCGTGCGCAAGACCGGCCGCTGCGTCATCGTCCACGAGGCAACGCTGACGTCGGGCTTCGGCGCGGAGCTGTCCGCGCTCGTTCAGGAGACCTGCTTCTATCACCTCGAAGTCCCGATCAAACGTGTCACGGGATGGGATACGCCCTACCCCCACGCTCAGGAATGGGACTACTTCCCCGGCCCTGCCCGGCTTGGTCGAGCTCTGCTCGAAACGATGGAGCAGTAATATGGGCGAACGCGCGATCAAGCTGCCCGACATCGGCGAAGGCGTCGCCGAGGCTGAGTTGGTCGAGTGGCATGTCAAGCCGGGCGATATCGTTCGCGAAGATACGCTGCTCGCGGCAGTGATGACGGACAAGGCGACCGTGGAAATTCCGTCACCAGTCGAAGGCGAAGTTATCTGGCTCGGTGCCAAGATCGGCGACGTTATGGCAATCGGCTCCGAACTGGTACGCCTCAGGGTGGCCGACGACGCAGCGAAACCAGCATCAAATACGACGGACACCGCGTCCGCAGATTCCGCTCCTAACCCGCCCGCGCCGCAGACCGAGCAACCGCGGCGACTGATAGCTGAGCCGAACCACCCGGCTCCCGCCTCTAGCGCGATAGACCCAACGTTGCCGCAACAGCATCCGGCACGACGTCCGGCACATCGCGACGAGAAGCCGACCGCTTCGCCCGCCGTGCGCCTCCGGGCCCGCGAGGCCAGTGTCGATCTGCGTCAAATCCCCGCCACAGGACCGGCCGGCCGCATCACCCACGGCGATCTCGATGCCTTCGTGGCACGTGCGCCGGACGCAGCTCCATCGCGCGACCTCCGGGCGAGAACTGCGATCAACGACGTCAAGCTGGTCGGCCTGCGCCGCCGCATCGCCGAGAAGATGGCGGTCGCCCACGCGCATATTCCTCACATCACCTATGTCGAGGAAATCGACGTCACCGGACTTGAAGACTTGCGCGCAACCCTCAACCGCGACAAGCGGGAAGAGCAACCCCGACTGACGCTGCTGCCGTTCCTGATGCGCGCGATCGTGCGCGCGGTCGCCGATCAGCCGCAGCTCAACGCGCTCTATGACGATGCTGCCGGTATCCTGCACCAATATGCCGGGGTCCATATCGGCATCGCCGTCCAGACCACCGCCGGCCTGATGGTGCCGGTGGTGCGGCACGCCGAGACGCTGGACCTCTGGGCCAGCGCCGCGGAAGCCGTCCGCGTCGCCGATGCCGCCCGGACCGGCACCGCCGTTCGCGAGGCATTGAGCGGTTCAACCATCAGCGTCACCTCGCTCGGCGCCATGGGCGGCGTGACTTCGACGCCGATCATCAACCATCCCGAAGTCGCCATCGTCGGCGTCAACAAGATCATGGTGCGCCCGGTATGGAACGGCTCCGCCTTCATTCCGCGCAAGATGATGAATCTGTCGTCGAGCTTCGACCATCGCGTCGTCGACGGTTGGGATGCCGCCACCTTTGTCCAGCGTATCAAGACACTGCTTGAAACGCCGGCGCTGATCTTCATGGAAGGGCAATGAGCCGCGAAAGCGATGCCACCAGCACACTCCCCCTGATCTGCGCAGGGCCGGGCGGCTACATCGGCACGACCGACACCGATATCGTGGAAACGAATACGCAGAGTGGAAAAGGCAGCTTCGTATCACGCTCTCACGTCCTAACGGAATCGCAAAAATCCTAACGACACCGATTTCCTGCGACAACATGGCAGGCTTCCCGGCGTCAATCAGTTGCGAAATCAGCTCTCATCCCTGCTTACTATAGCCTCCAGTTGGCGATATTTTCACCGACAACCAAGGCGCTTGAGCCTGCTTGAAACCAGGAAGACCACATGGGAGCTCCGAGCATGACGATGTCTCCAGACCACCACCAAAGCTTGCCAAGCCTTGCTGTTTCCTCCGGTTCGCTCGCCATGCTGCGCCAGCCTTTGGTGCACTACGGCGCGCATGCGGAAGATGTCGTCGTGCAGCTAGCGAAAGGCCGTGGTGCAGTCCGCGTTCTGCCGATCGTCACCTCCTCGCTTCTGACCAACCCGACCGTCAAGGCCACGCTCGACACGCTCGGCGCTTGGGCACTTCCCGTTTTCCACGAACTGAGGCCGCACACGCCATTCGACACAGTGCTTGCGCTGATCGAAACGATCGAGCGAACCCGTCCTGATCTCGTGCTGGTTTTTGGGGGAGGCAGCGCAATCGATGCCGCGAAGATCGGCTGCCTTGCAGCATCGGCCGGCGTTCGCGACCGAAATGCATTGCTTGGCTTGCGTTCGGTGCCGGACAGTCAAGGCGCCTCCCAACCCTCGCCCGGCTCACGCGCCCTGCCGATCATCGCGATACCGACCACGCTATCCGCTGCCGAATTCGGCATCATTGGTGGAGCAACCGACATTGAAACCGGCATCAAGCATCTGTTCAAATCCGATACGCTCGCGCCCGACGTCATCGTCTACGACCCATGGCTGGGGGCACAGACCCCGCTCGACCTCTGGCTATCAACAGGCATTCGTTCGGTCGATCATGGAATAGAAACCGTTCTGTCGCGGGATGCGAATCCGTTCACGGATGCACTCGCCTTTCGAGGACTTTCGCTGCTGCGCGAGGGGTTGAGCGCCACGCGCGCCGGTCCTTCCAGCATCGAAGCGCGCCATCGCTGCCAGCTCGGTGTCTGGCTTGCAGGCACCAGCATCGGGCGAGTTCGCTATGGCGCCAGTCACGGCCTCGGCCATCAACTTGGAGCGATCGCCGGTGTCCCGCATGGAATGACGTCCTGCGTGTTGCTACCGGCCGTCCTTGCGTTCAACGCCCCTGTCTCAACCGTTCAGCAGACGGAACTGGCGTCCGCCTTCGGTGACGGCGGAGGATCTGCCGCCGAGGCGGTCCGAAGCTTCATCGCATCACTCGGCCTGCCGACGCGGTTGTCACAACTTGGCGTCGATGAGAAGACCTTGCCACGCGTTGCGGAAACCGGCCTGGGCAATGCATTCGTCAAAGCGAATCTGCGACCGATCCAATCGGTTGACGATGTAATGGCCATTCTTCGCGCGGCATACTGAAGCGGTACATTCAAGGGTTTTAAGGCTAACAAGCTCATGCACAAAATGGGGCATTCTGCGGGGTGCCCTTCCATTTGCAAGCGCCACCAATTTTGCATGGTGGCTCGCGGATCGCTCGCTTCACGCAGATGCGATCTTGCATCACGGTATTCGCCGCCCGATGTAAATCGAACTTCCGACCTTTTTCGGATAGATCAACACGGCATCTCATGACAGCGGCAAAGCAAATGCCGCACCGCCATCATCATGTCTGACATCGTCAAACGTCCTGCTTACGTCTCCAATTGCTGACCGATCGGCAGCGCGCGTATCCTCTTGCCGGTCGCGGCAAAGATGGCGTTGACGAGCGCGGGAGCGAATGGCGGCACGCCCGGTTCGCCGACGCCGCTCGGCGGCGTATCGGCGCTCGGTGGCACGATGTGAACGTGGGTGACGAGCGGTGACTCGTCCATCCGGATTACCGGGAAGCTATCGAAATTGCCTTGCTCCACC
Organism: Hyphomicrobiales bacterium; assembly: GCA_017305535.1. Classification (GTDB taxonomy): domain Bacteria; phylum Pseudomonadota; class Alphaproteobacteria; order Rhizobiales; family Xanthobacteraceae; genus 62-47. The sequence continues at coordinate 286,559 of JAFKKN010000003.1, read as the reverse complement.
GCGCCGTTCTTGAAGCTGATCTCGCCATACTTCGCGAGGCTCAATCCCATGATGGCCGCGCCTTCAATCTGGGATTGGATGCGCTCGGGATTGACGTAAGTGCCGCAATCGATCGCGGTGTCCACCTGATGAACGGTCAGCTTGCCCTTGTCATCAACCGATACTTCCACGATGGTCGCGACATAGCTGACAAAGCTGCGGTGCGCGGCGATGCCGAGCCCGTGCCCCTTGGCAACATCGCGTCCCCACTTGCCCTTGTCGGCCACGACTTCGACGACGCGACGCAAACGCGCAGTGTCGATCGGATAGCTGTCATAGGGCTCGCCGTAATTCCAAGGGTCTTTTACCGAATCCAGCTTCACGATCCGTGGCGATCCGATCAGCTCGAGCAGCATCTCCTTCTGGTCGCGCTTGGTCATGGCCGCGAGTTCGCCCACCATGGATTGCACCGCAAACGCTTTCGGGATGTTCGACACGGAACGGAACCAGCCAATACGCGTATGCGCCGCAGCCTCCGGATTCTCGCACTGGATATTGGCGATCTCGAACGGCATGTCGATCAAGCCCATGCCGAGCTCGAACGGCGCCTGGTGGAGAACATTGGGTGCGAAGGTCGAGGCGATGCTCGGCGCCACGCTGCGATGCCGCCATGCAACGACCTTGCCGGATTTATCGAGACCGGCCTCGATGCGCTCCACCGAGACAGTGTGCAGGAAGTCGTGATGGAGATCGTCCTCGCGGGTCCACTGCACCTTGACCGGCGCACCGATCGCCTTGGACAACAAGGCCGCTTCAAGCACGAAATCACATTTCGATTTGCGCCCGAACCCGCCGCCGAGCAATGTCACATTGACGGTGACGTTGTCCTCCGGAATGCCCAGCGTTTTGGCGAGGTCTTCGCGCGTACCGCCCGGGCTTTGCACCGGCGCCCAGACCTCCACCTTGTCGCCTGTGACGTTGGCGACCGCGACCGGTGGTTCCATGCTGGCATGAGCGAGGTGCGGAATGTAATACTCGCCGATCACCACCTTGTCGGCGCTCTTGAGCGCGGCGTCAGCGTCACCTTCCTTACGCACGACAAGGCCGGGCTTGCGCGCGGCTTCTTCCAATTGCTTACGATAAGCAGCGGAATCGTAGCTCGCGTTGGCTCCACCGTCCCACACAACCTTGAGCGCCTCACGGCCCTTGATTGCCGCGCCTGTATTGCGCGCGATTATCGCGACGCCGCCAAGCGGCTGGAACTTGGACGGCCACGGCCAGCCCTTCACCTCAACGACTTTCTCGACGCCGGAGACTTTCAGCGCATCGGCAGGATCGAACGACGTCAGCTTTCCTCCGGTCACCGGCGGTCGCGCAATCACCGCGTACTTCATGCCGGGCAGCCGTGTATCGATCCCGTAGTGTGCCTTGCCGGTCGTGATGTCGTGCAGGTCGACGATACTGACCTGCCCCTTGCCGAGATAGCGGAAATCCTTCGGGTCCTTCAGCTTCAACCCGTTGATATCAGGAACCGGCTGCTTGGCGGCGTCGTTCGCCAGTTCACCGAAACCGAGACGACGACCACTCGCGGCGTGAGCCACCTCGTGATTCTGCGCCTTGACCTCACTGACCGGAACGCCCCAGCGCTTGGCGGCGGCTTCCTCCAGCATCGTCCGCGCCGCGGCGCCGATCTGACGCATCGGGATCAGGTAATGCCGCGTGCTGCGTGAGCCATCGGTATCCTGATTGCCGAACGTCTTTTCGTCGCCGTGAGCCTGCCTGACCTTCACCCGCGACCAATCCGCTTCCAGTTCCTCGGCAACAATGAGCGGCAAACTGGTGCGCACGCCAGTCCCCATTTCGGAACGATGCGCCACGATGGTAACGATGCCGTCCGGCGCGATCGCGACGAACACGCGCGGATCGACCACAACGCCGTGCGGCATCTTGCTTGCACCGGTCTGGTATGCCGCGAATGCTTGCCGCGACATCAACGGGGCGGCCAACACAAGGCCGCCAGCAACGCCGATACCTTTCAGGATGCCGCGCCGAGAAATCTTCTCAACTTTAATGCTGTGCTTTTCGAATTCGTGAAGCGTTTTGGGATCCGTGACGATGTTCATGGTCAGACTCCCGTCGAAGCGAGATGAACCGCGTTCTCGATGCGTTGATAGCAGCCGCAACGGCAGATATTTCCCGCCATTGCCTCGCGGATCTGATCGTGAGTGGGTTTCGGATTTTCGGTCAGCAACGCCACGGCCTGCATGATCTGGCCGGCCTGACAGTATCCACACTGTGGCACGTTGACCTGGCGCCAGGCTTTCTGCACGGGATGATCGCCAGTCGGATGCAGACCTTCGATCGTGGTGACCTCGCGCCCGGCGACATCGGAAATAGCAGTGACGCACGAACGCACGGCCTGCTTGTCGACGATCACCGTGCACGCCCCGCACAATGCCTCACCGCAACCGAACTTGGTGCCGGTAAGACCGGCTTCATCGCGCAGGAACCAGAGCAGCGACAGATTGGGATCACCGTCCCAGACTTGTTCCTGGCCGTTGATTTTGACTTTGATCATAATCGTTCCTCGCTCTTCATAAGCTGATGTTGCGGCAAGGACGTGAGCGCGAACATGTTTCGCGGTCGCTCAACGGTCTCGGCGCAGTTTTCCGACGACACGACAAAGATAGCATCGACAAGCATATGACAGCCCGCACCGGGTCGCAAAGCCCCCTCGGTACACGGCAACCTTTCACTCACCACAAGTGCGTGACCGAGCGCGGCATGATCCACGTTCAGGAAACCAGGGAGATGAACCCTTCGAAGTTTAATAGTTGAACGCATATCTGCCATGTTTTCTGCGCGCAGAAAGCAAGCAACGAAGATCGAGCGAACCCCAATAGATTGGCGACAAGATCGTGATGAGGCGCGAGGATCGTCGAAAGACTGAACCTGGGAAACTCAAAACTCCGCATGAGCCCGGACCGAAAATATGGAGACTGGACCGCGATCCGCGTTATAGGCGGGGTTGGCGACAAACTGATAATCGAATGTGAGTGTGCTCCATCTGTTGAGATTATAGGCGTAGTACGCCTCGAAAATCTTCTCCGTTCTGTAGTTGAGCATCCCGTCGCCGATCAGAAGACCGATGCCGCCAGCCGCGAGGAAATCCCGGTTGGCGCCGGAGAGGCCGTTCACGGCACCCGCGATACCGATGGTGTCGGCCGGCCGGCCCCATGAACTCCCCTTGATCGAGACTCCACCGGACACGCTTCGATCGATATCGGTGAATGCGAGAATCTCGTTCTGTCCGTCATTCCAGCTCGCGCGAGCAAACAAACCGATATCGCTGGTGACGGCTTGCTCAAGATTCGCATAGAAACCGTATTTCAAGCGATTCCGCCGCAAACTTGCCATCGCATCATTGATGTCGAGAGTTGGATCAGACACCGTCAGGCCAAGCGCACCCCGATAGCTGCCGGTCTTGCCACGGTTTGCGAAGGCGCCGAGCCGAAGCTTGCCGGGCTGACCGGAAATCGCATAGCGCTCTTCCAGCTCGACGACACCGCCGGCGCCGCCTTTGAACACAAGCACATCACTGTTCGGTTCTTCCGGCACCTGGAAGAAGCCGGCACGAACCGCCCAGCTCTTCCGATTGAGCTCGACAACCGCGCCGCGGGTAAAGCCGGGCAGATCCGCCGGAAAATCGTACGCACCCGAGGCCCAGATCGACCAGTTCATGAAATCGGAGCGCGGGTCCTTGGCGTAGGCGTTGCCATCGAAAAAATCGCCCACCGCGAAACGACCAATGGTCAGCGTGATCCGGTCGATATCGCGCTTGCCCGCCAGTTGCAGCGGACCATCCGCGACATCTTCCTGCTCACCACCGAGCTCGAATGTCTGGCGGAGGAAGTAGCGCTGGGGTCGAAACTTCGGAAAAACGGCGCCGCCCTTCTGCGCTTCTCCATTCGGGAATCCCGCGATCCCCAGTGTGTTGTTGAGACCAAAGCCCTGCGCGAGTTCCGGATTGAAATAAAACTCGCCACCGTCCCACAAACGCCAGCCGAGAAAGGCGTCCGCCGTCCAGGTGTCGCGCACCTGACCACCGCCAGACAGACTACTCGCTCCCTCATAGGGCGAGCGGATGCGTGGATAGCCTTGCGCGATCAGCGTGGTCTGACCGTGAACATTCCAGTCGGCGGAGCCGGGCTCCTCGGCCTTTTCGATGCGTGCGAACTCACTCGTCCACGGCGGCGTATCTCCAAGTTTATAGTTCAGGCCGACCTTGATCATGTGAACTTTCGGATCGACGTCGACATTCGGCAGCAGGCGATTTCCGAGACCGTAAGTCTGACGTGCAAAATCCAAATAGTCGTATTCGAGCCGAGCCGTCCATGGACCACCGACAGCCATCTCGATCCCAGCCCCGACCGTCCAGCCGAGCTGGGTATGCAACCGCGACGATTGCACGCCGCCGTCATCAGTCCCGATGTCGAGCCTGCTCTGCCCCAACGCGAAACCGCCTGTCACGTAGGGCAGGAATGACCCGAAGGCATAGCCGATCCGCGCACGCGCGGTTCCAACGTAATCCAGCGTGGTGTGGAAGGGAGCGGCCGAGAATGACGGCTGATCGATCGGGCTCATGAAAGTGACGTCGGCTTCCGCACCGATCACCCAGTTTCCCGGTAGCCGGCCATTATAACCGGCCTGATATCCACCAATCAGACCGGTAACCGTCGGCGGAAAAGCGACCGCCTGATTCAGAACCGGATTGCTGTCAGGCCCAAGTCTTCCGCCGCCGTAGCCAACATGTCCCCCGACGTAGAAGCCGCTCCAATTGTAGACGCTGGAGACCGGAGCTTTCTTTAGTTGATTTTTCGGCAAGTCGGCTGCCGATGCGCACGCGCCTGTCACGACGATAGCGTGGATGCCCGCCGCTACGATGCAAATCCCCTTCATAATAACCCCATGTTTTCTGAATTGAGTGACGCACGCCATCCAGCGCCTCGCTACGCGGCCGAGGCGGTAACTGTTTGCGATCCTTTTGACGTGCGACCCGAACCGGCTCGATGAATTGCCTATGCGATGTCCGGCACGGATTGTTCGTGCCATTACCGCGCCCTGTCAGTCCCTGTCGCAAAACGTTCGCTTCTGATGACCGCGATTCGCCAGCAGCAACCGCGCCCCTGCTCGCTCAAGCGCACTCACCAGCGAAAGCGTGCAGCGAAGCGTCAAACCCGAGACGCGGAAGGCAACGACACCACGCAGGATTGCCCGTGCCAGCTTGAGCAGGAGCAGCGCGCCATGTCGCCGCGCGCACTCCATCGCGCTCACGCGCCCGCCGTCGCCAGCTGGAAGATGCGGAACAGAACAAGCCCTCCGGCAATCACGAGATAGCCACGCAGTACGACCATCCAGATCCGGCTCAACACGCTGAGCCTCGCCGGCGGCAATTGGTCGAGCGGCGGCATACGCCAGGTGTCCGGATCGAGCTGGCGCGACGCGACGATGCGTCGCCGCGGCTTCTTCTCCGTCAATTCGTAGAGCTTGGTCAGCACGGTTACGACGACCGCGAGAATGCTGCCGCCAATCAGGATGCCGACGATCCATTGCGCATCCATGCCGGGAAACAGCACGGACGCCGTAAGGATGATAGACAGCATCACCAGCGCCGCGATCACCGCGCCCGTGAAGACATTCAGTCCGCGCGAATTGGCCCACGGCCCGAGTACGGCCTTGTCGTTACACAACAGCAGCAGAAACACCGTCGCGCTCGGCAGCAGCACGCCCGCGAGGGTCTGAACCGCGTTGGTGAGAAGGCCAAGCGGCGTACCAGGCGTCAGCACAAGCACCGCCGCCAACACGATGAGACCGAAATAGACGCCGTAGAATCCCTTCGCATCCTGCGGCTTGCGGTGCAGCGAGTGCTTGAGCGAGAACACATCGCCGATGGCATAAGCGGTCGCAAGCGAGACGGCCGCCGCACCGATAATGCTGGCATCGAGCAACGCCAGCGCGAACAGGATGGCGGGAAGCCGCCCGGCATACTTTTCCAGCCCGACGGCGGTGCCGAGCGCATCGGTGTAATTGCCGAATTCCGGCTGACCGGCAAAGACCGCTGCCGCAAAGCTCATCATCGCAACCGCGCCAAGCACCACCAGAACGATGCCGAGGCAGAGGTCCCAACGCTCGTAGCGGATGAAGCGCGGGGTAATGCGCTTGTCGACGATGTAGCTCTGCTGGAAGAAGAGCTGCCACGGCGCGACCGTGGTGCCAACGATCGCGATGATCAACAACATCACCTCGCTGAGCTTGCCGTCCCGAGGCATCTTCGGCACGAAGAAATCCATCGCGATCTGACCGACCGGCGGATGCACCATCAGGAAGATGGGAACGAGCAGCAGGCTGCCGAACACAAGGACGATCGCGAACCGTTCGAAGCGGCGGAAATCGCCGGTGCTGACGGCGACCATCACCACCAGCGCGGATACGATAACACCCCAGAACTGCGACAGCCCCAGATAGCTGAGCGCCAGACTGACGCCGATGAACTCAGTCACCAGAGTGAGCGCATTGAGCAGAAACAGATCGATGACGCTGAAGGCGCCCCAGAATTTGCCGAAACGCTCAAAGATCAGACGCGCGTGCCCTACACCGGTGACAGCACCAAGGCGGACCACCATCTCCTGATTGACGTAGAGCACCGGAATCAACAGCAGCAGCGTCCACAACAGCGTGGTGCCGTAGTTCTGGCCAGCCTGGGTATAGGTTCCAAACGCGCCGGCATCATTGTCGCCGACCATCACGATCAAGCCGGGTCCGAGAATCGCGATCAGCGTTCTCCAACGCGCAGCCAGTCCCTTGCGCGGGCCATGATCGCCCTCACGAATTGTGCCGAGCGCACCGCGAATATCGCCGGCATGGGCCTCATCGAGCACCGCTGCGCGCGCAACCGATACATTCACCTCATTCAGGATAGTCATGATGTCATCTCATTCGGCGTTTGTTGTACGTCCGACAGCCCCGGCCCGCGCGGCGGATTTCCGCTGCACATTCCGGTTGTGGCTCTTGGGAAGTTTCTCGGCGATCCCGAGCAGTTCGGCACGACGATGCATCTCGGTCCAGATCTCATCCGGATCGATCCCGGCACGATGCCAGAGCGCGACGAGATGGTAGAGAAGATCCGCGCTCTCGCGCATGATGCCGTTTCTGCTGTGCTTGACGGCCTCGAGCGCCACTTCGCCGGCTTCCTCGATGACCTTCTGCGCGGTTCGGCGCGTGCCGGATGCCAGAAGCCGCGCCGTGCGCGGATGATTGTCTGGCGTCACCAGCGCAAGGGTGCGATAGAGGCGATTGATCTCCCCGATGCCGATGCACGCGGCATCAGCGGTGCAGCCAAAGCCCGCACCGGCCGGCTCCGTCTTTTCCCCATCGATGCATGATGTGGTGTTGTGGATCGCGAAGCCGTCCGATCCGTGCGGCCCGCGTGACGGACTCTTTCGCAGTCCGCGCTCAATCGCGTCTGTCATCGTCGTCTCCTGTCTTCACTCACGATGCCGCAAGCCGCCGGCATCGGAGCGAGCAGGAGCGTCAGGCGCTCATGTCACCTCGGCCGGATCGGATCGCGGCAGTTCGAAATGTGATGTCATTCCCCGGAGGGGTTCCCGTTGCCGCACCGGATGGGTGCGCAACGGGACGACTAGGTCCCTCGTCCATTCACGGTCTCCGTGTTCAAGCAGCGACGCGATACGACATCGCGAGCGGGCGGCGGGTCATGCGACTGAGGCCGGGTTCATCGGCCGAAGCCGCAACGTCGTCGGCGACCACCCAGCGGCACGCAAGCCGGCCGCTGCCTTCGATGGGAATCCAATGACAAACCAGCGCCGGCTGTGGACGCCGGCGCTGACCGGCCGGGCGGCGAAAACCCGGTCGGTTGTCATTGGAAGGCTTGTTGCTGGAATGCACGGCCTGAACGCCCGGCGACACAACGCGCCGCGGTTCGAACGACCGGAATTTTGCGATTTTGCTGAACATCGCTCACCTCCACTTCCGCATCGCGCGGCAGGCCGGTGAGACAGAGGTCAGTTAAGCCCGACCACCAATTCCCACGCGACTGGAGCCGTCGCGACCGATCTCTTTGTCCTGCGGCATCGCGAACCCGGAGATCATCCCCGGAATGGCGTTGCCAAAGATGGTACTGCCCATGTGCTCTTGGTTGAGCTTGCGCTCATCGCTGGTGTTAAGCCCTGCCGGAAACACCATGTTCCCGAGGACACTTGGCCACTACGCCCGCCACAAAGCCAAGTCAAGCGCTTTTATCTATCCTCCAGGGGGGATAGCTGATATCCTCCCTGGAGGATAGGAGACCAGATGCCCCACGCCACTCATCCCGCCATCGTCAAACGCCTGAAACGCGCCGACGGTCACCTGAGAACCATTATCGAAATGATCGAGGACGGCCGCCCCTGCCTTCAAATCGCGCAGCAGCTCCAGGCGGTTGAAAGCGCGATCGAGAACGCTAAGAAAGCCTTGATCCACGATCACATCAGCGAGTGCATCGAACGGCCGCTGAAGGCCGCGGGTACGGCGAATCGAGCCCCCCTCAAGGAATTCAAGCTGATCGCCAAATATCTATGATTGGCACTATTCGGACACGCCGGCCGGCAGGCTGCTTTGCGAATTGAAATGCGCAGCATTTGCAGCGGGCCGACTTGTCTCGATAGATCAGGTGAAACGCTCCGCCTTCAGGCGGAGAGCCGCGCGAACTTGATCGAAAAGCAGGCGCCACGTGGCTTGCGATTGGTAAGCGTGATTGTCGCCGTGTGCAGTTCGGCGATGCGCTGAACAATCGGAAGTCCAAGCCCGGTGCTACCGGCCATGCCGCGATCCCGTCGCCAGAAGCGTTGGAAGATGAAATCGCGCTCTTCATCCGAAATGCCCGGCCCATCATCCAGAACGCTGACCGTTCCATTCTCCTCGACGACGAATTCCACCGTGGAGCCCGGCGACGTATGCCTGATGGCGTTCTCCGCCAGATTGCGGATCGCGCGATTCAGCATCTCGGCATTGCCACGAACCAGGACAGAATTCGCAGTCCCGACCAGCGCAACCTCCTTGCCCTGTGCGAGCGCTAGCGGCGCCAGGAATTCCAACACCTCCGTACAGACCATTCGCAGATCCGCCTCCTCGTGTGGATCGATCACGAATGAATCGAGCTCCGCGATGTCGAGCAACTGATTGATGATACGCGTCATGCCCTCGATATCGTTGAGGAGCGCCTTGCCGACCTGCTGATCTTCGAGAGTCTCCATGCGTGTGCGCAAGATGCTCAATGGCGTACGCAGTTCATGGGCGGCATCCGCGGTGAAATCGCGCTGGACCCGAAATCCTTCCTCAAGCCGGTCCAGTGCCTGATTGACGGCCAGCACCAACGGCCGGACCTCGCGCGGAATTTCCTTGGTAGGCAGGCGAATATCGGCGCGCAACGGCCCGATTGTCTCGGCGATTTGCGAGGCCTGCCGCAACGGTTTCAACGCTCGACGGAAGATAGCGATGTCGATGACCAGAAGGATGAAAAGAATCGGAAGAATGATCCAGCCGACGCTGCGGAAAAATTCCGCGACGATGTCATCGGTCAGCACATCCCTGTTGTCGAGATCCTCCCCCGCCTGAACCCAAACGGTTTGCCCGCCGACAACCCGTTTGACACTGGCTCCGGAAACCGTGGCGTCGCCTCGGTTTCGTTGCAGAAATTCAACGTCTCCCGATTTTGCATCCCTGGGAAACAACGGAACACGATCCTTGAGCGACGAAAAAACGACGCGATTCTGACTATCGATGACCGCATAAGAGTAGCGCCCATAAGGCTGCGAATAGAGCCCCTGTAGATCCGGCGTGAGGCTCAGTTTCAATTTGCCGTCCGGCTGAATTTCCAAATGCTCGGCCAAGGCGATGGCTTGCTTCTTCATCGCCTGGTTATGGATGTTGTTGGTCGCGTAGTTCAGCAGCCAGGACAATGCTAGCGACATCAGAATCGACGTTACGGCGACCGCCACAACGTGCAGGATGACGATCCGGGAAATGATCGATTTGAAACGAGGCATGTCATTTATTCTCGGCGAGAAGATAACCAACGCCGCGGATCGTATGAACCTGAACCTTTGCCTCCATTTCCGCGAGCTGCTTGCGCAAGCGATGGACATAGACCTCGACTGCGTTCGAGGAAATATCATTGGAATGGCCGAAAATATGATCTTCGACCTGCTTCTTGGAAACGACCCGACCTTTGCTGCGCATCAGAAGCTCAAGAACAGCGGTTTCTCGGGCCGAGAGAAGTTGAGGTTGCCCATTGATGGACGCCTGCCGATTGCCGGTATCAAACTCCAGATTGGCAATTCGCAGCACTCCGCCCAACAAATGCCCGGGCCGCCGCAACTGCGCTTCGAGGCGGGCGATCAACTCCTCCAGCGCAAAGGGCTTTACGAGATAGTCGTCCGCACCGCTGCGCAAACCATGCACGCGATCCTGAAGGCCGCCCCGCGCGGTAAGAACCAGTACGGGCATCGGAATGTTGCGGTGTCGTATCTCGCGCAGAAGCCCCAGTCCGTCCCCATCGGGCAGCCCTAAATCAAGAATGAGCGCGGCATAGAACGTAGTCCGAAGAACCGTATTGGCTTCGTCGATGGTGGAGAGGATATCAGCCTCGTAACCGGCCGCCTTCAGCCCTTTGGCTAGCAACCCGGCAAGCTCCACATTGTCTTCCACGATCAGCAAGCGCATCGGCCACCCGTTGGACAAGGCAAACGAGACCTACCAATGGGACGAATCCCATCAGCGAACAAGTCCGATCGCGGTTGTAAGGCTGGTGTAAGGGAACATCTTTAACTAGCCGAGCGAGGCTCCCGCGGGAACAGAACTCCGCCCCTCCTTCGATATACACTGCAAAACGAGGGGACCGCGGGACCGCCGCATGAATCAGACCGGAACGATGCATCGGCATATCGCTCGGCCGCTACTACGTATCAAGGCGAACGACGTGTCTATACCGGGCGTCTCTTCGGTCATTCGACATCGACGGAGAAGTGGCGATGGCCAAGCGAGCGTTGACGACGTTTGTGCCTAGACCCGCGCATGGCGTGATCATTGTCGTGACCCTGCCGGATCATCCCGTGCAGGGCCGATGGCACGCCCAGAAAATCATAAATGCGTTGCGGGCGAAACTGCCGTTGGACTCGATCGAACAAGACGTCGTCGTCGTCGCCGGAGAGCCGGGCGGATCATTGGCGGCGCTCGGATCATCACCGGAGGCAGAAGCCTTCATCAGGGCTGTCGCAGCCGACCTTCCGACCTACAAGTGGCAGGCAAAGGAGCTTGATCTTTAGCGCCCCCGGTTAAGTGATCTTGCCTCTTCCGATCATTCGGATGCATCGCGTCCGGCTCTGTAAGGTTGACGTAAGCGTGGTGGTCTAAATCCGACCGCGATACGCCCTTCGCTAACGCGACGGAACGTCTCGCCTTGTCATTGTCCGCAGCAGCAGTACCGGAAGCCTAACGTGCGAAACCTAAACCGCTCATCCGAAACGCCCCGATCCTGGCTCACGTTTGTGGCGGTGGCGGCATTGGGCGTGACTGTCCTGGCCGGCGGCAGATTCTTATCGACCGCAACAGATGCTACAGCGGCAACCGATCCCGTTTCGCCGGCGAGCCGATCCGCTCCAAATCGCAACGCCATGCAGACGTCCGTTGATCTTACTGAACGGCAGGCGGCGACGCTGACCATCGCTTCGGCTGGTGTTCAGGAATTCGCAACACGCCGAACTGCCGTCGGAACCATCGACTTCAACCAGAACCTTCTGATCCAGGTCTTCTCGCAATATCCGGGGAAGATCTTGAAGGCGTTTTACAACGTCGGCGACGACGTCAAGCAGGGTGACATTCTTTTCACAATCGATAGTCCGGATCTGCTGCAAGCAGAATCGACGCTTCTGGCGAGCGCCGGAGTTCTTGAACTCCAAACCCGTACGCTGGCGCGCGCCAGGCAACTTCTGAAGGCCGGCGGCAGCGCGCAGAAAGATATCGATCAGGCGACATCGGACCAGCAGACAGCAGAAGGAAACTTCAAGGCGGCGAAGAACGCAGTGCGAATCTTCGGCAAGACAGACGCCGAGATCGAACAGATTCTCACCGAGCGCCATGTCGATTCGACTCTGCTGGTGTCGAGCCCGATTTCCGGCAAAGTCATCACCCGCAACGCCGCACCCGGCTTCCTGACGCAGCCCGGCAACGCGCCCGCGCCCTACTCCGTCGCGGACCTGTCGACAATGTGGATGGTCGCGAACGTGATCGAGACCGATGCGCCCGCCTACAAGCTTGGCCAGGACGTGGAAGTGAAGGTCCCGGCCTATCCGGACATCGTCTTCAAAGGGCATGTCACGACGGTTGGATCAACAATCGATCCCAACACACATCGCCAGCTTGTGCGTTCCGAGATCGCCGACCCCCAACATCTGTTGAGGCCGGGGATGTTCGCAAGCTTTGTCATTCAGACCGGAACTCCGGTTCGCTCGGTGGGCGTGCCGAGCGACGCGGTGGTCCGGGAAGGTGACGGCACGATGACGGTCTGGGTCACCGCTGATCGTCGGCGTTTCACCAAGCGGACCGTCAAGGTCGGGACACACCAACAGAGCGGCAGAACTCAGATTCTCGAAGGACTGGCGGAAAACGAGCTGGTGGTCGTCGACGGCGCGGTCTTTCTCAGCAACAAGCTATTGCTCGGTGTCGATGGCTAGCCCCCGCGGCGCGGCATTTTGACAATTGATGGGGGCTTTCTTTGATCAAGTCCGTACTTGAGTTCGGTCTCACCCGAAGTGCGATCATCATTCTGGGTCTCGTGGTGTTTTCGGCTGCGGGGTTGATTGCCTTTACGCGTCTGAATGTTGAGGCCTATCCGAATCCGGCGCCGGTGATTCTCGAGATCACCGCGCAGGCCGCGGGCCTTTCCGCGGAGGAAATGGAAAAATACTACACGATCCCCATGGAAGTCGGCCTGTATCCGACGCCGGGCGTCGTCAACATCCGCTCCACCTCCTTCTACGGCCTGTCCTTTGTCCGGGTCACCTTCAAGTACGGCACGGATTTTCATTTCGCGTTGACTCAGGCGGCCATCAGCCTCCAGCAGAACGTCAATCTGCCGGGCAATCAGGTGCCGACCATTCAGCAGTCGAGCCTGGTCGGCGAGATCTATCGCTATCAGCTCGTGGGGCCTCCCCACTTCGGCCTGACCAACCTGCGGACATTACAAGACTACGTGGTGACACGCCGGCTTCTGACGATTCCGGGCGTCGTCCAGATCAACAGCTGGGGCGGCACCACCAAGCAGTTTAACGTCGAAGCCGATACCCAGAAGCTCGAGGCATACAACATTACCGTTCCGCAGCTGATCAGCGCGCTCGCCAATGCCAACATCAATGTCGGCGGGCGTGAAATCACGATCGGCCAGCAGTCGGTCAACATTCGCGGCATCGGACTGATCGATAGCGGGGGCGCGGAAGATGTCACGAAAGGCTATAAGGTCGACGACATCGAGAACGTGGTTCTAACCCAGTCCGGCGGACTTCCGATTCAAGTCAAGAACGTCGCCAAGGTCACCGTCGGATTCGTTCCACGGCTCGGCATCGCTGGACGTGACACCGACAACGACGTCGCGACCGCGATCGTGGTGATGGGGCGGACGCAGCACACCAACGACATCATCCCGCTCGTGGAAGCCGAAGTGGCGAAGCTGAATGCAGACGGAAGTTTGCCGCCCGGCGTCAAGATCGTGCCGTACTACGATCGCAGCTCGCTGGTGAACGTCACCACCCACACTGTTCTGCACAACCTCATCGTCGGTTGCCTGCTTGTTTTCCTGATTCAATGGATTTTTCTGGGCGACCTGCGCAGCGCCATCATCGTCGGCGCCAACATCCCGTTCGCACTGTTCTTCGCCATTATCATTCTCGTCCTGCGCGGCGAGGACGCAAATCTCCTGTCGCTGGGCGCAGTCGATTTCGGCATCATCGTCGATTCCGCCGTGATCATGATGGAGAACATCTTCAGGAATTGCCAATCTCCCCCCGACCAACGTCGGTCCCTGCTCAGCCGGTTATCCGAGGGCTATTGGGGCGCGGACCCGACGTCGGGCAACGGCCATGACGCCGAGGGCCATCGCTGGAGCAAGCGACTGCGCCTCATCTTCGTCAGCGCCCTGCAGGTAAACAAGGCCGTGTTCTTCACCGCCGCCATCACCGTTGTCGCGTTTGTTCCGCTGTTCACCATGCAGGGTGTCGAAGGCCAGATCTTCGGGCCGATGGCGCGAACCTACGGCTACGCGCTCGCCGGCGCGCTGATCGCGACCTTCACGGTGACGCCGGTGCTCGCCGCCCTGCTCCTGCCGAAGCATATCAACGAAACCGAAACTGTAATCGTACGCGGCTTGCGCGCGACCTACTCACCTGTGCTGCGCTGGGCGCTCTCGCATGTCAAAATCGCCGTGCTGCTTGGATGCGCCTTTCTTGGATTGAGCGCTGTCGCGGCCTCCCGGCTCGGCAGCGAATTCCTTCCGGCGCTGGAGGAAGGTAATTTCTGGATTCGAGCCTCGCTGCCGCCAACCATCTCACTCGAAGCCGGCACCAAGGCAACCGCCAAGATGCGACAGATCCTCCTGAAGCACCCAGAGGTTCTGACGGTGGTGTCGCAACACGGCCGTCCCGACAATGGCAGCGATCCATCGCCATTTTCGAACGTCGAACTGTTCGCGCCGTTAAAGCCGTTCGATCAATGGCCATCCGGCCTGACCAAGGACAAGCTAACACAGCAGCTCCAGAAGGAATTCAGCGAGGAGTTGCCCGGTATCGGCTTCAACTTCTCCCAATATATCCAGGACAATGTCGAAGAGGCTCTTTCAGGCGTCAAAGGCGCGAACTCCGTCAAGATTGTCGGGCCAAACCTTACCGTGCTGGAATCGCTCGCGACTCGGGTCAAGGATGAGATGGCCAATGTGAGAGGCGTGACGGACCTCGGCATCTTCAGGTCGCTCGGCCAGCCGAACCTCAACATCAAGATCGATCGCGAGAAGGCGGCGCGTTACGGCCTCAACACCGGTGACATCAACACCGTCGTTCAGGCCGCGCTCGGCGGAACAACGGCCACCACAATTCTCGAAGGCGATCGTCAATTCAGCCTCGCGGTTCGGCTCGACCCACAATTCCGAAGCAGCATTGAAGCCGTCCGCACGGTACAGGTGGCCTATCAAACGCCCTCCGGCAGCAACGCTTACGTTCCGCTGAGCGAACTCGCCGACATCTCGCTGGATACCGGTGCGTCGTTCATTTACCGCGAGCGCAGCCAACGCTACGTTCCTGTCAAGTTCAGTGTTCGCGGACGCGATCTCGGCAGCACCGTCGCCGAAGCACAGGCTCGTGTCGCGAAAGCGATCAAGCTGCCCAACGGCTATCAGATCATCTGGGCAGGAGAGTTTGACAGTCTGCAAAAGGCCAAGGAACGTCTCCTTATCGTGATTCCGATCACCCTGCTGCTGATCTTCGTCTTGCTATACGGCCTGTTCAATTCGCTGCGCGACAGTCTTCTGGCGTTGGCGGGGATTCCTTTTGCGATCGGAGGCGGATTGATCGCGCTCCATCTCGCCGGCCTCGACTTCAGCGTCTCGGCGGCGATCGGGTTCATCTCGCTGTTCGGCGTGGCCGTGATGGATGGCATTCTCAACATCACCTACTACCGCGAACTTCGCGCCACCGGCATGAGCATCGCCGAAGCCGTGTATCAAGGCGCCGAACAGCGCATGCGCCCGATGTTGATGACCGCGCTCTCCGCCGGCGTCGGATTGTTCCCCGCGGCGATTTCCCATGGCATCGGAAGCCAGGTGCAACGCCCCCTCGCAACGGTCGTGGTCGGCGGCATGTTCATCGGGCCGCTCCTGCTGCTCGTCGTCGCGCCCGCGCTCAGAAAGATCTTTCTCAGCAAGGAACGATCGATGCGCGACGAACCCGAAGACGATAACGCTATCGACCATGCCGTGGGGGAATCATGAAACAGACTCGCATGGAGAGCGTTCACACACTGCGCTGGAATTGGTCGCGAACCGATCCCCGTGCGCTCGGAGCTCTGCCCCACGTCATCTTCGCCATTCTGTTCGCCACGACGGTTTCGGGCTGTGCTGTTGGGCCGAATTTCACGCCACCCGCAGCGCCGAACGTCAAAGGTTTTTTGCCTGGCAAACTGTCGTCACCGAATTCCACGGGCCTCTCTCCGCTGCCCGGCCAGCGTTTCGCCACTGGTGCCGACGTCTCCGCGCGATGGTGGATGGCATTCCAGTCCCGCCCTCTGAACGATCTCGTGAAGCAAGCGGTCGACCGCAATCCGACGCTGCAAGCCGCCGAGGCCGCGATCAAGATCGCCCAGCACAATGCACGGGCACAGCGCGGGTTATACTTTCCGCAACTCACCGGAAACTCGACACCGTCAAGTCTGCTGCTGTCCAACGCCGGCAGCATTCCGCCCGGTGAATCGCTGTCATCACCGCAGGCCAGATACTCGTTGGTGACCAATCAGCTCACGGTCACATTCGTACCCGACATATGGGGCGCGAACTTCCGCGCGATCGAAAGTCTCGAAGCTATTGCTCAACAGGAGCTGTTCCAGCTTGAGGCAGCCCATCTCGCATTGACCAGCAACGTGGTGGCGGCGGCGATTCAGGAAGCCTCGCTACGGGGCCAGATCGCCGCGACGCAGCGCATCGTCAAGATCGAGCGCAACCTCCTCGAGATTCTCAAACGGCAGTTCAACTTCGGTCAAGCGGCGCGGGCCGACGTCCTGGCTCAGGAAGCCGCGCTCGCGCAGGCGGAGCAGTTGCTTCCACCGCTTGAGAAACAGCTTGCCCAGCAACGCGATCTTCTGACCGCGCTCGCCGGCCGCTACTCGTCCGACGAGGTCTCTCAAAAATTCGATCTCGCTCACTTCAAACTTCCAGCCAACCTGCCGGTCAGCCTGCCCAGCAAGATGGTGGCGCAGCGCCCCGACGTGCGCGCGGCCGAGGCGAACATGCATTCCGCCAGCGCGCAGGTTGGCGTGGCGATCGCGGCCCGGCTGCCGAACATTACACTGTCCGCCAACGGTGGCTCGACCGCCTACAACATCGCACAGAGCTTTACGCCGGGGGCCGGCTTCTACACGCTCGCCGCCAGCGTCACGCAACCGATCTTCGATGGCTTTACTCTTTACCACAAGCAGAAGGCCGCCGAAGCCGCACTGGAACAGGCTGAAGCGCAATATAGAGCGACCGTCATCACCGCCTTCCAGAACGTTGCCGATGCGCTTCGTTCGCTACAATCCGATGCGCAGGCGGTAAGAGCTGCCGCTCTTGCCGAGCGGACGGCGAAGGCCAGCCTCGACATCGTGCAGACGCAACTGAACGCAGGTCAGGTCAATCAACTCGCCGTGCTGAATGCGCAACAGACCTACCTCATCGCCTCGGTGACACGGGTGCAGGCGGAAGCCAGCCGGCTGGCTGACACCGCTGCATTGTTCATGGCACTCGGCGGCGGCTGGCCCGCCGACTGCACCGCGCACGACTGGCGTCAATGCGCAATGGGTGAAGTTGCCGCTAACTCATCTGTTGCAGGCACTCCAACGCGGCAGACGGAATGATCGCAACCACGCAGGCATCAGCATGGGCTGTCCGCTCAGAGGCCATTTCATCTGCCTGACCCGATAGACTTTCATTTCGTGAACTGTGGAATTCACAAGAACACTCCACGAATATTCGAGCCGGGGCGCCTTTTACCCGCGGAAGGCCAATTTCACCCAGGGCGCCGCGTGGAAGATGCTCATGAGCAAGTACATGAGGCCCATGCTGCCCAACTGCGACGTCGCCGCCGTTCCCATGCACATCATCTGGTCGGAGCTTCCATCCAGCAACGCCATGATCGCGAAGGTCGGCGCGGCGGCGAGGTGAAGCCAATCCTCCGCGCCGAATGCGGTTGCACGCCCGTCTTCAGAACTGGCTGTGCCATTAGCGTGTGTTCCGGGGTAGTTATCATGCATGTGAACTCTCCCGCGGGCGCGGCGTTCAGTGTCCGCATCCCGTCTTGAGGCTGTTCATCAGTCCTTGAACAGAGCCGCCCGTTGTCGTCCTGCTTACCGGTGTCGGTTCATAGCGGTCGTGGTGGCGGAGCCATTCCATCTTGTATTCGACATTGCGCTCGTCACGGCCCTGCGGCGTGAGATCCAGCATACGGTAGGTGCCCATCATCGCTTCGACGCCGCGCCCGTAGGTCGAGTAAGTGTGGAACACCTCGTTCGCAGCATTTCTGATGAAAGCACTGATGCCGGGCCATTCTTCATAGGCATAAGGCCAGGTACCGTAGTTGTAAGGAAGCCGACCTTTGGCCACCTCCTCGGGCGAGAAGCTGACGCCGAAATCGTAATTGAAGTCGTTGTCATGCGACGACACCCACTTGAACTGCCAGCCCATGCGTTGGCGAAAGCGCGCGATATCGGCGATCGGCGCGCGTGAAATCGCCACCAAGGTGACATCGCGATGCACAAGGTGCACGTTCATGCCGTCGGTGTGGTCGGCCATGAAAGAACAGCTCGGGCATCCCTGATCCCAGCCGGGGCCGAACATAAAGTGCTGCACGAGCAATTGCCGGCGGCCGTCGAACAGCTCGGCGAGCGTGCGGCGACCATCGGGCGTATCGAAGACATAGTCCTTCTCGATACGCACCCAGGGCAGCGCTCGCCGTTGGGCAGCGATCTGGTCGCCGAGGTGCGTCAATTCCTTTTCACGCGCCAGCAGTGCCTTGCGCTCCGTGATCCATTCGTCTCGCGAGACGACGCGATGCTCTTGGGCGGTTTGCGGGGAATTCCCGATGGCATTGGCCATGGACGTCTTCATTTCCTTTATTCCTTCGTTCGCTGTTGATTGTTGTCGGGACATCGTCGACCCTCATAAGGTCTTGGGAGAAGCCTAGTGCCGGCACTCGACAACGCGGGAGTGACAAATGTGACGGGATTCCGATGGACTCGCTGATCACGGCCGCGGCACGAGCGCTCGCCGGGGGCGATCTTCTTGGCGTCCTCAAGCGCGTCGGCCTGCGTGACGATCCGCCGGCGCTGGCGCTGCGCGGCATCGCCATGGCGCAGCTCGGCGAACTCGAACGGGCGAAGATTCTGCTTCGGAATGCCGCACGCGCGTTCGGCCCGAAAGAAGCGGTCGCGCGGGCACGCTGCATCGTCGCGGAGGCCGAGATCGCGCTGGTCTCACGCGATCTCGGTTGGCCGGAGACGGCGCTTACCGCAGCATGGGGCACGCTGGAGGCCCATGGCGATACGGTGAATGCGGCGCATGCGCGCAACCTGTCGGCCCGCCGTCTGTTGCTGATCGGCCGGCTGGACGAAGCCGAACGTCTGCTCTCCGCGCTCGACCCCTCCCGGCTTCCGCCTGCGGCGCGCGCTGCCTATCACCTGACGGCGGCCGGCATCGCCATTCGACGCCTCAAGATCAAGGACGCGCGCGTAGCCTTCGCTCAAGCCGCCAGCGCGGCGGAACAGGCTGACATTCCCGCGCTGACCGTCGAAGTCAAACGTGCGGCCCATGTCCTCGAGGTGCCTGCGGCGCGCATCATCGCGCGTGGTGCAGAACGTCTTGTCTTGCTTGAAGACGTGGAAGCACTGCTGGAATCGGGGGTGCTGGTGGTCGATGCATGCCGCAACGTGGTGCGGGATCATCGCACATTGATCCCGCTTGCGACGCGACCGATCCTGTTGGCCCTGGCACGTACCCTTGGCGAGGAATGGCCCGGCGACGTATCGCGCGATAGACTGCTCGCACGTGCTTTTCATGCGAAGCATGTCGACGAGTCGCATCGCGCCCGACTGCGGGTTGAGATCGGCCGTTTGCGCGCCGAGCTACGCAAGCTCGCCGAGGTGCAGGCGACCAAACGCGGCTTCATGCTGGTGCCGCACGCTGCGAACGAAATCGTTGTGCTGGCGCCGCCGGTCGACGAGGAGAACGCGGACGTGCTGGCTTTTCTTACCGATGGCGAGGCATGGTCGAGTTCGGCTCTGGCCATTGCGCTCGGAGCGAGCCCGCGAACCGTGCAGCGCGCGCTTGAGCAACTCTCCGAGGCAGGCAAGGTTCAGTCCTTCGGACGGGGCCGGGCGCGGCGCTGGACGGTTTCCTCGGTGCCGGGATTCCCGACAACATTGTTACTCCCCGGTCCCGCGCCGGGCAGCTAGGTTATCTCCATGAAACAGGCTCAAGTCGAAATCATCCGCGAATATGGCCCGTTCCCCGGAGCTGACCAGATTCATGGCGTCACCTTTGACGGTCAGCATGTCTGGTTCGCCACCGGCGACAAGCTCAACGCGCTCGATCCCGAAACAGGCGAGTTGACGGGCGCGATCGATATCGTCGCACACGCCGGCACTGCTTTCGACGGCACGCACCTTTTTCAGATCGCTGAGGACCGCATCCAGAAGATCGATCCGAAAACCGGTCGAGTGCTGGCCACTATTCCGGCACCGGGGCACGGCGGCGATTCCGGGCTCGCCTGGGCCGAAGGTACGCTCTGGGTCGGCCAGCATCGCGGCCGCAGCATCCATCAAATCGATCCCGAGACCGGCGCGATCCTGCGCAGGATCGAATCCGACCGTGTCGTGACCGGCGTGACCTGGGTCGACGGCGAGCTTTGGCACGGAACGTGGGAAGGCGACGAAAGCGACGTGAGGCGGATCGACTCCGCAACCGGCGAAGTCATGACCAAAGCCAAGATGCCCGAGGGCATGGGTGTATCCGGTCTCGAGGCAGTCGGCGCTGACCGTTTCATCTGCGGCGGCGGAAGCAGCGGTAAACTGCGTGCCATCCGCCGTCCCAAATGACCTTCAATGGACGGCCACGACCTTCTTCAGAATCGCGGCCCCGGAACGAACCGCATCGTACGTCGCAGGAGACGCGTCTCACCTGACCGTCAAGCACCGACCGGCTCGCGGAAATTCTTTGGCCAAGCCGCGATCCATCGAGACGGCGGTATCTTCGTCACGACAGCGTACGGACATGGGTTCCCCGCCACACGATGTGTCTGACGCCGAGACCTTCTCGCAGCCCTTCCGCTTTTTGTCGCGACGATACCGGGAACAGACCTCCCATCGCACGCCGCCGCAGTAAAGGCGTCGGTTGCGACCGCCGGAAAACCCGCAGCCAATACATCAAATTGCTCCAGCTCGCACAGCGATGGATTGACTAGCTATCGCGCTCGCTCCAGTCTCGCGCCGAACGCAAATGCTGATCGCCCCATCCTGAAATTTCATGCGGAGGAAATCGAGTATCATGAACATGCACGCCACCACATCGACCGGCTTCGGTCTCAATCCCAATGACGAACTCAACGATCTCCGCATGTCGGAAAAGGCACGTCCGCTCTACGATCATGTCCGGAAATTCCTGAAAGAATCGGTTGCGCCGATCCAGGTGGAATACGAAGCGGCAGGCAAGGGCAAGACCGACCGCTGGAGCTTCACGCCGAAGCAGCTTGAGCTCCTCGCCAAAATCAAAGGCAAGGCGAAGTCGGAAGGTCTCTGGAACTTCTTCCTGCCGGATTCCGAGACCGGCGAAGGTCTCTCCAACCTCGATTACGCCTTCATCGCCGCCGAGCTCGGCAAGTATCCGCTCGGCTCGGAATCGATGAACTGCTCGGCGCCGGACACGGGCAACATGGAGGTGCTGGAGCGGGTCGGTACCAAGGAGCAGAAGAAGCAGTGGCTGGAGCCGTTGCTGAACGGCGAGATCCGTTCCGCCTACGTGATGACCGAACCGAACGTCGCCTCATCGGACGCCAAGAACGTCTCCACCACCGCGCGCCTCGAAGGCGACGAGTGGGTCATCAACGGCGAGAAGTATTACATCTCCGGCCTCGGCGATCCGCGCTGCAAAATCATGATCGTGATGGTGAAGACCAACCCGAATGCCGCGCCGAGCAAGCAGCAGTCTCAAATCCTGGTGCCGGTGAATACGCCGGGCGTTGAGGTAATCGGCCCGATGCATGTGTTCGGACACGACCACGCGCCGCGCGGACACATGCACATGCGCTTCAACAATGTCCGCGTTCCGAAGGAGAACATCCTGCTCGGCGAAGGGCGGGGTTTCGAGATTTCACAGCTCCGTCTCGGCCCCGGCCGCATCCACCACTGCATGCGCACCATCGGCAAGGCCGAGAAAGCGCTCGATCTCATGGTCGAACGCGGCCTCACCCGCGAAGCCTTCGGCAAGAAGATCGCGCATCTTGGCGGCAACCTGCAGATCATCGCGCAGGCGCGCTGCGAAATCGAAGCCATGCGGCTGATGGTGCTCAAGGCCGCGAAGGCGATGGACGTGCTTGGCAACAAGGAAGCGCGCGTCTGGGTCTCGATGGTCAAGGCCATGGTGCCGGAACGCGCCTGCCGCATCATCGACCAGGCGATCCAGATGCACGGCGCGACCGGCATCTCGAACTGGACGCCGCTCGCCGAGATGTACATGGACGTCCGCCATCTCCGCTTCGCCGACGGCCCGGACGAAGTGCACTGGATGGTGGTCGGCCGCAACGAACTGAATCGGGCCTGAGCCGCGCAAACCGCAAACGAAAAGGCCCGGACACCGTCCGGGCCTTTTCTATTTCGTCGGCTGCGTCGCGCTTTTAGTCCAAAATGCTCTTGTAGTTCTCCGAGAACACATCGCGGCCAATGATGAGGCGCATCACTTCCGAACTGCCGGCGAGAATCCGATTGACACGGGAGTCGCTGAACATGCGGCTGATCGGATATTCGTCCATGAAGCCCGCGCCGCCGTGCAACTGCACACCGAGGTCGAGCATTTTCCATTCCACCTCGGACGCCATCATCTTGGCCTTGGCGCCCATGTTGGTGGTCAGACGCCCGGCGTTGTGCTCGGCGACGCAGTGATCGACATAGACCTGCACGAGATCGATCTCGGCATCCATCTCGGCCATACGGAACTGGGTGTTCTGCTGCTCGGACAGCGGCCTCCCGAACAGCTTGCGGTCCATCACATAAGTCCGCGTGATATCGAATGCGCGGCGCGCGCTGGAAATGCAGCCCACGGCTGAAATCAGCCGTTCCTCGGCAAGGCCCTGCATCAGGTAGTAGAAACCCTTGCCCGGTTCGCCGAGGACGTTATCCTTTGGCACCTTCACGTTGTTGAAGAACAGTTCCGCGGTGTCCTGCGCCGGCATGCCCATCTTCTTGAGATTGCGGCCGCGCTCAAAACCTTCCATGCCGCGCTCGACGATGAGCAGCACCATGGCGTGCTTCTTCTCCGCGCCTGCGAGCTTGGCGGCGACGATCACCACGTCCGAGTTGATGCCGTTGGAGATGTAGGTCTTCGAGCCGTTGAGCAAAAAGTGATCGCCCTTGTCCTCGGCCGTGGTCCGCATGCCCGCGAGGTCGGAGCCTGCGCCCGGCTCGGTCATGGCAATGGCGAGGATGGTGTCACCGCTGACGCATTTCGGCAGGAAGCGTTCCCGCTGCTCCTCGGAGCCGAAACGCTGAAAATAAGGACCGACCAGCCGGCTGTGCAGCGTGTTGAACCAGCCGTGGTCACCGGAGCGCGCGGTCTCCTCGATGATGATTTGCTCATAGCGGAAATCGGTGTCGCCCATGCCGCCGTATTTCTCGTCGGGCCAGATCATCAGGAACCCCTGATCGCCAGCCTTCTTGAACGCGCTGCGATCGACGATGCCGGCCTCGCGCCATCCCTCCATGTGCGGGGTGATCTCGCTGGCCAGGAATTTCCTGTAGGCCTCGCGGAAAATGACCTGATCTTCAGTAAAGTTGCGCATCGATGTCCCCTGAATGGAATTGTCGCAAGGAAACGCGATCCGCTCGCCGCGAGACGGATCGCGTTTTCGATTTTTTGCCGTTACGCCGTGCGCGGCGAAACGGTTCATGCTGTCAGGTTCGGGCCGGAAGCGACTTACTTGCCCTTCCAGTTCGGCGCGCGCTTCTCGGCGAAGGCGGCGGCACCTTCACGCGCATCCTCGGACGTGAAAACCGGTCCGACAATCTCCTGCTGCTTGGCCCACATCTGGTCTTCTGGCCAAAGGCGGGACTGCACGACCACCTGTTTGGAGGCTTTCACCGCGAGCGGCCCGTTGGCGCCGATCGCCTTGGCCAGTTCGAGCGCGCCATCCAGTGCCGGACCATCGGTGAGACGATTGATGATGCCGAGTTCGTAGGCGCGCTCGGCGCCGAAGAACTCGCCGGTGAGCGCGTATTCCATCGCCACGCGGAACGGCATCTGGCGTGGCATCCGGATCAACCCGCCCGCAGCGGCGGCAAGGCCGCGCTTCACCTCGGGAATGCCAAACTTGGCGTTGCGGTTGGCAACGATCATGTCGCACGACAACGCTATCTCCATGCCGCCGGCAAGCGCGTAACCATCCACCGCCGCGATCAAAGGCTTCTTCGGCGGCGCTTCGGTGAGGCCGGCAAAGCCGCGCCCCGGAATCGAGGGGCGCTCGCCCTTCAGAAAACCCTTGAGGTCCATGCCGGAGCAAAAGGTGCCACCAGCGCCGGTGATGATGCCGACCGTAAGGGAATCGTCGGAATCGAGTTTGTCGATCGCGGCCGCCACGCCCTAGGAGAGCGCGAGGTTGGCAGCGTTTTTCGCTTCCGGGCGGTTCAGCGTGATGATGAGAACCGGACCGCGGACTTCAGTGAGAACCGGATTTTCGTCGGACATTGGTTTCGACTCCCCGTGATTGCTTGACGCATAATGCATTCGACTTGGCCCGTCATGGCCGGGCATAGCCGTTCCAAGAACGGCGTCGCTCCCGCTCGCCTATGTCCCGGCCATCCACGTCTTTGAACTCGTATTAAAGACGTGGATGCCCGGCACAAAGCCGGGCATGACGATGTTGCTAATTCAACCTGTCTCCATCCGGCTCTTAGCGCGGGGCCATGCGGATGGCGCCGTCGAGGCGGACGTCTTCGCCGTTGAAGTAGCCGTTGGTGATCATGGTCAGCGCCAGATGCGCATATTCCTCCGGCATGCCGAGACGCTTCGGGAACGGCACCGAGGCGCTCAGCGCCGCCTTGACGTTGTCCGGCGCGCCTTGCAGCAGCGGCGTGTTGAAGATACCCGGCAGGATGGTGTTGACGCGAATGCCTTCACTCATCAGGTCGCGCGCAACCGGCAGCGTCAGACCAACGACGCCAGCCTTCGAGGCCGAATAAGCGGCCTGCCCCATCTGCCCATCCTCGGCCGCGACCGACGCGGTGTTGACGATGGCGCCGCGCTCGCCGTGCTCCAGCGGCTCGAGCGACAGCATGCCCTTCGCCGACTTGGCGATGCAGCGGAAGGTGCCGACGAGGTTGATCTGGATGATGCGGTTGAAGGCATCGACCGGGAAGTGGGTGGCTTCGCCGGTCTTCTTGTCGCGGCCAGCGGTCTTCACCGCATTGCCGGTGCCGGCACAGTTGATCAGGATGCGCTCCTGGCCGTGCGCCGCACGCGCCTTGGCGAAACCCGCGTCGACCTGCTCGTCGGAGGTGACGTCGACCTTGCAGAACACGCCGCTGATTTCCTTGGCGACGGCTTCGCCCTTCTCTTCGTTGAAGTCGAACAGGGCAACCTTCACGCCATAAGAGGCAAGAGCCCGCGCAGTGGCCGCGCCAAGCCCCGAGGCGCCGCCGGTGACGACGGCGGCGACCGAAGAATCAAGCTTCATGATGTCAAATCCCTTTGCGTTCAGATGCGTTCGATGATGATGGCGGGAGCCATGCCGCCGGCGGCGCACATGGTGACGAGGCCGTAGCGACCGCCGCTACGCTCGAGTTCGTCGAGCGCGGTGCCGATCAGGATCGAACCGGTGGCGCCGATCGGATGGCCGAGTGCGATCGCGCCGCCGTTGATGTTGACCTTCTCGCGGTCGAGCTTGAGATCGCGGATGAACTTCTCGGCGACCACGGCGAAGGCTTCGTTGATCTCCCAGACATCGATGTCCTTGGTGGTGAGACCGGCCTTGGCGAGCACCTTCTTCGCGGCCGGAACGGGCGCATTGAGCATCAACGTCGGATCATCGCCCTGGTTGGCGTAGGCAACGATGCGGGCGCGCGGCTTAAGGCCGTGCTTGTCGGCATACTCCTTCGAGGTGATGAGCACAGCGGCCGCGCCATCGACAACGCCGGAGCTGTTGCCGGCGTGATGCACGCCCTTCCACTGAAGATCCGGATAACGGCGCTGAATCTGCTTCTTGAAGGTCACGCCGCCGCCCATGTCGTAGTCGGCCAGTTGCTCGAAGCTCGGCTTCAGCGAGGCGAGACCTTCGGCAGTGGTTTCAGGACGCGGGAACTCCTCGCGGTCGAGCGCAACGCTGCCATCGGGATTGAGCACCGGCACCACCGACTTGGCGAAACGGCCTTCATCGATCGCCTTCTTGGCGCGCTGCTGGCTGACCAACGCCAACGCGTCCACCGCTTCGCGGCTGATGCCTTCCTGCGCGGCGATCGCGTCACCGCAAACACCCTGATGTGACTGCGGGTGAACTTCATCGAGTTGCACGTTGCCAGAGCCCATCAGGCGCGGCGCCATCTTGGCGGCTGCGCGTTCCGCGGCGAGGATCTGCTGATAGCTCATCATCTCGGTGCCGCCGGCAATGACACAATCTTCCATGCCCGACATCACCGAAGCAGCCGCGAGATTCACCGAGGTGATGCCGCCGCCGCAGAAACGGTCCAGCGTGGTGCCACTGGCCTTGATGTCGTAGCCGGCCGCAAGCGCCGACATGCGCCCCAAGTCACCGCCCTGTTTGCCTTCCTGCGTCGAGGTCGACCAGATGATGTCGTCGACTGTCGCGGTGTCGAGCTTGTTGCGGTCCTTGATCGCCTTCAACACGGTCGAGGCGAGGTTCTGCGGGTGCAGGTGCGACAGCGCGCCCTTGCCCGGCTTGCCGACGCCGCGCGGCGTACGAACGGCGTCGATGATGTATGCGTCAGACATGCGTTTTCCTTCGTTGGATGTTGTTAGATTGGAGTGGAGCGACCATCGGTCCCGAACGCCCGGCGCGCGGCATGGCATTGCCGCTGCGAGCCACGCCGCCAGAGCATCCGGGTCTTCGACCGGATGAAAGCACGATCGAGCCGGGCATACAGCCTCGAATATTTCTGGCTGACCAGTATCAAACGCACCGTTCCACCTGGCCCGCACCGAGCTTTAATTAAACGATTAATTAGTTGATCAGCTAATTAAAGTGCGGCGGAGGCTCCGTGTCAACCACAGCCAGCGGATGGATATTCGTATTCCACGCCGAATAGCACATGGGTTCGGTCTGGAATGAAGCTGTTACAGACCGCCCGTCCCGCTGCCGCTTCCCAGGAGGACCCCGATCCGCCCATGTTAATGCCCGGTGATGGAGCGCTCGACGGGCCGCGATCAGGTTGCTAAGCCGCCCTTCCGTAGGGAGGATTTGAGTCGAGGCATGACCGTTGCAATCGAGATGGGACACACGACGGCAGGCGCCTTGGCGACTCTGGACCTTGAGGAACTGCTCGCCACCCGCCTGCTGGTGCAAGGCAATTCCGGCTCCGGAAAATCCCATCTGCTGCGCCGGCTGCTCGAACAAAGTGCCCCCTGGGTGCAGCAGACCATCATTGACCCTGAAGGCGACTTCGTCACCCTGACCGACCGCTTTGGTCATTTGGTGATCGATGCCGAGGATCACACCGAGCGGGGCCTGCAAATAGCCGGCGAGCGTGTCCGCATCCATCGCGTCTCCACGGTGCTCAATCTCGAGGGGCTCGACGCCGAGAACCAGATGCGACGCGCCGCCGCCTTCCTCGGCGGACTGTTCGAGACCGCGCGCGACCACTGGTATCCCATGCTGGTGGTGGTGGACGAAGCGCAGCTCTTCGCACCTTCGGTCGCCGGGGAGGTATCGGACGAGGCGCGCAAGCTCTCGCTCGGCGCCATGACCAACCTGATGTGCCGCGGCCGCAAGCGCGGACTTGCCGGGGTCATCGCGACCCAGCGATTGGCGAAGCTCGCCAAAAACGTCGCGGCCGAGGCTTCCAACTTCCTCATGGGCCGAACCTTCCTGGATATCGACATGGCACGCGCCGCGGACCTCCTGGGCATGGAACGCCGGCAGGCGGATGCCTTCCGGGACCTGGAGCGCGGACAGTTCATGGCGTTGGGTCCGGCCCTCTCCCGCCGTCCGCTCGGGCTCCGCATCGGTCCAACGGATACCGGACCGCGCAATGCAACGCCAAGGCTTATGCCGCTGCCGGAAGCGACATTGGAGGACCCGCGCGCCCTTATCCTTGCCGCCCCTCCCCCTGAGAGCATCCGGCCGCAGCGCCGGCCTTCGCCAGATCTCCTCGGCCAGCTTGCAGCGGCGAAGTCAGCGGTGCTGGAGGTACGCCCGGAAACAATGGAGCAGCCGCTGGACGCGGAAGAACTGACAAAGCGACGTGAGCGGATGGACCACATTCTGGGCGCTGTATTGGCGGAACCCGACGCGGGCTTCCGCGCCGTCGGCGTCCTCTATCAGGAGTTCGTCGTCCGTTGCCGAATAGAAGGCCTCGGTTCAGCGGTGCCGGACCTGAACGATTTTCGTCGTATGTTGACGCGCGCCCGCGCCGGGCTCGGCTCTGATCTGGTCGAGGACGACGCTTGGCAAGACGTCTCCGCCCGCGCCTCGCTTCTGCCAGAGGATATGCAGGGCATCTTCATGATGATCGCTCGCGCCGCAAAGGAAGGTTGGCCCTGCCCCAGTGATATCGCGATTGCTCGCGCCTATGGCTCCCACTCGTTGCGCCGCGCACGGCATCTGCTGACTTACATCGAGGAGCAGGGTCTTATCGTTTGCCAGCTCGACGGCGCCGGTCGTCGGATCGTGACGCTCGTCGAGTTGGCCTGGGCAACAGCCCCCGGCGACCCTAATGCCGAAGACCTGCTGGTGGAGTAAGATCACGGCAGTTCGTCTCCATGAGGCGCAAGATGAGGCGATTCAGCCAACGAGGATCGAATGACCGTATCCACTCCTTCTTCGCAAGCTGCTCAGTCAGGGCGGGATCGGCTGAACGACATCGCCAAACGGCTCGAACGCGCGCTACGCCTCGAGCAAGAAGCCAGCCTTCGCGTCCGGAATTTCGATGTGATGGAGGATGGTCACGCGGGACTGACATTTGGCTTCGATCTGTTGAATGCGACCGGAAACCTGCGCGGCCGCTATATCCTCAAGATGGCGCCGGCCGGCGTAACGCGTCGCGGCAACACGGACGTGTATCGTCAATGCCCGCTTCTTCGGGCCCTCAAGGCACGGGGGCTGCCGGTCCCCGATGTCCCCTGGGCGTCGTCGAACGATGAATTGCTGGGCGCGCCATTCATCGTGATGGAGCGGATTCCGGGCCGTGTTTTTGTGGTGTGGGAGCCTCATTCGTCGTTTTCGCGCGATCCGGCCGACGTACCTCGGATTTGGCTTCAGGCCGCCGACCTGCTTGCGCAGGTCCACCGCGTCGACTGGCGAACAACATTGCCCGGGTGGGAAGAACCTCGCCCGCTGACCGACGAACTCAATCAATGGACCAAGATTCTCAAACATGCGGAAGATCCGGCGTGGTATGCGGCCGGAATGCAATTGGGCGAACTGCTACTCGCGCGTTTGCCAGATGAAGCGCCGGTGGGCCTGGTTCACGGCGATTTCCAGCCGGGAAATATACTCTATGAGAATGGCCAGGCTCGCGGGCTTATCGATTGGGAATTGTCGTTGATCGGCGCGCAAGGCCTTGATCTTGGCTGGATGCTCATGATGATCGATCCTCAGGCGTGGCACCCCAATTGGCAGCCTGTTGCGCCACTGGCGGGCATCGACGTGATTGACGCCTATCGCGCGTCCGGCGGCCCGGCGACAGCCAACCTCGCCTGGTACCAGGCTCTCGCCCAATACCGCCTCGGCGCCATCGCGTGCCTCAATGTCAAACTTCATCGGTCAGGCAAGCGCACGGACCAACTATGGGAGCGGTTCGCCCCCTCCATTCCCTACCTGTTCGGGCGCGGGATCGAACTGGCCAGGCAGGCAGGCCACTGATTTCGAGCTCCTGCCGACACCGCGCACTTGCGCGATCGCATTGCTGAATTCATTACGAACAAGCTCGAAGCGTGGCCATTGACCGGGGCATTGACGATATCGCGGTCGTCGAGCTTCACCGGTTAACCCTTCGCTAACTGGAATTGCTAACGCAGCCTCCATCAAATGCACGGTATCCCTGTCCGCAGAAGGATCCCGGGCCATGCTAGAACAGTTTGGAAATCGTAGCTTCAACGTGCGCAGACTGCGGTCGGCACTGTCCGAGGCTGCAATCGCCGCGACAACTTCATTGGTTCGACGCAGCCCGCTTCACTGGCTGGTCGTGTGCGGCGGCTTACTGATCGTTGGCATTGCGCTTAGCACCGCCCTGACCGTCGCCAACTTCCGCAAACGCGCGCTCGACAATAGTCGACATCAGCTTGAGAACACCGTCCTGCTACTCGCACGTCACTTCGATCAACAATTCGAAGAACTCGCGCGAATACAGCACAGCCTCAACGTCTACATTCAATCCGCCCACGTTCAAACGCGGCAGGACTTCTCCGAGTTGATGTCCAGCAAAAACACGCATTTGATGTTAAAGGCAAAAACTCGAAATTCTCACACTGGCAGCCTGACAATTCTCGATGCCGACGGCAAGATGATCAACTCGACGGAATCATGGCCTGTCAAAGACGACGAACCGGCGGATCGAGCATATTTCCAGAATCTGCAAATCGACCCCTCGCCCAGTCGCGAGATTCTGCGATCCGTCTACAATACGTCATCCGGCACTTGGCGAACTCTGTTCGCACGCCGAATGACCGGGCCCAACGGCGAATTCCTTGGTGTCCTCACTCGCAGCGTCGATCCATCGCAGTTCGAAGGATTTTTCTCCACCGTGACCTTCGGCGAGAAGTCCGCGATCTCTATGTTCAACAACGACGGCACCCTGCTGGCGCGCTACCCGCATATCAAGACAATGGTCGGGAAGACTTTCGAGAAACGACCGCTCCTGCGCGCCGTCTTAGCGAATGGAGACCACGCAACACTGCGCGTGACAAGTCCCGTGGACGGCCTGGACCGGCTCGGCGCGGTCCGCAAATTGCGGGACTTCCCCATCTCGGTTATCGCGACAACAACAGTTGACGCCGCACTCTCCGACTGGCGCGAGCAGACCCGATTCCTTGTCGGCGTGGCCGGATTGTCGACGATAGTCATCGCGGCAATCTTGTTTCTTATCGCCCGCCAGCTCTCGCGCCAGCACCGGGCGGCTCATGAACAACTGAGCGCCGAAAAGGAGCGCCTCGACACCGCGATCAACAACATGTCGCAAGGCCTGCTGCTATTCGACGATGCAGAGCGGCTGATCGTCTGCAATCGCCGTTACATCGAGATGTACGGACTGTCGCCAGACATCATCAAACCGGGCTGCACATTCCGCGAGGCCATCGCACATCGGCAAGCAACCGGCTCTTTCAGCGGCGATATAGAGGAATACTGCAACAGTACGTTACAGGGTACGGCACAAGAAAATATTACCGTGATCAGAACCACCGACGGCCGTTCTATTCAGATCACCAACCGTCCGGTCAAGGGCGGCGGCTGGGTCGCGACACATGAAGACATCACGGAGCGTGAAAATCTCCAATACGAGCGTGATCGCGACCGCGCGTTCCTGAACCGCATCATCGATCACATTCCGACACAGATCACCGTGAAGAATGTGCAGGACCGCCGCTACGTTCTCGCGAATAGCGTCGCGGAAAACCAATTTGGCATGAATCGCGACGAGATCATCGGTGGCACGGCTCATGACGTATTCGATGCGGATCTCGCCACTCGGATCACCGCTGCCGACGACGTCGCGTTGGAAACGCCAAACGGCCATCTGCTTGAAAACGATCTCAGCTGGGATATCGGTGCCGGCAAGCGCTTCATTACCGCGCGGCGTATCGTCATTTGCGATCGCGACAATGATCCACAGTACCTCGTCAATCTCGTCGAAGACGTAACAGAGCGCAAACTGTCCGACGATCGTATCGTTCACCTCGCGCACTACGACGCGCTGACCGACCTGCCGAATCGCGCGCTATTCCATGCACGACTTGAAGATGAAATCCGAAGGATCAAGGGCGATACTCAGTTTGCCGTTCTCTACATCGATATCGATGAATTCAAGACCATCAACGACTCGCTTGGACACGCTGTTGGCGACGAATTGCTGAAGGTCGTCGGAACGCGGCTCCGCAGTTGCGTCAAGGACGCGGATTTCGTTGCACGTTTGGGTGGCGACGAATTCGCCATCGTACAGACGGCCGTGAGATCCGACGATGACGTGGCGGACCTCGTGACGCGAATCTATAGCGAAATTCGCGATCCCTACGAATGCCTTGGTCATCAGATTTCGACCGACGCCAGCATTGGCATCGCATTGGCGCCGCGGGACGGCACCGACATCGATCAACTGCTCAAGAATGCAGACCTGGCGATGTACGACGCCAAGGCAGATGGCCGGCGCACTTACCGTTTCTTTCAACCCACGATGCACGAGCGCGCCAAGCTGCGCCGCCAGCTCGAGCTTGATCTACGCCAGATCATCACCGACGGCACGTATCGCGAGGGCGGTTTCGAGATTCACTACCAGCCATTGGTCAGCCTGCGCGACGACGGCGTGACCGGTTGCGAAGCATTGTTGCGCTGGCACCATCCCGAGCGTGGTACGATTTCGCCGGCCGAATTCATTCCTGTTGCCGAAGAAACCGGGCTTATCGCGGAGCTTGGAGAATGGGTCCTCGCAACCGCTTGTGCCCAGGCGGCAACCTGGCCGCGACACGTCAAGATCGCCGTCAACGTCTCGCCGATCCAGTTCAAAAGTCAGGGGCTGGCGCTGAAAATTGTCAGCACGCTGGCCGCATCCGGCCTGGCCGCCAACCGATTGGAGCTTGAGATCACCGAGGCCGTCCTGATCCGCGATGACGAGACGGCTCTGGCGATTCTCCACCAGTTGCGGGAGATCGGCGTGCGGATCGCGCTCGACGACTTCGGTACGGGTTATTCGTCATTGAGCTACCTCCAGCGTTTTCCATTCGACAAGATCAAGATCGATCGCAGTTTCATCAACGATATCGCCGAGGCTGGCGGATCGACGCCGATCGTAAACGCCGTGGTGAGCATCGCCAGCGCGCGCAACATGACGACGACCGCCGAGGGGGTCGAGAGCGACGCGCAGCGCCAAGTGCTGCGCACGCTGGGGTGCACCGAAATGCAGGGTTACCTGTTTAGCGCGGCGAAGCCGGCGGAGGCGATCGCCAAGCTGCTGCATGCCGGTCCCGAAACCTCGATCGTTATAGCCTGACGTCAACAGGCGCGGGAACCATGGGCGTCCTTGGCCAAGGTGGCCACTCTCAGAGGAACGCCTCCGAGGAAAGGGTGCCGACATAGTCGCCATATTTCGATATTATGATTCTTACGGCGAATTAAGCTGACATCTACAGGCAGTTCATTTCAATTGTGATAGACTTAGGGTGTCCTCGCACGGAATTTGCCTGTGCATGAACCGGTTTAGACAACTGCGATGGATCGGCTTGACTTGAAACGATTGCGATCAAGATCGCGATCGCCCGGATCAGCAAGTTCGGTAGAGCCTGTTAGGTTTATGAACACGTCGGCGGCGGAATCATGGACCAATCCGTAAAGCCGTTTCAGGAATCCCCGCTCGCCGAGCCGCCACAAGCCGGCCGGCGCAAATTGCGTCGCGCACTGATCTGGGTCGTTCTGGCGGTCTTGCTGATCGCGGCCGGCACCGCGTGGTGGCGCCAATCCCAGCAGATCAACAATGGCGGCCGAAACAACAGGGCCGTGCAGCCGATGTCGGTCGCGACCGCCACCGTTGGCACAGGTGACATCGGGATCAATCTCAACGCACTCGGTACCGTCACATCGCTCGCGACAGTCACCATCAGGACGCAGATCAGCGGCTACCTGATGAAGATCGATTTCAAGGAAGGCGACGAGGTCAAGACAGGCGATCTGCTCGCGGAAATCGATCCGCGCCCCTATGAGGCGGCGCTGGCGCAGGCGAACGGCAACCTGACCCGTGATCAGGCGCTCCTGAAGGGCGCGCAGGTCGATCTGACTCGCTATCAGGGACTCGCTGCTCAGAATGCGGTCCCGCATCAGACGCTCGATACCCAGGTGGCATTGGTTGCCCAATATCAAGGCACCGTCGAAGCCGACCGCGCCGCCGTGAAAGCCGCTCAGGTCAACCTGCAATTCTGCCATATCGTGTCCCCGCTCGACGGCCGCGTCGGACTGCGGCAAGTCGATCAGGGCAACTACGTGACGCCGGGCGATACCAATGGTCTCGTCGTTATCACCCAACTGCATCCGATCAGCGTGCTATTCACGGTGCCGGAAGACAATCTCCAGGCGATCGCCAAGCGCCTTCACGCCGGAGCCACCCTGCCCGCGGCCGCCTACGACCGCAGCGGTGCCAACAAGATTGCCGATGGCACGCTGCAGACCTTCGACAGCCAGATCGATCCGACCACCGGCACCATCAAGCTGCGCGCGCAATTCCCCAACGATGCACGCACGCTTTATCCGAACCAGTTCGTCAACATCCGCCTGCTGGTCGATACCCACAGCGACGTCACCGTTATGCCGACGGCCGGCGTCCAGCGCGGCGTGCCGGGCACCTTCGTCTACCTCGTCAACGCCGCCGACAGCACCGTGTCGGTGCGCAAGGTGACGCTCGGCGTCACCGACGGCGAGCGCGTCGAGGTCCTGTCGGGGCTCAACCCCGGCGATCGCATCGTCATTGACGGCGCCGACAAGCTGCGCGACGGCGCCAAGGTCGCCCTGCGCGCGGAAACCAGCCAGGGTGGTACCCCGCCGGCAACGACACAGCCGGGTGGCCACGGCGCCAAGAAACAGCGTCTGGACGGTGGCTCGAAACAATGAGCCCGTCGCGACCATTCATTCTGCGGCCGGTGGCGACCACGCTGCTGATGGTGGCGATCATGCTGTCCGGCCTGCTCGCCTTCCGTTTCCTGCCAGTCGCGGCGCTTCCCGAGGTCGACTACCCGACCATCCAGGTGCAGACATTCTATCCCGGCGCGAGCCCGGATATCATGACATCCTCCGTCACCGCACCGCTGGAAGTGCAACTCGGCCAAATGCCGAACCTCACGCAGATGAGTTCGGTAAGCTCCGCAGGTGCATCCGTCATCACGTTGCAATTCGGACTCAGTATTTCGCTCGACATCGCCGAGCAGGAAGTGCAGGCCGCGATCAACGCGGCCGGCAACTTGCTGCCCTCCGACCTGCCCGCGCCCCCGATCTACGCCAAGGTCAACCCCGCCGACGCGCCGATCCTGACGCTCGGGCTGACCTCGAAGACGATCCCGCTGACGCAGGTAGAGGATTTCGCCGATACGCGGATCGCGCAAAAAATTTCACAGCTTCCCGGCGTCGGACTGGTCAGCATCAGTGGCGGCCAGCGTCCGGCGGTGCGAATCCGCGCCGATATTCGCAAGCTCGCCGCCTATGGGCTGAATATCGACGATCTGCGCACCACGCTCGGCAACGCCAACATCAATACGCCGAAGGGCAACTTCGACGGAGCGATGCGGGCCTACACTATCAACGCCAACGACCAGATCCGCAAGGCGGCCGACTATAAATCACTGATCGTCGCCTACAAGAACGGCTCGCCAATCCGCCTGTCCGACGTTGGCGATGTCGTCGATGGCGCACAGAACGACAAACTCGGAGCGTGGATGAACCGGGAGCCGGCAATCATCCTCAATGTGCAGCGGCAGCCGGGTGCCAATGTGATCGCCGTCGCTGACAGCATCAAGGCGCTGCTGCCGCAACTGCAAGCCGCGCTGCCGAGCGCCATCGACGTCAACATCCTCACTGACCGCACCGTTACCATCCGTGCCTCGGTGCACGACGTGGAGTACGAACTGACGCTCGCGGTCGTTCTCGTCGTGCTGGTGATCTTCGTGTTCCTGCGCAGTACACGGGCAACACTGATTCCAAGCCTCTCGGTGCCGCTGTCGTTGGTTGGCACGCTCGGCGCGATGTATCTGTTCGGTTTCAGCCTCAACAACCTGTCGCTGATGGCGCTGACCATCGCCACTGGCTTCGTCGTCGATGACGCCATCGTGGTAATCGAGAACATCTCACGCTATATTGAAGAAGGCGAAACGCCGCTTCAGGCGGCGCTGCGCGGCTCGGAGCAGATCGGCTTTACCATTATCTCGCTCACCGTATCGCTGATCGCGGTGCTAATTCCACTGCTGTTCATGGGCGACGTCGTCGGCCGGCTGTTCCGCGAATTTGCGATCACGTTGTCGGTGACGATCCTGATATCCGGTGTCGTCTCGCTGACGCTGGTGCCGATGGCTTGCGCAAAACTTCTGAAGGCGGCCGCGGACGAGCACGAAAATGCCTTCCAGCGCCACAGCCGCGAAGCGTTCGACACACTGATCGCCGTCTATGGCCGCGCCCTCAACTGGGTGCTCGACCGCCAGACCCTGACGCTGCTGGTCGCACTCGGCACCTTCGCGCTGACAGGCGCGTTGTATGTTCTCATCCCGAAAGGTTTCTTTCCACTTCAGGACACCGGCGTCATTCAGGCGATCTCGGAAGCCCCACAATCGGTGTCCTACGCGGCGATGGCGGAACGCCAGCAGCAATTGGCCTCGGCTATTCTCGAAGATCCGGATGTCGCGAGTCTGTCGTCCTTCATCGGCGTGGACGGCACCAACACGACGCTCAACAGCGGCCGTATCCTCATCAATCTCAAACCATTCGGCCAGCGAAGCTCTGGCGTGGTCGCGGTGATGCAGCGCCTGAAGGAGCGCACCGCCAGCCTTCCCGGTATCACCCTCTACATGCAGCCGGTACAGGACCTCACCATCGAGGGGACGGTCAGCCGGACGCAGTACCAGTTCTCGCTTCAGGACGCCGACGCGGCTCAGTTGGCCGAATGGACGCCGAAGTTGGTCGACAAATTGAACCAGCTCCCGCAGCTGGCGGACGTCACCAGCGACGTCTCGGCGCAAGGGCTCTCGGTATTCGTCGACATCGACCGCGATCAGGCCGCGCGCTTCGGCATCACGCCGGCGACCATCGACAACGCGCTCTACGATTCCTACGGTCAGCGCATCGTCTCGACCATTTTCACCAATTCGAACCAGTATCGCGTGATCCTCGAAGCCGATCCGTCGTTGCAGACCTCCTTGCAGGCATTGTCGTCGATCTATCTGCCGTCGTCGGTCGGCAGCGCGCCGGTGCCGCTGTCGGTGCTGGCCAAGATCCGCGAGGAGACCGCGCCGTTGCAGGTCAGCCACCTCGGCCAGTTTCCAGCGGCGACAATCTCGTTCAACCTCGCCCCCGGCGCATCGCTCGGCGAGGCGGTAACCGCGATCAAGCAGGCGGAAGCCGATATCGGACTCCCGGCGAGCGTCATCAGCACCTTTCAGGGCGCGGCGCTGGCGTTCCAGTCTTCGCTTTCGAACCAGATTTTCCTGATTTTGGCCGCGATCATCACGGTCTATATCGTGCTCGGCGTGCTCTACGAGAGCTTCATCCACCCGCTCACGATTCTCTCGACGCTGCCGTCCGCCGGCATCGGCGCGCTGCTCGCGCTGATGGCCGCCGGACAGGATCTCACCATCGTCGCGATCATCGGCATCATCCTGCTGATCGGCATCGTGAAGAAGAATGCGATCATGATGATCGACTTCGCGCTCGATGCCGAACGCAATGAAGGCCGACCGCCGCGCGATGCGATCTATCAGGCCTGCCTGTTGCGCTTCCGTCCGATCCTGATGACCACGATGGCCGCCGTGCTCGGCGCGCTGCCGCTGATGCTCGGCACCGGGGCGGGTTCCGAGTTGCGACACCCGCTCGGTATCTCGATCGTCGGTGGCCTTCTCGTCAGTCAGTTGCTGACGCTGTTCACGACGCCGGTGATCTATCTCTGGTTCGACCGTCTCGCGTTGCGCCTCTCGGGACAATCGCTCAGCGGCCGGCAAGCCACGGATGGAGCCGAGCCGTGAGCCTCTCGACCCCCTTCATCCGCCGGCCGGTCGCGACAACGCTGCTCACGATCGGACTCGCGGCGGTAGGGATCGTCGCCTTCTTCAAGCTGCCGGTGTCGCCGCTGCCGCAGGTCGATTTCCCGACTATCTCGGTTCAGGCGACCTTGCCCGGCGGCAGCCCTCAGGATGTCGCCACCACGGTCGCCAGTCCGCTGGAGCGCCATCTCGGCCAGATCGCCGACGTCACCGAGATGACGTCCTCGAGCACGGTCGGATCGACGCGCATCACGCTGCAATTCGGCCTCAGCCGCGACATCGACGGCGCGGCGCGCGATGTACAGGCGGCTATCAACGCCGCGCGCGCGGACTTGCCGACCAGCCTGCGCGCCAACCCGACCTATAAAAAGGTCAATCCGGCCGACGCACCGATCATGGTGCTGACCCTGACCTCCGACACGCTGGAGCGCGGCCAGCTCTATGACGCCGCCTCGACAGTGCTGTCGCAAAAGCTGTCGCAGGTCGAGGGTGTCGGCGAGGTGACGGTGGGCGGCAGCTCGCTGCCGGCCGTGCGCGTCGAACTCATTCCGCAGGCACTCTACAAATACGGCATCGGTCTCGAAGACGTCCGCGCCGCCATCGCCAGCGCCAATGCGCACAGCCCGAAGGGCGGCATCGACGTCGGCGATCAGCGTTACCAGATCTACGCCAACGATCAGGCCAACAAGGCCGCTCAATACAGATCGCTTGTGGTCGCCTATCGCAATGGCGCCGCAGTACGGCTGTCCGATGTCGGCGAGGTCAACGATTCCGTCGAAAACCTGCGCAACGCCGGCCTCGCCAACGGCAAGCCGGCCGTCCTGATCGTTCTCTATCGCCAGCCCGGCGCCAACATTATCGGCATCGTCGACCGCGTGAACGCCCTGTTGCCGCAGCTGCGCGCATCGGTCTCCCCCGCGATCGATCTCAACGTGGCGGTCGATCGCTCAACCACTATCCGCGCCTCGCTGCGCGATGTCGAACTGACGCTGCTGACCGCGATTTTCCTGGTCATCGTGGTCGTCTTCGCGTTCCTGCGCAACGGCCGTGCAACGCTGATTCCCGTCGTCGCGGTGTCGGTCTCATTGGTCGCCACCTTCGCAGTCATGTACATGATGGGCTATAGCCTCGACAACCTCTCGCTGATGGCGTTGACGGTCGCCACCGGCTTCGTCGTCGACGACGCCATCGTTGTGCTCGAAAACATCACACGCCACATCGAGGCCGGGATGTCCCGCCTCGATGCCGCGCTGCTTGGCGCGAGGGAAGTCGGCTTCACCGTGTTGTCGATGAGCGTGTCGCTAATCGCGGTCTTCATCCCGATCCTGTTGATGGGCGGCATCGTTGGCCGGCTGTTCCGCGAATTCGCGATGACGATCTCGATCGCAATTCTGATCTCGCTGGCGATTTCGCTGGCCACGACGCCGATGATGTGCGCCATGCTGCTCCGTCGAGAGCCTCGCGACGGACACGGCCGTATCTATCGCGCCAGCGAGCACGTTTTCGACGCGATGCTGAATGGCTATCGGCGCACGCTCGCGGTTGCGCTGCGCCATCCACGCTCGGTGATGGCCGTCCTGATCGCGGTTTTCGGACTCAATTTTTATCTCTACGACATCATTCCGAAGGGCTTTTTTCCGCAGCAGGATACCGGACGAATGATCGGCATCATCCAGGCGGACCAAAGCATTTCGTTCCAACTGATGCAGCAGAAGCTCACGCAGTTCGTCACGATCCTGAAGAAAGACCCCGCGATCGAGACGGTGGTGGGTTTCACTGGCGGCGGCCAGACCAATTCCGGCTTCATGTTCGTTTCGCTGAAGCCGCTCAACGAGCGCAAGGTTTCCGTCGACCAGGTGATCGGCCGCCTGCGCCGCGAGATGGCTGTGGTGCCGGGCGCGACGCTGTTTCTTCAAGCTGTGCAGGATATCCGCGCGGGTGGACGCGCCAGCAACGCGCAATACCAATACACGCTGCAAAGTCCGTCATTGGAGGAACTCAATGAATGGACCCCGAAGATCACCGCCGCGCTCCAGAAAGAGCCCAATCTCGCCGACGTCAACAGCGACCAGCAAAACAAGGGGCTTGAATCCAATGTCGTAATCGACCGTGACGCCGCCGCGCGGCTTGGTATCACGGTCAGCCAGATCGACAACACGCTCTATGACGCCTTCGGCCAGCGCCAGGTGTCAACCATTTACGTCGCGCGCAACCAGTATCACGTCATCATGGAAGTCGCCCCGCGCTATTGGCAGAATCCGGAAACGCTGAAAGACGTCTTCATCAGCACCTCTGGCGGCTCGGTCGGCGGCTCGCAAGCGACCAACGCAGTCGCCGGAACCATCGTTGCACCAGGCCAGTCGACGTCGACGAATTCCGCCAACGCACAAGCCGCCCGCAACCTCGCGACCAATTCGATCGGCGCTACCGGCAAGGGCACCTCCTCGACGGGCTCGGCGGTGAGCACCAGTCAGGAGACAATGATTCCGCTCTCCGCCGTCGCGCACTTCGCGCAAGGCGCGACGCCGCTCGCCGTCAACCATCAAGGATTGCTGGTCGCCAACACCATTTCGTTCAACCTTCCGCCGAACGTCTCGTTGAGCACCGCCGCCGCCACAATCGAGGCGACGATGAATCGCATCGGTGTCCCGGCAACGCTCCACGGCAGCTTCCAGGGCACCGCGAAGGTGTTCCAGGATTCGCTCAGCAACCAACCTTATCTCATTCTCGCCGCGCTGCTCACGATCTACATCGTCCTCGGCGTGCTCTACGAAAGCTATGTGCACCCGCTGACAATTCTATCGACGCTGCCGTCCGCGGGCGTCGGCGCGCTGCTGGCGCTGATGGCGTTCAACACCGAGTTCAGCATCATGGCGCTGATCGGCGTCATCCTGCTGATCGGCATCGTGAAGAAGAACGCGATTATGATGATCGACTTCGCACTCGACGCCGAACGCACGCGGGGCCTGTCCTCGTTCGATGCGATTTACCAGGCCAGCCTGCTGCGCTTCCGGCCGATCATGATGACGACCATGGCAGCGCTGCTCGGCGCGCTGCCGCTCGCGATCGGGTTCGGTGAGGGCAGCGAATTGCGGCAGCCGCTCGGCATCGCCATCGTCGGCGGCCTCATTCTGAGCCAGATGCTCACGCTCTATACCACGCCCGTCATCTATCTCTATCTTGACCGGTTCCGGCTATGGTCGCAGCGAATCAAAGCCGGTCGGCAGCACCCGCTGTCGCCGCGCGCCCAGCCCGGCGAATGACCGCATGTGGCCTGCCGACCACACCATGAACGACATTGCGGTGCATGGCACGGGGATCAGGGAGCACGCCCCTTGCCGCCGCGTGAGAGCTGAGACACGATCAGATCGGTCATTCGTTGGGGCCCTGATGTATAGCGAGGTAAAGACGTCCAGTCGCGCGACCTCACGACGCTGTAAGCGGCCGATCGCGCCGCTGCTTGCGCTCGCGTTGCTCGTCCCAGCCTTGTCGGGATGCATTCTCGGCAGCGAGCATCCGGCGCTCGATCTCACCATTCCGGCAAGATATCGCGAGGCATCGCCCGTTGCACCGGACTCGGCCGTGCCGTCGCTCGATTGGTGGCGCGGCTTCCGGTCCTCCGAGCTCACATCACTGATGGAGGCCGCGCAGACCGCGAATCTTGATATCGCCGTCGCCTATGCGCAGATCATCCAGGCCGATGCGCAAGTCGGCATCGCGGGTTCACCGCTGCTGCCGTCTATTACCGGAACGGCGAGTGCCGAGCGCGTACGAAGCGCGGCATCTTCGTCTAGCGGCAGCGGAACGACAGGTCCGCTGCAATATTCGCAGTTTAGCGCCGGCCTCACCGCAAGCTACATGCTCGACTTCTGGGGCAAGAACCGCGCGACGCTCTATGCATCCGAGGAAAATGCGACGGTCGCCCGCTACAACCGCGACGTAGTGACCCTGACCACAGCCGTGACCGTCGCCAATACCTACTTCCAGATTTTGGCGGCGCAGGATCAACTGCGCGTCATCCGCCGCAATCTTACGGCGGCGGAACGCATTCTCGACCTGATCAAGAAGCAGTTCGCCGGCGGAACGGCTTCGCAGCTCGATGTTTCGCAACAAGAGGCGTTGGTGGCGACGCAGCGCGCCGCGATTCCGCCGCTCGAAGTCACGCTGCACCAGAATACTGCCGCACTCGCTGTGCTCGTGGCCCGCGCACCAGCCGATTTCAAGGTGAGCGGCGGAACAACCACGCGGATCGCCGTGCCGCGCGTCACGCCCGGCCTGCCATCGCAACTGTTGTATCAGCGGCCCGACATACGCCAAGCGGAAGCACAGCTTGCGTCGTCTAATTTCAGCGTCGAAGCGGCGCGCGCTGCCTTCTTCCCACAAATTCAGCTCACGGCCCAGACCGGTTCGCAAAGCGCCGCGCTCGCAGCGCTGTTCGGGCCGGGCGCCTGGTACTACACGCTTGCGGCCAGCCTGACGCAGCCCATCTTCGATGGATTCCTGCTCGAAAGCCAGTTGAAGCAGGCGAAGGGCGTGCAGCTCCAATATCTGCAAGCCTATCGCAAGGCCGTACTGTCCGCTTTCGCCGATGTCGAGAAGGCGCTTGTCGCCCTGCACCAGTACGCGCTGCAAGAACGGCTGCAAGCCCAGGTTGTCTCGGCCTCCCGTAAGGCATTCGATGTTGCGGAGACGCAGTTGCACGGCGGCACGGTCAACTTGGTCACGGTGCTGCAAGCGCAACAGACGTTGTTTACGGCGGAAAACAATCTGGTGCAGGTGCGGCTGACCAAGCTGCTCGCGGCCAGCAGCCTGTTTCAGGCGCTCGGCGGCGGCTGGAATCCGGAACGAACGGCGAGTGTACAGCAGCACTAATGTCGCGACCTTCGAATCTCCAAGGATTAGCCGAAGTCTCAGCCACCGGTTCGATAGATGGGATAGGTGTCGGTGTTTCTTCACGCCCTCCCTCGCGATTGAGAAGCGTGTCGACGCGGGAAACCTCGGTCAGCGAACCGGCGGCTTGATGCGGTTCGAATCGTCCGGATCGGTCACCACGACTGTGGCCGTCATGCCGGCACTCAGCACGATGCCTTTCGGAATGTCGTCGATCGCAATGCGCACCGGAATCCGCTGCGCCAGCCGCACCCAACTGAAGGTGGGATTGACGTTGGCGATCAGGTCGTTGCCGAGGGCGTTGTCACGATCGGTGATGGCCCGCGCCACGCTATCGACATGGCCGGTCAGTGGCGCGCCATAGGCCATCAGCCGGATCGAGACGCGATCGCCGATCTGGATGTGACGCAGCTTGGTTTCCTCGAAGTAACCCGCGACGTAAAATGAATCGCCGTCCACCAGCGCCACCATCGGGCGACCCGCCGTGGCGTAGTCGCCGCGATGCACCAGCAGATTGGTGACATGACCGTTGACCGGCGAGCGCACGTCGGTGCGGGCCAGATTGAGCTTTGCGACGCCAAGCGCGGCCTCGGCCTGATCATAGGACGCCTGTGCGGACAACGTGGCGGTGCGCGCCTGGTTGAGGGCTTCCTCCGAGATCGAGGCTGAACTCAGCCGTTCGCGGCGCAACTGCTCTTCCTGCCGCTGTTCGAGCACGCTCTTGGCTCCGGCCAGCACCGCTTCCGCCTGCGCCAGCGCGAGCCGGTAGCGCGCGGGATCGACGGTGAACAGCGTGTCGCCGATCCTGACGCTCTGGTTGTCCTTCACGCGCAGATCCGTGACGGCACCCGCGACATCCGGCGCCACCATCACGATATTGACACGGACGCGGCCGTCACGGGTCCAGGGGCTTTCTTCATAGGTGCGCCACAGATACCAGCCGGCCACACCCGCCGCAGCCACCACAACAACGGTGACAAGAACACGAATCCATGAACTGGCTTGTTGCATTCGGCCGATATCTCAAAAACTCAAAGTGTCGCCGCGACGAAGGCACTCAGTAGCATCACATACAGCGCGGTGTTGAACAAAGGCGGATGCCAGACGAAACGATAGACGCCAAGCCGGTTGAGCAGATAGCGCAAGACGTACCAGAGCACCGCCGCCCCTGCCAGATAGCCAAGCAGCGGAGGCAAGTAGATGCCGTCCAGATTGATTTCCTTGATCATGCGATCACCGGCTCAACCGATGGAGTTGATTGCGGCGGCACGTCCAGCCCGAAGAAACCGGGGTGCTGCCGCAACGTGGTTTCGATACCATAGAGCGACTCGGCCGTCCGCGTGAATACAGGACTGACGTCGAGTGCAAGCACGGAATTCCGCGCGGCTTCCAGCAACGGCAATGGCGACGCCCCGCGCCGATTTCTTGCGGCGCGCTCGAAATGCTCCGCCAGCGCAACAAGGGCGCGATCCACGGTCGCCGTCACGACGGATGGCAGTTCGATCCGATCACGCCTCAGCGCCAGGATATTGAGACCGACGCGCAAGCCGGCGAAGCCGCCCTGCATCACCGCCCGGTGCCAGTCGACCATGGGATTGAGGCGCATCAACAACGCATTGATGCGATCGAACATCCGGCTTTCGAAGGCGGTACGCGTCTCCGGTACCGCCGAGCTTGCGGTGCGTCCGAGATCACGCAACACGCCGGAGGTCAATCGCCGGACCACCCACTCGGTACCGAGCGGGCGCAGCAGCCGCAACGCAAGGCCACCGATGCCGATCCCTACAACGTAACTCAAGTAATCGTTCAGGAAAGCGCTGAAGTCATAAGCCATC
The DNA here is from genome assembly GCA_017305535.1 of Hyphomicrobiales bacterium. GTDB lineage: Bacteria > Pseudomonadota > Alphaproteobacteria > Rhizobiales > Xanthobacteraceae > 62-47. Next base: position 241,643 of record JAFKKN010000003.1, on the reverse strand, counting down.
GTGTTGGAGATACTCGTCAGCCCTCCGACCACGAAGATCACCGGCATGACCGCCGGTACCGCTGCACTGAGAAACAGACCGCAGACGAGGTAAAAGGGCGCAAGCGCGACCATCAGGGCAGGAAACGTCGAAAGCGGCGGCAGCACGACAAGCAGATAGACGCCACCGATGAGTGCCCCGACCACGCTCATCTTGAGAAAACCAGCCGCCGCAGCAGCGGGATCATCTCGCGCACCCATAATGGCGCAAATAATCCCGGCATAGGTCACCGCCGTCGGGCCGTTCGGCCAGGCCGTAAAAATCCAAAACGCGCTGGCGGCCAGAATCGTTAGCAGCGAGATCGTGCCCACCAGGATCGCGAACACGATATCGCGATAAGGCCGGAGCGACGGCGCGGCGGCGGTCCGCGGCGGATGGATGCCGGCAGTGATATGGGTGCGAAGCCACACGGCTTCGTGCCAGAGCGCCAGCACGTCGCGCAGGCGCAGCAGGAAACTGCGCTGAAGGAAGGCGTCGGAATCGCTCCGTAACGCTTCCGGCGATGGCAGTCGTGCTTCGATCTCCGCCAGCAGGGCTGTCTCGCCACTGGTCTCTTCCAGCGATTGCTCCGGAGTCGCGGCATCAGCGGACGCGGCGATATGGGCGGCGGTCCGCTCCGCCAGCGGTTGCAGCTCGCGCGCGGCCGCGGGCTGATCGCGGTGCAACAGCGCCAACCGATCGTATGCCGAGACCAGCATTGCCAGCAATGACAGCAACTTGCCTTCGAACAGCCGGATTACATCGTCGATTGCGCGGATCGCCGGCGTGTCGAGCGCGCCGAACACCCGAAGCGAATCGAGCGATACCACCGACGCGATAATCTTCTGCCGGTCGGCAAGACCTTTGGCTTCAGCCTGCTGCCCATGCAACGCATCCTCGGCCCACCGCGCCATGTTCGGCAAGGTGGCGTGCAGCGCTTTGCGCAAGGCGTCGCCGGCTCGCCGCGGAAAGACCACGTGATGCAGCAGCGTGCCGCAGGCGATCCCGAGCGTGATCTCAAGGCAGCGCGCAACCGCGAAGTCGAAAGCCAGATTGGGTGTGAGCGCCGCCGGCAGGCCGATGATCGCCGCCGAATATCCGGCCAACACACCGCCATAGGCCTGCGGAGCATCGCGCAGATAGACCGAAACCGATGTGCAGATACCAATCCAGATCGCCAGCGCCAGACAGAACAGTTCGGGGGTGTTCGAAAACAGCGCCACGAACACCAGCGACATCAGCGCCCCAATCACGGTGCCAAACACACGATAGAGCGACTTCGCCAGCACCATTCCGGCCAGAGGTTGGGAGACGACATAAACCGTGGTGATCGACCAGCTCGGCTGCGAGAGGTTCAGACGAAACGCGATGAACAGCGCCAGCATCGCGGCGGCGAACGACTTCAGCGAGAACAGGCCGTCGCGCCAGGTAAATCTTTGAATGATCTGGAACATGCCGATGGGAATCGATCCGTACGCACGAGCTGGTCGAGCGAGGAACTTTAACCCCAACGACGGTCGTCGCGCCACCCTGTCTCAGACGCACGAACCTGCAATGCGGGCGCGCGGCCGTTTCGCGACGGAACTCTCATACCAAGGCCCATTTCTTACCAAGAGCCATGGCAAACCCGTCAAGGCCGGACAGCCGGGCTATCGGCCTATTCCTTTCCTTAGACTTTCCACGACGCGGGCATAGGCAGCATGCAGGGACTCTGCGGTGGAATTTGTTTCCCTCGCGAGAATTTCCGCGACACTCCGGATCATGAGGCTCTTGAGGTGATATTCAAGCCGTCGACGCTGAACCTCCTCGGTATTTGTGCTGTTCCTCAGATAAGCCTGATGTCGCGATACTGCTTCGTCCAAGGCTGCGATTCCGTTGGCATCTGCCGCACCCGTCATGATGACCGGCGGGGCCCATGACGCGCCAACGCGCTGCTTCAACTTGAGCACGGCGCGAATTTCGCGTGCGATTTTGTCGGCGCCGGGCAGATCGGCTTTGTTGATGACGTAGACATCCGCCATCTCCAACATTCCCGCTTTCATCGCCTGAATCTGATCTCCCGACTCGGGAATGAGCACCAGAACCAACGTATCGACCAGCGACCGGACAGCATGTTCAGCCTGCCCTACACCCACCGTTTCGAGGATCACCTCATCGAACGGATAACTATCCAGTGTCGCCAACACATCCGCAATATTGTCGGCTAGGCCGTCATTCGCGCCACGACTGGCAAGCGATCGAATGAACAGTCGCAGATTGTCCGCGATATGATCCATACGGATCCGATCGCCGAGAATAGCGCCATGCGTCAATGGACTTGACGGATCGATTGCAACCACCGCGACCTGCGCGCCTCCATCGAGACGTCGCCGCGCAAAGCGCCCGATCAGCGTACTCTTGCCGGCTCCCGGCGGTCCGGTCATGCCGATACGGTAGGCATTGGGCGATGTGCCCTGCATCCCCGCCAGCGACTCCGCGACCGAGGCGTTCGCAATCCGCGACAGCGCCCGGCCGAGCGCACGCCGGTCCAGAGGTCTCACCTCTCGCTCAAGCCCGTCATCCACGGAATTTACGCAGCCTGTTCGGGCGAAAGCCTGCGCGCAAGCTCCGCAACAACATCGTCCAGTCGCATCTCGGCGGTGAATATCCCGACCACACCAGCCTCGATCAGGGTCGCCCGATCCTCAACCGGGATGGTGCCGCCGACGAACACCGGAATATCGCCCGCATCAAGCGCCTTGAGCTCCCGCATCGTTTCCGCGACCAGCTCCTTGTGGCTCCCCGACAGCAACGACAAGCCGACCGCATCGACGTCCTCGTCCACCGCGACCCGCGCGATGAAGCCCGGCGTCTTGCGCAACCCGGTATAGATGACTTCCGCGCCGGCATCGCGCAGCGCCAGCGCAATGATCTTCGCCCCGATGTCGTGCCCGTCAAGCCCCGGCTTGGCGATCATGATCCGCTTGCCTTTGAGATTGCTCATAGCCGCACTGGCTCCTGAAATTCACCCCATCCCTGCTTCAAGCGCGCAACCATCTCACCGACGGTCGCGTAAGCGTGACAGCAATCGATCAGATAGGGCATGAGATTTTCATCATCCTTCGCTGCGGCAGCCGCCAACTTGTCGAGGCTGGCCTCAACCGCCGCATTGTCACGCCGATCGCGAATAGCTTCAAACTTTTCGATGACCTTGGCCGCCGCCTGCGGATCGAGCCGGAACACCTCACCGAAATCATCCGTTTGGCTTTCACGGCGAAATGCGTTCTGACCGACAATGACCGTATCGACGGCGTCGATCTTGCGGCGCCGCTCGGTTGCCCGCTCCGCCAGCCTCATCTGCAGCCAGCCATCCTCGATCGCCCTCACGACACCGCCATAGGCATCGATTTCGTCCATGACCTTGACGATCTCATCTTCCATGCGATCCGTCAGATGTTCAACGAAGAAGCTTCCACCAAGCGGATCGACGGTTTTCGAAATACCGCTCTCGTAAGCGATGATCTGCTGCGTCCGCAGCGCGATCTCAGCGGAAAATTCCGTCGGGATCTGAAAAGCCTCATCATATGCGCAGGTAAAGATCGATTGAGCACCACCGAGAACCGCGGCCATCGTTTCGATTCCGACACGAACAATGTTGTTGTAAGGCTGCGATGCGGTCAGCGACGACCCGCCACAGACCACGCCGAACCGAAAATGCATCGCTTTGTCGTCGGTGACACCATAACGATCCCGCAGGATCTTCGCCCATACCCGCCGCCCCGCACGAAACTTGGCGACCTCCTCAAAAAAATCCATGTGAACGTAGAAAAAGAAACTCAGCCGCTTGGCAAATTTTGTCGCGTCGCCACCGCGCCGCAACAGCTCGTCCACGTATGCGAAGCCATTCGCGAGAGTATAGGCCATTTCCTCGACAGCCGTTGATCCCGCGTCGCGCACGTGCGCGCCGGCGATCGATATCGGATTGAAGCGTGGCGTGGCATCGTTCGAGAACAGGATCGTGTCCGCGATCAGGCGCATCGAAGGGCGCACGGGGAATATCCACGTTCCACGCGCGACATATTCCTTCAAGATATCGTTTTGTATGGTCCCGGTCAGCTTGGCGCGAGGCACACCCTGCTTGTCGGCGCACGCGCAATACATCGCATAGATGATCGCCGCCGTGCCATTGATCGTGAAAGACGTTGAAATCTTCGAAAGATCAATGCCGTCAAAAAGAATTTCCATCTCAGAGAGATTGGACAGCGACACCCCGACCTTTCCGACCTCGGCTCTCGCCATCGCATCGTCCGGGTCATAGCCGCACTGCGTCGGCAGATCCAACGCTACAGATAAACCGGTCTGCCCCTGATCGAGCAGAAACCGATAGCGCGCGTTTGATTCTTCGGCGGTGCCAAAACCGGAATACTGCCGGAACGTCCATAACCGGCCACGGAATCCATCCGGGAAAATGCCACGCGTAAACGGGAATTGAGCCGGCTCTCCAGGATCGGGATTTCGCACCATTTCAGGTGTCGCCAACACCGGAACATCGATGCCCGATGGCGTTCGCGGCATTGGAGGCGGAAGAGCGAGATCGTCATCAGCCATCGATTTGGCGGTAGCGGTCATGATCTGTCCTCACTGTGCGGGAGCCAACACCTTGGCGGCAGCGTCCCAATGATCTTCGTGAACCCAACTCGTGACGAAATGCTCAAGCTCAATCGCGCGCCGCTCTTCGTGCGACAGGCCGAGGCGCTCCGCGAGCGCGACGGCCTTGAACCCGCGAAGAACTCTCGGCGCCTGCCGGCGCATCGGCGCGATGAACGCGGCAACGAACGTCTCGAAATCGTCGTCGGCCCCAGCGACGGACTCCGCAAGTCCAAGCGCCACGGCTTCCGTGCCTGAAATCACAGCGGACCGCGTCGTCAGCGACAGCGCGCGCGCGTGCCCGACAAGGCGCGCGAGATCCAGGCCACCGCCCCACGACGTCGAAATGTTGATGCGCCCCTGAATGAATCCGATCCGGGCGTGAGCCGCCATCAGCCGCATATCACAGGCAACAGCAAGCTCCGCTCCCCCTCCAAGCGCGTCGCCGTTGAGCGCGGCAACCACCGGCAGCGGGAAGTGACGAACGGCATCCAGCGCTGCGTAAGACTCATTGGAGAATTGCCGTGAGGCTTCGACCTCGCGGATAGCCTCGACCTCGCGCAAGTCGCCGCCTGCCGCGAAGCTCTTCGTTCCGGCCGCGGTAACGACTGCAAGACGCAACCCGTCGTGATCCCGATGCGCCCGGAATGCCTCGCCGACCGCGGCAAGCACCGAGCGGCTCAGCGGATTGCGCTTCTCCGGACGATTGATCGTGACACGCAGAACGTCATCGTCGACTCGAACCAGGACGTCCCCATCGCTCATATCACCTGCTCCCCGATCGTCGTGACGCACGCATCATCGCCATGTCTTGCGTTTTTTCCATCTGCGAACGCCGCGCACGCCTTTGTCCTTGATACCAAGATAGAACTCGCGAACGTCGTCCTTCTCCAGCAACGCGGGGCCGGTGTCCGCCATGACGATCCGTCCCATTTCCAGAATATACCCAAAATGGGCGACCTGAAGCGCCACGTTGGCGTTCTGCTCCACCAGAACGATGGTTGTTCCGCTGTCCCGGTTGATCCGAACGATGATCTCGAAAATTTCCTTCACCAGCTTCGGCGACAGGCCGAGCGAAGGCTCGTCGAGCAGGATCACTTTGGGGCGGGCCATCAACGCGCGGCCGATCGCAACCATCTGCTGCTCGCCTCCGGACAGCATGCCGGCGGGGCCACTTGCTCGCATCTTCAGCGAGGGAAAATACTCGAACACACGCTCCAGGTCGGAAGCAACGGCCTTGTGATCGTGCCGTGTGTAAGCGCCCAGTTGGAGGTTTTCCCTTACGCTGAGGAATGGAAACAGCTCGCGCCCCTCGGGCACCAGGCTAATGCCAAGCCGGACCACCCGATCGGGATCCATCCGCTGAATATCGCGCCCCTCGAAGGAAACCGATCCCTTCTGAGGGTCCATGATTCCGCTGATTGTCTTCAGAATCGTGGTTTTTCCAGCTCCGTTCGCGCCGAGAATGGTAACGATTTGGCCCTGCGAAACATCGAAACTCACACCGCGGATCGCCATGGTCGGCCCGTAGTAAGTCTCGATGTTACGCACCTCCATCAGATGGCTCATCCGCATCATCCTCCGAGGTATGCCTTGATGACGTCGGGATGATTCTGCACGTCCGCCGGCGTTCCGGTAGCGATGAGGCGGCCGTAGTTGACTGCCATCACGCGATCGGAAACATCATTGACGAGCGCCAGATCGTGCTCGACCATCACCACCGTGATACCGAGATCGTCACGAATGTCACGTATCCAGAACGATAGGTCCTCGGTTTCCTCGACATTCAGCCCCGAGGACGGCTCGTCAAGCAGGATCAATTTGGGCTGCGTGCAGAGCGCGCGTGCGACTTCAATGACCTTGCGTACACCGTATGGCAAATGCTGCACCACGACATCGCGATAGTGCTGCAGATCGAGAAAATCGATAATCTCTTCAACTCGCCGCCGGATCTCGCGTTCGGCGACGCGGACCCGCGGCAGAAACAAAACTTCTTCCCATGGCCGGGTTTTGCGGTGAGCATGCTGACCGAGCAGCAAATTCTGAAGCAGCGTTGCGTGCTCGAACAATTCGACATTCTGAAACGTACGTGCGATGCCGCGCCCAGCTATCCGATGCGGCGGCATATGCGTGATATCATCGCCGTCGAAGACCAGTTTGCCGCTCGTTGCCTGATAGATGCGGCTGATCAGATTGAAGATCGTCGTTTTCCCGGCGCCGTTCGGCCCGATGATCGTAAAGATCTCGCCTTTGTTGACGTCGAACGTGATCCCGTCGACCGCCTTGATGCCACCGAAGTTGATTGCAAGGTCCTGAGCCCGGAGGATCGTCATTGCAATCGCTCCGTTCGCATATAGGTCTTTTGCCGCTTGAATGTCGCGCTCTTGTACATCGGGAACTGCGAGAAGAAGAACTTGATCTTCAACCAAAGGCCATTGAGCCCCAGTGGCTCCAGCAGGACAACCAGCACAAGGATCAGGCCATAGATGCCCGGCTCGAGCGCGGGCTGTTGACCGATAGCAGCCGGCAGATAGTCGCGCGCAATGGAAATGACCGTCGGCAGCAATACCAGGAAGATCGCTCCGAAGATGGCTCCGTGGATCGAGCCAACTCCACCGACCATTACCAACATCAGCAGTTGGATCGACAGGATCGGCGTGAAGATATCCGGCGTCAGATAACCGACCTTGTGCGCGAACAAACCACCGGCGATACCGGCGAGAAATGCACTGACCGCGAACGCCAGCGCTTTGTAGCCAGCAAGATTGACACCCATGCTTTGAGCCGCGATCTCACTGTCGCGGATCGCAATCCATGCACGCCCTGTCGGCGCGCGCAGCAGATTGACGATGCCAAGAATACACAGCACGAGGATCGCGAGGCAGAGGTAGTAAAATCCGATTTCATTATCGATCTCGATGCCGAGAAATTGCGGCTTCGGCACCGGGACTCCGCGCGATCCACCGGTCAGCGTCTCCCAGCGGACGAAAACTTCCTCGGCAATGGCGCTGAATGCCAGCGTTGCGATCGCCAGATAAAGCCCACGCATCCGGATCGCGGGAATGCCGATAACGAGCCCCGCCGCGGCCGCGGCAAAACCTCCGCAGAGGATCGCCGGGATGAAAGGAACGCCGTGCCGAACCAGATAGGCATGGACATAAGCGCCAATGCCAAGAAAAGCCGCATGGCCGATCGAGATCAGCCCGGTATATCCCGTCAATACCATCAGGGAGAGGCCCGCGAGCGACCAGATGAACAGGAAGCTCAGTTCGCCGACATAAAACGGGGTCACGATCAACGGCACGGACAGCAGGGTAACCGCAAGCAGCGAATACCAGAAAACCGCCCCACCATGGGGGAACAGGTTGATGTCCTGGTCGTAGCGCGTTTTGAAAATGAATCGCATGCTACACCTTCTTGCGTCCAACAGCACCAAAGAGACCTTGCGGTCGCACCACCAGAACGGCGAGAAGCACGATATAGGCAGCGGTGTCCTTGAACCCCTCCGGAAGGTAAACACCCGAGAACAGCTCGATCAGTCCGATCAGGATGCCGCCGACCACCGCTCCGGGGATCGAACCGAATCCACCGATGACCGCGGCGGCAAACGCTTTCAGGCCAATCGCTCCCGTGTTTGGATCAATCAGGCTGATGGGCGCAAGCATGACGCCGGCAATGGTCGCAACTCCGGCCGACAGCGCCCACACGCTTGAGAGCACACGCTTTACCGGAATTCCCATGCAATAGGCGGCGAGCTGATTTTGCGAAGCCGCCTGCATTGCGAGGCCGACGCGCGTGAAGCGGAAAAATCCCAGCAGAAACACACAGAGAAGAGCCGTCGTCACGAGGATCGCGAGATAAACGGCGGAAAGAACCACGCCGTCGATCTGTAGGACGGTCTTATCGAAAGGTGACGGCAAACCGCGCGTCTCCGGCCCCCACACCATCGATGCGCCGCTTCGCATCATGACGCCCAATCCGATCGTCAGCATCACGGTGGAGAACTGCGGCTGACCGATAATGCGTCGCACCACGACGATATCCAGCAGCCCGCCAAACGCCGCCATCACAACGACCGCAAGCGCCAGCCCAATCCAGTAATTCAAGCCGAATTGCACGATGAATGTGAACGCAACGAATGCGCCGAGCATCATCATCTCGCCCTGCGCGAAGTTCACGACTTCACCGGCCTTGTAGATCAGAACAAACCCGAGCGCGACGAGGCCGTAGATGCAACCGACCGCCAATCCATTGACGAGGAGCTGTAAAAATTCAGCCATCGACCTGCCCCCATGCATGGGCAAGCAATCCGCGGGGCGGGACAATCACGTCACAACAGTCGAAGAATCTCGAACCGCCCATGATCCTCCCTCACGTTCGTCGCCATTTGCACCTTCGGCGTCACACGACGCCGGGAGCAACGATACGTCCATGAATGCTAGATCATTTATGACTGGCAAGTCAACTTATCGATTTTACAGAGGCACGCATCGTGAGGCTGACACGTCATTCAGGAAAACTCAGCCGCAGTGAGTATCGTTAAATTCACCAGTAAATACTGCAAATAGCTGCATTTAAGGCCGGTAGTTCCGCAGGCCGAGCGCCAGGCCGGAGTCAATTACTGCTCCCTGTGAAATGGGCGACGCAGATGTTGCAGCACACAAAATATGATCGGCAAGTCATTTTTGTGGATTTATCGACCGACCGCTGATAGGATGGCGAGAAATCATCGAAAGGGAGGACGTCAATGAGCGTCGAAGGTAAGGTCGTTATCGTTACGGGCGCCGCGCGCGGCATCGGTCAAGAATATGTACGCGCCCTCGCCGCGGCAGGCGCTCACCCGGTTGCGGCCGACCTCAACGACTGCGCGGATACGATCGACCTTGCCAAGGCAGCCGGCGGTCAAGCACTCAGTGTCAAATGCGACATCACCGATGCCACATCGACCGATGCGATGGTGCGCGCGGCGTCCGACGCTTTTGGCAGGGTTGACGGCCTGATCAACAACGCGGCGCTCTACGGCGGCCTCCGAGGCGGTCGGTTTGAAGCGATCGCCGAGGCGGATTGGGACGCCGCGATGACGGTCAACGTCAAGGGAATATGGAACTGCTGCAAATCCGCCGTGCCGGCGATGCGTGCCGCGGGCAGTGGCAGCATCATCAATATCGCCTCCCTCGCAGCGACATTCGGCACGCCGTTCGTCCTGCATTACACCACATCAAAGGCGGCCGTGATCGGCATGACCCGTGGCTTGGCCCGCGAGCTCGGCCGCGACAGTATTCGCGTCAATGCCGTTGCCCCCAGCGCCGTCATCACCGAGGGAACGCGCGAGTTCTTCGCCAACAAGCTCGACAAGGCGCTCGACGTCGTGAAGGCGGGGCAAGCTATCCAGCGCAACCTTCAGCCAAACGACTTGTCTGGAACGATCCTCTGGTTGTTGTCGGATACGTCGGCATTCGTCACCGGACAGACGATCTCTGTCGACGGCGGCACAGTGATGAACTGATCTCGAGCCGGATGGGAGAACATGATGTCAAAAGCCGCGACCGAAACGAAGACCGCGACAATCACAGAGGCGACACGCCAGTTCGTCGGGACCCCGCGCGCAATGCTCATCGACGGCGAATGGGTGCAGGCTATGTCTGGCCGCACGCTGCCGGTATTCGATCCGGCGAACGGCGAACAGCTTGCGACTGTGCCGGCTGGCGCGGCGGGAGACGTTGACCGCGCCGTGGCCGCCGCACGGCGGGCATTCGAAAGCCCCGATTGGCGCAAATTCCGGCCCGTGGATCGCGAGCGCCTGCTGTTGCGTCTCGCCGACGAGGTGGAAGCGCATGGCGACGAGCTCGCCGAGATCGAATGCCTGGACAACGGCAAGAGTCTGGCGCTGGCGCGGCGCGTCGACCTCAAGAACACAGTCGAGTTTCTGCGTTACATCGCCGGCTGGGCGACCAAGATCGAAGGCGCGACCGTTGATGTCTCGTTCCCTCGCCCCCGCGACGGCGAGTATTTCGCATACACCCGCAAGGAACCGGTAGGTGTCGTCGGCGCGATCATTCCGTGGAATTTTCCGCTGATGATGGCGGCGTGGAAGATCGGTCCGGCTCTCGCGACTGGTTGCACGGTCGTGCTCAAGCCCGCCGAGGAAACACCGCTGACCGCGTTGCGACTCGGAGAATTGCTGCTGAAAGTCGGGTGCCCGAAAGGCGTCGTCAACATCGTGACCGGCATCGGCGCGGAGGCCGGCGCCGCTTTGGCCGCGCATCCGGGGATCGACAAGATCGCCTTCACGGGATCCACCGAGGTCGGCAAGCTGGTCGGCCACGCCGCGATGGATAACATGACCCGCGCCTCGCTCGAACTCGGCGGCAAATCTCCCGTCATCGTCCTCGACGATGCCGATCCGGCCGCCGTGATCGGAGGCGCGGCCAGCGCGATATTCTTCAATCAAGGGCAGGTCTGCACCGCGGGCTCCCGCCTCTATGTGCAGAAGAAGCTGTTTGACCAGGTGGTGGGCGGCATCGCCGACTCCGCCGAAAAGATGAAGCTCGGCTCCGGCCTCGACCCGACAACCCAGATTGCACCGCTGGTGTCCGAACGGCAGCGTGACCGCGTTTGGAGCTATATCGAGGCAGGAAAAGCGCAAGGTGCGCGCGCAGTCGCCGGCGCGACGCGACCGGACAACACCGGTTACTTCGTCCGACCGACCGTATTCGTCGATGCCGAGAACAGCATGCGAATCGTCCAGGAAGAGATCTTCGGCCCGGTGCTGGTCGCCATGCCGTTCGATGACCTGGATGAAATCGCCCGCAAAGCGAACGATACGCCTTATGGCCTCGGCGCCAGCATCTGGTCACGCGACCTGAGCAAGGTTCATCGCTTGATTCCGAAGATCAAGGCCGGCACCGTTTGGGTGAACTGCCACAATCTGATTGATCCGGCGCTGCCGTTCGGCGGCTACAAGCAATCCGGCATCGGCCGCGAGATGGGACGCTCGGTGATCGATCTCTATACCGAGAACAAGTCAGTTTGCATGGCTGTGTAGACGAGGTTCCATGGTGCGGGTCGCGACCATCGATGAACTCGATCTTCCGGACCTGATCCGTCCGGGGGATCGCATCATCTTCAGTCAAGGCACCGCCGAGCCCCGCACCATCACCGAACGCCTGATCGCACATCAAAACGAGTTGCCGGACATCGAGATCTTTCTCGGCGCACAGTTTTCCGAGACGTTCAGCGCCGGCAATTGGCCTCGGACGGCTTTTGTCAGTTACGGCGCGCTCGGCAAAACGGCGGAGCTTGCTCGCAAAGGCCGCCTGAGCGTGATTCCCTCACATTACGGCTGGCTATCGCAAACCTATGCCAGCGGCGACCGGCGCGCCGATGTGGCGCTACTCCAGCTAGCGCCGCGGCAGGCGGGGCGCGGTTATAGCCTCTCCCTTGCAAATGATATCGCCGCGCAGGCGGCGCGCCATGCGCGCCTCGTCATCGCCGAAATCAATGCGGATGCGCCGTGGACCTTCGGCGCCGAGTTGCCGCCCGAGATCGCCCCTCACATTCTCGTCGAGGCGAAGCACAAGCCGATCGAACTGCCGGCACCCACCGCCGGGCCTGTCGAGCAAGCAATTGCGCGCTTCGTCGCTGAACTCATTCCCGACGGCGCCACATTGCAGCTTGGTGTCGGAACAATCCCGGAAGCCATCCTCGCACAACTCGCCAATCATCGCGATCTCGGTATCCATTCCGGCCAGATCGGCGATGGCGTGGTGAAGCTGATCGAGAATGGTACCATCACGAATTCAAAAAAGCGGCTCAATCAGGGACGCACTGTTTCGGGCTCGCTGTTCGGAACACGACGGCTCTATGACTTTGCGCACCTCAATCCAGGTATTCACGTTCGCCCCCCGTCGGAAACGCACAATCTGCAGGTCATTGCGGATATCGATAGGTTCATTGCGATCAATTCGGCGATCGAAGTCGATCTCACCGGCCAGGTAAATGCGGAGGTCGCGAACAAGGTGTACGTCGGCGGACTCGGTGGCCAACTCGATTTTATTCGCGGCGCCAACGCATCGGCGGGTGGGCGCGCCATCATCGCCCTTCCCGCGACCGCACGGCAGGGCACCATCAGCAGGATTACTCCGGCGCTAACGACCGTGACTTGCCCGCGCGGCGATGTCGATGCGATCGTCACCGAGTTCGGAATCGCCGAACTTCGCGGACAATCCCTCGACGAACGACGTCGCCGCATGATTGCGATCGCCGCCCCACAATTCCGCGATCAACTCGCCACAACGCAACACTGACGGATATCGGAAAGCGAACGGAAAACGCCACATAAACATCGTCTCGATTGACAATGATCCATGAACCACGGATCATATTTAAAAATGAGAGACCGATGTCAGAAACCGGGAGGCTGACATGGCTGATCAAGAACGACGCCGTTGGCGTGCTTGCCGCAAAGCGCGCGCCCCGAAACGATCCCGTTGCCATACCGCTGGTCGCTAGTCATGCTCGCACCTGTTTCTCCCGCATCATATCAAGACTCCGAGCGCCCGCTTCTGGTGGATGGCTGCGACACCGTCTCAAAATTGTTCTGGACCAAGACTCAGCAACGCGACGCGGCCGTCGCGATGCGCGAGAAGGATTTCGGCATATGGAATCCGATCAGCTGGAAGGAATACGGCGAGCGTGCGAAGCACGCCGGACTGGGCTTGAAAAGTCTTGGACTGGAGCGCGGCGACGTCGTTTCGATCATCTCGGAAAATCTTCCCGAGTGGCTCTACACCGATATGGGAACCTTGGGCGTCGGTGGCGTCACCAATGGAATTTACACCACCGATTCAGCGAAGCAGGTAGAGTATATCGTTAATGACAGCCGTACCCGCTTCTTCTTTGCCGAGAACGAAGAACAGCTCGACAAAATTCTGCTGACGCGCGCCAGTTGTCCTTCGCTGGTCAAGATCATCGTCTATGATATGGAAGGCCTGTTGCGGTTTCACGATCCGCAAGTCATCTCATTTGACGAATTGCTGCGGCTCGGTGCCGCGCATGAGCAGTCGCATCCGGGCTTATGGGAATACGAGATCGGGTCGGCGAAGCCACACGATCTCGCGGTTCTGATCTACACGTCGGGAACGACCGGCCCCCCAAAGGGGGCGATGATCAGTCATCGCAATATCATCTATCATATCTCCAACGCCGAGGTTTTCTGCGAGAGCTCCGCCGGGGACGAACTGCTGTCCTTCCTGCCGCTCTGTCATATCGCGGAGCGCAAGTTCAGCGTGTTCTATCCACTTAAAACCGGCGCGGTGATCAACTTCATCGAAAGCCTGGATACCGTTCCCGAAAACGCACGCGAGGTCGCGCCGACCTGGTTCTTCGCGGTCCCGCGCATCTGGGAAAAATTCTACTCCGACATCACGATCAAGATGTCTGATGCGACCCTGGTCGGCAAGGCCGCTTACAACGCAGCCATCTCCATCGGAAAAGCGCGTGCCTTGCGCGGTCTGGCCGGCGAGGCTGTTCCGCTTTATCTCAATGCCGCGTTCTGGATCGCGGACAAACTGATCCTCAACAACCTGAAGACCTATCTCGGCCTGCGTCGCACCCGCATTCTCGGCACCGGGGCCGCACCGATCTCGCCGGACCTCATCGTCTGGTATCTGGCTCTCGGTTTGGAAATGCGTGAAATCTATGGGCAGACCGAGAACACAGGCATCTCGACGGTGATGCCGCGGCGAAAGAAACTCGGCACAGTCGGTGTTGCCCTGCCGAACACCGAAGTCGCGTTGTCGCCTCAACGTGAAATCCTGGTTCGCGGGCCACACGTTTTTCTCGGCTATCTCAATAATGAAAGCAAAACATCGGAGACGGTAATCGACGGCTGGCTTCACACCGGCGACATCGGGGAGATCGACGACGATGGCTATGTCAAGATCACCGACCGGATGAAGGACATTATCGTCACCGCCGGCGGTAAGAACATCACGCCGTCGGAAATCGAGAATCAACTCAAGTTCTCGCCCTTTATTTCCGACGCCGTCGTTATCGGCGACAAACGCAAGTACCTCAGCTGCCTGATCATGATCGACCATGACAACGTGGTGAAGTACGCGCAGGACCGCGCCGTTCCATTCACGAACTACGCGTCTCTCTGCGCGGCGAAGGAGGTGCGAGACCTCATCAACGGCGAGATCGAGAAGGTCAACAAGAACTTCGCCCGCGTCGAAACGATCAAGCGATTTGCCTTGATCGATCAATTGCTGACAGCGGAGGACGATGAACTGACCCCGACGATGAAACTGAAACGAAAATTCGTCAACGAGAAATACATGAGCCTGATCGACGCGATGTACGACGAACGTAACTAGAACGCACAAACCAAACAAACGCTCTGGGAGGAGTAAGCATGAAGGCCAATCTCTGGATATCCGGCACGATCGTGGCATTGCTTGCGTCGACGACCGCAAATGCACAAGCCCCGGTTTGGAAGACGCAAGGCGTGACAAAGGATGAAATTGTCCTTGGTATGCACGCCGACCTGTCGGGCGTCGCCGCCACCTTCAGCGTCGGCGTGGTCAATGCGTTCCGCATGCGTATCGATGAGGTCAATGCCGCCGGCGGCATTTACGGGCGCAAGCTGAAACTGGTGGTCGAGGACACTGGCTATCAGGTCCCGAAAGCCATCCAGGCCGCGAACAAGCTCATCAATCGCGACCATGTTTTCGCGATGATCGGAAATCTGGGAACGCCGCAAAACAATGCGGTTCTTCCCGAGCAGTTGAAGGCCGGCGTCCCCAATATCTTCCCGATTTCGTGGGCGGAATCGATGTCGAAGCCGTTCAATCCGCAGAAGTTCGCGATATACGCGCCGTATTCGGACCAGATTCGTTCGGCGATCAAATACATGGTCCAGAAGAAGGGCAAGAAAACCATCTGCGCCATGTACCAGGACACGGACTTCGGAACCGAAGTGTTCAACGGCGCCAAGGCCGAACTTGATGCGCTGGGCCTGAAGTTCGTCGAGGTCACGACCCACAAGCCGACCGATCAGGATTTCACGGCGCAACTAACAAAGCTGCGTGCCGCCAATTGCGACCTCATCGCAATGGGAACGATCGTGCGTGACACAGTTATTCCGTACTCCACAGCACGCAAGATGGGATGGGATGTCGACATGATCGGCACGTCCGCAAGCTATGATCTTGCCATTTCGGGCGCACAGGGCGGCACTACTGACGGGTACTATACCGCCGGCTTCTTCGACGCTCCATATCCAGATACGGCGCGCCCCGCCGCAGCCGCGTGGATCACCAAGTACAAGGCACGTTACAACACGGAGCCCACGATTCAGGCCGCGATCGGTCAGGTCATCATCGATCTGACCGTCAAGGCGATCGAAAATGCCGGCCCGGATCTGACCACTCAGAAGTTCGTCGAAGGCATGGAAAAAATCCATGACTATCAGGACATCTTTGGTGGTCCGACACAAGGCTTCTCCGCAACCAAACACGTCTCCTCGCATGACTCGGTGATCTATCGAGTCGAGAAGGGACGCTGGGTCCGGCTCGCCGACAGTCCAAGCGGCGCCAAGTAAGGAAATGCCGGCGGCCTCCTCACGTCATGGGGCGCCGTCGGCAACCGTCATCCGAAGCAGCGTTACCTGTCCGCTGTCGAGGAGCAAAAAGATCGAGCCGGGGTTTCGTCCCCGGGATGAACGACTGACAGAGTGCCGATCGCGGTAAGGGTATGAGGCAAGGATCATGAAACATTCAACTCAAGTCGAACTGATCAAGCGCGTCTTTGACATGCATGAACAGAAGACGACCTCGATGGGTGACAATATCTATCGGAATCCCATCTCCGACTATATCTGCTCCGATCAGGCGCAGCTTGAGCATCAACAGCTATTCCGGGACCATCCTCTGGTGATGTGCCTGACATCGCATATGCCAAACCCCGGCGATTATGTGACCGACGAACTCTCCGGCGTGCCGGTGCTGGTGACGCGCAATACGGAAGGGCAGGTGCGCGCATTTCTCAACGTCTGCCGACATCGCGGATCGCAGGTTGCGCACGGCAGCGGGTCGGGAAAGAAAGTTTTTGTCTGTCCCTATCATGCATGGAGCTACGATCTCGAAGGCCGTTCACGTAGCCGCGGCCCATCTGAAGCGTTTCCTGATATCTGCGCGGACAATGCCAGCCTCGTACCTCTCCCGGCTGTCGAGAAGAACGGGATCATCTGGGTGAAACCCACTCCTGGTGGCGACCTTGATGCCGACGATCTGCTTCAGGGTCTCGGTCCGGAGCTTGCTTCATTCAAACTCGAAACGACCAGCCATTATCAGACTTCCAATCTGCACAAGCAGATGAACTGGAAACTGGTCATCGATACTTTCCTCGAGACGTGGCATATCGGCACGCTACACCGACAAACAGTCGCCCCTATCTTCCAGCCCAACATCAATGTGTTCGACGCCTTCGGACGCAATGGACGCTTTATCCTGCCGCGCCGGAGTATCCTGGAACTACAAAATCAGCCAGAGGCCGAGTGGGATCTGCTGAAGCATTCAGCTATCATCTATCTGCTATTCCCGAACACCCTGATCGTATGGCAGGGTGATCACATCGAGACATGGCGTTCGTTCCCGAAAGGTTCATCAACCGACGAATGCATCGCCGAAGCCGCATTATACTCGCCGGAACCCGCGACGTCCGAGAGAGCCAAGCAGCACTGGGACAAGAATATGAAGCTGCTGCTCGCGACCGTCGAGGAGGAGGATTTTCCGGTCTGTCTAGACATCCAGCGCGGCTTTCGCTCCAACGCGCAAGGCTTTATCACGTTTGGCCGCAATGAACCCGGGCTGACCCACTATCATCATCAGATGCGTTCACTTCTCGGTTTAAGAGAGGCTCCGGCGACCTCCGGATAAGCTCCGCCCCGCAAGGATCAACTTCTGGATAGTCCCCTGACCGAGATGGGGACGCCGAGGATCGGCGACCCGGCCTTCCCGGGTTGCCGTGAAAATCTGGAATGCCTTTGCGCGGCGGCCTCTATTTGCTGTAAATCCCCCGAACAGCGATTCCGGGAACCCGACAGTGCCGACAGTGAAGCCGAAGCAACCGACACGAAAGCTCAAGCTCGTCAAAAAGCTGGGGCGGCCGCAGAAGCTGACGCGCGCCGCGAAGCAAAGCTACATTCGGGCCGCGCTGCTGGAATCCGCCGCTAAAGTCGTGGGCGAGATCGGTTATTCCGCGGCGATGGTATCCGCGATCACCCGCCGCGCCGGTGTCGCGCAGGGAACTTTTTATAACTACTTCGAGTCGCGGCAGGACCTTTTCGATCAGCTGCTACCGAGCATGAGCGATCAGATGCTCGCCTTCATCAATGAGCGATCGTCATACGCGGCTCATGATACCGAGCGGGAAAAGCTGCGCCTTGAGGCATATTTTTCTTACCTCGTCGAGCGTCCGGAATTCTATCGTATCCTGTATGAGTCCGAACAGTTCGCGCCCAAGGCTTATCAGCAACATATCGATGTTGTCGGAAAGGGCTATCAACGCGTGCTGCGACGGGCGACGGATGCAGGTGATGCGAAGACGGTCGATCCCCGCGAGCATGAAGTGATTGCATTCATGCTGATGGGGGCACGAAAGTACCTCTCCTTTAGATTCGCGCGCTCCGACGGAACGATGCGAAAGATGCCCGAGTTTGTGACACGCGCCTATATGCGATTTGTCTGCGACGGCTTTTGGAAATCCGAAGAATCCGCTTCTCCAGGCCCACAACACAAAAGCGCGAAAGGCAAAAAAGCCTGAACGATGCCTTTATCGCAGCTCTTTTCTTGCATGACGATTCCGAACTGATCTCCTCGGTCCGTTGAACGTCATCTATCCTGCGTCATTCGACGATCCAATCTGGTTTCGGCGAGCTATGGTCCGCGCTGCCAAGATGATCATCGTTCGCTCCTTCACATAAGCCAGTGTATGATCGAGCGCCGCTTCCAGCGGTGCCGACGCCGCGATCGACAAGCGTTCCTGCGGCAGTTCGTCCATCAGGTAGGCAAAGCCCTTCCCTTGCTCGCCAAGCAGATTGCTGACGGGGACACGAACGTCCGCGAAGAACAGCTCGGCGGTATCTGCTGCATACCCTCCGATCTTCTTCAACTTGCGTCCGCGACGGAAGCCCGCGCGATCCGCCTCGACCACGATCAGGCTCATTCCCTTGGCGCCGGCATTCGGATCAGTCTTGCAGACCACGATGATGATGTCGGCGTTCAGCTCGTTGCTGATAAAGGTCTTGCTGCCGTTGATGACGTACTCATCGCCCTGCCGGAAGCTGAGCAGGAACGTAAATAAATGGGGAATGCCATCACGAAATGTAATGCCATAGACCATCGGCGGTATCGATCATTCAACGGCGACCGATCCGGATTGCAACATTTCATAGAGAGAGTTCATACTCCTCCGTAGGCACACCAGCCTCCATCGACCGGCAGCGTCACACCCGTGACATAAGATGCGGCGTCAGACGCGAGGAACGCTACGACGGACGCAATCTCGTCGGCCTCCCCCAATCGATGCATCGGCACACGGGCTTCGATCCCTTGCCGATCGACACGACTGTCGGCAAACATTTCGTGCGCCATGGGAGCATCGATATAACCCGGCGCAACGCAATTGACGCGAAGCCGTCGGGCGGCCCATTCGCAGGCGAGGTTGCGTGTTAGATGGACGATCGCAGCCTTTGAAACACCGTAAGCGTTTGAACTCGGAATGCCGCCGAGACCAGCCACGGAGGCAATGTTGACGATCGAACCGCTCATCTTCCGTGGAAGCAGATGGCGCGCGAAGGCTCGACAGGCAAGATAGGTTCCGCGCAGGTTGATATCCATGACCCGTTGCCAATCCATCAAGCGCTGATCAATGGTCCGTACAATAGGTTCGGCAACGCCGGCATTGTTGACGAGAATGTCCACTTCACCCGCGGAAGCCACGGCAGCGGCCATCATTGCGTCAACACCCGCCTCGGACGAGATGTCCGCCGGCACAGCCATCGCACCTGCGGGCAGGCTCTGAACGGCTGCTTTCAGGCGATCACCTTGCAGGTCGGCGATCACCACGCGAGCCCCGTTCACTATGAATCGGCGCGCGATCGCCAAGCCAATTCCGCCTGCCGCACCGGTTACCAGCGCGTTTTTCCCCTCGAGGGATCGTTGCGCGCTCACGTTACGACACTCCGGGATTTGGCAGCCACCTTATCGCGAAACGCACGAACGAGATGGCGATGATCGTCGCTGCTGTTAGTCAACGCCTCATAGGCAAGGCCGGTATCCATCATACTGTGCGCGAGTTGCTTCAATCCCACATTCATGGTCGTCTTGGTCCAGCGAATGGCCTTGGTGGCTCCTTTGGCAAGACGCTCCGCAAAAGCTTGCACGTCGGCATCGAGACGTTCCGCCGGCACGGCATGATTGATCAAGCCGATCTCGGCAGCATGACGGGTTGTGATCCGATCGCCCGTCATCAGGAACTCCTTGGCGCGAGCATAACCGACCAACTGTGGCCAGATCACCGCACCACCATCGCCGGCAACCATTCCGATAGAGACATGTGGATCGGCGATATAGGTGTCTTCATCGGCGAAGCTGACATCACAGAACAGCGCGACGGTGGCGCCAAGCCCAACTGCCGGTCCGTTGATTTTCGCGATGATCGGCTTCTCGCAGTCCAGCAACGAGAACACGATAGCCTTGGCTTCCGCAACGGTTGTCTCGAAACTTTCCGGAGCATCGATAGCATCCTGCATCCAGTTGACATCGCCACCGGCGCAGAATGCTCGGCCTGCCCCCGTCAGCACGATGACATCCGATTCGGCTTCCCGCGCAGCATCGGTGAAGACCCGCGACAGTTCCTCATGAAGAACGGCGTCGACGGCGTTAAGCGTATCGGGGCGATCGAGGGTGAGAGTAAGAATACGTCCCCGCCGTTCCAGCCTGATCGCCCTGTAGTCGCCTTGATCCATTGTCAGGTACCTTTCGATGCGAGGTCGCGGGCCGCATCCCGCAATTTCGATTTCAGAACTTTCCCCATCGGCCCCCGCGGAAGTTCATCGACGAAGGTGATGAGACGCGGGATTTTGTAGTCGGCTAATTTGTCGGAACAGAATGCGCGCAATATAGCGACATCGATCTCATGCCCGGGGCGCCTGACCACAAATGCGTGGATGTCTTCGCCGAGTTTGGGATGCGGAACGGAAACCACGGAAGCTTCCAACACGGCGGGGTGGCGGAAGAACGCTTCCTCCACCTCAAGCGAACCGATGTTGTGACCGCCACGGATGATCATGTCCTTCTTGCGATCAACGTGATAGAGAAAGCCGTCATCGTCGAGATATCCGAGGTCACCAGTCCGCAACCAGCCATCGTGGAATGTCGCGGCGGTCAGTTCAGGCTGATCGTGATATTCGCGCATCACGGTCGGGCTGCGGATTTCAATTTCTCCGAGTGCGTGCGCGGGCAGAATAGCGCCGGAGTCATCGGCGATCCGCACTTCCGTTAACGGCCATGGCCTGCCGACGGACCCAAGCTTCGACAAGCTGTCTTCCCCGCGCAGCACCGTTCCCGCCGGACCGCTTTCAGTCATTCCGTAAGTCTGACGCAACTCGACATGCGGGTAGATCTTCGACAGGCGCGCGATGACATCGACAGACATCGGCGCGCCTCCGTAGTCGAACATCCGAAGGTGGGAAAGGTCGTGCGCCGCCGGATCGTAGCTATCCAGCAGGAAGGCATAAAACGTCGGGGCTCCGATATACTTGGTTGTCTTCTCCCGCTGCATTCGCGCCAGAATCGCCGGAAGATCGAATCGTGAGTCCAGTACTGCAGCCGCACCTGCCCACCACGCCGGCAACAGCACGCAATGCAACTGCGCCGTGGTGAAAAACGGGAAGAAACTTTCATAAACATCGTCGGAGACGAGGCTCATTGCCGCCGCGAAACCATAGGCCGATGTCACGCTTCTCGCGTGCGTCATCACGGCACCTTTGGGATGCGCCGTCGTGCCCGACGTGAAAAGAATTTCGGACATAGCGTCCACCGACACATCCGGCCATGTCGCCGTCGCACCATGATCGGAAGCAAGCGCAAGCTCACGCCAGTCGAGGTGAGGCGGTGTAACGTCTGCTCCAACCGCGATGATCGACCGTAGACTTGGTATCTGCGCGGTCAGACTCGACAGCTTGCACGCCAGCTCGGTCGTCGCGACCACCGCGACACATTGCGCTTTGTTGAGGACGTAGACGATCTCCTCGGCGGCAAAACGGGTATTAATCGGGACGACGACAAGTCCAAGGCGATGCAACGCCATCATGGTGATTCCGGCCTCGAGCCCGGCATCATTGTCCATCATGATGCCGACGCGATCCTGAAATCGTATTTTCAGCTTGAGCAGCCCGCACGCCAGGGCCTCGGCTCGAAGGCGAAACTCGCCGTAGTTCAACCGGTGCTCGCCACCGAACGCCGAGGCGGCACAGAAGGCGAGTGCATCCGGCCGCAGCTCCGCTTGGCGCTTGATCAGGTCAAAAACTGTCCGCCCCACCACCGCCTCGGGCAGATCGAAGCCTCGCGCGCGCAGTTCGTCGCCCACCACGTCGCCCCCTCAAATTGATGCCGCAGTCCATCCCGGCGCGAGCCGGTATTCATGCCCGACAAATATCGACTTTCGATTCGATAGTCAATTTTATTGACTTAATGCTGATTTCATTGCATTATTCTACAAATTAACAGAGGAGGAAATATTGATACGTGGAATCAAGATGTTCGCAGCTGCGGCGTTCGCCCTGCTGACGGCAAGCGGAGCGTCCGCCAACGATGCCAAGCCACTCAAGATCGGCGTTCTGACCGACATGACCGGCATCCTGTCGTCATCGCTCGGCGCCGGTTCGGTGGACGGCGCACGGATGGCGATCGAAGACTTCGGCAAGACCGTGAACGGCCGCCCGATCGAACTCATCTACGCGGATCATCAGAACAAGCCTGACATCGGCTCCGCCATCGCCCGGAAGTGGCTCGACGTCGAAGGCGTCGAGGCGATCATGGACATCGGCAACTCCGCTGTCGGTCTGGCCGTGCGTGAGCTGGTGCAGAACAAAGACAAGATCATGATCTACTCCGGCGCTTCCAGCGGCGATCTTACTGGCAAATTCTGCTCGCCCAACACCGCGCAGTGGAGTCAGGACAGTTACATGTGGGCCCACGCGCTGCCGACCGAACTGGTTCGCCAAGGCAAGAAGAAATGGTTCCTGATCGTCCAGGATTGGGCGTTCGGCCATGCGCTGGAAAGCGACGTCAAGAAAGTCGTCACCCAGAACGGCGGCCAGATCGTCGAGAGCGTACGACATCCGCCGGGAACGATGGACTTCTCGTCCTATCTCGTTCGCGCGCAATCCTCCGGCGCCGATGCGGTGGCCTTCCTCACTGCGGGCCAAGACCTCTCCAACATGATCAAGCAGGCACATGAGTTCGGTCTCGCCAAGACCGGGCAGCAGGTTGTCGCTTTGGCCTTCCTGCTCGCGGAAGCCCATGGTCTCGGCAACCAGCAAGCCGAGGGAATTCTGTTCGCAACCGTCTGGTACTGGAATCTCGACAAGCGGACACGCGAATGGTCCGAACGCTTCTTCGCGCGCAACAAGGTGATGCCAGCCGAAGCTCACGCCGCTGTCTACAGCTCGACGCTTCACCTTCTGAAGGCGGTAAAGGCTGCCGGAACCAGTGAACGCGCGAAGGTGATGGAGAAAATGCGGGAACTTCCGGTCAGCGACTTCTATACCGACAACATCAGGCTGCGTGAGGATGGCCGCCTGCCGCGCAAGGCTTACATAGCACAAATCAAGCCTCCATCCGCAGCCAAGGAGCCGTGGGACTACTATCAGATACTGTCTGAAATCTCGCCGGACGTCGCCTGGCGGCCTCTCAGCGACAAGGCCTGCCCGCTTCTCAAATAGCAGTGCGCGACAGTACTCGTTTATCCCCGACCAGCCGTCGACAAGCCGACGGCTGGTCCCTCTCCGGCAAGCGGATTAAACTGACGATTCTCGTTTGGCTGGCGGGGACGCCGCGCCGACATAAGGGTTCAAACTGATCGTCATGCCGACACCCAAGACCGCGCTCCGTACTCGACGGATACACCGCACGTCGCTTCCCCGCGATCCCAATGAGCGCATTCGCAAATTGACGCGGGCCGAGAAATCCGAACAGACGCGTCAGGCGATCTTTGATGCCGCCGCCGAGATTGTCGGAGAATATGGCTATGTCGAAGCTTCCATTTCCAGAATCATGGAACGCGCGGGGCTCGGCCACGGCACGTTCTATGCCTACTTTCAAAGCCGCGATGAACTGTTCGATCAATTGCTGCCGATGAAGGGCGCCGAGGTTCTCAAGTTCCTCAACGCGCGCGTGAAAGGCGCTTCGAACATTGTTGATATGGAAATCCGCGGGTTCGACGGCTTTCTCGATTATGCGCGACAGCAACCCTGGTTCTTTCGTCTGCTGCATGAGGCGCCAATCGCCGCGCCGGGAGCTTATCGCAAACACGTCGATAATATCCTCGTGCATTATCGGCGTGCACTGAAGCGGAGCTGGGACAAGGGCGAACTTCCCCAGTACAACGAGAATGAACTCGATACCCTCGCCTATCTCCTGATCTCGGCTCGCGACTACGTCGTCTCGCAACAGGTTGCACGAAGCGAAGATATCGACGCCGCTCGATCCGGTGCGGTCGAAACCTATCGGAAATTCATCACGCACGGCCTGATGGCAGACCCGACAGCACGAACAAAAAAGCCGGACTGAGACATATCAATTAAGCAATCTGGCAACGGCCCTAACGTCCCGCAAACTGAGGCGGGCGCTTCTCAACAAAGGCGGCCGCGCCTTCGCGCAAATCTTCCGTGACAAAGGCGCGCCCCTGCGCCACGGCCTCGTGATCCAGCGCATTCGCAAGCGGAACGCTCCACGCGCCCTCGACCTGCGCCTTGATCAGACCGATGCTGACGGGTGGCCCCTCCGCGAATTTTCGCGCAATTGCGAAAGCCTCATCGAACAGAACCGCATCGTCGACCATCTTCCAGATCAGGCCCCATTGCGCGGCCTGTTCGGCGGTGGCTGGTTCGCCAAGTAGCGCCATCGCGCGGGCGCGTGAAATCCCGATCGAACGCTGCAGGAACAGCGAGGTCCCCGCGTCCAACGCAGCGCCAAGCCGAACGAAACTGAGCACGAAACGTGCCGAGCGTGCGGCGATCACAATGTCGCCCGCGAGCGCGATGCCCACACCCGCGCCGGCGGCCGGACCATTGACAGCGACAACAATGGGCTTGTCGCTGCCGCGCATCTTCTCGATCAGCGGACTGACTTCCTCCCGCAGCAACGACGTGACGCGTTCGCCAACATCGAACGCATCGCCACCAAGCTGAGCGCCGGAGCAAAATCCCTTTCCTGCTCCCGTCAGGAGAATGGCGCGCACCGTGCTGTCCGACAGCGCGGCATCCAATGCCGCATTCAATTCCAGGAGCAGACTGCCGCCCAGCGCATTGTACTGCTCGGGGTTATTGAGCGTAAGAACGGCGACCGATCCACGACGCTCGGCTAGAACCATCGGCATATGCGTTCTCTCCTATAACGACCGTGCAATCAGCAGCTTCATGATCTCGTTGGCACCGCCATAGATCTTCTGCACCCGTGCGTCGACGAACATGCGCGAAATCGGATATTCTTCCATGTAGCCGTATCCGCCGTGCAATTGCAGGCATTCGTCGATGGTCTCAACCTGCTTCTGCGAGCACCACCATTTGGCCATCGACGCGGTGACGGCATCGAGATCGCCGGCGATCATCTGACCGATGCAATAATCGACAAACACGCGCGCCACCGTCGCCTCGGTCTTGCGTTCGGCCAACGTAAAAGCGGTGTTCTGGAAGTCGAGTAGTGCCTTGCCGAAGGCTTTTCGTTCCTTGGTATAGTCAGCGGTCAGTTCGACTGCGCGCTCCATCGACGACACCGCGCCGATCGCAATGATCAGCCGCTCCCATGCCAATTGTTGCATGAGTTGGACGAAGCCATGCCCTTCCTCGGCTCCGAGCAGATTTTCGCACGGCGCGGTAACATCCTCGAAAAACAGTTCGGAAGTATCCGCCGCTGGCAGACCGATCTTGTCGAGTTTGCGGCCGCGCCGGAATCCCTTCGCGTCCCTGGTTTCGACAACAATCAGCGACAGCCCCTTCGCACCCGCGCCGCCAGTGCGCGCGACCACAATAACGAGATCGCAGGTCTGGCCGTTGGTAATGAAGGTCTTCTGACCGTTGATGACATAGGTGTCGCCCTCACGTCGGGCCGAGGTCCGCACGCTCTGCAGGTCGGATCCGGTGCCGGGTTCGGTCATCGCAATCGCGCCGATCAATTCGCCGCGCGCCATGCCCGGCAGCCAGCGCTGCTTCTGCGCCTCGGAACCGTATCTCTCGATGTAATGCGCGACGATGCCGCTAGACACGGTGACGCCATTGGTCAATTCCGGAACGATGCGTTCGATATCCTCGAACACCACTGCGTCATAAGCAATGCTGCCGCCAAGACCGCCGTAATTTTCCGGAATGCTCGGCAACAGCGCGCCCATCTGGCCGAGCGCCAGCCACGCCGAACGATCAACCAACCTTTGTTTGCGCCATATCTCAGCCTGCGGCGCGAGATCCTTGGTGAGAAACTTGCGGAACTGATTGCGGAAAGCATCCAGGTCCTCGGTCATCCACGGCGAGCGGTACGGCATCGGCGTTGTTCCTTAGATGATCAGACCACCGCCGCAGACGACGACCTGTCCGCTGATGTAGTTGGATTCCGGACTACAGAACAAATACACCGCATCAGCCGCCTCCTCCGGCGTGCCGCCACGGCCCAGCGGAATCATCCGCGCCATGGTATCGAGCAGTTGCGGCTGCACGCCGACCTTGATGTCGCGCCCGGCGACGTCGATAGTCATTTGCTGCGCCTCGATCGGCTGGGTCAACCGGGTGTTGATCAGGCCAAAGGCAACGCAATTGACGTTGACCTTGTAGCGTCCCCACTCCTTGCACAGCGTGCGCGTGAGGCCGACCAGCGAAGCCTTCGCCGACGAATAGCTTGCCTGTCCGGCATTGCCGTAGAGGCCTGCAATCGAGGAGATGTTCACCACCTTGCGGAACACCTCGCGGCCAGCTTCGGCTTCCTTCTTCGCCATCACCCGGATCGGCTCCGCCGCCGCGCGCAGGATGCGGAACGGCGCCACCAGATGCACGTCGAGCATCGCCTGGAACTGCTCGTCGGTCATTTTCTGAATCGTCGCGTCCCAGGTGTAGCCAGCGTTGTTAACCAGAATATCCAGGCCGCCGAAAGACTCGAGCCCCGCACCAACGAAACGATCAGCGAACCCGGCCTCGGAGACACTACCGTTGACGGCAACCGCGCGACCGCCGGCCGCTTTGATTTCATTCGCGACCGCATCGCCCGGCGCGGCGTCGAGATCGTTGACGACAACGCTTGCGCCTTCGCTCGCCAGCTTCAATGCAATGGCCCGACCGATGCCACGACCGGACCCGGTCACCAGCGCGACTTTTCCTTCAAGCTTTCTCATGGGTATATCCTGAACGGTTGCGATCAAATCAACGTGCGACGATGGCTTCGCCGAGCAGCTTGGCCTCGCCGGTTTCATCCTTTGCAGCCAGCGTGATCTTCATGCATGGCTCGCCATTGTGATCGAGCAACTCGGTGACATGACCTTCGCAAGTCAGACGTGCACCGAGTTGAGTGATGGCCGCGAACCGTGTTGAAAAGGCGCGAACATTCTTCGGCGCGACCGCATCGGTCAGCGCCTGCCCGAGATAGGCCATCACCAGCATGCCGTGACTGAAGACATCCGGAAAGCCGGCCTTCTTCGCGAAATCGAGATCGACATGGATGGGGTTGTGATCGCCCGACGCTCCGCAATAGAGCGCGAGCGTATGACGCATGATCGGCGCAAACGTCTTATGTACGATGCGATCGCCGACCGAGCGGCTTCCTGCTTGTGTCACGTTGATGCCGCCTTTGGATTTCGCACCACAATGGTCCGCGTCATGTCGGCAAGATGGACGCCATCCTGCCGCATGACTTCGGTGACGACCGCGATCAACGTCATCGCGCCGCCTTTCTTTTCGGTCACATCGGTGACGCGGGAACGGAATGTCAGCGTATCGCCGACCACCGCGGGCACATGGTAGGTGAAGCCCTGCTCGCCGTGCAGCACCCGAGCGAGATCAATATCGAGTTCGGTGAGAAACTCGAACGGGTTCTCCGCATCCATCATTTCCAGACAGAACAGATATGTCGGCGGCACCGGGATCGCCGGATATCCCTCGACCCGCGCTGCTTGCGCATCGCGATAGACCGGGCTGCGCTCCCCGATCGCTTCGCAAAAATAGCGCAACCGGCCCGGCTCGACATGCGCGGTGACGGGCGTAAAGCTGCGCCCGATAGCGGATCGATCAACCATCCGCCGACCTCACACGCGTTCGTATAGCGAGACGACGCAGGCGCCGCCGAGGCCCAGATTGTGCTGGAGCGCCAAACGCGCGCCATCGACCTGGGTAGCTTCCGCGATGCCGCGCAACTGACGCGTCAGTTCATAGCACTGCGCCAGTCCGGTCGCCCCCAACGGATGCCCCTTGGACAATAGACCGCCGGACGGATTGGTGACGATCTTGCCGCCATAAGTGTTGTCGCCATCGTCGATGAAACGCGCGGCCTCACCTTCGAGGCAAAGCCCCAACGCTTCATAGGTAATGAGCTCATTGTGCGCGAAGCAGTCGTGCAGCTCGACTACGTCGAGATCGCCCGGCCCGACGCCGGCGGCCTCATAAACCTGCTTCGCCGCCGCCTTGGCCATGTCGGAACCGACGACCTGCATCATGTCGCCGGCCCCGAAGGTCGAGGGTGTGTCGGTGGTCATGGCTTGCGCGCGAACAC
The DNA here is from genome assembly GCA_017305535.1 of Hyphomicrobiales bacterium. Classification (GTDB taxonomy): domain Bacteria; phylum Pseudomonadota; class Alphaproteobacteria; order Rhizobiales; family Xanthobacteraceae; genus 62-47. The sequence continues at coordinate 212,967 of JAFKKN010000003.1, read as the reverse complement.
GCACATCGGCGCGCAGGCCATGCTGCCTGGCGAACTTTTCGGACACAAGAATCGCCGCCGCCGCTCCGCACGTCGGAGGGCACGCCATCAGCCGCGTCATCACGCCGGGCCAGATCACCTGATCGTTCATGACGTCGTCGGCAGTCACCTCCTTGCGGAACAGCGCGAGCGGATTGTTCTTCGCATGACGGCTGGCCTTGGCGCGGATCTTGGCAAATGCCGTCAGCGGCGTACCGTATTTCCTCATATGGCTAAGGCCGGCGCCGCCGAAGTAACGCAGCGCCAACGGAATGCCGGGCGCATCGACCAGCTTGTCGGCAGCCGCGTCGAAATCCTCGAACGCGCTCGGCCGATCCGTATACACCGAGCCCAAGGCGCCCGGCTTCATCTGCTCGAAGCCCAGCGCCAGCACGCAATCCGCGGCGCCCGATTCGATCGCCTGCCGCGCCAGAAACAGCGCAGTCGATCCGGTTGAGCAGTTGTTGTTGACGTTGACGACGGGAATGCCGGTCATCCCGACCGGATAGAGCGCCCGTTGGCCGCAGGTCGAGTCGCCGTATACATAACCGACATAGGCCTGCTGGATCGTCGCATAGTCGACACCGGCATCGCCCAGCGCGCGCCGCAGCGCCTCGCTTCCCATCACATGGTACGGCTCGTTCGCTCCCGGTTTGGTGAAAGGAATCATGCCGACTCCAGCAACATATGCCTGCGATGACATCGTCGACCTCCTCATAAATTACCGTATGGACTTTTTCTTACCCTTGGGTAATATACGCGGACTGCACGGATGTCAATGCCCGTCGAAGGACATCAGGATGGACACGCGAACGCCGCCCCCCGAACGCTCACCGTGGCTACCTTTCGAGAGCCGTCGCCGCGCCCGCGATGAAAAGCGCGAGGCAGTGTTGCGCACGGCCGTGCAACTGTTTCTGGAGCAGGGCTACCATCGCGCCACCCTCAACGAGGTCGCGGACCGGCTGAACATCACCAAACCCGCGCTCTACAACTACTTCCGCAGCAAGGAAGACATCCTGTTCGAATGCTGGACTATCGGCCAGGAGCGTGTCGAAGACCGAATCGCGGAGATCGCGGCGGCCGACGAAAGCGGGCTTGTGACGTTACAGATGCTGGTGCGCGCCTATGCCGCCATCATGGCGAGCACCTTCGGCGCCAGCCTGGTGCGCTTCAACGTCGCCGACCTTTCCGAGCCCAATCAAAAGGCCACGCTCGCCGGCAAGCGCCGCATCGATCGGGCGTTCCGCAACGCAATCAAGCAAGGCATCGCCGACGGCTCGGTCAAGCCATGCGACGTGAAGCTCACGGCCTTCGCCATTCTCGGTGCGCTGAACTGGATCGGGCATTGGTACAAGCCCGGCGGTGAACTGTCTCCCGAACAGATCGCCAACGATTTCGCGAGTCGTCTGACCGCCGATATCGCCAAACGACCCGCAAAGAAACCTGCCGAAAAGAAGGCCACGAAGCCCGTTCGGAAGAAGTAATCACGCAACATTCCTGGAGGAAAGCATGAACGTCACACACGGCTTGCGGCGCGCGCTGCAGATCAATCCGAATGGGCTCGCCACCGTTTTTCAGGATCGACGCCGAAATTGGGCCGAGATCGGCAACCGGGTGGCGCGGCTGGCGTCGGCATTTCATGCGCTCGGCGTGAGCGAGGGCGACCGCGTCGCTGTGCTGATGCTGAATTCCGATCGTTATCTCGAACTCTATCTGGCAACGGCATGGGCTGGTGCGGTGATCGTTCCGCTCAACATTCGCTGGAGCCCGCTGGAGAACGAAGACGCGCTGCGCGACTGCCGCGCGAAAGTACTCGTCGTCGATGCGGCCTTCGCTGCGACCGGCGACACCCTCGCCAAAGCCCTTTCTGATCTCACGCTGGTCTTCGCGGACGATAACGATACACCCGCCGGCATGGAAAACTACGAAGCGCTTATCACACGCAACCATCCTGTGCAGGATGCGATGCGGACGGGAAGCCATCTTGCCGGCATCTTCTATACCGGGGGCACCACCGGGCGCTCCAAGGGCGTCATGCTGAGCCATCAGAACCTGATGGCGAATGCATTGAACGCTCTCGGCGAAGGTATGTTTCCTGCCTCATCGATCTATCTCCATGCCGCGCCGATGTTTCACCTCGCCAACGGCGCGGCGATGTATTCACTGCTGCTCAGCGGCGGCTCCAACGTCATTGTCCAAAGCTTCACGCCCGAAGGTGTGATGGCTACGGTCCAGAAAGAACGCGTTACGGACGTGCTGCTGGTGCCGACCATGATTCAGATGCTGGTCGATCATCCGGCGCTGACCTCCTACGACATGTCCTCGCTGCGAGATATCACCTATGGTGCATCGCCCATCAGCGAAGCGCTGCTGGATCGCACCACGACGGCGTTGCCGAACGTACGCCTCACCCAGGCTTACGGCATGACCGAACTGTCGCCGATCGCGACGCTCCTGCATTGGAAGGACCATATCGGCGACGGCCGCGCCAAGGGACGCCATCGCGGCGCCGGCCGTGCCACGCTCGGTTGCGAGATCCGCATCGTCGATGCCGACGACAAACCGGTCGCCACCGACGCCGTGGGCGAGATCACCGTGCGCGGCGATGTCGTGATGATGGGATACTGGGAGCGACCGGAGGAAACAGCGAAGGCTGTCGTCGATGGCTGGATGCACACCGGCGATGGCGGTTACATGGACAAGGAAGGCTTCATCTACGTTGTAGATCGTGTGAAAGACATGATCATCTCTGGCGGCGAGAACGTCTATTCGGTCGAGGTGGAGAACGCGATCGCCAAGCATCCCGCCGTCGCGCAATGCGCGGTGATCGGCATTCCGAGCGCACAATGGGGCGAGCAGGTTCACGCCGTGGTCGTCACCAAGAGCGGCGCGACGCTCGCCGAGGACGACCTGATCGCGTTCTGCAAGACGTTGATCGCCGGATACAAATGCCCGCGCAGCGCCGACATCAGCGAGACGCCGCTGCCGCTGTCGGGAGCCGGCAAAATCCTCAAGCGCGAACTGCGCCGCCCCTTCTGGGAGAAACAGGTCCGTCAGGTCGGCTGATCGTGGGTTGACAACGATGTTTAACGCGATCCGGACACGGTTGTTGCACCCGTGAGATCAATCGTTGTCCGGTGAATCTGCTTCGGCGAAGCGAGATCGCGGCGGTGCGGAAGGCAAACGGAGCGCCAGGAGGCAACTGAGCGCCACCACCGCGCCGATGGCCCCGAATTCAAGCACCGTTTTATCGGACAGGCGTTGCGCGACCGCCGCAACCGCGAACGGTGCGGAGGCTTGCAGCAACAGCGCGGGACGCGCGATACGGCCGATGACCCGGCCATATCCAACGGGCCCGAACATCGCCAGCGGTAGCGCACCGCGCGCAATCGTCATCACACCATTGGCCGCGCCAAACAAAATACAGAACAATCCAGCCACGACGACCGATATTCCTGCAAGCGCCAACGCCGTGAAGGCAGTGACCATGCAGACCACTGCGACCCGCGCCACCCACAGTGGGCTGGTCTTCCTCGCAAAGGTGAAGTCGCCCAACCGCGCCATCACCTGCGCCGGACCGAACAGCGCACCGACCATCACCACCGTCGCGGAATCGATACCGCCGCGCTCCAGCATCGCCAGCAGATTGGACGTGACACCGGAGAGCAGGAAGGCGTGACAGGCGAAGGCCGCCGCCAGCAAAACAAACGGCCATCCGCGCGACGGCAGAAACGCCGCCGTCGCCGGTGCTCCGCTTGCCTGCGCCAACGGTGGAGCATCCGGCGCGGCACGCGGCAATGCGAACGCGTGGAGCGGCGCGATCACCAACCCCAGCACGACGGCAAATACAACATAAGTACCGCGCCATCCGAAATGCGCGAGCAGAACATGCGTGGCGGGCCAGCTCACCGTCGATGCGAAACCGCCCGCGAACGTCACGAAAGTGATCTGCCGCCGGGCAGAGGCACCAAAGATCCGCGTCAGCGTCGTAAATGCGGGATCGTAGAGCGTCGATGACATCGCCGCGCCGATCAACAGCCAGCACAACAGGTAGACCTGCCACTGCTCGGCGAATAGCAGCCCGATCATTCCCGTCATGCCGGTCAGAGCGCCAAGGGACATGACCCTGTTGCCGCCGTAGCGGTCGATCAGGCCGCAGGAAGTCGGCGACAGCAAACCCGAGGTCGCCAGCGCGACCGACAGTCCCCCCATGCAGAAGGCCAGCGACCAGCCGCGGTCGGCCGCGATCAGCGGCATCATCAGCACGGGCGGATAGATCAATATTCCCCAGCCCAAAATCTGGGTCAGGGATAATACGGCAACAGCGCGGCCCGGCCCGGCGATCAGATCGCGAGGCCGGAGCATCACATCAGGTCTTTAGAGCACGACATCCCGCGCGCCGAATCAGGCGTGCGGCGCACAGCGGACGTAGACCATATTGCCGTAGCGAGTACCGGCATCCTTGTCGATGAACCGGGTGACCAGCACACGACCATCGAATGAGATGATCTCGCGGTCCTGCGGACCGCCCGCCGGGCCTTCAGGCCCGATGTAGTTCTTGCCGCTCTGGCTGCCCTTCAAGCGCAGTTCCTGCGGCGTCGCCTCGTCAGCGAGATGCATGATGACGCCGCCATTGGTGCCCTGGCCGATCACATAGGGGTTCTTACACTGACCTTTGGCAGCCGCTTCGGTCCGCGCCCGGTCGTTCGGATTTTGATAGGAGGCAAGGCCCCAGCGCCCCACCAATTCGCTCGGCCGGATCGTTGAGGGAATTTCCGGCGGCGCGGCCGGCTCCGGGATGGCGGCCGGCTGCGAGGTTCCAAATGTCTCGCATCCCGCGAGAAAGACCGCAAAAAGCGACACCAGACCGGCATTGACCAGCTTGCGCCCGTGACGAAATTTCGTATCGACCATTATATCCCCCGAGCGAGATTACCTTCTCGCCGAATGTCCCGGACCACCCGCCCGTCCTGCCGGAGCAACGTTACAACCACCGGCGACCTCATGGTTATCGCCGGGTTTCTTCACCATGCGCGATTCGTCTCACCAAGGCCTTAAGCCCTTGCTTGACAGGACCAGCCGCAGCCCATATTTCGACCCTTGATTGGCACTCTCGGCTTCCGATTGCCAAAACGCGGCGCGCCGATCCGGTGAAACCGCAACCCGGCACCGCACCCACGCATTTACAGGCGATTCAGACCGTAACCGAACCTCAAAGGAACGTCATGGCTAAAACCAAATTTCGTCCACTGCATGACCGCGTCGTGGTGAAGCGTATCGACGCCGAAGAAAAAACCAAGGGCGGCATCATTATCCCGGACAGCGCCAAGGAAAAGCCCTCCGAGGGTCAGGTGGTGGCGGTTGGCCCCGGCGGTCGCGACGAAGCCGGCAAGCTGATCCCGATCGACATCAAGGTCGGCGACCGCGTGCTGTTCGGCAAGTGGTCCGGCACCGAGATCAAGCTCGATGGCGAAGACCTGCTGATCATGAAGGAATCCGACATCATGGGCGTGGTGGGCTAACCACCTTCACCCGAATTCACTGAGCCGCCAATTTTGATGCGTCATGCCCGGACCTGATCCGGGCATCCATCTTACAAAAAGAATGGATTGCCGGGTCAAGCCCGGCAATGACGCGGAAAGCAGCGCGGCGACCAATCCATTCCATTCAGGAGACATCTATGTCCGCTAAAGACGTCAAATTTTCCGGAGACGCGCGCGATCGCATGCTGCGCGGCGTCGACATTCTCGCCAACGCGGTGAAGGTGACGCTCGGCCCGAAGGGCCGCAACGTCGTCATCGACAAATCGTTCGGCGCACCGCGCATCACCAAGGACGGCGTCACTGTCGCCAAGGAAATCGAACTTGAGGACAAGTTCGAGAACATGGGCGCGCAGATGGTGCGCGAAGTCGCCTCCAAGACCAACGATCTCGCCGGCGACGGCACCACCACCGCGACCGTGCTGGCCCAGGCCATCGTCCGCGAAGGCGCCAAGTCGGTTGCCGCCGGCATGAACCCGATGGACCTCAAGCGCGGCATCGACATCGCGGTCGCCGCCGTGATCAAGGACATCGAAAAGCGCGCGAAGCCGGTCGCCTCCTCCGCTGAAGTGGCGCAGGTCGGCACCATCTCCGCCAACGGCGACGCCAATATCGGCAAGATGATCGCTCAGGCGATGCAGAAGGTCGGCAACGAGGGCGTCATCACCGTCGAGGAAAACAAGTCGCTCGAAACCGAGGTCGATATCGTCGAAGGCATGAAGTTCGATCGCGGCTACCTGTCGCCGTACTTCGTCACCAACGCCGAGAAGATGACCGCCGAACTCGAGGACGTTTACGTTCTCCTTCACGAGAAGAAGCTGTCGGGCCTCCAGGCCATGCTGCCGGTGCTCGAAGCCGTTGTTCAGTCGGGCAAGCCGCTGCTGATCATCGCGGAAGACGTCGAAGGCGAGGCGCTCGCGACGCTGGTGGTCAACCGCCTGCGCGGCGGCCTCAAGGTCGCGGCGGTCAAGGCGCCGGGCTTCGGCGATCGCCGCAAGGCCATGCTGGAAGATATCGCCATCCTCACCGGCGGTCAGCTCATCTCCGACGAACTCGGCATGAAGCTCGAGAACGTCACCGTGAAGATGCTCGGCCGCGCCAAGAAGGTGGTGATCGACAAGGAAAACACCACCATCGTCAACGGCGCCGGCAAGAAGGCAGACATCGAGGCGCGCGTCGGCCAGATCAAGGCGCAGATCGAGGAAACCACCTCGGACTACGATCGTGAGAAGCTCCAGGAGCGTCTGGCCAAGCTCGCGGGCGGCGTCGCGGTGATCCGCGTCGGCGGCGCGACCGAGATCGAGGTCAAGGAAAAGAAGGATCGCGTCGAGGATGCCCTCAATGCGACCCGCGCGGCTGTTCAGGAAGGCATCGTTCCGGGCGGCGGCGCCGCACTGCTGCGCGCGAAGAAGGCCGTCGGCCGCATCTCCAACGACAATGCCGACGTGCAGGCCGGCATCAACATCGTTCTGAAGGCGCTTGAAGCTCCGATCCGCCAGATCTCGGAAAACGCTGGCGTCGAGGGCTCGATCGTGGTCGGCAAGGTGCTCGAGAACAAGTCGGAGACCTTCGGCTTCGACGCACAGAACGAGGAGTACGTCGATCTCGTTGCCAAGGGCATCGTCGATCCGGCCAAGGTGGTGCGCACCGCGCTTCAGGATGCGGCTTCCGTGGCCGGCCTGCTGGTGACGACCGAGGCGATGGTCGCCGAACTGCCGAAGGACCCGGCGCCGGCCATGCCCGCCGGCGGTGGCATGGGCGGAATGGGTGGCATGGGCGGAATGGGTTTCTGATCCCAGTCCCTTCCAACCATCTCGACAAAATGCGAAGGCCGCCCTCGGGCGGCCTTTTGCTTGATATGCCCTTGATCCACGAAGGCGATTGTTCGCGCGGAAGAACGCCACGACAAACTCCATTTCGGATTTCGACGCGCATGCACTAAACTCCACCGCGTTCCCTCCAAGAGAGACATTCTCATGCGCGTGATTTCTGCCTGTCTGATCGGCCTGACGGTAGCGGCTACCGGACCGGCGCTGGCCCAGAACAAAACCAACGCAAAGCTCCCGGCCTCGACCAGCGAGACGCGCTATTTCACTTCCATCGATGGCCTGATGGACGGCAATGCCGACGTGATTCTCAGGGAGAACTATCAGGGCAAGACCGTCACCTCCGCGGTGCTGGACGTGTGCTACCCCGCCGCCAAAGGCTCCGACCGCAAGGATCGCTTCGTTGCCAATCTCGCCGTCAACGGTCAGGCCATGACCGGCACCACCCAAAGCATCGGCGACAAGCTGCCGGTCTCGGTGAACCTGACGCGAAAGCAGACTGGCGACACCTACGAATTCAAAGGCCAGATCCGCGTCGGGCAGACCGCGACCAATGTCGTCTCCTCCGACAATGCCGATTTGAGCGAAAAGGAATTCCGCGAAAACCAGACCAATGACGACGGCATCGTGCCCGCACCTAAGGACTTCACGCAGGTGTCTCCCGAAGCCGTGGCCGTGAAGGTCAAGCTCGACAGCGCGGCAGAGCTGCTGAAATACCTCAAGGGTCAGAACGTCGGGATTGCGGTCAACAGCCTGGCTATCTCGTGCGAGTCGCTTCGCAGTGGCCAGATGACGCTCAACCTCAGCATCGATCCACAACGCGCGACTGACCTGCTCGCCAATATCAAGACACAACCCGGCGTCACTGGAGCCGGCTGGACCAGCGGACTGTTCGATATGGAACGCACCGTCCGCTTTGCCGCAGCGGATTGGCAGGACGGCGCCAAACCCAATCGCGACAAGCTCGCCACGACGATCGGAGCCGTCGCGGCAAAGGTCCTGTCCGCCAAATTGACATCCTCGACGTGGAGTGACGACATCGGCAAGTTGACCTTGGTGCTGAAGCGGCCGAGCGACATGTTTCCGGCATTGGCTCTCACCGAAACCATCGAACTCAGCGCAATGATCGCGCCTGATCAGCCCGGAGCATCCGATCACTTGATGCTCTGGATCGGCGCGCCCTCGATCACCACCGCCGATGAATCATCGCCGCCAAAATTGAACCTGGTCGATACCAGCGCCGATGACGACGAGGGCGACCAGAACGACGAATACGGAATCGTCGATGCCCTTGCCAAGGAATTCAAGGCACAACGTTGGGACCTCGAAAATACGGTATGGAAATAGCGGGCCCAGGCGCACGCTGCCGCTGCCCTTCTGCCCCCATCGCCTCCTCACACTATCGGTATCGATGACAACGGCGAACCATCCCGCCGACGCCGGCCATATGGACATTCAATGACGCATTTTGACGTTGCGGTCGTCGGCGCCGGACTCGGAGGCTTGACCGCGGCAGCCATTCTGGCGCGGGCCGGCCGCAAGGTGCTGGTGATCGAGCGCAGCAACTCGGTCGGCGGAGCGGCGTCGAGCTACAAGGTCGGCGACCTGTTCGTCGAGGGATCGCTGCACGAGACCAGCAATCCACACCGTCCCACCGACCCGAAACATGATGTTCTCAATCGCGCAGGCGTACGCGACGCGGTCGAGTGGATCCCTGCCGGGAATTTCTACGAGGTTCGCGGTGGCCCGCTCCCGAAGCCGTTCGCCTTACCCGACAGCCTTGCCGGTGCTTGCGACGCTCTTGCGGCACGATTTCCAAACGAACGCGCGGCCATCCGACAACTGTTCGACGAGATGCGCGCCGCCGCGTCGGTCGACATACCTGACGACGGGCCGGTTCTGAATGATAGGCTGTCACTCGGACAGAAACTCGATCATCTGTTCGGCGACAACGAAGTGCTCAAGTGCATGCTCGCCGCCAACCTTTGCTATTACCATGACGATCCAGCCTCGCTGCCGTGGCATGTCTTTGCTCGAGCACAGGGACGTTATCTTCTCAACGGCGCCTGCTTCGTGCGCGGCGGTTCCCAGCGTTTATCGAGCGCGCTGGCGCGGGCAATCCGGGCTGCCGGCGGCACCGTCCTGCTTCGCCGCGTCGCGGCAAGCCTCGCGTTTGGAGCCAACGACAATCCTGTCGGCATCACGCACACCGCCCGCGATGGCAGCGATCCGCAGATCGTGGCATGCGACCGTATCGTCATTAATGCGGCGCCGACCTCGGCAACGGCGATGCTGCCCGAGATTATCGCCACGCGCTGGTCGGAGGCTTACGCACGACGCCAACCCTCGATCTCATTGTTCACGTTGACGTTGGGACTCGCGGAATCTCCGCGCCGCTACGGTGTCACCAGCTATTCGACGCAATTGCTGCCGGACTGGATGGCACGCCTAACCGACTATGCTGCAGCGACGCGGCTGATGGCATACGAACCTGACAGCCGCATGCCGCCACTGGCGATCGCCAACTACGATGCCATCGACTCCGGGATCCCAGCTCCGCCCCACACGCTGTCGATCATCGGACCTGATCATATCGACAATTGGCAAGCGCCGAGCGTCGAACGCTACCATGCCAAGCGGACCAACTGGCAGGCTGCGTTAGTCCGTTATCTCGATGCCTATTTTCCCGGGCTCGCTGACGCGGTGGTCGCTACGTCGTTCAATACCGCACACTCGGTGCAGAGCTATCTCGGCGCGCCACACGGCGCAGTTTACGGCTTCGCGCCGGACACAGGCCCCGGGTCACCACGCACGCCCTTGCAATACGTTTATCTCGCTTCGGCCTATGCCGGATTCGGCGGCTACAGCGGCGTGATCGAGGCCGCCGGCGCCTGCGCGGATATCATCCTGCGTGAGGGATGATACGAACACGCAAACACGGCCGTTCATGGATGATCAATTGAAGCCCGGATACCTCGACCGATCGCGCCTTAGTTGGTATTCAAATGAAATCGCAGGTTCGTGCGCCCTGTGAAGGTGACATAATCACCCTTCCGCGCCCAGGTCGTTGCTTCGGTCAACTCCGCCAGCAAGGCATCGTCCATCTGCACCTGCGCCGGTGAGCACACTCGATTGTCCATCACGCCCGGAACAAAGATCACAGTATTGCCGGCGACGGAAAACTGCCCCGCACCACCCTTGCACCACAACTCCAGCCGGACTTCACCACGATCGCCGATCTCGAGATTCGGAATCCGCTTGGAACCCGGTTGTGGCGCGGCATCCAGTGTCATCTCCAATCCGAACGGAAATCCATCCGCTGCCAACGCCGGGGAAAGGCCAAAACTGGCCGCAAGCAGGATCATGCCAGCCAGCGTCATTCTAAAATAAGCAACGATCATCCTGCCTCGCGTCGAATCCATTACGATAGAGATATTGCGAAACCTGCCGGTCAAGTGTGTCTGCCATCGGGCAGAGAAACGAGCGGCTCATAGAAAATCCCCACGGCTTGCGCCGCGGGGATTCATATTTGTCGAACCTGGCCGTTATTTCACGACCATTTCAGTGAACGGATAGACATAGGCTTGCAGCATCACGAACAGGCCGACGAGGCAGGCCAGCGCGATCGAATGCTTGAACACAAAGCGCAGAATGCTGCCCTCATGCCCGTACCAGTTGGTTGCCGTCGAGGCGACGACGATCGACTGCGCGTCGATCATCTTGCCCATGACGCCGCCCGACGAGTTGGCGGCGCTCATCAGAATCGACGACAGACCGAGTTGTTCCGACGTGATCTTCTGCAGATTGCCGAACAATACGTTCGATGCCGTATCCGAACCGGTCAGCGCGACACCCAACCAGCCGAGCAACGTTCCGAAGAACGGGTAGAGCACCCCGGTCGCCGCGAAAGCCAAACCGAGCGTTGCATCGATGCCGGACAGCCGGGTCAACGTGCCGATCGCCAGCATCGCGGAGATCGTGATCAGTGACACCGCGCAGATCCGGATGGTTTTGCCGTAGATCGAGACGATCCTGACCGGCGAGAAGCCCATTACCAATCCGGAAATAATCGCGGCGATCAACATGCCGGTGCCTGTGAACGACAGGTACTGGAATGAGAACACCGCGGCTTCCGGTGTCGGCTTGGCCACGATCGGAGCGACCTTGTTGATCATGTTGTGCAGTTCAGGAACGGCGTAATTCCAGGTAAAGATCGGATTGACCGCCGCCTTGAACCAGCCGGTGCCCCAGATCAGCAGCACGGCGCAAACGATGATCCACGGTAGCACAGAGGACCAGACCTCCGCCTGCGTCAGCTTCGGCAGCGTCGTGCTCTTGTCCGGTTTGGCCAGATCAGCGGAGATGTCACGACCGCGCAGTGCGGGCGAGGTCCACAACGTCTTTGGCTGCCAGACCCGCAGGAACAGGATCAACGCGCCCATCGAAATCAGCGATGCGCCGATATCGACGATCCATGGGTTGATGTAGTTCGAGATCAGGAACTGCGGAATCGCGAATGAAACGCCGGTGACCACGATAGCAGGCCAGACCTCCTTCATTCCCCTCCATCCAGCGAATGCCCAGATCACCCAGAACGGAACGATCAGCGAGAAAATCGGCAACTGCCGCCCCACCATCGCGCCGAGCAGATAGGGATCGAGACCGGTCACCGAGGCAAGACCCTGGATCGGTGTGCCCAGCGCGCCGTATGCAACGGGCGCGGTGTTCGCGATCAGCGACAGACCCGATGCGGCGAGTGGCGAAAAGCCAAGACCGATCAGGATGGCGCCGGTGATCGCCACCGGGGTGCCGAAACCGGATGCGCCTTCAAAAAATGCACCGAACGAAAACGCGATCAGCAGGATCTGGATTCGCCGGTCGGTGGTTACACTGCCGATCGCTCGCTGCAACGTTTCGAACCGTCCCGACGCCAGTGTCAGTTGGTACATGAAGATAACGTTGAGAACGATCCAGCCGATCGGGAAGAAGCCGATGACCACGCCGAGAATGGAAGCGCGGATCGACATATTGGCCGGCATGGTGAAAACAAATATAGCGATCAGGTTGGCGACGATGAGCGCCGTGATCGCCGCGATATGAGCTTTGACCTTGCCGCTGGCGATCAACGCCAGCAGTGTGATCACCGGTATTGCCGCGGCGATCGTCGATAAAGCAGCATTGCCGAACGGATTGTAGACTTGGTTCCACATCGTCGTTGCCCCACCCTTTATTCGTCAGACAGATTGATTAGGAAAGAACCTGCCGTCAGTGCCGTTTAAGTCTGGATCGCGATGACCAGCCCTAACGGCTTGTTGATTTTGGAGAGATTGCGTAGCGGATGCCGTCCGGATAACGCTGCCTCCCCACATTGAGGGACCGGGAAAATCGGTCCCTAAGTACCTATGCTAGAAGCAAATCCGCACCCGCGACAAGGCAACGCAGCGACGTAATGCCCCGGAATTCCTCGTGCGAATTCCGTCTCCAGGCGCTTTCAGTAGCGAAATCAACACTTTCTCCGGAGTGAAATAGCTGTGCAGAATCTAGGCAAGACCCTCGCCATCGTTTGGCGCCTCGCCGCTCCGTACTTTCGCTCGGACGACAAATGGCCGGGCCGCATCCTGCTGGCGAGCGTCATCGCAATCGAACTGGCGCTGGTCGGTCTCGATGTTCTGTTCAACCAGTGGTACGCGCGCTTCTACAACGCGCTGCAAGAGCGCAACTGGGATACGTTCGTTTCGGAGCTGACCTATTTCGCGGTCATCGCGGCCATCTTCATCGTGCTCGCCGTGTACCAGCTCTATCTCAATCAGTGGCTCCAGATTCGCTGGCGGGCCTGGATGACCCGCCACTATCTCGGCGAATGGCTGCACGACGCCAATCACTATCGCATGCAATTGCTGGGCGATGCCGCCGACAATCCGGATCAGCGTCTCACCGACGATATCAAGATGTTCGTCGAGCAAACCCTCAACATCAGCATCGGCCTGCTGTCCTCGGTGGTGACCTTGTTCTCGTTCTTCATAATCCTGTGGGGATTGTCCGCTGCGGCACCGCTCCATGTGTTCGGTCAGGCGTACAACATTCCCGGCTATCTGGTATGGGGCGCGCTGGTTTACGCGGTCATCGGTACCGCTTTGACGCATCTGGTCGGTCGACCTCTGATCCGGCTCGATTTCATGCAGCAGCGCTACGAGGCCGACTTCCGCTTCAATCTGGTGCGTGCTCGTGAAAACGCCGAGCAGATAGCGCTGCTGCACGGCGAGGCCGCCGAACGCAATCAACTCCTGAAGCGCTTCCAGTTGGTGATCGACAACTGGATCGCCATCATGATCCGCACCAAGAAAGTCACCGCGCTGACCGCAAGTTATTCTCAGGCTGCGAAAGTGTTCCCGTTCATTCTGGTGGCGCCGGCCTATTTCGCCGGCAAGATTCAACTTGGTGGCATGATGCAGACGGCAAGCGCCTTTGGCAGCGTGCAGGGCGCGCTATCGTTCTTCGTCACCGCCTACCGCTCGCTGGCGGAATGGCGTGCGGTCGTCAGCCGTCTCGACGGCTTCGAGGCCTCCATCGCTCATGCGACCACCTTGCCGAGCGAACCTGACCGGATCGTTCGCGCGACGACCAACGATGCGACGGTTGCGCTCGACGACCTCCTGCTGCAATTGCCGAACGGCAAACCGATGGTCACAGCCAAGGCGCTCCGCCTGCGACCCGGCGAAACCACCCTGATCAAGGGGCCATCGGGTTCGGGCAAATCGACCTTGTTCCGGGCCATCGGCGGCATCTGGCCTTTCGGCACCGGAACGATCCGGATTCCCACGGCGGCCAAATTGATGTTCCTGCCGCAGCGGTCCTATTTTCCCGTCGGTACGCTGAAAGCGGCCATCGCCTATCCCGCCGAGCCGGATACATTCGATGACAACGCGGTCCGCGCGGCAATCCAGACCGTGGGACTACCCGCGCTGGCGGATCATCTCGACGAAGAGGCACACTGGAACGCGCGGCTCTCGCTCGGCGAACAGCAGCGGCTCGGCCTTGCACGTGCCCTGCTGGCGAAGCCGGACTACCTGTTTCTCGACGAGGCCACCGCCTCGCTCGACGAAACCGCTGAAGCCAAGCTCTATGACCTCCTCGCTACGGCACTTCCGTCGACCACGATCGTCTCGATCGGCCATCGCGGAACGCTCGACACCCTTCATGCGCGCGAGATTGCCCTCACCCCAAGCGGGACAGCTGCTGTCGCCTATGCGATCAAGGACGACGGGATGAGTGGATAGAGCGGCACTGGCCCGTTCAAAACAAAGGACGGCCCAACAGGCCGCCCTTTGCCCGCAACCGGTTCGGAAGCGGCTATTTCAGATTGCTCATCGCTGTCAGGTCGGCCGATAGCTTGACGATGCCGGCGGCACCACACCACTTCGAACCGGCCGCCGTCGCAGTGAAGTCACTGGTAAAGAGATTGCAGTCGGCCTTCGACAGGTTGGTGTCGGAGTAGCGGAGGTCAAGCGTGAAGACCTTGTAGGTGAAGCCGATACCGACGTTCCAGGTGTTGTAGTCCGCGAACTTCACATTGCCGTAGAATGCATCCGAGGTGCCGAGCCACTGGCGCCCGAACTCCCCCGACAGATACATGCCGACGCCGCTGCTGCCGAACCAGTCGGTCGGGGCGGTCACCTTGGCGGTGACCGATGCGTAGGTGCCGTCTGCGCCAGAATTGAGGAAGTTGGGCGAATAGAACGCATTGGCGCCGACCGAGAAGGTGTCGCTGACGGTGTAGGTCACCTTGCCGTAGACCTCGTAGAAGGAGACATCCTTCTTCATGAAGTTGCCGTTGGGCAGGAAGGCGGCCCCCGCCGGACACAGACCCGCCGCGACGCCACCGGCGTTGCCATCGATGCACTGTCCGCCGGGATAGAGATAACCCCAAACACCGAAATCGAAGGCGAAAGCGCCGAATGTCGGTCGGATGCCGGCATAGACATCCACCTCGGCGGCCGCGCGATTGGTGAAGGAGATGCTATTACCGGCAGCACCGACATAAAGCTGCAAATCCTTGGTGACGTTGTAGCGCGGCTCGAAATAGGCGCTGACCGATGCTTCCCGATTGGACTGGCTGACACCGCGGAACAGGTAGTTGTTGGTGATACCCGCCCCGAACGCGACGTCCCACGGATCGAAGGCGGCAACGGGTGGCGGCGCCTTGGTGTAAACCTTCGCCGGCAAATCGGCGGCGGAAGCTACAGCCGTTCCGGCGACCAATAGCGCGAAGGCGGCGAGATAAATTGTCTTCATGGCAATCCCCATCGAACTTGGTTGAGCCCGCTTTGTCGATGACCGGGCTTCGATGCCCGGTGACAAACCGCTGGCTTGCGTTCGCTTGCGGAATTCAATCTGCGTGGGGAAGGAAAGAACGGAAAGCAACAATGCAGGGCAATTGCTGCCTCATTAGGCGGCTGGACGGCCCAAAGCGACATGTCGCGCCAACTGTTGCAAGCGGACAACATCCACGTTAGCGGCGGGATCGAAAGTCGTGGCGGTCTCGGTCCCATCTCAAAGAGGAAAAGCTAGCGCCTTTTCGAATTCGACCGAAAAGCTCCAACTCCGTCATTCCGGGGCGCAGGCGCTTCACGGGCGATCCTGGAATGACGATGGTAATTGGGCTGTGCGTCGATCCAATCGAGAAAAGTCCACGCACGGCGAAATTCCGCAACCTCCGAGCCAGACTAGAATCTGACCGTTGATTGGGTTGATCGCGCCTCAAGCAAAAGCAGGTGGCCGTTGTCGTCGGAGCGGATCACACAAAAACCAACGCCGCCCCCGATGACTCCGGAAGCGGCGCGGTGGTCTTGCGTCAGGTCGCCCCGGAAGAACCGCCGCCATCGGACGGCTCGGGATTGCTCCACAGCGGCAAGGGTGCCGGCTCCGGTGCTGGCGCGGCAGCCGGCATCATCGTGCGAGCCGGGCTCGATTTCTTGGCACTGCGCCTGACGGTTTTCTTCGCCGTTTTCTTGGCTGCTTTCTTCACGGCCTTCTTGGGCGCCGCACGTTTCGCCGCCGCCTTCTTGGCCGGCTTGCGACCGGCGGCCTTGGCTTTCTTTTTCTTCGGAGCCTTCTTTGCGGCCTTCTTGGCCGAGGCTTTCTTCGCTGCCTTCTTTACGGACTTGGCAGCTTTCTTCTTGGAACTCTTGGCCTTCGACTTGAGCGCTTTCTTGGCTTTAGCCATCGTCGTCCTCCTGTTGCCGACTTAGACACATCAAGCAGTCCGCGTTCTCCGCGGAGTTACACCGTTCCTTGTAATTCTGGCTTGGGACCTCCCGTCGCCCAATCGAGCAACTCAACCGTATGCACCACCGGAACGTCAGTCCCGCTGGCAATCTGAACCATGCATCCGATGTTGCCTGCTGCGATCATGTCCGGCCCAGTTGTCGCAATGTTTGCAACTTTCCGATCACGCAGCTTGCTCGCAATCTCAGGCTGGAGAATGTTGTACGTCCCCGCCGAACCACAACAGAGGTGGCTCTCCGGGATATCTTTCACCACGAATCCATTCTTGGAAAGCAAATCTTTTGGAAGCTGTGTGATTTTCTGTCCATGCTGCAACGAGCACGCCGAATGATAAGCGACAACCAGATCGCTGCGACGCTCGGGCGACGATAGACCAAGCGTCGCGACATACTCGGTGATGTCTTTCGCCAGCCTGGAAACGCGCGCGGCCCGCTCGGCATATTGGCGATCTTCCCGCAGTAAATAGCCATAATCCTTGATGACGGTGCCGCAGCCCGACGTGGTGATCAGGATCGCGTCGAGTCCGCCGCTATCGATCTCCCTGCTCCAAGCCGTGACGTTGGCCCGCGCATTGGCGAGCGCCGCGTCATCCTGTCCGAGGTGGTGGGTCAACGCGCCGCAGCAAACTTCGTCCGCCACCAGCACGACCTCGATGCCGTGACGCGTCAGCAAACGAATCGCGGCCTGATTGATTCGCGGCGCCAGCACCTGCTGGGCACAGCCCTGCAACAGCGCGACGCGGCCACGGCGCGGACCGATCGCGGCGAATACCGTACCGGCGGCTGGGCCGGCCGGCGGCAGGCTTCGCGGCGCCAACGACAGCATCGCCCGCACCCGGCTTACGAGCGTCGGAGCGGCAGCCCCGACCGGTGGCGTCGGCAGCAGCGCCAGCAGCGGACGGCCGAGCCGCGCTAATACCATGCTGGCCCGAAACAGTTTGGGATTAGGCAGCACCCATGCCAGCACGCGCCGCAGCCACTGCTCGGTGAGAGGACGCTCGTATTCCTTCTCGATCTTGACCCGTGCCTGATCGACAAGATGCATGTAGTTCACACCGGAGGGACAGGTGGTCATGCAAGCGAGGCACGACAGGCAGCGGTCGACATGCTTGACCACGTCGGCGGTCGGCGGCTCGTTCTTCTCCAGCATCTGCTTGATCAGGTAGATGCGGCCGCGCGGGCTATCGAGTTCGTCGCCCAGCAGCACATAGGTCGGACAGGTCGCCGTGCAAAAGCCGCAGTGCACGCAGGCACGCAGGATCTTGTCGGCTTCGGCGATATCGGGATCGGCCAGTTGGGCCAGCGTGAATTCGGTTCTCATGGCGTCGTCCCGCGCGTCATCCGACCGCGATTGAGGATATTCTTTGGATCGAAGCTGTGCTTGACCCGCTGGGTCAGCGCGGCGACGCCGCTTTGCGGCGGGTGAAAGACGTCAACCGTGCTGCGCAATGTTTCCGGTGCGCGCACCAAAGTGGCGTGGCCGCCGACGGCTTCGGCGCGTCCACGCACCAGCGCGGCATGAGCATCGGAATCGGCCGGCAACGCCGCCCAGATCAAACCGCCGCCCCAATCGTAAAGGACGTCGCCGCCAGTATCGCCGGCCAGCCCCTGCCCCAGCTTGCCGCCCGACGCCGGCGGACACACGATCCGCCACACCGGCCGGGTGCCAAAAGCCCCGTCGGCGGCAAACGGCGTGACATCGCGCACGAGCGGCCAAAGACCCGTCGACACATCGTCGTCGACCACGTCTGCCGCGCCGTAGGTTGCCAGCGTCGTTGTCAACGATCCCGCGCGATGCTTCACCGAAGCCGCGATGCCCTCGAGCCGCACCAATGTCAGCGCCTTGCCGCCGGCGATCTCCGTCAGTCGCGAGTCGGTATCTCGCAACACCGACGCCGGAAGATGCGCCGCTCCCGAAACGTCATACGGCGAGCCGAGCGCCGCCGTCATCGCCCGCACCGCGGTCACGTCGTCGAGGCCGAGCAGCACAAGGGTGCGCTGGCTCTCGGGCCGCGGCATCACCTTCAACGTCACCTCGGTCATCACCGCCAAGGTGCCCCACGATCCGCACAACAGCTTGCAGAGGTCATAGCCGGTGACGTTCTTCACCACCTTGCCGCCGGTCTTGAAGGTCTCTCCGAAACCAGACACCGCATGCGCGCCCAGCAGATGATCGCGCGCGCCGCCGTCCTTCACCCGGCGCGGCCCGGCGAAGCCGGCCGCCAGCATCCCACCGATGGTCCCGGCATCATGGCCGGTTCCGAGCAGTTTTGCGGAGTTCATCGGCTCGAACGCAAAGTGCTGGTTCTTGGAATCGATCAGCGACAACACGTCGGCCAGCGGCGCGCCGGCGCCGACCGTCAGCAGCAATTCGTTCGGCTCGTAGGAGACGATCGCATCGAGCGCCGACATATCGAGCACGGCATTGGTCGCCGACGCGTGGCCGATGGCCCGCTTGCTGCCGTGTCCGAGAATTTCGAGGGGCTGCTCGTTGGCAAGCGTGGCCTGCACCACCTGCTCGACGTCAGCCGCGTCGCGTACTTTGAGAATATCCACCAATCGCCTGCCTGGAGTCTTTGATTTGACGCGTTTTCTTCACGCGGACCGGATGCCACTTCGCGCTAAAATCGGGGAAGTTCGGGGAACGCCAGCTTGCCGGCATGGACGTGGACACGGCCAAGCTCGGCGCAGCGATGCAAGGTCGGAAACACCTTGCCAGGATTCAATAGCCCTTGCGAGTCGAACGCGCATTTCAGGCGCTGCTGCTGAGCGAGATCGATATCGCTGAACATCTCCGGCATCAGGTCGCGCTTCTCGACGCCGACCCCGTGCTCGCCGGTCAGCACGCCGCCGAGTTCGACGCAGGTGCGCAGGATATCGGCGCCGAACGCCTCGGCGCTATCCATCTCGCCCGGCAGGTTCGCATCGAACAGGATCAGCGGATGCAGATTGCCGTCGCCGGCATGGAAGACGTTGGCACAGCGCAACTGATACTTCTCGGAGAGTTCGCGGATACGCGTCAGCGCTTCTGCGAGCCGGCCACGCGGAATGGTGCCGTCCATGCAGATGTAGTCCGGCGAAATGCGCCCGACCGCCGGAAACGCCGCCTTGCGCCCGGCCCAGAATAGCAACCGCTCCTCTTCGGAGTTCGATATCTGGCAGGTGGTCTGGCCGCACTCGCGGGCGATAGCATCCACCCGCAGGATCAGTTCGTCGACTTCGACCTTGGGGCCATCGAGCTCGACAATCAGCAGCGCCTCGACGTCGAGCGGATAGCCGGCATTGACGAAGGCTTCGGCGGCGGCGGTGGCCGGCTTGTCCATCATCTCCATCCCGGCCGGAATGATCCCCGCCGCGATGATGCGCGCCACACATTCGCCGGCCGACTCCACACTGGGAAATCCCGCCATCACCGCGCGCGCGGTCTCGGGCTTTTGCAGGATACGTACGGTGATTTCGGTCACGACGCCGAGCAGCCCCTCGGAGCCGGTGATGACGCCCATCAGATCGTAGCCGCTGCATTCCGGCGCCTTGCCGCCGATCCGCAGGATCTCGCCGGTGATAAGGACGATCTCACAGCCGAGCACGTTGTTGGTGGTCATGCCGTATTTCAGGCAATGCACGCCGCCGGAATTCTCCGCAATGTTGCCGCCGATCGAGCATGCGATCTGCGACGACGGATCGGGCGCGTAGTAGAACCCGGCATGCGCCACCGCCTGGCTGATGGCGAGGTTAGTCACGCCCGGCTCGGTGACGACGACACGATTGTCGAAATCGATCTCGCGGATGCGCTTGAACTTGCCCATGCCGAGCAGCACGGCATCGGCCAGCGGCAGCGAGCCTCCCGACAGCGACGTCCCCGACCCGCGCGGCACCACTCGGATGCCGTTGTCATGGCAATACTTGAGAACCTGCGCGACCTGCTCCGTGGTGTTGGGCAGCACCACCACCATCGGCGGCTGGCGATACGAGTTCAGCGCATCGGATTCGTAGGGAACCATCTCGGCAGCGCTGGAGATCACGCCCTCGCCGGGCACGATGCGCCGCAGCGCCGTGATGATCTCTTCGCGGCGGCCCAGCACGCCCGCGTCCGGCACCGGCATCTTGATGGACATCAACACACTCCGAATAGCGGGACGCTTGCGCTTTGGCGCAGCGGTGCAAGACCTACGACTATAGCCCGCTTGTCTGGAACAACTCTAATGTGGCATCACATTTACGCGCCTCCCGCGAGAAAGATCAACTTCTTTGCGCGGCGCGTTGGACGCGGTTCAACACGTCACCCACAACTCGGGACAATTTCCATGAAACTCCTCACCGTTACGGCCATCGCTTTCTCGTTCGCCATCTCCGCGGCTCACGCTCAGGATGTCGCCGCCGGCAAGACCGCCTTCAACAAGTGCATGGCCTGTCATTCCATCGGCGAAAACGCCAAGAACAAGGTCGGCCCCGAACTGAACGGTCTGAACGGCCGCAAGTCGGGATCGGTGGAAGGCTACGCCTATTCGGATGCCAACAAGAATTCCGGCATCACCTGGAATGAGAAGGAGTTCAAGGACTACATCAAGGCGCCCAAGGCCAAGATTCCCGGCACCAAGATGGTCTTCGCCGGCATCACCAAGGAGTCCGAGGTCGACAACCTCTGGGCCTTCATCGCGCAGTTCGACAAGGACGGCAAAATCAAGCAGTGATCGGGTGAGCGCTTCGAGCGCTTTCAAGCGAAGTGGATACCGGTTCGCGTCGAGAAAACGCGTCAAGGTCCGAATCTAGAGCCACCGTTCCGATTTGATCGGAACTGTGGCTCTAGGCGCCGATTGCCATTTTAGCCGGCAAGGCCGGCAACACCGATTGAACCACCAGGCCGCGCGCCCGCGCGTCCATCACGCCGACGGCGCGCAGGGCCAGCAATGTCGTGGTCTGCACCGCGTCGCGGAGTTTGATCGGGTCGTCGAGGTTAGCCGGCGCCAGCGGGCCAACCAGCGACTCGTGCAAGGCGCCCAGCAATGCCGTCGCGGCCAGTGCGGTGTCCTGCGCCGGCAAATGCCCGGCACGCACCGCGGCCGCGATCCGCAGTTCGATCTCACCCGCGATATCGCGACGGCACGCCAACCGCGATTCGCTAACGTCGACGTCGACCGGCTCCGCGAGAATTCCCCACGCCAGCTTGCGATGCGAGACGATATGCACCGCGATCGTGGTGACGGCCGCCGCCAATGCCGACGATGGCCCCGGTGCGGCGTCGGCCGCGCGGCGGATCGCAGCCAGTTCGTCGCGCGATACATCGACGATCAATTCGGAAATCAACTCAGCCTTTGACGGGAAATAGCGATAGACCGTTCCCGCCGCGACGTTGGCGCGGGCGGCCACCGGCGCGATCTGCACCGCGCTCATTCCGCCCTCAATGGCGGCATCGCGGGCCGCCACCAGAATGGCGCTTCGCCGCGCCGCCAGACGTTTCACCACTTGCTGGGTGCGCCGATAAACCATGGATTCGCCTGCCCCGATGTCCCATCCCGAGAAGAAGTGAACACCTATTCAGAGCCAATGACAAGCCTTTGATTGTAAAACAGATCACTACTACTCACCGGTAGCGATAGCCGGTCGAATCCGACAGAGTTTCAGCCGCCGAAGCCAGCGGCACGCGCCGCTGCCGCGACCGCCATGCCCACGATCACCGCAATGAAATCGTTACGCGACACAATGGTTGCCGCGATCGCGGCAAGGATGGCGAACATCACGACCGGCCCGCCATTGACCGCGACGGGGAGCGCTGCCGCGACGATGATTGATCCCGGCAATGCATCCAGCATGCGGCGCACGCGCGGTGTCACCGGTACGTAGGACATCAGCCAGAATCCGCCGAGGCGTGCCGCGACCGTCACTGCGGTCATCACGGCGAAAGCCAGCATCACATCGCTGCGCAAAACATCAGCCATGTAACGGCTCGCGCGCTGTGTCGTCGGGCTGCATCAGCCCGGCGCTGACAGCCCCTGAAATCGCGCCGATGATGATGAACCACCAGCCCGGCACCAGCCAATGCACGCCGAGCGCCACGATGCCCGCGACGCCCCAAGGGATGGCACGGCGCAAACCCTTCCAGGCCGGCACCAGCATCGCCGCATAGAACGCCGGCATCGCCAGATCGACGCCATACTTCCTGGGATCGGCCAATTGCTCCGCCAGCACATAGCCGGGAATCGCCGCTACCAGCCAAAGGAAATAGAGAACGAGGCCGCCGCCGACAAAGAACCACGCATTGGCGCCGCCGTGATCGCGATAGCGCGTCGCCGCCAGCCATCCGCCATCAGTCACCAGCAGCATCGAGGGATAGGACTGCCAGCGCGGCAACGTTCCGAACCACGATCGCAGCGAGGCACTCATCAATCCGAAACGGATATTCACCGTGAGTGTCAGCAGCGCCAGCGTTGCGATCGATGACGCCGTGAGGTGATCGGGCCAGGCCTGCACCGCGACGAATTGCGACAGTCCGCCATAGACGAACGCCATCATCACTTCGACTTCGGCCAGCGAGAACTGCTTCTGAGCGCACAGCGCACCGAATGCCATGCCGAACGCCAGCGTCCCCGGCAGCATCGGGCCGATGGCGACGATGCCCGGCCAGATCGCATCCTTGGCCCAATAAGCCGGAGCCTTGATCAGTTTCGATGTCATGATGGAGCCCGCATCCGCGTGTATGCGTGCGGGCAAGTCGCGATCAGGTCAAGCGGTGCGGAATCATAGTCGTTATGCGCAACGATCTGTTCGGGCAGCGTCGCCTACACCTGTCGCCGTCAGCAAGAGCCGTCATTCAACAAAAAAACGCGGCGTCGCCGCCGCGTTTTGATTAGTCCGTTCTGTCGCGTTTACGCCTGCGGCTGCGGTTCGAGACCGGTGTCGGGGTCCGGACGCGGACGCTGTTTGCCGGCCGGCGGCACCGCCGAGGTGCGCGGCCCAGACGGCTCAAGCACCGATTCGCGATTTGGCTTCTTGCCGTCGAGCAAATCGGTGATCTCGTCACCGGTCAGCGTCTCGTATTCAAGCAGCCCCTTGGCAAGCGCTTCCAGATCGGCACGCTTTTCGGTCAGGATTCGCGTCGCATCCTTGTAGCCGGTTTCGACCAGACGCCGGACCTCGTTGTCGATCTTCTGCGCGGTCGCCTCGGAGACGTTCTGCTGGCGATTGACCTGCATGCCGAGAAACACCTCGTCGTTATTCTCGCCATAGGACACGGTGCCGAGCTCTTCCGAGAGGCCCCAGCGCGTCACCATCATGCGGGCAAGACGCGTCGCCTGATCGATGTCGGAGGCGGCACCCGAGGTCACCTTCTCGCGGCCGAAGATCATTTCCTCCGCGACGCGGCCGCCCATCATGATGGCGAGACGCGAGGTCATCTGCTCGAGCGACATCGACAATTTATCGCGTTCCGGCAATTGCATGACCATGCCGAGCGCGCGGCCACGCGGAATGATGGTCGCCTTGTGGATCGGGTCGGTGGCGACGACATTCAAACCCACGATGGCGTGGCCGCCCTCGTGGTAAGCCGTCAGCAGCTTTTCTTCCTCGGTCATGACCAGCGACTTGCGCTCGGCGCCCATCATAACCTTGTCCTTGGCCTCCTCGAACTCGGCTTGCGTCACCATCCGCTTGTTACGGCGGGCGGCGGTCAGCGCGGCCTCGTTGACGAGGTTCATCAGATCGGCGCCGGAGAAGCCGGGCGTACCACGGGCAATGGTCTTGAGGTTGATATCCGGAGCCAGCGGCACCTTGCGGACATGCACCTTGAGGATCTGCTCGCGGCCGACGACGTCCGGATTCGGCACGACGACCTGACGGTCGAAGCGGCCCGGACGCAGCAACGCCGGATCGAGCACATCGGGACGGTTGGTCGCGGCGATGAGGATCACGCCCTCGTTGGCCTCGAAGCCGTCCATCTCGACCAGTAACTGGTTCAACGTCTGCTCGCGCTCGTCATTGCCGCCGCCGAGACCGGCGCCACGATGACGGCCGACCGCGTCGATTTCGTCGATGAAGATGATGCACGGCGCGTTCTTCTTGGCCTGCTCGAACATGTCGCGGACGCGGCTCGCGCCAACGCCAACAAACATTTCAACGAAGTCCGAACCGGAAATGGTGAAGAACGGCACGTTGGCTTCGCCCGCCACCGCACGCGCAATCAAAGTCTTACCGGTACCGGGAGGCCCAACCAGCAGCACACCGCGCGGAATGCGTCCGCCGAGCCGCTGGAACTTGCCAGGGTCACGCAGGAACTCGACGATCTCCTGCAAATCCTGCTTGGCCTCGTCGACGCCGGCAACATCCTCGAAGGTGACGCGCCCATGGGCTTCCGTGAGCATCTTTGCTCGCGACTTGCCAAAACCCATCGCCTTGCCGGCGCCGCCCTGCATCTGCCGCGACAGGAACACCCACACGCCGATCAAGGCGATGAACGGCAGCCACGATACCAGCAAGGACACGAACCACGGCACGTTGTCACCGGGCGGCTTGGCGGTGATCTGGACCTTGGCATCGTACAGCTTCTTCACCAGCCCCGGATCGTTCGGGGCATAGGTCTGGAAGCTCGCGCCATTGGTGAAGGTGCCGTGGATCTCCGGCCCCTGGATCACAACGTCGCGAACATGATTCTGGTCGACTTCGGTGAGGAGTTGCGAGAACGAGATGTCCTGCGACGAGGTGCGCTGGCCGGGGTTCTGAAACAGCGTGAACAAGGCCAACAGCAGCAAGACGATGATGACCCAGAGGGCGAAATTGCGCAGATTGGCGTTCATCGAGATTCCTTCGTGGCCGCGCGTCGCGCGACCTCCTGCCTTGGACGGATATTCTTAATTTAAGTGTCGCTTCAGCCCCTGCCAAGGGAACTGGTCAGGACTATTTAGCGCATCTGGATGCCATTGAATGCATTCTGGGTTCAAATAATGGCAATTATCGTCACTATCTAGCCGATCTCCGACGCTTTTATCCGCCCCGGTTTGGCCCGGCCTTCCGCCGCGGCGGCGCAGACTCGACGCGAATACGCCCCCTCGCGACGGTGATCAGGGCACCGGCGAGAGTTTGTCGGAGCCGGCCGGCGGTTCCAGGTTTTCCGGAGATCGACCCCGCGGCTTCAATAGCCCCTAGCAAAGCCTCGACCTTGCCAAGTTCAGGGACCCCCTCGGTACCCACGCGACCGATCGCCCGCAGCAGGACACGAACCCTGATTTCCTCGGGCAGTGCGACAAATGCATCAAAATCAAAACCGGGCTGCGGCGCCCCGCCATCACGGAGTGCAAAAAATCGTTCGGCGCCATCGGCCATCAACTCCAAGGCCGCATTGGCGCGCCCCAGCCGGCCGGCCAGCCGGGCCAGATTGCGCGCGTTGCATCCCTCGGCCGCCAATAGCGGCATCAAGGCCCGTAACCGCGGGCGAGTATATTTGGCATCGATGTTGGTTGGATCGAACGCATACGGGACCCCCGCTTTGTCGAGCGTCGCCAGCAGCCGCGCCTTCGGCACGTCAAGCAAGGGCCGCACGACGATCGCACCTTGGCGCGGCGACTGCCGCGCCATCGCCCCCAAGCCTGCAATGCCGCTCCCGCGAGCCATTCGCATCAGGAACGTTTCGGCCTGATCGTCGCGGGTATGAGCCGTGAGAATATGGGCGGCCTCGCATTGACGCGCGGCCTTCAGCAACAAGGCATAACGCGCGTCGCGCGCTGCTGCCGGCACTCCGGTCGCAGGCTTGGCGCCGCGCCACCGCAAGGTGCGATGCTCAACGCCAAGGTCTCGCGCCAATCGCTTGACGCCGGCCGCCTCTCGTCCAGCCTCGGGGCGCAACTGATGATCGACGGTAACCGCGACAAGTCGGGGTCCGCGCTTCAATGCACGGCGCCAGCGGGCAGCGAGCCAAAGCATCGCGACCGAGTCCGGGCCACCCGACACAGCAAGAATCAACGACGGAGACTGCTTCCACTCCGCGAATAGCGACCTGGCTTCGCTAGCCGAAATTGGCGACTGATCGTCCGACATCATCACCCCCGCGAAGCGGGACGATGGCACAATCCAGGCGCAAGGTCATGAGCCGGCATGCGTCCTTGAAATCTGACCATCCTGAAATCTTGGGCGGAGATATCGGGATCGGCCGTCAACCGACGCAGTTCCTCAAGCTCAGCACTTCACCCGCTTCTGCTCGCGATCCACCGCTTGTTTGATGCCGCGCGACGCCTGCGGATATTTCCGCGCCACCTCGCCCAACGCGGCGCAGGCCGCTTCCTTTTCCTTCAGCGCCGCGAGCGATTGGCCCAGCCGCAGCAACGCGTCCGGCGCTTTCGCCGAGGTATCGTACTTCGAGGTGACGGCAAGGAAAGATTCGGCGGCTTCGCGATACTTCTGACGTTGGAACAGGCTTTCGCCGACCCAATACTGGGCATCCGCCACCTGCCGGTCGTTCGGGTAACGACGGCTGAAATTGCGCATGGTCTCCTCGGCCAGCGCATAGTCCTTGCGCTGCATGTAACCGATGCCGAGATCGAATTCATCGCGCGGCGACGCCGAAGGCGGCAAGGTGGTCAACCCTCCCCCGCCACCGTTGTCGGACTGCGACGGGCTCCCGACATTGGACAGATTGAGCGGTTCGCCGGCATCGCGGCCGCCGGGCGCACCGACCGGAGCTTGCTGGCTGGCCGGGACCTGCTGCGTGCTGCCGAGAACACGCGGCGCCCCCGGCGCGTTGGGATTGCGGCTCGGATCAAATGCGTCGCCGCGGCCTGGCCCGCGCGCGATCGGCACCTGCTCCTGCGGACCCGAGGGCTGACCCGCGACGGATGACTGTGTGGACGGTTGGCCATACGACGGTTGACGCTGCGGCGGCTGTCCGTAGCCGGCTCCAGCCGGGGCGACCTGCTGAACAGGTGGGGAGCCCGCGACATTCGCCGACGCGCCAGCGGGTTGGCCGCCGGCAGCACCTTGCAACTGCTGGAGCTGCTGCTCGAGCATGCGATTACGGTGCTGCAATTCCTCGTTCTGGCCAGTGAGCCGTCGCAACTGACCCTCCAGTTGCTCGACCCTCATCGCCGGATCGCCGTTGTCATCGTCATAGTTTTGCGCAAGTACCGACGACGAGGATATCGCAAGCGCCGCGGCCACGACCGTGACGCGCGCGATTTGAGGAAACGCGAGCTTTGCAGTTCTGACTGACATGTTAGCCTGACGAATGAATGGCGCCGTTCTGGAACTCGAGCTTGAGGGTCGGAGTACGCCAAAAATGTGACTACACGGATTCGGCTCAAATCACCGGATAGATCGCACCCGTGATCCCCTAAATAATAGCGCGCACTGACGCTTCTGGCAAAATCAGATCTTCGTTTTCTGCTGCGACGATTCATCGTCAAAACAAAACCGGCGCCCGAAGGCGCCGGCCAAAAATCAACCCGGTGATCGCACGGATCAGGAGCTAGCGTTCAACACGGTGACCGCGCGGCGGTTCTGCGACCAGCATGAGATATCGTTACAAACCGCGACCGGCCGCTCCTTGCCGTAGGAGATGGTGCGCATCCGCTGGGCCGGAATGCCGCGCGAGATGAAGAACGATCGCACCGCCTGGGCACGACGCGCGCCGAGTGCGATGTTGTATTCACGCGTGCCGCGCTCGTCCGCATGACCTTCGATCGTGAAGGAGTAGCGATTGTAGGTTTGCAGCCACTGCACCTGCTTTTCCAGCGTCGCGACAGCCTGCGGAGTGAGATCGGTCTGGTCGCTCTCGAAGAAGACGCGATCGCCGACATTCACCACGAAATCCTGCTGACTGCCCGGCGTCGCGGCGCCAGCCATGCCTGCTCCGTCAGCCCCAAGCCCGTTCTTGTTGGCGCAGGCGCCCATCGACAGCGCCACTGCCAGCACAGCCGCCAACTTCAATCCCTGGAGGAATCGCTTTTGATAGGTCATTCCGGAGCCTCCACGCTCACGATTTTGTCTGATGACCCGGTCTACAGGGGGTTGGTTAAGCGAACGTTCCATCAACCTTGATGAGACGTTGCCAGAACCAATCAAATGCCGTCAGCCACCAACAACCGGACGGGATGGTTAATGGCGAGCAAATATGGCATGAAAGTGAATGGGAATATGAGCCTGCGCGGCGCGACCCGGAAGCAGGCGCCCGGGATTGGCGCGGACCGACAATCCCTTCCGGAATGCGAGTTTCGCCGAAACCTATGACCTCGGGACGATCGAGGCGCGTTCGAACGGCCGTTCGGGCAATCGCACGATAGATGGGTTCCGCGAGTGTCGTCGCTCGAACAACATCCGACGCTCGAAGTAACTTGAGCGCAAGTGAGGGAAACGCGCGAAAACCTTGTCCCGCTGATCCGGAAAATCAATCGCCATCAGACTGATCGGCTTGATCAGGCCGGGATAGTCGCGCGGCGGCGCGAGGGTGCGGAGGAAGATCCGGCGGTAGAATGCCTGATGTTCCGCCCTCACGGAGGCTAATCCGATGTCCGCATTGAAGTATTGGCAAGCGACGTAGGCCAACCGCAGCGTCATATAGGGCAATTCGGGAAACCGGCTGGCGCGCGCGGGCTCCGCGACAAAACGCGTCGGGTCCACCATGACCTTGCCCTTGGCCAGCTCAGGTTTCAGCAACTCCGGAAACACCTCCACCGAAGGGGTGACCGGATGCTCAGGTGAGGCAACGGAAATGCGCAGCGAGCTGACGAGCTCTCCGTCGAGACAAATGCCGAATATCCAACTGTTCGGCAGGTCGTCGAACCGATCGCTGATCTTGTGATCACGGTTCGGCAGGATGGCGCCTTCCTGAAGATAGGCGCGATAACGCAGGCGATAAATCTCGTCCTTCTCGGCGTCGGTTTCCGCCAACTGATAGTCGACGCGATCGAGAAGTTCGATGCCACGTTCGAACTGGCGACCCCGGGTCTGTTCAGCCTGACTCATCGCAAGATTCCTGCGCAGTCCTGAGCAACGCGCGGTGCATTTACAAAAGTTAATGCTTTCTTAAGCGAAGTGCAAAGCTATCAAAGCAGTAAGGTTAATGCTGTGTGCACAAGCGCGATCGAGGCGCGTGTTGCTCACTCAGTTGCACTGCGGGAATTCCAACGATCCGATATCAATAATCGAGGCCCGTTCGGGGAGCCTCCTTGCAAAGGTCGGAATCAAAAAACCACTACCCCGTCGATCGCGACGGCAATGCGACAAGATTGTTTTCGGACGGTCGACGCCCGTGCGAAGCACTCAGCAATTGACGGATCGCCGTTGCCGGAACCGGCCGGCTGAAAAGATATCCCTGCGCTTCGGTGACGGTGCCATCCGCGCTGATCAGTTCAAGCTGCTCGTTCGTCTCGATGCCTTCGACCACCACGGACATGCCGAGATCGGCGCTAAGCCGTGCAACGCCGCGAAGCAGCGTCAAGGGACGATCGGTGTCGATCCCTTCAAGGAACGAGCGGTCGATCTTCACCTTGTGAAGCGGGAAATTGTGCAGATAACTCAAGCTCGAATAGCCGGTCCCGAAATCGTCGAGCGAAATTCGCACGCCTTCATTGTTCAATTGCGTCAGCGCGTGGCGGGTCCACTGCGTATTGCGCAGCAGCGACGATTCGGTGATTTCGACCTCGAGGCGCTTCGCGGGCAATCCCGACACCTCCAGAGCGTAACGAACCTCGCTGAGCACATCACGCTGATGGAACTGCTGCGACGAGAAATTGACCGCGACGCTGACACCGTCCGGCCACTTCATGCATTCCATGCAGGCCTTGCGCAAAATCCAGCGACCAAGATCGACGATCAGGCCCATATCCTCGGCGACCGGAATGATGTCAACGGGAGACACCGTCCCACGCTCCGGATGATTCCAGCGCAGCAGCGCTTCGCACGTCAGAATTCGCCCTGACTTCAAGTTGACCAGTGGCTGATAGTACAATTCGAACTCTTCGTCGGCCAATGCCCGCCGCAGATCGAGTTCGAGGATGCGGCGCGCTTCCACCGTCTCCGCCATTTCCTCGCGGAAGAAACAGAAGGTACCGCGGCCGTCGGCCTTGGCGCGATAGAGCGCCATATCGGCATTCTTGAGCAGAACGTCGGCGCTGATCGATGGCGAGGTGACGGCGATGCCAACGCTGGCGCCGATCTCGACGAGATGCAAGTCGATCTCGTAGCGCTCGCTCAATCGCTCGACGATGCGCCGCGCCAGGCTGGCGGCATCCTCGTTCGAGGTGATGTTGCGCTGGAACACGACGAATTCGTCACCGCCGAAACGAGCGACAAAATCGTCCGCCCGCATCATTTCGCGCAGCCGGTCGGCGACCATGCACAGCAGCCGGTCGCCGCATGGATGACCCAGCGTATCGTGGACCTGCTTGAACTGATCGAGATCGATAAACAGCAATGCTGACGTCGAGCCTTGCGATTGAGCCAACAAGCGTTCGATCTCGTCGCGGAAATTGACCCGATTAGGCAAGCCGGTGAGTTCGTCGAACCGCGCCAGATGCGTGATCTTGGCTTCGGCCATGCGCCGTTCGGTGATGTCTTCGACCAGCACGACGCTGCCGCCACCGGCCATCGGCTGGAAAGTCCACGACAGCGCCCGCATCCCCGCATGCGGCTCCACCGTGATGATCTCTCCGGCCTGCGAATTTTCGATCTCCGACAGGATCAGGTTCGCGCTGTCTTCCGCGAGAATTTCCGAACGTCGGCACTCCGCAACAATCTCACGCGCATGGACGCCGCGCAGCACGACTTCTCCGGGCAATCCCATCATCTCGCTGAAACGATGGTTCATTACCGCGAGACGCCCGTCGACATTGAACATGCACAGACCGTGCGGCATGTTGTTCAATGCGGTATCGAACTGACTGACCAGCGCCGCCTCGCGCTCGCGTGCGATCCAGGCGTTGACATAGATGCGTTGCAGGCTCGACGTCAGCCGGCGGATCGCCGCGAAGAACACGAAACTGAGCAGCGCAAGTGCATAATAATAGATGCCGCCGAATGCTATCAGGGCGATGAAAACCGGACCGCATCCCAGAAGCACCTGAAGATGGAAAATATTCGGACGTCCGAATGTCCGGCCGACTCCGCCGGAGGTGTAGGCGACAACCGTCGTCACGCACAGCATATGCGCGGCCGCGTCGTCGGTGCGCATCAACACCGTCACGCCCCAGATACCGAGGGCAAGGCCATAGGCGATGGCGCCGATCCGATAACGCTTTTCCCAGACAACGGCCTCGCTGACGGTCAGGCCCGCATTCCGCCGCTTGTAGCGATACATCTGATAGGCGCGTGCGATCCCGACCGCGATGAACAGCGGCACGCTGAGCCAGCACCAGATATCACCCGTGACGAAAGCAACGACGGCGGCCGCGATCGCGGGGCCGAACGCGCCAAAGATCATCGGCGCGGGATTCATGAACAGCGAATCCACGAGCGCCGCATAAATCGTCGGCGACAACCGTTCGTCCTGGTGCCGTCTTTTTGTTTCGAACAACTGCATCGTCTGCGCGCGG
This sequence comes from Hyphomicrobiales bacterium, assembly GCA_017305535.1. Lineage (GTDB taxonomy): Bacteria > Pseudomonadota > Alphaproteobacteria > Rhizobiales > Xanthobacteraceae > 62-47. The sequence goes on along the minus strand of JAFKKN010000003.1, from coordinate 180,790 downwards.
ACCCTGTTTAGGCCCCACAGTCATACCGCGTGCAGATGAAGTCTTCCTGAGCGAACATCGTTACCAAGATATTGCGATGTCCCGCCAAATGTCGCGATACAACCGCCGTTTCAGTTGACTACGGACAATCGGTCGTTATTCGCACGTGGCAGTTGAGTGCGTTAACGGATCGTTTACGATAACAGCGGCGACCATGCGGGATCGGAGGCATAACCCGGCGTCGGCACCTTCAGTTCGTTTCGGCCGGAGATATCCACGGTGTAAAGCGAGGGTCCGCCGCCGCCACCTGGATCGCGGAAGAACATCACGACGCGACCGTTGGGCGCGAACGTCGGACCTTCGTTGTGGAAGCCGGATGTCAGAATGCGCTCGCCCGATCCATCGGGTTTCATGATCCCGATCGCGAACTGTCCCCCGCCCTGCTTGGTGAAGGCAATATAGTCGCCACGCGGTGACCACACCGGCGTCGAGTAGCTCCCCTCCCCGAACGAGATACGCTGCGCACCGCCGCCGCCGGCGGGCATCAGGTAAATCTGCGGCTTTCCGCCGCGATCGGACTCGAAGCAGATCCGCGCCCCGTCCGGCGAATAGGACGGCGAGGTGTCGATGGCCGGCGTGTCCGTCAGCCGCGTCGTCGACTTCGAGCGGAGATCCATGACGAACAGGTTCGAGTTGCCGCCCTGCTGCAAGCTCATGATGATGCGCTGACCATCCGGAGAGAATCGCGGCGAGAACGACATGCCGGGGAAATTACCGACGATCTCGCGCTGTCCGGTTTCGATATTGAACAGGTAGACCCGCGGATCGCCCTGCCCGAATTCCATATAGGTGATCTCTTGCGTCGAGGGCGAGAACCGCGGCGTCAGCACCAGATCGGAACCACGGGTCAGGTAGCGCACGTTGGCGCCATCCTGATCCATCAGCGCCAGCCGCTTGACGCGACGCTGCGCCGTGCCGCTCTCATCGACAAACACCACGCGACTGTCGAAGTAGCCCTTTTCGCCAGTGAGGCGTTCATAGATCTGGTCGGAAATGATGTGAGCGATGCGCCGCCAGTATTCCGGCGACGTGAAGTATTGCTGACCTGTCAGTTGCTGCCCCGACGCGACATCCCACAAGCGAAATTCAGCCTTGAGCCGGCCATCGCCCTGCCGCGTCATACGGCCGGTGACCAGCGCCTGCGCGTTGATGCTCTTCCAGTTCGCAAACTGCGGCGCTGAATCGATATTGGTGATTTTCTCGATGAAAGCCGCCTGATCGATCGGCGCGAACAGGCCGCTGCGCTTGAGGTTATTGGTAATGACTTGCGCCACACCGTTGCTGACCTCGCCGTCCGATGGCGTGCCCGGAACGAAATTCGGAATCGCGATCGGCAGCGGCGCGACGTTGCCTTCCGTCACCTGCAAGCGGGTTTGCGCCCGCGCCAGCGACGGCAGCAAAAGGCCGGCGGCGACACCCGCGCCGCCGATCAGTGCGTGCCGGCGAGTCAACGACATTGCGGACGGAAAAGATGACATCAGGGGCATCGCTCGCTCACTTCAGGAGTATCGGTAAAACATTAGCCGTTGAACATCTGGCGCGGATCGAATGTGACAATCATATCCTTCCACTGATCGTAAGTCCCGGGCCGCAGCATATCGTAAGGCTGAGCCTGCAACACCGCGCGCATGGCGGCATCCGCAGCCGCCCGATAACGCGGCGACGAGCCACGGGATACGATCTCCGGTGGAGCCGCCAGCCGCTTGTCGGGCGTCAGACGGATGCGGATATCGACAATCAGTTCTTCCGGATGCTCGGTGCCGGCCTGTACGTTCCACAATTTGGTTAGCCGTGCCCGCAAGGCATCGAGTTCGGATTGCGACAGGGTGGCAGCAGTGCCGTGCGCGGCGCCAAGCGACGCCGTTGAGTTGAGCTGCTCGCCCGTCGCGGCGTGGCGCGTCGGATCGCGTTTGTCGAGCAAGGCAGCGATCTTAGACTGATCGAAGGTGCGCTCACGCTTCGGCTCCGGCGGCTTCGGCGGCGCCGCCTTGGCCTGCGGCTTCGGCGTCGGCTTCTTGGCCTCGTCCTTTTTCAGTGCCTCCGCGATCGGATCGACCTTCGGCGGATCAGGCTTCTTCTCAATCGGCTTCGGCTCGTCCTTTGGCTTGTGCTCGGCGACCGGCTTCGGCGGATCAGGCTTTTTCTCGACGGGCTTTTCCACCGGCTTCGGCGGCGGCTCGGGCGCGGCCTCGGTCTTTACTTCGGGCTTTTCGGTGATCTTGCCGGCGGTATCGTCGACCGGTTTCGCCTCGGCGACCTTCTCGACCAGAGGCTTCGGCTTTTCCTTCTCGCCGGTCTTGCTGCCGGCGGTGATCTTCGACAATTGATCGGCGGAGATGATATCGACCGGCATCGACTCCGGCGGCGGCGCTTCCAGCGAGCGAGCTGAAAACGACACGAGACCCCACCCGATCACGAGCACGTGCAGGGCTACCGACGCGACGAGGGTCTTGTCGACTTTCACCTCAGCTTCCCTGCTCCACCTCGGTCACCAAGGCGACACGACGGAATCCGGCGGACGACAGCCGCCCCATCACCTTCATGACGGTGCCGTAATCAACCTTCTTGTCGCCACGTACAAAAATTCGCTCGTCCATACCGGCACGCGCTTCGGTGATCGCTTTCAGCTTCGGCACCAGTTCGTCGATGGCGATCTCGGTATCGTTGAGAAACACCTGGCCCTTGAGATTGACCGACAACGTCAGGGGATTCTTGTCCTGATCGAGGCTCTTGGCCTGGGTCTGCGGCAGATCGAGCGGCACGCCAACCGTCAATAGCGGCGCTGACACCATGAAGATGATGAGCAACACCAGCATGACGTCGACCATCGGAGTGACGTTGATATCCGCCATCGGCGCCGCGCGCCGACGCCGGCCGCGTCCGCCGCCCGATGCTCCCGCGATGTTCATGCCCATGATGCGGTGCTCACAATTGGCCCCTCACGCTTACGCGCGCTCGTCAATCTGGCGCGACAGGATTGCGGAGAATTCGTCGGCAAATCCCTCCAGGCGCTGCGCCTGCCGGTTCACCTCTGCCGTGAATTTGTTGTAAAAAATGGTCGCCGGGATGGCGGCGATAAGGCCGACGGCCGTCGCGAACAGCGCTTCCGCGATACCGGGGGCCACGACAGCCAGCGACGTGTTCTTCGAGGCCGCGATCGACTGGAAGCTCGACATGATACCCCAGACCGTGCCGAACAGACCGACGAAGGGGCCGGCGGAGCCGACGGTCGCCAACACCAGCAAGCGGCGCTCGAGCCGCTCGATCTCACGCGCGATCGAAACGTTCATTACCTTCTCGATCCGCATCTGAAGGCCGGCGAACGAACGCGCCTGGCTTTCGAATGAGCGTTTCCACTCGCGCATCGCGGCGACAAAGCAGGCCGCCATTGATTGCGTCGGCTTGGACGCGAGCGAGCGATATAACTCCTCGATCGACTCACCCGACCAGAACGCCTGCTCGAAACGGTCCATCGCCCGTCGCGTGCGGCCGTAGAGCAGGATCTTGTCGATGGCGATGGCCCAGACCCACACCGAGCAGGCCAACAGGCCAAGCATCACCGCCTTCACCACCCAATGGGCTTGAAAGAACAGCGCAATCAATGACACGTCGGAGGAGGCCAGCGGCAAAGCTGACTGCGCCACATCGGCCGGATTCATAAGCGGTATCCTCTCAACGCAAGTGTCCCAATCATTCCCGGGAGTGGCGCGTCTCGCGGTCCGCGATCACGCGCCATACCGCGTCGTCTGCCAACGCCGGTTCTGCCAATTCGCATGGGGGGCCCGTCCAAAGCCGGGTCCTGCATCCCCTGCCAACGTGTCAAAACGAGGGCTGACGCTGGTTTTTCCCGGGTCCAACCAAGCGCCCGCCATGGTTAACGCGAGGTTATCAAAGCCGTTTTCCGATCAACCTCACGGAAAATTTCCCTCAAATAAGAAAGCCGCCCATCCGGGACGCGGATGGGCGGCGATGTAACGATCGTTTACAACGAGAAGTGCTTACGCCTGCGGCTGACCGTCCGACGGCGGAGTCGGGCGCGTTCGATGCTGCGCCATGAACTGGTCGAACTCCTCCTTGTCGCGGGCGTGGCGCAGACGCTCGAGGAAATCCTTGAATTCCTTCTGTTCTTCCTCGAGGCGACGCAGCGTCTCGACGCGGTATTCGTCGAAGGCGCGGTTGCCGCTCGACGGCGGACCGAAGCCGAAGCCGCGACGCTCCATGCGGTCACGCATCCGCTCCATCTTGTACTGCATCCGCTCCATCTTGTTCGACCAACGGTCGTTATGGCTCCAGCAACCCATTTTCCTGCTCCCGAGTGTGTAGAAGAGAAGTGCGAGGCCAACCGGCCACCAGAAGATAAAACCGAGCACTGTCAAGGCGATCCAGCCAGGATGCCAAGGCGACTCGAACAAGCCTGGACGCCGGTAATGGCCCTCCGTCGGGCCGTTCCAGCGATGAACGTCAGCGGTGGGGGTCATTTATCATCTCCCTGGGTGGCGGCTACGTGAATGTAAATAACATTTACATACGTAGCCCGTTCCGAGTTTTTGTCAAGCGAGGACCGCGGCGATCACGAGATTATTTGTCGCAGGTCGATCAGGGCCAAGACGCGTCCCAAGGTTGGTTCGTCACAACACTCAACATTGGAATTGATCTCCAGGATCGCGACCTTCAAGACCGGCACGAACAACATCACGCGGTCGGCAACGCGAAGCCGCGCAATGCAGGTCGGAGCGATCAAGGGAAAGCGCGCGAGGCGCGAATGTTCCAGATCCGCGATTGCGGATCGAACAATTTTCAGAGTCTCTCAAAGACGCTTGCGCCGAGAACTCCAGGCGGCGACGGCACCGAAACAAATTACTTCGGTGATTTGCCCCACGGCCCGGGCGGCGGCCCCGGAGGCCCCGGCGGCGTGCGCGGCGCGGCGGTTGCATCGGCCGGCGGCCGCTGGTCGGTCGGGAAACCGAGGCCGCGCAGATAGATCAACACGCCCGCTTCGAGCAGCTCATCAGGCGACATCGGCAGCTTGCGCCGCGCGGAATCGCCGCGTGCGAACAGCGAAGCGACGCCATGCGACATCGACCAGATATGCAGCGCCATCATCATCGCCGGCGGCCGCGCGACGCCGGGGGGCGCCAGCGCGGCGAGCCGCTCCGCGGCGGCGCGAATGATGTTGAAGGCGCGCTCGCTCGCCACCATCAACGTCGGGTTCACATCGATCGGCACGCCGGATTCGAACATCGCCGAATAGAAGGCCGGCTCGCTGCGCGCGAAATCGAGATAGGCCCGCCCTACCCGTTCGAACGCGGTGACGGTATCGGGGCGACCATCGTCCCACGCCTTGGTGAGCACCGCCTCGAACAATTCGAACCCGCGCTGGGCGATGCTGGACAACAGTTCGTCGCGGTCGCGGAAATGGCGATAGGGCGCGGCGGGGCTAACGCCGGCCGAGCGCGCGGCATCGGCGAAGGTGAACCCGGCCGGGCCCTTCTCCGCGATCAAGTCCAGCGCCGCTTGCAGCAGCGCCTCCTTGAGGTTGCCGTGGTGATAGCCGCGCTCAGCGCCGCGGCGGTCCTTTCGCCAGCTCATGTTAAGGGCTTTTACATGAGGCCGGCGAAAAGGCTAGATATTTCGGTGGTTATCAGCGGCTGAAATCATTGCCGAATTTAGCCCGGGACTCTTGCGGCGATCCCGTGGCGATATCGGGGCAGGCGGAATTGCTACGCAATCGCGCTGAAACGGCTCAGTTACCCCGCACCGCCGCCTGCAAGTCCGGCATCCTGGCAGCCGCCGCCTGCACCTCGGGATCGAAATCCGCCATTTCCTGAACCTGACGGATCTCGATGACCTCGTTCTCGGAGGCCGGACAGCGCTTGGCCCAGGTAATCGCCTCGTCGCGCGAGGCGACGTTGATCATCCAGTAGCCGCCGAGCACTTCCTTGGCTTCCGCGAACGGACCGTCGGTCACCAGCGGCTTGCCGCCCTCGAACGACACCCGCGCGCCCATCGACGGCGGATGCAAGCCATCGAGCGCCAGCAGCACACCGGCCGCTTGCAGCGCCTCGTTGTAAGCCATCATCGATTTGACCCGCTCCGGATCGAGCTTCACGTCGGGCGGCGCGGTCTCGTAGCCTTTCGGGATCATCAGCATCATGAAACGCATGGGGTTGGTCCTTTGGGGTTGGATTGCGGAATGATGACGTGCGTTGAAGTCGTTTTAGCGCAAGTGCACCACGATCGCGGTCGTCCCCGCAAAGGCGGGGACCCATAACCCCTGACGGTTGCGGTCGAGGGGTCGCCGGTCAACAATTATCAGCGTCACCTGCATCATCAGCGACACGGCGTATGGGTCCCCGCCTTCGCGGGGACGACGCAGTGAGTGTTGCTACCGCCTTGCCGCAACCTCGGCCCGCAAACGTTCTTCCTGCTCGCGCAGTTCCGGGGTGAGGGCTTCGCCGAAATCCTCGGCTTCGAATACCTGACGCAGTTCAAGTTCATCGCCGGGCGCGAAGGGCGCGCGCTTCATCCAGGCGATGGCTTCCTCGCGCGAGGCGGTCTCGATCATCCAGAAGCCGCAGACGAGATCGCCGCCCGCCGGGAACGGTCCATCGACCGCGGTGACGCCATCGTCGGAGAAGCGAATCCGCGCACCCTTCGCGGTCGGGTGCAGTCCTTCGCCGGAAAGCATCACGCCCGCCTTGACCATTTCCTCGTTGAAGCGGCCCATCTCGGCCAGCATCGCCTCGCTCGGCATCACGCCGGCCTCGGTATCCCGGTTCGCCTTCACCATCACCATGAAACGCATCGTTTTTCTCCATTAATCGGGACCGGCATCAACCGGCGCTTGCAATGAAGACGAACGGGCGACGACGGCGCCGACATTGTCCGCGACGATTTTTTGGCGCCGCTCAGTCCGCCTTCGGCGGTGTATGCCAGGCCTGCGGCACGAAGACGCCGTCGCGATAGGAGGCGCCGAAGTAGGCGTCGATAGCGCGGACCTGTTCCCCGGCGAAGCTGAAGAACTCGGTGTTGCGGAACACGAGGCCATCGACCGTGGTGCAACAATAGGTCACATAGGCGGCATCGCCATTCTCGAAAATCCGCTCGATGATGTTCTCGCGGATCTGCACGCTGGCGGGCCAGCACAGCTCGAAATACCGCGCCTTGTCGATGCTCTCGTCGTAAGGCGTGGCGAGGCGGAAATCCTCCGTCATCATCGCGGCCAGGCCATCCCGGTCGCGCCGATGATAGCAATCAAACAGACGACGAATGAACGCGGCGCGCCGGCCTTCCATGATCAACCTTCCTGCGGGAACATATGGAAGTAAGGTTCCGCCTCCTTCAGCACCCGCGCATAGGACGGCCGCGCCTTCAGCCGCTCCAGATAGGCGGCGAGATGCGGATGAGTATCCGCATAAGGCAACACCTTCGCGGCGTAGAATAGCGCCGGCGCCGCCGCGCAATCCGCCATCGAGAAATCGTCACCGGCCGCCCAGCCCAGCGACGCCATCTCGCGCTCGGCGATATCGTAGGCGGCGCGCATCCGGGTCTTGGCATCCTCGACGCCATGCGGGTCCTTGGCTCCGGCCGGCCGCAGCCGATTGCCGACGACTTTCTGCATATGGTTGTGAATGTGCAGATCGTAAAAGCGATCGGCAAAGCGCACCGCGCGCGCCGCATCGCCATCCGCGGGAATGAGCCGCGTCGCGCCCGGATAATGCCGATCGAGATACTCAATGATGATGCTGGACTCCGGGACAACCTCGCCGCGCGCATCATCCTCCAACACCGGAAACTTGCCGACGCCCCACAGTTTCAGCAACATCGCGCGCTCGTCCGGATCGCCGAGATTGACCGAGACCGCCGTGAACGGCGTCGCGTTTTCATACAAAGCGATCATCGCCTTGTGACAATAGGACGACAGCGGATGCATATAGAGCGTTAGCGACATCACGTTCTCCATCGAATCATTGGCAATGCGGCGTGACGCGGCACGCCGTCACATCGCGATCAGGCTTGCGGCGCGTAACGATTGACGACGATGCCGGTGCCATAGGCCTTGGCCTCGAGCAGGCGCAGCTTCTGCGGCGCGCCCTGTTTGAACAGCGGCGTGCCGCTGCCGAGCAGCAGCGGACAGATACCGATGCGGTATTCATCGATGATCCCTGCGGCACCGAGTTGCGACGCGAGATCGGCGCTGCCGAAAATGAGAATGTCCTTGTCGGTCTCGCGCTTCAGCCGCTCCGTGGCCGCGACGGCATCGCCCCCGAACACCTGCACATTGCGCCAGCCCGACTGCGTAACGGAACGCGAGAACACGAACTTCGGCAGCTCGTTCATGAAATCCGCCACCTCCGCGGCCTCGCCGCCTGCGTTCGTCCAGTAGGACGCCATCAGATCGTGAGTGCGGCGGCCGAACATCAACGCGCCGGCGGCCCGCAACTGCGCGATCGACAATTGTTCGAGTTCAGCGCCCCAGACGTCGGAATGAAATGAGAGGTCATGGTTCGGCCCTTCCATGTAGCCGTCCAGCGTCATCAGGTTCCACACGATCAGACGCGCCACGCCACGCTCCCACACCACTTGCATTTTGCAACCGGTTGCAGCGTAGTCAGACCGATGCGAAAATGCAAGCGGTTTGAGAAGAGAGGGTGCAATGACGATCGGCGTGATTTGCTCCCCTTCCCCGACGTCGCGAAGCGACGTGGCGGGGAGGGGTCGAGGGTGGGGGCCCCTTGACGTCATCACAAAAAGAAAGGCCCCGTTGCCCTCGCTTCGCGAAGCCGGTCGCCCCTTCCCGCCGTTCGCAAGCGCTCACGGGAGGAGGGTATGAACGAACGCTCCGACTGCCCGATCAATCTCACGCTGGAAGTGATCGGCGATAAATGGACGTTGCTGATCATTCGCGACATCATCTTCGGCAACCGCCGCCACTTTCGCGAACTGCTGACGAAATCCAACGAGGGCATCTCGTCGAACATTCTCGCCGACCGGCTGAAGACCTTGATGAGCGAAGGCATTCTCACCCGCGAGGACGACCCCACACATAAACAAAAGGGCATCTACAGCCTGACGGAGAAAGGCATCGCGCTGTTGCCGATCCTCGCCGAGATGGGCGCGTGGGGATACAAGTATCTGCCGGTCAGCGAAGAACTCGGCGTGCGTGCGCAAGTGCTGCGCGACGGCGGCCCCAAAATGCGTGCGGATTTCATGGACGAATTGCGCGCGCGCCATCTCGGCATCAAACCGCGCAAGACGCGCGGCCCTTCGGTGAGCGAACGCTTACAGGCCGCATATGAAGACGCGATGGCGCGCAAGACAAAAGACAAGACAAAAAATTCGCGCGCGACAAAACGCGCGTGAACGCACCCGCAGTTCAAGTCCGAGTCAGAATTGACAATCACTTCTTGCACTTGCTGCAACGCAGATAGCGCGCATGCATTTCACGCCGCACGTTGCGGGTTCCATCGCAACAAATTCTCGCCGCATTGATTGATCACGCTTTCGTCATTGCTTCGGCCGTGGGGACACAAGCGCGGCGGAGCAGGTCGAAGGGGCGTTCTGCGTAAAATTCTCATCAAGTTTGGCTCGCGCATTCGTGCTGCGACGAGTCATGCCCGAACCACTTTGGCTCGCGCCAAGCGAGCTCAAACCCACTGGGGAGGACATCATGAACGATGCCACGAAACGCGCGAGCACCGGCACGCTCGCGCACATGCTGTCTCACGTCATGGCTGTCACCGCGCTGCTGGTGATCGCGGTGTGCGTGTTTTATGTGAGATAGATTCTCGTTCAATCCGCATATCTTTCTTTCCGTCATGGCCGGATTTATTCCGGCCATCCACGTCTTGTTTATTTTCATAGCCGTAAGACGTGGATGGCCGGGACAAGCCCGGCCATGACGGCGAAACACGTCAAGCCGCGTCCGTCCGCCGCCGCCCAATACAAAATCCTGTTCCCCGCCACGAGAACACGCGCTAAGACCCGCGCATCGTCTCTCGCATCGGGCTGATCATGACCACCAGCATCACCAAAGTCGCGCTGATTACCGGCGCCGCGCGCGGCATCGGCCTCGCCACCGCGAAACGCTTTCTCGCCGAGGATTGGGCCGTCGCGCTGATCGATATCGAGGATGCGCAGTTGCGCGAAGCCGCCGCGTCTCTCGCCGATCCGGTCAACGTGCTGACGCTGCATTGCGACGTCTCCGACGCCAAAGCAGTGAACGCCGCGATGGCGCGGATCATGGAGCGCTTCGGCCGCCTCGACGCGCTGGTCAACAATGCCGGCGTCGCGGTGTTCAAGCCGATTCTGGAAACCGCCGACGACGAATGGGACCGCGTGCTCGCGGTCAACCTCACCGGGCCGTTCCTCTGTATCAAGGCGGCGGCACCCTTGATGCGCGAACACGGCGGCGGCGCCATCGTCAACATCACCTCGATCTCCGGGCTGCGCGCCTCGACATTGCGTGTCGCCTACGGCACCAGCAAGGCTGGGCTCGCACACCTCACCAAGCAGGCGGCGGTCGAGCTCGCCTCGCTCGGCATCCGCGTCAACGCGGTGGCGCCGGGGCCGGTCGATACCGCGATGGCCAAGGCCGTGCACTCGCCGGCGATCCGCGCCGACTATCACGACGCCATTCCGCTCAACCGTTACGGGCTGGAGGACGAACTGGCGGAGGCGATCTTCTTCCTGTGCAGCGAACGCGCGAGCTACATCACCGGGCAGTTACTCGCGGTCGACGGCGGCTTCGACGCCGCCGGCATCGGCCTGCCGACGCTGCGCCGGGAGGGCAAGAACGGGTAGCGTTGGACCGACACAACGGCGTTATCTCAGAGTCGTCCCCGCGAAGGCGGGGACCCAGACTCCGCAGCCGCCGTGATACGAAAAACGTTTGTTGTCCGCGCTTACAGCAATAATTGAAGCCGGGGGTAATGGGTCCCCGCCGGAGCCTGTCATCGGGCGGCGCTTCGCGCCGACCCGTTGGCGGGGACGACGATTTTCGTGTTGCCAATCCGCGCATAACAATATTGCGACCGGCGCGCGTGCAATTTTCGCGCGGCATGCCTAGATGGGAGACACACCTCCTCTCTGCGGCTCCGCAGGATACCTTCACGGAATTCGCGATGGTCCCCTATTCGATTCTCGATCTCGTTCGCGTCACCGAGGCGACCGATGCGCGCGGCGCGCTCGACAATGCCCGCGATCTCGCCGCCCATGCGGAAGGCTGGGGCTATACCCGCTTCTGGGTGGCCGAGCATCACAACATGGCCGGCATCGCCTCCGCCGCGACCTCGGTGGCCATCGCTCACATCGCCGCCGGCACCAAGCACATCCGCGTCGGCGCCGGCGGCGTGATGCTGCCGAACCATGCGCCGATCGTCATCGCCGAACATTACGGCACGCTGGAACGGCTGTTTCCCGGCCGCATCGATCTCGGGCTCGGCCGCGCGCCCGGCACCGATCAACTGACCATGCAGGCGCTGCGCCGCAGCCTGACCAACAGCGACAACTTTCCGCACGACGTGCTGGAATTGCAGGCCTACTTCGCCGACATCGCGCCGGGCCAGCGCATCCAGGCAGTGCCGGCGGCGGGCACCCATGTGCCGCTGTGGATCCTCGGCTCCTCGACCTACGGCGCGCAGGTCGCGGCCGAATTCGGCCTGCCTTACGCGTTCGCCTCGCACTTCGCGCCGGCGCAATTGATCCCGGCGCTGGAAATCTATCGCGCGCGCTTCAAACCCTCCGCGCAACTGGCGAAGCCTTATGCCGTGGTCGGCGTCAACATCATCGCGGCCGATACGGATGCTGAAGCAAAGCGGCTCGCCACCACGCAGCAGATGTCGTTCACCAACATCTTCCGTGGCACACGCGGCCTCAGCAAGCCGCCGATCGACGACATCGAAACCTATTGGACGCCGATGGAAAAAGCGCAGGTGGCGCAGATGCTCGCATGCACCATCGTCGGCGATCTCGAGACGGTGCGCGCGAACGCAGCCAGCCTCGTCGAACAAACTGCCGCCGACGAATTGATGATCGTCTCCGATATCTTCGATCACACCGCACGGCTGCATTCGTTCGAACTGATCGCGCAGGCGATGCGGTAGCACTCCCGAAAACCGTCGTCCCGCGCAGGCGGGGACCCGGAATCCCTGGCGTTGGTTGTTATAAAAATAAACTCGCCTTGGTGATGGAGCCGAACCGCTGCGGCGTATGGGTCCCCGCCTGCGCGGGGACGACGCCGAATTTGTCGCGATGTCGCGCGCATAACGTGCCGCTCAATGAATCCCCACACCGAGCAAGCGCTCGATCAAAGCGCGATCGGCGCGCAGCGCGTCCGGTGCGCCTGACCAGACTTCGCGGCCGCGTTCGAGGATCAGCACACGATCGGCGAAATCGAGTGCGCGCTCGATCTGCTGTTCGACCAGCACCACGGTGACGTCGCCGGAGGACGCCAGCCGCGTGATCATGGCCATCAACTCGTCGCAGATCACCGGCGCCAGCCCCTCCAGCGGTTCGTCGAGCAACAGCAGCGACGGCTTGCCCAGCATGGTGCGCGCCATCGACAGCATCTGCTGTTCGCCGCCGGAGAGTTGTCCGCCGAGATGCCGGCGCCGTTCGCCAAGACGCGGAAACATCTCGTAAGCCTCGGCCAACGCGGCACGCCCACGCCCCTTCAATCCGGTGGCGAGATTTTCCTCGACCGTGAGGGACGCGAACACGTCGCGACCTTGCGGCACGTAGCCGACGCCGGCCAGCGCCCGCGCCGAGGTGCGGCGGCGCGTGATGTCGACATCGCCGATGCGCACGCTGCCGGCATGGCGCGTTGACAACCCCATGAGCGTCGCAAGCAGCGTGGTCTTGCCGACGCCGTTGCGGCCGAGAATGGCGAGCCGCCCGCCGGCCGGAACATCGAAGGTGATGTTCTGCACGATCTGGGTCGGCCCATATCCGGCGCTCAGGCCAGCGACCTCAAGCCGGGCGGCGGGCATCGGCATAACTCCCGAGATAGGCGCGGCGCACGTCCGGATCGGCGGTGACCGCCTGCGGCGTACCTTCGAAAATCAGACGGCCGTTGGCGAGCACCAGCACGCGCTTGGCGAAACGGAATACGAGGTCCATGTCGTGCTCGATCATCAGCACCGCGATATCGGCCGGCAACCGCTCGATGGCTTCGAGAATCTTCGGCGCCTCGTCATGCGGCACGCCGGCGGCGGGCTCGTCGAGCAGCAGCACCTTCGGATTGAGCGCGAGGCCGATCGCCAGTTCGAGCAGGCGCTGCTGCCCATAGGCCAGTTGCGACACGGTGATGCGCGCCAGATGCGCGATGCCGAGCGTGCCGAGCAAATGTTCCCACTCGGTCCGCACGTCCGGCATATCGGTGGCAACCGAGAAGAAGCGGCGGGTGAGGCCCTTGCGCTGCATGATCGCCAGCGCGACGTTATCGGCGGCGGTGAGCGAGGCGAACAGCCGCGTCACCTGGAAGGTGCGCACCAGCCCGCGCCGCACCCGCGCCGGAATGCCAAGACGGGTGATGTCGTCGCCTTCGAGATGCAAGGTCCCGGAGGTCGGCGGCAAACCACCCGAGATGACATTGACCAGCGTGGTCTTGCCGGCGCCGTTGGGGCCGATCAGCGCGACGCGATCGCCCGGCGCGAGGCGGAACGAAATGTTCTCGTTGACGCGCAAACCGCCGAAGGCGCGCGAGACTTTATCGAGGGCGAGAAGATCGGTCATGCCCGCCCTCCTCGCCTGAAAATTTTCGACCACAGCACCGCGACGCCGTGCGAGAGGCCGCGCGGCGCGAACAGCACAATGGCGATCAGCAACAGACCCACCAGCGTCATCCAGTGGAACGGATTGGTGGCGGAGACGATGTGCTCAAAAATCTGGAACACCACCGAGCCGAACAACGCGCCCCACAGATTGCCCGCGCCGCCGAGCACCAGCATCACCAGCACTTCGGCGGAGCGCTCGAACGAGACGCTGTCGAGGCCGACCACACCCGCCGTCATCGCGTTCAACGCGCCGCCGACGCCGGCCACCGCGCCCGACACGGCATACATGATGACAAGGCGCGGATAGACCATCGCGCCGATCATCTGCGCGCGCAGGTCGTCGTCGCGAATGCCCCGACATAACAACCCGAACGGCGAGCGCACGAAGCGCAGCAGCAGCACGAAGACGACGGCGAGCACGACCAGCGAGAACACGAACGCGGTGCGGCTGTACATATCGAAACGGAACAACCCCAGCACCGGATCTGGCGTGATCCCGGACAGGCCATCGCTGCCGCCGGTCACCGACGACAGCTTGTTGGCAAGGGCTGCGACCAGTTGCCCGATGGCGATGGACAGCACCAGTTGCGGCAGCCCGCGAAACCGCGTGATCAGCGCGCCGGAAATCGCGCCCGTGATGGTGCCGGCGACGATGCCGACGCCGAGCAGCAGGATCGGTTCGCGGATGCCACCGATGCAGGCATTGCCGACCGCGTAGGCGCTGACGCCGAACAGCGCGGCGTGGCCGAGCGTGGCGACGCCGCAATAGCCGGTAACGAGATCGAGCGACAGCACCAGCAGCGTGATGCCGATCAGCCGCGTCAGGAACGCGAGGTCGTCGGGAAACAGCAGGAAACCAAGCACGCCGAGCGCGGCAATGGAGACGATGCCCATCAGTTCGGCGGCGAACGGAAAGGCGCGGTCGGAGGTCTTCGCCAATGTGGACAGGCCAGTCATGTCAATGCGCCCGCCCGAACAGTCCGCGAGGGAACAGGAAGGCGATGACAATCACCGCGAGATAGAAGAAGAACTCGCCGTATTCCGGCGCGAGATACTTTCCCGTCGTATCGGCAAGGCCGAGCAGCAGCGAGGCCGCGAGCGCGCCGGCGATCGAGCCCGCGCCGCCGACCGAGACGACGACGAGGAACGTCACCATGTAGCGCAGCGCGTAGAACGGTTCGATCGGCAGCAATTCCGCGCCGACCACGCCACCGAACGCGCCGAGGCCGACCGCCAAGGCAAAGGTCGCCGCATAAATCCATTCGGTGCGGATGCCGAGCGAATCCGCCATGTCGCTGTTATCGACCGACGCGCGCAGCCGGATGCCGAATTCGGTCTTGTCGATCAGAAGCCACAGCGCCAGCGCGGTGATCACGCCGCAGACGATGACGAAGACGCGATGGGTCGGAATCATGCGGAAGCCGATGTCGAGCGGGCCGCTCAACGCGTTCGGCAACGGGATCGCTTTGAGCGTCGGCCCGAAGATGAAATTGGCGAGGCCGATGATGACGAAGGTGATGCCGATGGTCAGCAGCAATTGCGTCAGCGCGTCGGACTTCCGGTAGATGCGGCGATAGAGCAGGATTTCCAGCGGGATCGAGATGATGATGGTGCCGATCACCGCAACCACGATGGCGAGCGCGTAGCCGGCGCCGAGATCGCGCATCGCATAGGAGGCGAGATAGCCGCCGATCATGGCGAACGCGCCGTGCGCGAGATTCACCACCCGCATCAGCCCCATCATGATCGACAGGCCGATGGAGATGATGAACAGCACCATGCCGTAGGAAATGCCGTCGAGGCCGATGCTCAGGATCGTCTGCATGGTCACACGCGTCCCGCCGGCGCGACAGCGTTGCGGCCGGCTCGTGAAAAGGCCGCGTCGTGATGGATCACGCCGCGAACCATGGTCATTAGCACGTTGACGCCGCGAAGGTCAGGCGCAGCATCGGTCAACGGATCGCGATCCGGCACGATCAGGTCGGCCGCCATGCCCGGCGCCAGCACGCCGCGCCAGCTCTCCTGCTTCATCGCATAGGCGCCGCCATGGATATAGGCCGCGACGGCCTCGCGCGGGGTCAGTGCCTCGTTCGGGCCGATCGGCTCGCCATCGGGCAAACCGCGATCCACCGCATCGGCCATGCCGGCCCATGGCGAGGTCAGGCCGGTGGGCGCGTCGGAACTGGCAACGTAATGAACGCCGGCGGCAAGCGCGGAGCGGCCGGGATACTTGTCGTGGCGGCGCGGCCCGAACGCCTGCTCGATGGAGCGGCGCATCCGGGTGAGAAAGCTCGGCTGCATCACGATCAGCGCGCCGAGCCGCTGCATCCGCGCAAAACCATCGCGCGGCGGGCAGAAGAAGTGCTCGATGCGATGGCGCGGGTCGGGCCATGCCACGCGCCCCTGCCCGGCCTCGTACGCATCGATCACGCACGCCACCGCGCGGTCGCCGGTGGCATGCACCGCGACCTGCCAGCCGGCCTCATGCGCAGCGACGATGACGCGTTTCAGGTCGGCTTCGGGCCGCATGAAGAAGCCGCGCGTCGGCGTATCGCAATAGTCTTCGCTGACAGCGGAGGTGCGTCCGCCGACGATGCCGTCGGCGAAGAATTTCAGCGTCATCTCCTGCCAGTCCGGATCGCGCGTCGGCACGAGCCCGCGCGCGACCGCCTCCTCCGGATCGAGCTGATGCATGAAGCCGAGCCGCATCGGCAGATGCACGCTGTCGCCGCGCGCCACCCGCCACACCGCGAACTCCTCGTCGAAGCCGCTGGTGAACCCCACCGCGGCTTCCACCGCCGCCGTCATTCCCATGCGCAGACAATCGTCGATGGTGGCATGCAGCGACTGCGCCAGCGTCGCGTGGCTGATCGGCGGCAGGCGGCGGAAGATCAATTCGGCGGCGGCTTCGGTGGCGCTGCCGTCGAGGCGGCCATCCGCGCCGCGGCCGAACACGCCGCCCTGTACCTCGGAGATGCCCTCGTCGATCTCGAGCGCGCGTAACGCCGCGCCGTTGACGATGGCGATGTGGCCGCAGAAGCGGCGGATCAGCACCGGATGATCCGGGATCGCGGCATCGAGTTCGTCGCGGGTCGGATAACGGTGTTCGGCGAGATGATTTTCGTCGAACTCCGCCGCGTGCACCCATTCGCCCTTCGGCGTCGTGGCCGCCTGTGCCCTGATACGCGCGACAACATCTCCCACCGATGCCGCATGGGCACGGCCGAGCGGGACCAGCAACCGCCCGTAAGCGATCGCGAACAGATGAATATGCGCGTCGGTGAGGCCGGGCAGCACGGTCGCGCCCTGCAAGTCGATGGTGTCGGCGGCGGCGGGCGCGTCGCGCGTCGCACCGACCCACGCCACCTTGCCGTCGCGCACGACCACGGCTTCCGCCGGGGAGCGATCCGCGGCGAAGCGATAGATCCGTCCGTTGATGAGCCGCAGCGAGCCCGCGCGATCGATCACAAGACAATCCTGACGTGGTGAAGTGCGGTTCGTCGGGAAACGTGAAGCTCCCGTACCTCCCGGCGATCCACGTCCTCCACACACCCACACATGAGGCTGGGGCGTGTGGAAAAGCGAACCGCCGCGAGAACGGGAGCCGTTACATGCGTCAGCGTTACTTGCTGCTCAAGGCCCAGTCGGGCTGCGCCTCGAAGGTCTTGATCTCCTTGTTGATCAATTTGCCGTCGACCTTCTCGACCGTGCGCAGATAGACGTTCTGGCGGATGTGCCGGGTGTCCGGATCGATCGACACCGGGCCGCGCGGACTGACCCACTTCATGCCCTTGACCGCATCGACCGCTTTCGCCGGATCGCGCTTGCCGTCGGTCGCCTCGATCATCTTGTAGATGACGCGCGCGCCGTCATAGGCCGCTACCGACGTCATGGTGACTTCGTCGAGCTTGCCGCCGTCCTTCACGATCTGCGCAAGGAACGCCTTGTTCTCCGGCGAGTCGTGCGACACCGAATAGTGATAGGTCGAGAGGATGCCGATGCCAGCGTCGCCGATGGTCGGCAGGTCGGGCTCGGTCACCACGTCGCCGGTGGACATCAGCTTGACGCCGCCGGCCTTGAGGCCGTTGT
Organism: Hyphomicrobiales bacterium; assembly: GCA_017305535.1. Classification (GTDB taxonomy): domain Bacteria; phylum Pseudomonadota; class Alphaproteobacteria; order Rhizobiales; family Xanthobacteraceae; genus 62-47. The sequence continues at coordinate 162,887 of JAFKKN010000003.1, read as the reverse complement.
CGATATACGCCTTGACGAAGCCCAGCGTCGGCGGACCGGCGGGAAGGAACGTGAAGATGGTGTCGGCGCCGGAATCCTTGATGCGCTGCATGATCGGGCCGAAGTCCGTGGTGTTGAGCGGCATGCGGATAGCTTCCACCACCTGACCGCCCTCGGCCTCGAAGGTCTTCTTGAAAGCCGCTTCGGCGTCGAGGCCCGGGCCGTAATCGCTCACCGCGATGGCGACCTTCTTGGAGCCGTTAGTCTTGGCAACCTTGGCGGCCGGCACGGTGTTCTGCCACATCGTGAACGAGGTGCGCACGATATAGGGGCTCTTCTGCACGATGGCGGAAGTGGCGGCGTTCATCACCACCAGCGGCGTCTTGGATTCGTCCAGCAGCGGCGCGATCGCCATCGCGTCCGGCGTGAAATAGACGCCAGCGAGATACTGCACCTTGTCCTTGACCAGCAATTCCTGCGCCAGCGCCTTGGACTTCGCCGGGTTGGGCGATTCCTCGTCGCGATAGATGAATTCGACCGTGTGATTACCGACCTTGTTGCCGTGCTCGGCGACCCAGGCGTCGATGCCCATCTTGAAGTTCTTGCCGAACAGCGCGTAGGGCCCGGACATCGTGCCGATCACGCCGACCTTGATCACGTCCGCCGACGCGCCGCCGGTCATCAGGCCGATGGCGACAGCCGCCGACAGCAATGTTGCTGATTTTTTCATCGCACTCCCTCTCCGTGTTTTTGTGTCGTTGTGGTTATGGCACGCCGCGGGTCGTTTGTGTGGGTCCGCGTGCATCAAAACATCTCGAAGTACTCGCGCTGCTCCCATTCCGTCACTTCGGCCTGGAAACGGTCGATCTCGGCATTCTTGATAAAAACGTAGTAGTCGACAAGCTCGGCGCCCATCGCCTCGCGGAAGAACGGATCGTCCTTGAGCGCGAACACCGCTTCGCGCAGCGATTTCGGCAGCAGGCTGGCCTTGGTCTCGTAGGGCGTGTCGGCATCGGGGCCGGGATCGAGCTTGCGGTCGACGCCGTCGAGGCCGGAGAGAATCTGCGACGCCATGTAGAGATACGGATTCGCCGCCGGCTCGCCGACGCGGTTTTCCAATCGCGTCGCCGGATCGTTCGGGCCGCCCAGCACGCGCAGCATCACGCCGCGATTGTCGCGGCCCCAGATCGCGCGATCCGGCGCCAGCGAATAGGAACGATAGCGCTTGTAGCCGTTGATGGTCGGCGTGGTGAACACAGTGGCGGCGCGGGCATGATCGAGCAGGCCGGCGAGATAATGCTTGCCGAGCGGCGACAGCGGCTCGCCCTCCACCTTCGACATGAAGGCGTTCTCGCCGGTTGTGGTCGACACCAGCGACTGATGCAGATGCCAGCCCGACGACATCACGTTGGGGATGCGCGGGCGGCACATGAAGGTGGCGTGGCAACCGTGACGGCGCGCGATCTGCTTCACCGCGCTGCGAAACAGCACCATGGTGTCCGCCGGCGCGAGGCCGACGGTCGGCTGAAACACGAATTCGCACTGGCTCGGGCCGTACTCGACCTCCATCGAGCGCAGCGGCAGGCCGAGCGCCATGACGTCGCGCCGCAGCACTTCCAGCACCGGCTCCATCATGTCGTAGCGTTGTTCGGTGAGATACTGATAGCCGTGCGACAGCAGCGTCACGTCTGGCGGTTCGCCCGGCTGCCCGGCATGGTGCGGCTGCATCTTCGGATCGGCGAGACGGAAGATGTGAAACTCAACCTCGAGCCCGGCCATGAACTCGTAGCCGCGCGCGGCGAGCTTCTCCAGCACCGAGCGATAGAAGCCGCGCGTCGCGAACGGCACCGGGCGGCCGTCGGCGAAATAGAGATCGCACATCACCCAGCCGGTCGCGGGCGCCCACGGCAGCACGCGGAAGGTGGTGGGATCGGGCACCATCAACACGTCGGCGGCGCCCTGCATTTCGGTCATGCCGAAACCACCGCCGGCGGTGAACACCGGAAACACCGTCTTGTGCGACGTGTCCTTCGCCAGCATCGTGGTGGTGATGCTGCACCCGCTTTCCAGCGACCGCACCGCCTCGCCGGCAATCAATGTCTTGCCGCGCAGGATGCCGTGTTGATCCGGAAACGACAGCCGGACGGTTTCCAGCTGCTGCTCCTCGACCATCCGCGCCAAACGGATCGCGGCCTCGTGCTGCTCATCGGACCAGAGGCCGTGCTTTCTGACGAAACTCAAGACAATTCCCTTTGCTGAAATCGCGCAGCGTGAGGCTTATTCGGCGGCCGCGAGGTGCGGGGCCTTTTTGGCGATATCCGACGGCACCGCCGCCGTCCACGGCGCGCCGCGCCGCCGCTTCACGTCGACTTCCATCCAGTATATCTCCCAGCCCCGCGTCGGCCCGATGCCGTCCATGGTAGCCGGCCCCTGAATGCTGCGGGCGTTGGCGGCGTCGAGGAACATGAACGGCTTGCCGCCGGACGAGACTTTCTCGATCTCCTGCCGCAGCAGGCGGCGATACTGGATGATCGCCTTGTCGGACTGGCCGAGGTGTTCCTTGGTGCGATCCTGGATCGCGCCCATCGACTCCACCGCCCACTGGTCGTGCACATTAATGTCGGTGCCCATGCCGGTGTAAGTTTCGGTCGCCTGCTCGTGCGGATCGAAGCCGTAATCGTTCGACTTGTTCTTGCGCGAGACATAGTCCGGCAGCTCATAGAGTTCGAGGCGCTGGTCGCGCATTTTCTGCTTGTCCACCGGCGCGCCGTAGCTGGTGAAGATCGCGTACCAGTAGCAATGAGTGTCATCCACCGGCACGTGCCACTGCGTGATCGTCATCTCGGTGCTCATCGGAATGACGAAGGCGTGCGGGAACAGCTGATTGGTGACGCGGACGTGGGTGCGCTCGCTATCGATCTCGCGCAGCGCGATCAGCCGCAGGCCGTATTCGGTCTGCTCGACATTGATGATCGGGCGATCGTATTCGCGCAGCACCTTGGTCATCGGCATTTCGCTGTCGGCGGAGGCGCCGCGGAATTGCTTGCCGTAAGCGGCGGTCGGGTCTTCGTCCTCGAAGAAGCGATGCAGGAATGACGCGTGCGCGGGATCGATACCGACCTCCAGCGCCTGCAACCAGTTGCATTCGATCAGACCCTTGAAGGCGAAGGTGTAGGCGTCCGGCGCGGCGAAGCAATCGATCTCCGGGAATGCCGGCGGCTCGCCCTCGCCCATATAGGCCCACAGGATGCCGCCCTTCTCGACCACCGGATAAGCGCGCTGCTTGATGTTCTTGCACAGCACCGAGCCAGCCGGCTCCGCCGGCGTCTCGAGGCACTGGCCGTCGACATCGAACAGCCAGCCATGGAACGAACAGCGCACGCCGCCGTCTTCGAGACGGCCGAAAGCGAGGTCGGCGCCGCGATGCGGGCAGTGCCGGTCCATCAGGCCGTAGCGGCCGCTTTCGTCGCGAAACAGCACCAGCTTTTCGCCGAGCAGGGTGACGGGCTTGATCGGCCGCTCGCCTTCCAATTCGTCGACCAGCGCGGCGGGCTGCCAGTACATCCGCATCAGCTTGCCGCAAGCGGTGCCGGGACCGGTCAGGGTGATGAGATCGTTCTGCTGCTGGCTCATCATGATGGCGTTCTCCTCCGGTGCCGCAGGGCCTGCCCCTCGGCCTCAGGCTTCCTCGTCTCGCCTCGTTCGATAGGCGAACAAACGTCCGATTTGATTTAGAGTGCCTCCAGATTGGAGCAGACGCAAGCCCGATTTCCAATCCGGTCGTTCGTCGCGGCGGGCGATGGTTTCGGGGGGTGCGGCACGCACTCTTCGTCGGCCGCGATGCGACGGCCGCGTCGCGCTGGTGCATAATCGCGCGATTCGTGATCCCCTCACCGCGATCGACACCCCAACGGACGGCAACGGCCCGTATGCCCAAACTCAAGCGCACCACGGACGAACAGCAGGCCAGACGCGACGGCCCGGAAGTCATCGAAAGCCTTGATCGCGGCTTGCGTGTGATCCAGTCGTTCGGCGCCGATCACCGGCCCATGACGCTGAGCGACATCGCGAAAGCCTGCGACCTGCCGCGCGCCACGGTGCGGCGCATCCTGCACACGCTGATCAAGGCCGGTTTCGTCGTCGGCGACGAGCGGCTGTTCTCGCTGACGCCGCGCATCCTGACGCTCGCCTCGGCCTATCTCGCCTCGAACCAGATCAGCAGCGTGATGCAACCGCTGATGGACGACGTGTCGGCCAAGGCGAAAGAAGTCTGCTCGCTGGCGATCCTCGACGACGGGGAGGCGGTGTTCGTCGCCCGCGCCAGTCCGGCGCGGGTGTTTTCCGCCGGCATCGATATCGGCTATCGGCTGCCGGCGTTCTGCACCTCGGTCGGACGCGTGCTGCTTGGACGGTTGTCGGACGAGGTGTTGACCAAGACGATCAAGGCCGCGCGGCTGACGGCGCTGACGCCGAACACCGTGACCGACAAGGCCGCGGTGATCGCCACCGTCATCGCCGATCGCGCTCAAGGCTATTCGCTGGTGGATCGCGAGGCCGAACCAGGCTTCCGCTCGATCTCGGTCCCGATCCAGCGCTACGACGGCGGCATCGTCGCCGCCGCCAATATCGGCGCCCATGTCGACCGCATCGGCACCGATGAGATGATCGCCCGCTTCCTGCCGTTGCTGAAAGAGATGTCGGAAGCTGCGAAGCCGTTGCTGGTGTAGGCGCCTCGTCATTGCGAGGAGCATCTGGATTCGTGTTTCGCGACGAAGCAAAGAACCATTCTCACCGTCGTCCCCGCGCAGGCGGGGCCCCATACGCCGTGTCGCTTGTGAGGCGGGCGGCGCTCATCGACTTTGATGAACAGCCTCGCAAGATCACAGCCGTCAGGGGTTCTGGGTCCCCGCCTGCGCGGGGACGACGATTTTCGTGTGGCACTTCTACCAGGAACGATTTCTGTCGGACGCGTTCGGGACCTTCCCTCGCCCTCTCAATCCGGCAACAGCCGCTTCTTGTAGGCATCGGGGTCCATATCGCGGATGTCGATGCTGATGCTGTGGACTTCCGGCATCATCTCCGCCATCGCTTGCCGGAGCTCAATGCTGAGCCGCTCCTTCTGCGCCAGCGTGCGCCCGGCGAGCAGATAGAACGAGACGTGGAAGAACGATTTTCGCTCGCCTGCAATCAGATAGTCATCGAAAGCCTGCGCCCGGCTCTTGAGGTCCTCGGCTTTAACGATGCTGGTCGACGCCGCCACCCGGTGCAGCATGGACAGCACGTCGCGGATCGGCGGCATGTTCTGGTCACGCGCATAATGACAAACGATATGGGGCACCCGATTCTCCCTTTGCCCACGGTCAGCCGTCCGCTTCCGCGGCCGCCATGAGTTTGTTGATCACGACATCGAGCGTCCTGCGTTCGTCGATCGTCAGTTGCTTCAGCAAAGCCACCTGGGCGCGGCGCGCATTCGGCATAATCCGCCGATAAAGCTGGAGACCCTTCTCCGAGATTTGCAGCACGTGCCGCAACTCGTGCGTTTCATCCTGGCTGCGCTGCAACAGCTTGCGCTTTTCGAGCGCCAGCAGCGCCCGGCTCATCTGGCCCTTGTCCATCTTCGAGGCATCGCGCAACTCTCGCGTCGTCCCCGGGCCAAGGCGAACCAATATCGTCAAGGCACGCCATTCGGGGAGGCTGATCTCGTGTTCAAGCAGATAACGCCGCGTGCTGACGCGCAGCAACAGCGCGCTGAGGCTGGTGATACGCTTGCTCAGGAAGTCATCGACCTCAAGATTAGCGCCATCCACGCCCGGCTTGATCCAATTCTTCACGCTCGACTTCGCCAACGCGATCTCCCCAATTGCTCCGCGCCCCACGCAGTCCCAGCCCTGTCGAGCGCAAGGCCGACCGGAGAACACAACCGCAAAAGTGTTGGCAACGCAACGCTCAACCGACATGTCGTCCATCATGGGCATGAAAGTCCAGCCGATAAATCCATCAATTGGTTTGATGAAGAGCAAAGACGACGATGACGGCGATCGAGAGAAAACCTCCGCGCGCCATAGCGCTGGCGATAAAGTGTATTCGCCAACGCATCGATCCGCCGTGCGTCGTTACTTGTCCTATTATCACCTCTCTAAGTAATAACCCGATCCTGTTCGGCTTTCGCGGAAAACGCTTGTGGCATGGAATGAGAGTTCCGCCGGTTCCGCTTTTTTAACGAAGCTCGTTCATTATCGCCTATGAAATCACCCGGACGAGAGATTCGGGGACCGAGAGACGCGACTGACGTTCCACGATGCCGGCGTCATCCGTGCACGTTCCGGAATGTCGCCGCGTTGCACCGCGCCGACTTTTCACGAACGGCTTGCTGCAAACCGCACAAAGCCGCGCAGCGTCTCGACCAAAAATTCCAAATATCCCCATTTCAAGTCATCGACGGATCCCCACTATGCGCAAGAACTTTCCTGTTACCGATGCCGAATATCCCGTCACCGACGAGACCCTCATCGTCTCGCGGACCGACCTCAAGGGCCGCCTCACCTACATCAACGAGGACTTCATCGACGCGGCCGAGTTCACGACAGACGAACTGATCGGCAAAGCACATAACATCGTCCGCCATCCGGATATGCCGCCGGAAGCCTTCGAAAATCTCTGGGAAACGTTGAAAGCCGAGAAGCCCTGGGTTGGCGCGATCAAGAACCGCCGCAAGAACGGTGGCTTCTACTGGGTGCTGGCCACCGCTTCGCCGATCCGCGAGAACGGACAGGTCACCGGCTACACCTCGATCCGCACCAAGCTCGCCGCCGACCAGCGTGCGCTGGCGGAAGAGGTTTATGCCGCTATCCGCGAGAATAAGCCGCACGGCTACCGAATCGACGCCGGTATCATCCGGAAACGCTCGTTCTTCGACCGCTTCAGCCTGTTTACGCGAACGATGCGGGCGCGGCTGACGACGATGATGACGCTGCAAGCCGTCTTCATGCTCGCGTGCGGCGCGCTCGGCGCGGCCCTGGTCGGAGGGACCTGGGGCATTGCGCTGGGCCTTCTCGCCGTCGCCGGGGTTATCGTCGGCGGCATCACCGGGCGGCAGACGCTGCGCGCGTTCGAGGGGCCGATGCATCACCTCAACGAGACAATGGTGAATCTCGTACACGACAAGTTCGACAACCGCATCGAGATCAAGCGCGACGACGAGATCGGCATCGCGCTGCGCAATCTTCAGACCGTGCAAACCCTGATTCGCTTCAGCCGGGAGGAAGTCCACTCCACCCAGCGCCGCGCCGATGTGCAGCGCAAGGCCGACACCACCAAGATCGCGGACTCGTTCGAGGCCGCGATCGGCGAGATCGTCCAGGCGGTGGCGTCGGCAGCCACTGAGCTCGAAGCCTCCGCGACCACGCTCGCCTCCAACGCCGACCACGCCAAGGATTTCGCCGAGCGCGTTGCCAACGGTTCGAACGAAGCTTCGTCCAACGTCAATTCGGTCGCGTCGGCGACCGAGGAGATGACGGCTTCCGTGCGCGAGATCAGCCAACAGGTGCAGGAATCAGCCCGCATGGCAAACGACGCGGTCGATCAGGTGCATTCGGCGACCGAACGCGTCAGCGCACTCTCCAGCGCGGCCTCGCGAATCGGTGACATCGTCGAGATCATCAACAACATCGCCGGCCAGACAAACCTGCTGGCCCTGAACGCCACCATTGAGGCGGCACGCGCCGGCGAAGCCGGCCGTGGCTTCTCCGTGGTTGCATCGGAAGTGAAGGCACTGGCGGAACAGACCGCCAAGGCGACCGGGGAAATCGGTCAGCAGATCAGCGGCATCCAATCCGCGACGCAGGAATCCGTCGCGGCCATCAATGGCATCCGCACCGCCATCGAAAAGCTGTCGGGAATTGCCTCCACCATCGCCTCGGCCATCGAGGAACAGGGCGCGACAACCCAAGAGGTCTCACGCAACGTGCAGCACGCCGCCCAGGGTGCGCAGGAAGTGTCGTCGAATGTCGGCAATCTCCAGCGCGGCGCGGCGGAAACCGGCACCGCCTCGTCTCAGGTACTCTCGGCCGCGCAAACCCTGTCACGCGACAGCGCCCGGCTCACCACCGAGGTGAACAAGTTCTTGAACTCGGTGCGGGTGGCGTGAGGATCACGTATCATTCATAGTTCAAACAACCGGCGTCGTCCCCGCGCAGGCGGGGACCCATAACCCCTGGCTTTGGTTGTTATAGAATAAACTAGCCTCGGGTGATGGAGCCGAACCGCTGCGGCGTCCGGGTCCCCGCCTTCGCGGGGACGACGATTTTCGTGTGGCGCATCCGCCCACAAGACGAATGCCCAGTCAGAAGACTCTCAAGTCGGCTGCGCGTCGAGCTTCTGCTTGAGCTGGTCGATCACGTCCTGATCTTCGGTAACGACGCGAAGATAGCCATGCCAGGTGATCGGACCGCATTTGGTGTGTTCACTCGTGAGCTGGCTCTTCAGCGATGGGAACATTCCCCTGTGACGGGGCGGGATCAGAAGTTCCATGTCGTATCTCCACGAATGAGGGTCTTGAGGGATCGATCATCGATGGTGTTCACCCGATAGAGCGAGCGGTACACCAACATTGCGGCAAGCATGCAGCCGGCCTCTGTGATGATCGTGGCGTTAAATCATTTGCTCCTGTCGTCGCGAGCGATTGTACGAGCCTGACGTCGGGTAGCGCCGCTAACTGGCGACCTTCAACCGCTTCTCGAAGCCGTTGGGAATCTCGATGTCGACTTCAAGCGTCGACACCGCGTCGCCCCGGTCCATCCGCACGATCACCTTCTCCGGATCGAGCACCACATGGCGCGAGACCACGGCGAGGATTTCCTCGCGCAGAATTCCGAGCAGATCGGGCTGGCTGCGCAGGCCGCGCTCGTGCGCGAGCAGAATTTGCAGCCTCTCGCGGGCGACCGGCGCGGAGCCGGTGCGGCGACGAAGCAGATTGAGGAGTTTCATGCTCATGCCGCCCTCCGTCCCAGCAGGCGATTCATGAATCCCCTGCGCTGTTCGGTCGGCACCACCATGTCGACCGTCTCGCCGCTGAGGCGGCGCGCCGCGTCGATATAAGCCCTGGCCGGCATGCTCGACGCATTGTTCAGCGTGACCGGAGACCCGACGTTGGAGGCTTTCAGGACATCCTGGCTCTCGGGGATGATGCCCAGCAGCGGGACCGCGAGGATTTCCAGAATATCGTCGATGTTGAGCATCTCGCCACGCGCCGCGCGGCTGGTGTCGTAGCGGGTGATCAGCACATGCTTCTTGAGCTGCTCGCCCTTCTCGGCTTTCACCGTCTTGGAATCGAGCATGCCGATGATGCGATCGGCGTCACGCACCGACGACACTTCGGGATTGGTAACGACGACGGCCTCGTCGGCGTAGCGCATCGCCAGCGTCGCGCCGCGCTCGATGCCGGCCGGGCTGTCGCAGATGATCCAGTCGAACTTGGTGCGCAGGTCGGCGATAATGTCGCGCACGCCTTCATCAGTCAGCGCGTCCTTGTCCCGCGTCTGCGACGCCGGCAGCAGCCAGAGGCTCTCGAGCCGCTTGTCGCGGATCAGCGCCTGCGAGAGTTTCGCAACGCCCTGCGCCACATTGATGAGATCGAACACGACGCGCCGCTCCGCGCCCATGATGAGATCGAGATTGCGCAGGCCGACATCGAAGTCGACCACGACGACCTTCTCACCCCGCTGCGCGAGCGCCGCGCCGAGCGCGGCCGTCGACGTGGTTTTTCCCACGCCGCCCTTGCCTGATGTCACGACCAAGACTTTGGCCATCATTGTCTCCCTTGTTTGCTAGTTCAGCGGCGTGATTCTGAGGATGTCGCCATCCAGCCACGCCTGTGCGGGCTGCCGGCGCAGCGTTTCGCCGATGTCCTCGGCGGTCTGGTAGTAGCCATCGATGGCCAGCAACTCGGCCTCGATCTTCTGGCAATAGATTCGCGCGTCGGAATTGCCGTTGATGCCGGCCATCGCTCGCCCGCGCAGCGTTCCGTAAACGTGGATCGAACCGCCCGCGACGATCTCCGCGCCGGACCCGACCGAGCCAAGTACGGTGACGTCTCCTTCGGTGAAGACGATCCGCTGCCCCGACCGCACCGGATTGCGCAGCAGCAGCGACGGCGCCGCAGGTGGCGGCGGCTGCACTTCGACCTTCTTCGGCTCGACCTGCTCGACGACGCAACCGCGTCCGCCACTCAGCACCGGAGGCAATTTCGAATCGAGCCCACCCGCCTCGATGCCTTCGAGACCGAGAACGCGAATGCCACGCGTCTCAAGGCTCGAAACCAGATGCGCCACCCCGTGCGAACTCAGTTCGACCGCCGACAGATCGAGCACGATCGGACGTCCCGCGAAAAAGCCAGGGGAATGCGCCAGCGTTGCGTCGATCTCCTCAAGCCAGTTCATGATCGGCATGAACGGCGAGAACACGAACGCAACGTAAGATCGGCCCCGGAGGCGCATAACCTGACGTTGCGGCTCCACCTTTGCATCCATGAGTGAGCGCTCTCTGCTTTCGAAAAGTTTGTCATTGGTTAATTTTAAATTGAGCAGTGTCGGTTAACGAGGAGTTAACGACGAACGTTTTCCGGCCCATAAATGTTGCGGAATCGTTAAATGGAACTTGGGGATGGCGGTTTCGAACCAACATCACGCCGCGCTGCCCGAGGTCGACTTGCAGGCGCATGACAACCCTCCCCGGATCGTCGGAATCGGCCGGCGTGCCGAACGAAACGAATTCAGCAATGCGGGAGGCGGGACGTCGCGCGCCGACACCCGCGGTGAAAGCGCTCGTGCTCGAACGATGATTCGCGTGGCGTCCGCTCCGCGCAGCCTGACCACGGCCAATGGTACGACCTCGTCAAGGACGGAGATGCGGCCACAAGGCGTTCCGACGACGCGGTCGATCCCGACTTCCATGGCGCCGACGCGCCATTCAGAACCGGACTGCGAGTTCGTATGCTATTGAAATTTCAACAAAAGCTTCGACATCCATCGATGGATCAAGAAGCACGGATTGTCCGCCCCCTCGAATCCACCGAGACAGAAGGCCGCGCCAATATCCGCTATTCCCTTTTCTCCAGGATCGTGACGGCGCAAGCGGCCTCATCGAAGCCCATGACGCCACCACCGTTTTCGGCGAGCCCGATCCGGGCGTTTTTCGCCTGCCGTTCGCCGGCTTCGCCCCGCAACTGAAGTGCAAGCTCATGAATCATCGAAAGGCCGGTTGCCCCGACCGGATGCCCCTTGGAGATAAGCCCCCCGGAGAGATTGATCGGACGCTCTCCGCCAAGCGTGGTCGCACCGGACGCGACATAGGCGCCGCCCTGTCCTTCGGCACAGAACCGAAGCATTTCCGCCTGATAGATTTCACAGAAGGACGTCGCGTCGTGAACCTCCGCGACATCGATGTCGGACGGAGAGAGCCCCGCCATCCTGTAGGCTTTGTCCGCCGCGATGCGTGACAGGCCCGGCTCGTCGAGGGACCGATACTTGCCGCCGGACAGCGCGGAGGCACGAACCTTGACGGCACGATCCCTGATCTGCCCTGGCAAGGATGCGAGATAGTCGGCCGAGCAAAGCAGCGCCGCCGCCGCTCCGTCACCGATCGGGGCGCACATGCTGCGCGTCAGCGGATAGCTGATCTCGCGATCGGCCAGCACCTCGTCGACCGTCATCCTGAAGCGGTACTGCGCCAGAGGATTGAGACTTCCGTGCATATGGTTCTTGGCCGCGCCCGCCGCGATCTGACGCTGCGTCGTTCCATGACGCTTCATATGATACGCCGCCTGCATCGCGTAGGTATCCATGAAGATGGTGCCGCGCTTCTTCTCTGGATCGAATGGCTTGTCGCAGATCGCACCCGCTTCGCCGTAATATGTTATCCACTCTTCTGGATCGAGGCGATCGATACCGCCGTCGAACACCTCCTGTGTGCGCGCGGGATCATCCGGAACGAAGGTCTTCTCGACACCGATGGCCAGCGACAGCATGGCGTCGCCCGACGCGATATCCTTCCAGGCGCCATGGAATGCTTGCGATGCCGTGGCGCAGCCGCCCTCGACGTTCATCATCGGCACGCGCTCGGGGAACAGGCCTTCCCTGACCAGCGGCGAGAAACAGACCTGTCCGCGGATGTTGCGTTGCCCGAACGACCCCATTCCGCAGTTTCCGAACCACGCCATGGAGATGTCCTGCCCACTCCCGATTCCGGCATCCGCCAGCACGTCGAGATAGACCTCGCGCGTCAGATCCTTGAAGCTGGCGCCCGGCCGCTTTCCAAATGCGGTGCAGGCCGTACCGATCACGTAGACGTCCGGCGGCGTTGCTTTCATCGGAATTTCCTTTCACACCGGTCAGCGCAGGCGTACCGGAAGCGCTTCCATGCCGCGCAGGATCACGGAGTCCTTCCACTGCGGCGCGCCGGTTGCAGCCAGATTGATATTCGGAAAGCGTTCGATCAAGGCCCGAAGGGCGATCTGCCCCTCAAGCCTCGCGAGGGACGCACCGAGACAGAAGTGTATGCCGTGGCCGAAAGTCAGGTGCGCATTCGGCGTGCGGCCGATATCGAAACGATCCGCATCCGCGAACTGCCGGGGGTCCCGGTTCGCGGCGTTGACGAAAGCAAACAGACGCTGTCCCGCCGCCAGTTGCTTGCCGCCGAAGGCAACATCGGCGGTGATGACCCGCGCCAATGCACCGCTGGGGCCGTCATAGCGGAGCCACTCCTCGATCGCCGCATCGATCAGCGCAGGCTGCTCCTTGAGGCGCTCCCATTGGTCGGGAGATTTCATCGTGTAGTAAAATCCGTTCCCGATCAGGTTGGTGGTGGTTTCGTGTCCGGCGAACAGGAGAAGGATGCAGGTGGCGATGATTTCGTCGTCAGTCAGCCGCTCGTTCTGCTCCGACACCAGCTGGCTGATGATATCGTCTTGCGGATCGGCGGCGCGTTGCACAAGGATGCCACGGAAGTAATCCGCCATCGCCTTGGCGCCGGCCTCGGCCCGTTGATACTTGTCGGCCGTCGCACGCGCGGTGCCTATGAAAAGGGCGATGTCGTCGGACCAGTCCTTGACTCGCATCAGTTCGTCTCGCGGCACCCCCAACAGATCCATCATCACCGTCGCAGGCAGCGGATAAGCAAAGTCCGCGATCCAGTCGACCGTTCCGTCCTGCCGCGATTTCCGGTCCATCTCGTCCAGCAGGAGTCCAACGATCTGCTCGATATTGGGCTCAAGCGCCTTCACGGAACGGGAGGTGAAAGCCTTGGTGAACAGCCGGCGCAATCGCGTATGATCCGGCGGATCGCGGAAAACCATCCAGTTGCCGAGATAGGTGATCAGGCTTGCGTAGCCGCCCCGGCTGTCGGACGGCACGGCCGCGAAGAACGGCGCCAGACGGTTCGCCGACATTTCCGTATTGGCAACCGCTATCTGCCTCACATCGTCATAACGTGTGACGACCCATGCTTTCATCGCCGGCGACCAGTGCACCGGATCTTCTTCCCGCAATCGCGAGAAGATCGGGAACGGATCGGCATTGATCGCCGGGTTGGCGAAATCAAGGTTCAACACAGGGATAGGCCCCTTTCCGGAATACAGAGACGAACGCGAGGCCATTCATGACCTCGCGTCAGCGGATGGAATAATCGCTACTTGCGGAAGCGGGCTTCGTTCGGCGCCGTCAGCGCGACGATGCCCTGCCCGACGATGACGTCCACGATGCGGCGCCCTCTTTCCGTCGCCTGCTCCAGATCGGAGAGCGCATCGCGGGGGGTTACCGGCGCGCCGTCGAGCTTCAGATGCGGCATGTCGAGCAGCGTCGACGGCATGCTGGCGCAGAACGCCTGGAAGCGTGCCTTCGCATCCTCGCCCACGTCGCCCCAGAAGTCGATCAGCGGCGGCTTGAGGGTTTTGCCCGCCGGATTCGTCGGCAACGCGCTGCTGAATACGATGTATTCGGGCATTTCATACTTCGCGAGATGCCGAGCGCAATGCTCCCGGATATCCTCCGCCGTTGCGCTATGGCCAGGCTTGAGCACAACCACCGCCTTCAGGCGCTCCGAGAACATATGGTCCGGCACACCCACCACGGCGGCGCGCAGAACGCCCGGATGGAGATACAGTTTGTTCTCGACCTCGATGCAGTAGACGTTCTGACCGCCGCGCACGACCATGTCCTTCTTGCGGTCGAGCAGCCAGAGATAACCGTCCTCATCGATCTTCGCCCAGTCGCCGGAGAGGACGAAGCCATCCCGCCGGAAAACCTCCGCCGTTCTCGCCGGCTCGTCCCAGTATCCCGCGTTCGTCTGCTGGCCGCGATACGCCACCTCGCCGATCACGTTCGGTTCGATGATTTCATTTCCATCATCGTCGAAGATCGCGATGTCGGTGTTCGGCGTCGCCAGACCGCAACTGGTGATTTTCCGCAGCGCGTCTTCGGTCGGCAGCGCGAAACCGACCGCGGTGCTCTCCGACACCGAGCCGGCATTGACGATGGCGATCGGCGAGAATTGTTCGTTGAGCTGATTGATGAACGTCTCCGATGCCGCGTGCCCGCCAAAGATGATCTTCTTGAGCGACGAACAATCGTGATTGCGAAACTCAGGATGGTTCATCATCATCCAGAGCATGATCGGCGCCGCCACCGCCCAGGTCGCACGTTCGGCCTCGATCAGCTTGATCGCATCCAGCGGCGCGAAGGCCGCCATGATCACGCACTTTCCCCCCGAGAGCAGCGCGGGCAGGAAGTCCGCGTAGACCGCCGTGTTGTGGTAAAGCGGCGGCATGCAGAGATTGACGTCGTCCGCGCCGAGCCCCTTGGCGGCCATCGCAACGTTCTGCGCGCAGCCAAGCGCATTGGTATGCATCGCCATCGTGCCTTTCGGCGCGCCGGTGGTGCCGGATGTGAATGAAATGGCGCAGAGATCCCATTCGTCCACCGGCTCCTGAACACATGGCGCGACACCCGGCGCCATCAGCCGGGAGAAAGCGAGGGTGCCGGCCGGCGCGTCCTCGCTGGTCGAGAAAACCGCCTCGACACTGTCGAGAGACGCGCGAATGGATTCGAGTTTCCCGTTCCAGACATCGGGAGAAACCACCAGCCCCTTCGCGCCAACCTTGTTGATCTGCGCCGCGAGACCATCCGCGGTGAGCCCAAGATTGACCGGAACCGCGATGCCGCCGAGTTGAATCACGGCGAGATAGCTGATGACATATTCTGGGCATCCCGCCGTCAACAGGCAAAGGCGATCGCGCTTCTTGAAGCCGAAATCGTGCTGCAACCGCGCCGCGGCGCGTTCGACCCGCGCGCCGACCTCGCGCCACGTCATCCGCTGGCCCGCGGGATAAAACACATAGGCCTCGCGATCCGGCCAACGCGCGATGTTGGCGGCGAGGCATTCCGAGATGTTGCGCGGCCGGTCGCGATAGACCCAGATGTCGGTACCTTCCCACGCGATGCCGCGGCCCGACGGGGCCTTGATCCTGGTGACGCTGCTCGCGAGATCCGGGTCGATGTCGCGCCAGGACTTGCATGCACCCGTCGTCGGACCTCTGACCTCCCAAGCACCCATCACGCTTCCTCATCCGTTCAATGTGAGATTTTTCCAACGCGCCGACGTTACGCATCGGTGTCGGCCGGAGTCAATACCAAACAATCGTTTGTTTCGAAATGTGCAATCCTGTCGACGGCGTAAATTTTGTCGGATATGAAGGGACTCTCTCAGATCGTCGAATGAAGCCGATGGGCTCGAAAAGCCGCACAACCCGCACCGTAGCCAGCAGCAGGACCCGCCCCGGGAAAACCTCGCGTCCGCGCGCCGCCAGCAAGAAGTCCGAGATCCCGGATGATCGCCGGCAGGTGGTGATCAACGAAGCAGCCCGGCTGTTCGGCACCAAGGGTTATGAGGGCACCTCCATGCGCGATATCGCCGCGGCGGTGAAGATTCTGCCCGGCTCGCTGTATCATCACTTTCCGTCCAAGGAAGATTTGTTCGTTGCCGTCTATGCTTTCGCGGTGTCGCAATCGCTTGATGCGGTCAGGGCCGCGATAGCGAACCGGACCGATCCATGGACACGCCTTGAAGCGGCGTGCATCGCGCACACCCAGGGATTGCTCGACAACAACAGCTACGCAGCCGTGCTCATTTCCCACCTGTCGGTGTCCCATTTGCCGAACCAGGTGGTGTCCCTGCGCGACAGCTACGAATCGGTGTTCAAGGAATTGATCGCGGAGCTTCCCCTTCCGCAGGGAATCGATCGGCGGATCTTCCGGCTTGGCCTGCTGGGGTCGATGAGCTGGACCATTACCTGGTATCGTCCTGGTGGCGAGACCCCGGCAACGATTGTCAGAAAACTTCTGAACATCATGCGCCGGGAGTAAGCGCAATCCCAATCACGCAGAACCATTGCAAGGAGAATGAATCGTGACGAAAACACCGATATGGCAATGGTCCGCGGTCGAGACGGCGGCGGCCATCAGGGCTGGCGACGTAAGTTCAGAGGAAGTCACCGTCGCGCATCTTTCGCGCATGAAGCAGGTGAATCCGGCGCTCAACGCCGTCGTTGTCGATCTGGGAGAAAGCGCGCTGAAGGCCGCCAGGGCAGCCGATGCAACGCTCGGCGCGAACAAAACCGGGAGCGAGCTCGGACCGCTGCACGGCGTTCCCGTCACGATCAAGATCAATATTGATGTCGAGGGACAGGCCAATTCGAACGGCGTCGTTGCTTTTAAAAACAACATCGCGCCCGGCGACTCGCCGGTGACCGCCAATCTCAAGAAGGCCGGCGCGATCATCATCGGCCTCACCAACACACCGGAATTCTCGCTCCGCGCCTTCACTGACAATCCGCTTCACGGACTGACCCGGAATCCATGGAATCCCGAGGTGACGTGCGGCGGCTCATCGGGCGGCGCCGGCGCGTCGATCGCGGCGGGCATCGGCACCATCGCCCATGGCAACGATATCGGCGGCTCGCTGCGCTGGCCGGCGCATTGCAACGGCATCGCCACCATCAAGCCGACGCAGGGTCGCATTCCGGCTTTCAACCCGAGCGCAACGGCGGAGCGACCGCTGATGGCGCAGTTCATGTCGTCTCAAGGTCCGCTGGCGCGGGAAGTGCGCGACGTGCGGCTTGGCCTCGAGGTGATGGCTCAACGCGACCCGCGCGATCCCTGGTGGGTGCCGGCCCCGCTCCAGGGCCCTCCGCCGCCAAAGCCGATCAAGGTGGCGCTCGCCAGAATTCCCGGTGACATGAGCACCGACCCCGAGGTGATGGCGCTGATCAAACAGGCCGCCGACAACCTTGCGGATGCCGGCTACGCGGTGAGCGAGGTCGAAGTGCCCGACGTCAACGGCGTCTGGCAGTTGTGGTGCGATCTGATCCTGACCGAAATCGGCGTTTTGCAGAAAGAACAGATGCTCGCGGTCTCCAGCCCCGATTTTCACAAGGCCTTCGACGGCATCGTCGGGCTGGCCGCGCAACTCGATCAGGCCGGCTACATGAAGGCGATCAGCGATCGCTCGCGCCACATCCGCAACTGGATGATGTTTCTCGAGGAATATCCGCTCGTGCTTGCGCCGACCACCGTGAAGCGCACGCCGGAGGTCAATGCGGACCTCAAAGGCGAGCAACGCATCAAGGAGGTCTTCCAAAACGACCTTCGCTTCATCTCGGCGATCAACGTGCTCGGCCTGCCCGCCGCCGTCGTTCCGGTTGGCTTGCTCGATGGCTTGCCGGTGGGTGTGCAGATCGTCGGCTCGCGTTATCGCGAAGACCTCTGCCTCGATGCCGCCGCGGCCATCGAAAGCAAGACAGGAATTCTCGCCAAACAGCTCTGGAACCGGTAATGCATCCGCGTTGATGATATCGCGCGGTCTGAGGATCGACGGCCATCGCCAGAGATATGGCCCTTGTCGAACCAACCGACTTCACATCAACGAACGGACGCCGCCGCGCGGCGTCCGTTGGCCTCGGGCCCCCGCTTCCGACCATGCCATTCCGCGGCCCTTGCTTCAGACAAGGCGCGGGACTGATCGCCGGACGTCATGCGGTACGACGTCGGCGCCTAAGCGCGTCGTGAGAAGGTCGATCACGCCGCGCATGATATTCTCCCGATGATCCTCGCGCACGAACAGGCGCGCAAAGACATAGTTCAAATGGAGAATGGCACGCCTCGCCCGCGATGCATCGAATTGACTCAGGATCAAAGCGAGATCCGGCGCCAGCGGTCCCGGCGGAGCCAGGAAGAAGCCGATCTGGAGACGGGTTACGGGCTTCAGCGTATAAAGCTGCGCCGCCGCCCGATCGAGTCCGGGCCGGTCGCCATCCGCCATCAAGGCCGCGCATTTCAACACCATCAGGAAAACCCTGAACTCCGAGTCCGGCTCGGAGAGTTCAATGCCGCGATCATACAGACCGAGCGCGGAGCGAATGTCACCCTTGCACATCCGGATCTGTCCAAGGCCGGCGAAGGCCGACGCGAACGCCGTGCTCGACAGGAATGCCTGCTCCGCCAGTTGCTCGGCAAGCGCAAGGTGCCCGCGCCCGGTGAACAGCAGCAGCTTTGATGCGCCAAGCAGGAAGATGGGATTGTCCTGAAACGCCGTGAGATGATCGAACACGCATCGCTCGATGTCTTCCTCGTGGCGCGGCCCGCATGTCGAGGTCGGCCGGATTTTGCAGGATGCGTGCATAGAGATGCATCGCCCACATCAGCTCGGTCTGCGGATCATCGGGATGATTCCGGCGCGCGGCGGCGAGCTGATCACTCATCTCCGCCCAGCTTTCGTCCGACCGGGCGAACAAGCGCGCGGCCTCGTGCATCCGCAATTCGAGCGGCTCGTCCGTCGGTGCGACGAGAACGCCTTGTCCTGTCGTCGCCTGCCGCCACATGGCACGCTTCAGCCCTGCTGACAATCGCCTCGATATCCGCATCGGCGACGGGAACGCCCGCCGCATCGAGCAACCTGTTGCGCGTGACAATCTTGCGAGCATTGGCCGTCAGCAAAAGCAACATCGCCCGCTCCGCACGCGTAAATTTCAGCTCCGCGCTGGAGCCGCGGCGCGCAAACAGAAACGACTTGTCGAACACCAGATCGCCAAACCGGACAGCGTCATCCATCGCGCCTCTCACCCTGCTTCACGTTGTAAACTCGAACTTGGCTTCAGCATTGCGCGCAATCAACACCGGAAGACACAGCGTGCGAATGTCCAATCCGGTCCAGATGAGTTCAAGGTCGAATCAGCGCGCTGAATCTTGTCCGCCGACATCCACGTCAAACAATGCCACCACGCCAGCGAGCGAACACAACGTTACGTCATGAAATCACAAGCATCACCGGCCACTGGACTGTTATGGACGCTGAACGATAAATCATGGCGGCGCGGATGCGGCACTCCGATTGTCGATCGCCTGGCCGTGTCGTCAGACATTCTCCGGCGCCGCTACGTACCCTGCTTAAAGTCCGCCGTATCGTTTTGAGAAAGATCGCGGCAGGGTCCAAGACCAACCACAGATCGAACAATTGATATCTTGTTCCTGGCGCCTACGGATACGTATCCGGCGCGAGGTAACTACTTATCCGAGATCGATATCTGGTTTGGGTCGCAGCGTACGAAGAGTAGCGCCGTTCCCGCGCGATCAGCGATCGGGACATAACGGAACGACACAGTATCCAGGCGCCAATCTTGACCCGCGCACCCATCTTGCTGTTCGCAAATTTACTAAATAATGCGTATTTCGGCGCGCGGTTTCCGAACGAGAGAAAGACGGGAGAGCTACGAACGCCCTGTGCCGATGCCTTCGGCCACGGTTCAGCCCGGCATTGTCCTTGAGCCGGGGATCCGGATTCGTGGTGCAATTCCCCTGCTGTCAAGCCGGTCCACCATCAGGTGTCGCATGCTCTGGGGGCTCAGGTTTGGCCTCGCGCATGGCTTGCCTTTGCACGGGACTGCAGTAGCATGGAACTTGTCCAACAATATTTGGGATTTTTTCCCGGATTATCCATAGTCGTAGTATCATCAGCCTAACAGTGATTGTCGCTATCCGCAGGCGATCAAGCTTTCAAGGGCGGTAGCAACGACCATCGGTCAGCCAAGCCATGGCGGGGGGAAATATGAATAGAAAAGGTCTCGCGGTTATCGCCGCAGCGGTTGGTGCCGGCCTGTTGTCCAGCGCCGCCATCGCACAGGAAATCACCAACAAGGACAAGCAGTCGGTCATAGGCAACGTCAATATCGCGCCGGTGACCCAGGACAAGCTCAACACGGCCGACAAGAGCACCAAGGACTTCCTGCTCACCAACGGCAATTATGCCCAGACGCGTTTCTATCCCGGCAAGCAGATCAGCCGCGACAATGTGAAGAACCTGCGCGTCGCCTGGATATTCCAGACCGACGTCAAGGAATCGCTCGAGACCTCGCCGATCGTCGTCGACGGCGTGATGTATGTTACGACGTCGTTCAGCCATGTCTATGCGCTTGACGCCAAGACCGGTAAGCAGCTCTGGCATTACGCGCATAAAATGGGGCCGATCACGGTCTATTGCTGCGGCCCCAACAATCGCGGCGTCCAGGTGCTCAATGACCGGGTTTACCTCGCGACCCTCGACTCCAAGCTGATGGCCTTGAATGCCAAGACCGGTGAGGTTGTCTGGAGCACCAACATCGCCGATCCCGAGCTTGGCTACAGCGAAACGATGGCGCCGACCGTGGTCAATGACAAGGTGCTGATCGGCACCAACGGCGGCGAATACGGTATCCGCGGGTTCATGCGCGCCTATGACGCCAAGACCGGCAAACTGGTCTGGAACTTCGACACCACTCCGGAGAATTCCGTCGGTGTCTGGGCAACCAAGGACGCCACCGGCCGCGACATGCACCGCGATATCCAGGCCGAGAAGGACATGCTCGCCAAGATCGGCGATCCCTACGCCAAGCTCGGCGGCGGCGTGTGGCAGAACCCGGCGGTCGATCTCGCGACCAAGCGGATTTACTTCGTGGTCGGCAACCCGTCGCCCGACCTCGACGGTTCGAGCCGTCCCGGCGACAACCTCTACACCGACTCGCTGGTCGCGCTCGACCTCGACACCGGCAAGTATGTTTGTCACTTCCAGTACATCGCCCATGACGTGTGGGACCTCGATGCGGTCAGCCCGCCGGTGCTTCTCAACGTCAAGGGCAAGGACGGCAAGGTCATCCCCGGCGTCATCCATGCCGGCAAGACCGGGCACATCTATGTGCACGATCGCAAGGATTGCAGCCTGATCCGCTTCTCCGAGGCGATGGTGCCGCAGGAGAACATGTGGACGCTGCCGACAAAGGATGGCGCGCGGATGCTGCCGGGCGCCAACGGCGGTGTTGAATGGTCGCCGATCGCGACCGACCCGGCGCAAGAGCTGGCCTATGCCATCAACCTGCACCAGCCGATGACCTATCACGTCCAGAGCTCGCCCTATCCGAACGGCAAGCTGTGGCTGGGCGGCGCCTTCAAGGTGATCCCGGGCGAGCAGCAGTCGGGCAACATCACGGCGGTGAACTACAACACCGGCAAGATCAAATGGCAGGTCAAGACGCCCGAGCCGATGATCGGCGGTATTCTCGCCACCGCCGGCGGTCTGGTGTTCACCGGTGAAGGCAATGGCAAGTTCGCGGCCTACAATTCCTCGAACGGCAAGGAGTTGTGGAGCTTCCATGCCGGCGCCGGCGTCAACGCGCCTCCGTCGAGCTATATGATCGGCAAGAAGCAATACATCGTGGTCGGCGCGGGCGGAAACACCCAGCTCGACTACAAGCGCGGCAACAACATCATTGCATTCACGCTCGACTGAGTTGACCGCAAATCATTGGTGACGAAGCGGGACCCTCTGGTCCCGCTTCTCTTTCTTCCGGACGGACACAAATGCTCGGCAAACTGATGACTTGTGCGGCGGTGGTGCTCATGCTTGCCTCCGCGGCGCGTGCGGAAACGATCGAGGAGAAGGCGCAGGTCTGCGCCGGCTGCCATGGCGCCGACGGCAAACCGATCGACAAGACCATCCCGGTGCTCTGGGGGCAGACGGCCGGCTACATCTATATGCAGCTCCGTGACTTCAAGAGTGCCGCTCGCAAGAGCGAGATCATGGAGCCGCTGGTATCCGAATTCCAACGCGACGACATGCTGGCACTCGCCGAGTATTTTTCGCAGAAGCCGTGGCCCGATCTCGGTCAGCCACGCGCACCCAAGGACGTCGCGGCGAAGGCGCTCGCCGCCAGTGCTTCGATCGGGTGTCCGGCCTGCCATCTCGACCGCTTCCAGGGCGATGGCACGGTGCCGCGCCTTGCCGGACAGGGACGCGACTATCTGGCCAAGACCATCGACGATTTCCGCACCCGCGCGCGCGCCAACAATCCCGGCATGTCCGACCTGATGCAGGCGGCCTCGCCCGAGGATCTCACCGCGCTGGCGGATTATCTGGCCGGGCTTTGAACGCGATCAGGGCCGCGTCAATTCCTCGCGCAGCGCCGTCAGCACAGTGAGATCGGCGGCGCGCTTTCCTGCCTTGTCGGTCAACGCCGGATCGGCGCCGCGCGCGAGGAGTGCCTTGACGATCCCGGGATGGTTGCCTTCCGCCGCGGTCATCAGCGCGGTGCGTCTGCGCGCATCGCGATCGTCGACCCTTGCACCGGCGTCCAGCAGGTAGGAGACGACGTCGACCGCCTGCGCTTCCGGAACGTCCTTGTCGGGGCCGGATGCCCACATCAGCAGCGTGAGGTCGTTGGCATAGCGGGCGTTGATGTCGATGCCGAGCGCCAGCAACTGCCTGACAATGCCGAGATGGCCGCCCGCTGCCGCATAGACGACCGGCGGCTTGCCGGTGCTGTCCGGCTTGCGGCCGTCGGCGCCGTGCTCCAGCAGCAACTGGACCACTTTATCCCGGCCGGCATAGGCGGCGGCTGCGGTCGGTGAAGCTCCGCTGCGTCCCGTGAGGTTAACGTCGGCACCGCGAGCGATCAGTCGCTGCACGATGGGAACATCGCCCCGCTCCGCGGCAAAATAGAGTGCTGTCGATCCCGCCAGATTGCGCGCGTTGACGGGTGCGCCACGCGCCAGCAGGAGGTCGACCATGTCGAGGTGGCCCGAGCGGGCGGCATGGCTCAACGGCCGCGCGCCGAACCGGTCCCGCGCGTCGACGGAGGCGCCTTGATCGAGCAGCCCGGTCGCAAGGATGGCGCAATCGGCATTGGCGGCTGCGAACAGCGTCAACGACACTTCGATCGCCGAGAGCTGGGCCTTGTCAGTCTGATATTTGCGTGTCAGCTCGCGGCACCGCGCCGGATCGCTCGCCGCGAGAGCGGTGTGCGCAATACCGACAACGAACAGCGCGGCCAGGGCGATGCGGCGATGCAAGATCTATTCCTCCATCTGGAGTTGAAGAGCTCGCTGGCGAGCCCCCAGCACCGCGGATGTGGTGCGCACCGGCTTTCGAATGAAGTCCCGGGAGCTGCTAATTTAGTGCGTCAGCCGATCTGGTTGCAAGTCGCCTGCGATAGCGACGCCGTCCCTCGATTCTGCGAGCGAATGCTCTACCCTAAATGAGCCAAAGTTGTTCTCCGAGAGAACGTATTATGCGGAACGTTCCAGTAGGTGCACGTAGCAGACGGCACCGACGCCGACCATGTGGGCAAGCCCGACGCGAGCGTCACGATGCTGGCGTGCTCCCGCCTCGCCGCGCAACTGCATCGTAATTTCGCCAATCTGACCGATCCCGGTCGGACCGATGGGATGCCCCATCGCGATCAGACCACCGGATGGATTAACCGCGCAACGCCCGCCGATGTCGAGCGCGCCGTCTTTCAGCATCGCAATGCCCTGCCCCTCGGCGCATAAGCCGATGCTTTCGATATAATGCAGCTCCTCGACCGTAAACGCATCATGCAGTTCGATGATATCGAGGTCGCCGGGTGTGCGCTTGGCCTCCGCAAGTGCAAGCTCCACCGTCTCGCGCGTCAGTGCGGCATCGAAGCCGACACCTGGCGGATAGACGCGCTCGCTGCGTCCGACGGATGCGGTGACGCGGACGGCGCGATCCGGATTGATGCCGAGGCGCTTGATTGCGTCGTCGGACGCGACGATCACGGCGGCCGCGCCCTCACCGATCGGCGTGCATTGCAACGCCGTCAGTGAGCCCGAGACTTTTTTGCCGCCGAGCACTTCGTCGAGCGTTCGATCCTGCTGACGCTGTGCATTGGGATTCCTGGCGCCGTTGCGATGGTTTTTGACCGCGACCAGAGCGATGTCATCAACTGAAACGTGGTGTCGGCCGGCGTACTCGTTCGTCAGCAACGCGAAGTGCGTGAAGGGCACGATGGCATCATCGGCGAGATGATCGATCCCGGTATCCGACCGACGAACCATGTTGCGCTTGTCGACACCGACCGCGAGCGCAACGTCGCTGATGCCGCTGGCCACCTCGATGCACGCTTGCCGGAACGCGGTCGATCCCGAGGCCGATGCATTCTCGATGTGCAGCAGCGGCGCGCCGGTGGCGCCGAGGTGGCGCAGCATCGGGCGACCGGCCGCCATGCCGAGCAACGCCGTTGCCACATAGCTCGACTCCACCGCCGGCCATTCAATTCGCGCGTCGGCCAAGGCCTCGCGGATGGCGGCAAGCCCAAGGGTGACGTACGACGTTTCGCTCGGATTTTGGTAACGGTGCCAGCCGATACCGACGACATAGACCGACCGCAATTCATTGAGGGCGCGCGCCATGGTTCTGCTCCGATGAAATTAGACGATTGCGGTGAAGCGAAGATCGTAGACGGTTTCGCCGTCGCCCTGACGTACGGGCACCAGCTTCGCCTTCATTCGCTGCCCAAGTGTAATTTCGCCGCTGTCATCGGCCAGCAGCGTGCGGACGACGGGTCCATTGTCGAGCGCGACCTTCACGACGGTGAAGGGAGCGAGCCGGTTCTTGTCAGCATGAAGATGCACAACCGCCAAGGCCAGCAGGATACCGTGCGTCGAAAGCTCCTGTGGCGTGAGCGCGTCATCATGGCTGCCGCAGCGTTCGCAGCCGTAGGTCTGCATCGGGAAAAATACGTAACCACAACGGCAACGACCGCCCCGAAGAACGGGATCGGCAAGTCGCCCCTCGTCGCCACGTTCCGAATATAGTTGTGATTTCAGTAGCCTGAGCGGCTGCATCGGAATCTCCCCAAAATACTTGTTGACTGACCAACAAACATTATTCTAAACGCTTTGCAAGTGAAAACAGCGGACAGGGGCAGGTGATGATCCGGGCAGCGCGGCGTGTCTCCGAACAGGTGACCGAGGGGCCCGCCAGCAAGGCGCGCACGCAGGCTGCACGTCGTGACGAAGCCGAACGCCGGATTCTGGATGCCGCTGCCGATATCGTGGCCGAAGGCGGTTTCGAAGCGATCACGCTGGCCGAGGCTGGTGCCAGAGCGGGTTACAGTCGCGGGCTTCCCTCGCACTATTTCCGCACCAAGGACGATCTGCTCTCGGCACTCGGCGTTTACGTCGTCCAGTTGTTCCTGACACGTCGCCGCAGGAGTGACGCGTCGGGCTACGACGGCCTGATCGAATCGTTTCGCGATTATTTTCGATTGCCGCTTGAGAATCCGACCACGGTTCGCGCCTTCCATGCGGTGCTCGCGGGCGCGCTCAACACGCCGGCGATCAAGGCGACCGTCGCGGAGCTCAATCGCACGTCCGCCGCCGAGATTGCGGCAGGCATCAAGATCGGCATCGCTGCCGGACAAGTGCGCGCGGACATTGATCCCGACATGCAGAGTGTTCTGATCCTGGCGACTCTGCGCGGCACGGTAGCGCAATGGCTTGCCGATCCCGAGCGGATCGATCTGCCGCGCCTGGGTGAGGATTTCATCGCGATGCTCAAACGGAGTCTGGCGAAATGAGTACAGCGCAAGCGAACACCGTTGAATACTGGGCAGAGACCACGCCCGATGCCGTTGCCTTTATCGAAGGCGAGCGGCAATTGACCTGGGCCGAACTGAACGACGCAGCCAATCGCGTGGCGCACGGTCTTGCGGCGCGCGGCGTCGTTGCGGGCGACGTCGTCGTGGCGCGCACCCAGATCCGTATCGAGTGGCCGATTCTTGGCGAGGCAATCAGCAAGCTCGGCTGCTCGCTACTCGGTCTCAATTGGCGGCTCACGCCAGCGGAGACGCAATACGTCCTGTCGAACAGCGGCGCGACCGTCGTCGTCTGCGATGACGACGATCCGGAAGCGCTCGCGCCCGCGTTCGAGGGCCTGCCGATCAAGCTCGCGGTCTCGATCGGAAAGCGCGTCGATGGTTTCGTTGCGTTCGACGACCTGTTGCAGGCACAGGCCGGGCCCCCGCTGTTCGGCAAAGGCCGGCCGCCGCTGATCCTCTATACATCGGGCACCACCGGCCTGCCGAAAGGCGTTGTGTCGGTGCTTCAGCCCGGCGTGCAGATCGATCCCAAGGCCAACGAATATCTGGCGGATGTGGCCCAAACCCGCCGCGGACAGCCTGGCGGTGTGTCGCTGCTCACGCTGCCGCTACACCATGGCGCGGGGCCGTCGCAGGTGTGGGGCGCGATCCAGCTCGGCAATCCGACCATCCTGATGCGCCGGTTCGATCCGGAGGGCGTGCTGCGACTGATCGACAAGTACAAGGTCACCAACTGGGTCGGTGTGCCCACCATGTACAAGCGTCTCGCGGCGTTGCCGCCGGATAAGCTCGCCGCCTACGACGTCTCCTCGATCCGCGCGCTGTCGGTCGGCGCCGCGCCGGTGCCCTATGCGCTGAAGCAATGGATCATCGGATATTTCGGCGCCGACGTACTTGGTGAAGGATACGGCGCGACGGAAGTGGGAATGATCAGCTTCCTTCCGCCGGAGATGCAGGAAAAGAAGCCGGGTTCAAGCGGATTGCCGCACAAGCACGTCGAAATCAGCATTCGCGATGCCGACGGACGCAACCTGCCGCGCAATCAATCGGGCGAGATCTGGATCAGAACGCCCGTCACGATCCGCAGCTATCTCAACGCCCAGCCGCTCCGCGCGGACACTCTCGATGCGGACGGTTTCTTCCGTGTCGGCGATGTCGGCATGCTGGATGACGACGGCTATCTCTTCATCACCGATCGCGCCAAGGACATGATCATCGCCGGCGGCGTGAATATCTACCCGGCGGAAATCGAAGCCGCGATCCTGAAGCATCCCGATGTGCAGGATGTCGCCGTCATCGGCATTCCCGACGATGAGTTCGGCGAGCAGGTCAAGGCGTTTTGCGAATTGAAGCCCGGGCACGCCGCGAACGAGACCGCGATCATCGATTTCTGCCGCGAGCACCTCGCCTCCTACAAGCGGCCGAAGTCGCTGTCGATTGTCGACGAATTGCCGCGCAACACGATGGGCAAGCTGCTCAAGCGGGAGCTGCGTGAGCCCTACTGGAAGGGACGGGAGAGAAACGTATGAGTGAGCTGCTTGATCTGAACAACAAGGTGGCGCTGATCACGGGAGCCGGCCAGGGCGTCGGCCGCCAGATTGCGCTGCATTTCGCGGCCCACAACGCGGCCGGCGTCATCGTCAACGATTACTTCCTCGAGCGCGCCGAAGAGGTCGCGAAGGAAATCAACGACGCCGGTGGCAAGGCTGTCGCCGCGCAGGCCGACGTCACGGATATGGCATCGGTGAAGAAGATGGTCAGCATGGCGGAGCAAGCCTTCGGCCCCATCGATATCCTCGTCAACAATGCCGGCAATGCCGGTGCCGTGCCCGATCCCGATGCACGCAAGCCTTTTTGGGAAACCGGACCAGAGGTCTGGAACAGTTTTATCGGCGTGAATCTCTATGGCGTCATCAACTGCGCATCGGCATGCATCCCGCGCATGATCGAGCGTCAGGGCGGACGCATCATCACCATCATCTCCGATGCCGGTCGCGCCGGTGAAGCAGGCCTCGAGGTCTACTCCGGCGCCAAGGCCGGTGCCGCCGGGTTCACCCGTGCGATCGCACGTTCTCTCGGGCGTCATCAGATCACCGCCAATTGCGTCGCGATCGCGGCGACCGCAACGCCCGCGATCGAAGCACGATTGAAGGCCAATCCGGAAATGCTGAAGAAGATGATGGAGAAATACGTCATCCGCCGTCCCGGCCAGCCGACCGATGTTGCGAACATGGTGCTGTTCCTTGCTTCCGGCGCCAGCGCCTGGATCACGGGGCAAACCTATCCGGTCAATGGCGGTTTCACCTTCGCACTCTGAGGCAGGTCGATGACAGACAGTAACGAACAGGCGGTTCTCACCGAACAGCGCGGACATATTCTCGTCGTCACGCTGAATCGGCCGGAAGCGAAGAACGCGTGCAATCTCGCGGTCGCGCAGGGCGTTTCCGCGGCGATGGACCGGCTCGACGCCGAGGATGAACTCTTTGCAGGCATCATCACCGGCGCCGGAGGAAATTTCTCGGCGGGTGCTGATCTAAAAGCGGTCGCGCGCGGCGAGCGCGCCGTGACAGATCGCGGCGGCTTTGGGCTATTCCAGCGACCGCCGCGAAAGCCGTTGATAGCGGCGGTGGAAGGCTACGCCGTCGGCGGCGGTCTGGAACTGTGCCTGTCGTGCGATCTCATCGTCGCCGCGCGCGACGCCAAGATGGGATTGCCGGAAGTCCGGCACAACGTTGTCGCGATTGGTGGCGGACTGTTCCGTCTGCCGAAGCGGATTCCTTATCACGTCGCGATGGAGCTGGCGCTGTCGGGCCAGTTCAAGACGGCGGAGTTCTTCGAACGGCTCGGCGTCGTCAACCGGCTGGTCGAGCCGGGGCACGCGCTTGAAGCTGCCGTCGCGTTTGCCAATGAACTGCTTGTCAACGGCCCGACCGCGCTTGCGGCTTCGAAAGAGATCATCTTCCAGTCCGCCAACTGGACCGATGAAGCCGGATGGGCGGAGCAGATGCCGATCGCGGCGCGCGCTCTCAATTCGGAAGATCGCACCGAGGGCCTCAAGGCATTCGCTGAAAAGCGCAAGCCGGTCTGGAAAGGCAGATGACAATGGACGCGCTCCGCCGCCGCAGTACTCTGCCGGACGCAATTACGACGCGGCTTCGCCTGCCGCTGATCGCCGCGCCGATGCTCCGGGTATCGGGCGTCGATCTCGTCACGGCGGCGTGCCGCGCGGGCGTGATCGGCGCATTCCCGACCGCGAATGCGCGTTCGGTCGAAGAACTCGACGCGTGGCTCGGCCAGATCGAGAACAATGTCGCCGATCTCGGAC
This sequence comes from Hyphomicrobiales bacterium, assembly GCA_017305535.1. Lineage (GTDB taxonomy): Bacteria > Pseudomonadota > Alphaproteobacteria > Rhizobiales > Xanthobacteraceae > 62-47. Next base: position 133,611 of record JAFKKN010000003.1, on the reverse strand, counting down.
GGCCCGCCGCGCCGCATTGTCCGAACCTGATCATTCGCCAGCCACGCTTCAAGGACGATCTCGGTTGCCTCGTGCGCCACAAGGTCGAGATGGTGATCACCAGTGTCGGGTCGCCGGCCGCCGCCGTCGCGCCGCTGCATGACATCGGTTGTCTGGTATTCGCCGATATCGCGTCGCTGCGTCATGCCGAGAAAGCCCTCGAAGCCGGCGCCGATGGTCTCATCCTGCTGACGGCGGGTGCCGGCGGACAGACCGGCTGGGCCAATCCGTTCGCCTTCGTGCGCGCGGTTCGCGCCATGTTCGATGGTCCGATCGTACTTGCGGGTGGTGTCACGGATGGCGCATCGCTGGCGGCGGCGCGCGTGCTCGGTTGCGATCTTGCTTACATGGGCACGGGCTTCATCGCCACACGCGAAAGCATGGCGAGCGATGCCTATCGTCAGATGCTGGTCGACAGCACGCTCGACGATGTGATGTTGACCAGGGCTTTCACCGGGCTCGACGCGAGCATGTTGCGGCCATCGATCGTCGCGGCCGGTCTCGATCCCGTCAATCTCGATGAATCGGTGTCGGAAGCCCGCGCCAAGGAAAAATTCGGCGGTAAGAACGCTGACGACGGACCGCGCCGCTGGATCGAGGTGTGGAGCGCAGGACATTCCGTCTCGGGTGTGCGCGCGATCACCAGCGTCGCCGGTCTCGTTGATGATCTCGCCGCGCAGTACGAGGCGGCATTCACGAACGGCAATCAATAAACCAGTATCAAAGGGAGTACGACATGAGGATGAACAGGCGTGCGCTGCTCGGTGGAGCAGCGGCGGGACTTGCGGCTGGGTTGGTCAAACGCCCGGCATTCGCGGCAGGCACTTACGATGCCGGCGCCAGCGACAAGGAAATTCGCATCGGACAGTTCGGCCCGTTGAGCGGCCCGGTGTCGTCCTTCGGTGTCCTTGCGTTGGCGATGGACGCTTACTTCCGTATGCTGAACGAGCAGGGCGGAATTAACGACCGCAACATCAAGTTCATCAATTATGACGACGCTTATAGTCCGCCGAAATCGGTGGAAGCCGCGCGGCGCCTGGTGGAAGGCGACGAGGTTCTGTTCATCGCCGGCGCGATGGGTACGCCGGGCAATATCGCCGTTCAGAAGTATATGAACACCCGAAAGGTCCCTCAGATCTTTCTCGCGGCGGCGGCGAGCAAGCTAGCCGATCCGGCGCACAGCCCGTGGACGATGCTCGGCGGCGCGACCTATGAGATTGAAGGCAGCATATCGGGCCGATACATCGCAAGTGCGATGCCCGATGCGAAGATCGCGGTGATCTATCAGAACGACGACGCCGGCAAGGCGACGCTGTCCGGACTTAAAGCCGGTCTGGGCGCGCGCGCATCGCAGATCGTGTCTGAACTCAATTATTCGGTCGGCGATCCCACGATCGATTCGCAGATCGTTCAGATGAAGGCATCCGGCGCGGACGTGGTCTCCCTGATCACCATTCCAAAGATGGCGAGCCAGGCGTTGCGCAAGATGACGGCGCTGAACTGGAAACCGCAGGTGTTTCTTGGCGCCGGCAACTCATCGACGCGCTCGACCCTCAAACCGGCCGGCTTCGAGAATGTCCAGGGCGTGTTGGCGCTGGCCACCCGACAAGATCCCGGAAATCCGCTGTGGGCGGACCAGGCCGACATGAAGGCGTATATGGCGTTCCTCGATCGCTATGTTCCGAACGCGGATCGCGGTGATGACCTCTATGCCATCGGTTATACCATCGCCGCGACGACCGCGCACGTCATCCGCCAGTGCGGCGACGTCCTGACCCGGGAAAACGTGCTGCGGCAGGCCACCAGCCTGCGCGATTTTCGCGCCCCGCTGCTCATCCCCGGCATCACCATGAACACGACGCCAGGCAACTATGCCGCGATCAAGAAGTTTCAGATGATGCGCTTCAAAGGCGAGGCTTACGAGAAAGTCGGAGATTTGCTCGGCGCCGTTTAATCTGACCTCTTTGCGGGCAACAGTCAGCTTTTCGCGAACGAATCTCGCGAAGGTTACAGTTGCCCGCAATTTGAACGGGCGATCCCAATGCATCCTTCGTAAACCGGGAACGTGTGATTGCAACGGTCCTTGGAAGTATTACACTCTCGCTGCCCTTTTTACTAAGTCAAAAAAATATCCGTACGTTGCGACGTCAATGCCTTCTGGCCAGACGCCAATTCGAGATCGCATACCGCATCGACCTGCACGAAGCGTTGACGCTGCCTGACCAGGGTCAACCGCGCGCGAAGGCGGAACACATCGCCGGGGTGTACGGTCTGGCGAAACCGGACATTGCGGATCGTCGCGGCATATCCCTGACCTGAGCCTGTTACTTGATAGACCCCCTGAAGCAGGCCCGGCACGAGAGCGAGAAGAAGCTGACCGGGCACAATCGTCTTTGCTTCCGGCAACTCGCGCGCCGCCCGCTCGACATCGGTGTGAACCCAGTTGCGGTCGCCAGTCAGCGCGACAAAACAGTCGATCTCGTCCTGCGTCACCACAAGCCATCGGCTCGGTGCGAATTCGCGGCCGACCACGGCGACAAGTTCGATCGCGCTCGCGACACGCAGCGGCGTGCTAACGACCGGCAATGCGCGCTCGTCCCCTGCTTCGCTCATTGCATCGCGCCTTTACCTCACGCCCTCACGAGCAGCGCACTACCGATACCGCCAGCCGCGGCAATCGCGGCAAGCCCCAGCGCGCCCGGGGTTTCCTTCTGCATTTCATGCCACAGCCGCACGGCGAGAATAGCGCCCGACGCACCGATCGGATGGCCGCGGGCCAATCCGCCGCCGCCCCGATTAAGTACCGATTCCGCAACGCCAATGCCCTCCGCGCAGGCGATCGCCTGCGCGGCGAAAGCTTCCATGATTTCGGCAACCGCGATCATCTCGGGAGCGATCTGCCGGGGCGCGAGCAGTTTCCGGGCCGCGGCGATCGGGGCAGATCCGGGCATTGCCGGATCTCCGCCGCATCGAGTCGCCGCCACGATGCGCAGCGGGCGTGCGACATCGAGACGCCGCAGCATCGATTCCGAGACCACCAGCACGGCGGCGGCGGCATCGGCTTCCACCGCCACCGTTGCGCGCGTCACGCCGAAGGATGGGCCGCCCGCGATCGGTGGCAAACGCGAGCACAATGACTCCGTCAATGCGCGGGGAAAGGCATCGTGCGACAATCCGGCCAGCGGTGCGATCTCGCCATGGCCTGAAGGATTCTTGATGGCCTTGCGGTGGCTGGCGATCGCGAATGCATCCTGTCTGTCGCGCCGAATATTGAACGCTTCCGCCAACGTCGCGGCGGCTGCGATCATGTCCGGGTCCCGCTCCGGCCACGGCGCGAAGGGGGGCCTGTCATAGGGTTGCGGCATCTCGCCGGCGTCGCGCGGCCGCCGCGCCCGCAACGGCGCCCGGCTGAAACTTTCGACACCGCCAGCGATGACGGCATCGGCGCCTCCACTGGCGATCCGTTCGGCCGCCATCATGATCGCGTCGAGTCCGCCGCAGCATTGGCTATCAATGGTCAGCGCCGGAACATGATCCGGCAATCCGGCGCGCAACGCGGCAAGCCGCGCCGGATTGCCGCCGGCATACAACGCATTGCCGAAGATCACATCGTCGATCGCATCCGACGCCATCCCGGCATCGGACAATACCGCGCGGATCGGCGCTTCGCCGAGTTCGTCGGCCTCGACCGCCTTGAACGCGCCATTGCGCGGAGCGACTGCCGTGCGACGCGCCGCGACGAGATAAACTGCGCTCACGGAAGCACCTCGCACGCTTCGCTGTCCCAGATGCGGTGCAGCGCCTGGAAATCGTTCTTGCCGGACGACGTCAGCGGCCATCGCGGCGGCAGCACAAAACGACGCGGGATCTTGTAGAGCGGCAGATGACCTCGGGCATGACCAATCAGGTCGGACGAGGTAACGGGCACTTCAGGATCGAGATCGAGCAGCGCCACCAGCCGCTCGCCCCGGCGATCGTCGTGAACGCCCAGTACCGCGGCCGCCATCACCGCACGGTGGCTCTCGAGCACGCGCTCGATCTCTTCCGGATGCACGTTCTTGCCGGAAGTGATGATCATCCGGCTGGCCCGGCCGACAAGATGCAGATAGCCGCGCGCATCGAGAAAGCCGATATCGCCGACGGATATCGCCTCGCCGTCGCGCAGGAGCGCGGCCGTGCTCCCGCAGGCATAATCGATGAAAGCGAAGGGGCTGGCGACAAACACCTGCCCGGCCTCACCCGGCGCTAGACGACGCCCCAGATGATCCCGGATCGAGAGATCGACACCGGTAAATGCACGCCCGACCGAATCCGGCGGCACATCTTCGTCGTCCTTCGCAACCGTGATGAAACTGAGTTCGGAGGCGCCGTAGAACTCCGCGAAGCGCGCGCCCGGAAAATGCGCGCGCAGATCGTCCATTGCGCTGCCCTGCCATTTCGCGCCCGAAGATAGAATCCAGCGCATCGAAGCAAATGGCGACGCGTTCTCGCGCGCGGCCGCCTCCACGATCATTTCAAGCTGGGTCGGCACGCCATAGAGCACGCTCGCCCGATGCGTCGCGATCAGCCGGCAGACCGAGTTAGGGCGGAACTGGCGGCACAGGATCACCGTCGCGCCGGCATAAAGTCCATGCGCGAGCCCGTAGAGAAACAGCGAATGCGTCAGCGCGCCGGGCGCGAGCACGACATCGTCGACGCCGATGTCGAATTCACGATCTCCGGCGCGAAAGCTCTCGACCCACGATAAATGATGGCGTCGATATCCCTTCGGCACACCGGTCGAACCCGAGGTGAAGCCGACATAAAACGGCGTCAGTGGATCGGACTCCGGAGCCGCCTCGAACGCGGTGCTCGCGCCGATCGCCTCCGCGACCGTTTCAAAGGAGCTGTGCTGATCGGCCAGGATCAGCGCGTCGCCCTCGATTGCCAGTGCCGGATCGTGACTGATCACGAGACTCGGCGACAATTCCTCGATCGCCAGCCGCGTCGTCTCAATCGGCCAGCTCGGATCAAGAACCTGCGCCTCCCGCCCCGCGCGCGCGACCGCGAGGAACAAGAGCGCCAGCGCCGACCCATTGGACAGATGCAGTGCGACACCACGTCCCGCCGGCACGGTTTCCGCGAGATGCGCGGCAAGGCGCTCCACGGCTTGATCGAGCTCACGCCACGCGATCGCATGGCCATCGCAAATCACGGCGACGCCCTCCGGCCGCGCACGGGCATGCCGCGACAACGTTGCGGTGATGGTCGCGCCGTCGGTCACGCCCTGCTCGCGATGGCGGCCGGATAACCGCGATATGAGGCCTCCGCGACGAAAGCCGTCGCCAGCGCCTTCAGGAGATCGCCGGGTATGAAGATGGCTGTCGCAAGAAGCGCCTGCGCCAGACTCATGCGCGCTATCGCCATCAGGCCGACAACGCCGCAGGCATATTCCACGACGATGCCGCCGACGACAGCGGCCACCAACGCCGCGGCAAACACCGGCAATCTCTTCAACTGCTCCATCACCATGCCGGAAACAAAGGCGGCAGGCACGAAACCGAGCAAGAAGCCGACCGACGGCCCGAACAGCACGCCGAGGCCGCCACGCCCGCCCGACAACAGCGGCGCCCCGAGCAGCACCACGAACAGGAACAACAGCACCGCCAGCGCACCGTGACGCGGACCGAGGATGATTCCGGCCAGCATGACACCGAGCGTCTGCGCTGTGATCGGCACACCCATGGCGATCGGCAGCATAACCCCGGGAAGCATTCCCAGCACACCGATCACGGCCGCCATCAGGGCAATACGAACAATGGCTCGCGATTCCACGTCATTCTCCTATCAGCTCTTGCGTTGGCGATTGGCGTTGGGGGTATCGAAACCTCTTGCATCGAGCGATTCCGCAACCCGATCGGCCAACTGAAGAATATCGGCGAGGAACACGGCTACCAGCCGCACCGGAACGCGACGATGAGTCCTCGCCTTCCAGGCTTCCTCGCGAGCGCGCCATCGCGTCAGCAACACCGGGACAAAGCGCAACACAAGCGCCACCGCAAGCGCCATCTTGCGTGGATTGACGCCGAGCGGACGAAGCAGGTTGAAGAACGGCGCAAGCACATCCATCAGCGCGCTCATCGTCGTGGTCATGCTGACGAGATCAGCGAGTAGAAGCATTGCCAGCAGCCGGAGGCTGATGGCGGCGCCCGCGTACCAGCCGCCGGAGAGCGCCTGGACACCGCCGACGATGACGAGCAGCGGAATCAGCGGCCGCAGCAAGGCAAGCCGCTCGAACCCGGCGCGCCCGAATCCGGCATAGATTGCAAGAACTATCGCCAGCGCGCCGGCCAGTATCCGCCAGTCGTCGATCGGCAGCAGCAGCAGACTGAGCAGCGCCAAACCCGCAAGCTTGAAACCCGCGGGCACACGATGCAGCCAGGTCTTTGGCGCAAGGCCGTCGATCATCATGCTGTGACGAGGTCCGCTTCAGCCGCCATCATCGCGTGTCCTCGATAGGCTGGTAGCACATCGGCAGGTGAACCATCCAGACGAATGCGGCCCGCATCGAGCCAGATCACCCGATCGAACCGCGCGAGCAATTCGAGATCGTGCGACGCCATCACGATCTGCTGCGGCAAGTTCATGATCTTGCGCGACAGCACAAATCGTGTTGGAAGATCGAGGCTCGAGAAGGGTTCGTCCATCAGCACAATCGAAGGCTCGGTCGCGAGCACCGCCAGAATGCAGACAAGCTGCTTCTGGCCGCCGGACAGTTCATTGACGTTGCGATCGGCCCATCCGGTGCAGCCGTGCTGTTCCAGTAACGCCAGCGCCTGCTGCCGCGCCTGGCGCCCGGACATCCCGCGCTCGGTCAATCCGAACGCGATCTCCTCCCCCACCGTCGGGAAAATCAGTTGGTGATCGGGATTCTGAAAGACGAAGCCGACGTGCGCCGGCAGTTCCTTGCGATGACGCGCCGTCTCGAGCCCTGCGACGACAACCCGCCCCCTGCTCGGCAACAGCAGACCGTTGATTAACCGCAGCATGGTGCTTTTGCCGGAACCATTATCGCCGATCACGCCGATACGCTGGGCATCGAGATGAAGCGCGGGGACCGACAGTAGCTGGCGGTTCGCGCGCCACACCTCCACGCTTTCAAAAGCGATCTTACCTACTGGCACCGATTCATTAATCCCAGCCGCGGAAGGAACCTCTTGCAAGACACTCGACATGCACCTGACCATTAAAAGGGCCGTGTCCATTTACCCCGGGACAGAGGCCGCAACAATCGCCGCAATATAGACTCCGACATGACCACCGCGATCATTCCGCTGGAGGCATTTCGATATCCGTATCTGCATGCACGTTGCCTATCCAGGCCGGATTTCCTTGGACAGCGGATCACAAGCGTCCCGGAGGCTGTCGAGTCAGGCGGTCGCTCACCACCGACATCATGGAGCGCCTGGCAAAGGCTACGACCGGTCGACGACCTGGCGCCAGCGCCGGGGGGCGAACAATGGTTTGAAGGCGTCCAGCCCTTCGCGACAGAAGCCGGCACATATTTATCGCCGATGCTCCGCCAAAACACGCCGGTGACGAAGCACCCGATCCGGCGGACTAACCAGCCTTTTCCTGACCGCGCGCGTCAGAGCGAGCACCTGGACATAATACATATATATGATATAGTTTAATGTCAATGGCGTCGTCTGCCGCGATTGCTTGCCGATGATAGCGTTGAGCAAGTTGCTATCGCCAAGTGATTGCAGTGCGACGCCTCGCGCCGCGTAAGAAAATCGGTCCTATTTGGCACACTGTGCGACCAATCTGGATCATCACGTGCACCACCCCTTTAGAACGCACACCTGATCGACCTGCCCGATCAGCAACTCACGAGAGGTCGAACATGAGCCATGCCGTAGTCGTGATGTACGACGCGCCATCCAACGTCGAATTTGAAGAATGGATGCACGGGCCTCACTATGATGAGGTCCTGGCAACCCCCGGCGTCACGGCTGTCCAAAGGTTTGAGGTGACGGATGGTCCAGCCGATCGACGAAAATACGTCGCCATCATCCATACAACCGACATCGAGGCCACGCTCGCTTGGCGCAGCGGAATCGATGGGCAACGATCGCAGGAAGAAGCGAATGCACGCGGTGTCAACAATCGCTACGGCCTTGTCTGCCGTACAATCTTCGACTCCAACAAAATTTAGATTCTCACAAAAAGGATAACCCTCCTCTCCTATCTATCCTTGGAGGGTCCAGCCGCCATGAACGGCGACGGTTGCCCCGGTGATGAAGCCCGCGCCGTCGCTTGCCAGGAAGGCTGCCGCCGGCGCCACATCCTGCGGCAAACCAAGTCGCCCCAAGGCGGTCACCTGTATAACTCCTTCGACAGTATCCTCGTTCGCGAGCCGGTCCCGATTCAGGCCGGTGACGATCGTTCCCGGGGCGATGGCATTGACGCGAATGCCATGGGGGCCGAATGCGACAGCCAGCGCTCGCGTCATGGTCGCGACCGCTCCCTTTGATGCGCAATAGAGGACCGTTTCCGGTTGCGCATGCGTGGCATTGACCGATGAAATATTGATGATGGAGCCGGCGCAACCAGTTTCGATCATCATGCGTGCCGCCGCCTGGCTGGCAAAGAACATGCCTCGCACATTGACGCCGAAAATGGCGTCGAAATCAGCCTCGGTGAAATCGACAAACTGTCTGCGGCGCTGAATACCCGCATTGTTGACCAGGATGTCCAGTTTCCCATGAGCAGCCACAAGCGAGCGGGCGTAGCGATCGATCTCGTCGGGATCGCACATGTCACAGCGATCTAGCCCTCCCACCTCGTCTCGATCCGTTGCGCGGACAGTTGCGCCGCGCCGACGCAGTTCGTTGACGATGGCGGCGCCGATGCCTCCGCCTCCGCCCGTCACCCACGCTACTTTACCGGTCAATTCACTCATACCGACGCGCTCCTTCCCCCATCCACAAACAAGGTCGCTCCGGTGATGAAGGAGGACAGCGATGAGGCCAGAAATAGAGCGGACGGCGCGATGTCTTGAGACTGCCCCAGCCGGCGCTGCGGGGTTCGAGAGACCATCGCATCCCGTTCCCGTTCGCTTTGCCAGCGGGACGGCTCCAGATTCGTGTCTGCGACGGCACCGGGTGCCAACACATTCACACGGATATTGAACGGCGCGAGCGACAGAGACATGGCGCGGGTCATTGCATGAAGCGCGCCTTTCGATGTGCAGTAGGCGACTGTCTCGCCGAAAACCTTCTCGGCATTGACGGACCCGATGTTGACAATAGATCCTCCGCGACCGTGGCGGATCATTGATTTCGCCGCCGCCTGCGAACTGAGAAACGCTCCCTTCACATTGACGTCGATGATCTCGTCCCACAGTTGTCGAGACATTTTCAACGGATCCGCGCGCCTGATGATGCCAGCACTGTTGACGAGGACATCGATGCCGCCCAGCTCATCGCACACATCCACGGCCTTCGCGATGTCAGTTGCCCGGAGGACGTCACAGCACATCGTGCGATAGTCGACCTCATCAGCAATAGAGATATCAGTCGCGACCACCGCGGCTCCCGCTTTTGCGAACGTTTGAGCAATGGCCCGACCTATGCCTCGCCCCGCGCCGGTTATCAGGGCGACGGAACCGTCGATTCTCGGCATGGCGGAGTTCGTTCCGAGCGAATCCAGGTCTGCCTCCCCAGTTTGAATTTATAGATATATATGATACATATTTTTTTCTTGTCAATCGTCTCGGCCTGGGCTGATTTCCTCGATGCACTTCTGCCCGCCGGTCGCATTTCGGGACCCTGGATATGGAAAACCAATTCGCAGATCCCAAGACGATGCCAGGGCGCAATCGATGAACCGTTCGGGTGACGACACACGGATGATCCGCATTGGACTTTCGCCTCGTATCGCGAACCTGACACGCCTCGAGGCGCAGAAATATTGGGCAGGGCGGCATGCTCAACTGTTCTCCCGCGTTCCCGATTTAGTATCGTATGTGCAAAACCACGCCGTCCTTCGAGACGACGGTGAAACGCTCTCCCAAGACTCCGGGTTCGATGTTTTCTCCGAAGTTGAGTTCGCATCTCAGGAGGCGATGTCGATCGCGGTTTCCTCATCTTACTATCAAGATGTCATTCTGCCTGACGAACGCTCTTTGCTCGATGCGTCAAAACGAGCTTTCCTTATGACCGCTCGGACAGGAGAAGGATCAACGGGCCTTCCAGATGGCGCGATCAAACTGGTGCAATTTCGTACAGCAGCCGGAGGCGAGTCGCCGCCACGTGGAACAACGAGGATCAACTCCTCTGCAGGCTGGGATGACAGGGTCGTCGACATAGCAGGCTGGCCTGGCGCTCCACCCGCAATCGTGCGCCAAATACCTTATCCGAACATGGAAGCGGCCGTGGCCGCATATCGCCAGACCGTGGACGATGCCGTGTTGCTTTCCGTGATCGTCAAACAAAGAGTCGTCGTCACACTCCGCGCGAATGGCGCGCCCTAGTGGCGCACGGTGGCAGCAGCGCACTGGCAAACGTGAGGACACCTCGTCGTATATTTAAGGTCGGCCAATTCAAGTTTTGCGGTCACGGCCCAGCTATACGTACCCACATCACAGCCCATACCTGCCGGACGCTCAAACAGCTTCAACTCACCTCATATTCATACTTATGATATATATTTTTCCTCTAGGACAAGCTAGTCTGCCCCGGCAGTCAAACTCACTTTTGGAGGAAACCAATGTTCACGCCCCCGATTCTCGACATGCGTTTGCGACCGCCCGTGTCGGCCTGGACCCGCGGCACAGTGTTTAAAACCGCGATGCACTATCCACGGCACAACCTAACCTTCAAAGGCGCACGATCCGCGTGGATGGAATCCGTCGACATGCTTTTCACGGAAATGGATTCAGCGGGAATTCGCTGGGGCGTCGCAATGGGACGAGCCTCCTCTGGCGCGGGAAACCTCGGTGGAGTTGCCAATGCCGAAATTATCGAGTTGCTGGAAAAGTATCCGAACCGATTTCTCGGATTCCTGGGTGTAGACCTGGATGCAATCGACGACAGTCTGGCGGAAATCCGCGAAATGGCGGGACACCCCAACGTCAAAGGGATATCGATCGAGCCCGGCTCCGGTAGAATTCCGCGCTGGTCTGATGACGACAGCCTGACTCCTGTCTACGAACTTGCTCTTGAACTGGGTCTGCCGGTGTCCATTTCACTGTCCGGCCTGCTCTCAGCTCTTGCGGGTCACGACATTACCTGGTCGCGTCCGGTTTCCATCCAGCGCGTCGCGCAGCGTTGGCCGGAACTAAAAATCATCGTTTCGCACGCAGCATGGCCCTATGCGGACGAGATGGTGGTGGTCGCGCTTGCGTGCCCCAACATCTACGTGTCGCCAGATCTCTATTCGGCGACAGCAGGCATGATCGCCGCGGACAGCTATGTCAAAGGCGCCAATCTTTTCCTGGAAGACCGGACACTTTTCGGCACCGCTTATCCGGTGAAGGATATTCAGGAAACGGTGAAGGACTTCCTCGGAATGGGATGGCGGCCCGACATCATGCACAAGATTCTGTGGGACAACGCAGCCAAGCTTCTTGGCGTCAAGGCCTGATCAGACAAGGCGGCGGATGCGGCGATATTCGCTGCATCCGCCGTCTGAAAGACCAGCCCGCGTCAGCGCAACGATCGGTGGCTGTCGCTTATGACAAGGTGTCGTCAGAACTAAGCGTGTTGTAGTACTCGTACTTCTCAGTAACCATCAGACTGCGTCGGGTCTCCACCGGCTGATCGTTAAAAGTATAAGCCACGCGACGTATCTCAAGCAGAGGCATCCCAAGCGGGACACCGAGTCTTTTCGCGTTGGTCACGTCCGCGGCAACAGTGCCCAGCTTGTCGAAAGTACGAATGACATTGATGCCGAATGCGCTCTGATAGAACCCATAGACAGTGGTATCTCGCTTGGCAAAAGTGTCTTCGGTAAGTCTCGGAAACATCGCTCGAGCAATTTCGATTTCGTCGAAGATGACCGGCTCACCACCAAGGATGAGAAGATTGTTGATACGAAAGATGTCATCACCGACGTTGATCGAGAGAGCTTTCGCAGTCTCGGCAACCGCTCGTCCTTTTTCGAAGCTGAGGGTCTGCACGATAGGTATTTCCCTGACGCCATCCTTGCGAACGATGTGCCAGAAATAGTTCAGCATCCGCTCCGCGCTATAAGTCGCAAGGAACGTTCCACGACCTTGCTGGCGAACGAGAACCCGTTCGGTGACGAGTTCGTCAATTGCCTTCCTCACCGTCCCGATACTGACGTCATATTGCTCACAAAGCTGCTTCTCGGTCGGAATAGCTTCGCCTGCGCCAATCTCTCCGCTCGAGAGAAGACGCGTCAGCGCAAGCTTTACTTCCTTGTAGAGCGGCCGTGAACCGATTCCGCTTCCCGCTATTTTTTCTCGGCGCTTGCTTCCGCTCTTGGACAATTTGCGCCCCAAAATTCCAGGATCATTGGCTTCTTTCATTTCACCTCACTGCCAACGATCTGGCCAGCCCCCTTGGTTGTTATTTCAACGCAAATACCTCGAATCGTAACCTTGGTCGAGACTACAATTGTATTGTAGTTCACGCACTCCCCGACACCGGCAGCAGCATCTCCAGTTAGATAAGCCGGATAAGCGCCGAGGAGTACATTGACACACACCGGCCGTTAGCTCGAGACGGCATGCTGGCCGTACGCGATCGGGCAAATACTCGGTCAACAGTGCCGCCACGACAACCTTGACGGGTCATTGCGTTGGTATCTCTTCCGCGTCGGGCGGGTTGCCGCGAACCGATTCAGAAAACGACACTCCCGTCGATTTTCAGGCCGCCAATCACGAACTGCTGGCCACCTTCAGCCTATAGTACACCAGTCACTGCTTCCTGCATCAAGCCATTCGACATCTTCAGACAGTGGCGCCCGAGCGATAGGTCTCCACAATCCGGATGGCCGCCAGACCGCGCGCAGCCTGGGCGAGTTCATCGAAAACAGCGACGCCATTCGATGTGGCGCGTTGACGATACTCGCGTTTGCGCTCTTCTGTCTCGGAATCGCCGTCGGACCTCAGAACCAACACGATATGCATGCCGGGGCTGTGCTCCTGCCGCACGCGAAGCACGGCCTGGATGATATTGCCAAGCATGTCGACATGCCTGAACCCCATGATAACGGTCATATTGACGTGGATGACCACGGCATCGGCCGCTCCGCTGGCGGCGATAGTCGAAATAATCTTCTCGGCAACACGGCCTTCGTCCTGCTGCAAGGCCCCTGCCGGAACGTCTATGGGGTTGGCGACGGACGACCCCGCCGGCAGCCCAAGCGCCTCCAGCTTGGTAAGAGTGTCATCCGCGAACGCACCGACCGAAAACCCGGCACGGTCGAACGCGTCAGTGCCGAGAACGCTCGTCCCGCCTCCGTTGCCGAACAACACGACCCGCGAAGTCGCGGAAGGCCGCAGGTCCATACCCTGTGTCGCCATTAACGCATCGAGGAAATCATCGAGCGTATCCGTCAGAACGGTGCCGGTCTGGCGGCACAGCGCTTCCCACCCGCTATGGCTGCCTGCGAGCGCTCCCGTATGGGATGCGGCGGCGCGTTGACCCTGGCTGGTACGGCCGCCTTTCAGAAGTACCACGGGCTTACGTGCATTGGCGCGCCTGAGGACCTCGAACAGCCGGCGTCCTTCGCGCGTGCTTTCCAGGTAAAGCCCGATGGTCCGCGTCTTGTCATCCTCGAGAAAATATTCGATCAGCTCCGACGCTCCGAGATCGGACGCGTTGCCGATAGTCACGAGACCACTATAACGCAATCCGCGATTTTGGCCCCGCCTTATGATGTCGATCCCCAGTCCGCCGCTCTGGCAGACAACGCCAATCGAGCCCGGCTCGGGCGTCGCCTTTTCGGTGAAGGTCAGCCGAGCCGCGGGAGAATAGGTCCCCAGACAATTCGGCCCGATCACTCGTGTACCAACCTCCCGGGCGGCAGCCACCAGATCCGCTTCCAAATCCGTGCCACCCACGATTTCGCTGAATCCGCTGGACATGACCTGGGCGAACCGAACCTTGCCTCCACTGTTGCGAACAACACCGGGCGCGGTGGCCGCGGCAACCGCGACATAGGCGTAATCGATCTGACCCGGCACATCGGCCAGCGATTGATAAGCCCGCAGGCCCTCGATTTCCTCCGCCTTGGGGTGGATCGGGATGATGGTTCCGGCGTAGCCAAAATTCTTCAGGTTCCGAATGAAGCGGTTGCCGCCGCTGACGCTGGTGGTCGAGGCACCGACGACCGCGATCCGGGCCGGATGAAACAGCGGCCTGAACTCCTCAAGCGTGGACATCGATCACCTTCTCCTTCCGCAGAATAAATCGCGCATCCACGGCCACGGCCGCATGTTTGGAAACGATCAGAGGGTTGATGTCGATTTCAGCCAATTCGCTGGTGCCCCGCATCAAAATGCCATCGTCTCCCCCCACCCGCAGCAGCACATCAACGATCGCCTCGATATTCACCGGTTCGCTTCCCCGCGCGCCTTTCAGCACAGCCGCCCCTTTGAGTTCAGACAGCATTTCGTAAGCATCGCGTTCGCGGATCGGGCAAATGCGGAAGGCGATATCCTTCAGCACCTCGACGAAAATTCCACCCAGGCCGACCATAATCATCGGCCCGAACTCGGGATCCATCGTTCCACCGACGACAACTTCCGCGCCGCGCGGAGCCATCTCCTCGAACAACCATGCGTCGGGCTCGATGCCCTTCGCCTTCATCGCCGTGCGCAGATCAGACGCGGCTTCGGCTGCCGCCGCAGCATCCTGAATGTTGAGCTTCACGCCGCCGACGTCGCTTTTATGAACGACCCCGGTGGCCACAACCTTGAGCGCAAGCGGAGCACGAAGGTCCGAAACCGCCGCGGCAACATCGTCGCCAATCTTCACCACAACAGAGTTCGGCACGTTGATGCCGGCTGACTTCAGGACGTTCTTGCCGGATGGTTCGTCCAGTGCCTCGACACCCATTGCGCGCGCTTTGTGCAGCACTTCGGACAGTGTTTGAGTCATGAAAGCGGTCACTCGTTTATGACCATGAGATCCTGGCCCTCGGCGACGGAGTCTCCCTCCGCAACCAGAATCTTCCCGATCGTACCGCTCGCGGGGGCAAGCACCGGGATTTCCATCTTCATGGATTCCAGGATTGCCAAGGTATCGTCCTCGGAAACCGCATCTCCCTCCTTGATCTGGATCTTCCAAACCGAACCATTGATCTCGCAAACGACTTTCGTCTGTGCCATCAGGCGTCCTCACAAATTTCAGTTTCAGTAAGTTGTCGGCCAAACCGCGAGGCGATGCTTGCCCACTCCGCTGCCATGCCGGTTACGATGGATTTCAAAAAGTCGGATCAGCGTCTCACGTGTGTCGCGGGGATCGATGACTGTGTGGGCTTCGTAGAGTTGGGCCAGACCCCAGACTGCGGTATCGCGCGAAAGATCCTTGGCCATCTTCGCGTACTTCTCAGGGTCCTTGTCGACACCGGAGAGAACGCTCGCTCCGACATTCGCCGCCATGAAGCCGAGGTCAGCCGTCGGCCAGGCGAGGACCTCGTCCGAATTGCGGCCGCCACCCATATTCAGATACGCTTGGCCGTAACTCTTCCGCATGATCAGCGAAATCTTCGGGACGGTGACCAGCGAAAGAGCGTTCATCCAGTTCATGATCTTGCCGGGCGCGGCACGGCGCTCGCCTTCCAGACCGATCAGGAAGCCCGGCGTGTCGACCATGAACAACAGAGGAATGTTGAACGAATCGCACTGAACGATGAAGGCCGTTGCCTTCTTCATGGCATCGACGTCGATCGCACCGCCCTTGAACATCGGGTTGTTAGCAACGACGCCGACCGACTTGCCGTCGATGCGGGCCAACGACGTGCAGATCGACTTGCCGTAGCGGGGCTTCAGCTCAAATCGACTGTCCTTGTCCACCACGAGATCGATAATCTTGCGGACATCGTAAACCTTGTTCGGAGTATCGGGGAGTATCTCAAGGATCTGCTGGCCGCGTCCCTGCGATCCTTCCGGCACATCGTATGCGGGCGGCGCTTCGTTCTGATGGCTCGGCAGATAACTCAGCCACTTTTTGATCGACAGAAGCGCTTCCTCGTCCGTGTCGACGATAGCATCCACGAGTCCGGAATGCTCGGCATGCATCTTCCAGCCGCCTAGCTCTTCCGAATCGATTTCTTGTCGGATTGCCGCCGAGGTGACACGCCCGCTGGCAACGGCCATCGTCGCGCCCTTGCGCATGACGACGAAGTCGGAGAGGCAGCCATACCAGGTCGACGAGCCATAGCAGGCGCCCAGTAGCGCGCTCGCCCAGGGCGACTCGCGACTGCGAAGGTACTCAATAGGGTCCTGGCCAAGAATGGCGCGTCCCTCAGCACCCATACGGTCGGGCATCCGGGCACCGGTCGATTCTCCCAGCATGATAAGCGGCATGCCGGATCTGGTCGCGACCTCGCGAATGTGCCTGATCTTCTTGCCGTTGACCACGGAACTGGAGGCACCCATGGTGGTGAAGTCGTTCGATACGACCGCGACGGGACGACCGGCTACCTTGCCGAAGCCACCGATCTTGCCATCTCCCGGTGTCTTGTCGCGAACCTCAGGCCGATGCGAAGTGGCAAAGAGACCGCTTTCGATCCAGCTATCCTTGTCCAAGAGCGCCTCGAGTCGCTCGCGCGCATTCAAATGCCCTTCGGCCTTGCGCTTCGCCAGCTTTTCCGGCCCACCCATGGCAAGGGCCTTCTCCTTTCGCTGCGCGAGCTCAGCAATCATTTCGTCATGTGCCATCCGCTTCTCCATCCCGAATAGTAATCACGCAAACGCCATCGCGTTGCCGACTACGAGGCTCTCATTGATCCTGCCGGCACGGGCGCTGGCGGAATGATCCTGTTATCGACGAGACCGCCGATCAATTCGCGAAACATGGTTCCGGTGTCCTGCACCGCGGTCCAACCCGCGCGCCGTGCTTTCGCAATGCTGGACACCTGATCGTAAGGCGTCGAATAAGCCCAGTCGGCCCAGGGCCAACTCACGAGCTGCTTCAGTTCGAACGCTTGCAGCCCGTACTTCTCGCGCATCCTCGCCCACAAGGGCTCCTTGTCCGCCATCATCCTCTGAAGGTTGACCTGCTGGACTTTCCGCCCGGCTTCCATTCCGAATATCTCGGCGACCTCGGGCCATACGCGCTCCCAACGGTCGACATCGCCATTGGTCATATTGAACGCCTCGTTTTCGCAAGCCTGCGTCGTGGCCGCCCACGCCATTGCACGACCAAGGAGCCGCGCATCGGTGAAGTTGTACATGGATGCGAACGCTGCGGGATCGCCGGGCCAACGCAGCGGAAGACCCAGCTCCCGCGAAATTACCGAATAGAGCGACAGGCCCATCAAGTGGCTCATCGGGCTGCCCAGCGCGAAGCCCATGATGCAATGCGGCCGCAACGCGGACCAGCTCCAGCGCTTTCCGCGCTGCCGTTCCACGAGCCAGTCCTGCTGATCGTAGTAGAAATTGGGCGGCAGATGGCGCGGATCAGTTTCGCGCGCCGGCGTGCTGAACGGCCCAAGGTGATTGCCGTACCACTTCGTACCCTGCATCAACTGCACATGGGCAAGATTCGGCGCGACGCCCTCAAGCGCTTCGACCAGATTCACCAACATCGAAACGTTGGGCCAAACTTCCTCAGCCCAGCTCGGCCGCGGCGCATACGCGGTATAAAAAATATGGGTGGCCTCGCGAAGCTCGCCGAGTTGCCGGGCAGAGGCATCCTTGTCCAAAAGATCGGCCCGGACGTGTCGCACGCCTGAACCAAGGTCACTTTCGCGCCGAGAGACGGATACGATATTCCACTCACCTGTCGACCGAAGATGATCGATCAGTCCGCGCCCGACGATCCCGGTTGCTCCAGCGATCACAGCCGTTTTTGACGCCATGCTTTCCCCCGCAGCACCAAGCTGTCTCGAAGAATGATCGATCCTCGATGTTTAAACCACGCCGACCGTCGCCACTTCCGCGATGAGATCGCCCGCATTCGGCAGATCCTTCAAGTTGCGCAGCATTGCGATCGAGCGTCGGATATGCGCGTCAGACAACAAGTCGTCGACGCAGCCGCGAAATTTCTCGATGCATTCATCGAACGAGAGCAGATCCGGCGGATGCCCTCGCGAGTGGGTCGGCTCGCGCACGATCACCTCGCCCCCCTTGAGGGTAAACGTCATGCGCGCGGTCCAGCCGGTCGGCGCCCAGCCCCAATCCTCGCGGACGATCGTCTCCACCTTCGGCCGGAATGCCCGGAAACGCTCGTCGTTTATCCGCTCTTGTGAGAAACCTTCGGGGCCGACTGCGCCGTCAAGCATCGCGACCGCCAGCGAATGCGGCAAGCTAAACTGCGCCTCGATCTCGTCACGCGGTTCGGAATGCTGAACCACGGTCGGAAAGAAGGCATTCACCTCAACAGCGATCTTCTCGATATCGTCAGCCGACAGGCCACGTTCTTTCTTCAAGTCGAGCGTCGCTTCGATCAATCGCTGGAGATGGAAACAGCAGGGATAGAACTTGATCCCCACCTCGAAAATCCGATATGGCGCGCCCCAATCCGCCAGGATGTTCTCGGGATTCTCGACCTTGCCGCCGGTGATCATGTTCATGAGGCCGCGCGGCGCTTCAAGCACATCCAATTGGCCGGTCATTCCCTCCGCCGCCATATAAGCAGCAGCGATACCGTTTCGTGCTGAGAACCCCATCTCCAGTATGTGGGCAACCGAGCCGGTCTGATATCCGACGCCACTCGCCTGAGAAGCCGCGATACTCATCGCATGCGCGGTTTTTTCGGCGTCCAGACCAAGCAGCTTCGCGGCCGCGGCGGCCACGCCGATCGAACCCGCCAGACTCAAAACCATGTAACCGATGCGACGCGCCTCACGGCAGGCAAGGCCGATGCGCGCCTGAACCTCATAGCCGGCAACGAACGCCTCGATGATACGAGATCCCGGTGACCCCAGATGCTCGGCGAGCGCAAAGAGCGGCGGGAAAAGCGTGTAGCTCGACACTGCTTCCGGAAAACTGTCGTCCTCGTATTCGGTCGCATGCGCAAACGTTCCGTTTGCAAGGCCTGCCAACTCGACCGAACTCTTGAAACCGGCGCCGAGCACCGTCGCCTGCGGCTCACCACCGTGACGTTTGACGTAGTTGATCGTCTCGACCCCGGCCGTGCAGCGATGGCCTGAAACCATCGCGCCGAAGGCACTCATGGCAAGTGTCGACGCGTAATCGACAACACTGGGAGCCAGATCTTCAATCCGTGTCGCAACCACACGATCCGCGATCTCGCGCGTTATGCGCATGCACAATCCTCCCGTGGACATATTCATATATATAATATGTATGATGATCGAATGTCAATCAGACCTTAGAGGCGAAACTGCGCAACCACAGCTAGATTGCCGGCCCTTCGATGAGTTCAACCCGAACGTCGCCCGGCACAACCAGGAACGCGGACCTGATACCCCCGGGCATGTTGTGCGGCCCCTCAACCACCCTGGCACCATTTGCGGACAATCGGCTGAGGTCGTTCGTCAGGTTATTAGTTCGCATCCCGAAATGATCGAGCCCCAGATGCGAACTGGTACAGGCAGGTTCCAGCACCTCGTTGGTCCGACGGCCGGAAATCATGACGAGCACGTTTGCAGCGTCCTGAAGACGGATGAAACGATCGCCGAAAGCTCTGGTTTCATCGGAGATGACACCGAAACCGAACGCGGCAACAAACCAGTCCGCCGTCGACTTGGGGTCATCTGATTTGATGTGGATGTGATGGATTTTGTACTGCATCTATCGCACCTAACGCTGGATCGTTTTCCTTTAGCGATAAAGGCCGAACTGCAGGCGCGAGAATTTCGCCTCACCAGGGCGAGAACCTCTTGGAACGATCGAGGGCGGACGACGCACAACAACACGGTGCCGCGAATATCGATTAGCCGGGCTGCGCCTCGTCACCAATTTCAGTTACTGGCCGCGTTACCGCGCCTGCGCCAAGCAACATGAACCTGCTTGTACTTCATGTCGAAGTGGCGAATCGTTCCGCGCTCCTGCAACCCCTTCAAAAGCGCCTCGACGGGACTGCCGGTGGCGGCCGCTATGTTGAGCGCTCCGGCGGCGTTCATACGGTCGACCTCGTTACCCGCGAACATATAGCGCAACAAGCGCTCATCATCGTCGAGATTGGGATAAGACCGTTCAAGTGCGGCGCGCGCCGGCTCAAGCGGCTTCGGTTCAATCGGAATGCCCGGCGAGCCATTCTCGACGATGCGATCGAGAATATCTGAATCGACTGGCGCCAGCAGCTTGCCGAAATGGCCAAGCGCATAGCGCTTGATCTCATCTGTAACGTTTCGGTATCGCTCGCCTGACACGACGTTCAACATCGCCTGCACACCGATAATTTGCGAGAACGGCGTGACCATGATCGGCCATCCGAGCTCGGAGCGTATCTGGACGATTTCCTCGAGAATTTCGTCGTAGCGATGTTCCAGCCCCTGCGAACGAAGCTGCGAGCGCCAGTTGTTCGCCATTCCCCATGGCATCTGATGTTTGTAGGTGAAGACGTCGTATTCCATCGGTTGACCGAGCGGGAAACCTTCCTGAGCAGCCAGGCCTCCGATGTACTCGCTGAGTTCCTCTATGATTGCCAGGTCGACGTGGGCTTTCAGCCCCGACAACGCCAGATTTCGCATCGTATTCTGAATTGAGGGCTGGGCAGGACCGCTGGCAAGCGGCGCAATCGAGGTATGTAGTTGATCGACGCCGAGCTTCGCACCTTCGAGATAAACAAGTGGCGCCAGACCGGTGTTGCAGTGACTATGCAGCTCGAGCGGCCGGTCACCCATCACCACCTTTAACGCCGGAACGAGCGTGCGGATTCGATCCGGCGTTAGCAATCCCCCGGAATCCTTGATCATCACGCCATCGACATCGGCCTTCTCGATGAGGGCCTTTGCCGTGGCGGCATATAGTTCATCGGTATGGACTGGACTTTGGCAGAACACCAACGCCGCAACCGTATGCAATCCCAGCTTCTTTCCATGTCGGATGCTGAGCGCCATGTTGTCGACGTCAAACAGCGCATCAAGCGTACCCACCACGGAAAATCCGTTTGCGGCGAGACGCTCGATCCACATCTCCACCATGTCATCCGGCATCAAGCTAAACCCGATCAGGCTCTTGCTGCGGCAGTAGCTCCGGAGAGGCGTATCGACGAGTTTCGTTTTGAAGAGACGCACTTTCTCCCAGGGATTCTCCTGGAGATAGCGCACGCATACATCGAACTGCACGGGCGCCATGAAATCGATCATTTCGAATCCGGCACGCTCCATCCGATCAAGCATCGGCCACATCATGCCCGCGGTCATTCGGGTGGTCCAAAGACATTGCTGGGCGTCACGGAAAGTCGTGTCGATGATGCCGATCGATCCATCGCGAGCGCGCCGGGCGCGTACTTTCTCCGCTTCAGTCATCTGCCTCTCCTCGCTGCGCATCGCTCAATCCGGCCGCACGACGAAGAGAATTTGACCTTCTTCAATCATCTCTTCGTTCGCCGCCCGTATTTCGACGATCGTTCCACGCAGGCCGGATTTTATTTCATTGAACAATTTCATCACCTCGACCACGCCAACCGTATCGCTTTCGGAGATCCTGCTGCCAACCTCAACGAAGGGAGGCTCACTCGGTGAGGAAGAACGATAGAACCGTCCAAGCAGGGGCGCGGCGATCGTCAATGTCCCCGCCGGGATTGCACCGGCCGGTGTGGTTTCGGATACAGGTTGGATGGATGGAGTCGATGCAGCCGGGGATAACTCGCCATCCAGCGCCTCCTTGGCGGCTGGCGACGACAGGACGACTTGTTTGTAGGGAGCATGCTCCAAAGGAGCAGAGATCCCGTCACGACACGCGGCCGCCCCCTTCGCGACATGAAGCTTGAGGCCGTCATACTCGACACTGATTTCGACATCCTCGGATTTATCGACAATCTGAAGAATGCGCATAACGTCTTCATGAGTAAGATTCGAACCGCCGGACATTGTTATTCCCTTTCGGTTTGACGGCGACGGACGTGTTATTTTGCCTTGCCGGCCGATAAAATGGTGCATGGCCAGCCAATGATCCGGCCTTGCTGCTTCGTGCCAAAGAACCGTTCGCTACAGCATGTTCTGCATCGAGTGGCCGGCATACATCTCCTCGCGGATGAAACGGGTATGCACACGACCTTCGAGGAAGGCAGGGTCGTCGAGCAACCTCTGATGAAACGCGATCGTCGTGGGTACGCCATCAACCTTCATCTCTCCGAGCGCACGCCGCATTCGGGCAATCGCTTCCGAGCGATCGGCGCCATGGGTGACAACCTTTGCCAACAGAGAGTCATAGTAAGGCGGCAACACGTAGCCCGGATAAACATGAGTATCGACCCGTACTCCCGGCCCGGCAGGCATGGTGAATGTCTCGATCCGCCCAGGCTTCGGGAAGAATCCTTTGTTCGGATCTTCCGCATTGATGCGGCACTCCAGCGCGTGCCCCCGGAATGTGATCTGGTCTTGCCGCAGTTCTGGAGCCACGCCACTGGCCTGCAGGATCTGTCGCTTGACCAGATCGATGCCCGTCATCATCTCGGTGACGGGATGCTCGACCTGGATGCGAGTGTTCATTTCGATGAAGTAAAATTCCTGGGTAGCGGCATCGACGATGAACTCGACTGTTCCGGCGCCTTCGTAGCCGACGCGATCACCAAGCGCGCAAGCCGCCGCCGTCATCTTGTTTCGAAGTTCCGCGGTCAGCGCAGGGGAAGGACTTTCCTCAACCAGTTTTTGGTGACGACGCTGCGTGCTGCAGTCGCGCTCGCCGAAATGCAGCGTCTTCTTGCCATCGCCAAAGACCTGCACTTCGACATGCCGGACGGTCGACAGGTATTTTTCGATATACACGCCACCGTCGCCAAATGCCGCGGCGGCCTCCCGGGACGCACTCTCCAGAGACTCGCGCAGCTTTGCTTCTTCCTGCACGACACGCATACCGCGGCCACCACCGCCGGCCGAAGCTTTGATCAATAACGGGAAGCCGATCTCTCGCGCCACGGCCACGGCTTCGTCGACACTCTTGACAGGACCAGCAGAACCAGGCGTCACCGGCACACCGGCCTGCTTTGCCAGACTTCGCGCAACAGCCTTATCGCCCATCATCTCAATGACCGAGCCCTTCGGTCCGATGAACGTGATGCCCGCGGCCGCGCAGGCGTCAGAGAACGCCGCATTTTCTGAAAGAAAACCGTAGCCAGGATGGATCGCATCGGCGCCCGTCCGCTTTGCGGCCTCGATAAGCGCGTCGCCTCTCAGATAGCTTTCGCCTGCTTGGGCTCCCCCGATCTCTATGGAGGTGTCAGCCATGCGAACCGGCAGGCTGTCCGCATCGGCGCTGGAATGGACCTGCACCGTCTCAAGCCCAAGCTCTCTACAGGCCCGTATCACACGAAGCGCGATTTCCCCGCGGTTCGCGATGAGAATGCGACGAAGACCCATGGTTCCTCCACCCGGTGAGCATCACATGAGGATGCGAGCGATATATATCATATATATCTATGTAAGAAAAGCACTGCAAGCTGGAGATGGCGTCAAACACGATCTCCACACCAAAACAGCACGACACGGCGAACAGAAACGGCGACTAGGGAAGCCGCATCCCCGAACACATGGAAGGCGCCCAACAAAGCTCCGCCGAAAGGGGCCGGACGCCAACACGATGCCGACCGCGAAAAGGCCGCCGGCAGAAGACGACTATCGGCTCACTCGTCCCGGGTTGATCGTCGGAGCTACGGCAACATTTCGATGCGCTTCCGATGTGCTTCATTTGCACCTGAGCGTCGGCCGCTTCAACCGCCGTAGCTCTGCTGTTCGGCTCCGAGAGGGGCACGGAAATCAACCCATGATGTTTCCAGCATCACTCAATGCGACTTCTGAACCACGTGCAGTCGCTGCCAACCAAGAAGTCGATTCTTCGTAATCTGGAAACAGAACGTCAGTAGCGCACTGATGACCACGAGCGCAAACAACGTTCCAAAGTAGTCCGCGGTATCAAAAATCCCGGCGTCTCTGGAGAGACGGACGCCAAGTCCATGCTCGCCGACGATCATCTCTCCCGAAACAGTTCCCAACGTTCCGAAAATGAAACCCAGTTCGAGACCGACGAAGATACCTGGCAAGGCCGACGGCACAATAAACAGGCGAAACGTTTGCCACCGAGTCGCACCTTGTAGCCGGGCTAGAAGCAAATGATCTTGATCAACGCTTTCAATTCCCGCCGTCGTGTTTGCAAGGACAACGAAGAACGTGAGGCTCGCCGCCATTAGCACGTGGGAAAACAACCCAATCCCGAACCACATCAGAAACAGCGGGGCCAGCGCAACTCGCGGCAGACTATTCAATGCCGTCAAGAATGGATCCACGACCTTCTTTAAGTAGGCGTTCTGAGCCAGCGCAAACGCCACTGCGATGCCTAGAACCGCGGCCCCGGCAAACCCCAGGAAAACCGCAACGAAAGTGTATCTTGCATCTACTGTGATCAGATCTCCATGGAGCCCCTTTAACAGAGCGCGGCCGATAGCGGACGGATAGCTGATGAATAGCGGGTTGACCTGTCCGCTTCGGCCTGCCCACTCCCAAAGCCCTCCCATGAGGCCTGCGAGAACGATCCACCCGGCAACGACTGCAAGCGGACGATCCGCAAGTGGCTTCCTTCGCTTCGGAGCTTCGATAGCCTTCGTCGGAGATGCGGCGACTTCGTTGTGTTTCGCCATGCGCAGGCCCTGTTCCAATTGGGTCATACTTCCACCTCTTGTCGAAAGACATCCCAAACGCGGCGAAACAGATCATGAAATTTTTCGCTGCTCTGAAGTTCGCGAAGAGATCGCGGGCGCTCAAAGTCAACTTCGAACTCAGCGACAATTCTACCAGGCCGGGCCGAGAAGACGAGAACACGATCGGACATCAATATCGCTTCTGTTAGATCGTGGGTCACAAACAGTACTGTCGATTGCACTCGCTCCCAAAGCCGCAAAAACAGCTGTTGCACGCTTAAACGAGTTTGCGCGTCCAAAGCCGAAAACGGCTCGTCCATCAACAGCGTGTTGGGCTCCGCAACTAGCGTACGCGCAACCGCCACACGCTGCCTCATTCCGTGTGAAAGTTGCGCCGGATAAGCGTCGGCAAACTTACCAAGTCCGACCTCTTCCAGGATTTTGTGCGCAAGACCCTCGCGTTCTTTACGATTAACGCCCCGCAATTCAAGCGGCAGCGATACATTCATCAAAGCGGTACGCCAAGGCAGCAATGCATCACGAGCCAGCAGGTAACCGACGTCGGGGTCACCTACCTTTGGTACCTGCCCGTCCAGAGTAATGTTGCCCTGCGTCGGCCGGACCAGACCGGCCGCCATGTTAAGAACTGTAGTCTTTCCACAACCGCTCGGTCCAACCAGCGATACAAACTGCTGCCTTGGCATTGTTACCGACGTTTGACACAGCACTCTGGTCGGCGGTTCGCCGAGCCGATGCGAACTAAAGAAGTGCTCGACGTTTTCGAGGCAAATAGTTTTGCCGCTCATTTATGCTGTCCTGCGCGATTTGTGATAAGTCTTAACCGGCCTGCCGGGCGTCCGGATAGATCAACTACGGAACGATCATCGATCGCGCCGTTTCCCAAAGCAGGCCATCAATGTCTGCCGGTTTTGGAATCCGCTTCATCGCGACATCCCATTCGCTCCAGGCCTTCAGCGCTTTCATGCTGGCATGCTTATCTTCCTGGACGACGTACCGCTTCACGCGCTCCAGGAGCAGCTTTTCAGAGTCCGGAACGCCAGGTGGATTTGGCGCTCTTTCGCGCACTATTCGCACAACCTGATCAAAATTCTTGGGATCTTTTATCCAGTCGATCGCCTCATTGTTGGCTGCGGAGAAGCGGCGCACAACGTCGGGGTTCTTGTTGATAAAGGCGGTCGTGCATGCCCAAAGCAGGGAGGCCCCTCGCATAGCCGCGATCTGTGGGGGTATCTTGGCGTCGGGATCGCGAGGATCGACGATAATCGTGCCTCCCGTGACAGCTGCGGCGATATCCATTCCGTCACCGAAGAATTCAGCCGCCGCCAACGAGCCACTCTGAAGTCCCGCGATACCCGCCGCCGGCGGACCATACGCAACCCAATGAGCTTGATTTGCAGGATCGAGGCCGGCTCCGAGGAAGTTGGCCCGAGCAAGTGTATCTGTCGTCGAGCCCAGGGCATTCACGCCAATGTTCTTTCCGACCAAATCCTGCATGACCGCGGGATAGCCTGCCTCCTTGTGAGGCAAGGAAACATTCGGAGCCGCAACAAGAGAGTAGTGGATGGCGCTATTCATGAAGGCAACGATCTTCAGATCGAAGCCTTGGCTTGCGGGAACATAGACCGTGTCCGGCGCGAGTGAGATGAAATCAAGTCCCCCTTGCAAGGAAGCCGCCAAAGCGGCTGGCCCCGATGGGAAATTGGACATCTTGGCTTCGAGACAGTGCTTCCGAAAAAAGCCCTGGTCTATTGCTGCCCAAGCAACGAGATTCTGGATAATTCCAACGTACTCTTGGACCTTGACGACCGTCGGTGTTGCGCAGGCCTCCGCAGCACTCGCCTTCGGGACCGCCAAAAGACTTAAGCTCGCTGCCACGACCGCAATCGCGGCTCTCTTGGCATCGCGTTCAATCCATCCGCATTTGAATGACATCCATGTCCTCCCCGTTTTCATTTTAGGCGCCTGTTCCGACGCGTTAAAACATATAGATGATACTTATGTCTTTATCGAAAGTCAAATGCGCCGATTTGACACAAGCTGGTCGATTAACGGCCACGGATAACCAGCAAAACTATATAGATCGCCGTCCGGTGCAATCGCTCCAGCATCAGATAGACGAGTTTCATCTGGCGAGACGACGTTGAATTCGCTTGAGGATCTTCAAATACGGTTTGGTGGACAGCCGATCGAGCTAATCCCAGTTTTTGCTCGCACTCGGAGAGCCGATGCGCGATGCCGCTCTCGTGACAAACCAGATCATAGATGTGGTGGGAGGCCTGTTTTCACGCGATCCTGGCCCAGCCACACGCCGATATCGGCACTGCCGAGGCCCCGATCCGTAGTCTTGAATCTGTCATCTCGATAAGAAAATCGTGTCGCGGGACCTACTTACCGCCTAAGCCAGAACGATTCTCGACGCGTCACAAGCGCCTTTGGCGCTTGTTGGTGCAGATTCCGAACGCTGAAGCTATCGTGTTTTACCGCGCAGATAATGAAACAGGATGAACGCGCGCGGGAATCGCAATGGCGCGCATCTCGCTGGAGCGCGCGGGAGGGCTGGAAGCTCGTGACCAGTTCGCGGGCAGCGATCGCGTCTAGCTCATCGTAACAATACGCCTCGAACTTCAGCGCCGCAGGAACGGCACGATCTCGTCGAGGAACTTCTGCGGCACCGTCTGAGAGCAGGCATGCGCGCCGTACTCCAATAAGCTGAGCTGCGCGTCAGGGATTAGCTGCGCGAGTTCCTCCGACAAATGTGGTGGCGTCAGGAAATCGTCCCTCGCGCAGAGAACGAGTGTGGGTGTCGTCATCTGGCCAACGGACGCGCGGCGATCGAACGCCACGATCATATCGATCCGGGCAGCGGCAACCGCGACCGGCGCCGCGCTCGCATTGGCCTCCTTGATCATCGACGCAAGTGCTTGCGGGTTTTCGCTAATCCAGCGGGGCGGATAGAGAAACAGCGGGGCGGCTTCATTGTAGGCCTCCATGCCGACACGCTCGAGCAGCATCTTACGCACGGAAAAACATTGTCGGAAATGCGTGTCGGGGCCAGCCCATCCGGCGAACAGAACCACGCGATCGAGGCGCTCACGACGCTCCAGCCCCAGAACCTGGCCAACGGCCGCACCGGTCGAGTGTCCGACCAGACTATAGCGCTGATGGCCGAGATGCCGCATCAGGCTGTCCACGTCGTCCGCAAGTGCCTCCACGCTGTGATGCTTGCGCGTCATCGAGGACTTTCCGGTGCCCATGTGATCGTGACGCACCACCGTGAAGTGACGGGCAAGCGGCGGCACGATGTTGCTCCAATAGCTGCCGCTTCCGCCCAACCCTGAAACCAGCGCAAGCGGCGGCCCCTCGCCGTCTACTTCAAAGTAGATCCTGCCGTCCGGCCTTTCAAAGAAGCTCATTTCGTTTCCTCACTGCCTGGGACTTAACGATGGATCGTCTATCGTCGTCCACGCGCGTCGATCGGCCAGATGTCGACAACGGCATCGCCGCGTACGCAATGAAATCGATCGTACAAAACGACTGTCGGATCGCAATGCGAGATGAGGCATTCGATGCGCTCGCCGAGTCGAGGTTGCGCCATTCCGGTCGCCAGCGTCACCCGCCCGTGCTCATCACCGCTATAATCGTAAGTAGAATCGGCGAGGTCGGCCGACACGATACGTGGTTTCGGTCCATTGAGTGCGAAGGACTTCGTCCCGGCGTCAGTGGTCACGGTCCCCGCGACGTTGGTGCTGGTCACCGCGGTCTGCACGAATAGAGTGTTCTCGAACGGCCAGTCTTTTCCGTTCTCATATGTGATGGTCCGGTATTCGGCATCCATGAAGATGTAGGAACCGGCCTGGATTTCCGTAAACGGGCCAGACTGCGCGTCGATGGCATGAGTACCGGTGCCACCGCCGGTGACGATCGCGGGCGGCATTCCAATCGATGCGAGACGCTTCACGATCTCGGTGATGAAGGCGTGTGCGCGTTGCGACAGCGCAAGCCGCTCGGCATAGCCCGCTGTATGCTGAAGATGACCTCCGTAAGCTTGAATGCCTGCGAACTTCAGCGCGCGTTCATTGGCGATCTGTCGCGCCAGCACCTCCGCGGCATCGACGCTGAGCACTCCGGTGCGGCCGAAGCCCAACTCGATGTCGATCAGCACCGGCATGACGATCCCTTTGCCGGCCGCGGCCTGCGCCAGCGCCGAAACATTGTCCCGGTTGTCGGTCACAATCATGGTATCGGGCGCCTGGCTCACGAGATCCGCCAACCTTGCGATCTTCATCGCGGTCGTCACCGGCGAGGTGATCAAGATGCCGCGAATTCCCCGGTCCGCCATCACCTCGGCTTCATCCAGCGTCGCGCAGCAGATGCCGACCGCACCGGCCGCGATCTGTGCTTGGGCGATACGCGAGCACTTGTGCGATTTTGCATGCGGCCGCAACTTTCGATCGAAGCCACGCATGATGTCGGCCATTCGCGCGATATTGCGTTCAAGACCATCGAGGTCCAGCACGAGCGATGGAGTGTTCAATTCATAACGCGAACCGGCCTCCGAGAGGCGATAGCTGATCGGGGGCAGCCCTGTCATGGCCGTGATGCCTTGTATTCGTTGGCGACAAACCAGGTGAGCAGTCGAACACCCTGGACGAAATCATCGAATTCCATTGCTTCCGCCGGATTATGGCTACCCTTGTCGTTGCGAACAAAGATCATCGCAGACGGCACGCCTGCGGCGGCGAAGTCCCCGGCATCGTGGCCGGCCCCGCTGGCAATCGGCATCGCCGGAATCGACGATTCCTCGCAACCACGTCGCAACAACTCCTGGAAGCCGCGATCCATGGCGGCCGGCGCGTCGCCCGTGAACGGATCACAAGAGAAAGTGACGCCACGCCGAACGGCGATCTCGTTCATCGCCGCGACGAGAGCGTGCTCGACGCGCGCGAGAGTGTCCGTCGAATGACTCCGCGCATCGAAGCAGAATTCCACTTCGCCCGGCACAGTAGTGACGGCGTGGGCCGCCGGATCGGTCATGAAGCGGCCGAAGGTCAACACGAGATCTCCGCCTTCGTCATCTTCGATAACGCGCCACAACTCGTCCATCCGGGTGACAAGCTCCGAGACCGCGAACACCGCATCATGGCGGAGTTTGCGCGGCGCGGTTCCGGAATGGGCATATTCGCCCTTGCAAACGATCTTCCGGCAGCGACGATTGCCGCGAATGCCGGTCACGATGCCGATTGGCAGGCTGCTAGCGACCAGAAGCGGGCCTTGTTCGATGTGAAGTTCGACATAGCCATGAATCGCGCGGGGATCGCGCAGCGCGCCGCCGGCCCGAATTCGTTGAATGTCGGCTCCGGCCTCCTTCATGTGGTCCGCAAGACTGCGGCCGGTATCGACACGTTTGGCGTCATCGAGGATTCGCTGATCCAGCGTGCCGAGCAGTGCACGGCTTCCGACATGCTGAGCACCGAACCACGCGCTTTCCTCCGCCCGTATCGCCATCAACTCAACGGTGCGCCGGGGACGGTTCCCGGCATCACGAAACGCGGCCAGACACGCCAAGCCCGCCAGAATGCCAGCCAGACCGTCAAAATTTCCACCTTGCGGCACAGCGTCCGCATGCGAGCCGATGATCAGGGGGGAAAGTGCCGGATCCTCCCCTTGCAGGGTCATCGTCATGTTGAGCGCTTCATCGATCCTGATCGCGAGGCCGAGATCGCGCGCCGATGCGGCAATCATATCGTGCGCACACTGCTCGCCCTCGCCGTAAGCCGCGCGCGTGAAGCCAACACCGTCGAATGTCTTCGTTCCGATCGCGTCAAGCAGACGCCGGGCCACCACGAGGCCGGCGTCGATCGAGGACTGCCCAGGCAACATCGCGCCTCACTTTTCTGCCGGAAGGGAGAGGTACCAATCGAGCATCTGGCTGCCGTTCATGAAGACCGTGTCGTCGCGGCCGGCGAGCGTTTCGATGATCTCTCGCAGGAAATTGATGCGATGGGCGACGCCCGACAGATGCGGGTGCAACGGGATCGTCAAAACTCGCGGCTGGCCATGACGCTCGATTTCGCGTGCGAAGGTCTTGATCGTCTCGAGCATCCGCAGCCGCATTTCAGACGAGGATTGCTTCTCGATGGCGTAGACAACGCTGTCGTTGAGATCGAGACCATAGGGTAACGAAACCATCGGGCCGTGCTTGGTCGTCAGGCGCGTCGGAATGTCATCGATTACCCACTGGCAAACATACTCGATGCCATTGGCGCGAAGATGATCAAGCGTGTCGAAGGTTTCGCTCCAGCCCGGGCTCATCCAGCCGCGCGGGCTCTTTCCGGTAAAGGCTTTCAGCCTCTCCAGAGCAGCGCCGATCAGTTTGCCTTCATCGGTTTCGACGCCGAGCGCACGCTGATGCATGCCGTGGCCAACGAACTCCCATCCCGCGTCGCGCACGGCTCGTGCGAGGTCAGGATAGACATCGATCACACTGGCATTGATGCTCGCACTGACCGGAATCTTGAGATCGCCGAAGAGCTCCAGGAGCCGGGGCATGCCGCAACGATTGCCATACTCGGACCAGCAGAAATTTGGCAGGTCCGGCACATGGGTTCGCCCATGCGGCGGGACAACGATCGTCCGTGGCGTGAGCTGATCGTACGGCCAGTATTCGATGTTGACGACGACGTGAACGATGAACGGTTTTCCGTTCGGAGCGGCAAGCTTGGGCCGCATCGAGGACAGTGTAAAAGGCGCGCGGGGGTTCGAGGCTATCGACACTGCTTTATCCTATGACTTCACAAGAGGATCGGGAGAGTCGGCCGCCAGCTTGCGATAGTGATCGCAAATATGGCTGCGGTAACGCTTTGTGCGCACCACATTCGCTGGATCGGCGGGGCGACGCGCGGCACGCGCAACCGCGGCGGCATCCATTTCAAGCTCTTCGATAGACAGGCCGGTATAGCGACCGTCCCTGTAGAGAATGCGGCCGTTCACCATCGTCAACACGGCGTCACGGCCCTGCCCACGCGCAAGAAAGGCGTCCAGTATCGGCATGTCCTCATCGAGATAGGGCTCGCGCGTGCGCTTCAGCGAGAACGCCGCAACGTCGGCGCACTTGCCCGGCTCAAGCGTCCCGACCTCATCACCGAACTGCGCGGCGACAGCGCCGTTGGCAGTCGCCATGGCGAGCAGATCGTCAATGCCGGGCGGTGGTGGCCCATTCCAGTCCGGCTCCCGGGCAAGATTGCCCGCCAACCGCAGTTCGCCGAGCAGATCTTCATCGTCGGTCATTGCGCAGTTGTCGGTGCCAACCGCCACTCTCACACCATGCCGCAGATAGCGCGCCAGCGGCGCGATGCCGTTGCGCATGCGAATGTTGCAGCCCGGGTTACGGATGACGGTCGCACCAGTGCGCGCCAGAATCTCCATATCCGCATCATCGACCCAGACACCATGGGCAATCACGGTCCGCGGCGTCATCGCGCCGAGGCTTTCGAGATGCGAAAACACGCCACCCGGAAACAGCTCCTTCGCCGCGGCCCTCTGCGCCGGCGACTCGAGCGCATGCAGATGCATGCCGAGATCGTGGTCGCGGGCATCGCGCGCGATAATCCGCCAAAGCTCGTCGGAAACCCACTGCGGGCCTGCGGGCCCGTAACACAAACGCACAAGCGGACGATCGGCAAAATCCGCTCTCAAACGGGCCATCAGGGCCACGGTCGCAGTACCATCTCCCGCATAGGCAGCCGACGCCGGACTTGAAACCCAGCTGCGCAGATCGTCGGTCAGACCCGCGAGAAAGCAAGCTTCATGGGGCGGATAGACCGTGCTTCCGCGATCCATCGCACCGACGCACATGGTGGCGCGGATTCCGACGGCCTCATAGGCACTGATCTGATCGCGCAATTCCTTCTCATAGTTGCCGGTGCCATAACTATAATTGGCGTGAATCGTGGTGGTGACACCGTTGGCGATCATTCGCGCCGCCGCGAGCGTGGTCACGACACGGCCATCAAGAGCCCCGCGCGCACGACGCCCCGCGATCCACGGCTCAAGAAAATCGTCAGGATAGCCCAGTTGAATCTGGCTGAGACCCCGGCCGTGTTGATGGGCATTCACGAGCCCCGGCATGACCAGACAATCAGGAAGCGAAATAACTTCCGCGTCCGGCCATTTCTGCTTCAGCTCCGACGATGTCCCGACCGCCGCAATTCGATGCCCCTCGACGACAAGCGCGCCATCCGCAATCAGGCTTTGCGCTTGCGGCCTCGGGAGGACGTACTCGGCTTCGATGATGTAGGTTTGGACCATTTTGCTTGTTGTTTCGTGCTTTTGGTGGAAGCGGAAGGGCTGACCAGATCGCGGATCGCAAGACGAATATTGTCGATATGGGCATGTAGAATCTTGACCGCCGATTCCACATCGCGTTTGCGGCAGGCAGCCAGCAGCATGCGGTGCTCGTCGTTCGATTCCTTTTTCGTATCGACGAACACCATATGAATCCGAACGTATCGATCCACATGAAGATGGAGGTTGCTCAGAATTTGCAGCGACAATTCTCGTCCCGAAGGGCGATAGAGCGCATGGTGAAATTCCCAGTTCAACACACCAAGATCGCCGGCATCGGCCTTGGCGAATTTCTCGATAACCTGGCCAGCACCCGCCATATCCTCCGCGGTCATTCGTGGAATGGCATGGCGCAGGACGTCGGGCTCGATCGAGAGTCGCAGACGGAATATCTCCTCAATCTTCTCGGCACTGATTTCCGAAACGAAAGCACCGCGCCGAGGGTGCGTCGTGACGAACCCTCCGGCTTCGAGCTTGGCCAGCGCCTCACGTAGCGGAATCTTGCTGATCCCGAACTTCCGGGCGATGTGCTCCTGACGGAGAGGCATTCCTTGCGGGAGATCGCCCTTGACGATGGCCTCTTGCAGCAACCCGACAATCACGTCGACGGTCGACGGCGGGCGGCGGGATAGCCAGTCATCCGCAACACGATCGAACTCGATGCCAAGGGGTGGCTGCGAATCACTCATGAGACCTTGTATCCTTCTTCGATCTTCTTCCGGAGCAGGCCGCAGAGCTCGTTGAACTCCAGGGTTTCCTGCATTTCCATCCGCCGTGGCCTCGGGAAGTCCACTCTTATGTCATAGCATACGGTAGAGGGCCGACGGCTCATTACTAAAATCCGGTCCGACAGAAAAACAGCTTCCCGGATGCTATGGGTGATGAAGATCGCTGTTTTATGAAAGCGATCCCAGATATCAGCGAGCGCGGCATTCATATCGTCACGCGAGATCGCATCAAGCGCGCTGAAGGGCTCATCCATAAGTAGCAATGCAGGATCGTTGATAAGCCCCCGACAGATCGCCACACGTTGGCGCATGCCACCGGAAAGCTGTCGTGGCCGCTTGTTACGAAACTCCCACAATCCGACCAGTTCAAGCAATTCCTGAGCCCGGTCGTGATATTTTCTCGTCGAGCCATCCCGCAGACGGATCGGAAACAGCACATTCTCGAGCACGGTATTCCAGGGCAGCAGCGTCGGGTCCTGGAATACGTATCCAAGATCGCCACGAGGCGCGGTCACCGGTTCACCACCGATGACGATGCGCCCGGAGCTGATCGTTTCCAACCCGCCCATCATCATCATCAATGTGCTTTTGCCGCAGCCGCTCGGCCCAAGGATGGAGACGAAGTCACCGGAGTTGATATCAAAATCGACCTTGCTGACGGCTTCGATATCACCGTCCGCCGTGTGATAGACCTTCCGGACGCTCTCGACGGAGATATATGGCGTCGACGTATCCGTAAGGGGCTTCAACGACCTTATGGCCGGGATACTTCCCGTGGCGTGAGTCGTCATCGGGATTCCTCCGTGCATGATACGGCCTCCAGCGCCTTGCATACGTCGTCTGTCGACGCCACCCATCCGAGGAATCGCTCGACGTTAAACACCGTCGCATCGAAGATATGCTTCTCGCCGGCCTGTAATGTTGCATCCGCCACCATGATCGGGAAAAACTGCTTGTGATAGGCATCGCGGATTGTCGACTCGACGCAGACATTGGTGTTCACGCCGGTCACGAGAAGGTTGGAAATTCGCCGGCCGCGCAAGACGTTCTCCAGGTTGGTTCCGGCGAAAGAACTATAAAGCGACTTATGAATGACGATGTCGTCGGGATGGGGCTTCAGGCGATCAACGAGAGCATAGTCCCACGTCCCCTTAGTGATCAGTTGTTTTCCCGGATTCGCCCTCATAAATTTGAGGGGATTTGACTTGTGATAAACTGGAGCTGTCGCCGGGCCAGCTTCCTTTTTCTCGGGATCGAAACCGTTCTGCATGTAGATAATGGTCATGCCTGCGGAACGCGCGCTGTCGATTACCTTACGTACGGCCTCGATCACCCTCGGCGACTCCGAAACGTCAAAGCCGACCAGATCGAGATAGCCGCCCTTCGAAAGATAGGCATTCTGCATATCGATGACGATCAACGCCGTTTCGGCGATGTCGAGCTCGATGGGGTCAGGACGTGCCGTAATCATTGCCCTTCGGGACAAATTCTGACGAACCAGAGAGGTCACCATTATTTACTCGCTTTGAATGTGAGAGCGAACGAACCGTTGTTTCAGGAGCCCAGTTTCTTGCGCAAGTAGCTTTCGGCCATCGCGACCAAACCGTAGAAAACCAGACCGAATATGCAGAGAACGGTAATCGCCGCGAATATCAGCTCCGTCTCGGCTTGAGCCGAGGCGAACAGGATCAGATAGCCAAGACCGGCCTGAGACGTGACGAACTCGCCGACGATGATCCCGATGATGGAGAAGGTGGTGGCGATTTTCATACCGCTAAACATGTAGGGAATGGCAAACGGTATCCGGACATCCCTGAACACCTGCCATTCGCTCGCGCGGAGTGCCTTGCAGAGTCTCAGGAGTTCGCGGTCCACGTTATCAAGGCCCGCGAGGGTCGCGACGACGACCGGAAAGAAGCTGATGAAGATCGAGAAGGCGATGCGCGATTCCGATCCAATACCGAACCAGACAATGAACAGCGGCGCGAGCGCAATCTTGGGGATTAGCTGGAAGAACACGACGTTCGGATAAAGAGCTTCACGCACGATCTTCGAGGAACTCAGCACGCCCGCCAGGACGACACCGAGAATCGAGGAGATGACAAAAGCGATAAGGCTCTCCAGAATAGTCGGAATCGCGTGTTGCAGAATCAGCGGAAAGAACAGTTGAACCAGCCGCACGGCAATTGCCGACGGCGGCGGCAGCAGCACATGCGGGATGCCCAGCAGGGGAACCGCAGCCTCCCATAACGCGATGAGGCCTGCGGCGGTAACCGCCGGTAATATAATGGCTCGTAACGCGGGATCGAGCTTCCAGCCAACCGGAGGCGTCGCCACCGTCATGGCGCTAGATCCGGCCGGTTGTATCATTTGGCTTTGGGTCATCACGATCTCCCAGACCATTTGTCCTGATAAGGAGCGAGGTTGCGGCACGAGGGCGTGGTCATCACCTGGCTTATTCGAGCCATATCGCCTTCCGCACCGCCAAGATTGTCCTGAGGCGCCTAGCCATCCCCGAGATAGGCTGCGAATGTCGCGGTGTTCTCTTTCACCTTGTCCCACTCCTGCGCGGACAACTTGACGTTCCCCACAAAGCGATTGGTGATCAGAGCCGCGGGATCCGGCCGCACCGCGTCCTTCGGCGCGCCAAATTCCATCACCAGATCGATCATGCCCGGAATCTTCGCGGGGTCGGACCAGCCGAGCGCATGATCGACCGCCTCCGGGCGACGCGTCACGAGTTGGGTCAACCCCTGGGCAATTCTCGCACTCTGCATACCGGCCTTGGTCAGACCGACCTCCGGCAACGCCTTGGCGAAGAGCTGGAGCGAACTCTCCGGTTCGCGCAGCGTATGGGCGTAACACTCCAGAACGGTATCGACCACTTTCTGGCAAAGCTCCGGGTTTTTCTCGACAGTCTCGGGCCGAGTCACGATTTGCCCCGCATACAGTTCAACGC
Organism: Hyphomicrobiales bacterium; assembly: GCA_017305535.1. GTDB lineage: Bacteria > Pseudomonadota > Alphaproteobacteria > Rhizobiales > Xanthobacteraceae > 62-47. The sequence continues at coordinate 96,577 of JAFKKN010000003.1, read as the reverse complement.
CATATCGGCTCCAGGGCATGAAGCGTGGCGCCTCGCCCATTGCCGCGATCAGAGGAATTGAACTGGTCCCAACAGCGGTTATCGCATCAACCTGCTTGTCGATGAGCGCACGCTCGACCACTTTGCTATCAACCTGCACCAGTGAAATCTTGCTGATGTCAACACCGGCGCTCTTCGCGAAAGCCGGCCAGTATGGTGACTCCGCCGACGTGGGAACGGTGCCAAGCTTCTTGCCTTCAAGATCCTTTGGCGTCTTGATCGGCGAGTCCGCCCGCAGGCAGATTCCCATGATCGCATCGTAATAAACAGTGGCAATCACCACCAGCGGCAGCTTGCGCGCGGCGGCCAGGAAATTCCCGCCGGCGAAGACCATGCCGAAATCAAACTGACCGCTCGAGACCGCCTGCGCCGCAGCCACCGAACCAAATCCCCGCGCCACGTTGAGGTTGATGTTATGCTTTGAGAAGACACCAATCTCGTTGCCGATCAGCGGCCAATAACTCGATCCATTCGGAATCCACGGCAGCGTGAATTTGACGTTTGTCGGCGCTGCGGCACGCGCGCGACCGGCGAACGACCCACCCAGAGGAATCGATGCGGCAGCGGCGGCGCCAAACTGCAACATGGAGCGACGCGTGAAACGTCCCGCTTGAGACTTCGACATTTCTATTCCCTCCCATTGATAAAATTCAGGACTGTTGGTTGTCCCCTTTGATCCCTTTACTCACCTAGCCGGCTGAGCGCGTGACAAGGCGCTTGAGTCGTTTCTTCAGAACGGCGATCAACAACTGGACCGGCCGCAGTTCATTGGCGGGCGCAATCTCGCGTGTCACAGGCGATGCGATCTCCGCTGGACTGGCGGCCGTCTCGAAACGCTGACGCAGATTGTTCGTGAATTGCTGCGTCATGTGCGCCGCGATCTCGTTGATCAGCGCCCCTTTACCGAACTGCGCAAGCGGACCCGTCAGCGTGACGCCCGCCACAATTGATGTCGTGGTTGAATGACCACCGTCGCTCGGCTCCAGTGCATAGGTCAGCTTGATCTGGACGCGCGATCCGCTGTTCTTGTCCGCACCCGAACCCTCGACGCTTCCGGTATGACTGGCAGCATCCCGGACGATTTTCCCACGGCCTCCGAAAGCCGCGCTGATCGGACCGACCTTCGTGCGCATTCGGCCTTCGATCTCGGTCTGATCCTCCGATACCGAGACGACTTCGGCTCCCGGCATGCAGGATGCGACCAGACGAATGTCCGACAATGCCGCCCAGACAGTATCGATCGGTTGCTCGACGACGAATTTCTGGCGGATTTCCACGGCACGCGCTCCTTTACTGGCTCGATGCGCCGGAAGACGCGCAGCGATTTGCAGCAACCGCACCCACCGCGGCGACGATTCCGGAATATCCTGTGCAGCGGCAGATGTTGCCGCTCATGGCGAGGCGAAGGTCGTCCTCAGTCATCTGCGGATTTCGAAGGATCATTTCGCGCGCGGAAATCATCATTGCGGGCGTACAGAATCCGCATTGCAGGCCGTGATGCTTTCGAAATGCGTCCTTGAGCTCTCCGATCAGTTCATCCCTGTCGAGTCCTTCGAGCGTTACGATCTCGGATTCGCTGCAGGACACCGCAAGCGTGATGCATGAGCGTGCGATTTGACCATCGATCAGAATTGTACAAGCGCCACAAACACCATGTTCGCACCCGAGATGAATGCTGGTGCAGCCGCAGCCCGGCGATCGCAATAGGTCGGCCAAGGAAGTGCGAGGCTCGACATCAGCGGAAAAAGGCTTGCCATTCAGCGTAAATGCCACCCGCATCATTGCACCAACGCCGATGTAGCCGCGCGAAGGACCGTCGTTTCACTGAGCTTCATTTCGCAAACATCCTCCGTTCGACCAGCGGCTTCGAGATCGCGCCGGATCGCGGCCCGCAGCGCACTTTCAAGCCGCTCGGACCAACTCTGAGCGCCATTGAGGACCACACCAGTCTCCGTCATCGTCAATGCGCCGCGGTTGACCGCGCCAAGCACGATGCTGTGACGGTCACGATCGGGGTCCAACACAACAGAAGCAATTGTCATCGGATATTCGCCGGCCTTGCGAATGACCTTGTAGTAACCCCAACGCGCTTTGCCTGAGAGCTTCGGAATGCGGATCGAGGCGAGAATGTCGTGCTCGCCGAGCGCCGTTGTATATGGCCCGACAAACATATCCGCCGCATCGAGCGATCGCTCGCCATGAGGACCACGGATAGTGAAGCTCGCGCCGAGCGCCATGACGACACTGATCCAGTCGGCCGACGGATCGGCCAGCGACAGGCTGCCTCCGATAGTGCCCCGGTTACGTACCGCACGATAGGCGATCCGCCCGGCGACATGGCGCATCATGCCCCGCGCCGGATCCGGAACCTTTCCATCTTCGAATTCACCGTGGCGCACGCACGCACCAAACGTGATGTTATCAGCGGTCTCGTCCACCCCGCGCAGTTCTTCGAGGCGAGAAATATCGACGAGGCGTACCAGCGGGCTCAACCGCAAATTCAGCATGGGCACCAGCGATTGCCCACCGGCCAGCACGCGACCACCCCATTCGAGTTCGGAGAGCGCGACAACAGCCTCTTTCAGATCGCGCGGCCTGATATAATCGAACGGCGCCGGCTTCATGCCATCCCCCTTTTTCTTTCGGCCTGATCGATCGCCTTGAGCAGACGCTTGGGCGTGATGGGGGTCTCATTGATTTCGACACCGAGCGCATGGAGCGCGTCGTTCACTGCATTTACGATTGCGGCGGGCGCACCGATCGCGCCGCCTTCACCCATGCCTTTGACGCCATATCGCGTGAACGGAGACGGCGAGACGATATGTCCGATCCGTGCGCTGGGAACCTCGGTGAATCCGGGCAAAAGATAATCGAGAAAGGTCGACGCAAGCGGCTGTCCCGCCTCGTCGTAAGGGCTTTCCTCGAAGAGCGCGGTACCGATCCCCTGCGCCAGGCCACCCTGGATCTGCCCGTCGACGATCATCGGATTCACGATCGTGCCGCAGTCATGCACGATGACATAATCGAGAATCCGGGTCAGACCCGTATTGACGTCGACTGAAACCACCACCGCGTGGGTCGCGTAGGAGAACGCACCGGTGCCGGATTCGGGTTGATATGTCGTGGTGACCGAAAGCCCGGGCTCTTCGCCGGGCGGCAGATCCTGCGCATGGCGGAAGGCTGCACGCGTGATCTCGGAGAACGGCACGCGGCGCTGGCCATAGACGACCGCGCTGTCCTGCAATGAAACGTTGCGCGGATCGGTTTGCAGGAAATGCGCACCAATCCTCTTGACCTTTTCCGCCAGCATTTGCGACGCGCGACCGACGGCACCGCCCGCCATCACCATGCTGCGAGAGGCGAAAGTACCGAGCCCATAAGGCGATACAGCGGTATCACCATGGCGGACCACGATATCGGCCGGATCGACGCCGAGTTCCGTCGAAGCGACTTGCGCCAATGTCGTTTCGAGACCCTGCCCATGGTTCTGGATCGCCACCTCAAGCACAAGCTTGCCATCCGGCGTGAAACGCGCGGTCGCCGCCTCGTAACCAAACACCTCGGTGAGATTGCGCTGCAGCCATTCGTTGGTGCCGTGCGCAGTCTGTTCGACATAACAGGCCCAACCCAGCCCGAGATAGATACCATCCTTTCCATTCGCCTTCTGCCGCTCGCGAATAGCTGGAACATCGATCATCTCAGCGGCGCGGCGAACGCTCTCGGGAAAATCTCCGCTGTCATAGAGCTTGCCCGCAATGGTCAGGTACGGCATCTGGTCGGGCTGGACCATGTTGTCGATTCTGACCTCGTGCGGCTCACGGCCTACCGCGCGCGCGAGCTCATCCATCATCCGCTCCAGCGCGAAACACGCGCCTGGCCGACCCACGCCGCGATACGGACCAAGCGGAGGCTTGTTGCTCACCACGGTCGTGCCGCAACCGCGATAGGCTTGCATCTGATACGGTCCCGGCATGATGCCGGCGGACATGTTGGCCTCCATCGCGCACGACCACGGCCAGATCGAATAGGCGCCGGCGTCGACGATGACGTCACTTTCAAGTCCGAGAATTTTTCCCCGCGCGTCGGCATGCAACTTCATGCGATAGTGATGTTCGCGCGCCTGCGGGGATGCCGTGAGATGTTCGCGTCGATCCTCCGTCCACCGCACTGGATGATTCACTATCCGGGCGAGCGCACCGATCGCGACTTCCTCTTGCTGTAGGTTATTCTTGACGCCAAATCCGCCGCCGACATCCGGCGCCACAACACGGAGCCTGCTCTCCTCAACGCCGATCAACGGCGCCAGCACCGTCCTGATGATATGCGGCTGCTGCGTCGAACTGTAGATGACCAACTCATCCAACCGACGGTCACGATAAGCCAGTACGCCCCGCCCCTCGAGCGAAACCACGCATTGGCGACGCATATGCAGTTCGCGCTCGATCGTCACTGCGGCATCGCCGACAGCCTTCGCGAGATCGCCATTGCTCGGCGTGGAGACGAAGCAGACATTGTCTCCCCACCCTTCATGAATGGGAGGCGCGCTGCCATCCGCCGCCTTCAGCATGTCGACGACGACCGGAAGCTCATCGAAGTCGACAACCACCTGCTGAGCAAGATCTTCCGCTTCTGCCCGGGTCGGCGCGATGCACATGGCGATCGGCTCGCCCACAAAACGGACGACACCGTCCGCAAGCGCAGGAAAATCCGAGCCGCGAAACGCCGGGGCATTCAAAACCGCCCGCACCGGGCGAACCTCGCCCAGATCACTCAAAAGGAAGACCCGCGCGCGTATTTCAGGCGGAATATGAATCGCGGTGATCCGGCCGTGCGCCACCGGCGACCGGAGGAACGCGACCTCCATCGTCCCGGGAATATTGAGATCCGCCAGATACTCGCCATGCCCGGCGAGGAACCGCGCATCCTCATTGCGTAGAATACGCGCGCCGATGCCGCGGGGCCCATGTTGCAGGTCCTTTTGGCCCGCGTCGGCCACCACCCCACGGGGGAGTGCCGACAATTCGACCGCGCTTGAATGAGCCACGGGCATCCGCTCCCAGATATTATATCTTGACGACAGTATACTATTTTGAAGAGATGACCACAGGCTCCCCCGTCTTGTCAACATGAGACGCCAGAGGTTTGCAGAAAGTCCCGTCGATGACGTCGCCAGCCGCAGCGATCGACACAGATTTGTCCGTTTCAAATAGGTACGGACCCATCGATGCTCGCAGTGCGGCAGCGATAATCATGACGGCGCACGCTTACCGACAAAGATAGCTCCTGACGGTAATGTGGCAGATCGACGCAATAACTGCTCCGATGCCTGTGTCGTCGCTCAATTCACCCGAGCAATTCACTACAAGCGTTCAGGCGTCACGGAACTCATTCGTCGCTCGGTAAGCGACCCGCAGATGATTGCTTTTCATCATGAATGTCGGCTGTCGAATTCATCCCGTGTCGAGAAATGCGCGATACAACCGACTTCACACTGAAACGCGGAGCACGAAATACTTCACCACGAATTGTCCTGACAGATGACTCCGTCACCAACATAAGCTATTGCTCAGAGCATCGGATGTGCGATCTCTGTCGGACATCGAAACAAACCGCCGTCGAAATAAACGAACGAGCGCAGACCCGGGAGACGATCGACCGATTGACGCAGCGGATGGGAGAGACCGGCCTGGCGCCGGCGCCGAAGGAGCAACCGCCCCGGAAACTCTCAGGCAAAAGGACCGTCTTCCTGCAATACAGCATCTGGAAAGCGAGTTGCGAGGCCTCCGACGCCTCCGCTCCGCCGAAGGGATAACACTCTCAGGCACAAGGACAGATGGGGCACCATGTTGGTAATCAACGTTGTGGAGCCCCTATGTCATTTAACGCGTACGCCGCATCCGGCGTCCAGCGATCATCGCGCAAAGCTTCCCGTCCAACAAACCCGGTTGGACTCACTGAGCTTTTCAAGATCGGAATCGGCCCCTCTTCATCACATACCGTCGGGCCGATGCTTGCGGCTGGCAACTTCGCACGCACGCTTCATGGTCTGGAATCGCGTGTCGCCCGCCTGACCGTCATACTCTACGGGTCTCTTGCCTGGACCGGCACGGGTCACGGGACGGATCGTGCGATCATCCTGGGATTGACCGGCTCGCGCCCGGACAGCATCGACCCGAACGACGTCGAACCGCGACTGGCCAGTATCCAGAAAGAAAGTCGCCTCACTCTGCCGGGTGGGCAAACGGTCGAGTTCATCAAGGACCGTGATATCGTTTCCGACCGCGTACAGACATTCAAGCGGCATCCCAACGCGATGCGCTTCGAAGCCTTCGACGCGACCGGACACCCCCTGGCCGCCGAGATATGGTTCTCGATTGGGGGCGGATTTGTGATCCGCGACGGTGAGGAAAGCGCGGTCCGCAACTGGAGCGCGCCACATCGCTACGGCACGGCCGCCGAGCTCCTGGAGCTTTGCCGCAACAGCAGCTTTACGATTGCTGAACTGGTCCTTGCGAACGAACGGGCAAACCATCCCGGCTCAGATCCCCTGGCTCACGTCGACAGCATCGCCGACGCAATGTTCGATTGCATCAAGCGCGGCCTTTCATGTGATGGTGAGCTTCCCGGCGGATTGAAGGTTCGGCGGCGGGCGCGGCAGATTCACCAAAACCTGCTGGCCGAAGAACAGAGCGACAAGGAACTTTCACCGCATCGCATTCTCGATTTCGTTTCTGTCTTCGCGATGGCAGTGAACGAGGAGAATGCCGTGGGCGGGCGCGTCGTCACCGCTCCGACCAACGGGGCTGCTGGCGTAATTCCATCCGTGCTGCGCTACTATCGCGACTTCTGTCCCGGCGCCGATCAGCAGGGCATCCGGACCTTCCTTCTCACGGCAACGGCGATCGGCGGCATCATCAAGCAAAACGCATCGATCTCCGGCGCCGAAGTCGGATGCCAGGGTGAAGTTGGTTCCGCTTCGGCAATGGCGGCCGCCGGCCTGGCGGCGGCACTCGGAGCAACGATTGAGCTGATCGAGAATGCCGCCGAGATCGCGATGGAGCATCACCTCGGCATGACCTGCGACCCGGTCGGCGGGCTGGTTCAGATTCCATGCATCGAACGTAACGCCTTCGGCGCCATCAAGGCGATCAATGCCGCATCCCTCGCCATGCGTGGTGACGGCGTGCACCACGTCTCGCTCGATCAGGTGATCGAAACGATGCGGCAGACTGGCCGTGACATGAAATCGAAATATCGCGAGACGTCACGCGGCGGCCTCGCGATCAATGTTCCCAACTGTTGAGGATGAAGATATGAGCATGCCGACGACCATACACGACACCGCGACGAGGGATTCCGACACAACCATATTTTCGGCCATTCAGCGCGAATTCACGCGTCAGAATGAGCAGATCGAACTGATCGCCTCCGAGAATATTGTCTCGGCCGCGGTGCTGGCCGCACAGGGATCGGTCCTGACCAACAAATATGCCGAGGGCTATCCCGGTCGACGTTACTACGGCGGCTGCGAGTTCGTGGACGAAGTCGAAGCGGAAGCGATCGATCGCGCACGTCGCCTGTTCGGCGCTGACTTTATCAACGTGCAACCTCATTCGGGAGCGCAGGCCAATTCCGCGGTATTCTTCGCGTTGATGAAGCCCGGCGACACCTTTCTCGGCATGTCGCTTGCCCACGGCGGACATCTTACGCATGGCGCCGGCGTGGCGATGTCCGGAAAATGGTTCAGGCCTGTCCACTACCAGGTTCGCGAAAGCGATCACCGCATCGATATGGACGAGGTGCGATCTCTTGCTCTCGTGCATCGGCCAAGGATCATCATCGCCGGCGGCTCGGCATATCCGCGCATCATCGATTTTGCCGCATTCCGCGCCATTGCCGATGAAGTGGGAGCCCTGCTGATGGTGGACATGGCCCATTTCGCCGGGCTGGTCGCGGCCGGAGTGCATCCGTCACCGATACCGCACGCACACGTCGTGACGACCACCACGCACAAGACGCTTCGCGGTCCACGTGGCGGCATGATCCTCACCAACGACGCCGAGCTTGCGAAGAAATTCAACTCGGCGGTGTTTCCCGGCCTGCAAGGTGGGCCCCTGATGCATATCATCGCGGCGAAGGCGGTCGCTTTCGGCGAGGCGCTGCAACCGGCCTTCAGGACCTACGCCGAACACGTTGTCGAGAACGCGCGAGTATTGGCTGAAACCCTCGCTAGCGGAGGTGTCTCGATCGTGTCCGGCGGGACCGATACGCATCTGGTATTGGTGGATCTGCGCCCGAAAGGGGTGACGGGGCGCGATGCCGAGGCCGCGCTCGAACGCGCCGGCCTTACCTGCAACAAGAATGGCATTCCCTTCGATCCCGAGAAGCCATCGATCACATCCGGTATTCGGCTTGGAACCCCGGCAGCGACCACGCGGGGATTCACCGTTGAAGAATTTCGCACCGTCGGCAATCTAATCGCAGATGTCATCGACGGATTTTCAGCCCACGGCCCCGCTGGAAACCACAAGGTCGAAGAGCTTGCTCGACGCTCGGTCGCGGAACTCTGCGCGCGCTTTCCCCTCGACCACCGGTTTCAATAAGCCACGAAAGGAACGATACTCATGTCTTACAACGAAAAAGCTCAGGAAATTCGAAACGAAGCTCGCACGCTGTACAAAGCATTGCCCGAGGTGATGACGGCGTTCCAGGGCGTCATGCGCGCCGCATCCAAGGATGGAGCTGTGAGCGCTCGCATCAAGGAGCTGACGGCGCTTGCCATCGCCGTCACAGCGCGATGCGAAGGCTGCATCGTGTTCCATGTTCAGAATGCCATCCGGCATGGCGCGACGCGCGAAGAACTGACCGAGATGCTTGCGATCGCCATCGAAATGGGTGGCGGTCCGGCTACCGTCTATGGCGCCAAGGCACTCACCGCCTTCGATGAACTCAGTACCTGAACCAGAAGCGAATCGCGCCTGATGTGATATCTATCCTCAATCCTGAGCTCCGTTCCTGACCACAGGAACCGGAGCTCCGAGCGATTTCACTATTGCATGGGCACAACGGTCACGTGGTTTTCAGCGCCGACGACCGCGATGATCGGGTCAACTCGATGTAATCTCGATAGCTCGACGGGCACGACCATCCCGGCAGCAGGCGCATAAGCCGGCCGGACGATAGCAACGTCGGATCGAAGCACGCCACGTAGATGGTGCCGACGCCCGCGCACGCAGCCACGATCAGGCCCTCGCGATCCGGCGTGACCAGCGAAGGCCGCACCTGCACCATCTCGCGATGCCCGTCCCGCCCGAACATCCAATGGTCGATCGGACCGACCGACCATGGCGAGCGAAACAGCGCACAACAATGATCCACCAGGTCTGCCTGCAACTCCGGCGCCCCGAAACGGCGGACATAGTCAGGCGATGCATAAGCTGCCGGCACGCTGGCATTACCCGGAACAACCGGATGACGAAGCCCGCGTACCGCCCTTTTGAGAAAATACCTGACCAACTGGCTGGTTCAGCTATGGATCACGGAAATGTCGTTATTCCCCGAGCGATACTACCTCAAGACTTGGAGCAAGGTGGACGAATGCTCCTTAAAGCGCTTGACCCGCGGTCGCCCTGTCGGGTCCGGATCTCAGTTTCACCTTCGCACTTACGGCCACGGTGAAACTGGAAATCCGTCCTTCATCGGCTCCCGCAGTCTGTTTGACGCGCTGACGGCGAACGTCTACGAAGCCGGACGCTTCATCTGGCAGGTGGTCGGCTGCGTAATCGTGGCGGCATCGATCTTCTTGTCGGTCCGCCAACCGAGCCCCGTTTTCTCCTGATCGAACAAAACATCGGGAGCGCCGGCCTTCACCCAGGTCTTGATGTAGAGCGGTTGCTGGATCTGATGATCCGAGGCGCGCATCTCCACTTCGCCGTTGAGGCTGGTGAACTTCATGTTCTCCAGAGTGTTGGCGATTTTTAGAGCATCCGACGAGTTGGCTTCCTTGCCCGCCTTCGCAAGCATGGCGACGATGGTGTAGGTCGACATCTGATAGTAGTCGTCATCGTACTTCTTGCGGAAATTTTCAACGAGGTCCTTTCCATTGTAGGTCTCGTTGTTCATGTTCCAGTAACTGATCGTCTTGACGCGATTCTCGCCATCGGCCGTGATCGCCGTCGGCACACCGCTGTTATCGCCGTAAAGCGTGTAGAAATTAGCCGTGAGGCCAGCTTCCTTCGCCGCCTTGATCAACAGCGCGAGGTCGGCACCCCAGTTTCCGGTGATTACGGTATCCGCGCCCGCCGCCTTGATCTTGGCAATATACGGCGCGAAATCCTTGACCTGGGCAATCGGATGTAGATCGTCGCCGACGATTTCAACGTCAGGGCGCTTGGCCTTCAGGTATTCTTTCGCGGCGCGGCTGACCTGCTGGCCGTGAGAGTAGTTCTGGCCGATGACGTAGACACGTTTCACCGCCTTGTCAGCGGCAAGATAGCTGGTCAGCGCCTCAAGCTTCATGTCCGAATTGGCATCGAAACGGAAATGCCAGAAACTGCACTTGCTGTTGGTGAAATCAGGGTCGAGCGCGCCGTGATTGAGGAACAGCACCCGCTTGTCGGGATTCCGTTGGTTGTGCTTGTTGATCGCATCGATCAGCGCTGCCGCCGCACCTGATCCGTCACCCTGGACAACGAAGCGGTATCCCCGGTCGATCGCCGAATTGAGCTGCACGATCGATTCCTGAGGACTGCCCTTGTTGTCGAAACCTTCGACATGAAGGGTCTGCGATCCACCCCACTTCTCCTTGTTCGCGAGATCGACCGCGAATTGCAAGCTCTTGAGTTGATTGTTGCCCACTGGCGCGAATGGACCAGTCAGCGGATCGATGAACGCGATCTTGATGTCTTGCGCATTGACTGCGGCCGGATCCGCGCATGCCATCACGGCAGCAGCCAGCCAACCGAGTGACGTTACCTTACTCATGGTTTCCCTCTCCAGAATGAAAATTCAAATCCAGCGATGCTCACGCCGTGGCGGCGCGAATTCGCTCGAGAACCGGCCGCAGATACGACAAGAACGGCGCCGGATTCTCGCTCATCGGGAAATGGCCAAGCCGTTCCATGATCGTTACGTCGATGCCGGCGGCTTGTTTCGCAACCTCGCGCGTATCGTCAGGCGAACAGGAGTAGTCGTACTCGCCCGTCAACAGATAGAGCGGGCAGCGGTTCGTATCGATCTTCGCGACATCCGCGCGAATGTCGCCTTCAAGCTGATAAAAATACAGGTCACCGAGAAACACACCAGGACCGCCCTGCATGTAATGCCACAGCGTTTCCCAACGATCGCTATCCGGGCTGAACGGTCCGATCAATCCGGACACCACGCCGGCGCAGGCTTCGCCGCCATGAACGTCAGAACGATGCAGATAGCTCGAATCGAAGTAGCGCGAAACGTGCGCACCGGATTGCAGGCCGATGATGGAGCGGAAGCGCTCCGGATAGTGAAGCGCTAGATGCAGTGCCACCCGTCCGCCGATCGAGCATCCCATTGCGATCGGACGATCCAATCCCAGCGCATCGCTGACCGCAAGGATTACATCCATGTAGTCCCGCGATGTCAGCTTGTATTCCTCGTTATGCCAACCGGGAGGCGGTGAGGAGCGGCCATGCCACGGCAGATCGAACGTGACCACGCGGTGGTGGCGCAACACTTCGGGGTCATTCAGCACGCCACGATATTGCCGCGCATCAGCGCCGGCGGTGTGCAAGCACAGCAGCGGCACGCCCTGCCCCGCTTCTTCGATATAGAGGCGATGCGGCTTGCCCAGCAACTCGAGATTGAGATAGCGGCCGATGATCGGTTCGAAGGAAGGTTTCATTGTGCAGCTCCGGCAGGTCGAAGCGACGCCATCAGGCCTTTGACGTAGAGAAGGTTGCGCATGAAAATGAGCATATTGCCCTCAACGCGCAGACGCTTGTATCGCATCAGGGCAATCAGATCGTGGTAGCCGGGCGGCGGTATGGCGAGCCAGAACTTCTCCCAGGTATCGGGCGCGGCGCGCAACGCGAAATCCCAGTCCTGCATGACAAAAGGACCGGGCGTCACCGACTGAACCATTCCGTCACGAATGACCACCAGATAGCCGTCATCACCCACTTCGACGAGGAAGCGAGTATTCAGATATCGTCCGCGACGAACAAGCGCCGCGTTCGCGTTAACAAACCGAGCCAGATCTTTCATATGACCTTCTCCCCGAAACACGGTAATCGGGCGCGTTGGAACGAGGCAACGCAGCCCGCCGAAATATAGGTCCATCTTGTGAGATGTCGTCGTCAGACCTCCAGCCACTCGGCGCGCACCGCCGGCGCGTTTTCCAGCGCAGCCGGCGTGCCGGAGAAAACGATCTGACCATGTCCCATGACAAGAGCCCTGTCTGAAACCGACATCGCGATCGTCAGTTTCTGCTCGATCAGGAGCACGGAAATGCCGCGCTCCTTCAGCCGCAGGATATAGGCGCCGACAAGCTCGACAATCTTCGGCGCCAGCCCTTCGGTTGGCTCATCGATGATGATCAGGTCCGGATCACCCATCAGCGTGCGACACAACGTCAGCATCTGCTGTTCGCCGCCGGATAACACGCCGGCATCCGTATGCTGACGTTCCTTCAATCGCGGAAACATCGCGTACATATCATCGAACGTCCATCGTCCGATGCTCCGCGATCGCTTCTGCCCGAGCAACAGGTTCTGATGCACGGTGAGGTTCGGAAAGATTTCGCGATTCTCGGGTACGTAGCCGATCCCCATTCGCGCGATTTCATAGGGCTTATGATAAAGAATGCTCTGCTGCTTCCACCGTAACGCGCCTTCCACCTTCACCATGCCCATGATGGCCTTGGCGGTAGTCGACCGGCCGGAGCCGTTGCGCCCAAGTAACGCGACGATTTCTCCTGGCGCGATGTCGAATGTCACACCGTGCAGGATATGGCTTTTTCCGTAATAGGCGTGGACGCCTTCGAGCGTAAGCATGGTCAATGTCCAGCGGAGGTCATCGCCAGCGGTGAGCCGAGATAGGCCTCCTGCACCCTGGCGTCAGCGCGAACCGCTTCCGGCGTATCGAAGGCGATCACTTCGCCGTAGACGATCACCGCGATCCGGTCGGCAAGCCCGAAGACGACGCTCATATCGTGCTCGACGGTCAGGAGCGTCTTTCCCTCGGTCACCTTTCGGATCAGCTCGACAAAGCGTTCGGTCTCGGTCCTGCTCATGCCCGCGGTCGGTTCATCCAGCAGGATGACATCCTGACCACCAGCGATCGTCAGTCCGATTTCGAGTGCACGCTGTTCGGCGTAAGTCAGGCTGGACGCCGCGACATCGCGTTTGCGGGACAGGCCGATCTGCTCAAGGATCACCTCGGCCCGCTCGTTGGCGTCGCGCATGTCGGACAGAAACCGCCAAAAACTGTAGCCGTAGCCCAGGCTCCACAACGTTCCGCAACGAAGATTCTCGAATGCGCTAAGGTTGGCGAACACATTGGTGATCTGAAAGCTACGCGCCAATCCCCGTCGATAGATGTCGTAGGGCCGCAGTCCGTCGATCCGTGAATCGTTGAGGAACACCTCACCGCTGGTTGGCGTAATCCGACCGCTCACAAGATTGAACAGCGTCGACTTGCCGGCGCCATTGGGACCAATGATGGCAACGCGCTCGCCGCGTCGCACGGCGAGATCGATGCCGCGGATGATGCTGGTCTTGCCGAAATCCTTTCGCAGCGCCTTGATTTCGAGAGCATGCGTCATGGCCGCACCTCGATGGCCTGCGCTGCATCCATCTCCTCCTGGATTTTCTCCCACCCGCTCATGAAACGTAGGCAGGCAAAGCGGAGGAAGGCGCCGACAAGAGCCGTGTAAAGCACAGCGGCGATCCAGATCGCGGATTGATGGGTGTCGATCGTCGCGCCGAGAAAGCGCATGACCGGCCCCTTCGCCGTTTCAAACTGGGTGTGATAGGTCATCTCGATCAGCAACGACAAACCGCACAAAGCGGCGACCGAGGCCACAATCAGACCGATATATGGCACGATCAATCGGGACGCCTTTCCGGAATGGACGACCGCAACGTTTGTGGCTATCAGGCTCGCAACGCCGCCCGGCACGTACATCACCATCAATACGAAGAACAGGCCGATATAGAGCAGCCAGGCACTCGTCAGATCGGACAACAGCACCGACGCGAGCACCAGCATGATGCCGCCGATGATCGGCCCGACGAAGAACGACGCGCCGCCGAGGAACGTGAACAGCAGAAAGCTGCCCGACTGCGCGATGCTCAGGCTGTCCCCGGCGTTGATGATCTCGAAATTGATCGCCGCGAGGCCTCCGCCAATTCCAGCGAAAAAACCGGAGACGATGAAGGCCAGGTAGCGAACCCGCTGCGTGCTGTATCCGATGAACTCGACGCGTTCCGGGTTGTCGCGGGTGGCGTTCAGCAGGCGACCAAGCGGCGTGCAGGTGAACGCATACATCAACGCGGTGCAGACCACGCAATAGATCGCGATCAGGTAGTATACCTGAATCTGCGGGCCAAAATCGAAACCAAACAACGGCTCGCCATAGACGCGGTCCGCCTTGACCCCTGCCTCACCACCGAAGAAGCCGGGGAACATTAGCGACATCGCCGCCACCAATTCTCCTAGGCCGAGCGTAATCATGGCGAAGGTGATGCCGGATTTCTTGGTGGTGACATAACCGAACAGCACGGCCATGAAGCCGCCCGCGAGTCCGCCGACCAGCGGAATGAGCGGCAGCGGCACCGACCAGCCACCAGAGTCACCGGCCATGCGCATCGCGTGCATCGCGATCAGCGCGCCAAAGCCGGTGTAGACGGCATGGCCAAAACTCAGCATGCCGCCCTGGCCGAACAGGATGTTGTAGCTCAAGCAGATGATGATGACGTAACCCGCCTGCGACAGGATCGTCATCGCGATACCGCTGCGAAACAGCAGCGGCGCGATGCCGAGCCCTGCAGCGAATGCTAGCCAGATGATGGCACGGCCCCAGAACGACCGCTCGATTTCCGACCACGAAAAACCCATGTCATCCCCTCTCGGTTCCGAGCAAGCCGTTCGGGCGGAAGATCAGGATAAGAACCAGGAACAGATACGGCAGGATCGGTGCCATCTGCGAAATGGTCAGCGACAGCAGCGCGTACCCGAATATCTGCGGCGATACCGAAATGCCGAGCGGCTGAAGCACGGTCGCGACAGAGATATCCAGTGCTACCGCAAAAGTCTGAACGATGCCGATCAGCAAAGACGCGACAAACGCGCCGCTCAGCGAGCCCATGCCGCCGACCACCACAACAACAAAGATGATTGAACCGACGGCCGCGGCCATCGATGGCTCGGTGACATAAGTATTGCCAGCGATCGCCCCCGCCAGCGCCGCGAGCGCGGCGCCACCCCCGAATACGAACATGAAAACGCGCGGGACGTTATGCCCCAGCGCCTCCACCATTTCCGGGTTCTTCAGTGCTGCCTGAATGATGAGACCGATGCGTGTCCGCGTCAGCAATAGCCAGACCGCCACCAGCATGAGCACTGCGACCAGCATGATGAAGGAGCGCGATTTGGGAAACTGGATGTCATAAAGGGTGAACAGCGTGCCCTGTAACGCCGGCGGCAATGCATAAGGTACCGCGGCGCGCCCCCATAGAAGCTGCACGACCTCGAGAACGAGATAGGACAGGCCGAACGTGATCAACAGTTCCGCGACATGACCGAACCTGTGAACCCGCCTCAGGCTGTAGCGTTCGAACAGCGCGCCGATCAAGCCAACCGCAAGCGGCGCGATGATCAAGGCAGGCCAAAACCCGATGACCCCCATCAGGGAATAAGCGAAGTAGGCGCCGAGCATGTAAAAGCTGGCGTGGGCGAAATTCAGCACGCCCATCATGCTGAAGATCAGGGTCAGGCCGGCGCTCAGCATGAACAACAGCAGGCCGTAGCTGATCCCGTTCATCAGGGAGATAACGATGAAGGCGGTGTTCATGCGGCGCTCAGATCAGGCAGACCGTTGCGAAGCAGGCTGCGGGCGATGACCCAGCGGTGCACCTCGCTCGGCCCTTCGACGATCCGCATCACCCGCCCCATTCGCGCGATGTACTCGAGCGGCAATTCCTTCGAAACGCCCATGGCGCCGAACGCTTGAATCGCGCGATCGACTACGCGTCCCAGCATCTCGGTCGCCTGGGTCTTCACGATCGATCCATCGATCCGAAAATCCTTGTCGCCCCGCTCCACCCGCCAGGCCAGCCGATAGGTGAGCAGTCGCACCATTTCCAGTTCCTGATAGCTGTCGGCGATCCACCACTGCACCGCCTGCCGATCCGCCAGCAGCGAGCCGAAAGTCGAACGCGAATTAGCATGCGCGATCATCATCTCCAGGCAACGCGTGGCGAGGCCGATGCACCGCGCCGCGATATCGAGCCGACGTACGCCCAACCGATTAGTGATGGGCACAAAGGCGTTACCGATCTCGCCGAGAACTTGATCATCGTCCAGCTCGACATTGTCGAAGAACACCGCGTAGGGATGATATTCGCCCATCATCGGATAGGAAGACGGAATGGAGACGCCGGACGTTTCCCGATCGACGAGAAACGCCGTCATCCCGCCGCGCGCCCGCTTTTGCGGATCGGTCACCGCCACCACGATCATGAAATCGGAGCGTCGGGCGTTGCTGATCCACATCTTGGATCCGTTGAGGATCCATTTTCCACCCTTGCGCTCGGCGCGCGTCTTGATGCCGGCAGCGTCGGAGCCGGCGCCTGCCTCGCTGAGCGCGATACAGCTTCGCTTCTCGCCGCTGGCATAGGGCAGCAGATATTTGTCGACCTGCGGACCGACGCACAATTCCTTCAGGAGATAGAGATTGGGGCTGTCCGGCGGCGGCACAAACGGCACGATCGAGCGTTTGAGTTCTTCGGTGATGACGACACGCGCCAGCGCGCCAAAACCTTGCCCACCCATGTCCACCGGAACGTCGATGCCCCACAGGCCAGCGTCCCGCGCTTTGTCCCGCAACCTCTGATCGATTTCCGCCGGCAACAATGGATCGTCGTTGTGGCCACGGGATGCCTCCCGCGCGATGAGATCTGCCTCGAGCGGCATCAGTTCACGCTCGACGAAAGCGCGAACCGACGTACGAATCATCCCCATCGCTTCGGGCATCTCGAAGTTCATTATGGGATCACCCGGCTCGAGCGATGCGGAAGCGCGGTAGGGTTACGTCCTCGGTTACCGGATCGAACACCGGCTCGACAGCATCGCCGACCTTCACTTCGGACGGCGGCACACCCACCACGTTGCTGAACATGCGCGGGCCCTCATCGAGCTGAATCAGCGACACGTTGTAAGGCACCTCACCCGCAAACGCGGCGTGATAGACTTGGTGAAACACGATCGTCGAGAACACCTTGCCACGCCCGGACAGCCGCTGCCATTCGAATTCACCAGAGAGGCACTGCGGACACAGGTCGCTGATCGGATAACGGATATGACCGCATCCGCAACACTTCTGCATCCGAAGTTCACCGGCGCGGGCACCATCCCAGAACGGCCGGTTGCTGTTGTCGATAGTCGGCAACGGGCGTTGCGGAGCCGCCGGCTTGTCGGTGTTTTTGGTCATCTTGATGTTCCTGCGGCAGACTTTAGGCGCGATGAAGGATCATGGCGTTGGAGCAATTGAGCGTCATACCGCGTCCAGTGACGAGGCAGGTCTCCGCCCCCTCGACTTGACGCGGACCACATTCGCCACGCATCTGGCGTGCACCCTCGACGATATGGAGCCATCCTTCCATGTAGGATTCCGACAGATTGCCGCCAGCGGTATTCACCGGAAGATCGCCGCCGAGACGAATGCGCCCGCCTTCCACGAACGAGCCGCTCTCGCCAACCCCGCAGAAGCCAGCGTGCTCAAGCCACAGCAGAACGCTCATCGTGAAATTATCGTAGAGCTGCGCAACGTCTACATCCGAAGGACCGACGCCTGCCATGGCGAACGCACGCGACAGCGCCTCCTTCTGATGAGGCACATACCACCAGTCTTCGCGCTCCATGTTGCGCGTGGTGTAGGCCTGACCGATTCCGCCGATAATCGCAGGTGGCTGGCGCAAGTCGCGCGCTCGCTCCGCAGAGGTCAAAATGATGCAAACGCCGCCATCGCTGATCAGACAGCAATCGAGGAGACGGAACGGCTCAACGATCCAACGCGATGCTTGATGATCCTCGATGGTGATCGGCTCGCGCATCACCGCATTGGGATTAAGCGACGCATGATAACGGCAGGCTACCGCGACTTCGGCGAGTTGCCGGCTTGTGGTACCGTAGAGCGCCATGTGGCGACTCGCGGCGACCGCGCTGTTGGCGGCGGCGCCAAACATGCCCCACAAGCCCCACGAGTCGCCCCAGCCGGAGGCTCGGCTGAACCGGGAGCCGCCAGTGCGTGCGGTATCGCCGAACACACAGGCCACGCAATCCGCAAGACCGGCCTCAATGGCAAGAACCGCATTCTGAATCAGCGCGCCTGCCGTTCCGCCGCCCATCACCATGCTGCCGGTGTAGCGCGGATCGATGCCGAGCGCCTCGCCAAGCCGCAAATAGTTGAGCGGACCTTCCGGCGACGTGGTACCTGGCATCGTCAGCAGGCCGTCGATCTGATCCTTGCGCAAGCCGGCATCCGCAATCGCGCGTTTGAACGCCTCCGCGCCGAGCGAAATCGGGGTCGAGCCGGGAAGTTTCCCCTGCTCGGTTACACCCAACCCGACAATCGCAACCTTGCCTCTGATCGACGACATTCCTACTCCTCGAAAATCTTCCGGTCGAACCGTCAGCGCCCCTGATAGACGGGTGGCCGCTTCTCCTGAAAAGCCTTGCGCCCCTCGATACGATCCTGGGTGTCGCGCAACACGCCGAAGGCCAACCGCTCGGCACGCATTCCCGCCTCAAGCGGCATATCGAGACCGTCACGAACGACTTGCTTCACGGCGCGCACCGACAATGGCGCGTTCTCCGCGATCCGCACAGCTATGGCCCGCGCAGCCGACAACAGGTCAGCAGATTCGACGACCCGGCTCACCAGCCCAATGCGGAGCGCTTCGGCCGCATCGATCTGATCGCCCGTCAGCATCATCAGCATCGCATTGGACATACCAACTGCCCGCGGCAGACGTTGGGTGCCACCGGCGCCCGGCATGCTGCCGACACGAACTTCGGAGAGCGCGAACCGCGCATTAGATGCGGCGATCCGGATGTCGCACGCGAGAGCAATCTCGAGTCCGCCGCCCATCGCATAACCGTTGATGGCGCAGATGATCGGCTTGTCGACATTCATGCCGGCCAATAGATGATCGGACTCCGCCCGCCCGAACGTCAGTTCGGCAAAACTTTCTTGCGGCGGCATGGTCTTCTTCAGATCGGAACCGGTGCAGAAAGCGCGATCGCCGGCGCCGGTCAGAATAACAACCCGAATCTGGTTATCCGCCTGAATGCGCGGCCAGACATCACGCAGCGCCGCGCGCAATTCCGGATCAATGGAATTCATCGCCTCGGGACGATCAAGCGTCAGCGTGCAAACGTGACCAGCTGTTTCGATCCGCAAGGTCATGACGTCAAAGCTCCAACAGGGATAGTGCGATGCGGGCGGAACCTAGGAGAAAAGCGCCAAGCGTTGAAGCAACCCAGAGGCTAAACAAGTCCACTATGTGGGATACGACAGATATGCGGCGGAATGCCTCTCGCGGTGGCTCTAAAGCGCTGTATAGCAACCACTGTCGACATCTCATCTCACTATACGGACGTTTCTGACTCGATCCTGTACCCCGCCACGATCAGTGATCCCCTAAGATGGCTGTCTGTCATCACGGGTACGGAATAAGGAAAAATCGCAGTGGAATATCCGCAACTCTCGCTCTTCATCGACGGTGAATGGCTATCAACGGCGGGTCGCGAGGCCTGCGACGTTATCAATCCAGCGACCGGCGTTTGCCTCGGCCAACTCCCCATAGCCACGGCCGCGGACGTCGATGCCGCGCTTGATGCCGCACAACGTGCATTTCCAGCATGGCGTGCAACGCCGGCGCTCGAACGCTCGAATATTCTGCGGCGTGCGGCCACGCTCATTCGCGAACGCCTCGATCACTACGCGTGGGTGATGACCTCGGAGCAGGGCAAGCCGCTCGGTGAAGCGCGCCGGGAAGCCACCGTCGCCGCCGAGATGTTCGAGTGGGCGGCAGAAGAAAGCCGTCGGCTTTATGGTCGCCTGATCCCTCCCCGCGCACCACGCACATGGCACATGGCGATGCCGGAGCCGGTCGGTCCGGTCGGTGCCTTCTCCGGATGGAACGCGCCGGCGGGAACACCGAGCCGAAAGATATCGAGTACGCTCGCCGCCGGTTGCACCCTCGTCATCAAGCCTGCGGAGGAAACACCGGCCTGCGCGTTATTTCTTGCGCGTGCGCTCGCCGACGCCGGGCTGCCAAAGGGTGTCCTCAACATGGTATTCGGCAATCCGGCCGAGACCTCTCGCCGCATCGTGGAGTCACCGATTACGCGCGCGGTCACGTTCACCGGCTCCACGATGATCGGCAGACAGATTGCAACGATGGCGGCGCCGGGCTTCAAGCGCACCGTTCTCGAACTCGGCGGACACGCACCGGTGCTCGTATTCGCCGATGCCGATATCGCGCAGGCGGCAACCATCATCACTCAAGCGAAATTCCGCAACGCCGGACAGATATGCACGTCACCGACACGCATCATCGTCCACGAGTCCATCGCCGCAGCACTCGGCAATGAGATCGCCCAGCAGGCGCGCGGACTCAAGGTGGGTAATGGATTGTCTGAAGGCGTTCAGATGGGACCGCTGTCGAATCCAAGACGCGTTGCAGCGGTGACCGAGATGGTGGAAGACGCCGCAAGTCGGGGTGGCACCGTGCTCACCGGCGGCAAGCATATCGGCACAGCCGGCTGGTTCATGGAGCCAACCGTCATCAGCGGTTACGAGCCATCGTGGAAAGCCGCCCAGGTCGAACCGTTCGGGCCGCTCGCCATCCTGAAGAGCTTCTCGCAATTCGATGAAGCGGTTGCCGAAGCGAACCGGCTTCCCTTCGGGCTTGCGGCCTATGTCTTCACCCGCAACACCACCATCGCGATGAACGCCGCGGATGCGATTGAAAGCGGCGTTGTCTGCATCAATAACTGCCAGCACGCTTTTCCCGAAACGCCGTTCGGCGGCGTCAAGGACAGCGGACTCGGCAAGGAAGGCAGCATCGAGGGAATCGAGGCTTTCACCCAGTACAAGTATGTCAGTCAGACCTGATTGGAATCACGGGACGGCAACCCTATGAGAAAGACGGGATCGGAATCGTCCAGCTCGCTCGGCACGCAAAGCATTCAGCGTGCCGCGCAACTGCTGAAACTGCTGACCGCGCAGAATCGCAAGGGCATGCGCCTTGTCGAACTCTATCGCAAGGCCAAGCTGGAACGTCCGACAACCCATCGCATTCTCCAGGGCCTCATCGCGGAGCGTCTGGTCCGGCAGGACCAGACGACCAAACGCTACTTCCTGGGACCGATGATTTATGAGATGGGCCTCGCCGCCGCACCGCAATTCCAGTTGCGCGACGTCTGTCACAAGCATCTGGTGAGCCTGGCAGCGCTGTCCGCCGACACCGTGTTTCTCAACATCCGATCCGGCATGGAAAGCGTCTGCATCGATCGCACCGAAGGGGCGTTTCCGGTGAAGGCGTTTGTGCTGGATGTCGGACGCCGACGCCTTCTCGGCATCGGCACCGGCGGCCTCGCCATTCTGAGTGCGCTGACACGCAAGGAACGAGGCCGAATTCTCAAGACGAACTATCCAAAGCTTGTCTACCGTTATGCGCGCTTCGATTTCGAGAAGACCAACGCGATTCTTGAAGAGGGAGCGCAGAAAGGATACGTCGTCAGCGACGTGGTTGAGGTACCCGGTATTCGCAGCATCGGCATGCCGATCACGCTGACAGACGGCAGCCCGATCGCTGCGATCAGCATCTCGGCCCTCACCACACGTCTCGATCCCGATCGATGCGCCGAGCTCGCTCTGGCGCTACGCGAGGCGATCAACGAGATCGAAGACGAACTCGCAACGCAACCATTGGCAAACATAGGCTAACGTCACACCGGCGCGCCATCGTCATGCCACGACGGGCAGCAGACCGCTGACGTCACGACAATCCATCCGCATGGCGTCGTCGAGGAAGCGCGCGGCGTCGATGCGGCAGCCGCCGAAATCATAGCAATCCTGGATCTTGTGCAGAAATTCCTCGTCACTTAGCGGCTTTTCGGCCGACCCGCGCAAGCTCTCGATCCGGGTGGTCAGGGGCGCGCCATCGTTACGCCGAACCGTCATTTCCGCCCAGCGCGGCATCAACGTCTCGCCCTGCTCGCTAGCCGTCACTTTCGGCAGAAAATTCTGGATTTCCGGGCGCATCACGGCACTGTCGAGAAAACTGGACAATTTTACATCGCCGTCGAGCAGCGCCGCGGCAGCCGCATATTCCATGCTGAACTTGGCCTCGAGACCGGATCGTGGACGATGATGGATCAGCGGCGCGAGTGCATCGCGGCTAACACGGATGTCGATACTCGCGACATCCGCGAGTACGAGACGATGTGCGGCGCGCAGATCGAGCAGGCCGTCGAGCATTCGATGGGTCGCATAGCACAATGGATACTTCTTGACCTCGACGCCGCTTCGTTCGATCTCCAGCGGCGCACTGCCGAGTTCGGCGAGCTGACCGGCGAGGTCCTCGCCCGTCCCGTAAAGGTTGATATAGCCCACGCCACCGTCGAGCGCGGCGGGCGAGGCAGAAAATCCGGTTTCTGCAAGGAGCGCCGCACGCAGTCCCGCCGCGTTGGCCTGCCCGGCCTGAAACGACTTGGCGTCTGTTCCGAAATTCTGCCGCGTTCCCGCGGCCTGGGCCACGGCGAGACCGATCGCATTGATGGCTCGCGTCGCGTCCAGCCTCAGAAGATATGCGCAGGCGACAGCGGCACCGATCGTGCCGATCGACGAGGTGGAATGCCAGCCACGCGCATAGTGCCTGACCGCCATTGCGCGCGACAGCTTGACGATAACTTCAAACCCGACAATGAAAGCGCTCGCGAGTTGATCGCCGGATGCTTTCCGCGCTTCCCCGAGCGCCAGCAAGGCAGGCCAGATTGCGACGCCGGGGTGTCCGCGCATTGGCGAGCTGACATCGTCGTAATCAAGCACATGCGCCGCGACGCCGTTGGCCAGCGCCGCACCTTCAAGCGAACCATATCCGCCGCGCCAGAGACGTACGACATCGACAGCACCTCCGGAAAGGCTCGCACAGTATCTGCGAACGCGCTCCGCCGCCGGCTCGTCCCATCCGGCGATCGCCGCCGCATGCAAGTCGACAAGCGAGCGACCGCAAGCCGCGCGCAGTGGAGCAGTCAGCCGGTCGGGACCGAACGCCGTGGCAAAACGCGCGATCCGCTCGCTGGCCGTCGGTGTCATCGAAGTACTCCGGCCTCAGTCAACGCTGCAATCTCGTCTTTCGTCATACCCAACACGTCCTGGCAGACCTCGTCGGTGTGCTGGCCGAGCAGAGGCGCCGGCGAATAAGGACCAATCTCAGCCCCAGACATGCGAAACGCTGGCGCGTTGTAGACGCTTTCGCCCATTTCGGGGTGCTGCAAACGAACCCAGTGATGGCGGGCCTGAAGCTGCGGATCACGCGTTACGATCGCGGCCGCGTCGCGTACCACGCCGGCAGCCACGCCCGCGGCCTGAAGCGTGTCCATCAGTTCGTCCGCATCCCACGACCGCGTTGCATCGGCAATCGCTTCGCCAATCTGATGACGTCGCTCCCAACGTGCATCGGCGTGCAGCAACCGGACGTCGGCCGCGAGATCCGACAGGCCGAGCACCTGAACAAGGCCACGCCAGGCGGAAAGCGTGATAGCTGAAATGGCGATCCAACGATCCTCACCAGCGCAAGGATAGACACCGTGCGGCGAGCCAGCCACATGTTGATTGCCGCGCCGTTCGGTCACCTCGCTGTTCGCGGTCCATTGCATCACGGCCGGGCCGAGCAGCGAGATCATCGGCTCGGTTTGGGCAATGTCGATATACTGTCCTTGCCCCGTGCGCCTGCGATGACGCAACGCCGCCAGAATCGCAAACGCCGCATGACACGGATTGGGGATATGGTCCGGAAAGTTGGTGCCCGTCCCCGCCGGCTCGCGATCCGGCTGTCCCGACAGATATTGCATGGCCGTCAATGCGCCGATCGTCAGTCCATAGCCCAGGTACTTGTACTCCGGTCCGGAAGAGCCCTGCATCGACATCGAAACATAGACGATATCATCGCGGATGGCACGTACGGCCTCGTAGCCTAGGCCGAACTTCTCCATCGTTCCCGGCGTGAAATTGTTAGCCACAACATCGCTTTGAGCGATCAACTTACGCGCCAGCGCCTGCCCTGCGGGCTGCTTCATGTCGATGGTAACACTGCGCTTGCTGGAATTGCGGTCCGCGAAATAGCCGCTGCGATTGACGCCACGAATGCCGTCCTTGAACGGTGCGCCGTCGCGCAGCGTATCGAGCCGCGAGGCGCTTTCGATCTTGATGACATCGGCGCCGAAATCAGCGAGCAACTTGGTGGTGAAGGACCCGGCTCCGATCCAGGTGAAATCGGCGACACGGACGCCCGACAATGGCTTCATCGATGTCGACATCACTGAATGACTCCTGCCTTCAACAAAACAGACTGCCGCTCCGGGGCGATCGAAAGTTCCGACAAAATGTCTGAGGTATGCTCGCCCAGCCGTGGCGCCGGTCCTTGCATCCGCCATGGCGTCTCGCTGAACTGATAGGGACTTCCCGGCACCGTCAGCGCACGCCCCGACCAATTGTGATCAAGCGATGTGAAATAGTTACGATACGCGAGTTGGCGATTATCGAGGAGATCGCGCGGCGTGCTGATGGGACATATCGGCAAGCGTCGCGCCTGCCCTTCGGCATAAAGCTGCGCCTTGGTACGCGTGCGGCAGAAAGGTGTGAAGATCGAAGCGAACAATTTCTTGGCCTCGTCGGTCGCAAGATAGGCTGCCTGCTTCCATTCGGGCGCCTTCAGTTTCTCGGCGCCCGCGACGCCTTCGTCGAGCAACCATTGCACGCTGCCGTCCCAAAAACGATTGGACGCGATTCCACCCGCCATGAAATACACCTGCCCATCGGCGCATGGGAAAACACCCATGCCCGCTTGCCGCTGGTGGCCGGCGTTGCGCTTGCGAACCGTTCCCTCCAGATCGAAAAACTGCACGGCGTTCTCCATCGCGAGCACGACGCATTCCTGTATCGAAACATCGATATGACGACCACTCGGTGCGTTGCTCGCAACTCCGGCATGCAGAGCGATCATCGAGGCAACCGCAGCGAACTGCGACGCCGCCAGGCAGGCCTGATTGCCATAAGCGGCGATCGGTTCGGTTTCCGGATAGCCACCGAGATACAACAGACCGCCAAGCGCGAGCGTGACGATGTCCTCAGAATCATACTGCGCGAATGGCCCGCTCTGCCCGAACGGTGTGATACTGGTCATCACGAGTTGCGGCGCGCTCGCTGACAGACTGGCGAAATCGAGCCCACGCGACGCCATAACGCCGGGCTTTTCCGACTCGATCAAAAGATCAGCGCGCGCTACAAGGCGCTTGAAAATGTCCCGCCCCTCGAGACTGTCGAGATTCAACCCGATGCTGCGTTTGCCCGCATTGAAATAAGCGAACGGCAGACTGCGCTCGATGTGTGGCTTGTTGTCGAGAAACGGCCCGTCACGCCGCACCGAAGATCCGCCATGCGGCTCGACAAGTATTACTTCGGCGCCAAGATCGGAAAACATCTTGCCGCAATATTGCCCACTCCAGCCGGATGCATCGAGGACCTTCAGGCCGTTCAGCGCGCCGACCAGCGGCGTGGTGCGCGACGTGCCTTCGTCGAGTGCTCCGCCGTTTGCTTGAATCATCACCAATCTTTCCTGCCCGGCTTCGACCTGAAAAGCCAAGGCCGCGCGCACGCGAGCCGAAACGGCCAACACGGCGCATTGCTTTCATCGCTAGTTGTGAACGAGCGAAAACTAGAATTTGTGGTGGGTCATGGCCAGTGGTCCGCCTCGGAAAGGTGTCCAAATGGTGGAACTAGGCCCGTGCCAATGTATCTGCGAGACAGTTCGGGAAATGACTCATCGCCGAGAACGCACACGTCACAAGGCGCCTAACTGCCCACGCAACAGCATGAGAACAAGCGCGCATCCACGCCAGATAAAAGCTGCCCGCCACGGTGGAAAAGCCTGACGTTTGAAGCTCGATCTTGGTCCGCTGCAACTCCTGCTCCGCGTGAAGCAGCTCCTCCGGTCGCGATACTTTCAAATGAACGAGAAACGTTGAGCGCATTCACGGGCAACGCCCCGAGATAGGCTTGGCCATGTGCCGTCGATTTGATGAGGACACATTCGTCGGGACTGAGCTTGTAGTAGGTGTTGCCGCCGAGAGCGGATTCGATCGAGACCATATTCAAGCGGTCCGGCATCGCCG
Source organism: Hyphomicrobiales bacterium (assembly GCA_017305535.1). GTDB lineage: Bacteria > Pseudomonadota > Alphaproteobacteria > Rhizobiales > Xanthobacteraceae > 62-47. The sequence continues at coordinate 69,880 of JAFKKN010000003.1, read as the reverse complement.
GACCGACATTGGCCCGACCCAAGCTCGCGAGTTCGCGCATCGATCGCGCCGCGATCCACACTATCTCCAATCGGTTCAAGAGCGCGTAATCTGTGCATCTGTTGGCGAGGAAACTAACGGGCGAGCTTTCGTTAGCTTTTCCGCCTCAGCAAGCATTCGGTCAAACCCGGCCAGCGTCAATTTTGCAGCAGCACTTGCAGCTTTAGGAGCTTTCGTCCCGAGTGACTTTTTGAGATAGGCTTGACGCACCTTGTGTCAGCCTAGAACTCGGGTAACCATCTCTTGAAAGCGCTCAGGTACCTTCCGCTGGGCGTGGCAGGTGCCAGCCTGTCTTTGATTATGCCCATTCGAGCGCGCATCAATTGCTATCGCTCACTGCCGCGACCGAACAGCAGAGAAAGCCAATATTTACGCCATATCTTTGATTTAATAGGACTTCTGTAGAAGCTGGCGCGCCGTTCGGAATAAAACTGCGAACTCTTATGTTCTTGAAATCAATATTTAAATTATCCGTCAATTGGTCGTTTAAGGGTTCTGATCTCGATTAACCCTCTTAGGCCAATTCGGCCGCTTTATAGCCGTCACCAGCAACCCAGGGTTGACTTCAACCAAAACAAGCCAGAATTTTGAGGTGCCGATCTGAATACAGACGGCGTTGCGGGGGTTGCGTCATGAGTACGGCTGGCGGCGCGCGCGCGCCGATAACACCTGTTGCGTTCATCAAGAAGTGGAAACGGGCGTCATTAAATGAGCGCCAGAGCGCCCAGGAACATTTCATCGATCTTTGTTCGCTCTTTGATCATCCGACGCCAAGTGAAGATGACCCCACAGGTGAGCACTTCGCCTTCGAGAAAGGGGCTGCGAAAGTCGGAGGCGGAAGAGGCTTTGCCGATGTCTGGAAGCGAGACTACTTTGCCTGGGAATATAAACGGAAGAATGGAAATCTGGACGACGCGCTCCATCAACTGATCCGCTATGCGCCGGCGCTCGAAAGCCCTCCGCTTCAAATCGTTTGCGATATCGAGCATTTTCGAATTCACACGGCATGGACCAACACTGTTCCCGCAAAGTACGAGTTCACGCTCGATGATCTTGCTGACGCTAGCGCTCGTGAAATTCTTCGGAATGTCTTCTATGACCCCGAGAAACTAAAGCCGACCAAGACGCGCGCCGCAGTAACGACGGAAGCCGCTGACAAATTCTCCACGATTGCACTGCGTCTTCAGGGGCGAGGCACGCCGGAGGACATCGCCCACTTCATCAACCAGCTTGTCTTCTGCTTCTTCGCCAACAGCGTCAAGCTTCTTCCGGACGGCTTATTTCCTAAATTGCTTCGGCAATCCGCGCAAAAGCCCGAGCGAGCGCAAGGCTATTTGAACAAGCTCTTTGAAGCCATGGAGAGCGGCGGAGATTTCGACCTCAACGACATTGCATGGTTCAACGGTGGACTGTTCGATGGCCGGCGCGCGCTGCCCTTGGATGACGGCGACATCGGGCTGTTGATAGCCGCCGGCAGTCTTGACTGGGGTCTGATCGATCCAAGTATCTTTGGGACGCTGTTTGAAAGGTTTCTGGACCCAAACAAACGAGCGCAGATCGGAGCGCACTACACCGACCGGGAAAAAATCATCCGGATCGTCGAGCCGGTCATTTTCAGACCCCTGCTCGATGAATGGTCGATCGCAAAAGAGGAAATCGAACGGCTGCCATCCGGAAAAGCCAAGCCGCCTATGCGTGCTAAAGTGCGTCGGCGCATGACGCTCCTGGAAGCCGCGGAAGAGGTACGCTCCCGCTACCTCGAACGCTTGCGCCATTTACAAATTCTGGACCCCGCGTGCGGCTCCGGAAATTTTCTCTATTTGGCCTTGCAGGGTGTGAAGGACATTGAGAACAGAGCAAACCTTGAATGTGAGATGCTCGGCCTTCAACCACGCCTGCCAATCGTCGGGCCGGAAATTCTCCGCGGCATCGAAATCAATCCATTGGCCGCCGAGCTTGCGCGCACGACGATCTGGATCGGCGACATTCAGTGGAGGTTACGAAACGGTATTCACGCGAAACCTAAGCCAATTCTGCGCAAACTCGATTCCATTGAATGTCGCAACGCGCTCGTCGCGGTTGCGCCGACCCTCTTAGAAGAGGTTACACAAGCGAAACAATCGCGATCAAAGGCGTCGGCCCACGTTGTCAAATATTCCGAAGCAGAATGGCCAAAGGTGGATTTTATCGTCGGCAATCCGCCGTTTCTAGGGATACGGGTCATGCGATCTGGCCTCGGCGACCAAGCTGTAGAACAACTCTTCGACGCTTACGCCGGCCGTGTTTCTCGCGAAGCTGACCTCGTATGCTATTGGTTTGAAAAGGCACGGGCAGCCCTCAAGGGCGAGCGTGTCAAGCGTGTTGGATTGGTCGCAACCAATTCTATTCGCAGTGGCGCAAATCGTAAGGTATTGGACGAGATCGTCTCTGAGAGCCGTATCTTTGAGGCATGGGGGGACGAACCCTGGGTGATCGATGGCGCTGCCGTTCGTGTATCACTTGTTTGCTTCGGTCCCGGCCAGGGGGCAGTCCGACTTGACGGCAAAGCCGCCACAACAATCAATGCGGATCTAACTGCGGGGTCGCTGAATTTTACACGCGTCGCGCAATTGTCGGAAAACTTAGAAATCGCCCATATGGGAAACACCAAAGGGGGCGCTTTCGACGTTACCGGCGAGCTTGCTCGCAGTTGGTTGCGCTTGCCACTCAATCCCAATGGCAGACCAAGCTCCGACGTGCTGCGCCCCTGGCGTAACGGGATGGATATCACACGCCGGCCCAGAGATATGTGGCTCATCGACTTTGGTTGGGAAATGTCAGAGCGAGAGGCATCCCTCTATGACGGCCCTTTCCAATACATCAAAGAATATGTCTTCCCCGAGCGATCCGGAAATCGGCGCGCCACCTATAAGTTAAACTGGTGGCGGCATGTCGAGCCGCGACCAGCATTACGAATGGCGATGCAGGCTCATAAGCGCTATCTGGCAACCCCAAGAGTGGCAAAGCACCGGATCTTTGCATGGCTCGATAGCACTGTGGTCCCAGATTCTCGCGCATTCGCGTTTATGCGATCGGACGACACGTTCTTTGGCATTCTTCATTCTCGCTTTCACGAGGCGTGGACCTCGAGAACATGCGCATGGCATGGCGTCGGAAATGATCCCACGTACAACAGCGCGGGTGTATTCGAAACCTTCCCCTTTCCCGAAGGCCTTACCCCGAACATCCCCGCACAGCACTATGCTGCCGATCCACGCGCCTTAGCGATTTCCAAGGCAGCAAAACGTCTCGACCATTTGCGCAATGCCTGGCTGAATCCACCCGATCTCATCCGTATCGAACCGGAGGTCGTTCCAGGATATCCGGACCGCATTCTGCCGAAGGATACGATTGCGGCGGCAGCCTTGCGCGAACGCACGCTGACCAATCTCTACAATCAGCGGCCGCCGTGGCTCGTCGATGCTCACCGTGACCTTGATGCCGCTGTCGCAGCGGCTTACGGCTGGGCTTCAGACATTTCCGAGGAAGACGCGTTGGCGAAGCTCTTGGAACTTAATCTTTCCCGGGCTGCGGTTTCGGAGACAGAATTGCCCAAGACAACAAAGCGAAAACCTCGCCGCCCAACTGCCGAGGAGGCGCGGCGGCAACCCCAGTTCAAATTGCCCATCGCTGGCGGAAAACAACCGCAAGAGCAACTTGCGACGACAAAGCCGCCAACGATTGCAGAGAAGAGAGCACCGAAGGAGCGCGCGATACGAAAGCGAAAGTCAGCGTAGCTGGTACAATCAGAGTCGCACACTGTTCAAAGCGGTAGCGCGAAAACGATTGGGCTTCGTCCGCAAATGGAAGGGGCACCCCGCAGGGTGCCCCATTTTGTGCATAAGCTTGTTAACGGGAGGCCCTCAATCACCAGTCCGCTAAAACCAGTAAGTCTGCCAATAACAGCCGTTACACTGCGAGATCGTGCTTCGCTCTCTCAACTTTGTCAAGAGAGGTGGCCACCGGCTGCGCCGGTGGCCACACAATCAGTTCTTAGAATCGAAGTTTAAAGTCAAAGCGGACCCAAAGCATTCGAGGCAAAAACTTTCGTAGGTATTTCAGTGTCATCGTTGACTCTCCAATTTTAACGGACTGGAGTGTTAGCCAACCGCAACGGTTTCAGAGGTCGGTGCGGCGCACTGCACCGCAACAACCTCACGCACATTGTGAGCATTAGTCACACTGTGAGTATGAAGCAATTCGATTGGCGCGCAAACTTCAATGCACGTAGAAATTGATTTTCCACATTTAAGAAAAGGCGACAGCCATCTAGCCATGAACAAAAATGAGATACTGAAAAGCTCATCTGTTCTATACCGCCTAGGGCTAGACCTTGGCTCCAATTCCCTTGGCTGGTTCGTCACGCATCTTGAGAAGCGCGGCGACCGATATGAGCCCGTCGCGCTCGGTCCCGGCGGTGTCCGTATTTTCCCTGATGGCCGCGACCCGCAGAGCAAGGCGTCGAATGCCGTCGATCGACGGATGGCGCGAAGCGCGCGCAAGCGGCGCGACCGCTTTGTCGAACGTCGCAAGGCGCTGATCGCGTCGCTCATCAAATGCGATCTGCTCCCGGGCGATGCACGCGAACGCAAGGCACTTGAAACTCTCGATCCCTACGCGTTGCGCAAAGCCGCGCTGGCAGATGCCCTGCCCCCGCATCATGTTGGCCGGGCGCTATTTCACCTCAACCAGCGCCGAGGCTTTCAATCGAACCGCAAGACCGACAGCAAGCAGAGCGAAGACGGCGCCATCAAGCAGGCCGCGTCCAAACTCGACGCCGCGATGAAAGAAGAAAACGCCGATACGCTTGGCGCTTTTCTGGCGGACAAGCATCTGTCTGCATCCTATCTGGAACGGCAGAAAACCATCCGCGCCGAGTTGGTGCGACTCGGCAAGGACCACCTTACTGGCAACGCCCGCAAGAAAATCTGGGCGAAGGTCCGCAAGCGTTTGTTCGGCGACGAGGTGCTGCCGCCGAAGGATGCGCCGGACGGCGTCCGCGCTCGCGCTACCATTACGGGCACCAAGGCGAGCTACGACTTCTATCCAACCCGCGCGATGCTGCTTGATGAGTTCAATGCCATCTGGACAGCCCAGCGCGAACACCATTCCGCCATGACGGATGAGGCGAGGGCGGAGATCGAGCACATCATCTTCTTCCAGCGGCCGCTGAAGCCCGCCATTGTCGGCAAATGCACGCTTGATCCCGCCACGCGCCCTTTCAAGGAAGACCCCGAAGGCTACCGTGCGCCGTGGTCGCATCCGCTGGCGCAGCGATTCCGTATTCTCTCGGAGGCGCGCAACCTCGAAATCAGAGAAACCGGCAAGGGTTCGCGCAAGCTGAACAAGGAACAGAGCGATCTTGTCGTCGCGGCATTGCTCGCCAACAAGGAAGTGAAATTCGACAAGCTGCGCACGTTGCTCAAGCTGCCCGCGGAAGCGAAATTCAATCTCGAATCCGACCGACGTACGGCGCTCGACGGCGATCAGACGGCCGCACGGCTGTCGGACAAGAAGGGTTTTCACAAGGCTTGGCGCGGCCTTCCGTTGGAGCGGCAAATCGCGATCGTCGCCAAACTGGAGGAAGCCGAAGACGAAGCTGAACTGATTGCATGGCTCGAACGCGAATGTGCCCTGGACGGCGCGGCGGCAGCGCGTGTCGCCAACACAACTCTGCCGGACGGCCATTGCCGGCTTGGCCTGCGCGCGATCCGGAAGATCGTGCCGATCATGCAGAACGAGTTCGATGAAGATGGCGTGTCGGGCGCGGGCTATCACATCGCGGCCGAGCGCGCGGGCTACGACCACGCCAAACTGCCCATTGGCGAACAGCTCGATCATTTGCCGTATTATGGCCGGTGGCTACAGGATGCCGTGGTCGGCAGCGGCGACGCGCGGGATCAAAAGGAAAGGCAGTACGGCCAGTTTCCAAATCCCACCGTGCATATCGGGCTAGGGCAATTGCGCCGCATCGTCAACGAACTGATCGACAATTACGGTCCTCCGACAGAAATCTCGATTGAGTTTACCCGCGCGTTGAAACTGTCCGAAAAGCAAAAGACAGAGATCCAGCGCGAACAACGCAAGAATCAAGACAAGAACAAAGCGCGCGGCGAGGAACTGGCCAAATTTGGCCGCCCGGCAAATCCGCGCAACTTGCTCAAGATGCGATTGTGGGAAGAACTCGCAAACGATCCGCTGGATCGCAAATGCGTCTATACCGGCGAGCAGATCAGCATCGAGCGGCTGCTGTCCGACGAGGTCGACATCGACCACATCCTGCCCGTCGCAATGACTCTGGATGACAGTGCGGCGAACAAGATCATCTGCATGCGCTACGCCAACCGGCACAAACGCAAGATGACGCCTGTCGAAGCGTTCGGTTCAAGCCCGACAATTCAAGGCCTTCGTTACAATTGGGACGACATCGCTGCCCGCGCCACCGGTCTGCCTCGCAATAAGCGCTGGCGCTTCGACGCCGACGCCCGCGAACAATTCGACAAACGCGGCGGCTTCCTCGCCCGGCAACTCAACGAGACCGGGTGGCTGGCGAGGCTCGCCAAGCAATATCTCAGCGCTGTCACCGACCCGAACCAGATCTGGGTGGTGCCGGGCCGCCTCACCAGCATGCTGCGCGGCAAATGGGGCCTCAACGGTCTCCTGCCCTCGGACAACTACGCCGGCGTTCAGGACAAGGCGGAGGAATTTCTCGCATCCACTGATGATATGGAATTTTCAGGCGTCAAGAACCGCGCCGATCACCGTCACCACGCCATCGACGGTCTGGTCGCCGCACTGACCGACCGCTCGCTGCTGTGGAAGATGGCCAATGCCTACGACGAAGAGCGCGAAAAATTCGTCATCGATCCGCCGTGGCCGACGATGCGCGACGACCTAAAAGCCGCGCTCGAGAAGATGGTGGTTTCACACAAGCCGGATCACGGCATCGAAGGCAAACTGCACGAAGACACCGCTTATGGATTGGTAAAACCGCACGAAGGCGTAAGCAAGGAAGAACCGGAAGACGGTAACCTCGTCTATCGCAAGGCGATCGAAAACTTGAACGAGAACGAAATCGATCGCATCCGCGACAGGCGGCTGCGTGGTACCGTCCGGGTGCATGTGGATGCCGAAAAGACAAAAGGCGTGGCATTAGCCGATGCGTTGCGGCAGTTGAAACTCTCCTCCGATGACTATCCGCAATTCAAGCACGGCTTGCGCCATGTCCGCATTCTCAAGCGGGAAAAGAGTGATTATCTGGTTCCGATTGCGAACCGCAAGAGTGGCGCGACCTACAAGGCGTACAGCGCCGGCGAGAATTTCTGCGTCGAGGTATTCGAGACGGCTGATGGAAAATGGGATGGAGAGGCTGTGCGCCGTTTCGATGCCAACCGGAAGAGCGCCGGCCCAGAGACGCCGCATGAGCCGCAGTGGTGCGGCACCCACAAGGACGCAAAGCTGGTGATGCGTATCCACAAGGGCGACTTGATCCGGCTCGAGCATGAAGGCCGCGCCCGGATTATGGTCGTACATCGGCTGGACGCCGCGGCCGGACGATTCAAGCTCGCCGACCACAACGAAACCGGCAATCTCGACAGACGTCACACCACCGACAACGAAATAGATCCGTTTCGCTGGCTGATGGCGTCCTATGGCACGCTGAAGAAATTGGCCGCCACTCCCGTCCGCGTCGATGAGCTCGGTCGGGTTTGGCGCATCTCGCCGCCTAACGATTAACCTTGTCTTAACACACGCGTTGCGTGCGTTGCCGATGACACCGCATAATCCTGCCTTCGCGGAGCACCACCCGCAGGAGGCGAACGGCCATGGTCGGACGCGTAGTGGAAGTCGCAACCGACGGACGGCACCTCGCGATCGATCGGGGGTTCATGACCGTGTCCGAGAAGGGCAACGAACTCGGCCGGGTGCCGCTGGATGATCTCGCAGCGGTGGTGGCGAACGCACATGGACTGACTTATTCGAACAATCTGCTCGTCACACTCGCGACCCGCGGCGTTCCCATCGTGTTGTGCGGACCCAACCACCAGCCTGCTGCGATCGTATGGCCCATCGATGGCCACCATGCGCAGTCTGGACGTATGAGCGACCAGGCCAACGCGGCGGGGCCTCTCAAGAAACGCCTGTGGCGGCAGATTGTGCAGGCTAAGATTCTGGCGCAAGGCGCAACGCTGGCTGCAGTCGGTGCTGAGGCCGGCGGATTCCGGTTGCTCGCCCGCAAAGTCCGCGCTGGCGATCCGGACAATGTCGAAGCGGAAGCCGCGAGACGTTATTGGCCCTTGCTTATGGGGACCGCCTTCCGTCGCGATCAGGATGGCAATGGCCTTAACGGTCTTCTGAATTATGGATACGCTGTGCTGCGCGCCGCCACGGCTCGAGCCGTCATGGCGGCGGGACTTCACCCCAGTCTTGGCCTCATGCATTCAAACCGGGGAAATGCGCTGGTTCTGGTCGATGACCTGATGGAGCCATTTCGTCCGGTCGTTGACCGCGAGGTTCATCGGCTGAAGTGTGACGGCTTCATCGACGTCACAAGTGATGCCAAGGCTATGCTGGCCCGGACAATGATCATCGATTTACCGACGGCGGAGGGTCGCAGCCCCGTCATGACCTGTCTTGAGCGTCTCGCCGGCTCGCTCGCCAAGGCCTATGCCGGTGAAACAGACCGATTGGTTTTACCCAAACCGGGTCTGCCGCTCGGCTTTTAAATCATGGTGCAGACAAAAAACGTATCTCCACCAGCTCTGTCGGGGTATCGGATCATGTGGCTTGTCGTGCTATTCGATTTGCCGGTGGGCACCAAAAAAGAGCGCAAGGCCGCGAGCGGCTTTCGGTTGAAATTGCTCGATCTTGGTTTCGAAATGACCCAGTTTTCGGTATATTTGCGTTTCTGCGCGGGTAAGGAGCAGGCCGAATCGTATGAACGCAAGATTGAGCAGTTCATGCCGGCATCGGGGAAAGTCCACATCATGGCGATTACCGATAAACAGTATGAAAACATCCGGACCTATCGGGGAAGAAAGCGCGAACAGAGCCCTCAGAACCCGAATCAGTTTGCGCTCTTTTGAGAGATCATTGCCGCTTGAAGCCTTCTTGTATCAAGAAAAAAGGCCCTGTTTCCAAGGCCTTAATTCAACATCAAGTTTAGCGGACTGGTGATTGAGGGCCAACCGCAACTGGAGAGCTTCATCGAATTTTCTCCCCACGAGTTTAGCGGACTGGTGATTGAGGGCCAACCGCAACAACGGAGAATGATCGTCGCCGTGGAGTCGTAGTTTAGCGGACTGGTGATTGAGGGCCAACCGCAACCGCCTTGTCGTGCTCGGTCAGGAAGCCATCAGTTTAGCGGACTGGTGATTGAGGGCCAACCGCAACCGAAAAGGGCGAGGACCCGACGATCCGCGCAGTTTAGCGGACTGGTGATTGAGGGCCAACCGCAACTGGAATCGGCGGCTGGCCCTACTCTCTTCGAGTTTAGCGGACTGGTGATTGAGGGCCAACCGCAACAACGACACTCGGCATAAGCCGGTATCGCCGAGTTTAGCGGACTGGTGATTGAGGGCCAACCGCAACAGACCGCGCCGCAGTTCGTTTTCGGTAATGAGTTTAGCGGACTGGTGATTGAGGGCCAACCGCAACCGGGTCTTCCGCTCGCCGTCGTTTGATGCCAGTTTAGCGGACTGGTGATTGAGGGCCAACCGCAACCACCATACGCTCACCACGAGCGGACGATGCAGTTTAGCGGACTGGTGATTGAGGGCCAACCGCAACGAGCAACTGCTCAGCCAGTTTAAGATCGTAAGTTTAGCGGACTGGTGATTGAGGGCCAACTGCAACAGTGCAGAGGCTTGCTGACCTTGATGCCTTAGTTTAGCGGACTGGTGATTGAGGGCCAACCGCAACCGGATGACGTCCGCCGATACGGATCTGTGAAGTTTAGCGGACTGGTGATTGAGGGCCAACCGCAACGCTGTAAGACCCTTGGCCTTGGCGACCTGAAGTTTAGCGGACTGGTGATTGAGGGCCAACCGCAACAGGCACAGTATCGTTCCGGCGCGCAGATCGAGTTTAGCGGACTGGTGATTGAGGGCCAACCGCAACGATCGCGCATGCCATGCGGTGATATCCGCGAGTTTAGCGGACTGGTGATTGAGGGCCAACCGCAACTGATCGCGGTCGGATGCGATCTGGTCGAAGAGTTTAGCGGACTGGTGATTGAGGGCCAACCGCAACCGTCATCGCCAAGATGCACATCGCCTTTCAGTTTAGCGGACTGGTGATTGAGGGCCAACCGCAACGAACAACGCTGGCACCCGATTCAAGACTTGAGTTTAGCGGACTGGTGATTGAGGGCCAACCGCAACAATGAGCGAGCTTATTGTGGAAGGCCAGCAAGTTTAGCGGACTGGTGATTGAGGGCCAACCGCAACGCGCGGGACGAGCCGCCATTCGTCCGTCCGAGTTTAGCGGACTGGTGATTGAGGGCCAACCGCAACGTCCCACACCCGCATAGCTACAGCGAGAACAGTTTAGCGGACTGGTGATTGAGGGCCAACCGCAACGAAGTTCGGCACCGCCTGATCTGCGCGGCGAGTTTAGCGGACTGGTGATTGAGGGCCAACCGAAACCGCGCCCGCCGCAACGCCGCCGCGTCGTCATGGATCCTCGGCAGCAGCCAGATCAATCCCGCTTTGCGCGCTCGCAGCAGATAGGTGGCAACCAAGGTCTTGCTGATCTGCAGCCGCTCCGAGATCGCTCGGACCGACAAGCCCTGTTCGTAGGTCAGCCTCAGGATCGATCGCAGGTCTTTCACCGTGGTTCGTCTCGCTTGCTTCCGTCTCGGCAATGTTCCCTCTCAAGCTCAGCTTGAGAGGGAACATTGCCGAACGGCGCTCCCGAGAACCTACCTGCCGCAACTGTCCGCGAATTATCGGAATCGCTGTCCCGTCATTACTGAAACGCGCTGCTCGATCGCTGTGCCAGGCTGGAGCGACTGCTCAAGCTAGCGAATGATGCGGTTCGGTCGTTCCTCGGAAAGGTTTGATGCCGATCAACTGCAGCTGATTTTGGAGGACATCGATGAGGCTGTCGCAGCACTCGACGCGGCCGAGGATCGTGCCCGTCCTGACATGCGCGAGACGAAGGCAGCCAAGCGGAGAACCAGCCATGGCAAGCTGCCGGAGCATCTGCCGCGCATCATCGAAACCCTGATGCCGCGCGAAACGTGTTGTCCGTGTTGCAACGGCTCGCTCTTTGAGATTGGTTCTGACGAGAGCCAGAGGCTCGACGTCGTACCGGCGCAGTATCGTGTGATCGTGACCCGGCGCCCCAAACTGGCCTGCCGGGCGTGTCATGGGGTCGTTCTTCAGCATGACACGCCCGAGCGATTGATCAAGAGCGGCCTGCCAACGGCAGCGGCTGGTCGCGCATGTGATCGACGCCAAGTATCATTGGCATTTGCCGCTCTATCGCCATGCACAGATGTTGGCGACGCACGGTATCGCGATTGACCGCTCCACGCTCGCCTTCTGGGTTGACTACCCTCGACAACCTGGTGGTCGATCATCTATCGAGGCAACTATTCACGACCGAACGCCTCACCGAGATTCTCGCCGCCGCTTTTGCCCGTCGCGCCGAAAAGGCTATCGAAGTCGACCGGCGCGTCGCCGCCTTGCAGCGCGACGTGGTCGATGCCGCCGACAAGTTGAAGCGGCTTTATCGCATGGTGGAGGACAGCGTTGCCGAACTGGACGATATCCTGCAGGACCGCATCGCCAGCCTCAAACTCGACCGCGAGCGGGCTCAGGCTGCTCCTGATCGCATCCAGGCCCAGGCCACGCCCGCAACCGAAGCTCCGCCGGAAATGATCGGGCGGTTCGAGCAGGCAATGCGCGAGAGCATCACCAGTGGCGAGGTTCCGTTCCGGAAGGCCTATCTGCGCTCGGTCATCGACCGGATCGAGGTCGACGACCACGTCGTTCGCGCTATCGGGGACACCGCGACACTCGAACAGGTTGTTGCCGGGAAAAGCGTTCCCGCGTCCGGAGTTCGCAGTTTTGTACCGGAATGGCGCTCCCTAGGGGAAACGCAATATCAGCTCAAGACCCATTGTAATTACTGGTCTTTTTGGCGACCAAACTGCCTTCTGTGTAGCAAAGCATTGGAGAATCAACAAGTGGAACCCCTAAGTGCCTAGAGCGCAATGCGACGCCAGCGACTAGCCGACCGTCCAACGTGGTCGCCTCGCCAGCAATTCCGCTGGGCAAGGGTGACACGACGACTTTCGACGAACGCCCCGATGTTACTTCCAACGGCCTAGTTTAGGCGTCGAAGACCTTTGCGATGTCAGCTGCAATATTTACGACTAACAGCGACCGAGGGATCAGGGTTCGTGGGGTATCAGACCAATTCGCTTGTTCGCCGTATAACGCGCGAAGAACTCCATCAGTTGGTTTGGCAAAAGCCGATGATCCGCCTTAAGGAAATTGAAGAAAAGCGATGGACCCGCTTCCAAGAGTTTTCCTCCAATTGGGATGCGCGAGCGAAGCTTTTGAATTTTATTACTGAAATCGAGGCACGCATCGCTGGGTAAGCTGGGCAAAGGCAAGGGCTGAAGCGTTAGATCCCTTAAGCGCAGGTCCTGGAGCTATGTTCGCGGCTATTTATAAGGTTACTCAGCGGCCGTGATCCTTGGCTATCCTTCCAGTGAGAGATCGCGGCTAGAGATCAAGTTAGCGACCTTGAAGAGCAACTGAAATTTGTCGCACCGTAGCGTCCATGTTTTTCTTTACGTCGCTCTCCCAGAACCGAAGCACACGCCAGCCTGCGGCTTCGAGTTCACTTGTAACAGCAAGATCCCTCATCCGATTTCTTGTGAATTTTTCGAGCCAATAATCTCGGTTCTTCGTTCGCAAACTTTCTCGCAGTTTCTCAAGGCTGCCTTCCGCAAGCACACGAGCGTGCCAAAAATCGCCGTCGATGAACACTGCAACTTTCTTGGGACCGAATACAATGTCTGGGCGCCCGGCGATGCTCTTAACGTTTTTGCGAAACCGGAGCCCCAAACGGTGCAATGCGCTACGCACTAATACCTCAGTCTTCGCGTCAACGCTTCTAATGCGAGACATATTGAACGAGATTTCGCGCCGATCTTTAGGACGATAGGGCTTCACGCCATTCACACATCGAGTTTTCAGAGGCGGGCTACATCTTCCTCAATGAGATCGAACTGCGCAACCCACCAATCGATAGCCTCATCGATCAATGTTCTTCCGTCTTCTCCTTCGTATGGCCCACTCCACATGGGACGATAGACATTCTCTTCAATAAGCGCACCAATCTGAGAGACATTGGCGTCTGCGTTTGTCAACGTCGCCATGATAGGGATTGGTCCTTCGGACATCCCAAATTCATACTCCTTAAGTATGCTATTACGCTCTTGGTCAATGAAATCTCGAAAGATTGCATGCTCTTCTGCATTGCAGTCCTTCCATCGGGCATAATGCCTCCGGGCAACGGCTCTCAGTTTGGCCGATTCGCTTCCATCGACTTTATCCAGAACATGACCGACAGCCCGCAGTAGGGTCACGGCCAGAATCCAGTAAAGCCGCCACTCGATCCAACCGGTTTCATCCTCAAGCTTTTCTCGGACTTGTCTAACGTCAGCCAGAACGCGTCTGGCTTTCGAAATGCTGCTTGCCATCCCCCCTACCTTTCGTTGTATTCATCTACCGGCTATCTAGATGTGAAGGATTCCGGCTTGGCAAACGCCGTGGAGCAGATCGACGATCAGGGCAAGCTTGCAACCTGGCTTTCTAACCCGGCCAACGAAGGCCGTGTTGTCAGGACGTATTTGAAGACAAGCGACAGGGTTATCGCGCGCGTCACTGACGGCATCTATAGACAACCATCGTCTGCGCTTCGCGAATTGATATCGAACGCATGGGACGCAGACGCGAAGAATGTCACAATATTAACGGACGCTCCGAGATTCTCTAGAATCTATATTCGAGACGATGGCGTCGGTATGTCGCACGACGTACTTGCACGGCTGTTACATAACATTGGTGGGAGCGCAAAGCGGCATCAGCACGGCAGGGAGTTGGGCGTAACAAGCGACTGGGACCTTGAAAAAAGTCCCGGCGGCCGACCCCTAATCGGCAAGATTGGGATTGGCTTATTTTCCGTGAGCCAACTGGCCCGTCGATTTCAGGTCATAACTAAAGTAGCGGGCTCGAACCACCGCCTCGTTGCTGAAGTGAAGCTGCGGGCCTATTCAGAAGATGGCGATTACAATGAAGAGATTGAAGCCGGAGACGATAGTTACGTTAGCGGCATCGTTTCCATAACTCCGCAATACACAGATGATCTGGACGCGCATGGCACAGACATCATACTTGACGACGTAAAGCCGCGAGTTCGCGATCTTTTGCGCAGCGCAGATCGGTGGCGCGACGTTGACGAGACGGAAGCCGCTCTCGACGCAGGAGAAATAGATTCTGGAGCTAGCAAGCGGGTGGAGGCCCCGATATTTCACTCCGGTTGGATAGCTATGATGCCCCGCCAAGGCGAACCTGCGGTACTTGACCGACCAGCCCACTTTCCGTGGTCGAATGAAGACCCGCCAGAAGCCCGTATGGGTAAGCTCATGGATGGCGTCGAAAGTCTTTCTAGTAGCAAGAAGGAACGTCCCGATCTCGCATCAACTCTTGATTCCTATCTTGAGATGATATGGCAGCTCGGTCTGTCGGCGCCGGTTGAGTACGTTGACGCTCATCCGTTTGATTTGAAGCAATCGGGAGACTTGCGGCTATTCTGGCTGTCTAATGAGAGCCGTGGCCGCTCGATTGAGCTTCCTTTCGCCAGCGGGCAGACAGTCAGGGCTGCGGTCAAGGAGCATTCTCCCGGTAAGATCGAACTCAAAGAGGGGCTCGATCCTGTTGGGGGATTTAAAGTCAACATTGACGGCACTGAACTCCGGCGCCCCATACGCTTCAAGTTTTATCGCACAGAACGAAGCGGCATCGAGCAAGCGATGCTCTTTGTGGGCAAGTACGCACCTAACTTAGCTAAGATACCTGCCGAGAACCGCGGCGGAAAACTTTCGTTCGAGAGCTATCTTTTTTGGACGGGGCGCGTGATCCCGAAAGAAAACAATGGCGTTCTGATCCGCATTCGCGGTGCTAGCGGTGCGCTCTTTGATCAAACTTTTTTTAAATATCAAGTCTCGGAGCAAACACGGCTTCGGCAGATCATATCAGAGCTGTTTATTCAGTCTGGAATGGATGCAGCGCTAAATATCGATCGTGAATCATTTAACTACGCTCACCCGCATGTCCAGATTATGACTTTGTGGCTGCATGGAGCGATCAGGCAGCTAACAAACCGCCACAAAGAGGAAAGTGCGAAGCTTAGGAATGCCGCGCGGCGAGAACAGGCAGGGCAGACAACGAGCAAGGTTTTAGATCGCGCCGAACTAATCTGGCGTCAGCATCGTACGAATGAGAACGTACCGGATATTATAATAACCAAGGATGAGGAAGAGGCTGGCAAGGCAAGAGAGCAAGGATTTATTGCGCTTAATCGCTCTTCTATTCCAACATTGTCGTCGTCACTGTCAGCCGACACGACAGTACGAGAGGCGCAGGCCGCTGCCCTAACCACAATCTTGTCCGCGTTCGGGCTGCTAGAGGATCGCTCTTATGAAGAGCAACAACAAATTGTCGAAGCAATCCTCTCTGTATTTTACGAGCAGTAATGATGAGCAACGCTGAAGTGGTGCCTGACGATCTTCTTGATGCCGTGTACGCCGAGCAGCCTACTGCTCCTGATTTGGCTATTCGAGCAGAGAAGAAAACAAAATTTGCACCTTGGCACCATCCCGTTAAGCAGGTGGTGCGCTCCAAGCAGTGGGCTGATTTAACCCACCGTCTGCTCGTAGACAGTCGCTCGCCCGACCAGCAGAAGACACTGCGATATTTTACGCTGCCTGGTGCTGATCTTCTCGACGTTCGCGTGCTAGCCGAAGCATTAGCGCCACTTGGAACGAAGATCGAGTACTTCGGATTTAACGCAGCCCCATCGAGCTCGATGGAAGGCGGCGCAATGGCCGGGGTGCCGGACGCATCGTTCTCGGCTGAATCAGCGCTCCGCCAGGCGGGGCAGATAACCAATGACGCCCTTGTTCTCACTGACCGACTTGAGGACATTGCCATACCCGGCTCTCAGGCAGCAAATCAATTGAGCCAGCGTCAGCATTTCGATGTTATTAATATCGATGGATGCGACCATCTCGGCTACGTGCCGAACGGCCGGCAGTCTTCCACTTTTGCTGCATTGGAGAAGTTACTCGGTCATCAGTTACTGTTCCGCAAGCCTTGGCTGTTGTTTATCACTACACGCGCAGACGCCAAATTACTCGGCCCTCACACCGTGAAGATGCAGGGCGCTATCCTCGAAAATATAAGAGACCACGGCGAATCGTTTAACCCGGCGTTGGCGGACTGCATTGGAGCAAATATTGCGACCTTACAGAGCGACTTAAATGCAGCATGGTCTACGCAATCGGACACGTTTCTGAAGGTATATAGCGTAGGCCTTGGAAAGTACTTGCTTCATTTTTTTCATGGTCAGCATAACTTGTCGGCCGACGTCGAGCTGGCTAGCGTATACACCTATCCCATACAGCAGACCGAACCTGATATGTTGTCGTTAGCCTTCCGAATAATCCCGCACCCGTTAAATGTTCAACCAGCAACCGCTGGCACAACGAGCGTAAGATCCCCGCTTGAACCCGAGCAGGGAGTTAAGCTAGCAGCAAGAGCAAAGCGCATGTGGAATATCGGGATCGCTGTGAACGAGATCGATGACCTTCGTTCAAGTGCGATCGATGGGACGAAAAAGCTCTTAGACGCGGCGAACTATGATCTGTCCGCGTGGCAGGATTGGCTTGCAAAGCACACGACACGAGCGATGCAGGTTGAAATCTAACGGCAACGGCTATGCCGCTTTTTTACCTGCTTGCGCCGCATAGAGCTGAGAGTATATGGACAGTGCTATGGCTTTTGCCATCGGCGGCGGCACTGCTTCGCTAACCTGCGTAATTTGCGAGGACAGCGTACCGAACAAAACGTACTCGTTCGGAAACCCTTGGAGTTTCATCGCCTCGTACACACTGAGCCGACGCCTGCCATTAGGATGAACATGAACCTCGCGGTGGCCGTACGCCACGGTCATGCTCGGCGTATCCCACGTGAGAGTCTTGAAGCTTCGCCCTTTGCGGAGACCTTCTTTGAGCCCTTCTTTCCGAAAGAACTTCGGCGACTTAGGCATCATGCACCAATGGTTCGGATGAAAGGAAATATCTTCCGGCTTGATGCCTCGACTGAAATAAGTAGGCTGCGGCAATGCCTCGATGGCGTCGCGCACTGTGGGCACCTTCGTCTGAAGCGGAGCCGGCGGCTTCCATTTCAAGCTTCCGAACCGCTCCGTATTGTATCCTACGATGAAAAGGCGAGGACGCGTTTGCGGCGTTCCAAAATCGCAGGCGTTGAGGATCTGTTGGTTTATATTAAAGCCAGCTCTTTCCAGCCGCTTCTTTGTCTGCTCTAAGGTAGATTGATGACGAGCCGCCGTCAGGCCGACGACGTTCTCAAAGACGAAAAAATCAACTGGATGTCGCCTGTTTAGTGACCGTAGCAGTCGTGCATAGGCTAGCGGCATAACGTGTCGCGGGTCGTTATCGCTTTGGTTTACGTTTGCCTGACTAAAGCTTTGGCAAGGTGGTCCGCCGATAAGCCCAGTTGGATTAAATGAACCGTCAGCGATTTTATCCAAGCGAGCAGGAGTCAACGTCGTTACATCACGAACAAAACCATGAGTCCGGTCCGCACGGTTCAGATTGTAGGAACTAACGCTCTGAGCATTGCGATCAAATGCGAGGCCAACTTCGAACCCTGCCTGCTCAAAGCCGAGATCTAGGCCACCAGCGCCGCAAAATAAGCTAAGCAGCACTCCCCCCCCCCCAGAATTCTCGCACTGTACCTCAGGGTACCGCGTCTTGCGTTAACACTGTCTAAAATCGAGATCAATATGGTGGGGGCCAGATCTCCCGATTGCTGTATCCGCTCGATCGATTTTCCCCACCAGAAGACTGGTGCAGGCGGCGAATCACCCGACGACTTTTTCGGATGGGTCTTGAATTTCAGACGTCACCTCGCGACGGCAGCATCGCGTTCTTTCCTCCTTGGCACGCGAAAAACTGAGAGATTCGGGATGTGGGTGACCTTCTTGGTCGAGTTATTTCGGTCTCTGCAGTCACGATAGCTGAGTCATTTTGACTCAACGCTTCTGCATTGCCTATCGAATCGCTCCGGAACTGCTGTGTCAACGCTCGTAGATTGAGCTGCAACGACACACTTAAGACCGGTCCAAGCTGGACATTTTTTGGGGGACAGGATTTGAAGCGTAAGATCGTAACAGCTTTATCGGCGTTTCCCCCGTGGCCCTCCCTCGTTTTGGCCACCGCATAGAAAACGTGAAGGTAGGTGGCCGTTAGGCGGCCCTCCTCTTGGCCTGCCACTTCGCAAGCAATTCCTCTGCCGCCGCAGGGTTGTCCTTGATGCGTAGCACCGTCTGCCTACTCAGCCGGACTTCACGGGCGACGGTGCTGGTATTGACCTCCCGCGCCAGCATCTCCACCACTTGGTCTAGCTGATCCCGCGAATAGCTTGGCTTCCTACCCAGATACGCAACGCCATCGGACGCCTTCGCGTACTCAATACCTGCCCGCTGTGCTTCCTTAGTGGCCTCCGCCTGAGCCTGCGATAGAGCCGCCATAAAGCCAATTAGGGCATCCCGCACGGCTTGCTGCATCGGGTCCTTGGTGGCTCCATCGAAGGCCATTCCGTTGATGACGGTGCGGATGATGACGCCGCGCCGCATGAACTCGCGGATGGTGTCGCTAACGTCATCATAGTTGCGGCCGAGGCGATCCACCCATCGCACAACGAGCGTATCGCCAGCCCGAAGCATGTCATAAAGCCGCCTGCCCTGAGGCCGTTCCGCTAGTCGGGTGGTGATGCCGGACACACCCTCATCTGCCACCACCGCGTCGATCTTGAAGCCCGCCGCTTCGGCTTGGCTCCGCTGGTGATCTATCGTCTGCTCCCGGGTGGAGACTCGCGCATAAAGCACGGTGGCCATCAGACATCCTCCATGTGACCGTTAGGATAATGTCCGTATATATTTCGTCCGTAGAATCTATGTCAACCCTAACGGACAGCGCTTCAGCGGACATACTGCCCGACCGTTAAGGCATACTCTTACGGACACGATATTCTCGCCCAGCGCGAAAATTAACAATCTCCGTCAGCGCCGTCAGAATGCGAGGTTCAACGAAAAAGCTACCGCCCCTTCTTCGCCTTCACCTCATCGAAGAAATGCCGCACGGATACATTCAGCGCCTTGGCGACGTGCCACAGGCTCACGATGGTCGGATTACGCTGCCCCGACTCCAGGCCGCTGACATAAGCTCGATCAACACCCATGCGGGCAGCAAGCGCAGCTTGGGTCAGCTTCGCGGCAATCCGCAACCGCCTGATATTTGCTCCCACCATGTGCCGCACGTCTTCTGACATGAGGAGCATGCGACATGGTGGTGCACTTTAATGCGACGTATTATAATGCACATTGGCGAGCGAAACGGAAATGGCAGATGGCTGGGATTGGAATTGAACGAAAATGCGCCCCCCATACGGGACAATCCTCAGCGAGACTTAGCTTTAGGTCACCGAATTCGTGTCTTGGTCTTCGCTATCTGTGCGGCCTCGCCGCTGTAATCGTTGCAACCGTAGCCGCAACAAGCGTCTCGGCTGAAAATAAGGATAAAAGCGCGGTCCGAATGGACGCATTTCGGCTAATGGGAGCGATTCTTAAAGTGCCGGGTGTTGCAGCATACTGCGAGAAGAACGTTGGAAGTAATCCGAGGTTGATGGCAGCTGCGAGGGCGTGGAATGACCGACACCACGCACTACTAACCAAAACAGTACGCGCAGTTGAATGGTCGGGCGGCATGTCCACCGCAGAGCGAGCGCATCTTGATCGTTTCGCTTACAAATTACTTGAAGCTGAATTCGATAGCGCACCTGACAAGTCGGCCTTGTGCAATGACATCCTAACAGCGATAGAAGCGGGCGATATGGAGTTAGCCAAGAGCCCGGTTACGGCTGAGGCAGCGCGTCATATCATGACAATCCCTCTCGAATAACGCCGCTACACGTTGGCCTCCTCTCTTGGCATTCGCATTATTCACAATGCCGTGAGACGATAGGTGTTGCCATGTCAACATAAATGACATTGGCCCCGCATAGCGACGACCGTCATTCGATTGATTGATGTTTCTCACTCCGCGAATTTCTCAGCACTATGTCAAATATGATGACATTTTTTGAGCCACCCATCCCTCACAAAATTGACGATTGAAATCGAACGCGCGGCGTGCCTCGACTTTTCCATTGCACACGATGGAGCACGCCAATGAACGTATACTTCGCGACAACGACACAACTTGGTTTTGGTCCGACAACGGAAATCGCTTTCAGCTTTGATCTGTCGGAATTTCAGATGCGACCATTCCGACTAACTGAATTACCCGCGATCTTAGCCTTCGCGACCGAACTCGTGTCCCTCGCACCAAAAGGCACAACGCTGACCATTCATTCTCGGCGCAACAAATTGCGAGATGCTTTTAAGTGTAAATGGATCGAGCGCTGGATCGCCGATGGATTCGCAAAGCAACCAGCAACTTGTCGGGAAGAATGGGCTAACTTGCATCAGATGATGCGCAAGCAAGAGACCAGCTTCGAATTTGAGAGCTTAGACCAAGCTTTGTTGACCCGGTTGCGTAAGGAATTCTCTAGCAGCAAGCCTCGCGAAACACCTATCCGACCGGCCCCGGGTGACCCGTATGAGAACCCGTGGAGGCGCGATACCGACGTGAATGACGCGATTGATCGCGCGATCAAAAAGAAGCGCTAGCATGGACGAGGTAAAGCCACCCTCGGCTGCAAGCGAGCAAACAACATCCTTATCGGCGCTCGTTCTGGTCGGAGTGCCGGATGCAACGTAACAGCACCATCACCTCCCGCATTGCGGAGATGGCCGGGGACGGAATGTCGCGTTGTGCCGTTCCCGGTTGTGGGCAACCATCAATGCGTGTCGAAGGTGTTGGCCTTGATGGTCATCACTGCAAGCGGCACGTCATTCACAGACAACGGCACGGCTCAACATGGTTCGGGACCTTCAAGCGATCAGAGGTCCTGCCATATATGCGGGCCGCCAAGTCATACATCACGCCACGGTTGCTCGGTGACCGAACGATCAAGGAAGCCGTTACCAGATTAGCGGTCGTAATTGAACAAGCGCCCTTTGAGGCAAACACAAGGATACATGGCCTCAATGCTCGAATCCGCGCGGACATTGCTTTCGGTCGGCTCAGGGTACGTGGCGTAAAGCCTGAAACCGTCCTTGCCATTCACCTGGCCATCACGATCCTCATTGAAGAACATAGAGCCTGTCCAAGGTCCCGCGAGTTTCGCATCGTGCAGGTTGCCAAGATGGTTCACCGCAGGGCCTCCGGGTATCACCGTGTATGGCAGGACCCGGGTGGTGGTCCACTACGCACCGAACTTCACAAATATGCCCGTAGTTCCGGCAGAGTCCTTCGCCTCATCGGTGAGAGGATCGAGGAGTGTTGTGAGTTCGCCACCGCCGACCACGCAGATGCCGTCTTGGACCTCAAGGTGAAGCGGTACGGCAAATACCTTTCCACGGTCATGTGAGTGATCAGGACCCTATTGCAAGGATCACACATGTTAGAGCACGTACCCGATCACTTTGAGGCGGACCTCCAGAAACCCTACGCGTTCGAAACGCGGTGGCGTGTAGCCTCACCACCACTTCGCACTGCCATTGATAACTTCATCGACTCCCTTCTCTCAAAAGAACCACCACGAAGGCGTGTCCGCAAGAACCACGACCTTGAGAAGTTCAAACGTGCGGCGGAGGTGATATGCTGCAACCTGCTCGCCATCACCCTTGCACCGGAGCCTTCGCGGCCATTGGCGGTGATACGTGGCCACTCTGCCTCTGCAACCTCCTCAATCTACGGCAAGCACTTCAATCAAGCATTAGACCTCATGGAGAGCCTTGGCATCATTACTTATGAGCGTGGCGGCAAGTTAATCCGCAAGGATACTCGTGCGCCGTCAACCATCATGGCCACCGCTAAGATTGCCGAGCATCTTCCCTCCATTGAGGATTGGTCAGCGCTACGCCTTGAAGAACCGGAAGGCGTCATCGTCCTGAAAGACGGGCATGGAGAGGTTGAGCTTGATCCTCAATGGTTCGAGAGGGTCAAGGATGAGATGTCTTGCATCAACACCATGGTGCAATCCGAGCGGGTGACCTTCAATGGCAACGTGGTCAGCAAGAAGGATACTGACAGCCATCCCGCTGTTCTTCTCCGAACACCTCACCATCGGAGCATGCGGCGCATCTTCAACGGAGACTATCAATCGGGTGGCCGCCTCTATGACGGCTTCTGGGAAACCATGCCAAAGGAGAACCGCAGTCGCATCCACATCGATGGACAGCCGATTGCCGTGGTGGACTATGGCCAGATGCACTTGCGTCTTGCGTATGCGAAAGCCGGTAAGCAACCGCCACCGGGTGACCTCTATGACTTCACCGGGGAGGATCATCTTCGTGACGATTGGTCAGCGCTCAGGGTTGCCCGCAAGCAATTGGTAAGCGCACTCATCACCACAAAAGGACCTCTGAGGCAGTGGCCGGGGAGCCCTCGCGAGCGGCAACAGATAAGGGCGGCGTTCCCCGCAGGCACCAAGCCACGAGACGCAATGAACGCCATCAAGCAGTACCACCATGCCGTTGCCGCCGAGTGGTTTGAGAATGGGCGTAACCTGATCCTTCATCGGATCGAGAGCGACATCCTCGTGACGGTGCTTTGGCGGCTGGCCAAACTAAATATTATCGCCCTTCCGATTCACGACAGCGTGATTGTCCGACACGATCTTGCCGAGATTGCGCAACGGATCATGGAAGAGGAAGCCGACGGCATTCCCGCGAAGATAGAACGGCCCCAGGATTCGCAACGCGAGTCACCAGCGCGCTTTCTATTGGAGCGTGTCCCTGAGTGCCGCCGAGCGAAACGCCTCTCAGTGAGTCCCTGAGGCGCTTCTCGGGCCTGCGGCGGATCGACTCAGATTCGCACGACCTTACGCTTCCGCTAATGCACCCTTTCCTTACAGTATCCCCAAGAGGCTGACCTTGAAGCTGATGGAGAATAGACCACCATCCTCCATCGATAACTTGAGGCGATAGCTTCCCGGTCACAGCTTCCCTTAGCCTTAAAGTGACCGGGTAGACTGCTACACGCCGGACAGACTTCAAGCCATCACCGTCATGTCCGGCCATCACGATCAGCGTACGTGACACTCTAAGTCCGCATCACGATCACCACGAGGCCGATGGTGGTCGATAGATCACATCAATCCCTCAAGGCTCCCGCCAAGTAATTCCATGAAGGTCAACAGGCGGCGTCAATGCATTCACCGCATCGGCAAGAGGCTTGATGGAATACCCTGCACCGTATGACCTTCCGACACTTCCCGTATTGGCATGCCCCGTGAGCGCGTCGTGTATCTCCTCATTGAGGCCTGCATCCCGCGCCATCCGCTTGAAGGTATGCCGAAACGAGTGAAATACCTTGCCGCTTTCATCAATGCCGCACTCCTCGCGCATGTAGCGGTTGATCCACTTCGACCATGCAGCCGACCTCGGACCCTTCCCCTCGGACCTCACATCCGGCCACAAGTCATCCTCAGTGCCCGCACCGCGTTTAATCAACCACGCGCGGTACTTGAGCAAACCAATGCGGACTAATTCGGGATGCACCGGAACGCGGCGGATAGACGTTTTGTTCTTGGTACGGCGGCCACCGCTGCGGCCAATGTCAAAAAACCATACTTCACCATCATCCTCATCCTGCCTGAGGTCACACACCCGCAATTGTGCAATCTCATTGAGGCGCATTCCCGTCATCATCGCGATGAGAGGAATCCAGACGGCCGCCTCACCGCCACCACCGTCCGGCCTCAGGCGGTCAGCATAAACAGGCGACGTGAAGATTGCCGTGAGGTCTGCCTTGGTGAGGATTCCGCGCGATGTTTCATCATCGGCATCCACGTCATACTTGATGTCCTTTCCGAACGGATTGGTAAAGGTCAGAGATACATCATCGAGCAATCCGGCTTTCGCCGCCCTTGAGACAATCCCGCCGATTATCTGCAACGTCTTATTGATGGTGGTCGCATGACGAAGCGGAAACGCGGACAGGTCGCGCTCTAGGAGTTTCGGTAGCGGTAGCTTGCGAAGATTGGCAGGCAGTCCCTTTGGCACCTTGGCGATAGCGTCGCGAAATTCCCGTGCCTTTCCCCGCGTGATGTCCGCAAGGCGCATGTCTCCATGCAATTCCGTGAAGTACCGGACGGCCTGCTCAGCCTCAATGATAGTGTTATCCCCCGGCTTCCGTGCACCCCTCGCCTCGCCAGTGCCCCCGGCCTTCCACACCTTGAGGGCTTCCGAGAGCAGGGGGCCGCGCGAGACCTCAACGGGGATTGATGGCGTCGGTACATCCTCACCCTTGTGGCGCTTCTCCATGTCGCCGTATGCCCGGGCATGCGCCTTCAGGACCGAAAGTGCGGTCTTCTGAAACTCCGGTGATGATCTATCGCAAGACACCCCGCGCTTCTTGAACTCAGCAGCGGTTTCGGCATGGACAATCGAAGGGTCGCGCCGCGCGTATGCCTCGCGGTATTCATCCGCAAGGTCCCCAACCTCCTCGCCATAAACCTCCGCATGGTCCACCTCCATGCCAGACATTGAGGGTGATCGGATGCTAGTAAGGTCAGGCCAGTCATTGGCACGCTGGCGAGGGTCTTGAAGATGTCGCCTGTCATCACCGGCGATCCGAACCTCCTCATCACCGGCCATGAGGTTACGATAGACCGCCTCACCAATCTCCTCCGGGTCAACCGCAGTGGCAGCCGCAGGGATCGATGGTGCTGGCGACTGCAACGCCTTCACCGCGTCGTCCGTCAGGTCAATGAACCACGCGGCAATAGGATGAGCCCGCCGCTTGGCTTCCTTCACGTCTTTGACGCCGAGCGACCGAACGTATTCTTTCTTAAAGTGTCCCGCCTTGGCGTTGATGAGGTCGCGGAATTGCTCCCGCACATGCTTCGGGGAGGGTTTGCCTGCTAACGGCCCGGGGAGCCTCTTACGAAATTCATAGACCCCGGATTTGCGCCGCTGGATATAGCTCATGGCTGCCATTGTGGACCACCCTTGTGGACTACGGTTGTGTAGCAAGGCGGCCTCTCTAAGCTTATGATCGCTTAGAGTTTTCCGTATTTCAATGGCTTAGATAATGATTGGCGCTCCCTAGGGGCGTCGACCTACCTATATGAAGGGATTTTTCTCAATATTTTCAATGCTTAAAGATTCCGAATGTTGGACGTTTTGTT
Organism: Hyphomicrobiales bacterium; assembly: GCA_017305535.1. GTDB lineage: Bacteria > Pseudomonadota > Alphaproteobacteria > Rhizobiales > Xanthobacteraceae > 62-47. The sequence goes on along the minus strand of JAFKKN010000003.1, from coordinate 44,180 downwards.
GGACGTTCCGAATAGGGTGATTGGAGAATTTACATACTGACATGTCCTCAAAAAAACTTATCCGATTTTCGTATTGACTATTTACATACTACGAAAACCGGAGTATGTTTATTTTATCAAACGGGGAACGACATGGGCAAACTTCACCAGATCGGCAACATCATCATTCGGGTCTACGCGAATGACCACTTGCCAGCCCATTTCCACGTGATCGCTCCTGACTTTCAAGCCCTTGTCGAAATCGAAACACTCGCCGTTCTGGCGGGCTCGCTGGAAGGAAAGGCTCGCAAAGTGGCACTAACTTGGGCCTCTGAGAACATAGCAACCATCAAGAACGAGTGGAACCGGATCAATCCCCGGTTTCCGGTGTGAGGGAAAATGAAGGACATTCGGATCAAACACGTTGAAGCCCGCACCCCGACGGGACTGTATGTCCACTTTGAGGGCGAACGCGCGCGGCGCACTATCGATCTTGGCGGCTGGATTGCAACCGGCGGAGAGATTCTCGCCCCCTTGCGAGACCCGGAGCTGTTTGCGCGCGTAAAGCCGTCCGACTATGGCGCGGCGATTAGCTGGGACAATGGCGATGGCGACCTCTCCATTGATGCGCTCCATCTGAAAAAGATCGCGGACGAACAGCGGCCGTTTGACAACGGCGAACTGCGCACATGGCAGCAGCGGGTGATGATTTCAAACGCGGAAGCCGCAGATTTTGTCGGGGTGAGCCAGAGCACATGGGCCACCTACCGCGTCAACGCCAACATTCCGCGGTCAGTTGGCATCGCTATTCGCGCATCAGAGCGCGACCCACTGCTCTTGCAGGCGCACTTGCGGCCGCGACGGGCCGGACGCCCACGAAAGACCGGGTGATCAACGCTGACGTACCAACCACCCGCCAATCATCATCGCCAGCAGGATCGCGCCGAACAGGATGTAGCCAAAATAATCCGGCGTGCCGAATAGCGCGTTCGACAGGCCGGCGCTGATCGGCACCGCGAAGACGCAGGCCAGCACGATCAGGACGGCGGCGGCCGGCATCATCGCGCGGCCATCCTTGCGCTGCGCGGATCGACGATGGTCCAGCCGGCGATCGAGCGCGGATGCACGCGCGTCCTGCGACCACCGGAATTGGCGTCATAGACCATCCAGGTCGCGCCGCCGATGTGGTGGCGCAGCACGAAGACATGATGCCGCCGCACCGCCACCCTGCCCGGCACCGGCCGCGCTCGCGGAAACCGAAACCAGGCACGCGCCAGCCACAGCGAGCGCAGCGGTGCGTTGAACACCTCGACGGCCGCGCCGCAGCCGCAGAACAGCCGTGCCGGACAGCCACGCGGATGAGCGACGATTTCGGCATGGGCCAGCGACGCGAGCGCGCAAAAGCACGCCGCGAGAAATGCGGTGCGGATCATCGATACCTCAAATGCTGGAATTGATCGTCGCGGAGCGATTAGTCGCGCGGACCGATCGGCAGAACGCGACCGGCTACTCGCGGCCGACCGTCCCACTCACGGTCGCAGGACTCGGCACGCGGAAATTGGCTGTCGCGACCTCGGAAATTGCATCGCTGACAGAAGCGCCGCCCCTCAACCAGAGAGGCGGTCGCTACGCTGCCACAGCTCGGGCAGCAGGGACGCGGCTTGCGCCGCATCACCCGGCTCTGGTGAAGTCGAGATAATACTCTTCGCCCTCGGCAAACATGCCGAGCAGCGCAGGATTCGCGACTGTGAGTGACAGCATCCCCGATGGCGAAAAGCGCGCGTAGGTGTTGTTTTCGTCGCTGCCGTCTTCGGGATATTTCGATGCGCAAACCGGGTTGAAGTACAGCGTCTCCTGCCCCTCGAACCGCTTTTCGATGTGATTGATCTTCATCTTCGCGCGCATGGCACCCATGGCGACACCTTTCAGTCTGGATTGCCGGAAACCGTCCGGCGCGGATTCGGGACAGCACGCCGAGCCGCCAGCAGACTGGCCGCCGTGACGCGTCCGATATTCGTGGTTAGTGGTGGCCGCCGACGCCGCGCGAGCGCTCGAGGTCGGTGATGCGCCGCTCGTGCTGTTCGAGCACCTGGTCCCGCAACTTCAGATCGCGCGCAGCGTCGTCGCTGGAGTAGCGACCATGCGTCCGATCGCGGAGCTCGGCGCGCACCTCCTGAATGCGCAATTCGGTCTGCGCCATCGCCGCGCGCTGCGAGGCGTTGGTGAACTCGACCTTTTGCGACAGCAGATCAACTGACCGCGTGAGCTGCGTCTGTTCTTTGCTGACGTTCTTGATGACGTTATAGGCTTCATTGACTGACCACATCGTCAGCGGCAGCCCGATACACGACACCGCGATCATGGAGTAGCGCGCGATGATGCGCGTATAGACGTTCTCGGCAACGGCCTCGATCTTCGAGCCATCGTTCAGCGCCACGGCACCGCCCTCCTGGTGTTTTTGCGTCACCGCTTTGTGCTGGACTTCGCTGCCGGCGGCGCCGGTGTCCTCGCAGCAATTGCCGCCAATTGCCCGGCCTTGTCCGCCGAGCCCGCGGACGAACCCAGCCAGTACGTCACGACAGCAGCGGTGTAGCCGCTCCATGAACCGAGCAAAAACAATGTCACGTCGGTGCGGACGCCCGCGAGGTCGGGCTTCATGGCGAGGAACGACAGCACCAGGAAGCCGGCGAGAATCACCAGCGACACGACGATCGGCGCGTAGCCGATCGAAGATCCCGCCTTCACCAGCTCGAGATTAGTCGATCGCGCGTCCTGCACGTCGGCAAGGTCCGCCTTGTGCTTCTCCAGTTCCATCTGCATCTTGGCGTCGGCCGACGCCAGCGCGGCATTCACTGTCGCCGGATCGCCCGTCGTGATGGCGGCGTTGACCGCTTCCGGCGTCGGCGGAACGCCGAGAGCTTCGGCAAGGATCTTGCCTGCGACCTGTCCGAGCACGGCGCCGCCCGGGAATGGAATCAAGCCGCCGAGCAAACTACCGATGGTCGGCGCAGCCTGCGCCACCAGCGGCCCTATCGTTGACCAGTCCATTACTTCCTCCCGAATGCGCCAGCGATGGCTGTGAAGAGCGCCGTCAGCTTGGACGGCGGCGATGACGGTGAAGGCTGCGGCGTCGGCGGTGCCGGCGGCGGTTTGGGCGCCACAGAGACGGCCGCTGGTTGCGCCTTCATGCCGCGCTCGAACAGCTCGGCCTCCCTGTCGCGCCGAACCAGCAGACCGCGCATGCTGTCGTCGCCGTCCCAAATGCGCTTCATCGCGCGTAGCTCGGCCGGTATCGAGGCAAACCGCTCTGCGGCCATATGAGCGCGGATGTTGCGCATCTCGCGATAGCGGTCGCCGTCACTACTGAACGATGCGCCGCGGTTATAGACCAGCGATACCAGCGCGCCCTTGCAGTCCGGCGACAACATCTCCCAATTCGGCAGCTTCGCCGCCAGCGCGAGATATTTCGGCAACGACGTCTTGCTGAACACCGCGAGTGCCGCGCCCCATGGCACGTCAACGACGTTCCGGGCCGACGACAGCGCCGCCTGCGCACGCGTACCGGTCAGCCCCGCGACCGATACCAGCGCCGCCACCATGGCCGCCGGCAGCAAAGCGCCCCAATCGGCGCGGATGGCCGCCGCAGTTGAATAGCCGCAGTCGTAGCCGATACCGATCGTCACGCCCGATGCGCCCCGCGGCCACGTCGGGCGGCGGTAGAGCTTGTTATAAGCGGCTTCGCTGGTGACCTCGCAATCGACGATGAGGTCGAATGCGGCCTGCGAAATGCCATGCAGATCGATAGCCATAGGTTCTCGCTCCCGAAAATGGGTTGGTTGAGCTCAGTTGTGTGGATTGGTAGCGGCTACGCCATGCGCCGGCCGGCTAGGCCCCTAGGGCCAATACTGATTATCGCCGGCCGCCGGGCCGACCTTCATGGACCAGTCGTGACCACGATCAAGTCGCCCCGGCCGAGGTCGCTTCGACCGCCGCCAAATCCTCGCTGCGCCATTGGTCGGCCGCCGCCGCGATAAGATCAGCAAGCTGCGCGCCGGTGACGGTGACGCCGGCCGCAGTGAACGTATCACCCTGGATCGTGCTGGAATTCCGCTCAACCGTCGCACAGTTGACGATCGACAGCAGGTTGCCGCCCGCATCTGATCGTACTGTTTGACGATGCGCCCGGATCGTCGGGTCCTCGCCCTTTTCGCAAAAGATTTCCACGCGCCACGTCCGCTCCTCGAGCGTGACGGTGACTGTCTCGGTACCTTGCTCGATGGCCATGAGATCCTCCTGTTAAGCAAGCTGCGTCAGATGGCAGCGAAAATTAGCGGATACGGCAGTGTTATTGACCAGCAGATACCCGTAGCCGCCGTCATACGTGACGTAGAATTTGCCGGAGGCTGGACCGTCGCTAAATTGGTTAGAGACCTCATAACCAAGCTTTGCCACACCATTGGCCGCAAGAAGTTCAGCCGTCGTTCCTACCGTGGTCGAACTTAGGATGATCTTGCCGTAAAAGCCGATCGGCGCGATCACCGCGTTGAAGCCGTTCGCGGCGACCGGAATGAGTGGCTGCGATTGAACCTGAATTTGCGGGTCAAATCGCGGGCTGGCCGCGGACTTAAACGCTTTGCCGCTAACCGATTCGCCCGCAACGATGTTTTTTGCTGCCGCAATGCCGCCAGCCGATGTGATCGCGCCGGAGGTGCTGGATGTCGAATCCGTTGCGTTGGTTAAGGCAATTACGTCGCTCAGATTCTTTACGGCGATATTGCCAAGCCCGAGATTGGATTGGGCCTGCGATTTCTGCCCGCTCGTGAGCGCCTGCGCCTTGTCGACGCGGAGCATGACGTCGAACGCCTCGGCCGGCGAAACGCTCCGCAAGGTCGCGTTGCCGGCGAGATTCATATTCGCCGCGCCGTGGACACCGGCGATTTTGGATTGCCACGTCGTCACGCGAGACACCTTCTGAGTGGCTGACGTCCAGACACCCTCGAAGATCTGATAATCACTCTCTTCCTCGAGCATCCACCAGTACGAGCGGCCATTGACCGCACCGGCCTCGGCCGGCGTATTAAACCGGTTGCTGATCAGCACGCTGGCCGTCACGTCGCCGGTGCCGGTCGTGGTGATGACCATGCCGACGCGATCAATAATATCCGATGCCATGTGTCGTTACTCCTTAGGCGGCGATAGCGTCAGGCTTGATCCTGTTGCGGGGCCGCGCCGGTCTCGCCTCCCAACGCACGCGACAACAGGGCGATCTGCTGCTGCATGGCGTGGATGCCGAGGCCATCGCGCGCGGCCTTCAATTCGTTCGCGAGCGGCTCCAGATCGCGCGCTTCGAGCGCCTCGATCTCCGCGCGCTTTGCCTCATAAGCCGCCTGCTTCGGCGCGATGGTCGCCATCGCCGCGGCAAGCTCGCCGTTAAGGCGATGAAACTCAGCGCGCATTTCGTCTTTCGTCGGCATCTTCATGGTCAGGTCCTCGATGGGTTGAGAGGTTCGGCTTTCGCCAGTTTACTGGGCGGCAATCCGGATCCGCCCTGCCGTTCGATCAAGTCGGCAGCGCGCTTGAAGAACTCGGCCATCTGGCCGCATTGCGCTTCGCCGAACGATACCTCGTAGAACTTAGCGCCATCCTTGAAGATGCGCAGCGTCACCAGGTTGTCGCGCACAAAGACGCAAACGCCATTCTTGAAGTCCGGCGACATGATCTCGCCGATGCGATGAATGACGCCGAGCGTCGCGTTCGGAAGAATGAGACCGCTCATGATCAGGCCAGCGTCAGCACGCCGTTGGTGGCGCTGAAATCAACCGTAAAGCTGTTGCCATCGGTCAAGGTGATCGAGGCGCCGTAGTCCCAAAACAGGATCAGAGGATCGGCCGGGCTGGTCGGCGTGTCGTTGTAAAGCACTGGATAGCGAAACGGACCGATCGAGCCGGCCGACGCCGTATAGGTCACGTCCGCCAGAACCAGCTTGTAGGTGCCGGATACCTGCGCCGAGCTCGCCTGCACGCTCTGTGTTCCGCCGGCCGTGTAGCCATTGGCCGCAGCGATCTCTGCGATGTCGGCCTGGACCGCGTTGGTCGCGATCGGCGCAGTGTTGGTAAGCATCACCTTGAGCGTGTCAGACTGAAGGTTGTGCACCTTCTCGGCGACGTCCTCGACAAACTGGTTGAACTTGTTGGCAGCAGCCATCGTTCCGTCCTCTCGGTTCTAGCGATTGCGGGAGTTGTTAGAGATCAACCGATGACTTCGGTTGCCTGGAAGCCGATCGAGGCATCGCCCATCAGCAGCAGCGCGAGCGACGGCAATTCCTTCAGCGTCGCCAGAAAGCAGGTGTCGTTCAGATTCGCGGTGTCGTCAGGATCGGGGATGACAATGATCTGGCGATCGAGATTGCAGATCTTGCGAATGCGCCGGAGCGTCGGAATTTCTGCGTCCGGCAGCGTTGAAAACGCGAAATTGAAGAACCGCGCCGGCTTGCGTCGGTTGAAATAGCCGACGCCGCCGAGCGAATTTTGCCGCGGCGTGTTGGGCACCGCGCCTTCGGAATTGTCGGTGCCGAAGTTATAGGCCGGCACCCACGTGTCCATCATGCAGAGGCGGCCGATTTCGACAAAGCCGGCGCCATTGCCGCCGTCGTTGATCTCGAATTGCCAGTAGCGCGCCGCCGTGCTCGCGGCGAACACATGGAAGATCGACGCGCCGATATCGTCCGGATCGTCCGCCGGATAACCCGGCACCGCCAGCCAGCCGCTGTTGCCGATCGGCGTCAGATAGTCGTCGGAATACCAGGTGACGCGATAGAGCGCGCCGGCCGTCAAATTGGTGTGGGTCAGCGCCAGCGCACGAAAGCTCATGACGCTGCCGAGATCGACGCGGAACATGCTATCGACCGTGCTCGCGGTCGATGAGCGCGCCTTTTTCGACGGGCGAGGATCCTGAAGATTGGTGAGAGGGAGTGCCCACGAGCCGCCTGAGAAGGCGACACCGTCACTGTCCGCATGGTTATTGTAGAGCAACATCATCCGCGCCATGTCAGCCCCATAGCGAAAACTGCACGGTGTCAGTGGAATAGAGATCGGTGCGGGCGAGCACCGCGAACGGCTTGCCCGACGAAAGGCCAAGGCGCGGATGGCGCAGCGTGATGGCATCGCCCGGTACACTGGGCCATGCATCGGCCAGCGGCATGGTCAGATCATAACGCTGGCGCTCGGCCGACAGCAGCGCGATCTGGCGCGATGCTTCGGCGGCGGCGGCGGCCGGGTCGACCAGGTAAGTCTTGATCGTCACCTCACCGGCCGACAGGTGCTTGGTCTTGATGGCCGTATTCTCGGCCGTCGTGGTGCGAAAATCCTTGGCGAGAAAAGCACGCCGCGCGGCGTCAACGTCGGCAAGCAGATCGTTGTCGCCTTGCACGGAAAAGTTCGCCCCGTACTGCACCAGCACGCGCCACGTTGGCAGATCGCCGTCGACGCGGTCCAGCGTGTCGCCGATCGCGACCTCATCGAGTTCGAACGTCGTCATCGGCGACACCGTGGGCGCGTTGAAGCGACCGAAGGCCAGCGTGCCATCGCGATCCGGCACCATCCATGCCCCGATGGAATCCAGAACGTCCTGCACCGCGACCAGCACAGTCCTGTCATCGTTGACGAAGTAGCCGCATTCCGCCGCGTTGACCGTGTCGAGGGCGGTGATCGAGCCCGTCGATATCGCCACTTCCGGCACACCGTAGAGGCGCAACATGCGATAGGCGATCTGCCCGGCCGATCGGGCGGCCGTGGTGGCACCTTCGGCCACGTCGGCCGTCAAGGCCTTCGCCGGCAGCGCGCCGACCCGGACATGGCCGGAGGCCAGACAGGTGCGGAAGTGACCGCCCGCGATCGTCGCCGCCCGCAACGCCGAGAGGTCCGCACTGTCGCCGTCCGCGATCAGCGGCAGTCCGCCGTCATAGACTGTAATTGCGTGCGCACCACCCTCGGAAGCGAGATAGATCAGGTCATAAACGTTGGCCGGTTGAAGCGGCACATTGGAACAATTACCGAAGCAGCGCTGCTTGATCTTGCCTTCGAGGTCCGCATTGCCTTCCGCCGTCGCACCCGAGGCCAACGTGGTGCCGGCGAACAGATCGGTCAGCAACGGTTGCTCAAGGTCGGCCAGCCGATCGCCGATCTTCAGGGTGATGGTATCGAGTGGCTTGGTTGACGAGATGTTGTCGAGCTTGCCGACGAACAGCGTGGATGCCGCCGAGATCGACTTCGCGCCTTTCGGCAGCGAGCGGATGCGAATCTCGCGGCGTGACCAGCCATAACCGAACCAGTCATCGAGCACTTGCCCGTTGCCTGGATCGCTGCTGGCGATCTGGATATCACCGCTGCCCGACTTGGCCCGGCCGCGCAACGTGGAGCCATCGAACAACGCGCGATCGAAGTTGCCGGGATCGATAATGCGCGGCTCATAATACTGATTCGGCGGCGCGTCCTCCGGAAGGCTGGTGAAACCCTCGGTCGACAAATAGAAGGTGCGCAGCGATACGCCGTCATGGGCCTGCACTTCGATCAGGTAGACGTGCGCGCCGCGCGGACCGGTGACGTCGGAGATCGACCAGCCCAGCACCGTGTAACCAGCGCGCGACAGCGCCATGCTGACGCGCGAGAGCGTGGACTGTCCGCTCCATGCGAATGACGCCGGCCCGACGCCGAGCCACTTAACGCTGTGTGCCTCCTGCCCGGCCAGCAGAAACGCGCCGCGCTCCAATCCCTGGACGCCGAGAAAATCCTGTCCGGCCCAGGCGAACGCGCCGGCATCGAGTGGCAGCAGCGACACCAGCGGTTGCGGCGCGGCCACGAAGACTCCGGCGACCGGGCGCATCACGAGATGCGTCAGCAACGGTTGGCCAGCGAGCGCCACAGCGAGCGGGTGAACTGCCATGGCGGCCTCGGCGCGCCCCGGAGTCAGAACAAAGGGCGCCGCCTCCGGAGCAGCCGTCAGCAGCGCCGGCTGGCCGCTCCATGAGAATGCCGTGGCGGCCGCCGCCACCTGATAGGTGAGCGCTCGCGGAAATTCGGCGGTGCCGTACTCAGCCGTGGCCGGCTCACCCGGAACGCCGAGACCGATTTTCCAGACCGGAAACACTGGACCGCCGTAGAGGCTAACGCTCGCTGACGCTGCCGTATGGCGAGCACCGCCCCACGCGGACTGCCCGGTCAACGCGAAGGTGGCGCCGGCATGCGCAATGGCGATCTGCGCCGCGCCGGTGCCGACCAGGAAGGCCGCCGCGCCTGACGGCTGCCAACCGGCAAAGGCCATCGCCTGACCGCCCAGCCCGAACGCCGCGACGGCCGCCGCTGCCGCCATCTCGGCAGGCCGGCCCGCAACGGTGAAGGCGCGCGCCGCCATCGGAGCCAGCACCGGCATCGTGATCGCCTGCCCGGCGCGCACAAACGACGCGGGAGCGGCGGGCATCGCCGATGGTGCGGCCATCGCCTGACCGCCCAGCCCGAACGCCGCGACGGCCGCGACTATCGCCACGCCGACCAGCGCCGCCTTCCCGGCCGCGACGAAGCTCGCGCCGTCGCAGGCAAGGCTCGGCGTAGCGTGCGGGATCTCCGCCGTGCCGTATTCGGCGGTTGCGGAAAACGCTGTCATGCGCGGCGCGCCCGCTTGTTGGTGTCGCGCTGCAACTCGGTGCTTTCGTCGATGCCCTCGCGCACGTGCCGGGCGCCGGCCTGCGCACTCGCGGCCGTGACCTTGACGTTATTGGCGTCCATCCGGGCGACCGCCTCGCGCAACGCCTTGACCTCGGCCATCAGCGCCCTGATGTCGCCGTTGTCGTTCTCCGCCCGGAGCGGGAACGGCGGCGGGAGCGTGCTCCTCGGCAACGCCGAGATCGCTGTGACAGCAGGCGCCGAAGGCCAGATGCCGCTTTCGTTAAACATCGGCAGGATATCGCGATAGGCCTGGGCGACATCGCGGCGAACGACGAACTCGCCCGGCATGCCGAGATGCGTCCCCCCCGCGAGAGGAACGCTATCGACGCCCGGAATGCCGCCGGTGATCCAGCCGCCGCCCGCCAGCACGCCGCCGAAGTGTACACTGTTCTTCGCGGTCGTATCCTGCACGATCGCGTAGGTGTTCTTGGCTATGGCATATGTGTTGGTAACGATCTTGTTGAGAGCCGTCAGCAGATTGTTATTGCTGGTTGACACCGTCGTCGAGAAGTCGTCGCGGCCGATGTAGCCTGTCATACTAACAGTCGCACCCGCGTTGGTGAGCTGATTATTCAGCAGCGTGAGCTGGTCTTTCGACGTCGATTGCAAGCTCTGAATCGCCGCCAGCAGGCCGTTGCTTGAGTTCAGCAAGCTGTTGGCAGTGCTCGCAAGGCTATTCGCGGACGCCTGCAAATTATTGGCATAAGCGACATTGTCGCTGGTGCCTTGCGTCGCCCCCCGGATCAACTCCAGCTTGGTGATCGAGCCGGAATTGTCGGTATCGAGGCGCGTGAACATCTCGCGCAGCGCGCTGTTGCTTGCCATGCCAGCCAGTGCCGTCTGCATCTCGCTGAAGTCGATGGTGTTGTCGGTGTTCCTGTCGATCGCATTGAAATAGGTCGACAGGGCGCTGGCGATGTTGGCGGCGTTGCCGGAGTCAATTGCGGGCTTCAGAGCGCCCTGCAGCAGTTCAAGCTGCGAGACGATGCCATCCTTGTTGGCGTCCAGCGCCGTATACATGCCGCGCAGTGTCGTGTCCGTTGCCAGCCCGGCCGGGAAGCCCGCCACGAACTGCGCATAGGTCAGGCCTGTCGCACCGGATTGCAGGAAGGCGCCAGCGATCATTGACGGGCTGTTCAGCGCCAGCGCGGCGACCAGTTGCGATTGCAGCACGCCGATCGATGACGTGGTGCCGTTGACGGCTTCCGTGGTCGCCTTGATGGCGAGGATGGCGTCGCGCATCGCCGCGACAACGGGATCCGTGGTCTGCTGCACCGCCGGCAGCGCCAGCAACTGCGAGGTGACTTGCTGGAAGATACCTTGGTAAGCGGCTGTCGAACCGTACATCGCCCGCGCGGCGTCCAGCAGGTTCTGCGAATCCGTGGTGATGCGTCCCTGCGCGTCGGCGTTGCCGGCCTGCGCCAGCGCCAGCGTCGTCTGATAGCTGTTCTGTGCCGCCGCCATACGATCCTGCGGCGACAGCGCCGACGATGAGCCGGCATAGAGGCCATTGACGTAGTCGACGATGCTCTTCGCCGACGCGTTGAGCGCCTTGCGTTGTTCCTCGGCCGACTGCGCCAGCGAGGCGCTGGCGTCCTGGACGATCGACGCCAGTTCCGGAAATTGCCGCGTGAAATCGTCGAACGCGTCACCGACCAGCCCGGCATCATTGACGATCTTTTGCGCCTCGGCGGTGAACACCGCCGACACCTGCGCCATCAGCGCCGGATTGCTGCCGAGCGCGGCGGCATCCGCCAAATCCTGCTGGTGCTGCACCAGCAGCGCCGTGGCGCTGTTGAGATAGGACTTTTCCAGCGCGGCATTGAGCCGCGTGGTCAGCCCCTGCGAAAAGTTGACCGCCAGCGCATCCAGCGCCTGCTTGACGCCCTGCTCGATGCGCGACGCAGCATCCAGCGACGACATCCCGAGATCCACCAGCGTGGTCTGCAACTGATTGGCGGTGCCGGCGATTGACTGGATTGCCTTCTGCGTTTCGGAAAGCACCGGAACCGATTGCAATAACGACAGCGCGTAATCCTGCGCCGCGCGCATCGCCAGCACCACCGGCCCGACGCCATCAGCGCCCGCGAGCTGCGGGCTGTTCGGATCGCCGTAGAATTTCGCCAGCACGTTTTCGCGGTTTGAGGTGTCGGTGTCGTCGATGAAGGCCTTGAGTTGATCTCCGATCGATTTGACGTTCTGCTGCGCCTGCACGATAGGCGAGTTGAAGCCAAGGCCGGAATCGAGCGCATCCAACATGCTTTGGAAATTCGCGTTAAACTCCGCGACCTGACGATTGACGGCCGTCGCGAAGGCCGAATGCAGCTGATCGATCGCCGCATAGTCCTCGACCTTCTCGGCCGCAGCGACGTATTGGTCCACCTGCGCCTTGGCCTGCGTCAACGCGCTGGTCAACGTGCCGGCGTCCTTGCCGTTCAAGCTGGCGACGAAGGCTTGCTCGGCCACCTTGGCCTTTTCCCACGCCTCGACATCGGCATCGTGCTGCTTTTTCTTGGCGTCGTTGGCGCCGAACCAGCCCAGAATGGCACCGCCGATCGCACCGACCACGGCGCCGATCGGACCGCCGATCGCAAAGCCGGCGAGCCCGCCGGACAAGGCGCCCGTACCAGCCGCCGTGCCGGTGTCAGTCGTCTTCTGCCCGTTGAAGAACGCGCCCGCAAGCGCGCCAGCGCCAGCCAGGCCAGCGCCGATCGCGCCGCCGCCGGTGCCAAGACTGATGCCCCCGACCGACGGCGAGTTCTTCGCCATGGCCGCCGCGTTGGCCTGGATGGCATCGAATCCGGCGACGACGCCGCGCTGCACCGCCGCCTGCGTCGCCTTGGTGTCGAAACTCAGCGTCGCCGACAAATTCATCGCGCCCGACTTGCCGGTCAACATATCGAACACCTGATTGGCGCCCATGTCGGAGAATTTGCGCAGCAACCCGGTCGTCGCGTTCGCCAGCGCCTCCATTCCGGTGCGACCCGATGACAGATCGGAAATCAGCGAGGTGAACGCCTGTCGCTGCGCATCATTCATCGCCTTCGTCGCGTTCACGACGCGGATCATGGCGGCATAGGTCGAATCCAGCGCCGCCGGCACATCGTTACCGTAGATGCCGCGGAGCTGCTGCGCGATCTGAACATCTTCCGGTGACAGCAGCGCCGTCTTCGCCGCAAAATCGATCTCCGATGCCACCTTGGCCTTGGCGAGCGCCAGCGCCGCCGTTTCCGCGCGGGTTTTCAGCTCTTCGAACTTCGCCGACTGCTCGGCCGTGATCTTGCCGCCATTCGCCTGGATCGCTGCGGTCTCGGCCGCCTCGGCACGAAACCGCGCCATCGCCGCTGCACCGAGCCCGACCGCCCTCGCATCGGCCTCCTGCTGGGCAATATGCCGATTGAGGCTATTGATGGCGCGATCAACCGCGTCAGCAGCCTCTTCGTGCTTTTTCTTCACGTCGTCGATCGTCTTCGACGTGTCCCCGAGCACACGATTGTTAATCGTGTTCGTCTCTTTCAACTTGAGCTGAACTTGATGCTGGTTTTGCATCGCTGCGGTCAGCTTCGCCGTTTCGGCAGTCGTCGCCGATTGGCCGGTCATGTAGCTAACCGCCGATGCGGCGGCGCCGACCACAACACCGGCCGGTCCGAGCAGGTTGAGCGCAGTCTTCGCACCAACGCTCGGCAGCTGACTGACGCCGTTCTTCAACAGGTCCCAAAACCGCTGCGGAATTCGATCAGCGATCGCTTGTGCGAGGCGGATAACACCGTCGACAGCCGCAGCAACCGCCTCAACGATACCGACCCACACCTCATGCATTCTAATGCCAGCGGCGGTGAGCAAGTCCTGAATCGGATGCCAGCGCTGCTCGAGGATGGCGACCGCCGCGTCATAGCGGCGCTGGAGGTCAAGCGCGCGGCCAACGTCCGCGTCGGACACGAGCTGCGTTTGACTGACTTTGTCGGCAGCAGTCAGCAGATTGCGCAGATATTCTGAATCATCCCGAAGTCGCGCAGTGATTTCCGGGCCAAACGCCGTATTGGCGAGATCCAGCGCAGCGAGCCGCTGCCCTTTCTGCATCGCCTCGTCGATCAAGCGCACGATCGCACGAAACCGGTCTTCAGCGTTGTTTGCCTGGCCGAAGGCAATCACACCACTGTTGCCGGTGAAATTGCCCGCCTTGAGGTGCTGATTCAGCCGCTGCTGCAGATCGCTGCCGCCGAGCTTGTCAGTCGTCGCCTCATTGAGGTGCTTCAGGGCAGCGGTCAGCGTATCAACCGGCAGCTTGGCATCCTGCGCCGCCTTGCTGATGCGCTGAAAGAACGCGGTTGATAGATCGACCGCCGCAGCGCGCTCGGCGATCTTGCGATAGTCCTCGAGCTTTTTGCCGCCGAGCTCCCACGCCTCGCCAACCAGCTTCACAGCGTCGTAAATCAGCATTGCCGTGCCGAGCAACCGCAGCGCCGGCAGAAGGCGACCGAGGATCGACGCAGCCACACCGGCAATGGTCGGATTCCATGCAGCCATGGCCGCGCCGGCAAGGGCCACTTGCGTTGCAACCGGCGTCAGCGCCGTCGAACTCCGCGCGGCGACGAGACTTAACTCGATCAAGCCTTTGCCTGCGAGATTGGTGCCGCGCACGACCTCGGTTGCGGCCATCTCGATCGCCGTCGTCGACGCAGCGAGCGCCGGCCCCGCAAAACTGTTCACCAGCGCGCGAAATTTCGGTGACGCGAAGTAAGCCGCCTCGCCCGCAGTCTTCACATGATTGGCCCACTCGGCCCACTTCAAGCCGCTCTCGCTCATCGACCGCACGTTGTCGTTGGCGGCATGCGACGACGCCGAAAGCGCGGTGACATTGGCGAGCATCAGCCGATTGTATTCCGCCTGCTGGCGGTTGGCGGCTTCATATTGACGCTGCAGCGCGGCCATGCGGCTTTCCATGGCACCCGACTGCCGCTCCGCGCTTGCAGCCTGCTTCGCGGTCGCTTCATAGGCCGCGCCCATCGCGTTGAGCTTGCCGGTCGCCTGCTCCGTCCCATTGCTGGTGACTTCGATGCGCAGACGGCGCACGGCTTCCTGCACGGTTGTCATCTCAGTTCGACCTCAGCGTGACGATGATGGACGGCACACGCAACTCGCGCTCGAGCGCGGATGCGGCGCGGCTGACAGGCCCGCGCACCGGCATATATTTCAACAGCGCACCATCGAGCGGCGCGCGATAGGAGAAGCGAATACTGGCGACGTTCCCGAACCTCGCGTTCGCATCGTCGGCCGCGCGTTCATAGATGCGGTTCGGGACCTGCACGACAAAGTCGCGCCCCGACTTGGTTTTTCCGATCTCAATTTTATGCGCGTATGGCACCGGATTGAGAAAGACATACTGCGATGCCGGCGGGATATCCTTGCCGATCTCAACTTCGACGGCATCGGCGAACAGCGTATGCGCATCCCGATAGCGGCCCGAGACGATCGGCGACCGATCTTGAAGCGTGCGACCGATCCAGACCAGCACGTCGCCGACAACGGCCCAATCAGCAAGAATGACACCGCCGTTCAACCGAACGCTCGCCAGCGGCGCGCCGAGCCGACCATCGACCGACACCGTGGCGGGCGGTACGCGGCCGAGCACGCGGCGATTGATCGCATCCGTCTCGGCGATGGCGGCGGCAGCATACTGCGCTGCCGCCGCCCGCTGGCCGGATTCCGACACATCGCCGAGCATGGTGGCGACCGAGAGCTGCTCAAAGGTGGAGCGGACGGTCATGCGCGTCTGTTCTTCTCAGCCTTCTGCCGCTCCGCATCGGCCTCGCTCTGGACCACGGCGCGAAGGTGACCTAACCGGATCATCGCCCGCGCCTCCCAAGGTTCGAGCTCAACACGCATCTGCCGAGTCCACGCCTCAAGACTCTCCCAGGTCGCGACCGCCGGCCCCATGCCGCCGGATGGTAGACCGAACACGAAATCGCCGAACCACTCCCACAGATACGCGAGCGGCCTCGGCAATTCCGGAACAGAGGAACCAGTGACATGGCGAGAGATCCGCTTGATGCCGAGCCTTGCGAAGACGGCCGCCGCCACCTCTGCGTGCTCGGCTTCCGAACCGGCCGCGCCTAGCTGGCGGCTGCTGCGGAAGGTGTGCTCGGCGAAGTCGTAGAGCTCGTCGCAGAGCGCTTGATAAAATTTGCGGCGTTGTTCGCAGCGCCCCAGGGCTGCATGAACAGCCAACCCATGTTCGGCGCCGAATAGAGCTCGATCGCATTGGCCTCGTTGCACGGAACCTCGAGCGGCTCACGCGTGACCGGGTCTACAAGGTGCCACGCCTTCGTCAGGCGCGCGCACTTGGCGATGTTCTGCTCGAGCTGATCGTCATCCTCAACGAGGCCGTTGCGGCTCTTGCGGGCCTTGCGGAACATCACGGCGCGCTGCTCTTTGTCGAAGGCGCGCCCGACATCGCCATCGGCGGCCAGCACTTCGATGTAGGCAGCCTTGCCGGACTTGTCACGCAACACGACGTCGGTGACGGCGTCGATGATCTCGACACGAAACGTTTCAGCAGCCGCAGCTGTCGCGGTCAGCGAACCAAATTTGTTTGTCATGGAAAGATTCCTTGGCGGAGGTGGAGCGGCCTCGCCCGCCAGCGAGGCCGTCCGATTGCGCAATCACCCGGCTGTCGCCGAGTGGGTTTCCCCGTAGCGGCGAGGATCTGGATCAGGCCGCCTCGGTGTCCGAGATCATCAACGTGGTGGACGACACACCGGGCGCGCTGCCGACGTAACGCGCGGCCTCGAACTGACACTGAATCGCCTTCGCTTTATTGACGTCGGATTCATTGTTCGAGTTGATCTTGATGCGCGGCAGGAAGAACGCATTTGCCGGAGCGCCGGGTGCGTTCGAGGACGGAAGGAAAGCGAGCAACGACAGTTCGTCCTCGTTGTCATACGCATTGAGCATGACGCCGTCCGAGAGGAACACCGTGAAGTCGCCGGAGCAAACAAACTCGCCGAGCAAGATGCCGGCCACCAGCCCCTGCGGATTGATTCCCTTGGCCGCCTCCGCGCCCAAGTCCACCTTCAGGTTGAGGCCGGTTGCCACACCGATGACCTCCCCGTTGGCGACCAGCAGGCCCTGCATCGACGTCGGGATGTCTGTCGTGGTTTCGGCGGCCGGCGCCGTGAAGAACGGCGCGGCGGCCCCGGTGAGTGTCTTCCGGTTGCGGCCCAGCACATTGAAATTCAGACCGACATTGGCATTGACGCCGACGGACAAGTCAAAACCGCTGAAGCGCAACTCGGTATAGAAGCGCGACAGGTCGATATCGGGATTGTGGACCTCAATCGCCGCCTTGTAGTTGACGCGATCCGCCGCGGTCGGCGGGTTGGTCAGCGTGGCGCTGCTCGTGAGCGTGAACGCGGTGTCGGCGACCTCCGTGGCGAGCGCCGGATAAATCGCCATGGTGCGATTGTTCGCGCCGCTGAACCCCAGAATAACGACGTGCTGGCCGTTGTTTGCCGGCGTTTCGAGGCCGCCAAAGCTGATAATCATCCCGACGCGCAAGCCGAGCGCGACCGGATCACCCCCGCCGAAGGTCGCCGTCTTCGCGATCGAGTCGAACGCGACACTCGTAAGATCGGTCTCGTCCAGCGCCAACGGCGCGGACCAAACGCCACGCATCACCGCCTGGAACGGGATCGCATGGGTGCCGGGCGACAGGAATCCGTTGATGGTGCCGGGCACGGTGCGGCTGCCGTGCTTGCCCATCACCTGCTGCGCATCCTGCCGCTTTTCGTTCGGCCGATAATTGTCCTTGGCAAGGCTCAAATTGTGCGACACATGACGCAGCACCTGCCCGCCGGCCGTGCCGGGATCGGTCGCAGGCAACGGCTCCGTGGTCGGATCGATGACGTCCGTCGCGTAGAGCTTGAGGACAAGGCGTTCAGATACGCTCTCGGCAAGACCGGTCATAGCAAGTTCTCCTGTTTGAAGTTGAAAGCCGGCCTAGCCGGTGAGGTCGAAGTGGAAACGCACGCCACAGCCGGCCCAGAAATAGTTGCCGGCTTCGTTGTCGATGCCCGGCACCGCGATCTCGGGTCCGGAGCCGCCGGGATAAACTGTTGCACTGTCAACGGTAACGCCATTGGCGTTCAACGGCCGAAACAGCGCCGCGAAATGCTCGGCCAGATCGGTGCCGTACTTCTGTCCCCAACCGTTCGGCACAAAGACGAAGATGTCCGCCTCGGCGGGATTGCGGTGACGGTTGGCGCCACGGCCGCCGCCAATCTCGATGGTGTCGGACCGCAACGCGGTGAAGACGGTGTAGACGAACGGCGACGGCTGATCCGGAAGCGCCGGTCCGGTTTCACCGAACCAGCGATAAGCAATCGCGGGACCGCCGGCCCTCGGATTGGCGGGAACATTCGCCTCCATCATCGCGCGGATGACGGCAAACGCGTCCGTGGCGGTCGTCATCAGCCGCGCACCTGCAATTCGAGCGCGATCAACGTCCCGCCGATGCGGCGGGTGGAATCGTCGACGGCAATGATGCTGATCTCCTTGCCGCGAACCACTGCCTTGTCGTCGCTGTCGCGGCCTGGCACGATCGGCAGCAGCGCGCCGAGCGTGTCAACCAGAACGATGGCCTTGCGATCTCCCTGCGAGATGCCGCCGACTAGATCGCGCGGTTGATAACCCACGATGCGCGCGCGAGCGATCGTATCGGCGTAGGCGCGATTTGGGCCAGCAGTGCCGTAATAGCGGCGGATAATGATGTCCTCGCCGATCTCGGCCAGCATGGCGCGATGCGAGGCCAACGCTTCAGCCGCATTCATGCGAACACCCGATATGTGGACAGCAGCCATGACACAGCGGCATCGATGGCATCGCCGGCATTGCCGCCGACCACATAACTCTTTGAGCCGACGCCTTCGACGGTATCGCTGCTAATGAAGAGGTTGCGCGCGGTGAGCGACCGAAGATTGCTCACCATCAACGCGACGGCGTTTCGGATTGGTTCAGGCAGGTCAGTCCCAGCCTCGCCAAATCCGGCCGTGAACGTGATTTCGACAGCGCCAGGCCGGCGATTCACGTGAGGCCAGGCCGTTCCGACCGCCGGATACAGTTGCGCCGGCTCGCCCGGCAGCAGGAAATAAGCCGACGGTTCTATCGTTTTGGAATTGCCGGCAAGATCGAGATACTTGATCTCGTCGACTGAGATGATCGGAGGCAGCGGAATGACGATCGCGCCGTCGCAATCATGAGGAAAGCAGTCCAGAATGATCTTCCAGCTCTGCCGGATCAGGGCGCGGCCGAGCCAACCACCCCAACCGTCGATCGTCTGGCGAGCGGTTTTGACGAAGGCATCCATAACATCGTCGGACACCTCCGCGCCGATACCGAGGCGGGATTTCGCCTCGGTAGCGGTGAGCGGCTCGGCAGCCGGAGGCGTGACCAGAACGAGGCGCATGTCAGTTCGATTGCGCATTCTCAGCCGCAACTGCGGCCTCAATCTCTTCCTGCGAACTGCGCTGGGCGTAGCCTCTCGGCGGATACGCACTCGCCTTGTATCCGGCCGCGACCCATTCGCCTACGGTCGGACCACCAAGACTAAGCTCTTTCGCGACCAATTCGGCGTCGATCTTTGCGATAAGATCGGACTTCTTTGTCGCGTCGCCCAGGTCGATATTGTTGTACGTCGCGAGCGACTTCAGATCAGCAACCGTCATCGCATCCAGCAATGACTTCGCGCTGTCAACCACTTCCGCCGTCCGGCCCGCTTCGTCGCCGTCCTTAAGGCAACCAGCACCGCGGAGCCGTTCGATCTGATCGTCGGTCAGCGGCGGATTGATCTTGTTGCCGTCACCGGGGAGATAGCGCTGTCCGTTCCGGCTATCGACAAACTCAGCCACAATGCGCATGGCATTTCTCCAAAAATGAAGAGCGAAGAATGAAGGGCGACCCGGAGCCGAGCCGCCCCGAGAGACGATCAGACCGGCGGGTTCGGCGTCGGCGCGTACCGACTGCCGAACAGCAGCGCGAGTGCGGTCACGAAAATATCGCCGGCGTCGTTGCCGGTCGGCGTGATGGTCAGCCGGACGTAACGTTTCGACCCGACATAACCGATCTTGCGAACCTTATTGTCGTCGGCCGCGGCGGTGAATCCGGCCAACGCTTCCGTGCCGGTCAACTTCGAGTCGGCCACGGCCGCAGCGTCCGAGAGATTGGCGGCATCACCATCTTCGACCAGGACGGCGAACGTGGCATTGGCGTCGGTGTTGACGCCGATGTTGAGCGCGAAGACGAGCCCGTCGAAGCCAGCGCGATCGACGATCTGGGACACGATCGGGGTGTTGTCGGTGCGCGCCGCCTGAGGGCTGATGGCGCGCGCGACATGGAGCGCATTCATGTAGTCACGCATTTGCGGACCTTTCTATGCAAGAATTGAACGAAGCGGAGCGGATCAGCCCGGCGGGATGCCGGGCTGAAGGAGGTCACGGCACTAGCCGGCCGGAATGTCGAGAGCGACGAACGGCGAGACCTGATAGCCGTTCCCTTCCTTGATCGGTGCGGTGAGCCAGGGCCCACCATCGACGTTCCAGAAGATCTTGATAACCGTCTTGTTCGAGGTGAACTTGACGTGCTCGGAGGCCGCCACGAACGGCCCCGAGCCATCCTTGATCAGGTAGTACGACCAGTCGGCGAGAATGATGTCGCCCTTGGTGCCAAAGGTGACGGAGCGGTTGTTCCAGCGAACCGGATAGCCCAGAAGGGTGCCGGCGAAACCATCACGAGCATCCGGCTTCCAGATGTAGCGCCCCGCCTCGTCCTTCAGCGTGGCGATATCCACCAGCGCTGCCTGCGGCATCGACCACACCGGCGACGTTCCACCACGCATCAGCAGCCGCGCGACCATGTTGACTGCATCGGCATAAGTGATGTGGTTCGCAGTCGCGCGATTGACGTAATAGACGGCGCCGGCATTGAGAATGCCAAGCGGCCGCGCGACACCGTCACCGCGAAGGAAGGAGAAGTCTTCGGCCGCGGTCACGCCACCCCGCAACAGGCCTTCAATGAAGGCGCTGGAGGCCTGCCAGTTGCGAAGCAACTTGTCAGTGATGGTGACGAAGCCTGCGACTTCCTTCGGAACCAGGCTGATCTCGCGCAGCTTGGCATCGGTTTCGGGTTTCTCGTCGCCCTCGCCGATCCAGCTAACCTGAATGCCGCCAAACATGTTGGCGGGATTCTGACCGGACTGATCGAGCGCCGGCATCGTCACACCAGCATCCGGCGGACTGCCGGCCTCGATAACCTGAGCGCGCGGGCGAACAAGGGCATCCTGGGCGGGCACGGACATGATGGTGGTCCGCAGCTGCTGCGGCACCATGAAGCCGCCCTGCGTCTGATTATCCATCCGCATCTCGGCGGACAGTTCGTCAGCGGTGCCGCCGGCACTCTCAACGAAGTTCAAGCGCTGATCGTTCGGATTGAAGCGAACCGCATGCATGAACTGGCCGATGTTCTCGAATTCACGAGCGGCCTCCGGCGCCGGCGGATGCACGATACCGCCCCGCGCCGCGATCGCCGGTCGCGCCTGGGCGAGCAGGGTGGCGGACGCGCTGACATCTTCCAGACGCGCGATGCGGGTATCCAGCCCGGCTTTCTCGCCCTTCAGCTTATCGTAAGCCGTGATCTCTTCCGCGGTGAGATCGCGATCTTCCTTCTCGGCCTTGTCGAGCATGGCCGCCATTTCGGCCACGAGGGTCGAGCGACGTTCCAGCAGCGCATTGAGATTGTCGCCGAGGTTTGCGGCGAGCGGAACAGGATTCGCCACCAGCATCTTGATGCCGCCGGCGGCGGCGACCGCTAGCGCATCATAGTGAGACCAGGTCAAGCTGCAGACGAGGAATGCCGTTGCTGCCGCAGCAAACAGAACGACGTTGCGTTTGGTGAACATTGGAGAATCGCTCCGTGTGATGCCGGCATAGGAGAGCGAACCCACGCCGGCACGTGGGACCGCAAGTCGCCGAATGGCGAACTATTCAGGAATTGAGATCGAGAGCCCGACGCTCACGCTCGATGGCAAAAGCACGAGTTTTTGACGGTTGCGCCTGTGTACGAACACCGAACCGCGCGAGCGTCTCATCGAGCGAGGCGATCCGATCAGCCATACCCTCAGCGACAGCCGCTGCTGACGTCACCATGCGACCTTGGCCGAAGCCGTCACGAACGGCTGACAACGGCCTGCCGCGATTTTCGGCCACGCGTCGGACGAACGTGTCGTAGTAGTGCTGTGCTCGCTCGTTTCGGTGTGCGATCGCCTCTTCCGACAGCGGGCCGAACGGCGATCCTTCCGCCTTGAACTTTCCGGCTGAGATGACCGTCTTTTTCACGCCAGCCTTTTCCAGGGCAGCGCTGACATCATCATGAACACCAAGAATTCCGATTGATCCCGCCTCCGACGACGGCGTCAGAACGATCTCGTCAGCACCGGAGCCGACCCAGTAGGCGGCGCTGGCCATGCTGCCGTTCACATGGGCGATGATCGGCTTGGTGCCGCGCGCGGCGAAAATGCGGCTCGACAATTCATCCGCCCCCGTCACAACTCCACCGGGGCTATCGACATCGATTACGATCGCCTTGACATCGGAGTCGGCGACGGCATTGTCCAGTTGCCGCGCAAAGCCGTCATAAGAGGTCCCGCCGGAGATATCCGACATCATGGACATCCGGTTGGCGAGGACGCCCCGCAGAGGCAGCAAGGCCACCGCGCCGTCGCGGCGCGCAACATCATTGGCGCTCTTGTTCGAGATCTTCGCAACCTGTTCAGCGGTCAGTTTCTCACCCGCCGCTTGCAGCGCGAGGAAGGCGACGATCTGATCAAACTTCGCCGCATCGATCGCCCAGAACTCCGAAGCGACGGCCATCAAGATGTGAGCGTACTTCATGCGTTTTCCCTCACCTGTTCAGTCACCGCGGCGCCGGCCGGAGGCGGCGGCGGGTTCACCGCGCGCTTCAATGTGGTGAAATTGGCCGGAACGAAATGTTCGTCGCCATCGGGACCGATCCCGTCCATATCTTCCAACTCGAGGATCTTGTTCGGCGAAATGCCCGCCACCTGGAATAGTTCGCGATAGAACGTCGCCCGCGCCGCGCTGTCACCACGCAGATACTCGTTCATGTTGAACTTGACGTAGAGGCCTTGCGCACGTTCGGACGCCGTGAACAGCTTGTAGTTCAGTTCCTGTTCCCATGCGCCGACCCACGGTGCGACAGTCTGGCGGATGAAACCGATCATCAGTTGCTCGATACCACTGCCCCACGTCGTGGTATTCTGATGGCTCTGCAGCAGGATCAACGGCACGTCGTAGATGCGCGCGATCTCGGCGGTCTGAAATTCCCGGCTGCCCAGGAACTGCGAATCTTCGGGAGGGATCGTCGTCTGGACGAACTTCATCCCCTCTTCGAGCACCTTGACGCGGTGCGCATTATCCAAGCCGCCCTGCCTTTCCAGCGACGCGCCGGCATCGGTGCGGTCGCCCTTCTTTGCGTGGCCGCCCAGATTCGTCTGCGCCTGCGCTGACAACCGACCCGGATGCAGCAAGAAGCCTCCGGACTTGGCATCGTTGGCGAAGAACTTGGCACCGAACTCTTCCATCGCCAGCGCCATGCCGATCGCCTCACGAGCCATCGTGATCTGCGACTTGCCGACATAGCCATCGGTCGACAGATCCATGATGTGAACGACGTCTTGCGGCTCCAGCCGATATGGCCTGCCCTCGATCGTGGTACGGTAAAAGAAATCGCCACCCTCGATCCGAGGACCTGTCACCCAGGGCATCAGCGGCCACAAGCCGATCGCCTCGCCCGCCTGATTGCGCTGAATCTCGCAATACCCGTTGCCCCACAACAGGGCATGACCCTGACAGGTTTTGCGAACATTGCGCGACGACATGCGTTCGTTCATGCGCAGGCTGATGCCGGACATCGGGTGCTGGGTCACCTCGACCGAACCGGAGCCATTCGCTTTCGGCTGCATGATCTTCACCGGAAAGCGTGCAACGGGGTTGCCGATGCGATTGACGCAAGCCCAAACGACAGGGAGATGCAGCGCTATGTACTCGCTGACCTGAATCGATGACTTGCTCTTCCGGCCGTCAATGGCGCGTGCGAGCCAGCCGCTATCGTTTCCGATGCTATCGGAGGGCCCGAAGCTGACGGCGGATAGATCGCGATCGGCGCCCGCATTCGGATGCCGGCCGATGATCGCCTGTGCAAGCGTGCTGAAATAGCCCATCAGATATCGATCTCGACTAGCCCACGTGTTTCATAGACGGACGGCCCTTCAGCCGAGGCCGCCGCGAGCGCTTCGGCCATGACCGCTGCGACGACACCATCGATCGCGTTGCGCGACTTCTTTTTCGCCGGAACGATGTTCATGTTTTCATCGAAACGAACGTGACAATGCTTCACCATCATGCGCATCACCGGATTGCCGCCGTGATGCATCGTTCCGGCACCGATTGCCGTCTCGAACCGCCTGGTCGCTTCGCCAAGGCTCTGGTGACCGAATCGCATCTTTACGAACAGGTCCTCGGGAATCGGCCGATCATCGGTCGTGGGGTTCACCAGCTCGGTGTAAAACGCGGTTGCGTTCCACGGGTCGTAACCAATCCGAAGAACATTCCAGCGCGCCATTGCCTCACGAACTACCTTAATGGCATAGCGGAGCTCGAACACACCGCCCGGAATTGAAATCAACGCGCCGCTATCAACCCAACGCTGATACTCGGCCGTCCGGTTCTCGCGCTGCCCGCGCTCAAGGATAGTTTGCTCAGGCAGCATGAACTTCCAGAGATATTTCGTCTTCTCGCCGGCATAGATCGGCGGGAAGCGAATACAGACGGATGCGAAGTCATGCGTTTCGGTCGCATCGAAACTGACCACGCAATCGCGGCCTTCCTCGACCGACTCGAACCACGAGAGCCATCCATCCTTCTCACCAACGCACGCGTCCCACTCCGGTATCCGGATCCACGCCTGGACTTCGTCCACCCACTGGTTGAGGTGGTAACACCGAAACTTCGCCTCGGCCGCTCGGTTCGCGAGCGCCTTGGTGAACTCCTGCCGCATGAACGCGATGGTCGGACTGAGGCCGAGGTTCGGATTGACCTTGGCCCAGAGCTTTTCGTCCTTCCAATCCTCGTCGACGTCGGCCGCGAACATCGCGACCAGGATGGTCGGATCATCCAGCGAGCCTTCCAGAATCTTGACGCTCTCGTCGAACATCTCGCGTCCGACCGTTTGCGATGTCAGGCCGGCGGTCGACGCGTACAAGCGCAGCGGCTGAAGGTGCGGCCCCTCACCCTGCCGCAAGTTGTCGGCGAGATCGCGCGACTTCCATTCGTGCATTTCGTCGCCGACGGTGACGTAAGGCACGCGGCCGTGTTTACCCTCAGCCTTCGACGTGATCCGGAAGAACGGCGCCAGCAGTGACTGACACCAGATCTTATCAGTATAGACCCGCAACTCGGCGCTAAGCGGATCGGAGGATCCGATCATTGCCGACATGCGGCCGAACACTTGAGCTGCCTGCTTCTCGTCGCGAGCGAAGCAATAGCCTTCGCCGCCGATCAGCCCCTCGTAGTACCAAACCAACAACGCCAGCGCGGCGAGAAACTCCGTCTTACCAGCCTTTCGCGGAACCCACAGCCGCAGCTCACGAAATAGCCGCACCCAACGACGTGACTTGCGATGCGTCCGCGGATCGATGATTTCCGCAGGGATCTTGCAGCCGAACAGCAGGCGAATGATGCATTCCTGCCAGAACGACGGGATAAACGGCACGCCGGCGAAATGAAGAATCGTCAGCTTGAAGTATTTCGGAAAGCGCGCGACCGCGCCGTCAGCCTTCCGCTCGTCGTACCAGAATCCCGGCTGCGCGCACGCCCGCTGCCAATTGATGCGAACCCATTTCCAGCCATGCTCGTCCGCAGCGCGCGTGACCCACTCGGGCTCCGCAACCGACGCGGCTGCGGCGGTTGCAGCGCCCATCATCGGTTGTCAGTTGTACTGGTCCGGCGGCGGTTCGCCGTCGAACGCGGTCATCGCACCAGGCGCGAAGCTGTCATCCGCCGACGGCGCGGGTCGATCGGAGTCTGGCGCACCGTCGTCCGATAACGGGAGCTGTTCGCCGGGACCGCGGCCGCCGCGCGCCGCCGCAGATTCACGTTCCAGCTTGTAGAGGTCGAGCGGCGTGAACGCGTACCGCGTCGAGAGCTCTAGCACCCGCGCAAACGCGTGATCTCGCACCTCAACCGCCGGATTCTTCCAGAACCGCTGTCCTCCAGACGTCGATTTGCCCTCGACGCCCCAGCCCTTTTCCTTCACTTCGCGATCGGCAGCCAGAAACTCGTCGTAGTAGATGCAGAACCCGGTGAACGGTCCGATGAAGGCCGGGCCCCAAAAATTTCGCTGCTTCAGCAGTTCCACGTGATAGCGCCAGACGGCGGCGGCACCCGCGTACTGCGGATTCTCCGCGAGGAACGCCGGCATCGTCACGTCGGTCTGACCAGCCGCAAACTGCGCCGCGCGATCGCGCGCGAGCTGCGCGCGCTGCTCGACGGCCTCGATCGCCTTCTGCGCCTTGGTACGTCGCACGCGCTTGGCCGGGTCGACCTTCGCATCGCTCAACGCTGGTTGTGCCTTGCGGCCTTTCACGGTGTGGCATCCTCGTAAAAAAAACTTCTGGCCAATTCGCGCGTTTTTTTTCCTGCTCTACCCAGGCGGTCCGGGCCCCTCGGCCATGGACTTTTGATGCCCCCCCCTAGGGGTCCATCATCTCGCGCGTGAGCTCGATTGCAGCGGCGCTGTCGAGCCGAAGCTGATCGGCAGCGATCTCGCCATCGTCGTACATACGCTCCAGCGTCTGTTTGACTGCGGAGTGATGCCAGTTGCACGCCGGCTGTCTGTTGGCCGGGTCCCAAAACAACCGTCGATCACCACGATGCGGGATGACGTGATCGCAAACGTCAGTCAGCACAACGCGTCCGATGGCCTGACATCCCAGGCAGAGTGGGTTCGCACGGCGGAAGCCCCTCGATAAGTCATCCCAACGCGTATCATAACCACGCTCACGTGATGACCCACGCCGATCATTGTAGTTGCTGACACGTTCCGCAGACGATGGCTCGCCATGCGGCCTGAACAATGCTGGACGTTTCGGCATCTCAAACAATGGGCTGCCGCATCGACCGATGACAGCAGCCCTGAAGTTTAGGGAGGAAACGCCCAAGGAGGGCAGCGGTCACGCGAATGACCACTCACCCTATGAACGCAAAAGCCCGGCGCTGCGGACATGCAGGCCGGGCTCTCCCTGAAGGTTATGATGCGATGACTTACTTCATGATTCCGTCTCCCAGGCGGCGAAGGATAGGGGTCGCACCTTATGGACTGAAATAACAAAGCCCCGCACCAGCGGGGCTTGGACATGGCATGCGCGGCACTCCGGGTGGTTACGGGGTGGCTGCCATCAGATCGCCTCGAACTCACCTAGCGGTAGATGCACCGGCGTCGGTCGACCGAAGATGTTGACAAGAAGCGTCACGCGTTTCGATTCGTCAAGCTCTTCGAGGCGATCGCCCGGTTGATATCCAGGGGGCAGTTCCTCAATGACGGCAGGAAAACTGGCGAAAGGCCCTTCGGTAATGCGCACATGGTCGCCGACCTTGCCGCAGAACAGCGAACCGATGGTGATGTCGCCCGGAATGACGCCATCAACCTCACGGCAACGCAGATTATCGAGATCGGTCTGTCGTATCAGCACCGGCAAATCGCCCTCACACCAGACGCCGCGCACGCCCGCGAGCCGAAACAGCGCGTGCCAGTCGCCCGCTTTCATATCCATCAACACGAGCAAATAGCCCGGCAGCAACGGCACGATCTTCGGCCGCGCGATCCGCGCCTTGCTGTGCCGCTGCTTTGCCGAGAGCTGCTTGCGCGGCACCGCCTTCATCACCGTGGTGAGCGGGTAATACGTTTCGAAGCGGTAGCGGTGCAGGAACTCAGCGATCGTCCGCTCGCGGCCGGACATCACCTGCACCAGATGCCATGCCGCCGCCGGCGATTGCGGTCGCAATGTCTCTCCGTTCAGCATACCGACGATATCGCCAACGTTCCATTGCAGCGCGCCCGTTTCCTTCATCGATATCTCCAACAGACGATATCCCCTCGTTTGCTGGTGCCGGCGCCGCCGGACTTGCCGTCAATTAAATGTTCTGACTTGGAACATTTACCTTGGGAGGATCGATGGGAGCTTGCCTAAGGCCCTCTTCGATCCTCCCATCACAAAAGCCCTTAAGTAATCAAAGGCTTAAATTTTCATTTGGGAGGATGGGAGGATTGGGAGCTTGTTTCCATATGAGCTTTCATGCGCTCGCGCGCCTGCACGCGCACATGTGACATATAGAAAAAGCTCCCATTCCTCCCGCAAGCTCCCAAACAACACAAAATCAACGCGTTACAGCGAATCGCAAGCTCCCGATTTTGGGAGGATGGGAGGATCAGAACGGGACATCGGCCGCATCGGTCTCATCCTTCTTGTCATCCTCGCCACTGACATGCCGAGGCTTGCCGTCGGCATCGACGAATTCATGGATCGACTTGATCAGCTTCACGTCGAGCCACCACATAACGTTCGACTGTTTCGAGACGAAACCGCGCTCCTTCAGCGCCAGGCCGAAGCCGCGCGGACTCCACGTCTTCTCGCCTGATGATTTGCACCACGCGTCAAACAGCTCGTGCATGACGCTGGATTGCACGCGTGAGCCGCTCGAGGCTTCGACGCAGGTTTGCAGGAAGCGCCCGAGCGGGTCGCTGTCGCTGCGGTATTGTGCCGTTGCCTCGATCACCTCGTCGGGCTCGCTCAAGCCGTGGTCGCACCAATCGCGCAGCCCATCGAGCAGACGGTTAAGGATGCCGCTCGCCTCCTTGCGCAGCTTGTCGGCCAGGTGGATATCGATTTCCTCTTTCGAGATGGCGACGTTGAACGGCACCAGTCGCATTCGTCGCCAGATGCCTTCGTCAGTGCCACCGATCTGCGGCCGGTAATTGCCCGACATGGTCAGCTTGAAGCGCGGATAAAACTTGAAGAAATCGCGGTTCAGGTGGCGCGCCTGAATAGGCTCGCCACCCGTCACCAGCTTGATCAATGATTCTGCCAGCTTCGAGCCCTTTTCCGGCTCCGAAGTCCGCAGCATGCGCTTGCCCGGCAGGATGGCAAGGTCCGGTGTCGCCTGCCCAGCACCGCGCGCCTTGCCGTGGTCGAGGAATGTTTCGATCGGCACCGTCTCACCGTAGTCACCGGCGACGGTGCTCCAGATATCCACCAGCGTGGACTTGCCGTTGCGCCCCTTGCCGTAAAGGAACGCGAGTTTCTGTTCGCTAGTATCACCTGTAAGCGAGAGCCCGCCCCATTGGTGGAGGAAGCGGCGCATCTTCTCCGATGGCTGGATCTTCGCGAGGAAGGCGTCATACACCGGACACGTCGCCGTCTTGTCGTATACCACGGGCGATAGTTTCGTGATCAGATCGGCCGGATCATGAGGTTTAAAGCCGATGTAGTCACCCTCGACGCCTCGGCGGACCACCAGCGTGCCATTGGCGACGTTGATCTTCATCGGGTCCGCATCGAGCTTATCCATGCCGATTGATAGATACGGCGCGCCGCGCTTCGACAGAGCTCCGAGCTTGTTCGCAGCTTCGGACGACCGGCCCCAACGCGCCAACTTGTCGGAATACATCACGACGGTTTTGTCGGCTTTGACCTCGAAGATGAAATCCCGGCCGCCTTCGTCGCCCTCATCACGGTTGCCGCTCTCGCGAATGGCCTCGGCCTCAGCCTGGATGGCGCGTACCGTGTCGTGTTCGGCGATCTTCACCAGTTCCTCGGCGCCTTCCGCGCTGTAACGCTTGCCGTCCCACGCGAGCCAGCCGATTGCCGAACAATACAACAGACGGCCGCGATATCGCTCGCGGAAGCGTTCCGCATTGCCGAGATCCGTCATCGGAAAGAAACCGAGCCGCAAATTGAGCCGATTGGCGGCATCGTCGCCATCATCAACATCATCACCGGCGTCGTCGGGCGGCTCGCCTCCCCCCGCTCCCCCATTGTCATCCGCCGCCGGATTAGCTCCCGTTTGGGAGCTTGCCGATTTGCTCGCCTCGGCCGGGGGCGCGGGGGCGGCGACGGGCGGCAGGGAAGATGCGGGAGGCGTAGAAGGCGACGGCGAGGAGGAAGGTGAAGAGGATCGGCCGGCCGCTGGTCGCGGCCGACGCTTTTTCTTGGCCGGCTTGAAGCCGGCCGTCCCCAGGTCGCTAGGCCGCGCCTTCCCGGCCTTGATGCCGGCCGCGATCGCCGCGCGCACGCCTTTCATCTTGTGGTCACGCACCAGACCTATTTCGCCCGCCGCGCGTTCCAACGCCGCGCGCGCGAAGCCGTCATGCACGGCGTCGACGGCGAGCAGACTGCCGACCGCCTCGGCGGCCGACATCAACGCCGGCATACGATCGTCGAGCTCGACGGTCGCGAGCCTCGCGAGAATGCCGTTAAGCTCCTCGAGCCCACGCCGGCGGATCTCGGCCGGATCGAGCTCGACCGGCTCCGGCCGATCGACGAACGGCACGGCCGCGTCGACGAGATCGAGGATGGCCTTCACGCCTTTTTTCATTGAGGCCGTCCTGTGATGTTCGGTGCATCGACATCGAGCGCAACGATCCAACAGATCGCCGACGGCCGCACATTGTTCACGCGCTTCAGCGTGGCCGCGATCTTCTCGCCCGAGCCCGGCAGGAACAACGTCGCGCCGGCGACGCTCCAGGCTGACTTGATGCGCCGCGCGCCAAAGCCGCAGAAGAAACGGCCGTCGACCACGATCGCCAACGCAACGTTGGTGCCATCGATCTTGCCATGTGGATTCGTCCGAGCAAAAGCGCACGCGCTGCAGATGTTATAGCCGACCCAATGGCAGCCGCCGGCGCAGGCATGTAGGTCAGTGCAACCGCAAAAACGACATGTCCGGGTCACGCGAGCATCTCCCGAATTTCATCGTCGGAAGTATTCTCCCACATGCGAAGTTCGGCCAGAATATCGCTCGGCAGCTTCGGTCCGCCGTCATCGTAAGGATGATCGTAAATCGGCCAATGTAACGGCGTCCCCTTCAACAGCCCCGGCTCAAGCCAACCATCCCTAACAAACCGCCTCTCCATCCGCAGCGGAGCATCTATCGTCTCCTCGCCATTTGATGGCTGGAAGTCCTTTTCGTTGTATCCATACTGATCGATCAGGATTGCCATCGCGCGACGGCAGTGTTTCTTAAGCGTCCGCCGGTTCATCTTCTTCACTCTGCAAGAGATCATTGAAGTCCATGCCGGCCGGCGCGAACACAATGCGAATGGTGCGCCCTGGACGGCTGTAACGACGCGCGGCGCGCATCATGGCGTGTTGCGTCAGCAGCGGCTCGCTGTCGCCATCGCCCAGCAGCATCAGGTTATTGACCATATCCGGAATCGTCTGGCCCTTGTCGTCAGGATCCGGCACCGGTCCCGGTACGTGCTGCGGCCGTCCAGATGGGGTCTTCAATTCAGGATGCACAACGGTATCGGATGCGCGGCCAGCCATGTTGCCGAGATCGCCGGCCGCCCAGAACCCGATGTCGGAAATATCGCGATCGCCAAGGATGAAGGCGGTGCGCAACGACAGCACAGTCTCGATGCCCTCGCCGATCACCAGGCGCCGAATTGCCTCAACGCCCGCCGCCGGCCGCGCCACCTCGATATAAGCGCCGGTTTTCGAACCGCGCATCTTTTTCGCCGGGAGCATCTCGCCGGTTTCGGGATCGAGCAGTTCAACCTTCGCGGGTGGGGCGCCGGCGCCGAGGAACGTTATGTGCAGCCCTCCGAAACGGCCGTCGGCACGAATGAACGCGGCTGGCATCGCCGGGCCGGTATGAAACGCGCGAGGACCGCTGCGGCCGTGAGAGTCGATCGTCTCACCGTGCCAATAGATTGCCGACGGCAAATAGCGCAGGCCAGGACAATGCTCGGGCACGATCAACCCGCGCCCGACAAGATAATCCGCTGCCGGCGTGCCAGCGATCGGCATCGCCGACGTCCATTGCCGGTACAGCCGCTTGCGTTCGGCCTCACGATATCGATCGGCTTCTTTCTCCCGCGCGAGACGCTTGGCTTCGCGCGCCTCGAACAGTTTCTGTGTCTCGGCCGGATCAACCACAGCGCGCCCGCCGAGGCGCTCGATCGCCTGGCGAAAGTCGCAGTCTTCGGCCTTCTGCACGAGATAGATAACGTCACCGCCTTCGCGACAGACGGCGCAGACCCACGAGTCACCGCCGGCGAGGATCTCAAAGCGTTGCGACGACGCGCGGCCGCCGCAGATCGGGCATGGTCCGACCAGGCGCGCGCCGGCACGGCGCAGCTTCACATAGCCGCCGGCGACATCGGCCAGGCTGTGACGCGCCTTGATGTCCTCGAGCTCCTGCTCGCTGATCAAGCCCATTTACGTCCTCAGCTTTTCGAGCACGACACGCTTCAAGTCGTTGTCATGGAGAATTTCATCGATTAGCCGCACGATGCCGTGAAAGTCATCGCGCCGCGCGATCGCGGTTTCGGCCGGCGACGGCTGCACACCGGTATCGACGAGATGATCCTGCATCCGCTCGATGTCGCCAGCCGCGTTGCCGGCAGTGAGGCGCATTCGCGCCAACGTGGTCGTGCCGGGAGGTTTCATGGCGCCCCAATCGGCCGCAGGCCTGCGGCGTTAAGCCAATCGTTCAAGCGCGCCAGCACCAGGCGCCGCGCATCGTCGACGTCGCGCGCCGGCGTCCAGGCCTTGGTCTGGACGTTCGGCAGATCGAGACGGAAGCACATCGGAAAAACGGAGCGCGGATCGTGGACCGGCGAGATCTCGCCGACCTGGACGCGGCCGAGCATCACGGCCTCGCGGCCGCGCGCCAGCGGCTCGAACGCCACGACGCCGTGATGCAGATCCTCGCCCATTGCCCCTGCCCCAGCCCGCGATCAGGCCGCCTTGCGTTTTTTCGCTGCTTTTTTCGCCGCCTTCTTTGCCGGGGCTCGCTTTTTCAGCGGAGCCGCCTTGCCGCGTTTGGTCGGTGCAGCCTTCTTTTTCGCAGCGGCCTTGCACGCCGGCGGCAGCTTCACGGTCTTGCCGATCGGCGGCCCGTCATAGCCGGCAGCGCGAAGCTGCGGCGGCAGCCAACCGGTGCCGGGCACGTTGGCGATGGCGAAATCGACGATGTCGGCTTTCGGCTTATTGGCGAGCGGCTTTGCCGCGTCGGGCCCGAGCGCATCGGCGATCGCCGCCAACGCGATCGCCTTCGGCACCGCACCGAAGTAATCCCGCGCATCGAACGCCCCACGCAGCGCCGGATTCAGGAGCACCGCGTCGATCGCCGCGCAGACGGAACGCGGGCCGTGCAGCCGATCGGTCGGATTCTGATCGAGCGGCTTGTTCTGGAAGTCCAGCGCGGCCGCGGCGATCTCGGCGACCAGCGCCAGGCGCTCTTCATGCTTGAGCTTGCGCGCCAACGTCAGCGCATCCACAAAGTTACACGTCCCGAACAGATCAAGCGTTGAACCGCCGAGACCAATCACGCTGAGTCTGACGCCGCAACCATGATCCGCGGCGAAGCCGGCGAGCAGCACACACAGCGCCAGCTCATGATCCTGCGCCAGTGCGGTGGCCGTACCGGTCGTGAGTTGCACGGACAGCCGATGCACGAGCGCGTTGGAAATTTCCGCGTCGGCAACATCATCCGGAGGATCGTTCTTCGCGGCTTTGTTCACCGCCTTCTTTTTCCCGGATTCGCCAGCATCACCGCCGGCAGACTTCACTTCCTCCGGCTCGCGCACGCCGTAGGTGACGATCAAAGCGCCTTCATCGATATCGACAATGCAGCCGGCCGCAGCTTTCTGCCGATCGGTGAACGACCGCGCCCGCACAAGTCCTTCGAGCGACTCGATGTCACGATCGAGGCGCTCCATGCCCTCCTCATACTCATCATAGTCAAACTCCTCGTCGCTCTGATAGCGGTCCTCGAGGGCCTTGCGCTCCGACTGCAGGGCCTTCAGCCGCTGTTCTTCGTCGCCCTCGAACTGCAGCGCTTTCGGCTCGACCTTTTTCCACCAGCGCGCACCGGTTGGTAGGTCGCTCATTGACTTCGCCCAGGCCCAGCCCTCCGCCTTCAGATTGTCGCAGACTTCCTGCAGCCGATCGGATGCAAGTTGCTTCAGCAATGCCGGATCCGAGACGATATGTGCATCGCCGAATAGGTCGACGGTCACCGTGCCGCCGGCGGCGCGATAGGCGTCCGCTCCGACGAATGGCAGAAGCTGGCCGACTTCGCTATCGGTCGCACCTAGCTCCCGCCTGATGACGTGTGCATGAAGCCCGTTCTGTTTCGCCAGTTTGTCGAACAGCTTGTCCTGCGCCTTGTGGGTGGCGGCGAGCGTGAAGGCCTGCGCCACCTCGGCCTTGATCTCGCCGTGGCGCCAGGCGTCGCGCACTTGCGGCGACAGATGCCCCAGCGCCAGCGCACGCTGGACGTCCTTGTCCGTCAGGCCGTACTGTCGAGCGATCTCCTCGTTTTCCTTTCCGCTCTCAGCGAGCCGCGCGAAGGCTTCGTACTGGTCGACGGGGTGGAGTTGCTTCGCCGTCACGGCCGTCGTCAGCGAATCCTCGAACGCGCCGGCGCCGTCGACGTCGCGCACGGTGCAGTTGACGAGCTGGTCACTGCCTTCGCCATAGATCATATGAAACGCGGCGAGCCGGCGATTGCCGTTCGAGACGGAATAGCCGCCGTCAACATTCCGCTTCACGATTAGGTTTTCGATCTGCCCGCGCGCGTGCAGATTCGCGGCCAGCGCGGCGATATCGTCATTGCGGCCGACAACGCGCGCATTGATCGCTTCCTGATCTTCGTGGCCGAACCGCAATTGGTTCAGCGGCACCTGGATATCCATGGTTTCAATCTCCCTCGGGGTGTGCTGTCTGGTTGAGGAGTGATGCGGCGAGGCCCAGCACCGACGCCGGCGCACCATCGGAATTACGTTTCATCGAGCGCGCGATATCTGCGGCCGTACAGCCGTGCTGCAGCAACAGCGACATCAGGATGGCGCCATCGCAGGCCAGCGCATCGAGCAGCGAATTCACCTTCTGTGCATTGATGAAGACTTCGACCGGCGCGCCGAGCTCGCGCCGATCGGCGAACTCACGGCCGACGCCAATCTTGAAGCGATGACCGTCATGCTCGATAGCGATCGTTTCCAGCGCGCGACGCTGTTGCGGGCGAACGCGGGTCATGCCGCACCTCGCGTATCTATCAATTGCAGTACGAGCGGATAATCCCGATCGGTCGCGGCGAGACGGAGAAGCGCGGTCTGCCAATCCATTTCACCACGCGAGACCTTGCACGGCCGCGCAAGATCATCGACGCAGCCAAGGCCGTCGCCGTCATGGCTGGCGATATAGAGCGGGCAATGCGCGATATCGGGCAGAACGCACATCAGGCCGCCTCCTCCTCGCGCACTAGGCTGCGGACCGGATGCGCCGTGAAGCGCTCGATGTCGTCGGGCCTGGTGAGGCCTTCCCGGCAGCCAGGCGGGATCCAGAATGTCGGCAATGGCGGAACGGAATCGCACCACAACAACCAGCAATAGGCCGTCGCGGTCGACGCATCAGGATCCCAGCGCCCTTTCACCAACGGCACGCGTTCCACAAAGAAAGCGCAGAGCGTCGGCGGCGCGTCGCGGAACAACCGCTCATAGCGGCCGATGCCCTCGACCGCCCACTGCGAGCGGAAGAACATCGCGACGTTCGGCGCGAGCTCGCGCGCGCGCAGCACGAACTCGATCGCAGCGTCGTCAAACGGCGGGTTGGTGACGATCCAGTCGACTTCCGGCGCCGAGGTCGCGTCGGCCTTCAGGAAGTCGCGGCGCGCGGCCGCGTAGCCGTAATCGTGAATATCGCTGGCGTAGACGACGGGAACATACTCGCGCAGCACCTCCGCGATATGACCCTCGCCGCACGCCGGCTCCCATGCCAGCCGCATCGGCAACTCGACATCGATCGCCGGAATAACATGCTCGAACAGCGCCCGCGTGGCCCACGGCGGCGTCGGGAAGTAATCGAGACTGTCATCGGCCTCGACACGGCCGGCCATGATAGCGCGCGCACCGCCGATCGGCGCATCGTCGATGATCTTGGCGCGACCGGAGATGACGCGTTCGCGTGTGGCCTCGACGCCGCTCTCAAAATCGCGATCGGACAACGCCGCCAGCTTTTGCGCCGCTGCGGACAACTTGCGATCGACGCCGATCTCCTCCAGCGTCGCCGGCAGCGCCGCGCCGTCATCGGCCGGTGCCGCGCGCCGCCGGCCTTTCTCGGCGAGTTGCCCGGCTTCCTTCGCAGCTGCGAGCAGGATCCCGAGCCGACGCTCCGCACGAAGCTGAAACACCGACGCGTCGGCAAGCAGAGCTTTGTCGCGAATCTGTTTGGCGTAGAGCTTGACGTGTTCGAGCTCGTCGAGGAGCGGCAGCACCTCGTCGACCTTGGTGGCTTCCGCCAGTGCCGCCCTCGCCCGATCGTATTGCGCCAACATCGTCATGCGGCGCGGGCCTTCAGCATGACGGCGACAATCGCTTTGCTGGCGCCAGGCATCGAGTAGCCCTGGCCCCAGACGGTGTCGATCACGACACCGAACGGCTTCAGCTTGCGGCGAATCTTGCAGACGAAAACGTCGACAATCTTGATCTCGGCCTCATCCTGCTTATGCATGTAGAGCATTTCCAGCACCGACGCCTTCCGCACCACTTCGTTTTTGGCGAGCAGACCGAGAATAGTGGCTTCGCTTCGCGTCAGGCCGAGCTCGAGCGGCGCATCGAGCGCAGCGCCTGTGATTTCCTCGAGCACGCGCACGCGGTGCTGCAGCTCGTCGATCTGCCGTTCGAGTGCCTGGACGTAATCGTCGCGGAGCGTCATGCGTCACGCCCCCCCCCGAGACGGGCGAGCAGCCGATCCTTGATGCAGCGCCAGACCGGCACGCGCTTCAGCCGCGCGTCGGCAACCGCCTGAGCAATGCCGGCGGCGCCCTCGACCACGATCGCGGCCGTCAGCGCATCGAGGTCGACGTCCGGCCGGTCCTCGCAGACGATCCGATCGACGGCGAGAATTTCAGAAGCGCCGATCGGCTTCCGCCGCGCCTTGACCAGGCACTGCAGCACCTTGCGCGCCCGCATGACGCCGCGGCGCCTCACCAGCGCGCGCACCACGCCGACCGCGGCGGTATCACCCTCGGCGATCGCCGACGACGGCGAGATGATGCGAATCCGCACGCCGGCGCGCCGGCAGACATTGTCGACGTCCTGGGCGTCGGGATCGCCGGAAGCCA
This sequence comes from Hyphomicrobiales bacterium, assembly GCA_017305535.1. Taxonomy (GTDB): domain Bacteria; phylum Pseudomonadota; class Alphaproteobacteria; order Rhizobiales; family Xanthobacteraceae; genus 62-47. The sequence continues at coordinate 7,009 of JAFKKN010000003.1, read as the reverse complement.
GCAACGCGCGATAGATGTCGATCGACGACACCGTGACGCGATCGGTGTTGTGGCCGACAAAGGCGCGCGCGCGCTCGTCGACGTTATCGGCCTGGACGATGAAGACAGGAATCTTCTGCACACCGATCGTCGCCGCCGCGATGGCGGTGTGCTGTCCGTCGATGATGTGCAGCGAGCCAGGCCCGGCCTTGACCACGATCGGCGGCTTCATCCGGCTCCAGCTGAATTCGCTGACCATGCGCTTGATCAGCCGCAGCGAGCGTTCCGACAGGTCGCGCTGATAGGTGCCGTCGACCAGCAGTGCTGTCGGCGCCACCCATTCCAGCGACGGCTTGTCGCCGTCGATCGTCGCCGGCACCAGGTCCGGCAGCTTGAGCGGTTTTATCGGGCGCAGCGCGGTCATCGCTAGCAGGCCCTCGCCGCGCGAAGATGATCGTCCTCGCATCGAGCCGGGTACGGCGAGCTGCCGAGCTCACGGAGCCGCCTGACGATCTGCTCCTCGCGGGTCTGGAGGTCGCGGATGTTAGGACTGTCCGACCGCCGATATAGCTCAAGCACCCGCTGACTCAGCGTGGCGTATTCTTGCTGGAGCGCCTTGATCTCCGACATCATGATGCCAGCGCTCCGATCAGTTCCGCAACGGAGATGCAGATGTCGGTCGCGAGAAGAGCCATCAGCTCCGGCTCCTCACCATCTTGCGTTAAGATAATGCATCGCTTGCCCTGGCCGCAGAACCATCCAGCCTCAAGGTGAGCCGACCGTCCGCACGGCAACAACAGAACGCAGGTATCGGCCCACTGCATTCCGCGCAGATCGCTGATGAAACCCCGCGCGGCGATCGGCGACGTCGTCAGCAATTCGCGATAGCGCTGTGCCGACCATGCTTGCCAGTTCGGGTCGATCTCGCTCCAGGCAAAGCCTGGAACGCCGTTGAACGGCGCCCGGAAGTCGTAGACAAGATGTCCTTCCTGCCGGAGATATTCGACAAGGTGCGGCTGCCGCGCGTTACGCCACGACGACGCGAGATAGATTCGCCTGCCCATTATTCCCTCCCCTGCCGTTCTTCGTTGAAAGCGTCGAATGCCGCCGCACGGAGCAGCGGCAGCGTGGCGCCGATCAGCATCAGCCACATTGGCGCGCGATCGTTCGTCGCGTGCCGGTATTCCTCGATCGCGGTCACCGTCACCAGCGCGGCCGACGTGGTGCGGATGCCTTCAGCCGGTCGCGCCTCGGCAGCGCGCACGTCGGCGGCGATCGCCGCGAAGTGCGAGGCGATCGAGCGCGGATCGAGCAGCGGCCGGGCGAGCATCTCCTCGGTGAGAACAACAAGGCTGCTCAACGTCTGCGAGAGCGGCTTCATGACTGCTGCACTCCGCTCTCGCGCAGTTCTTTCGATTCACGGCGCACCAATTCGACCAACGATGCCGCGATCATCTTCCAGCGTTCGAGCCGCCAGGGCTCCTTGCAGCGCGACATCCTCATCATGGTGATGACCAGAAGCCGCGCCGGATCGTTGAGGTTCGCGGCGTCGACATCGAGCGGCACCGCCAGCATGTCGAGCATCAGTTGATCCGCTTCGGCGCCGAGCTGCGGCGCGGCGCTGCGGCCGTCGAGAAATGCTGTCGCGTAGCCGACGGCCTTGGCGGCGAGAAAGTTTGCCGTCTGCGGCACAGTGAAATACGAACCGGTCGCCAGCGGGTGTGTGCAGCCGGGCTCGTGTCGGTCGGTGATGACGGAGCCGCAAATCGAACAACCGAGCATGGTCAGGACTCCCGTCGCGCGAAGCCGCGGGCGGCCGAGGCCCGAGGGGATGGAGAAGCGCCGGCCGCCCGCTTCGGGGCGGAGGGCAACTCCGGCCGAACGGTGTGAGGGACATCGCCGAACGACGAGGCGAAAGGATCGGGCCGCGCCTCGCGGCGCAGCCCGACCCACAACGCGCACGCGACACACAGCGCGAAGAAGATGGAGAGGATGGCGATGACGATCTTGAGCGCCGTGACCGCGATCATTCGCCGTCCTCCTGGTCGAGGGCAGCGAGCTGCCGCTTCAGTTCGAGCTTCTGGCAGAACTTGCGGATGGCCTTGGCGTCTGGATCGGTGACGCCTTCGGTGAGGCCGATGATCGCGCTGGTGATCAGCCGCGACCGGAAAAAAGCGGCCAACATTTTGTGATTTTCGTCGAGGTGTCCGGACAGCACTTTCTGGCAGGTCGAGAGTGGCTGCCCGGTCAAAAACACGAGCTCTTGCGCGGCTTTAACCGGTTTAAGAGAGCCCCTCACTTTTTGCATGACTGGCGAAATCTGATTCCCCGTGGGGAAATTCTGATTCCCCGCGGGGAAACGCCGTTTTTTGCTCCGCGAGCCGCGCGGACGTACCTTCACGATCATCGACGCCCCCAAGTGAAAGCCACCCAATGACGAACCCAATCGACAACCTGAACACTCAGCTTCCCGGCCGCTTGCTCGCGGTCGAGGCGCTGCTGATCGCTCTGCTCAGCCAGAAGTCGAACGCCGGGAAGCTGATCGAGGCGGCTGACACCCTGCTCGCGAGCGCCGAGACCGAAACTTTTCAAGAGAATCCGCGCAGCCCTGCGGATGTGCTCACGATGTACACCGCGGCTCGCCGGAGCCTCGACATGATCCGCGAAGGCACGCTCGCCGTCAGAGCCGCGCGGAACAAATGAGATGTGCCGCCAGATGCCGCCATCATTGCCGAAGGGTCCCGAGATCATGCCGACGTCCCCGCGCCGTTTACCGTGTTACCAAGGGCGAGTAGCCGAGCACCCGGCGCGCAACCGACAATTGCCGCAGCAAAAAGACGCTGGGGCACAGAATGACGGCGCACGTGAGGGGTACAGACTTCACCGAATTGATCGATCCGGCCTGCGTGGCGGATACGTTTGTGGAAGGCATCGGCGAAATCGAAAAAGTCGGCGCGAGCTGCGTTCGCGTCACGCTCTACACGACGCGAAGCGTCGGCGGCGGTGCGCGCGAGCGCATCGTGGTGGCGCGCCTGGTGCTGCCGGAAGCGACGTTCGCGCGCGGACTGCGCCAGTGCACCGCGTTTCAGGACGACGACGTGGCGATCGACGACGTGATGGCCGAGGGCGGCTGCCACTGACATCAGGCCGCCTCCGCGTCGAACAGAGCCGCCAGATCGGGCCGCAACTCTCGTGCAGGAATGCCGGTGAGAGCGGAAAGCGCCGCGAGCATCTCAACCGGCACCGGTTGGCCGCGCTCGATCCGAGACAGCTTCGCCGTCGAGGGCGGCTGGTAACCGCGCTCGACGAACAGCGCGCACGCCTCTTCAAGGCTCAGATCTTTAGCCAAGCGCCATATGCGGATCGGATTGGGCGAATCACTCATGTCGAGAATTTACATCAGATGCAAATTCTTGCGACTGAAAATTTTCACCAGATGATAGAGCCCAATCCTTGCGCCTGATGTAAGTCTTTGAAATGTCAAGACGAGTTGGACAAACGCGGGCTGGGATAACTCGCCGCCGGACCTACGTCCGCGAGTGGCGTAACGCCGCGAAGATGTCGCAGACGCAACTCGCCGAGCTGTGCGATTGCTCAGTTGCGACGATTTCGCGTTTGGAAACGGGCGACCCCAGCATCACTCTACAGACGTTGGAAACCGTGGCTGAAGTGTTTGGCACCGATGCGCTGACGCTGCAGATGCGCGGTCCGAATGATGAAGACGATATCGGCCCTTACTGGGCTCGCGCCGACGCCAAGGAACGCAAACAGATCCTTTCGATCGTCAAAACGATCGTAAACGAATCCTAGAATTTTCACCTGATGCAAAAATTAAGTTGTCCGTAATTTTCATCTGATGTAAATATCTCCCGACCACAACTCGGGAGACGCACGATGGCGCACGCCACGTCAATTGATCCGACCCAACAGTTTTCGGAGGCCTCTGGGCAACTGGAAGTTCCGCTTGCGCTCCGGCGGTGGCGGTGGAGCTTTCAACATATCAATCGTCAAATAGGGCTGGTCTTTGGCCTCTTTTGCAATAGGCCGCGTACCGCTGTTGCAGCCGCTCCGTCGCTTGGCGGAATGCTGCCTCTTACCACGGAGCCTGCGAACGATGCGTTCGCGCGCCACATTGAAGAGGATCATCGCCAGGACGGTGCGGCTGAGGAGTTTCCGCAGCGAAATGTCAAAAACGATCTTCACGTTGTTTGCCGGCCAGTCTTGGTTTCCGCGACCACTGTGCCACCCCCGGTAGCGCCCGACAATCTCGCCACCTGCACCCAGCTTGAGGCCAACGTCATCCTGCTCGAATGGCAGGCCGAGAAGCGCGCGTTCGAAGAGCAGCTCGCGGCCGTCGACGCCGTCATGTCGGAAAAGGTGCCGGCATGACCGATGCGCCCTTGCAAGCTAAAGCCACCGACGACCTTTTGCGTGCTGATCGCTTCGAGGAGAACCCGATGGAGTTCGTCGGCGTTACCTCGCCAAACCTAATCTATATCGGCATCAAAAGCCGCGCCGACTTCGACAAGATCGACCGCCCCTGCACCGATCACGGCCTGAACCAGAACGGTCATTTGCTCTCCAAGCACGTCGAGGGCGACGGTATCTACATCGTTTTTCAGTACTGGCTGAAGAGTGAAACCTTCGCCGCGATGTGCGCGCGAATAGACGCGGAGCGTGCCACCCTGCATAAACCGCAGGTGCCGGCATGACCGGCCCGTACCGTCACCACGTCGAGGCCCGCGCGCGCCGTCTCCCGGCGCCGCGCCAGTTTCTCGCGGACACGCACCATCACAAGCCCGACGCCGGCGAGCAGACGGCAGCGGCGATCAACACGATGATCGAGGATATCCGCCGCAAGCATGACGCGCTGCTCGGCGCGATCGTCGAAGACATTCACCGCCACGGCACACGCTGGGCGGCGAAACAGATCAAGGGCCTCCGCGAGGATCTCGCCCGCTGCCGCCGCGAGCTCCGCGCCGCCGGCGCGAAAGGCGGCGCATCTTGAGGGCGCCCCTCACCCCGCTCCAGCGCATGTTGCTGCGCCTGTTGCGCCATGGCGACTTCACCCGCGACCCCAAGCGCGCCCGCTGGCGGTTCGGCACGCGGCGCATCAAGGATCCGGCCGTCGACGATCTGATCGACCGCGGCCTCGCCATTCGTTTCGGTGATGGCATCACCCTCGCCGTCCGCGCCGCCGGGCCGACCACGCTCGCGCCGGCCGACGTCAGCGCGACGGAAACGGTCGCCTGATGCGTCGCCGGCGAGACGAGCCCATCACCATCGAGCGGCTGGAACGCGCGCTGGCGCTCGTCTCGTGGATGATGCTGGAAGACGGCCCTGCCTGGACGCCCTACTTCGAGCGCCTCGAATCCGAAATCGCCGCGATGCGCGCGCGGGACGACGCCATGTCGCGCGCCCGCCGCTATCTCGACTTGCAGGCGACCTCGGCCAGCGACGGCGTCAGAGCAATCGCCTGAATAAACTTCCGCTTGAGCTGCAACCCGTAGCCGTCGCCATATTTCGGCTTGTCAATCGCGTGGCCCATCGTCTCGTCGATCAGTTCCTCCGGCGCCAACACCGCCTTTAGCCGATCCTTGAAGCTGTGCCGCAGCGAATAGATCGAGTGCTCGTCGCTCGGCAGCAGCTTGTGCGCCTTGAAGTGCTTCATCAGCACGGCCGAGAGCTGCGAGCCTCTGTCGCGATAGCGCGGGAAGCCGGCCGGGTGACGCTTCATCGCATCGAGCGCCATGCCGACCAGCGGAATGTCGCGCTCCGAGACTTCGTTTTTCAGCAGGCGCCCGGTCGGCCGGATTTTGATGTGCGGAATCTCGGCATCGAGGACGATGCCGGCCGGATCGAGATTGACGATCTCCGACGGCCGCGCGCCGGTCTCAACCACTACCAGCAACGCATCGCGCGCCTCGTCGTTGAGTGCGGCCAGCGCGCCGGGCGCGAGAATCTCGCCGGTGATGTGCTTCACCAGGAACGGCTTCCGCGAATTGTTGCGGCCGCCCTCGAGACGCAGATCTGAGAAGATCGCCATATCGAGGTGGAGCTGGTGCACGCGGTTGACCGTGCGGATCATGCCGACGATATGGGTGATGTTCTTGTTCGCGGTGCCGGGATGCAGTCCCTCGTCGATGACGCGGTCCTCCCACACCTTGGTATATCCGAGCATGTCGGCGCGAGTCAGTTCGTGAAGCGCCTTGTCGCCTTCGAGGTGTTCGATCAGGATTTCCACCGCGCGCCGCTTGGCCGACTTCCATTTGCGTTGCTGATCCTCCGACATCTTGGCCAGGCGGGCGCGCTTGGCCTCAGCGTAGTCGTCGAACAGCGTCGAGAGCTTCAGCGCCGGCCGCTCGACCAGACCACCGGCCGCCTGCCGCATCGCGGGCTGCCGCCAGCGATCGTGCTCCATCAGCGTTTCGAGCCGCGTCAGAACGTCAGAGATGGGCCGCTGTGCTCCTTCCGCCGGCGCGAGGTATTCGAGGTCCAGCGTCCGGGCGCGCGCCACGGCGTCTTGCCAGGCCTGCCGCGCCTCGATCGAGGCGCCACCGGCGAGCCCGCGCCAATAGAGCTCCAGTTTTTCATCGAGCTTGGCAGCCACCCGCGAGGCCTTGGTGCCGGAGCGGTCGGCGGCGACCTTGACCTTGGTGGAGAGCTTGACGATGCCGCGAGGGTCGATCTGACGGTATTCAACCGGCACACGGCGGACGTAGTGCCAGACACCGTTTCGCACGGTCAGACGGTCGTTGCGCGTTTCCATTTTCGCCGTGACGTTGGACGTTTTGTTGGACGTTTTGTCGCCCGAAACAAGCGCCAGAGTCAACGACTACGTGTTATGTATTTGATTATAAGTTGTTTTTTTGAAATGAAACTGGCGCGCCATTCAGAACAAAACTGCGAACTCTTATACCATTGAAATATCGATATAATTTTTACTGTACAGATTACAGCGATCACGACCGACTACAAGTTCCGCCGCCTCATCCGGTGGAGGGCGCTTCTGTTGCGCTAAATCACGTCT